>JACRPO010000001.1 GCA_016223165.1 Burkholderiales bacterium
CCGGGTGGTCGGCTCTGCTCGTGTCCTCTTTCGGCCGCCCGGCTCGCAAGCTCGCAGGGCGCCCGAATGCCCCCTTGACCTCGCTGAGCCGACCACCCGGCGTCCTCGGCGGGCACCAGGGTTGGCATGCGACGAGAGCGTGCCACCGCTGGTGCCGGATCGGGCCGATGGGGCGCCCTGCGCAGCGAGGTAAAGGGGGCATCCGGGGGCCCTGCGAGCTTGCGAGCCGGGCCGCCGGAAGAGGACACGAGCAGGCGAGCCCGGACACGAACAGTCCAGTGGACTGTTCGTGCCTGGCGAGCGGCCGGGCGCTTGCGCCCGGCGCGGCCTGCAAGGCCAGGGTGCCCCGTCGGCCCGATCCCGCCACCGTCGGTCGAAGTCCGGCTTCCCGTCGATCGCTCGCCAACCGCCGACTCAACTTCGCAGGAGCGCACATGGTCAGTGGCTCGTACCGAGGTACGCGCTGATGACCTCGGGGTTGCCGCGCACCTCGGCCGGCGTGCCGTCGCCGATCTTCTTGCCGTAGTCGAGCACGACCACGCGGTCGGAGATGTCCATGACCACGCCCATGTCGTGCTCGATGAGCACGATGGTGGTGCCGTACTCGTCGTTGACGTCGAGGATGAAGCGGCTCATGTCCTGCTTCTCCTCGACGTTCATGCCGGCCATCGGCTCGTCGAGCAGCAGCACCTGCGGCTGCATGGCCAAGGCGCGGCCGAGGTCGACGCGCTTTTGCAGCCCGTAGGGCAGGCGGCCGACCGGCGTCCTGCGGTAGGCCTGGATCTCGAGGAAGTCGACGATGCGCTCGACGAACTCGCGGTGCTCGGTCTCCTCGCGCTCGGCGGCCGAGGCCCAGGGGTTGCGCAGCACCTGCTGGAAGATGTTGGTCTTCATCTTCAGGTTGCGCCCGCTCATGATGTTGTCGAGCACGCTCATGCCCTTGAACAGGGCCAGGCTCTGGAACGTGCGCGCGATGCCCATCTCGGCCACCTGGCGCGAATTCATGTGGTCGAAGGTGCGGCCGCGGAAGGTGATGCGCCCCTGCTGCGGCGAGTAGACGCCGTTGATGCAGTTGAGCATGCTGCTCTTGCCGGCGCCGTTGGGGCCGATGATGGCGCGCACTTCGTGCTCGCGCACGTCGAAGCTGATGTCGGTGAGCGCCTTCACGCCGCCGAAGCTGAGCGAGATGTTCTTCACCTCGAGAATGACCTCGCCGATGCCGCGCCGGCGTGGCGCGGCCGGCACCGCGGCCGGCGTCGGCGCGGCCGCCACGGCCTCGGTGACTGCACTGCTCATGCGGCGCGCCCCGCCACGGCCGGGAAGACCTTGGCGTCGATGATCTTCAGCGTCGCGGCGACGCTGCCGCTGCGGCCGTCCTCGAACTTCACCGCCGTCTCGATGAACTGCTCGCCCTTGCCGGCGTACATCGCGTCGACGAGCACCTGGTACTTCTCGCCGATGGCGCCGCGGCGCACCTTGCTCGTGCGCGTGAGCTCGCCGTCGTCGGCCTCGAGCTGCTTGTGCAGCACGAGGAAGCGCGTGATCTGGCTGCCGGCCAGGCGCTGGTCGCCGGCGAGGTCGGCGTTGACCTTCTCGACGCAGTCGCGCACGAGCTCGAGCACCTCGGGCTTGCCGGCGAGGTCGGTGTAGCCGGCATAGGGCAGGTTGCGCCGCTCGGCCCAGTTGCCCACCGCTTCCATGTCGATGTTGACGAAGGCGCACACCTTCTCGCGCTTGTCGCCGAAGGCCACCGCCTCCTTGATGAAGGGGAAGAACTTGAGCTTGTTCTCCACGTACTTGGGCGCGAAGAGCGCGCCGTCGTTGGGCCCGCCGCCCGGCACGCGCAGGCGTCCCACATCCTTGGCGCGGTCGATGATCTTCAGGTGCCCGGTCGCGTCGAGGAAGCCGGCGTCGCCGGTGTGGTACCAGCCGTCGGCGGTCAGCACCTCGGCGGTGGCGGCCGGGTTCTTGTAGTACTCCTTCAGCAGCCCGGCGCTCTTGACGAGGATCTCGCCGTTGTCGGCGACCTTGATCTCGACACCCTCGATCGGCACGCCCACGGTATCGGCACGCACCTCGTGGTCGGGCTGCAGGCAGACGAACACCGCCGTCTCGGTGCTGCCGTAGAGCTGCTTCAGGTTGACGCCGATCGAGCGGTAGAACGTGAAGAGGTCGGGCCCGATCGCCTCGCCGGCGGTGTAGGCCAGGCGCACGCGGCTCATGCCCAGCGTGTTGCGCAGCGGCCCGTAGACGAAGAGGTTGCCGAGCCGGTAGGCGAGCCTGTCCATGAAGCCCACCGGTGCGGCGCCCCCGGCCTTGCCTGCGGCAAGGCGTTCATCCATCAGCGCCGGCCCGACGCGCCGTGCCACCGCCATGGCGCGCTCGTACATCCAGCGCTTCGGGCGCGAGGCGTCCTCCATGCGGATGGTCACGTTCGTCAGCAGGCCCTCGAAGACGCGCGGCGGCGCGAAGTAGTAGGTGGGCCCGATCTCCTTCAGGTCGATCGCCACCGTCGACGAGCTCTCCGGGCAGTTGACGACGTAGCCGCAATGCAGCCACTGCGCGTAGCTGAAGATGTTCTGGCCGATCCAGGCCGGCGGCAGGTAGGCCAGCACCTCCTCGCGCTCGCTCAGGCGGTCGAAGCGCGCGCCGGCGGCGGCGCGGTCGAGCAGCGTCGCGTGCGTGTGCACGACACCCTTCGGATTGCCGGTGGTGCCGCTGGTGAAGAACATCGCGGCCACGTCGTCGGGGCGCGCGGCCGCGACCTCGCGGTCGTACGCCCCCGGATGTGCCGCGTCCCAGGCCCGGCCGGCCTCGATGAGTGCATCGAGCGCGGCGAGGCCGGGCTCTTCGTAGTTGCGCAAGCCGCGCGGATCGTCGTACCAGAGGCGCTCGAGCGCCAGGCCCTTGCCGGCGAGCAGGCCGCGCACCTCGAGCATCTTGTCGACCTGCTCCTGGTCCTCGACGATGGCCAGGCGCACTTCGGCGTTGTGCATCGGGAAGACGTATTCGGTGGACGCCGCGTCCTGGTACAGCGGCACCGGCACCGCGCCCCGCGCCTGGATGGCGAGCATCGAGGCATAGAGCCGCGGCCGGTTCTCGCCGACGACGACGACATGGTCGCCGCGCTTCAGGCCCACCTCGGCCAGGCCGCAGGCGATGGCGCGCACCAGGGCGGCCAGCTGCGCCCAGGTGGTCGTCTGCCAGATGCCGAAGACCTTCTCGCGCAGCGCCGGCGCGCCGGGGCGCCCGGCGGCGTGCTCCAGCATCAGGCGCGGAAAGGTCGTTTGCACCGGGTAGGCTCTCGCAATGCACAGAGGACCGGCACCGCAGGCGAGGTACGCCAGGCGCTACGGGCCGGACGCGGATTGTGGAAGGCCCTTTGACGCCATGTTGTCGGTCTGCTGACAATCCGCGGGTTCCCACTGACAGGCATTCCCCTGATGCCGCCCGCCCTGCTCCCCGCGACCGCCGCCAAGTCCGTGCTGCCTGCCCGCTCGCGCGCCGCCGAGGCGGCGGAGCTGGCCGGCATCCCGTGGCTGCCCTGCATCGCCGGCCCCGACCGCGAGCGCGTGCAGGCCGACGTGCGCGTCGTCGTCGTCGAGTCGGGCGAGCTGATCTGCCGCGTCGGCCGGCCGGTGACCTACTGGTTCGGCGTCGTCGACGGCCTGCTCAAGATGACCAACGACAGCGCCGTCGGCCTGCCCGTCACCTTCACCGGCGTGCCGCCCGGGGGCTGGTTCGGCGAGGGCACGGTGCTCAAGCGCGAGCCCTACCGCTACAACGTGCAGGCGCTCCGCCGCAGCCTCGTCGCCGGCATCCCGGCCGAGACCTTCCACTGGCTGCTCGACCACAGCATCGGCTTCAACCGCTTCGTGATGATGCAGCTGAACGAGCGGCTCGGGCAGTTCATCGCCGCGCGCGAGATCGATCGCCTCAACGACCCCGACCAGCGCGTGGCGCGCAGCCTGGCGGCGCTCTTCCATCCGGTGCTCTACCCGGGCGTCGGCGAGTTGTTGCGCATCACGCAGCTGGAGCTCGGCTACCTCGTCGGCCTGTCGCGCCAGCGCGTCAACGAGGCGCTGCATGCCTTGCAGGCGGCGCAGGTGATCCGCATCGAGTACGGCGGCGTGCGCGTGCTCGACCTCGGGCGGCTGCGCCGCTACGGCAGCGCGGTGGCCTGAACCGGGCCTCGCGGTCTACCCGCCGCGGCGGTTCGGGTCCGCCCGCTGCGGGCCCGCCCGCGCCGGCAGCGGCAGGTGCACGAGGCCGATGCTCAGCCACACCGCGACGCTGAAGTACAGCGTCATCCACGCCACCTCGCTGCGCCAGTGCTGCCAGCTCGTCGAGACGGTCCAGCGCCCGGCGACATCGGCCAGGCCCTGCCCCAGCGCCAGGTAGGGCCGCCCCGCCGCCTCGTCGGCCAGCCAGCGGGCCCAGTACATCGGCACGTCGAACGCGAACATGTAGCCGACGTAGACGGTGCCGACGGTGGCGCACAGGGCCAGCAAGGCGCGCGCGCGTGGCGCGCTGCGCGGCCACAGCGCCAGCATGGCCGCTGTCCACAGCGCCGCGCCGCCGCCCCACAGGGCCTCTTCGAAGACATGGCCGAGGTTGGAGGTGCTGAGCACCGAATACCAGGAGCAGGTCTCCGCCACGCCGGCCATGGGCAGCAGCAGCGCGGCGGCAAGGCGCGCGAAGCGGCTGTCGATCGAGGCGCCGGCGGCGCGCAGCAGCAGCGCGCACTGGGCGACGAAGCACAGCTCGGCCACCGTGGCGACGCTGCGGCCGACGACGACGCTGGACATCCAGGCGTCGACCATCACGACGCGCGGGATGTCGTACACCGGCCACCACGAGCGCCAGGCGCAGCCGAAGACATAGCCGGCCGAGAGCAGCAGCAACGTGCGGCGCAGCGAGAACATCCCGGGCGGCGCGCCACCGGCCCGCTTGCGCAGCAGCAGCCAGGCCGCGGCACTCGCCCAGGCCAGGACGTTGACGAAGCTGATGGCGATGAGCAGCGCTCGCCAGCCCTCGGCGGTCTCGGTCACGCTTGCGGTGATCATGCTCACAGCTCCTCGCGCACGCGCCGCCAGACCCTGCCCAGCCGGCGCACGCGCTGCTCGGCGTCGGCGGCCAGCCAGCCGAGCGCGTAGGCGGCGGCGGGGGCCAGCGCCGGGGACTGCGCCGAGGACCGCGCGGCCAGGCGCGTCAGCCGCTCGGCCGCCACCTCGGCGTCGTTGAGCAGGCCGAGTTGCTGCTGCAGCGCGGCCAGGGCGCGCAGCCTGTGGCGGCCATGGCGGCCCCGGCCATCACGATGGCCGGGCTGCAGCGCCCCCAGCATCTCGGTGGCATAGCGCAGCTTCTTGGCGACGACGCGGGCATCGTGGCGCGCGCTCGCGTCCACATCCTGCAGATGCCGGCCGTCGCGCACGAGGCGCTTGCGCAGCCGCTGCAGCCGCCGCTGCGCGAAGGCCGGCAGCGATACCGGCGCGTCGCCGCCGGCCGCGGGCGCGGTGTGCTCCGCTGCCTTCCCCGCCTGCGGTGCCGAGCTCGAGAGGCCGCACACCCAGGCCATCAGCGCCAGCTGCCAGCCCTGGTGGCGCGGCGTGCGCACGGCGCGCACCGCCTGCTGCCGTGCCGCCTCGGCCGCGGCGAGCATGGCGGCGAGCAGCCCCGGCCAGCCGATCTCCAGCTCTTTCGGCCCTGTTGGCGCGGCGACGCGCGCCAGCGTCTCGTGGGCCAGCACCTCGGCATCCCGCGCCTCGCCGAGCTGCTCGGCCGACCAGCGCAGGCCGGCGAGCACCGCCGGCGGCGGCGCGGCGAACTCCTTGAACAGCCCGAGCGCGGAGCGCAGGCGCCGCAGGCCGATGCGCATCTGGTGCACGTACTCGGCGTCGGTGGATTCGATCACCCCGGCCTCGTTGCCCTGCACCTGCGCCAGGCACTCTTCGACGATGGCGCGCAGCGCGTCCGCCCAGGGCGTCGTGGGCACGAGCGGTACGGCCTTCGCGAGGCGCGGCGCGGCGGCCGGCCGCTGCGCGAGCAGGGCATAGCCGCGCTCGGCCTTGCCGCGCCGCTCCAGGCGCAGCGGCAGGCCCGACTGCAGCGCGTGCGCGAGCTCGAACAGCGCGGACTCCTCGCCGCCCAGGAGCTCGAGCTCGACCTCGCACAGCGGCAGCACATGGCCGTCGGCGCGCACCTCGCCGAGGTCCAGGGCGAGCTCGACGAGGTCGCCCTGCGCCGACATCAGCGGCCACGTGGTGCGCCGGTAGTGCGTGCGCACGCGCGGGCCGAACAGCGGGTGCGCCGCCGCCTTGCGCACGCGCTGGGCGACATCGGCGGCGCTCGGCGGCAGCCCGTCGAGCAGGGCGGGGATGTCGAGCGCCGCGCGGCCGAGCGGCACCTCCCATTCGTCCAGTCGATGCAGCCCGCCGGGCGCACGGTCGCCGGCGCCGGGCGAGCGCAGCACCTTCAGCGTCTGCAGATGCGTCTGCGGCGCGCGGCCTCCGAGGCGGCGCAGCCGCAGCTCGAGCCCGTGGCGCCACAGGTCGAGCTCGGGGGTGTCGTGGTACTCGTTGTCGACCTGGCGCGAGCGAGGCCGGCGCTGGCGATAGTGCGCGAGCAGCGGGTGGCCGCGCAGCGCCGCCACCGCGGCCGGCTCGAGCGAGAGCTTGAGCTCGATCTCCATGGCCGAGAGTGCGGCGGGTGGCGCCTGACCTGCCCTGCTGTGGATGATCAGGCGACCTGGAACTCGAACCCGCGGTCGACGCGCCGCCAGTGTGCCGACTCCTCCTCGAGCAGCACGACCGAGCGCGGGTGGTTCGCGGCCCAGGTGCGTGTCACCTCGAAGCGGAAGCCGCCGTTGCGCCGCGACAGCCGCAGGCCGTCGAGGCTGGGCGCGCGCCGAGCATGGCACAGCAGCACCGCCAGGCGCAGGCACAGCAGCTGCTCGCACAGCTCGGCGTCGTCCAGCCACTGCGCCGTCTTGCGCAGGCCGCCGCGCTGGCCGAGCAGCAGCACGCCCAGCCGCTCGAGCTGGTGCAGCGCGAAGCCGGCGCCGTCGGAGTGCTCGAGGATGTAGGCGCCGTGCCGGTTGTACTCGTCGTGCGCGACGGCGCGGCCGATCTCGTGCACCTCCGCCGCCCAGCCGAGCTTGCGCGCCAGCTGCTGCGCGGCGCGGTCGCGCCTGGGGTTGAGCTGGGCCAGGAAATGCTGCGCGACCTCGCGCACGCGCGTCGCCTGCGCGGCATCGGCGCCGAACTTCTGCTGCAGCCGCTGCACGGTGCGCTCGCGCACGTCGGGTGTGGCGACCTGGCGGTCGAGCATCTCGTAGAGCACGCCGTGGCGCAGCGCACCGCGTGCGTTGTGCATGGCCTCGAGCCCGACCAGTGTGAAGACGGCGCGCAGCGTCGCCACGCCGCCGCCGATGACGGCGCGGCGGTCGTCCTTCAGCCCGGCCAGGCGCACGCGGTCGACGTGGCCGGCACGCACCAGCTGGTCTCGCAGCCAGTCGAGGCCTTCGGCGGTGATCACCTTGTCGCCCGCGCCCGCCTGGTCGTTGGCGCCCAGGATGTCGGCGATCGCGCCCACCGTGCCCGAGGAGCCGTAGGCCATGTCCCAGCTCTTCTCGGCCAGGAAGCCGAGCGAGTCCTCGAGCACCGCCTGCGCCGCCAGCGCGGCGGCGTCGAACGCCGCTCGCGTCAGGCGGCCGTCGGCGAAGTGGCGCATCGACAGGTTGACCGAGCCGACCGGGTACGACTCCACCTTGCGCGGCGTGTAGCCGCGGCCGAGCACGAGCTCGGTCGAGCGGCCGCCGATGTCGACGACGAGGCGCTGCTCGTCGGCCTCGGGCAGCAGGTGCGCGACGCCGCTGTAGATGAGCCGCGCCTCCTCGCGCCCCGAGATCACCTCGATCGGGAAGCCGAGCACGCGGTGCGCCGGCACCAGGAACTCGCTGCGGTTGCGCGCCTCGCGAAACGTCTGCGTGGCCACCGCACGCACACGCGCCGGCGCGAAGCCGCGCACGCGCTCGGCAAAGCGCGCCAGGCAGTCCCAGCCGCGCTGCATGGCGGCGGGCGAGAGGCGGCCCTCGCTGTCGAGGCCGGCGCCCAGGCGCACCATCTCCTTGAGATACTCGACGCGCTCGACCTGCCCGTGCGCGACGCGGCCGATCTCGAGACGGAAGCTGTTCGAGCCGAGGTCGATGGCGGCGATCGACTGCCCGTCGGTCACTCGTGGCCTCGCGCGCGCGCTGTCATGGCGTGGAGGATAGCGCGCGGGCCACCGCGCGAGCGCGGGCCGATCGGCAACGTCCGCGCCGGTCTCGCCGGTGCCCGCCACATACCGCGGCGCGAGGGCGCGCGGCGCGCTTCGAGGCCCACGCTCCTAGGGGTTGCCGGGGTCGCCGCCGAAGGCAACGATCTTCGGGCGTCAACGCGCTGACACGGACGCCGGCGAGCATGGGCTCGTTCATCGCGCCCACACGACGAAGAAGAATCAGGAGAGTGAACCCCATGGACCCGAAACCGTTCATCCGCCGGCGCGCGGCCAACCGTGCCGGCCTGGTGGCGCTGCGGCTGCTGAGCGTGCTGCTCGGCGCCCTGGCCGTGCTGATTGCCGTGCGGGCGCCGCCGCACGCGCCGCCGACCACCGCGCCCGCAGCCGCCCAGACGCCCGGCAAGGTGGCGCAGGGCGCGCCGCGCTGACGGGCGCGCCGGCGCGGCGGCCGGTGCCGGCGCCGCCGGCACGCTGCGCGACGGGCGCCGATGGGGGTGGGTGCAGGCGGCCGTCGATACACTGCCGCAGACCCGCGAACCTGCCTGCTGCGAAGGTGCCCATGCCGACACTCCCCCCCGCGACCAGTCTCGCGACCACCCCCGCGACGGCCAACGCCATCCGCACCGCCGTCCCGGCCGCCGGCATCGCCGCGCGCCTGCCGCGGCCGCTCCTCGCCGTCGCTGTGCTGGTGCTCGCCGCGGCGGGCCTGTCCGCCGTCGCGCCCGTGCGGGCGCAGCCGGTCGCCGCCTTGCCGGCCGGCATCACCGAAGCCACGCGCGTCGAGGGCATCACCGAGTACCGCCTCGCCAACGGCCTGCAGCTGCTGCTGGTGCCCGACAACTCCAAGCCCAGCGCCACCGTCAACCTGACGCTGCGCGTCGGCTCGCGGCACGAGAACTACGGCGAGACGGGCATGGCGCACCTGCTCGAGCACCTCATCTTCAAGGGCACGCCGACCACCCGCAACGTCTGGGGCGAGTTCACCAAGCGCGGCCTGCGCGCCAACGGCTCGACCTGGCTCGACCGCACCAACTACTTCGCCAGCTTCACCGAGAACGAGGCCAACCTGCGCTGGTACATCGGCTGGCTCGCCGACGCGCTCGTCAACAGCCTCATCGCCAAGGAGGACCTCGCCAGCGAGATGACGGTCGTGCGCAACGAGATGGAGATGGGCGAGAACAACCCGGGCCAGGTGCTCTACCAGCGCACGCTGGCGGCGATGTACGACTGGCACAACTACGGCAAGGACACGATCGGCGCGCGCAGCGACGTCGAGAACGTCGACATCTCGCGCCTGCAGGCCTTCTACCGCCGCTACTACCAGCCCGACAACGCCACCGTCATCGTCGCCGGCCGCTTCGACAGCGCACGCGTGCTCGGCTACGTGGCCGAGAGCTTCGGCCGCATCGCCAAGCCGGCGCGCACGCTGGCGCCCACCTACACGCTCGACCCGGCGCAGGACGGCGAGCGTGTCGTCACCGTGCGTCGCGTCGGCGGCACGCCCGTCATCTACATGGCGCACCATGCGCCGGCCGGCGCGCACGCCGACTTCGCCGCCATCTCGCTGCTCACGCAGGTGCTCGGCGACACGCCCGGCGGCCGCCTGCACAAGCGCCTCGTCGACACGCGGCTTGCCGCCGGCAGCTTCGGCTTCGCGCTCGCGCTGGCCGAGCCGAGCCCCTTCATCGTCGGCGCGCAGCTCGGCCCGGGGCAGGACGTGGACCGCGTGCGTGCCGAGATGGCCAGGGTGCTCGACGCCGCCGCCGGCCCCGAGCCCATCACGGCCGAGGAGCTGGAGCGCGCACGCACGCAGTGGCTCAACGGCTGGGAAAAGGGCTTCTCCGACCCCGAGGTCATCGGCGTGCAGATCTCCGAGGCCATCGCGCTCGGCGACTGGCGCCTCTATTTCCTCGGCCGCGACCAGGTGAAGCGCGCGACGCTCGCCGACGTCCAGCGCGTCGCGCGCGAGCGCCTGCGCAGCGACAACCGCACCGTCGCCATCTACCGCCCGGTGGCCGAGCCGCAGCGTGCGCCGGCGCCGGCGCGCGTGGACGTGGCCGCGCTCGTCAAGGACTACAAGGGCGACCCCAACGTCGCGCTCGCCGAGGCCTTCGACGCGACGCCGGCCAACCTCGACCGGCGCAGCCAGGTCTCTTCGCTCGGCAGCGACAAGCAGGGCATGAAGGTGGCGCTGCTGCCCAAGGGCACGCGCGGGCGCGCCGTGCACGCGCAGCTCATGCTGCGCTACGGCGACGAGAGCTCGCTGGCCGGACGCAAGCCGCTCGACACCTTCGTCGCCAGCATGTTCGCCAAGGGTGGCGCCGGCCTGACGCGGCAGCAGATCGCCGACCGCTTCGACCAGCTGCGCGCCGAGGTCGGCTGGGAGGCCGGCGAGCAGGGCCTCGTCGTCACCTTGCGCACGGTGCGCGAGCACCTGCCGGCCTGCATCGAGCTCATCGGCAAGCTGCTGCGCCAGCCGGCCTTCGCCGAGCCGCCGCTCGAGGAAGCGCGGCGCCAGTGGCTGGCGGCGATCGAGACCGACCGCAAGGAGCCCGAGAGCGTGATCGCCAACGCGCTGGCGCGGCTCGCGAATCCCTATCCGCCGGCCGACTGGCGTTACGCACCCAGTTTCGACGAGCTCGAGGCGCGCGTGAAGGGCGTGACGCTGGCGCAGCTCGTCGACTTCCACCGCCGCTTCTACAGCGCGCAGCGCGCCGAGTTCGCGGCCGTCGGCGACATGGACGCGGCGGCCGTCACGCGCGCGCTCGAGGCGGCGTTCGGCGACTGGCGGCAGCCGGCGGCCGGCGCGCTCGCCTACAAGCGCGTGCCGCGGCCGCTGGTGCCGGTCAAGCCCGAGCGGCTGGTGCTGCCCACGCCCGACAAGCAGAACGCCAACCTGCTGGCACACCTGCCGCTGCCGCTGACCGACACGCATGCGGACCATGTGCCGTTCATGCTCGCCAACTGGATCGTCGGCCAGGGCGGCACCTCGCGGCTGTGGATGCGCATCCGCGAGAAGGAGGGCCTCAGCTACGACGTGCGCTCGGGCGTGCAGTGGAACCCGTTCGAGCCGAACTCGCGCTGGACGTCGAGCGCCATCTTCGCGCCGCAGAACCAGGGCAAGGTGGAGGCCGCCTGGCGCGAGGAGCTGCAGCGCGCCACGCGCGAGGGCTTCACGCCGGCCGAGCTCGAAGAGGCGAAGTCGGCGCTGCTCAACTTCCGGCGGCTCTCGCGTGCGCAGGACGACGTGGTGGCCGCGCAGGCGGCGAACAACCAGCATCTGGCGCGCACTTTCGCCTTCGCGCAGCAGATCGACGAGCGCATCGCCGCGGCCACGCTCGCCGACGTGAATGCCGCCTGGCGGCGCCACTTCGACCTGGCGCGCGTGGCGGTGGGCTGGGGCGGCGACTTCGGCGCCAAGGCGCCGCAGTAGCTCACCGGCGCATTGCGAAGGCGCATCGCGCAGGCACATCGCGCAGGCACATCGCGCAGGCACATCGCGCACCAGGGGCGAAACGCGGCGAACGCCCAGCGAACGGAAAGGATAGCAAGGAGCGAACCATGGACGCCAAACTCGAATCGCTGCTCAGGCAGATGCCGAAAGCCGAGCTGCACATGCACATCGAAGGCTCGCTCGAGCCCGAGATGATCTTCCGGCTGGCCGAACGCAACGGCGTCAAGCTCGCCTACGGCAGCGTCGAGGCGCTGCGCCGCGCCTACGGCTTCACCGACCTGCAGAGCTTTCTCGACATCTACTACGCCGGCGCCAGCGTGCTGCTCAAGCCCGAGGACTTCTTCGACATGGCCTGGGCGTACTTCGAGCGCGCCGCCGCCGACAACGTCGTGCACGCCGAGATCTTCTTCGACCCGCAGACGCACACCGAGCGCGGCGTGCCGATCGCCGCCGTCCTCGAGGGCCTCGAGCATGCCTGCCGGCGCGCGCACGCCGAGTTCGGCCTCTCGGCCAGGCTCATCCTGTGCTTCCTGCGCCACCTGAGCGAAGAGGCGGCGATGGCCACGCTCGAGGAGGCGCTGCCGCACCGCCGGCATTTCATCGGCGTGGGGCTCGACAGCTCCGAGCGCGGCCACCCGCCGGAGAAGTTCGCGCGCGTCTTCGCGCGCTGCCGCGAGCTCGGGCTGCATGTCGTGGCGCATGCCGGCGAGGAGGGGCCGCCGGAGTACATCCGCAATGCGCTCGACGTGCTGAAGGTGCAGCGCATCGACCACGGTGTGCGCTGCGTCGAAGACCCGGCGCTCGTGGCGCGGCTGGCCCGCGAGCGCATGCCGCTGACGGTGTGCCCGCTGTCGAACGTGAAGCTGTGCGTGTTCAAGACGATGGCCGAGCACAACCTGCCGGCGCTGCTGGATGCGGGGCTGTGCGTCACCGTGAACAGCGACGACCCGGCGTATTTCGGCGGCTACGTCAACCAGAACTTCGTCGAGACCTTCGCGGCGCTGCCGCAGCTCGGGGCCGCGCAGGCGTTGACACTGGCGCGCAACAGCTTCGAGGCCAGCTTTGTCGATGAGGCGCAGAAGGCGCGGTGGGGGAAGGAGCTGGATGAGACGGCGGCGCGGCTGGGGTTCGAGGGAATTGGCTGATCGTTCAGCGTGCCGGGTTCGGCGCTGGGTGCAGCGCGCACCCTACAAACAGCAGTTCCAATGAGCGTTGTCGGACACCTGCCCGTGCGCGCGGTAACGCGTCGATCCGCGCCGAGCTGAGGGCAGGTGTCCGACAACCCTCAACATTCGCTGCTCATGGACGCCGATTCCAAGACCTGACATCTGGCGAGGATGCGACCCATTGAGCCGGACTGAGGGTCGGCGATGCGGGCATGCGCTGTCCAGGTCGTCGCCCGGAGTTCCAGTCCGGAACTTGGCCTGAGGGTGGCTCTACCAATTCCGCTCAAGTTGCGTTCACATCCGTTCTAGGCGAGGTGTGCAGAGTTCTGCACCATGGCCACCATGAACTCCCCCGCTTGGTCCCATCGAAGCTTTACCGCCCCGTTCACCGCTACTGGCCGATCTGCCCTGGTCCCTCCGCCACCGTGGCACTACGCGGGTTGGTTGCTCAATGTGGCCTTCCGATTTGATGCGAAAACCGCAGCGCCCCTCGTGCCACCGGCGGCTGGCAGGCCCGTGGGGACGGGCTGCGTGCACTTCGCCGATTGGCAGGCGTGCACCGATGGCCACGAGTTGCTGGACCCGGTGCTGGCCCAGTACCGCGAGACCATCGTGGTGCTTGAAGTCGAACGCCCGGATGGAACTTGCTGCATGTACTGTCCCGCCATCTGGGTTGACCAAGACATCTCGCTGCTGCGCGGGCTGCTGCAGGGCTGGCCCAAGAAGATGGGCAGCACCTGGCTCACGCGAAGCCTGCCGCTTGATCATCCCGCCGCGTCGTCGTTGCGTGCGGGCAGCCGGCTGGGCGCCAGTCTGGCCGTGAAGGACCGCCGCGTGTTCGACGCCCAGGCCAGCCTCACGGGGAGGCCGGGGCGACCGCTGGGCTTTCTGGCCTGCGCAACGATTGGTGCGGTTGGCTGGCCGGACCTCCGGCAGCCGCAGAGCCTGCCGGACTTGGTGCTGGTGAAGGCTGACATTGGCCAGCGCGTTGGAGGCGGTTGGCACGAGGCCTCAGCCTCTGTGCAACTGACCGCGCACCCAGAGGAAGACATCGGCCTGCTTGGCGGCGTGGTGGCAGAGGATGCCAGTGCGGGTTGGCTGGGCATCACGGTCGCGGGTGCTCGCGATGCCTGACACTCAAACCGTCGTGGCGCCGGACAAGGTTGCGATAGTGCTGGCCTCGGACCTGGCGCCAGGCCCGGCAGCAAACATCGCCGCGTGCATCGCCGCGGGCCTGGCAGCGTGCCGCGCGGGTTGGGCCGGGCGCCCGCTGGTCGATGCCTCAGGGTTGAAGACAGCGGCATCCTCCCACTTGCCGATAGCGATCCTGCGCGCAGAGCCCGCCAAAATGAGCGCAGTGATGCAGCAACTCACCGAAGGCCTCATGGCGCAAGACAGCGCCCTATCCCTGTTTCCCGCCTACGCGCAAGCCCTTCATGACTGCAGCGAATACTGGCATCGTCATGGCCTGTTGGCACACGCCAATGAGGCGATGCTGGGCATTGGTTGTTGCGGGCCGAAGCGATGGGTGAACCGCATGACCGGAAGCCTGCCGCTGTGGCGTTGAATCGATCCGAGGTGCGGCGCTTGCACCTGTTCGACCTGGAGCAGGTGCGACACCACCAGCACGGACAGGAGTGGGTTCCACACTGGCACGACGAGTGGTCGTTCGGCGCCATCGTGCAAGGTGAATGTCGCTGCAGTGTGGCGGGGCGCCCTTTTCTGGCCAGAGTCGGGGACCTCATCGCCATCGCTCCGCGTGTCGTTCACACGGGTGCACTGGCCGCTTCGATCCGCAGTGGTGCGGTGCTGGTGACGATGCTGTACGTGCCGACCGCGTGGTTGGACCAGGTGGGCCTCGCCGCGCCTGGCCGCAGCGGTTCGACCCGGGCTCCTGTGCTGGCTCGTCAGGCGCGCGACCTGGTTTCGCCGGAGGATGTACAAGCCTGGTTGCGCCGGGCCCTACCGTTGCTGACCAGGACCCTGCGGCCCAGTCCTGCTGCAGCCAGTGAGCCCATGCCAAGTGATGCCGTTCGTGCACTGATCGGGCGGGTGCAGGCCGGGGTGCTGGCCGGTGAACAAACCGTGACGGGTCTCGCGCGCCACTGCATGGTCAGTCGCGAACGAATCCACCGGGTACTGAAGCAGTGGCTAGGTATGGCGCCAGGAGACTACTTGCGGGCTGTCCGTCTGCATCGCGCGAAGCAGTTGGTGATGGATGGCGAGTCTGTCGCCTCAGTGGCTATCGAATGTGGGTTTTCGGATCAGGCGCACTTCACGCGCTGGTTCAGGCGAACGTTCGGCTACACGCCTGGCGATTTGACACGGGCTGTTCAAGCAAGCAGCGCCCAACTGGTCCGTCCGGCGCGATCGGGAGCTGGCGACGACTGCTTTGTCGTAAGGCGAACGGCTGCAACGGGTCTTTTCCGTTGAAGAGCTCGGTTTGCGAGCATCTTCGATGCGACCGCCGTCGACGAAGCGCGTCAGCGCCGTCCATCGCCGTGATGGTGTCTGCAGCCTATCTCGTCGTGTCCGACAAGTACTTCTTCGTCCATCCGGCAATCGGTTCTGCCATCGGCTTGGCGTGCTTCCTCGTCGCCGCTGGCGTGGCGCGCACTTGAATCAACCGACCATGGCTCTTCCATCAAGGTACTTCCGCAAGCGAGCCTCGCTTGCTTGCGGCCGCCTCTGATGTTCAAACATTGAGCCGCCAAGCATGATCCGGAATCAGGCCTGTCATCAATGCCACAGACGATTGCCAAGACTGCAAGAGGTCCGATTGAATATCGCCTCGAAGGAAGTGGGCCGACTGTGATGGTCTTGAATGGTGGGCATTGCAGCCGAGAGAGTCGGCTTTCACACGAGCAATTGGCGGCGGAGGGCTTTTCAGTTCTGACCCCTTCTCGTCCTGGCTACGACGACACTCCGCCGGACGTGGGCAGGACCGCCCAAGAAGCGGCTGACGCGCTCGCCGCCTTGCTCGATGCGCTTCAAATACCGATGGCTGACGTGATTGGTATTTCCGCCGCAGGCCCGACGGCGCTTGCCTTCGCGCAACGGCATCCGCACCGGGCACGCAAACTGGTCCTGGAGTCGGCCATGGCGACCGACTGGGACGAGCACACAAAACGGCGTGCCCGCGTGGGCTTTGGACGCGCCGAAAAGATCACCTGGGCCATCATGCACCTGATGTTGAAGCTCTTCCCAACCGCGATGGTCAAAGCCTTGCTGCGCGATTTGACTGTTCTCGATGTCGACGAAGTCGTCAAGCGGATGAGCCCGGGCGACCTGGACTTCATCAAGCGCCTGATCCTGACTTCCCAGTCAGGATCGGGTTTCATGAACGATATTGAACACAGCGTGGACAACCTGGCCGCGATTACCAAGCCGGTGTTGGTCATGTTTTCGCCCAATGACAAGACCGTGTCGCCGAAGAATGCCTACCGCGTCGCCAGTGAAGTTGCGACTTGTGAACTTTACGAAGTACCTTCAGATACTCACCTGATCTGGATTGGCAAGTCGGCGAAGGATGTGTGGCAGAAGCGGTTGGCGTTTCTCAGGGCATAAATGGCGAAGCGGGAAGAGAAGAAGGGCCCCGCAGGGCCCTTCGTCTCATTGCGCCGCCGCCTGCTGCAGCGCCGCGATGCGGTCCTCGATCGGCGGGTGCGACGAGAACAGCGCCATCAGCCCGCTCGGCCGGCTGCTGATGCCCATCGTCGCCACGCTCTGCGGCAGTTGGCCGGGATCCAGGCCGCCCAGCCGCGCAAGCGCGTTGATCATCGGCTGCTTGCGGCCCATCAGCCGCGCCGCGCCGGCGTCGGCACGGTACTCGCGCTGGCGCGAGAACCACGCGACGATGATGGCCGCCAGCAGGCCGAGCACGATGTCGAGCACGATGGTCGTGATGTAGTAGCCGATGCCCACGCCGTCGCGGTCGTTGCGCAGCACGACCTTGTCGACGAAGTAGCCGATGACGCGCGAGAGGAAGACGACGAAGGTGTTCATCACGCCCTGGATGAGCGTCATCGTCACCATGTCGCCGTTGGCCACGTGCGAGATCTCGTGGCCGATGACGGCCTCGACTTCCTCGCGGTTCATGCTCTGCAGCAGGCCGGTGGAGACGGCCACCAGCGCCGAGTTCTTGAACGCTCCCGTAGCGAAGGCATTGGGCTCGCCTTCGTAGATGGCGACCTCGGGCATGCCGATGCTGGCCCGCTGGGCGAAGCCCTGCACGGCGCCGACGATCCAGCGGTGCGTGGGGTCGGGCGAGTCGTTGATGACCTGCGCGCCGGTGCTCCACTTGGCGATCGGCTTGCTGATCAGCAGCGAGATGATGGCGCCGCCAAAGCCGATCACGGCCGCGAAGCCGAGCAGCATGCCCAGGTTCAGGCCGCTGGCCGTGAGGTAGCGGTTCACGCCCAGCAGGCTCGCGGCGATGCCCAGCACCAGCATCACGGCCAGGTTGGTGATGACGAACAGCACGATGCGTTTCATGGTCTTGCGCCCGGTGGATGCCGGAACGCCGGTTGTTGGGGAAACAGGGCGGATGTTAGGGCGGCGGCCGGCGCTTCAAGGGTTCCGGGGCCTCGATTGCCCCCAGGAATTGCGGGGTTGGGTCAGGTGGCCGCGAGTCGCCAGTTCAGCGTCTCGCCGCCGCGCAGCGGCTTGATGCCGGCGTCGCCGAACGGCAACTGCTCGGGCAGGCGCCAGGGCTCGCGCTTCAGCGTCACCGTGCCGCGGTTGCGCGGCAGGCCGTAGAAGTCGGCGCCGTGGAAGCTGGCAAAGGCTTCCAGCCGCTGCAGCGCGCCGGCGGCCTCGAAGGCCTCGGCATACAGCTCCAGCGCCGCCGGTGCGGTGTAGCAGCCGGCGCCACAGACGCTCTGCTCCTTCATCGCGGTGGCGTGCGGTGCGCTGTCGGTGCCGAGAAAGAACTTCGGGCTGCCCGAAGTGGCCGCGCGCACGAGCGCCTGGCGGTGCACCTCGCGCTTGAGCACGGGCAGGCAGTAGTAATGCGGCCGCAAGCCGCCGGTGAAGATCGCATTGCGGTTGTAGAGCAGGTGGTGCGCGGTGACGGTGGCGGCGGTGAGCGCATCAGCGCTGTGCACGTAGTCGGCCGCCTCCTGCGTGGTGATGTGCTCGAACACCACCTTCAGGCCGGGGAAGTGCGCGCGCAGCGGGCGCATCACGCGCTCGATGAAGACCGCCTCGCGGTCGAAGATGTCGACCTCGGGGTCGGTGACCTCGCCGTGCACGAGCAGCGGCAGGCCCTCGCGCTGCATCGCCTCCAGCGCCGGGTGGGTCTTGCGGATGTCGGTGACGCCGGCGTCGCTGTGGGTCGTGGCGCCAGCCGGGTAGAGCTTGAGCGCCACCACGCCGCCCGCCTTGGCGCGCCGGATCTCCTCGGGCGCTGTGTTGTCGGTGAGGTAGAGCGTCATCAGCGGCTCGAAGTCGCTGCCGGGGCCGCGCTGCGGCCGCGCCGCCAGCAGGCGGTCACGGTAGGCCAGGGCCATCGCCGCCGTCGTGACCGGCGGCTTCAGGTTCGGCATCACGATTGCACGGGCGAACTGGCGCGCGCTCGCCGGCAGCACGGCGGCCATGGCGGCGCCATCGCGCAGGTGCAGGTGCCAGTCGTCGGGGCGGGTGAGGGTGAGCGCGGTGGCGGGGGCTTCGGTCATGGCGCTCTTCCTGCGCACCGGGTCTTGCGCGGCGCACGCCGCGGGCGCCGAACGGGGATCAAGGCGCGCATCAAAGCGTGGATCGATCTGGGATCCATCGGCGATCGGTCGGGAACCAGGCGGGGATCAATCGGGCAGCGCGAGGCGCAGGTTCGGCGCCCGGCTCTGGTTGGGCTCGAGCTCGCTGGCGCCGATCTTCTTGTCGAGCCCCTCCAGCATCCACGGCAGGTAGTCGCGCAGCCAGGTGGCGCGCCCGCCGATTGCCGCGGTGGCTATGAAGTCGCTGCGCCGGATGCCGAGGTAGTTGCCGTTGTTGTCGGTGGCCCAGGCGCGCGTGTACAGCAACGGCGGCGCGGGCATCAGCGCGCCCAGGCGCACGACGACGCCTTGTGCCTGCTCCCAGGCCGCGTCGACCACCTTGGGCGCGGTGGCCGAGCGCACCGTCCAGCCGCACACGCGTGCGGCGCGTTGCACCGATGCCTCGCGCACGCTGCCGCGGGGCATCTTCTCGGCGTGGCAGTCTTCGACTTCCGGCCAGTTGCGCAGGGTCGCGCTGCGGCCGTTGAACAGATAGCTCATCAGCGAGATCAGCTGGCCTTCCCGGAACTGGCCGAACACCATGCTCACCAGCGGTACCGCGGGCGAATGGCCACTTTGCCGATCGGCCACGGCCAGCAGGACCCAGGCGCCGTTGGGCAGCACGAGCTGCTTCTTGGCGCCGAGGTAGCCCACCGTGATGGGGCCGGGACCGTAGTAGGTCTCGCCCGGCAGCATGGTGATGGCGCCGCTCGTAGGCGTGCCGGCCAGCAGTTGTGCGGGGTCGATCTTGAGGCCGGTGGTCGATGGTGCGGCCGGCAACCCGGCCGCAGCGGCCGTGCGAGGCGATGCTCCTGCGGCCGGCGCGCCCGGGGCACCGGGCGCGCCGCCTGGCGCACGCGGCCCCTCGGCGAGCAGGCGATCGATGGCCGCCTTCGCCAGGTCGGCATAGAAGCCCTGCGGAAAGGCCTTGAGGTAGGCGCGCAGGGCGTCGACGGTGCCGATGCGTTCGGCCGAGCGCCAGAACTCGGCATCGGCAGTGGCGGGGCCGGCCGGGGCCTGTGCAGCCGGTTGAGCGGCGGCTTGCGCATACGAGAGCGCCGGCGCCAGCGGCATCGAGGCCCCGAGGGCCAGCAGCGCAAGCAGGTGGAGGGCGGGAGAGGATTTGAGGGACGAATGGTGCATCGAACTTCGTGCCGGCAGGCAAGGAAATCAGGCAGCGGATTGTCGCCCCAGGAATTCCCACAGCGCCTGCACGCCGGCCTTGGGGCCGTGGCGCGCGCCCTCGGGTCGCTCGCGGTAGATGCGCACCTCCATCGTCGCCTCGTAGCGGCCGGGCGCCGAGGCGCGCACCAGGCGGCGTGCGCACAGTTCCTGGCGCACCGAGCTCTCGGGCAGGAAGGCCAGGCCGTGCCCCTCCAGCGCCATCGCCTTCAGGCCCTCGGCCATATCGGTCTCGTAGACGGCATCGAGCGGCAGCGGCACATCGGCGCGCTGCAGGATCATCTCGACGACGCGTGCCATGTAGGCGCCCGGGGCGTAGGCGAGGAAGGGCACGTTGACCGCCGAGCCGGCCGAGCCCGAGCGCGGCGGTGGCAGGCGGAACAGCGGCTCGGGCTCATCGCCGGCCTTCGCGCCCTCCAAGGGCCCGCCGTTGGCCGCCTCGCGCGGCTTGGAGTACGGCGCCAGCGTCTCGGTGCCCAGGCTGAGCATCTCGTAGCGCTCGCTCGCCAGCTGCAGCGGCAGCGCGTCGTGGTGATAGGCGATGAGCAGGTCGCAGCCGCCTTCGGTGAGGCGCAGCACCGCGTCGTGCACGTTGAGCGCCGTGAGGCGCGTCTTGAAGGCACCGGCGCCCTTGAACTGCTGGCGCAGCCCCATCAGCCAGTGCGGGAAGAAGGTGAACGCGAGCGTGTGCGGCACCGCGAACTCGATCGTGTCCTGCCCGGCCGCCTGGAAGCCGCGCATCATGTTGCGCGTGGCGTTGAGCGCCTCGAGGATCTCGAGCGCCTGCGCGTGCAGCGTCTCGCCGGCCGGCGTGAGCCGCGTGGGGTAGGAGCTGCGGTCGACGAGGTCGATGCCGGTCCATGCCTCGAGCGCCTGGATGCGGCGCGAGAACGCCGGCTGCGTGACATGCCGCAACTGCGCCGAGCGCGAGAAGCTGCGCGTCTCGGCCAGGCTCACGAAGTCCTCGAGCCACTTGGTCTCCACGCGTGGCAGTGTAGCCAGCGGTTGCACAGCGCGGACCTGGGGATGACCTGGGACCGGGGTGGCGCTGCTATCCTGCGGCCCCGCCCCAAGAGGAACCCGCACCATGCGCCTTTCGATGCCGATGCCGAAGCCGACCGTGGCCATCACGCTGGTCACCCTGATCGGCACGCTGGCCGGCGCGCCGGCCGTCCTTGCCGACACGCTGGCCAGCTCGGCCATCTCCAACAGTTTCTCTGCCTCGGTGGGCAGCGTATCGACCTCGTTCAATGCGTCCAGCGATGCGTCCTCGCCGGACCGGCCGCTGCGCACGGGTGAGTACCGCGTCATGCAGATCGTCGCCGCGCCGGGGCGCGAGGGTTATGCACGGCTGACGCTGCGGGCGCAGGCGCCGCAGGCCTCGGGGGCCCCGCAGGCGGCGGCCGGCGCGAATGGGGCGAATGGCGCGAACGGCGCTGGCGCGAACGACGCTGGCACGAACGACGCGAGCGACGTCCACCTCTTCCTGCCGCAGGACACCGTCGCGCAGGCCACGCTGGCCGAGGGGCAGGTGATCAGCGCCCGCGAGCGGCCCTACGGGCTCGAGCTGGCCAAGGCAGCCGCGCCCGACCAGGCGCCGCAGGCGTTCTTCCTCGTGCTCGCCGACGAGCGCTTTCGCGAATTGCGCACGCGGCCGGTCACGCTCTGAACGGTTTCATCGCCTCGCCCTTCGGCGCCTGCGTGCTTGTCGCTGGCCGCGTGCTCCGAATGCCGGGGTTCGGGTTCGGGCTCGCGCTTGCGCTGGTCGCGTCGCTTGCGGCAGCATCCGCATCGGCGGCAGCACTGGCTTCCTCAGGCGCGGGCGGCAACGGCTCGTCGCACACGTCGTCACGCTACTGCGACGCCGAGAGCCGCCTCGAGCTCCGGCACAAGGACCGGCTGCTGCGCCTGAGCGCGCTCATCCGCGCGGAGCTCGAGCGCTCCGACGCCGAGCTGGCCATCGTCTCGCGCACCGGCCTCGACCTCGGGCGCTGGGGCATCCGCCACTCGCACGCCGGCGTCAGCGTGAGGAGTGGCGCCGACACGCCCTGGTCGGTGCGGCAGCTCTACTACGACTGCGACGAAGGCCTGCCGCGCATCTACGACCAGGGGCTCTCGGCCTTCCTCTTCGGTGCCGATCAGCCGACGCTCGGCCATGTCTCCGTGGTGCTGCTGCCGCCGGCCGGCGCCACGGCGCTGCGCCGCGCCGCGCTGGACAACCGGCTGGCGCTGGCGCTGCTGGCGGGCCGCTACAGCGCCAATGCCTACGCCTTCAGCACGCGCTACCAGAACTGCAACCAGTGGCTCGCCGAGCTGCTCGCCGCGGGCTGGGGCGGCATCGCGCCCGGCCCCGACGCGCGCGCGCTGGCGCAGCGCTGGCTGGCCGAGCGCCGCTACGAGCCCACGCCGGTGGAGGTGGGCTGGCGCCTGGTGATGTGGGCCGGCCCCGTCTTCGTGCCGTGGATCCACAACGACGACCACCCCGACGAAGACCTCGCCGCGGCGCGCTACCGCATCAGCCTGCCGGCGGCGGTGGAGGGGCTCGTGCGCGCGCAGGTGCCGCAGGCCGAGCGCATCCAGTTCTGCTACACGCCGCGGCATGTGCTCGTGCGCCGGGGGTGGGGGGCGGAACTGCCCGAGAGCTGTGCCGTCGAGGCGGGGGACGAGCGGGTCGCGCTCGACTGAAGGCAAACGGTCAACCCTCAAGGCAAACGGTCAACCGTCGTCGCCTTCGAGCTCCGCGCTCTCCCCGGCCTGCTGCAGGCGCCACATTTCGGCATAGCGCCCGCCGAGCGCCAGCAGCTCGGCGTGCGAGCCGCGCTCGGCCACGCGCCCGGCCTCCAGCACGACGATCTCGTGCGCGTCGGCCACCGTCGAGAGGCGGTGCGCGATGACGAGGGCCGTCTTGCCCGCTGCCGCGCTCTTCAGCTCGGCCTGGATGGCGCGTTCGTTGGCGCTGTCCAGCGCCGAGGTCGCCTCGTCGAAGATGAGGATGGGCGGGTTCTTCAGCAGCGTGCGCGCGATCGCCACGCGCTGCTTCTCGCCGCCGGAGAGCTTCAACCCGCGCTCGCCGACCATCGTCTCGTAGCCCTTGGGCGTGGAGGCGATGAAGTCGTGGATGTGCGCCGCCTTCGCCGCCGCCTCCACCTCCTCGCGGCTGCAGCCCGGGCGTCCGTAGGCGATGTTGTATTGCACGGTGTCGTTGAAGAGCACGGTGTCCTGCGGCACGATGCCGATGACGGCGCGCAGGCTCGCCTGCGTCACGGCGCGCAGGTCCTGGCCGTCGATGGTGATGGCGCCGCCGCCGGCGCTCACGTCGTAGAAGCGGTAGAGCAGCCGCGCCAGCGTGCTCTTGCCGGCACCCGAGGGGCCGACCACGGCCACCGTCTTGCCGGCCGGGATCTCGAAGCTCACGCCGTGCAGGATGGGCCGCGAAGGCTCGTAGGCGAAGTGCACGTCCTCGAAGCGCACCACGCCTTCGCGCACCGCGAGCGGCAAGGCGCCCGGCGCATCGTCCACCTCGCGGTGGCGCTCGAGCAGGCCGAACATCTTCTCGAGATCGGTGAGGCTCTGCTTGACCTCGCGGTACAGCACGCCGAGGAAGTTGAGTGGGATGTAGAGCTGGATCAGGAAGGCGTTGATCATCACCAGGTCGCCGAGCGTCAGCCGCCCGTCGACGACGCCCTCGGTGGCACGCCACAGCATCGCCACCAGGCTCGTCGCGATGACGAGCTGCTGGCCGGTGTTGAGCAGCGACAGCGTCGTCTGGCTCTTCACCTGCGCGCGCCGGAAGGCCTCCAGGCCCTCGTTGTAGCGGCTCGCCTCGAAGGCCTCGTTGTTGAAGTACTTGACCGTCTCGTAGTTGAGCAGGGCGTCGATGGCGCGCGAGTTGGCGCGCGAGTCGGACTCGTTCATCTCGCGCCGGAAGCGCGTGCGCCACTCGGTGACGCTGACGGTGTAGACGATGTACACGGCGAGCGCGCTGAGCGTGATCCAGACATAGCCGGCATCGAAGCGCACGCCGAGCACCGCCAGCACCATCATCACCTCGATCAGCGTGGGCAGGATGGTGTAGAGCGAATACGACACCAGCGACTGCAGCGCGCGCGTGCCGCGCTCGATGTCGCGCGTCAGGCCGCCGGTCTGGCGCTCGAGGTGGAAGCGCAGCGACAGCGCGTGTAGATGCGCGAACACCTGCAGCGCGATCTGCTTGGAGGCGCCGAAGCTGACCTTGGCGAAGACGAGCTCGCGCAGCTCGGTGAACAGGCTCGTGGCCAGGCGCAGGCCGGCGTAGGCCAGCAGCAGGCCGACCGGCACCACGAGCAGCGCGCGCGGGTCGCCCGTCTTGAGGTCGAGCGAATCGACGAGGTACTTCAGCAGCACCGGCACGCTGACGTTCGCGACCTTGGCGCCGATGAGGAAGGCGAGCGCGAGCGCGACGCGATAGCGCCAGGGCCACAGGTAGGGCAGCAGGCGCGCCAGCGTCTGCCAGTCCGATCGCTCGGGGGCGCGCGCGCCGGGGCCGGCCACGGCGGGGGCTTCCGGCAGGGGCAGGGCGGGGCCGCGTCTCATCGGCCTCTTCCCTCGATTGCCTCGATCGCCTCGATGCCCGGGTCCGGCCGGGTCGGACGCGACTCCTTGCGCAAGACGATCTCCCGGTAGCTGAGCAGGCCCATGCCGAAGGTGGTGCGCATCAGGCAGCCGGCGAGCACGTTGCGGCTGCGCGCCGCGGGGCGCCGCGCGAGTGCGCGGCGCGCGAACCAGGGCCAGCGGATCACGGTGCCGGTGAGGTGCTCGAGGCGCGCGAGGCTGGGCATGATCTCGCGGTCGAGCACCTGCATCTGCGCGAGTGCCAGGCCGTGGCTGCGCGCCGCGGCCAGCAGCGCATCCACGGTCTGCAAACGCGCCACGGCGAGGCCGCGGGCCACCAGTTCGACGGCCAGCGCCTCTTCGGCCTGCAGCGCTTCGAGCGGCCGCGGCAGGTAGCCGTCGAAGAGGATCAACTCGCCGCCCGCGCGCAGCACGCGCGACACCTCGCCGAGCGCGCGCGGCAGGTCCAGCGCATGGCACATCGACTCGATGCAGTAGGCGCAGTCGATGCACCCGTCGGCCTGCGGCAGGTGGTGGAAGTCGCCCTGCACGAGCCGCACGCGCGCGGCCGGCGGATCGCCCGGGACGATCGGATCCGTCTCGCCGGCCGCCTCCATCGGACCCGTCGAATCCGTCGTCGTGTACGTCCATGCGGCCAGCCGGGCCCGTGCCAGCGCCACGTGCGCCGGCGTGAGGTCGATGCCCTGGAAGCGCACATACTCGTGCCGCGGCACGAGCCAGGCCAGGTTGTAGCCCTGGCCGAAGGCGAGTTCGAGCACGTCCTCGGGTGGCGCCGGCCGGCTGCGCCAGCGCGCCTCGATGCGCATGAGCGGCCCGGCGAAGCCCGCCGCGTCGAAGCGGCCCTCGGGGTTGAGGGCCATGTGCACCGCGCCTTCGCTCGAGTGGTAGCGGCGGTAGGCGGCGTGGTTCTGCTCGTAGTAGCGCACCACGTCGCCGGCCTCCGCCGGCTCGCGCCGCACCGCCTCGAGATCGAAGACCTTCGCCAGCCGGCGCAGCCAGCGCCGCAGCTCGGCGCGCCCGCGTTCGATATCGATCGACGGTGGGGCCGCGTCGGCGAGGTCGGCCGGTTCTGTGGCAAGGGCCGGCACGGCGGCCGGCGCTACAGTCTGATGCGCCTGCATGGTTTCGGTGGGCCCCATTGTCGCTGCCGAGGCGGCCAGGGGCCGCCGGCCGAACGGGCAGGCGCGCAACGGAGAACCCTGGTGGAAGAAGAGCTGATCCGACGCACCGACCTCAAGATGGCCCCCGACCGCCTCTCCGGCGACCGCGAACTCGTGCTGCGCGTGATGCCGATGCCGGCCGATGTCAACGCCAACGGCGACATCTTCGGCGGCTGGGTCATGGCGCAGGTCGACGTGGCCGGCGCCGTGCTGCCCTCGCGCGTCGCCAAGGGGCGTATCGCCACCGTGGCGGTGAACCAGTTCGTCTTCAAGCAGCCGGTGAGCCTCGGGGACTTGCTGAGCTTCTACGCCAAGGTCACGCGCATCGGCACCACCTCGGTCAGCGTGCACGTCGACGTCTACGCCGAGCGCAACCCGGCCAACCTGCAGGTGGTGAAGGTGACCGAGGCCGATGTCACGTACGTGGCCATCGACGGCGAAGGACGGCCGCGGCCGCTGCCGCGCAGCTGAAGTCCGCTCGGCAAGGTCTGCCGTCAACGCAGGTCGGCGAACGCCGCTTCGAGGCGTGCGCCCACCACGTCGGCCGACAGCGAACTCGGCTCCGGCCGGCCCTCGCGCAGGAACGAGAGCACGATCGGGAAGGCGCGCTCGGGCAGCGCCTTGAACGGCGTCAATGTCGTCGCGACGGCCCAGCGGCCCGGATGGCGCTCGTCGCGGCCGAGGTCGCGCGCTGCAGTGTCCAGGGGGGCATTGGCGTACCGGTGCACATTGCTGTCGCCGCCATCGCCCAGGCCCGGCGGGCGCCAGCGATGCGGTGTCTCGGCCCAGGCATAGCCCGGCAACCAGAGGTCGTGGTACCAGCCCGTACGCGTCTCGTACGAAAGCAGCTGCAGCCGTTGCCCGTCGCGCCCGCCATCGCCCTGCGCGCGCGCCTGCGGCGGCACGAGCGATGCCTCGGCGAGCGAGACGTTGAAGCGCGCCACCGCGAGCGCCTGCGCGAGGTCGGCCTCGGCCAGCGCGGCGGGAACGCTGTAGTGCACGAGGCGCTCGCCGCGCAGGTGGCGCACGACTTCGCCGCTTTGCAGGCGCGCCAGCGCCGCCGCCATCGCAGCCAGCCCCGGCGCGGCCTCGGGCACCGGGGCGCCGGCCAGCACCGCGTCGATGCGCGCGAAGCAGCGCTCGACGACGTCGTTGGCATCGAGGCTCTCGCGCGTGCCCTGCTGCATCGCGTGCACGAGCGCCTCGTACAGCGCCTGCGCCGCCGGCTCTCCCCAGCCGTGGAAGTCGCCGATCTCGGCCGTCTGCACGAGGGTCCGGCGGTGCGCCAATGCCGCCTCGCCGTGCGCCAGCACCCACAGCGAGAGCACGCCGTCGACGTCGACATGGTTGTTGACGGCGAGGTCGTAGCGCTCGGCGGCCTCGCCTCTCGCGGCTTCGGCGGCCTCTGCCGCTCGGTCGGCGACATGGTTCAGGCAGATCTCGGTGGAGGTGTCGGCCTTCCAGCGCGCCGGCGTGCGGTTCGGGATCCAGTGGCTGAGCTCGAGGTCGCCTGCGCCGAGCGCGCCTTCGGTGGCGCCGTCGCAGAAGACGATGCGCTGCGCCGGCGGGCGCGGGCGGCGGCTGCCGTCGATGTGGACTTGGATCATGGTGTGCGTCGGTGAGTTGGGTTGATGGGCCGGCGATGGGCTGGTGGCGGGTGGCCGATGCGGGCGTATCCTGCAAGTTGAAGTGCACTTGAAGTCAAGCCCGGGAGCTGCCGCCCATGGAATCGGACGAAGCCTGGATCCCGATCGGCGAGTTTGCGCGCCGCTCCGGCGTGGCCGCGAGCGCGCTTCGCTTCTACGAGGCAGAAGGCCTGATCGCGGCGCGCCGCAGCGACGGCGGGCGCCGCCTGTACCGGCGCGCCGACCTGCGCCGCGTCGCCTTCGTGCGCATCGCGCAGTCGGTCGGCCTCAGCCTCGGCGGCGTGCGCTCGGCGCTGGCGGCCCTGCCCGATGCGCGTACCCCCACGCGTGCCGACTGGCAGCGGCTGTCGGGCCAGTGGCAGCCGCTGCTCGACGAGCGCATCGCCACGCTCGTGCGCCTGCGCGAGCGGCTGGCCTCGTGCATCGGCTGCGGCTGCCTGTCGCTGAAGAGCTGCGCCCTCGTCAACCCGGCCGATGCCGTGGCGGTGCGCGGGCCCGGTGCGCGCTACTTGTTGGGCGACGCGGTACCCGATGTGTCCGAAGCGTCCGGGCCGCCCGCGCCGGGCGTGCCGCTCAGCCCGCCGCCGAGAGGTCGAGCTGGCGCTGGCGCAGCGCGGCGACGCAGGGCGCGAGATCGGCGCCGCCCTGCAGCACGCGCGTCAGCGCCTGCGCCGTGCCGGGCGGGCCGACGTAGACGGCGGCGAGCACGCGGCCCTCCTGCAGCACGAGTCGCCACCACTCCACCGCCGAGGCGTCGGCGGTGAGCACCTCGGCGCCCTCGGGCACCGGTTCGAGCTCGCCGAAGCTGCGCAGGTCGATGCCTTCGCTCTTGAGCTGCAGCACGACGCGGGCGCTCTCGGCCGCGACGGCGGTGGCGGCCGCAGCCGGCGCGCTGGCCGGCGCTGCCGTCGCATCGAGCACCGCCTCGGCCGCGATGCGCCCGTGCTGCACCGCCACCGGCCACAGGCCGGCCGGCCCGCGCGTCGGCGGCTCGGCCACGTCGCCGACGGCGAAGATGGCGGGGTCGTCGGTGGCCATGCGCGCATCCACCTTGACGCCGCGCCCCACCGCGAGCCCGGCCTCGCGCGCCAGCGAGATGTCGGGCTCGACGCCGGCGCAGGCGACGAAGATCTCGCCCTCGATGCGCCGGCTGTCCTCGAGCTGCATGGCCTTGATGCGCCCGCCTTCGATCTCGAAGTGCGCCAGCCGCGCCTCGGTGAGCACGTTGATGCCGCTGTTTTCGAGGAAGCTCGCGAGGCGCTGCGCGCCTTCGGCGTCGAGCTGGCGGTCCATCAGGCGCGGGCCGCGGTGCACGAGCGTCACTTCGAGGCCGAGGTGATGCAGCGCTTCGGCCGCCTCGACGCCGAGCACGCCGCCGCCGACGACCACGGCGCGCCGCGAGCGCGCCTCCTGCACGGCGGCGCGGATGGACTGCGCATGCGCGGCGCTGCGGAGCACAAAGGCGTTGCTGCACTCCTTGTAGTGCGGCGAGGGCGCGGCGGCGCGCGCGCCGGTGGCGAGCACCAGGCGGTCGTAGGGCAGCGACTCGCCGGTGCCCAGCTGCACGGTGCGCTCGTCGCGCCGGATGGCCACGGCGACCGTGTTCAGCCACACGTTGATGCGGTGCTCGGCATACCAGCTGTCGGGCAGCAGGACCATGCCCTGCATCGCCTGCCGGTTGTAGACGACGCGGCCGAGCGCCATGCGGTTGTAGAAGTGGTGCGGCTCGGCGGAGACCACGTCGATGGCGATCGAGGGGCTCGCGTCGCGCAGCGCCTCGGCCACCGTCATGCCGGCGACGCCGTTGCCGATGATGACGACGCGCCTGATGCCGGCCTCGAGCGCGCGGTCCACCTTCGGCACGGCCGGCTCGGCGCCGGCGCGCGGCGGCACGCTGCGCGCGTCGCAGTCGATGGTGAGCGGACCGCGGGTCGTGCCGTTCATGCGCGCGCAGCAGGCCAGGCGCGCGCGGCCGCTGAGGCCCAGGCGCTTGAGCGTCGCGGCCTCGTCGGCACCCGGCTCGTCCAGGTTCTCGTGGCCCTCGACGATGCCCACCGGATCCGCGCCGCACAGGCCCGAGCGGCAGCCGAACTCGATGGGCACGCCGGCCGCCTCCATCGACTCGAGCAGCGTCTTGTCGTTGGCCGCGGTGAATCGCTTGCCCGAGCGTCGCTCCAGGATCTCGACGGCGCCGCTGCGTGTCGCCGCGCCGGCGCTGCCGCCGGCCTTCAGGCGGCTGTCGTCGATGCGCACCGCATCGCCGCGCTCCAGCGCCTGGTAGGCGCGCTCGCCGGCGAGCGAGGCGCGCCACACGGCCCAGACGATGGGCAGGCCGATGAGGCGGCTGGCCACCACCAGCCACTCGGGCGCCGGCGGCAACGCGGCGGCGGCGGCCACGCCGCCCACGAGCACGGGGCCTGCCCACACGTAGTAGAGCAGCAGCGCGGCGGCGCCGAAGACGCTCGCCATGCGATAGGTGCTCGTGGCGAAGAGCGCGCGCAGCCCGAGGAACAGCCCCGCCGCGACGCACATGCCGGCCGCCAGCGCCAGGAGGTAGGGCCCGAGGCCACCCTGCTGCAGGACGCCGCCGAGCACGTAGTAGCCGACGATGAGCCCCGGCAGCATGGCCATGAACCACAGCCGCTGCGTCGCGTGGCGAGCGTCGTTGTCGGCGAGGTCGCCGTGGATGGCGGCGCGCGGGTTGAAGTCGATGCAGTTCTTCTGGCAGCCCACGCAGGTGGGGCAGTAGCCGTTGCGCACCACGAACACCGGCGCCTGCCCGTGGCTGCGCTGCACGGGTGCCAGCGGGCAGAAGGTGCCGCACCAGCCGCTGCGGCCCTTGAAGACGAGGCCGCCGGCGAGCGCCAGCACGAGTGCCGCGGCGCACATGGCGCCCGTGGCCCAGCCCGCGCCGTTGAGCAGTGGCCGGCGCAGCGCCACCATCGCCACCAGCAGCGCCACGGCGACGAGGTAGGACCAGTAGCGCGCCGAAGCCGGCAGCGCCCGCTTCACCTCCACCCCGAGCTGGCGCGGCAGCTGGTTGACGAAGGCCATCGGGCACACCTGCCGCCACAGCCCGGGCGCGACGGCCCACAGCCCCGGCAGGCAGGGCACGGCCACGGTCCAGAAGAGCGCGAGGCCGAGCGCAGGTTTGAGGAACAGCAGCGCGATCTCGCCCAGCGCCAGCGCCAGCACCGTCACGCGCAGCGCCAGCCACAGTGCATCCGAGCCTTGCCGGGGCCGCTGCGTGTAGTTGGCGAAGAGGACCGCCGGGTTGGCGGTGCTGGCGGTGCGATAGGCGGCAAAGCCCGCGGTGCCTGTGCTCATCGCAAGCGTCGGCGTTCCATCAGGTCTTGGACTCGGCGCGGCGCAGCCGCTGGCTCAGGACGCGCCCGAGGTCGAGCAGCAACTCGCGGGCGATGCGCGGGTGCCATGCCGCCAGGCGCTCGAAGGCGGCAAAGGGCAGGCTCAGCAGGTCGACGGCATCGTCGGCCCACAACGTGGCCGAGCGCGGCTTGCCGTCGAAGAAGGCGAGCTCGCCGAACACGGTGCCGGGCCCCATGGGTGCGGTGGCCGCCCGCTTCTTGCCGACGGCCAGCTCGCCGCGCACGTGGCCGGCACGGATGATGTAGATGGCGCGGCCGCTCTCGCCGGCCTGCACGATGCGCTCACCGGGCGCAAAGCGCAGCGGCTCGGCAAAGCTGACGAAGGTGTCCCACTCGGCATTGGACAGGCCGCGCAGGATGACGCTCTCGTCGGCCTGCGGCAAGGCGCCGCCGGGCTGCTCGTAGTTGAAGAGGTCGGGTTTGGCCACGGTCGGGGGTAGGGAGTGGGCCGCAAGATAGCACCGGCGGTGACTCGAGCGAAGGGGTGGAGAACCCGCGGGCGGGGCGGTGCGAATCGCGCGACCTGCGACCTGTGAATCGGACCGGCGGAGTGCGGCGCGTTGCCGTCGTTCGCTTGGCACGGCGGTACGCACGCGCCGTGCGGGCGTACGCCGTGGCGGGGCGCGGGGTGCGGGGGGCGCGGTCACCGGTCGCCGCTCGCGGGGCACCGACTCTTGGCTGCGAGCAGCACCTCTTCAACACCGCTTCGACTTGCCACCCGGGAGGCGACCGCGAATCCTCCCTGCGTCCGCGCCCCCCACACCCCACGCCCTGCCACCACGGGGAGCATGCCACCGGTGGTGCGCCACCTTCGGTGCCGCAGGCTGATGCCGGTGCCCGCGGGCGCAGGCACTTGTTCGCGGTCGGACGGACGTTTGCAGGGCACGACGGTGTTGATGAGGAAGCGGTGGCAGCCTCGAGTCGGTCGCCCGCGATGGGCCTGCGAACGCGGGCACCGGCAGCGGCCTGCCGCCACCGTGGTGGCACGCAACACCGCCGTTCGCGAACGACCGCAACGCGCCGCCACGAGGCTGTCGTTTCACTTCATCATCAGACTTCCACGCGCGGCCTGAAAGCCTCGGCGGGAATGGCGCAGCCCAGGCGCTGCGCCCATTGCCGGTACTCGGCTTCGTCGCCGTGGCCCTCGAAGAGCGGGTGCCACAGGAACAGGCGCGCGTAGATCGCGCAAAGCAGGTCCGGCCTGGCCTGCAGGGCCGGGTCGGCGGCCAGCTCGCGCTTGATCGTGCCGATGCTCTCGCGCGCCGCGGCCATGCGCAGACCGCCGTCGCGCGCGCTGTCGAAGACGAGGCTGTCGGCGCCGCTGCCGCCGGCGCGGCGGGCCCAGCCTGCGGCGGGGCGGCCCGCCAGATCGGGCAAGCGCGGCTCGCCGTGGCGCGCGAAGCTGCTCCAGGCCGTGCCCATGGCCTCGGCCAGCGCCTGGCGGCTGGCGCGGTTGAAGGGCGTGGCGACGGTGAAGGGATCGAAGGCCTCGCACGGATCATGGAACGCGAAGGGCATCTCCATCGCGTGCGCAGCGCCCAGCAGCAGGTCGGGGCGCACGAAAGGGATGGCCGGTGCTTCGTCCCAGTCGAAGCGGTAGGTCCACAGGTCGCGGTGGCCGCCGGCGAGCATGGCGTCGGCCATCGCGTCCACGTGCAGGGCGCGCCAGGCGCGCGACTGGTAGCGCGACTCGGCCAGGTAGGCGGGGCGGTCGTGCAGCAGCGGCAGCTTGCCGCCGAGCAGGCGGCTGTGCTCGGGCTTGTCGGCGAGGAAGGTGCGCACCTCGTCGCGGTTGCTGCCGAGGATCACCGGCATGCGGTTCCAGGGCCCGCTGGCAAAGACCTCGGCCAGCGGCGCGAGGGGCAGCACGACGCCGTCGCGCGTCGGGCGCGGCGCGAGGTAGATGCCGACGCTGCCCGGCGCGTAGGGCGCAAGCAGCTGCGCCGGGGTCAGCGAGCGCAGAAAGGCGGCCACCTCCGATGCGCGTGCGCCCGCCAGCGCGGCGTGCGCCGCGGCCGCGTCGGGGCTGCGGCTCGCCGCGGCCCACAGCCGCGCGGTGATGTCGAAGGTCGTGCACTGGCGGCTGGCCAGCGGCGAGGCGCTGCGATGCACCGCGGCCTCGACGGAGAAGGTCTCGGCCACCGGCGACTGCGCGACGGCGCGGTGGAACAGGCCGGCGGCCAACGGGCTGGCCAGCAGCGTGAGCACCGCCTGGCCGCCGGCCGACTCGCCGAAGACCGTCACGCAGCCGGCGTCGCCGCCGAACGCGGCGATGTTGTCGCGCACCCAGCGCAGGGCCGCGATCTGGTCCAGCGTGCCGAAGTTGCCCGAGCGCTCCTCGGGCGTGGCGCCGTCGGCCTCGGCGAGCGCCGGGTGCGTGAACCAGCCCAGCACGCCCAGGCGGTAGTTGACGGTCACGACGACGACGTCGTCGTGCAGCGCCAGCTTGCGCGCCGCGTCGTAGAGGGCCGAAGTGCCCACGGCGTAGCCGCCGCCGTGCACCCACACCATCACCGGGCGCGGTGGCCGCGATTCGGCGGTGGGGGGCGGCGCGAAGACGTTCAGGCTCAGGCAGTCCTCGTCGCCGACGAGCTGTCCGTAGGTCTTCGGCGGCAGGCCCGACAGCAGCCCCGCCACCTGCGGCGCCATCGGCCCGTGCGCGAGCGCCTCGGCCACGCCCTGCCAGGGTGCCGGCGGCTGCGGCGCGCGCCAGCGCCGCTCGCCGGTGGGCGGCTGCGCATAGCGCAGGCCGCGCCAGGCGAGCGTGCCGTCGCTTTCGCGGCTGCCGACGACTTCGCCGCCGGCAAGGCGGCGCCGGGTGGCGGGATCGGGCGAGTGGGTCATGGTCGAGGACGATGCTCGGAGGGAGGGATCGGTTTGTAGCTCAGATGGGCTCAGACATAGGTCGACGCGAGCCCGCCATCGACCGGCAGGTTGATGCCGCTCACCCAGCGCGCCGCGTCGCTGCACAGGAAGGCCACCACCGGCGCGACCTCGTCGCTGAAGGCCGGGCGCTTCATGCGGTGCGCGTCGGCCTGCACGCGCTCGGGGCCGAGCATCTGCACGAAGTCACCGAGGATGGGCGTGAACACCGGCCCCGGCGCGACGCAGTTCATGCGCACGCCGCGGCCGAGGAAGAGCTTCTGCGACTGCGTCAGCGTCCAGACGATCAGCGCTTCCTTGAAGTACTGGTAGCAGCTGGCCTGCGACACCGGATGCTTCGCCAGCCAGGCGAGGCCGGCCTCGAAGCCGGGCGTCTCGGCCAGCGCCTTGTGCAGCTGCACGCGTGCCGGCCACTCGGCGCCGAGGATGGAGGAGATGTTGACGATGCTGCCGCCCTCGGGCATGCGCGCGGCCAGCTTCAGCGCCAGGTGGCGCAGGCCGAGGTAGTTCACGCGGGCCACCGTCTCCGCGGGCGCGGTGCCCGGCACGCCGGCGATGTTGGCCAGCGCGTCGATGTGCTCGGGCAGCTGGCGCAGCGCGTCGTCGATGCTCGCCTCCTGTGCGAGATCGGCCTTGACGAAGCCGTCCAGCGTCAGCATCGGGTCGTTGCGGTCGACGCCGATGACACGCGCGCCCTGCCCGCGCAGGAGCTTGGCCGTGTCGGTGCCGATGCCCGAGCTGACGCCGGTGATGACGATGGTCTTGCCGTGGAAGGTCATGACAGGGAACTCCTGGTCGAGGGGTTGGGGGCGGCGGTCGGGAGGGCGGCCGGCGGCGAAGGGATCTCGCGTGCTGCTGCGCGGCGGTCGGGTTGCCCATGCGGCGCGTTCTGCGCATGCGGCGGGTGCGGCGGGTGCGGTGTGCGCCACTCCTGCCACGCACCCACCAGCCCCTGCGGCAGCCACAGCGCGAACGCCGCCGCCACCGCGCCGAGGCCGCCCAGGTACCAGGCACCGAAGTCGCCGGCCAGCTCCTGCAGCGCGAACAGCAGCAGCGCGCCGACCAGCGGCCCGGCGGTGCTGCGCAGGCCGCCGACGAGCACCATGAACAGCATCAGCACCGACCATTGCACGCCGAAGTTCGTGCGCGGCAGGAAGGTGATGGCGCTGGCCAGCCACGCCACGCCGGCCAGCGCCGAGCCGAGCGCGGCGAGCGTGAAGATGGCGCGCTTGGTGCGCATGACGCGCACGCCCAGCGACGCCGCGGCCTCTTCGTCCTCGCCGATGGCGCGCGTGGCGCTGCCCACGGGGCTGACGAGCAGCACGTGCACGGCGGCCAGCATCAGCGCCAGCGCCGCCAGCGCGAAGCCGTAGCCGAGGTTGCGCCGCAGCTCGGGCGGCACCGCGTTCAGCGCCAGCAGCGAGGTGCCCGTCTCGCCCTGCACGAGCGGGTCGAGCATCACGGCGATGCGGATCACCTCCGCCAGCACCCAGGTGGCGATGGCGAACTCGCCCTCCTTCAGGCGCAGCACGTAGAACGACAGCAGCCACGCCGCCGCCGCGGCGCCCAGCGCCCCGGCCACCAGCGCCGGCCAGACCGCGAGGCCGCCCTCGACGAGCCTGAGCGCGAAGTAGCCGCCGAGGCCGAACCACGCCTGCTGCCCCACCGAGACAAGGCCGGCGTGCCCGGCCATCAGCCCCCACATCGCGGCCAGCAGCATGTAGATGGCGAGCGTCGTGAGCTTGTCCACCATCGAGGCGCCGGCGAAGGCCGGCAATGCCGCGAGTACCCCGAGCAGGGCCAGCACCGCCCACGTTCGCGGCGCTGCGAACACGGCCCGCAGGCGCGGCGAGGCGAGGAGCGGGCGCGGCTTCACGGCTGCACTCCCTGGCGCGGCGCCGGCGCGCCGGCGCCGCGCGGGGCCCGCCACGTCAGCCGCTTCGGCCACGCCAGCCAAGCCAACGACGGCAACCACGCCGGCCAGGCGCCGCGGCCGAGCCCATGGCGGTATTGCAGCCACAGCCGCGCCCCCAGCACGGCCAGGAAGAGCAGATGACCGCCGAGCTGAAAGCCGTGCGGCGAGATCAGCGCCCCGAGGCTTTGCGCCACGCCCAGCAGCACGCCGCCCACGAGCGTGCCCCACAGCGACCCGATGCCGCCGATCACCACCGCCTCGAAGGCCTGGATGAGCAGGAGCGGCCCGCCGTAGGGCTCCACCGTCGCGCGCATCGCCAGCAGCACGCCGGCCAGCGCCGCCAGTGCCACGGCGATGGCCGCGGCGGCGCGGTGCACGCGGGCGGCGTCGATGCCGCAAAGCGCCGCCGCTTCGGGGTCGGAGGCGGCGGCGCGGATGGCACGGCCCAGCCGCGTGCAGGCCAGCAGCGCCTGCAATCCGGCCAGCACGACCACGGCGAGCACGAAGGTCAGCACGGGGAGCTGGCCCACGGTGAGGCCGCCGGCGAAGTCACCCGGCAACGTCCAGCTCGCCCAGGCGAACGGCCCCAGCGCGTCGGCGAGCGAGCGCGCCTCGGAGCCGAAGCCGCCATAGAGCGCGTTCTGCACCAGCGTGCCGAGGCCGAAGGTCACCAGCAGCGGCAGCAGCAGGCCGGCGCGCAGGGTGCGCGCGAGCACGAAGCGCTGCAGCAGCGCGCCCACGAGCGCCATCGCCGGTAGCACCACGGCCACCGCCGCCCACGGCGACCAGCCGGCCTGCGCCACGAGCGCCAGCACGCCGAAGGCACCGGCCATGGCCAGGTCGCCATGCGCGAGGTTGATGATGCGCATGACGCCGAACATCAGCGACAGCCCCGCCGCCAGCACCGCGTAGTAGCCGCCGAGCAGCACGCCTTGCACGAGCGCGTCGGTCACGGCGCGGCCTCCGCTGCGTGCTCTGCTGCCTGCTCGATGTTCCCGGCTTCGGGCATGACGCCGAAGTACGCCTCGGTGACCTGCGCGCGTGTCACGTCGGCGCAGCACGCCTCGAGCACGACGCGCCCTTCGCGCAGGCACAGCACGCGGTCGGCGAACGCGAGCGCGCGCGCCAGGTCCTGCTCCACCAGCAGCAGCGTCGTGCCGGCGTCCCGGCGCAGCTGGCGCAGGTTGGCGAACACCTCCTCCACGACGAGCGGCGACAGGCCGAGCGACACCTCGTCCAGCAGCAGCACCTCGGGGTTGGTCATGAGCGCGCGTGCGATCGCCGCCGCCTGCCGCTGCCCGCCCGAGAGCGCCGCGGCCGGCCGCTCGAGGAAACCGGCGAGCATCGGCAGCGCGTGCAGCACGCGCTCCAGCGTCCACGGCGTCGCCGCGGTGCTGCCGGCCGCACGACCGTCGCCCCCCGCGCCGCCCCCCGCGCCGCCAGCCGCGCCGTCAGCCGTGCCACCGCGGCCGGCCGCTGCGGCGCGCTTGCCGCGGTGTTCGGCGGCGACGCGCAGGTTCTCGCGCACCGTCATCTCGCCGAAGAGCCGCCGGCCCTCGGGCACGAGCGCCAGGCCGCGCTGCACGCGGCGGTGCGCGGGCCAGGCGGTCACGTCGTCGCCGGCGAGCCGCACGTGGCCGCCGGCGGCGGGGTGCACGCCGGCCAGGCAGCGCAGCAGCGTCGTCTTGCCCGCACCGTTGGCGCCGATCAGCGCCACCGCTTCGCCGGGCGCCAGCGCCAGCGACACGTCGCGCACGGCGACGAGCTGGCCGTGCGTGGCGCGCAGCGAGCGCACTTCGAGCACGGGTGCAGGAGGGGTGGGTGCCGCTTCTTCGATCATGCCGCCGCTCCGCCGAGGTAGGCCGCGACGACGCGCGGGTCGGCCATCACCGCGTGCGGCTCGCCTTCGGCGAGCACGCTGCCGGCGTCCATGCACACGAGGCGGTCGATGACCTTCAGGAGGGCGTGCAGCACATGCTCGATCCACACCAGCGTCAGCCCGTCACGGCGCAGCTGCGCGACCAGCGCCACCAGCTGCAGCAGCTCGGCCTCGGTGAGGCCGCCGCCGATCTCGTCCAGCAGCAGCACGCGCGGCTGCGTGGCGAGCGCGCGCGCCAGCTCCAGGCGCTTGCGGTCCAGGAGCCCGAGCGTCGCCGCGGGGCGAGTGGCGAGCGGCGCGAGGCCGCTCTTCTCGAGCGCCCCGCGCGCCAGCGCCAGCGCCGCGCCGCCGCGCCGGCCGGCACCGTGCTGCGCGGCGACGAGCACGTTGTCCAGCACGCTCATGCCGAGGAAGGGCCGCGGCACCTGGTGCGTGCGCGCGATGCCGGCGCGGCAGCGCTGCGCCGCATCGAGTGCCCCGATGTCGCGGCCTTCGAAGTGCACGCTGCCGGCGCTCGCCGGCAGCGTGCCGGCGAGCACGCCGAACAGCGTCGTCTTGCCCGCGCCGTTGGGGCCGACGATGCCCAGCGCCTCGCCGCGCCGCACCTGCACGTCCACGCCGAACAGCACCTGCAACGGCCCGAAGTGCTTCACGAGGTCGTGGCCGGCCAGCAGGACGGGGTGATCGTCCATGGGCAACGGGTCTTCCCGGTCCTCAGGCCTTCAGGCCTTCAGGCTGTAGGCCGTCATCTGCGCCGTGACCGGCACCTTCGGGTGGTCGGCATTCGAGACGATCTCGATGCCGAACTTGTTGCCGCCGCCCTTGCCGCGCAGCCACTGCACGCCGACGAGCCCGGTGGGCGCGCAGTTGGGCACGGGGCCGCTCGTGAAGTCGATGTCGCCCACCGCGGTCTCGGTCTTGAGCCTGGCCATCGAGGCGGCCAGCGCCGCGCGGTCCTTCGGGTTCACGGCGCCGCGCACGGCGGCCAGGGCGGCGTCGAACAGCGACGCCGTGGCGCCGAGCTGCTGCTGCCAGGGTTTGCCGCTGGCCTTCTCGTAGCCCTCGGCCAGCTGCGCGCAGCTCAGGCCCGTGGCCGGCGAGTTGAACGGAAAGCTCTTGTGCCAGTACGCCCCCGCGTGCAGGCCGTGCCCGAGCTGGCCCAGCGCCTCCAGCTCGACGGCGAAGAGGCCGGCCTTGGCCATCTGCACGATCTTGGTCTGCTGCGCCAGCCCGCGCTGCGCCGCCTGGCGCCAGAACACCGCGAAGTCGGGCGGGAACGGGAAGGTGTTGAAGATCTCGATGCCTTCCTTCTTGAACGCCGCGATCTGCGCCGAGAAGTCGGTCATGCCGTTCTGGTACGGGCCGGCGTCGAAGACCGTGAAGCCGGCCTTGTGCAGCGCCGGCATCAGGAGGCCGCGGATGGCGTTGCCGTCGGCGTCGGCCGGCAGCAGCATGCCCACCTTCCTGTTCGTGGCCACCTTGCTCCACTGGTCGGTGTAGAGCTTGGCGAAGTTGCCCACGCCGAAGCAGAAGTGGTAGGTCCACTTGAAGGGCGAGGGCTCGCCCGGCTTGGCGCCGCGGCCGAAATAGAACGCCTCCCACGGGCTGGTGGTGGAGAGGGCCGGCACGCCGGCGGCCTCGCAGGCGTCGGCCACCGGGTTCACGGTCTCCGGGGTCGAGGTGGACAGCACGAAGTCCACCTTGTCGGCGTTGATCAGTTCCTTGGCCACCGCGGCGGCGCGCACCGGGTTGCTCTGCGTGTCCTTGGCGATGAACTCCAGCTTCACCGCCTTGCCGCCGGCGGGCACGCCGGCGGCCGTGTGCCTGCGCACGAGGTCGAGCACGTAACCGTCGCCTTCGCCGAAGAGGGCCAGCGGCCCCGAGCGCGGGCTGACGAAGCCGATGCGCAGCGTGTCGCTCGGTGTGCCACTTTGCGCGCGCGCCAGCATCGGCATCGCGGCGGTGCCGGCGGCCACGGCGGCGCCTTGCAGCACGCGGCGGCGGGTGATCGGGGAACGGCGGGTGGGGTGCGGAACGGTCATCACGGTCTCCTGGTTAGAGTTGGGGCATGCGTCGCGAGCCCCGGGTCCTGCCTCCTCTCCCGCAGGGCGGGAGAGGGAAAGACATCAGAACGGGAACGGCGGCGGCGCCGACTTCACCGTCACCCACTGCCAGCGCGTGTACTCGTCGATGTCGGCGGGGCCGCCGACGGCGCTGCCGTTGCCGCCCAGGCCCGGGCCGCCGAAGGGGTTGGTGCACTCGTCGTTCACGGTCTGGTCGTTGATGTGCACCATGCCCGCGACGAGCCGCTCGCCGATGGCCATGGCGCGCGCCACGTCGCGGCCGATCACGGCCGCGGCGAGGCCGCCCTGGCTGCTGTTGGCCAGCGCCACCGCTTCGTCGTCGCTGCGGAAGGTGACGAGGTTGATCACCGGCCCGAAGGGCTCTTCGTCGAAGCTGCGCATGCCCGGCCGCACGCCCGAGAGCACGGTGGGCTTGTAGCAAAGGCCTTCGAAGGTGCCGCCGGCTTCGAGCTTCGCGCCGGCCTTCAGCGTGTCCTTGACGACGGCGTCGAAGCGCTCGAGCTGCTTCCTGTCGATCATCGGCCCGAGCGCCACGCGGCCGCTGGCGCCGTCGCCCACGGGCAGGTGCGTGGCCTTGCCGACGAGGCGCTGCTTCAGCCCCTCGGCCACCGCCTCGTGCACGAGGACGCGGTTGCTGGCCATGCAGATCTGCCCCTGGTGGAACCAGGCGCCGAAGGCGGCGGCGCTGGCCGCCGCGTCGAGGTCGGCGTCGTCGAGGATGACGAGGTTGTTGGCGCCGCCGAGCTCGAGCGACACCTTCTTCAGGTGGCGGCCCGCGAGCTCGCCGATGCGCCGGCCGACGCCGGGCGAGCCGGTGAAGGCGATCATCGGCACGCGCGCGTCGGTGACGAGCGCCTCGCCCGCTTCGGCGTCGCCGGGCAGCACCTGCAGCACGCCGGCCGGCAGCCCGGCGTGCTTGAACGCCTCGGCCATGATGACGCCGCCCGAGAACGGCGTGCGCGGATCGGGCTTGAGCACCACCGCGTTGCCCAGCGCCAGCGCCGGGGCCACCGAGCGGATGCCGAGGATGAGCGGGAAGTTGAACGGCGAGATCACGCCCACCACGCCGTGCGGCACGCGCTTGGCGAGCGACAGGCGGCCCGGCGTGCTCGGCAGCACCTGGCCCTGTGCCTGCATCGGCAGGCCAGCGGCGATCTGGGCGAGCACGATGGCTTCCTTCACCTCGTGCTGGCCCTTGGGGACGACGCCGCCGGTCTCGCGCGCGATGGCCATCGCCAGCTCGTCGAAGTGCTGCTGCAGCCACTGCGCGGCGCGCAGCAGCACGGCGGCGCGATCGCGCGGGTTCAGCGCCGCCCAGGCCGGCTGCGCGGCCTGCGCGCGACCGATGGCTTCGCGCATGTCCTCGGCGCTGGCGATGCCCACCTGGCCGAGCGCGGCGCCGGTGGCCGGCTCGGTGACCGGGCGCGTGCCGCCACGCGGCGTGCGCCACTGGCCGTTGTCGAAGAGGCGGCCGGCGGTGGCGTCGGCGTCGATGAAGGGAAGTGTTTCGGGGGCACCCATGTCGTCTCCTTGCTCGAGCGATCGAAGCGCCGGTGGCGCGCCGATCGGCGGGGTCAGGCCTTGCGGCATGCCCGCTCGATCGCAAGGGGCGGGCCGCCGGTGCGCGCCGCAGGCCCTTGCCGCACCGCACACGAGGCCTGCGCTGCGAGGGACGCCTCCGCACTTTCCCTGAGCCCTCGGACACCCCGATCCCGATGCCCGAACCCCCGTGCTAACCCTCGGTTCGGCTTGATCAATTGATGCAATGGCCACGACACTCGCGGGCCCCGCTCGATCATTTGCTCCAGTCCCTTCGCCAAATGCCGCACACGCTTGCACGCATCTCGCTGGCCGAGGTGTCCCGCGCCACCGGCGCGCTGATGCGCCGCGGCGACCCGCTGCCGGCCGAGGCGCAGAACCGGCCGCGGCTGGAGGACATCACCGAGTGCCTGTTCTTCAGCCCCGGCGACGGCCGCATCTGGCTGAACGACCAGCGCATGGTGCTGATGCACACCGCCTCCATCGGCACGCTGCGCCGCGAGCTCATCGAGACGCTGGGCATCGAGCGCGCGCGCGGGCTGCTCACGCGCGCCGGCTACGAGTCGGGGGCACGCGATGCGCGCCTGGTGCGCGAGCGCTGGCCCGAAGGCGACCTCGTCTCGGTGTTCATGGCCGGCACCAAGCTGCACACGCTGGAGGGCATCGTCAAGGTCGAGCCGGTGGAGTTCGAGATCGACCCGGCGCGCGGCCACTACCACGGCGAGTTCCTCTGGCACAACGCCACCGAGGACGACGAGCACATCCGCGCCTACGGCATCGGCACCGAGCCGGCGTGCTGGATGCAGACCGGCTATGCGATGGGCTACGTCACCGGGCTGATGGGGCGGCTCGTGGTCTTCCGCGAGATCGAGTGCCGCTCGATGGGCGCGGCGCAGTGCCGCGTCGTCGGCAAGGTGGCCGAGGCCTGGGGCGACGTGAGCGAGGACCTGCGCTACCTGAACGCGCAGGACTTCCTCGCCACGCGCACGCACGGCAGTTCGCCGCAGGCGGTGCTGGGCTCGAAGGCGCTGCTCGGTGGCGCTGTCGGCGGCGACGGCACGCCGGGCGAGGCGGCGGGCGGCGACATGGTCGGCGTGTCCTCGGCGTTCAAGGCCGCATGCCACATGCTCACGCGCGTGGCGCCGACCAAGGCCTCGGTGCTGTTCAGCGGCGAGTCCGGCGTCGGCAAGGAGATGTTCGCGAGCACGCTGCATCGCGTCAGCGCGCGGCGCGAGCGGCCGTTCGTGGCCGTCAACTGCGCCGCGATCCCCGACTCGCTGCTGGAGAGCGAGCTCTTCGGCGTCGAGCGCGGCGCCTTCACCGGCGCCACGGTGTCACGCGCGGGCCGCTTCGAGCGCGCCGACGGCGGCACGCTGTTCCTGGACGAGATCGGCACGCTCAGCCTGCCGAGCCAGGGCAAGCTCCTGCGCGCGCTGCAGCAAGGCGAGATCGAACGCGTGGGCGGCTCGCGCACGATCAGCGTCGACGTGCGCGTCGTCGCCGCCACCAACGTCGACCTGCGCGAGGAGGTGAAGGCCGGGCGCTTCCGCGAAGACCTGTTCTACCGGCTGGACGTGTACCCGATCCACCTGCCGCCGCTGCGCGAACGGCGCGAGGACATCCCGCTCCTGCTGTCGCACTTCCTGCATCTGTACGGCCGCACGCACGGGCGGCGGATGGTGGGCTACGCGCCGCGTGCGGTGAAGGCGCTGATGGGCTATGCGTTCCCCGGCAACATCCGCGAGCTGCAGAACATGGTCGAGCGCGGCGTCATCAGCGCCGACGAGGGTGGCGTGATCGACCTGCCGCACATGCTGCGCAAGGAGCAGTTGGGCGACGCCACCTGGCTGGCGGTGGGCGCGAGCGGCAACCTGGCCCAGGCCGCCGGCGCGCCGCACGAGGCTCCGCACGAGGCTCCGCACGAGGCACCAGCGGGAAGCCGGCGCGCGCCGGCGGGGGATGCGACCGGTGCGGCCGGTGCCCCGACCCTGCCGCCGGCGCCTGCCGGCCCGGCGCCGGTGGCCCTGCTGGACAGGCTCTGCGACGCCGCCGGCGCGATCCGGCTGGAGGCCCTGGAGCAGCAGCTGCTGCGCGAAGCCGTCGAGCGTGCCGGGGGCAACCTCTCCGCGGCCGCGCGCCTGCTGGGCCTGACGCGCGCGCAACTGGCCTACCGCCTGAAGGCCGCTTCGACGCTCAATCGACGAAGAAGTCGGGCATGAAGTTCTTGTTCCCCGGCGTCATCGAGTAGCGGTCGACGTCGGTCACGCCGTGCTGCGCGAGCAGCGTGTCGTCGATGAAGAAGTTGCCGGTGGTCTTCTTCGCGTCGCTGGTGAGGATGAACCAGGCCGCATCGGCCAGGATCTCGGGCTTGCGGCACAGCGCCAGGTCCACGCCCGGGATCATCTGCAGCGCCGCGGTGGCGATGGCCGTGCGCGGCCACAGGCTGTTGACGCCGATGCCGTGCGGGCGGAACTCGCCGGCGTGCCCGAGCGTGCACTCGCTCATGCCGTACTTGGCCATCGTGTAGGCGACGTGGCCCTTGAACCAGTGCTCCTTCATGGAAAGCGGCGGGCTCATGTTCAGCACATGCGGGTTGCGCCCGGCCTTGGCGCTCTTGATGAGCTCGGGCAGGCAGGCCTGCGTGCAGCAGTAGGTGCCGCGCACGTTGACGCCGAACATGAGGTCGAAGCGCTTCATCGGCGTCATCGGCGTCGGCGTGAGGCTGATGGCGCTGGCGTTGTTGACGAGGATGTCGATGCCGCCGAAGCGCTCGACGCCGGCCTTCACCGCCGCGGCCACGGCCTCCTCGTCGCGAATGTCGGTGGGCACCGGCAGCGCCTGGCCGCCGGCGGCGACGATGGCCTCAGCGGCGCTGTACAGCGTGCCGGGCAGCTTGGGGTTCGGCTCGGTCGTCTTGGCCACCAGGACGATGTTCGCACCATCGGCCGCCGCCCGCGTGGCGATGGCCAGGCCGATGCCGCGGCTCGCGCCGGTGACGAAGAGCGTCTTGCCCTTCAGTGTCGCGCTTGGAGAGTTCATCGGGGTGTTCCTCCTCGTTCTCGTTTCTCTCGTCTCGGTGTGGCCCGAGCAGCTGCAAAAGATGCAGGGCGATGTCGTGCGCCACCTGCCGGTAGGCGGGGGCGCCGGGGTGGAAGCCGTCGCGGGCCATGACGCCGCGGTTCAGGTGCAGGTCCACCGGCACGCGCGAGACGTCGCCGCGGCCGGCCGCCCACTCGTGCAGCGCGCGGTCGTGCCGGCGGGCGTCGGCGCCGGCGACCCAGCGCAGCGGCTGCGGCAGGCCCGGGAACTGGTGCACCGGCGGCAGCGGCGCGAAGGCGACGTGGCGCACGCCCTTGGCATTGCGCAGCCAGTTGGCGAGCGCCTCGCGGGCGGCCATGGCGCGCGCCGTGGGCACCTGGTCGACGACATCGTTGACGCCGGTGACGATGACGGCGATCTCGGCGTCGATGGCGGCCTCGTGCTCGCGCAGCAGCTCGTGCATCTGCGCCGACGTGAGGCCCGAGCGGGCGATCAGGCGCCAGTGCACGCGGCAGCGCGCCAGCGTGGCCAGCGTGTCGGCCAAGGGCGACGCCAGCGCGTCGCACTGATCGGCCACGCCGACACCGGCGGCCGAAGAATCGCCGGCGATCAGCAGCGAGAGCGGGCGGCCGGCGCCGACGACGCCGGCCCGTTCACCCGCGGCCTCGGGCAGGCGCGGCAGGCGGGCGCGCGTGCGCAGCGCCTGCGCGACGAGCAGGGGGCTCAGCAGCAGCTTGGCGGTGAGCGACATGGGCGAGCCGGGCGTGTCGTCGGTGAGCTGCCGTGGCGAGTTCAGAACTTCGAGAAATCGGGCTTGCGCTTCTGGAAGAAGGCCTGGAAGGCTTCCATCGCCTCCGGGCTCTTCAGGCGTGCGGCGAACGTCGTGGTCTCGGTGCGGATGGTGTTGACGATCTGCTCTCGCATCGGCGCGCGCAGCAGGCGCTTGGCCTCGCGCACGGCGGCCGGCGGCAGCGCGTTGAAGCGCTCGGCGACGCGGCGCGCATGGTGTACCACCTCGCCGGCGGGGATGACGGCATTGGCGATGCCGCATTCGACGGCCGTCTCGCCGGTGAAGGGCTCGGCCAGCAGGATCTTCTCGGCGCTGCGGCGCTGCCCCATCAGCTGCGGCACGAGCAGGCTGGAGGCGAACTCGGGCACGAGGCCGAGGCCGACGAAGGGCATCGCGAGGCGCGCTTCGTCGGAGACGTAGACGAGGTCGCAGTGCAGCAGCATCGTCGTGCCGATGCCCACGGCGGCGCCGGTGACGGCGGCGACCACCGGCTTGTCGCAGTCGATGAGCGCCAGCATGAAGCGGATCACTGGCGTGTCCATCGGGTCGCCGCCGCTCGTCTCGCGGCCGCGCTTCATGAAGTCCTCGAGGTCGTTGCCCGAGGTGAAGATGCCGGGCTGGCCGGTGATGAGCAGGGCGCGCACGGCCTTGTCCTCGCGCGCGGCATTGATCGCGTCGGCCATCGCCTGGTACATGTCGACCGTCAGCGCGTTCTTCTTCTCGGGGCGCGCGATCTCGATCGTCGCGACGCCGTTGTGGGTGGCGGTCTTGATGGTCATGCCGTGTCCTTCCTGACTTCGGTCCAGTGGTTGGCGAGGTGCATGAGGTGGGCGCGCGTGTACTGTGCCTTGTCGAGCGCGCCGTAGGCGAAGTGCGGCGCGAGCGGGCCGGTGTGCGCCTCGAACTCGCGCAGCGCCCGTTGCACGCGCGCGATGGCCGCTGCGAGGGGCGCCTTCGCATCGATGGCCGGCGCACCGGGGATGGCCTCGGCAAGCGAGTGGCTCATGCGGCCGCGCGCGTCGAAGACGGCGAAGGCGGCCTTGCCCACGGTCGCCTGGAAGAGCGCGCCCTTGGGTTGCGGAAAGCCGCGCAGCGAATATTCGACGCTCTGGGCCGCGTGTTCGAGCATCTGCGCGAGGGTCCACGCACCGGTGCCCTTCCAGGCGCCGGGGGGCTCGGCGAGGCTTTCGATGGCCTTCATCGCCGCGGCCAGCGTCGGGAAGGTCTGCACTTCGGCCATGTTGCATCCCGCGAGCGGGCCAATCAGCAGTCCACCGCCGGCGATCAGCAGCGCGCGTCGCGGCGGCATCCGGCTCAGACCCGCTCGAGGATGCCGGCGGCACCCTGGCCCATGCCGACGCACATGGTGACCATGCCGTACTTCAGGTTCTTGCGGCGCAGCGCGTGCACGACGGTGGCGGCGCGGATGGCCCCGGTGGCGCCCAGCGGGTGGCCGAGCGCGATGGCGCCGCCCATCGGGTTGACCTTCGTCGGGTCGAGGCCGACGGTATTGATCACCGCCAGCGCCTGCGCCGCGAAAGCCTCGTTGAGCTCGATCCAGCCGAGATCGTCGAGCTTCAGGCCCGCATAGCCGAGCGCGGCCGGGATTGCCTCGATCGGCCCGATGCCCATGATCTCGGGCTTCACGCCGCGGGCGGCGAAGCTGACGAAGCGCGCCAGCGGCTTGAGGTCGAACTGCTTCACGGCCTTCTCGCTGGCGAGGATGAGCGCGCCGGCGCCGTCGCTCGTCTGGCTGCTGTTGCCGGCGGTGACGCTGCCCTTGGCGGCGAACACGGGCTTGAGCTTGGCCAGGCCTTCGAGGCTGGTGTCGGGGCGCGCGCCTTCGTCGAGCTTCACCGTGCGCGTCTTCGTGCCCGCTTCTCCCTTCTCGGCATTCACCAGATTCGGGAAGCGCTCGACGATCTCGATCGGCGTGATCTCGTCGCCGAACTCGCCCGCCGCCTGCGCGGCGAGCGCCTTCAGGTGCGAAGCGAGCGCGAAGGCGTCCTGCGCCTCGCGGCTCACCTTCCACTGCGAAGCCACTTTCTCGGCCGTGAGGCCCATGCCGTAGGCGATGCCGACGTTCTCGTCCCTGGCGAAGACCTCGGGGTTGAACGAGGGCTTGCCGCCGCCCATCGGCACCATGCTCATGCTCTCGGCGCCGCCGGCGATCATCACGTCGGCCTCGCCGATGCGGATGCGGTCAGCCGCCATCTGCAGCGCGGTGAGGCCGCTGGCGCAGAAGCGGTTGACGGTGACGCCGCCGACGCTGTGCGGCAGGCCCGCCAGCACCATCGCCGCGCGCGCCATGTTCATGCCCTGCTCGGCCTCGGGGAAGCTGCAGCCGATGATGGCGTCCTCGATGGCCTTCGGGTCGAGCGTGGGCACCTGCGCCAGCGCGCTGCGCACCACGGCGACGAGCAGGTCGTCGGGCCGCGTGTTGCGGAAGAACCCGCGCGGCGCCTTGCCGATCGGCGAGCGCGTGGCGGCGACGATGTAGGCGTCCTGGACTTGTTTCGTGCTCATGTCTTCGGTTCCTTCTCGTCGTCGCGTCAGTTGCGCACCGGCTTGCCGGTTTGCAGCATGCCCATGATCCGCTCCTGGCTCTTCGGGTGCTCGAGCAGGGCGCAGAAGCGGTCGCGCTCCATCGCCATCAGGTATTCCTCGCTGACGAGCGAGCCGGCGTCGACATCGCCGCCGCACACGACCTCGGCGATGAGGGTGCTGATGTGGAAGTCGTGCGCACTGATGAAGCCACCGTCGCGCATGTTGGCGAGTTGCCCCTGGATGGTGGAGATGGCGTTGCGGCCGGCCACCGGGAACAAGACCTTCGCCGGCGGGCGGTAGCCGCTGGCGGCCATCGCCTTGGCCTGCTCGATGGCGACGAAGAGCAGTTCGTCCTTGTGCGGCACGATCACGTCGCTCCACAGCAGGTAGCCGAGCTTGCGCGATTCGATCGCGCTCGTGCCCACCTTGGCCATCGCAGCGCTGGTGAAGCCGTCGATGAGGAACTTCTGGATGTCGGCATTCGCGTTGCCGGCCGCGGCCATCTCGGCGGCGCGGCGCGCGATGTAGGTGAGGCCGCCGCCGCCCGGGATCAGGCCGACGCCGACCTCGACGAGGCCGACGTAGGTTTCCATGTGCGCCACGCGCCGCGCGCTGTGCACGGCGATCTCGCAGCCGCCGCCGAGCGCGATGCCGCGCATCGCGCTCACCACCGGCACCAGCGCATAGCGCAGCCGCAGCATCAGGTCCTGCAGCTTCTTTTCCTCGGGCTTGATGCCCTTGGCGCCGAGCTTCATGAACACCGGCATCAGCGACTCGAGATTGGCGCCTGCCGAGAACACGTCGTCGGGCGACCAGATCACGAGGCCCTGGTAGCCCTGCTCGGCGATCTCCACCGCCTTCAGCAGGCCCTCGGTGACAGTGGGACTGATGAGGTGCAGCTTGGCGGTGATGCTGGCGATGACCACTTCGCCGTCGAGGGTCCAGACGCGGATCTCCTCGTTCTTGAAGAGTTCGGTGCCGCTCTTCAGCGGCTCGGGCGCGCCCGAGCCGAGCAGTGCTTCGGGGAAGGGCTGGCGGCGGTAGACGGGCAGGGTGCTCTTGGGTACATACGCCTTCCTCGCCGGGCTCCACGAACCCTCGGGCGTGTGCACACCGGTGCGGCCATCGAACACCCAGGCCGGCAGCGGCGCCTTCGAAAGCGCCTTGCCGGCCTCGATATCTTCCTTGACCCACGTTGCCACCTGCTGCCAGCCTGCGTCCTGCCACAGCTCGAACGGACCCTGCTTCGTGCCGAAGCCCCAGCGCATGGCGAGGTCGACATCGCGCGCGTTGTCGGCAATGCTTTCGAGGTGCACGGCAGCGTAGTGGAAGCTGTCGCGCAGGATGGCCCAGAGGAACTGCGCCTGTGGATTCGTGCTCTCGCGCAGCAGCTTCAGCCGCTCGGCGGCGGGCTTCTTGAGCATGCGCTCGACGATGGCCTCGGCCTTGCCGCCGGCCGGCACGTAGTCCGCCTTCGCGGGGTCGAGGCGAAGGATGTCCTTGCCCACCTTCTTGTAGAAGCCGGCACCTGTCTTCTGGCCGAGCGCGCCTTGTTCCAGCAGCTTGGCCAGCACGGGCGGCGTGGCGTAGAGCGGGAAGAAGGGGTCGTCCTTCAGGTTGTCCTGCATCGTCTTCACGACATGGGCCATGGTGTCCAGGCCCACCACGTCGGCGGTGCGGAAGGTGCCGCTGGAGGCGCGGCCCATCTTCTTGCCGGTGAGGTCGTCGACGACGTCGTAGCCGAGGCCGAAGTTCTCGGCCTCCTTCATCGTCGCCATCATGCCGGCGATGCCGACGCGGTTGGCGACGAAGTTCGGCGTGTCCTTGGCGCGCACGACGCCCTTGCCGAGCGCGCTGGTGACGAAGGTCTCGAGCTGGTCGAGCACCTCGGGCAAGGTGGTCGGCGTGGCGATCAGCTCCACCAGCGTCATGTAGCGCGGCGGGTTGAAGAAATGGATGCCGCAGAAGCGCGGCTTGATGGCCTCGGGCAGCGCCTCGGCGAGCTTGGTGATCGACAGGCCCGAGGTATTGCTCGCGACGATGGCGTGCGCGGCCACCGCCGGCGCGATGCGCTTGTACAGATCGAGCTTCCAGTCCATGCGCTCGGCGATGGCCTCGATGACGAGGTCGCACTCGCCGAGCTTGCCGAGATGCTCTTCGTAGTTGGCGGGCTCTATGAGCGCGGCGTCTTCGGGGATGCCGAGCGGCGCCGGCTTGAGCTTCTTGAGGTTGTCGATGGCCTTGAGGGCGATGCCGCTCTTGGGCCCTTCTTTCGCCGGCAGGTCGAACAGCACCACCGCCACCTTGTTGTTGACCAGATGGGCGGCGATCTGCGCCCCCATCACCCCGGCGCCGAGCACGGCGACCTTGCGGACTGGGAATCGGTTCACTCAGCGCTCCAGAAGATGGGGTTGACCGGTGCTATGCGTGCCAGGCGTGCCAAGCGCGCCATATGCCGTCACTCGACGCGCAGCCAGGTCTGATTGCGATAGAAGGGCCCGATAAAGCCGCGCACCTCGAGCACCTTGCCGCCCTCCTTGGGCGTCAGGCGCACCTTGTAGGTCTTGCCGTTGTTGGGGTCGAGGATGCTGCCGCCATCCCAGTAGGGTTCGTCGGCGCTCTTCTTCACGCCTTCGATGATCGTCATGCCGAGCACGGGCTGGTCCTTGCGCGCGTCGGTGCACTTCTCGCACTTCGAATCCTGCTTGGTCGCGTCGAGCAGCTTCTCGATCTTGCCGCTGAGCGCGCCGCCCGACTCGACGATGCGCACGTAGCTCTTCTCCTGCTTGGTCTCGTCGTCGATCGTCTTCCACACGCCCACCGGCGAGGCCTGCGCGAAAGCGGCCTCGGCGAGCAGGGCCACGGCGGCGGCGAACATCACGTCTCTCATGGGAGCGCTCCTTCCTGATGAATCTTGCTGATGAGTCTTGGCTGATGGATTGCGGGCCAGCGCAACGGCGTGGCGCCGACTCTAGAACAACGCCTCGTCCATCGCCATCAGCGGCGCCAGGCCGGCGCGGGCACTGCGGATGAGGCCGGCGGTCTCGGGCAGGAGCTTGGCGAAGTAGAAGCGGGCGGTGTGCAGCTTGGCGGTGTAGAAGGGGTCGCACCCCTCGCCTTGTTCTTCCTTCTTCTCGAGCGCCACCTTGGCCATGCGGGCCCAGAAATAAGCGAAGACGAGATGCCCGGCGACGCGCAGGTAGTCGACCGCGGCGGCACCCACCTCGTCGGCGTTGCCGAAGGCCTTCATGCCGAGCTCGGTGGTGAGCTTGGTCACCTTGTCGCCGAGGTCGGCCAGCGGGTTGACGAACTCCTGCATCGCCTCGTTCGTGCCCTCCTCCTCGATGAACTCGGTGACGAGCTTGCCGAACTTCTTCAGCTTGGCGCCGTTGTCGCCGAGGACCTTGCGGCCGAGCAGGTCGAGGCTCTGCACGGTGTTCGTGCCCTCATAGATCATGTTGATGCGCGCGTCGCGCACGTACTGCTCCATGCCCCACTCGGCGATGTAGCCGTGCCCGCCGTACACCTGCATGCAGTGGCTGGTGGCGATCCAGCCGTTGTCGGTGAGGAAGGCCTTGACGATGGGCGTGAGCAGTGCGGTGAGGTCGCCGGCCTCCTTGCGCTCGTCCTCGTCGTCGCTGGCGATCATCTTGTCGATGAGCAGGGCGCAGTAGACGGCCAGCGCGCGGCCGCCCTCGGCGTAGGCGCGCGCCGTGAGCAGCATCTTGCGCACGTCGGGGTGCACGATGATCGTGTCGGCCGGCTGCTCGGGCTGCTTGGGGCCGGAGAGGGCGCGCATCTGGCGCCGGTCCTTCGCGTAGGCGACGGCATTCTGGTAGGCCACCTCGGTGAGGCCGAGGCTCTGGTTGCCCACGCCCAGGCGGGCCGCGTTCATCATCACGAACATCGCCGGCAGGCCCTTGTTCGGCTCGCCGACGAGCGTGCCGGTGGCGCCGTCCAGGCTGAGCTGTGCCGTGGCGTTGCCGTGGATGCCCATCTTGTGCTCGATGCCGGTGCAGTAGATGGCGTTGCGTTCGCCGAGCGAGCCGTCGGCCTTGACGTTGAACTTGGGCACGGCGAACAGGCTGATGCCCTTGCTGCCTTGCGGCGCGTCGGGCAGGCGCGCGAGCACGAGGTGCACGATGTTCTCGGCCATGTCGTGCTCGCCGGCGCTGATGAAGATTTTCTGGCCGGTGAGCTTGTAGCTGCCGTCGGCTTCGCCGCCGATGACGGGTTCGGCCTTCGTGCGCAACAGCCCGAGGTCGGTGCCGCAATGCGACTCGGTCAGGCACATCGTGCCGGTCCACACGCCGCTCGTCAGCTTGGGCAGGTAGGTCTTCTTCTGCGCTTCGGTGCCGTGCGCGTGCAGGCACTCGAGCGCGCCGTGCGAGAGGCCGGGGTACATCGTCCAGGCCTGGTTCGCCGAGTTCATCATCTCGTAGATGCACTGGTTGAGCACGACCGGCAGGCCCTGGCCGCCGAACTCGGGCTCGACGCTGAGCGCCGGCCAGCCCCCCTCGACGTACTTCGCGTAGGCCTCCTTGAAGCCCTTGGGCGTGCGCACGCTGTGCGTGGCCTTGTCGTGCGTGCAGCCCTCGCGGTCGCCGGAGAGGTTGAGCGGGAACAGCATCTCGCTGGCGAACTTGCCGCCTTCCTCGAGCACGGCATTCATGGTGCCGGCGTCGACCTCGGCATGGCGCGGGCAGCCCTTGAGCTCGTCGGTGACCTTGAGCACCTCGTGCAGGACGAACTGCATGTCGCGCAGCGGTGGGGTGTACTGGGGCATGGTGCTCTCCCTTGGCGAAAAAAGTCGGAAGGAAACGGGGGCGGTTCAGCGCGGTTCAACGTGACGGAGCAGCGCCGGCCCGTGCCCGGCGGCCGGCCCCCGATGGCGGGGCCGTGCGCTTGCCGACCGCCTTCGCGGCGGCGGGCCTCTTGGTGATGGTCTGCTGGATGGCGTGCTGGGCGGCCCGTGTCTGACCCTCGCCGCCGGGCCGGTAGAAGGCGATGACGCGCTCGAAGCCGGTGCGCGCCCGGTCGAGCACGCCGGCGTTGCGCAGGAAGCGCCAGTCGTGGTGCAGCGCGAGGATGAGGCCGTGGATCTCGAACAGCATCTGCGCCGCGTCGGCGTCGGCACGCAGGTGGCCGGCCTCGATGGAAGCGCGGATCGCCCGCTCGAGCGCCGCGTGCCAGGCGCGCACCATCGTTGCCAGCGCATCGCGCACGGGCCCGGGGCGGTCGTCGAACTCGACGGCGCCGCTGATGTAGATGCAGCCCGAGTCGAGCTCGACCGAGACGCGGTGGATCCAGCGCTCGAACAGCGCCGTGAGGCGGGGCAGGCCACGCGGCTCGCGGATGGCCGGGAAGAACACCTCTTCCTCGAAGCGCGCGTGGTACTCGCGGATGACCGAGATCTGCAGCTCCTCGCGCGAGCCGAAGTGCGCGAAGACCCCCGACTTGCTCATGTGCATGACCTCGGCCAGCGCGCCGATGGACAGGCCCTCGAGGCCCATCTGCGAGGCGAGCGACAGTGCCGCGTCGAGGATGGCGGCGCGCGTCTGCTGGCCCTTCTGCGCGGCCCGCGAGCCGGCCGCGGGCGCCTGCTGTGCGGGGGGTGCGGCGTCGGTGCCGGCCCTGGGGCCGGCGGCGGCGGTGGCCGGATGGAACGACGATGGAGCGGTGGTGGCCATGGCACGAACGAACGATCGTGCTATTTTGCAGAGATCGGCCGCGGCCGCCGCGCCGGCGGGGCGCCTTTTTTCTAGGGCATGCCGTCTAGTTCACGGTGCACCCGGCGCCGCATCCGACCGCGCTCACTCCTCGTCGGCGTCGTCGCCCTTTTCCTTCTGCTCGGCCGCCGCCTCGGCAACGCTCTTGTCGAGGACCGGGCGCAGCCGCTCGGCGCGCAGGACGAAGGCGTCGCGCGGCACCGCCCTTTGCCACATCAACGAAGGCGGCGGCAGTGTGTGCGCGTACAGCTCGGCGAACCAGCGCTCCTGGCGCTGCTGGTTCAGCGCCAGCAGGATGGCCGCCCCGGCCACGTAGGCGGCGGTGGCCGCGTAGGCGAGCGCGCGCCGCTGCTGCGGCAGCACGAGCCGCGCGTGCGCCCACAGCGTGACGACGCCGATCGCCGCCGTGGCGCCCGTGACGAGGCGGGCGAACCCCGGCCAGCCGCTCAGGCCGGAGAGCCAGACGAGCGCGAAGCTCGTCACCTCGACCGCCAGCACGCCGCGCACGGCCACGGCCACGTGCGGCCAGAACTCGAAGCGGTGCTGGAAGATCTTCGAGGCCAGGGCCCACAACAGGCACCAGGCGCCCAGCGCCAGCGGCGCGCCGACGAGCGGCGGCAGCCAGTCGGATGCCTTGCTGCCCGGATCGAGGCTGATGGCATGACCGGCCAGGACCCACAGCCACAGCAGCAGCGCCAGCACGAGCGTGCCCGCGTGGTCGCTGCGCGTGGTGGCGAGGTCGCGCTCGGGCTCGAGTGCATCGCCCGCGCGGCGCAGGCGCAGCCGCGTCAGGCCGGCAGTGAGCTCGACGGCGCCGGTGCCGGCCGCCGCGGCCACCGCGGCCACCGCGGCGGAAGCGCGCGCAGCGTCCGTGCCCGGGTCGTCGAGCGCCACCGGCTCGCCGCCCGCTGGCAGCCGGCGGCGGCCCCAGCGCATGCCGTTGCGGCCGGGGAGGACGCGCAGACGCGGCGAGCCGCCCCGCCCGGCCTCGATGACGGCGTGGTACGGCGCGACATGCGGGTCGTCGAGCACGATGTCGTTGTCGATGGCGCGGCCGATGGCCACCGGCCACGCCGCCACCGACAGCGCATGGCGCACGCGGCCGTCGCGGTCGAGCACCTCGATGCGCGCCAGCGGGCCGGACGGCGCCGCCTCGGTGGGGGCGTCCGCCGGCGCTTCCGCGGCGGCGGCATGGTCTTCGCCCGGCACGGTCGGCGCAGGCCCTTCGGTGTCGAGGTATCCCGTCTGGCTCATGGGGCCCCCTTGCGCGCCGCCGCCGGCATCGCCTTCGGGTTGAGGCCGAACCCGGCCAGGTAGTGCGCGGCGAGCTTCTGCGCGTTGGCAAACGAGAAGCCGAAGGCGTCGAAGCGACCCTGCACGCCTTGCGTCGAGCCGTCCAGCGTCGTGACGAGCAGGGAGAGGTCGAACAGCCCCGGCAGCTTCTTGTGCGCGCGCAGGCACATCACGGCGCGCAGCGGCAGGCCCTGGCCCTGCACGGTGTCCTCGATGCAATGGGCGGCGCTCTGCAGACGCGTCGCCGAGCCGAAGGGTTCGTTGCGGAAGCTCTTGGAGTAGCGGTCGACGAAGCGGATGGCGCCGATGCGCCGGCCGTCGTAGGCCTCATGGCGCACGACGAGATGGCCGAGCAGCTGGTTGCCGCCGACGAAGATGCGGCTGTCCATGTTGCAGTCGCTGCGCTCGAAGAGCAGGCCGCGCGCATCGGGCGGGTTGCTGCGGCCCCAGCAGCGCATGTACTTCTCCTGCGGCACCGGGATCGCATAGTGCGCATGGCCCGAGGCGCGCCAGGGCTGCGACAGGAAGGCCTGCGTCAGCGCCTCCTGGTGCGCGGTGAGCTGCTGCACGATGCGCGGGTAGACGGCCTCGGTGATGGGGGCGGCCCTGGCGCCGCGCCCGAGCAGCTGGTCGGCGAAGGTGGCGGGCACGAGGAAGCTGACCTGCTCGCCGTCGCGGCGCGCGGCGACGTTGACGCCGATGACGCGGCCGCGCTCGTCGAGTGCAGGGCCGCCGCTCATGCCGCCGGACAGCGAGCCGCCGAAGAAGATCACCGGCAGGTAGCTGCGTTCGGCCAGCCCGTTGTAGGCGCCGCTCATGACCGCGAAGCCCACGTCGAGCGGATTGCCGAGCGAGTGGATGCGCTCGCCGCGCTGCAACGGCTCGCTGTCGGGGCGGAAGTTCAGCACGCCGCGGCCGGCGAGAGCGGCGGGCTCGGCCACCTTCAGCAGCGCCAGGTCGTGCACGACGTCGATGTCGAGCAGTTGCAGCGCGCCCTGGCGCCCGTCGGCGGTGGCGTAGACGAGCCGGTACTGCGCCGGTTTCAGCGCGAACTGGCTGACCACGTGGTAGTTGGTGATCAGGTGCCCCTCCTCGGTGACGAGGAAACCGGAGCCGACCGAGGCCTGGCTGTCCTGCCCGCGCAGCAGCGTGCGCACCTGCAGCAGCCGCTCGCGCGCGCTGGCGAAGGCGCGCTGGCTGGCATCGGGCGGGATGCCGGGGGCAGGGGGCGCCGTGGGGGCCGGCACGATCGACGGGGCGCCGGGCGCGGGCACCGCGGCCGAAGCGGCGGGCGCGATCTGTGCGGTGCGTGCCGGCGCGGCCTGCGCGGTGCGCGCAGGCGCGTCCTGTGGCGCGCGCACCGGCGCGCGTGTGGCCGTCGGCTGCGCCACCGCGATGCCGGCAAGGGCGCCGAGGCCGCTGAAGAGCAGGCTCGGGAAGGCAAGCGCCGCCGCGAGACCGCCGATGCGACGGGCCCGCCGAAGCGGCTGGCGATGATCGGGCATCGAGTCATTGTGTCCCATCGCATGGCCCGGCCCGGCTGCCCGGAAGGTGAAGACCGCACGGCGCGGCAGGCGGTGCTTGCGCCACACGCCGCATGCGGCGCGATCGCCGCGTGCCGCGCACGTTGCACGGCGCGCACGCCCTGCGCGGCGCCCGGCACGACCTCGGCGCGGGCTCGTTCGCGCGTTCTTGCTATGCTTCGTTCGGGAAGGTTCTTCCCACCCACGATGATGGAAGTGCTTCAGCTCGATGTCTCGGGCCGACCCCAGGCCTGGATCACGCCCAAGGAGGCGGCCGTCCTGTACGCCAGCGACGGTGTCGCCTGGACGCTGGGCGACGCCTTCTACGTGCTGCGTGGGGGCATCCAGCGCGCCACCGGGCGGCAGAGCCGCATCGAACTGCACCCGATCATCGCCGTGCGCGGCACGGTGCCCAGCCGCGCCTGGCGCACGTCGCCGGCGCTGACCAACCCGAAGCTGTTCGCGCGCGACCGCCATGTCTGCGCCTACTGCGGCGACCGCTTCGCCTTCGACGAGCTGACGCGCGAGCACATCACGCCCGTTTCGCGCGGCGGCAACGACAGCTGGATGAACTGCATCACGGCCTGCCGTTCGTGCAACGGCGCCAAGGGCAACCGCATGCCCGAGGAAGCGCGCATGAGCCTCATGTACCTGCCCTACGTGCCCAGCCTGCACGAGGACATGATCCTGCGCGGCCGGCGCATCCTCGTCGACCAGATGGACTTTCTGCTCGCCTCGGTGCCGCGCAGCTCGCGCCTGCACGGCTGAGAGCCGCCGCTTCCCGGGTTCCCGGGCTCGCGGGCGGGCCCGTGCCCGCGGGCGTTCAATGCATCACGGCCCGGGCCGCCTGCGCTTCAGGTGCCCCGCCGCCGGCCGATAGGAGATCACCCTCCACCCGGCTGCGGTCATCCCGATGGTCACCAGCACGCGCGTCGCGCTCCTCGGCTTCGGCCGCATCGAGCACGCCGCCTTCGAAGCCTTCTTCCGCATCGCCGGACGCCGCTGCCCCGCCTATGCGCAGGAGGCCGACTTCCGCGCTGCCGACTTCGTCATCGTCGACGCCGCCGACGAGCCCTCGCGTGCCGCCGTGCGCGCGGCGGGGCTGGTGGCCCGCACGGTGGCGCTCGGCATGCCTGCCCTCGAGGGTGCGCTGCTGCAGCTGGCGCGCCCGCTCAACCTGATGCAGGTGGTGCGCGCGCTCGACGAGGTCGTCGCGCACGACACGCCACTGGAGGCGGACACCGTTCGCGAAGGCCAGGTCGTCGCCAGGCCCGATGACGAGGTGCCGACCGAAGCCGACGCCGCGATCGGTGTCGACGCCGGCGCCGAGCCCGAAGACAGCCGCGCCCGCCGGCGCAAGGGCGAGCCGATGGACCATGTCCTCGTCGTCGACGACAGCGAGGTGGCGCTGCGCTTCATGGCCACGCACCTGCAGCGCTTCGGCTTCCAGATCCACCTCGCGAAGAGCGGCGAGGAGGCGCTGCGGCGCGTCGCCGAGCGTCGTTTCGAGTTCGTCTTCCTCGACGTGCGCATGGAGGGGCTGGACGGCTTCCAGACCTGCAAGGCGATCAAGCGCGCGCACTACGCACCGGGGCAGGAGCCGCCCGCGGTGGTGATGCTCACCTGCCTCGCCGGCGCGGCCGACCGGCTGCGCGGCACGATGGCCGGAGCCGACGCCTACCTCACGAAGCCGCTGCGCGAGCTGGAGCTGCTGAAAGTCGTGGGCGAGCGCGAGATCGCGCGCCACGCCTATGCCGCGACAGCCGCGGCCTCGACGCTGCGTTAGCCGCCGGGAGCGCGGGCGGCGCCGAGCCGTCGCGGGCCGCGATCAGCCGAACTTGAGGCGCCACAGGCCGACGACCACGTGGCCCCAGATGAGCAGGTTGAGGCCGAACATCGTGAACAGCCGCGTGAACATGAACAGCTTGCGCGCGCGTGTCCAGCAGCCGTCCTCGCCGGTGACGACGTAGAGGACGAGGAAGAACGCCGACGGCACGAAGGTGCCGACGATGAGAACGGCCATCACCCAGTAGAAGATCGTCATCGGGGGATTATCGCGGCCGCCTGCGCGCCGCCCTGACGGCGCCCGGCCCACGCCCCGCCCGCCCCCCTGCGTCTACGCCTGCGTCTGCGTCTGTTTCCACACCCGCGGCAGGCGGCGTTGTCCTACAAGGAGTCGCGCCTTCGTCCGGCTCGGTGCGGCGGCCCTGTCCATAGGATGCGCCAGACACCGGACACGAACAATGAAGAGCCCGCACCCCCGCGCCGTCTCCCGCGCACCTGCCGCCGCTGCCGCGACGCCGCAGGCGCACGGCGTGCCGCGCCGGTCAGCGGGCTCGAAGAGCTCAGGGAGCCTTGCGGTAGGCGCGCACCCAGTCGATCTGCAGCGACTGCGGGAAGGCCGCATCGTCGATGCCGTGACGTCCGGCCCAGGAGCCGCCGACGGCCAGGTTCAGCAGGATGTGCGCCGGCCCCGCAGGCGTGCCGTCGGGGTAGTTCCAGCGGTAGCTGCGCGTGTAGATCTTGCGGCCGTCGACGTACATCGTCACCGAGGTGGCGTCCCACTCGGCACCCACCGTGTGCCAGCCCTCGTTGAAGTTGAACGGCGCCGAGTAGTAGGTCCACTGCGTGTTGAACTTCGGGTCGGCAAAGGACACGACCGAGGTCGTGTTGGGCTGCAGGATGACGCCGGAGTGCAGCATGTGCGCGCGGTCCTCGACGCCGTTGTTCACGAACTCGAAGATGTCGATTTCCGGCGGCCAGGACAGCGTGCCGTTGTCGGCCACGTCCGAGGCGAGCCAGAAGGCCGGCCACATGCCGATGCCGCTCGGCATCTTCACGCGCGCTTCGAAGTAGCCGTAGCGCGTCGTCCAGTCCGAGCGGATCATCCCCGACTCGTAGTGGATGCCGTTCGGATCGCCCGGGGTTGCCTTGCGCGCCGTGAGGCTCAGGATGCCGTCGGCGATGCTGTGGTTGTTGTTGTCGCGGTAGCGCTGCTTCTCGTCGTTGAGGCGGTCCAGCGTGCCGCCACCGTAGATGTAGCGCGTGAACCACTTCGAGCGGTTCAGCTCGGGGCCGTTGAACTCGTCGTTGAACGCGAGCACGTACCCCGGCGGCACGTGCGAACCCGCGCGCGAGAGCACCGGCTCGGTGTGCGCAATGGGCTCGCGCGGCGTCAGCGAGGCGCTGTCGACCAGCACGCGCTTGCTCCCCGCGGTCACCGCCACCTCGGCCATGTCGGCATAGGGAGGCGCCGTGAAGTGGATGCGGTGCTCGCGGAACTCCGTGGAGTCGACGGTCTTGGCGTGGCTGCGGATCATCTCGGCCCCGGCGGGCCGCCGGAAGCGCATGCTGAGCTCGGCCGGTGCGGCCGCCGACTCGACGCGCGCCTTCACGACCAGCGTGTACGAGTTGCCGGCGACCAGCCGGCCGGCGGCGATGGTCTGCGTCGCCGTGCCGGCCACGGCCAGCGACTGCTTGCCGGAGCGCAGCGTGCTCGGGGCCAGCGTCGCGTTGCGCGTCGCCCAGTGGCTCAGCCCGAGGGCGAAGTCGCCATTGGTGAGCTTCTCTTCGGCAGGCACGGCCGGGGCGGGCGCAGGTGCCGGTGCGGGTGCGGGTGCGGGTGCGGGTGCGGGTGGCGCGGAGGCCCCGGGTGGCGAGCTCGCAGCCGGCTCGGGCCCGGCGGCACTGTCCCCGCCGCCGCCGCAGCCGTTGAGCATCACGACGAGCAGGCCCAGCAGCGGACCGTGGAAGACTGTCCGCAGCGCGGCGGTGGCAAGGTTCATGGAGTGGCGGGCAGGGATGTCGGGTTGCGGGAGCGGACCACGGGTGGTGACAGGGATGCGCAGACACAGGCGCAGACACAGGCACACACACAGGCACAGGCACAGCCACGCGCACAGTCACGTGTGCACTCACATGTGCAGGCAGGTGCGCCGGCGGCGCGCTGGTTGGCGCGGTTCGAGCGGCAGAACCGCGCCGGAAGCAGACTCTCGCGGCTCGTTCGAAGGCAGGCGTTTGCAAACGTAACCGCGTGCGGGCAGCCGCCCTCGGCACCTGTCTGTGCGCGAGCGCACGGAGCACTCCGGCGCCGCCGCGTCGCTTGCGAGGCGATGCCTGCGTGGCCCGGGCGCGGACCGACGCTGGCGTCAGCGACAGGCGCTGCGCTGCCGCGCAGCGACCGACGCAACTGAACACACATCGCCTCGCCATGGACGCCCGCTCAGCGGCCCGGCGCACCGACATGCGGCACACCGCCTCGCGCGCGTCAGAAATCCGCATCGGGTTCGGTGTCGGTGTCGCTGTCGGCTTCGGTAACGAGACCTCCGGCTCGACAGCCTTCGTTCGTGGCACCCGCGGCCCGCGCCGCATGCCACGCCCTCCATCACAGCCATAGGCGCATGCCGATGGACATTTCCCGATTGATGGCCATCGTCGGCTTTCGCTGGCACGCCTTCGCCTTGACCGTCGCGGCCGTGCTCGCGCTGACCCTCGTGGTGCACTTCGTGCTGCCGCCGCGCTACACCGCCACGGCGGCCATCGTGCTCGACGTGCGCGGCGTCAACCCCGTGCTCGGCGTGGTCGAGGCGCGGACCATCCTGCCGCGCAACGTGCTCGGCACGCACGCGAGCATGGTGCGCAGCGACGGCGTGGCGCGCCAGGTGGTGCGCAAGCTCGGTCTCGTGAACAACCCGCGCCTGCGCGCCGCCTGGGAGAGCCAGGCGATGGGCCAAGGCGACGCCGAAGCCTGGATCGCGCGGCGGCTGCTCAAGTCGCTGGACGTGCGCCCCGACGCCGAGGACAGCAACGTGCTCGACCTCGAGTTCTCGGACCGCGACCCGGCCACCGCCGCGGCCATCGTCAACGCCTTTGCCGATGCCTACCTGTCCACCAGTCTGAGCCTGCGCAGCGACCCGGCGCGCGTGTCGACGACGTTCTTCACCGAGCAGGTCAAGAACCTGCGCGCGCAACTCGATGCCGCGCAGGCGAAGCTCTCGGACTACCAGCGCGAGCACGGCATCGTCGGCGGCGACGAGCGCCTGGACATCGAGACCGCGTCGCTCAACGAGCTGAGCCTGCGCTACATCGAGGCGCGCACGCAGCGCATCGAGTCGGCTTCGCGCGATTCGCAGGCGCTCGGCCGCGCCCCCAACAGCCCCGACGTGCTCCACAGCCCGGTGGTGCAACAGGCGCTGGCCAACCTGGCCTCGGCGCAGGCGCGCCTGAAGGTGGCCTCGTCCACGCTCGGCCCGCAGCACCCCCAGCTGCAGGCGCTCGAGAACGAGGTCGCGCAGTTGCGCGCCGAGGTCAACCGCGAGACCGGGCGGGCGGCGTCCTCGCTGGCGATGAGCGCGCGCATCAACGAGCAGCGCGAAAGCGCCCTGCGCAGCAGCCTGGAGGCGCAGCGCAAGCGCGTGCTGGAGATGAAGTCGGCGCGCGCCAGCATGGCCGTGCTGGAACGCGATGTCGAGAGCGCGCGCCGCGCCTACGAGCAGGCGCAGGCGCGCCAGATGCAGACCAGCCAGGAGAGCAGCAGCCCGAGCCCCGAGGCGAGCGTGCTGACCGTCGGTGTCACGCCGATCGAGTCTTCGCGGCCGGGTCTCGTCCTGCTCGTGCCCACGGGCATCGCGCTGGGCGCCGTACTCGGCGTGCTGCTGGTGCTGGGGCTCGACCGCCGTCGGCCGATGATCCATTACGCCACCGACCTGCTGGCCTGGGGCGTGCCCCTGCTCGCCGTGGTGCCGCGCGTGCGCGTCCGCCGCCGCGACATCGCGCCGCCGCCGCCGGAACGCATCGCACCCGCCCTCGGAGCGCCGGCATGAACCGGATGGACTTCCAGATCGACGAGCTGCCGACGTCGGACGACGCGTCGGACAAGCGCATCGGCATGCAGCTCGTGCAGCTGGGCCGGCTGCTGAAGTCCGACATCCCGGCCGTCGAGGCCGTGCAGCGCAAGAAGCGCCTGCGCTTCGGCGAGGCCGCCGTGAAGCTCGGGCTCGTGAACCGGCAGGACGTGGACGACGCGCTGGCGCGGCAGTACGACTTCCCCGCGCCGCCGGCCTGGGCGCACGGGGCCGAGGTGGTGATCGCAACGCCCTCGTCGGTGGGGCAGCCGGTCGCCGAGTCCATCCGCACGCTGCGCGCGCAGCTCGCGCTGCAATGGATGAGCCAGCCGCAGGTGCAGTTTCTCGCCGTGGTCAGCGCCGCGCGGGGCGAAGGGCGCAGCTTCATCGCCGCCAACCTGGCGGTGGCCTTCGCGCAGTTGCACGAGCGCACCCTGCTCATCGACATGGACCTGCGCAATGCCCGCCAGCACAAGATCTTCCACGTCGACAACCGGCACGGGCTCAGCACGCTCGTGAGCGGTCGCGGCACCGGCACCGAGATCCAGCGCGTCGTGGGCTACGACTCGCTCGGCGTGCTGCCTTCCGGCCCGCGCGCGCCGCACCCGCAGGAGCTGCTGACCTCGCGCTCGATGTCGCCGGTGCTGGAACACGTGCGCCAGCGCTACGACGTCGTCATCGTCGACACGCCGGCCTTCGCCTGTGGCGCCGACGCGCAGATCGTCAGCGCGCAGACCCGCCAGGTGCTGCTGGTCAGCGCGCCCGGCGGCGCCACGCGCGACGAGACGGAGCGCCTGGTGGGCGCTTGCCGCCAGGTGGGCGCATCCGTGGCGGGCGCCGTCGTCAACAGCCGCTGACGGCCTCGCGTCGTGGCGACGGTCAGGTTCGCGGTCCCTCCCGCCGCCTTCGAGCCGGACAAGCCGGTGGCGCCGAAGGCGACACCGGCCGTGTCGGCGGTGCCGGCCGCGCGGCCCGGGCGGAGCTGGGGCCGCATGGCGCTGCAGTTCGCGCCGCTCGGCGCGGTGACGTTCCTCGCCAAGGTGTCGGTGCCGCCGCTGGGCGCGAGGGGCCTGGGCATCGACGTGCCGATCATCCTCGCCGCCACCTTTGCCGGGCTCGTCGCCGGGGCGCTGCACGTGCACCCGGCCCGGCTGACGATGTACCTGGCGATGCTGGCCTGGCTCGGAGGCATGCAGCTGTTCCTCGGCGAGCCGTTCTCGGCGACGTCGCTCGTGCTGCTGGCGGCGTTGTTCCTGCCGCTGACGATGCAGCTGCGCCCTGCCGAAGGCGGCCCGCTGCCGGCGGCCGCCGCCGCCGCGGCAGACCCGCCGCTGCTGCGCTCGCTCGGGGCGATGGTCAGCCTGGCGACGCTGTTCGCCGCCTGCGGCCTGCTGCAGTTCGTGCTGCAGCGCTGGGTGGGCAAGGCGGTGGCCTTTCCGGTCGAGCACCTGGTGCCGCCGGCCTGGCTCATCCAGAACTTCAACGCGCAGATCCCCGTCGGCCCGGGCGAGGTGCAGAAGGCGAACGGCGTGTTCTTCCTGGAGCCCTCGTTCTTCAGCCAGTTCATGGCGCTCGGCCTGCTGCTGGAACTGTCGCTGCGCAACCGCTTGTCGCGCATCGTCCTGCTCGGCGCCGCGCTGGCGGTCAGCTACTCGGGCACGGGCCTCGTGGTGGCCGCCCTCGGCCTGTTCGGGCTGGTGGTGGTGAAGGGCCGCTGGGACCTGCTGCTTCTCGGCGCGCTGCTGCTGCTGGTGCACTCGCTCCTGGGCGATGCGTCGCCGCTGCAGCCGCTGCTGCACCGCATGGGCGAGTTCCGCTCGCCGCACTCCAGCGGCTCGGCGCGCTTCGTGGCCTGGATCGACATGTTCGCGCATCAGTGGTGGACCGATCCGGTGCGCGTGCTCTTCGGTGCCGGGGCCGGCAGTTTCGCGGCGCATGCGGCGCTGGCGCGCCAGCCGACAGCGGAGATGTCGTTCGCGAAGATGCTGTTCGAGTACGGCGTCACCGGCGCGGTGCTGTTCTTCGGCTTCCTCGTCTACGCCTTCAACAGCGTGCGCGCGCCGGTGGCCTTCCGCCTCGGCCTGTGCGCCACGCTGCTGGTCAACGGGGCGCTGGTGGCCTTTCCGGTCGGCATCGCCGCCAGCGTGCTGCTGTGGCCGGCGGCCGCGGCTCGCCGCGCCCTGGCCACGCCAACACCCATGCCCGCGCCGCCGGGCGCAGCACCGCCGCCATCGGCCGTGCACGCCTCGGGGCCGGGGCCGGAGCCGCGGCCGCAGCCCGCCGCCGAGCGGAGAAGGGAGACTGCCCGATGAACACGCCCCCTTTGGTGCTCTGGGTGCTGGCCGTGACCGGCGGCCTTGCGCTGCTGCTCGCGCTGCACCCTTTCGTGACCTACCCGTTGTCGCTGCTGGCGCTGCGGTGCTGGCACCGTGCGCTGCACCGGCCGTCGTGCGCGGCGCCCGGCTCGGCAGCGCCGGGTTCTTCAACCCCGCCGTGCCCGCCGCGACGGCTCAGCTTCGCCATCTGCACCTGCGCCTACAACGAGGCGCGCGTCATCGAGGCCAAGCTGCAGAACCTGCTGGCGCTGCGCGCGCGGCATCCGGGCCTGGAGATCCTCGTCTACGTCGACGCCTCGAGCGACGACACCGCCGCCATCTGCCGCCGCCATGAAGGGCGGATCCGGCTGCACGTCTCCGAACGGCGCACCGGCAAGACGCACGGGATGAACCTGCTCGTGCAATCGACGCAGGCCGACATCGTCGTCTTCACCGATGCCAACGTCATGCTCGACGAGCAGGCGCTGGACCGGCTGGAAGCCCACTTCGCCGACGCCGAGGTGGGCTGCGTCTGCGGCAACCTCATCTACACCAACGCCGCCGAGTCCACCACGGCGCGCACCGGTTCGCTCTACTGGCGGCTCGAAGAAGGCATCAAGCGGCTGGAGACCGACACCGGCTCGGTGATGGGCGCCGACGGCTCGCTCTTCGCCATCCGCCGCGCGCTGCACCGCGCGCCGCCCGACCACATCATCGACGACATGTACGTGTCCTTCATGGTGCTGTGCGGCGGCCACCGCGTCGTGCAGGCGAGCGACGTGCGCGCCTTCGAGGAGTCGGTGAGCTCCATGCGCGAGGAGTTCCAGCGCAAGGTGCGCATCGCCTGCCAGGCCTTCAACGTGCACCGGCTGCTGTGGCCGCACCTGGCGCGGCTGCCGGCCCTGTCGCTGTACAAGTACCTGTCGCACAAGCTGCTGCGCTGGTTCACGATCTACCTTCTCGGGCTGGCCTACGCCGCCTTCCTGGCGCTGGCCCTGGTGGCCGGCTCGGTGTGGATGGCCGCGGCGCTGGCCGTGCCGCCGCTCGCGCTGTGGCTGCTGGGCTACCGCTTCCCGGTGCAGCCGGTGGCGCAGGCCTTCGACGTCCTCAGCGCGCTGGCCGGCGCCGGTGTCGGCGTCTGGCGCTCGCTGTCGGGCCACCTCTATCAGACGTGGACGCCGGCGGCATCGATCCGCAAGCCCTGAGCGGCCGCGGCGGGGGCCGACGACAGTTCCTCGATGGCGTTGCGCAGCGCGACGCCGCGATCACCCCAGTGGAACAGCGGTGCCGCGCTGGCGTGGGCCTGGCGTTGCAGGCGGTCGAGCAGCGGCAGGTCGTCCATGCTGGCCACGACCTGCCGCACGAGCGCGGGCAGGTCGGCGCAGGTGAGCATCGCGTCGCGCATCGCCGCCGGCAGGCCGGCGGCGGCGACGTCCAGCGTCACCACCGGCATGCGCCCGAACACGTAGTCCAGGAACTTGAGCTTGAAGCCGCCGCCGATCGCTTCGGGAACGATGGCCAGCCGAGCCTGGCGCAGCAGCGGCGCGATGTCGTCGACGAAGCCATGCAGCCTGACGCTGGCATGGCCGGCCAGCTGCGCGCGCAGCGCATCGGGCATGTCGCCGACCACGTCCAGGCCGATGCCGTGCGCAGTGAAAGGCCCGTCGGCGTGGCGGACCAGCGCCTTCAGGTTCTCCTGCTTGGCGACCCAGCGGAACGAACCCACCATCAGCGCGCGTCGCGGCACTTGCGCGCTGAGCGTGCGCTCGGGCATGCGCAGGCCGCTGTAGCCGGGGGTCAGCACGATGGTGCGCCGGCCGCCGCGGTCGCGCTCGAAGGCCTGCGCGTCCTCTTCGGCGATGCAGCACAGCAGGTCCGCCGCGCCGGCCAGCCGCCGCTCGATGCGGCGGATCTTGAGCAGGTTCAGCCAGGCCCCCAGGCGCCGCACTGAAGAGCCGCTGAACTGGCGCACGAGGCCTTGCCAGAGAGTCGACTCGTGGTTGTGTGCCACGTGCACGAGGACCGGGGGCTTGGTGCGGCGGCGCGCATGCTGCAGCACCGCGGGCAGCGCCCAGGCCATGCCGTAGTGGTCGATGACGACGGCGTCCCATGCCTGCGTGAGCACGCTCGCGAGGCGCTTGCGGTAAGCGGGTGTGGCGTGCACGGCGCCGTTCAGCGGCTGCAGGCTGGCCAGGCCGCGCCAGGTGGGATGCGGACCGCCGCCGATGCCATGCCACCGCACGGCCGCGTGGCCCGGCGGCACGGCATCGCGCCTGGCGGCGTGGCCGAAGAAGTGGACGCTGGCGCCGGCCTCGGCCAAGGCACCGGCCAGCCGGGCCGAGTAGATGCGGTCGCCGCTGTCCAGCGGGAAGGGCAGGGTGCGCGCCAGCCACAGGCAGCGCAGTGAGTGCGCGGCGGTCATCGCAGCTTGGCGCCCAGGCGCTCCGGGGTCCGGCCAGGAAGCACGGCGGCCTCGCCCAGCGCCGGCTGCGCAGGCGGCATGGGCTGCATGGGCGGTGTCGGGGGCAGCGCCGCGGCGCGCCGCGAGGCCAGCCGGCCGGCGCGGCGATCGGCCTGCAGGCGCGCGACGGCATCGTCGCAGCGCTGCAGCGCCCGCTCGTGCGCGCCGTCGTTGCTCAGCCGCGGGGGTGATGCCAGCACCTGGTGCAACTGCTCGGCCGCCTGCTCGAGAAAGCGTGGGTAGACGCCCGGCGCGAAGCGCTCGCGCAAGGCCGGCCCGAGGCGCGCCAGGCGCTTGAGCACCATCTCGGCGAGCACGCTGGCACGGCGGCGCCAGAACTGCTCGGAGCGCGCCGTGGCACGGGCGTGCTCGCCGAGCAGCTGCTCGCGCGTCCATGCCAGTTCGCGCGGGCCGCCGGTGCGCCGCGGCTGCTCATGCCACGGCTGCGCGTGCCAGGCACCGATGTGCGCGAACGAGCTGTGCATCAGCACCTTGTCGCGCAAGGCCTCGAGCGGCGAGCTCGGTGCGAGCCGCAGCGGCGTGTACTCCACGCCGACCGTCGCCGCCCAGTCGGTCCACTTGAAGGGCGCGACCTCGCGCGACAGCACGATCGGGATCCAGGGCACGCGCAGCGCATCGGCGACGATGGCGGCGTGCATCGACTCGGCGATCACCAACCGGGCCGTGGCGATGCGGTGAACGACGGCCTTCGCGTCGGCGCGCGGGTCGACGAACTCGACGCCGGCCATCGCGCAGGCCTCGGGCCATTGCCCGAAGCGCACGGACTTCCAGTGCGGCACGAACAGGGTACCGCCACCGGCCGTGGGGCGCGCCTGCCAACGCGGATGCCGGGCCAGCAGGATGGCCGGGTCGCTGATCGCCGCGTCATCGGGCAGCGACATCAGGCGCGCCGTGAGCGGCCCGCGCACGCCGTAGATGCGCCAGCGCGCGGGGGCGGCCTGCACGTCGGGCGGACGCGCGTAGCCGGTGCCTGTGCCCAGCACGACATTCAGGCCGCTCGCCGGCAGGCGCCGGTCGAGGATGGAGCCGATGCCGATGAAGTTGATGCCGTCGGCGGCGCCGTCGAACAGCGCCGGGAAGAGCTCGGGCCACAACCAGGCGTTCAGCTCGTCGCCGAAGTTGCGTTCGACACCGGTGGTCAGGTGGATCTTCATGAGCGTCCCGCGGCAGGCTGGAAGACATGGCGCCATGCTGCCGTGACGCGCTCGCTGCCGAGCAGCGCGGCGGTCACGAAGGCATAGATCGTTGCACCGACGAGGCCGCCCGCCACCAGCGAGACGAACGGCGAGACGAACGGCGCGGCCGAAGGCGGCCCGAGCGTCGACAGCGCGCTGTGCAGCAGCGCACCCATGGCGAGCGCGGCCGTGAAGGGGATGCCCACGGCCCGCAGCACGACGGGCAGGCCGATGCCGAAGCGCGCGTGCAGCAGGCCCAGCATCAGCGGCAGCACGAACGCCAGCCGCGCCACCCAGGCGAGCGGGCTCTGCAGCACCGCCGTCATCAAGGCCAGGCTCGCCAGTTCGGCCAGGCTCACCGCCAGCGCGACGCGCGGCTGCCCGAGGCCGAGGAACAAGGTGTTGGCCATGAAGGTGGGGCTGCGCACCGCCTGGGCGAGCGCGAAAGCCGCCACCAGGCCGGCCGCCTGCTCCCAGCCCGCGCGGCCGATGAACAGCACCAGCGGCTCGGCCAGCACGGCCATCAGCACGAGCACCGGCATCATCACGAAGCACAGCCGGCGCGTCGTGGCGACGAACAGCGCGCCGACGTTGCGCCCTTCGTGCGCTGCCGCCGCCAAGCGCGACAACGCCACGCGCGCGACGCCGGTGACGAGCACGGCCACCAGCATCTCCACGACGCGCAGCGCCAGCGCCACCTGGCCGACCACGGCCGCGGGCAGCACGACGCTGCAGCCGACCTGGAAGAAGCGGCTCATGTTGGCGCCGAGCAGGCTCGAAGCCGAGTTCCACGAGGCGTAGCCGGCCAGCCGGCGGGCGCCGGAGAGGTCGCGCGTCAGGTGCGCGCGCGGCGCCCGCAAGGCGGCGAGCAGCACCAGCAGGGCCAGCGCCGCGAGGTTCTGGTTGATGACCACGGCCCATGCGCCCGCGCCCTGCGCCAGCGCGACGAGGGCGGCGGCGCCGGCGACCAGGCGGCTGCCGGCCATGGCCAGCGCGAGCGGGCGCATCGACAGTTGCCGGCGCAGCCGCGCGATGGACATCGCCGAGGCCGCCGACATCAGGACCGAAGGCGCCATCCACAGCGCCAGCGCGGCGGTGCTGATCTCCACACCGAGGCCCGAGCCGACGCCCGCACCGGCCGCCTGCCGCGACATCGTCAGCCAGCCGTAGGCACCGATGGCCAGCGTCAGCGCCAGCGCCAGCAGCAGGCCGGCCGTGTGCGCGGCGTTCACGTCCGCAGGCCGCAGGTCCTTGCGCTGCACGACGGCGTTGTGGAAGAAGCTCTCGACGAACGAGCAGGCGATCTGCACCACGCCGAGCGCGACGGCGGCGCGGCCGAAGGTGTCGGCATCGAGGTAGCGCGCCAGCATCGCCAGCACGACGAAGGACATCGCGGCCAGGCTCACCGCTTCCAGGCTCGACCAGAGCATCGGCTGGCTGGCCGCGCGGCGAGCGTCGGTCGTGGGCTGCGTCGTGGGCTCCGTCATCGGGGCTCCCTCATGGGTTCACTGGGTTCACTCACGGTTCACTCGCGGCTGTAGGCGCGGATGTGGTCGATCTCGAAGCGGCCGGGCCACGGCGTCGAGGCATCGGGGTCGGGGATCCAGTTCGGGTCCTTGCTGCCCACGGCCAGGTTGGCCAACATGTACATCGGCTCGTGCAGCTGGTGCGGGCCGCTCTCGAACTGCAGCTGCCCGTCGATGAAGAAGCGCACGTCCTCGGCCGTCCATTCGGCGCCGTAGACGTGGAAGCCGTCGGTGGTGTCGATGACGCCGTCGACCTGGCGCTTGCCCGGACGGGCCTTCGAGCGGCCCTTCTCGATGATGCCCAGGTGCACGCCGCGCGGCCGCGCGCCCGAGCCTTCGAAGACGTCGATCTCGGGCGGCCACGTGCCGCTCTTGGGCAACAGCCAGAACGCCGGCCAGAAGCCGCGGCCGGCGGGCAGGCGCGCGCAGATCTCGAAGTAGCCGTAGCGCTGCCAGTGCGTCAGCTCGCTCGTGATGCAGCCCGAGACGTAGCGCTGGCCGCCGAGCAGCGACGCCATGCGTTCGTCGGCGCGCTCGGCGGTGATCGTCAGCACGCCGTCGGCGATCGAGAACGGCTGCACGCGCATCGGCGCGCCGCCCTTGCCGGGATGGCCGGCGTAGTCGACATCGACGTACACCTGCTTCTCGCCGTTGATGATGGTGTGGCGCTCGTGCCTGTAACGGCTGCGCCAGGCCGGCGCACCGGGCCGGCCGCCGCGCGCCGTCTCGTTGATGCGCGAGACGTCGGTGTCGTCGAAGTCGTCGCCGAAGCTCGGGCGGTAGCCCGGCGGGACGAAGCTACGGCCCGCCCCGGCTTCGCTGCGCGCCGCGCGCGCCAGGCCCGCGGCGGCGCTGCAGGCGGCGCCGGCGCCGGCGGCCACGACGCGGCGGAGGAAGTCGCGGCGTCTCTCTTCCGGCACGGCGGGCGCGGTCTGCACGGTACGCGCGCCTCTCAGGCCGCCGTCGGCAGCCGCCGCCTGCCGCGCCGCGCGCCGCGCCGCAGCCAGGCCATGGCCAGCGCATGCAGCGGCGGGCGCAGCAGTTCGCGGTAGACCGCGAAAGCCGCGAAGGCGACCATCGCCAGCGCGCGAGGCGTGCGCAGCTGAAGGCGTGCCGCATAGGCTTTGTAGTATTTGCTGAAAAAGTGATTCGTGTAGTGGATCGACCAATAGATGCGGCGCCATGCCTGCGTGCGCTGGCCGCCGGTGCGGACCTGCGACAACGGCAGGTGCAGGCTGTGGCAGTCGTTGGTCACCCAGAGGTCGTGGCCGTGCACGAAGAGATTCATCTGGTAGTCGGTTTCCTCGCGGTAGCCGTTGCCGCGCGCGTAGGCGCCGTCGAAGGGGTAGGCCAGCAGCAGCTCGCGGCGCGTGAGGATGACGGCGTTGGTGATGGGCTGCAGCCGGTCGCCGGCGAAGCGGGCGCCGTTGACGTATTCGCACAGCACGGGGCGGAAGGGCACGCTGTCGCGCAGGCCGTTGCCGAAGCGGCGCAGCGCCTCGGCCGCTGTCTCGCCGGGCTGCATGTAGATGCGCCGGCCGGAGACGGCCGCGGCGCGCAGGCCCTCGAGCTTGGCCAGGCAGGTGCGCGCGTAGCCGGGCTCCAGGGACTCGTCGTCGTCGCAGAAGAGCACGTGCGCGTTGCTGCACGCCTGCACGCCGACGTTGCGCGACTGCGAAGCACCGAGCCGGCTCGCATTGCGCAGGAAGCGCATGCGCACGCCGGGGTGCGCGGCGGCGATCTCGCCGACCACGGCCTCGCTGTCGTCTTCGCCGGCATCGCTGACGAAGATCACCTCGTCCACGAGCTCCTGCGCGAAGTAGCTGCGGGCCACGCGGCGCAGCGTGTGCGCGCGGTTGCGCGTGGGGACGACGATGCTGATCACAGGCGGTCCAGGTCCAGGGTCGCCGGCCCGGGCAGCAGCGCGGGGCGCGGCGGCGAAGCCACCGCGGCGGGCGCGGGCGTCGCGTAGGCCGCCATCAGCGTGTCCTTGAAGACGGCTTCGCTGAAGCGTGCCTGCGCCAGCTCGCGCGCGTTGCGGCCCAGGCGGCCGCGCAGCTCGGGCGTGTCGACGAGCTGGGCGATGCGGTTGATGACCTCGTCCTGGTTCTGGCAGAGGTAGCCGGTCTCCGCGTGCCGCACGACGCTGCGGTGGGCCGGCGTGTCCATGGCCACGCAGGGCAGGCCGGCGGCCATGGCCTCGGCGAGGCAGAGCGGGAAGCCGCGGCCCTCGCCCAGCGCCACGAACAGCCAGGCGGCGGCCAGTCGCGCGGCGCGCGCGGTGTCGTCCTGCACAGCGTACACGCCGACGTTGGCGGCCCGCAGGCGCGTCGCCGAGTCCTCGTCCACCGTACCGAACCAGGTGAAGGCCAGGCCGAGCCCTTCCAGCAGCACCGCGAGTTGATCGAAGCGGGCGGTCGCGTGCGCATCGTGCGACCGGCTGGCGCCGGCGATCAGCGGGTGGCCCGCGGCCAGCGGCAGGGCACTGAAGTAGGCGGCGTGCACGGGGCCCTCGACCACCGTCAGCGCGCGCGGTGCCGCTTCATGGTCGGCGCGACCCGTGGCCGCGCCGTTCTCGATGTCGCGGCTGCCGGCGAGGGCGCTGCGCTCGCGCCCCAGCAGCCGCGCCAGCACGGCCAGCGGCTGCAGCGCATCGGCGATGCCGGCGCCCGCGGGCGAGTGGAAGCGCGGCACGCGCGAGTCCAGATCGTGCAGCACGCGCTCGCCCAGCCGGCCGGCGGTGGTGCCGTACATGTGCACGGCCGAGGGAGGCGTGCCGTCGAAGAGCGCGGCGAAGGCGCCGCACACGGCGCGCCACTGCGCGAACGGGTTGTCCTGCACCGGCACGCGCACGATGCTGGCCGCGTCGTCGAGGCGCTCCAGCAGGGCCCGGCTGGGCGCATCGTCGATGAGCACCACGCTCTGCGTCTGGCCGCAGCGGGCCAGGGCCGAGGTGGCGGGGGCCAGGACTTCGAGTGCCTTCTCGTCCAGAGGCAAGGCCAGGTGCACGACGCGGCCCCTCCAGGGGCGCGAACTCGGGTGGTGACCGATCATGTCGGAGCCCTCGGCTGCGGGTGCGGCGCGCGCGCCGCTCACCTCGCGCCATGCCGGGCCAGCACGACGGGCACGGTCTTCAGCAGGATGCGCGCGTCGAACCAGGCCGTGCGCCGCTCGACGTAGAGCTTGTCGAGAGCGACGCGCTCCTCGTAGCTCGTGTTGTTGCGTCCGCTCACCTGCCAGAGCCCGGTGATGCCGGGGCGCACGCTCAGGTAGTGCCAGCGCGCGCGCCCGTAGCGCGTGAGCTCGCTCACCGTGACCGGCCGCGGGCCGACCAGGCTCATCTCGCCGCGCAGGACGTTGAACAGCTGCGGCAATTCGTCCAGGCTGGTGTGGCGCAGGAGCTTGCCGATCGGCGTGACGCGCGGGTCGTGCCGCAGCTTCTGGTCGCGCTGCCACTCGGCCAGCGCCTCGGGGCTGCGGGCCAGCAGTGCGGCCAGGGCGCGATCTGCGTCGCGCCGCATGCTGCGGAACTTCAGGCAGCGGAAGAGCTTGCCGTCATGGCCGACGCGGTAATGCCCGAAGAAGACCGGCGCGCCGTCGTGCCACCAGATGAGGAGGGCCACCAGCAGCATGAGCGGCGCCAGCAGCAGGAGCAGCAGCAGCGCGAGCGCCTGGTTCAGCAGCAGGTGCGCGATGTCGAGCAGTGTGCCGAGCGTGCCCCGCCGTGGGCCCACGCACGCGGCGCCGGCCAGATAGGCCTCGGCGTTCATGTCGCTCGCCCGCGTCGAAAGGCGCGCCGCGGCGCCCGGCCGAACGGGCTGTGGAAGGGCGCGAAAAAAGGGCGCCGAGGAATGGGGGGTCACGCGTTGCATGGGAAAGCCTCTTCGAAGCTGAGGGCTGTGTGAATGCCGTGCCGGGACTGTGCCGTCGAGTGAACGCCGCGGCCCGTCGGTCGGTGCCGGGTTGCCGTGTAGGACGACGCCCCATGGCCGGAGCGGGGCGCGGGCACGAGAAGACGTCACTTTCATACCCAAGGGGTCTGGAGCCGGTGGCGAGGACAGGCCGACGTGGGCAACCTGCGTGCCCGAGATGTGACGAGCCGTTGGTGCGCAGGCACGCGGCTTGCCGTGCGTGGTTGTTTGCTTCACATCACCGGTGTTCGCGATGACCCAGGATCCCGACCCGCGGCTCAACCAGTTGATCGCTGCCATGCCCGACGACGTGTGGCAGCGCTGGCGATCGCATCTCCAGTGGGTGGCGATGCCGCTCGGCGAGGTGCTCAGCGAATCGGGGCACGCGCTCAGCCACGTCTACTTTCCCACCACCTCCATCGTCTCGCTGCTGCACGTGATGGAGGACGGCGCCTCGGCCGAGATTGCCGTCGTGGGCAACGAGGGCGTGCTCGGCACGGCGCTGTTCATGGGTGGAGGCTCAAGCACCAGCCGCGCCGTCGTGCAAGGCGCCGGCGAGGGCTTTCGCATGCGCGCCGACATGGTCGTGCAGGAGTTCAGGCGCGATGCGGCGGTGATGCAGCTGATGCTGCGCTACACGCAGGCGCTGATCACCCAGATGGCGCAGACGGCGGCATGCAACCGCCACCACTCGCTAGACCGGCAACTGTGCCGCTGGTTGCTGGTGAGCCTGGACCGCCTGCAGGGCAACGAGATCGCGATGACGCAGGAGCTGATCGGCAACATGCTCGGCGTGCGCCGCGAGGGCGTGACCGCAGCCGCCCTCAAGCTGCAGAAGGCGGGCCTGATCAGCTACGCACGCGGGCACATCAAGGTGCTCGACCGGCCCGGGCTCGAGCGGCGCACCTGCGAGTGCTATGCCGTGGTGAAGAAGGAATACGAGCGCCTGCTGCCCGCCTGCGCGGCGGCGTGAGTGGCGATCAGCGCAGTTCGCGAACCAGCTCCGACAGGCCGGCTTCCAGGCTGATGGACGCTTCCCAGCCGAGGAGCTCGCGCGCTTTCGCCACGTCCAGGTACTTCACTGAACGGACCTTCCTCGGTTCACCGCGGAAGATCGGCTTGCGGGTGCCGCCGTCGAACATCACGCTCAGGGTTCGGGCGACGTCCGCGATGGCCGTGGCCCGGCCCGTTCCGATGTTGAAGACCGCATCGCGGCCGCCCTTGTCCACCACGTAGCGCGCGACCCTGAGGTACGCCTCGGTCATGTCGCGCACATGCAGGAAGTCGAGGCGGGTCGTGCCGTCGTCGCGATCGCCCAGGTCCAGCGGCGCCCCCGAGGCCAGGAGCGCGAGGCATCGCGGCACGAGACGCGAGGTGTTGCCGTCGCCCGGGCCGTAGGTGTTCATGAAGCGACAAACCCCGACCGGCGTTCCGAAGGTGTGGGCATAGCCCTGCGCCGCCAGGTCCGCCGCGGCCTTGCCCGACGCGTAGAGGTTGGCTGAAGGAAGCGGCGCCGCCGTCTCCGGAATCGGCTGGTCCGTGCTCGTCGTCCCGTAGTACGCGCCGCTCGATGCGACGACCAGGGCCTCGACGCCGGCGAGGCGGCAGGCCTCGAGCACGGCGTAGGTGCCCCGGGCATTCACGTCGAGGGTCTCGAAGGGCTTCTCGATGGACAGCGGCACGAGCGGCTGTGCAGCGAGGTGGAACACGGTGTCGCATGGCCCGGCCTCGAGCAGTGCGGTCAGCGCGTCGAGGTCTCGTACATCGCCGCGGTGAACGCGCGCCTGGCCGAGCTCGGGAAAGCGGGCGCGCTGGGCCGCGGTGTAGTCGACCATATCGAGCACGGTGACGCGGGCGCCGTCGCGCACCAGCCGGGCGACAAGATGCGAACCACCGAACCCGCATCCACCCGTGACCAGGACGCGCTGCACAGGGCCGCCTACGCGCGCGCCAACGCCTCGCGGTCATCGATGCAATCAGCGCAGCGCTCGGGAGGAGGCCGGTAGAGGGAGCGGTAGAACGCCACCGTCCGCGCCAGACCGTCGGCGAACGAGGTCTTCGGCGCAAAGCCCAGCGCCCGCAGCTTCGATCCATCGAGATGCTGGCGGTCGATGGCGACCACCCCCGGCACACCGTTGCGCATCTCGATGCGAATGCCGTTGCGTTCGATCGCGGCACGACGCTTCGGGTCATGGGAGGCCTCGAGCGCGGCGGCGCAGTCGACGAGATCCTTCAGGATCTGCGCCGTCGGCGCGTGTGTCGCCGCGGCGACGTTGTACACGTGCCCGCGGCACCTGTTGCGTGAGCCCACGAGCAGGAAGGCGTCGACCGCATCGTCGACGTAGATGTAGTCGCGCCAGTGGTTGAGCGAGTCGTAGTACAGCACGGGCGGTTCGGGATCGTCGCCTCTGTAGATTCGCGAAAGAGCCTTGGGAATGAGCCGGAAGGCGACGTTGTGATCGTGCGGCCCGAAGACGTTGCACAGGCGTATGACGACCGTGGGCAGCCCGAAGACCTCGCTGTACATGCGCGCGAACACGTCGCCGGCCAGCTTCGCCGCGTCGTAGACACCGATGCCCCGCAGCGGCGACTCCTCGGAATACGACGACGTGCCCATCTCGCCGTAGACCTTGTCCGTCGAGGCGAAGGTGATCGACTTCGGACGCCACGGGGCATGCCGCAGTGCCTCCAGCAGGTTGACGACGCCCAGGGCGTTGGTCTCGATCGTGTCGACGGGATGCTGTGTCGAGCACTCGATCACGGCATACGCGGCGAAGTGGAAGACGTAGTCGAACGGGACCGCGAGCACGGCCTGGAGGTCGGCGGCAAAGCGAATATCGCCGCGCACCAGCGACAGTCTCGAGCGAAGGGCCTCGCTCGGGTCGTTGACGATCGACAGCCGGTCCTTCGACACGTCGGCGTCGAAGACCGAGACTTCGGCACCCAGGCCCACGAGGCGCCTGGCCACGTGCCCGCCGATGAACCCCATCCCTCCGGTGATGAGCACGCGGCTGCCGGCGTACGACCGTTTGAACTTGGCGGGCAGGTCATCGCCCGGGCTCGGCGCGGGCGCGTCCAGGCGGACTGCGATGCCTCCGATGGGACCCTCGACGACGAGACCGGAGCTGTCGGCGACGCGGGCCTCGCCGAGTTCGGCGATGGATGTCATGGCGTGCAGGGGCGAGTCAAGGCGACCCGAGCCTGCCACGGTCTGCAACGCCTGTCAGTGCGGTGCCGAACGGAAGAGCGGCGCCGTCGCAGCGCGTCCGGTGGCGGCGACGGGGGGTGCGATGGCGCGCGCGAAGCGCGGCCGCAACCACTGCGCGACCCGCCGATGGTGTCGCTCGAAGGCCCAGTAGAGGGCGATCGCCACCGCATGCGACAGCAGCACCCCGAGCGGGATCGACAGCCAGCGCGGCATGTCCTGCGTGGCTTCGAAGGCGGCGATCAGCACGGTGTTGTGGATGAGATAGAGGCTGTAGCTGTACGAGGCCAGGAACCGGCAGCCCCGCTCCAGCAGCGGCGGCACCGATGGCACGCGGGCCAGGCCGATCAGCACCCCGAAAACGAGCATCGCGATGAGCGCCGCGGTCTGCAGTTCGTAGGCGTCGAAGCCGACCTTGGCGATGCGGCCACCCAGCCCTGCGGCGCCAAGCGCCACCAGCCAGATGGCCAGCCAAGCGGTGCGTCGGCCGCCGCTGGCCGACAAGCCGGCGATGGCCCACCCGGCCACCGCGCCGAGCAGCCAGATCAAGGTCAACGACTTGCCGCCGCCGGCGGCCGCATTCCAGACCACGACGGGAACGCTCAGGGCCACGAGCGGCCAGAGAACGCGGCGCCTGATGCGTTCGTGGCCGAGCACGCAGAAGAAGAACAGGCCCGTCGCCACGTAGATCCACATCTCGATGGACACGGTCCAGAAGGGCTCGGCCGCGTTGTACGGGCGGATGCGCCACGGCACGTCGACGTGCAGGATGGCGAGCAGCTGGAATGCGCTGTGGTCCTGCAGCATCAGCAGGTTGCCGAGGAAGGCGAGCGCTCCGCTGTTGACGCCCGGCTCGCCCCACTTCGAGGAGATGAAGAAGGCGTTGGCCGCGACGACCAGCAGCAGCGCGGGCACGTAGGGCGTGAGGATGCGCGCGACGCGGTCGGCGAGGAAGCCCCCCAGCCGCGGCTGCGGCCGGCTCTGCCAGTTGAGCATCGACTGCGTGATCAGGAAGCCCGAGAGCAGGAAGAACAGTGCCACCGCGAAGGCGGCGGCGCCCATGCTGCTGCCGCCGACGTAGACCAGCAGGACGTGCGAGACGACGACCACGTTGGCGGCGATGGCGCGCACGGCATCGAGATACGCCGAGGCGGCGCCGCTCATGGCCGGCGCCGTGCGTGCGTCCGGCTCGGCGAGGGCGGTCATGAGGTGGAGCCGGCCCCACGGCCGGTCGTGACGGCGAGGCGCAGCGTCGCCAGCACGGGCTCGAGCACGCTGCGCAACCTGGCATAGCCGGCCGGGGAGAGGTGCAGGCGGTCGGCGGCGAAGTAGCGCTCGTCCATCGATCCGTCCGCCGCGGAGAAGGCCTCGAACAGGTCGACCAGGGTCACGCCCGCCCGCCCCGCGGCCAAGGCCTTGATCCCGGCATTGAGCTCGGCAAGGCGGGCCGGTTCGACGGGCGCGTCGCGGTGAGCCCGTGGAGGCAGGGTGCACAGCACGATCGGAACGCGGGCGTCGCGCTGCCGGGCCAGGTCGAGCATGGCAGCGATGTTGAAGAGCGTGTCCGCCGGCGCCTGTCGCGCACTGAGATCGTTGGTCCCGATCAGCAGGACGATGGCCTTCGGGTACAGGTCGAGCACATCCTCCTGGAACCGGAACAACAGGCCGCGGCTCACGTCGCCGCCGATGCCGCGGTTGGCCGTATTCAGCGCCGGGAAATCGTTCGGCAACGAGCGCCAGCTGCCGACCAGTGAATCGCCGGCGAAGACGACGCTGCCCTGCTTCAGCGCCCGCTGCTGCCAGAAGCTGCGCCGGTTGTCCTGCATCCAGCCGAAGACCCGCGTCACGCCCCGGCCGGGCCATGCTGCTGCATCGCCGGGATAGGGCGTGGGGCCGGCGCCGGGAGCGCGAAACGCTTCGGGCGGCGTGCTCGCTGCGGGTGTAGCTGCGGAAGCGGCGGCGGAAGCGGCAGGCTCGGCCCGCGTTTCGCCGGCAGCGGGGTTGGGCGGCCGAGCCTCCGCCGAGGGCAGGAAGGGCGGAAAGGGCAGAAGTGGCAGAAGGCCCCAGCCCGTGGCAGCCAGCGCCAGGGCAAGCCGCAGCCGCGCAGCCACGGTGCAGCGTCGGTGCGTGGCGGGCGCCAACGGTGTGCTCCTCAGACCTTCATGCCGAAGTGGCCCGCGATCTGCGGCGACAGGAACCGCATGCTCTTGAGGTTGTGCCAGAACAGGCGCGGCGAGGCGAGCGTGGTCCGGTTGAGGAGCGCCGTCCGGATGACGCCGCGGGACTTGCTGTGCGCGCCGGCGTGGCCGACGCGATAGACCGCACCGGCGAACGGCAGCGGCGCCAGGGGCGTGCCGCGTGCGGCCAGGATGTCGTCGATGCGCACGTGGCTGCCGAGCATGTCCTTGACATACCGCTCGCCGGCCGCCTCGACCGAAGGGGGCAGATCGTAGAGATCGCTGCGCACGATGTGCGAGGTGCCGCAGAAGCTCGCGAAGCGGGGATGCAGGAAGACCAGCCGGCCCCCTTCGGTCCAGACGAAGCCGCGATGCACCGCCCAGCCGTTGGCCCCCTCGTGCGCCGCAGCATGCGCGACGATGTCGCGGCTGACGAAGTCGTCGTCGTCGACGATCATGAAGTAGCCGGTCCGGCCCGCCGCGAGCATTCCCGCCAGCACCCGGTACCCCTTGTTGAGCCGGACGGCCTCGTAAGCGGCTTCGCGATTTGCGGCGCCGATGTCGTGCACCGGATTGGGACCGTGGTCCACCCGGACCACGTCGAATCCCTTGGGCAGACGCGGGAGGTCCGCACCGTGATTGGCAACGACGATGGCTCTCCAGCCGGCATGTGCCTGGGCCGCGATCGAGCTCGCGGTCTCGATGAGCCGCGAGGTCAGCCCAGGCCAGTCGCGGGCGTTGTCCGGATGGCGCACCGGGATGATGAAGGTGACGACCGGGCAGGTCGTCGGCGCTGTGTTCGGCGCTTCGCTGGTCAAGTCTGGCTCCTTCGCAGCCGCTGCGATTCCCCACGCACGCCGTGGTGCAGCGGGGCGCCAGCGTGCGCCATCGAGCGGGCATCCGTCGGTGCGCGAGCTCACATTGGCGGAGCGCATCGGCAACGGCCATCCTGAAGTGCCGCCCGACGGGAACCGGTGGCGAAGCCGGCGGGCCGCCACCGCGGCCCGCCCCTTTCACCTCACTTCACAGGGCCCTGCGGTAGGCGCGCACCCAGTCGATCTGCAGCGATTGCGGCAAGGCCGCATCGTCGATGCCGTAGCGCCCGGCCCAGGAGCCGCCCACGGCGAGATTCAGCAGGATGTGCGCAGGCGCGGCCAGGGTGCCGTCGGGGTAGTTCCAGCGGTAGCTGCGTGTGTAGATCTTGCGGCCGTCGACGTACATCGTCACCGAGCTGGCGTCCCACTCGGCGCCCACCGTGTGCCAGCCCTCGTTGAACTTGAACGGTGCGGCGTAGTAGGTCCAGCGGGTGTTGAAGGCCGGGTCGGTGTACGACAGCAGCGAAGTGGTGCCGGAGGGCGACACGACGCCGGAGTGCAGCATGTGCGTGCGGTCCTCGACGCCGTTGTTCACGAACTCGAAGATGTCGATCTCCGGAGGCCAGGACAGCACGCCGGCGGGCGACACGTCCGAGGTCAGCCAGAACGCCGGCCACATGCCGATGCCGCCGGGCATCTTCACGCGGGCTTCGAAGTAGCCGTAGCGTGTCGTCCAGTCCGAGCGGATCATTCCCGACTCGTAATAGATGCCGTTCGGATCGTCCGGGGTTGCCTTGCGCGCGGTGAGGCTCAAGATGCCGCCGGCGATGCCGTGGTTGCGGTTGTCGCGGTAGCGCTGCTTCTCGTCGTTCAGGCGGTCCGTGGTTCCGCCGCCGTAGATGTAGCGCGTGAACCACTTCGAGCGGTTCAGCTCGGGGCCGTTGAACTCGTCGTTGAATGCGAGCACGTAGCCGGGCGGCACATGCGAGCCGACCAGGTTCAGCACGGGCTCGGTCTGCGCGATGGGCTCGCGCGGCGTCAGCGAGACGCTGTCGACCAGCACGCGCGCGCCGCCGGCGCTCACCGTCACCTCGCCCATGTCGGCGTAGGGCGGGGCCGTGAAGTCGATGCGGTAGCTGCGGAAGTACGTGGCGATGCCCGCGGTGGCCGTGTGGCTGCGGATGATCTCGCTGGTTGGCCGGCGGAAGCGCATGCTCAGCTGCGCCGGCGCGGCCGCCGAGGTCACGCGCGCCATCACGCGCAAGGTGTACGAAGTGCCCGCGACCAGCCGGCCGGCGGGGATGCTCTGCGTTGCCGAGCCGTCCACGGCCAGCAACTGCTGGCCGGGGCGCAGCGGGCTCGCGGCCAGCACGGCGTTGCGTGTCGCCCAGTGGCTCAGCCCGAGGGCGAAGGTGCCGTTGGTGATCAGCTCTGGCGCCAGCTTTTCGGCCGCGGGTTCGGCGGCAGGCGGGTCGTCGGGCGCGTCAGGCGCTGCAGCAGCGGCCGCGGGTGGCTCCAACACGGCCGATGCGTCCTCAGTGGGCGTCTGCCCGCCGTCTCCGCAGCCGCCGATCAGGACGAGCAGGCCCAGGGACGGCGCGCACAAGAGCGCCCGTAGCGTGGTGGCAAGGTTCATGAGTGGGTGTGTCGGGAGGTCGGGGCCGCAGGAGCGGCACTGGCATGCATGCCGATGTGCCGGCGGCGCGCTGCGAGCCGAAGGACCGGGCCGCGAGACGCCACGGCGGCGGACTCTCGCGGATGGGCCACCCGACGGCGTTCAGAAACGTAAGGGCGCTCGGAGAGAAGCGAGTCGGCGCGCCTCTGTGCGCCAGCGCACGGAGCGCGCCTGCGCCCTGTGGCAGCGTGCGAGGCGGGGTGCGCGTGGCCTGCGCGCGAATCGGCGCCCGCGTTTTCCAGCGGCGCCGCCGGGCTATGCGGCGGCAAACGCAACTGGGTACAAAGAGGGGCGCACCCTGCACGGCCGGGTGCGCTGAACTGTGGCGAAGTGCACGGACTCCCGCCGCCGAGGCTCCTGCGCGCTCCTACGCGCTCCTACGCGCGCGGGCGCATCCGGGTGCCCGCCGGCGCGCGCTCGGCAACTCGCCTGCCGGCGCTATGCGGTCATGAGCGGGGTGTACACGCGCTTGCTGCCCGCAGGCAGGGCAGCGTGGTCACGATCGGGGCGCCGGCGCGGGCCCTCACGGCCTTTGCGCTCGCCGGGCTCGCCCATCCCTTCGCGATAGGCCAGCCGGTCCGCGCCGTAGCAGCTGCAGGCGTGCGCCTCCAGCGCCGACCGGTCGAGCACGCTCAGCTCGCCGCGGTGATAACGGATGATGCCGCGCGCCTGCAGGGCGCCGGCGGCCACCGTGACGCCGACGCGGCGCACGCCGAGCATGGCGGCGATGCCCTCGTGCGTGACCCGGAAGCGGTCGGCTTGCGCGCGGTCGTGGCACATCAGCAGCCAGCGCGCCAGGCGCGAGCCGAGGTCGTGGTAGCGCTGGCAGGCCGAGGCGATGGCCCACTGACGCATGAGGACGTAGGCGTAGCGGTCGAGCAGGCGTTGCAGCGCGGGGTTGCGCGCCAGCTCGCGCAGAAAAGGCGCGCGGCCGATGCGCCAGGCCTGGCCCGGGCCCTGCACCACGGCGCGCACGGGCGCCGCGGTCACCCCGAGTACCAGTTGCACGCCGAGCATGCCTTCGCGGCCAACCATGCCGACCTCGACGCCGTCGCCATGGTCCACCTGCGTGATCAGCGAGATGAACCCCCGCACCGGGAACAGCACCGAACTCGTGGGCGCGCCGGCGTCGCGCAGCAGCACCTCCGAGGGCACCAGCGGCACCGGCTCGCACAGGGCGAGCAGGCGCTTGCGGTCGCTGCGCGCCAGCGCCGCGATCAGGTGGTTCTCGGCCTCCGCCAACGTCTGTGCCCCTGCGCCAGACGATGAGCATCGGGCGATGCCCCGCGGCATGTCTGTGCGCCTGCGCACACAGCGCCGCAGCGCCATGCCGCACGCCGGTCAGCCCGGATTCGCAGCCGCCGCCAGGCGCAGCATCGTCGCCGCATAGCCCGGTGCCGTCGGCTCGTGCATGAAGTAGATGAACGCTTCGCGCCAGCGCGCCGCCGCGATGCGGCCGAGCCAGTCGGCGAGCTCGGCTTCGGTGTAGTTCTCCAGCCGCAGCCGCAGGTAGCCCCAGGGCACCGTCTCGACGAGCGGCGGCGTGGCGCCGTCCTCGCGCTCCGAGAGGCAGAGCGCGGCGCCGGCAGCGCCCAGCGCGGCGTAGACCTCGTCGTCGAACCAGCTCTCGTGCCTGAACTCGAAGGTGGCGCGGTGGTCGGCGGGCAGCACGGCGAGGAAGTCCGTGAGGCGCGCCAGGTCCTTCTTGAGGAAGGGCGGCAGCTGAAAGAGCACGGGCCCGCGCTTGTCGGAGAGGCTCGCCAGGTTCTTGTAGAGGTACCCCACCGACTCGGCTGCGTCGTCGGCCTTCAGCCGCGCGTCGTGCGTGATGCGGCGCGAGGCCTTGATGGCGAAGCGGAACGTTGCCGGCGTCGCTTCGGCCCAATGCGCCAGCACGCTCGCCTTGGGCATGCGGTAGAAGGTGTTGTTGATCTCGACCGTGGGCAGGCGCTCGGCGTACCACGCGAGCATCGCGTCGGCAGCGATCTTCTGCGGGTAGAAGCTGCCCTTCCACTCGTCGTAGGCGTAGCCGCTGGCACCGGCCCACAGCTGCAGGGTCATCGCTCGTCAACCAGGGTGGTAGGCCGTGTTGGGATCGAACCAACGACCAAAGGATTATGAGTCCTCTGCTCTAACCACTGAGCTAACGGCCCGCTCGCGAAAGGGTCGGGCAGTGTAGCGGCCGCCTGCGCCTATTTGTCGGTCGCCAATTTGTCGGTCTACTTGTAGCTCAGCGCGTGCCCGACCAGCCGTGCCGTGATGTCGACGATCTGGATCATGCGTTCGTAGGGCATGCGCGTCGGGCCGATGACGCCGAGCGTGCCGACGATGCGGCCGTCGACCTCGTAGGGCGCCGTCACCACCGAGAGCTGCTCGTAGGGCACGACCTGGCTCTCGCCGCCGATGAAGATGCGCACGCCTTCGGCCCGGCTGCTCACGTCGAGCAGGCGCATGAGCTGCGTCTTCTGCTCGAAGAGGTCGAACAGGCGCCTGAGGCTGCCCATGTCCTGCCCGAAGTCCTGCACGCCCAGCAGGTTGCGCTCGCCGGAGATGACCACCTGTTCGGCGCTGTCGCCGACGGCCTCGCTGCCGGCTTCGACGGCGGCCTGCATCAGCGCCGCGATCTCGCCGCGCAACGCGTCGACCTCGCTCTTCAGGCGCTCGCGCACCTCCTCGAGCGCGAGGCCGGCGTAGTGCGCGTTGACGTGGTGCGTGGCCTCGGCGAGCTCGGCGACGCTGTGGTCATGCGCGGTGAAGACGACGCGGTTCTGCACGTCGCCGTCGGGCGAGACGAGGATCACGAGCACACGCCGCTCGCCCAGGCGCAGGAACTCGATGTGGTGGAAGACGCCGGCCTTGCGCGGCGCGCTCACCACGCCGACATAGCTCGAAAGGCTCGACAGCAGCGAGGCGGCCTGCGCGATGACACGCTGCGGCTGGTCGGGGTGCAGCTGCTCGCGCAACTGCTCGTGCATGAGGTCGCGTGCGGCCACGAGCTCCTGGCTCGCCGGCTCCAGCTCCGACAGCGGGCGCACCGTGAGCATGGTGTCGACGAAGAGCCGGTAGCCGCGCGCCGTGGGCACGCGCCCGGCGCTGGTGTGCGGGCTGGCGATGAGGCCCAGCTCCTCGAGGTCGGCCATCACGTTGCGGATGGTCGCCGGCGACAGGTCGAGCCCCGAGGCGCGCGACAGCGTGCGCGAGCCGACCGGCTGACCGTCGGCGATGTAGCGCTCGACCAGCGTCTTCAACAGCGAGCGGGCTCGGTCGTCCAGCATGGGCGGTCATTGTAAGGAGACGCCCCGTCGGCGAAGGCCGAAAGCGCAGGCGCGGAACGCCCACGCACCCCGCGTTTTCGAGGGGCCCTATGGTCTAATGCCTCGCATGCCGAAGGCGTTTCGACATGCGGCCATCGTGGGCAAGTTCCAGGCGCGGGGCATCGCCCCAGTGCTGGAGGAGATCGCGCATTTCCTCACCAGCCGCGGCCTCGACGTCATCTTCGAGCGCGAGACGGCGCAGGCGATGGGCGCGATCGGCGCCGTCGGCGAGCACGGTGCCGGCCGCATCGGCGAGATCGGCGGCCTGGGCGGGTTCGAGGCGATGAGCGCCGAAGAGATCGGGCGGCGCTGCGACATCGCCATCGTCGTCGGCGGCGACGGCACGATGCTCGGCTTCGCGCGCGAGATGGCGCGCTTCCAGGTGCCGCTGGTGGGCATCAACGCCGGGCGGCTCGGCTTCATCACCGACATCCCGATCGACCGCTACAAGGAGAGCCTGGCACCCATCCTCGACGGCGACTACGAGGAAGAGCACCGCTCGATGCTCGAGGGCGGCGTGTGGCGCCAGAGTGACGGGCAAAGTGACGAGGTCTGCGAGCGCATCTTCGAGGGCCTGTCGCTCAACGACGTGGTCGTCAGCCGCGGCGGCACGGCCGGCATGGTGGAGCTGCGCGTCGATGTCGGCGACGACTTCGTCGCCAACCTGCGCGCCGACGGCCTCATCGTCTCCACGCCCACGGGCAGCACGGCCTACGCGCTCTCGGCCGGCGGGCCCATCCTGCACCCGGCCATCGGCGGCTGGGTGGTGGTGCCCATCGCCTCGCACACGCTGTCGAACCGGCCGATCGTGCTGCCCGACTCGGGCGAGGTGCGCATCGGCATCGTCGCCGGCAAGGACGTGTCGGCGAGCTTCGACATGCACAACCTCGCCAGCTTGCTGCACGGCGACCAGATCCGCGTGCGCCGCTCGGCGCACCAGGTGCGCTTCCTGCACCCGCGCGGCTGGAGCTACTACGCCACGCTCAGGCGCAAGCTGCGCTGGTACGAAGGGGGCGTGTAGATGCTGCGCCGCCTCGCCCTGCGCGACGTGGTCATCGTCGCCGAGCTCGAGGTCGAGCTCGGTGCCGGCTTCACCGTGCTCACCGGCGAGACGGGGGCGGGCAAGTCGATCCTCGTCGATGCGCTGCAGCTCGCGCTCGGCGGCCGTGCCGAGGCGACGCTGGTGCGCGAGGGCGCCGCGCGCGCCGAGGTGAGCGCCGAGTTCGAGATGCCGGCGGCGCTGCGGCCCTGGCTGGAGGCGGCCGGCTTCGACGTCCGTGACGGCGAAGACGGCGACACGCTGCTGCTGCGCCGCACCGTCGACGCGCAGGGCAAGAGCCGCGCCTGGGTGAACGGCAGCCCGGCCACGGTGACGCAGCTGCGCGAGGCGGCCGAGTGGCTGGTTGACATCCATGGCCAGCATGCCTGGCAGAGCCTGACGCGGCCGCCGGCCGTGCGCGCGCTGCTCGACGGGCAGGCGGGCATCGACACGCAGGCGCTGGCGAGCACCTGGAAGGCCTGGCGCGAGGCGCAGGCCAGGCGCGACGAGGCGGTGGCGCAGCGCGACGCGCTGGCGCGCGACCGCGAGCGCCTGGCCTGGCAGGTGGCCGAGCTCGACAAGCTCGCGCCCGGCGCCGACGAGTGGGAAACGCTCAACGCCGAGCACCAGCGCGTGGCCCATGGGCAGGCGCTGATCGACGGTGCGCGTGCGGCGCTGGCCGCGGTGAGCGAGGAGGAGCCGAGCGCAGGCAGCCTCGCCGGCCGCGCCGCCGACGCGCTTGCCGAGGTGACGCGCTACGACGCCGCGCTCGAATCGGTGCTCGAGGTGCTGCGCGGCGCGCAGGCGCAGCTCGAGGATGCGGCGCACACGCTCGCGGCCTACCTCGGCCGCGCCGAGCCCGACCCGCAGCGCCTGGCCGAGCTCGACGCGCGCCTGGCGGCCTGGGTCGGCCAGGCGCGCCGCTACCGGCGCTCGCCGGCGGAGCTGCCGGCGCTGCTGGCGCAGTGGAAGCAGGAGCTGGCCGGCCTCGACGCCGCCGCCGATGTCGAAGCGCTTCAGCAGGCCGCCGACGAGGCCGGGCGCGCCTGGCGCGCCGAGGCCGAGCGCATCTCGCGCCAACGCAAGCGCGCCGCCGGGCCGCTGGCGGCGGCCGTGACGGCGGCGATGCAGCAGCTCGGCATGGCCGGCGGGCGCTTCGAGGTGGTGCTCGTGCCGCAGGATGAGCCGCAGTCCTTCGGCCTCGAGAGCGTGGAGCTGCGCGTGGCCGGGCACGCCGGCAGCACGCCGCGCGCGCTGGCCAAGGTGGCCTCGGGCGGCGAGTTGTCGCGGCTTGCGCTGGCGATTGCGGTGACGACCGCGGTGACGACGGCGGTGACGACGGCGCAGCAGCCGCGCGACGGGGCCGGTGCCGGCCGCCGCGGGGGTTCCGCGGCCAGCGCGGCCAGCCCGGCGACGCTGATCTTCGACGAGATCGACGCCGGCGTCGGCGGCACCGTCGCCGACAGCGTCGGCCGCCTGATGAAGCAGCTCGGCGCCAGCGCGCAGGTGCTGGCCGTCACCCACCTGGCACAGGTGGCCGCCTGCGCCGACCATCACCTCGTCGTGAGCAAGGCGCTGACCGAGACACAGAAGGGCGCGCAGACCCTGTCGGCGCTGCAGGCTGTGGAGGGCGAGGCGCGCGTGGCCGAGATCGCGCGCATGCTCGGCGGCGAGCGCCTCTCGGGCACGGCGCACGCGCAGGCGATGCTCGGTGCGCAGGGCAACGGCGCCGCCGGCAAGGGGACCCGGGAGAAGGCGCGATGAGAGGTGCTGCCCCCAACCGGGCACACGCCTAGGGAGCGGCCGTGAGCGAGTGGATGCCTATCGGCCCGGAGGACCGCCAGGACGTGGTGCTCATCACCGGCATCTCGGGGTCGGGCAAGTCGGTGGCGCTGCATGCGCTGGAGGATGCCGGCTACTTCTGCGTCGACAACCTGCCCCCGGAGCTGCTGCGCGACTTCATCCGGCTCGAGCACCAGCGCTTCACGCACCGCGTGGCGGTGGCGGTGGACGTGCGCACGGCGGCCTCGCTGCCGCACTTGGTGCCGTTAATCGACTCGCTGCGCGGCGAGGGCATGCACGTGCGCTCGATCTTCCTCGACGCCAGCAACGATGCGCTGCTGCGGCGCTATTCCGAGACGCGGCGGCCGCACCCGCTCACCGCGCTCGGCGGCGAGCGCGACTCGGCGCGCGCCCTCGCCGAGGCCATCGACCTCGAGCGCCAGCTGCTCGCTGACCTGCGCGAGGTGTCCACCGTCATCGACACCAGCCAGCTGCGCCCGGCCGTGCTGAGGAGCTGGGTGCGCAGCCTCGTCGGCGCGCGCGATTCGGAGCTGACGCTCGTCTTCGAGAGCTTCGCCTACAAGCACGGCGTGCCGCTCGATGCCGACTACGTGTTCGACGTGCGCGTGCTGCCCAATCCGTACTACGTGCGCGAGCTGCGTCCGCTCACCGGGCGCGATGCGCCGGTGGCCTCGTACCTCGACGCGCAACCCGAGGCCAAGGAGATGCTGGCGCAGATCCACGCCTTCGTGCAGCGCTGGCTGCCCTCGTTCGAGGATGACCAGCGCAGCTACCTCACCGTGGCCATCGGCTGCACGGGCGGGCAGCACCGCTCGGTGTATGCGGTGGAGTGGCTGGCGCGGCAGTTCGAGCCGCGCCACGCCACGCTGGTGCGGCATCGCGAGCTGGATGCAAGGGAATGAGCGCTGCCGGGCCGCTCCGAAGGCGCTCGCTCCCCCTGGCGGGGAGGACTGCGCGCGGGCCGATGGAGGCCTCATGAGCCAGGCTGCAACGGCGCGGCCCTTGCCGCAGCCCTTGTCACTGTTCCCGCTGAACCTGGTGCTCTTCCCGGAGGCGGTGCTGGTGCTGCGTATCTTCGAGCCGCGTTATCTCGACCTCGTCAGCGAATGCCTGAAAAGCGGCAGCACCTTCGGCGTGGTGTGCCTGAAGCGCGGCAATGAGAGCACGCGCAGCGCTTCCAGGGTCGCCTTCGAGAGCGTGGGCGTGGCGGCGCGCATCGACGATGTCGATGCCGAGCAGGCCGGCATCCTGCGCGTGCGCTGCACCGGGCTCTCCCGCTTCCGGCTGCAGGGGCCGGCCTGGCAGCGCGACGACGGGTTGTGGCAGAGCGCCGCCGAAGTCATCGCCGACGACCCGAAGCGCTCGCCGGGCCCGGCGATGCTGCAGACGGTGAAGGCGCTCGGCGAGGCCATCCGCAAGCTGCAGCAGCTGGAGAAGGCACCCTTCGCCGAGCCCTACCGCCTGGACGATGCCGGCTGGGTGGCCAACCGCTGGTGCGAGTTGCTGCCGGTGCCGCTGGCGGCCAAGCAGAAGCTGATGGAGCTGGCCGATCCGGTGATCCGCCTGTCCATCGTCGACGGCTACTTGCGCGACAAGAAGGTCGTGCTCGGCTGAACCGCTGCCGCTGCGCCTTCAGCCGGGCTCGGTCGCCGCCTCGAACAGGCGCCGCACGGGCGCCGGCAGCCCGGTGGCCAACGCCTCGCCTGGGCTGAACCAGCGGCCCTCGCCGAGCGCGCGCAACTCGTCTTGCGCCGGCGCCTTGCGGCGCGCCGGCCAGCGCCACAGCACCGGCCGCAGCGTCCAGTCGAAGTGCGTGAGCGCGTGTGCCAGCGGCGGCAGCGGCGCGCCTGCGCCCGGCCAGCCTTGCGTGCAGGCGGCCAGCGCTTCGTCGTCGTCGAGCAGCGGCAGGCACCACAGGCCGGCCCAGACGCCGCTCTGCGGGCGCTGCACCAGCCACCAGCGGCCGCGGTGCTCGAGCCACAGCACGGCGTTGTCGCGCCGGCCGCGCCGCAGGCGCCGCGTCTTGACCGGGTAGTGCTGCGGCCGCCCCTGGGCGCGCGCCACGCAGCGCCGTTCGAGAGGGCAGCTTTCACACAGCGGCTGGCGGGCCAGGCACACGGTGGCGCCGAGGTCCATCAGGCCCTGCGTGTAGCTCTCGATGCCGCGCCGCGGCAGCAGCGCCTGCGCCGTGGCCCAGAGCTCGCGCTCGGCGGCGGCGTCGGCGAGGTCGGCCCCGAAGCCGAGCACGCGCGTGAGCACCCGCTTGACGTTGCCGTCGAGGATGGCGGCACGCTCGCCGAAGCAGAAGGCGGCGATCGCCGCCGCCGTGCTGCGGCCGATGCCGGGCAGGCGCGCGAGCGCGGCGCTGTCGGCGGGAAAGGTGCCGTCGAACTCGGCCACCACCTGAATCGCGCAGCGGTGCAGGTGGCGTGCGCGGCTGTAGTAGCCGAGCCCGCTCCACATCGCGAGCACGTCGGCCTGCGCTGCCGCGGCGAGCGAGCGCACGTCGGGGAAACGCACGAGGAAGCGGCGGTAGTAGTCGAGCACCGACGCCACCTGCGTCTGCTGCAGCATGACCTCGGAGAGCCAGACGCGATAGGGGTCGCGCTCGCCGACCCAGGGCAGGTCGTGGCGGCCATGCCGGCGCTGCCAACGCTGCACCTCGGCGGCGAGGCCGGCGGCAGCCTGCCCGGCGGGGTCGGCCGCGGGCCCGGTGGCGCGGTCGATGGCGCCGGCGGCGCGCCGGGCGGCGCGCTCGGTGGCTCGCTCAGTGGAACGCTCGGTGGAACGCCCAGGGGCGCGCTCGGTGGTGCGCTCGGTGGTGCGCCCGGCTGTGCCGGCGCCGGCCTCGGCGCGACGCGCGGCGGTGCGGCTCAAGCCGCGTCCTGGCGTACCGCGAGGGCCGGGTTGTCGTCGGGCCGGGTGTGGACCTTGCGGCTCTCGGCGGCGGCCACCGGCACGGCCATGCCCGGCACCAGCGCATCGACGAGCAGGTCCTCCTCGCCCGGCGCACAGCGGGCCGCGGCCACGGCGTTGGCCGCCAGCACCTCGATGCGGCCGATCAGGTGCACGAGGTGGTCCTCCTGCTGCTGCACCTCGGCGATGCGCAGCTCGAGCTCGCCGGCGGCGCTCTGCACGCGCTCCAGCGATTCGCGCCGGCGCGCGAAGCCGCGCCGCCGCTCGCGCAGCTGCATCTCGATCTGGCCCGAGCTGGCCTTGCTCCACAGCTCCAGCTCGGCGGCGGCGTTCTCGTAGATGACACGCAGCTTGGACAGCAGCATGCGCCGGAACTGCTCGGCAAAGCCCGGCTGCGCCATGCGCCAGGCCTGGTGGAAGCCGAAGTAGCGGCTGTAGTTGTCCTCGATGAGGGTCAGCTCGCGCCGATAGCCGTCGAGCGCCGGCGTCGGCCCGACGACGAGCGCGAAGCCGAACTCGGTGTTGAGCTGGGTGAAGCTCGCCTCGAGCATCTGGTGCATCTCGTCGGCCTGCTTCTCGGCCGTGACAAGCACGGCGCGCAGTCGTTCGAGCAGGGCCGCGAAAGCGGCCTTGCCGCCGATGTTGAACGGCTTGCCGGCGGTCTGGCCCTGCATCTGCGCCACCTCGCGACGCAGGGTTTCGTTGGACAGCCGCGCGGTCATCTCGCGCAGCTGGCGCATCTGCACCGAGCGCAGCGCCGCCAGCCGGGCCGTGCAGCGCTCGAACTCGGCCGCCTCGGCCTCGACGCGGTCGAGCATGCGCACGAGCTTGCCGCTGCTCTTGCCGCGCAGGCCGCGCAGCTCGAGCAGCTGCTCGGCGGTGTGGCGGCGGCGGTCGGCGACACGGTGCAGCGCGCCGGTGTGCAGCTGCTGCACCACCGCCACCGCCGCCTGCACGAGCAGCTCGTGCCGGCGCGGCATCAGCTCCTGCGCGAGGGCGCGCTCCAGCGGCGGCACGCGGCTCGCGGTGACGGCCTCGGCGTCGTGGCCGACGCGCGCCGACAGCGCGTCGCGCGCCGAGAGCGCGAAGACGCGCGCCAGCGGGATCTGCAGCGTCGCCGCCGTCAACTGGCGCTGGTGCTCGATCTGCTCGGCCACCTCCTCGGCGGTGGCGAGCGGGTCGACGAGCGTGTCGATCTTGTTCAGCACCACGAAGCGCTCGAGGCTGGCGCCGCCGAGGTGCTCGCGCCAGATGGCGAGGTCGGTGCGCGTGACGCCGGTGTCGGCGGCGAGCACGAAGACGACGGCGTGCGCAGTGGGCAGGAGGCCGAGCGTCAGCTCGGGCTCGGCGCCGATGGCGTTCAGCCCGGGCGTGTCGATGACGACCAGGCCCGCCTCGAGCAAAGGGTGCGGATAGTTGATGAGGGCGTGACGCCAGTTCGGCACCTCGACCTGCCCATCGGCGCCCTGCGGCGGGTTGTCCTCGGGCTGCTCCTCGTTCCAGAAGCCGAGCGCCGTGGCCTGCTCGACGCTGACGCGCTGCGTGCGGGTGACGGCCGCCAGCGCCTGCGTCAGCGCCTGCGGGTTGCGCGGCTCCAGCGGCACGTGCTGCCACGGCTCCTCGCGGCCGCGCAGCTCGGCCAGCGACAGGCCGCGCAGGCGCGTCTCGATGGGCAGCAGCGAAAGCCGCGGCGGCAGGTCGGGCTCGTGCCGCAGTTCCACCGGGCACATCGTGGTGCGGCCGGGCGTCGCCGGCAGCACGCGCCGGCCGGCGTCGGCGAAGAAGATGGCGTTGATCAGCTCGGACTTGCCGCGCGAGAACTCGGCCACGAAGGCGAGCACCAGCTTGTCGGAGGCGAGGCGCTCACGCAGCGCCGTGATCTGCGCCGCGGCGGCATCGTCCTGCAGGTCGCTCGAAGCGAGCAGGCCCGAGAGCGACTGCACCCGTCTGTCCACTGCGGCACGCCAGCCGGCCAGGGCATCGAGGTGACGGGCGATTGCGGTCTTCATCCGGTGGGGCGTGCTTCGCGCGGCGCATGCTAGCGCAGGGGGTCCAAGGCGGCTGTGTCCGTTTATCTCGCCGGCACGGGGTTTGGCGAGGCGTTCACGCCCGGCCTGGCCTGGCCGGCGCGGGCGCGCCGGGCGGGATGAAGCGCTCGTGGCCCGCAGGATCGGCAGCGGGACAGATGCGCCACGCCGTGTTATCGGCGCTGGCAGCCGGGACAGTAGTAGGTGGAGCGGCCGGCCTGCACGACGCGCCGGACCGGCCGGGCGCACCTCGGGCAGGGCAGGCCGCTCCGTCCGTAGACCGCGGCTTCGGCCTGGAAGACGCCGCTCGTGCCGTGCACGTCGCTGAAGTCGCGCAGCGTCGAGCCGCCCAGCGCCAGGGCGCGCGCGAGCGTCGCGCGCAACGCGGCGAGCAGCGCGGCGGCGCGCGGCGCGCTGATCCGCTCGCTGCGGGTCGAGGGGTGGATGCCGGCCTGGTGCAGCGCCTCGCAGGCATAGATGTTGCCCGCACCGACCACCACGTCGCCCGCCAGCAGCACGGCCTTGATCGACGTGCGCCGCCCACGCAGCGCCCGGTACAGGTCGCCGGCCGTGAAGAGGGGGTCGAACGGTTCGGCGCCGAGCCGGGCCAGCAGCCGGTCGGCCGGCGGCTGGTCCAGGGCCGGGGCGTAGACCACGGCGCCGAAGCGCCGCGGGTCGGTCAGGCGCAGCGTGCCGCGGTCGGTGGCGAGGTCGAAGTGGTCGTGCGGGCCCGGCTCCCCGGGCGAAGCGAGCAAAGCGAGAGAACCCGACATGCCCAGGTGCATCAGCAACCCGCCCGCCGGGCGGTCGGCACGGACGAGCGGCAGCCACAGGTACTTGCCGCGCCGGCCGACCGGGCCCAGGCGGGCGCCGAGCAGCCGGTCGGAGCGGCAGCCGAGAGGCCAGCGCAGGGGTTTGCCCAGCCGCACGCCGATGACGCGGGCGCCGCGCAGAGGCTCGTCGATTCCTTGGCGGGTGACCTCTACCTCTGGCAACTCGGGCATGAATTCATTATGTGAGAATGACTCCGACCCCCTCGTTTCCCCGCATCTTCCCTCTCGCGCCAAGGCGCCGCCACGCCCATGTCTGCCACCTGCCGCCGAGCTTTCGCGAGGCCCCTGACCCCCACGCGGCGGCCTCAGGCGGCCGCGCTCGTCGCGGGGACCCTTGCCGTGGCCGCGGCGCTGGCCTTGACGGCGCCGGGCGTCCGCGCCCAGCCGGAGCAGCCACCGCCCGTCGCCCCCGTCGCCCCAGGCGCTGCCGCAGGGGGGCCGGCGGCCGAAGCGGCGGCGCCGGTCTCCAATTCGCCGCTCGATGCGCCGCTGTTCTATCAGCTGCTGATCGGCGAGCTCGAGCTTCGCGGCGGCGAGAACGGCACCGCCTACGCGGTGATCCTCGATGCCGCCCGGCGCACGCGCGACGAGGCGCTCTTCCGTCGTGCCGTGAACATCGCGCTGTCGTCGCGCTCGGGCGACCAGGCGCTCGCCGCGGCGCGCGCCTGGCGCGCCACGCGGCCGGAATCGACCGACGCGTTGCGCACGCAGTTGCAGATTCTCGTGGCCCTGGGCCGGCTGCAGGACCTGACCGAGCCGGCGCGCGCGCTCATCAACGCGACGCCGGCCCCCGAGCGCGGCGGCACCATCGTCGCGCTGCCGCGCTTCTTCGCCCGCGCCGGCGAGCCGAAGGTGGTGGCGGCGCTGGTCGAGGAGATCGTGCGGCCGCACATGCAGGCCGAGGGCACGCGAGTGCCGGCCCGCGTCGCGCTGGGGCGGGCTTGGCTGGCGGCGGGTGACGCCGAACGGGCGCTGGCGCTCGTGCGCGAGGCCAACGGCCTGGAGCCGGCGGCGCCCGCACCGGTGCTGCTGGCCATGGAGATGATGCGCGGCCAGCCCGAGGCCGCGCGCATCGTCGCCGCGCACATGGCGCGGCCCGACGTCGAGCCGCAGATGCGCCTGGCCTACGTGCGCTCGCTCACCGACTCGCAGCGCTATGCCGAGGCGGTGGCGCAGCTGCAGCAGGCCGTCAAGCAGCAGCCGGAGTTCGCGCCGGCCTACATCACGCTCGGTGCCCTGCATCTGGAACTGCGCAGCCCGCGCGAGGCCGAAGCGGCGCTGACCCGCTATGTCGAGCTGGTGCAAGGGGCGCGGGGGGCGCAAGGCGTGCCGGGCGCGGGCAACGCGCCGGCCACGGCCCTCGACGACAGCGACAGCGACCGCGACGACGAGCCCATGCAGGCCTCGCCGGAGCGCGGCCTGATCCAGGCCTGGCTGATGCTCGCGCAGGCCGCCGAGCAGCGCGGCGACTACGCCGCCGCCGAGGGCTGGCTCAAGCGCATCGACGATCCGCGCCGCGCGCTCGAGGTGCAGACGCGCCGGGCCTCCATGCTCGCCCGCCAGGGCAAGGTGGGCGAGGCGCGCGAGATGATCCGCCAGGCCCCCGAGCGCACCACCGAGGACGGCCGCGCCAAGCTCGTGGCCGAGGTGGGCGTGCTGCGCGAGGTGAAGCGCTGGCGCGAGGCCTACGACGTGCTGGCCGGCGCGCTGCGGCGCCAGCCCGACGACAGCGATCTGCTCTACGAGCAGGCGATGATGGCCGAGAAGCTCGAGCGCCTCGACGAGATGGAGCGGCTGCTGCGCCGCGTGATCGAGCTCAAGCCGACCAACGCGCACGCGCACAACGCGCTCGGCTACTCGCTCGCCGATCGCCGCCAGCGCCTGCCCGAGGCGCGCAAGCTCATCCAGCGCGCGCTCGAGCTGGCACCCGGCGACCCATTCATCACCGACAGCCTGGGCTGGGTCGAGTTCCGCATGGGCAACCGCGAGGAGGCGCTGCGCCACCTCGAAAGTGCCTGGCGCGCGCGGCCCGACACCGAGATCGGCGCCCACCTGGGCGAGGTGCTGTGGGCCATGGGCCGCAAGGAAGACGCCCGGCGCATCTGGCGCGAGTCGCGCGGCAAGGACGTGGCCAACGAGGTGCTGCGCGAGACGCTGACGCGGTTGCGCGTCGACCTTTGAGAGGCTGAGAGTCCTTCGATCATGCCCGCTCATCACGCCAGAAGGCGCCCGCTCGTCGTTGCAAATACTCGCCATAGCCCCCGCTATGGCTCGCATTTGCGCCTAGATCGGACCCCTTCTGACGCGCTGCTCGGGCACGCTCGAAAGACTCTCAGCCTCTGAGCCGGCAGCGCCCGGTGGCTGGGCGCAGTCACGCGCCGGGACTGCCGGGCGCTGCGCGCCGGCCGCCGGCGCGGCGCGGCCTGCGCTGGGCCGTGGCACTGTGCGCGGTGCTCGCCGGCTGCGCCACGCCGCCGGCCGCCGACGACGCCCCGGCGACGATGCCCACGACGGCGGGGCGGCTCAGCGTGCGGGTCGAGGCGACACCGGCGCGACCTTCGCAAAGCATGAGCGCGGCCTTCGAATGGCGCGGCGACGGTGCGCGCGGCGAGTTGACCCTGCTGTCGCCTCTCGGCACGCAGCTAGCGCTGGCGCGCTGGTCGCCGGGCAGCGCACTGCTGATCACCTCCGACGGTGAAGCGCGCTTCCAGACGCTGGAAGAGCTGGCCGAGCGCGCGCTCGGCGAACGCATGCCGCTGGCGGCCTGGCCGGACTGGCTGGCCGGGCGGCCGTGGCCGGGCGCGAGCTCATCGCCATTGCCGGCCGTGCGGGCCGGCGGCACCGGAGGCGGCGGCTTCGAGCAACTGGGCTGGGCCGTGGACCTCTCCCGCCACGCCGAAGGCCGCATCGAGGCCCGACGCAGCCGGCCGCCGGCGGTGACGGTGCGCATCGTGCTGGACAACGAAGACCCGTTGCCGGGGGGCCGGCGATGACGCTGCGCGCGCTGCACGACGTGCCGGCGCCGGCCAAGCTGAACCTCTTCCTGCACGTGGTCGGGCGGCGCGACGATGGCTACCACCTGCTGCAGTCGCTCTTCGTGCTCATCGACTGGGCCGACCGGCTGCACTTCGAGCGACGCGAGGACGGCGGCCTCTTCCGGCACGACCTGCGCACGGATGCCGACACCGATGCCGGCATCGTGCTGCCTGCCGACGACTTGTGCCTGCGCGCCGCCCGAGCCCTGCAGGGGGCGAGCGGCTGCACGCTGGGCGCCGACATCCACCTCGACAAGCGTCTGCCGGCCGGCGCCGGCATGGGCGGCGGCAGCTCGGACGCGGCGAGCACGTTGCTCGCGCTCAACCGGCTCTGGGGTCTTGGCTGGCCGCGCGCGAGGTTGGCGGCGCTGGCGCTGGAGCTCGGCGCCGACGTGCCGTTCTTCGTCGGCGGCGAGAACGCCTTCGTCGAGGGCATCGGGGAGCGCCTGACGCCGGTGACCGTGCCCGAGCTCACCTATGCGGTGATCAAGCCGCCGGCCGCCATCGAGACGCGCAGCATCTTCACGCACCCGCTGCTGAGGCGGGACACGGCGGCCGTGGCGCTGCCGGCTATACTCGCAGGCTCTTCTGGGGGCCGCGACAGCGGTGCGTCATCCGACCCAGGGGATACCGGTTCCGGGGTCGCCCCGGCGTGCGGTCCGGCCCACGAAGCCAGTGCGTCCGCGCGGGCTTGGGCCACAGAGGGCTTCGGCAGGAACGACCTGCAGCTCCCCGCCGAAGACCGGTGCCCCGAGGTGGCTGAGGCAGCCCGCTGGCTCCAGGCGCGTTTCGGCAACAGCCGCATGACGGGCTCGGGCAGTGCGGTCTTCGCGAGAGTGAGTTTGAATCCCGGCACGGCCGTCCCGCGTGACAACCACGGGGCGACACCCGCGCCGGCGGCGCCGCCGGAGCTCCCGGCGGATCTGCCGGCCGGGTGGGTGGGGCGGATGTGCAAGGGGCTGGCCCGGCATCCCTTGGTGCACTGGGCCGGTTGAGAGAGTTGTCGGTGGTGGCGGCCCGAGCCGGGTTGCCACCTCCCGTGTAGGGGAGTCGCCAAGTTGGTCAAGGCATCGGATTTTGATTCCGACATGCGAGGGTTCGAGTCCTTCCTCCCCTGCCAAACCATCGCGCTGCGTCAGCTAGAACTGATCCGGTGACGCACCCGGCCCCCGGCTCCGGGCTCGGGTTCGCACCTGCCGGGTCGCCATCGCGGAGTATCCCCGTGCTGTTCAACACCGTGCTCTTCACCGGCAACGCCAACCCGGTGCTGGCGCAGGAGATCGCCACGCACCTGGGCGTCGAGCTCGGCCAGGCGTCGGTGAGCCGCTTCTCCGACGGCGAGGTCACGGTCGAGATCCGGCAGAACGTGCGCGCCCGCGACGTCTTCGTCGTGCAGCCCACCTGCACGCCGACGAACGAGAACCTGATGGAACTGCTCATCATGGTCGACGCGATGAAGCGCGCGAGCGCGCGCCGCATCACGGCCGTGATCCCGTACTTCGGCTATGCGCGCCAGGACCGGCGCCCGCGCAGCACGCGCGTGCCGATCAGCGCCAAGGTGGTGGCCAACCTGCTCGAGACCGTGGGCGTCGAGCGGCTGCTGACGATGGACCTGCACGCCGACCAGATCCAGGGCTTCTTCGACATCCCGGTCGACAACATCTACGCCAGCCCCGTGCTGCTGTCGGACCTGAAGAGCAAGCGCTACACCAACCTCGTCGTCGTCTCGCCCGACGTCGGCGGCGTCGTGCGTGCGCGCGCGCTCGCCAAGCAGCTCGGCTGCGACCTGGCGATCATCGACAAGCGGCGCGCGGCGGCCAACGTCTCCGAGGTGATGCACGTCATCGGCGAGATCGAGGGCCGCAACTGCGTGATCATGGACGACATGATCGACACCGCCGGCACGCTCGTGAAGGCGGCCGAGGTGCTGAAGGAGCGCGGCGCGAAGAGCGTGTACGCCTATTGCACGCATCCGGTGTTCTCGGGCCCGGCGGTGGAGCGCATCGCCAAGAGCGCGATGGACGAGGTGGTGGTCACCAACACCATCCCGCTGTCGGACGCGGCCAAGGCCAACCCGAAGATCCGCCAGCTCTCGGTGGCCTTCCTGTTCGCCGAGACCATCCGCCGCATCAGCGACGGCGAGTCCGTCACGTCGCTGTTCTCGGAGCAGAACAATAACTTTTAGAGGATAAGCCGGCCACCTGAGCCTCGTGTTCAGGCGGCCGGCCAAGCGGGCTTGGTGCGGTACCGAGCCCTTTCACCGGCGCCTGGTCGCGGGCGCCTTTCAATCGGAGTTCACATGAAATTCACCGCCTATGAGCGCAGCCTGCAGGGGACCGGAGCGAGCCGCCGCCTGCGCCGCGCCGACAAGGTGCCCGGCATCGTCTACGGTGCCGGCACGCCCAGGATGATCGAGCTCGATCACAACGCGCTCTTCTTCGCGCTGAAGAAGGAAGCCTTCCACAGCTCCATCCTCGAGATGGACCTGGCCGGCAAGAGCGAGAAGGTGCTCTTGCGCGACTTCCAGATGCACGCCTGGAAGCCGATCGTCATGCACATCGATTTCCAGCGCGTCGACGACAGCACGAAGCTGCGCAAGAAGGTGCCGCTGCACTTCAGCGGCGAGGAGAGCTCGCCGGCGGTGAAGACCGACCACTGCCTGGTCGGCCACGTCGCCACCGAGATCGAGATCGAGTGCCTGGCCTCGCAGCTGCCCGAGTTCGTGACCATCGACCTCTCGCACCTCGTCAAGGGCCAGAGCCTGCACGCCAGCGACCTCAAGCTGCCCGAAGGCATCAAGGCGGTGAAGCACGGCACGCTGAACCCGGTGATCGTATCGGTCACCGTGCCCAAGGTGGAGACGGAAGAGGCCCCTGCCGATGCGGCGCCCGTGGTCGTGGCTGCTCCCGAGAAGAAGGGCAAGCCGAAGAAGGACGAGAAGCAGAACAAGAAGTAGGGCGAGGTCGCGCGCGGGCGGGCGTGAGCACGCCCCCGCTGCGGCCCGCTGCGACCCTCTGCAGCCTTCTGCGACCTTCTGCGACCTTCTGCGGCCCGGTTTTCAGGCCGTCGCGACCCAGTCCAGTGCGCGACCTTCGGCATCGAAGGCCAGCCAATGGCGCGGCTCGGACTGCAGCTTGCAGGCGCTGTGCGGCGCCGGCGTGCGGTCGGATTCGGCGGCAGCCTTCACGCAGATCGCATCGGCCACGCCGGGCACACGGCAGTGCACCAGCGTCGCGTCGCCCAGCGACTCCACGAGTTCCACCTCGGCAGCCAGGCCGGCGCCGGCGCCGGCCGCGGCGAGCCGCAGGTGTTCCGGGCGGATGCCGAACTCATGGGCCCGGGCGCGTGTCGCGCTGACCGGGCCGACCAGGCCAGCGACAGCCGCAGCAGGCATGAAGTTCATGCGCGGCGAGCCGAGGAACCCGGCAACGAACCGATTGGCCGGCCGCTGATACACGGCCATGGGCGCGCCCAGTTGCTCGATGCGCCCGGCGTTGAAGACCGCCATGCGCTGGCCCAACGTCATCGCTTCGACCTGGTCGTGCGTGACGTAGACGATGGTCGCGCGCAGGCGCTCGTGCAGGCGCTTGAGCTCGACGCGCATCTGCATGCGCAGGCCCGCGTCCAGGTTGGACAGCGGCTCGTCGAAGAGCAGGACACCCGCCTCGCGCACGATGGCACGCCCGATCGCCACGCGCTGGCGCTGGCCGCCCGAGAGCTCGCGCGGCAGCCGCTCGAGCAGCGGCTCGATCTGCAGCGTCGCGGCAGCGGCACGCACGCGCCGCTCGCGCTCGGGGCGGGCGGTGCCGGCCATCTCGAGCGCAAAGCCCAGATTGCGTGCCACCGTCATGTGTGGATACAGCGCATAGCTCTGGAAGACCATGGCCACGCCGCGCCGGGCGGGCGCTTCGTGGGTGAGGTCGCGTCCGCCGATGGTGATGCGGCCGCGGCTCGTCTCCTCCAGGCCCGCGATCATGCGCAGCGTCGTGCTCTTGCCGCAGCCCGACGGCCCGACCAGGACGACGAACTCGCCGTCGGCCACGGTCAGCGACACGTCGGCCACGGCATCGGCGCCATGGCCGTAGCTCTTGCCCACGCCGGCCAGGCACAGCTCGGCCATGCTCAGGGCCGGGACGCCTGGCGCGCGATGAACTCGCGGTACCAGGTGGCACTGTCCTTGGCGGTGCGCACCTGGCTGTCGTAGTCGACGTGGAACAGGCCGAAGCGCTTGGCGTGGCCCGAGTCCCACTCGAAGTTGTCGAGCAGGCTCCAGTAGAAGTAGCCGGCGACGTCGGCGCCGAGCTCGATGGCACGCGCCACGGCGTGCAGGTGGCGGCGCAGGTATTCGATGCGCTCGGGGTCGGGCACGCGGCCGTCGACGAGGCGGTCGGCGTTGGCCATGCCGTTCTCGGTGATGTAGATCGTCGGCGGCAGGTACTCGCGCGAGATCCGCACCAGGTGCTGCGTCAGCGCCTGCGGGTAGATCTCCCAGCCCATGTCGGTAAACCCGAGTGGTCCCGGCGCGCTGGCGCCCGGCGTCTTGGTGCTGACGTAGTCGCGCGTGTAGAAATTGATGCCGAGGAAGTCCAGCGGCTGCTGCACGAGCGCGAAGTCGCCGTCGCGGACGCGCGGCGCGTCGGCGCCCAGGTGCTCCAGCACGTCGGAGGGGTAGCCGCCGAGGAACAGCGGGTCCATGTACCAGCGCACGCTGGTGCCGTCGGCGAGGCGGGCGGCGCGCCGGTCGGCCTCGATCGGCTCGGCCGGGAACGGCGGCGTGTGGTTGAGCACGATGCCCAGCGGAGCGCGTGTCACCGCGCGCATCGCCTGCGTGGCCGCGCCGTGCGAAAGCAGCAGGTGATGTGAAACCTGCGAGGCCTCGGCGCGGCTGCGGTGGCCGGGCGCGAACTGGCCCGTCTGGTAGCCCAGCGTCGCCGTGCACCAGGGTTCGTTGTGCGTGGCGATGGCGGCCAGGCGGTCACCGAAGCGTCGAGCCACCTCGGCGGCATAGTCGGCGAACAGGGGCACGATGTCGCGCGACAACCAGCCGCCGATGCCGGCCTGCAACGCCAGCGGCAGGTCCCAGTGGTACAGCGTCGCGTGCGGCTTGATGCCGGCCGCGAGCAGGCGGTCGATGAGCCGGTCGTAGAACGCGAAGCCGGCCTCGTTCCAGGCGCCGCGGCCCAGCGGCTGCAGCCGCGGCCAGCTGAACGAGAAGCGGTAGGCGCCCAGGCCGAGCCAGCGCATCAGGTCCACGTCTTCGGCATAACGGTGATAGTGATCGCAGGCCACGCGCGCATGCGTGCCGTCCTTGATCTTGCCCGGCGTGTCGCAGAACGCGTCCCAGATCGAGAGCCCGCGGCCGTCGACCAGCGCGGCGCCCTCGATCTGCTGTGCGCTGGTGGCCGCCCCCCAGAGAAAGTGCGGCGGGAAGGTCGGGTCGGAAACAGGTGTCTGGGACATGGGTGCGTGCAGCAAGGAACGGGGCGAAGGCAGGGGTGGAGGCCGGATCAGCCGCGCACGGCCCCGGCGGTCAGCCCGGCCACCAGGCGCCGGGCGCTGAAGAAGAAGATCACCAGCAGCGGCAGCATGGCGATGGCGCTGCCGGCCATCAGCGCACCCCACTCGGTGTTGTTGGGGCTTTGCATGCTGCGCAGGGCCAGCGGCACGGTGTAGTTCTCGACCGAGCGCATCACCACCAGCGGGCCGACGAAGTTGTTCCAGGAGCTGATGAAGGTGATCAGGCCCAGCGTGCCGAGGGCGGGCTTGAGCAACGGCAGCACCACCGAGGCGTAGAGGCGGAATTCGCCGCAGCCGTCCATGCGCGCGGCATCGATCAGGTCGCGCGGCACGGCGCTGCCGATGTACTGGCGCATCATGAAGATGCCCAGCGCTCCCGCCGCGCCCGGGATGTACAGCGCGCGCGGCTCGTCCAGCCAGCCGAGCAGGTCCATGACCATGAAGCTCGGGATCATGTTGAGGAAGCTGGGCAGCATCATCGTGCCGACGACGAAGGTGAAGAGCGGCTTCTTGCCCGGGAACTCGTAGACCGCGAAGGCGAAGCCGGCCATCGAGCACAGCAGCAGGTTGAGCGCCGTGGTCATGCCGGCCACATACAGGCTCAGGGCCAGGTTGCGCCAGAACGGCAGGCGTTCGAGCAACAGCGCCAGGTTGTCGGTGAAGCGGCCGCCGAACCACAGCGGCGGCGGCGAGCTGAAGATCTCGCTGCGGCCATGCGTGGCGAAGACGAAGGTGAAGTAGAACGGCGCCACCATGACGATCACGCCGGCCGCGAGCAGCGCGAGCGCCGCCAGGCGCGCCGGGTCAACGCGCGACATCGCCGCCCCCTTGGCGCCCGAACAGGCGCGCATTGCCCCAGGCGAGCGCGCCGATGAGCAGGAACAGCAGCCACGACACGGCAGAGGCCGTGCCGAAGTCGCCGTCGGCGAAGGCCAGCCGGTACATGAACATCGCCGTCGTCATCACCGAGGGCACGACGCCGCTGTCGGACGGCACGAGGATGAAGGGCTCCTCGAACAACTGCAGGTTGCCGATGATCGTGAGCGTGATGGCGAAGTACATCATCGGCCGCACGAGTGGCAGCGTGATGTGGCGGAACTGCTGCCAGCGGCTCGCGCCGTCGAGCGCGGCGGCCTCGTACAGCGCGGGGTCGATGACCTGCAGCGCCGACAGGTAGAGCACGATGTTCCAGCCCAGGTAGCGCCAGAAGACGACGAAGGCGATCGCCGGCCGTGCCGTGTCGGCCCGGCCCAGCCAGTCGATCGGCTGGCCGATGAGCTGGTTGACGATGCCGGCCTCGCGCGAGAACAGCGTCGAGAAGATCAGGGCGATGGCGACGCTGGAAGTGATGTAGGGAACGAAGTAGGCGCCGATCACCGCATTGCGGCTCTTCTTCAGCGTGCTGTGGATGAAGAAGGCCAGCGGCAACGCCACCAGATGCTGCGGCACGCCGGAGACCACCGCGTACCACAGCGTGTTGGCCAGCGACTTCGTGAACCACGGGTCGGTGATCGCGTAGACGTAGTTGTCCAGCCCGACCCAGCGCATGCTCGCCAGGCCCGAGGCGGCTTCCCATTGGTGCAGCGACAGCCAGATCGAGAACAGCAGCGGGAACAAGCCGAACGTGGCGAAGAGCGCGAAGAACGGCGCGATGAAGAGATAGGGCGCCCAGCGCCGGGCGCGCTGCGGGTTCAGGAAGGGGGAGCGCATGGCGGTGCCTCGGCGCCCGTTCAGCGGCGCGCGCGGCGCTCGATGAGCGCACGCGCATCGGCCAGCGCGGCCTTGATGTCCTTGCCGTTGGCGACGACGTTGTCGTACTCGGCACGGATGATGTCGGTGGCCATCGAGTCGAGCTTGTGCACCGGCACCGGCGGCACCTTGGCGGCGATGTCGCGCCACAGCTGGCGCGCGCGCTGGCCGCCGAGGTAGGCGATGGGCTCGTCGAAGAGAGGGTCGGCATGCGCCTCGATCAGCGCCGGGAAGGCATCGAGCGCGCGCAGCGACTCGAGCTGCGTCTGCCGCTCGGTGGTCATGAAGCGGATGAAGGCCCAGGCCTCGGGCTTGTGCGCCGCCTTCTTCGGGATGGCGTAGAACGAGCCGCCGTAAGAGGCCAGCACGCCGCCGGGCAGCGGCGCCGAGCGCCAGCGGCCCGCGGCATCGGGCGCCAGCCAGTTCTTCAGGTGACCGGCGAGCCAGGCGCCCATCATCTGCGTGGCGATGCGGTCTTGCTTGAAGCCGGCGGCCCATTCGTTGGTCCACTCAGTGGCGCGGGCGTCGAGGCCTGCCTGGCGCACCATGCGGCCGAGCTCGAAGGCGCGCACGAAGCGCGGGCTCTCGACAAGCACCTTGCCGGCGCGGTCGAAGTAGATGCCCTCGTCCTGCGCGAGCCCGGTGCGCATGACGATGTTGCGGATGTCGGCGCTGTCGGCCATCAGGTAGGCACCGGTGGCGGCCTTGAGCTTCTTGCCGGCTTCGATGTAGGACTCCCAGCTGCGCGTCAGCTCCGCTTCGCCGATGCCGGCCTTGTCCATCAGGTCCTTGCGGTAAAGCAGCGTGCCCGGGCCGATGTCGGCGGGCATCGCGGCCAGCGCGCCCGTGCTGCTGGTGGCCTGCATGAAGGTGTAGCGCACGAACTTGTCGCGCAAGGCGCCGGCCCCGTACGGGGCGCCGTTCAGGTCTTCGAGGCCGCCGCCCTCGGCAAAGCGGCCAATGAATCGAAAGTCCACCGCCATCACGTCGGGCAGCCCCGAACCGGTGGCCAGCGCCGTGGTCATGGCGGTGTGGTGGTCGGGGTACTGCAGCGACACGATCTTCACCGCGATGCCCGGGTGCAGCTGGTTCCAGCGCGGCAGCGCCGCGCGGGCGGCGCGGTCCAGGTCGGGGAAGGTGGCGACGCTGAGGGTGACGCGCGGCGTCTGCGCCTGCGCCTGCGTTTGCGCCTGCGCCGCGGCGGCGACCCAGTTCGACAGCAACAGCGTGGCGGCGACGACGCAGGCAGGGATCTTGGTCATGGATGCAGTCCTTCGAATCGGGCCCGGCACAGATGTGCCGTCCCGATTCTCCGGTGCGCGTCTGAGGGCAAGCCGCTCAGAACTCCATGCCGACGTTCACGCCCAGCGTGCGTGGCGGCAGGTACTGCGCCGTGAAGATGGTGCCGTTGCTGCCGGCGCTGGTCTTGACCTTGCCGTCGCCGGCGTTGCGCAGGAAGGTGTCCACGTACCAGCCCTTCTCGGCGTAGCGCAGGCCGAGGTCGACGCGCGCGTAGGCCTTCTGGCGGTCACCTTCGCCGAGGTTGAACACCGATAGCCAGCTTGCCGACTCGTACTTCACGCTCAGGCGCGGTGCCAGCGTTGCGCTGCCCAGGTGCACCGTGTGCTCGTAGAGCACGGTGGCGGCCACGCGTGGGGCGTGCGGCATCTCGTTGCCGGTGACGTCCTGGCACTGCGCACTGGCCAGGCTGCCGATGGGGTCGGTGCAGGTGGGCAGTGTGTAGTCGCGGCTGAAGGCGAGCAGCTTGCCGAGCTTGGTCTTTGTGAGCGCCAGCGTCACGTTCAGGCGGTCATCGGGCGTCGGCTTGGCCGCCAGTTCCATCTCCAGGCCGCTGACCTTGGCGCCCTCGGCGTTGGCAAAGCCGAAGGCGCGCGAGCCGTCGGGGCGCTGCAGCGGGCCGGCGAACTGGTAGCCCTTGAAGTCGGAGTGGTACACCGCGGTGGCCAGCGTAAGCGTGTTGCCCAGCAGGCGCAGCTTGTTGCCGATCTCGTAGCTGGTCAGCGTCTCGGGGTCGTACTTGTCGCCGCCGTCCTGCAGGCCGCCTCCCTTGTAGCCGGTGGCCACGCTGGCGTAGACCATCGAGTCCGCGGAGAGGTCGAAGCTCACGCGCGCCAGCCCGGTGGCCTTGCTCGAGGAGTAGGTCCCGTCGTTGCAGCAGCCGTCGTTGAAGCCCGAGCCGGGGGCGGCCGGGTTCAGGCCGGGGTCGATGGCCACGGCCGGCACGGTGGCGCTGTAGGCCCACCCGTGCCCGCGCCCGCCGACGTTGGCCCGCTTGTCCTGCGTATAACGCGCGCCACCGGTGAGGTGCAGGTCATCGGAGACGTTGTAGGTGAGCTGGCCGAAGGCGGCCTTCGTATCCACCGTCTCCTTGGGCTGGATGAACGATCCTTGCCAGCCGACGGTGCCGACCTGGGTGCCGTTCATGATCGGGATGTCGAATCGGATGGCGTTGTTCTCGGCGCCGTAGTACAGGCCGAGGATCCAGTCCAGCGTCTGCTTGCCCGTGCTTTGCAGCTGCACTTCGTGGCTGTGCGAGGTGTAGCGCGACCAGTTGGTGCGGTCTTCCTGGTAGGTGGCGCCGGTGGCAAAGCTCGTCGGCGCCGTCACGCCCAGGTCCTGGTCGTAGGTGGACGCGCCGAAGAACTTGGAATAGCCGGCGATGTAGCTCAGGCGCATGCTGCTGTCGACGTCCCAGTCGACGCGGCTGCGGACGACGTCGGAGTCGCGGTGCAGGTAGGGCGCGGTGTCGATCAGGGCGGACCAGAATTTCTGGCCCTCGCGCGGCGTCTGCATCAGCGACATCGGCAACGTGCCGCGGTCCTGGAAGCGTTCGTACGAGACGTCCCAGCTCAGCGTGGCCGAGGGCTTGACGAGCAGGCTCAGACGCACCGCTGTCTGGTCTTGCGCGCTGTACTTCGGCCCGCCCTGCACGAAGAGGTTGTAGTTGATGGGTCGGAAGTCGGCCGCCGCGCCGCCGCTGGCGGCCCATGCCGCCTGCTGCTGCGCCAGCGTGTAGCGCGTGGGGTTCTGATAGTCGACGTAGCCGTCGTGCTGTTCGTGCGCGTAGGCCAGGCGCAGTGCCACGGTGCTGCTGATGGGCACGTTGAACGTGGCGCGCGCGCCCTCGCGGCCGTAGGTGCCGACGCCGAATTCGGCGCTGCCGAAGGTCTGGCCGAGGACCGGCCGCGCGGTCTGGAAGTTGATCGCGCCGACGGTGGAGTTGCGACCCCACAGCGTGCCCTGCGGACCGCGCAGGATCTCGACGCCTTCCATGTCGAACATCAGCGAGGCGGCGCCCTCGGGGCGCGCCGTGTAGACGCCGTTGACAAACAACGCCACCTCGGGGTCGGCGTACTCGGTCTTGGCGCTGTCGTTGCCGATGCCGCGCAGCGTCATCGTGAGCACGCCGTGGTCGCCCTGCGCCGTGGCCTGGAAGCTTGGCACCAAGTGCACGATGTCCAGGATCGTGCTCATGTTGGCGCGCTCCAGCGACTCGGCGTTGATCGCCGTCACCGCCACCGGTGTCTTCAGCAGCGTGGTCTTGCGCTTGGTGGCGGTGATGACCACCTCTTGCAGCGTCGCCGAGGCGGCGGGCTTGTCGGGTGCCGTGCTCGCGGGGGCGGCCCTGTCGGGTGCCGAGGCGGCGGCGGCAGGAGCGGCCGCGGTCTGTGCCAGCGCCGGTGCCGCGGCCATGCCGCCCAGCAGTGTCAGCGCTGCCGCTCGGACGGGGGAGCCCAGCAGCCGGAACCGGGGGGGGCGATGGGTCATGAAATGTCTCCTCGTTGTATCGAGTTTGGTTGGCCGGGGTCCGCCGAAGGCATCGCCATCGCACGGCCTGTGGGCATGGTATTGATTCAAAGACAGCGCTGTCAACGACTTTGACAGCGCTGTCGGGAAGACCCTAATCGCGGTCCCGGAGGGCGCCCGCATGATTCGTGGCCATGCAGCCCATTCGCCATGTCCTCATCGTCGGCGGCGGCACGGCCGGCTGGCTCACCGCCGCCTTCCTGGCGCGCACGCTCGGCACTGCCGCGGGTGGCGTGCGCATCACGCTGGTCGAGTCCAGCGAGATCGCCATCATCGGTGTCGGCGAGGGTTCGTTCCCATCGATCAAGGGCACGCTGTCGTCGATCGGCATCGCCGAGGCGAGCTTGCTGCGCGAGTGCAGCGCGACCTTCAAGCAAGGCGTGCGCTTCGACCACTGGGTGCGGCCGCCGGGCGCTCCGGCGCGCGGAGTGGGGGCGGGCCGCGGCGCGACAGCGCTCGGTGCCGACCACTACTTCCACCCGTTCAGCCATCCGAGCCAGCGCGCCGGTGCCCCGGAGCTGCTGCCCTACTGGCTGCTGGGCACGGCCGGCGAGGGCTGCGCGTTTGCCGAGGGCGCGACGCTGCAGAAGGCCGTGGCCGATGCCGGGCGGGCGCCCAAACGGGCCGGCGATGGCGACTACCTGGGGCCGATGAACTACGCCTACCACTTCGACGCCGCGCGTCTCGCCGCGCTGTTGGCCCGGCAGGCACGGGCGCTGGGCGTGGCGCATGTGCTGGCCACGGTGCAGGAGGTCGAACTCGACGAGCAAGGCGCGATCGCTGCCGTGGTCACGCGCGAGGCGGGCCGGCTGCAGGCAGACCTGTACATCGACTGCACGGGCTTCCGCGCACGCCTGATCGGCGATGCACTCGGCTCGCCGCTGCGGCCGCTGGACGACGTGCTCTTCGTCGACCGCGCGCTGGCGATGCAGGTGCCCTACGCGCGCCCCGGGCATCCGATCGCGTCGTACACCATCGCCACCGCGCACGAGGCGGGCTGGACCTGGGACATCGGGTTGCACGAGCGTCGAGGCATCGGCTACGTCTACTCGAGCCGCTACAGCAGCGACGAGCAGGCCGAGCGTGTGCTGCGCGCCCACATCGGCCCGGCCGCCCAGGCGCTGACACCGCGCCTGTTGAAGCTGCAGGTCGGCTACCGCGAGGTGCAGTGGATCAAGAACTGCGTCGCCGTCGGCCTGTCGTCGGGTTTCCTGGAGCCGCTTGAATCCTCCGGCATCGGCCTCATCGAGACCGCCGCCTACCTGATCGGCTTCCTGTTCCCCTCCGACGGCAATACCGAGCCCGCGGCGCGCCAGTTCAATTCGATGATGCGGCAGCGCTACGAACGCATCGTCGACTTCGTGAAGATGCACTACGCGCTCACGCAGCGCCGCGACAGTGCCTTCTGGATCGACAACGCCGACCCGCGCTCGATTCCGGAGTCGCTCGCCGAGCGCCTGGCGATGTGGCGCTGCCGGCCACCCCACCGCATGGACTTCGTGACCGACATCGAGATGTACCCGCCGTCGAGCTGGCAGTTCGTGCTCTACGGCATGGAATACCCCACCGACCTGGCGCCGCAGCGTGCCGCCTACCCGCGCGAAGCCGAGGCCGAGCGCGAGTTCGCGACGATTCGACAGCTCGCGCCGCACGCCGCCGCGGACCTGCCGCCGCACCGCGCACTGCTCGAGCAGCTGTGCGCGCAGGCCGAGCCGGCGCGCGCGGTGGCCTGACCGCGGCCTCGCCGCCCCACTGCCCGCAGGCCGATCAGGCCGAGCGGCGCACGCCGCGGCGCAGGCGAGGCGGCGCGGTGGTGCCGCGTTCGACGAGGGCATGCGGCAGCACCGCTTCGCTGGCCGGTGGCGTCTCGCCCTGGCCCTTGGCGGTGGCGCGCGCCACGAGCATGTCCACGGCGGCGATGGCCATCTCGGCCACCGGCTGGCGCACCGTGGTCAGTTGCGGCCAGACGAGGCTGGCCATCGTCGAGTCGTCGAAGCCGGCCACCGACAGGTCACCCGGCACCTGGTGCCCGCTGCGCTGCGCGGCCATCACGGCACCCATGGCCATGTCGTCGTTGGCCGCGAAGATCGCGCTCGGCGGCTCGGCCAATGCCAGCAATCGCTCGCACGCCTGCAGGCCGCTGCGGAAGGTGAAGTCGCCCGGCACCACCAGCTCGGGGTCGAGCGCGATGTGGTGCGCGGCCAGCGCCTCCAGGTAGCCCTGGTGCCGGCGCGGTGCCGCGGCCTGCGCCGGGTCGCCCTGGATGAAGCCGATGCGGCGGTGGCCCAGGCCGACGAGGAACTCGGTCATCTCACGCGCGGCCGCGGTGTCGTCCATGGAGACACGGCCGACCGCAGCACCGGCACTGCCCGGTGAGATGCGCACGCAGCGCACCTCGGCCTGCGCCAGCGCGGCCAGCACCTGCGGGTCGTCGCACACCGGTGGCGCCAGGATCAGCCCGTCGGGGCGCAGCGTGTGGACGAGGTGGCTCAGCTGGCGCTCGACATCGTGCGCGTTGTCCTCGAGCGACTCGACGACGAGGTGGTAGCCCAGGGCGCGGCAGCGAGCGGTGGCACCTTGCTGCAGGCCACCGACGAACTCGGCACTGGACACGTAGTACAGCAGGCCCAGCACATACGAGCGCGAACTGGCCAGGCTGCGCGCGAACACATTGGGCCGATAGTTCAGCGCCGTCACCGCGGCCAGCACGCGCTCGCGCATCTGCGGCTGCACGTTCGGCTCGTCGTTGAGCACACGCGACACCGTCTTCATCGACACGCCGGCGTGGCGTGCCACGTCGGTGATGCGGGGGGCGGGGGAGCGTTGAACCACTGAGCTGGTGCGGCGACGGAGGGCGCGCAACTGTGCCACAGGCGCGCGCCCGGCCCCCCCGGACGGGTCGTCGCCCGGCAGCGGGCCCCACTTCGGTGGCACTGTGCCCTGGGCGCCCCTCACATAATCGCGCCCCATCATGATTCGACTCTTCGTCGGCCTCGGCAACCCGGGCCCCGAGTACGAGGCCACGCGGCACAACGCCGGCTTCTGGTGGGTGGAAGCGCTCGCCGCCGAGCTCGGCGCGCGCTTCGCGCCCGAGCGCAGCTACCAGGCCCTCGTCGCGCGCGTCAACGGCAAGGCGGGTCGAGCGGGCGAGGGCGGCCCCGTCTGGCTGCTCGAGCCCATGACCTTCATGAACCGCTCCGGCGTCTCGGTGGCGGGGCTGGCGCGCTTCTTCAAGATCGAGCCGCGGCAGATCCTCGTCGTGCACGACGAACTCGATCTGCAGCCCGGCCAGGCCAAGCTCAAGCTCGGCGGCAGCGTCGCCGGCCACAACGGCTTGAAGGACGTTCACGGCATGCTCGGCACGCTGGACTTCTGGCGTCTGCGCCTGGGCATCGGCCACCCGGGCGTGAAGGCCGAGGTGTCCAATTACGTGCTGAAGCGGCCTTCGGCCGATCACCGCGAGGCCATCACCAAGGCGATCGAGCAGTCACTCACCGCCGCGCCGCTGATGATGGCCGGCGACATGGACAAGGCACTCGCGCGCGTGCATGCCGGGCCGCAACGCGCGCACAAGCCGGCACCACCCGCTGCGCCTGTTCCGCCCGACGTGCCCGCGAAGCCCGCCGTACCCCGCAAGGAGACCGAGTGATGCCTGCCGTGATGCCTGCCTTCGTGACTGCATGCATGCCCGCCTTCCCCCGCAAGCTCGCCGTGCTGGCCACGGCCTGGCTCGCGTTCCCGGCAATGGCGGCCGCAGCCGCGGCCGACGGCATGGCGACGAGCGCCTGGCGTTGCGGCGCCGAGGGGCGCGTCTACACCGACACACCTTGCGCCGGCGGCCGCGAGATCGAGCTGCCGGCGGCCCGCCCCGCCGCCGATATCCGCGACGCCGAGCGCCTGGCCAAACGCGAGGCGGCTCTCGCCGAGCGGCTGAAGCGCGAACGCGAGGCGCGCGAAGCCGCCGGCATCGCGGCGAGTGCGCAGCCGGTCAACCTCGGACCGGTGCGCCCGGTGGCGGCATCGAAACGATGGGAGCGGGCGGAGCGCCCGACTCGCCCGAGTCGCTCGGACCGCTCGGGCCGCCTGGGGCACCTGGGGTCTGACGGACGCCGAGTCGAGCTGTCGGGGTTGGCGTCGGATCGGCCGGCGCCCGAGCGGGCGTTGCCCCCGAAGACGAAGAAGGCGCACAGGCCGGCGTTCGACCCGGATGCAGACGAACGAACCTGGCGAGCAATTGCTCCCGCGTCTCCACGAACGCCGGGTTGACCGGGATGCAGCTCACCGGGCACACCTGCACGCACTGCGGCTCGTCGAAGTGGCCGACGCACTCGGTGCACCTGCCCGGGTCGATCTCGTAGATCAGCTCGCCCATCGAGATCGCGTCGTTCGGGCACTCGGGCTCGCAGACGTCGCAATTGATGCACTCGTCGGTGATCCACAAGGCCACGGCCGTCTCCGCGAAGCGCGAACTGGATGAGGTGCGGCTCAGCCCTCGGGCTGGGTCACGCGTTCCTTCAGGCGGCGCAGCACCGAAGGGGCGACGAACTTGGAGACGTCGCCGCCCAGGCTCGCGATCTCGCGCACGAAGGTGCCGCTGACGAACTGGAACTGGTCGCTCGGCGTCATGAACACCGTTTCGACCTCGGGCATGAGCTGGCGGTTCATGCCGGCCATCTGGAACTCGTACTCGAAGTCGCTCACCGCGCGCAGCCCGCGCACGACGACCTTGCCGCCGTTCTCGACGACGAAGTCGCGCAGCAGCCCGCGAAACGGCGTCACTTCCACGTTGGGGTAGGGCGAGGCGATCTCCTGCGCGATCTCCAGCCGTTCGGCGATGGTGAACATCGTGCGCTTGTGGTGCCCGGCCGCCACGGCCAGGATCAGGCGGTCGTAGAGGCGGGCGGCGCGTCGCATCAGGTCTTCGTGCCCGAGCGTCATCGGGTCGAAGGTGCCCGGATAGACAGCCGTGATCGGGGTGGCGGTGGTCATCGGCTTGACTCCGTTGCCGCGCGCGTCCGCGGCGACTTGCTGCGGCGCAGTGTAGCGGCCGGACACCGCTCTGCCTGCCGATGTGGCCGGCCGCGCGCTCAGTCCGCCCGCCTGAGCAGGTGGGCAAACACGGCGCCGGCGCGCAGCTGCTTGCAGAGCTCGAAACCGGCCGGCAGGGCGGCGAGCGGCTCCCCGGCCTCGACGTACAGCAGCCCGTCGGCGGCGACGAGCGGCGCCGCGTGCACCAGCGCCGGCTCGAGCAGCCCGGCGTCGAACGGCGGGTCGAGCAGCACGAGGTCGAAGGCGCCGGGTGCGGCACGCGACATCCAGGCGAGCGCGTCGGTGCAGCGCACCTGCACGGCGGCGGCGCCGAGGCGCTCGCGCGAGGCGATGAGCGAGCGCGCGATGGCCGCGTCGCGCTCGATCATCTGCACCTCGGCCGCACCGCGCGAGGCGGCCTCGAGGCCGAGGGCGCCGCTGCCGGCGAAGGCGTCGAGCACGCGCCAGCCGGTGAGGTCCTGGCCGAGCCAGTTGAAGAGCGTCTCGCGCACGCGGTCGGGCGTGGGGCGCAGGCCGGGCCGGTCGGGCACCGGCAGCTTGCTGCGCTTCCAGAGGCCGCCGATCAGCCGCACCTCGCCGGGCGGCTTGGCGGCGGCGGGCCGGCGCGGCCCCGCGGGAGTGCCGGCCCGCCCTCGCGCGGCCGGGGGCGACGTGCCACGCCTCGGCGGGGTCAAGGTCGGTGCGGCCTGCTGGCGCGAGCTCAAAGCCGAACCGGCACGCCGTCGCGTGCCAGCAGCGCCTTCGCCTCGCCGACCGTGAACTCGCCGTAGTGGAAGATGCTGGCGGCGAGCACCGCGTCAGCGCCGCCGATGCGGATGCCGTCGGAGAGGTGCTGCAGCGCACCGACGCCGCCCGAGGCGATCACCGGCACGGGCACGGCGTCGCTGACGGCGCGCGTGAGCTCGAGGTCGAAGCCGCTCTTCGTGCCGTCGCGGTCCATGCTCGTGAGCAGGATCTCGCCCGCGCCCATCGTGGCCATGCGGCGCGCCCATTCCACCGCGTCGAGCCCCGCGTTCTTGCGCCCGCCGTGCGTGTAGACGTCCCAGCCTTCGCCGCGCGCGGCGAGGTCATCGCCGACCCGGCGCTTCGCATCGATGGCCACGACGATGCACTGCGCGCCGTACTTGTCGCTCGCGTCGCGTATGACCTGCGGGTTGGCCACCGCCGCCGAGTTGAAGCTCACCTTGTCGGCGCCGGCGTTGAGCAGCCGGCGCACGTCGGCCACCGTGCGCACGCCGCCGCCCACCGTGAGCGGGATGAAGACCTGCGAAGCGACGGCCTCGATGATGTGCAGGATGACGTCGCGCTCGTCGCTCGTGGCCGTGATGTCGAGGAACGTGAGCTCGTCGGCGCCCTGGTCGTTGTAGCGCGCGGCGATCTCCACCGGGTCGCCGGCGTCGCGCAGCTCGACGAAGTTGACGCCCTTGACGACGCGCCCGCCGGTCACGTCCAGGCAGGGGATGATGCGTTTGGCGAGCATGCGCGAGCCGCCGGATCAGGCCCGGCCGGCGCCGGGCCGCCCCCAGCCGGCCGGCGCCCCCTCGGGGGGCAGCGAGCGAAGCGAGCGTGGGGGCTTCATGACTTGCCGTTCATCTCGTCGGCGCGCTTCTGCGCGGCGGCGAAATCGAGCGCACCGCTGTAGATGCTGCGCCCGCAGATGACGCCGCTGATGCCGTCGGCCTCCGCGGCGCAGAGCTGTTCGATGTCCGGCAGGCCGGCGAGCCCACCCGAGGCGATGACCGGGATCGTCAGCGACTGCGCCAGCTTCACCGTCGCCTCGACGTTGATGCCGGTGAGCATGCCGTCGCGCCCGATGTCGGTGTAGATGACGGCCTCGACGCCGTAGTCCTCGAACTTCTTCGCCAAGTCGGCCACCTCGTGGCCGGTGAGCTTGCTCCAGCCGTCGGTGGCCACCTTGCCGTCCTTCGCGTCGAGGCCGACGATGATGTGGCCGCCGAAGGCGCTGCAGGCGTCCTTCATGAAGCCGGGGTTCTTCACCGCCGCGGTGCCGATGATCACGTAGCTGATGCCGTCGTCGAGGTAGCGCTCGATGGTGTCGAGGTCACGGATGCCGCCGCCCAGCTGCACCGGGATGCGGTCGTCGACGGCGCGCAGGATGGACTTGACCGCGCTCTCGTTGACCGGCCTGCCCGCGAAGGCGCCGTTCAGGTCGACGAGGTGCAATCGGCGGGCGCCGGCCTCCAGCCAGCGCCGCGCCATTGCGGCCGGGTCGTCGCCGAAGGTGGTCGCGGCATTCATGTCGCCTTGTTGCAGGCGCACGCACTTGCCGTCCTTGAGATCGATGGCAGGGATCAGCAGCATGGCTCGGGTGGAGCGGGTGGGGCGGAGGGTGGGGGAGTCAGTTCCGGTGCCGGCCGGGAGAGAGGCCAAATGGGTACCCAATGGGGAAGCAAGTGGGAAACCAAATGGCCGAGAGAGGCCGAGGGCCGAGAGGCAAGGGCAGCTGATCAGGGCTTCCAATGCAGGAAGTTGCGGTACAGGGCCAAGCCCTGCACTGCGCTCTTCTCGGGGTGGAACTGGGTGGCAAAAATGTTATCCCGAGCCAGCGCGCTGGTAAAGCGCGGGCCGTACTCGGTCTCGCCGGCGGCATGGCGCGGCTCGGCGGGCGCGGCGTAGAAGCTGTGCAGGAAGTAGAACCAGCTGTCGTCGGGGATGCCGCGCCACAGCGCATGCACCCCACCGTGGCCGCCGGTCGCGCCGAGCTGGCGCACGCGGTTCCAGCCCATCTGCGGCACCTTGTAGCGGCTGCCGTCGGGCTGGCGCTGCGCGGGGCCGTCCAGGCGGAAACGCAGCACGCGCCCCGGGATGAGGCCGAGGCCCGGCGTGTCCTGCTCCTCGCTGTGCTCGAGCAGCATCTGCATGCCCACGCAGACACCGAAGAGCGGCTTGTTCGCCGCGGCGTGCAGCACCGCCTCCTTCAGCCCCGAGTCCTGCAGCTCGCGCATGCAGTCGCGGATCCCCCCCTGCCCGGGCAGCACGACGCGCGTGGCCGCGTACACCTCCTCGGGGTTGGCGGTGAGGATCACCTTCACGCCGGCGCCTTCGGCACCGAGCGCGGCGTGCGCCACCGCCTGCGACACCGAGCGCAGGTTGCCCATCCCGTAGTCGACGACGGCGACGGTTTCCATGCGCGGCTTTCTAGAGCGACCCCTTGGTCGAGGGAATCACGCCGGCGCTGCGCGGGTCGGGCGCGAGCGCCATGCGCAGCGCGCGCGCGAAGGCCTTGAAGACCGTCTCGCACTGGTGGTGCGCATTCTCGCCCTTGAGGTTGTCGATGTGCAGCGTGACACCGGCGTGATTGGCAAAACCCTGGAAGAACTCGTAGGCGAGCTGCGTGTCGAAGCCGCCGATCTGCGCCGCCTTGAACGCCACGCCCATGTGCAGGCCCGGGCGGCCGGAGAAGTCGACCACCACCCGCGACAGAGCCTCGTCCAGCGGCACGTAGGCGTGGCCGTAGCGCGTGATGCCGCGCTTGTCGCCCACCGCCTGCGCCACCGCCTGGCCGAGCGTGATGCCGACGTCTTCCACCGTGTGGTGGCCGTCGATGTGCAGGTCGCCGTCGGCCTCGATGGTGAGGTCGATGAGCCCGTGGCGCGCGATCTGGTCGAGCATATGGTCGAAGAAGCCGATGCCGGTGGCGAGCTTCGCGGCGCCGGCGCCGTCGAGGTCCAGCGCGACGCGGATCTTCGTTTCCTTGGTGTCGCGGCGGATGTCGGCGGTGCGGCTCACGAGGTCTCCTTCAGCGCTTCGCCCAGCGCCTGGACGAGCTGCCCGGTCTCGTCGGGCGTGCCCACGGTCAGGCGCAGGCAGTTGGCGAGCAGCGGGTGCAGCGCCGAGACGTTCTTGACGAGGATGCGGCGCTGCTTCAGAGCGGCGAAGGTGCGCGCGGCGTCGGGCACGCGCACGAGGATCATGTTCGCCTGGCTCGGAAACGCGGTGACGCCGGGCATGGCGGCCAGCGCCGAGGCGAGGCGCTCGCGCTGCTCGCGGATGCTCGCCGCCTGCCGCGCATATTCGTCGGCATGCTCGAGCGCGAAGAGTGCGGCCTCGGCATTGAGGACGCTGATGTTGAACGGCGGCCTGAGCTTTTCGACCTCGGCCACGACCTCGCGCGCGCCCATCAGGTAGCCGATGCGCACGCCGGCGAGGCCGAACTTGCTCATCGTGCGCATCACCAGCACGTGCGGGTAGCGGCGCATCAGCGGCATCGCGTCGCGCGAGGCGAAGGGCTGGTAGGCCTCGTCGAACACCACCAGCCCCGGCGCGGCCTGCACGAGACGTTCGATGACCTGCTCGTCCCACAGGTTCGCCGTGGGGTTGTTGGGGCAGGCGAGCCACAGCAGCGTCGGGCGGTGCTGCTCGATCGCGGCGAGCATGGCCGCCTCGTCCAGCTCGAAGCGCGGCGTCAGCGGCACGCCGACGAAGGGCACACCCTGCAGTTTCGCCGACATCTCGTACATCACGAAGCCGGGCAGCGGCGCCATATAGCAGGCGCCGGGCTTGTCGGCGGCCATGCAGAGCATCGTGATGATCTCGTCGGAGCCGTTGCCCAGCGTGAGTGCGCAGCCCTCGCCCAGCTCATGCAGGCCGGCGTGGCGGGCGAGTGCGGCGCGCAGGTCTTCGGTGCGCTCGGCCGGATAGCGGTTGATCGCCACGCGCGCCAGGCGCTCGCCGAGCTCGCGCTGCAGCGCCTCGGGCAGGCGGTGCGGGTTCTCCATGGTGTCGAGCTTGACGAAGCCGGCGCTCGGCTGGATGGCGTAGGCGTGCATCGACTGCACGTCCTGGCGCAACGTGCGCTGCAGACGGGCGGCGAGCGTGGGGGAGGGGGCGGTCATGGTGGCGTTTCCGTCGATGGCGTTCAGCAGGGTGTCAACGGGCCGAGGCCGGGTCCAGGGCCGGGACCGCGAGGCGCAGTTCGGCCGCCCGGGCATGCGCCTGCAGGCCCTCGCCATGCGCGAGTTCGGAGGCGATCGGCCCGAGCACGCGCGCGCCCGCTTCGCTGACCTCGATCAGGCTGCTGCGCTTCTGGAAGTCGTAGACGCCAAGCGGCGACGAGAAGCGGGCCGTGCCCGAGGTCGGCAGCACGTGGTTGGGCCCCGCGCAGTAGTCGCCGAGGCTCTCGCTCGTGAAGGCGCCGAGGAAGATCGCGCCGGCATGCCGCAGCAGCGGCTCCCAGCGCTGCGGCTCGCGCGAGCTGATCTCCAGATGCTCGGGGGCGATGCGGTTGCTGATCTCGCACGCCTCTTCCAGGCTGCGGGTGCGCACGAGCGCGCCGCGCCCCTCCAGGCTGGCGCGGATGACCTTCCGGCGCGGCAGCGTGGGCAGCAGGCGATCGATGGCGCGCTGCACTTCGTCGAGGTAGGCGGCATCCGGGCAGAGCAGGATGCTCTGCGCCAGCTCGTCGTGCTCGGCCTGGCTGAAGAGATCCATCGCCACCCAGTCGGCGCTCGTGCTGCCGTCGGCCAGCACGAGGATCTCGCTCGGGCCGGCGATCATGTCGATGCCCACCTGCCCGAACACACGCCGCTTGGCGCTGGCGACGTAGGCGTTGCCGGGGCCGGTGAGCTTGTCGACGCGCGGGATGGTCGCCGTGCCGTAGGCGAGCGCCGCCACCGCCTGCGCGCCGCCGATGGTGAAGATGCGGTCGACGCCGGCGATGGCGGCCGCGGCCAGCACGAGCGCGCTGCGCTCGCCGCGCGAAGCCGCCGCGCCGGCGCCGCCCCCGCCGCCGGTGGCGACGCTGCCCGCCACCGGCGTCGGCGCCACCATGATGATCTCGCCGACGCCGGCCACCTGGGCCGGCACGGCGTTCATCAGCAGGCTCGACGGATACGCGGCCTTGCCGCCCGGCACGTAGATGCCCACGCGGTCCAGCGGTGTCACCTTCTGGCCGAGCAGCGTGCCGTCGGCGTCGCGATAGGTGAAGCCGCGGCCGCAGGCCTCGAGCTGGCGTTCGTGGTAGGCGCGGATGCGTGCTGCCGCCGTCTCGAGCGCCACGCGCTGGGCGGACGTGATCGACGCGAGCGCCTCGTGCAGCTCGGATCTCGTGATCTCGAGCGCCGCCACCGTGTCGGCCTGCAGGCCGTCGAAGCGCGCCGTGTACTCGAGCACCGCGGCGTCGCCGCGCCGGCGCACGTCGGTGACGATGTCGCCCACCGCCTGCTCGATGGCCGCATCGGTGTCGGCCGACAAGTGCAGCAGCTGCTGGAAGCGGGCCTCGAAACCGGCCGTCGCGGTGTCGAGCCGCGCGATGCGCACCGGGGCACTCATCGCTGCGCTCCCACCGCCTGCTCGAAGGCATCGATGAGCGCGCGCAGCGGCTCGCGCTTGATCTTCAGCGCGGCCGCGTTGACGACCAGCCGCGCCGAGATGTCCATGATGCGTTCGACCTCGACGAGGCGGTTCGCCTTCAGCGTGCTGCCGGTGGAGACGAGGTCGACGATGGCGTCGGCCAGGCCCGTGAGCGGCGCCAGCTCCATCGAGCCGTACAGCTTGATGAGGTCGACGTGCACGCCCTTGGCCGCGAAGTGCTGGCGCGCCGCCTGCGTGTACTTCGTCGCCACGCGGATGCGCGAGCCCTGGCGTACGGCGCTCGCGTAGTCGAAGTCCTCGCGTGTCGCCACGCTCATGCGGCAGCGCGCGATGCACAGGTCCAGCGGCCGGTACAGGCCCGTGTTGCCGGTGCCGCCGGCGCCGTCTTCGGCCCCATGCTCGAGCAGCACGTCGAGCCCGGCGACGCCGAGGTCGGCGCCGCCATGCTGCACGTAGGTGGGCACGTCGCTGGCGCGCACCAGCACGACGCGCAGGTCGGGGCGGTTCGTCGCGAGGATGAGCTTGCGGCTCTTCTCGGGGTCGTCCAGCACGTCGATGCCGGCCGCGGCCAGCAACGGCAGAGAGTCGTCGAAGATGCGTCCCTTGGACAAGGCCAGCGTGATCATCGGATGCAGTCAGGTTGGCAACCGGAGCACGCGCGGAGGGCCACTGGGAACCGCGCCTTCGCCAGGGGCGCGCAGCGGCTTCCCGCGGCGCGCCGCAGGAAGCGTCAGTGGTGGTGGTGCACGGACGAGCCGGCCGCCTGCGCGGTGGGCGCGGCGGCAAACTCGGCCGGGGTGAGGGTCTTCATCGAAAGCGCGTGGATCTGCGCGCGCATTCTATCGCCGAGCGCGGCGTAGACGCGCTGGTGCCGGCGCACGCGCGCCAGGCCCTCGAACTCGGCCGAGACGATGGTGGCGAAGAAGTGCCGGCCGTCGCCCTCCACCTCGAGGTGCGTGCAGGGCAGGCCGGCGGCGATGAAGCCGCGCACTTCTTCGACCGTGGGTTCGCCGCCGGGGGCCATCAGGCGAGGTCCTTCTGGCGCTCGATGACGCGCGAGACGATGCCGTAGGTCACCGCCTCGCCGGCACTCATCCAGTAGTCGCGCTCCATGTCGGCGAGCACCTTGGCCAGCGGGTGGCCGGTCTCGCGCGCCACGACGGCAGCGATGCGCTCGCGCGTCTTGATGATCTCCTTGGCCTGGATGGCGATGTCGGTGGCGCGGCCGCCGGCGCCGCCTGCGGGCTGGTGGATCATGAAGCGGGTGTTGGGCAGGCACACGCGCCGCTCCTTCGGTGCGGCGAGGAAGATGTGCGTGCCCGCGCTCGCCACCCAGCCGCTGCCGATGGTGGTGACCGGCGCGCGCACGAAGCGCACCATGTCGTGGATGGCGTCGCCCGACTCGACATGCCCGCCCGGCGAACTGATGAGCATGTGGATGGGCGCTTCCGATTCCTGCGCCAGCAGAATCAGCCGCTCGCAGGTCTGGCGCGCCGTCTTGTCGTCGATCTCGCCGAAGACGAGCACGAAGCGCGATTTCAGCGACAGCGCCTCCATCAGGCTGCTGCGGCCTTGGGGCTTCGGGTCTTCGGTGGCAGGGGCTGCAGGGGTTTCGGTGGGCATGGGGGGTTCACTCTCCGCGATGGCGGCGATTATCGGCCGCGCGCTGGGGTCGGGCCATCGGCGGGGGTCATCAGGCGCGCAGCTTGTACCCGCTGGCAAGCAGCCTGAGGGCCAACGCGGCCATGACAGCGAAGCTGGCGCCGACGACCGCGAGGCTCAGCCACGGCGAGACGTCGCTGGCGCCGAAGAAGCCGCGCCGGAAGCCGTCGATCATGTAGAAGAACGGGTTCAGGTGGCTCACCGCCTGCCACACCGCCGGCAGCGAGTGCACCGAATAGAACACGCCCGAGAGAAACGTCAGCGGCATGATGATGAAGTTCTGGAATGCCGCGAGTTGGTCGAACTTGTCGGCCCACAGCCCCGCGATCAGCCCGAGCGAGCCGAGCATGCCGGCGCCGAGCGCCGCGAAGACGACGATCCACACCGGCTCGGCCAGGTGCACCGGCGCGAACCACACGGTGACGATGAACACGCCGAGCCCCACCGTGAGCCCGCGCACCACCGAGGCACCCACGTAGGCGAGGTACCAGGCCCAGTGGTTGAGCGGCGTGACGAGCAGGAAGACGAGGTTGCCGGTGATCTTGCTCTGGATGAGCGAGCTCGAGCTGTTGGCGAAGGCGTTCTGCAGCACGCTCATCATCACGAGCCCCGGGATCAGGAAGCTCGTGTAGCCCACGCCCTCGAACACCTGCACCTTGTCTTCGAGCACGTGGCCGAAGATCAACAGGTACAGCACGGCAGTCAGCACCGGCGCCGCCACCGTCTGGAAGGCCACCTTCCAGAAGCGCAGGATCTCCTTGCGGAACAGCGTGCCGGTGCCGGCGAGCGAATGCGGGCGCGAGACGGGGGCCAGCGTGCGTGCGGCAGCGGTCATGCGGGCACGATACCGCAGCCGCCGGCCCGGCTCACTGACGGCTCAATGACGGCTCACTGGGGCAACGGCAGGCCGAAGGCGCGCAGGTGCTTGGCGGTGTCGAGGTAGTGGCGGAAGCGGCTGACACGGCCTTGCGCGTCGAAGGTCCACAGGTGCAGCTCCTCGTCGGCGTATCGGTGGCCGGTGGCGGGCACGGTGAAGTCGATCGTGACCTCGGCGGCCACCTGGCGTTCGCCGGCCATGAGGTCGAGCACCTGGAAGGAGTGGATCTGCAGGCCACCGACGACCTGGAAGAAGGCCATCACCTGGTCGGGCCCGCGGCGCTCGACGAGCGTCGGGGCGCCGCCGCGCTGGCCGAAGTTGTCGGCCCACGCCTCCCAGCGCACGTCGGGCGCGAGCTTGTCGAGAATGGCCGGGATGTTGCCGGCACCGAAGGCCTGGTAGATCGCCTGCACGGCCTGCAGCTTCGGGTTCGCGTTCATCGGGCACTCCTTCCAAGGAGGTGGGTTGAGGTGCCCCCACGGTAGGTGCGCAGGTCAGATGCCGCATCGGCCAGATGGCCCATCCGGCCGGTTCGTCAGCGAAACAGCCCGCGCTGCACGGCCCACAGCCCGACGCCGGCGCGGCTTTTCACGCCCGCCTTGGCGTAGATGTGGATCGTGTGGTGCTGCACCGTGCGCGGCGAGATCGCCAGCGCCTTGGCGATCTCCTTGTTCGTGAGGCCGCGCACGAGCCAGCGCAGCACCTCGATTTCGCGCGGTGACAGGTCGCCATCGCCGCTGTCGCCGCTTTCGCTTGCTGCACTGCCTGCGCTGCCTGCGCTGCCTGCCGCGCGCCGGCCGTCCTCGTGCATCCCGATGGCCCGGCCGCGGCCGTGCCCGGCCGCCGCCAGCACTGCCTGCGCCGCCCGCTGGCACAGGCGCCCCTGCGCGGCCTGCGCCTGCAGCACCTGCGCTGACGCGTCGGCCGACAGGGCCGCGCGCCAGGCGCGCGTCTCGGTGCAGGCGCGGTAGACGTCCGCGGCGGCGAGCAGCCGCGCCGGCATCGGCAGTGCCGAGCCGTCGCCGCGGTGGTAGCCGCTGCCGTCCAGCCGCTCGTGCACGCGGCCGGCGGCGTCGGCCAGCGGTGCCAGCGCGGGTGAGCGGCGCAGGGCGCGGTCGGTCCAGTAGCTGTGCAGGTGCACCCGCTCCCACTCGGCGGCGCTCAGCGGCCCGGGCTTGTCCCACAGGCCCGTGGGTACCGCGACGCTGCCCAGGTCGTGCAGCAGGCCGGCACGCCAGACGAGCTTCGCCTCGCCTTCGCCGAGGCCGAGGCCGAGCGCGGCATCACGCGCCAGCGCGGCGACCGCGTGCGAGTGGCCGGCGAAGTAGCCCGACTTCAGGTCGACCATCAGTGCGAAGGCATCGCACAGCGCATCGAGGCTCGCCTCGCCGATGAGCCACATACCCGGCTCGGCGGCGAGGAACGCGTCCCACACCGAGTCGGGCGCGAGCAGATCGAGCAGCGCCGGGGCGCGGCCGTTGAACCGTTCGACGACGCCGGGGTCGAGGTGCCGCCCGGCACGCCGGCCGAGCTCGGGCGCCACCGCCTGCGGCCCGCCGACCGAGTGCGCGACCGCCGCCACGCGCGCCGCCTCGACGTAGCGCTGGGCGAGCGGCAGCGCCTCGCCGGCGGTGCCGTTGGGCATGCCGCTGCCGTCCCAGCGTTCGTCGATGGTCAGCAGCGCCTCGAGCACGGCGCCTTCCATGCCGAGCTTGCGCCCGCACAGCAGCGCCGCCTCGCACTGTGCGTGCGCATGCGCGCGCGGTGCCCCGGGCGAGGTGAGCAGGTCGACGACACCGCGCAGCCGCGCCAGCGGCGGCGCACCGCGGCCGACCTCGGCGAGCACCGTGCGCATGAAGACGGCCGGCCGGCCGATGTCGTTGCGCACGAAGGCGGCGCGCAAGCCGATGTCGTTGCCGGCCGCGAAGCGCGACTCCTCGACCGAGAAGCCGTTGCAGCCCAGGTAGCGCAGCAGCCCGGTCCAGTAGACATCGCGCAGCGCGACGCGCGTGTCGCCCTCGGCCAGGCGGGTGGCCAGCAGCGCCATGCGCACGCCGTGCTCGGGCGCCAGCCCGTTGCCCAGGTCGGTGGCCAGCGAGAGGGCTCCGAGCAGCTCGGCCAGGCGCAGCGCCATGTCGTGCCCGGCGCCTCGCTGCTCAGGCCTGCGCGCCCTGCATGATCTCGACGAACACGTCCTCGAGGTCGGCGCGGCCGATCTCGAGGTCCTCGACGCGCACGGCGGCGGCGCGCAGCGCGGCCAGCGTCGCCTCCACTTCGGTGGCATCGTGCGCCGCGATCTGCGCGATGCGGCCGGTGACGCGCGCCTTCGCTGCCAGCGCGGCGGGCAGCGGATCGTCGGTCTTGAAGCGCATCATCTGGTGCGCCGTGCCGGCCAGGAGCGACGAGGTGCGGTCGAGCGCGACGACGCGGCCCTGCTTGAGCATCGCGATGCGCCCGCACAGCGCCTCGGCCTCCTCGAGGTAGTGCGTAGTGAGCAGCACGGTGTGGCCTTCGCGGTTCAGCCGCGCGATGAAGGCCCACAGCGTCTGGCGCAGCTCGACATCGACGCCCGCCGTCGGCTCGTCGAGCACGATCACCGGCGGCTTGTGCACGAGCGCCTGCGCCACCAGCACGCGCCGCTTCATGCCGCCGGAGAGCTGGCGCATGTTGGCGTTGGCCTTGTCGGCGAGGCCGAGGTTGGCGAGCAGCTCGTCGATCCAGGCGTCGTTATCGCGTACGCCGAAGTAGCCGCCCTGGATGCGCAGCGTCTCGCGCACGCTGAAGAAGGGGTCGAAGACGAGCTCCTGCGGCACGACGCCGAGCGCCTTGCGCGCCGCGGCGAAGTCGCTCACGACATCGTGGCCCATCACCGTCACGCGGCCGGTGCTGGCCTTGGCGAGGCCGGCGAGCACCGAGATCAGCGTCGTCTTGCCGGCGCCGTTGGGCCCGAGCAGCCCGAAGAACTCGCCCGCCTCGATGTCGAAGCTCACGCCGTCGAGCGCACGTACCGTGCCGCGCGCGCCATGGTAGGTCTTGGCCACATGGTCGAAGCGCACGGCCGGCGAGTGGGGCATGGGGCGCGGATTGTAGGCAGCCTGCCTCGCGACACCGCGCGACACCGCGCGACACCGCGCAGCACCGCGCGGCGCCTCCGGGCCGCGCCGCGCGCGCATTCGCCGGCCGCTGCGCAGGAAGTCACGCCGGCGCCGCTCCCCGATTCAAGGGGTTGCCTTCGTATGCCGATGCAACAGATGGCCGCCGCGGCGGGCGACGTCTCGCAGGCCCCGCGCGCAGCGGTCACCGCTGTCCCCCTGCTTCAACGACTTGTTCCCACCGCACCCACCGCACCCACCGGACCCACCGGACCCACCGAAGGAGCTCCCCCACATGACACGCAACGCCAAGCTGATCGCCCTGGCCGCACTCACGAGCCTCATCGCCGCCTGCGGCGGCCACGGTGGCGAAAGCGCCGAAGCCCCGGCGCCCGCCCCGGCTCCGAGCCCCTCGCCCGCCGAGGTGGCCGGCATCAGCACGCCAAGCAGCGTGTCGGTCGTCACGGCCAAGAACGCGAACTGAACCCACCACGAACGTCGGAGGCACCCCCATGCGTCGCCAATTCCTGCAACTGCGCCCGACCCTTCTCACGCTCGCCCTGGCCGCTGCGCTGCCCGGGCTGGCCAGCGCCGCGCCCGGCGCCAACTCGCCCTACCGCACCGACCAGCAGCAAAGCCATGTCGAGGACGCCACGTCGCGCGGCGTCAACCAGGTGAACATGATCACCTGCTTCATGAGCTCGATGCGGCCCGACGCGCTCGTCAACCGCGGCAACTACGTGGCGCTGGTCGACGAGAAGAAGTGCGACCCCGACGCGCGCTCGAGCACCAGCAACTCCGGCAGCACGAGCAGCGGCACGCAGGCACCTTCGTACATGACGGCGGTCGTGAACTCCTCGCGCACCAGCAATGCCGACCCGATGCGCGTCAAGGTCTGGGTCGACGAGTCCGAGCCCGGCTTCGCCGCCACCATCTTCGTCAACGTCTCGGCCACGCAGGCGCCCACGGCCGACAACCCCTACGGCATCTTCCGCCTCGACTACTGTGGCCGCGGCGAGACCGGCCCCTGCATGATGCGCGGCTTCCTCGAGGGCAGCACCGACGGCATCGGCTACTTCGAGATCGAAGGCGGCCAGCAGGGCAGCCAGACCAAGGCGCTGCGCCTGACGACCACGGGCACGACGAGCGGCGCGGGCCTCATGCGCCTGTCGGAGCAGGGCCAGGACGTGACCTTCTCGTTCGCCTACAACGCCGACTACTTCCTGCGCCGCCTCGAGGGCGGTGCCGACCAGTGCTTCAGCCGCGACGCCGCCGACCCCGACACCGGCATGTCGGTGTGGCGCTACGGCCTGTACGACGCCGACAGCGGCGAGCGCGTCGAGCGCCGCTCGGGCTTTCCGATCGAGTTCACCTCCGGCGACCGCACCTTCCACGGCCACATGGGCTACTGGGGCCTGTGGCTGCCGCCCGAGGCGTCCGTCGCCAACGGTGCCACCGTCACGCGCGTCGAGTACAGCGCCGGCAGCCAGCCCACGCGCACCGACTACACGCTGCAGAAGGCCGACGGCCGCCTCACCAAGTACAGCAAGCGCACGCGCACGCTGGCGGCGATCGACAAGATCCGCTTCCAGACCTGGATCGGCGGCGGCCAGGCCGCACCCTTCGCCGGCGCCGAGCTGAACCGCCAGTACGAGATGTACTGGGACGACGCGGCCGGCGCGTTCAAGGCCGTCGGCACCGTCGAGTGCACCGAAGGGCCGTGCCAGACGCGCAGCCTCGACGCCGAGCAGTCGGTGCCGGCGTCGTACTTCGCGGCCATGGGCGGCGTGCGCGGCTGGTCGCAGGCGCTCGGCGGCGAGCTCTTCGTGCCGCTGGCCGGCGTCAACGGCGCCGTCAACTCGGCCAACGTGCAGGTCGCCTATCGCGTGCAGGAGCTCGTCTATCCGGCGGACCTGCCCGGGGCGCTGTACTGCCTGCGCGACTGCCCGACCGCGGCCTCGATCGCCGCGTACTTCGCGCCGGGCTCGCAGGCCGCCTCGCCCTTCGCCGGCTCGAGCTTCAACAACTGGCAGCCGGTGGCCGACAACGGCGTGCTCACCTACTCGATGAACGCCACGGCCGCGCTGCTGCGCGACGGCAGCGACGCCGCCGTGACGATGACCGACCGCAGTGCCCTCGAAGCGCGCCCGCAGTACCAGGGCGGCGTGCGCACCGGGCGCCTGTTCACGAGCCTCGAGGCGGCGCGCTGCCCGCAGGACGCGACGCGCTACTGCGACTGGCAGGTCGAGCAGATGGACACGTTCTACCAGTGGGAGACCGGCCCCAACCAGTGGAACCAGTTCGCGGTGGTGAAGGACGCGCAGGGTGCGGTCGTGACCTTCGAGCCACCGCTGTCGGTGAGCTACAACGTGCCCGCCGGCGCCGCCTACGGCGACTACGCGGGCAAGGCCATCGTGCTGCAGTACGGCGGCTTCGGCGAACTCTGGGGCATCCCCGGGCGCTGCGTCTCGCGCCAGACCAACGAGACGGTGAGCTGCGACCGCCCCGAGTCGCGCTACGTGCCGGCGTTCGTGATCCCGTTCGACGAGGTGCTCGGCCGCGTGCAGGTCGGCGAGCGCGCGCTGCTGGCCAAGTGGCTGGATCGCGAGATCCGCTTCGCGCGCAAGGACCCGGCGGTGTGCACCGCCGCCGGCGTCGCGCTGGCCGGCGGGCTCGTGCTGCCCACCGCGGCCAACCTTGCCGACCCGAGCGACCCGGCCTCGCCGATCTACATCGGCGCCAAGCCGACGGTGACGGACGCGCCGCGCGTCATCCACGGCGACGTCAAGTACTGAAACGCGGCACGCGGCGCGGCCATGCTTGCACCAGCGGCGGCCGCCGCGCCTGCGGCGGCAGCTGGGGCGGCCCGGGCGCCCTCTGCGCCCTCGCCGCCCTTGCCACCCTCGGCGCCCTCTGCTCGGCCGATGCGCCTGCGCCGCCGCGGCTTGATGGCCGGCCTCGTCGCCTCGCTCGCGGCGCATGCCGTGCTGCTGGCCGCGTTGCTCGAAGGGCCGGCGACGGCGCGCCCCGGGCCGTCGTCGCGCGGCCAAGGCTCGGCACACGCGGCCGCGGCGCCGGCGACGCCGGTCGTGTACTTGTGGCGCGCGGCGCGCCCGGCGGCGCCGGCGGCCACGCGCGTCGCACAGGCCGCGGCGCCGGCCATCGCCGCCGCTTCGTCGCCGGTGCGACGAGTGCGGACCAAGCCGTCGCGCGGCGTGCCCGACACCAAGGCCGCGGCGGCACCGGCTGCCGCGACTGCCGCGACTGCACCTGCCCCACCCGCTGCGCCGCCGCCCGACAACACCGTGGCCACCGCCGCGCAGCCGGAACCTGCGACAGAGGTGGTGAGCGGCGACGTCTTCGCGCTGCCCAGCGTCGCCTTCGCCGGCATGGGCGGCCGCCGCCGCACCTCGTGGCGTGCCTTGCCGTCCGATGCCGCCCCGCCCTCGCATGCCGTGGCGGCGAACATGCCGCTGCCACCGCCCGTCGCCCAGGCCGCGCCGCCGGCCGAGGCGATGCGCGAAGCCATGCGCGAGGCGGCACGCCTGCAGCTGGTGCTGGCGCTCACGCAGCAGCTGGCGGCGCTGCCGCCGCCGCAACCGCGGCCCGACGCCGGCCGGTGCGAGCCCGACGGCGAGCCGCCCGCGCCAGCCCTGCGTTGCGACACGCTGACGCTGCCGCAGGACCTGGCCGACGGCGGCACCGCGCTGGCGGCGCTGCTGGCGAGCTACCGCGCGCTCGATGCGCGGGTGCGCGGTGCCGCCGTGGTCTGGGACGAAGGGCGCTACAGGCTCGACCTGCGCTGAGTGCGATGAACGCCGAGCGCGCCGAGCGCGCCGAGCGCGCCCGGCATGTGGCGGCAGGCCCGCCGGGAACTCCTCAGGCGCGAGGCAGAATCGCGCCCACGATGTCCGCCGAGAAGACCGAAGAGATCGAGAAGGCCGAGAAGGCGACGCAGGCCGCGAAGGCCGCAGCAGCCGCGATGGCCGGGAAGGCCGCGAAGGCCGAGCAGAAGAAGCCGCGCCGCACCGCCGAGCGTATCCTCGAAGTGACGCTCGAGCTCTTCAACCGCTTCGGCGAGCCGAACGTCAGCACCACGCTCATCTCGGCGGAGATGAACATCAGCCCGGGCAACCTGTACTACCACTACCCGGCCAAGGACCAGCTGATCAACGGCCTGTTCGACCGCTACGAGCGCGCGCTGGGCGAGATCCTCGACAGTGCCGACGGCGTCGAGAACGTCGAGGATGCGTGGCTGTTCATGCACCTCCTGTTCGAGCTCATCTGGAACTACCGTTTCCTCTACCGTGACCTGAACGACCTGCTGAGCAAGAACCGGCGGCTGGAGATGCACTTCCAGGAAGTGCTGCAGCGCAAGTCGCGCGCCATGGCGGCGCTGCTCGACGGCCTATCGCGTGGCGGTGCGGCGCACCTCAGCCGCGAGGCCGCGGGCCCGATGGCGACGGCGATGGTGGTTGTGCTCACCTACTGGCTGAGCTACGAGTACGTGCGCGACCCGCGCCATGCCCTGGAGCCGGACAACGCCGCCGCGGCGCTCGGGCGCGGGGCGTATCACGCGCTCGCGCTGCTGCTGCCTCATCTGGACGAAGGATCGCGCGGGCACCTGCGCGGGCTCGCTGCGGCCTACTTGCCCGACGCCTGAGCACCTCCCGCGTTCGCAGATTTGCCCTCGCAAGGGGCCTCGGGCATCATGAGCGCGTCCAATCCCAGGAGGAAGCCATGAAGAAGATGAGCCTCGTCGTGTGCCTTGCCGTGGCCTTGCTCGCCGGGTGCGCTTCGCATCAACGCCCGGACCACGGACAGCCGCACAGCGTGATCCTGCATGAGCGCCCGCTTGTCTCTGTCAAGGGCGAAATCATCTCGGTCAGCCCGGAGCCGCTCGTGTTCTTGAAGGTCGAGCGAGACGTCCGCATCCGCTGGGTGCTGCCACAGGGACTGACATTCCCCGACAACGGCATCGTGATCGAAGGGCAAGTCATGGATCCCACCAAGCGCGGTGAGCCGCTGCGCCCAGGGCCCGAGGCACCCAAGGTGGTCGGTCCCATCAATCGCGAACAGCAGGAGGTCGTCGACTGCCGCGTTGGTGCTGACCGCCAGACATTCACCTGCCTGAATCGCAATACGAAGCCTGGCTACTACCGCTACACGATTCGGGTGCTGAAGGACGGCAAGCTGCTGCCGCCCTACGACCCCGGCATCATGAACATGGAGTAGATCAGTCCGCGAGCGCCCGTTGAGCTTCGGCGCTGGCGGCATCGACGCCCGCGCTTCTACCGGCCAACTCGCATTCCGAAAACGCCTGCGGACCCAGCGAGCCACGGGCCGCTGCCAGCAACGGCACCAGGTAGGCCTCGTCATTGGCGTCGCGGCGAATGCCGGTGCGCTCGCCCAGTGCCTCGGCCGCGCCGAACAGCCATGCGGCACTTCGCGGGTCGCCGCGCGCAGCACACAGGCCAGCGCAGACTTCCAGCAGGCTCTTTTCCACCGGCTTGGAGCCCACCGCGGCGGCGATGGCCTGCACTTCGCGCAGCACGGGTACCGCATCCGCCAGGCGCCGGCTTGAGATGAAGACCATCGCGCGGTTGAGCTGCGCGATTGCGATGCTCTCCTGATCGCCCAGATCGCGGGCGATGGCCAACACCTGCTCGTACAGCGGCTGCGCGACTTCGAGACTGCCATCGGCGTGGTGCAATTGAGCCAGGCCGTTGAGCGCCGCGGCAAGCTGGCGCGGTTCGCCGACCTCGCGCGCCAACATCACCGCGCTCTCGTAGGTCGCGCGGGCTCTGGCGCGCTCGCCAAGCGCTACATAGACCGTGCCCAGTGGCTGCAACACGGCGGCCATCCGCCCCCTGTCGCCGATTTCCATCGCAATGGCGTGGCTCTCCTCGAGATAGCGACGCGACTCGTCGTACCGACCCATGAAGTAGGTCAGCTGGCCCGCGTCGCACAAGACGCGGCACCTCGCGAAGCCACGTGGGCGTGCCGCCTCGCGCATCGACGCCTCTACAGTGATTCGTTGACCAAGCCCGAGCAGGCCGCGAATGCGCCAGTAGGTCTTGAGCACAAAGACGAGTTGAAGCCCCTGCATCGCGCACTCTTCAGCGCGACCACACCAATCGTGCGCAGCAATGAAGTTCTCCCGCTCCTGATCCAGCCTCTTCAGCCACAAGCTCTGCACCGGACCCGCCAAGTGCGGCCGCGCCGTCTCGGCCAGGCCGAGGAAGTGTTCGAGGTGTCGCCCGCGCGTCGCCGCCTCGTCTCCAGCCTCCACCAGCTTCTCCAACGCATAGGCGCGCACCGTCTCGAGCATGCGGTAGCGCGTGCCGCCGGCATCCATCACCACGAGCGACTTCTCCACCAGGCGCGCAAGCAGGTCCAGCACGTGGGGTGACTCGATGCCGCCGCCCTCGCACACGGCCTCGGCCGACTCCAGCGTCCACCCACCGGCAAACACGGAGAGCCGCCTGAAGAGCATGCGCTCCGCTTCGTCGAGCAGATCGAAACTCCAGTCGATCAGCGCGCGCAGCGTGCGCTGGCGCGGAAGCACCGTGCGGTCGCCGCTCACGAGCAGGCGGAAGCGGTCCGCCAGACGCGCGGCGATGGCCTGCACCGAGAGCGCCCGCGTGCGCGCCGCCGCCAGTTCGAGCGCGAGTGGGATGCCGTCGAGCTGGCGGCAGATGCTGGCCACGGCACCCGCGTTTTGCGCGGTCAAGCGCAGCGCCGGCTGCACCGCGCTGGCCCGGTCCATGAAAAGGCGCACTGCCTCGTGCCGCGCCAGCCGCGCAAGGTGGGCCGGCGGAACGGTGCGCTCCTCGACCTCGGCCCCCTCGTCGCCGGGCACCGACAGCGTTGGCACCTGGTACGCCGTCTCACCGGCCACCTGCAGCACATCGCGGCTGGAGCCGAGCACGCGTACGCCGGGTGCGGCTTGCAGCAGTCGCTTGGCCAGGTCAGCGCAGGCGTGCACCACGTGCTCGCAGTTGTCGAGGATGACGAGCAGCGTCTTGTCGCGCACGTAGCTCAGCAGCGCATCGGTGACGCTACTGCCTTGCTCTTCCTTCACGCCGAGTACCGAAGCCAGCGCCTGGGGCACGAGCAGCGGGTCGGCTAACGGCGCCAACTCCACCAGCCACACGCCGTCCGGATACTCGTCGAGCAGTTCCGCGCCCAGCTGCACCGAAAGCCGGCTCTTGCCGATGCCTCCCATGCCCAGCAGCGTCAGCAGGCGCGTCTTCGCGAGCAGCGCACGCACTTCGGCCAGCTCGCGCTCGCGGCCGACGAAGGAGTTGAGCTGCTGCGCGAGGTTGTTCGGTGTCGCCTCGAGCGATCGCAGCGGCGGGAACTGGGCGCGCAGCGCCGGGTGCTGCAATTGATGGACGCGCTCGGGGCTCGCGAGGTCGCGCAGGCGCACCACCCCGAGGTCGAGCAGCGTGACCCCGCTCGGCAGGCGGCCCCGCAATCGTTCGGCCACGGCCTGCGTCAGCAACGTCTGCCCGCCGTGCGCCGCACTCATCACGCGCGCGGCGCGGTTCAGGGCCGGGCCGAAGAAGTCACCGTCGCGCGCTTCGCTCTCGCCGCAGTGCACGCCGCAGCGCACCTTGAGCGCGAGGCCGCCCTCGGGCATCGGCGCGGCCATCGCCTGCTGCAGGTTCAGCGCCGCCTGCACAGCCTGCAGCGCGTCGGCGAAGACCGCATGCACGCCGTCACCCGTGGTCTTGACGACCTGGCCGCCGGCGGCGAGCACCGCCTCGCGGCTCAGCACATCGTGGCGCGCCACGGCGGCGCGCATGCGCTCGGGCTCGTTCTCCCACAGGCGCGTGCTGCCTTCGATGTCGGTGAACAGGAAGGTGCGGATCGCCTCCGGGTTCGAGTCCGGGATCGGGTTCTCGGTCGCTGGCTCGACGCTCACGCGGGCTCGGCTCGGTGTGGATGCAGCGGGGCGCATTGTGCGGCCAGCCGGCACGGGCACGCCTTCGGACCACGCGCGCCGAAGCAAACACTTCGATACAAGGCCGGGTCGCCCGCTTCGAAGGGTTCGGGTGATGGCGTTGTGAGCGGACCACGAAACAACCCTGCTGCAAGGGTTTGTGCGGACTCGGCCTCCTGGACTGGCCGATCCCTACGTGAACTTCAAGCTCGAGACCGGCGGCATCACCAGCAGCGGCGAGGTCAACCCCGGCGGCGCGTTCTTCAACCGCCAGGCCTGGCTCGGCATGTCGGGCCGCTTCGGTGAAGTGCGCGTCGGCCGCCAGGACTCGGTGCCCTTCCAGGTGATGGGCAGCTACGACTTCAACGGCATGTCCAACCGCATCTCGTCGGGCGGCCTGCGCGGGCCGGGACGGCCCCGGTCCGCGGCCCGCGGGCACGACGCGCGCGCGTGCCCGGCCGCGAGCCTCAACGGGGCTCGCGCGGACTCGAGGCGCCTGAAGCCGATGAGGCCGAGGAAGCCGATGAGGCCGATGAGGCCGATGAGGCCGATGAGGCGGATGAGGCCGACGATGCCGATGAAGCCATCGCCGCCTCGATCTCGAGCATCTTTTTCTTCGTCGCGATGCCGCCGGCCGCCGAGTGGCCGCCGAGCCGGCCACCGCCGGCCACGACGCGGTGACAGGGCACGACCAGCGGCCACGGGTTGCGTGCCAGCGCCACGTCCACGGCGCGCGCGGCGCCCGGGTTGCCCATCGCCTGGGCCAGCTCGTCGTAGGTGCAGGTCTGCCCCGGGGCGATGCGCCGTGTCGCCTCGTACACCTTGCGCTCGAACTGGCCGATGCCGGCCCAGTCCAGCGGCACGTCCTGCAGATCGGCCGCAACGCCTTGCAGCAGCGACTGCATCGCCGCCACCGCCTGCGCGATGAACGGTGGCCAGGGCGGCGGCGCCAGCTCGGCGCCGCTTTGCCACTGCAGCTCGGCGATCGTGGCCTCGCGGTCCAGCAGCGGCAGCAGCACGTGCGTCACCGCCTCGCCGCGCCAGGCGATGCCGAACGGCCCGAGCGCGGTGTCGAAGATCGCGCAGTGCCGCTCGGCCGGCAATGCGGCCTCGCCGAAGGGCAGGGGTGTCTCCATGCGGTCGCGATCCTGTGCAGGGGGTGGCATGCCGGCGGGGCCACGAGGGGTGACGCCCGCAGCCGGATGAACATCCGCATGCAGCGGGGCGCGATGATGCAGCAGGCGTGCGCGCGGTTCGGCGCGATCACGGGCCGACCCTCCCCTCAGTATGTGATCATGATCGGCGCGCCCCAAGCGTGAACACGAGCGGCGCGCGCCCCATGACCCCGACCCTCTACGGCCCCCTGCACTGGGAGATGACGCTGCGCGGCGCGGTGGCGGGGCTGCTGCTGTTCCACACGCTCAACCTGGCGCTGCACCGCGGCCGCGCTTCGGCGCGCCTGGCGCTCGGCGGCTTCACGGTCGGCGTGTTCGGCTACGTGTTCTGCCAGCAGGCGGACGTGCTGCTCGGCATGCCGCGGCCGCTTGCGGTGGCCTTGCTTGCCGCTGCGGTGTCCGCGCCGGTCTGGATGTGGCTCGCCGCGCGTGCGCTCTTCGACGATGCCTTCCGCTTCACCTGGCCATGGTGGGCGGTGATCGCCGCCACCGTGGCGGCGGGCCTCGGCGCCAACCTGCCGCACTTTCCGGCCGGCGACGGCCCCTTCGCGCCGCCGCCACCAGGCTCGTGGGCGTGGGAGCTGGGCGCCACGCAGATGGTGGTGCGGCTGCTCAGCACCGCGCTCGCGCTGTGGGAGGTGACGCGCGGCTGGCGCGACGACCTCGTCGAGCCGCGGCGCGCGGCGCGGCGATGGGTGGCGATGGGCATCGGCGGCTACGCGACCGTGGCCTTCGCCATCGAGATGGCCGTCCAGGGCCAGGAGGTGGGGCGCCTGCTGCCGGCGCTGCACATCGCCGGCATCGGGCTCCTGGCGCTGGGGCTGGCCATCCTCGTGGCGCTGCGCTCGCTGGACGACGTACTCGGCGGCGCGGCCGGCGTGCCCGTCGTCGCCGGGCCACTGCTGGCGGCGACGCCGTTGGCCGGTGGAGCGCCCGGCGCGACCGGCGCGACAGGCGCGACAGGCGCGACAGGCGCGACAGGCGCGTCAGGCGCGACAGACGCAGCCGCAGTAGGCGCGATAGCGGCGCCAGCAGCGACAGGTTCGGTCGACGCGATGTCCACGATGGGCGCGGCCGCGACGCCGGCCGCGCATGCCCCGCTGCAGCCCCAGCCCGCCACTGCCAATGCCACCGCCATCGCCGCCCCGAGCCCGCGCGTCGCCGAGGCCCTGGCGCGACTGCAGCGCGCGATGACCGTCGAGCGGCTGTACCGGCGCGAAGGGTTGACGCTGGCCGCGCTCGCGAGCGAACTGGGCCAGGGCGAAGCGGCGCTGCGCGCCCTCATCAACCAGCAACTCGGCTTTCGTAACTTCAACGACTTCCTGCACAGCTACCGGCTGCAGGAAGCCGCCCTGCGCTTGGCCGGCGACGACCGGCCGGTGCTGACGATCGCGCTCGAGTGCGGCTACGGTTCGATCGGCCCGTTCAACCGCGCCTTCAAGCAGCGCTACGGCATCACGCCGACGGAGTTCCGTGGCGCCAAGCGGCTGCCTCAGGTGCCTCAGGTGCCTCATATGCCTCAGGTGCCTTTCAAGGCGGGCGGCGGCTGAGCGGCCGGGCATCCTTCGGCCCGGTTTCGCGACGAATCGGCCAGGGTCGGCGACGTTTCGGCGAGCCCGCCGCGGCGCGGCTGCGCAGCATCGACTCCCTCATCCACCACCGGGAGCCCTGCCGTGCATCCACCCCCCTTCGAAACCGTCGCGATGACCGTTCTCGGCATCGACCTGCTGCGCTACCTGCTTGCCGCCGGAGCCGCATGGCTCGTCGTCTTCGTGCTGCTGCGCCGGCGGCTGGCGGGCCGGCGCATCCTCGGCGCCGCGCCGCGCCCGGGCCAGGTGCGTCACGAGCTCACCTACTCGATGGCCACGGTGTTCGTCTTCGCGGCCCATGGGCTCTTGACCTACCTGCTGGCCGAAGCGGGGCGGCTGCAGCTGTATGCCGAGGCCGCGCGCCACGGCTGGGCCTGGTGGTGGCTGAGCCTGGCCGGCGTCATCGTCGCGCACGACGCCTGGTTCTACTGGACACACCGGCTGCTGCATCACAGGCGCCTCTTCGCCGCCGTGCATGGCGTGCACCATCAGTCCCGGCACCCCACGCCCTGGGCGGCGTACAGCTTCCACCCGCTCGAGGCCTGGGTGCAGGCCGCCTTCCTGCCGCTCTGGCTGGCTCTCGTGCCCACGCACACCGGGGTCGTCGGGCTCTTCCTGCTGCACATGATCGTGCGCAACGTCATCGGCCACTGCAGCCACGAGCTGATGCCGCGCAGCGCCGTGCCCGGCGGCTGGCTCGGCTTCATGACGCCGGTGTCGCACCACCACTACCACCACGCCCACAACCGCGGCAACTACGGCCTCTACTTCACCTGGTGGGACCGCTGGTGCGGCACCGAGGACCGCGAGTACCAGCGGCTCGGGGCCGGCAGTGCCGGCGCGCCGCCCGCGCGCGCTGGCAGGAGCGCGGCCTGAAAGCCGCGGCATCGACGCTCGTGGCACGCGTGGCTGAGCTCGGGCCTCAGCTCGGGCCTGCGCTCGGGCCCGCGCATGTGCCCGCGGGTCGACGGTGTTTGCCCTGATGAGGCGGTCCTGGGCCGGCGCCGAGAATGGGCCGGGTCGACGCGGCGCGCGATGCGCCGCGTCCCCGTTCTCCCCGAACGCCCGTTTGTCGCGACAGGACCTCGAGAATGAAGATCACCCGCCGCCTGCTCGGTACGGCCGTGCTCACGGCCGCTGCGTTTTCCTTCGGCCCGGGCGTGCTCGCCCAGGGCAAGGTGCTGCGCGTCGTGCCGCACAGCAACCTGGCCGTGCTCGACCCGATCTGGACCACCGCGTACATGAGCCGCAACCACGGCTACATGATCTACGACACCCTGTTCGGCACCGACGAGAACGGCAAGGTCAAGCCGCAGATGGTGGACACGTGGTCCGAGAGCCCGGACAAGCGCCTGTGGACCTTCAAGCTGCGCAAGGGCCTCGAGTTCCACGACGGCAAGCCGGTCACCGGCGAGGACGTCATCGCCAGCATCCAGCGCTGGGGCAAGCGCGACGCCATGGGCAGCGCGCTCATGCAGTTCGTGCAGCGCATGGACTCGCCGGCGCCCGACACGTTCCGCATCTTCCTCGGTGAAGCCAACGGCTTCATGCTCGAGGCGCTCGGCAAGCCGAGCTCGAACGTGCCCTTCATCATGCCCAGGCGCATCGCCGAGACCGACGCGTTCAAGCAGATCGAGGAGCACATCGGCTCCGGGCCCTACGTCTTCAAGCGTGACGAGTTCAAGCCCGGCGACAAGGCCGTCTACACGAAGTTCGCCAAGTACGTGCCGCGCGCCGAGCCGCCCAGCGGCACCACCGGCGGCAAGCGTGTCTACGTCGACCGTGTCGAGTGGAACCTGGCGCTGCGCGACGCGCAGGCGCAGGTGAGTGCGCTGCAGAAGGGCGAGGTCGACATCATCGAGGCGCTCGGCTTCGACCACTTCGAGACCGTGAAGGCCGACAGCACGCTGCAGATCCCGAAGTGGAGCAACCTCGGCCTGCAGTACATGGCGCGCTTCAACCACCTGCACAAGCCCTTCGACAACCCGAAGGTCCGCCAGGCGGCCATCGCAGCGTTCAACCAGGAGGCCTTCCTGCGCGCCCAGGTGGGCGTGAAGGACCTGTACAAGTCGTGCGGCTCGATGTTCATCTGCGGCACGCCCTACGGCAGCACGGCCGGCAGCGACATCCAGATGAAGAGCAACATGAAGAAGGCGCAGGACCTGCTGAAGGCGAGCGGCTACGACGGCACGCCCGTCGTCATCATGAAGCCCACCGATCTCGCCAGCATCCAGAAGCTGCCCGACGTGGCCGCGCAGCTGCTGCGCCAGGCCGGCTTCAAGGTCGACCTGCAGGCCATGGACTGGCAGACGCTGGTCGGCCGCCGCGCCAAGAAGGACCCGCCCGAGAAGGGCGGCTGGCACATGTTCCTCACCGCCTGGCAGGCCTTCGACGTGTGGAGCCCCATCGGCAGCGCGATGATGGACACGCGCGGCGAGAAGAGCACCTGGTTCGGCTGGGCCAGCGACGACAGGATGGTCGAGCTGCGCAACCAGTTCATGCGCGCCACCGACGACGGGACGAAGAAGAAGCTCGCCGAGCAGATCCACGCCCGCGCCTTCGAGGTGGGCACGCACGCGATCCTCGGCGAGTACAGCCAGCCCGTGGCGGCGCGCAAGAACATCAGCGGCTTCTTCGTGCACAACGGCAACATCTACTGGAACCTGAAGAAGGATTGAAGCGACCCGGGTCCGAGCGAGAACCCGCCCGCGTGGCGGGTTCTTCGTTCATGGACCATGCTCCCACGCCACCACGCCACCACGGAGTCACATCGATGAAGATCGCATTCCTCGGCACCGGCCTCATGGGCACGGGCTTCGTCCGCCGCATGCTCGCCAATGGCCACGCGGTGCAGGTCTGGAACCGCAGCGCCGCCAAGGCGCAGGCGCTGCAGGCCCAGGGTGCGCGCGCCTTCGCCGATGCCGCGGCGGCCGTGGCCGGCGAGGGTGGAGTCCAGCGCGTGCACCTCTCGCTCGCCGACGACGCCTCCGTCGACGCCGTGCTCGAGCCGCTGGCGGCGGCCTTGCCGGCCGGCGCGTGCATCGTCGATCACACCACCACCGCGCCCACGCCCACCGCCGAACGCGCGGCGCGCTGGCAGGCACGCGGCCGCCCCTTCGTGCACGCGCCGGTCTTCATGGGCCCGGCCAACGCGGCCGAAGGGACGGGCGTGATGCTGGCCTCGGGCGCCAGAGCGCGCTTCGACGAGCTGCTGCCGGACCTGCAGGCCATGACCGGCAAGGTGGTCTACATGGGCGAGGCGCCCGAGCGCGCCGCGGCCTTCAAGCTGCTCGGCAACCTCACGATCCTCGGCCTCATCGGCGTGCTCGGAGACGTCAACCGGCTCGCGCATGCGCTGGGCATGAACGCGCGGGAGGCCTTCTCGCTCTTCGAGCACTTCAACCCCGGCAACACGCTCACCGCGCGCGCCGGTCGCATCGTCTCTGCCGACGTGACGCAGCCCTCGTTCGAGATGACGATGGCGCGCAAGGACGTGCGCCTGATGCAGGAGGAGGCGCAGCGCGGCGGCCAGGGCCTCTTCGTGGCGCCGGCCTTGGCGGCGATGCTGGACGCCGGCATCGCGCGCGGCCAGGGCCACCTCGACGTCGTCGCGGCGGCGCGCGTCGCGGGCTGAGAGAGGCGCCGCGGTCGCCGGCGCCGGCACCGGTGGCCGGCTCGACATGGCTTCGCGGCACCGAGTGCGGGAGGTGCGGCAGGTGCGGCAGGTGCGGCAGGTGCGGCACCACTACCACGTCTACGTCGTGGAGCTGTCCGAGCGCGTCTGGGGCGAGGCGCGCTTCCGGCGTGCCAACCCGCAGTACGCCTTCGCCAAGCCCTGCGTCTACGTGGGGATGACCGGCCTCGACCCGGACCTGCGCATGGACAAGCACAAGGCCGGCATCCAGAGCAACCGCTACGTCTTCACCTACGGCCTGCGCCTGCTGCCGGCGCTGTACGAGGTCTACAACCCGATGCCCTACGACGCGGCGCGCGAGATGGAGGTCGAGCTCGCGATCGGCCTGCGCGAGGCGGGTTATGCGGTCTGGCAGGCCTGAGCCGTCAGGCGAGCCTCACCGCGCCAGCAGCAGGCGGTCGAACAGCTGCACGCCGCCGGCGCTGCCCAGCGGCACCATCAGCGCCGCGACGAGCGGCTGCTCGAGCAAGGGTGCGAAGGCGCCGGTGGTGTTGCCCTCGACGGCGGCGATCAGCTGCTTCAGCGGCTCGGCGAGCTTCTCGCGCCCGCCGCCCGCGCCGCCCAGCCACAGCAGGTCGGCGCGCATGCGTGCCAGCGCCGCGTCGCGCAGGTTCTCCGCGCTCAGCTTGAGCGCCACGGCCAGCACCAGCAGGCCCATCAGGTAGATCGCCGCGGTCAGCACGATCGGCCAGGTCACGGCCCAGCTGTCGAACAGGCGGCTGCGCGCCATCACCAGCAGGCCGAGCACGACGAAGGGCGCGACGATGAGGGGCGACACAGCCTGCGTCTGGCGGGCGACGAACTCGATGCTGATCCAGTCGTCGAGCAGCGTGTGCACGCGCGGCGAGGCCGGCTGCGTCCTCTCGAGCCCCTCGGTTCCTCCGGCCCCCCCGCTCCGCTGGGTGCCCTGCAGCCCCTCCATCCCCTCGGACTCGCCGGCGCGGTCGCCGCGGTCGCCGGGGTCGGCGGCCATCGCCTGTGCGATCTTCTCCTCGATCTCGGGGCCCAGGTCGCGTGCGAAGCGCGCCACCACCTCGGGCGGATAGCTCGCGCGGCCGCGGCCCAGCGCCCACAGCAGCCGGCAGGTGGCGAGCGTCGCATCGGCCACGGCGAGCACGAGCGCCGGCAGCGCCGCCAGTGCCGCCACGAGGCCGGCGAGGACGATGGCGCGGTGCTCGGTGCCGCGCACGGGCACGTCGGGCAGCGTGGTGCCGGTGAGCACCACGAACAGCACCGTCGCGCCGACCACCGTGAGCGCGTACCAGAACAGCACGCGCACGAGCCGCGGCGTCGGCTCGCTCAGCTGGCGGAAACGCTGCCAGACCACGGCGAACTCCACCCGACCGGCGGCGGGCAGTCTCCAGGCGAGCAACGAATGGCGCTGCAGCCAGGCGCCCGCGCGCCGGGTCGGACCCGGCGCCTCGCCTGGGACGGACGGCGATAGCGGCGCCGGTGCCAGCGGCCGCCAGCCCAGCCACTCGTCCTGCGCCCGCGTCAATGCGCGCGCGCCATCGGCGTAGAGGTCCAGCGAGACCAGCACGACGAGAAAGGCGATCAGGTTCAGGAAGTGCGAGGGCCAGCCGCTGATGCCGTCGAGCCAGCGCAGCGGCTCGCCGTAGCCCGGCAGCCCCGGCCCGGCCAGCCACCACGCACCGCCCAGCAGGGCGACGAGGATGAGCAGCGAGAGCAACGAGAGCGGTGAGAGCAGAGAGAACACCGGCGAGGCGTGCCCGCGCCCGGCCGCGCCGCCCGCGTCGTGCCCGCTCGGCGCAAACATGCGCAGGCCCGGCGAGAGCAGGCCCACCGCGGCGCCGCCGAGCGCCGACCAGGCCAGCGTGCCGGCCAGGCCGAGGCTGGCCGGCGCGGCCGTCTCCAGCACCGAGGCGGCGGCGAAGCCGAGCCACAGGCCGTAGCCGACACCGAGCCAGGGGGCGAGGTGCATCGGTGGGCCGGCAGGCACGCCCGGTCCACCGGTGCCGCTGGTGCCACCGCTGCCGCCGGGCGCGATGGAACCCTGCTGCCAGCGCGCATGCGCGGCGCGCAGCACCGGCGTCGAGGGCCACAGCAGCAGCCCCAGCGTGAGCACGGCCAGCCCGGCCGCGAGCAGGATCGACGTGCCCGACCCGGGCCGCTGCTGGCGCTGCGCGCTGGCGTCGAAGCCGCCGATGGCGACGGCGCCGTTGCGCCCGATCTCGTATACAGAAGGCGACTGGATCGCCGCCTGCGTCGCGCGCTGCACGATCTCGCAGGCGCGCGTGCAGGCGGCCATGCGCGCCGCGAGGTAGGCGGCGGTCTGGTAGACGTCGCGCAGCGGCGGCGCGCCCTCGTGCACCTGGCGCCGGCCGCGCACGAGGCTGCCGTCGGCCGCCGCCTCGAGCACCGGCGGCATCTTCAGCGGCAGGCTCGAGGCGACGACGAGGTTGCGCGTGAACGGCAGCACGCGCGGGTGCACGAAGCGCGCGTCCATGTCCGTCGTGAAGAACACCTTGTCCGGGAAGGTGTCGTGCAGCGCCTGCAGCACGAGCAGCTTGTCGTGCACGTCGTTGGCGAAGATGCCGATGGCGCCGATCGGCCCGCCGCCCTCGGCCGATTCGCTCGCCTTCAGTTCCTCGGCCATGCGGCGCAGGTAGTCGAGCTGGTCGCGCGCCTCCGGCCACTCGACGGCCGCCGCTTCGTCCTTCGGCTTGGCCGCAGGCGGCGTGCGCTCGGTGGTGCCGTCGCGTACGGTGACGCCGTCGATGCCGCGGAAGAAGTAGGCTTGGTCGACGCGGCTGATCTGCGGGCCGTTGGCGAGCAGGTGGCGCATGCGCCGATCCAGGCCGCGCGCGTAGATGGAATCGCTCTCGACGATGGTGACGACGCGCCGCTTCGACTCCGCCGGCAGCCGCTGCAGCACCTCGGAGGCGAGCAGCGTGGCCACGGTGATGTCGGCGCCGATCGTGCGCGTGAAGGGCACCTCGCGCTCGGCTTCGCTGAGGCGGGCGCGCTCGGGGACGATGCCGGTGAAGTAGGAGGTGAAGAACTCCGGCACCGTGTGGCCGTAGCGGCGCAGCAGCGGCAGGTCTTCGTCGGAGATGGTCGCCGCCGGGCTGTAGAAGCGCGCCTGCGCGAGCAGCCGGTAGCCGTTGGCGAGCGAGGCATCGATGTTCTCCGGCGCCTGCGCGCGCCGCGCCAGCGCCGCCTCGAGGCCGTGCAGCAGCAGGTCCAGGCCGTCGGAGGACGAGGGGCCGATCACCGCCAGCCGCGGGCAGGCCTGGCGGCGGCAGGCGATGACGGTGTCGAGCAGGCGGGCCACGCCGTCGAGCTTGGGGCCCGGCAGCGCGGCCTCGTCGACCCACACGACGACGACGCTGCGGTAGGAGCGGCGCTGGCGGGTCGCGTCGGGTGCCGAGGCCGCGGAGGCGGGGGAGGCGGCCGCGGAAGCGGAGGCCGCGGAAGCGGCGGCCGTGGAAGCCGCGGCGGCCGAGGTCTCTTCGGCCGGGCGCACGCTGCGGCTGCGCGAGAGCAGCTCGTACGGAATCTGCAGCAGGTCACCGCCGGTGGCCGGCGCCGAGGCCGCGGCCGTTGGCGGCGGCAGATGCGAGGCCAGGCGCGTCAGCGGCGCCAGCGTCGCGATCGGCGCCAGCGGCACCTGCATGAGGCCGATCTGTTCGGCGCTGTCGGGAAAGTAGCCCTCCGCCTGCAGGCCCGACAGCAGCGCGAAGCGCGTGCGCCGGCGCGCCTCTTCGGCGCCGACGAAGGGGTTGCCGGGCACGAGCACGGCGATCAGCAGCGTCGACTGCGCATCGATCTCGCCGTCGTCGTCGGCGTCGAGGTGCTCGCGCAGCGCCTGCGGCGAGCGGCGTGCGTCGCGCTGGTCGGCGTCGCACTCGCGCTTGCTCGCCGCGGCCGGGTTCTTGCAGCGCTCGACGCGGTCGTTCTCGTGCCGGCGCACGGCGGCGAACGGGTCCTCCCACAGGCGTGCATCGACCTCGAGGTCGGCGCCGCTGAACTGCTGCGCGCGCTCCTTCTCGGGCGGGCGCAGCAGGTCGAAGGCCTTGGGCACGATGAGCGTGCCGGAGACGAACGTGGCGACGACGGCGAGGCTGGCCCAGGGGATGCGGGTGGGTTCGCGTTGGGACATCGGAAGAGCTCGGGTCGCAGGTTGAGGGCCCTACAGCGCCATCGCCGGGCGCTCGCCCATCGCGGCGCGCCAGCGGCGCAGGTGCACGTGCTGCTCGCCCGGCTTGACGCGCACGATGCGCGCGAAGTCCACCGCCACGACGGCGGTGATGTCGGCCATCGAGAAGCCCTCGCCGGCCACGCTGTCGCGGCCGGCGAGGCGCGCCTCCAGCGTGTCGAAGAACTGCCGCGTGCGCGCAAGCCCGCGTTCGGCGAGCGCGGGAATCTGCTCGTAGTCGGCCGGGCCCGGCAGCGCGCGGTGCGCCATCGCCGGCGAGCCGTTGCGCAGCGCCTCGGCGATGGCGAGCAGGCCCTCGAACTCGACGCGCCAGTTCCAGCTCGCGATGTCGGCCTTCTCCGCGGGCGTACGGCCCAGCAGCGGCGGCGTGGGGAAACGCGCTTCGAGGTAGGCGGCGATGCCGGCGTTGTCGGTGAGCACGAGGCCGTCCTCGAGCCGAAGCGCGGGCACGGTGCACTGCGGGTTGACGGCTCGGTAGGCCTCGCCGAGTTGTTCACCCATGACGAGGTCGATAGGGACGGTGGCGTGCGCCACGCCCTTCTCGGCCAGCAGGATGCGGGCACGGCGTGGGCTCGGCGCGGTGGCGCAGTCGTAGAGCGTGATCATGGTGCGGGTTCCCCGTGGTTCAGCGCTGCACGCTTTGCCGTGCGCGCTCGACGAAGGCCTGCGTGGCCTCGTCGTCCTTCAGCGCATCGGGCGCCTTGGCCGGCACGGCGATGCCGCGCTGGCAGGCCGGGCGCGCGCGCATCGCATCGAGCCAGCGGCGCAGCTGCGGCAGGCCCTCGATGGACACGCCCGACCACCTGTAGGTGCGCACCCAGCACCAGTGGGCGATGTCGGCGATCGAGTAGTCGCCGGCCAGCCATTCGCTCTCGCCCAGGCGCCGCTCGAGCACCTCGAACAGGCGGCGCGATTCGTTCTGGTAGCGCTGGATGGCGGGCTCGATCTTCTCGGGGAAGTAGCGGAAGAAGACGTTGGCCTGCCCCATCATCGGGCCGATGCCGCCCATCTGGAACATCAGCCACTGCATGACGAGCGAGCGGCCCTTGGCGTCGGTCGGCATCAGGCGGCCGGTCTTCTCGGCCAGGTACACGAGGATGGCGCCGGACTCGAAGACGGTGAAGTCGCCCTCGCTGCGATCGACGATGACCGGGATGCGCCCGTTGGGGTTCAAGCGCAGGAAGGACTCGGCCTTCTGCTCGCCGCGGCCGAGGTCGACGGCGTGCACGGCATAGGGCAGCGACAGTTCCTCCAGCGCCACCGAGGCCTTCCAGCCGTTGGGCGTGCTGGCGGTGTACAGGTCGATCATGCGCGGCAGCTCCCGTGTTTGCCCTGATCTTGGCACGAAGCCTGCAATCGAAAATCGCGCCCGCCCATGCTCGCCTTCCTCGCCCGCCGCCTGCTGGCCACGATCCCGGTGCTGTTGATCGTCGCGGTGCTCGTCTTCCTGATGCTGCGGCTCACGCCGGGCGACCCGGCGGCGGTGCTGGCCGGCGACGCCGCTACCACCGAGCAGATCGCGCAGATCCGCGCCAACCTCGGGCTCGACCGCTCCATCGTCGAGCAGTTCTTCATCTGGTTCGCGCACCTGCTCAGCGGCGACCTGGGGCAGAGCTACTACTACAAGACCGAGGTCACGACGCTCATCGCGCAGCGCCTGGAGCCGACGCTGAGCCTGGCGCTCATCACCATGACGCTGGCGGTGCTGGTCGCGGTGCCGCTGGGCGTGCTCGCCGCCTGGCGCTTCGGCGGTTGGCTCGACCGCGCGCTGATGGCGTTCTCGGTGCTGGGCTTCTCGGTGCCGGTGTTCGTGCTCGCCTACGTGCTCATCTGGCTCGTCTCGCTCAAGCTCGGCTGGCTGCCGGTGCAGGGCTACCGGCGTTTCGCCGACGGGCCTGCGATGTGGCTCTATCACCTGGTCCTGCCGGCGGTGACGCTGTCGGTGATCTACATCGCGCTCATCGCCCGCGTCACGCGCGCCTCGGTGCTCGAGACGCTGGGCGAGGACTACATCCGCACGGCGCGCGCCAAGGGCCTGCCCGAGAACAAGGTGCTGATGCGGCACGCGCTGGCCAACGCCGCGGTGCCGATCGCCACCGTCATCGGCATCGGCATCGCGCTGCTCATCGGCGGCGTCGTCGTCACCGAGTCGGTCTATGCCATTCCGGGCCTCGGGCGCTTGACCGTCGACGCGGTGCTGGCGCGCGACTTCCCCACCATCCAGGGCGTGATCCTGCTCTTTTCGTTCGTCTACGTGCTCGTCAACCTGCTCGTGGATCTCAGCTACGTCTTCTTCGATCCGCGCATCAGGTACTGAATGCTTGATCGCACAGCGCGCGCGATGGCCGATACCACCACCACCTCGTTCAACGAGCTCTCCGTCGAAGCCGCCTCGGTGATCCGGCACGAGAGCGTGTGGACGCGCGTGCGCCGCAACGGCGGCGTGCGCCTCGGTGGTGCGGTGCTGGCGGTGCTGGTGCTCGTGGCGCTCGCCGCGCCCTGGCTCGGCACGGTCGACCCATCGCTCTTCGACCCCGCCAGCCGCGACCTCACGCCGGGCAAGATGGGCGAGATCACGACGCTCGAAGGCGAGTCGCTCGCGCACCGCTTCCTGATGGGCTCCGACAGCTTCGGGCGCGACATCTACAGCCGCGTCATCTACGGCACGCGCGTCTCGCTCATCGTCGGCGTCTGCACGGCGATGGTGGCGCTGGCCATCGGCATCGTCTTCGGGCTCGTCTCGGGCTTCCTGCGCCGCGTCGACGGCATCCTGATGCGCGTCATGGACGGCCTGATGGCCATTCCCGCCATCCTCATCGCCATCGCGCTGGTGGCGATGTGGCGCGGCAGCCTGCTCACCGTGGTGATCGCCATCGCCATCCCCGAGATCCCGCGCGTGACAAGGCTCGTGCGCTCGCTCGTGCTGACGATCCGCGAGGAGCCCTACGTGGAGGCGGCGGTGTCGCTCGGCACACCCACGTGGAAGATCATGTGGCGGCACATCCTGCCCAACACGATGGCGCCGCTCATCGTGCAGGGCACCTTCATCTGCGCTGCCGGCATCCTCACCGAGGCCATCCTGTCCTTCCTCGGTGTCGGCCTGCCGCCCGACATCCCGACCTGGGGCAACGTGATGGCCGAGGGGCGTGCGCAGTTCAACGAGTACCCGCACAACATCTTCTTCCCGGGCATCTTCCTCGCGGTGACGGTACTGGCGGTGAACATCCTCGGCGACGGGCTGCGCGACACGCTCGACCCGAAGATGGCGAAGCGGGCCTGACGATGGCCGACGACGACATCAAGGCCGGCGCACCCATCCTCGAGGTCCACGAGCTCGCTATCGCGCTGCCTTCGGGCGGCGACCGCGCCACCGCCGTGCAGAAGGTGAGCTTCACGGTCGGCCGTGGCGAGATCGTCTGCCTGGTCGGTGAGTCGGGCAGCGGCAAGAGCGTCATCGCGCAGGGCGTGATGGGCCTGCTGCCCAGGCAGCTCCCCATCGTCTCGGGCCGCATCCTGCTGCAGGGCGAGGACATCACGCATGCGCCGCTCTCCCGCCTGCGCGAGCTGCGCGCCACGCGCATGGGCATGATCTTCCAGGAGCCGATGACGGCGCTGAACCCGGTCATGACCTGCGGCGACCAGATCGACGAGGTGCTCTCCGAGCACACGCAGCTCACGGCCGGCGAGCGGCGCGAGAAGGTGCTGGCCATCGTCCGGGAGGTGCTGCTGCCCGACCCCGAGCGCATGGTGGCGAGCTATCCGCACCAGCTCTCCGGCGGCCAGCGCCAGCGCATCATGATCGCGATGGCGCTCGTGCTCGACCCGGTGCTGCTGATCGCCGACGAGCCGACCACTGCGCTGGACGTGACGACGCAGGCGCAGATCCTCAAGCTCGTGCTCGACCTGCAGCGGCGGCACGGCACCGGCGTGCTCTTCATCACGCACGACTTCGGCGTCGTTGCCGAGATCGCGCACCGCGTGGCCGTGCTGCGCCTGGGCGACCTCGTCGAGCTCGGCCCGAAGGAGGCGGTGCTCAGGCGCCCGCAGCACGCCTACACGAAGATGCTGATGGCGAGCGTGCCGACGCTGCGCACGGAAGCGCGCACTGAAGCGCGCCCCGAGGTCGCCGCCACGGCGCCGCTCGTGCTGAGCGTGAAGGCGCTGGCCAAGACCTACGACGACAAGAGCTGGTTCGGCAAGCGCCGCACGGTGCACGCGGCCAAGGACGTGAACTTCGAGATCCGGCGCGGCCAGACGCTGGGCATCGTCGGCGAGTCGGGCTCGGGCAAGAGCACGGTGGCGCGCTGCGTCGTGCGCCTCGTCGACCCCACGGGCGGCAGCGTGCGGCTCGGCAGCGACGAGATCGCGACGCTTTCCGCCGGCGCGCTGCGCCCGCTGCGCAAGCGCGTGCAGATCGTCTTCCAGGACCCCTACCGCTCGCTCAACCCGCGCCGCACCGTGGGCGAGGCGATGATCGAAGGGCCGATGAACTACGGCCTGCCGCGCGACGCGGCGCTCGCGAAGGCGCGCGAGCTGCTCGGCCTCGTGCGCATGGACGAGAGCGCGATGGCGCGCTACCCGCACCAGTTCAGCGGCGGCCAGCGCCAGCGCATCTGCATCGCGCGCGCGCTGATGATGGAGCCCGAGCTGCTCATCGCCGACGAGGCGGTGAGCGCGCTCGACGTTTCCGTGCAGGCGCAGGTGCTGAAGCTCTTCGACGAGATCCGCACGCGCCTTGCCATCGCCATGCTCTTCATCACGCACGACCTGCGCGTGGCCTCGCAGGTGTGCGACATGCTCGCCGTCATGAGCCAGGGCGAGGTCGTCGAGTACGGCCCGGCGCACCGCATCTTCGGCGCGCCGCAGCACGCGTATACGAAGGCGCTGTTTGCGGCGGCGCCGGGGCGGGGTTTCGCCTTCGCGAGCTGAACCCCGCGCCCGGCCGCGCGGCTACGGCGTCTCGGGCAGGCAGCCGTAGAAGCCGTTGACGTCCACCGTGCAGCGGAAGATCTTCGCCGGCGCCAGCGCCGTGGCGTCGGCCGCGAACTGCCGCACTTCGACGCGCTCGGTGCCGGCCGCCGCGGGCGCCGCCGCGGGCGGCAGGCGGTTCACGAGGGTCCACCCGTCGCTGGCGTACACGACTGCCCGCCCACCGATGTTCGTCATGTTGTCGAACTTGATGTGGTGCTGCTCCCAGTACTTGCGTTGTGCCGGCGTGGCCCCGACCGGCGGCGGCGTCTGGCAGAAGCCTGGCTGGTAGTTCTCCGCCTGCGGGTCGGATTCGCAGGGCCGGATCGTGCCGTTCAGCTTGTACGGGTCGTCGGTGAGGTAGGTGAGCCACGGCAGCCCGGGCGACGGACCGAACGGCGTGCCGGCGTCCGTCCAGTCGGTCCAGGCGAGGTCGTTGCCCCACACGAACGAGTTCTCGTGGTTGGTGACGCAGCTCTTCGTGGCGCCGGTGACGGTGCACTCGACGTAGGCCCAGCCCCAGGCGTTGTGCGGGAAGAACTCGCTGCCGTTCTCCGGCGCGCCGCCGCCGTTGACCTTGGCGCCTTCGACCAGGATGCGGAAGCGGTCGGCCGCCACCTGCGTGTAGGTGATCGTCGAACACACGTCGCGAGTCACGTCGGCCGGAGGAGGAGGCGGCGGCGGGGGGGGCGGCGGCGGAGGCGGCGGGCCCGGAGGCGGCGGGGGCGGCGGCGGCGGAGGCGGCGGCGGCGGAGCCGGGGGCAGCGTGCACGAGGGCGGCGCCGCAGTCGACGAGAGGTAGGTGTGCTGGTACGCCGCATCCGCCCCGCCGCTGAAGGTGAAGCCACCGATCTTGCAGCCCTTGAGGTTGATGAACCTCGTGCTCGCGTCGATCGTCTGGATCATCATCGTGCCGTCGCCGGCGGTGGGGCCGCAGGGCACGTAGGTCGTGCCGGTCGACTCCAGCGGCAGATCGGCCATCCGGCGCAGCGCCTGCGCCATCGCCACCACGTACTTCGGCGCCACGGTGTTGACACCGATCGCGGTCATGACCTCGCCGGCCACTGTGCCCGGGTCGCCGAGCACCTTGTTCGGCACGAGCGTGATGCCGCCCTTCTGCGCCGCGGTGAGGTTGGCCCACATGCCCTCGAGGTTGGGCGTGACGGAGAGCGTCTGCGGCGCCGACTCGGTGACGCTGCCCACCATGTCGGTGGCGCGCGCGCGGATCGTGTACGTGCCGGCGCCGACACCGGCGCCGCTGCCGTTCCAGCTGAACTGGTACGGCGCCGTGGTCGCCTCGCCGAGCTTGGTGGCGACACCGGCGGTGACGCTGAAGAACTCGACCTTGGCGATGCCGTCGCTGTCGGAGGCGCTCGCGGCCAGCGAGATGGCTCCGGCCGCGGCGTTGACCGGCAGCGTCACCGCGGCCGCCGAGGTGAGGTTCACCACCGGCGGCACGTTGGCCGCGATCGTCTTGCTCTGCGAAGCGGTGGTCGTCTGGCCGCCGAGGTTGTCGGTGGCGCGCGCGCTGATGACGTAGCTGCCGGACTCAGAGGCGAGGATCGGCCGCTCGTACTTCCACTTCGACGTGGCGATGTCGAAGGTGCCGTTGCCGAGCGCGACGCCGTTGTTGAGGAACTGCACCGAGGCGACGCTGCCGTCGCTGTCGGAGGCGGAGGCGGTCAGCACCAGCGTCGTCGGCGCGTTGGTGCCGGCCACCGGGGTGTCGAGCGTCACCGCGGGCAGCACGTTCGCAGGCACGTTCACTCCCACCGAGGCCGTGGTCTGCAACGCGCCGTCGTTGTCGGTGGCGCGGGCGGTGAACGCGTACGTGCCCTGGGCCGTGGTGCTCCACGTGTAGGTGTACTCGTTGGTCGGCGTGCCGCCATTGACGACGCGCGTGCCCTGGCCGAGCAGCGTGCCGTTGAGGAAGAACTCGACCTTGCTCACGCTGCCGTCGGCGTCGCCGGCGATGGCGCGCAGCGTCACCGCCGTGCCGGGCGGGATCACCGCATTGGCCGTCGGGAAGGTGACGCTCACGGTGGGCAGCGCGTTGACGATGACCTGCACCGAGCCGGAAGTGGCGGTGGCGCCCTGGTTGTCGGTGGCGCGCGCCACGTAGTGGTACTGGCCGGAGGTGAGCGCGCCCGAGGCGAGCTGGAACGAAGGGGGCGATCCCACCGCGTTGGCCTGGCCGACGAGCGTGGTGAGGTCGAACACCGGCGCGGCCGGGTTGACGAGGAAGAACTCGACCTTGGCGACGCTGCCGTCGGCATCGGCCGCGTTCGCCACCAGCGTGAGGCTGGCTGGCGCGTTGGGCTTGAAGTTGTTCGCCGGCGAGGTGATGGAGACTGTGGGCGGCTGATTCGGCGGCGCAGGAGGCGGCGGCGGGGGCGGCGGCGGCGGGGGTGATGGCGGCGGGGGTGACGGCGGCGTGGGCGCGGGCGGTGGCGGCGCCATCGTCAGCGGCAGCGAGGCCGAAACGCCCGTGGCGCCGGTGTTGTCGGTGGCGCGCGCGGTGATGCTCAGCGCTCCGGCCGGCACGCCGGTCCACTCGAGCTCGTAGGGTGCGGTGGTGTCTTCGCCGATCTTCACGCCGGCGTTGAAGAACTCGACCTTGGCGACGGTGCCGTCGCTGTCGGCGGCGGTAGCGGCGATGCGGATCGCCTCGCCGGAGGCGAAGGTGGCATTGGCCGCCGGCTCGGTGAGCGTCACCGTCGGCGCGGCGTTCGTCGGCGCGGTCGGCTCGGCCGTGCCGCCACCACCGCCGCAGGCGGCCAGGGCAGCGGCTGCGGTCGCCGACAGCGCCCAGCGGACCAATCCGTTCGAATGAACTGCATCCGGAACGATGCGGTGGCTCGGGCGCGGGCAGGGACGTGTCGGTTTCATGCGGGGTCCTGGATTTCGTGGTGGGTGATGGCCGCTTCGTGCACTCGACTCGGCCGACGCAGGGGCGTCGGCGCAAGGTGAAAGGAGAGTGCCACGGCAGCTCTCGGCGAAACCGCCCCACCCCGTGGGCGCGGGTGTGTCAACAGCACAGAGGACGGGCTCGGGGCCGATGGCCACCCACACGAACAGGGGGGCCGGACTCGCCCCCCTGCGTTTCACGTCGAACGCTGCGTCGGCGCCTCAGGGCGTCGACGTGACGAAGGTGCAGCTCCAGTCGCCGCTGGTCGTGCCCACGGCGCAGCGGTACGTCTCCAGCGGCCCCGTACCCACCGGGTAGGTCGTGCCGCCGGCCGTGACCGCCTGCACCAGCGTGCGCCGCACCTGAAGGTACTCGTTGGCCGGGTTCGTGTCGGTGCCGGGCCTCGGCATCCTCGTCACCACCGACCAGCCGTTGCCGCCGTAGACGATGGCGCGTCCGCTCGTCGGCGTCATGTTCTCGAACTTGACGTGGCGTGCCACCGGCGGGTTGGCCAGGCAGATGTTTCGGCCCTGGTCCGGCTGGGTGAAGTCGGGGCTGCAGTAGTGCGAGCGGTGCGTGCCGTTGAGGCGGTAGGTGTCGTCGGTGGCGTAGTTGCTGGCCGGGAAGACGAGCGGGCCGGTCGTGTAGTCGGTCCACGCCAGGTCGTGGCCCCAGAAGAAGCTCACGTCCTGCAGCGTCATGCAGGTTTGCGCCGCGCCGCTGCCGGTGCACTCCACGCGTGTGTAGCCGAACGCGTTGCGCGGATAGTCCTTGCCTCCGGCATCGAGTGCGCCGTTGCCCGTCACCTGCACGCCCTGCAGGATGAGACGGAAGCCGTTCGTGCCGAGCGGAATCCAGTCGACCCCGGAGCCGATCAGGCAGCGCCACCGACGGACCGGCGCCGTCTCGAGGACGCAGTTGGGGTTCGGATGCACGGGCTGCGTCGCAGGCGGCACGGCCGTCGTCGACGCCGTCGTGTCGTACTGGACATAGGGCGCGACGCCGCCACCGCCGTAGAAAGTGAAGCCGCCGATGACGCAGTTGTCGAGGTTCACCCCCCGGTCGGCCCCGTTCTGGTAGACCTGGATCGTGCCGCTCGTGCACGGGCCTTGCACGAAGCCTGCGGTGGTGCTGCCCGGGATGGCCCGTGCCAGCGACAGCGCCGCCTGTGCCATCGCGGCGCTGAACTTCGGGATCACCGTGGTGACGCCGACCACGGTCATCACCTCCACCGCGTCGACGCCACCGGCTTCGACCGGGCGGTTCGGAGTCAGCGTGTGCCCCGCCTTCTGCGCCGCGTTCAGGTTGGCCCACATGCCCTCGACGTTGGGCGTGACGACGAGCGTCTGCGCCGGCGTCGTCGTCGTGCTGCCCACCGTGTCGGTGGCGCGCGCGGTGATGGGGTAGCTGCCTTCCGCGACGCCGGCCCAGGTGACCTGGAACGGCGCCGTGGTGGCCTCGCCCACCTTGGCGGCGCCGCTGAAGAACTCCACTCTGGCGATGCCGTCGGTGTCGGTGGCGGTGGCGGCGAGCGCCACGGAGCCGGTCGTCGCGTTCACCGGCAATGTCGCCGCCGCGGCTGAGCTCAGTGCCACCGCAGGCGGCACGTTGGCCGCGATGGTCACGCTGCGCGAAGCGGTGGTGCTGGTGCCGCCGCGGTTGTCGGTGGCGCGGGCAGTGACGGTGTAGGTGCCGTGCTGCGTGGCACCGATGGGCACCGTGAGCCGGTACTTGCCGCTCGCGCCGTCGAAGGTGCCCAGGCCCAGCGACGTGGCGCCGTTGAAGAACTCCACCGAGGCGACGGTGCCGTCGCTGTCGGCGGCGGTGGCGGCCAGGGCCAGCGTCGTCGGCGCGTTGGTGCCGGCGGTGGGGGCCTCGAGCGCGATCGTCGGCGCCGTGTTGGCCGGAACGTTCACGGCGACCGAGGCCGTCGACTGGGTGGCGCCGTCGTTGTCGGTGGCGCGCGCGATGAAGGCGTAGTCGCCCAGCGCGCTGGCCGTCCAGGCGAACGTGTACTCGCTCGTCGTGCCGACGCGCGTGCCCTGGCCGAGCGGGGTGGCGCTGCCGGCGAGGAAGAACTCGACCTTGCTGACGCTGCCGTCGGCGTCGGCGGCGACGGCGCGCAGCGTCACGGTGCTGCCGAGCTGGATGCTGGCACCGGCCAGCGGCGCCGTCAGGTTCACCGTGGGCAACGCGTTGACGATCACCTGCACCGACGCCGATGTGGCGACGGCGGCCTGGTTGTCGATGGCGCGCGCCGCCAGCGTGTAGACGCCGGCGCCGACGCCGGCCCAGCTGAACTCGTACGGCGAGGTGCTGTCTTCGCCGAGCTTCGTGCTGGCGTCGAACACGGGATTGGCCGCGTCGATGCGAAAGAACTCGACCTTGGCGATACCGCCGTCGGCGTCGGCCGCGTTGGCGACGATCGTCACCGCGGCGGGCGCGTTGGGCTTGAAGTTGTTCGCCGGGGAGGTGATCGACACCGTCGGCGGCTGGTTGGGCGTCGGCGCGGGTGGCGGCGAGGGCGTCGGGGCCGGTGCGGGCGCCGTGGTCACGGTGAGCGGCCGCGACGACGAGACGGCCGACTGCACGCCGCCGTTGCCGCCGCTGTCGAAGGCCACGGCGGTGATCGACAGCGCCCCGGTGGGTGCGTCGGTCCAGACGAGTTCGTAGGGCGCGGTGGCGTCTTCACCGATCTTCGTGGTGCCGTTGTAGAACTCGACGCGCGTCACGGTGCCGTCGCTGTCGGCCGCGGTGGCGGCGATGCGGATCGGTTCGCCCGCAGCGAAACTCGCGTTTGCGGCGGGCGAGTCGATGGTCACGCTGGGCGCCTGGTTGGTCGGCGCACCTGAGTCGCCGCCGCCACCACCGCCGCCGCAGGCGGCGAGTGCCGCCAGGGCCGTGGCCGACAGGGCCGCCCAGCGAACGAAGCCGCCAGTCAAGGGGTGGCCGCGGGTCGGGCGGGCGCCGGGGCGCGGGCAGGGACGCGTCAAGTTCATCGAGACCTCGGGTCGGAATTCAGTGGCGCAGCCGGGGCGTTCGCAGCCCATGCCGCACGGGACCGCAAGGTGCGGCCTGCTCAAGGGAGCGTGCCACAGCCCATGCCGGGGTCGGGCCGCTGCACCCCGCGTCTCGGGGGCGCCGGTTCGGGCCGCGACCGTGAATTCCTCGGCGAGACAGCCGTCCGGGACGTCGGGCGCGAATTCCAGGTGCGCCCGCGTCGTTACCAGCGGGGGTGTCGGCGCGGGCACCTGCGCCGTCGTCGTGTTGGTCGACCGCCGGCGCCGCGCAGGGCCGGCGGGTCGGGGCGGGCCATCAAGGCGCCGGCGCGTGCAATTGCAGCATCGGCCAGCCGCGTTCGGCCGCGATGGCGGCGAGCCGCGCATCGGCGTGCACGGCGTGCGGCTTGTCGACGGCGCCGAGGAGCGCCAGGTCGTTGATCGAGTCGCTGTAGGCCCAGCTCTCGAACTCACCGAGGCGCTGCCCGCGTGCCGCCAGCCATTCGTGCAGGCGCACGACCTTGCCTTCGCGCATGTTGAGCGTGCCGAGCGGGCGCCCGGTGAAGAGGCCGGCGGCGTCGACCTCGCACTCCGTGGCGAGCAGGTGCTCGATGCCGAGCTCGACCGCCGTCAGCTCGGTGATGAAGCGGTTGGTCGCGGTGGTGAGCACGACGAGTGCGTCGCGCAGGTGCTCGTGCACCAGTGCCCGCGCGGCCGGCGAGAGCCGCGGCGCGACGATCTCGCGCAGGAAGGCCTCGCGCTCGGGCTGCCAGGCGGCGGCGCTGCGGCCGGCGAGCGTGCCGACGTAGAACTCGCTGAAGGCGCGCGTGCTCACGGTGCCGGCACGGTAGTCGCGGTCCATCGCCGCGTTGCGCTCGGCGAAGCTCGCGCGCTCGAGGATGCCGCGCTGCATCAGGAACTCGCACCACAGCATGTCGCTGTCGCCGGCGAGCAGCGTGTGGTCGAGGTCGAAGAGGACGAGGCGCGGTCGCCGGCCGTGCATGGCGCTGGCCATGGCCTCAAGGCGTGCGCAGGTGCCAGGCCTTCGGCCGCGTGAAGGTCTGGATGCCGGCCACGCCGAGCGTGAGGCCGATGCCAGAGTCGCCGACGCCGCTCCAGGGCAGGCGCGGGCTGACGCGGTCGCAGCAGTTCCAGTAGACGGTGCCGGCCTGCACGCGCGACAGCACGGCGCGCGCCGCCGCTTCGTCCCTCGTGTAGACGCCGGCGGTGAGGCCGTAGCGCGTGTCGTTCATCAGCGCCACAGCCTCGTCGTCGTTCTTCACCTTCTGGATGCCGACGATGGGGCCGAAGCTCTCCTCGCGCATCACGTCCATGCGGTGGGTCACATCGGTCAGCACGGTGGGCGGGAAGTGGTGTCCCGGACCGGGCCCGCGCCGGCCGCCGGTGCGCAGCGCCGCACCCTTGGCCACGGCGTCGCGCACCTGCGCTTCGAGCAGCTCGAGCTGCGGCGCGCGCGTGATGGCGCCGATGTAGGTGCCGGGATCGCCCGGGTCGCCCTGCTTGAAGCTCGCCACGGTGGCGAGGAACTGCTCGACGAAGGCGTCGTGCACCGCCTCGTGCACGTAGATGCGCTCCACCGAGCAGCAACCCTGGCCGGTGTTGTACATCGCACCGTCGGCGAGCGATTCGGCCGCGGCCTTGGGGTCGGCGTCGGCGCGCACGTAGGTCGGGTCCTTGCCGCCGAGCTCGAGCTGCATCTTCACCAGGCGCCCGGCCAGCGACTGCGCGATGCGCTGCCCGGTGGCGTGGCTGCCGGTGAAGAAGAGGCCGTCGATGGCTTGCGCGATCAGCGCCGCGCCCACCTCGCCGCCGCCGACGAGGCAGATCATCACCTCGCGCGGCACGCCCGCCTCGTGCAGCAGGCGCGCGATCGCCAGGCCCGTGAGCGAGGCGTGCTCGCTCGGCTTGTAGAGCACGGCGTTGCCCGTCAGCAGCGCCGGCACGATGACGTTGCAGCCGACGAACCACGGGTAGTTCCAGGCCGAGATGTTGGCCACCACGCCGAGTGGCGCGTGGCTGATCTCCTCGTGCATGTCGCCGCCGGTGAAGACATGCTCCTCGCGCACGGCGCCTTCGGCCTGCTCGAGGAAGAAGTCCAGCCGCGGCAGCAGGCCGTTCAACTCGTTGCGCGACTGCGCGATCGGCTTGCCCACCTCGCGCGTGAGCGTGGCGGCGAGCGCCTCGAGGTCGCGCACGACGAGGGCGCGGAAACGCTGCACGATGGCCAGCCGCTCGGCCATCGGCACCGCGGCCCAGGCAGGCTGCGTGGCGCGCGCCGTTCGGAAATGCGCGGCGACCGATTCGGCCGTCTCGGCGGCGACTTCGTCGATGAGGGCGCCGGTGGCGGGGTTGTGGATGGCGAGGGTGGGCATGGTCGTGAGGGGGCAGGAAGAAGGTCGATCGACTCGGGCTCGGCGCCTCGGGCTCGCTTGGGTGGCGTGGCGAATCAGGGCGCCTTGGCGGCGCGGTGCAGTTGCGCGTAGTGCCGCGCCTGGACCTCGTCGCCCTTGGCGCGGTACAGCTGCTCGAGCTCCTCGAAGACGTAAGGGTCGGCGCTGCCGGCGGCCCGCCATTCGGCTTCGAGCCGCAGCTGGGCCGCAAGCGCTTCGTCGATGTGACCGAGCGCGCGTTGTGTCCAGGCGATCATCCAATGCGCGATGCGGATCGAGCGCGGGCTGCCGGCCTTCTCGCGCAAGGCGAGCGCCCGCTGGAAATGCTCCAGGGCCTCGGGGTAGCGGCCGAGACGGTGCAGCGCGTGGCCGAGGTTGTTGCGGATCGACGCTTCCCAGGCTTTGGCGGCCGGTTGTGAGGAGGCCTCGATCATCGCCAACGCCTGCTGGTTCCACTTCAGGTCGTCGGCCGGGGCGGTGTCGACGAAGGCCATCATGTGCACGGCGTCGATGGCCAGGCCGTCGAGGCCGCCCGCGCGCGCCGCGGCGAGCGCGCGTTCGTACGCGGCGCGCGCCGCGGCCAACGCCTCGGGCGTACGCTCTTCGGCGCGCGTGGCGCCGGAGATGTGGCTTCGCCCCCATTCGAGCGCATGCCGGGCTTGCGCCTCCGCGCCCGCACCGGCGAGCTGCGGCTCGATGGCCTTGAGGACCTCGCGCGCGCGTGCCGGATCGCGCCTGAGGCTCCAGGTGCGGGCGATTTGGGTCGTCAGGACCAACGCGTCGTCGCCCTTCGCCGCGGCCAGCGCCTCCTTGAAGCGCTGCTCGCTGAGTGCGGGGTTGGCGAAGTCCCACAGCGCGGTCACGTCGACGGCGGCGCTTGCCGGTGCCACTGCGGCGGCCGCGGCCAGCAGGCAGGCCGATCGCCACGGCCGCGCCTTCATCCCTTCACCTTGCGGCACTCGGCCAGGAAGTCCTGCAGCATCGCGCTGTCGTCGAAGTTGTCTGGGCTGCCGGGCTCGTGGAACTCGGGGTGCCACTGCACCGCGGCGACATAACCCTCGCCGCGCGTGCCTGCGCGGCGGATCGCCTCGATCGTGCCGTCGTCCGGGCAGCGCGCCTCGACCACGAAGCCCGGGGCCAGCGCCTTGATGCTCTGGTGGTGGATGCTGTTGGTGGTGGCGCGCTGCACCTGCGGGTACAGCTGCGCCAGCCGGCTGCCGGGCTCGATGTCGATGGGATGGAAATGCCGCTCGTAGCGGCCGAGCTCGCGGTGGGCGCGTGCGCCCGGCACCTGCGTCGCGATGTCCTGCCACAGCGTGCCGCCGAACATCACGTTGATGAGCTGCAGGCCGCGGCAGATGCCGAAGACCGGCTTGCCGGCCTTGACGAAGGCGTCGATGAGCTCGATCTCGTAGCGGTCGCGCACCACGTCGCCGGCCCAGTCGGGATGCAGCGGCTGCTCGCCGTAGCACTCGGGAGCGACGTCGTTGCCGCCCTGCAGCACGAGGCCGTCGAGCGCCTGCGCATAGTCGTGCAGGTCGAGATCGCTGCGCTGCACGATGCTGTCCTTGGTGACGGCGGGGACCATCACCGCCATCGCGTGGCCCGAGAGCACCCAGTGCGCGACGCTCTGCTCGAGGTAGTGCAGCGTCTTGGTGAAGACGCCGGGCAGCGGCCCCTGCGAGCCGGGGTAGTAGATGCGTGCCGAGACGCCGATGAGGAGGGGCTTGATCGAGGCCATCGAGGAAACCTGCGCAGGTTCGTGCCGGAGCGCTTCGGTGGGTGTCGGTGGGTGTTTCGGTGGGTGTGGCAGCGCTCGCCGGCCAGCCTACATCGCCTGCATGAACAGCCGCTCGTAGTCGGCCTCGGTGGCCGGGCGCGGGTTGGTCTGGCCGGTGAAGTCCTTGGCGGCCAGCGGCACGAGCCGCGGCAGGTGGTCCTTGGTCACGCCGTGCGCCGCCAGGCCGCCGGCGATGCCGATGCGCTGCTTCAGGTGCTTGAGCCAGGCGATGAAGGCGAAGCCGCCGCCGGTGACGCGCGCCACGTGCGCGAGCTCGTCGAACTTGTGCGGCACGACCTCGTGGTTCCAGGCGAGCACGGTGTCGATCATCAGCGCGTTGGCCAGGCCATGGTGCAGGTCGCACACGGCGCCGAGCGCGTGCGCGCAGGCGTGCACCGAGCCGAGGTCCTTCTGGAAAGCGATGGCGCCCATCATCGAGCTCATCATCATGTCGGCGCGCGCCGCGATGTTGCCGGGCTCGGCCACCGCCAGCGCGAGCGAGCGTGCGCCGATGCGCAGGCCCTCGAGCGCGATGCCGTCGCACAGCGGGTGGAAGGCCGGCGACAGGTAGCTCTCGATGTTGTGCGTGAGCGCGTCCATGCCGGTGGCGGCCGTCACCGCCGCCGGCAGCGCGACGGTGAGCGCCGGGTCGGCGAACACCGCCTTGGCGAGGATCTTCGCGCTGAAGACGGTGCGCTTGACGTGCGTGTCGTTCTCCGAGACGACGGCGCTGCGCCCGACCTCGCTGCCGGTGCCGCTGGTGGTGGGCAGCGCCACGTAGTGCGGCAGCTCGTGCGTGATCGGCCGCACCTGCGGGTGGTCCCACACGTACTCGAGCACGTCGCCCTCGTGCACCGCCATCAGGCCGACCACCTTGCTCACGTCGAGCGCGGCGCCGCCGCCGAAGCCGATGACGCAGTCGGCGCCGTGCGCCTTGCAGGCGGCCGCGCCGGCCATCACCTGCGCGCACGTGGGGTTGCCGTGCACGCCGTCGAACACCGCTACCGCCAGACCCTCGAGGTGGGTGCGGAACTCGGCCAGCACCGGCAACTGCGCCAACGCACGGTCGGTGACGATGAGCGGCCGCTTCAGGCCCTGCTCGAGCAGGTGCGGCCCGGCGAGCTTGCGCGCGCCGACGCCGAAGTGGATGGTGGTGGGAAAGGCGAAGCGGGTGATGGTCATGGTGTCGCTCATGGTGTCGTCATCCGGCCGGCCGCACCGGCCCGCTCAGCCTGCCGGGCAGCGGCGGAACTTGCCGGCGAGCGCCGGCTTGCCGAACACCGCCTGGAGCGGCTTGTCGGCATCGACCTGGAGGTACACGCCGCGCTTGTCGGTCCAGGCGGTGAAGGTGAGGCCCGGCGCCCCTTTGCGCGCCGGCTCGCCGATCATCGCGCCGCCGGCGTTGGGCGGCGGCGACCGCCCCCAGTAGCTGTGCGCGAACAACGGCTTGCGGGCGTCGACACGCTTCTTGCCGTGGACCACGCTGATGGCCTGCGGCGCCACGACGAGCCGCGTGCGATCGGGCCTGGTGCAGTCGACCGCGTAGCTGCCGGCGTGCTCCTTCAACGACGCGATGTCGTTGGCACTCTGCTGCGCCAGCGCCGCCGCGGCGAAGGCGGCGGACGAGATCGCAAGGCACGCGGCCGCGACGCGGGTGAACGGGTGCATGGGCATCTCCCTCGGTGAAGCTCAGATGACGCTCGGATGATCTCGCTCAGATGATCTCGAAATACCGCTTCAGCTCCCAGTCGGTGACCGCATCTTGCCACTGGCGGTGCTCCCATTCGCGCGTGGCCGCGAAGTGCTCGACGAAGGTGTCGCCAAGCCAGTCACGCGCGATGGCACTGGCCCTGAAGCTGCGCGTCGTCTCCAGCAGCGAGCGCGGTGCGCGCGGGATGTGCTCGGCCCCCTGGTTGGTGCCGGTGATCGGCGGCGCGGTGAGCTTCAACCCCTTCTCGACGCCATGCAGGCCGGCCGCGACGACGGCGGCCATCGCCAGGTAGGGGTTGATGTCGGCGCCCGGGCAGCGCGTTTCGAGGCGCGTGCTCTTCGGGCTGCCGGCGATGACACGGAAACTCGCGGTGCGGTTGTCCAGCCCCCAGGTCGGCTTCACCGGCGCCCAGAAGCCGTCGACGAGCCGCTTGTAGCTGTTGATGGTGGGCCAGAACATCGGCGCGAATTCCATCAGGCAGGCCACCTGCCCGGCGAGGTAGCTCTCGAAGAGCTTGCTCATCGATCGCGGGCTCTTCGCGTCGTAGAAGAGGTTGGTCTTCCCTTCGCGATCGTCCGTCAGGCTCTGATGGATGTGCCCCGAGCACCCCGGGTACTGGGCGCTCCACTTGGCCATGAAGCTCGGCATCACGCCGTACTTCTTGCCGATCTCCTTGGCGCCGGTCTTGAAGAGGATGGCGCGGTCGGCCGCCTCGAGCGCGCTGCTGAAGGCGATGGCCACCTCGTAGACGCCGGGCCCGGTTTCGGTGTGCAGGCCTTCGATCGGCACGCCGAAGGCGGCCATGTCGTCCATCAGCGCATTGAAGAAGCCGCGCTGGTCGGCCATGCGCAGGAGCGAGTAGCCGAACATGCCCGGCGTGATGGGCTCGGGCCCGACGCCGCGCTTGGCGGCCCAGCTCTGCGGCGTCTCGGCGAAGTTGAACCACTCGAACTCGACGCCGCACATGGGCGCGAAGCCGAGCTTCTCGGCGCGCTTGAGCACGCGCTTCAGGGTCTGGCGCGGGCACACCGGAAACGGCGAGCCGTCGGAGTTGACGAAGTCGCCGAGAAAGAAGGGCACGCCGTTGTCCCAGGGCACGCGGCGCGCGGTGTCGAGGTCGATGCGTGCCAGGGCATCGGGGAAGCCGTGCTGCCAGCCGGTGACCTGCGTGTTGTCGTAGCACTGGTCGCCCGAGTCCCAGCCGAAGACGACGTCGCAGAAGCCGAAACCGCCCTTGGGCCCGGGGTCCGCGGCGCCGAAGAACTTGTCGCGGTGCAGGAACTTGCCGCGCAGGATGCCGTCGATGTCGCTGACGGCGACCTTGACCTTGCCGGTGTCGCTGGCGCGGAGGGCGGCGAGCGCCGGGTGTTCCTTGGGGCTGCTGTTCTTCTTCGCCATGCTTTAGCTCCTGATCGACTGGCCGGACTTGCGGATCACGACGCCGGCGCCCCATTCGGGATACCCATCTCGCGCAGCACGTCGGCCACGGCGTTCACCGCCTGGCGCATCTCGTTGCGCCCGATGGCGCCGATGCAGCCGACACGGAACGTCTCCACCTGCGTCAGCTTGCCCGGATAAAGGATGAAGCCGCGCGCCTTGGCCGCGGCGTAGAAGCGCTTGAAGTCGTAGGCCGGGTGCGCCGGCGCGTGGAAGGTGACGATGATGGGCGCCTGCACTTCCGGCCGCAGGAAGGGCTTGAAGCCGAGCTTGGCCATGCCGTCGACGAGTGTGCGGCAGTTGTCGGTGTAGCGCGCGAGGCGCGCCGGCTGCCCGCCTTCCAGGGCGAACTGCGCAACGGCCTCCGACAGCGCCGCCACCACATGCGTGGGCGGCGTGAAGCGCCACTGCCCCGTCTTGCCCATGTAGATATGCTGATCGTGCAGGTCCATCGCCAGGCTCTGGCTGTTGCCGGCGCAGGCTTCGAGCACGGCCTTGCGGATGAAGACGAAGCCCATGCCGGGCACGCCCTCGAGGCATTTGCCGCTGGCCGCGATCAGCGCGTCGAAGCGGACCTCGCGCGCATCGATGGGCAGCGCCGCGAAGCTCGACATCGCGTCGACGATGAGGCCCTTGCCATGCTTCTCGCACACCGCGGCCACCGCGGTGAGCGGGTTCTCGACGCCGGTGCCTGTCTCGCAGTGGATGAGGATGACATGCGTGATGCCCGGGTCGGCGGCAAGGTGCCTGTCGACCGCCGCGGCATCGACCGGCGTGTCCTCGGGCACCGGCATCACCGTGGCCTGGCGGCCCATCATCTGCGACAGCTTCGCGGCGCGCTTGCAGTAGGCGCCGTTGTCGGGCACGAGCACGTGGCCGTCCTTCGGCACGAGCGTCGCCACGGCCGCCTCGACGCTGAAGGTGCCACTGCCCTGCAACGGCACCACCACGTGCGTTTCGTGCCCGTGCACGATGTCGAGCAACCGTTCGCGCAGGCCGGCGGTGAGGGCGTTGAAGTCCGCGTCCCAGCTGCCCCAGTCCTTCAGCATCGCGAGCTTGGTGCGCAGCGTCGTCGTCAGCGGGCCGGGGGTGAGGAGGATGGCGTCACGGTCCATGGGAGCGTCCTTCGATGGGTCCTGTCGCTGGTCTCAGGCCTTCCAGGCCTGGGTGCGCCGCTCGACGATGCGCGCGAGTGCCCAGAAGAGCAGCGTGGCCACGCTGCTGGCGGCAGCGATCATGACGGCGCAGGCGGCGGCGGCGCCGATCTCGCCGGCTTCGTCGAGGTTGAGGATGGCGATGCTGGCCACCTTCGTCTCCGGCGAATACAGGAACACCACCGCCGAGATGGTGGTCATGGCATTGACGAAGAAGTAGCGCGCGATGTCCACCAGCGCCGGCGTGCAGATGGGCAGCGTGACGCGCCGGAACGTCACCCACTGCGGCACCTTCAGGCTCGCGCTCACCGATTCGAATTCGGCGTCGAGTGCCTTCAGCGCCGTCACCGCCGTGAGGTGGCCCGTGGTGTAGAAGTGGACGATGGTGCACAGCGTGAGCAGCGCCATCGTCTGGTACAGCCCGTTCAGCGGGTTGGCCGGCGCGTTGAAGAAGAAGATGTAGCCGAGGCCGAGCACCAGGCCGGGCACCGCCATCGGCAGCATCGCGAGCAGGCGCACGCTGCCGCGCAGCAGGCGCGGCGCCTGCGTCTTCTCGAGCAGGTAGGCGCCGACGAAGACGAGCGCCGTGCCGAACAGCGCCGTGCCGCCGCTCATCACGAGGCTGTTGACGAAGCCTTCGCCGAACTCGGCGTCGAAGAGGCCCATCCGGTAGTGCCGCAGGCTGGGCGCCAGGTTGTAGGGCCAGAAGCTGGCGAAGCTGGCGAAGACGGCCATGCCCAGCATCGCCAGCATCAGCAGGGCCACGAGAGCGCACCAGGCGCCCATCAGCGCGTCGAAGGCCGGGTCGCGCCGGGCGCGGTAGGGCACGGCGCGCGCCGTCAGCATCGCCGTCTGCTTGCGCTGCACGAGGTGGTCGACGGCGAAGGTCAGCACGGCCGGCGCCAGCAGCAGCAGCGCCACGACGGCGCCACGCTGGAAGTCCTGCTGGCCGATGACGAGCTTGAAGACATCGGTGGCGAGGACGTTGAAGCTGCCGCCGATGACCTTGGGAATGCCGAAGTCGGTGACGACGAGCGTGAACACGACGAGGCTGGCGCTGATGAGGCCGTACTTGGCCCCCGGCAGCGTGATGGTCAGGAACTTGCGCAACGCGCTCGTGCCCATCGAGTCGGCGGCTTCGTACAGGCGCGCATCGGCGGCGGTGAGCGCGGTGACGAGGATCATCAGCGCGTGCGGGAAGACGGCGAACATCTCGGCCAGGACGATGCCTGGGGCGCCGTAGATCTGCTCGATGCCCAGGGTCGTGAGCCACGCCTTCAGCGCGCCCTGGTTGCCGAACCAGTAGATGAGCGAGATGGCCGAGAGCAGCGAAGGCGCGAGCAGCGGGATCAGCGTGATGCCGCGAAAGAGCGCCTTGCCCGGCATGCGGCTGCGCGTCAGCGCATAGGCCGAGACGAAGGCCGCCGGCACGGCGACGACGGTGACCAGCGCGCTCACCCACAGGCTGTTCCACAGCGAGGTGAGCAGCGCCGGCGTCCTGGCGTAGCTGACGAAGTTGGCGATGCCGACGAAGCGGCCCTGGTTGTCTTCCAGCGCCTGCAGGCCGATGGCGGCCAGCGGCGCGGCCAGGAAGGCCAGCAGCAGCAGTGCCACTCCCACCAGCGCCGCGGCGGCGACGCGGTCGCTCGCCGTGGCCGCGAGCTTTGGCGCGGGGGTGGCCGAAATGGGGGCCGTGCCGGCGGCCAGCGTGCTCATCGTCGGCGCCCGAGCCTCAGAACACCCGCATGCGGCCGCGCATCAGGCGCATCGGCAGCCGGCTGCCGGGCTGCAATTGCTGCTCCGACAGGTAGTTGAGCGACAGGTAGACGGTGAGCTTCTGCTCGCCGAGCGCCGGGCTCGAGATGCGCACGAGGCAGTACGAGCCGAGGAACTCGATCTTCTCGATCTCGGCCTCGAAGGCGTTGGGGTCGCCCATCGAGAAGCGGCTGCCGAGCACCGCGGTGGCGAAGACGGAGTCGGCGCTGTCCTCCTGCGCCTTGCGGCGCGCTGCGGCTTCGCCGCGCGCCAGGATGTCCTCGGGCCTGAGGTAGATCTTCAGCTTCGCGCCGTGCGGCCGGCCGTGCCGGCACTCGAAGAGCGTGGGTCCGATGCGGACGTGATCGTCGGCCTCGGCCAGGCCTTCGAGGACGTTGATGCGGCCGACGAAGTCGGCGACGAAGGGCGTGGCCGGCTCGCGGTAGACGGTGAGCGGCGAGCCCACCTGCTCGATCGCGCCCTCGTTCATGACGACGATGCGGTCGGCCACCGAGAGCGCCTCTTCCTGATCGTGCGTGACCATGATGGTGGTCACGCCGAGCTTGCGCTGCAGGCTCTTGATCTCCTGGCGCAGGTGCACGCGCACGATGGCGTCCAGCGCCGAGAGCGGCTCGTCGAGCAGCAGCAGGCCGGGCGAGGTGGCGAGCGCGCGCGCCAGCGCGATGCGCTGCTGCTGGCCGCCGGAGAGCTGGGCCGGGAACTTGTCCTCGCTGCCGGGCAGGCCGACGAGCTGCACGAGCTCGCTCACACGCGCGCGCGCCTGCGCGCGCGCCACCTTGCGGTTGACGAGGCCGTAGGCGACGTTGTCGGCGACGCTGAGGTTGGGGAAGAGCGCGTACGACTGGAAGACGATGCCGTAGTCGCGCCCGGCAGGCGGCAGGCGGCTGATGTCGCGCCCCGCCTGCTCGATGCGCCCGCCGCTTTGCGCCTCGAGCCCGGCGATGATGCGCAACAGCGTCGTCTTGCCGCAGCCCGAGGGCCCGAGGAAGCACACGAACTCGCCCTTGTCGACGGCGAGGTCGACCCCCTTGAGCGCGGTGAAGCTGCCGAACTGCTTGTGGATGCCCTCGAGCTCGAGGAACGTGGACACGACCGCGGGCGCTGCTTGTTCGCCTGTTTCTTCGCCTGTCTCTTCGCCTGCTTCTTCGACTATTTCTTCGGCTCGCTCTTCGCCGAGTAGCGCTTATTCCACTCCTCGAGGATGCGCTCGCGGTTCTCGGCCGCCCAGCCGAAGTCCATTTTCACCAGGCGTGCTTCGTAGTCCTTGGGCACGTTGGGCAGCGGCGGCGCGAGGCCCGGCTGCGCGGTGATGGCGAAGTTCTTGCCGTACAGCAGCATCGCGTCCTTGCTGCTGGCCCAGTCGGCCAGCTTCTTCGCCGCCTCGAGCTTCTTCGTGCCCTTGTGGATGCCGAAGGCCTCGAGGTCCCAGCCCAGGCCCTCCTTGGGGAAGACGAGGTCGATCGGCGCGCCCTTCGCCTTGTTGCTGTTGGCGCGGTACTCGAAGCTGATGCCGACGACGAATTCGCCGGCGGCGGCCATGTTGCAGGGCTTGCTGCCGCTGTGCGTGTACTGCGCGATGTTCTCGTGCAGCGCGTCCATGTACTTCCAGCCGCCTCCCTTGCCCTTGTCGTCGCCCCACAGCGTGAGCCAGGCGGTGACGTCGAAGAAGCCGGTGCCCGAGCTCGCCGGGTTGGGCATCACGACCTGGCCCTTGTAGGCGGGCTTGGTCAGGTCCTTCCAGGTCTCGGGCTTGGGGATGCCCTTCTTCGCCGCCTCGACGGTGTTGAAGCACACCGTGGCGCCCCACACGTCCATGCCGAACCAGGCCGGCGGGCTCTTCTTGTCGCGGTACTGGCCCATGATGCCGTCGAGGTTCAGCGGCGCGTAGGGCACGAGCATGCCCTGGCGGTCGAGCAGCGCCAGGCTGCTGGCGGCCACGCCCATCACCACGTCGGCCTGCGGATTGGCCTTCTCGGCCAGCAGCTTGGCGGTGATGACGCCGGTGCTGTCGCGCACCCACTTGATGTCGATGTCGGGGTGGGCCTTGACGAAGCCTTCCTGGTAGGCCTTGAGCTGGTCGGTCTCGAGCGCGGTGTAGACGAGCAGCTGCGTCTTCTGGGCGAAGGCGCCGCCGGCCAGCGCGATGGCCGCGCCGGCGAGCAGTGCGCGTGGGGCGGCGCGGGCAATCGTGCGCATGGGTCGCGTGGGTCGCATGGGGTGTTCTCCTCCGGGGGGCGGCGTGGTCGAGGGGGTCATCGAGACTACAAGCGCACGAGGGTCGCCCGCATGCATGACAACCCGATGTCACCGCAGTGCGCCTGCGCACCCGGCGGCGGCGGGCGAGCGCCGACACGCGCGGCGGCGGTGCGTCGGGCGCCGCTCCGGCCGGGCGGGAGCCGTGGGCACGCGCCCGGCGGCGGTGGTTTGCATATTGTTGACAATCGACAATGCGCTGCCTACGATGCGCCGCGAGCGCCGCGCCTGCGGCGGCAGGCTTTGGCCCGCAGGCTTCGCAACTTCCAGACATGCCCCCCCTGCAGCCCCTCGCCCCGAGTGAGCCGAGAGGCGCGCCTCCCGCCGCGGCGGCGATCGAGTTGTTGCGCGACAACTCGCTTGTCACGCTGGCGCAGCGAGAGCTCGAGCGGCGCATCGTCAGCGGCGAGATCGCCGCCGGCACCAAGCTCAACGAGGTCGAGGTGGCGGCCGGCTTCGGCGTCAGCCGCGGCCCGGTGCGCGAGGCCTTCCGCGCGCTCGGGCAGATGGGCCTCGTGCGCGTCGAGAAGAACCGCGGCGTCTTCGTGCGCGAGGTCTCACTCGACGAGGCGAACGAGTTCTACGAGGTGCGCGCGGCGCTCGAAGGCCTGATCGGCCGGCTCGCCGCGCGGCGCATCGCCGCCGACGAGATCGAGGCGCTGCGCGGCATCGTCAAGCGCATGCACCAGGCGCAGAAGGCGACCAAGGCCAGGATGGCGGAGGCGTACTTCGCCCTCAACGTCGAGTTCCACGACCTCCTCGCGCGCGCGGCGCGCAACCAGGCGCTGCTCGCCAACTACCGCGGCGTGATCAACCAGCTCGACCTGTACCGCCGCGCGACGCTGAAGCGCGGCACCGACACCATCGCGCTGTCCACGTCCGAGCATCAGGCCATCGTCGAGGCCGTGGCCGCGCGCGACGAGGCACGCGCCGAGCGGCTGCTTGCCGAGCACGTGCTCGGCAGTCGCGAGCGGCTGCACCAGGCACTCGCGGCGCCTGCGCCGGCGGGCGGGCGGTCCGGACGCTGAGGCGCCTGCCCGCGCGCGCCTGCCTCGTTCCTTCTCTCCATCCGTCATCGTCATGAACGCCACGCACCGCCCCCCCGTCACCGTCACCGTCAACGAAACCTCCTACCGCTGGCCGCTGCGCCCGGTGGTCGTCGTGTGCATCGACGGCGGCGACCCGCGCTACCTGCGGCGCTATCTCGCCGAGGGCGCCGTCCCCCACATCGCGCACTTCATCAGCCAGGGCTTCGCCGGCGTGGCCGAGGGCTCGATGCCGTCGTTCACCTGCCCGAACAACATGTCGATGATCACCGGCACGCCGACCTCGAAGCACGGCATCTCGGGCAACTTCTACCTCGACACGGCCACCTGGCAGCCGGTGGTGATGACCGGCCCCGAGCTCCTGCGCGGCGACACCGTGATCGCGCGCTTTGCCGCCGCCGGCGCCAAGGTGGTGTCCATCACCGCCAAGGACAAGCTGCGCCGCCAGCTCGCCAAGGGGCTGGACGTGAGCCAGGGCCACGTGTCGTTCTCCAGCGAGTTCGCCGACAAGTGCACGATGGCCGAGAACGGCATCGAGAACGTCATCGAGTGGCTGGGCATGGGCAAGCCCGGCATGTACTCGATGGAGCTGTCGCTCTTCGTGCTCGAGGCGGGGCTGAAGCTGCTCAGGGAGCGCCGGCCCGACCTGCTCTTCCTCTCGCTCACCGACTTCGTGCAGCACAAGTGGGCGCCCGAGGAGGCCGACGCCCGCCGCTTCTACGAGAGGCTCGACGATCTCTTCGGCCGTCTCGCGGCCGAGGACATCACGCTCGCGCTGACCGCCGACCACGGCATGAGCGACAAGAGCAACGCGGCCGGGGAGCCCAACGTCATCTGGCTGCAGGACGTCCTCGACGCGAGGTTCGGCAAGGATCAAACGATCGTCATCTGCCCCATCACCGATGCCTTCGTCGCCCACCACGGCGCGCTCGGCGGCTTCGTGCGCGTGTGGTCGCGCGGCAAGGTGACGGCGCGGCAGATCATCGAGCACATCGGCGGCGTCGACGGCATCGAGCTCGCGCTCGACAAGGCGACCGCCTGCCGCATGTTCGACATGCCGATGGATCGCGAGGCCGACGTGGCCGTGGTGGCGCGCGAGGACACCTGCATCGGCGCCTCGGCGAAGGACCACGACTTGAGCGGCCTGAAGGGCCACCGCCTGCGCACGCACGGCGGCGTGAGCGAGGCCAAGGTGCCGTTCATCCTGAGCCGGCCGCTGAACGATGCCTACAAGGCGAAGGCGGCGAGCACGCCGCTCAAGAGCTGGCAGATCTTCGACTACGCCATCAACGGCACGGTGTGAACGGCGCCGCTGCGCGGCGCCACTCGACGAGGGAGACGCAGATGATCGAAGTGAAGTCGGGGCGATCGAGGTACCTCGTTGTCGCCGCAGTGGCCTTCGCGGGCCTGTCGTCCGGGCTGCCCGAGACCGCCTCGGCGCAGGCGGTCTCCGCGCTGGAGCAGCAGTGCTACGACGCCGTGCAGGGCAAGGTGGCGTGGAACACGTCCGGCAGCCCCGGCAGCCGGCAGTGGGCCGAAGGCAACGCGCGCAGCCTGTGCAAGGGCACCACCAACCCGGCTGCGACCATCGCCTGCTTTCAGGCCGAGATCGGCAAGGGCGTGCCCTGGGATCGGGCGACGTCGAACTGCGCGCGCGCGGGCTCCGCGCCGGCGCCCGCGAATGCGCCTGCGCCTGCGCCTGCGCCTGCGGCGGCGCCGGCCGCTGCGGCCAGGCCCGGCCCCGCTCCCGCCGCCGTGGCGGCGGACAGCAGCCGCCCTTGCGAAGAGAAGGACTTTGTCCGCGACAGCGACAAGGTCCTCGGCGACGTCTGCTACAAGGAGACGGCGACGCGAGGCGCCGGCAAGATCCCGACGACCTGCGCGGCGGGCATGGAAAACCACGGTGGCCTCTGCTACGCCAGGTGTCGGGCGGGCTACACCGGCGCCGTGACGATGTGCGTGCCCGAGTGCCCGCCCGGCTTTCGCAACGACGGCCTGCACTGCGCGAAAGGCGCCCCCTACGGGCGAGGCGCCGGCTATGCGTGGCAGTTCGGCGACGCCTTGAACGACAGCGGCATGATCAAGCGCTGCGAGGCCGACAACGGCGCCGGCAACTGCGAGAAGAACGGCCTCATCTTCTATCCGAAGTGCAAGGCCGGCTACGTGGCGGTGGGCGCCAACGTCTGCAGCCCGCAGTGCCCGAGCGGCATGGTCGACATCGGCGTCTCGTGCCAGAAGGTCACCTACGACCGCGGCGTGGGCACGATCCCGAACGTCTGCCCGGCCGGGCAGGTGAACGACGCCGGACTCTGCTATCCGACCTGCGCCGGCGGACAGACGGGCATCGGGCCGGTCTGCTGGGCCGATGCCTGCCCGGCCAACTTCCCCGTCAAGTGCGGCGCGATGTGCGCCCGCAACCAGGACCAGTGCGCCAAGGTCACGACGACGATGGTCACCTCGCCGTTCAAGGCCGTGGCGTCGATCGTCGGCATGGCGCTGAGCGGTGGCGCTTCCGGCGCCGTCACGCCCGTGGTGGAGAACGCCGAGCGCGAGGCCTACAGGCAGCTGCGCATCCAGTCGATCTCCAAGGTGCTCAAGCAGCGCGTGGCCAACGAGCGCAAGTGCACCCTCTCCGACGCCGCGGCGCTGATGGCGGCCACGGGGCTCGAGCAACTCGAGCGCTACCAGTCGTCGACGGACATCATGGCGCGCGCCGACCCGAGCGGCGTGAGCACGGTCATCGACGCGTACGCCAAGCCGATCTGCGGCAGGTAGGCGCGGCGCATCGCCGCGGGGATCTCGCGCCGGCGCGCCGCGCCGCGTGGGCGCGATCCCCCTCGAGTCCCTCGGCTCCCCTCGAGGACCCTCAAGTCTGCCGGCCGGCGGCCGAAGTCTCATCGCAGCACCGTGCCGCTCGCGGCCGGTCGCAGCGCTCGAGTCCAACCACTTCTGCCGAGGGCCCCATGACACCTGTTCGTTCGTTCGCCATCCTGGCCGCCACGCTGGTGGCCGCCGCCGCCGCCAGTGCTGCTTCTCCCGCACCTGCTGCGCGCGCCGCTTCGACCGTCGCCATGCCCGACTACGGGATGGGGGCCTTCAAGGACGTCGCCGCCTGGCAGGCTGCCGGTGCGGCACGGAACGAACCCGCGGCCGTGGTCCTCACGGACTACGGCCTGGGCGCCTTCGCGAGCATCGCCGAGTGGCTGGCCGCCGGCGGCGCGAAGCCGGCCCGGCATGGCTCGCACACGGTGGCCGAGGCCGCCCGCTGAACGCCCACCTCCAGCAGCATCCAACCAAGGAGAGTTCCATGATTCGCATCGCTACCCGCCTGATCGCCGGCCTGCTGTTCGGCCTGGCCATGTCCGTCCCGGCCTGGGCGAGTGCCAGCCGTGCCGAAGCGCAGTCCCAAGTGGCGGCCGCCGTCGAGCACGTCAAGAAGGTCGGCCCCGAACAAGCCACCAAGGACTTCATCAGCCAGTCTCAGTGGAAGGTGAAGGGCATGAACGTCATCTTCAACGACATGAAGGGCGTGGTGCTGGCCAGCTCGCTGAACGAGCGCCTGATCGGCAAGCAGACCTTCGAGATGAAGGATCCTTCGGGCAAGGAGTTCGTCAAGGAGTTCACGCGCACGGCACAGAAGGGCGAGGGCTGGGTCGACTACCAGTTCATCAACCCGGAGACCAAGAAGCTCGAGGAGCGCTCGATGTTCGTGCGCCGCGTCCCCGGCTTCGAGGGCTACGTCGGGGTCGCCATCACCAAGTGAGCGCACGGCGCCGGAACTGAGCCGTCTTCGCCGGCCATCTCGCGCCTTGCCTGCGACACGCCATCCGCAGAATCTTCGTTCGCGACGCTCTTGCAGTACAGGAAACACGATGCTTGACAGGTTCCGTATCGGCACGCGGCTGGCGATCGGGTTCGGCGGGCTCATCGCGGCGGCCACGGCGGCCGTGGTGGCCACGGCGGCGATCGGCCTGCACGGACAGGCCGCGATGCAGCAAGCCGACGAGGAGGCCAGCCGCCGCGTCGAAGCCGTGCGCACGATGCGCGAGTCGCAACTGGTGGCCGTTTCGGCGATCCGCAGCGCCGGGTTGCAGAGCGACGGCGCGATGCTGAACCGCGAGTTCGACGCCTACCGCGCCGCGCTGAAGGCGCTCACCCAGGCCGAGGCGGCGTTCACCGCCTTCGAGACCGCGGCCGACGAGCGTGCCCTGCTCGACAAGGCCGTGGCGCTGCGCAAGCAGGCCGAACCGCTCGCCGACGAGGCGATGAAGTTCGCGCAGGCCTTCGCCGGCGACCAGGCGGCCAAGGTGCTCACCGAGAAGTTCGCGCCGATCGAGCGCCAGTGGGCCGAGCAGCTGGTGGAGCTCATCAAGGCGCAGAAGGTACGTGCCGACCTCGCCAGGGCCGCCATCACCGAGGCCAACACGCGCCGCGTGGGCCTGCTGGGCGCGCTGCTGGTGGTGATGGTGCTCGGCGGGACGCTGTTCGCGGTGCTGATGAAGCGCTCGGTCACGCGTCCGCTCGAAGAAGCGGCGCGGGTCGCGGCGCGGGTGGCCGAAGGCGACCTCGCCGTCGAGATCGCGGCCGACGGCCATGACGAAGCGGCTGCGCTGCTGCGCTCGCTGCGCAGCATGGCGCAGCAGCTGGCGACCATGGTCAGCGCGGTGCGCGACTCGGCCGAATCGATCGCGCTCGCCTCGCGCGAGATCACCCAGGGCAACGTCGACCTGTCCACGCGCACCGAACTGCAGGCCGCGACGGTGCAGGAGACCTCGGCGTCGCTGGACGAGCTGACGCGCATGGTGCACGAGAACACGGGCAACGCCCAGGCCATGCGCGAGCTGGCCGAACGCACCGCCGGCGTGGCCCGCAACGGCGGCCAGGCGATGGAAGGCGTGGCGCAGACGATGGCGCGCATGAGCGAGTCGTCGAGGCGCATCGCCGACATCATCGGCGTCATCGACGGCATCGCCTTCCAGACCAACATCCTGGCGCTCAATGCCGCCGTCGAGGCGGCGCGCGCCGGCGAGCAAGGGCGTGGCTTCGCCGTCGTGGCGAGCGAAGTGCGGGCCCTCGCGCAGCGGGTGTCGGGTGCGGCCAGCGAAGTGCGCGGCCTCATCGGCAGCTCGGTCGAGAGCGTCGAGAGCAGCGCCCGGCAGGTCGGTGAACTGAGCACGACGATGAGCGACCTGCTGCGCAGCGTCGAACAGGTGCGCGCGCTCGTCGGCGACATCAGCAGCGCCTCGGTCAACCAGAGCCGCAGCCTGGGCAGCGTCAACGAGTCGGTGCGCGCGATCGACGGATCGGCCCAGCAGAACTCGGCGCTCGTCGAACAGGTCGCCGCCGCAGCGCAGAGCCTGACCGGCCAGACCGACCGCCTGGCCGGGCTGGTGCGCCGCTTCCGGGTGGCCTAGCCGGCCGCCGCCACCGGCCGGCGAGTGGCCCGTCCCCGTTCCTCCCGGAGCCCGCGGCGAGCCCGTGGCCGAAGGGCGGATTGACCACGATGGGCTGATCTCCCCGCTCATGCATCCCTTGGCCTCGAATTTGCTACGGGCTTGCCGCAGATCGAGTACCATCGCCGGTGTAGAGATGTTCAAGACCGTTGTTTCGTAGTTCTTCTTGACACCCGCCGGCAGGCAACTGCCAACGGGCCCGGTTGAAATCCCGATCGATGATCTTCGTGGCGTATCTGCCTGTGCAGGCATGTGTCTGCGCAGCCACCTGAAAGGAAATCGATATGACGACTCAAACCGGCACCGTGAAGTGGTTCAACCAGGACAAGGGCTTCGGCTTCATCGCCCCGGACGACGGCGGCAAGGACCTGTTCGCCCACTACAGCCAGATCCAGGGCGGCGGCTTCAAGACCCTCACCGAGAACCAGCGCGTGCAGTTCGAGGCGACGCAAGGCCAGAAGGGCCCGCAAGCCTCCAACATCCGCGCCGTCGAGTAAGCGCCCCGGCGCTGACCTGACCGACGCTCGGGCCCGCCTCTGGGTCCGACCACAAACCGCGGCGTGCCGCGGTTTTTTTCTTCTCCGCCGCGGCGTGCCGCGGTTTTTCGTTTCCGCCGCGGCGAGAGCCGCGGTTCTTTCTTCTCCGAGGGCGCCTTCGTGAAGAACCTCCAGGAAGCCACGGAGCGCATCTGCGAGCTCAAGGGCAACGTGGTCGCGCTCGACGCGGCCTGCAGCGCGCTCGTGCAGCAGCTGGCCCCGCCTTCACGCCAGCACTTCGTGCACGCCTTCGAGAGCTGGGCCGAGATGGCACGCACTTCGATGCTGAACGCGGCCATCTCCGAGCACTCGATCGCGGCCTTCGAACACGACGTCGCGCGCATCGTCGCGCTGGTCGAGACGCTCGATCGGCAGGAGGCACCGCCGCCGCCACCGCCGCCGGCGCGCGACCGCGGCGTCGTCGAGTCGCTGCTGCTCGCGGTGCCGCGCGTGGCCACCTTCGACGGGCCGCGTGCGCTCACCGGGGCCAGCGGCTTCTTCTTCGAGCGCGACGAGCGCCTGTACCTCGTCACCAGTCGGCATGTGCTGATCGACGAGCCGAGCAAGCACTTCCCCGACCGCGTCGAGATCGTCATGCACACCGACGAGACCGACATGTCGCAGTTCACCGTGTTCTCGCTGCTGCTCTACGACAAGGGCAAGGCCGTCTGGCACCAGGCGCGTGACTCGGGCGGCGAGGTCGACGTCGCGGCCATTCGCATCGACCGCGAAGTGCTGGGTGGCTTCGAGCCCTGGGCGTTCTCGCCGCAACACCTGCAGGAGCCGCTCGGCGACGTGGAGATCGGCACGCCACTGCTCGTGGTCGGCTTCCCGCTCGGCTTCCAGGACAGCCGGCACCACTTGCCGGTGGCGCGCCAGGCGGCCGTGGCTTCGTCGTTCGGCACGCGCTTCCAGGGCCAGGGCCTGTTCCTCACCGATGCGCGCACGCACCGTGGCAGCAGCGGCGCGCCGGTGGTGATGCGCAGCCCGGCGGGCCGGCACGGCGCCCGGGACCTGCCCTGGAAGCTGCTCGGCATCCACTCGTCGCGCATGGACATGGGCGGGCGCGACCTCGTGGAGGACGAGTCGCTCGGCCTCAACTGCGCCTGGTATGCCGACATCCTGCTCACGCTGACCGAGGCTTGACGGCGCCGCGGGCCTGCAAGGCCCACCCAGGGGCGGGACCCGGCCCCGCGCCGGAACGTCCGCCTACGCCTCGCCCACGACCGACGCGCCCCGCTGCCGCAGCAAGCCTCGCAGCACCGAGCGGTGGCAACGCCGCTCGTCCTCGCAGTAGCAGCCGAGCGAGAACGAGGTCTGGTGCGACAGCGCCGCCAGGAGATCGAGCACGCGGCTGGCGTCGGGCTCGTTCATCTCGGCCTTGAACTTGCGTTCGAAGGCGGCCCAGCCTTTGGCGTCGCCGCCTTGCAGCGCGCCTTGCGCTTCGCTCACCAGCTCCGCGCTCGGCGAGAGGTTGGGCAACCAGACGTCGTAGAAGTCGCGCTTCGCGAACTCCGCCTTCGGCACGCCACGCGGCGGCCGCCGCACGGTACCCAGTCGCAGACCTTCGTTCGCGGCACGCGGAGTGCCCAGCTGCACGATGCGGATGGCCATGGCGGCGCGACTATTCGCCAGCGCCGGCCAACCGGTCAATAGGGGCGTGCCTGCCTTCTGCGGGCCGGTCATGCGGGCCTGCGACGAGGCTTCTCGCCAGCCTTCTTGCGGGCCTGTGACGAGGCTTCTCGCGAGCCTTCCCGCACGCCCTTCACGCCATCGTGCACCCGGGCACCCCGGTGCTCCCGGGCCTCGGCGCTTCGGCTTCTCAGCCGACGCCGATGTGCCGCCAGTACTCCTCCTGGCCGTCGTTCGTCGGCGCCACCGAGGCCGGCCGCAGCGGGTGCTCCGACTCGGCGCGGTCGGTGGTGCGGTCGGTGGTGCGGTCGGTGGTGCGCTCGGGGGTGCGGTCGGCGGCGCGTTCGGCGGTGGGCTGGACGCGTGCCGCGTGCTGCCGCCTGACCGCGAGCTCGCCGATCGCGCGCCCCATGCCGACGCTCACCTCGTTGGTGAAGCGGAAGTGCAGCCCACCGTAGATGCGTGCCATCGCCACCTCGCGCACGAAGTCGTCGATGCTCGTCCACTGCCGCGTCACGCCCCTGGCCGTCGGGCTCGTCGTCGCGAGCTTCACCGGCGCCGTGCCGACCTCGGCCCGCAGCACCGCACCCACCGCGCCGGCGAGGATGCTGTGCCCGCTCGGGTACTCGGGGTGCATAGGCACGTCGATCAGCGGCAGCCAGGTCGCGTCGCGCGTCGTCGCGTCGTTGCCGTCGAGGTCGGCGTTGCGGATGGCCGTCACCGGCCGCCAGAAGTTGAAGTGGTACTTGGCGTCGAAGACCGCGATCAGCGCATCGTCCATCGCCTGCGCCACGGTGGCGAAGAGACGCGCGTTGGCCGCAATGTCACGCCCCGGCGTCAGCGCCACCGAGCGCACGACACCGTGATACACGGGCGGCATCGAGTAGTCCCAGAAGCGGGCGATCTCGGTCTGCTCGGCGCTGCGGCGCGTGCTCGTGCGGCCGCCGAAGGCCTTGATCTCCTCGAGGTCGCGCGCCCAGGTGTCGCTCGTCAGCGCCGGCGGCGCCGCCGGGCGGAACTGCGACGCACTCGTCATCACCCACGGCGTGCGGTTCGGCCAGGCCGTGGCCGCGGGCGCTGCGGTGGGTACGTAGGCGCCGGGCGTGCCGACATGCGGGCGCGTGGCATCGGGTGCCGTGAACACCGGCGCCTCCTTGGCGCGCGCGGCCAGCACCTGCGCCGCGGCACGTTCACCGGCGCCGATGCCGGCCGTCTTGGCCGGGCCGTCGGCCATCGTCGCGAGCGCGGCCTTGTACGCCGCCTCGATGGCCGCCTGCTGCGTGGGCAGCAGCGCCATCAGCGTGAAGCGGCTGGCCGCAGCCACCGCCGCTTCGTGGGCGGCCGTCGGCGCCTGGCTCACGGCACCGTGCACGGCCGTCTGCACGATGGCCATCACGCGCGTCGCCGGCGGCGTGCCGAGCTTGGCCTCGGTGATGAATTCGCCGGCCTTGATGTTCCAGTCGGTGACGGCGTCGGCGCGCGCCGGCATGGCGGCGGCTGCGGCCGCCACCGCGGTGGCGGCAAGCATGAAACGGTTCAGGGTCTTCATGATGAGAGTCCTCGTTGGGTTGAAGAAGCGATGGGCGGCGTGTGCGGGATCTGCGCGATCCGCGCGATCAGCGCGCGCTGTAGAAGAGGTAGTCGGCCGTGTAGGGCACGCGCACGCGGCTGCCCGCGTCCTCGGGCCGGCAGCCCTCGGCCGGTGCCTTGCCGCCGGTGGTGTTGACGCGCTGGATGCTGCGCAGGTCGTTCTTGGGGTTCAGCGGCCCGTTGGGCGGCGTCGCGCGCGACTCGATCAGCAGCCACGGGATCGCGCCCGCCTGCGGCGCCTCGGCGCGGCCCGTCACGCGGCCGGTGATGCGCGTGCCGTCCTCGAAGGCCCAGTGCGGGCCGGCGCCGTGGCGGCCGATGGTGTGGCCGTCGCCGTCGAACAGCTCGGCCTCCGGGGCGACGAAGGCCCACTCGTGCTTCGCCGCGGGCGCCGCGGCCTGTGCCGTGGCGCGGCACTCGTAGATCTGCACGCCCTTGGCGGCGACGCTCATCGCGAGCGATTGGTGCGGCGCCGTGGCGATGGCCGGCGGCACGTTCACGGGTGCCAGCGTGCCGGCACAGGCGGCGAGCAGCGTGGCGGCAGCCAGTGCGCTCGAACGGTGGACGAGGTTCATGACGTTCTCCTTGATGGGTGCGTTGCGTTCAGGCCTGTGGCGCTTCACTTGCGCGAGACGACCACTTCGAGGTACTCGCTCGGCACCACCAGCGAGGCAGGACCGGCGACGTTGAGCTCCCCGAGCAGGGCCAGGATGTCGCGCTCGAGCGCGGCGCGGCCGGCGTCGGGCAGCGCGGCGAAGGCCTTGTGCGTGGGGCCGTAGTAGTCGCGGAAGACCTCCACGAAGTGCGCGGCCGAGCGATAGCGGAAGTTGAAGATCCGACGCGCGCAGCGGACGTCCGCGCGCCCGCCGCCGGCGCCGGCGCCGAAGAGCGCGCGCAGGTGCTCCTCGCTGCCCCAGAGCGCCGGCGAGCGCACGCCGGCCGGGGGCGGCACGTGCGCGCCGATGACCTTGAACAGGCGGCCGATGAAGCCGCCCGGCGTCCAGTTGGCCAGGCCGATGCGGCCGCCGGGGCGCACGACGCGCAGCATCTCGGCCGCGCAGCGCTCGTGTTGCGGCGCGAACATGACGCCGAAGGTCGACAGGACGATGTCGAAGCGGCCGTCGTCGAAGGGCAGGTTCTCGGCGTCGGCCGGCAGGAACTTCACCTCCAGCCCTTCGGCCGCGGCGCGCGCGCTGCCGCGCTCGAGCAGCGCCGGCACGTAGTCGGTCGAGGTGACGTTGGCGTTGCGGCGCGCCGCGGCGAGCGTGGCGTTGCCGTTGCCGGCGGCGACATCGAGCACCTGCTCGCCGGCGCGCACGTCCACGACCTCGGCGAGCTGCTCGCCGACGATCTGCAGCGTCGTGCCGACGACGGCGTAGTCGCCGCTCGCCCAGGTCGCCTGCTGGCGCTGCTTGATGGCGGTGAAGTCGGGTGCGGCCGGCGTGGCGGCAGCGGTGGTCGCGGCGGCCTTGGTGGCGTCGGCAGGGGTCACGGTTGGGTTCATGGTGCGTCTCCAGGGGTTGAAGGGGTCAGTCGACGGTGAGGAGATCCCGGTGCCGAAGCGCCGGGGTGAGGGGGAAAGCCATCGGGTCCGGGGCGCGCGCCGGCGCCTGCAGGTGCACGGCAATGCGTTCGGCGACGAGTTCGGCGTGCGTGACCGGGCCCATGTGGCCCAGGCCCGGCAGCGTCTCGTGCACGGCGCCGGCGAGCAGCGTGCGCAGCCTCGACGCGATGCGCCGCGCCGTCGCCACCGTGCGCTCGCCGCTCAGCACGAGCGTGGGCACGGCGAGCTGCCCGAAGCGCTGCAGTGCCGCGACCTGCTGCCGCTCGTTGAGCAGCGCTCCGAAGTGCTGCATCACGATGGGCATGCGCAGGGCGACGGCGGCGCGCGCGCCCTCCGGCATCTCCTGCCAGCTGCCGCTGCCGGACCAGTAGTCGACGAAGTGCCGCGCGGCGCCGTCGCTGTCGTCGCGCTCCAGGCGCGACTGCATCTCGGCGGCGACGGCAAGAACCTCGTGCGTCTCGGCGTGGCTGGCCGGGTCGTCCAGCAGCAGGCGGAACACGACCGGTTCGTACAGCACGAGCGAGCGCACGTGCTGCGGGTGCTGGCAGGCCACCTTCAGCGCCACCGCGCCGCCGTACGAGTGACCGACGAGATGGGCGCCGCCCCCGTCGCTGACGCGGCCGGCCTCGGCCAGCAGCGGCGCCACGAGCGCGGCCTCGTCCTCGAGCGTGAGCGGCGCGCGGCTGGCGCCGCCCGTCGTCCATGCCGGCCCGACACCGTGGTCGTGCAGGTCGACGGCGAGCACGCGGTAGCCCGTGACGGCGCGTGCCGCGGTGGCGCCCTGCGGTTCCAGGCGTGCCGCCAGCGCCCGCCACTGCCGCGCCGAGCTGCCGCTCGCATGCAGGGCGATCACGAGCGGCCGCGCCGTGGGGTGTGCGCCCAGCGGCGCCTCGCCGCAGGCCGACCAGATCGGCCAGGTCGGCCCGATGGGCCAGGAGGGTGGGATGCGCATGTCGCCTCACCCCATCACGTGCTTGACGATGGGGCCGAGCGCGGCACCGATGCGCTGCATCTGCGCCGGCGTGACGAGCTCCTTCATCACCTCGGCGAAGCGCGGCTCCTGCACGCCGCTGACGATGTACTGCCAGCGGTAGGCGCGCAGCACGAGGTCGTGCACGGCGGCGGTCTCGGCGGCCGTGAACACGCGGGCGGCGCACTGCACGAAGTAGGTGGCGTCGGCGCTGGCCTGCTGCACGAGGATGCGGTCGACGGCGCCGACGAGCGAGATGAGGCCGGTGACGCCCTGGTCGCGCTCGGCATCACCGAGGCGCGCGTGCTCGCGCCGCCACTCGAGCTCGTCGAGGATGGCGTGCTGCGATTCCTCCTTCCAGTGGAAGAGGAAGACGTCGGCCCACAGCGGGTCGAGCGCTGCTTTCGCGCTTTCAGGCTCGATGCTCGAGCGGTAGTGCGCGAGCGTGAAGATCTCGATGTCGAGCGCCAGGCCGAGCACGGCCCAGGTCGAGTGCCCGAGCACGGCCTGCGCCACCGCGTTGGCGTCGGCCACGAAGGTGTAGCCGGCGGGCATGCCCTCGGAGGCGAGCTGCTCCAGGCGGCGGAACAGCGCCTGGTGCTTGAGCTCCTCGTCGGTGAAGCGCACCAGCGCCTCGAACGCGACCTGGTCGCCGAACCGGTGGCTCTGCGAGAGCTCGAGCGTCTTGGCGGCGATGAAGCGCTCGACGAAGCTGAAGATGTTGGCGTAGCTGCGGCCCTGGACCTGCGAGAGCAGGCGCTGCTCGCCGGCCGTGAGGAAGGCGAGTTCGCCGACCTTCGACAGGCCGTCGGGCAGGAACTTCTTCGTCGTGTCGAAGCCGCGGCCGCGGATGACGTCGCGCTCGATGTCCCAGCGCACGCGGCGCGAGGCTTCGATGCACTTCGCGTACGAAGGCGTGGTGCTGCGCGCGGTGCGCGGCGTGGTGTTCAGGGCGGTCAGGGTCATGGTGGTGCTCGTCGAGTGGCCGGCGGGGAAGCGTTGGGGGCGAGTCAGTGGGGCGCTCCGTGCTGGTGAACGGCGGTGCGCTGCGGCCTCGCCCCGCCGATGGGGGATCGGCGTGCGGGGCTGCTCGGCGCCGTTCGGAGGTCAACCGCTCAGACGACGCGGCAGGCGATCTCGCGCCAGACGCGCAGGCGGGTCGCTTCGACCTGGCGGGCGGCCTCGGCCGCCATCGACGGGATCTCGCCGCACGTGAGGCCGATGTCGCGCAGCGTCCGGCTGTCGAGCTGGCGCAGCGCGTGCTCGGTCAGGCGGCGCTCACGCTCTTTCGCCCATTGCTGGCCGCGCCGCTCGGCCGCCAGCGCCAGCCAGGCCAATGCGCGGGCGAACAGGCGGGCGCCGGTGGCGGCGAGGCCTTCGCGGCGGACGACCTGCGCCGCCGACACGGGCGACACCGGCGACATGGCGAACGCGGGTGACACGAGGCGCGCGCGGCCGCGGGGCATGGCGGGGTAGCTGCGCGCGATACGGCCGAAGCTGGCCGTGAAGGCCGTCGGCAGCATGGCCAGCGAGCCGAAGGTGGCGAGCCTGTCCAGGCCTTTCAGGCCGGTGGATCCGTGGATGTTGGGGGCAGTGAACATGATCCGGTCTCCGTTGCGAGGGACCGGACTGTGCGAAGAGGGGCGTTCCGCGAGCGTTCCTCGCGTTCCGCGCGGCCGCGTCGTGGGGGCGCCGCGGGGATCGCGGGGCGGCCGTTCGGGGGAGGCTGCGGCGGCGGCGCACGCGGCGCACGCAGCCGCCCTCAGGCGCCGCGCAGCTCGGCGATCAGCGGTGCATGCGCCAAGGGCGCCTCGACGACGATGCGCTCGGCGAGCGCCTCGAGCGCGGGTCCGGTCCAGGCCGGCGCCTGCGTCGCCGGCGCGCCCCAGCCGCGCATGCGCGCCTCGGCGTCCAGCCGCTCGGCGCCGACGAGCCCCGGCCGCTGCTGCAGCGCAAAGCCCATCACGCGCACCGCCACGGCCTGCTCGCCCTGTGCGGCCAGCAGCTCGGCGAAGATGCGCGTCAGCTGCACCAGCATCGCCGGCCGCTGCATCGGCAGCGCCGTCTCCATCGCCGCGCGCAGCTGTTCGCGGGCCTCGTCGAGATCGCCGCCTTGCAGCGCCACGGTGCCGAGCGCCAGCCGCGCGTCGATGGCGAAGCCGCGCTGGCCGTTGGCGAGGCTGGTCTCCAGCGCCTGCGCGGCATGCGTGCGCGCCGCCTCGTGGTCACCGGCCTGCATGGCGACGTTGGCGAGGTTCACCTCGACCATGCTGCGGATGCTGGCCAGGCCGTGCCGCTCGCACAGGCGCCGCGCTGCTTGCAGCACCTCGCGCGCCGGCGCGAGTTCGTTGCGCAGGATGTGCACGACGCCGAGGTTGTTCAGGCATTGCGCCTCGCCGCCGGCGTCGCCGATCTCGCGGTGCTGGGCGAGGCCCTGCCGGTACAGCGCCAGCGATTCGTCGAGGCGGCCGCGGATGCGCTCGATGAGGGCGAGGTTGTCGAAGGTCGCGGCGCGGTGCGTGCCGTCGGCCGCCTGCTCGGCCAGCCGCAGCGTGCGCTCGAACCAGCGCTTCGCGTCGTCCAGCCGCCCCAGGCGCGCCGTGGCGGCACCGAGCACGGTCGTGGTCTGCTGCTGCGTCGTGAGGTCGCCCACCCGCTCGGCGACCGCCAGCGCCCGCAGCGCGAGCGCCTCGGCCTCGGCATAGCGGTCCAGGCGCGCCTCGAGGTGCGCCGCCGAGCCGGCGAGCACGGCAGCGAGGCGCTCGTCGCGTCGTGCGAGCTCGCCCTGCATCGCCTCGCGCAGCATGGCGAGCCCTTCGGCGCGCCGGGCGCGATGGTCGCAGTACGACATCAGGCTGTAGCAGGCCCCGGCGAGCACGTCGGCGGGGCCGTGCAGGGCGCCGTGATGCCATGCGGTGCGCACGTTCTCGAACTCGGCGTCGAGCTCCTGCATCACCTTGCGCTCGGCGTGCCGGACGGGCGGGCGTACCTCGGCCATCCAGCGCAGGAAGTGGCTGCTGTGCGCGGCGGCAAGCCTGAGGCGCTCCGGCCCCCGCACCTGCTCGTCGAGACGCTGCAAGGCGAACTGCTGCAGCAGCGGGTGCAGCTGGCAGCGTGCGCCGTCCTTGCGCAGCAGCGACTTGTCGGCCAGCGCCGCCAGCACCGGCAGCGACGCCCCGGCCACGCGGCGCGCGGCGGCGGCGCTGAAGCCGCCGCGGAAGACGGCCAGCCGCGCCAGCGCCGCGCGTTCGGCGTCGGCGAGGTGGCGCCAGCTCTGCTCGAACACGGCCTCCATGCTCGCCTGCCGCGCCGGCCGCGCCGGGTCGGCGGCGCGCAGCAGCTCCGTGCCCTCGCGCAGCTCGGCGGCGATGGCGCTGCACGAGAGCACGCGCGTGAAGCTCGCCGCCAGCTCCAGCGCCAGCGGCAGACCCTCGACCTGGCGGCAGATGTCGACGATGGCGGCCGCTTCGGCGGCGGGCACCAGCGCCGGCTCCACCCGCTGCGCCGCACGCACGAAGAGGCGCGCGGCGTCGAAGGCGTCGAGCCGGTCCTCGTCTTCCGCCTCGGGGCAGGGCAGGCCTTCGATGGGCAGCGCCCACACGCATTGCGCCAGCGGGCGCACGCGCGAGGTGATGATCAGCTGCAGCCGCGGCGCCGCGCGCACGAACTCGTCGAGCCAGGCCGCCTCGGCGGCGAGCTGCTCGAAGTTGTCCAGCACCAGCAGTGCGTGCCGCGGTGCCAGCAGCCCCCGCACCTCGTCGAGCGGCGCCCCCTTGCCGCTGAGCGCGAGGCCGAGCGCCGCGGCGAGCTGCGTGCCGACCTCGGCCGTGCTCGCCACGTCCTCCAGCGCAATGAAGGCGGCGCCGTCGGCGAAACCGGCCGCCATCGCCTGCTGCGCGTGCCGTGCGAGGCGCGTCTTGCCCACGCCGCCGGGCCCGATGAGGCACAGCACCTGGCAGTCGTCCTGCGCCAGCAGCTCGCCGATGCGCCGCAGTTCGGTGGTCCGGCCGACGAACCCCGGATCGGGATCGCCCGCCGGTGCTGGCGAAGCGGTGGCTGCAGCCGAGGGGGCCGCGGATGTCCCGGCAGCCGCGGGGCCGGCGGGGCCAGCAGGTCCGGCGGGCACATTCGCGAGGCCGTCGTGCAGCGCCTTCAGCGCCATGCCGGGCGCGATGCCGAGCTCGCGCTGCAGCCGCTCGGCATAGGCGCGGAAGGCGGCGCGCGCGCTGCCGAGCTGGCCACCGCGCGCGAGCACCTGCATCTGCGCCGCGACGGCGGCCTCGTCCAGCGCGTCGGCCGCGACCAGCCGCGCGGCCAGCGCTTCGGCCTCGCCGGCCACAAGGCCGGGTTGCTCCAGCCGCGCCAGCGCCGCGCCGCGCCAAGCCGTGCGCATGCGCTCACGCTCGAACTGCAGCCACTCCGTCCACGCGCCGTTGGCGGGGTCGTCGAAGCCTTGCAGCAGCTCGCCCTGGCCGAGGGCGAGCGCGTCGTCGAGCCGGCCCTCGGCCAGCGCGGCCTCGAACTCCTGCACGTCGGTGGCGGCGCAGAAACGCAGCGCCTGCCCCTGCGCCTCGAGCCCCGCGGCCCACGGCGCCGGCTGCAAGCGGTGCAGCGCCTTGCGCAGGTTGGCGAAGGCGAGCTTGCTCTCCTGGTCCGGCCACAGCAGCGCGGCCAGTTCGCGCCGGCCTGCCCAGGCGCGCTTGAGCGCGAGCCAGGCAACGAGCTGGCTGCGCCGCTCGTTGGGCAGCGCCTGGGTGCCGGCGGGCGGTGCGGCGCCGGTCTCGGCCTGCGGTGGGCCGAACAGACGCAGGCGCAACCGCGGTCGCGCGGAGGCAGGGTCGGTCGGAGCCACCATGGAGGCGGCGATTCTGCGTGAGCGCGCGCCGGCGCGCGTCACACGCCCGGCGCGCCCCCAGGCCGGCGCGCCCCTTCGATCAGGACGCGGCGATCACGGCACCGGCCGCCTCGGGCCCACCGTGCCATCGGCGCGCGCTGCGAGGTACGCGTAGAGGTCGGCGATGTGCGCCGTGACGCGCGGCTCGCCCTGCCAGGCCGGCATGACGAGAATGCCGGCGCGCCGCTGCAGGATGTCGTTCTCCATGGCCTCGCGCTCGGGCCCGTCGGCCGCGGGCGGCGGCGAGGGCAGGTTCCACTCGTAGCGCCGCAGCACGCGGTTGACGAAGGCACGCGGGCCCAGCGTGCGCACGCGCACGAGCAGGTCCGGCGCGTTGCCGGTGCCGGTGGCTTCCGGGCCGTGGCAACCGGCACAGCGGTCGACGTAGACGCGCCAGCCGGCGTAGAGCGAGCCGGGCGGGCGCGTGCGTTCGGCCTGCAGTTCACGCGCCGGCCGGGTGTTCTCGACCTCCACCGCGCAGCCCGAGAAGCCCGCCGCTGCGGCGGCCACGAGCAGCACGCGCGCCATGCTCGCGGCCGGCGCGCGGGCACGGCGGGTGAGGGTGGGGCGTGGGGTCATGCGGGCGCTCCTAGGTTGCCGGAGCATTGTCGGCGCCAGGCCCGCGCCGGCCTTGCCCGCGATCAATGGGGCGCGGCGCGGCATCGGCAGTGGCGGCGCCCGCCCCGGGACGGCTGTGGGATCGAACGCCTCAGAGCTTCTCCGTCTCACCGCTCTTCGGCTGCCACTTCATGAGCCGCCGTTCGATGCCCCCCACGAGCCCGTCGAGCACGAGCGCAAAGCCCGTGAGCACGAGGATGCCGGCCATTACCGTGTTGATGTCGAACGTGCCCTCGGCCTGCAGGATGAGGTAGCCCACGCCCTGGCTGCTGCCGAGGTACTCGCCGACCACCGCGCCGACGAAGGCGAGGCCGACGCTCGTGTGCAGGCTGCTGAACACCCAGCTCGTGGCGCTTGGCAGGTAGACGTGCCGCAGCAGCTGCCGCTGCGAGGCGCCGAGCATGCGCGCGTTGGCCAGCACCACCGGGCTCACCTCCTTGACGCCCTGGTAGACGTTGAAGAAGACGATGAAGAAGACGAGCGTGACGCCGAGCGCCACCTTGCTGGCGATGCCGAGGCCGAACCACACGGCAAAGATGGGCGCGAGGATGATGCGCGGCATCGAGTTCAGCGCCTTGATGTAGGGCTCGAGGATGGCGCTCGCCATCGGGCTCAGCGCCAGCCACAGCCCCGCGGCGAGCCCGCCGACGGCGCCGATGCCGAAGGCCAGCAGCGTCTCCACGAGCGTCACCCACAGGTGCCGGTAGATGTCGGCGTCGGCCACGAACCAGGTCCACACGCGCGCGAACACCTTCAGCGGCTGGCCGAAGAAGAACGCCGCCTGGCGGTCGTTCTCGAACATGAAGTTCGGCAGCAACCCGGGCTGCGTCATCACGTGCCAGAAGGCGAAGACGGCGACGAGCAGGCCCGCCTGCCAGAAGCGCAGCGTGGCGGCCTGGGGCTTGAGGCGTGACCACATGTCGGCGGCTCTCGCGGCCTCGCTCAGGCCACGGCCTTGAGCTGTTGCGCGTAGCCCTTGAGCACCTCTTCGCGCAGCACGGCCCAGATGGCCGCGTGCAGCTCCAGGAAGCGGGGCGTCGTCTTCACCTCGGCAACGTCACGTGGGCGCGGCAGGTCCACGGCGAATTCGCCGATGGGGTGCGAGGCCGGGCCCGCGCTCAGCACCACCACGCGGTCGCTCATCGCGATGGCCTCGTCGAGGTCGTGCGTGATGAAGAGCACCGCCTTCCGTCCCTGGCCCCCAAGGGCTTCGCCCTGGCCCCCGGCGAGATGTTCCGGGGCGCTGGGCAGGCTTGGGGCGGCCCGGCGCCTGCCCGCCGCCCACAACTCCAGCACCTCGTTCTCCATCAGCTGCCGCGTCTGGATGTCGAGCGCCGAGAACGGTTCGTCCATGAGGATGATGTCCGGGTCCAGCGCCAGCACCTGCGCGAGCGAAGTGCGCTTGCGCATACCGCCCGACAGCTGGTGCGGATAGCGGTCGCCGAAGCCGCCGAGCCCCACGCGGCGCAGCCAGGCCTCGGCCGTGGCCATGGCATCGGCGGCGCCGCGGAACTCCAGCCCCGCCATCACGTTGCCGAGCGTCGTGCGCCAGGGCATCAGGCTCTCGGTCTGGAACATGTAGCCGGCGCGCGTGTTCAACCCCTCGGCAAACGCGGCGCGGTCGTCGAGCCGCCGGCCGAACACCTCGACCTGGCCCGTGCTCGGCGCCAGCAGCCCCGCGGCCACGTTGAGCAGCGTGCTCTTGCCGCAGCCCGTGGGCCCGACGACGCTGACGAACTCGCCCGCGGCGACGGTGAGGTCGACGTCGCGCACGGCGGTGTAGCGCTGGCCGGGGTCGCCCTTGCTGACGAAGGTGCAGCTCACGCCGCGCAGGCTCAACGCAGGCGGCAGCGCCGGCGCCGCGGTGCTCATCGAGCTCACTCAACCCTTCGTATACTTCGCGTTCGCCTTCTTCACGAAGTCGTTCGTGTACACCGCCTTCAGGTCGAGCCTGGCCTTGCCGATGGCCGGGTCGACGCTCGCCAGCGCGCGCAGCGCCGTCTCGCTGCCCTTGTCCGGGATCATGCCGTCGGGCGAGAGCGCCTTCTTCGCGGCGAGGAAGGCGTCGATGTACACGGCGCGGTCGCCGAGCAGGTAGCTCTCGGGCACGGCCTTGATGATGTCGGTGGGGCCGGCGGCCTGGATCCACTTGCTGGCGCGCACCATGGCGTTGGCCATCGCCTGCGCGGTGTGGGGGTTCTTCTCCAGGAACGACACCGGCGCGTACAGGCAGCCCGCAGGCATGGGCCCGCCGAACACGCGCTCGGCCTCCTTCGGGTCGCGCGTGTCGCTGGCGATCTTGAGGTTGCCGCCGCGCTGCAGCAGCGTGATCACGGGGTCGAGGTTGCTGATGGCGTCGATCTGCCCGCTCGTCATCGCCGCCACCGCGCCCTGCGAGGCGCCGACACCGATGATCGACACGTCCGAGGGCTTGAGGCCGACCTTCGCGAGCTGGAAATTCACCATCACGTTGGTGCTGCTGCCCGGCGCCGTCACGCCGATCTTCTTGCCCTTCAGGTCGGCGATGCCCTTGTAGTCGGGCATCGTCTTCGGGTTGATGCCGAGCACGATCTGCGGCGCCAGCCCCTGCAGCACGAAGGCGCGCATCGCCTGGCCCTTGAACTGCATGTTCACGGTGTGCTCGAAGGCGCCGGAGACGACGTCGGCGCTGCCGCCCACCACGGCCTGCAGCGCGCGCGCGCCGCCGGCGAAGTCGACGATGGTGAGCTCCAGCCCCTCGGCCTTGAAGTAGCCGAGCGACTCGGCGATGGTGAGCGGCAGGTAGTAAAGCAGGTTCTTGCCGCCCACCGCGATGGTGGCCTTTGGCTTCTCGAGCGCCTGGGCGCGCGTCAACGAGGGGAAGGCGAGGGTGGCGGCGCTGACGCCTGCGTAGGCGGCGGTGAGGAGGACGTGGCGGCGGTGCATGGGGTGGCTCCGGCTCGAGGGAAGACGACAAGAAGGGAGAGGCCGCCGGCACTCTACCCAAGCGCGGCGCGCGCCGGCACCGGGTTCGGCCCTGGGGCGCTGGCGGCGGCGGCGCCGCGGCACGTCTCACGCTTGCCCGGGCCGGCGCGGGCCGGCCCGGGCACGAAGCGCCCGCGCCGCTCAAGCCGCGCCGCCGGCGGCCGATGACACGGCGACCCCAACCCGGAGACGCACGCCCCATGAAGACCCATCTCATCGCCCTGGCCGCGCTATGCGTGGCCGTTTCCGCCTCGGCCGTCGAGGGCCAGAAGCTCGACAGCGGCCTGGGCGAGTTGCCCCACTACTCGCAGTGGGCCGACAAGACCGGCCGCCAGCCGGTGGCGGTGCGTGTGGCCGGCGAGTCGCTGGACGACGGCCTGGGCGAACTGCCGCCCTACTCGCAGTGGCTGGACAAGACCGGCCGCGACCCGATGGGGCGCGAAAGCCTGCGCCTGGCGGGCGCCAAGCGCTGAACAACCGAGGCTCATGAACGGCCGGCCCTCGTGGCCGGCCTTCTTGCTTCGGCAGTTGCCCGGCGAAGAAGCCCCTGCACCCTTCGAAGCCGACGCGGCTCGGAGTCGCAGCGGGAGGCGAGTGGCCTGAATACCCAATTCGGGTATGCTCATGCCCATTATGGGTATGGGCAGGAAGGCGACGCCAGCGAAGCCGCGCGCCACGGGCCCGGCGGACGCGCTGTTCTCCGGCACGCGGCAACGCGTGCTGGCGTGGCTGTTCGGCCAGCCCGAGCGCAGCTTCTATGCCACCGAGCTCATCGGCCTTGCGGGCGCGGGCTCCGGCGCGGTGCAACGCGAACTGGCCCGCCTGGAGCAGAGTGGCCTCGTCACGGCACGTGCAGTCGGCAACCAGAAGCACTACCAGGCCAACCCCGAGGCACCGATCTACGCCGAGCTGTGCGGCATCGTGCAGAAGACGGTCGGGCTGGCCGAGCCCTTGCGCGAGGCACTGGCGCCGCTGGCCGCGAGAGGCGTTCGCCACCCGCGTGCTTGAGGCTCAAGGATCTCTGCGGCCGAATGGGGCGGCGACGTGAGCCGGCGGCGCAAGTCGGTCGCCGAGGGCGCTTCCGGGCTGCAGCCGCTTCCCGCAGTGCAAGCGAGCCCGATCGATGGCTTGACGTTGCCTGGGGGAGGCGGGATGCAGGCAGTGCACGTGCTGGTCGACCTGGAGAACAACCAGCCCACCCTGGAGGACGTGAAGCGCCTCGTGCCCGACGTGACGCATGCGTGGCTGTTCTACAGCCCGAGCCAGGCGAAGCGGCTGGCCTCGTTCGAGCCCCTGGGTGACCGGTGCACGGCCGTGCCGATCTCGCGCCCGGGCAAGAACGCGCTCGACTTCCACCTCTCGTTCTACGTCGGCTACCTCGCGGCGCGGAACCCCGATGCAAAGCTCGTCGTGGTGGCCATCGATCGCGGGTACGGGCCGATGATCGAACACGCAGTCGAGCTCGATCTCGAAGTCGCGCAGGTCGCCTTCAAGCCGCTGGCGAAGGGGGCCAGGAAGGGGAGCGCCAAACCCGTCAAGAGGGCTGCGGCCGGTGCCGCGCCGAAGGGTGCGCTCGCGCCGAAGACGGTGGCCAAGAAGGCGCCGGCGAAGAGGGTGGTTGCGAAGACGGCGGTTGCGAAGAAGGCGGTGGCGAGGAAGGCGGTCGCGAAGACGCATGTGGCGAAAGAGACGGCGCCGCAGAAGGCAGCCGCCCAGCGGCCGGCCGCCAAGAAGGCGACGGAGACCAAGCAAGTTGCGCCGCCCGCAAAGAAGCCAGCAGCCGCGAAGAAGCCTCAAGCGCCGAAGCCGCAGCCCCAAGTCGTGCGCGCCGCGCAGCCCGACTCAACGAAGAGGAAGACGGCCACCAGGGCCGTACCCGCGAAGGTCGCGGCGCCCCCGCCACCCGCGAAGTCGTCTGCCCGTGGCCAGCCCTTCGGCGTCGAGCAGGTCATCGCCAACCTGAAGAAGGTGGCGCCGGGCAGGCGGCCCAAGAAGGTCAAACAGCTGCGGGGGCACCTGTCTTCCCTGCTCGGGACCGACGCCACGGACGACAAGGTGACTCGCCTGCTGGACGCCCTTCTCGCTGCGGATGGGGTGCGACTGCGCGGCGACACCGTCGTCTACGGCCAGGCGATCACCGGCGCGGCAGACTGACACGGTGATCGGGGAGTTCCCGCCCCGCACCATCGCCCACCGGCAGCGCGGCATCATCGGCGCTGCGTCACCGCCCTGTCCCGCACGAGGAGCACTCGCATGGCCCCCACCACCGGCTCGAACCCGCTCACGGTCGAAGCCCTCGCCGCCCTCGTCCCCGACGGCGCCCGCGTCACCGTGAACAAGGGCGACGAGGCCGATGTGCCGATGGCGCTGGCCTTCGCGCTGGTGCGGCGCGGCGTGCGCGGCCTGCACGTGGTGACGCTGCCCACCTGCGCCTACCCGGCCAGCGGCATGATGGTCGACGTGCTCATCGGCGCCGGCTGCGTGGCCTCGGTGGAGACCTCGGGCATCTCGCTGCACGAGCTCGGTGCCGCGCCGCGCTTCGTGCAGGCGGTGAGGTCGGGCGCGCTGAAGGTCCTCGACTCCACCTGCCCTGCCGTCTATGCCGCGTTGCAGGCGGGGGCGAAGGGCCAGCCGTTCGCGCCGCTGCGCGGGCTGATCGGCACCGACCTGCTGCGGCACCGCAGCGACTGGCGCGTCATCGACAACCCGTTTGCGGACGGGCACCAGCATGGGCGGGCTGAGAACGCTGCGCGCGACCCCGTGGTGCTGGTGCCCGCCCTCAACGCCGACGTGGCCCTGTTCCACGCGCCCAGGGCCGACGCCGAGGGCAACGTCTGGGTCGGCCGCGACCGCGACCGCGTACTGGCCGCGCACGCGGCCGGCACGACGCTCGTCACGGTGGAGGAGGTGGTGGCGGGCAGTTTCTTCGACGTCGAGGCGACGAGCGCGGGCGTGATCGCGGCGCCGTGCATCAGCGCCATCGCCGTGGTGCCGGGCGGCTGCTGGCCGATGGATGTGCGAGGCGGCATCGACCTCGACGCGGTGCGCGCCTACCAGCAGGCGGCGCGCAGCGACGAGGGCTTTGCGGCATGGCTGCAGGCGCACGTGATGCAGCCCCGTGCCGTGTCGATGCGGGCGGTGGCGTAGATGGCCGCTGCCGCTTCCGCTTCCGCCGTGCAAGCGCCGGCGCGCGCCGAGGAGATCTACGCCAACGCCATTGCCGGGTTGCTGGCCGGTGCGCGCAGCGTGGCGGTGGGCATGCTCTCGCCGATCCCCGGCGCCGGTGCGCTGCTGGCGCGCGAGGTCAGTGCCGAGGCCGGCGCGGGCGCGATGCGCGTCACCATCCTCGGCAGCCGCGAGCACAACCGCTTCACCAACGGCGGCGCCGAGTTGTTCGACCTCGCGGGCCGCGGCCGCATCGACGCCTTCTTCCTGAGCGGCGGCCAGATCGACGGCCAGGCCAACATCAACCTCGTCGGCACCGGCGAGTACCCGGCTACCGAGGTCCGCTGGTCGGGTTCGTTCGGCTCGGGCTACCTCTACTTCGTGGTGCCGCGCGTCATCCTGTTCCGCTGGGAGCACAGCCGCCGTACGCTCGTGCCGCGCGTGGACTTCATCAGCGCGCCGGGCACCTCGCCCGGCGGCGTGCACCGGCCGGGCGGGCCGGTCGCGCTCATCACCAACCTGTGCCTGTTCCACTTCGACCGCGCACGCGGGCGCTTCGGGCTGAGCTCGCTGCACCCGGGGCACACGCTGGAAGAGGTGCGCGACCAGACGGGCTTCGACTTCGACGTGCCGGAGGCGGTGCCCACCACCGCGCTGCCCGACGCGGTGCGGCTGGCTCTGCTGCGCGGCCCGGTGGCGCGGCAGATCGCCGGCGTGTACCCGGACTTCGCGCGTCAGGTGTTCGGGGAGGAGGCGGCGTAGAAGCCGTCGATCGCGTCGTTGCTGACCTGCGACCCGGCGTCGCGCGTATGGTGTGCCTGTCTGCCCGCCGGTAGTCGGTTGAGAGTGTCGACGTGCCATCCACTGCGTACCGCCTCGTGATCCGCGGCCACGTCCAGGGTGTCGGCTTCCGCTGGTCCATGGCCCAGGAGGCAGAGCGCCTGGGCGTGCGCGGCTGGGTGCGCAACCGGCGCGACGGCTCGGTCGAGGCGATGGTCAGCGGTGCGCCGCCGGCCGTGCAGCGCCTCATCGATTGGGCTCGGCGCGGGCCGCCCGCGGCCACGGTGGCGCAGGTGGAGGTGCTGCCCGGCAGCGAGGCCGAAGACGGCTTCGTGGGCTTCGAGCAGCGGCCGACCGCGTGAGGGGCGCCGAACCCGCTACTCGGGCCTGAGCCATCGCAGCAGCCGCGCCAGGTGCGTGTCGCGCCACGTGCGCGGCGGCAGCGCGGCGCGCTTCGGGCGGGGCGGATGGTTGGCGGCGGCACGCAGCTCGTGCTCGGCGGCATCGAGCAGGGGCTTCAGGTCGCCGAGCGACGGCGCCAGGATGCCGGCGCCGCATTGCGGGCAGGCGGCCGAGCGCGTGGGGTCCAGCGTGGCGCCGCAGGCGTGGCAGGGCCAGCGCAGCGGCACGCCATCGGCCGGCGGCATGGGCTCGCCGGCCACGCCGCGCTGGCGCAGCGCGTGGCCCAGGCGCGGCAGGTCCACCACCAGCAGCGGCGTCGCGCACCAGGCGCAGGCCTCGGCCTCGGCTCGGGTTTCGGCTTCGACCGCTGCGCCACACCCGAGGCAGTGCAGCACCCGTCGTTGCGAGCGCAGCGCGCTGCGCTCGGGCGGCAGCAGCGGGCGGACCAGGCCACGCTCGGCCAGCAGGCCGGCGTCGCTGTGCAGGTGGCCGTGGCCGGCCGGGCATTCCTGCATCGGAAAGCGCCCCCAGCGCGTGCGGTTGTGCACCGTCTTCAGCGGCGCCGCGCAGACCGGGCAGCCGAGCGCGGCCGGGCGGCTTGCGCCGGGCGGCAACGTCTCGTCGCGGCTCATCTCGCGCAGCAGTTCCACCCAGCCCAGGCCCGCGAGCTGCACCGACTCGAGCATGTCGAACCACGCCAGCCGGCAGGCGGCGCAATGGTCCACCAGCACCGTGCGGCCGTTGTGCGCACGCAGGCGCAGCTGCGCCATCGAGGCGCGGCATTGCGGGCAGGCGCGGACGTCTTCGGCCGGTGGCGCGGACATGGGCGATTGTGGGCGGCCGGTGGCTGGCCGATCGGCACGGCTCGACGGGGACCGCGGTGAAAATGCGAGCATGTTTCCGCGCGCCACGGCCCACTCGCCGATGAAGGATCCATGGCGATCTTTCCCCAGGGCCTGACGAACGTCGACCAGCGCTGCAACGCCGGCGAGCGCCGCGTGCTGCAGGCGCTGAAGCGGCACCTGGAGGACGACTGCCTCGTGTGGCACAACGTGCCCATCGGGCCGCGGGCGCGGCAGCCCGACTTCGTGGTGCTGAGCCCGCGCCAGGGCGTGCTGCTGTTGGAGGTGAAGGACTGGCGGCGCACGACGCTCGCCGCGGCCACGCGCGACCGCGTGGAACTGAGCACCGCGCGCGGCCCGGTGACCGAGGCCAACCCGCTGCGCCAGGCGCGCGACTACGCGCTGGAACTCGTGGACGTGATGCGGCGCGACGCGGCGCTCGTGCATGGCGAAGGCCCCTTCTGCGGCAAGCTGCTCTTCCCCTACGGCTGGGGCGTGGCGTTCGCGCGCCTCACGCTGGCCGAGGTGGCGGGCAGCGACTTCGGCGAGGTCTTTCCCGCGCACCAGGTGCTGATGCGCGACGACCTCGAAGAGACCGTCGACACCGGCGCCTTCCAGCGCCGGCTGTGGGGCCTGTTCACGATCTCGTACCCACACACGCTGACGCTGCCGCAGCGCGACCGCATCCGCTGGCACCTGTTCCCCGAGCTGCGCGTGCAGGCGCAGGCGGCGCTGGAGTTTGCCGACACGGGCGGCGCCGCGCCGGCGCTGCCCGACCTGCTGCAGGTGATGGACCTGCAGCAGGAGCAGATCGCGCGCACGCTGGGCGAGGGGCACCGCGTCATCCACGGCGCGGCGGGCTCGGGCAAGACGATGATCCTCATCTACCGCGCGCAGCACCTCGCGGCGGCGGCGCGGCCCGGGCAGCCTGTGCTGGTGCTGTGCTTCAACCGCACGCTCGCCGACCGCATCACGTTCCAGCTGCGCCAGCGCGGCGTCGACGAGCGCGTGCAGGTGCGCACCTTCCACAGCTGGTGCCAGGACATGATGAACAGCTACCAGCTGCAGGTGCCGCCCACACCCGACCGCGACGAGTGGTACGGGCAGCTGGTGCGCACCGTGGAGCGCGCCCTCGAGACCGGCTTCGTGCCCGGCGGGCAATACACGGCGCTGCTCGTCGACGAGGCGCACGACTTCGAGGACGCCTGGCTGCGCATGGCCGTGCGCCTGGTCGACCCGGCCACCAACAGCCTGCTCGTGCTGTACGACGACGCGCAGAGCATCTACCGGAAGAAGCGGCGCACCTTCAACTTCGCGAACGTGGGCATCGAGGCGCGCGGCCGCACCAGCATCCTGCGCATGAACTACCGCAACACGGCCGAGGTGCTGGCGCTGGCCGTGCATTGCGCGCAGGGGCTGCTCGAAGAGGCGGAGGAACGCGGTGCGTTGCGCGAGGAAGGCGAGATCCCGCTCGTGCAGCCGGCCTCGGCCGGGCGGCGCGGCGCGCTGCCCGCGCTCGTGCAGGCGCGCGACGAACGCGAAGAGGCCGACCTGCTGGCCGAACGTGTCGAGCGCGCGCATGCCGCCGGCCTGCCGCTGCAAGACATGGCGGTGCTGTGCCGCGCCCGGTTCCTGCTGCGGCCCATCGAGGCGGCGCTCGCGCGCCGCAAGATCGCCGTGCAGTCGATGAATTCGCAGGCCTTCAGGCGCTTCGACTGGCAGCGCCCGAGCGTCAAGCTGCTCACCATGCACAGCGCCAAGGGGCTGGAGTTCCCGCTCGTCTTCGTGGCCGGCCTGCAGGCGCTGCCGATGCGCAACGAGGCCCTCGACGACGAAGCGCGCCTGCTCTACGTGGCGATGACACGCGCCACGCACGAGCTCGTGCTCTCGGCGCATGGCACGTCGGCCATCGTGGAGCGCGTGCGCGAGTCACTGGCGGAGATCTCGCGCCGGTTCGCCCGGCAAGGCGCCTGACGAGAGGGGCTGCGGCGGCCCGGCGCCTGCGCACCCGCGCACCCGAGCGCCCCGGGACCCGTGCCCGCAAGCCGGGAAGGGGCGGCCCGCCGGGGCTAAGATTCTTTGCACCATGCGCCGATCAACGCCACACGAGATGTCGATCGCCCCCCTCGCGGGCGGCGTGTTCGTCCTGCTGCTCGCTGCCTCGGCGGTGCCGGCGCAGGCACAGCCTGCGCAGCAACCGGTGCCGCCGCGGGCCCAGGGCGCCGTGCCGCAGCCCCCGCCTTCGCGGGGCAAGCTGCTCTACGAGACGCACTGCATCACCTGCCATACCTCGAAGATGCACTGGCGCGATGGCCGCATCGTGCGCGACTGGCTGGGCCTCGTCGAGCAGGTGCGGCGCTGGCAGGACACCGACAAGCTGCAGTGGAGCGACGCCGACATCGTGGAGGTGGCGCGCTACCTGAACGACGCGATCTACCGGCTGCCGAAGCCGGCGCCCGCGTAGCCAGCCTCGCGGCAGGCGTTGCGCTGGCGCAAGAGCCGGCGCCGGGCGCGGTTCTATCGTGCCCCGCGGTTGCATCGGGGGAGGACGCTCGTGGCATCGCGCAAGGCGCTCGGCATCGTCGCACTCGCGGCGCTGGCATTGGCCGGCTTCGCCGTGTGGATCGCATCCGGCTTCGCGCGCGAGATCGCCCTGCAGCGCTCGCGCGTCGCGCATGGCAGCCGCCTCGTCGATACGCGGTGCGGCGTGGTCGAGGTGGCCGAGGCGCGCGGCGAGGACGGGGGCCACGCGGGCGGCGAGGGCGGTGTAGGTGGTGTGGGTGGTGTGGGTGGTGTGGGTGGTGTGGGCGGGGCGGCGCCGAGGCTGCCGCTCCTCGTCGTGCATGGCAGCGGCGGCGGCTTCGACCAGGGGCTCGCGCTCGCCGCCGATCTCGTGCCGCGCGGCTGGCGCGTGATCGCACCTTCGCGCTTCGGCTACCTGCGCACGCCATGGCCGGAGGATCGCGCCGGTCCCGGCGCCTCCACTGGCTCCACGGGTTCCATTGGCGAAAGGCAGGCCGACCAGCTGGCCTGCCTGCTCGACGCCCTGGGGCTCGACGAAGTGGCGATCATGGGCGTCTCGGCGGGCGCCATCGCGGCCACCGAGTTCGCCGTGCGGCACCCGCGGCGCACGAAGGCGCTGATCCTGATGGTGCCGGCCGGTTACCGGCCCGATCGCCCGGACCGGCCCGAAGCGCCGCAGCCGATGCCGGGCTGGGCACAAGGGCTGCTCGAGGCGGTGATCTCGTCGGACCTGCCGTTCTGGCTCGTGTCGCGCTTCGCGCCCGATGTCGTGCTGCGCTTCGTGCTGGCGACACCGCCGTCGGAGTACGCCGCCGCACCAGAAGCCGAGAAGCGACGCGTCGATCGGGTCATGCGCGAGATCCTGCCCATCAGCGCGCGCCGGCGCGGCCTTGTGCACGACACGGCGGCGACGCAGCGCGTGCCCAGGCCGCGGCTGGAGGCGATCGGCGTGCCGACGCTGGCCATCAGTGCGCGGGACGACGGCTTCGGCACGCTGGCCTCGGCGTCGCATGCGGCGCAGACCATTCCCGGCGCGCGCCTGCTCGTCTTCGATCGTGGCGGGCACTTGCTGCTCAACCACCAGGCCGAGGTGGTCGTGGCGATCGAGGCGCTGCTGCGCGAAGCGACGCCACGGCGGCCGTGAGCGCCACGCGCACCACTTGCACTGGCCATGCGCACCGCTCGCGCCATGAGCGCCGTGCGCAGGCAGGTCGCGGGTCGAGAGCTCAGCGCGGCGGCGCCTGCTCGCTCATCCACTGCGCCCAGTAGTCCACGCAGGCGCGGATCTTGGGCAGGCGGTGGCGCTCCTGCAGCATCACCGCATACATCGGCACCGGCGCCGTGCTGAAGCGGCCCGGCAGCACGGGCACCAGCGCGCCGGTCTTCACCAGGGGCGTGGCCACGAGATCGATGATGCGGGCGATGCCGGCGCCGCTGAGCGCCAGCGCCACGATGACGGCGGTGTTGTCGGTGCGCGTGTGGCCTTGCACCTGCAGCGTCTGCCCGCCGTCGTAGCCCCAGAGGTTGAGCGAAGGGCTCACGGAGTTGGCGAGCAGGCGGTGGCGCCCCACCTCCTCCGGCGAGCCCGGCGTGCCGTGCCGCGCCAGGTAGGCCGGTGCGGCATAGAGCGAGCGCCTGAGCTGGCCGATGGGACGCGCCACCAGGTTGTCGCTCGCCGGCGTGCCGGTGCGGATGGCGATGTCGATGCTGTCGCGCGCCATGTCGGCGAGGCGGTCGTCGGCCGAGATGTCCAGGTGCACGCCGGGATGGCGCTCGTGCAGGCTGGGCAGGCCGGGGGCGATGACCGCCTGCGCGAGCACGGCGCTGACGCTGATGCGCACCCAGCCGCGCGGGCCGGCGAGGCGGCCGCCGATCTCGCCCTGGAACTCCTCGGCCGCCTCCAGCATGCGGCGCGCCTGCGGCAGGAAGGCGCCGCCTTCGTCGGTGAGCGACAGGCCGTGCGTGCTGCGGTGGAGCAGGCGCGCGCGGCAGGTCTTCTCCAGCCGCGCCAGCGCGCGCGTGACCTGGCTCACCGGCACGTTGCGCTCGCGTGCCGCGGCCGAGAGCGAGCCGAGCTCCACCGTGCGCAGCAGCAGCGCCACGTCGGAGAGGTTGAGGTCGAGGGGCAGGTGGGCCGGCGGCCGGGCAGCCGGGTGGGGCGAGCGGCGCAAAGGCGGGTCGGTTCGTGCACTCATGCGCTCACTCTGAGGGGCGTTTGCAGAATCTGCAATACCGCTTGCGGCCGCACGTGGTTTCGCTGCCATGGGGTGCTGCCTACATTGCCCGCACCACTTCCAGCATCAGGTGAACCCCATGTCGCTGCAACCCATCACCGACCGCCGCGCCCACGAAGAGACTGACCGGCTGCACGAGCGTGCGCTGGCCGAGGCGCAGCGCCTGCGCCGCGAGGCCATCGACGACTTCTGGCGCCATGCCAACGGCCTGCTCGGCGACGCCGCGCGCTCGGCACAACGTGCCGCCGTGCGCCTCGGCCAGCGGCTGCGCCGGCGCGACGCCGGCGGCACCGCTTTCCCCGGCGGCATGGCCTGAAGGCCCACGCCGTCGAGCCGCCGGCGGGCACCGACGGCAGTCTGTCTTCCGGCAGTTTGTCTTTTGTAGACAATCTGCAAACGCGCCGCTAGCATGCCTCGGCAAGGAGTGCTGCGCCCCCGATGAACGCCCGCGTCCCGGTTGTGAATGCCCCGCAGCGCGAGGCGATGCGCATTGCCGGCGAAAAGGTGCATGCCGCCGGCGCCGAGCGCGTGATCGAGGTGCGCTACCCCTACACCGGCGAGCTGGTGGCGACGGTGCCCAGGGCGACGGTCGAGGACGTGCGCCGCGCCTTCAGGATCGCGCGCGAGTACAAGCCGGTGCTCACGCGCTACGAGCGCTACCGCATCCTCACGAAGGCGGGCGAGATCATCGCCGCGCGCAAGGAAGCCATCGCGCGCCTCATCACGCTCGAATCGGGCCTGTGCATCAAGGACACGCTCTACGAGGTGGGGCGGGCTTCCGACGTGCTGCTCTTCGCGGCGCAGCAGACGATGCAGGACGACGGCCAGAGCTTCTCGTGCGACCTCACGCCGCACGGCAGGAGCCGGCGCGTGCACACGATGCGCGAGCCGATGCAGGGCGTCATCTCGGCCATCACGCCGTTCAACCACCCGCTGAACCAGGTGATCCACAAGGTGGCGCCATCGGTCGCCACCAACAACCGCATGGTGCTCAAGCCCACCGAGAAGACACCGCTGGCGGCCCTCGTGCTCGCCGACGTGCTCTACGAGGCCGGGTTGCCGCCGCCGATGCTGAGCGTGCTCACCGGCGACCCGCGGGAGATCGCCGACGAGATGCTCACCAACGAGCATGCCGACATCGTCACCTTCACCGGCGGCGTGGCCATCGGCAAGTACATCGCCTCGAAGGCCGTCTACAAGCGGCAGATCCTCGAGCTCGGCGGCAACGACCCGCTGATCGTGATGGACGACGCGGACGTGGCCAAGGCGGCCGAGCTCGCCGCCAACGGCTCGTACAAGAACTCGGGCCAGCGCTGCACGGCGGTGAAGCGCATCTTCGTGCACGAGGGTATCGCCGCCGATTTCACCGAGGCCCTGCGCGCGAAGACGGCCGCATGGCGCTACGGCGACCCGCTCGATCCCGCTGTCGACATGGGTACCGTCATCGACGAGCGCGCGGCGCGCCTGTTCGAGCGGCGCGTCGGCGACGCCGTGGCGCAGGGGGCGCGGCTGCTGCACGGCAACCGGCGCGACGGTGCGCTCTATTCGCCGACGCTGCTGGACCTCGTGCGCCCCGAGATGGAGGTGGTGCGCGAGGAGACCTTCGGGCCCGTGTCGCCGGTGATGACCTTCACGGACATCGATGACGCGATCCGCCAGGTGAACGGCACCGCCTTCGGCCTGAGCTCGGGCGTGTGCACCAACCGCATGGATCACGTCATGCGCTTCGTCAGGGAGCTCGAGGTCGGCTCGGTGAACATCTGGGAGGTGCCGGGCTACCGCCTCGAGGTGACGCCGTTCGGCGGCATCAAGGACTCGGGCCTCGGCATCAAGGAGGGCGTGCAGGAGTGCTGCAAGGCCTTCACCAACGTGAAGACCTATTCGATCCCCTGGTGACGTCGATCTCCGCAGCCGGCGGCGCGGCCGTCCCGGGCTCCAGGGCCGATAAGATCGGCCTTCGCTCGTGATCCACCTTCTCAATCTCCTCGCCGCGGTCGCCCTGCTCGTGTGGGGCACGCACATCGTGCGCACCGGCATGATGCGGCTGCTCGGCGAGAACCTGCGCCTCGTGCTGGCGCGCTCGTTCAGCAACCGCGGCAATTCGGTGCTCGCCGGCATCGGTGTCACCGGGCTCGTGCAGTCGAGCATGGCCACCTGCCTGATGCTGGCGTCGTTCGCCGGGCAGGGGCTGGTGAGCACCGCGGCGGCGCTGGCAGTGATGCTCGGTGCCGACGTCGGCACGGCGCTGATGGCGGCGGTGTACTCGTTCGACCTCTCGTGGGTCTCGCCGCTGCTCATCTTCGTCGGCGTCGTCATGTTCGTGTCGCGCCAGAACAGCGACGTCGGCCGCGCCGGCCGCGTGCTCATCGGCCTCGGCCTCATCACGCTGGCGCTGCAGCTCATCGTCGCGAGCACCAAGCCGATGATCGAGAACCCGGCGGTGCGCGGCCTGCTCGTGGCCCTGCCGAGCGAGGTGATGCTCGACATCCTGGTCGGCACGGTGATCACGGTGCTGGCCTATTCGAGCCTCGCCGTCGTGCTGCTCACGGCCACGCTCGCCACCTCGGGGCTGGTGCCGCCGTCGGTGGCGCTCGGACTCGTGGTGGGCGCCAACATCGGCAGCGCGCTGCTGGCCTTCTTCGCCACCGGCGGCGCCTCGCCGGCGGCGCGGCGCGTGCCGGCGGGCAACCTGCTGTTCAAGCTCATCGGCGCGGCGCTCACGATTCCGCTGCTGCCGCACGTGCTCGCCTGGCTGCCGCGTGTCGTGCCCGAGATCCACCAGCAGGTGGTGGGCTTCCACCTGCTGTTCAACGTCGTGCTTGCCATCACCTGCGTCGGGCTCATCGGCCCGGTGGCGCGGCTCACCGTGCGCTGGCTGCCCGCGCCGCGCGAGGGGGCGGGCAAGCGCCGCAGCCACCTCGACCCGGCGGCGCTGGGCACGCCTTCGCTGGCCATCAGCTGCGCCGCGCGCGAAGCGCTGCACCAGGCCGACGTGGTGGAAACCATGCTGCGCGGCCTGCTCGACGTGATCCGCAGCAACGACCTCGAGCTCGCCGAGCGGCTGCGGCGCATGGACGACACCGTCGACGACCTCTACTCGGCGATCAAGTTCTACCTGACGCAGATCTCGCGCGAGGCGCTCTCCGAGCGCGAGGGCCGGCGCTGGACCGACATCGTCAGCTTCACGATCAACATGGAGCAGGTGGCCGACATCATCGAGCGCGTGCTGCTCGACGTGGAGGACAAGAAGATCCGCAAGAACCGCAGCTTCTCGGATGCCGGCATGGCCGAGATCTGCCACCTGCACGAGCGCCTGACGGCCAACCTGCGCCTGGCGATGAGCGTCTTCCTCGACGGCCACGTCCGCGACGCGAGCAAGCTGCTGGAGGAGAAGGCACGCTTCCGCGACCTCGAGCACGAGTACGCCGCCAACCACATCGCGCGGCTGCAGGACAACACGGCGCAGAGCATCGAGACGAGCTCGCTGCACCTGGACCTCATCAGCGAGCTCAAGCGCATCAACTCGCACCTGTGCGGCGTGGCCTACCCGATCCTCGAGTCGGCCGGCGTGCTGGCGGCCACGCGCATCCGGCACTCGCAGCTCGCCGACCTCGACGAGGTCAAGCCTTGAGCGTGGCCCGGCGCGCCGCAGGCGCGCGGAGGGCCCGCGGGTGACCACCTTCATCGTGCTGGCCGTGCTGGCCGGCGCGGTGCTGCACGCGGCCTGGAACGCGCTCGTCAAGTCCTCGGGCGACAAGTCGCTCGACACGGCGCTCCTGCACGGGCTGGGCGCCCTCGTGGCGCTGCCCTTCGCGATCTACGTCGGGCTGCCGACGCCGGCGGCGATGCCGTTCATCGCCGCCTCGCTCGTCATCCACATCGGCTACTACGTCGCGCTCGCCGGGGCCTACCACCACGGCGAGATGGGCATGACCTATCCGATCATGCGCGGCACGGCGCCGCTGCTGGTGGCCCTGGGCAGCGGCGCGCTGCTCGGCGAGGTGCCGGCGCCGGCGGCGTGGGCCGGCATCGTCGGCATCACGGTCGGCGTGGCCCTGGTCGGCCTTGCCCACCCCGGCGAGGCGCTGCACCACCGCAAGGCGCTCGCCTTTGCCCTGGCCAACGCGGTGATCATTGCCGGCTACACCTTCGTCGACGGCAGCGGCGTGCGCGCCGAGAAGGCGGCCGGCGGCCAGGTCTGGCGCTACGTGCTGTGGCTGATCGCACTCGACGGGTTCGCGTATCCGCTGCTCGTGCTGCAACGGCGCAGCGCCGCAGGCCGGCGTGCGGCGCTCGCCTACGCGCGCCGGCGCTGGCCGCTGGCGGCGCTCGGCGGCTCGGCCTCGATCGGCAGCTATGCCATCGCCTTGTGGGCGATGACGCAGGCGCCGGTGGCGAGCGTGGCGGCGCTGCGCGAGACCTCCGTGCTGTTTGCCGTCGTGCTCTCGACCTGGCTGCTGAAGGAGCGCTTCGGCGCGCAGCGGGCGCTCGGCGCGGCGGTCATCGTCGCCGGTGTGGTGGCGCTGCGGCTGGCCTGAACGGCGGGGGGCTGCGCATGGGCGGAGATGCATCAAAGGGCTGGCGCGACCTCGATGCCGCGGCGCGCGCGCGCGAGTACTCGCCGAGCTCGTGCATCGGTGGCAACTACCAGCCCTTCATCGCCGCGTATGCCGCGCGCAGCGCGGCGGTGCGGGCGCGTCTGGCAGTGCCGGCAGGACCGGGCAGCGCGGCGGCCCGGCTCGACCTGGCCTACGGCGCGAGGACCACGCAGCGGCTCGATCTGTTCCTTCCTGACCGCACGGTGGCGTCGGGCTCGCGGCCGCCGCTGCTCGTCTTCATCCACGGCGGCTACTGGCAGGAGCTGTCGAAGGACGAGTCGGCGTTCGCGGCTGCCGATGCCTTGCGCCAAGGCATGGCCTTCGCGGCGCTGGACTACACGCTCGCGCCCGCGGCCACCGTGGTCGAGATGGTGGCCGAGTGCCGCCAGGCGCTGCGGTGGCTGCACGCGCACGCCGATGAATTGGGCTTCGACGGCGCGCGCATCGTCGTGGCCGGCAGTTCGGCCGGGGCGCACCTGGCCGCGATGTGCGCGTTGCGGCACGGTGGCGGGGCGGGCGGGGAAGGTGTGCTGGATGGCGTGGCGAAGTGCGTGGTGGGAGGCGTCGTGCTGGTCTCGGGCATCTACGAGCTCGAGCCGCTTGTCGGCACGCCGATCAACGACGCGCTCGGCCTCGATGCGGCGGCCGCGCGCGCGGCGAGCCCGGCCCTGGCCGATCTGGGCGGCTTTGCGCCGGCCATCGTCTGCTGGGGCGGCATCGAGACCGCCGAGTTCAAGCGCCAGGGGCGCGAGTTCGCGGCGCTTCTGCAGCGCGCCGGCACGGCCTGCCGGACGTTCGAGGTGCCGGGGCGGAACCATTTCGACGTGATCCTCGACCTCGCCGACCCGGCCACGATGTTGGGCGCGGCGGCGGTGGAGCTCGTGCGCTCGTCCTGACCACCGGGGTCGCGCGTGGGTCATCGACGCGCATCTTGCCGCGGCGTCCTTCGTTTGCCCGAGGCCCGGACGCGCCGGTGCTCGCAACAGGCGCAGCAAGCGCAGGGCCGCGGGTAGACTGACCGCAACGGCCACCGTCACGGAGCGTCCATGCTTGCCCGCATCCCCTTCTGCTTCCGGACTTCGCCGATCGTCGTGGCCGCGCTTGCCGCCCTCGCCGCGCCGGCCGCCGCGGTGGCGCAGACGAGGCAGCCCTACGAGGGCTTCCTGTGCTGCTCGCTGCTGAGCAATGGCAGCTGGATCAGCGACCTCGCCTACGACGACGGCAGCCAGAAGATCGTGCCGGCCGGCACGCCGGTGAAGTTCACGAGCTTCGGCCGCTGGCGCATGTACCTGGAGATCGACGGCAAGCAGGTGGGCCTCGGCAACGACTACAGCCGCACGATGACGATGGACGTGTTCGCGCGGCTGTACGTGCCCACCGAGGACCCCAAGGTCAAGATGCAGGCTTGGTCGCCGAAGGTGCGCGAGGCGATCTTGAGCCGCAAGGTGATGCGCGGCATGACGCGCGAGCAGGTGACCATGGCGCTCGGCCATCCGTCGACCAGCTACAACCCTGACCTGAGCAAGCCGCTGTGGCAGTACCGCTACCGCGCCGGCGACTTCCAGGTCTTCTGGACCGACGACGGCAAGGTCGACCTCGTCTTCGGGCCGCCCGAGGTGCGCAGCAAGGTCTTCGTCGAATAGCGCTGCGAGGCGTTCGCCTCACGCGGCGAAGCGGGCCCGCCGCACGGCGGGCCACCTCGGCTCGGTTCGCCTCGTGTCGCCCGGTGACGTCCGGTGCGTCCCGCCTCGGCGATCAGCGGCCTGGATGAGGCCGGGGCCCGCTCAGCGGCATTCCTTGCGCAGGAAGGTCGCCTCTTCGATCGTCAGGGTGCCCTGGTTGCCCTTCTTCAGCAGCTCGGCGCAGCGCGTGGCTGCGGCCGGGGCGCGTGCCGCGGCGTTGCCCTGCGCCGGAGCGGGCGCGGGGGGTGCCGGAGCCGTGGGCGTGGCGGCGCGGGGCGGCGGCGCGTTGCCGGCGGGCGGCGGCGAGCCGCCGGGCGGCACCGGGAAGGGCGTGGCGCCACCCGTCGAGCGTTCGCCATTCGGGTTGGCGGGTGTGGGTGTGGGTGCGGTGGGGCGCGGCGCGGCGCCGCCACGCGCACCGCCCGGGTCGGTCGGGCGCGCCTGTGGCGGCTTCGGTGCGGGGCGCGGCGGTGCCGTGGGCGGGGCCGGCGCGCGCGCGCGCGGCGGGGCCTGCGGCGGTTCCGGGCGGGGGTTGGCGGCCTGTGGCGGGGGTGCCGTTCGGGGGCCCGTGCCCGTGTCGGCAGGTGGCGCAGGTGGCGCCGCGCTCTCGGGCGGCGGTGCGACACGGGGCTCGGGGGCGTTGGGGCGCGCAGGCGGCGCGGCTGCGGGCTGGTCCGGCGCGGCCGCGGCAGCTGCCGTGCCCCGCTGGCGCATCACGACCCCGGCACCGACGGCCAGTCCGGCAATGGCCAATGCGGCAGCAATGAGGGCGCCGCGGCGTTTCGGCGGCTCGGCTGCCGGGGCCGGCGCGGGCGCGGGTGCGGCTGATGGCGGCACCGGGCCGGCGCTGCGCTGCGGCGGGACTGCTGCCGTGGACGCTGCCGCAACCGGCGGCGACGGCCACGACGCCGACTGCGGCGCCGTGGGCAGGTAGCCGGGGCCGGTGGGGGCACCGCGGTGCGCCTGCATCGCGTCGGCCTGCGGCGGCGCCGACATCGGCATCGTCGGCGCGTAGCCCCCGTGCGTGGGCGAGGTGCGCGGCAGCGTCTGGTCGAGCGCGAAGGCCGCCGGCACGGCCGGCGCCGCGGGCGCTGTGGGTGGCGCCGCGGTGGTGGGGTCGCCGGCGAGCACGCGCGGCTGTGCCGTGCCGTCGAGCAGCGCGCGGAACTCGGCCACGCTCTGCGGCCGGTCGTTCGGGCGCACGGCGAGCGCCGCGTCGATGGCGGCGAGGAAGGTGCTGCTGTACTGGCCGGCCGCCACGCGCGCCAGGCGCGGCAGCGGATCGCCCATCACCCGCTCGACCGAGGTGATGGGGGAGTGGCCGGTGATGCAGTAGTAGACGACGCTGGCGAGCGCATAGAGGTCGGTCCACGCCCCTTGCGTCATCGTCGCCACGTCGCCGTACTGCTCGATCGGTGCGTAGCCGGGCTTGAGGATGACGGTGAGCGCCTGCGTCATGTCGCTGATGACGCGGCGCGCGGCGCCGAAGTCGAGCAGCAGCGGCCCGTTGCTCGTGAGCAGGATGTTGTCGGGCGCGATGTCGCGGTGGAAGCAGTTCTCCGCGTGCATCGTGGCCAGCGCATCGAGCAGCGGGTTCAGCCAGTTGCGCAGCATGCCCTCGTCGGGCCGGCCGCCGGTGGCGCGCAGCGTGGCCACGTGCGCCTTCAGCGTCGGGCCCTGGTAGTAGGGCATCACCATGTAGGCCGTGCGATTGGCCTGCCAGAACTGGTGCACCTTCACCAGGCCCGGATGGTCGAAGTGCGCGAGCAGCCGCGCCTCGTTGACGAAGCTGCGCAGGCCGGCGTTGAAGGTGTCGAGGAAGCGCGGCGACTTCACCGAGACATCGGCCGAATTCGGCGCGCGCGAGGCGAGCGAACTGGGCATGTATTCCTTCAGCGCGACCTGCCGCTGCAGCGTGGTGTCGAAGGCGAGGTAGACGATGCCGAAGCCGCCTTCGCCGATGAGGCCGGTGATCTGCAGCCCGCCCACCATCGTGCCGATGGCCAGCGTGTGGTTCATGAAGGTCGTGCGGTCTTCGCCGGGGATGGCGGAGGGGGCGGGCGGGGGCGGGGTGGAGCTCACGTTCAGGCGGCGTGCAGCGGTGGCTGACAGCGATGGCTGACCAGGTTGCGATCATCGCTGCAAACAGGCCCGGCACAAGCCCCGGGGCGCACGAGGCGCGGCCGCTTCCGTGCAGCCGCTCTCGTGTGCGTGAGGGAGCCGGCCGCGACGGCCCCGCTTGACAGGCCGCGGCGCCGGGGACCGGCAAGAAGCCTCCGGGCGCGGCAGCGAGCGACCGGCGCCGCGCCGGGTTGCGCGAGCTCACCCAGGCGGGCAGAGATGCCGTGTACAAACCCCCCACGTCCGCGCTTCCCGCGTCGCAGGGTCGCCGGACACTGGCACGGGAACGGCGTGGGGCGGTCATGGAAGAGGGTCACGCACAGTCTGCGCGAGCGGTTGAAACCGAGTCGTGGCTCGGCCGGGCCGTACTCGACATGGACGACGAGCTCGTCGTCGTCTGTGATCGCCTGTCGACGGTGTTGCTCCTCAGCCGCTTCGCGGCGCGGCTGCTCGACGCGCATGCCCCGTCGCCGCTGGGGCGGCTGCTGCATGAGTCGGGCTTGTTCGGCGACGCCGCGGTCCGCGTGGGCGCCGCGTTGCAGAGGGCGCTCGGCGACGGCGTGGCGCAGCGTCTCGAGGTGGAGTGGGCGACGCGGGCACGATCGCGCGTTCTGGAGTTGCGCCTGCGCGCCGATGCGGCGGGCGGTCGCGTCCTCATCCTGGGGCGCGATCTCACCGAGCAGCGCAAGGTCGAGCGCGACCTGCGCATGCGCGAGTACGACTTCCGCACGCTGGCCGAGAACTCGCCCGACGCGATCATCCGCTACGGGCTGGACATGCGGGCGGTGTACTGCAACCGCGAGATCGAGGAGCGCGTGACGGTGACGGCCGCCCGCGTGGTGGGCTACACGCCTGCCGAGGCCGCGCCGCCGGGCATGGTGGGCGTGGCCGAGTACGAGCGTCAACTGGCGCACACGCTCGCCAGCGGCGAAGGCGGTGAAGTGAAACTGCAAGTGCCCCACCCCAACGGGGAGGTGCGCGTGCACAGCGTCGTGCTCGCCGCCGAGCATGATGCGCATGGCCGCATCGTCGGTGCCGTGGCTGTCGGCCGCGACGTGACCGAGCTCGTCAACGTGCAGCGCGCGCTGGCCCTCAAGGAGCGCGAGTTCCGCTCGCTGGCCGAGAACGCCGGCGACAACATCGTGCGCTGGGCGCCCGACGCGCACGTCCTCTTCACGAACCCGGCGATGTCGCGCGTGTTCGGCCACAGCGCCGAGCAGGTGCTCGGCCGCCGGCCGACCCAGTTGACCGAAGGCCTGGATGTCGACCTGCAGCCGATGGAGGACGCGGTGAAGCGCGTCGCCGCGCGCGGCGGCGAGGAGATGGTGGAACTGCGGTTCACCGCGCCGGACGACGGCGCGCAGCGTGTGCACCAGGTCCGCCTCGTGGCCGAGCGCGACGATGCCGGCCACGTCTGCAGCGTGCTGGGGGTCGGTCGCGACATCACCGAGAGGGTGGCGCAGCTCGAGCTGATCGAGTCGCTGCTGCGCACCGACCCGCTCACTCGCCTGGCCAACCGGCAGGCACTGCATGAACGTGCACCCGCGATGCTCGCCGGCGCGGCGCGCGAAAGCGACTCGGTGGCCGTGCTGTTGCTCGACCTCGACCAGTTCAAGGCCATCAACGACAGCCTGGGCCACAGTGCCGGTGACCGGCTGCTGCAGCAGGTGGCGGAGCGCCTGGCCGACTGCTTGCGCGCCAACGACCTGCTGGCCCGGCTGGGCGGCGACGAGTTCGTGCTCGTCGCACCGCAGGCGAGCGATGCCTCGGCGCTGCAGGCGCTCTCGCAACGCCTGCACCAGGCGCTGGACGCGCCGGTGACCATCGAGCACCGCGTGGTGCGCACGACGGCCAGCGTGGGCGTGGCCGTGTTCCCGAGCGACGGCCAGGATCTCGAGACGTTGCTGTCGCACGCCGACACGGCGATGTACCACGCCAAGCGCAGCGGCCGCGCCCGCACCGAGTACTACCGCCGAGAGCTGGGCGAGGCGGTCCGGCGGCGCATGGCCATCGAACAGGCGCTGCGCGGGGCCTGCGAAGGCCAGGACCTGCAGCTGCACTTCCAGCCGATCGTGGCCCTCGACGGCGTGGCGCAGGTCCGCGGCTACGAGGCCTTGCTGCGCTGGAAGCCTCCGGGCCTGGGTCTGCTCGGGCCGGACGCCTTCATCGGCATCGCCGAGGAGACCGGCATGATCCTGCCGATCGGCCGCTGGGTGCTGCGCACGGCCGCCCTTGCCGCGGCGCGCTGGAACGAGGGCCGCGAACGCGCGTTGCGGGTGGCGGTCAACGTCTCGACGCGCCAACTCGTCGATGACAGGATGGCGCAGGTCGTCGACGAGGTGCTGGCGCAGACCGGCTGCCGTCCCGACTGGCTCTCCATCGAGATCACCGAGAGCGCGCTCCTGCACGACAGCGCCAGCGTGCGCGAGGCGCTGCAGGCGCTGCGCGCGCGCGGCATCGGCATCGCCATCGACGACTTCGGCACCGGGTACTCGGCACTCAACTACCTGGCCCGCTTTCCGATCGACGTGGTCAAGATCGACAAGTGCTTCGTGCACGGCATCGGCCGCAGCACGCGCGACGACGAGCTCGTCAAGGCCTTCGTGGCGCTGGCCGGTGCGTTGCGGCTCGGCGTCGTCGCCGAGGGCATCGAAACCGAGGCGCAGGCGACATTCCTGCGCGAGATCGGCTGCCCGCTGGCACAGGGCTGGTTGTTCGGGCGGCCCTCGCCCGAGCCGGTGCACGGCCCCGGCTGAGGCACGGGCGCGCCGCGGGCGCGGGTGCGTTGCGCTGCCGCGAGGTGCAGCTGATCACGCCGAATCAAGCAGCCGCGCCGCGCGCCGCGGCGGCCTGCGCCAGCACGATGTCGCGGAAGGCCGCGGCCGGCGCCGAGAACTCGCGCGAGCGGCGCCACACGAGGTGGATGTCGGGCACGCGCAGCGGCAGCGCCAGCGGCAACTCGCGCAGCACGCCGAGCCGCGCGTAGTGCGCGGCGAGCGAGGCGGGCATCACGGCCAGCATGTCGCTCGCTTCCAGCAGGGCCGTCGTGGCCACGGTGGAGGCGGTCTCGGTGACGTCGATGCGCCGGTGCGCGCCGGCCTCGCGCATCATGGCCATGAAGCGGCCGGCCTGCGGCGAGCCGGGCGGCTGCACCACCCAGGGCCAGCGCGCGAGCTCGCGCAGCGTGAGCGTGGCACCGCCCGCGGCGCCTCCGGCGGTGTCGTGCAGCGGATGCGCCAGGCGCGCCACCGCCACCTGCGGCTCGTCGAGCAGCGGCACGGTCTCGTGCTCGTCGTCGTGGTGGCCCTCGACGAGGCGGCCGAGCATCAGCTCCACCTCGCCGCGCGCGAGCTGCACGAGCATGACGTCGCTGGTGGCCACTTCGATGGCCACGGCCACGCGCGCATGCTGCGCCTTGAAGCGCGCCAGCGCCGGCGCCAGCAGCGGCGGCAGCGCGCTCGGCACCGAGCCCACGCGCAGCGTGCCGTGCAGCCCGGCGGCCAGCGCGGCGAGCTCGCGGCGCGTGGCGCCGAAGTCGTTGAGCACCTGCCGCGCATAACGCACCAGCACCTCGCCGGCGGCCGTGGGCAGCATGCCGCGCGCGTGGCGCTCGAACAGGCGTGCGCCAAGCGTCTCCTCCAATTCCTGCAAGAGCCGCGTGGCGGCGGGCTGGCTGATGCCCAGCTCGGCGGCGGCGCGGCCGAGGTGCTTCTCGCGCCCCAGCGCCGCGGCCAGCAGCAGTTGGCGCGTGCGCAGCCGCATCAGGGCCGGTGCGTCCGCCAGGGGCTTCCGCCGGGTGGCGGGAGCGCGTGTCGTCATGCCGGAATTGTCATCGAACCTTCCGACAAACGCATTGGAAATGCATGGCCGGGCCGCTTAGCCTCGTGCACAGACCCGACAGGAGACAGACCCATGAAGACCCCGGAAAGCGCCTTGCCGCGGCGCGGCGCCTTGTCCTTCGCGCTCGCCGCCGGCCTCGCGCTGTGCGCCGCGAGCGAGCCGGCGCTGGCGCAGGGCTGGCCCGACAAGCCGCTGCGCATCATGGTCGGCGCCTCGGCGGGCGGCGGCACCGACATCCTGGCGCGCCTGCTGGCCGAGAAGATGGGCCCGGCGCTCAAGCAGACCGTCGTCGTCGAGAACCGCCCCGGCGCCAGCAACACCATTGCCGCCGAACTCACTGCGCGTGCCGCGCCCGATGGCCATACGCTGCTGCTGGCCACCAACACCGGCCAGGCGGTGGCGCCGCACCTGCTGAAGCTGAAGTTCGATCCGCTCAAGGACCTGCAGCCGCTCGGCCTGGTGGCGGTGGTGCCCAACGTGCTGGTGGTGAGCGCGAGCTCGCCCTACAAGAGCGTGAAGGAGCTGCTCGCCGCGATGCAGGCCAGGCCCGGCGACATCAAGTACGCCAGCTCCGGCATCGGCAGCACGCAGCACATCGTCGGCGAGGCCTTCAACCTCTCTACGCGCACCAAGGCCATCCACGTGCCCTACAAGGGCAGCGCGCAGGCGCACCTGGACATCATCGGCGGGCAGGTCGAGATGATGTTCGACACCACCAGCTCGGCGATGGGCCAGATCAAGGGCGGCAAGTTCCGGTCGCTGGCCATCACCACGCCGCAGCGCAGTGCCGAGCTGCCCGACGTGCCGACGCTCGCCGAGCAGGGCGTGAGCGGCGCCGACATCCAGACCTGGTATGCGATGTACGTGACCGCCGGCACGCCCAAGGCGGTGGTGGAGCGGCTCGCCGCCGAGTTGAGGGCCGCACTCGAGCGGCCCGACGTGGCCGCGCGCATCAAAGGCCTGGGCGGCGAGATCCAGTTCATGACCCCGGAGCAGTTTGCCGAGATGAACCGGAGCGAGTTCGAGCGCTACGGCCGCCTCGTGCGCGAGGCCGGCATCAAGGTGGAAGGGCAGTGACAGCGATGGGCAGCACGAACACCGTTGGCGCCATGAGCGCCTCGGCCACGACGGGCAGCGCCCAAGCCGCGGCCGGCGCCGGAACGCGGGGCCGACCCCGCATCGCCTTCCTGCTCGGCGACGTGGGCGGCGTCGGCCCCGAGATGGGCGTGAAGCTGCTCGCCGACGCCACGGCGCGCGCCGCGGTCGAGGTGCTGCTGATCGCCGACCCCGTCGTGCTGGCCGAGGGCGAACGCGTCGCCGGCGTGAAGCTGCTCGTGCAGCGCGTGGCCAGCGCCGAAGCGCCTGGGCCGGCCGATGGCCGCATCGCCTGGCTGGCCGACGACGTGCTGCGCGGCGCCGTGCCGCCGCTGGCCGAGAGCAGCACCGAGGCCGGCCGGGCGGCCCTGCACGCCATCACGCAGGCCAGCACGGCGGCGCGCCAGGGGCATGTGCAGGGCATCGTCTTCGCGCCGCTGAACAAGCACAGCCTGCGCATGGCGGGCATGACGCACGAGGACGAGCTGCGCTACATGCAGGAGCTGCTCGCGGTGCGCGGCTTCGTCTGCGAGTTCAACATCACCGGCGAGCTGTGGACCTCGCGCGTCACCTCGCACGTGCCGCTGCGCGAGGTGGCGCCGCTCATCACCGGCCCGGCGGTGCGCGAGGCGGTGCTGATCATTCACCGCGCGCTGCGCCAGGCGGGCGTGGCGCGGCCGCGCATCGCGGTGACGGGCCTCAACCCGCACGCCGGCGACGGCGGCAGCATCGGCACGGAGGAGATCGAGGTCATCGAGCCGGCGGTGCGGGCGCTGCAGGCCGAAGGCCTGGATGCGCGCGGGCCGTATTCGCCCGACACCGTGTTCATCGCCGCACGCCGCGGCGACTTCGACGCCGTCGTTTCGATGTACCACGACCAGGGCCAGATCGCGATGAAGCTGCTGGGCTTCGAACGCGGCGTGACGCTGCACGGCGGCCTGCCGGTGCCGGTGACCACACCGGCCAGCGGCAGCGCCTTCGACATCGCCGGCAAGGGGCTGGCACGCATCGACGGGCTGCGCGCGGCTTTCGAGCTCAACGTGCGCATGGCCGGGCACGCAGGGCTGGCGAGACCGTGAACTGAGCTCCGCGGCGCACACCACTGTGGCGCCGCGCGCGATCGGGGCAGGCGTGGGCAGCCATGCCGCTCCCACGCCGCTTTACGTTGAGCAATCAAGTTGCTACACGGCGGTGAAAGAGCGTCGGTAGAACCCGGGCCTCCGCCCCGACCCCCGCCACCATGATCGTCTCGACACGAACGGCGCTCGTGCGCCTTGCTTCGTCCGTTCCCGCCTTCGCCCTCGCCCTCGTGCTCGCTGTCGCCCTCCTGTTGCCCGCCTGTGGCGGCAGCAGCGACGCCGCGAGCGGCCAGACCACCGTGCGCGTGCTCAACCTCGCCACCGATGTCGGCAGCCTGAACCTGCTCGTCGACGACACCGAGGCCTTCCAGGCGGTGGACACCGACACGGTGTCCGCAAGCACCACCTTCGACGCCGGCACCTACACGCTGAAGGTGCGCATGGCGGGCAGCAGCAGCAACCTGCTCTCGCAGTCGCATTCGCTCAGCAAGGACCAGCACTACCTCGCGGTCGTGTGGGGGCGGCTGAGCGCACCGCGCCTCTCGACGCTCAGCGAGGATGGCGACGACTCCGGCATCTCGAGCGGCAACACGCGCCTGCGCGTGATGAACGCGACCATCGACAGCGGCGCGGTGGATGTGTACCTGACCACAAGCGATGCCGACCTGGGCGACAGTACGGCCACGGTGGCTTCGGTGGCCTCGGGCGGCATCTCCGCGTTCAAGGAGTTCTCGGCGGGCACCTACCGGCTGCGTGTCACCGGCGCCGGCGACCCGGCGGACGTGCGCCTGGACGTGGCCTCGCTCTCGCTGAGCGCGCTGCAGCACGCCACGCTCATCGTCACGGCCGGCACCAGCGGCGTGCTCGTGCATGGCGCCGTCGTGCCGCAACTCGGCACGCTGGCGTTGTCGAAGAACCAGCAGTCGCGCGTGCGCGTGGTGGCGGGCGTCGAGGCGGCCGGCAGCGTCGGCGTGAGCCTGGGCGCGCGCACGCTCGCGGGCAGCATCCGCTCGCCTTCGGTCGGGCCCTACGCCGTCATCGACGCGGGCACCGCGACGCTGGCCGTGCGCGTCAACGGCGTCGCACTGGCCACGCAGGCGCAGGAGTTCCAGGCGGGCAGCGACTACACGCTGCTCGTCTACGGCGCCGCCGGCGCGCCTCAGGTGCAGCGCATCACCGACGACAACCGGCTGCCGACGACGAGCTCGCGCATGCGCATCCGCATGATCAACGGCACCTCGCTCGCCGACCCGCTGGCGCTGTCCGTGGACTACGCGGCGGTGGCGAGCGACGTGCCGGCGGGCTACGGCTCGTCATACGTCACGTTGGCCTCCAACGCTTCGGCACGCGTCGACGTGACGGCGCCTTCGGCCGCCAGCCCGCTCTTCAGCGACACCGACGCCAACCTGCAGGCGCTGAGCGTGTACACGGTGTTCATGCTGGGCGGCAACTCGGTGCCGACCGGGGTGATGCGCAAGGAGCGCTGACCTCGTCGCCGCTGGCCGCCGCCGCCCACGCCCCTGGTGGAGCGACCGACCGAGCAACCCACTGAGCGACCCCACCGACCCGGGCGGTCGGTCAGGCGCCGGCGGGCCGCAGAATCGGGTGGATGAAGCTGCTCATCATCGACGACCACCCGGTGGTGCGCGAAGGCCTGGCGGCGGTGCTGCGCCAGCTCGACGGGGGCGCCGAGGTGCTGGAGGCGGCCGATGGCGAGCAAGGGCTGCATCAGCTCGCACAACACGCCGACGTGGACGGCGTGCTCGTCGATCTGCGCATGGCCGGCCTCGCCGGCCTGCCCACGCTGGCGCGGCTGCGTGCCTTGCGGCCGCAGCTGCCGGTGATGGTGATCTCCGCCTCGGAAGACCCGGCCGACGTGCGCCGGGCGATGGCGGCGGGGGCACGCGGCTACATCCCCAAGTCCGCCGGGCGCAGCACGCTGCTCGCCGCGGTGCACTTGGTGCTGGCGGGCGAACAGTACGTGCCGCCGCTGCTGCTGCAGGAAGCGGCCGCCGCGCCGGCCACGCTCGGCGGCCTCACGCCGCGGCAGCTCGAGGTGCTGGGTCTGCTGTGCCAGGGCCACGCCAACCGCGAGATCGGCCTGGCGCTGCAGATGCACGAGAAGACAGTGAAGGCGCACGTGGGCGCCGTCTTCAAGGTGCTCGGAGTGGTCAACCGCACGCAGGCCGTGGAGGCGGCGCGCGCCGCCGGGTTCAACGGCTGAGCGCATGGGCCCCATGACCTCGCAGGCTGCCGCCGCTCCGCGCGCGGCGCTCATCCTCGCCGAGCAGGCCAACTCGATCCAGGGCAACATCTTCCTGCTGATCGTCGGCAACGCCATCACGGCCGTCGTGGCGGCGTGGATCATGGTCGACCCGGCGCCGCTCGGGCCGGTGCTGGCGTGGCTCGCCGTGCAACTCGGCCTGGCCGCGCTGAGCCTGGCGCAGGCCCTGCGCATCCGCCACCGTCCGGCCACGCCGCGCAATGCGGCGCGGCGCCTGCGCGGCAACACCATCGGCATCGCCATCTCGGGCGCGGTGTGGGCGTTCGGCGTGCTCGTGTTCTGGCCCAGCGGCCGGCTCGACATGCAGCTGCTGCTGTCGATCGTGATCATGGGCTCGCTCACCGCCGTGCTGCACTCGGTGAGCGGCTGGCTGCCGGCTTTCTATGCCTTCTTCTTCCCGTGTACCGCCAGCGTGGTGCTGGCGTCGCTGTGGGAGGGCAGCGCGGCCAACATCGCCTTTGCCATCACGACCACCATCTACGGCGTGACCTGCACGCGCTTTGCCGCGCGGCTGAACGGCACGCTGCTCGAGTCGCTGCGCGCGCGCCACGAGATCGCCGAGCTGGCGGCCGACCTGCGCGTGCAGAAGGAGCGGGCCGAAGAGGCGAGCCAGGCCAAGAGCCGCTTCCTCGCTGCCGCCAGCCACGACCTGCGCCAGCCGGTGCACGCGCTGGCGCTCTTCGTCGGCGCGCTGCGGCAGGAGCCGCCGGGGCCGCAGGCGCAGCGCCTGCTCGACCGCGTCGAGTCCACCGTCGGCACGATGGGCACGATGTTCAACGCGCTGCTGGACATCTCCAAGCTCGATGCCGGCATGGTCGGTGCCGAGCGGCGGCCGTGCAACCTGCGGCCGCTGCTCGAGCGCGTCTGCGCCGAAGAGGGCGCGGTGGCCGCGCAGAAGGGGCTCGCGCTGCGCGCCAACCTGCGCGACGCCTGGGTGGCCACCGACCCGGTGCTCTTCGAGCGCATCGTGCGCAACCTCGTCGTCAACGCCGTGCGCTACACCGACCGTGGTGGCGTGCTCGTGGCGCTGTGCCGGCGTGGGGCCGAGGTGGTGCTGCGCGTGGTGGACACCGGCATCGGCATCGCAAGCGCGCGCCAGGAGGAGGTGTTCCACGAGTTCGTGCAACTGCACAACCCCGAGCGCGACCGCCACCAGGGCCTCGGTCTCGGCCTGGCCATCGTGCGGCGCCTGGCCGATTTGCTCGGCATCCGCCTGTGCCTGCGTTCGCACCCGGGCCGCGGCAGCAGCTTCACGCTGCGCCTCGGGGCGATGGATGCGGTGGATACGGCTGCTGCGCGAGACCCTGCCGCCGCCCTGGCACCCGTGGCCGCGGCGCGGGCCACGCCGGCCGATGCCGGCCTCGTGCTGGTGATCGACGACGATGCCGACATCCGCACCGGCATGCGCGCGCTGCTGTGTGGTTGGGGCCACGCGGTGGTGGATGCGGGAGGCCTTGTCGACCTGCTGCCGCAACTGCATGGCCTGAAGGTCGCGCCGCAACTCATCATCAGCGACTACCGCCTGCGCGGCGAGGAGACCGGCCACCGGGTGGTCGAGCGGCTGCGCCACGAGTACAACGACGACACGCCGGCCATCATCATCACCGGCGACACGGCGCCCGAGCGCCTGCGCGAAGCGGCCGCCGGCGGGCATGTGCTGCTGCACAAGCCGGTGGGGCCGGAGCAGCTGCGCGAAGGCATGGCGCGTGCGCTGGCGGCACGCGCGGCGCAAGCCGCGGCGTGAGACAGGCCGCGCAGCGGCTCGAACGACCCCGGAGCAATGGGGTCCCGAGACCCGGTCTCGGGCGCGCCGCCCAATAGGCAGGCGGGCGCGGCGCCGCTATGGTCGGCGCGTCCTGACTGCCTGCGCCACAGCGATGTTCCATCGAACGATGTCCGGCCGAACGATGTCCGGCCAAGCGAGGTCGAGCCCCGGCTTGACCTGTGGCCGAGGTCCGACGCCTCGGGGCCACAGATGGCGCAGATGGCGCCCGCTCGCCTGGCTCGTGCCGCTCTCGTGCATCACCGCGGCGTCGCCGCTCCATGCGCAGGACCACGGCTTCGGCCCGCCTGGCACGCCCTTCGTGCTGCGCGCTCTCGGCCGCTGCCTGGAGGTCAACGAGCCGCAGTTGCCGGTCGACGGCGCGCGTGTGCAACTGCAGCGCTGCGATGGCCGGCCGAACCAGGCCTGGCGGCGCGAGCGGGGTCACCTCGTGAGCGTGGCCAACGGCCGCTGCCTCGACGTGCATGGCCCCGACGCCGGCTTCGACGGCGCGCGCGTGCAGACCGTGAGTTGCAGCGCCGCGCCCCACCAGAATTGGCGTCTGGAGGGGGAGCGGCTCGTCGCGCGCGTCGACGACCGCTGCCTCGAGGCCTACGCGCTGGATGGACGGCGGCCGCTGGCGCAGACGCGAACCTGGGAGTGCCATGGCGGGCCGGGGCAGCTGTGGCGGGTCGTGCCCCTCGCGTCTCCTGCATCTCCTGCATCTCCGGCAACCCCAGCACCTCCGGCGCCACCGCCACCCGCCGCACCCGCCACCCGCGATGTGGAGGCCGGCCCGCTGTTCAACAACGCCGAAGCGGCTCGCAAATGCCCCGCCGTCTGCGCGCCGGGAAAGTGGAACGGCCAGTGGGTCACCACGGTGGTCGGCCGCATGTCGGTGTGCGGCTGCGTCTTCGAGGGCCCGGGGCCAGGCTCGGCTCCGCCCGCGCCATCGGCCCCGCCCGCACCACCCGCCTTGCCCACCAGCCAGCCGATGGCACCGGAGCGCTTCGACGACCTCGTGCGCATCCTGGGCGACGAGGCGTTTCCTTCCAGCGCGCTGCGCACGCTGGAGACCGTGGCCCGCGAACACCGCTTCACGGTGGAGCAGGTGCGCCGCCTCTTCGAGGTGTTCCCGTTCTCGAGTGACCGCCTGCGCGCGCTCGAGATCACGCTGCCCCGCACCGGCGACCGTGCCAACGCCTTCCAGCTGCTGGGGGCCTTCGACTTCGAGAGCGACAAGGCCGCAGCGCGAAAGCTCATCGAAGGCCTGGCCGGCCGCTGAGGCCTGTGCCTCGCCGAGACCGTTGATCGATCGACTCCGAAGGATCACCCATGACCGACTCGCTTCGTCGCTGGTTCATGCCTCTCGCGACGGCCATCGCGTTGATGGCCGGCACGCTGGCCGGCACCGCCGCGCTGGCGGCCTCCGACTGCGGCGGCAAGGGCGAACGCGCCTGCTGCGCCCTCGAGCGGCCCGGCAAGCCCTGCAACAGCGGCCTGAAGGAGTCCGGGACCTGCAAGAAGAACTGTGCCTGCGGCACGGGCCCGGGCAGTTCGATCGGCATCTGCGTCAGCAAGGACAACGATGACGGGCCGATGATCCCGCCGCTGCCCGCGCCGCCGAAGGCCAGCGCTTGCGGCGCCGCCGGGCAGCGGGCCTGCTGCGCGCTCGAACGCCTGCCCTCGTGCAACGCCGGGCTCGTGGAGAAGGCAGGCTGCAGCGGCAACTGCGCCTGCGGCGTCAATGCGACCACCGGCCTCGATGTGCCCGGCGACGCCTCGGGCACCTGCGCCAGGCCGGCCTCGTGCGGCGCCAAGGGGGAGCGGCCCTGCACGCTGGACGTGCAGATCGCCCTCGGTCGCAAGAGCTGCAACGCCGGCCTGGCCGAGGACTTCGCGGCCCGTCGTTGCGTCGACGACAGTGCCGCCTTCCGCGAGGCGCAGTGCCATGCCGTCGTGGGCGCGATGCAGGCCGGCACGTTGCCCGACGCCTTCAAGCCGTTCATCGACGAAGCCGCGAAGCACACCCCGAAGTTGCCTCGCCCCGAAGCGCTGGCCAAGGCGACGGCCTACGTCAAGCCGCTCGCGCCCATCGTGCCCGAGCTGCAGCGCATCTACACCGAGGTCGCGAAGAGCAAGGACCTCTTCAGGCCCGAGACGCTGTGCTCGCCGAGCCGGCTGCAGGCTCGCCTGAAGGAGCTGTCGGCCAGGCTGGAGCCGGTGGTCAGGAGCTTCCTGCCCACCTACAGCGGCCACTTCCACATGGCCTACACGCTCAACGCCTCGGTCGCCGCCGGGCCGGGCATCCAGGCCGGCTACGCGCTGGCCACCGACTATGCGGGCGGCACCGGCGTCTACGTCTACCTGGGGCCGGCGCTCGTAGCCAACGCCTCGCTGGGCGACTCCGTCGGCGTGCAGTTCTATCCCCAGGTGACGCTGGCGAGCTTCGAAGGCTGGGGCCTGGGGTTCGGCGTCTCGGCCGGGCCGCCGACGAAGGTCTTCAGCGGCGGGGTCGACGTCGCCTTCACCGACCGCGGCACGCCGGTGGGCATCGGCGTCAGCGCCGCCGTCGGGCTCGGTGCGCTGCCGGTGGATGTGGGCGTGTCGGCAACGCATGCATGGAAGCTGTGGAGCACGAAGTGAGCACGGGCAGTGCGCGCGTGCGGCCGCCGGCGGGCTCGCCAGCGAGCTCACCGGCAGGCTTGCCCCGATAGGCCCGGCTGCCGCGCCGCGGTAGCCTGCGGCGCATGGTTTCCTCTGCGGCTCTGCCGACCCAAGCCCGCGTCGTCATCGTCGGCGGCGGCATCGCCGGCTGCTCCACGGCCTATCACCTCGCCAGGCTCGGCATCACCGACGTGCTGCTGCTCGAGCAGGGCAAGCTGACTTGCGGCACCACTTGGCACGCAGCCGGGCTCGTCGGCCAGATGCGGCCCAACCGCAACCAGACGCGCATGAGCAAATACGGCATCGAGCTGTACTCGACGCTCGAAGCCGAGACGGGCCTGGCCACGGGCTGGAAACAATGCGGCAGCGTCAACGTCGCGCGCACGCCCGAGCGCCTGAAGGTGCTGAAGAAGCAGGTGGCGCTGGCCAGGAGCTTCGGTGTCGACGTCGAGCTGATCACGCCGAAGGAAGCGGGCGACCTCTACCCGGTGATGCGCACCGACGACCTGCAAGGCGCCATCTGGATCCCCGGTGACGGCAAGGCCAACCCGGCCGACCTGTGCATGAGCCTGGCGAAAGGGGCGCGCAACCGCGGCGTGAAGATGCAGGAGGGCATCGAGGTCACCGGCGTGCTCTCCGAGCGCGGCGCGGGCGGCGAACGCGTCGCCGGCGTGCGCACCGCGCAGGGCGACGTGCGCTGCGAGGTGCTCGTCAACTGCGCCGGCCAATGGGCACGGCAGTTCGGCGCGATCTCGGGTCCGGCCGGCGTGACGGTGCCGCTCTACCCAGCCGAGCACTTCTACATCGTCACCGACCGCATCGAGGGCGTGCACCCGATGCTGCCGGTGATGCGCGACCCCGACGGGTTCATCTACTACAAGGAGGAAGTCGGCGGCCTCTTGATGGGTGGCTTCGAGCCGCAGGCCAAGCCGTGGCGCGTGGACCCGATCCCTTCGACCTTCCAGTTCCAGCTGCTGGGCGAGGACTGGGACCAGTTCGAGGTCCTGATGACCAACGCCATCCACCGGACGCCGTGCCTCGAGACAGCAAAGGTGAAGATGCTGCTCAACGGGCCCGAGAGCTTCACGCCCGACGGCAACTTCATCCTCGGCGAGGCGCCCGAGCTGCGCGGTTACTTCGTCTGCGCGGGCTTCAACAGCGCCGGCATCGCCAACAGCGGCGGCGCGGGAAGGCTGATCGCCGAGTGGATCGCGGGCGGCGAAGCGCCGAGCGATTTGTGGGACGTGGACATCCGCCGCTTCGCGCCCTTCATGGCCAACCGCAAGGCGCTCGCCGAGCGCACCGGCGAGACGCTCGGCCTGCACTACGCGATGCGCTGGCCGCGCCAGGAGCTCGAGACGATGCGGCCGCTGCGTACCTCGCCGCTGCATGACCTGCTCGCCGCCAGAGGGGCCGAGTTCGGCAGCAGGAACGGCTGGGAGCGGGCCAACTACTTCAGGCCGGCCGGCGCCGCGCGGCCGGCGCCCACGCTCGGCCGCCCGGGCTGGCTCGATTGGGTGATCGAGGAACAGCGCGCCACGCGCGAGGCGGTGGCGATCTACGACCAGACGAGCTTCGGCAAGCTGCTGCTGCAAGGCCGCGATGCGCTGGCGGTGCTGCAGCGGCTGTGCGCCAACGAGATGGATGTCGCGTACGGGCGCATGGGCCGCATGACCTACACGGCGATGCTCAACGAGCGCGGCGGCTTCGAGAGCGACCTCACGGTGATGAGGCTCGCGAGCGACCGCTTCCTGCTCGTCACCGGCTCGGCGCAGCCGGTGCGCGACGCCGACTGGATCAACCGCCACATCGGGGACACCGAGTTCGCCGTGCTCACCGACGCGAGCGCGACGTGGAGCGTGATCTCGGTGATGGGGCCGAAGGCTGCCGCGCTGCTCGCGCGCGTGAGCCCGGACGACCTCTCGCCCGCAGCGCTGAAGTTCTCGCACACGGCGGAGATCGACCTCGGCTTCGCGCGCGTGCGCGCGGCGCGCATGAGCTATGTCGGCGGGCCGGGCTTCGAGCTCTATGTACCGGTGGAGATGGCGCGGCACGTGTACCTCGCATTGCACGATGCGGGGCGCGACTTGCAGCTGTGCGACGCCGGTTACTACGCCATCGACGCGCTGCGCATCGAGGCCGGCCGCCGTGCCTGGGGCGCGGAGCTCGGCCCCGACGAGACGCCGCTGGAGGCAGGCCTGATGTTCGCCGTGAAGATGGACAAGCCGGCGCCGTTCATCGGGCGCGAGGCCTTGCGGCGCGCGCAGGGCCAGCCGCTGCGCAAGAAGCTCGTGACGGTGGTCTTCGACGACTCCGGCGCCTATGCCTGGGGCGGCGAGGCGTTCAGCCTCGAGGGCCGGGTGGTGGGCGAGCTGAGCTCGGTCGGCTGGAGCGCGAAGGCGGGCGTCTGCGTCGGCCTCGGCTACCTGCGCGGCGAGGCTGCGGCGCACCCCTGGGCGGGCGAGGCCGCCCTGGTCGACCTCTGGGGCGAACCCGTGGGTGCGCGCCTGTACGACCGCTGGTCTGGTTGAACCGGTCAGGCCGCCGCGGCGGCGAGCGGCTGCGCGGCCGGCTGCCGCGCCGCGCGCACCATGGCGGCGGCGCGTTCGCCGATCATGATCGCCGGCGCATTCGTGTTGCCGCTGACGATGCTCGGCATGATCGACGCATCGACGACACGCAGGCCCTGCACGCCGTGCACGCGCAGCTGGGTGTCGACCACGTCCAGTGGCCCCGGCCCCATGCGGCAGGTGCCGACGGGGTGATAGATGGTGTCGGCGTGGTTGCGCACGAACTGCTCGATCTGCGCATCGGTGGTCGCCGCCGCCGAGGTGGGTGACTCGCGGCCGCCCAGCCGCGCCAGGGCCGGCTGGCCGAGCAGCGTGCGCATCAGCTTGAAGCCGCGCACGAGGCGCGCCGTGTCGTCGGGGTCGCCGAGGAAGTTGGGATCGATGAGCGGTGCGGCCAGCGGATCGGCACTGGCGAGCGAGAGGCGGCCGCGGCTCTTCGGTCGCAACACGCAGACATGGCAGGAGTAGCCATGCCCGAGCACGGTCTTGCGCCCGTGGTCGACGAGCTTGGCGACGACGAAGTGCAGTTGCAGGTCGGGTGTCGGCTCCTCGGGCCGGCTCTTGATGAAGCCGCCTGCCTCGCCGAAGTTGGTGGTGAGCAGGCCGGTGCGCTCGCGCCGCCACTGGCCGATGCCCTTGAGCACCTGCCAGGCGCCGCCGAAGCTGAGGCCGAAGGTCGAGGTGGCCTGCGGCGCCGACACCACCTGCACCACATCGACATGGTCGTGCAGGTTCTGGCCGACGCCGGGCAGCGCATGCGCCACCGCGATGCCGTGGCGCTGCAGTTCCTCGGGCGCGCCGATGCCCGAGAGCATCAGCAACTGCGGCGACTGCAGCGCGCCCGCGGCCAGCAGCACCTCGGCGCGTGCGCGCACGGTGAGCGTCTCGCCGCCGCGCTGCCCCTGCACGCCGACGGCGCGCCGGCCTTCGAGCAGCACACGTGTCGCGTGCACGCCGGTAATGACGCTGAGATTGGGCCGCGAGAGGTGGGGCGTGAGGTAGGCCTTGGCGGCGCTGAAGCGCTCGCCGTGCTTGTGCGTGACCTGGTAGGCGCCGATGCCCTCCTGCGTGGCGCCGTTGAAATCGGCGTTGAGCGCATACCCGGCCTGCCGGCCGGCTTCGATGAACGCGGGCAGGATCGGGTTCGGGCTCACCAGGTCCATCACATTGAGCGGGCCGCCGCTGCCGTGCCAGGCATCGGCGCCGCGCTCGTTGTGCTCGGCACGTTTGAACCACGGCAGCACGTCTTCCCAGGCCCAGCCGGGGTTGCCGGCGGCGGCCCAGGCGTCGTAGTCCTGCGGCTGGCCGCGCATATAGATCATCGCGTTGATCGAGCTCGAGCCGCCCAGCACCTTGCCGCGCGGCTGGTAGCCGCGGCGGCCGTTGAGGCCGGGCTGCGGCACCGTCTCGAAGGCCCAGTTGATGGCCTTCTGCTTGGCCATCACGGCCAGGCCGGCCGGGCAATGGATAAGCACGCTGCTGTCGGGCCCGCCGGCCTCGAGCAGCGCGACCGTGACGCCGGGATCCTCGCTCAGCCGGCCGGCGAGCACGCAGCCGGCGCTGCCGCCGCCGACGATGACATAGTCGAATTCCATGCGCGCCATTGTGGCCGGCGCCCCGCGCGGCGCACGTTTTCGGGCGCGTCTGGTCTAGGGTGCTTACCCCAGGGAGTGACTGAGATACCGCGGTCGGTTTTCAGAGCGCGGGGCCCCCTGGATTTCGAGTGATTTGCACCGCGACGCCGGTCCTTCTCCGCTCATGGCGCCGCGGGCGTGGCCGATATGGTCCCCGTGCCTCGACGCGCCACAGCGATCCCGCAGTGGGACCGAACGGCGGACCGGCGGGGCCTCCAGGGGAATAACAACATGCTTACGTTCATTCGCGATCTCCGGCTGGCGCGCAAGTTGCAGCTGCTCGGCCTGCTGGCCGTCGTGTGCAGTACGGTACCGCTCGTTCTCTTCCTGCTCGCCAAGGAGGAGGAGATCGGTCTCTCACGGATGCAGCTGCGCGGCGTGCAGCCGGCGCAGGCCGCGCTCGAGGTGGTTCGTCACGTGCAGGTGCATCGCGGCCTGTCGTTCAATGTGCTGTCGGGCAAGGGCGAGTTGGAGCCGCAGCGGGCCGAGGCCCAGGCCCATGCCGAGCGGGCGGTGCAGGCGCTGGAGCGCATCGTCCAGGCCGAGGTCGACGATGCAGCGCTGCGCAGCGCCTCGGGGCGGCTGGCTGCGCAGTGGCGCGGGGCCGCCGCCGCCGCCGCCGGGCGCAGCACGTCGCCGGCCGAGTCGGTGGCCCGGCATACGGCGCTCGTGACGGCGATGCTGGAGTTCAGCGACGGCATGGCCGACCACTTCGGCATCACGCTCGACCCGGTGGCCGGCACGTACTTCCTCGGCATCGGGACGCTGCGCGACCTGCCCCGCCTGGCCGAAATTGTCGGGCTGCTGCGGGCCCGCGGCACGCTCCTGCTAGGGCAGCAGGGCGGCACGCCGGAGGAGCGGGCGCTGCTCGCGAGCCTGGCCGATCGTGCCGAGACGGCGCTGCGAGACATGGAGCTGACACTCGGCAAGTCGTTCGCGCACGACGCCGCGATCGAGTCGGCGGTGGGCGCCGCGACGGGTGCCGCCGCCGAGGAGGCCAAGGCGGTGCTGAAGCTCGTGCGCGAGCAGGTGCTGGGCGCATCGCCCCCGACGCTGGCGCCGGCCGCGTACTTCAAGACGATGACCCGTGTCATCGAGACGCTGTTCCAGCTCAACGGCAAGGCCGGCGCGACGATGGGCGAGGCGCTGCAACTGCGGCTCGACGCGGCGCGCCGCATCGAGTTGGTCACGCTGGGCCTGGTGCTGGCGATGATGGTGCTGGCAGCGTGGCTCGCATTCTGGATCGCGCGCGACCTGACGCGTCACGTGCGCCAGGCCGGCGAGGCGCTGGATCGCATTGCCACGGGCGACCTGACGGTGCCGGTGGACCGCGGCTCACGCGCCCGCGCGCGCGACGAGATGGGCCTGTTGCTCGAGGCGATGGGCCGCATGCAGCATGCGCTCGTCGATGTCGTGGGCGACGTGCGACGGCACGCCGACGGCGTGGCCACCGCGAGCGCGCAGATCGCGCAGGGCAGCGCCGACCTCAGCGCGCGCACCGAGCAGAGCGCCACGTCTCTGCAGCAGACGGCGGCGACGATGGAGCAGCTGGGCACCACGGTGAGTCGCAATGCGCAGAGCTCGGTCGAGGCGAGCCGGCTCGCGCAGGCGGCGCGCGAGGTGGCCGGGCGCGGCGGCGCGGTCGTCGACGAAGTGGTGCAGACGATGCGCGGCATCACCGAGAGCTCGCGCCGCATCGCCGACATCATCGGCGTCATCGACGGCATCGCCTTCCAGACCAACATCCTCGCGCTCAATGCGGCGGTCGAGGCGGCGCGCGCCGGCGACCAGGGGCGCGGTTTTGCCGTCGTGGCCGGCGAGGTGCGCAACCTCGCGCAGCGCAGCGCCGACGCGGCGCGCGAGATCAAGTCGCTCATCACGAGCAGCGTCGAGCGCGTCGAGCAGGGCTTCGTGCTGGCCGGCCAGGCCGGCGAGACGATGGGCGAGGTGGTGAGCTCGATCCAGCGTGTGAGCGGCATCGTCGCCGAGATCAGCCACGCCAGCGCCGAGCAGAGCTCGGGGGTCGGACAGGTGGGGCAGGCGGTGAGCCATCTCGACCAGAACACACAGCAGAACTCGGCGCTGGTGGAGGAGAGCTCGGCGGCCGCCGAGAGCCTGCGCCAGCAGGCACAGCAACTCGTGCAGACGGTGGCGGTGTTCAAGCTGCCGGGGCAGGCGGCACTGGCCGCGGCCTGAGCGCGCGCGGGCTGGGCACAAGCGGCCTGGGCTGCGTGGCCTGGGCGGACGTGGCCTGGGCGGACGCGGCCTGGGCGGGTGTGGCCCGATCGTGCGACCGGGGCGCGCGGCCGGGCGCGCGACCGGGCGCGCGACTTCAGCGCCGCTCGCGCATCAGCGTGCTCTTGCCGAACAGGCTCTCGATGAGGTCGACGGCCACGAGCGCCGTCTTGTTGCGCACGTCCAGCGCCGGGTTGAGCTCCATCACGTCGAGGCTGGCCAGGCGGCCGGTGTCGGCGATCATCTCCATGCACAGCTGTGCTTCGCGGTAGGTGGGACCGCCGGGCACCGTGGTGCCGACGCCGGGGGCGATCTCGGGGTCGAGGAAGTCGACGTCGAAGCTCACGTGCAGGTGGGTGTTGACGTCGATGGTGGCCAGCGCCAGCTCCATCGCCTGGCGCATGCCCATCTCGTCGATGTAGCGCATGTCGAAGACTTCGAGCCCGGCCTCGTGCACGAAGCGCTTCTCGCCGGCGTCGACGCTGCGGATGCCGATCTGGCGGATCACCCTGGGCTCGAGGATGCGGCCGCCCGCATGCGGGCCGCCGAGCTCGACCAGCTCCTTCGGCCCGTGGCCGCACAGGCAGGCCACCGGCATGCCGTGCAGGTTGCCGCTCGGTGTGAGGGCGCTGGTGTTGAAGTCGGCGTGCGCGTCGAGCCACAACACGCGCAGCCGCTTGCCCGCTTCGCGGCAGTGGCGCGCGACGGCGCTGATGGAGCCGATGGCGAGGCAATGGTCGCCGCCGAGCAGGATGGGCAGGCGGCCCGTTTGCAGCTCGGCGTGCACCGCGTCGTGCACGGTGCGGTTCCAGGCCACGACCTCGGCCAGGTGACGGTGTCCGTCCACCGGGGGCAACCAGGGGTTGGCCGGCCCCGCGAGATTGCCGCGATCGAGCACGTCCACGCCTTGCCCCTGCAGCGTCGGGCCGAGGCCGGCGACGCGAAGCGCCTCCGGGCCCATGCTCGCGCCGCGGGTGCCGGCACCGATGTCGGTGGGCGCGCCGATGAGGGTGACGCGGGCATTCATCGCGGCACTCGCGTCAGAGCTTGTGAAGATGTCCGGCGCGTCCGAGCGGGCGACCCAAAGCGTGCCAATCTAGGCGCAAACCGCAGCGATACCTCGTGGTATCGCGAGGATTTGCAACGACGAGTGGCGCGCTTTGGGCCGCACGAGCGGGCGTGGCGGACATTTTCACAAGCTCTCAGACGTCGTCGGCGAACTCGCCGGTCTCGGTGGCCGGCAGGTCGAAGCCGTAGTGCGTGGCGAGCACCTCCCAGGCTTCCTCGGCCGTCTCGACGAAGCGCACGAGGTTCTCGTCGCCCGCGCTGATCATGCCGGTGTCGATGAGGTGCTGGAAGTTGATGAGCCGCTCCCAGAAGGCGCGGCCGAAGAGCAGGATGGGGCGCGCGCGGCTCTTGCCGGTCTGCACCAGCGTCAGCGTCTCGAACAGCTCGTCGAGCGTGCCGAAGCCGCCGGGGAAGCACACGAGCGCGATGCTGCGCATCACGAAGTGCATCTTGCGCAGCGCGAAGTAGTGGAACTGGAAGCACAGCTCCGGCGTGATGTAGGGGTTGGGCGCCTGCTCGTGCGGCAGCACGATGTTCAGGCCGATGCTCTTGCCGCGCACCTCGTGCGCGCCGCGGTTGCCCGCCTCCATGATGCCGGGGCCGCCGCCGGTGACGACGTAGATCGGCGTCTCGTGCTCTCGCGAGCGCTCGGTGACCATGGCCGCGAAGCGGCGTGCCTCGTCGTAGTAGCGGCTCATCGCCAGCGCCGTCTCGGCGCTGCGCTGCTGTTGCGCATCGCCGCCCGCGCGGGCGGCCTCGAGCGCGGCTTTTGCTTCGTCGGGCGGCAGGATGCGCGCGCTGCCGAAGATGACGATGGTGTTCTGCACCCCCTGTTCGCGCTGGACGAGCTCGGGCTTGAGCAGCTCGAGTTGCATGCGCACCGGGCGCAGTTCCTCGCGCAGCAGGAAGGCGGTGTCGGTGAAGGCGAGCCGGTAGGCGCTCTCCGGCCCGGCATAACGCGAGGGCTCGCCGGCGACCGCGGCCTCCTCCTCGGCGCTGGGGAAGTTGCGGCTGGGCAGGCGGGGAATCTTGGCGTCCATCGGGAGAGCGCGGCCGGTGCGCGGGCAGGGCTGGGCCGGGAAGCATAGTCGCGCCGGCGTCGCGCGGGGGCGGGAAAAGGAACGGCCCGCCGAGGCGGGCCGGGAGTGCGCGACGGTGCGCTTCGCGCGCCGTGTGGTCTCTACTTCGCCGGCGCGGCCTCGGCCTTGCGTTCGGCCGCTGTCTTGCTCGCCACCACCGGCAGGCCGCGCAGCTGGTTGAGCGCCTGCACGAGCGGGAAGTCCTCGGCGCTGCCGAATTCGGGCAGCGGCTTGGGCGGCTGGTTGGTGCGGGCCTGCTCGGCCTCCAGCCGGGCGCGGGCGGCTTCGCGTTCGCGCTGGCGCGCCGGGTCCTTGTCGCTATCGGCACCGGAGGCGCCGGAGGCGGCGCTCGCGGCGCTGGGCAGGTGGCGCTCGAGGTCGGCCTCGCGCACGCGCAGCGCTGCGAAGACGTTGCCCTCGGCGGTCTCGTCCAGGAAGATGTCGGGGACGATGCCGCGCGCCTGGATGCCGCGGCCGGTGGGCGTGTAGTAGCGCGCCGTGGTGATCTTCAGCGCCGTCTCGGCCGACAGCGGGCGCACCGTCTGCACCGAGCCCTTGCCGAACGTCTGCGCACCCATGATGGTGGCCCGCTTGTGGTCCTGCAGCGCGCCGGCGACGATCTCGCTGGCCGAGGCCGAGCCTTCGTTGACCAGCACCACCAGCGGCACCTTCTTGATGCCGGCCGGCAGTCGGCGCAGCGGATCGTTGCCGCCGCCGCGGCGCGCGTAGTACTCGGGTGCGGCGCGGTAGGTGGCGCGCGAGTCGGGCAGCTGGCCGTTGGTGGACACCACCACCACGTCGCTGGCCAGGAACGCAGCCGAGATGGCGATGGCGCCGTCGAGCAAGCCGCCGGGGTCATTGCGCAGGTCGAGCACCATGCCCTTGAGGTTCGGGTCCTGCTTGTAGAGCTGCTCGACCTTGGCCGCGAAGTCGTCGACCGTGCGGTCCTGGAACTGGCTCACGCGCACCCAGGCATAACCGGGCTCGACCATCTTGGCGCGCACGCTCTGCACGCGGATCTCCTCGCGCACGATGGTCACGGGGAAGGTGCGGTTCTCGGCGCGGCGGAAGACCGTGAGCACGACCTTGGTGCTCGGCTCGCCGCGCATGCGCTTGACGGCCTGGTCGACGGTCATGCCCCTGACGGGGGTGTCGTCGATGCGCGTGATGAGGTCGCCGCTCTTCAGGCCGACCCGGAAGGCGGGCGATCCTTCGATCGGCGAGATCACCTTCACGACGCCGTCTTCCATGCCCATCTCGATGCCGATGCCGACGAACTTGCCGCCGGTGCTCTCGCGGAATTCGCGGAAGCTCTTCTTGTCGAAATACTGCGAGTGCGGGTCGAGGCCGGCGACCATGCCGCCGATGGCGTCGGAGATCAGCTTCTTCTCGTCGACGGCCTCGACGTATTCGCTCTTCACCATGCCGAAGACGGCGGCGAGCTGCTGCAACTCCTCGAGCGGCAGCGGTGCCAGGGTGCTGCGCGCCACCGCGGTGAGCTGCATCGTGGTGAGCGCGCCGGCCAGGGCGCCAACGGCGAGAAGACCGGCAACTTTGAGCTTCGCACCCATGCAGTGTTCACCTTTGCTGCGCCCGCTGCGGGCGCCCGTCGGGCTCGGCTGGAGCCCTGGCTGTCGAGGGAAAACCCGGTCGGACCGGGCGGTCAGGCAGTATAGGACCGGACCCTGGTTTGGAGGGGGACGTAGGGGCAAAGTTGCACCTTGATTCGAATGCATCCGAGCACGGTCCGGCGTGCTCCGGTAGTCGTGCACGCCCTCAGTCGGCGGACGATGCCGAGGCCTCGCGCGGGAAGGTCACGACATGGTCGACCTCGGCGCGGATGCCCACCCATTCGCCGACCTGGTGGTCGTGGTGCGAGGGCACGTGCGCCATCACCCTCTCGCCGCCGGCCAGGCGCAGCGTGTAGAGGAATTCGGAGCCGCGGAAGGCCTTGCGCTCGATGAGCGCGCGCACGGGGCTCGCGTCGTCGTGCACGATGTCGTCGGCGCGCAGCAGCACGTCGCAGACGCCTTCGGGGTAGGCGCTGGGCAGCGGGCAGTCGGCGACGTCGTGCAGTTCGCCGAGCGGCGTCTCGACGCAATGGCCGTGTTGGCACTCGACGATGCGCGCCGGTGCAAAGACGCCGTGGCCGATGAAGCCGGCGACGAAGCGGCTGGCCGGCCGGTGATAGAGCGAATAGGCATCGTCCCACTGCTCCAGGCGGCCCTTGTTCATGACGCCGATCACGTCGCCGACGGCGAAGGCCTCGAGCTGGTCGTGCGTGACGAGAAGTGCCGTCGTACCGCTTTCCTTGAGGATCGTGCGCACCTCCTGCGCCAGGCGCTCGCGCAGGTCGACGTCGAGGCTCGAGAAGGGCTCGTCGAGCAGCAGCAGGCGCGGGCGCGGGGCCAGCGCGCGCGCCAGCGCCACGCGTTGCTGCTGGCCGCCCGAGAGCTGGTGCGGGGCGCGCCGCGCCGCGTGCGACAGGCCCACGAGGTCGAGCATCTGCGCCACGCGCGGCTCGCGCTCGGCCCGTGGCCAATCGGCAATGCCGAAGCCGACGTTTTCGGCGATCGACAGATGCGGGAAGAGCGCGTAGTCCTGGAACACCATGCCGATGCGCCGGCGCTCGGGCGCCTGGTGGATGCCGCGCGCGGCGTCGGCCAGCACCTCGCCTTCGATCTCGATGCGCCCGGCGTCGGGACGCTCCAGCCCGGCCACGAGGCGCAGCAGCGAAGTCTTGCCGCAACCCGAGGGACCGATCAGCACGCCGATGGCACCCTTGCCCAGCGACAGCGATACGCCGTCGACGGCAGCCCGTGCGGCGTTGGCGCGCGGATACCGCAACGCAAGACCGCCCAGGCTCAGGAACATGCGTGAATCATAATGCCCGGCCGCAAATGAGGATCGTTCGCATTTATTCCGCCGCCGGCCGCACGAAGCTGAATCGCTGGATGGCCGGAGCCATGGGCGGCGGCGGACTGCGCGTGCGCACGCTGGTGGGTCGCGGCGGCTTGGCGCTCGTCGGCCTGGCGCTGGCGCTGCCCGTGCTCGCCGTGCTGGGCTCGTGGCTCGCGTTCGACGAGAGCGCCGCCCTGGTGCTGCGGCACCAGGCGGCGACGGTGCTGCCCGAGTACGCGTTGCAGACGCTGGCGCTGGCGTTCGGCGTCGGCGTCGGCGTGATCGCGCTGGGCGCCGCCACGGCCGCCACGGTGACCCTGGCGGATTTCCCGGGCCGGCGCTCCTTCGAATGGGCGCTGCTGTTGCCCCTGGCCATGCCGGCCTACGTGCTGGCCTATGCCTGGACCGATGCGCTGCAGTTCGCGAGCCCGCTGCAAACCGCGCTGCGCGAGTTGCTCGGCCGGCGCGGCGCGCTGTGGCCCGACGTGCGCAACGCGGCGAGCGCGGCCGTGCTGTTCGTGCTGTGCCTGTACCCCTACGTCTACCTGCTCGCGCGCGCCGCGCTCGGCGAGCGCGCGGTGCAACTCATGGAGGCGGCGCGACTGCTCGGTGCACCGCTGCGCCGGCGCGTGCTGGCCGTGGCCCTGCCGATGGCGCGCCCGGCGCTCGCCGCAGGCGGCGCGCTGGCGCTGATGGAGGTGCTGGCCGACTACGGTGTCGGCTCGTACTTCGGCCTCGCCACCTTCAGCACGGGCATCTACAAGGCGTGGCTGGTGATGAACGACCGCGTCGCGGCGCTGCAGCTGGCCTCGCTGCTGCTCGTGCTCGTCGCCGCGCTGCTGCTGGCCGAGCACGGCGCGCGGCGGCAGTTGCGGTATTCAGGCAGCAAGAGCGGCCCGCAGCATGCGAGCGACGCGCGACCCCTGCAGCTGCGGGGCGCAGCGGCCGTCGCGGCCTGGCTGCTGTGCGCGCTGCCGGTGCTGCTCGGCTTCGTGCTGCCGGTGGCGTGGCTGATGTGGCTGCTGTGGCAGGAGGCGCGTGCGTCGGAATTCGGCCTGCCGCTGGCCCGCTTCGCGCAGTGGGGCTGGGCGAGCTTCCGGTTGGCGGCGCTGGCCGCGCTGCTGGCCACGGCGCTGGCGCTGGCGCTCGCCTTCGTGCTGCGCCGCGGCCGCGGCTGGTGGCTGCGGGTGACGGCGCGCGTGCTTTCGCTCGGCTACGCGATGCCGGGGGCGGTGGTCGGCATCGGTGTGCTGGTGCCTTTCGCCTGGGTGCAGCAGCGCTGGCCGACGGCGGGGCTGTCGGCGCTCGCCACCGGCACCGTCTTCGGCATCATGTATGCGTACCTGGTGCGCTTCTGCGCCGTGGCGCTGCAGTCGGTGGAGGCCGGCTACGCGCGCATTCCGCCCTCGGTGGACGAGACCGCGCTGCTGCTCGGCACCGGGCCGGCGCGCGTCTTCGGCCGGCTGCACTTGCCGCTGCTCAGGCGCTCGGTGCTGGCCGCGCTGCTGCTTGTCTTCGTCGACGTGATGAAGGAACTGCCGGCGACGCTGCTGCTGCGCCCCTTCGGCAGCGATACGCTGGCCGTCGTGGCCTACAACTTCGCGCGCGACGAGCGCCTCGCCGAGGCCGCGCTACCGTCGCTGGCCATCGTCGGCGTCGGCCTCATCCCCGTGCTGCTGCTGAGCCGGGCGATGCGCGCGCCGACCTAGTCTAGGAGTGTGGGCGGCAGGAATCCGGGCCTGGATTTCTGCCGCCCACACTCCTGGCTGCCCTGTCCAGGGAGGGGCCGGGCGTGAATGCCGGCACGCAGCCCTTCAGTCGATGGCCGCGGCGGTCGAAAACCCCGGAACGCGGTCTGGGCAGGCGCGCCGCCCGCGACCGAAGATCCGTTCGACTTGCCTAGCATGGGGCCAGGCGCATGAAGACCTCACTCGACTCCGACTCCGCGGCCCTCGACTGGGCACCACAGCGCCGCGCCCCGCGCGCCAGCGACGAGGCGCTCACCGGCACGGCGCGGCGCTGGTTGCGCGCGCTGCCCTCGCGGCGCCGGCCGCTGCGCCTGTGCCAGCTCTACCCGCGCGTGGCCAACCGCCTGGCTTGGTGCTGGCACGACTGCGAACTCGCCACCCAGGTGCTCGAGGACCTGCTGCAGGACCGCCGCGGGGGCCGCCTGGGCTTCCCGGTGCCGGTGGCGCGCGAGCTGCAGCGGCTGGCCGAGTTCAACGCGCAGCATCGTGTCGATCCGCACGGCGACGGCTGGTGGACGAGCTTCGGCAGACTGGCCGGGATGGGCTGAAGCCGGCCGCCATCGCTGGCCCCCCCGACAGGAATCGAACCTGTATCTGGCGCTTAGGAGGCGCCCGTTCTATCCATTGAACTACGGCGGGTGGGTGTCGTGCTCTGCCGGCGCAGGCAGAGCAGCCGGCGAGGCCGCCGAGCCTACGGCGGCACGGCCGGCAGCGATTTTCTCACGCCGCCGTCGGCGGGGGGCTGCTGCAGGCGCAGCGTCCAGATGAGGTCGAGCGAATTCTCCAGGCCGCTTTGGGCGCGCAGCGTGAAGCGCTGCGCGGCGCGGTAGATGAGCTGCCAGGTGCCGGTGGTGGCGTTGACGCCGCGCTCGTAGCCGAGGTACCAGCGGCGCGAGAGCTGCTTGCCCAGCGCCACCACCGTCTCGCGCACCTCGCCATCGCTTTGCTTGAGCGTCAGCTCGTCGATGCCGAGCCGGCGCATGAAGGCGTCGGTCGGCGCCTCGCCCTCGCCGGCGAGCAGGGCGATGGCGGCACGCTGCAGCAGTGCCGTGTCGTTGCGGCCGAGGCCGTCGCTGGCGCGGCCGAGCACGAGCCAGCTGAGCTTGTCGGTCTCCGACATCTCCGGCTCGGAGAACAGGCGCACGCGCAGCCCCTGCAGTGGGCCGCTCACCTGCAGGCCGACGCGGATGTCCAGGTTCGGCCGCAGCGCCCAGATGTCGAGCCAGGGGTTGTCGGGCGGCCCGTTGAAGGCGAGCACGCCTTTCTCCAGTTCGAGTTTCTGGCCATAGGCGGCATAGGTGCCGCCGACCGACTCGATGGTGCCGCGCACCGCGAGGCGGTTGTTGGGGTTGGTGATGCGCACCGAGCCGCCGAGGCCGGTGTCGACGCCGCGCCCCTTGGCGCGCAGGTTCGAACCGAGGTCGATGTCCACGCCCATCACGAATCGCTGGCTGCGGGCATTGGCCGGTGCCTCGGCGCGCACCGTTGCGCCCGGGTCGACCTCGGTGCCGCGCACCGTGACGTCCTCGTCGAGGCTGGGCGCGTCGGCGCGCGTGAAATCGAAGAGGCCCTCGTCGATGCGGAAGCGGCCCTCGAGGCGGCTGGTCGCGGCGGCCAGCACGAGCTCGGCCTGGCCGCTCGTCGTCAGCATGCGGTCGACGCGGCCGAGCACGCGGAACTTGTCGGCCTCGAGCTTGAGGCGCGCGCTCGGCTGCGGGCCGAGGTCGGCGCTGCCGGTGACGCTGGCGCGCCCCTCGCCGCCGCGCAGCGTGAAGGTCTCGATCTGCGCGCGCGTGCCGGCCAGGCGCACGAGCAGCCGCCCGTCGCCGACGTTCACGCCCTGGAGCAGGTTGCGCACGCCGAGCCCCTTGCCGGAGAGTTCGCCGGTGTAGGTGGGGGCGGCAAAGCGGCCGCCCACTTGCGCGCTCGTCGCCAGTTCGCCGGTGAGGCGCCAGCCGGGCGGCGCCCAGTGGCCCCAGATGCCGATCTCGGGCACGCGCGCCTGGATCTGCCCTTCGATGGGCGCATCGTCGTGCGGCCAGCGCCGCTCGGGGGTGGTGCGCACGCGCAGGCGGCCGCGGATCTCGCCGAGACCGCGCCCGTTGAAGACAGGCTCGAAGTCCCACACGCCGTCGCGCGCCTTCAGCTGCAGGCGGAAGTCGGTGAGGCCGAGCAGCTGCAACTCGCCCTGCGTCTCGACATGCAAGTCGCCGTCCTGGCGCTGGACGACGAGGTCGGCCTCGAAGCGCTCGGCCGCGCGCACGTCCACCTTGGCGGCCAGGCGCAGGTCGCCTTGCCAGCCGATGTTGGGCTGCAGTCGGCGCAGCAACGGCGGCAGCGAGAAGGGCTCGATGTCGGCACGCAGCGCGAACTCGGCGTGTTCGCGGCGCAGGTCCACGTGCACCGCGTCCCAGCGCAGTGCGAACGACTCGGCGACGCGCACACGCCCGGGCTCCGCACTCAGTGTCTGCAGCCGCATCTGCGGATCGAACTGCAGCTGCGCGCGCAGGTTGCGCGCATCGGCCCAGCGCGTGGCGGTGGCGCCGGAGGCGGGGGAGGGCGGGGCGCTTGCGGCAGTCGCGGCACCCGGCGCCCCCGGTGCACTCGCCGCAGCGGATGCACCGGAGGCCGCGGGCGCCGCCGGCGCACTCGCCGAGCCTGCCGCCGAGCCTGCCGCCGAGGCTGCCGCGGTCCCTGCCTGCCCTGCCGGCACCGCAGCGACAGTGGTCCCCGGCCCGAAGTCCAGCTCATCCACGCGCGCCAGCCACCGGCCGCCGCCGCCGGCGTCGGGCTGCCACTGCCCGTTGGCCAGCAGATGGGCGCGCGTGCCGCCCTGGGCCGAGATGTTGAGCACCTTCTCGGCCATGGCCCCGGGGGCCACGGGCAGCGTCGCGCGCAGCTCGATGCGGTGCTCGGCCAGCGTGCCGCGCAGGTCGGCGCGCAGGTCGCCGAGGCTGCGTTCAGCCAGGCGCAGATCGGCGGCCTGGCCCTCGAAGGACAGCGGGGCACGGCCCGTGGCGAGCTCGGTGAGGTCGATGCGCCAGTTCAGCTGCGCGCGCGAAAGCGCCAGCGTTCCGATTTGCAGGTCCTCGGTGCGGGCGCGGCCCTCGCTGGCCATGCGCGGCCAACGCCCCTGCGCCGAGACCTCGGCCTCGACGCTGCCGCGGCGCGGCACCCAGCCGGCGAGGCTGGGGTGAAGCCGGGTGAGCGGTGCCAGCGTGGTGAGGTTCGTGCCGCGGATCTCGGCGCGCCAGCGGTCGCGGCTGCCGCTGCCGCCCGGATCGCCTTCGCCTTCGAAGAGCAGCCGGTTGCCGCCCAGCAGCAGGTCGGCGCGCAGACTGCCCGGGTTGGCGCCGCCGGTGGCGTTGTAGCCGAGTGTCGCCACGCCTTCCACCGGCACGCCGGCGACGACCGAGTCGTGCAGGCGCAGCCGCCCGGTGCCGGCCAGCCGCTGCAGCAGCTCCAACGGTGCAAGGCGCGCAGCGTCGGCCGGCGCGCGCGCCTCGAGGGTCCAGCCGGCGTTCAGCCGATGCGGGCCTTGCTGCATCGGCGATGTCGCCTCGCCCGGCCACCAGGGCACGGGGTCGAAGTCGGCCAGGCTGCCTTCGGTGGCGAGGGTCCATTCGCGCGCCGCGTTGCGTGCGAGCGCGAGGCGCAGCACCGCCTGCGCGTCGCCCGAGCGCGCCGAGAGATGCTGCAACTCGAGGGCACCGGCCTTCGCGCTGCCCTCGGCGCGCACCGTCACCGGTCGCGGTGCACCCTCGGCGCGACCCTCCAGTTCGAGTTGCCCGGCCACGCTCCAGGGCGGCGGCGCGGCCTTGGCGCCCGGGTCCGGCGATGGCAGGCCGTCGAACGTCAGCCGCAGCGGCCCGCCCACCGTCATGGCCGGCGCGCGGCTGTCCAGCCGCTGCGGGCGCAGATCGTGCAGGCGCGTCTCCAGCTCCAGGCGGTGGCCGGCCCAGACGGCATGCCCGTCGATGCGGCCGGCGCGGCCGGGCCCTTCGGGTGGCACCGGCGTACCGGCCCGGCGCGCACGGGGCGCCGCCGCGGGTGCGGTCGTGGCATCGGCGAGCTGCACGTCGAAGCGCACCAGCTCCACCCGCTCCGGCCGCGCCAGCTCGCCGCGGGCCTCGAGCTCGAGGCGCGTGGCCGGCACGCGCCGCTCGTTCCAGCGTCCCGGCATGCGGTTCTCGAGGCGTAGCTGCACCGTCACCGGCGCGTTGCGGGCTGCCGCCTGCAGGAGCAGCTCGCCCGACAGTTGCGTCTGCGGCGCGCCGTCGCGCAGCGCCGACAGGTCCAGCCCCTCGGTGCTGGCCGTCGCCTTCTGCACCGGCCAGGCCTCCAACGGCCGCACGAGCGCGCGCACGTCGAGTGCCGGGCCGCTGGTCGCGGCCGGCGCGCCGGCGCGCGCACGGCCCGCATTGCCCCGGCCGCCGCCGGTGGTGCTGCCCGCTGCGCCGGCCACGGCCATGACCGGCCGCCCGCGCAACGTGGCTTGCAGCTCGAACGCGGCCAGCGGCCCGGTGGCGCGCAACACGGCGGCCCAGGGCGGCGCGTCGGCCTCGGCCAGCAACGCCGGGGCGAGGGTGGCTTGCGCCTGCAGGGCGAAGGGGCGCACATTGGCCAGGCTCGCGGCACCTTGCAGCTGCACTCCCAGCGCGCGGCCGGCCAGGCGCTCGATGCCATGCCGCGCCCCGGGCCGTCCGTCGAAAAGCACGTTGTCGGCGGCGAGCTCGGTGACCGGTTCGTGCGCGTCGACACGCAACTCGCCGACGGCGGCATGGCCGACCGACAAGCGGACCGGCAGCGCCAGGTCGGCCGGCAGCGGAATGGGCCGCGGCCCGGGCGGCCCGGTCTGCACCTGCAGCCGGCGCACCTGCAAGCGCTCGATGCGAAGCGCCGCCCACACGGTGCGGGTGTCGGTGTCGCCGGTGCTGCCCTCGCGCGGCCGCCACGCCCAGGTCATGCCCTCGCTCTTCAGCTCGTGCAGCGCCAGCCACTGCCGGCCGCCGTCCCACTGCACGCGCAGGCTCTCGACCTGCCAGCGCGGGCCGAGCAGTGCCCCCTGCACGCCGCGGGCCTCGGTCACCATCGGCAGTCGCGCCAGCAGCCAGGCCGTGCCTTCCTCGGTGAACAGGACCCAGCGGCCGGCCATGACCGCGGCCGCAGCGCTGGCGAGCGCGGCGGCGAGCACCCACGCGAGCGGCATCAGCAGCGACAGGCCGGCGCGCAGCGGGCGCGGGCGGCCGTGCGGCGTGTCTTGACCGGGAGCCGGTGCCGCCGGTGCAGCCGGTTCGGGCGTCGGATTGCTCGCCATGCCGTCTAGAACGCAATGCCGATGCTGAAATGCAGACGCGAGCTGCGCAATTCACGTCCGTAGGCCCAATCGACGCGCAGGGGACCCACGGGGCTGCGCCAGCGCACGCCGACACCATAGCCCAGCACCGGGCTCAGGTTGGCGAAGCTGTCGGCGGCATTGCCGGCGTCGACGAAGACGGCACCCCACACGGAGGGCAGGCTGGCGCTGAGCGGCCGCGCCAGCTCGACGCTGCCCGTGAGGACGACGTCACCGCTGCCCACGACACCGTCGCTGATCGGCCCCAGGCTGCGGTAGCCGTAGCCGCGCACCGAATCGTCGCCGCCGGCGCGGAAGCGCTGCGAGTCCGGCGCGATCACGAGGCCATCCTTGAGCACCTGCCCGACCTCCACGCGTGCCTGTCCGTACCAGGCCTGCCCGAGCGGCAGGTAGCCGGTGATGCGGGTGTACGCGCGCGTGAACGGGCCCGTCTCGGCGTTGGTGGCCTTGGAGCGGCCGAAGCCGATCTGGCCGGCGAAGCTGAAGCCCTGCGTCGGCAGCACGACACTGTCGAGGTCGCGCCAGACGCCGTGGTAGTTGATCGAGTAGGCGATGGCGCGGGTGGTCGCGAGGTCGGTCTCGCGCTTGGCGCGCTCGGCTTCGACGAAGTAGAGGCGCTCGATGCGGCCCAGGTCGACCGTGCGCCCCAGGCGCACGCGCTGCGAGAGCACGATGTCGGCATCGCCCTTCAGCCACTCCACCGTGCCGCCGAGCAGGTTGCGGTAGAGGTCGGGGCCGGGGTGGGTGCTGATCTCGCCTTCCCAGGCCTGGCGCTTCTCGCCCAGCTCCGCCTTGTTGCGCGCCGTGGCGGCGTAGCCGAAGACGCGGCGGTAGACATGTGTCACCGTGGCGCGCGGGCCGATGTTGGCAGACACGCCGATGCCGAAGGTGTAGTCCTGCAACGCCGCCTCGCGCAGGCGAACGAGCACGTTGGCGTTGGCGGCGGCGCTCGGGTCGCTGGTGTCGAGCGTGACGTTGATGCTCGCGAACAGGTTCGCCTTCTGCAGCCGTTCCTGGAAGTCGAGCAGCATCGGTTCGGTCACCGGCGCGCCCTTGCGGGCGGCGAGCAGGTTGCGCACGGTCTCGGCGTCCTGGGCGACGAGGCCGTCGATGACGATGTTGCCGAGGCGGTACAGCGGCCCGCTGTCGGCGACGACGAACAGGCGGACCTCGTTGCGCTCGCGGTCGATCTGGGCTGCCGTGCCGCTCCAGGTGGCGTTGGCATAGCCGGTGGCCTGCAGACGCGCCAGCGCCTGCGACTTCGCGGCGCTCCAGGCGGCATTGCTGAACTCGCTGCCCGGGGCGAGCGCCCAGGTGGTGCGCAACTCGTCGCGCACCTTCACGGAGTAGGGCTCGCCCTCGGCGGCGGTGCGTTCGAGGTCGCCCTCGAACTCGAAGGTCAGGCGCGAGATGCGTGCCCGCGGCCCCGTCTGCACCGTCATGCGCACGCGGTCAGGGGCGCCGGCGGTGCGCCGCGGCTGGCGCTGCAGCACGACGCGGGCGTTGAAGTAGCCCTCGGTCTGCAGCAGCTCGCGCGCCTGCGCAGGGGCGGCGTCGATGAGGCGCGACCACTCGGCCTCGTCGACCTCTTCGCGGCCCAGCCGGCCGAGACGCACGACATCGAGGTGGCGTTCGAGCAGCGCCTTCAGCGGTGCCGGCGCGTCGATGTCCACGGCGACGCCGAGCGTGCCCGTGGCGATCGCGGCTTCGCCCGGTGTCACCAGCACGTTGCCCTGCGCCGCGTCCGGGCTGGCTTCGAGCCCGATCAGGCGGCCCTGCGCGTCGTATTGCGGCCGGGCCTCGCGTGGCAGCGTGGATGCCGGCGGCGGCGCCGAGGCCGCAGGGGCGGGCGTGGCCGCCGCGGCAGCTGAACCAAGTGCGGCAGCCGAGGCAGGTGTGGCCGCCGAGCCAGGTGCGGCAGGTGCGGCAGATCCCGCAGCGGATGATGGAACGGCCGCCTCGCTCGGCGCGGCCGTCGAGCCGCCCTCCGCGCCGCCGGATGCCGGCGGCGCCAGGCTGCTGCAGCCTGCCAAGGTGCCGAGCGTCGCCAGGGTGAGCAGCCACGGCCGGGGGGTGAGCGCCGATGCGCGGGTGGGGGTCACGTCCAACAACGATCGTGGTGCATTCCCGAACGGCGGGACGCGAAGCATCGTGCGCGCGGAATGGCGGGGTGGGGCGGGGCCGTATTCTGGCGGCATCCCCGGTGCGGCCCGGCAGAGGTGCCATGGCATGCCTCTCCGGAAGTAGGCGCAGGTGCGGCGCGTCAAGCGGATCGTCAGCGCGACCGGCTAGATTCCAGACCTCGATGAAAACCGAACTCCGCGCGCTGCTGCTCACCGACGTGGTCGACAGCACCAAGATGGCGGCCCGCATCGGCGACCAGCAGATGGCCGCGGTGTGGGCGGCGCACGACCGCGTGGCGCGCGACCTGCTGCCGCAGTTCGGCGGGCGCGAGATCGACAAGACCGACGGCATGCTGCTGATGTTCGACAGCGCCGCGCCGGCGGTGGCCTACGCCGTCGCCTATGGTCGTGCCTTGGCGGCGCTGCCGTTGCCGCTTTCGGCGCGCGCCGGCCTGCACGTCGGGCCGGTGATCCTGCGCGAGAACGCGGCCGAGGACGTGGCGCGCGGCGCCAAGCCGATCGAGGTGGACGGGCTGGCCAAGCCGACGGCGGCGCGCGTGATGTCGATGGCCAACGGTGGCCAGCTGCTGCTCACGACCGAGGCGCGCGAGGCGCTCGCCCAGGCGGCTGCCGAGGCCGGCGTCGGGACAGGTGCGGGGGCGGGTGCCGGGGCCGGTGCCGGCGTCGTCTGGCGCACCGTCTCGCACGGCCACTGGGCGCTCAAGGGCCTGAGCGAGCCGATCGAGGTGTTCGAGGCCGGCGACGAGGCGACGAGCTTCCAGTCCCCGGCCGAGGGCGACAAGGCGCACCGCATGGTGCGAAGCGGCGAGCGCTGGGTGCCCGTGAGTGCGCTGCCCAACAACCTGCCGCCGCAGCGCTCGAGTTTCGTCGGCCGCGAAACCGAGATGAAGGAGATCCAGGCCCTGCTCGATCAGTCGCCCCTGGTCACCGTGCTCGGCATGGGCGGCCTTGGCAAGACGCGCCTGACGCTGCAGGTGGCTGCCGAGCGGCTGCCTCGCTACCCCGACGGCGCCTGGTTCGTGGACCTCTCGGCGGTGACTGATCCGGCGCTCGTCGTCAACACGGTGGCGCGCACGTTCGAGATCTTCGAGGAGCCGGGCCGGCCGCTGATCAATACGCTGTGCGCCTGGCTGAAGACGCGCCGCCTGCTCATCGTGCTCGACAACTGCGAGCACCTGGTGGCTGCCGTCGCCGAGCTGGCCGACACCATCCTGAGCCAGGCCGGCGGTGCGCAGATGCTGGCCTCCAGCCGCGAGCTGCTCGATGTGCCCGGAGAGCAGAGCTACCCGATCCTGCCGCTGCCGTTGCCGCCGCGTGATGCGGGACTGGACGTGCTGCTGCAGTCCTCGGCGGTGCGCATGTTCGCCGAGCGCGCAAAGGCGCAGCGGCCGTCGTTCGATCTTGAGGCGCAGGAACCGGCACAGCTGGCCGAGCTCGTGACGCGGCTCGAAGGCATTCCGCTCGCCATCGAACTGGCGGCGGCGCGGCTGCGCACCTTGTCGATCCCGGAGATCCTGGCCGGGCTCGAAGACCGCTACCAGTTCCTCGCCGGCGGCAGCCGCGTGCTGCAGCGGCGCCAGCAGACGCTGCGCGCGCTCGTCGACTGGTCGTACGACATGCTCGAGGCCGATGAGAAGCTCGTTCTGGCCCGCCTGTCGGTCTTCGCCGGGGGCTTCGACGGCGCGGCGGCCAAGGCGGTCTGCGCCGACGACGCGGTGCCGGCCAAGCGCATCCCCGACCTGCTGGCCTCGCTGGTGCAGAAGTCGCTGGCCTGGCGGGCCAGCGAGTCGGCCGATTCGCGCTACCGCATGCTGGAGACGATCCGCGACTATGCTCGCGAGAAGCTGGCCGAGCAGGGTGCGGCGGCGCCCACCGCCGAGCGGCACTGCGCGCACTACTTTGCTTTCGCAAAGGACGCCGGGCGCGGCATGCACGGTGCCGAACAGGCTCGCTGGGTGCGCTTGCTGGAAGACGAGCTTGAGAACTTGCGCGCCGCGATGGGCTGCGCGCTTTCGGGCGGCACCGACCCGATGATCGCCGTCAAGCTCGCCGTCGCGCTTCAGCAGTTCTGGATTCAGCGAGGCTACGCGGGGGAGGGCCGAAGGCTGGTTCAAGCGGCGATGGCGCTGCCCGCGGTTCAGGCCTCCGACATGGCACGGGCTCATGCGCTCTACACGGAGGCGGCGCTCGCCAGTGACGGCCAGGGCGACCACCGCGCCGCGCGCGAGATGCTGGAGACCTGCCTGGAACTGCGCCGCGGCTTGGGCGACGCCGTGTGGATCGCCGCCACGCTCTCGACGCTGGCCCAGGTGCGGCTGCAGGGCGGCGACATCAACGGCGCGGCGGCGTGCGAAACAGAGGCGCTGGAGCTCTTTGCGGCCGGCAACGACCGCTTTGGGCAGGCGCTCGGTTGGCTGCACAGGGGCCAGATCCACATCTGGGCGGGCAATGCGGAGGCAGCGATCGCTGACCTCGAGCAGGCGCTGAAGCTCGCACGCGACATCGGCAATCGAGAGATCGAGGCCGAGGGCGAGTTGACCATGGCACAGGCACGGCAACTGCGCGACGAGCCTTCAGCGGCAAATGAGGCGGTGCAGCGCTCGCTGCGGGTCAGCACCGAAGCAGCCAACAAGCGCGGCGAGGCGACTGCTACTTGGTGGCTCGGCCATCTGGCCCTTCAGGCCGGTGATGCCACGTCGTCGCGACCGCTGCTGATCCGAGCGCTGCGGGCTTTGCGGACGCACGACATGCGGTCGCAGATGCTGGGCTGTCTGGATGACATAGCGCTGCTGCTCGCCCTGGAGGGCTCGCCTGGTGCCGCCCTGGAGCTCGCGGTGGCCTCGGACCAGGCACGCGGGCGTCTTCTGCTCAACCGCTCGCCGCTCGAGGAGCAACGCTGGCGGGATCGCCTGCGCGAGATCTGGAATGCGTTGCCCGAGGCGGTGGCCGAGGCGGCCAGCGACAGCGGGCGCAGCCTCGAGACCGAGGACGCGCTGCGCGCGGCGCTCGACGAGGGCAACACGAAACGCCGCTGACCCGCTGTGTGCCGCGCGGGGTCCCTGAACGAAGAAGGGCGGCCGCTTGGCCGCCCTTCACGTCGTTGCAGAGCCGGAGCCGGCGATCAGCGGCGCGGCAGGAGTGCGCGGCGCACGCGCGGCGACAGGCCCGCGAGCGCCAGGCAGGCCAGCGCCAGCGTGCCGGGCTCTGGCACGCGGGTGATGACGAAGTGCGGCGGGAAGGCCTCTTCGTCGTTGTAGCCGCTCGCGCAAGTGGTGGTGTAGTGCGCTGCGAGGTAGTACTCGCTGCTGCCGCAGTCCTGCCAGAACAGGAACACGCCGTTGAGGTTGAAGTCCAGCGCGAACTCGGTGGTCGGGCTGACGCCAAACGCCGACAGATCCTCACCCGGGTCCACGAGGTTCGACAGGGTCGTGGTCAGCTGCGTCAACTCGCCGGAAACGAAGCGCAGCGTGCCGACACCGAGAGAAGCGGGGTTGAACAGCAGCGTGCTGATGGTGGCCTGCCCGCTGTCGGTGGTGTCATAGAGCTCGACCTGCGCCGACGTGACGATCGCGGCGCCGCCGCAGTCGAGGGAGTTGTCGACGTCCACTGTGCCGGTGGGTACACAGGTGTCCGGGACGAAGTAGTTTGCAGTGCCGCGCCAGCCGAGGTTGGGGAAGGTCGAGCCGAAGGCCGGGTCCCAGATGCCGCTGTACACGGCGGCATTGGTCGAGCCGGTGAAGACGGCCAGCAGCAGCATTGCAGGGCGAAGCCAGCTCAGCACGGGCGAGGTGGCGGTGTTCTTCATGGTTGGAACTCCCCAGACGCTGCGGTGAACGGCAGCACAGGGCCCGACTGTAGGCAGCCACGAGGCAACGCCAGGCCACTCGAATCAGGGGTCCTCCCCGATCGGCGTGACGGACTGCGCGGCCACGGGCGCTTCCCGCCCTCAAGTGCCGCCTCGCCGTGCGAGCGCCGCGAGGCCGTGGCCCCGCCGCGGTACGCGGCGCTACTTGCTCAGCAACCGCATCGCCCCCTCGAGCCCCGCCAGCGTGAGCGGAAACATGCGCTGGTTCATCAACTGCTGCACCACGGCGATGCTCTGCCGGTAGCCCCACACGCCCTGCGGCTCGGGATTGATCCAGGCAAATTTCGGGAACGCATGCGTCAGCCGCTGCAGCCACTCCGCCCCCGGCTCCTCGTTGTTGTATTCGACGCTGCCGCCCGGCTGCAGGATCTCGTAGGGGCTCATCGTCGCGTCGCCGACGAAGACGAGCTTGTAGTCCTTGTTGTACTTGCGGATCACGTCCCAGGTGGAGAACTTCTCGCTGAAGCGACGCCGGTTGTTCTTCCACATGAAGTCGTAGACGCAGTTGTGGAAGTAATAGAACTCCAGGTGCTTGAACTCGCTCTTGGCGGCGGAGAAGAGCTCCTCGACGCGGTGGATGTGCTCGTCCATCGTGCCGCCCACGTCCATCAGCAGCAGCACCTTCACCCGGTTGTGGCGCTCGGGCACCATCCTGATGTCGAGCAGGCCGGCGTTCGCCGCCGTGCTGTGGATGGTGTCGTCGAGGTCGAGCTCGAGGTCCGAGCCCTCGCGCGCAAAGCGGCGCAAGCGGCGCAGTGCGACCTTGATGTTGCGCGTGCCCAGTTCCTTGGTGTCGTCGTAGTCCTTGTAGGCGCGCTGGTCCCACACCTTCACGGCGCTCCTGTTGCGGCCCTTGTCCTGGCCGATGCGGATGCCCTGCGGGTTGTAGCCGTAGGCGCCGAAGGGGCTTGTGCCGCCGGTGCCGATCATGCGGTTGCCGCCTTCGTGGCGCTCCTTCTGCTCTTCGAAGCGCTTCTTCAGCGTCTCCATCAGCTCGTCCCAGCCCATCTTCTCGATCGCCGCCTTCTCCTCGGCACTGAGCTCGAGCTCGAGCGTCTTCTTCAGCCACTCGAGCGGGATGTCCTGCGTGAAGTCGGTGAGCATCTCGACGCCCTTGAAATAGGCCGAGAAGGCGCGGTCGAACTTGTCGAAGTGCGCCTCGTCCTTGACGAGAGCGGCGCGCGCAAGGTAGTAGAACTTGTCGATCGTCGGGCCGGCCTCGTCGTCGATGACGCCCTCGCGCAGCGCCTCGAGCAGCATCAGGTACTCCTTGACCGTGACCCTCAGCTTGGCCGAGCGCAGGGTGTAGAAGAACTGGATCAGCATGGCACCACCTCGGTACGGGAAGGCGATGCCATTGTGGTGCTTTCCCGCACGGTCGGTCGGCCGGCCGGCCGGCCGCGCCCCTCACGCGCGGGCCGGGGCCAGGCGCTGCAGCATGGCCAGCAGCTGTTCGGGCGGCACCGGGTTGCGCGCCTCCATCCACCAGATCAGCAGCTCGAACAGCGCCCCGGCCGTCCAGCGGACGGTGGCGTCGCGTGGCACGCCCGCGGGGATGTCGGCCAGATCGTCGTCCACCAGCGCCACCACCATCTGCTTGAAGCGCTCGTGCACGGCGTGTCCGCTGCGGCGGCCGATGAGCGTGCGGAACAGCCGCCGGTTCTCCCACGCGTGCTCCATGAGGCCGAGCGCAAACACCAGCCGCGGCCGCCCTTGCCGCGGTGATGGCGCCGCGGCGCCCGCGTCGTGTCTCGAGCCCGCGCGCGCCCCCTCGCGCAGCCTGCGGCGAAGGTCGTCGAAGCTGCCGCTGAGCAGGTCATCCTTGCTCGTGAAGTGGTTGTAGAAGGTCGAGCGGCCGACATCGGCGCGCGCGCAGATGCGGCGCACGTCGATCTCGTCCCAGCCCACTTCGTGCATCAGAGCCAGCAGCGCGCCGCGCAGGGCGTTGCGCGTGCGCTGCGTGCGGCGGTCGGTGGGCGCGGGGCGCGTGCTGCGGTCGGCCATGCTTGCTCCTGACATCTGCTGGACACCGGGGCGCGCGGTGTCCGGTAACGGACGGCACGCACGCTGTCGTGCGGCCGGCCGCCCGGCCGCCCGCGCAACATGGGCACATGTCCATTAACGCACGAGTGTCCAGATGATCGAACTGCGGCAGGTCTGCAAGCGCTACGCCGGCCCGGACGGCGGCGTGCGCGCGCTCGACGGTGTCGAGCTGAAATTTGCCGCCGGCGAGTTCGTGGCCGTGGTCGGCAAGTCGGGCAGCGGCAAGTCGACGCTGCTCAATCTCATCGCCGGCATCGACCGCCCGAGCAGCGGCGAAGTGCAGGTGGCCGGCGTCCCGGTGCACCGCATGGACGAGAGCGCGCTGGCCGCCTGGCGCGGACGCCACATCGGTGTCGTGTTCCAGTTCTTCCAGCTGCTGCCCACGCTGACGGCGCTGGAGAACGTGATGTTGCCGATGGACCTGTGCGGCACGCAGCCGCGCGCTGCGGCGCGCCTGCGCGCGCTGGCGCTGCTGCGCGCCGTCGGCATCGAAGACCAGGCGCACAAGCTGCCGGCCGAGCTCTCCGGCGGCCAGCAGCAGCGCACGGCGATCGCGCGCGCGCTGGCCAACGACCCACCCGTGATCGTGGCCGACGAGCCCACCGGCAACCTCGACTCGCAGACCGCCGAAGAGGTGCTGGACCTGCTCGGCGCGTTGTCGCGCCAGGGCAAGTCGGTGCTGATGGTCACGCACGAACGCGATGTGGCGCGCGTGGCGCACCGCGTGGTGACGCTGGCCGACGGCCGCGTCGTGCACGACCGCCGCGTCGAAGCAAAGCCGCAGGTGGCGCATGCGTGACGACGGCTCCCTGCGTGCAGCGCGAGCGGCGGGCGTGCCGGCATGGGGCGCATTGAGCGTGCGCTGGCGCAAGCTGTGGCGCGACGTGATTGCCGAGCGCCGCCGCTACGCATTGATGCTCGCCGCGGTGGCGGTGAGCGTGGCCGCGTTCGGCACGGTGCTCGGCACGCGCGACGTGCTGCAGCGCGAGATGGCGCGCAACTACCTGGGCACCGCGCCGGCGCATGCCACGCTCGAGTTGCCCGGCGGCGTGAGCGACGCGGCGCTGGCGCTGGCGCGCGCCGATGTGGGCGTCGAACAGGCCGAGGCCGGCGACGTGCTGTCGGCGCGCGTTCGCATCGGCGTCGAGTGGCGCGCGCTGCTGCTGTTCGTGGTCGATGACTTCCGCAGCGCGGCGATGAACCGCGCCACCCCGGTGGCCGGGGCTTATCCGCCGCCGCCCGGGCAGGCGCTGGTCGAGCGCACGGCGGTGTCCGTGCTCGGCGCCGGCGTGGGCGCCGCGATCACCGTGAAGCTGCCCGGCGCCGCCGCCGCCGAGCTGCGGATCGCCGGCGTCGTGCACGACCCGAGCCTGGCGCCGGCCTGGCAGGAGCAGAGTGGCTACGCCTACGTCGACCGCGCCACGCTGCGCCGCCTGGCCGGCGGTGCCGCGCCGAACGGGCTGCAGGGGCCACGCGAGCCGCACGAGGCGCACGAGCCGCACGAGCTGCATGAGCTGCGTGTGCGCTTCCAGGGCATCCCCGAGCAGATGGCGGCGGTGCAGGCCGCCGCGCAGGCGCTGGCGCAGCGGCTCACGCAGGCTGGCATGCCGGTGGCCGAGGTGCGCGTGCCGCCGCCGCGGCGGCACCCGCACCAGCGGCAGATGGAGACCGTGCTGCTGTTGCTGCTCGGATTCGGCGCGCTGGCATTGCTCCTGAGCAGCGTGCTCACTGCCAACGCGCTGGCGGCGTTGCTGGCCCGCCAGACGCGCGAGATCGCGGTGATGAAGACGCTGGGCGCGCGCACGGGCCAGCTCGTCGCGATGTACACCGTGCTCGTGCTCGGCATCGGCGCCGTGGCGCTGCTGTTCGGCGTGCCCGCCGCGGCGCTCGGTGGCGCCGTGTTCGCGCGCGCCGTGGCCACCCTGCTGAACCTGTCGCTGGCCTCCGAGGCGCCCGCCGCCGCCACCTTCGTCGTGCAAGCGCTGGCGGCGCTGGGGGTGCCGCTGGCCATCGCCGCGCTGCCGATTGGGCGCGCCTGCCGCGCCGGCATCCGCCTGGCGATGGACCGGCACGGCGTCGCGGGCACGACGCTGCGCCGTGTCTCGGCGCAGTGGCCCGTCGCCTGGCGCAACCTGGCGCGGCGACCGGGGCGGCTCGTGCTGACGCTCGGGCTGCTGGCGGCCGGCGGCGCGATGTTCATGACCGCGCTCAACGTGTCGGCGAGCTGGGAGCTCACCGTGGACAAGGTCTACGCCACGCGCCACTACGACGTCGAGATCCGCAGCGCCGAGGGCATGCCGCCGTCCTTCGCCGAACGCGTGCGCGCGCTGCCGGGCGTGCGCGCCGTCGAGTCCTGGGGTTATGCACCGGCCGCCTTCGCGCGGCCCGCCGAGGTGCCGGTGACGCATGTGTACCCCGACCGCGGCCACGGCAGCCTCGCCGTGATGGCGCCGCCGGCGGCCACGGCGATGGTGAGCTTTCCCGTGCTGCGCGGCCGCTGGCTGGCCGCCCACGACGCAGCCGATGCGGTGGTGCTGAACCACGCCGCGGCGGCGCAGATGCCCACGCTGGCGCTGGGCGATCCGGTGTGGCTGGCCGTCGACGGGCGCGCGACCCGCTGGACCCTGGTGGGCGTGGTGGAGGAGGTGGGCGCGGCCGGCGTGGCTTATGTCGGTGCCGAGGGGTTCGGCCGCACCGCACGGGTGCTGCGCATCGCCACCGACGCCCGCGAGCGCGCCGAACGGGCGCAACGCATCCGCCAGCTGGACGACGCGCTCACCGGCTGGGGCGCCACCGTGCAGTCGGCGCGGCCCTTGTCGGAGTTGCGCACGGCCATGGGCGACCACATCCTGATCCTCATCCGCGCCCTGATGGCGCTGGCCGCGGTGATGGCGGTGGTCGGCGGCCTCGGCCTCGCCTCGACGCTGAGCGTGAGCGTGCTCGAGCGAACACGCGAACTGGCGGTGATGAAGACGCTGGGCGCGACGCCGGGGCAGCTGACGCGCATGATCCTCTCCGAGGCGCGCGCTGTCGCCTTCACGAGCGCGCTGGGGGCGCTGCTGCTGTCGCTGCCGCTGACGGCGTTGCTGGACGAGCGCGTGGGCAAGCTCGGCTTCGTGGCGCCGCTGCCGTTCGCGGTGTCACCGGCGGCCGCGCTCGGCTGGCTGCTCGGGGTGCTGGCGCTGTCGTGGGTGGCGGGCTGGCTGCCGGCACGCGCGGCCGGCCGCGCCTCCATCGCCGTGGCAATGCAGGCGGTCTGAAGCGCTGCGCGGTGTTCGCGGCCGTCGCGGCTGCGGCGCCTGCAGGTCCTTGCGGCGAGGCCCTCGCGGCGTCCGCCTCGATGCCTAGGTTGCGCCGGCCTTCGACTTGCCCTTCGGCTTCGCCGCCTTCGGCCCTGTCTCCGTTCTTGCCGTTCTCGCCTTTCTTGCCGCCTTTCCTGCCTTCGCACCCGGGTCGTGCCGGCGCAGCCAGTCGAAGAACTCGCCATACCAGAGCCGGCTGTTGCGTGGCTTGAGGATCCAGTGGTTCTCGTCCGGGAACCACAGCAGCCGCGCCTCGACGCCGCGTGCCTTCAGCGTGTTGTAGTAGGCGAGCCCCTGTGCGTCGGGCACGCGGTAGTCGAGCGCGCCGTGGATCACGAGCGTTGGCGTGCGCATGTGCTGCGCGAAGGCGTGCGGGCTCTGCTTGCGCACCTGCGCCACGTCGTCCCAGTACCAGGCGCCGAGCTCCTTCGAGTGCCAGGCCCAGGCGTCGTCGGCGAACATGCCCACCCAGTCGAAGCAGCCGGCATGGCAGACATAGGCGGCGTAGCGCCCGGCCGGCACGTGACCGTTCATCCACGCCGCCATGAAGCCGCCATAGCTGCCGCCGGTGGCGAAGACACGTTTCGCGTCGGCCCAGGGCTGCGCGAGCAGCCAGTCGGTGGCGGCCTCGACGTCCTGCAGTTCCAGCTCGCCCCAGCGGTGCGTGATGCTGTCGAGGAAGGCGTGGCCGAAGCTCGAACTGCCGTGGTAGTTGACCATCGCGACCACGTAGCCTTGCGCTGCGAAGACCTGCGCATTCCAGCGGTAGTGCCAGGCGTCGCCGAAGGCGGTGTGCGGGCCGCCATGGATGAGGTGCAGGATCGGATAGCGCTTCTTCGCATCGAAGCCCGGCGGGTAGACGAGCCACAACTGCACCGGGTCGCCCGCGGGTGTCGCTGGTGCGGCGGGTCCGGCACCTGGCTTCGCGCCCTTCGTCGTGTTCTTCTTCGCGCCGCCGGGCGCGGCGGTGGGGGTGGCCGTGGCGCCGGCGATCCATTGCTCCTCGACACGCCCGCCGGCCAGCTTGCCGAGCAGCGCATCGTTGAAGCTCTCCATGCGCCGCGCAGCCTGCCCGGGCAGGTGCGCCGCCAGCCGCTCGGGAAACGCGGCCGAGTTGGCCAGCGTCACCAGCGTGCCCGCGGCCTTGTCGAACGCGGTGACCCAGCCGCCTTCGACGACGATCTCGGCGCGCTGCGGCGCGAGTTCGAATCGCCACAAGTGCCGGCGCCCACGCTGCTCGGTGGCGAAGAGCACGGCCTGGCCGTCGTCCTCCCACACGAGCGGCGCGTGCACCTCGTGGTCCCACTCGCCGCTTCGCACCTGCCAGCGGCCACTCCCGCGCTCCCACACCGCCAGCTGCCCGGGCATCGTGTGCTTCAGCGCCTGGTGGATGGCGATGAAGGCGATGCGCTCGCCGTCCGGGCTGTAGCGCGGCGCGCCGAAGTCCCAGTCGTCGTCCTTCGCGATCACGCGCACGCGGCCGCTCTTGAGCTCGAGCTCGGCCAGCGCGTAGCGGCCGTCCTGCTTCTTCACCGGCGCCGGGTCGAAGGCGAAGACGAGGCGCTTGCCGTCGGGCGAGATGTCGAAGCCGTTGGCATCGGGCTCGGCGCGCGTCAGCTCGTAGCTCGTGCCCTCGAAGAGGTCGCGCACCTTCGCGCCGCCGGCAGTGTCGGCACCGCCCGCGTCACGGCCGAGCGTCATGAGGTGCAGGTGCGCGACGCGCCCCATCGGCAGCTGGTGGTCCCAGTGCCGGTACTGCGCCTCGCTGGTGGCGTAGCCGCTTTCCTTGCGCTCCTTCCACTCCTTCATGCGCGCCGCCTGCGCCTTCGCGCCCTTGAGCTCGGGCCAGACCCAGCTGACGAAGACCAGCGAGCGGCCGTCCGGGCACCAGCGGAAGTCCTCCACGCCGGTGGCGACGAGGCCGGCGCGCTGCGCCTCGCCGCCGTCGGGCGCGATGAGGTAGAGCTGCGCCTCCTCGTCCTTCTTGCCCTCCTGTTCGCCGGCGCCGACGCCGAGCTGCGGCCGTTTGGCCGTGAAGGCGATGCGGTCGCCGCGCGGGCTCCAGCGCGGGTGCGCATCCTTGTCGCCGCAGGCGGTGAGGCGCCGCGGCGCGCCGCCCAGCGTCGACATCAGCCACAGCGAGCTGGCGCCCTTGTTCTCCTGCATCGAGTAGCGCGTCAGCGAGGCCACCGCCTGCGCGCCGTCGGGCGCGAGGCTGGGTGCACCCAGGCGCTCGATCTGCCACAGGGTCTCGATGTCGATGGTCTTCTGTGTCTTGCCGGGCATGGTCGTCGGAGGTGTCGGGCTCGACGCCGTGCTCAGCGCGGCCGCTCGAGTTGCCAGTCGAGATGCGTCTTCACCGCCGGCCACTCGGCGGCGGTGACGCTGTAGACGGCCGTGTCGCGCACGCTGCCGTTGGGCATCACCATGTGCGCGCGCAGGATGCCGTCGAGCTGCGCGCCCAGGCGCTCGATGGCGCGGCGGCTCTGCGTGTTCAGGCGGTGCGTGCGGAACTCCACCGCGATGCAGCCGAGCGCCTCGAAGGCGTGGCCGAGCAGCAGCCGTTTGCATTGCGTGTTGAGCGCGGTGCGCTGCGTGGCCGCGGCATACCACGTGCTGCCGATCTCGACGCGCTTGTGCACGGCGTCGATGTTCATGTAGGTGGTCATGCCGACGATGCGGCCGCCGTCCCCGCCGTCCCCGCCGTCCCCGCCGTCCCCGCCGTCCCCGTCACCCGAACCCCCCGAACCCCCCGAACCCCCCGAACCCCCCGGGCGGCCGTCGAACACCGTGAACGGCAGCATCGAGCCCTTGGCCTGCAGGCCGAGCCGGCGCTCGATCTCCCGGGCCATGCCCTCGGGCGAAGGCACCGTCGTGTACCAAAGGCGCCAGAGCTCGCCGTCGCGCGCAGCCTCGCACAGTCCGTCGTGGTGGGAGGCGTCCAGCGGCCGCAGCTCGGCGTGCGGCCCCTTCAGCGTCACCGGGTCAGGCCAACCCATCAGCGGTTGTGCCTCTGCATGAAGACGAGCTTCTCGAACAGCGTCACGTCCTGTTCGTTCTTCAGCAGAGCGCCGACGAGCGGCGGCACGCTCACCTTCTCGTCCTTGCTCTGCAGCACCTCGGGCGGGATGTCCTCGGCCACGAGCAGCTTCAGCCAGTCGAGCAGCTCGCTCGTGCTCGGCTTCTTCTTCAAGCCGGGCAGGTTGCGCACGTCGTAGAAGGTCTTCAGCGCCGCGCCGAGCAGTTCCTTCTTCAGGCCGGGGAAGTGCACGTCGACGATGGTCTTCATCGTGTCGGCGTCGGGGAACTTGATGTAGTGGAAGAAGCAGCGGCGCAGGAAGGCGTCGGGCAGCTCCTTCTCGTTGTTGCTGGTGATGAAGACGACCGGCCGGTGCTTCGCCTTCACGAGCTCGCGCGTCTCGTAGACGTAGAACTCCATGCGGTCGAGTTCGCGCAGCAGGTCGTTCGGGAACTCGATGTCGGCCTTGTCGATCTCGTCGATCAGCAGCGCCACCGGCTGCTCGGCCGTGAAGGCCTGCCACAGCACGCCCTTGACGATGTAGTTGTGGATGTCCTTGACCTTGGCCGAGTCGACGACGTCGGCGAGCTGGCTGTCGCGCAACCGGCTGACCGCGTCGTACTCGTACAGGCCCTGCTGCGCCTTGGTGGTGCTCTTGACGTGCCATTGCAGCAGCGGCATGCCGATGGCCGTGGCCACTTCTTCTGCGAGCATCGTCTTGCCGGTACCGGGCTCGCCCTTGACGAGCAGTGGCCGCTTCAGCGTGATGGCGGCGTTGACCGCCAGCTTCAGGTCCTGCGTGGCGACGTAGGTGTCGGTGCCGTGGAATTTCATGCGCGAGGGGGATTGCCGTCGTGGCGCGCGCCGTTCAACCGCGCTGCGCACCGAGGTGCAGAGGGTCCGGGAGGGGGTCGAGCCAGTATAAGCGGCCCCTATAATCGCCGCGCCTCGAAGAAGGCATCTCTTCAAAGAACCTCCCACGATGAACAAAGCCCGCAAGCCGCTCAAGCTCCTCCTGGCCGTGCCCATGTTGTGGGTGAGCGCCTTCACCTTCAGCGCATCGCCCGCCCTGGCGCAGGACGCCGCCGCCGGCGAGAAGAAGGCCTCGATGTGCATCGGCTGCCACGGCATCCCGCGCTACCAGGCGAGCTTCCCCGAGGTCTACAAGGTGCCGCTCATCTCGGGCCAGGGCGCCAAGTACGTCGCCACTGCGCTGGCCGCCTACAAGCGCGGCGAGCGCAAGCACCCGACGATGCGTGCCATCGCCGCCTCGTTGTCCGACCAGGACATGGCCGACCTCAGTGCCTTCTACGAGAAGCACGGCGCCTCGTCGGTGAAGACGGTGGCCGACGCCGCCCCCGCAGCGCCGCCCGCCGACGTGGCCGCGCTGCTGACCAAGGGTGCCTGCGCTTCGTGCCATGGCGCCAACTTCAACAAGCCGATCGACGGCGCCTATCCGAAGATCGCCGGCCAGTACAACGACTACCTGTTCGCCGCGCTGCGCGCCTACGGCACCGACGGCAACCCGAACGTCGGCCGCACGAACCCGGTGATGGGCGCCCAGGTCAGGCAGTTCAAGCGCGCCGAGTTGAAGGCGATGGCGGACTACCTGTCGACGCTGGCCGGCGACATGCACACGGTGCCGCTCAACCGGTTCCGCTGAGACCGCCTCGCCCTCGATCGAACGCGGGCTGGGGGGCGGATCGTCACGGTGCACCGCGGCGTGCGGCGTGCGGCGTGCGGTGGCGGGATCGGGCCGACGGGGCACCCTGCGCTGCTCGTGTCCTCTTCCGGCGGCCCGGCTCGCAAGCTCGCAGGGCCCCCGAATGCCCCCTTTACCTCGCTGCGCAGGGCGCCCCATCGGCCCGATCCGGCACTAGCGGTGGCACGCCCTCGTCGCATGCAAACGCCGGTGCCCGCCGAGGACGCTGGGTGGTCGGCTCAACGAGGTAAAGGGGGCATTCGGGCGCCCCGCGAGCTTGCGAGCCGGGCGGCCGAAAGAGGACACGAGTAGAGCCGACCACCCGGCGGCCTCGGCGCGCCACAACCTCGGCACGCCCTCGATGGATCGGCTTCACGCCTTCTCGTAGCGCGGCCACTTCAGCAAGCCGATCGTCAACGCCGTCCCGAGCAGGATGACCGCCGCGCCGGCCAGCATGTCCACGGCCGGGCGCTCGCCAAGCACCGCCCAGCCCCAGGCCATCGCGAAGGCCGGGATGAGGAAGGTCACGGTCATGGCGTTCGTCGCTCCCGTGTGCGCGATGAGCCGGAAATAGAGGATGTAGGCGAGCCCCGTGCACAGCAGGGCCAGTGCCGCGGCGCCGGCCCAGGCGGCCGCGCTCGGCGCCTGCGCGGGCCAGGCCCACCACGCGGGCAGCGCGAGCACGAGGGCGGCACTGAGCTGGCTGCCGGCCGCGGTGGCCATCGGCGGCACGCCGGCCAGCCGGCGGCGCGAGTAGTTCGCGGCGATGCCGTACAGCACGGTGGCGGCGACGCAGGCGGCGATGCCGATCGCCGGCGTGATGCCGGCCAGTCCCTCCTTGACGCTGGCACGGCTCCACGCGAGCCCGATGGCACCGGCGAGCCCGATGGCCAGGCCCAGGGCGCGCGTGGCGGCGGGCCGCTCGCCGAGCCACCACCAGGCGATGAGCGCCGTCCAGATGGGCGCCGTCGCGTTGAACACGCCCATCATGCCGGCGCTGAGCACGTAGGCCGCGATCGCGAAGCACAGGAAGGGCAGTGCGGAGTTGACGATGCCCACGAGCGCGATCGGCTGCCAGTGCGCGCGCAGCGCCGGCCATTGCCCCTGCACCGCGAGGATGGGCAGCAGCAGCGCCGCCGCCCCGGCGACGCGCACGAAGACGAGAGCGAACGGCCCGAACTCCACCGCGCCCATGCGCATGAAGAGGAACGAGGCGCCCCACAGCGCCCCCAGCAGCAAGAGCTCGGCGAGGTCGCGTCGCTTCATGCGGCAGCGGCCATCGGGTGACCGGCCGGTTCTGCCACTTCGTCGCGCGCGCCTTCGAGTTCGAGCAGCGCGCGCTTGCGCGGCAGCCCGCCGGCGTAGCCGGTGAGCGAGCCGTCCTGGCCGAGCACGCGATGGCAGGGCACGATGATCGAGATCGGGTTGCGACCGACCGCCGCGCCGACGGCACGCGCCGCCTGCGGATGGCCGAGCCGGCGCGCCAGCTCGCCGTAGCACGAGCGCCCGCCGCTGCCGATGCGAAGCAGCAGCTGCCACACGCCGCGCTGGAACTCGGTGCCTTGCGGGTCGAGCGCGACGGCAAAGCCGCGCCGGCGCGCGGCGGCGCTCGCAAACCAGGCCGCCAGTTCGCGCCGCGCCTGCGCGATGAAGGGGTCGTGCGCGTCCATCGGCACGGCCAGCGGCCCCGGGTGATGCCTCTGGCCGTCGAACCACAACCCGGCCAGCCCGCGCGCCGTGGCGGCTGCCGTCATGGGCCCGAGGGGGGTTTGAATACGGGCCTGCGCCCGCACTACTGAATCGAGCTTCGTCATCCTGTGTTCTCCAGTGATCGCCACAGTTTCATCACCGCATAACCGCGCCACGGCCGCCAGGCCTGCGAGGCGGCCTCGGCAGCCTTCGCATCGCGGCCACCGAACAGCGGCACCAGTGCGTCGAGCACGCCGATGTCGGTGGCCGGAAAGGCATCGGGCCAGCCGAGCGCGCGCAGCGCGATCAGCTGCACCGTCCACTCGCCGAAGCCGGGCAGGGCGCGCAGCTGCGCCAGCGTGTCCTGCAGCGGTGCCGTCGATTCGAGCTGGATGCGCCCGGCCGCCACCTCGGTGGCCAGGGCCTGCAGCGCGCGCACGCGCTGGCGCACGATGCCCAGCTTGCCGACCACCTCGGGGTCGGCGCGCGCGAGCACGGCCGCCGTCGGGAACAGCCGTTCCAGGCCCGGCACCGGCGTGCTCACCGGTTCGCCCAGTGCCGCCGCCAGGCGCATGGTGAGCGTGCGCGCCGCCGCCACCGTGACCTGCTGGCCCATGACGACGCGCACGGCGGCCTCGAAGCCGCACACGGCCCCGGGCACGCGCACGCCTTCGATCGCCAGGCCGGGCACGCCGGCCAGTACGGGGTCGATGAGCGCCGGATCGGCATCGAGATCGAGACCATGGCGCAGGCGCTGCAGCACTGCACCGAGCACCGGCAGCAGGCTTTCGGCCACCTGCACCTCGACCTCGTGGCGCTCGGGCAGGAAGCGCGCGACCCACCAGCCGGCGAGGCGCCGGCCGCCATGGGTCCAGCCCATCGTGCTGGCGACACGCAGGTTCGCCTCGTCGACGGCCTCGAGCCCCGGCAGCGCTCGCCGGGCCATGAAGCGCAGCACGCCGGCCACGTCGTAGGGCGGGCGGTAGGCGAGGCGCACCGTCGCCGCATGCGGGCCGGCCGCGCCATTGCGGCGGGCCCGTGCGCGCGACGGAGACGCCGCCGCCACCGCTGTCGATTCGTCGGGCGCATCCGCCGTGGGTGCCGTGGGTGCCGTGCGTACGGTGCGTGCCGCGCGTGCTGCATGCACCGCATTCGGCCCTTGCGTCGCCTCCTGATCGCGCTCGCGGCGGATCGAACTCGGGCTCAGCCGGTAGCGCTCGGCGAATGCGGCGTTGAAGCGGCGCACGCTCGCAAAGCCGCTTGCCAGCGCCACCTGCGTCACCGGCAGCTCGGTGTCGGTGAGCAGCTGCTTGGCGTGCAGCAGCCGCTGCGTGGTCACGAAGTCCACCGGCGACACGCCATGCTCGGCGGCGAAGATGCGGCGCAGGTGGCGGTCGGTCACGCCCAGGCGTGCCGCCAGTGCGGGCAGGCGCAGGTCGCGGCCCTCGAGCACGGCCTGCAGCAACGAGCGCGCCGCCGCCTGCGCCAGCGTGCGCGACGAGTCGACGAACGACAGGCCCGGCGCCAGCTCGGGCCGGCAACGCAGGCACGGCCGGAAGCCGGCGTGTTCGGCGCTCGCCGCATTGCCGAAGAAGCGGCAGTTGCGCAGCAGCGGCGTGCGCACGCGGCACACCGGCCGGCAATAGATGCCGGTGCTCGTGACGCCGACGAAGAATCGGCCGTCGAAGCGCGCGTCGCGGGCCTTCACCGCCGCGTAGAAGCCCGCGTCCGCGTCGCGGGCCGAGGCGAGCGCAGCGGCCGCGGCGGCGGTTTCCCTGACGGAAGCAACGGTGATGCGGGCACGAGGCATGGCTGCATGATAGGAGTCGCTCTTGCGCCGACTCGCCGTTTTCGGACCTGTGGTCCGGTGCCCCGGCCACGCGGCCTTCGCCGTGCGGTCTCAGCGTCCGTCGGCGCCCTCGACGGCAAAGCCGAAGGTCGCGCCCTGCCCCGGCCGGCTCTCGGCCCAGACCTTGCCGCCATGCGCCTCGACGATGTGGCGCACGATGGACAGGCCGATGCCGTTGCGCGAAAGGCCCTCGGCATGCATGCGCGCAAAGGGGCGGAACAGCTCGCCCGCGCGCTCGGGCGGGAAACCGGGGCCGCTGTCCTCGACGAAGAAGGACACCGTGTCGCCCTCGGTGGCGGCGCCCACGTGCACGGTCGGTGCCGCGGGCAATGGGCCTGGCACCGAAGGCGCGGCGCGCGCCGCCGCCGCGCCCCGCTCGGCGGCCTGCGTCGCGAAGCGCAGCGCATTGCCGAGCAGGTTGACGAACACCTGCCGCATCAAGCCGGCGTCGACCGAAGCGGCCGGCAGCTCGTCGACGCGCAGCTCCACCTGTTGCAGCATGGCCGCCGTGTCCGGTGCCAGCGCCAGTTGCGCGACGGCCTCGTCGACGATGGGGCGCATGGGTCGCCGCTCGCGCTTCGGCGGCTGCTCCTGCAGGCGCGTCAAGGCCGCGAGGTCGTTGACGAGGTCGACGAGGCGGTCGGCCTGCGTCGCGATGGGTTCGAGCAACGTTCCGGCACGTGCGACCTCGCCACGCGCGAGCGCCTCGCGCGCCATGCGCGCCAGGCCCGCCAGGCCGGTGAGCGGCCCGCGCAGGTCGTGCGAGACACTGCGCGCGAAGCCTTCGAGGCCGTCGACGATGAGGTGCAGCTCCGCCGTTCGTTCGGCGATGCGGTGTTCGAGCCCGGCGTTGAGCTCGCGCACGGCGCGTTCGGCCGCCTCGCGCCGGGCGAGCTCGGCCTCGAGGCGGTGGCCGAAGCGTACGAGACTCGCGACGAGCACGGCGATGCCGATCACGATGGCGGGCAGCGCGAGAACATAGCCGAGCTCGTGGCCGGGCAGGTCGGGGCTCCACGCGAGCGTTGCCAGCACGAGCGCCGGATACGAGGCGAACGCCGCCGCGATGAGCCCGTGTCCCACGTTGCGCTCGTGCCGCGCGGCCTGCCAGGCGGCCACCGCACCGTAGGCCATGCCGGCGGCCAGCACGAGGTACAGCGGGCGCGGGTCGCGCGGCAGGAAGCGCAGCACGAGCGTCACCAGCCCCGCGGCGGCCACCGCGGCGACGACGAGCGCGGTGGCCCGCTTCCGCGTCAAGCGGCCCACGTATCTCTCGAGCGCGCACAGCGTGAGAAGCGTCAGGCCGATGCCTACGAAGGCGGACACGAGAGGCACGTCACCGGGCCGACCCATCGCACGTGGATGCGCGAGCGCCCAGCCGAGCATCGCCAGCGCATAGCGCAACGAGAACAGCCGCAGCGCGACGCGGTCAGTGATGCCCGAGGCAATCCACAGCGCCACCGCGATCAGCCCCATCATCGCCGCGACGGCGAGCACGTAGACGTCGAGCGCACCGAGCTCCACGAAGCGCGCCGCGGTCGTGGGGCCAAGCGGTCCGGCAGCCTCGGCAACTCGCATGCGGTCTTTAGGTGGCGGCGCGGGTGGCAGTGGTGAAGGTGCCGGCCCAATGTAGCGGCTGGCCCTCAGGCTGTGAAGCGAACCGGGGCCTGACCCCCTAGTGCAGTGTTTCGCACTGAGCGGCGCTTATGGGCCAGCGGATTTGCCTTCGTGGCAAGGCGCGAACCGCAGCGATACCCGGAGGTATCGCGAGGATTCGCAACGCCGCCACGGAGGCAAAGGTGCGGGTCCATAAGTGCTGATCAGTGCGAAACACTGCACTAGCATCCGGCACCGACGTGGCTGCGGTGCCGCCACAAGGGGCGCATGGCCGGCCCCGCCGGCCGCTGTGCCGCAGTGCAGGGGCCGCTGCCTACAATCCGCCGCTCCTCGCGCCCACCACCCAGCACAACCCCCATGCAAGTCCAAGCCAGCGCCTTCAAGGCCTATGACATCCGCGGCGTCGTGGGCCAGGCGCTCGACGAAGGATTTGCCGAACACCTCGGCCGCGCCTTCGGCAGCGAGGCGCGCGCCGCCGGCGAACGTGCGGTGGCGGTCGGCCGCGACGGGCGCGTCTCGGGGCCATCGCTTTCGGCGGCGCTGATCCGCGGCCTCGCGAGCACCGGCCTCGACGTCGTCGACCTCGGCGCCGTGACGACGCCGATGCTCTACTACGTGGCGGCGACGCGCGGCAAGCACGGCTGCTCGAGCGGCATCCAGGTCACCGGCAGCCACAACCCGAAGGACTACAACGGCTTCAAGATGGTGCTGGCCGGCGCCGCCATCCACGGCCCGGCGATCCAGCGCCTGCGCCAGCGCATCGAGGCCGAGGACTACGTCACTGGCCCTGGGCGCGTGGCGCGCATGGACATCGGCCCCGAATACCGCCACCGCATCATCAGCGACTGCCGGCAGGCGCGGCCGATGAAGATCGTCGTCGATTCGGGCAACGGCATCCCCGGCGCCAGCGCGCCGGGCATCCTGAAGGCGATGGGTAACGAGGTCATCGACCTCTACAGCGCGGTGGACGGCGACTTTCCCAACCACCACCCCGACCCGAGCAAGCCCGAGAACCTGGCCGACCTCATCAAGGTCGTGCACGCCACCGGCGCCGAGCTCGGCCTTGCCTTCGACGGCGACGGCGACCGCCTGGGTGTCGTCACGCGCGCCGGCAAGATCATCTACCCCGACCGCCAGATCATGCTGTTCGCGCGCGACATCCTCTCGCGGCACCGGGGTGCCACCATCATCTTCGACGTCAAGTGCAGCCAGCGCCTGCCGGTGGCCATCCGCCAGGCTGGTGGCGTGCCGCTGCTGTGGAAGACCGGGCACTCGCTCGTGAAGGCCAAGCTCAAGGAGACCGGCGCGCCATTCGCCGGCGAGATGAGCGGCCACCTCTTCTTCGGCGAGCGCTGGTACGGCTTCGACGATGCCATGTACACGGCAGGGCGTCTGCTGGAGATCCTCTCGCGCCACGCCGACCCGAGCGCCGTGCTCGATGCGCTGCCCACCAGCTTCTCGACGCCCGAGCTCAACGTGCCCTGCGCCGAAGGCGAGCATCACCGTGTCGTTGCCGAGCTGCTCGCGCGTGTCGCCGACGGGCGCCTTGCCTTCCCGGGCGGGGAGATCGGCACGATCGACGGGCTGCGCGTCGACTTCGCCGATGGCTTCGGCCTCGTGCGCGGCAGCAATACGACGCCGGTGCTGGTGCTGCGCTTCGAGGGCCACACCGAGGCGGCGCTGCATCGCATCGAGGCGCAGATGATGGCCGCGCTGCGCACCGTGAAGCCCGACGCCGCCGTCGCCGCCGCGGCGCACTGACTTGAGCGAGCCGGGTGGCCGCGCCATGGCCACTTTCGCACGCGCCGCGTACAGCGCGCTGTTGACGCTCGCCACGCCGCTGTACCTGCTGCGCCTCGTGTGGCGCAGCTGGCGCGAGCCGCTCTATCGCACCCATCTCGGTGAACGGCTCGGCTTTGCGCCGCGCCGGCGTGCCAACGGGGCCGGCGCGGCGGCGACGGCCGGTAGCGTGGCCGCGGTCGGCACGGCCACCGCAGCCGGCACGGCCGGCACGATCAGCACAGCCAACGTGGCCAACGAGGGGGGCAGGCTCTGGTTGCATGCCGTCTCGCTCGGCGAGACGCGCGCCGCGGCGGCGCTGATCGACGAGCTGCGCCGCCAGCGGCCGGGCCTGCGGCTGCTGCTCACCCATGGTACGGCCACCGGCCGCGCGGCCGGCGCGCCGCTCTTGCGCGAGGGCGACGCACAGGCCTGGCTGCCCTACGACACACCGGGCGCGGTGCGGCGCTTCTTCGCGGCGCACCGGCCTTGCGCCGGCGTGATCATGGAGACCGAGACCTGGCCGAACCTGCTGCATGGCGCCGCGCGCGCCGGCGTGCCGCTCGTGCTGGCGAACGCGCGCCTGTCCGAACGCAGCCGGCGCAAGGGCGAGCGCCTGGACGCGCTCATGCGGCCGGCGGCCGCGCGGCTGGCCGTGGCGCTCGCGCAGACGGACGACGATGCGCGCCGCCTGCGCGAGGCCGGCGTGCGCGAGGTGCAGGTGCTCGGCAATCTCAAGTTCGACATGGCGCCGGCGCCGGCGCTGCTCGCGGCCGGCCGCGCATGGCGCGAGGCGCTGCAGCGCCCCGTGCTGCTGTTCGCCGCCTCGCGCGAGGGCGAGGAGGCGCCGTTGCTCGACGCCTGGGTGCGCCAGTTCGCCGCTGTCGCGCCGAATAAGGGATCGCCACCGCGGCCGTTGCTGCTGATCGTGCCGCGTCACCCGCAGCGCTTCGACGAGGTGGCTGCGCTCGTGTGCGCTCAAAGCCTCACTCACGGCTTCACTCGTGGCCTCACCCGCGGTCTCACGCTCGCGCGCCGCAGCGCCTGGGGCCGGGCCGTGCCCGCGCGGCCGCCGGCCGAGGCCTGCGCGGCCGATGTCTGGCTCGGCGATTCGATGGGCGAGATGCCGCTCTACTACGCCGCTGCCGACCTGGCGCTGCTCGGCGGCAGCTTCGCGCCGCTCGGCGGGCAGAACCTCATCGAGGCCGCCGCTTGCGGCTGCCCCTTGCTCATGGGGCCGCACACCTTCAACTTCGCGCAGGCGGCCGAACTCGCGCTCGCCGCCGGCGTGGCCGAACGGGTGCCCGACCTGGACGCGGCCGTGGCGCGCGCCCTGCAGTGGCTGGCCGAGCCGGGCCGGCTCACCGAGCGCGCCTGCAGCGCCACTCGATTCGCGGCGCAGCACCGTGGCGCAGCAGAACGCATGGCGGCGGCGGTGCTGAGCCGCATCGGCGGCTGAGGCGCCGCTCGCCTACTGCGCCGCCCGCCTACTGCGCCGCCCGCACCTCGCCGAAGGTCTGCGTCGGCACCGCGCGGTTGGTCGTGTCGCCGGTGGCCAGGCGACCATTGCTGTTGCCGCCCCAGGCGTAGCCCTTGCCGTCGCTGGCCGCGCCCAGGGTGTGGGCGATGCCTGCGGAGAAGCTGGCCAGCGAACCGAAGGACTGCACCGTGGCCGGCGTGAGGCGGCTCGCGAAGGTTCCGTCGCCGATGCCGCCGTCGCGGTTCTCGCCCCAACCCTGGAGCGTGCCGGTGGACAGCAGGGCAAAGCTGCGCGCGCCGCCGGCAAAGGCCTGGCGCGCGTTGCCGATGCCGGCGGCCGCCACCGGGCGCAGTCGCAGGGTCGTCGTGCCGTCGCCCAGTTCGCCCGCATCGTTGCTGCCCCAGGTGAGCACGCCGCCGCTTTGGGTGACAGCCACCGTGTGGCAGCAGCCCAGCGCCACGTCCTTGATCGACGCGATGCCCATCACCGCCTGCGGGACCAGGCTGTTGTTGGTGGTGCCGTCGCCGAGCTGCCCGAGGTGGTTGCGACCCCACATCCACAGCGTGCCGTCGGCCTTGACCGCCGCCGAATGAAAGCCGCCGGCCGCGATGCGCACGACGTTGCTCATGCCGGGCACCATCACCGCGCTCAGCCGGTCGGTGGTGCTGCCGTCGCCCACCGGGCCCGAGACGTTGCGGCCCCAGGCCCAGACGCGGCCCTGACCGTCGAGCGCCAGGCCATGGTAGGAGCCCGCCGCGATGCTCTTCAGGTTCGCCGGCAGGCCGCTGACCGGCACCGGCGCCAGGCGGTTGGTGGCGCTGCCGTCGCCGAGCTGGCCGCGATCGTTCAAGCCCCAGCTCCAGGCCGTGCCCGATTGCGAGAGCGCGAGCGTGAAGCTGTCGCCCGCGCTCACGAACCTCACCTGCGCCAGCCCGGTGGCCCGCACCGGCGCCAGGCGGTTGGTGATGCTGCCGTCGCCGAGGCGTCCGTCGGGGTTGTCGCCGAGCGACCAGACCGTGCCGTCGGGCTTGACGAAGACGGTGTGGCGCAAGCCGGCGGCGACGGTCTGGCCTTCGGGCAATGCGGATGCGGCGGGCGGCGGCGGCGAGGGCACAGGGGCGGGCGCCGGGGCGGGGGCGGGCGCGGCCGCAGCCGGCTCGGCGGCGTCGCCACCGCCGCCGCCGCCGCAGGCGGCCAGCAGCAGGCCGAAGGTGAGCGCCGCGAGAGTGCGCGCGCCGAAGCCGCGGCGCGTGTCATGGGAAGTGTTCATCTCGAATCTCCAGAAGATCAGTTGGGTGGTTGCCAGGGGCGGCGCCAGTCTCGGCGGCGCAGTGCGCGAAGTCGTCAGCGCTCGGTCTTGTTGTGGTCAGCGATGGGCATCGGGCCCTGACCGTTCACTGACGCTGCGGTGACGACTTGCGGCGGTGCGTGCGCCAGACTGGCGGCCATCTCATCCACAACCACGCCCTGGCCATGACCACCTTCAACCAGCACAGCAAGCACGCCTACGTCATCAAGCTGGTGCCGCGCACGACCGCCGCGGCCGGCGAGCTGCGCGGGCGCATCGAACACCTCCTCTCTGGCCGCCGGCACGACTTCGACACCAGCCAGGCGCTGATCGACTGCCTGTTGCACGAGGAGCAGCAGGTCGGGCGCGAGCAAGGGCAGGTTGCGATCGGCACGCCCAGGGCCGAAGGCATCGCCTGAGAGGGTGCGCGCCGGCACTACGATCGTTGCCTTGGACCCGCCCGGCCCACAACGCATGACCGACTCCGCCGCCGCGCCGCGCACCCTCACCTTCGGCCCCTTCGCGCTCGACACGGCCGCGGTCCGGTTGACGCGCGGCGGCCAGGACATCGCGCTCACGCCGCGTGCCTTCGACCTGCTGCGCGTGCTCGTCTCGCGCGCCGGTGAGCTGGTGACCAAGGACGAGCTGCTCGACAGCGTGTGGGGCACGCGTTTTGTCACCGAGGGCGTGATCAAGACCGCCGTGTCGCAGCTGCGCAGCGCCCTGGGCGAGGGCGCCTCCCGCGCGAGCTGGATCGAGACCGTGCCGCGCCGCGGCTACCGTTTCGTGCGCGGCGACGCTGCGGTGCCGCCCCTGGTGCCCGCAAGCACGCCTGCCGCAGGCCCCGGCGCCGCGAGCCCGGGCCTGATCGGGCGCGAAGGTCCTCTGGCGCTGCTGCAGCAGGCCTGGCAGCAGGTGCGCGGCGGGCAGGGCCGGCTGGTCTTCATCGCCGGCGACCCCGGCGTGGGAAAGAGCGCGCTGGCCGCCGCCTTCGTCGAAGGCATCGATGCGGCCGTGGTCGGCCACGGCCAGTGCATCGAGTCCTTCGGCCGCGAGGAGCCCTACCGGCCCTGGCTCGACCTGCTGTCCTCGCTGGCGCGGCAGATCGAGGACCTGCCGGCCCATCTCGCGCGCTGCGCACCGAGCTGGCTGGCGCAATTGCCTTGGCTGCAATCCGGCGCAGCGGCTGCCGGCGGCGAGCCGGCGCTCGCGGCGGACCGCATGCCACGCGAACTGGCCGAGCTGCTCGACCAGCTGGCGCGGCGCGCGCCGCTGCTGCTGGTGCTCGAAGACCTGCACTGGAGCGATACGGCGAGCGTGCAACTCATCGATGCCCTCGCGCGGCGCCGCCCCGCCGCGCCGGTGCTGCTGCTGGCGACCTTTCGCGCCACCGAGCTGGCGCTGGGCGAGCATGCGCTGGCCGACATCCGCCGAGAGCTGCGCCTGCACGAGCTGGCGGGCGAGATCTACCTCGACGGCCTGGACGCCGACGCCACCCGCGCGCTGCTCGAGGCCTGGCATGCGGGCGCGCGCTGGAACGCGCGCGCGGTGAAAGCGTTGCACGACCACACCGAGGGCGTGCCGCTGTTCCTGCGCGCCGTGCTCGACACCCTGGTGAGCGACGGCGTGCTGCGCGAGGCCGCGCCCGGCGCCTGGCAGCTCGCCACCGAACTGCCGGCGCGCCTGCCCCTGCCCGAGCGCCTGGCGGGCCTGTACGAACGCCAGTTCGCCGCGCTCGCACCGGTGCAGCGCGAACTGCTGGAGGCCGCTGCCGTGGCCGGCGTCGAGTTCGACGCCGCGGTGCTCGCGCACGCCCTCGAGCGCGAACTCGCCGACGTGGACGACCATTGCGACGGCCTGGTGCGCGGCGGCCGCTGGCTGCGCGCCGCCGGGCTGGCGACGCCCGCGGGGGCCGAGCCTGCGGGGCGCTACCGCTTCGGCCACGCCCTGATGCACGGCCTGGCCTACGAGCGCTGCGGGCCGGCGCGGCGCGTGCGTCTGCACGGCCGCGTCGCCGCGGCGATGGCCGCGCGCTACACCGCCAGCGACGACGAGATGGCGCTCGAGCTGGCCTATCACCATGAGCAGGCGCTGGACGCACCACGGGCCCTGCCGTGCCTGCACCGGGCCTTGCGGCAGGCCATGCTGCGGCAGGCGCCGCGCGAAGTGCTGTCCCTGTGCACGCGCGCGCTGGCCCTGCTGCCGGCGTGCGAGGGCCGGGTGGACGCAGCGCAGCTCGCCGCCTGGCGCTGCGAAATGCTGGGCGGCCGCGCCACCGGGTTGAGCCAGGTCGACGGCCCCGGCTCGCCCGCGCACCACGGGGCCATCGCGCAGGCGCTGCAGGCGCACGAGGGCGCGGCCCTCGGCCAGCTGCTGCTCAACCTGTTGCGCATCCAGTGGCTGCACCTCGTGGTCGGCGGGTGCTTCGCCGACGCGCTCGCGCTGGCCGAGGACGTGGTGCGCCGCGCCGATGAAGGCGGCGACGCCGCCTGCCGCGTGCAGGCGCTTTCGATGCTGCACTTCAGCGCCTTCAAGCGCGGCGCCTTCGCCCGTGCGCGCGAGGCCATCGCCGAGGCCGAGCGCCTGGCGCCCATGGTGCAGCCGCTGAACGAGGCCTTCGCGCGCTTCTTCGCCCAGCAGGCGCACGAGCGCGCCCTGATGACTGCGCTCATGGCCGCGGCGGTGACCGCGCCGGTGACCACGCCGCTGACCACGCCGGTGAGCGCGCCGCCGGCCAACCCGCGGCCGCATCGGCCGCAGGCCGTGCCGCAGGCGGTGCGCGACTTTCCTGCCGACGCCTACTCGGCCGTCGGTCGCGTGTTCAACGGCCTGCTCGCCCAGCTGTGCCTGGCCTGGCACGGCGAGGCGGCCGCGGTGCGTGCCGCGGCCGCCGACATGGCCCGGCTGATCGAGCGCGAGCAGGTCGTTGCGCCGATCGTCGCCGCGCACCGCGTGCTGGCCCACTGGGCCGAGGGCGTGCTCGGCACGCCGGCACGCGCGCTGCCGGCGCTGCGTGCGGCGCTCGACGAAGTGGTGGCCAGTGCGCACGTCGCCGAGCGCGCGGCCCTGTACGAGCTGGCCGCTGACCTCGCGCTGCGCTGCGACCGCCTCGACATCGCGGCGAGCGACATCGATCGGGCCTTCGCGCATGTCCAGGCCACGGGCGAGTCGTACCTCGAGGCACGCCTGTGGGCACGCCGGGCACAGATCGCCGCGGTGCGCGGCGACCCGGCCGAGCAGCGGCGCTGCCAAGGCCGCGCCGACGATGCCAGCGCAGCCCTGTCATGACCCGTTGGGCAGGGGGGCAATCAGCCCGCGCGCGGCGCGGCGACCGGGCGCAGTGGCGCCGCCGCCTCGAAGATGAACGCGGCCTCGCTGACGCGGGGCACGACATCCAGTCGCTGGGGCCGCGGCAGATGGCGCCCACCTTCGCGTCCGCTCGCTCCCATCGTGCTGCGCGCCCGCCCCGAGGCGGCAGAATCGGGCTTCACTCCGATCGCTCTGACCGAGCGGCATGCCCATGCCCTCACGATTCGCAACCCGCGCCGACGTTCGCGGGCCCCGCTCACGCTGGCTGCGACGCATTCTCGATTTCGCCTGCCTGGTCGCCTTGGCGGCGCCGGCGCTGGCCGCTGCGGCGCAGTTCGACCTGTGCGTGCGCGGCACCGGGCTCGGCGTCAGCCGCATCGCGCGGCTCACGCTCGAGGTGAGCCCGGCCGAGGCGGCCGCGTCCATCACCGGCGTCGCGCCGCGCCTGGGCGCGATGCTCGCCAACCAGCGCTTCTGGAACAACGAGGCCGAAGACGTGTTCGGCGCGCCCTTCGACGCCGAGATCTGCGGCGAGGCTGTGGCGCCACAGCTCAAGCTCGAGCTGACGCTCGGCGAGGCCGAGGCGCGCGAGCTCGTCGCCAACGCCACGCGTGGCGGCGTTCGACCGGCGCAGGTGGTGCGGCCCCGCCAGGCCGCGCCGCTGCCCGCCAACGCGCCCGACGACCTCGTGCGCGACGCACAGGGCAACGTGCAGTACCAGGTGATGCGCGTGCACTACGCCACCAACCGCAAGGACGCCGGCGGTGCGGTGGCGAGCGACGTGCGCTTCGGCGGCGAGCGCGGGTCGCTCAGCTTCGGTGTCGCCGAGGTCACGGTGCCCAAGTCGCATCGCATCGGCGCGCTCGAGGCGCCTTCGATCCTGCGCCTCGAGTTCCGCGTCGACCCGACCAAACACGTCGTGCTCGCGTCGGTCAAGCCGCTCGCGCACGAGGCCTGGCGAGCCGAGATCGCGCGGCGCGCCACGGCGCTCGGCAACGCCGGCATCCTCGTCTTCATCCACGGCTACAACGTGCGCTTCGCCGATGCGGCGCGGCGCGCCGGCCAGCTCTCGTACGACCTCGGCTTCGCCGGCCCGACGGTGCTGTTCTCGTGGCCCTCGCGCGGTGGCGTCGTCGACTACACCGTCGACGAGCAGGCGGCCGAGTGGTCGATCCCGGACATGAAGGACGTGCTCGCCTCGCTCGCCACGGTGGCGCCGGGCGTGCCGGTGTACGTGATCGCGCACAGCATGGGCAACCGCGTGCTCACGCGCGGTTTCAAGGCGCTGCTCGACGAAGACCTCAACAAGCGGCGCGCCTTCAAGCAGATCGTGCTCGCCGCGCCCGACATCGACGCCGACGTCTTCCGGCGCGAGATCGGCCCGGCCATCCTCGGCAAGGGGCCGCGCGTCACGCTCTATGCCTCGTCCAACGACAAGGCGCTCGCCGCCTCGCGCAACCTGCACGGCGGCTACCGGCGCCTGGGCGAGAGCGGCGACAACATCGTCGTGATGCGCGACCTCGACACCGTCGACGCGAGCATGGTCAGCACCGAGTTCCTCGGTCACTCGTACTTCGGTGACAGCTCGACGGTGATGTCCGACCTCATCTACGTCATCCAGAAGAGCCTGCCGCCGCAGGACCGGGTGCGCTTCGCGCTCGAACCCGTGCGCGCCGCGATGGGGCTGTATTGGCGCTTCAAGACGCAGTGACGCGGTGACGCGCCGGCGCATCAGCCCGGGAGCGCGGGCCGCAAAGCGCGGGCCTGGCTTTCTGACGCCCACGATCCTGGCGGTGGGCAACTTCAGGCGGGTCTTGCCGCTGCTGGTGCTCGGCCTGGCGCTGGCCGTGCCGCCAGCCGGGATCTTGGCGCAGCCGGCGGCGCCTACGCCGCGAACGGCGCCAGGGGCGGCCTCTTCGGCCACAGCAGCCACCTCGCCCGCCCCGGCGCAGAAGGGCGACGAGGCCGAGCTCGAAAGCCCGATGCCGCCGGCCACCGAGGCTCATCGGCTGTATGAGGAGGGCCGTTATGCCGAAGCGGTGCCGCATGCCGAACGCGCCCTCGCGGCGGCCGGGCGAGCATTCGCCGCCGACGATCCGCTGCAGGGCTTCTTCCTGCAACTGCTGGCCAACGTCTACCGCCAGGCCGGCCGTGCCGACGAGGCCATCGCGCTCTTCGAGCGCGCCGTGGCGCTGAATCAGCGCGTGCACGGGGCCGCTTCGCTCGAGCTGGCGGCCAGCCTCAACAGCCTCGGCGTGGCGCTGCTCGGGCGCGGCGGGCGCGGCGACGGCGAGCGCGCGCTCGCGCTGCTGCAGCGCTCGCTCGCGCTGCGCGAGGCGGCGCTGGCGGCCGATGCGCCGGAGATCGCCAGTTCGCTCGGCAACCTGGCGGCCGCCTACGACGAACTCGGCCGCGCCGCCGAGGCGCTGCCGCTGCATGAGCGTGCGCTTGCCCTGTCCGAACGCGTACGTGGGCCCGACGATGCGCGCACCGCCACGGCCTTGAACAACCTCGCCGAGACGCTCGGCACGCTCGGCCGCTTTCGCGAGGCGCTGCCGTTGCACCGGCGCGCGCTCGCCATCCGCGAGAGCCGGCTCGGGCCCGGGCACCCCGAAACCGCCACCAGCCTCAACAACCTCGGCGACCTGCTCGACACGCTCGGCCGGCCGGCCGAGGCGCTGCCGATGAAGGAGCGCGCCTATGCGGTGAACCGCCAGCGCCTCGGCGCCGCGCATCCGGCCACCTTGTCGAGCATGGGCAACCTCGCCTACCTGCTCGCCGCGCTCGGCCGCTTCGACGAGGCGCTGGCGCTGGCCCGCGAAGCGCTGGAGACGGCGACGCGCGCGCTCGGGCCCGACGCGCCGGCGGTCGGCTCGGGCTTGCTGCGCCTGGCCTACATCCACCAGCAGCGCGGCGAGTACGCCGAGGCCCTGCCGCTCGCCCGGAGCGCCCTGGCGCAGCGCGAGGCACAACGCGGCGCCGGCCACCCCGACACCGCGGTGGCGCTGAACAACCTGGCCGAGTTGCACGCGGCGATGGGCGACTACGGCGCCGCGCTGGCGCTGCACCGGCGTGCGCTGCAGGTGCGCGAAGCGAGCTTCGGTGCGAAGCATCCGGAGACGGCGAGCGGCCTCAACAACCTGGCCTCGCTGTACCAGGCGCTCGGCCAGGCGGCGCTCGCCGAGCCGCTGCTCGAGCGCGCGCTCGCCATCCACCGCGAGGCCTACGGTCCCGACCATGCCGAGACGGCGCGCAGCCTCAACAACCTCGGCCACCTGCTGGCGGCGAAGGGAGCGGCGAAGGCAGCGGCGAAAGGGGCGGCGAAAGGGCCGGCGAAAGGGGCGGCGAAGAAGGGTGCGGCGGACCAGATGCGCGCCAAGGCCCTCTTCGAGCAGGCGCTCGCCATTCAGCAGAAGGCGCTCGGTCCGACGCACCCGACCCTGGCCGTGACGCTGAACAACCTCGCGGGCGTGCTCGAGGACCTGAAGCGCGCGCGCGAGGCGTTGCCGTTGCACGAGCGGGCACTCGCGCTGCGCGAGCGTGGCTTCGGCGCGCGGCATCCTTCGGTGGCGTTGTCGCTGAACAACCTCGCGGCGCTGCACGACACGCTCGGCCAGCCAGCGCGCGCGCTGCCGCTGTACCGGCGCGCCCTCGCCATCCTGCAGCCGGCGGCGGGCGCGGCATCGACGCAGCCCGTGCTGCTGGCGGCCGTGCACACGCGGCTGGCGCGCTGGTATCAGAGCAACGAGCGCAACGGCGCCGCGGCCGGCCGGCCGGCACGCGATGGCACCGACATCGCCATCTTCCATCTCAAGCAGGCCGTGAACCTGTCGCAGGGCCTGCGCGCCGGTGCCGGCTCGCTCGACGCGGCGGCGCAGGCCTCGCTGCTGCGCAGCGTGGAGCAGCGCTACCGGCGCCTCGCGGAACTGCTCGTGCGCCGCGGCCGGCTGCCGGAGGCCGAGCAGGTGCTGGCGCTCTTGAAGCAGCAGGAGCGGCGCGAGTTCGTGCGCGGCGACGCGCAGGATGCGGGCAGCCTCGACGCGCGCGCCGAGCTCTCCGCCGCCGAGCGCGAACTGGCGGCGAGCCTGGCCGCGAATGCCGAATCGCTCTCGCGCGCGCAGGCCGAGCTCGAGGCGCTGGGTGAGACCAATGAGGCCAACGCGCCGCGCCGCGCGCAGGTGCTGGCGCGCATCCAGGCCGACAGCGAGGCGCTGGACGGGCTGCTCGCCGACGCGGCGGGTGCGCTCGCCGACGCCGGCACCACCACAACCGGCGCCGCCGCCACCACCGCCACCGCCGCTACCGCTGCCGGCACCGCCCGCACCACCACTTCACACACCGGTGCCAACGCCAACGCCGGCCGCATGGCCGCAGCCTTCGAGAGCGCCATCGGCGAGCGCGATGCCGTCAGCCAACGCCTCGCCCTGCTCAACGAGCGCAGCGGTGCGCGCGCCGCCGCGATCTTCATCGTGCCGGGCGAACGCCAGACCACCTTCCTGCTCGTCACGGCGCAGGGTGCCGTCGGGCTGACGGGCGGGTTGCCCGAGGCACGGCTCAACACCCTCGTCGCCGAGTTGCGCCGCGCCATCGAGGCACGCCGCGCCGACTATCGTGCCCCGGCCGCGGCGCTGCATCAGGCGCTGATCGGCCCAGTGGCGCCGCTGCTCGCCCGCGCGCGCATCGACACGCTGATGCTCTACCTCGTCGGCAGCCTGCGCTACCTGCCGGTGGCGGCACTCGTCGATGCCCGCTCGGGCCAGCACCTCGTCGAGCGCTATGCCCTGGCCGTCTACACCGTCGGCGGGCTGCGCGATGCGCTCGCCGAGCCGCCGCGCGAACGCTGGGCCGCGGCCGGCCTGGGCGTCAGCCGCGCGCTCGCCGGCTTCGATGCGCTGCCCTCGGTGCCGGGCGAGTTGCTCGGCGTCGTGCGCAGCAGTGCCGATGCGGCGCCGGCCGCCGGCGTGCTCGGCGGAGTACTCGGAGGCGAGCGCTTTCTCGACGAGGCCTTCACGCGCGAGCGCCTCGGCCAGGTGGCGCGCCGCGGCGCGCCTTTCGCGGTGCTGCACGTGGCCACGCACTTCAAGCTCGTGCCCGGGCGCGAGGACGAGTCGCAACTGCTGCTCGGCGACGGCGACCTGCTCTCGCTGCGCCAGCTGCGCAGCGATGCGACACTCGCCTTCGGCACCTACGATCTCGTCACGCTCTCGGCCTGCAACACGAGCATGGGCGGCGGCGCGACCACTGCCGGCGACGCGCGCGCCGGCGCCGAGTTCGAAGGCCTGGCGACGACGTTGATGAAGAAGGGCGCGCGCGCCGTCATGGCCACCTTGTGGGAGGTGCAGGACCAGGGCACGGCGCGCCTGATGCGCAGCTTCTACGAGGCGCGCGGCGAGCAGCGCCGCCACTCCAAGGCCGAGGCCCTGCGGGCGGCGCAGCGGGCGATGCTGAAGGGCGAGCTGCGCGACGAGAGCGGGCAGCTCGACTTCCGCCACCCGTATTACTGGGCCGGCTTCATCCTGATGGGCAACTGGCTCTGACGGCGCGCGCGGCGCGCAGACTCGCCCGCCTTCAAGCGGCCGTGAGCTCCGCGACACTCGCTTCCAGCGCCGCCTGGTCCGGCCCGACGAAGGGCACGGCCGTGTCAGCCTCGGCGAGGTGCGCGAGCAGGGCCGACACCGCGGCCGAGGCCGGCGGCAAGTGGCTCGAGAAGATGCGCTCGGGCGCCAGGTCGGCCACGCGGCGCACGGCGCGCACGAGCCCCTCGCGGCCGAGCGGATGCAGCCACGGCGCGTCGATCGTCGCCCACAGGTGCAGCCTTTCGCGCAGCAAGGCCGGCGCGATCGCCTCGGCGCTCTCGTAGCTGCGGTCGAGCAGCGCACCGAAGGCGTCCGAGCTGAACAGCTGGCGCGTGCGCATGTCGAGGAAACCCATCGTCTCCGGCGCGTCATAGAGCGGCGGGCGCAGCGCGAGCAATTGACGGTCGCCGACATCGAGCGGCTGCCCCGGGTTGATCAGGTAGGCGCGGTCCACCGGCAGCTGCTGCAGCGCCAGCTTGCCCAGACCGAGATAGTTCGTGACGATGCGCGCGCGCGGCGCCGCCTCCAGCAACAGGCGCAGCGCGCCGACATGGTCGGCGTCGGCATGCGTGATCCAGATCCAGCGCAGGTCGGCCGGGTCGACGAGCGCGCCCAGCGCCTGCAGGAAGTCGCTCGCGGTGGCCGCGAGGCCGGTGTCGACCAGCACCGGTTCGCGCGCGTGCAGCACGAAGGCGTTGATCGGCAGGACGCCCAGACCCGGCAGCTGCCCGGGCGTGGACAGCACATGGGTGTCGGCGCCGGCGCGGGCGGTGGTGATGGTGCTGATGCTCATGGTGAACTCCTCGGTAAGCCGAAAGGAGTTGGCATCGTCGACTTTCGGGCCGGCGCGCGAATCGACCGTAGGAGCCAGCCGGCGGGCCATGCCGGCTCGCGGCGCCAATGGCCCGCCGGGCAGCGGGAGCGCCAAAGCCGACCCGCTCGCCGCCCAGACTAGCTGCGCAGCAGATCGACGCGTGGCAGCGCCGCGCTGCCCGGCAGCACCAACTCGTCGAGCGCCGCACGCGGCACGCGCAGGTGCTCGCCGAGCGCGGCCCGCATCGCGGCGCGCAGGTCGGTGGTGATGCGCAGGTCGCGGCCGTCGAAGCGATCCTTCTTCGCCAGCCCTGGCCAGTCGGCGAGCACGCGCCCACCCTTCACGGCGCCGCCGAGCACGAAGGCGGCACCGCCGCTGCCGTGGTCGGTGCCGAGGTTGCCGTTGATCGCCACCTCGCGGCCGAATTCGGTGGCGACGAGCACGACGGTGCGCGACCACAGCTGCGCCGGCTGCAGCCCTTCGCGCAGCGCCGACATGGCCGCGTCGAGCGCGCGCAGGTTGTTCGATATCGCGCCCTGCGGCGCCGCCTGGTTCGTGTGCGAGTCCCAGCCGCCCATCTCGAGCACGGCCACCTGGCTGCCGCGTTGCAGGAACTCGGCCGCCTTGGTGGCGAGCGTGACGGCGGCGCGCGCGCCGCCGCCGAGGCTGGAGCGCATGGCCCCCGGGCCGCCCATGCCGCTCGGGTTGGCCGCCATGCCCGGCACCTCGCGCAGGCCGCGCGCCCGCGCCAGGGCCTGCGCGAGGGCGGCATCGCCGCGGTACATGACCTCGAGGCGCGCCACGAGGTCGGCCGCCGGCTCGGGCATCGCCGAGGGCGCCCAGGTGTCGACCTCGGCCGGCCCGCGCAGCACGAGCGGGATCGCCGTCTCCAGCGCCACCGCCTTCATCGGCGCCGCACCGCCGGCGCCGGCCGCCGTGAGCGCACGCGCCAGCCAGCCGGTGGAAAGCTCGTAGGGCTTCGTGCCGCCCGACTCGAGCACCTGCTGGGCGTCGAAGTGCGAGCGCTCGCGATAGGGCAGGCCCGTCGCGTGCAGCACGGCGAGCTCGCCGCGGCCGTACATCGCGTGCAGCTGCGGCAGCAACGGGTGCAGCGCGAACGGGCCTTCGAGCGGCAGCACCGGCGTCGCGAACTGGCCGAGCAGGCCGCGCGCCTCGGCAAAGGCCGGGTCGCCCGGTGCCGGCACGGCGGTGAGCCCGTCCATGCCGCCGCGCAGGATGACGAAGACGAAGCGCGGCGCGTCGGCGCGCGCCGCGGCGGGCTGCGCGACGCTGAGCGTCGCCCATGGCGCGAGGGCCGGCAGGGCACCGGCGCCGAGCGCCGCGCGCAGGATCTGGCGACGCGTGGGCCGAGGGGTGGGCGGACGTGTGGGCGGACGTGTGGGCCAACGATCGTCTCGACGGGTGTTCGTCATGGTCGTGCTCCTCGAGACGCTAGCGGCGCTGGAACTCGGGCGCGAGCAGCAGCAGGGCCAGCGCCTGCGGGCCGTCGGCGGCGCGCTCGAGCTGGCGCGTGGTTTCGTCGGTCAGGCGCGGGCCGAGGCTGGCACGCGCCAGCGCCCGGGCGTCGACCTGGCGGCCCACGAGGTTGGCCACGCGCGTGGCCCACTCGACGCGCTTCCACACGGCGTCGGGGCCGAGCCAGTCTTCGGCGCGGTCGGGCCAGCCGGCCGGCGATGGCGCGGCCTGCACGCGCTGGCCGAGCGCGCCGATGCCGCCATCGGGCGCGCGCGCGAAGGCCTGCTCGCCCAGCGACAGCAGGCGCGCGCTGCTGACGACGAACTCCTCCGGCGTCTTCAGCTTCGCCGGCGCCGTCGCCCAGGCGAGCGGCGACTCGATCAGCGTGCGGTAAAGCGTCGGCAGGTCGCCGCCGCTCTTCAGGAAGGCCGCCGCGAGCGCGCCCACCAGCTCGGCCGGCGGCTCGTCGGCGACGAAGTGCCGCGCCAGCTTGAACGAGACGAAACGCGCCGTCGAAGGGTGATGCGCCAGATCGGCGAGCACCTCGTCGAGCGCGCTGTCGCCTTCGCGGTAGCGCTTGCCGAGCACGGTCTTCGTGCCCGGGTCGTGCCAGCCCGCGTCGAAGCGCGTCGGCTCGGCAGCGCTGCCGGTGCGAAGCATCTGCGCCAGCGGCACGCGCCAGCCGGTGAGCACGCGCGCGAACTCGGTGACGTCGGCCTGCGTGTAGCCGCCCCAGCCGCCGTAGGCGCGGCCCCGCCCCCCGCCGGCCGCGCCGGCGGCTTCGCTGGAAGCGCCGAGCGTGTGCAGCTCCAGCACCTCGCGCGCGAGGTTCTCGTTCAGGCCGGTGAGGCGCGGGCCGGGCTCGCCTTCGCCGCGCGGCCGCCGCGCCAGCCGGCGCACGACCGCCGACTGCGGCCCGGCCGACTGGTCGTTGTCGAGATAGCGCAGCATGCCGGCGTGCTTGACGGCCGCCTTCAGCAGTGTCTCGAAGTTGCCGCCGATGTGCGGCCGGATGGCCTCGCGCTCGAAGGCGCCGACGATGCCGCGCGCGCTCGCCTTCGCCATCGAGACGGTGAAGTGGTTGCTCCAGAACCAGGCGAGGCGCTCGTTGAAGGGCCGGTTGCTCATGGCCGCCGTGACCAGGCGCACACGCACGTCGGCTTGCACGATGCTGCGGAAGTGCTCGCCGAACTGCTGCTCGGTCGAGCGCACGTTGCCAGCTGCCATGCCGCCCGCCGCGGCGGTGCCGGCCGTCATGCCGGGGCTCGCGCCGTTCGCCATCGGGCCTTCGCCGGTCATCGCCGTGTTGGCCGCCCGGTTCGCGAGGCGGCCGCGCTGGTCACGCACGAACTCGGCGAAGCGCTTCACGCCTTCGGCGCCGTTGGCGAGGTTGTCGCCGCGCTGCGGTTCGGCCGGACCGATCTGCGCCACGAGCCAGCCGAGAGGCTCGCTGCCGACCGTGCGCAGGTCGGGTTCACCGAGACCGAAACGATGCGCGGCGATCACCGCGGCCTCGGCGCGCGGCAGGTCGGCGGGATGACGACTCATGGTCTTCCTCGGCAGGCAGGCGGCCTGCGGCCACGGCAGTCCGTCGTCGCAGGGTGCGGGCGGCCAGTGTGGCGCCGCGGCGTGTGCGCTGCGCGTGCCGGCGGTGAAGATTCTTTGCCGCCCTGGCCGTGCTGGCGTCTTGCTCGCTGCCGCTTTCCGGACGCGGACGCAGCTGCGGCTGCGGCCGCCGTCCCTACCTGGCCAGCATCCGGTTCACGGCTTCGACGTCGCCGGCGGCCAGCTGCCCCGAGGCCTGGCGCAGGCGCAGGCCGCCGACGAGCACGTCGTAGCGCGCGCGCGCCAGGTCGGCCTGCGTCACGAAGAGCTGCGTCTGCGCGTTGAGCACGTCGAGGTTGACGCGCACGCCGACGCGGTAGCCGAGCTGCGTGGCCTCGAGCGCGAGCTTGGAGGAGGCCTCGGCCGCCTCGAGCGCCAGCACGCGCGCCTGGCCCGACTGCACGCCGAAGAAGGCGACGCGCGTGCCCTGCGCGACGCCGCGCCGCGCCGCCGCGAGGTCCTGACGCGCCCTCTCTTCGAGCGACAGGGTCTCCTGGATGCGGTTGCCGGTGGCGCCGCCCGTGTACAGCGGCATGTTGAACTGCACGCCGATCGACGCCGAGCGCCACGAGCCGGGGATGCTGTTGGGATAGCGTCCGCTGTACCGGTTGGCGCCCACCGAGGCCACCGCATCGAGCGTCGGGCCCTCGGCCGCCTTGGCACGCTCGGTCTCGAGCGTCGCGACCTCGAGGCCGGCCTGCGCGCGGCGGATCGTCGGATGCCGTGCATCGGCGTTGCCCACCCAGGCCTCGGGCTCGGCCGGCGTCAGCGCCGGCAGCACGACCGGCACGACGAGCGGCTTGGGCGCCACGCCGCTGCGGCCGACGAGTGTGTCGAGCGCGATGCGTTTGGCGCGCAGGTCGTTGTCGGCGGCGATCTCCTGCGCCGTGGCGAGGTCGAAGCGGGCCTGCGCCTCGCGCGTGTCGGTGATGGTGGCGGTGCCGACCTCGAAATTGCGCTTCGCGGAGGCGAGCTGCTCGGTGATGGCGGCCTTGCTCGCGCGCGTGGTGGCGAGCGTGTCCTGCGCCGCCAGCACGTCGAAGTAGGCGGCGGCCACGCGCACGATCAGGTCCTGCTCGGCGGTCTCGAACTCCGCTTTCGCCAGCAGCAGCGAGCGCATGGCCTGCGCCTGCGCGGCGTCGTTGGCGCGGTTGTACAGCGGCATGCGGCCTTGCAGCGACGCGTTGAGGTTGTTGCTGTCGCCGGTGGGCCCGATCGGCGGCGAGAGGGTGCTCGTGGTCGCGCCGGCCACGGCCGAGAGGCTGGGGCGGCTCAGTGCCTCGGCCTGCGCCGCGCGGTACTCGGCCGCCTGCGCCTGCGCCCTGGCGGCGAGGTAGGTGGCGTCGAAGGCGCGCGCCGCCTCGTACAACTCCTGCAGGCTCTGCGCGCGCGCACCGGTGGCGGCAGCCGCGGCGGCGAGGCCGAGCAGCGCGGCGGCGGCGAGCCGCTGGAGGCGGGCGCGCGACCGTGGGGCGGCGGCGGGGCGGCGGCTCATCGAAGCTGGCGCGGGCATGGGACTCCTCTGCGTGGATCTTGTGGATCTGGGTGGCAAGACGGCGCCGCCGCGACGGTGGCCGCGCCGGCCCGGGTTATAGGGGGCGGGCGCTGCCGCCGTCTGTCGCCTTGCGACGACTGGCGCGCGGCATGCGCCGCCCGGCGCAAATCGTGCGACAGGCTGCGGCAGCGGCCTCCTGGCTGCGACAGGCTGCGCCAGCGGCGTGCGGACGATGCACCGGGACGCTCGGCACAGGCACCTTGCCGGCCCCGGAACTCAGAAGTGGAAGCGCGCGGGCTCGGCGAATCCGAGCAGCCGCGGCGCGACGGTGTCGAAGAGGTCGCGCTCGGCATACGCGTTATGCGCGCTGCGCGTGACGAGGCGGGCGGTCATGATCGGCTCCTGGCCGACGATGGCGACGAGCCTGCCGCCGGGCTTGAGCTGCTCGAGCAGCGCCGGCGGCACCTCGGCCACCGAGCCCGAGAGCACGATGGCGTCGTACGGGCCTTCGGCCGGCCAGCCGCGCGCGCCGGCGGCGGCATCGACCTCGTGCACGCTGGCGTTCTGCACACCGTTGCGGCGCAGCGCCTCGCGCGCCAGGCGCGCCAGATCGGGCCGGCATTCGAGCGTGTGCACGTGCATCGCGCGGTGCGCCAGCAGCGCGGCCATGAAGCCCGAGCCGGTACCGATCTCGAGCACCTTCTCGTGCCGCTGCAGGCGCAGCTCCTGCAGCAGGCGTGCCTCGACCTTGGGCTCGAGCATGCAGGCGCCCTCGGCGGCGGCCTCGGCGCCGGGCAGCAGCGGCACCTGGGTGTCGACGAAGGCGAGCGCGCGGTAGGCGGCGGGCACGAAGTCCTCGCGGCGCATCGTCGCGAGCAGGTCCAGCACGGCGGGGTCGAGCACGTCCCAGGGGCGGATCTGCTGCTCGATCATGTTGAAGCGGGCGAGTTCGGTGTTCATGGTGTTGTCGGCAGGGGCGGGCCTCGCGAAGCGGCGCGATTCTAGGTCGTGGGGTTGACGGCAGCTTGCGATGGCGCAACCAGCTTGCGGCCGCGCCGGCGCGCCCAGGCGGCGAGGTCGTCGAGCCAGCAGTAGATGACCGGCACCACCACCAGCGTCAGCAGCGAAGAGGTGATGACGCCGCCGATGACGGCCTGGCCCATCGGCGCGCGCTGCTCGGCCCCTTCGCTGAGTGCGAAGGCGAGCGGCACCATGCCGAAGACCATCGCCAGCGTCGTCATCAGGATCGGCCTGAGGCGCACGCGCGCCGCGTACAGCAGCGCCGCCGTGCGTTCCATGCCGGGCGCGCGCGTGCCGTCGGGGCCTGGCGCACCGGCGCGCGAGCCGCCCGGCCCGACCGTGCCCGCGCGGGCACGGATCGCGAAGTCCACGAGCAGGATGGCGTTCTTCGTCACCAGGCCCATCAGCATGACGATGCCGATGATCGAGAACATGTTCAGCGTGCTGCGGAAGGCGAGCAGGGCGAGCACGACACCGATCAGCGTCAGCGGCAGCGAGCTCATCAGCGCCAGCGGCTGCAGGAAGCTCCTGAACTGGCTGGCGAGGATCATGTAGATGAACACCACCGCCAGCGCCAGCGCCCCCACGGCGTAGCTGAACGACTCCTGCATGTTCTTCGTGCTGCCGCCGAAGACGGCGCGATAGCCGGGCGGGAAGGCGGTGTCCTGCAGCACGGCGCGGATGTCGTCGCCCACCTCGCCCGGGCTGCGGCCGAGCGCGTTGGCGTCGATGTTGATCTCGCGGTTGAGGTCGCGCCGGTTGATCTGGTTGGGGCCCGAGCTCGGGCGCAACTCGGCCACCTGCGACACGCGCACGCTGCGCACGCTGCCGTCGGCGTTGGCCAGCACGAGCGGCAGGTTGGCGAGGTCGCCCGGCGCCACGCGCTGCTCGGGCGCCAGGCGCAGGCGCACGTCGTAGTTCTGGCCGTCGCTGGCGCGCCAGCTGCCCACGCTGATGCCGGCCACCAGCGTGCGCAGCGTCGTGGCCACGGTGTTGACGTTGAGGCCGAGGTCGGCGGCGGCGTCGCGCTTGATGTCGACGGCGAGCGTGGGCTTGTCGGGCTTGAGCGTGCTGTCGAGGCCGACGAGGCCGGGGATCTGCGCCAGCCGCGCCATCACCTGGCGCGCCAGCCGCTCGAGCTGCCCGAGGTCGTCGCCCTGCAGCGAGAAGGCGATGCTCTTGTTGCCGCCGAGGTCGGTGACACCGAGATTGGTGACCGTGATGCCGGGGATGCGAGCCAGCCGCTCGCGCAGCGGCCCGGCCATCTCGGTGACGCTGCGCTGGCGCTCCTTGCGGTCGACCAGGCGCACGTAGACCGCGCCGTAGATCTTGCCCTGCGCGAAGCCCGAGTTGATGGTGGTGACGGTGTGCTTCACTTCGGGCAACTCGCGCAGCGCCGCGTCGATCTGCCGTGCGCGCTGCTCGGTCACCTCGAGCGCGCTGCCCACGGGGGTGTAGAAGTTGATCTGCGTCTCGCTGAAGTCGGCCTTCGGCACGAACTCCTTGCCCAGGCTGCCGGCGAGCACGACCGCGAGCACGAAGGTCGCCGCGGCGATGGCGACGGTGGCGAGCTTGTGCTCGAGCGACCAGCCGAGGATCTTCTGGTAGCCGTTGGCGAGCCACTCCTGGAAGTGGTCGAAGGCACCGGTGACGCGGCCGATGCTGCGGTCGTAGAGCGTCTCGGGCTTGTCCTGCCGGCGGTGGTGCGCCTGCGGCGAATCGTGATGACCCAGCCGCTCCGCGGCCGGGTCGTGCCAGATGCTGGAGAGCATCGGGTCGAGCGTGAAGCTCACGAACATCGAGATCAGCACCGCCGCGACGATGGTGATGCCGAACTCGTGGAAGAACTTGCCGACGATGCCGCCCATGAAGCCGATGGGCAGGAAGACGGCGACGATCGACAGCGTCGTCGCCAGCACCGCCAGCCCGATCTCGTCGGTGCCGTCGAGCGCGGCCTGGCGCGGGCTCTTGCCCATCTGCACGTGGCGCACGATGTTCTCGCGCACGACGATGGCGTCATCGATGAGCAGGCCCACGCACAGCGACAGCGCCATCAGCGTGATGCCGTTGATCGTGAAGCCGAACGCGTACATGAACAGGAACGAGCCGATCAGCGCGATCGGCAGCGTGAGCCCGGTGATGACGGTGCTGCGCCACGAGTTGAGGAAGAGGAAGACGATGAGGATCGTCAGCGCCGCGCCTTCGAGGAGGGTGCGCTGTACGTTGGCCACCGAGACGCGGATCGAGCGCGAGTTGTCGCGGTTGATCTCGGTCTTCATGCCCTTGGGCACCAGCGCCTGCGCCTCGGCGAGCGCGCGCTTCAGGCCGTCGACGACGGCGATGGTGTTCTCGCCCTGGCTCTTCTGCACCGACAGCAGCACCGTGCGCTGGCCGTTGTAGAGCGCCAGGCTCTCGGTCTCCTGCGGGCCGTCGACGACCTCGGCCACCTGGCCCAGGCGCACGACGGTGTTGCCGGCAGCTGCGTTGGTGGCTCCGGCGGCGGCCATGGCCTTGCGCGCCACGACGATGTCGCGGAAGTCGCGCGGCGTCGCCAGGCGCGCGTTGACCTGCACGACGCGCTCCTGCTCGCGCGAGCGCAGCGCGCCGAGCGGCAGCTCCTGGTTCTCGCTGCGCAGCGCCGCGGCCACCTGCTCGACGCTGACGCCGAAGGCCTCCATCGCCGCCGGCTTCAGGTGGATGGAAATCTCGCGCGCGACACCGCCCACGACGGTGACGGCGCCGACGCCGCGCACGTTCTCGAGGCGCTTCTGCAGCACCTGGCTGGCCCAGGTGGTGAGTTGCTGGGCGCTGACGCCGGGTTCGGTGGCCAGCACGGCGACGTTGAAGATGGGCTGGCTCGCAGGGTCGAAGCGCGAGATGCGCGGCTCCTTCACCTCGTCGCGCAGCAGCGGGCGAATGGCGGCGACCTTCTCGCGCACGTCCTCGGCCGCCTTGCGGCCGTCGACGTCGAGGTTGAACTCGATGATCGTGACCGAGCTGCCCTCGTAGCTGCGCGAGTAGAGCGAGCTGATGCCGGCGACGGTGTTGACCGCCTCCTCGACCTTCTTCGTCACCTCGGCCTCGACGATCTCGGGGCTGGCGCCGGGGTACTCCATCGCCACCACGACGGTGGGAATGTCGATGTTCGGGAACTGGTCGATGGCCAGCCGCTGGTAGCTGAAGAGGCCGAGCACGACGATGGCGAGCATCACCATCACGGCCATGACCGGGTTGGCGATCGAGACACGGGTGAACCACATGGCGGCGGTCGGCGGGGCGTGCGGGCCGGGGTGGCCCGCTCAGCGCGAAGCCGCCGCGGCGACGGGCCTGGTGGCGGGCGCGGCTGCGGCCGCGGGTGCGACGGCGTCGGCCGCCACCGCGGCCGGCGCCGAACCCTGCGCCACGTCCGGCAGCGCCAGCCGCGTGCCGCCGCGCAGGCTGCCGACGGTGCCGCGCAGCACGATGCTGCCGGGCTCGAGGCCGGTGGTGATCTCCACGGCCGGCTCGGGGCGCGCGCCGGCGCCGAACGTCGCGTCGCCGCGCTGCCCCACCGTCACCACGCGCTCCACCGCCAGCCCCTGCTGCGCCACGACGACATAGGGCCGGCTCTGGTCGAAGCGCAGCGCCGAAGCGGGGATCACGAGGGCCGTGCGGCGCTGCAGCTCCACCGTCGCGCGGCCGAAGAGGCCCTGGCGCAGCGCCGGGTGGCTGTCGAGCAGCAGGTAGGCCATCACCGTGCGCGTGCCGGCGGTGGCGCTCGGGTTGATGCGCACGACGCGCGCGGCCACGGGTTCGGCGAGGCCGTCGATGGCCACGCGCGCCGCCTGGCCGACGCGCACCGACGGCACGTCTTCGGGGGCGACGGCGGCCTCCAGCTCGATGCGCGAGAGGTCGACGATCTCGACGAGGCGCGTATCGACGGCGACGCGCTCGCCCGGCTGCACCAGCCGCTGCGAGACGAGGCCGGCGATCGGCGCGCGCACCTCGCCGTCCTTCACCGCCTTGCGCGCGATCTCGGCCGCTGCCCTGGCCGCCTGCAGTGCCGCGCGCGCCGCGGCGGCGTTGCTCACCGAGGTGTCGAGCGCGTTGCGCGAGATGAAGCCCTGGTTCACGAGCGCCTGGTTGTTGGCGAGCGTGCGCTCGGCGATCTCGAGCTGCGCCTCGGCGCTCTGCGCCTGGTCCAGGGCCTGGCGCAGGCGCCAGTCGTATTCGGTGGTGTCGAGCTGGCCGATGAGCTGGCCGGCGGCGACGCGGTCGCCCTCGCGTACGGCGAGGCTCTTCACCTCCGCTGCGACACGGGCCTTGACGAAAGCGCTCTGCACCGCCTTCAGGCCGCCGCTCACCGCAAGGGTCTGCGTCAGCTCGGAGTGCCGGGCGCGGGCGAGGTCGGTGGCGGCGAGTTCGACCGCCGGCATCGGTGCCGATGCGGCGGCCTTGGCCGCGCCGGCGGAGCCGGGCTTGCGGTTGGCGAGCCCGCGCGCCAGCAGCGCGCCGAGCGCCAGCAGCACCACGAGGGCAAGGATCCAGCGTGTTCTGCGGCTCATGCGAAGGCTCAATCGGCGACCGGGGCGACCGGGGCGACCGGGGTGACCGGGGCGGCCTGGGTCGCCCGGTGGATGGTTTCGTCCGCCGCCGCCGCGCGCGTTTGCAGGCCGTGCAGCACGAGGTCGAGGTGCGTGCGCAGCATGCTCTCGGGGTCGAGTGTGGCGCAGCCCTGCATCGGGCAAGCGCCCACCGAATGCTGGTGCAGCGCGAGGAAGATCATCGGCGCCATCAGCGCCTGCGCCGTCTCGTGCAGCGGCAGGTCGCGGAACTCGCCGCTCGTGACGCCGCGCTGCACCACGGCGCAGAACAACTCGTCGGCCGGCACGATCACCTCGTCGGCGTAGAACTGGGCGAGCTCGGGGAAGTTGCGCACCTCGGCGATGATGATCTTGTGGATGCCGGCGGCGCGCGTGCGGCCGATGCGCTCCCACCAGGTCAGCATCAGCTCGACAAGCAGGTCGGCGCTGCGGCCGGCGAACTGCGCCACCGCCTCCTTGCCCTCGGCGATGAGCGAGCCGAGGTTCTGCCGCACCACGGCCTTGAACAGCTCCTCCTTGCTCGGGTAGTACAGGTACAGCGTGCCCTTGGAGACGCCGGCGCGCTGCGCCACCTCCTCGGCCCGTGTGGCGGCAAAACCCTTCTCGACGAAGAGCTCGAGCGCCGCGTCGAGCAGTTCCTGCGGGCGCGCTTCCTTGCGGCGCTGGCGGGTGGGGTGGTCCTCGGTGCGCGCGGCAGTGCCCGAGGCGGCGGGGGCGCCGTGGGTGACGGCGTTGGGGGGTGATCTCATCGCTTAATGACTGACCGGTCAGTAATCTTACGTCCGGGGCCGCCGGCCGGTCAAGGCGCGCAGCCGGGCGGAACAACGGGTGGGACAAACAGGCGGGACAAATGATCTCGGCCGCCCGTGCACGTGGCGCCGATCGGTGATCATGAACGCATGATCGCGCCGCACCCGAACCGCCGCCTGCTCTGCGTCAACCTTGCCGTTGTGGCGTTGCAGGCCGGCTGTGCCTGGCCGGGCGGCCTGGGCGGGCCGCCGCGCGTCGTCCTCGGCGTGGACGAGATCGCGCGCCTTGTCGGCCGCCAGTTTCCGCAGGACCGGCGCCTGCTCGACATGCTCGACGTGACGCTGCAGGCGCCGGGCGTGCGCCTGCTGCCCGATCGCAACCGGCTCGCCGCGGTCCTCGACCTTGGCGTGCGCGAACGGATGCTCGGCGGGCGCTGGAACGGCCAGCTCGAATTCGACAGCGCGCTGCGCTGGGAGCCGCGCGACCGCACGCTGCGCCTGTTCCAGGCGCGCGTGTCCGACCTGAAGCTCGTGAGCACCGGCGCCCAGGTGCGCACGCCGGCCGAGCGCCTGGGCGCGGCGCTCGTCGAGCGCGTGCTCGAGGACATGGTGCTCTACACGCTCCCGCCCGAGCGCGCCGAGGCCCTGCCCGCCAGCGGCCTGGCGCCGGCCGAGGTGGCGGTGACCGCACGAGGGGTGGAGATCACGTTTTCGGCCGCGGCACGCTGACTTTCGGCCGCGGCACGCTCGCTTTTTCGGCCGCAGCACGCGGGGGGCGACGTGCCGGCCCACGGCAGCGGCCCGGGCGCTGCCTATGATCGGCGCCTCCGTCGCCTGGACCGACGCTCCAACGACCCCTTTCGCGAGGGGACCCGCGCCCCCCGTGGAAATCCTGCTGCTGATCAAGGCCGCCCTGATGGGCGTGGTCGAGGGCTTGACCGAGTTCCTGCCCATCTCGTCCACCGGCCACCTCATCCTTGCCGGCTCGCTGCTCGACTTCACCGGCGAGTCGGTGAAGGTCTTCGACATCGCCATCCAGACCGGCGCCATGCTGGCCGTGATCTGGGAATATCGCGTCAAGCTCCGGGGCACGGTGGTCGGCCTGTTTCGATCGCCGCGCGAGCCGCAAGCGAAGCGCTTCGCGCTCAACCTGTTCGTCGCCTTCCTGCCCGCGGCCTTCTTCGGCCTGCTGCTGGGCAAGACGGTGAAGGCGCACCTCTTCCACCCGGTGCCGGTGGCCGCCGCCTTCATCGTCGGCGGCCTCGTCATCCTGTGGGTCGAGCGGCGGCACAAGCAGCACTTCGGCGAGCGCGACCTCGAGGGCCGGCGGCACGCGCGCGTCGAGAGCGTCGACGACATGACGCCGCTCGACGCGCTCAAGGTCGGCCTCGTGCAGTGCGTGGCGCTGATCCCGGGCACCAGCCGCTCGGGCGCCACGATCATCGGCGCGATGCTGTTCGGCTTCTCGCGCAAGTGCGCCACCGAGTTCAGCTTCTTCCTCGGCATCCCGACGTTGATGGCGGCCGGCGCCTACTCGGTGTGGAAGGAGCGCGCGGCGCTCAGCTGGGACGACATGCCGACCTTCGCGGTCGGCTTCGTCGTCTCGTTCTTCAGCGCCTGGCTGTGCATCCGCTGGCTGATCCGCTACGTGGCGACGCACGACTTCAGCGCCTTCGCGTGGTATCGCATCGTCTTCGGCGGCATCGTGCTGCTCACCGCCTTCACCGGCTGGGTGGCCTGGAAAGCCTGATCGCGCGGGCCGCGGCGCGGGCACCGAGGCAGCCCGCGCCTTCGATCAGCGCCGATCAGCGCCGTTCGAAGACCAGGTCCCACACCCCGTGGCCGAGCTTGAGGCCACGCTGCTCGAAGCGGGTGAGCGGCCGCCAAGGTGGCCGCGGCGCATACCCTGGCGCCGCGTGCTCCGCGTGCTCCGCGTGCTCCGCGTGCTCCGCGTGCTCCGCGTCCTCCGTGTCCTCCGCGCGGTTGCGCAGCAGGGGCTCGGCGCCCAGCACCTGCAGCATCTGCTCGGCATAGGGCTGCCAGTCGGTGGCGCAGTGCAGATAGCCGCCCGGCGCCAGGCGCGCCGCCAGTTCGGCCACGAAGCCGGGCTGCAGCAGGCGCCGCTTGTGGTGCCGCTTCTTTGGCCACGGGTCCGGAAACCAGACGTGGATGCCGGCCAACGAGCCGGGCGCGATCATCGTGCGCAGCACCTCCACGGCGTCGTGCCGGACGATGCGCACGTTGGTGAGGGCACGTTCGCCGATCCACCTCAGCAGCGCCCCGACGCCGGCCTCGTGCACCTCGACGCCGATGAGGTCGTGCCCGGGCAGCGAAGCGGCGACGGCGGCGGTGGCGTCGCCCATGCCGAAGCCGATCTCGAGCAGGCGCGGCGCCGCGCGGCCGAAGATCCGATCCCAGTCGGGCGCCTCACCGGCCCACGGCAACACGAAGCGCGGCCCGAGTTCGGCGAGCGCGCGCTCTTGTCCGGGGCCGAGCCGCCCGCCGCGCAGCACGTAGCTGCGCACGCGGGCGATGCGCCTGCCGCGGCCGGCACCGGGTGCGGCGCCGTCGACGAGCTCGTGGCCTGAATCCATCGCTCGCGATTTTCCACGCGGCCGAGCCGGGCGCGCTCGCGCGCTTCGCCCCCCTCGAACAGGGGCCCCGGCAGGCACGCTCGATGCGCTGGTTTCATGCAAAGCGCCGGAGGGAGGCCGACATGCAGCGTAGCGGTGCGCATCTCGATGCAAATCGATGCAGGAGCTCGTGGGCTGCCACGCGATGGGTCGGCGAGCGCACCACGCCGAGCGCGGTCACGCGCATGCCGGACGGCCGATGCGCCGATGTCGCGTCCGGCGCGTCGACGGCTCGCGCGGCCGTCCGCGCGCTCACCGCGGCCACGCTCGCCGCCGTATTGATGTCTTGTGGCGGTGGCGGAGGAGGAGCCGACCCCGGCACCCCGGCTACCGCCTCGTCTGCCGGCTCGGCCGAAGGCGACGGCCGCCAGCGCGCGCTGGCCGTGCCGCCGGGCACGACGATCCCGCCCGATGCCAATGTCAAGGGCCTCTTCGGCCCGGTGCAGCCCTGGCCGCTGATCCCGCTGCACGTGGTGCTCACCGCCGACGGCCGCGTGCTCTCGTACGGCACCGATACCGCCGGCATCCAGACCGGCCTCTTCGTCTATTCGGTGTGGGACCCGGTCAGCAACACGCACGAGACCTTCACCAACGGCACCGGCACCGACTTCTTCTGCAGCTCGCCGATCCAGCTTGCCGACACCACCGGCGTCGTCATCACCGGCGGCGACAACTGGACCGGCACCAACACCACCAACACCGGCAACAACAACTCCAGCCTGTACGACGTCGCCACGCGCGCGCTGACGCGGCAGGGCAACATGGCCTATCCGCGCTGGTACGCGACCTCGACCATGCTGCTCAATGGCGAGATCCTCATCCAGGGCGGCCTCGGCGGCGTCGAGCACCCCGAGATCCGCGCCGGCGGCACCAACGGCACCTTCCGCACGCTCACCGGCGCCGACACCAGCGCCTACGACTACTTCTACCCGCGCAACTTCATCGCGCCCGACGGCCGCATCTTCGGCTTCGACAGCGCGGGCAGCATGTACTGGCTGACCACCGGCGGCACCGGTACCTTCACCGGGCTCGGCCAGTTCACGAACGCGGTCTCCGGCAACGACGCCAGCGCGGCGATGTTCGCGCCCGGGCGCATCCTGCAATTCGGCGGCAACAGCAACGGCGCCATCGTCATCGACATCAACAGCGGCGCGCCCGTCGTCAGCAATACCGCGGCGATGGCGATGCAGCGGCGCCTGGGCACGGCGACCCTCCTGCCCGACGGCAAGGTGCTGGCCACCGGCGGCTCGAGCGTCTGGAACGAGATGACCAACGTCGTCTACGACGCCGAGATCTGGAACCCCGCCACCGGCCTGTGGACACGCGGCGCGACCATGCAGCGTGCGCGCCTCTATCACAGCGTGGCGCTGCTGCTGCCCGATGCCACGGTGCTGGTGGCGGCCGGCGGCGCGCCGGGGCCGCAGGCCAACCTGAACGGCGAGATCTACTACCCGCCGTATCTCTTCACCGCCGCCGGCACGGAGGCGGTGCGCGCTTCCATCACCGCCGGCCCGACGGTGGTCGACCCCGGCCGCACGGTGCAGGTGAGCTACACGCATGCCGGCGCGCGGCCCATCAGCCGCGTCACGTTCGTCAAGACCGGCTCGATGACGCACAACTGGAACATGGACCAGCGTTTCGTCGACCTGCCGTTCACGGCGGCGGGCAACACGCTCAACGTGCAGATCCCGGGCCGCGCCTCCGACGTGCCGCCGGGCATGTGGATGATGTTCGTCATCGACGACGCCGGCGTGCCCTCGCCGGCGCGACTGATGCGCGTCAACGTCGCCGGCACGCTCGATACCGCCGTCGTGCCGGTGATCACGGCGCCGGGCGACCAGACCGGCACCACCGGTGCCGCTGCCAGCCTCGCGATCCAGGCGAGCGACCCCAACGGCGACACGCTCACCTATTCCGCGAGCGGCCTGCCGCCCGGCCTCGGCATCGCCGCCGCCACCGGGGTGATCAGCGGCACGCCCACGACCGCCGGCACCTACAGCGTCAGCGTCGCCGCGAGCGACGGCGTCAACAGCGCCAGCACGACCTTCACCTGGACCGTCACCGGCGCCGGCGGCGGCCTGCTGCTGTCGCAGCCGACACCGCCCGCGCCGACGGTCTCCGGCACCACGGCCAGCTTCAGCGCCAGCGCCACCGGCAGCAACGTGCGCTACAGCTGGAACTTCGGCGACGGCAGCGCGGCGACGCCGTTCTCGGCCAGCGGCACGGCCACGCACACCTACGCCGCCGCCGGCATCTACTTCGTCACCGTCACCGCCACCGACGATTCGGCGGCGCAGGTGTCGAGCACGCTGATGCATCAGGTGTACCTTACGCCGACAGCCAACGCGCCCAGCATCAGCGCGGCCATGGCCTACGAAACCCGCAGCGGCGGCGCCTCGGCCCGGCTGTGGGTGGTGAACCCCGACAACGACAGCGTCTCGGTCTTCGACACCGTCACGCGCACGCGCGTGGCCGAGATCGCGGTCGGGGCGGCGCCGCGCACGCTGGCCATCGCGCCCGACGGCTCGGTGTGGGTCGCGAACAAGGTCGGCAACAGCGTCAGCGTCATCAGCGCGACGACGCTCGCCGTAACGCGCTCGATCACGCTGCCGCGCGGCAGCCAGCCCTACGGCATCGCCTTCGCGAGCGCCAATGCGAGTGCACTGGTGGCGCTCGAGGCGACCGGGCAGCTCGCCAAGGTCAGCACCAGCACCTTCGCCGTCACCGGCACGCTCACGGTCGGTGCCAACGCCCGCCATGTCTCGGTGGCCGCCGACGGCGCCACCGCCTACGTCACGCGCTTCATCACGCCGCCGCTGGCGGGGGAGGCCACGGCCACCGTCGACACCGCCAGCGGCGGCGGCCAGGTGGTGGTGGTGAACAGCACGACGATGGCCGTGCTGCGCACCATCGTGCTCGCGCACAGCGACGTGCCCGATGCCGAGAACCAGGGCCGCGGCATCCCCAACTACCTCGGCGCCGCGGCCATCTCGCCCGACGGCACGCAGGCCTGGGTGCCGAGCAAGATGGACAACATCGCGCGCGGCACGATGCGCGACGGCGCGGCGCTGAACTTCCAGAGCACCGTGCGCGCGATCAGCTCGCGGGTCGTGCTCGGCACGCAGGTCGAAGACCTCGCCTCGCGCATCGACCACGACAACGCGAGTGTCGCCAGCGCCGCCGCCTACGACCCGCTCGGCGTCTATCTCTTCGTCGCGCTCGAGACGAGCCGCGAGATCGCGGTGCTCGACGCGCACCGCCGCACCGCCATCCTGCGCATCGACACCGGCCTCGCGCCGCAGGGCGTGCTCGTCTCGCCCGACCGCACGACGCTGTACGTGCACAACTTCATGGACCGCACCGTCGGCGTCTACGACCTGCGCCCGCTGACTCAGCAGGCCCTGGCCTCGGCGCCGGTGCTCGCGACGATGCCGGCGGTGGCGGCCGAGCGCCTCGCGGCCACGGTGCTGCGCGGCAAGCAGCTCTTCTACGACGCACGTGATACGCGCCTGGCGCGCGACCGCTACCTGAGCTGCGCCAGCTGCCACAACGACGGCGGCCACGATGGCCGCGTCTGGGACCTCACGTCGCAGGGCGAGGGCCTGCGCAACACCGTCAACCTGCGCGGCCGCGCCGGCATGGGCCACGGCCCGCTGCACTGGAGCGCCAACTTCGACGAGGTGCAGGATTTCGAGGGCCAGATCCGCACCCTCGCCGGCGGCAGTGGCCTGATGAGCGACGCGCTGTACTTCGCCGGCACGCGCAGCCAGCCGCTCGGTGACCCGAAGGCGGGCCAGAGCGCCGACCTCGACGCGCTGGCGGCCTATGTCGGCTCGCTCAATGCCTTCGACGTGAGCCCGCAGCGCACGCCGGCCGGCGCCTTCACCGCGGCGGCGAGCGCCGGGCGCACGGTGTTCATCAACCTGAACTGCGCCTCGTGCCACGGCGGCACCGCCTTCAGCAATTCGGCGTCGATGGGCTTGCAGAACGTCGGCACCCTCAAGGCGACGAGCGGCCAGCGTTCGGGCGCCGCACTCACCGGCGTCGACATCCCGACGCTGCGCGATGCCTGGCGCACGGGGCCGTACCTGCACGACGGCTCGGCCGCCACGGTGGACGCGGCGATCCAGGCGCACACCGGTGTCGCGGTGGCGGGCACGGATCTCGCCAACCTCGCCCAATACCTGCGCGAGATCGGCTCCGAGGAAGTGAGTGCGCCGTCCAATGCCGCGCCCGGTGCGCTCACCGGCAGCGCGAGCGGCGCCGTCACCGCTCTCAACCTCACCACGCTCGGCACGGCCGACTGGGCGCACTGGGGCGACCCCGGCGTCACCGGCCCCGTGCGCAAGGCCGGCGGCGGCAACCTGATCGGCGACTATGCGCTCGCGGCAGCCGGCCCGGCCGTCGCCTACCCCGACGACATGCGCGCGATGAGCTGGAGCGACGGCACGCCTGTCGCGGCCAGCGCCGGCAACCTCAACGGCCTGTACATCGACGGCGCGGGCAACGGCTTCGTGCTGACGCTGCCTGCCGGCACCGCCAGCCGCACAGTGACCATCGCCGTCGGTGGCTGGAACTCCGGTGGCAGCCTGCGCGCCACGTTGTCCGATGGTTCCGCCGCCGACTATGTCGACACCACCACCACGGTGGCCGAGCAGTACGTGCGCACCTACACGCTGACCTACAACGCGAGCGTCGCCGGCGCGACGCTGCAGGTGCGCTGGACGATGAGTTCGGGCACCGGCAACGTCACGCTCAACGCGGTGGCGCTCGGCACTGCGACCGCGCCCGTGAACCAGGCCCCCCTGGTCACGACGCCGGCGGCGCAGAGCACGCCCAGCGGCACCGCGGTCACGCTGGCCATCGCCGCCAGCGACCCCGACGGCGATGCGCTCGCGTACAGCGCCACCGGCCTGCCGGCGGGCCTCGCGATCAGCGCCACCACCGGGGTGATCAGCGGCACGCCGACCACTGCGGGGACTTCGTCGGTCACCGTCACCGTCAACGATGGCCGCGGCGGCATCGCCAACGCCACCTTCACGTGGACCGTGACAGCAGCGGCCGGCACCGGCTCGATCACCGCTTCGGTCAGCGCGGCGGGTGCACCGCTGAACCTGAGCACGCTGGGCACCGCCGACTGGGCGCACTGGGGCGACCCGGGCGTGACGGGCGCGGTACGCAAGGCCGGCGGCGGCAACCTGATCGGCGACTATGCCCTGGCGGCGGCCGGCCCGGCCGTGGCCTACGACGACGACATGCGCCCGATCAGCTGGACCGATGGCACGCCCACGGCCGCCAGCACCAACAACTTCAACGGCCTGTACATCGACGGTGTGGGCAACGGCTTCGTGCTGACGCTGCCGGCCGGCACCACCAGCCGCACGGTGACGCTGGCCGTGGGCGGCTGGGCGTCCGGCGCCACGCTGCGCGCGACGCTGTCCGACGGTTCCGCGCCCGAGGTTGTCGACACCACCGCCACCGCGGCGGACCAGTATTCGCGCACCTACACGCTCAGCTACCGGTCCGCCGCGGCGGCGGCGACGCTGAGGCTGAGCTGGACGACCAGCTCCGGCGCCGGTAACGTCGCGCTCAACGCGGTCGCACTGACCACGGCGGCGGCGCCGGCCAACCAGGTGCCGACGGTGACCGCCCCGGCGGCCCAGTCCACGGCACAAGGCAGCGCGGCGACGCTGGCCATCACCGCGAGCGACCCCGACGGCGATGCACTCACCTACAGCGCCACCGGCTTGCCGGCGGGCTTGAGCATCGCCGCCGGCACCGGCGTCATCAGCGGCACGCCCACCACAGCCGGCACCTACAGCGTCACCGTCACCGTCAACGACGGCCGTGGCGGCACGGCCAGCGCCACCTTCACGTGGACGGTCACGGCGGCGGCCAACACGCCGCCGGTCATCACCACGCCGGCGGCGCAGAGCACTGTGCGCGGCACGGCGGTGACGCTGGCCATCACGGCGAGTGACGCCAACGGTGATGCGCTCACGTACAGCGCCACCGGCTTGCCGACCGGGCTGGCGATCAACGCCACCACCGGCGTCATCAGCGGCACGCCGACGACGGCGGCCACCACCACCGTCACGGTGACGGTGAACGACGGCCGCGGCGGCACCGCGAGCGCCACCTTCACGTGGACCATCACGGCGCCGGCCAACACGCCGCCGACGATCACCACGCCGCCGGCGCAGTCGACGGTGCGCAACACCGCGGTGTCGCTGGCCATCAGCGCCAGCGATGCCGACGGCGATGCGCTGACCTACAGCGCCACCGGTCTGCCCGCCGGACTGTCGATCGCCGCCAGCACCGGCGTCATCAGCGGCGCACCCACCACCGCCGGCACCTCCACCGTCACTGTCACGGTCAACGACGGCCGCGGCGGCACGGCCAGCGCCACCTTCACCTGGACCGTCACGGCCCCCGCGGGCGCGCTCACGACCACGGTGAGCACCTCGGTCGCCAACGTCAACCTCGCCACGGTGGGCACGATCGACTGGACGCACTGGGGCGACGGCGGCGTGCCCGGCCTCGTGCGCAAGGCGGGAGCGACGGCACAGATCTCGGGCTACACGCTCGTCGGCACGGGCACCCCGTTCCAGTACGACGACGACCTGCGCCCGATGTCGTGGACGGCGGGCACGCCGCTGGCCACCTCCACCGGCAACCGCAACGGCATCTATGTCGACGGCATTGGCAACGGCTTCACCGTCACCGTGCCGGCCTCGACGACGCAACGCGTGATCACGCTCTACGTCGGCGGCTGGAACTCGAGCGTGCGCATGAACGCCGCGCTCTCGGACGGGTCGGCAGCGGCCTACACGCAGACGGTGGCGCTGAATGCCAACGCCTTCGTGCGCGCCTACACCTTCACGTTCCGGGCCGGCTCGGCAGGGCAGACGCTGACGATGACCTGGAGCGTGGTGTCAGGCGCCGGCAACGTGACGTTGAACGGGGCGGCGTTGCGGTGACCCGGCCTTCTCGCGCGGCGGTGATTCAGGGCGCGCCGGTGCAGGCCCGGCGCAGCCGCCACAGCTGCCAAAGCAGCAGCAGCGCGCCGACAAGGCCGAGCGAGCCGAGCAGCCCGCTCAGGCGGTCGGCGAAGATGGCCTCGGGCCGCAACACCACGCTGCCCGCCATGGCGTAGGCCAGCGCCAGCGCCACGAGCGTGGTGCGCGATGTCGGCGCGGTGCGGCCGGCCGGTACTGCCTCGGCCGGCGCAACCGCCGCTGCGCCAGGGCGGCTGTTCGCTGCACCGCCGGGCCGTTGAAGCGCCACCGCCAGCGCCAGCACGAAGAGCGCGAAGAAGCTGCCGTAGTGGTGCAGCCAGACGATCGGCGAGGCCATCGTGATGGCGGCCATGGCGACGCCGAGGTCGAGCGTGCGCGCCAGCAGCGCCGATGGTGCATGCCCCGGAATCAGCGCCGGCATCGGCCCGCGCCCCGGCGTCGGCCCTCGCACCGGCCAGAACGCAGTGCCGAGCAGCAAGAGCGAGAAGGCGACCGTGGCCACGTAGACGCCGGCATGTTCGTCGGGAAAGCCGGCCGCCGCCCAGTCGAAGGCCGGCGGCGCGAGCTGCACGCGCGCGCTGGAGCCGAAGGCGGCGTCGGCCCACCGCAAGGCCGAAGCCGGATCGAGCCAGCGGTGCAGCAGGCCGGTCAAGGATTGGTTGGCCCAGTACGACTCGCCGACGCGGCCAAGTCCGCGCAGGAACTCCAGGTACTCGAGATGCACGGCCAGCCCGTAACGTGCCAGCGCGAGGCCGTGGCCGACGGCGGCGACCCCCAGCAGCGCGGCGGCGAGGCGCCACTCGCGGCGCAGCAGCGCCCACGCCGCGAAGAGCGCGTAGGTCGGCTTGAAGAGGCAGCACAGGCCCAGCAGGGCGCCGGCCAGCGTGGCCCGGCCAGCCAGCATCGCGCACAGCGCCGCCGTCATCGCCAGATTGAGCTGCACCTGGATCTGCCCGAGCGCATGGCCCCAGGTGAGCGGAAAGAACGACAGGCCGAGCGCGGCGAGCAGGCCGGCGACCCCCGCACCGCCGATCGAGGATCGCCCGCCCTCGGGCCGGTGCGTGGCCTGCTGCGCAGGCGCGCACGCGGCCAGCGCCTGGCGCAACAGAACAAGACTCAGCGCCAGCGTCGCCAGCAGCGAGGCTTGCGAGGCAAGGTCGATCCAGCGCTTCGCAGGCCAGGCGGGCCGCGCCGGCTCGGCGCCGACCTCGGCGCCGGCTTCCGCGTCGCGTGTGCACAGGTGCGCGCCTTCGGGGTGAGGCACCACCTCCATCAGCAGCAACGCCGCCGGCGGGTACTGGTACTTGCAGTTGTCCAGCGCCATCGCCGCGGCGTAGACGGAGCCGCCGCCGCGCTGCCGGTGCGCGGCCGAGAGCATCGCACCCCACGAGTCCAGGCCGGAGGGGCCGGGCAGCTTGCGCGCCTCGAGCGCCGAGGCGGCGCGCAGTGCCGGCTTCAACCCGTCGCCGGCGACCAGGCGTGCCAGCACCGTGAGGGCGGCGATACCGCAGGTGATCGAAAGGGCGACCAGCAGCGCGGCCACGACCCGGCCGCGCGAGCCCGCGGCGGGCGACTCAGCCGATGGGCGAACGCGGTGAAGGCTCAGTCGCGGCACGCCGCCATCGTCGCCCGCGCGCTCGCCGGCGCGTGCCGCCCGGCTCCGGTCCTTCGCCATCGAGGCCGGTTCACGACCACCCGCCCCGCTGCGCCACCAGCATCACGCACAGCACGAGCGCGAGCACGGCCAGGCTCTGGCTGTCGCGCGCCGCGAAGACGACCGGGTCGTCGTGCATCGCGCCGCGGTGCGTGAGCATCCACAGCCGCATCACCCAGTACAGCAGCAGCGGCACGATCAGCCACAGCGCCATCGGCTCGCGGTACAGCTGCGCCGTCTCCGGGTTGTGCACGTACAGCGCGAGCACGAGCACGGCGGCCATCGCCGAGGACACGCCCACCGCCATCAGGAGCGCCAGGTCGGCCACCTCGTAGCCGCGGCCGGCGGCGCGCTGCCCGTCCTGGCGCAGCACGGCGGCGAGCTCGGCATGCCGCTTCACGAGCGCCAGGCTGAGGAAGAGGAAGAGCGAGAAGGCGAGCAGCCAGAACGAAGGGCGGATGCCGGTGGCCGCCGAGCCGGCGAGCACGCGCAGCGTGTACAGCGAGGCGAGCACGATGACGTCGACGACCGGGTGGTTCTTCAGGCTCACCGAGTAGGCCGTGGTCACGGCCAGGTAAAGCGCCAGCGTCGCCTGCAACAGCGGCGGCAGCGTCCACGCCACCGCCGCCGCGGCGGCGAGCAGCAACGGCACCATGAGCGCGCCGTGCGCCACCGGCACGCGCCCGCTCGCGAACGGGCGCCGGCGCTTGCGCAGGTGCCGGCGGTCGGAAGGCAGGTCGAGCAGGTCGTTGAGCACGTAGACGCCGGAGGCGGCGAGGCCGAAGGCGAGGAAGGCGAGCAGCGAGGCGGCGAGCGTCTGTGCCTCGCCGATGCGGTGCGCGGCCAGCGCCGGCAGCAGCACGAGCAGGTTCTTCAGCCACTGGTGCAGGCGCATCGCGCGCAAGTACTCCGACATGCGCGCCGACAGGCGCGTCGCCGGGCCGTCGAAGACGCGCAGCAGCTCGGTGACGCCGCCGGCAGCGGCGGCGAGCGTGCCGGCGCCGGCGGCGGCGCCGACGACGATGGCACCGCCGGCATGCCGCCACACGGCCATGTCGGCGCGGCTGTTGCCGACATAGTCGAAGCCGTGCTCGCCGAAGCGGCGCGCCAGCGCGCTCGCCTTCTCGGCACCGGAGAGATTGATGCCACGCTCGCTGGCCAGCACCTCGTCGAAGAGGTTCAGGTGCGCGGCCACGCTCTGCGCAAGGCGGCGGTCGGCGGCGGTGGCCAGGACAAGCTTGCGCCCGCGTGCGCGCTCCTCGCGCAGCCAGGCCACGAGGGGCTCGTTGTAGGGCAGCGTCGCCGCGTCGATGTGCACGTGCCGCGCGAGCTGCGCCTTGAGGTGTGCACGGCCCTTCAGCAGCCACCACGGCAGCAGGAAGAGCAGGTACCAGCGTGCCTTCAGCAGCGCGAAGACGGCCTCGTGCAGCAGGTCGGTGCGGATCAGCGAGCCGTCGCAGTCCACGCACAGCGGCCGCTGGGCCGCCGGCGGGGCGAACTGTGTCTTCATGCGCGCGGTCATGGTCGAAGCGCTCTCAGCTGCGCGCGACGAGCACGACGCCGGCGGCGACGAGCAGCGTGCCGACGATGCGTTGCGCGCTCACCGTGTCGCCGAGCCACCACCAGCCAAAGAGCAGCGTCAGCACGAAGCCGAGGCCGACGAAGGGGTAGGCGGCGCTCACCTGCAGCCGCGCGAGCACGAACAGCCAGGCGGCGGCGCTGGCGAGGTACAGGGCCAGGCCGGCAAGCACGCGCCATTCGCTGGCCACCGCCCAGGCCACCTGCGCCGCGCCGCCGTCGGCGAGCGCGCGGCTGACGGCGCCGGCCGACATGCCGAGCTTCAGCACCACCTGCGCGAACGCCGACAGCGCCACGCTGAGCACGATGAGCGAGAGCACCGGCGCGGTCATCTCGACGGGCTCCGCTGGCGCACGAAGCTGACGGCGCGGATGGCATTGATGGCGCTGATGGCGCTGGTGGCGCTGGTGGCGCTGATGGCGCTGATGGCGCTGATGGCGCTGATGCCGCTCATGGCCAGGGCGGCGCGGCCATGCGCCACTCGGGCACCGCCGGCGGCTGCGCGCGCGGTGGCGCGCTGTAGCCGAGCAGCAGGGCCTGCCGGAAGAAGCGCTCGTCGAAGCGGCGCGCGGCCTCGGCGCGTGCCGCCTCGCCCAGGCGCGCGCGCAATGCCGGCGATTCGACGAGCTCGCGCGTGCGGCGCAGCATCTGCTCGAGGTCGCGGCACAGGAAGCCGGTCTCGCCGTCCTTCAGCAAAGCGCCGTTGAAGGGCGAAGCCAGCGCCACGCAGGGCACGCTGGCGGCCATCGCCTGCGCGAGCAGCAGCGGAAAGCGGCTCGCCGCCACCGGTGCCACGAAGACCCAGGCCTGGCCCATCTGCGCGGCCAGCGCCGCTTCGTCGCCGGCCGGCCCGGCCTCGATGCCGGCAGCGCGCAGCAGCGGCGCCGTGCCGGGGCCCACGAGGCCGACCCAGCGCACGCGCGCGCGCACCACCTCGTCGCCCAGCAGCACGGCGAGGCGGGCGACGCGTTCGGCGGCGGGCAGGCCGTCTTCGAGCACACCGGCGAGCACCATCGGCGAGTGCGCCGGCTGCCGGCGCTGCGCGAAGAAAGCCTGCGCCACCGGGCTTTCGGCCAGGTGCACGGGGGCCGTGCGCGCCTGCGGCAGCAGCCGCGCTTCCACCGCGCAGCTGGTGATGACGCGGTGGAAAGGCACGGTGCCGGCGAGCCAGCGCGCCAGCGACTGCAGCAGCCCGCCGAGCGCGCGCAGGCGGCCGAGCGAGGCCGAGCCGTGCGGCGAGTAGTAGACGAAGCCCGCGCCGCCGGCGCGGGCGCGCGCGCGCAGCGCCACCAGGGCCGCGACGAAGCCGTGCACGTGCACAGCCGCCTGCGGCCAGCGGCGCAGGGTGACGATGAGCGCGTCGCCGGCGGCGCGCCAGCGTCGCCACGGCGTCGGGCGGCCACGCGGCGGGGCCGCTTCGAGCCACTCGACGCTGCGCGCCAGGCCGCGCGGACGCACGACGCCGGGTGTCTCCTGCCCTTGCTCTTCGACACCGTGGGCACGGAAGTCGGCCGGCAGCGGTGCCGCCGTGATCAGCATCTGCTGGATGCCGGCCTGCTCCAGCACCGTCGAGGCGGGGCCGAGAAAGCCCATCACCTCGGCATTCAGGCGGCCGGCCAGGTGCAGCACCTGGGCCGGCAGCTGCAGGGCCGCGGGCGGATGCCGGGCCGATGCGCCACCGACATCGGCCGCTTCGGATGCATCGCGCCGCGCCGAGGGATCGGGTCGACTGCCGAGCGCGAACATGGCCGCTGCCCCCGGCGCGCCTCAGCGCGCGCCCTCGCGAGCGAACACGACGCGCGCCGTGCGCGCGAGGATGGCGAGGTCCAGCCAGAGGCTGCGGCTCTCGACGTAGCGCCGGTCCAGCGCCACGCGCTCGTCGTAGCTGAGGTTGTTGCGCCCGCTCACCTGCCACAGGCCGGTGAGGCCGGGGCGCACGCTCAGGTAGTGCCAGCGGGCGCTGCCGTAGCGCGAGAGCTCCTCGGCGGTGATCGGGCGCGGCCCGACGAGCAGCATCTCACCGCGCAGCACGTTGATCAGTTGCGGCAGCTCGTCCAGGCTCGTGCGGCGCAGGAAGGCGCCGATCGGCGTGATGCGCGGATCGTGGTCGAGTTTCTGGTCACGGGCCCATTGCGCGCGCGCCTCGGGGTCGCGCTCGAGCAACTCGCGCAGCGCCGCGTCGGCGTTGCGGCACATGCTGCGGAACTTGAGGCAGCGGAACAGGCGCCCGTCGCGCCCGACGCGGTAATGCGCGAACACCACCGGCGCGCCGTCGACACGCCAGATGCCGAGCGCCGCCGCGCCCATGAGCGGCGACAGCAGCACCAGCAGCAGCAACGCCGCGACCTGGTTGGCGAGCAGCAGCACCGCATCGGCGAAGGCCTCGCCCCAGGCGGCGCCGCCCGCCATGACCGGCAGCGCGCGCCGGTCGGCCACGTAGCTAGACAGGCTCATCTTGCACTCCCTGTGCTTGTGGATATGCCAGCCACTGTGCAAGTCGCGGGCCTCACGGAGCCGCACCATGCCGCGCGGCGCGTTTCGGCTTGGTGCGCAAGCGGCCCGCGCGCGCACCGGCCATGTGCCGGCACTAACTGAAAAACTATGATGACAGTAGGGTCTGCTTGCCGTACCGCGCGGGCTGTTCCGTTTTGACGCGTCGGCGTGAGCGAGCGTGTGCGAGGTGCTGCCGGCCCGCCGCGCGCCGCGCCGTCATCGATCGGTGCGGTCCTGCACGCGCCTGGGGCGCTTCAAGCGAGAGTGGGTCACGCACCGAGCCGGTGTGAGGGCCGACACGTCAACCCCCGCGTTCGTGGGGATCGGGTCGCGCGGCCCGTCCGCGAGGTGCCCGGGCCGCGCCCGGCAGCGTGTTGCGCGCGCACCGGACGTGACCGTTGTCACAGTGTCACGAGATGTACTGGTGCGCCCGTGGGCCGCCCTCGGCACAGCTCCATCCCCCAGAGGTATGGCCCGCACGTCGAGGCGGGCGGGCGGCCCTTGCAGGCCCACCAATTCAAGTGTGAAGCGCCCGCGACGCCGGCACGCGCCTTGCGAACGGTTGCGGTGCTGTTGCCTCCTCGTGAGGGCCTGCCCCCACGGGCGCGGGCGCCGCCGTGCAGGAGAGCGACCGCCGGCGACCGCCAGGGAAGGGCACGCGAGATGGACTGGATGCGCATGTGCAGGGTGCTGATCGGGCGCCGCCGGCTGATGGCGGCGGTGGTGGGTGTTCTTCTGTCCGCCGGCGTGGCCCTCGTGCTGCTGCTGCCGAACAGATATACAGCGACGGCGGCGGTGCTCGTCGACCTGAACCAGAGCGACCCGCTGGCCGCGATGTCCGGCAACGCGGCGGCGGCGTCGCCGGCGTCGGTGACCGGGGCGCTGTCGACGCAGATCGATCTGCTGGCGAGCAGCCGCGTGCTGTTGCGTGCGCTGCAGTCGCTGCGCGCCGCCGGCGACGAGCTCGCCGACGAGCGCGAGCTGTGGCTCAGGAGCACGGGCGGCCAGGGCGACTACGACGCCTGGTGGGTGGAGCGCCTGCGCGAGGACCTGGTGGTCAAGCCGACACGCGAGTCGGGCGTCATCACGCTCAGCGTGACGGTCGAGGACCGCGCCGGCGCCGCGCGCGCGGCCAAGGCGGTGCTGCAGGCCTACCTCGACACCGTGCTCGAGCTGCGCGTGGAGCCGGCGCGCCAGTACAGCCGCTTCTTCGAGGAGCGCGCCGCCGCGCTGCGCCACAAGCTCGCCGAGGCGCAGGCGCAGCTGGCCGATTACCAGCGGCGCCAGGGCGTCGTCGGCACGGGCGAACGGCTGGACATGGAGAACCTGCGCCTGCTCGAGCTGTCCTCGCAGCTCACGGCGCAGCAGGCAGCGAGCGTCGACTCGAGCGAGCGCGAGGCGCAGGCGCGGCGCCAGGCCGGCGGCGCCGACCGCATGCGCGAGGTCTCGACGCACCCGGTCATCGTCGGCCTCGCCGGCCAGCTCGCGCAGCAGCAGGCGCGGCTCGGCGAGCTCGGTGCGCGCCTGGGCGACAACCACCCGCTGGTCATCGAGGCGCAGGCGGCGGTGGCGCAGCTGCGCAGCCGTCTCGAGAGCGAGTCGGCGCGCGTGGCCGCCGGGCTCGGCCTCGCGAGCCGCGTCGACGAAGGCCGCGTGGCCCAGCTGCGCCAGGCGGTGCAGGCGCAGCGCGAGCGTGTGCTGCGCCTGAAGTCGGGCACCGACGCGGCGGCGGTGCTCGAGCGCGAGGTGCAGGCGGCGCAGCGCGCCTACGACGCCGTGCTCGCGCAAGGCGCGCGCGCGCAGCTCGAGAGCCAGGCACACCAGGCCCATGTCGCGGTGCTGCAGCAGCCCACGGTGCCGGCGCGGCCGTCGGCGCCCAAGGTGGGCACGATCCTCGCCGTGGTGGCCTTCTTCGCGCTGCTGCTGTCCGCCGGCGCGGCGCTGTTCGCCGAGCAGCGCGACGCACGCGTGCGCGCGGCCGCCGACATCCGCGAGACGCTGCGGCTGCCGCTGCTCGTGAGCCTGCCGCCCCTGGGGTCGACGAAGAGGGCGAAGTCCACGCGGCCACCGCAAGCCCCCACCCGATCGTGGCGGGGCACCGTGCCTCTGCCGGGGCTGAAGGCATGACGGCGCGTCTACCGGTCGAAGGCTTGCCGGTCGAGGACCTGCCGGTCGAGGGTCTGCCGGTGCCCGAAGAGGCCGTCCCGCCGGGTCTTGCGCCTTCCGCAGCATCTGCTTCCCCAGCGGAGTCTGCGGCGTCTCCGGCGGCAACAGCGGCAACTGCGGCATCTCCGGCAGCATCTTCGGCATCTCCGGCGCACCTGGCCCTGCCACCCGACCCGCCGGCAGCATCCGCACCGCCTGCCGAACCGGCGGCGAAGCGGCCGGCCAAGACGAAGACGGTGCGCCCGGCCAGGTCGGGCACCAAGGCAGCCGCCTTGACGGCCGGCGAGCCGATGCCGGGTGCGCAGACGACGCCCGGCGAGCCGCCGCGCGCCGAACCGCTGATCGAGCTGCTGGCCGAGACCGGTGTCGAGCGCAGCTCGGCGCTCGGCCCGGCGCGCCTGGGCGAACTGCTGCCCGTGCCGCTCACCGAGGCCGACGCCGACCGCATCGCCGACTACCAGCGCGCGCGCGGCCTGCGCTTCGGGCAGGCGGCGGTGGCGCTCAGGCTCGCCTCGCAGGCCGACGTCGACTGGGCGCTCTCGCAGCAGTACGGCTACGCCTGGGTGCGCGAAGGCGAAGACGCCGGATCACCCGAGCTCGTGCAGGCGCACGCCCCCTTCGATGCCACGGCCGAGGCCTTTCGCGACCTGCGCGCGCACCTGATGAACCAGCCCGAGCTGGCGCGCCGTGCGCTGGCCGTCGTGAGCACGCGGGCGGGTGACGGCCGCAGCTTCGTCGCCGCCAACCTCGCCATCGCCTTCAGCCAGCTGGGCGCCAACACGCTGCTGGTCGACGCCGACCTGCGCCGTCCGCGCCAGCACGCCTTGTTCGGCCTGCAGGGCAAGCCCGGACCCTCGGGCGTGCCCGGCCTGCCCGAGAGCTCGGGCCTGCCGGGCCTGGCCGACCTGCTGGCCGGCCGCGGCACGCGGCACATGGTGCGCAAGGTGCCGCACCTGCCCGGCCTGCACGTGCTGCCCGCCGGCGCGCCGCCGCCCAACCCGCTGGAGCTGCTGCAGCGGCCGAACCTGGCCGTGCTGCTCGGCGACGTGGTGCGCGCCTTCGACTACGTGATCGTCGACACGCCCGCGGCGGCGGCCGGGGCCGATGCGCGCGTCGTCGCCACCGCCTGCGGCGCCGCGCTCGCGGTGGCACGCAAGGACCACACGCCGATGGCGGCGCTGCAGGACCTCGCCGACGCGCTGTTGCGCCTGCGTGCGCACCTGGCCGGTGTCGTATTCAACCCGGCTTGAGAGCCTGTGATCCGTTCGTCCATGCCCGCTCATCACGCCAGAAGGCGCCCGCTCGTCGCTGCAGATGCTCGCCATGGCCCCCGCCATGGCTGCGCTTTGCGCCTGGATCGGACGCCTTCTGGCGCGCTGCCCGGGCACGCACGAATGGATCACAGGCTCTGAGGCACGCGGCATGCTGCGCGCCGCTCTGCCCACGGCCGATGGCGGCGCGGCACCCGGTCCGGCACGGGCGCTGCGCGGGCTCGGCCCGGCGGGCGAACTGGTGGCGATGCTGGTCGCCGGCACGGCGCTGTCGTGGCTGTTCACCGGGCATGTCTTCGGGCACAGCAACAACGTCTTCCACCTGCCCATCGTCGCCGGCCTGGCCGCGCGGCCGGGGTTCGCTGACGACGCCTTCGTGCAGTCGCTCGCCGGCTTCGCCTCGGGGCTGTGGATGCTGCTGGAGGGCAGCGATGCGCGCTGGCCGGCACCGCTGCTCTTTGCCGTCGGCCTGGCCGCGAGCAAGGCGCTCACGCTGCTCGGCGCGGTGGCGGTGGCGCGCACGCTCGGCCTGGCCGGGTGCTGGCGCACGCTCGCCTTCGTCGCCGTGGTGGCGAGCACGCCGCTGCTGCAGGGCACGGCCTATGCCGGGCATGGCGGGCTCTTCGTCGACTACTTCAGCCACTCCGAGCTCGCCAACGGCCTGACGCTGCTCGCCTGGTGGGCGTCGCTCCGGCAGCGGCACGGGCTCGCGCTGGCGCTGAACGGCGGCGTGTGCTTTCTCAATGCGTTCATGGCGACGTGGAACCTCGTGCCCTGGTTGTGGCTGCTGCTGGCCGACCGGCGCGAGCGGCGCTGGCCGTGGCGCGTGCAGGGGCCGGCGCTCGCCGCCGGGCTCGCGATGGCGCTGCCGTGGGCGGCGCCGGTGCTGTGGCGGGTGGGTTGGGCGGGCCTGACGGGCGACGGCGTGGGCGCCGCGCCCGGGGTGGGGACCTCCTCGGGGGTTTCGGGGCTCTCGGGGCATGCCGGACTCTCGGCAACGCTGCCCGCGCTGGACCTGCGCGAGTTCGTGCGTGGGCACTACCCGTATCACTTTCTCGCCAGCGAGATGCCGCTCGCGCAGTGGCTGGGGCTGGGCGCGGTGCTGGGCGCTGCCCTGGCCGGCCTGCACTGGCTCGGTCCGGCGGCGGCCGGTCTGCGGCGGTTGCTGCTGGCCTACGGCGTGGTCTATGCGGCGGGGGTCGTGCTGCCGCTCGCGAGCGACGCGCCGGCGCTGATCCGCCTGCACCTGCTGCGCAGCAGCGTGTACCTGCACTTCATCGCCGCCATCGCGCTCGCGCTCGTGCTGGTGCAACCGGTGGCCGGGCGGGCGCTGCGGCGCGCCGCCGTCGCCGCAGCATTGCTGACGGCGCGGCCGGCGATCGTCATCGTGCTCGTCGTCGCGGTGGCGGAGCGGCTCGCGGTGCCGTCGACGCGGTGGCGCCTCACGCCGCACGCGGAGCCGACGCCTGCGGCAACGACGCACGCTGCAACGACGCACGCGGCAACGACGTACAAGACAACGACGCCCGCGGCAGCGATCTGCGGCACATCGATGCCCGTCGGGATCGCCGCCGCGATGGCCGCGCCGATCGCCGGCATCGCCATCGCCGCCTGGCAGGTGGCCACGTTGCCGGCACGGCTCGCGCACACGCGCTCGCTCGTCGAATCCGGCCGGCACTGGGAGGCCATGGCGAGAAGGGTCGGTGAGGCGACCCCCGTCGGCGCGAGCGTGCTGCTGCCGCTCGAGACCGGCTCATGGCGGCCGCCCGACGCCGGCAGCGGCGTCTTCGAGTACGCCTCCGGCCGCTCGGTGTGGGTGGACGACAAGCGCGGCGCGGCGGTGCTCTGGCAGCCGGCCCTGCACGCGCGTTGGCGCGAGCGGCGCGACGAGGTCGAGCCGTTGCGCGGCTGGCCCGAGCGCCTGCGCTACGCCGCCGACAAGGGCGTGGCGATGGTGGTCGGCCGCTGCGACGAACTGCCGGCCGCCTCGGTGCCCGAGCTGCGCGCGGGGCAGCTGTGCGCGGTGCGGCCGACCGCTGCATGGGCGTCGAAGCCCTGAGCGGGACGAGCCGCATGCTGCCGCCTTCCTCCTCCACCGCCGCCGTTGCCGTGCACTGCAGCTCGGCCCCGGCCGGCGACGCCTTGCCCGTGGCCCGTGCCGGCCCAGCAGCCGCCATCGAGAGCGCGGCCGTCCCGGAGCGGGCGCGGCGCGAGCGGCGCCTGCTCGTCGCGCTGATGTCGGTCATCGCCGCCGGGTGCCTGATCTCCGCGGCCGCCGTGGCCTTGTCGCTGGCGCTCGGCGAGAGCTGGAAGGAGGCGCTGCGCTCGACTTCGCTGCTGCAGGTGCATCGCCTTCGCCTGCAGGGCGGCATGGATTCGTGGGGCCCGATGTGGGCCGGCCTGGCGCGGCAGCGCGCGGCGGCGGGCGCAGGCGCGGGCGCGCGCTTGGGTGCGTCTTCGCCGTACGAGCAGGCACTGCGCCTGGACCGCTGCAAGTTCCAGTACCCGCCCTCGTCGTGGCTGCTGCTCGAGATGCTGCCCGAGCCGGCCGGCGCGCCGCTGTCCTGTGTGGACGGGGGGACGCCGGGCGCCGACATCCACTCCGCCGCCTGGCCGGCCAAGCCGTGGCTGGCGCTGGCCTCGGCGTTCGCCTGCCTCGGCCTCGTCGCCGTGTCGATGGCGGTGCTGCGGCGAACGCTGGCGTCGGTGGCCACGGCGCCGCCCGGTGCATCGCCGGCAGCGGATGGCGCATCGCCCACAGAAGGGCACCTCGGCCGCCTCTCGTGGACGGCCAGGGCACCGCTGTGGATTGGGGCCGCGCTGGCCGGCCTTTGCTTCTATCCGCTGATCAAGGGTCACACCCTCGGGCAGTTGCAGGTCTTCATCAACCTGGCGCTCGGGGCGGCGCTGCTGCTGTGGCCGCGCCGGCCGCGCGTGAGCGGCGTGCTCGTCGGTCTGTGCTGCCTCTTCAAGCCGCAGTACCTGCTCTTCCTCGGCTGGGGCCTGTTGCGGCGGCGCTGGAGCTTCGCCGCGGCGCTGGCCACCGTGGCCGTGGCCGGCCACGGGCTGGCGCTGGCGCGCTACGGGCTCGAGGTACATCTGCACTATCTGCAACTGCTGCAGGGGCTGGCGCAGGTGGGCGAGGTGTTCTGGGCCAACCAGAGCGCCAACGGCGTGCTCAACCGCCTGCTGCAGACGGGCGATGCGGTGGCCTGGGCGCCGGCGGCCTTCCCCGCCTATCACCCGCTCGTGCGCTGGGGCACCTTCGCCAGCTCGCTCGCGCTGCTGCTGGCGGCGATCTGGCCGCGGCGTGCAGCCACCTCGGCGGCCGAGGTCGACCGGCCCCTCTCGGTCGCGTCGGTCGACTCGCGTGACGCGCGTGGCGCGCGCAACTCGCCGCATTCCTCGGTCGACGCGCTCGACTTCGCCGCCATGCTCGCGGCGGTGACGATCGCCTCGCCGATCGCCTGGGAGCACCACTACGGCAGCTTCCTGCCGATCTTCGCGCTGCTCGCCGGCGTGCTCGCGACGCAGCCGCGCTGGCCGGCCGCCAGCGCGCTCGTGCTCGGCGCCTCGTTCGTCGCCATGTCGCATGCCGTGCTGCGGCCGGAGTGGATCTTCGTCGGCCCCCTCGCCGGGATCGCCGGCTCGCATCTGTGGCTGGGCGCGCTGGCGCTCTTCGGTCTGCTGCTCGCGTGGCGGGCACGTCCGGCGTCCACGCCCGCGGCTGCGGCTGCAGCTGCGGCGGGAGGCCCCGCGTGAACGCGCGCGCCCTGCACCCCATCTTCGAGCTCGCGCTGGCGCAGGCGGCGACCTTCGCCTTCCCGCTCGTCTTCGCGGTCGTCTGCGGCCGCAACCTCGGGCTCGAGGGCTACGGCGAGATCGCGTTCTACACCGCGCTCGGCGGCTTCCTCGGCGTCATCGTCGAGTTCGGCTTCGACTGGCTCGGCATCCGCGAGGTGACGCAGAACGCGGCCGACGCCGAGCATTGCCGCCAGACGCTGCTGCACATCACCGCCGTGCGCCTCGCGCTCGCGCTGATCATCGGCGCGCTGATGAGCGCGGCACTGTGGGGCTGGAAGGGCGGCGGGAAGGCCTCGCTGATCATCGGCACCTGGGCCTACCTGCTCGGCTTCGCGTTCGACGTCGGCTGGTTCCTGCGCGCGATCGAGCGCACGCGCTTGCTGCTGCTCGTGACGCTGGTGGCGCGCGCGGCGGGCATCGCGCTGCTGGTGGCGCTCGTCAGCGGGCCGGCCGACCAGGCGCTGGCGATCTGGATCTATGCCTTCGTCGTCACGGCGAGCAGCGCGCTCGCCTGGCTGAGCCTGTGGCGGCTGCAGCTGGCGCGCGGGCCCTGGCGGCTGCTGCGCGCGCGCCTCGTCGGGCTGCTGCGCAACGCCTTCGCCATCCTGCTCGGCAACCTCAACGGCGCCATGCTCGGGCATGGCGGCGTCGCGCTGCTCGGCCTCGTCAGCGAGCCGGCCACGGTGGGCGCAGCCAGCCTCGCGCTGCGCGTGAAGATGGCGGCGCTGGCCGTGCTGCTGCCGATCCAGCAATGGAGCTTCGTGCGCCTGTCGCGCCATGCGCACACGGCGCCGGCGCTGATGCGCAGCGAGGGCCGGCGCACGCTGGCGGCGCTGATGGTCATCGGCGCGGCGCTGGCCCTCGCCGCCACGGCCGCCGCGCCGAAGATCAGCCAGATCGTCTTCCACGAGGCGGTGCCGGCGGCGATCGCGCTCATCGGCCTCCTGGCGCTGTCGATTCCGGTGCACTCGGCGGGCAACCTGTTCGGCGTGCAGAGCCTCGTCGCCCTCGGACGCGAGCGCAGCTTCGCGCTCATCCTGTGCGCGGCCTCGGTGCTGTTCTGCTCGCTGCTGCCGATGCTGAAGGGGCCGCTCGCCTACGGCTGGGCGCTGCTGGCCGCCGAAGGGCTGATCCTGCTCGCCTGCGGTCTCACGGTGCGGCATGCGCTCCTGGTGCTGGAGGCGCAGGGATGAGGCCCCTCGCCGCCGGTGCCGTGACGCCGCACCCGCTGCCGTGGTGGACCTCGCCGGTGGGCCTCGCGCTCGGCTTCCAGCTGCCCGTGCTCGGCCTGGTGAGCTGGGCCGGCGCCAGCGCCGAAGGCTCCGAGGTGATCACGGTGCGCGCCATCCGTTTCCTCGCCTGGCCGCAGCTGCTGCTGGCGCTCGGCCTCTTGCTGGCCGGTGTGCTGGGCGCGCTCATCGGCCGCCAGCTGCGCCTCGCGCCGGGCGCGGCCGCCGAGCGCGGCGCCGCCGGTGATGCGGCCGATCGCACCGCCGGTGAAGCGAGCCCGCGCTCACCCCGCGCCGAGGCCGACACCGCGCGCGCCTGGGACCGCGCCGCGGCCGTCGCCGGCTTCGTCGCGCTGGCCGCCTACGTCATCTGGTTCCGCGACTACCTGCTCAACCCGGCGCTGATGCTCGACATCCTGCGCGGCGCCTTCGTGCCCAGCCGCACCGACATCACGCTCACGCCGGGCCTCACCTCGCTCGTCAACGTGGCACCGATCTTCTTCTCTATCCACGCCTACAACCGGCTCGTCGCGCGGCAAGCGGCGCCGCGGTGGCTGAACGGGCTCGCGCTGGCACTGGTGGCGCTCACGCTCTTTCGCGTCTACGCGTGGTCGGAGCGGCTGGCGCTCATCGAGGCCGTGGTGCCGGCCGCGCTGGCGGCGGCGGTGCCGATGATGCGAAGGCCCGGCGGCTTGCTGCGTGCGCTGTGCCGCGCCGGCCCCTATGCGGCGCTGCCGGTGGTGGTGCTGTTCTTCGGCATCGCCGAGTCGGCGCGCTCGTGGAGCTCGGACACCTACCACGGCAAGTACGACTTCTGGAGCTGGGTGCTCGGGCGGCTGGCCACCTACTACTACACGGCGCTCAACAACGGCGCCGGCCTGCTCGCCACCGTCGAGTGGCCGACGCTGAAGTTCGAGTTCATCGGCGGCTGGCTGCACAACCTGCCCGGCCTCGGCCGGCATTTCTCGGACTGGGTGGGGCCCCGCGGCAACGTGCTGCCGGAGTTCTTCGCGCGCTTCGCCGACCCCGAGTTCAACAGCCCCTCGGGCCTGTTCGGCATCGTCGTCGACATCGGCCTCGTGCCGGGCCTGGTGTACATGGCGCTGCTCGGCTTCATCGGCGGCGCATTGCACCGCGCCTATGCCGAGGGGCGCCTCGCCGGCGTGCTCGGCTACCCGCTGCTGTTCATCACGGCGCTGGAGATCTTCCGCTACCCCTACCTCGGCGAGCCGCGCGCCTTCACGTGGTTCCTCGGCATCGGGCTGGCGCTGTTCATCGCACGCGGGGGGGCGGCGCGCGCACAGCCCGCCCGCCGGGCGCCAGGCGCCGGCCCCGCGCCCGGCGCGGCGGACGCGCGGGCCCAGGTGCCGCAGGCCGGAGCGCCGGCATGAAGGTGAGCATCGTCATCAACTGCTTCCACTACGCCGCCTACGTCGGCCAGGCGGTGCGCTCGGCGCTGGCGCAGACCTGGCCCGACACCGAGGTCATCGTCGTCGACGACGGTTCCACCGACGGCTCGCGCGAGGTCATCGATGCCATCCTGGTCAGCACCACGCGCCTGCGCAAGGTGTTCAAGCCCAACGGCGGCCAGGGCTCCGCCTACAACGCCGGCTTCGCCGCCGCCGGCGGCGACATCGTGCTCTTCCTCGACGCCGACGACTGGCTCTACCCCGAGGCTGCCGAGCGGATCGCCAGCGCCTGGGCGCCGGGCGTGAGCAAGGTGCAGTTCCAGCTCGAGGTGGTGAACGCCGAAGGACACTCCCGGGGCCGCCACGTGCCCAGCGAGATGCACGACCACGAGGCTCTCGCGCTCGTCTCGCGTTTCGGCAGCTACGGCACGCCGCCGGGCTCGGGCAACGCCTACAGCGCCGAGTTCCTGCGCCAGGTCCTGCCGATGGACGAGCGGCCGTGGCGCATCGCCGCCGATTCGGTGACTATCCTGCTCGCGCCGGCCTACGGCCGCGTGGTGTCGCTGCGCCAACCGCTCGGCGCCTACCGCGTGCACCGGCCGGACAGCGACGACTCGCTGCTCTTCAACAACGCGCCGCGCGGCCTGTGGGCCGAGTTCGAGCGCGTGCAGCGTTGCCAGGCGCTGGTGGTCTCGCACCTGTTGCGGCTCGATCGCCGCGTGCGCATCCCCCTGCTGCTGGCGCCCTGGGACGCGCGGCTGGTGGCGTTGTGCCTGCGCTTCGGGGGCCGGCCGGCTGCGGCCAGCGAAGCACAGGATGCGGGCGACGTGCCGGACACGCCTGGCGCAACACCCAGGCCGCCCGATTCGCCCCGTCGCTGGCCGCGCTGGCGCCTGGCGCGCTGGGCGCTGCAGTCGCTGTGGCAATGGCCTGGCCTCGGCCCGGTGATGAAGCTCGTGCAGAGCCTGTGGATGATGAGCCTGTGGCTGCTGCCGGCGCCGCTGGCGCGGCCGATCGGGCGGCTGGACCGGCTGTTCAAGGGAGCACCCAGTGGGGCCTGAAGTCAACCAGCAGCCAGCGTCGCCGGCCATCGTGCTCAACGGCCGCTTCCTCACGCGCCAAGCCACGGGCGTCGACCGCTTCGCGACCGAGTTGCTGCGCGCGGTGCACGCGGCCGGCATGCCGGCGCCGGTGGCGTTGGTGCCGGCCAGTGATGGTGCTGTGCCGCCAACGGCCGCGATGATCACGGCCGGGCCCTGGGCGCCGCGCGAGGTCGGCCGGCGGCGCGGCCACGCCTGGGAACAGATCGACCTGCCGCGCGCCGCCGGCGAGCAGCCGCTGATCAACCTTTGCAATACCGCGCCGGCGCTGCGCACGCAGCAGATGGTCGTCATCCACGACGCCGCCAGCGCCGCCAACCCCGGCAACTACACCTTCGCCTTCCGCAGCTGGTACCGCCTGCTGCTCGGCACCTTGATGCGTCGCAGCCGGGTCGTCGCCACCGTCTCGAAGTTCAGCGCCGACGAGCTGCAGCGCCACTTCGGGCCGCGCCGCCCGCGGCAGGGCGGGCTCGAGATCATCGGCGAGGGCGGCGAGCACATCCTGCGCGAGCCGGCCGACACCGGCATCGTCGAGCGCCTCGGCCTCGCCGGCCGGCGCTACGTGCTGGCGGTGGGCAGCCGCAGCCCGAACAAGAACTTCGCCGGCGTGCTGGAGGCGCTGCAACGGCTGCCGCACGCCGACCTGCTGCTCGTGGCCACCGGCCCCACCAACATCTCGGCCGGCGCCATCTTCGGCAAGACGCAGGCGCTGGCCGACCCGCGCGTGGTGAGCGCCGGCTACGTCAGCGACGCCGAGCTGCGTGCGCTGTACGAAAACGCGGCCTGCTTCGCCTTCCCGTCGTTCTATGAGGGCTTCGGCCTGCCGCCGCTGGAGGCGATGTGCTGCGGCTGCCCGGTGGTGGTGTCGCGCCGCGCCTCGCTGCCCGAGGTGTGCGGCGACGCCGCGCTGTACTGCGAGCCCGACGAGCCCGCCACGCTGGCGAGGGCACTGGCGCGTGTGCTCGATTCGCGCGGCCTGCGCGAGGACCTCGCCGCCGCCGGCCGCACGCGTGCCGCCGCCTGGACCTGGGCCGCCGCCGGCCGCCAGTTCGGCCAGATCGTGCAGGCGCGGCTGGCCTGACCGGCACGACAACTCACGACAGCGTCACGACATTGCCACCCAGGGAGAAGGCCGCATGAGCCGCATGAGCCGCATGATCGATCGTCGCCGCATCGCGGTGGTCCACGAATGGCTGGTCAACTGCGCCGGCAGCGAGAAGGTGCTGGAGCAGATCCTGCTGATGTACCCGCAGGCCGACCTGTACTCGGTGGTCGACTTCCTGCCCGAGGGCGAACGCGGCTTCCTGCACGGGCACAAGCCGCGCACGAGCTTCATCCAGCGCCTGCCCGGCGCGCGCAAGCGCTTTCGCAGCTACCTGCCGCTGATGCCGATCGCCATGGAGCAGCACGACCTCTCGGGCTACGACATCGTGATCTCGTCCAACCATGCGGTGGCCAAGTCGGTGATCACCGGCCCCGACCAGCTGCACCTGAGCTACGTGCACTCGCCGATGCGCTATGCCTGGGACCTGCAGCACCAGTACCTGCGGGAGGCCGGCATGGTCGGCGGGTTCAAGGGCGCGGTGGCGCGCGGCCTGCTGCACTACCTGCGCCAGTGCGACCTGGCGAGCGCCAACCGCGTCGACCGCTTCATCGCCAACTCGGCCTTCATCGCGCGCCGCGTCGCCAAGGTCTACCGGCGCGAGGCCGAGGTCGTGCACCCGCCGGTGGACGTGGGCCGCTTCGCGCTGCGCGAGGACAAGGAGGACTTCTATCTCGCCGCCTCGCGCCTCGTGCCCTACAAGTGCATGCCGATGATCGTGGCCGCGTTCGCGAAGATGCCCGAGCGGCGGCTGGTGGTGATCGGCGACGGCCCCGACATGCCGCGCGTGCGCGCCGCCGCCGCCGGTGCCGCCAACGTCAGCGTGCTCGGCTACGCCGCCGACGAGGTGCTCGTCGACCACATGCAGCGTGCGCGTGCGCTCGTCTTCGCCGCCGAGGAGGACTTCGGCATCGCGCCGGTGGAGGCGCAGGCCTGCGGCACGCCGGTCATCGCCTTCGGCCGCGGCGGCTCGCTGGAGACGGTGCGCGGCCTCGGCAGCCACCCCGAGCCGACGGGGCTGTGGTTCGGCGAGCAGAGCGAAGCGGCCATCGCCGAGGCGGTGCAGCGCTTCGAGGAAGCGGCTGGGCCGGTGAACGGGGGCGTGGCCGGCGGGTCCGGCGCGTTCGGCGGGTCCGCGGCGTCCGGTACGTCCGGTACATCCGCCGCACCAGGCCCGGGCGCCTTCTCGCCGCGCGCCTGCCGCGCGCATGCCGAGCGCTTCGCGCCCGAGCTTTTCCGCGCCCGCCTCGGTGCGCTCGTCGAGGGCACCTGGGAGCGCTTCTGCGGCGAACGGCCGGCGGCCGCCGCGCTTCACTGGGGCAGCGAGGCGCAGTCGAGCGTCGCGCCGGAAACTGCCGGCAGCGCCACCGGCATCGGGCAGCTCTCGAGAGCCGGCGCGCCGTCCAGCACGTTGCCCGAGCAGAACAGGCTCGAGAGGTCGCCGGCATTGCGCAACGTGGCGCCGGCCAACTGAGCGAAGCGGTTGTCCACCACCGCCACCTGGCCGATCAGGCCCGGCAGCGAGGCGACGCCGATGCGCACGCCGTCGGTGCCCAGGTCGCGCAGCGTGTTGCGCTCGACACGCACGCCGCGCAGCGCGAGCGCCGCGGCCAGCGCCGGGTCGCCGGCGTCGACGGCGCTGTTCTGGATGGCATGGATCTCCACCGCGGCGTGCCCCGTGCGCGGCCCGAGCGCACGCCACAGGCCACGCAGCCAGGTGAACACATCGCCTTCGGGCACGTAGGGCGGCGCGGTCGTCTGCACCGCGCTGAGGGTGTTGCCTTCGATGAGCACGTTGCGCGGCCCGGGCGTGCGGTAGCCGCCCTCCTGCGCCACCAGCACGCCGGCGCCGTAGGGCGTGCGCGCGATGTGGTTCTCGCGCACGGTGATGTTTCGGCCGCCGACGACGCTGATGCCGCGACCCCAGTAGTTGTCGGCGACGTCGTTGCCCTGCACGAGGATCTGGCTCACCTGCACGTCGCCGGCTTCGACGGCGGCGGCCCAGTCGGGGTCGCTGCGCATGCGCCCCTGCCAGCCCTCGCCGAGGTAGGAGACCATCGCGATCAGGTCGTCGCCGACCTCGCGCACGTGGTTGTCGAGCACGCGGCCTTCGCGGCTGGCGCCGGTGACGTGGATGCCGTCGGCGAGCGTGCGCCGCACGACGTTGCCGGCCACCGTGAAGCGGCTGGCGCCGTAGACGAGGATGCCCACCGAGCCGGCGGCATTGGCCGTGTCGGCGGTGTCGCCCTGCGTGATGACGTTGCCGCGCACGACGTTGCCGGTCTGCAGGCCGGGTTCGCTCTTGTCGCGATAGATGCTGATGCGCGCCTGCTCGGCCGCATCGCGGCGGATGTCGGTCACCGCGGTGAGGATGAAGCCGTAGACGCGCACGCCGTCGGCGCGCAGGCCGAGCGTGTGGTCGACCGGGTTGGTGGCATGCAGGTGCGCACCCTCGCTCCACAGCGTGACGTATGGGCGCGTGATCAGGATGCTGCGCTGCTGGATGTAGGTGCCGGGCGGGAAGACGAGCCAGTCGCCGGGGCCCATCGCCGCCAGCGCCGCGGCGATGGCATCGTCGTCGGGCAGGTCGTCGTCGGCGATGGCGCCGAACTCGGTGACCTGGCGCGCGCCGTCGGGGATGACGGGCAACGGCTCGAGCGCAGCGCAACCCGGGGCGCCCGGCGCCACATCGGCGGCCGCTGTCTGCGCGGCCGCTGTCGGCGTTGGCGTGGGCGCAGGTGTCGGCGTCGGCGTGTTCGACGCGTTCGAGGTGCCGGCCGGCGTGGCCGCAGCCGTGGCTGCCGTTGCCGGCGCAACGCCCGGTGCGACCGGCACCGGCGTGCCCCCACCGCCGCAAGCCGCGAGCCAGCAGATGGCAAGGGACGCTCGAAGCAGGTGCGAGAACGGCCTCATGAGAGCCTCCTCGGCACCTCGAAGCATGGAACGTACCAATCGCTGGCCGACCCTGGCCGAGCAGCGGCCGCGCCGCCGGGGACGGCACTAGAATGCCTGCCGTCTCGCGGGCGTCGTTCAATGGCAGGACCTGAGCTTCCCAAGCTCAAGACGTGGGTTCGATTCCCATCGCCCGCTCCAGATGGGGCCGCCTCGGCCGACATCGGGGGCCGCAGCCCCATCGGCGCCACCGAGCCGCGAGCATGAACGCGCCAACCCGCTTGCCCACCGTCTCCGTCCTCGCCGTCGATGCGGTCGACGCCGACGCCGGGGCCGATGACTTCGGCCTGCGCCTGGCCGAGTTGGCCGCGTTGCCGGGCCTGGACGTGCAGCGTGGCGCCAGCGCCCGCGCCAAGGAGGCCGATGTGGTGCTGCTGCACGCCGCCGACCGTGCCGCGCTGGCCGCGCTGGCCGTGCGCCCGGGCCTGCCCGAGCTCGCCTACGAGCGGCCGGTGGTGGTGGCCTTCGGCGAACCCGACGACACCGCCGAGGCCGAGCTGCTGCGCCTGGGCGTCGAGGCGCTCGCCAGCGACCGCGACGCGGCCGGGTTGGCCCGTGCGCTGCGCCACGCGCTCGTGCGCAAGCAGGTCGAGCGCATGGCGCGCACGGCCTACGCCACCGACCTCGCCACCGGCCTGCCGCACCAGGCGCAATTGCTCGAGCACATGACGCAGCTGATCGCGCTGCGCGAGCGTGAACCGGCGCCGCTGGTGCTCATCGTGCTGCGTGTCGAGGGCGTGACGCAGGCCGCGGTTCGCCTGGGCGGCGAGGCAGCCAACGTGCTGCGCCGCAAGATCGCCGTGCGGCTGCGCGGCGGGCTGCGCGCCAGCGACGTCGTGGCCTCGCTCGGCACCGACCTCTTCGCCGTGATGCTGGGCCGCGTCGACATGGTCGGCGACGGCGACGGTGTCGCCGCCAAGCTGCTGCGCGCGCTCGAGCAGCCGTTCATCCTCGCCGGCCACCCCTGCAGCGTGAGCGCGGCCTTCGGGCTGGCCAGCTATCCCGCGCACGGCAAGGAGCCGGCCCGGCTGCTGCAGCGCGCCACGGCGCAGGCCAACATGCTGGCCACCGTGGGTGAAGACGGCGTGGGCATCGTGCACAGCAGCTTCACCGTGCTCGGCGGCGGCGCCGCCAACGACGAAGAGAGCTGACGGCCGAGCCGCCGGTTCTTTCGGTGCGACAGGCGCCGCGGCGACGCGAACCCGCGGCCCGAGACGCGATGGCAGCGCGCACCGGCACAATGCGATCGATGGATCAAGACTTGCCGCGCGTGGTGCCGCTTCGCGGTGCCACCAACTTCCGCGACCTCGGCGGCTACGAGGGACATGGCGGACGCCGCCTGCGCTGGCGGCGCCTGTTCCGCTCCGACCAGCTCGGCGACCTGACGCCGGCCGACCACGAGGTGCTGGCCGGGCTCGGCATCGCGGCGAGCTTCGACTTCCGCGGCGTCGACGAGCGCGCCGCCGCACCCTATGAGGTGCCGGGGCTGGCGCAGCACTCGCTCGCCATCGAGCCGACGGTGGCGCAGCACATGCAGGCGATCACCGGGGCCGGCCGCACGCTCACCGTGCCGGTGGTCGAGGGCCTGATGCGCGATCTCTACCGCGGCCTCGTGAACGAAGGCGCAGCGCGCTTCGCCGAGCTCTTCGGGCATCTGCTGCGCGCCGAGGCGCCGGTGGTCTTCCACTGCACCGCGGGCAAGGATCGCACCGGCGTCGCGGCGGCGCTCGTGCTGCTGGCGCTGGGCGTGCCGCGCGAGGCGGTGATGCGCGACTACCTGCTCACCAACGAGGTGTTCAGGCCGCCGTGGACGCCGCGTGCGGACATGCACCCCGAGGTGCTGCAGGCGCTGTGGGGCGTGCAGGCCGGCTATCTCGAGGCGGCCTTCGAAGCCATCGACGAAGGATTCGGCGGCCCCGGGCACTACCTGCGCCGCCAGGTCGGCCTCGGCGAGCGCCAGCTCGAGGCGCTCGCGCAGCGTTATCTGCAGCCGGGCTGAGAGCTTGCGAACCATTCCGGCCCACCCGCTCGTGCGGCCCAAACGGCCCCACTCTTCGTTGCAAATGCTCGCCATAGCCCGGGCTATGGCTGCGCTTTGCGCCTCGATTGGGACCGTTTGGACCACCCGCTCGGGCGCGCCGGAGTGATTCGCAAGCTCTGAGGCGCGGCGCGAGGCCATCGCCTACGATGGCCGCGGCCGCGGGACACCGCGGAACGCCACGGAAGACCGCGGACCACCGCAAGGCCCGCAGGGGAGGGGACCGCATGCGCTACCCGAGACACAACGCCGTGCTCAAGGCACGCGCCATCGCCGGCACGCACGTGGTCGTGCTGGCCTGGGACTTCCAGCGCGAGGTGCGCACGCAGCGGCTGCAAGGGCTGCTCGGCTTCGCCATCGAGCGCTCGGAGTACGACCGCGAGGGCCGGCGCATCGAGACCTACTGGCTGCGCGGCATGAAGCGCTTCAAGAACAAGGACAAGGGGTTGCCCGCGGGCACGCCGGTTTCTTCGGCCGAGCACCCGATCCAGACCTTCCAGTGGGGCGACTACACGGCCAAGGCCGGGCGCCGCTACCGCTACCGCATCGTGCCGGTGTACGGGCAGGCGAAGAACCTGTTGCTCGACCTGGCCGCGGCGCTGGCGCTGCCCGTTCGCACCGAGCCCGACGCGGCGCAGGGCTCCGGCGGCGGCAGGCCGCGCCACGACGTGTACTTCAACCGCGGCGTCATCGGCTCGCAGGCCTATGCGCGCGACTTCGACAACGCCGTGCCCGACGTGGGCAACCCGCAGTCGCCCGAGATGCAGTGGCTGTCGCACGGCCTCTTCGAAGGCCTGCTCGGCTTCATCGCGCGTGCCGCCGACCAGCGCTTCGGGTTGCGCGCGGCGGTGTACGAGTTCCACTACCAGCCGGTGGTCAACGCCTTCGCCGCCGCGCTGGAGGCGGGCGCCGACGTGAAGATCGTCTACGACGCGGCCAGCGACTACAGGGTCGGCAACGAGGCGGCCATCGCCGCCGCCGGCCTCGACGCGCACGGCGCCGTCGTGCGCCGCACGGTGACGAGCGGCATCCGGCACAACAAGTTCATCGTGCTGCTGCAGGGCGGGCAGGCGCGCGCGGTGTGGACCGGCTCGACCAACATCTCGGCCGGCGGCATCTTCGGCCACTCGAACGTCGGCCACGTCGTGTGGGACCGTGCGGTGGCGGCGAAGTACCTCGAGTACTGGGAGCGCCTGTCGCAGAACCTCACCGACACCAAGCTGCGCCCGCTGAACAACGCCGCCACGCCGCTGCCCGAGGGCCTGCCGACCGAGGGGAGCGTGACGCCGCTCTTCAGCGCCCGCGACGTCAAGCCCGCGGTGACGGCCGGCGCCGCTGCGCCGGCGACGCTGCAGTGGTATGCCGAGCGCATGGCCGAGGCCAGGCAGATCGTCTGCTTCACGGTGGCGTTCAATCTCGATGCCGTCTTCCAGCAGGTGCTGGCGCGCGAGAACGACGTGCTGCGCTACGTCATCAAGGACGACCCGCTCGGCAGCGGCGAGAGCCTGGGCGTCGACCGCGACGTCATCTTCGCCAGCGGCGGCTACCTCGGCCCGGGCTGGTGGGCCAACTTCCTGGCCGAGCGCGACAACCCGCTCAATTCCAACGACTACATCCACACCAAGTTCATGCTCGTCGACCCGCTCTCCGACGACCCGCTGGTGGTGACGGGCTCGGCCAACTTCAGCCGCCCCTCGCAATGGAGCAACGACGAGAACATGCTCGTCATCCGCGGCGACACGCGCGTGGCCGACATCTACTTCGGCGAGTACATGCGCGTGTTCGACCATCACTATGCGCGCTACATCGTGCGCAAGCTGCTGGCCGAGGGGCAGGCCGACCCGGATGCCGGCTACCTCAAGGAGGATCCGGCAGCGTGGACGCGCGCGCACTTCGACGCGCGCAGCTACAAGTCGAAGCGGCGCCGCTATTTCGTCGGGCCTTGACGCTGTGCGGCGCGGCACCCGCGCCGAGGCTCAGGCCGAGGCTCGGGCCGAGGCGGGGCCGCGTAACGCTCAGCGCAGCACTTCGACGGGCACGTCGAACAGATAGCCCGCGCCGCGTTCGGTCTTGATGAACTGCGGCCGCGCCGGATCGACCTCGATCTTGCGGCGCAGGCGAAGGATCTGCACGTCGATCGAGCGGTCGTAGACCTCGGCGTTGTGCAGGCGCGAGAGGTCGAGCAGGCGCTCGCGCGACAGCACGCGCTGCGGCGCCGAGACGAAGGCGGCAAGCAGGCTGAACTCGCCGTTCGTCAGCTCGACGGTGCGTCCGTCGGCGGCGCGCAGGCGGCGCAGCGGCACGTTCAGCTCCCAGGCGCCGAAGCGGTAGGCGCGCACGCGCGCCATCGCGTCAGCCACCGTGGCCTGCACCTGCGCACGCCGCAGCAGCGCGCGGATGCGCGCCAGCAGCTCGCGCGGGCTGAACGGCTTGGTCAGGTAGTCGTCGGCGCCGAGCTCCAGGCCCATCACGCGGTCGGCCTCGTCGGCGCGGCCGGTAAGCATGAGGATCGGGATCGTCGACGATTCGCGCAGCCGCCGCGCGATGGCCAAGCCGTCCTCGCCGGGCAGGCGCCGGTCGAGGATGACGAGGTCGATGGTCTCGCGCGCAAGCACGGCGTCGAAGGTGCGCCCGTTGTCGACGGCGGTGCAGCGCAGCTCGTTGTCGCGCAGGTAGTCGCCGAGCAGCGCGCGGATCGCGGCGTCGTCGTCCAGCACCAGCACGTGCGGGGTCAGCAGGCCTTTCGGCGCGGCGTGCACGTTCGGCACGGCCTGGCCGTTCGGTGTGTGCGAGGCAAGCGCCCCGGCGCTGCCCGTCGCCGAAGGCGCGGCAACGGAGGCAGCGGCGGGGTCGGCGAGGGTCAGCATGGCGAGCGATGCTTGGCAACGCGCATTGCAGCGCCGTTGCGGGAGCGGCGGCGAATGTTGCAGCTGAAATGCGCCGCCGGCGCGCGGTGCCGGCGGGGCGGGGCGCGCTGCGCCTCAGCCTCAGCCTCAGCCTCTTGAGCCCGGCGTCTCGTTGCTGGGCACGAAGGCGCTGGCCCGCTGCGGTTCGACCGGCCGCACCTCGTAGCTCAGGCCGCAGGCGAGGCAGGGGTTCTGCGCCGCCAGCGCCGCCGCCTCGTCGAGGCTGGTGGCGCGAAAGAACCAGTAGCCGCCGACGATCTCCTTGGCTTCGGCGAAGGGGCCGTCCTGCACGCGCTCGCGCGAAACGAGCTTGCCCTCGCGCGCCAGGCGCTGGCCGGGCAGCACCCGGCCCTCGGCGAGCAGGCGCTCGTACCAGGCGTAGAAGGCGTCGATGGCCGACTGGATCACCTGCGGCGCGAGGTCGCGGTCCCATTGGCCGCGCGAGAGGACGAGATAGTCGTGCAGTTCGGGGGCGTTCATCGGCGTCGTGCGAAAGGCGGTCAGGTGTGAGCAGGGCGCGTGATCCGGGCGCGTGATCAGCGTGCGTGATCAGGGCTGGTGATCAGGGCGCCGTGTCGGCCGGGGCCGGCACGAGCTGCGCCGGGTCGTAGAAGAACTGCTCGCGCACGATGCGCTCGCCGGCCCACTCCTGCCAGGCGAGCTCTTCCATGCGCGTGCGGCGCCCGTCCTGCCACTCGAACTCGAAGATCCAGCGGATGACGACGTGCTCGCCGTGCACGAGCACCGGTCGCACGCAGCGGGAAGAGACCTGGCGCGCCCGCGCCAGCACGGCGCGTTCGTGCTGCACGAGGTGGTCGCGGCCGCGGCGTGGCGGCTTCTGGTTCTCCTGCATCGAGGCTGCCTCGGCGTAGAAGTCCTCGATCGCCTCGGCATGCGCGTTCGACTCGACGCGCGCGATGAAGCGCTCCAGGGTTTCGCTCGAAGGCATGGCTGAACTCACGGGGCCGCGGCGGGCGGGGGCCGCAAGCATACGGGAGGCGCGGGAGGGGAGGGGCTCTCAGCCGACGCGCACGGCCTGGCGCGGCAGCGGGTGCGAAACGGCCGAAGCGGCCGAACCGGCCGAACCGGCCGAACCGGCCGAACCGGCCGAAGCGGCCGAACCGGCCTCGTGCGGGTTGTAGGTGCGCAGGCCGGCGACGTCGAGCACCGTGACGCCGCCGAACTCCACGCGCAGCAGACCGGCGCGCTCCAGGCCGTGCAGGGCCTCGTTGGCGCGCTGGCGCGAGACGGCGGCGAGCAGCCCGATCTCCTCCTGGCTGAGCTGCACGAAGTTGCCGGTGTGCGGGTAGAGCGCGGGGTCGAAGAGGCTGGCCAGGCAACGCGCCACGCGCGCGTCGGGGCCGAGCAGGCGGTCGAATTCGACGAGGCCGATGAACAGGCTCAGGCGTGCGTTCAGCTGCGAGAGCAGGAAGCGGTTGAAGGGCAGGCTCGCGTTGACGAGGCGCTCGAAGGTGCGGCGCGGCACGCAGGCCAGGCGCGTCTGCCGCACGGCCACCGCGTCGTAGCGCCACGAGCCGGCCTTGAGCAGCGAGCCTTCGCCGAACCAGCCGCCGGCCGTGACGCCGGTGAAGGTCGAGTGCCGGCCGTCGGCATGCGTGACCGACATCTTGACCAGGCCTTCGATGACGCCGGCCCAGAAGTCCGCCTTCTCGCCGCAGCGCACGGCGCAGCCGCCGATGGGCACGCGGTGCTCGAAGGACTCGCGCACGACGTGGTCGAGTTCCTCGGCAGCGAGCGCGGGCGCCCAGAGGCTGCCGCGCAACAGGGTCTCAACGGCCTGCATGGTGCTTGTCTCCTTGTGCACCCAGGCGTGGCCGGCGGCGGTCGTGAGTCGCATGCGAGCCGGCGCGGCCACCCTGCATATGGGCAAGGATGCCTCGCTCTCCGCTGATCCGCTCGACGGCCGTGGGAATCCCGAGTCAGGGATGTCGTTATGACGACAACCCCGTCGGGGCGCCGTTGGCAGCATCGCTGCGGCCTGACGACCAAGGAGACCTCGATGAACGATGCTCGCTCCTCGCTCCCCTCGCTTCCCTCGCCCCCCTCGCTTGCGGTCATGACGACGCGCGAGGGCTCGGAGCCGGCCGGCCCCGCGCAGGTCAGCCGGCGCGACGTGCTGGGCGCCGCCGCATCGGTGCCGGTGCTGGCGGCGGCCGGGTTGGCCGCCGCGCCCACGAGAGTGCAGGCGCTGCCGCTGCCGCTGACGCCGCCCGATTCGGTCGACAACTACGACGTCGGGGACTCCATCACGCAGGTGAGCGCGCCGACGATGCCGCTGGTGAAGCTCACGATCGACAGCGACGGCGTCTACACGATGGCGCTGCCGCGCCTCGAGCAGGGCACCGGCATCGCGACGGCGCTGGCGCTGATGATCGCCGACGAGGCCAAGGTGCCGCTCGCGAAAGTGCGCGTCACCTCGGCCGACGCGCAGCCCGAGCTCATGTACAACCAGATCACCGGCGGCTCGTGCTCGATCCGCGCCTTCGAGCCGGTGCTGCCGGCGCTGGTGGCCGCGGCGCAGCTCAAGGCCGGCATCGTGCCGCAGCCCGGGCCGCCCGCCAACCCGGTGGTCGGCACGCGCGTCGCCAAGCTCGATGCGCGCGACATCGTGACCGGCAAGAAGAAGTTCACGATGGACCAGGACGTGCCGGGCGCCATGCCGACGATGTGCCGCATGCCCTCGACGATCCGCGGTTCGGTGGTCAGCGTGAACAACCGCAACGCCGTGCTGGCGATGCCCGGCGTCATCGCCGTCGAGATCATTCCCGGCGGCGGCAACGTCGTCGGCATTCCGCCGGGCGTCGCGGTGATGGCCGAAACCTTCGGCCAGGCCTGGGACGCCTGCGGCGCGCTCGACATCACCTGGGGGCCGGGGTCGATGGCCGGCGAGTCCGACGCGACGATCCGCGACAAGCTGCGCGCGGCGATCCCGCCGCTGTTGCCGGCGCCGCTGGGCAGCGTCGCGATCGACGCCGAGTTCACCTGGAAGGCCGCGACGGCCTGCCCGCTGGAAGTGGAGTGCGCCATCGTCGACGCGACCCGGCCCGACCGCGCCGAGGTCTGGGCCGGCATGCAGAGCCCCATCGTCGCCTCGCAGGCGGTGGCGCTCGACCTCGGCCTGCCGCTCGGGGCCGTCACCGCGCACGTCATCCCCAGCGGCGGCGCCTTCGGCCGCCGGCTCTTCTGGGACCCGGTGCAGGTGGCGGCGCAGATCTCGAAGAAGACCGGCCGCATCTGCAAGCTCATGTACCACCGCACGGACGACATCCGCCACACGAGGCACCGGCCGCCGCAGGTGCACCGGGTGCGCGCCGCGGTCCTGCCGCCGACGCTGCTGCTGCCGGGCAACGTGCTCAGCTACCAGCAGAGCATCGGCATCGTGCGGCTCGATGCGCGCCACGGCTACGGCGAGATCGGCACGGCGACGGCCGGCTCGCTGCCGCCAGCCGTCGTGCAGACCGTCGGCAACATGAACTACGAGCAGTTCTTCTTCCTGACGATGGTCTCGTCGCCCTACAACTACGGCGTCGGCAAGAAGCTCTTGTTCCCGGTGGCGCTCGAGATGAACACCGTCTCGTACCGTTCGGTGCACATCCAGCCGGCGCGCACCGTCGAGGAGATCGTCACCGACGAGATCGCCGCCGCGCTGAACAAGGACCCGGTGGCGTTCCGCCTCGAGTTCCTGCGCCTCGAACGCGCCAAGGCCTGCCTGCAGCGCGTCGCCGGCGCGGCGCAATGGGGCAAGGCGATGCCGCCGGGCTTCGCGCAGGGCGTGGGCGTGCACCAGGAGTCGCGCTCGTTCTCGGCCTGCATCGTCGAGCTCGACTGCCGCGACCGCAGCAACTGCAAGGTCACGAAGGTGGTGATGGCCATCGACGTCGGCCGCGTCATCAGCCCCTCGGGCGTCGAGCAGCAGTGCCTGGGCGGCATCTGCGAGGCGATCTCGCTCGTGCTGAAGACCGGTCTCAACATCAAGGACGGCCTGCCGCTGGAGGGCAGCTACAAGCAGTACCTGTGGCTGCGGATGCGCGACTTCCCGAAGGACGTGCAGATCATCATCATGCCCAACAGCACCAACGCGCCGGCCGCCGGCATGGGCGAGGTCGCCATGTCGGCACCTTCGGGGGCGATCGCCAATGCGTACGCACGCGCCACCGGCATCAAGCCGCGCAACTTCCCGCTCAATGCGCAGCCGGTGTTCACGCCGACGCCGCCCGGCCAGCTTCCTCCTCCCGCCGTCGCCTGAGCGTTCATGGAGTCAGCCATGCCCAACTACACCTTCACCGTCAACGATCAATCGGTCACCGTCGACGCGCCGGCCGACATGGCGCTGCTCTGGGTGCTGCGCGACAAGCTCGGCATCACCGGCCCGAAATACGGCTGCGGCGTCGATGCCTGCAAGGCCTGCACCTGCCTCGTCAACGGCAAGGCCGTGACGACCTGCTCGACGCGCGTTTCCGCCGTGCAGGGCAAGAAGGTCACGACCATCGAGGGCCTGGCGAGCGGGCCGAACGGCGAGACGCTGCACCCCGTGCAGCAGGCCTGGCTCGACCTCGACGTGCCGCAGTGCGGCTTCTGCCAGCCCGGCCAGATCATGGCCGCGGTGGACCTGTTGTCGCGCAAGAAGAACCCGAGCGACGCCGACATCGACGCGATCGAGAACGTCTGCCGCTGCGGCACCTACGGCCGCATCCGCGCAGCGATCAAGGCCGCGGCCGCGAAGATGTGAGCGGCGAGGGCGGCTCAGTGCGCCGGCGCGGCCGCCGCTGCCGCCGCCTGCGCCGCGGGCAGCCGCCTCAGCACGCCGTCGTCGAGGCGGTAGACGGTGTCGAAGCCCTCGATCATGCGATGGTCGTGCGTGACGGTGATGACCGCCGAGCGGCGCTCGCGCGCGATCTTGCGCAGCAGCGCCATGACCTTTGCACCGCGCTCGGTGTCGAGCGCCGCGGTGGGCTCGTCGGCGAGGATCAGCGGCGGCTCGTTGGCCAGCGCGCGGCCGATCGCCACGCGCTGCTGCTCGCCGCCGGAGAGGTTGGCCGGCAGCGACTCGGCGCGGTGCGCGATCTCCAGGTAGCCGAGCAGCTCGCGTGCGCGCCGCGTCGCCTCGCGGCGGCCGATGCCGTTGAGCTGCATCACCAGCGCCACGTTCTCGATCGCGGTGAGGAACGGGATCAGGTTGTGCTGCTGGAAGATGAAGCCGATGTTGCGGCGCCGGAAGGCGCGGTCGTCGATGCCCGTCCAGCCGTCGTTGTAGACCTCCTGGCCGTTGATGACGATGCGGCCTGCGCTCGGCTCCAGGATCAGGCTGATCGACAGCAGCAGCGTGCTCTTGCCCGAGCCGCTCGGACCCAGCAGCGCGGCGAGTTCACCCTGCCGCACCGAGAGCGAGCAGGGCTTGAGCGCCTGCACGGCCAGCTCGCCGCTGCCGAAGGTCTTGGACACGCCCTCGACTTCGACGACCACGGGCCTCTCGGCGGGCAGCTCGGCGGGCACCTCGGCGGACATCCCGGCCGCCGCAGCCGACGAAGCGAGTACGGGCGCCGTCATCTAGCCTCCGAGCGCCAGCTGCGGCGGCGTGCGCAGCGCGTGCCAGATCGCCATCGCGCTGGCCACCACACCGCCGCCCAGCATGACCATGAAGGTGACGGCGGTCTCCTGCGGCAGGAAGGCCAACGTGCGCGGGAAGCCCGGCACGATCAGCTCGCGCAGCCCGTAGGCGACGGCGAAGCTCGCCAGCGTCAGCGCCATCGACTGCTCCATGATCAGCCGCACGATGACCCAGTTCGACGCGCCGATCAGCTTGAGCGTCGCGATCGACCGGATCTTCTCGATCGTCAGCACGTAGACGATGAGGGCGATGATGACGATCGAGACGATGACCAGCAGCGCGCGGAACAGGCCGAGCACGGCCGACATGCGGGCGAGCTTGCCTTCGAGCATCAGCGCGCGTTCCTCGGCCGTCGTGTAGACGTTGAAGTAGAGCCAGTCGCGCAGGTGCTGCGCCACGAGTTGCGCGTCCGCGCCCGGCGCCAGGTTCACCAGCACGGCGTTGACGGTGTCGCTCGTTGAGCTCAGCAGCGGCAGCAGCCGCGTCGCCTGCTCGGCGCTGTAGCCGGCCAGCTCCAGCCGCTTCAGGCTGGTGGTACGCGCCGCGACGACGGCGCGGTTGTCCTGCTGGAACTGCACCTCCTGCGCATCCGGCAGCGACAGGTAGACGAGCGGGCTGCCGCCCGAATCGACCGCGCCCTGCGTGATGCCGACCACGGTGTACTCGTGCGTGCCGAACGGCACCTTGTCGCCGAGCGCCAGCCCGAGCTTGCGGTCGGCCACGAGCTCGTAGTGCGGCGCCTCGATGCCGCGCCCGCGCACGATGCCGCCCGGGCCGCCGAGCCCGCCGAACACCTCGTAGCCGATGACCGTGAACTGCTGGCTCCGGCCGCCGATCTCGCGCTGCGCGGCGTAGATGACGAGCGGGCTGGCCTTCGCCACGCCGGGCGTCGCGGCGACGCTCCTGGCGCTGTCCAGCGGCATGCGCGAGCTCTCGTTGAACGGCCCGCCGCGCCCGCGTTCGACCACCCACAGGTCGGTGGCGGTGTTGTCGATCAGCCAGACGCCGTCGGCGATGTTGCCCTGGTAGATGCCGTTCATCACCAGCACGATGGCCAGCAGCATGGCCACGCCGAAGATGGTGGCGACGAACTTTCCGACGTGGCGGCGGATGTCCTTCAGCGCAAGATCCATGGGCGTCCCGGCTGCCGCTGCGTCGCAGGCGTCAGCGCGCGGGTGCCGCAGGCGATACGGTCGCGCTCGTACTCACGCTCGTGCGCACACTCGCGCTCGCGCTCGTGCTCGTGCTCACACGCACGCCGGCCTTGACGCCGCCTGCCTCCGCGACGACGCGCTCGCCGCTCGCCAGCCCCTTGGCGACCAGCACGCGCTCGCCGTCGCTCGCACCGGTCTGCACGGGGCGGAACTCGGTGCGGGAACCGGCGACGACGAGCACGCCCTGCCGGCCCTGGCGGTCGCGCGTCAGCGCCGCAAGCGGCACGACGATGCCGGCGACCTCGCCGGCGGCGATGGCGACCTCCGCCTCCTGGTCGATCGCGAAACGTTCCGGCAGCGTGTCGAAGGCGACGTGGACCTCGAGCTCGCGGGTCGCCGCGTCCGATTGGCGCGCGATGCGCGCGACCTTGCCCGTGACGGTCTCGCCGCTGCGCATGCGCATGCTGGCCGCCTGGCCGACGTGCACGCGGCCGATCACCGACTCGTCGACGCGCATGGCCATCCACAGCGTCGCCGGATCGACGACGCGCAGGAGCGCGCTGCCCGGCACCACCGTCGCACCGACTTCGGCCTGCCGCGCCACGACGACACCGTCCATCGGCGCCACGATGCGGGTGAACGACAGCACGGCGTCGGCATAGCGCGCTTCCTGCGACAGCGCCTGCACGTCGGCCTCGCGCGCCGCGTGCGCCGCGCGCGCGTTCGCGAGGCTCGCCGCCGCCGCCTGCAGCGTCGCATTGGAGGTGTCCAGCACCGCCTGCGAGACGAAGCCGGTGCGCAGCAGTTCGGCATCGCGCTGTTGCTTGCTGCGCGCCAGCTCGAGGTCGGCCTGCGCCTTGGCGATGCTCGCCTCAGCCGCCACGGCGTTGCGCGCCAGCGCCACCTGCTGGCCGCCGACGACGGCGCGCCGTGCGGCGAGGTCACGGTCGTCGAGCAGCGCGAGCGTCTGGCCGCGCCGCACCACGTCGCCGACATCGACGTTGACCTGCCTGACCGTGGCCGTGATGCGCGCGGCCAGCGTCACCGGCACGCGTGCCTGCAGCGTGCCGGGGCCGACCACGCGCAGCGCCACGCGGCCCTGCACGGCGTCGACGACCGACACCGGCAGCGCGCGCCCGAAGCGCCAGAACGCCGCCCCCGCGACGACGGCCAGCACCAGCGTGGTGGCGAGCGCCGTGACGAGGGACTTGCTTCGTTTCATTCGGGGGCCGATCAGCTTGAGCTCGCATGATCGGGCCGCGCGCGCGGCCGGGGTTGAGGCCGATCAAGGCCGATCAAGGCCGATCAAGCCGATCAAGCCGATCAAGCCGATCAAGCCGATCAAGCCGATCAAGCCGATCAAGGCGATCAAGGCGATCAAGCCTGTGGCTCGAAGGCCGGGCTTTCGGTGACTACGCCGCCGCCAGCTTGGGCCGGCGCGGCAGGATCGAGCGTGTCCACACCAGCGCCAGCACGAGCAGCGGCAGGGTGAGCAGGTTGAGCGCCGCCCATCCGAAGCGGTCGTAGAGCCAGCCTGCGCCGAGGCTGGCCAAGGCGACGAAGCCGAACACCAGGCCCTCGTTGAGGGCCTGCACCCTCGTCTGCTCGCTCGGCCCGTAGCTCTGCGTCAGCAACGCCGTGCTGCCCACGAAGGCGAAGTTCCAACCGACGCCGAGCAGCACGAGCGCGCCGAGGAAGTGCAGGTACTCGATGCCCGAGGCCGCGACGGCGACATGCCCCATCAGCAGCACGAACCCGGCCTGCATGACGCGCGGCGCCCCGAAGCGCGCGACCAGGCTGCCGGTGAAGAACGACGGCACGAACATCCCGAAGACATGCCACTGGATGACCGGCTTCACGTCGCCGGCGCTGAAGCCGCAGCCGAGCATGGCCAGCGGCGTCGCCGTCATGGCCATGATCATCACCGCGTAGCCGACGGCGGCGCCGACGATCGCCGCGCGCAGCGCCGGCTGGGCGGCGATCTCGCGCAGCGGCCGAGCGGGCTCGGCGGCCGCCGTGGCCGGCTTCGGCACCTGCAGCAAGGACATCAGCAGCATCACGGCGCCGCAGAGCAGCGCCTGCGCGAGGTACGAGCCGAGGAAGACCTGCTGCGGCAGCCAGTCGCGGCCCCACAGGCCGACCTGCGGGCCGGCGAACGCGGCGATGACGCCGCCCGCGACGACCCACGAGATGGCGCGGCTCGCGTGCCGCGGCCCGGCCACCTCGGCCGCGGCGAAGCGGAGGTAGTTGGCGAAGCCCTGGTAGCCGCCGATCAGCAGGTGCCCGAGCACGAAGGCGGCGAAGCTCTGCGCGGCCAGGCCGTAGGCGGCGAGCAGGCTGCCCGCGGTACCCAGGCCCGCACCGAGCACGAAACCGGGGCGCCGCCCGATGCGGCGCATCAACAGCGAGGCGGGGACCGAACAGAGCGCGGTGCCCAGCACCATCGCGGCGATCGGCAATGTCGCCAGGCCCTTGTCGGGCGCCAGTTGCGCGCCGAGCACGCCGGCCAGCGTCATCGACAGCACGACGGCCGAGAGCACCAGCGCCTGGCTCGTCACCAGCAGCGCGAGATTGCGGCCGGCACCCGGGCTCATCGGGGACCCTTCGCGCGGCGCGTGGCTCGTCAAGGCTTGCCGAGCGGCAGGCCCGCCGCTCGCCATTCGCTGACGCCGTCGAAGGTCTTGCTCGCACGGAAGCCGCGCCGGCGCAGCAGCTTCACGGCCTCGTCGGACATCAGGCAGAAGGGGCCGCGGCAATAGGCGACGATGTCCACGCCGCGCGGCAGTTCGGACAGCCGATGCTCGAGTTCGGCCAGCGGCATCGAGCGCGCATAGGGCAGGTGGGCGGTGTCGTACTCTTCCGGCGGGCGCACGTCGAGCACGACGACCTCGCCGCGCTTGGCCTGGGCCAGCAGCTCCTTGCGACCGACCTTCGCCAGCCGGTCGGGCTCGGCCATCATCTGCTGCAGCGCCACGCGCAGCTCGACCAGGTGCTCCTCGGCCACCTGGCGCAGCGTCACGCCGAGGTGCGCCACGTCCTGCCCGCTCAGGCGGTAGAGCATGCGCTTGCCGTCGCGACGGCTCTGCACGAGCCGCGCCTCCTTCAGTGCCTTCAGGTGCGCGCTGGCGAGTTTCACGTCGACGGCCACTTCGCCGGCCACGGTCTCCACCGACTTCTCGCCCTGCGCCAGCATCTCCAGCATCTCCAGCCGCTTCGGGCTGGCCAGCGCCTTGCCCACGCGGGCGACCTGTTCGTAGAGAAGGTCCTTGAGGGTGCGGTGGTCCACGGCCGACATTCTAAGGAACTTTAGAACGAAGCCGGCGAACCACGTCGAACATGCCCGGGTGGCATCGCCTGTTCCGCAGCTGTTGCACAGGCCGTGCCACCGTTGGCAAGAATGGTCGCCGTCGTGTGTCGGATGCGATGGGCGCTCACCCGCGGTCCGCAGTCGATGGCACAGAATTGGTGGATGCGAATCCTGGTCATCGAAGATGAAGTGAGGCTGGCAGACTACCTGCGCAAGGGCTTGTCGGAAAGCGGGTATGTGGTCGACTTGGCGCACGACGGCATCGACGGGCTGCACTTCGCAGTCGAGGGAAGCTATGACCTCGTCATTCTGGATGTGATGCTTCCGGGCAAGGATGGCTTCGAGGTCTTGGCCGCGCTGCGGGCGCGGCGAAGGACGCCGGTCCTGATGTTGACGGCGCGCGACGCGGTCGAAGACCGGGTGAAAGGGCTGACCGAAGGCGCGGACGACTACCTGGGCAAACCCTTCTCGTTCTCCGAATTGCTGGCCCGCGTGCAGGCGCTGCTGCGCCGTGGTGGCGCCGAGCGTGGCAGCCCGTTCTCGACGACCCTGCGCCTGGCCGACCTCGAGCTGGATATGGCGCGACGCAAGGCGACCCGCGGTGGCAGGCGGCTCGAGTTGACGCCGCAGGAGTTCAACCTGCTGACCCTCTTCCTGCGCCGCGCGGGCGAGGTGCTGTCGCGCACCGTGCTCGCCGAGCAGGTGTGGGACATCAACTTCGACAGCGATACCAACGTCGTCGAAGTGGCGGTGCGGCGCCTGCGCAGCAAGTTGGACGAGCCCTTCGCGACCAAGCTGCTGCACACGGTGCGCGGCATGGGTTACGTGCTGGAGGAGAGAGACGAGTGACCATGGCCACGCGCGCGCCTTCCCTGGGGCGCCGGCTGTCGATCTGGCTGGCTGTGCAAGGCCTGCTCGTCGCTCTTCTGATCTCGGCACTGGTCTACGCCATCAATGCGTGGCGCCTGCGCGAACGCCAATTCGACGAGCTGCAGCGCAAGCGCGATGTGGTGCGCCACGCGCTGGCCGAGACGGCCGTGTCGGGCGATCTCGCCGAACTGAAGCACAGGTTCGACGATTTCCTGGCCGGCCATGACGATATGGATTTGCGGGTCGCCGCGCCCGGCGGCCTGATCGTCTACGCATCTTCGCGCCGCGGGCAGGGCGCCGCCGCTGCTCGCATCGAGAAGGCGCGGTGGACCGACCACTGGCCGGCGCGCGAGGGCAGCCGGGTCGACGTCGAGCTGAGCCTCGATATCGGCCCCGACGAGCTGTTCCTGCGGCGGCTCGGCATCGCGCTGTTCCTGGCTTCGCTGGCCGGCGCGGCGCTCGTCAGCGTCACCGGCTTGCTGATCGTGCGCCGTGGTTTGCGCCCTGTCCGCGCCCTGTCGGCGCAGGTGGAGTCGATGGCGCTGGATCACCCTCATCTGCGCCTGGATGGATCGGCCCAGCCGCTCGAGCTGCTGCCGCTCGTCGAACGGTTCAACGTGCTGCTCGCGCGTGTGGAACGCGCCTATGCCCAGCTGGAGGCGTTCAACGCCGATGTGGCGCACGAATTGCGTACGCCGTTGACGACACTGATCGGGGCCAGCGAGCTCGCGCTGCGGCGCGCGCGCCCCGCCGACGAACTGCGCGAGGTGATCGGCGCCAACCTCGAAGACCTGCACCGGCTTGCCGGCATCGTCAACGACATGCTGTTCCTGTCGCGGGCCGATCGTGGCGAGGCGGCGCGCCGCACGGCAGTCGAAAGCCTTGCCGGCGCGCTGGCCGACATCCTCGACTTCCACGAGGCAGCGTTGCACGAACGCAACCTGACCGTGCGCGTCGAGGGCGACGCTCGCGGTCAGTGTGACATCGCTCTGCTGCGGCGCGCGCTGTCCAACCTGTTGAGCAACGCGAACCGGTATGCGGCGCCAGGATCGGTGGTCAAGGTCGTGATCGCCTCGACCGGAAAGCGCGTGCGGCTGTGCGTCGTCAACCGGGGCGAACCCATCGCACCGGAACACTTGCCCAGGCTGTTCGATCGCTTCTTTCGCGTCGAGCGGTCGCGGCGACAGCCGGGTACCCACTACGGGTTGGGCCTGGCCATCGTTGCTGCCATCGCGCGCATGCACGGCGGGGCGCCGTTCGCCACCTCGGAAGACGGCCTCACCACGATCGGGATCGAAATCGATGCCGGCTGAGCGCGGACCCAGGCGCGCCCGCCCATTCAGGCATCGCGGTCGCGTCGGGCTTCGAAGGCCGCGGCGTCGTGCCCGAGTGGCAGCGTGAAGCCGACGCGGTTGTTCGTGCCCGATCGGATGGCGAACACCGTGCCGCCGTGCATGCGCGCGACGGCGGCAACGATCGCCAAACCCAGCCCACGGCCGGGCGGGACTGCGCCGCGCAACGCGTCGGCTCGAAAGAAGCGGTCGAACATTTGCTCACGCACGTCCGGCGAGATCGGCTCTCCCGGGTTGTCCACGCCGACCTGCACGCCGCCGTCGCAGCGGTCGATGCGGATGCCGATCTTGCCGCCGGGCGCCGTGTATCGGATGGCATTGGTCAGAAGATTGACGATCGCGCGTCGCACCAGCGGCCCGTTGCAGATGACCCGTGCATCGCCGACTCGCTCGGCCTGCACCCTCGCCTCGTGCAGCAGCGCTTCGCAGTAGCCGATGACTTTGTCGCCCTCCTCGTCGAGATGCACCTCTTCGAGCCCCTCCGCCCGGTCGCCCCGGTCCGCGCGCGACAGGAACAGCATGTCGTTGACAATCGCGTTCAGCAGTTCCAGCTCTTCGAGGTTCGAGGCCATGGTTGCTCGCAGCTCTTCGCACGAGGCGGGTGTCGAGAGCGCGACCTGCGTCCCGGTGATGAGCGAGGCCAAGGGGGTGCGAAGCTCGTGCGCGACGTTGGCATTGAACGACCGCACCTGCCCGTAGGCCCCTTCGAGGCGATCGAGCGCGCGGTTGAAGGCGCGCACCAGGCCCGCGAGTTCCACCCGCGGCGGCGGCTCGGTCAGGCGGGCGCGCAACGCCTGCGGCGTGATCGACCCGGCCTCGTCCGACAGCCGTGTCACGATGCGCAGGCAGCGCCGCGTCACCATCCAACTCAGTACGACCGTGGCCACCACGCCGAAGGCGCACACGACGCCAACTGTAGCCAGGTGGGTCTGCAGCAGATCCTCGCGCCGCTGCGCGGCCATGGCCACGCGCACCATGCCGCCCGGCCAGGGCGACGAGGCGGGCAGTGCCTGCGTCAGCACGTCCACTTCGATGGCCGGCATGCCCACGCGGCCGCGGCCCGCGGGCTGTGGCGTCGGCGCCTGCTTTCCATAGATCGATTCGCCGCCGGCCGACAACAGCCAGAGATGCAGCCCGTCGTGTCCGATGCCGAGGTCGTCGAGGTGGTGAAAGAGCGCCGCACGATCCCCTGAGCGCGCCGCCTCCTCGACGAAGTGGTGCACGACGCTCGCCTTGCCGCGCAGCGCTGCGGCATCGGCCGCTTCGAGTTGCGCTCGCAGCGCCCGCTGCAGCCAGGTGGCGGTGGCGCCGAATATCAGCAGGGCCACGAGGCCCAGTCCAAACGTCAATCGGACCGCGATGGAAGCGCGCTGCAGGGTCATCGCAGCTCGGGTTCGTCGCCGCCTCGCAGCTCCAGCACGTAGCCCATGCCTCTGACCGTGTGCAGCATCTTCGCCGGAAAGGGGTCGTCGAGCTTGGCGCGCAGGCGGCGGATCGCGACCTCGACCACGTTGGAGTCGCCGTCGAAGTCCATGTCCCAGACCTGCTCGGTCAGCACGGTGCGCGACAGCACCTCGCCGCGGTGGCGAAGCAGCACCGACAGCAGGGTGTATTCGTGGGCCGTGAGCTCGAGGCGCCGGCCGCCGCGCAATGCGCGCCGCCGCGTGGTGTCGAGCTCCAGGTCGCCCAGCACCATGCGGTCCGGCGCAGGCTGCATGTTCGCGCCGCCGCGGCGCAGCACGGCCTGAATGCGCGCGAGCAGCTCGCTGAATGCAAAGGGCTTGACGAGATAGTCGTCGGCACCCGCGCGCAGGCCGCGCACGCGGTTCTCGACGCTGTCGGCCGCGGTCAACATCAGCACCGGCGTCTGCCTGCTGCGGCGCAAGTCTTCCAGCAGCGCAAATCCGTCCAGACCCGGCAGCATGACGTCGAGAAGGATCAGGTCGTACCGGCCCTCGATCGCCAGGTGACGCCCTTCGATGCCGTCAGCAGCGACATCGACGACATAGCCGTTGTCGGCCAGCCCGCGCTTCAGGTGGCGGGCGAGCTTGGCGTTGTCTTCGACGAGCAGGATGCGCATACCCGCACCGGGGCCGTCCCTGCGCCTGCTGGTTCGAGCGTGCTACGCCGCCAGCGCCATGCGCAGGGGCTGCCGCACGTGAAATGCCCATTTGGTGCCCTGGCGCAGCGTCTCGAGCGTCGTAGACCTCGCTTCGGCGAAGAACAGCGACTCCTCGGCGCCATGGCGAGCCAGCAAGTGCCGCAGCCGCACGGAACGCTTGCGCAAGTCCCCCTCCATCGGGGCGGCGTCCGGGCGCGCTTGTTCGAAGAAGGCCGCCGAGCGGCGCAGGCTCTGCGCTGCCTCCGCCGTCAGCGCGGGGATGGCGCGTGGCGTCGACAGCTTGGCCTGGGTGATGAACGGGTTCGGGCCGACAACCAAGCCCCATGGGCGCACGGCGGTGGCAACGTCCACGCTCAGGCCTTCCAGCTTCGTGAGGCCGAAATCGCGCGCGGTGCGCAAGCGGCAGGCCATCCAGGGATCGTCGCGCCGGATCTCGGCGATCAGTCCGGCGGCCTCGCCTTCCGGCCCCGCCACCGGCAAGACCAGCGACCGCAACAGCCGCATCGCATGGTCATCTCCCCGCTGTGCGGCCTGGTGCAGCCAGTGGATGCCTTGCTCCGACTCGTGCAGCGAGTGTGCCGAGCGCAGGATCAGCGCACCCAGCCGGCGCTGTGCAATGAGGGCTCCCGCGAGCGCCGCCTTCTCCAGGAAGAAGCGCGCCATCTGCGGGTTGGCAACCGAGGCATGGTTGTCGGAGTGCGCGCTGTACAGCAGCATCCACGCTTCGTCCTTGCCTGCGTCGGCAGCGCGCAGCAGCAGCGCAACGCCCTTGCGCATGTTCTGGCCGCTGACCAGCGACTGCGATTTCAGCGCCCCGGCATCGAGCCCGCACAGCGCCCGGCCGAGCAGCAGCGCGGCCGTCGCGCTGCCCCTGCGCACGCAATCCTCGAGCAGCGCCTCGATCCTGGCGCTCGGCGCCTCGAGGTCGAACTGGCGCAGTCCTTCGGCGTACACCAATGCACTGCAGACGATGTCGGCCAGCGCCTCGCGCACGCCGGGCGTGATGCGCAGCGCGCAGTTCAGCAAGCGGGGTATCAACTCGTCGTCCCGGGCAACGAGCGCACGTGTCAGGGCGAGCGGGATCACTTCATCGCCTTCGATGCCATGCTCACCGCCCAGCACGCCGAACACTTCCGCGTCGGGCGGTCTTGGCGACCGGGCCAGCGCACGCACGGCGGCGGGCGCAGCCGCATGGCCCGCCTGGGCCGCGAGCTCCAACCACCTCGTCGCATCGCCCGAGTTGCGGCTCGTCAACGCAGTCCACACGCCCAGCTTGATGCAGGCAACCGCCGACCCGGCCACGGCGGCAGCGCGCAGCGCGCGCAACTGCTCGAGGCGAACGATCTCGTGCAGTGCGAGCGACTCCGCGACGATGATGGAGGCCGAAGGCAGGCTCGCGACGGATGGGTGCGAGAGGTACTCCAGCCCCAGTGTCGGGTGCCGCGCAAAGCCTTCGCTGCCCTGGAGGTAGCGCCTTCCTGCTTCGCAGCGGGCCGCCGCATCGCCTGCGCGGGCGCGGGCCAGCAGTTGGATATCCTGTCTTCGCATTTCTTCGGCTCCGGTTCGGCATCGCCGCAACGGCGGAAGCCCGAACTGCCTCCGCGCGCTGACGGTTCCCCGTCTTCGATGACCCGGCAACGTTAGAAATGCGTGGGCGACGGATCGCTTGCCGAAACATTACGGCGCCGTCATCCGGGCGGGCGTTCTCCGATCGCAGGTTCTCAGGGCCAGCGGGCACCGCGTCGAGGCGCGGGCAAGGAGGCACAGGGCCCTTGTGGCCCGACCGAGACGGCTGGCCAGCGACCCTATGGGGCAGTGCTAGCACGGCCCCCGCCATTCGTGCCGGCAGGCTCGCCGCCTGCGGGGTCTGTCTCTAGGCTGCGGCCAGCGCCCTGGCTTCCGTTCGCCGCCTGGCGCCGCAGGTTTCCATCGTGGAGGCTGAAGGCGCGCGCAGCGAGCGAGCAGGGTGTTCCCCTGTCCAACATCGGAGATAGCTCTCATGAAGAAAACACTGGTTGCCTTCGCCACCCTTGCGGGTCTTTCCGCAACGGCGTTCGCTCAATCGTCGGTGACGCTGTTCGGTATCGTCGATGCCGCCGCCCGCCAGGTGAAGAACGGCAGCGCCGGCTCGCTGAAGCAGCTGGCCTCGGGATCGAACGCGACCTCGCGGTTCGGCTTGCGCGGCGTGGAAGACCTGGGAGGTGGCCTGCGCGCCGGGTTCCATCTCGAGTCGCAGATCACCCTGGACACGGGCACCGCGGACGCAACCAAGTTCTGGGGCCGCCGCTCGACGGTCAGCCTGCTGGGCGGCTTTGGCGAGCTCCGCCTGGGACGCGACTACACGCCAACGGCCTACAACACATTCACCGACGAATTCGGCATCGTCGGCGTCGGCTCGCGCGGCATCTTCAGCTACGGCGCCGGCTCCAACCTGGGTAGCCCGGCAACCACGGTGCTGCGGGTGGACAACTCGGTCGGCTACTTCCTGCCCAGCCTCGGCGGGGTTTACGGCCACGTCCAGGTCGCGGCGGGCGAAGGCGTGGTGGGCAACAAGTACATCGGCGGCCGCTTCGGCTATGCCGGGGGACCGGTGAACGTCGGCTTCGCCTATGGGAAGACCGAAATTGGCACGGGCACGCCGGACTTCAAGAACTGGAACGTGATGTTCAACTACAAGCTCGGCCCCGCGACGTTGTACACGTTGTACGACGTGAAGGAGTGGGGCGTGCGCGAGACCAAGGATGCCTCGATCGGGATGTCGGTGGTCATGGGCGTGGGGGAACTCAGGCTGGGCTACACGCGCGCCGACCGCTCGGGCGGTGCCGCTGGATCGGGCTTCGCGGACGCCGACGACAGCACCCGGCTGGGCGTCGGCTACGTTTACAACCTGTCCAGGCGTACGGCGCTGTACACGACCTACGGCCAAGTGACCAACAAGGCCGCGGCGCGCAGCTCGGTCCTGTACACGCCGCCGGCGGGCATGCTGGGCGGCCAGAAGTCGTCGGGCTTCGAAGGCGGCGTCCGGCACGTCTTCTGAGCGTCTGAGCCGCGCATTGCCGCGCGCCGTCGCCATGCGCCGGCGCGCGCCTCTCTCGGCGCGGCAACGCCGGATGACAAACTCGTCATCGGACGGCAAGTGACCTGTCGCTGTCGGATTCCTAGAGTGCGCTCACGGTGCAACGCGGCACCGCAATCGGCGGGTGTCCACGAGGCGTCCCGCCAGCGACCAGGAGTCCATCATGAACGTTCGTCTCAGTCTCGGTCTGATTGCACTGGCCAGCGCCGTGTCGCTGCCCGTGCTGGCAACCTCGGGCTATACCAATGTCGGCGGTGAAGTCGGCGCTGTCCCGCACGCGATGCCGTCCGTGAAGTCGCGCGCCGACGTGCTGAACGACCTGGCGGCGTGGAAACGCAATCCGGTCAACGCCGACGGCTGGCGCGATGTCGGCGGCGATGTCGGCTGGGTGTACGAAGGGCGGGCGAGCACCACCACGCGAGCTGCCGTGATCCAGGAGCTGATGCAGGCGAAGCGCAACCCGGTCTCAGCCGATGGCTGGCTCGATGTCGGCGGCGAGGCGGGTGCGGTCTACGTCGGCAATCGCCGTGAAGCGAGCGATGCGCATGCCGCCGCGGCGCTGCGTTCGGCTGCGCGCAGGTAGCCCGCGGTCGCCCCGCGGACACTTCGCGCCACACGGACCGGCCCGCGGGGGCGAAAGATGACGGAGCCGTAAGGAACGGGTATGGCGCCTGTCAGCAGGCGCCTCCTATAGTCCGCGGCAGGCCTCGACGGCGCCGCCGGCGCGCGCTTTTTTGGGTACGGTAAAGTCCGATCATGCTCGGCGCACTGCGCAGCCTCGTCATCTGCTTCATGGCAGCGGTGATTCCCCTGAAGGGGCTCGCCGGCGCGAGCATGCTCGGCTGCGGCCCGGGGCACCACGGCAGCACGAGCACGCAGGAAAGCGGCTCGACGCGGCCGGCGCCGGGCCCCGGCGAGCACGCTGCGCACGCGGTGCATCACGCTCCAGAATCGTCCGCCGCCGTCCCTCGTGAGAGTTCGCGGGCCAGTGCGTCCGATGCTGTTCCCGCTGAGTCGGCCAGGTCGGGGCAGGCAGACGATCACCGCGTGGCCGTGACCAAGTGCAGCAGTTGTGCCCCTTGCTGCGCGGCGGCCGCGCCGGGCAGTGAACCCGTGCGTCTGCCCGAGTTCCAGACCACCATCCGGATTGCGGCCCTGCGTGCGCAGCCGCACGTCGGCGTGGACCCCGACGTCCCTCTCAGGCCCCCGCGCCCCCTCCTCGCCTGAACGTTCGCTGCCCGGCGCCGCCGTGCCGCTCGCAGCCCGAACCTGATCCGGTCCATGCCGCCAGTCCGGCAACGACCGCATGATTCAAGTCGCGAGGTTTTCATGTCCGAGATTCGCTTGCGCTGGCTGCTGCCGGCGCTGATGCTGGCGAGCACTGCGTACGCTCACGCCCAGACGCCCACCCGCGCCAGGCCTGACCCATTGTCTGCGGCGGCCGAGGTTCCGTCCGCACAGTACCAATCGTCGTTGGCTCGCTACCAGCGCCATGCCGATCAGCCGGTCGGCTCGTGGAAAGCCGTCAACGAAACAGTCAACCGTGTCGGCGGCTGGCGCGCCTATGCCCGCGAGGCGCAGGAGGCGCCAGCCCCCGCGGCGGCGCCCGCACCTGCAAGCGCCCACCCGGCGAGCCCGCCGACACCGTCCCCCGCGGGGCGCAAGCAGCCATGAGGGCCGAACGGATGAACCGGACTCCCCGAGCGAGCGCGCGGACCGGGGCGCATCGGGGCTCGCAACCGCGATACGGCCTTGCTGCCCTGTTGCTCACGACGGCCCTGCTGGGCGGCTGCGCCGGCCTTTCGCCCGACGCAGGCTTCGGCACCGTGGAGTCGGCTGCCAAGGACCGCTTGGGCAAGGACCTGAAGTGGTCGCGCAGCGATGCCGATCAGGACGCCATCGACAAGCGCGTGGCCGAGTTGCTCGTCAAGCCCTTGAGCGTCGACGACGCCGTGCAACTGGCGCTGCTGAACAACCGCGGTCTGCAGGCGCGCTTCCATGACCTCGGCATCACCGAGGCCGAAGTCGTGCAGGCCGGGCGGCTGCCGAACCCCGGTTTCAGCTTCGGGCGGCTTCGCCAAGGCGACGAGCGCGAAATCGAGCGCGGCCTGCATTTCAATCTGGCGCGGCTGCTCGCGCTGCCGTTGGTCGTGCGGCTCGAAGCGCGGCGCTTCGAGCAGATCAAGAGTCAAGTGGCGATGGACGTGATCTCGCACGCGGCCGCCACGCGCAAGGCGTACTTCCAGGCAGTGGCGGCGGAAGAGACCGTGCGCTACATGCATCAGGTCAAGGAGACCGCCGAGGCCAGCGCCGAACTTGCCCGCCGCATGGAGCAGGCGGGCAACTTCAACAAACTCGCACGCGCGCGCGAGCAGGGCTTCTACGCCGACGCAGCGCTCGGCCTGGCGCGTGCCGAGCAGATGCATCGGGCTTCGAAAGAACAGCTGACGAGACTGCTGGGCCTGTGGGGCGCCCAAACGCGATTCCGGTTGCCCGAGCGCCTGCCCGACCTGCCCGGCGCGCCGAAGGAGCAGCCCGATGTCGAGCGCCTGGCGATGAGCCAGCGGCTGGACGTGCTGGCCGCCAAGCTCGGCGCCGAACAGACGGCGCGCAACCTGGGCCTGACGCGGGCGACGCGGTTCGTGAACGTGCTCGAACTCGGCCTCGTGCGCAATACGTTCAACGACGCGCCAAGGGAGACCGGCTGGGAGGTCGGCATCGAGCTGCCGCTGTTCGACTGGGGCGATGCGCGCGTGGCGCGCGCCGAGGGCATCTACATGCAGGCTGTGCACCGCGCGGCGCAGACGGCGATCGATGCCCGCTCGGAAGTGCGGGAGGCCTACGGCAACTACCGCAGCGCCTACGACATCGCGCGCCACCAGCGCGACGAGATCGTGCCGCTGAAGAAGCGCATCTCCGAGGAGCAATTGCTTCGCTACAACGGCATGTTGATCGGCGTGTTCGAGCTGCTCGCCGATGCGCGCTCGCAGATCGCCAGCGTCAACGCCTATATCGAGGCGCTGCGCGACTTCTGGCTCGCCCAGGCCGACCTCGAGATGGCCCTCATCGGCAAGGCGGCTGTCCCGATGCCGGCCGGCCCGCGGGCCGCGGTGACGGAAGGCGGCGGTGAGGCGCATTGATGCCTCACATGCGCCTCACAAGAACCCACAAGGATCTCGAACATGGTTTCCCGACGCAATTTCCTGAACGGGGCGGGTGCGGTGACTGCGGCGGTCGGCACTGCCGCAGTCAGCCGCGTGGCGATGGCCGCGTTGCCCGAGCCCGTCATCCAGGCCACAGCCGACACGATGCCGCCGCTGGCCCCGAGCACAGGCCGGCCATACAACCCCGTGGTCACGCTCAACGGCTGGACCTTGCCCTGGCGCATGAACAATGGGGTCAAGGAGTTCCACCTCGTGGCCGAGCCCGTGGTGCGTGAGATGGCGCCCGGATTCAAGGCGCACCTGTGGGGGTACAACGGGCAGAGCCCCGGGCCGACCATCGAGGTGGTCGAAGGCGACCGGGTTCGCATCTTCGTCACCAACAAGCTGGGCGAGCTGCACAGCGTGCACTGGCACGGCCAGCGCCTGCCCAACGGCATGGACGGTGTCACCGGGCTCACCCAGCCCGGCATCCCGCCCGGCAAGACCTACGTCTACGAATTCGTCGCCCGGCGCCCGGGCACCTTCATGTACCACCCGCATTCCGACGAGATGGTGCAGATGGCGATGGGGATGATGGGCTTGTGGATCACGCACCCCAAGGACAAGCACCCACTCATCGACGAAGTCGACCGCGACTTCTGCTTCCTGCTCAACGCCTACGACATCGACCCCGGCAGCTACACGCCGAAGATCATGACGATGCTCGACTTCAACCTGTGGAGCTGGAACAGCCGCATCTTCCCGGGCATCGATCCGCTGGTCGTGCGGCACATGGACAAGGTTCGCATCCGCATCGGCAACCTGACGATGACCAACCACCCGATGCACCTGCACGGCCATGAGTTCCTCGTCACCGGCACCGATGGCGGGCCGACGCCGAAGAGCGCCCGCCAGTACGAGGTGACGAGCGATATCGCCGTCGGCCAGATGCGGCAACTGGAGTTCCTCGCCGACGAGGAAGGCGACTGGGCCTTTCATTGCCACAAGAGCCACCACACGATGAACGCGATGGGTCACGACGTGCCCACGATGATCGGTGTGGACCACCGAAACGTCGTGCGCCAGATCACCAAGCTCGTGCCCGATTACATGGTCATGGGCGAGCGCGGCATGAAGGACATGACCGAGATGGAGATGCCGCTGCCGGACAACACCGCAGCCATGATGACCGGCCGGGGCCCCTTCGGCTCGGTCGGCATGGGCGGCATGTTCAGCGTGGTCAAGGTGCGCAAGGAGCAGAAGCGCGGCGACTACGGCGACCCCGGTTGGTACAAGCACCCGCCAGGCGCGATCGCCTACGAATTCACCGGCGCGCTGCCGGATCCAGCTCGCTTCAAGTCCGAAGGCACGGGTTCGATGCCGCCCGTGGCCCGGGCGGCCAAGGACGCCGAGGTCCGCGTGCGCAAACCCAGTGGCCACTCGGGCCACTGAGCCATACAAGGAAGATTCATGATCTTCGGGTTCCTTTCCGGGATTTCGCGAGCCCGCTTGGTGCGGAGGCTCGGCCTGGTGTTTCTCTCACTCAATGAATGGATCTGGAAACGCCTGCCGACCTCGCTGCGGCGTTCGAAAGGCGCACGCCGATACGGGCAGTTCATTCACAAACTCGTGCTGATGCGGGGGCTCAGAGAGCCGAACGGCGGGACCTATCTGCTCCGCAATCGGCCCGAGCTCGAGTTGATCCACGACCTCGTCCAGGGCAGGCCCAGGGGAAGCGGTTTTCGCATCGCGGTCCTGGGTTGCAGCATTGGCATGGAGGTTTACTCGGTCCGTTGGCAACTGCGGAACCTGGAGCCGCTGCTGGATATTCAGTTGGTCGGGCTGGATATCGATCAGGCATCGATCGATCTCGCCCGCAGCGGCGCATATCCGCTGCCAGATCATGCGTGGATGGTGGCTCGCCTGACCGATGCCGAACGCTCGGAGATCATCGAGACCACGGCTCACAGCGCCCAAATTCGTCCACACTTGCGCCACGGCATCCAGTGGCTGGTTGGCGACGCGTGCAGCCCCAACCTGCATGCGTTGCTGCGCAAGCAGGACTTGGTGCTGGCCAACCGCTTCCTGTGCCATATGGAACCGGAACAGGCCAGCGCCTGCCTGCGGAACATCGCCGGGCTGGTGGCGCCGGGGGGGTACCTGTTCGTATCCGGTGTCGATCTGCAGGTCAGGCAGTCGGTGCTCCGGGACTCGGGCCTGATTCCGTTGACCGAAAGACTGGCCGCGATTCACGATGGCGACCCCAGCCTGCGCGAATGCTGGCCCCTGCAAACCTCCGGGCTGGAGCCCATGGACACAGGGCGCGCCGACTGGATTGCTCGCTATGCAATGGCCTACCACCTGCCCGACAAGCGCAAAGAACTGCGCGAGCGGGAAGGGGGTGACGGATCTACTGTCTCGGACGGTAGCGGCGTCGGCCCGCTACCTTTCACAACCCAGGTCTCATCGGCGCTGCCGATGCCCCGCTCCACTAGGCAACAAGAAAGGCACAGCTACCCATGAATACCATCAGACGCATGCTCTCCGCTTCGCTCCTGCTCGCGGCAGCCGCTGCGATGGCACACAACAACGAGGACCACGGCAAGAAGCCCGGCGCGGTCAAGAAGGAGCAGAAGGCCTGGGGCATCGCGGGCGAGCCCAAGGCCGCCAAGAGGGTCATCCAGGTCGGCATGACCGACAACATGCGCTTCACCCCCGATCGCATCGAGGTGCGTCAGGGAGAAACGGTCAGGTTCGTCATCCGCAACTCCGGGCAGGTGATGCATGAGTTCGTCCTTGGAACCAAGCCGGATCTCGACGAGCACGCGGCACTCATGGCGAAGTTCCCCAACATGGAGCACGACGAGCCCTACATGGCGCACGTCGGGCCGGGCAAGGTCGGCGAGATCGTGTGGCACTTCAATCGGGCAGGCGACTTCGATTTCGCATGCCTGATCGCCGGCCATTACCAGGCGGGCATGGTCGGCAAGATCAAGGTCGTTGCGGCGACAGGAGCGACGGGGTGATGGACACTCGGGACACAAGCACTGACAGGTCGGCGGTGGTCGCCATGCCCGAGTCGGGCTTCCATCATGCCCGCCGGGGCCTGGCACTGGCCGCGTTGACCGGGCTTTTCGCTCCGGCTCTGTTGCGCGCGCAGTCCGCGCCGCTTCAGATGGAGGTCTGGAAGAGCCCCACCTGTGGTTGTTGCAAGGATTGGATCGAGCACATGCAGGCGCGTGGCTTCCGGGTCAAGGTGCACGACACCGGGAACACGGCCGCGCGCGAGCGGCTGAGGGTGCCGATGAAACTGGGTTCCTGCCACACCGCGCTTGTCGGGCGGTATGCGATCGAGGGCCATGTGCCGGTCACCGATGTGATTCGCCTGTTGAAGGAGGCGCCGGATGCCGTCGGGCTGGCCGTACCTGGCATGCCCGTCGGCTCGCCCGGGATGGACGGGCCGCAGTACGGCGCTCGTCGTGATCCGTATGACGTGCTGCTCGTCGCTCGCGATGGCAGCACGCGCATCTTCAGTTCCTACCGCTGATTCAAGAAAGGACAGTCCATGAAAACCACGCTTTGCCTCGCTCTGGTCTTGATCTCCATGGCGGCGCCGGCCCAGGCGCAGCAGAGGAAAGACGAGCACTCCGGCCACCATCCGGCAGCCACGGCAACTGCTGCCACCGAGATGACCGATGGCGAGGTCCGCAAGGTTGACGCCGAGGCGGCCAAGGTCACGCTCAAGCACGCGGAAATCAAGAACCTGGACATGCCGGCGATGACGATGGTCTTCGTCGTGCGTGACAAGGTCATGCTGGCCAAGGTCAAGGCCGGCGACAAGGTGAAATTCCGGGCGGTCAACGAGGATGGAAAGCTCACGGTCACCGAGCTGGAGGTCGTGCGTTAGCCGGCGGCAGCTTCGAGCCGCGCGGGCACGGCGAGCTGACACGAGGATCACGCCATGCTGAGCAAGAAGCTGATGGCCGCCCTTGCCAGGGCCGCCGAGGCGCATCAGGCGCGAGCCTGCTTGGAGCTGGCCGAGGGTGAAGTCGTCGCGATCGGCAAGGAGTCGGGCAGCATCACGCTGGCTCACGCTGGAATCCCGGGCCTCTCGTTGCCACCGATGACGATGGTGTTTGCCACGAAGCAGTGGATCTTGCTCGATTCGCTGAAGCCAGGCGACACGGTGCGGTTCAAGGCGATCGACCACGGCGACAGTTACGTTGTCACGGTGATCGAGTCGACATGAGCATTCCGCTAGGCGCCTCGGCCGCTTGGCTGGGGAGCCTCGTCCTCGTGACCACGATCGCGGCGGCCGGCTTGGCGTGGCGTGAGTGTGTCCTGCTGGCTGCTGCCGCAGTGGCCGCGTACCGCCTGTTCTTGTGGCGAATGGATGTTGCGGCGCCGATGGACGGCTGGCGCGCCGCACTGCGGTGTTTGGTGGCCGGCCTGTTCGGGATGGTCGCGGCGCTGACGCTCGGCGCAGCGGTCGCGTCGGGCGTCGCGGGCCTTTGGAGCATGTCGCACGAGCACACCACGTTGTCGTTGACCGTGATGGTGGCGGCCGGTGGCCTCATCACTGCAGTGCAACTGGACAACGCGCGGCGTTGGTCTGAGGCGCTCCTCTGGACTCTCCTCGTGTTCGGCGCCGCGGCCGGCTTCCGAGGTGCCGAGGCGGGCTACCTCCTGCTGCCATGCCTGATCGTGGCCGCAGTCACGGTGTGGCTCGCCCGGGCCAGTTGGGCGCTGGCGCGAGACTCGGCCGGCCAGTGCTTGCGGTCGAGCCAGCGGATGTAGGGTGCGACGAAGGGGAGCCGCGTGAAGTGGACCCGACGACGAACAGTCGCCATCGTCGGCGCGGGGCTGGTTCTTGCCTTGCTGCTCGTCGGCGATCCCTTCGCGCCGGATTCCGGCCGGGCGACACTGAAACCCGACGATGCCGTCGTGGCTGCATTGGGGCAGCGGCTGTACGCGGGCCACTGCGCTGTCTGCCACGGCGCCAAGCTCGAGGGCCAACCCAACTGGCGCGAACGCGACGCGGCGGGCCGGCTGCCGGCGCCGCCGCACGACGCCAGCGGCCACACTTGGCATCACCCCGACGACCAGCTGTTCCGGATCACGAAGTTCGGTGTCGGCAAGGCCACCCAGGTGGAGGACTACACGTCGTCGATGCCCGCCTACGAAGGTGTGCTGGGCGATGCGGAGATCGTGGCCGTGCTGTCCTGGATCAAAGGCCAGTGGCCTGCCGACATCCGGACCAAGCACGACGAGATGAACCGCAGCGCGGCGAGGCGGCGCTGAGGCTGCCGGTCCCTGCATGCGAGCTGTCGTCCTGCCCAGACATCCGTTCGGGCGCAGTGGCGCAACGCGGCGCAGTGCGCCTGCGCTACGCCGGGCCGCACCCTAGGGCGGAGCACCGGAGCACCCACCGTGCCGCACGAGCTCAAGAATCTGCCCGACCTCTCGCACGACATGCTGAGCGTGATTCTTGTCGGCGGCCTGGCGAGTGCGGTGGCCATCGTCGGCCTGGCCCTGCTTCTGGGGTGGAAGCACCGCCGCAAGCATCCCGGCAGTGCAAGAGACGTCCCAGCGAGGCCCCTGAAGATCAAGCGACGCAAGCGACGGTGACCTGCTGGCACGCCGGATGGCATGCCTTCGAGGCACTCGATGCGAGCCACGATCGATCACTTCCGGGCATCGCCATTGACCACGAGGGAGAGGAACTCGAATCATGCACAAAGCCATGTACGCCTTGGCGGCTGCCGCGGCGGTTGCCCTTGCGGCGCCAGCCCATGCCGCCAGCCACATCGTCGACATCGCCTGGGGGCCCGATGGAGCATTCGTGCACCGCGCCAATGTCGATCCTGGCAAGTTCGTCGAGGTCTGCGGCAGGCTCGACCCGGGTGCCGCTATCCGATGGGGGTTCGAGGCTTCCGCACCCGTGGACTTCAACATCCACTACCACGTCGGCAAAGAGGTCGAGTTTCCGGCCAAGCAGGCTCAGGTAAGCGCCGGCCACGACACCTTGCGCGTCGCCGTCCGTGAGGACTACTGCTGGATGTGGAGCAACAAGTCGAGCGGCCGCGTGCAGATCGACATCAGCCTGCGGCGTTGACGGACGCCGACTCCGGTGCCCGTAGTCGGGTACAGAGTCCAGGTTGATGCGAATCAATGAATGCGGCGCGTCAGTCTTCTATCGTGCGCTGGCACGGATGCTCAGTGCTTGTACGCCACCTCCAGTCGCCATGTTCAGCAACCGACGTCTTTGCCGATGGGCAGTTCGCGTGCTGCTCGTGTGGCTGTTCGGCCTGGCCATGGGAGTGGCCCATGCTTGTGCGCTCGGTGAGTCGACTCACCAGCACTCGACCGCTGGTGACGCCGCAAACGTGAGCTCGTCGCAGCACGACGACGAAGAGCATGACCTTGCACTGGCGAACTGCCTCGACTTCTGCGAGAAGTCTTCGGTCGGCGTTCCCAAGCTGAAGCTGATCGACGACAGTTCGGCGAACTCCGCGCTCCCGGCGGCTGTGCCGGGCCATGGGACGACCGAACCGGCGTGGGAGTCTCTCCGGGCTGGGTCGCCAGTCGCCTCGCCGCATTGGCACAGCGGACCACCGCTGCGCATCGCCTATCGGCGTCTGGCGCTATAGCGCCCGCGGCGCCCCGCGCTGGGAAGCGCGGCGGCGTCCATTGCCCCCGTCTGCCGCCAAGCGCTCATGCTGGGCGTGCATCGGACCGGTGGCCGTTCCCGCCTCCTTCTTTCCACTTTGTGCTCTTGGAGTGATGCCATGTCTAGATCCACTGTCCTCTCGTCGTTCGTTGTCCTCGCGCTTGCCTCGGCCGTCGTGGCCGCGCAGGACGTCCCCGGCGCCGCGCCGGGGCTCACCTCCGCCGCTCTCCAGCCGACCAATTGCAGCCCGAGCATGCGGCGGCACGACCACGGCGCCGAACGCTACGCGCCTGGTGCACCGTCGGTGTTGTGCCGGTCGGCCGATGCCGCACCTGCGGCCAAGGCGGCCAAGGTGGCCCCCAAGCCGCTGCACGATCACTCGAAGGTCCACAAGAACCAGTGACGGACCGTCATCTCGAACAGGAGTGATGACATGAACCACGCACATGAACAAGCGGACGGCCGCCCGTCCGGCCCGAACTGGTCTCGCATCAACCAATGGGTGCTGTGGATCGGTCTGGCCGCGGCGGTGGCCTGGATGTTCTTCCGCCACAACGCCCACTTCGTGCAGTTGCTGCCGTTCCTGATCCTGCTCGCCTGTCCGCTCATGCATGTGTTCGGTCACGGCGGCCATGGCGGGCATCGCGGCCACGGCGGTCATGGCGATACGAAGCCGAAGGACGACGCCCGCCGGCTTCCCCCCGGTGGCCAGGGCGGCCACCAGCACTGATCCCGAGGAGTATTGACATGGAAACCACTGAACTCAGTGTCGACGGCATGACCTGCGGGTCCTGCGTCGCGTCGGTCACCAAGGCGCTCAAGCGCGTGCCGGGCGTGCAGGACGTGGATGTCGATCTGCGCAGCGGCATCGTGCGCATCAGCGGCGAACACACCGCGCACCAGGTGCCGGCGCTAGTCGCCGCGCTCGGCGAGGCCGGCTACGAGGCCGGCGCTGAAACGGGCACGACGCCTGCGCACCAGCATCCGGCCGGCGGCTGTGGCGCAGGTGCCGGTTCGCCCGGCAAGGGTCGCGGCGGCTGCTGCTGCGGTTGAGCCAGTCATGCCGACACCGAACCGCGCCGTTGCGGACGCTTCCGCGGAACTCCCGCCCGGCCCGGCCGCACGCTACTGGCTGGACGCACTGTGGCGGGCCACCGCGACGGTCGACACGCTGCGCGAGCGTGCGGCCAACATGAGCGCACACGAGGCCGCGGGCATGCCGCCGCTGCTGCACTTCGAGTCCGAGCCGGTGACCGACGGGCGGGATCTCGACCCGCCGTCGAACTACCGGCTGCTTCGTGTGACCCGCTGCGGCACCGACGCGCTCGAGAAGCATGTGCGCAAGGGTGCCGCGCCGGTGATGGTGGTCGACCCGCGCGCCGGTCATGGCCCGGGCATCGGCGGCTTCAAGCGCGACTCGGAAGTCGGCATGGCGCTGCTCGAAGGCCACCCGGTCTACTTCGTCGTCTTCGATCCGGAGCCGGTCGAAGGGCAGACGCTGGGGGCCGTCGTTGAGACGCTGGCAGCCTTCATCGACATCGTTGCCAAGCGCCATCGCGGCAACGCGCCGATCGTCTACGGCAACTGCCAGGGCGGCTGGGCGATCACGCTGGCGCTGTCGCATTGCGAGCACCGGGCGGCGCTGGCCGTGCTGAACGGCTCGCCGCTGTCGTACTGGGCGGGCGAGCGCGGCATCAACCCGATGCGACTGCTCGGTGGCTTCACCGGCGGTGTCTGGCCGGCGCACTGGATGTCGGACCTGGGCCACGGCCGTTTCGACGGGGCCTGGCTGGTGCAGAACTTCGAGGCGCTGCGGCCCGAAGGCGTGTTCCGCAAGTACGACACGCTCTTCGCGCAGCCGGAGGCCGAGCACGACCGCTTCCTCGAGTTCGAGCGCTGGTGGAACGGCTTCTACCAACTGGCCCGCGAGGAGATGCTGGCCATCGCCGGTGATCTGTTCGTCGGTAACCGGCTCGAGGACGGGGAGGTCGTGGTCGACGGCCATTGCCGTGCGGACCTCAAGCGCATCGGGGCGCCGCTCGTGATCTTCAGCTCCTACGGCGACAACATCACGCCGCCGCACCAGGCGCTGGGTTGGCTCAAGGCGGTGTTCCCCACAACCGAGGACCTGGTGGCTGCCGGCCAGCGAGTTGTGTATCTGCTGCACAAGCAGGTGGGCCACCTCGGCATCTTCGTGTCGGCGGGCGTGGCGCGGCGCGAGCACCGCGCCATCGTGCATCACGCGGGGACGATCCAGGGCCTCGAGCCCGGCCTTTACGAGATGGTTCTCGACGACGGCGCCACCGGCGACGTCGCCACCGGTGCCAGCTTCGAGCCACGCCGCCTCGAGGACCTGCCGTTCGATGCAAACCCGACCGGGTTCGACAAGGTGCAGGCGTTGTCCGAGGCCGCCGAGCGCGCCTACGCGCAGTGGGTTTCGCCGTGGGTCCGCATGGTGGCCACGCCGGAGTCAGCGCGCCAGTTGCGCGAAATGCATCCGATGCGGGTCAGTCGGCAGGTCTGGTCCGAGAAGGCGACGCCGGCACTGGCCTGGCTGCCGTGGACGCAGCAGTGGCTCGAACAGTGGGGCGCGCACGACCTCGACCGGGCCGCCAACCCCTGGTACCAACTGGAGCGCGTCGGAGCGGACGCGTACGCCCAGGCCTGGGAGTCGTGGCGCACGAGCCGTGACCTGTGGGCCGAGGTCGTGTTCCAGCAGCTCTACGCCAGTTGACCGGTCGAGCGACCGCCACGAGGAGCCTGCCATGAGAACCATCCCGCTGCCAGCGCAATGCTTGCGTCTCGCGGCCACCACGTGGCTGCTGCTGCTGGCCACGATGCTGAGCCCGGCGCTGGCCCAGAGCCGGCTGGAGCGATCCGGCATCACCCTCTACTGGGGACTCGTGCCGGCCGCGGTCGTGGCAGACAAGCACGCGCTGGCCGAACTGCACGGCGGTCCGCCCAAGGGCGGCGGCCAGGTGCACCACCTCGTCGTGGCGCTCTACGACAGCGCGAGCGGCCGGCGCATCGAGGACGCGGTCGTGCGCGCGCAGCTCAGCGAGACCGGCATCGTCGACGAGCCCGCGAAGTACCTGGTGCCGATGAAGGTCAACGACCAGGCCAGCTACGGCCAGGTCTTCGGCGTTGCCAAGGATGGTCCGTACCGCTTCCGGGTCTGGGTGCGGCTGCCGCAGCGCACCGACGAGATCGAGTTCGCGGTCCAGGCGTGGTCGCCGCACCGCAACGAGCGCTGAAGGACATGCCATGACCACTCCGTGGAAGCAAACCGGCACTGAATCAGGCCACGCTTGGCGGACGTGGACCTTCTGGATCTTCGCCGGCGCCGCGCTGTTGCTGCTGGTGCTGGAACACCGGGCGCATGTGCTCGGCTGGTGGCTGCACGCGCTGCTCGGGCTGTGCGTCGTGCTGCTCTACCTCATCGTGCGCTTCGACAACGGTAACGACAGCGACGGCGCCCGAAAACGCGGCCCGCGCTGAACGCCGGTCGGCCGGCCCTCGCCGCAACTCTGGAAGGTTCTTCATTGGAAGCCATCGATCTCTCCGGCCGCAGAGGCCTCGTCGTCGGCGTCGCGAACGCCCACAGCCTGGCCTGGTCCGCGGCGCGGCACTTCCGCAATGCCGGGGCCGAACTGGCGCTGACCTACTACAACGAGAAGGCATGGCCCTTCGTCGCACCGCTCGCTGGGCAGGTGCAGGCACAGCTGCTGCCCTGCAACGTGTTGCAGGAGGGGCAGCTGGAATCCGTATTCGACACGTTGCGCGAACGCTGGGGCCGGCTCGACTTCGTCTTCCACTCGATCGCGTCGGCGCGCAAGGAAGACCTGCAGGGGCGCCTCACCGATTGCTCGGGCGCCGGCTTCGCCGAGGCGATGCTGGTCTCATGCCACTCTTTCATCCGCATGGCCCGGCTGGCCGAGCCGCTGATGCGTGAGGGCGGCAGTCTCACCACAGTGAGTTACTACGGCGCCGAGAAGGTGGTCGAGCACTACAACGTGATTGGACCGGTGAAGGCCGCTCTGGAGGCCTCCGTGCGCTACCTGGCACACGAGCTCGGTCCAGGCGGCATCCGCGTCAATGCGATCTCCGCCGGACCGGTGCGCACCCGGGCTGCGTCCGGCATCACCCACTTCGACGAACTGCTCGACGAGGCCGCGCGCAAGTCGCCGCAGCGGCGCACGGTGGACAGCTGCGAGGTCGGCCGCGTGGCGCTGCTGCTGGCCAGCCCCTACGCCTCGGCGATCACCGGCGAGGTGGTGCATGTCGACGCCGGCTTCCATGTCGAAGGCATGGTGTTCCATTGAAGTCACGGGACAAGGCCATGCGCATCCTCTCCCTCAACTCCGGCAGCGCGACGCTCAAGTTCGGCGTCTTCGACCCGACATTGGCCACCCCGCTCATGGAGTCGACGATCGACCACCCCGCGGTCGACGCCGCGGCGTTCGACGAGATCGAGCGCCAACTGCGTGATGCCGGCGTGGCAGCGGTCGATGCCGTCGGCCATCGCGTCGCGCATGGCGGGCCCCGCTTGAGCGCGGCCGTGCTCATCGATGCTGACGTCGAGCAGGAGATCGAGCACGCGACACCGCTGGCGCCCCAGCACAACCCGGTGGCCCTGGCCGGCATCCACCTCGCGCGCGGGCGCTGGCCGGGCCTGCCGCAGGTCGCCGTGTTCGACACGGCGTTTCATGCCGGCATGCCCGAGCAGGCGTCGACCTACGCGGTGCCGCAGGCCTGGCGTGACGCCGGCGTGCGGCGCTATGGCTTTCACGGCCTGTCGCACCAGCATGTTCTCGAGGCCGTGAGCGGTGCTCTGGAGCGTGCCCCCGGTGACCTGCGCATCATCAGCTGCCACCTCGGCAACGGCGCAAGCGTCTGCGCGATCGATCGCGGCCGCTCCATCGACACCTCGATGGGAATGACGGCCCTGGAGGGGCTGGTGATGGGCACCCGCAGCGGCGACCTGGATCCCGGCGTGCCCGGTTTCGTCGCGCGGACACTCGGCATGGATCCGGTGCAGGTTGAAGCGGCGCTGTACCACGACAGCGGACTGAAGGCGCTGTCTGGCATCGGTTCGGACCTGCGCGAGATCGAGGCCCGGGCGCGCCAGGGGCACGCCGGTGCCCGCACGGCGCTGCAGGTCCACGCCTACCGCGTGCGCAAGTACATCGGAGCCTATGCCGTGGCAATGGGCGGCTGCGACGCCGTCGCCTTCACGGGTGGCGCAGGCGAGAACTCGCCCGCGCTGCGCCGGCGCATCCTGGAGGGCCTGGAGTTCCTCGGCCTGCGCCTGGACGAGGACCGCAACGAGTCCTTCGCTGCGTCCGCGGTTGTCACCGAACTGCAGGCACCGCGGTCGCAGGTCGCGGTGCTGGCGGTGCGGGCACGTGAACAGTGGGTCATCGCGCGTGAGACCGCGGCGGTGTTGCGCCGCGCCGGGCGGGCTGCGCAGCGGCAGGATCTCCCGATCCCGGTGGCGATCTCGGCCCACCACGTGCACCTGACCCAGGCTGCCGTCGAGATGCTGTTCGGCGCAGGCCACGCACTGCGCGTGCTGCAGCCGCTGAGTCAGCCCGGTTTCTTCGCCGCCGAGGAAACTGTCGCCGTGATCGGCGAGCGCGGCCGGCTCGAACGTGTCCGCGTCGTCGGGCCCTGCCGCACGGCGAACCAGATCGAGGTCAGCCGCACCGAGGCCATCCAGCTCGGCATCGACGCGCCGCTGCGCCTGTCGGGCGATCTCGCAGGCACGCCCGAAGTCACCCTGGCAGGGCCGGCCAGGTCGTTGCGCACGACGGGATTGATCGTCGCACGCCGGCACCTGCACCTGACCACCGCCGACGCACGGCGGCTCGGCGTCGAGACCCGCGCAGAAATCGAGGTCGCGCTGGAAACACCGCGTGGCACGGTGTTGCGGCATGTCGCGCTGCGCATCGACGACGGCGCGGTGCTCGAGCTGCACCTCGATACCGACGAGGCCAACGCCGCCGGACTGCGCGGCGCAGGCGGGGGCGTGCTGCAGCGATGCGAGTGCGCGGCCCGCATCCGTACGGCGGTGGATCACGAGGACCGTGCGTTTTGCGACGCACGGTAGAGCGGACCCGGAGCAGCCCGTGGCAACGAACCAGGCCGCCCTGAGCGGCACGGCAGACGCGCCGCTGCTACCGATGGCCGCCTTTCGGCGCGGCACGGGACCGCACCAGATCGTCGCGTCCAAGCGCGAAGGCGGAGCGTGGCCGGTCCCGCTGACCCGCCGCGATCTCTACCGCGGGTGAGCAGGCATGGCAGTCGCCTTCTCCGCAACCGGAAGGCGGGTCGCGACGGACCTGTCGACCGGCGACTTCGCGGCGCTGCTTGCCGCCGCGATGGCGGTGTCGATGGCCTATGGCGTGACGCTGCCACTGGTGCCCGGGCTGGTGGAGCGCGCAGGGGTCGGCGAGGTGGCCGACGTGGACAGCCACACGGGCTGGATCACCGGCGTGTACACGCTCGCGCTGTTCCTGTTCGCACCCGCCTGGGGAGCGCTCGCGGATCGAATCGACCGGCGCTGGGTCCTTGCCGCCGGACTGGCCGGCTCGAGCGCGGCGCTCTGGGCCCTGACCTTGCCCTCCGGGATGCGCGGGCTCTACGCGCTGCGTGCGATGGCCGGCCTGATGTCGGCGGCGGTGCTGCCGGCTGTGTTCGCCTGCGTCGTCACCGCGTCCGCGCCGTCCCGGTTGCAGCGCCGCTTTGCCTGGATCGCGTCGGCCACGGCGCTGGGCTTTCTGCTCGGGCCGGCGCTCGGCGACGGGCTGACAGGTCTGATGCGTGCGCCAGCCCTCGGGGATGCCGCGTCCGCCACGCTGCCGCTGGACGTGGTCGCCATCGTCGGGCTGCTGGCTGTGGTGAGCGTGCTCGGCCTGCCGCCCAACCGCGCCCGTGTGACGCTGGGCGGTGCACGCCCTGGCGACGAACGGCGCATCGGGCGCTCGCTGCTGCTCACGGCTCTCGTCGTGCTGGCGATCACGGTGGCCGAGGTCGGCGTGACGCTGGCAGCGCGCCGCGTGCCGCCAGCCGGGCCGGTGCCGGTGTCGGTGTACTTTGCGTTGTGCAGCGGCGTGATGATCGCCGTGCAGTTCTGGGCCTTGCCGCGTCTGGAGCGCAGACTGGGCGAGCCGCGGCTCGTCGTCGTCGCGCTGGCGGTGCTGTCGGCGGGCCTTGGCCTGTTGGCCGTCTCGAACGCGGGCTTCGTGACGGCGGCGGCGTTCGTGCTGGCGGCCGCGGGCATCGGCGTGCTCATCCCGTCGCTGGCCGTGCGCATCTCGAGCGCAGCCGGCGCGCGACAAGGCTGGGCCATGGGCCGGCAGGCTGCGGCCGCGAACCTCGGACAGGCCGTCGGCGCAGCGGCTACCGGCAGCTTGTTTGCGCTCGCACCGCCGCTGCCGTTCCTCATTGCCGGCGCGCTGGTCGCCGCAGCCGCGGTCGCGGCGGCATGGGAGGGCGCCACGCGCCGCTCGCCGTGACAGCTCATGCGCATTCGTTCCACGGCCCGGCCCGCATCGCCGGGGCGCGATCCCATGCACCGACTGGGAGATGAACATGACACAGGCAGTGCTTCACGACGGACCCGCCGGGCTGGCCGCCTCGGTCGATCCGGTGTGCGGAATGACCGTCGACCCGAGCAGAGCGGCCGGACGCGCCGAGCACGGTGGGCGGTCCTACCTGTTCTGCTCGGGACACTGCCTGAGCGAGTTCCAGCGCGATCCCGCGCGTTACGCCGGCATTCCCGCCAGGGCGTCCGATGCCGCGCCGATGTCCACGCCGGACCCCACGCGGAGTTCCACGTTCGCCGGTGCCACCGCGGCGGTCGGCGCGGACCTGCACACCGCGGGCCGTCCACCGCAGACGGTGCTGCGGCGCGGCGAGTCGGGCCAGGCCAAGGACCCGGTGTGCGGCATGGTGGTCGCCAAGGCGACCGCGCTGCGCACCGAGCGGGCCGGGCGCAGCTACTACTTCTGCAGCGCCGGTTGCCAACGCACGTTCGAGTCGCCGGAGACCGAGCTCAAGTCGATGCGCACGCGCGTCACGATCGCGCTGACCGGCGTGCTCGCGCTGGCGATCATGCGTGCCGGTGCCTTCATTGCGCTGGCGACCGGCGCGACGTTGCTGACCTGGGTGCCCATCCCGGCGCTGCCCTGGTTCACCTGGGGCGTGTGGCTGTTCCTGCTGGTGACGCCGGTGCAGTTCATCGGCGGCTGGAGCTTCTACATCGGAGCCTTCAACGCGCTGCGCAACCGCTCCATCAACATGGACCTGCTCATTGCGCTGGGCACGTCCGTCGCCTACTTCTACAGCGTCGCCGTGCTGTTCTTCCCGTCGGTGCTGCCGGTCAAGGTCGAGGAACGCGACGTCTACTTCGAGGTCTCGGCGGTGATCATCGCCTTCGTGCTGCTGGGCAAGTACATGGAGGAGATCATCAAGAAGCATTCCTCCGCGGCGGTGCGCAAGCTGCTCGACCTCAGGCCCGCGACCGCGCACGTGCTGCGCGGCGGCGAGGAGGTCGAGATCCCGGCCGAGCAGGTCATGGTGGGCGAGACGATCGTCGTGCGCCCCGGCGAACGCATCGCCACCGACGGCCTCGTCGTCGAGGGCACGTCGTCGGTGGACGAGTCGATGCTCACCGGCGAGTCGATGCCGGTCGACAAGCAGGCCGGCGCGCCGGTGATCGGCGGCACGCTGAACCGCAGCGGCAGCTTCCGCTTCCGGGCCTCGCGCATCGGCGCCGAGACGGCACTCGCGCAGATCGTCAAGATGGTCGAGGACGCGCAGACCAGCAGTGCGCCGATCCAGCGCATCGCCGACCAGGTGACGCGCTACTTCGTGCCGGCGGTGGTGGGCACGGCGATCCTCGCGTTCGCGCTCTGGTGGCTGGCCGGCAATTTCCCGCAGGGCCTGCTCGCGTTCATCGCGGTGCTCATCATCGCCTGTCCCTGCGCACTCGGCATCGCCACCCCGGCGGCGCTGATGGTGGGCGTGGGCCGCGGTGCGCAGGCAGGCATCCTGATCCGCGGCGGCGAGATCCTCGAGAAGGCCGAGCGGCTCACGACGGTCGTGTTCGACAAGACCGGGACGCTGACGCGCGGCGAGCCGGCCCTGACCGATCTGCAGCCCTGCGGGCACTGCGACCACGACCAGGCTTTGCGCCTGGCCGCCAGCCTGGAGGCCGGCTCCGAGCATCCGCTGGCCGAGGCCATCCTGCGTGGCGCCAGGGAGACCGGCATCGAACCCTGCGTGGTGCAGGGCTTCGAGGCCGTGCCAGGCCATGGCGTGCGCGGCCAGGTCGACGGGCGCGAGGTGCTGTTCGGCAACCGGCGGCTGATGGAGGGGGCCGGCATCGACGTCGCGTCGGTCGCTCAGGACATGGAGCGCTTCCAGGCGGACGGCAAGACGGCAATGCTGCTCGCCTGCGAGGGCGAGCTTGCCGCACTCATCGCGGTGGCCGACACGATCAAGCCCGAGGCGCGCGAGGCCGTGCGGTCACTGCGCGCCGAAGGCGTCGAGGTGGTGATGCTGACCGGCGACAACGCCCGCACCGCGGCGGCGATCGGCCGCGCGCTGGAGATCGACCGGGTGATCGCCGACGTGCTGCCCTCCGACAAGGCGCGCGTCATCAAGGAACTGCAGCAGGCCGGCAAGGTGGTCGCGATGGTCGGCGACGGCGTCAACGACGCCCCGGCGCTGGCGACCGCGGACATCGGCATCGCCATCGGTTCGGGCTCGGACGTGGCCAAGGAGACCGGCGGCATCATTCTCGTGCGCAGCGACGTGCGCGACGTGGTGACAGGCATCCGGCTGTCGCGGGCGACCATGCGCACGATCAAGCGCAACCTGTTCTGGGCCTTCATCTACAACGCGGTTGGCGTGCCGATCGCCGCGTTCGGGTTGCTCAACCCGATCATCGCTGCGGCGGCGATGGCGCTGTCCTCGCTGTCGGTGATCGTCAATTCGGCGCTGCTCAAACGGGCGCGCCTGCAATGACGACGGAGGTCGCCATGGGATTCGTGACGTGGCCGGAGTTCGCCAACCGCTGGATGTGGCTGTGTCCGATCCTCGCCGTGGTGATCGCCGCGGCAGTTCTGTGGTCCCTCGGCTTGAGCTGGTGGAGTGCGCTGCTGGCCGCTGTCATGCTCGTCTGTCCGGTGCTGATCCTCTGGGGCGCCATTCAGGTCGCCCTCGACGAGCGGCGATCACGCCGGCGCCCCGGCACCTGACCCTGATTCCCTGGAGGAGTTGTTCATGGACAAGAAGCAAGCGTTCTCGCTCTGGTACGTGCTCGCTGCCTTGGTGGGCTTGATCCTGATGCAGGAGTTCGTCGCCCCACGGCACACGCAGACCCTGACCTACAGCGAGTTCAAGCAGGCGCTCATGGCCGGCAAGCTCGACGACGTGCTGATCGCCGACGGCGTCGCGACCGGCAAGCTGCGCACCGACGGACTGGAGCAGATCCTGCCGAAGGACAAGCTCGAAGCGCTCAAGCGCACCGGCGGCGAACACGGCTTCGCGACGGTGCTGGTCAACGACCCCGGCCTGGTGGCCCAGCTCGACGCCGCCAAGGTGCGCTACGGCAGCGTGCGCGAGAGCAAGTGGCTGGGCGCGCTGATCTCGTGGGTGGCACCCGCGCTGGTGTTCTTCGGCATCTGGTGGTTCCTGATGAAGCGCATGGGGAGTGGCATGGGGGGCATGGGCCACGGCATCCTGGAGATCGGCAAGAGCAAGGCGAAGGTCTACATGCAGACCGAGACCGGCGTGACCTTCAAGGACGTGGCCGGCATCGACGAGGCGCGAGAGGAACTGATGGAGGTGGTGGAGTTCCTGAAGAACCCGGATCGCTTCCGGCGCCTCGGCGGCAAGATCCCCAAGGGCGTCCTCATCGTTGGCGCTCCCGGCACCGGCAAGACGCTGCTCGCCAAGGCGGTCGCCGGCGAGGCCGGGGTGCCGTTCCTGTCGCTGAGCGGCTCGGAGTTCGTCGAGATGTTCGTCGGCGTCGGCGCGGCGCGCGTGCGCGACCTCTTCGAGCAGGCGGCGGCCAAGGCGCCCTGCATCGTCTTCATCGACGAGATCGACGCGCTGGGCAAGGCGCGCGGCGTCGGTCTCTCCGGTGGCCACGAGGAGCACGAGCAGACGCTGAACCAGTTGCTCGCCGAGATGGACGGCTTCGACACCAACCGCGGCGTGATCATCCTGGCCGCGACGAACCGGCCCGAGGTGCTCGACCCGGCGCTGCTGCGGCCGGGCCGCTTCGACCGGCACGTGGCCATCGACCGGCCCGACCTGATCGGGCGGCGGCAGATCCTCGAAGTCCACGTGAAGAACGTCAAGCTGGCGCCGAGCGTCGATCTGGCCGTGCTCGCGGCGCGCACGCCGGGCTTTGCCGGCGCCGACCTCGCCAACCTCGTCAACGAGGCGACGCTGCGCGCGGCCAAGCACGACAAGGACGCGGTGGACATGCAGGACTTCGAGGAGGCGCTGGACCGCATCGTCGCCGGCCTCGAGAAGAAGAACCGGGTGATGAACCCGACCGAGCGCAAGTTCGTGGCCTACCACGAGGCCGGCCATGCCCTGGTCGCCGAGTTCCGCAAGAACACCGACCGCGTGACCAAGGTGTCGATCATCCCGCGCGGCATCGCGGCGCTGGGCTACACGCAGCAGTCGCCGACCGAGGACCGCTACCTGATGCGGCGCAGCGAACTGCTCGACCGGCTCGATGTGCTTCTGGCCGGGCGCGTGGCCGAGCAGCTGGTGTTCGAGGACGTCTCGACCGGCGCCGAGAACGACCTGCAACGTGCCACCGACATGGCGCGCCATATGGTGACGCACTACGGCATGAGCGAGGCGCTCGGCCTGGCGACCTACGACGCGCGCCCCACGCCTCTGTACCTGAACGGCCCCATGCTGCCCGAGCCGCGCACCTTCAGCGAACGGACCGCCGAGGCGATCGACGGCGAGGTGCGACGGCTGCTCGACGAGGCGCGCGAGCGCGTCACGCGCACGCTGCAGGCGAACCGCGGGACGCTCGAGTCGCTGGCCGCGCTGCTGCTCGAGAAGGAGGTCGTGGACCGGACGATGCTGGACGGCCTGATGGCGTCGGCAGCCGCGCCGGCCGAGCCGCGCGTGGCGGCGGTGCCGGTGCAGCCATGACCATGCTGACGCCGATGACACGGCGGGACACCCTGCGCCTGGCGGCGGCCGTCGCGCCGCTCAGCCTGTTGCCGCGGCGACCGGTCCTCGCGCAGCCTTCCGAAGGGCGCGAGATCCTCGACAAGGTCGAGAAGCTGCTGTGGGGCCGCACCGTGCAGGGCGAGTACGAGATGACGATCGCCACGCCGCGCTGGCAGCGCACGCTCGGCCTGCGCCTGTGGATGGACCGGCCGCGGCGCTCGTTCGTGCGCATCGTCTCGCCGGCCAAGGAGGCCGGCATCGGCTCGCTGCGCATCGGCAGCGAGATGTGGAACTACCTGCCCAACGTCGAACGCATCGTCAAGATTCCGCCGTCGATGATGCTGCAGCCGTGGATGGGCTCGGACTTCACCAACGACGACCTCGTCAAGGAGAGCAGCATCCTCGACGACTACACGCACAAGGTGATGGCGACCGTGCAGGTCGACGGCGAGGCGATCGTGCAGGTCGAGGCCGTGCCGAAGCCCGACGCGGCGGTGGTCTGGGGCCGCATCGTCTACTGGGTGCGGCGCGCCGACACGATGCCGCTGAAGCAGGAGTTCTTCAGCGAGCGCGGCGAGCGCGTGCGCGTGCTGGCCTTCTCCGACGTGAGGATGGTCGGCGGGCGTGTCCTGCCGACGCGCTGGGACATGCGGCCCGACGCCAAGCCGGGGAACGCAACCACGGTGGTGCTCAAGGACGCCGTGTTCGACCGCCCGGTGGACGACGAGATCTTCAGCCAGCGCAACCTGCAGAAGCGATAGGAAGCGATGAAAGCCGACCCCGCCGGCCTCGCAGGCCCAGCCACCGAGCCGCCGGCGCGGCGCGCAGGGATGAGCATGCCGCCCGTCTCCGTCATCGTCCGCGCCGACAAGGCGACGAAGATCTACCAGCGCGACAGCATTCCGGTGCCGGCGCTGCACGAGACCGACCTCGAGATCCTGGCGGGCGACTTCGTCGCCCTGGTCGGCCCCTCGGGCTCCGGCAAGACGACGCTGCTGAACCTCATCGGTGGGCTCGACCGCCCGACGAGTGGGCGCATCTGGGTCGGCGACCAGGAGATCACCTCGCTCGGCCGCAAGGCGCTCGCCGAGGTACGCCTGCGCCACATCGGCTTCGTGTTCCAGGAATACAACCTGGTGCCGGTGCTTTCGGCGCTCGAGAACGTCGAGTACGTGATGCTGTTGCAGGGGGTCGAAGAGACGCGGCGCCGAGAGGAGGCGCTGCGCCTGCTGCACGCGCTCGGGCTCGAGGGCATGGAGCACCGCCGGCCCAACGAGCTGTCGGGCGGCCAGCAGCAGCGCGTCGCGGTGGCCCGGGCGATCGCGGCGCGGCCGGTCATCGTGCTGCCCGACGAGCCGACCGCCAACCTCGACTCGCAGGCGGGTGCGACGCTGATGGACCTGATGCGTCGCCTCAACGAGGAGCAGGGCACCACCTTCGTCTTCTCGACGCATGACCCGATGGTGGTCGAGCGCGCGCGCCGCGTGATCCGGCTGCGCGACGGCAGGATCGAGGCCGACGAGCGGAGGCCCGCGTGATGATCTGGACGCTGGCGCTGCGCAATGTGATGCGCAACCGCCGCCGCTCCGCCATCACGGTGCTGTCGATCGCGGTCGGCCTGGCCGCCTTGACCTTCCTGTGGGGCTTCATCGACGGCATGAACCGCCAGATGGTGAACAACACCACGCGCTACTTCGCCGCCGACGCGCAGGTGCACCTGAAGGGCTACCACGACGATCCGAGCCTGGACCGCGCGATCGGGGCCGGCGCGCGCGTACTCGAGGCGGTGCGTGCGGACCGGGCCGTGGCCGCGGCGACCGCCCGCCTCGAGACCACCGTGCTCGCGAGCCGAGGCGAGCGCTCGCGCGGCATCCTGGCCTTCGGCGTCGACCCGGCGCAGGAGGCTCATGTCACCGATCTGTTCAAGGCCGTGGTCGACGGCCGCGGCTTCAGCGGTGCCGGCGACAGCGGGGTGCTGATCGGCGAGGGGATGGCCGAGGCGCTGGCCCTGCGCGCCGGCGACGACCTGGTGCTCGTCGGCCAGGCCTACGACGGTTCCGTCGCCAGTGCACGCGTGCCGGTGCGCGGCGTGTTCCGCACGAAGATCGACGACCTGGACGGTTATGTCGCCGTGATGCCGATGGCGGCGATGCGGGACTTCCTTGCCGCACCCGAGGCCGTCACGGCGGTCGCGCTGCGGCTGCGCGACCGCGGCGCCCTCGAAGGTGGCGTCAAGGGCGTGTCCGCGCGCGTCGGCAGCGAGCACGAGGTGGTGGGCTGGCCGGTGCTGCTGCCGATGGTGGCGGTCAGCATCCGCTTCCATGAGGTGATGGGCTTCGTCGTGCTGACGATCTTCTTCGTGATGGTCGCCGCCGGCGTGGCCAACCCGGTGCTGATGGCGGTGCTCGAGCGCACGCGCGAGTTCGGCATCATGCTCGCGCTGGGCACCGGCCAGTCGATGCTGTTCCGGCTCGTCGTCGCCGAGGCCGCGCTGCTCGGCGCGGCCGGCCTGCTGCTGGGCAACGCGCTCGGGCTCGGCACCACGGCGGCGTTCGGCCGTGCCGGCATCGACCTCGGCGCCTTCGAGGCCGGGCTGCGGGCGATGCCGGGCCTGGCCGATGTCATCTACCCCGTCGTGCGCGCCGAGCGCAGCCTGGCCATCTCGGTGCTGGTGTTCCTGATCGCGCTGGCCATGGCGCTGTACCCGGCGTTTCGCGCGGCGACGCTCGAGCCGGTCGCGGCGATCCGCGGCATCGGCGAGAAGTCGGCCGGTGGCCGCCGCGGGTCGAGCGGCGAGGCGCACACGGCCTGGCCGGTGTTTGCGCTGATCGCCACGCGCAACCTGCTGCGCAACCGCAAGCGCAGCGCGATCACGGTGTTCGGTGCCGCCTTCGCGATCGTCGCCTACGTGTTCCTCTACGGCTTCTTCGACGGCTTCGGCGAGCAGCTCGTCGACAACTCGACGCGCTACGTCACCGGGCACCTGCAGATCGAGCGCGAGGGACTGCGGCGCGACCTTGCGCCGGAGCTGGCCTTCGATGCCGGTGCTGCGCTCGCGGCAGTGCGCAACCAGCCCGGCATCGCGGCCGCCGCGCCGCGCGTGCAGGCGCAGGCGCTGGTCAGCAGCGCCACCAAGTCGGTCGGAGTGCTGTTGTTCGGCGTCGACCCGGCACTCGAACGCGGCATCACGATCCTGCACCGCACCCTCGTCGAAGGCACAGCACTGGAGGCGGGAGCGGAGCGCGACATCATGATCGGGCGGAAGCTGGCCGAGAAGCTCGGCATCCGCGTGGGCGAGAAGCTGGTGGTGATGGCTCCCGGACTGGCCGGCGAGTTGGGCACTGCGGCATTCCGTGTGCGCGGCATCTTTGCCACCGAGAGCAGCTCGTTCGACGGCGCGATGGTCTTCGTCACGCTGCCGGCGGCCCAGCGCATGCTCGGCCTCGGCCAGCGCGTCTCGTCGATCAACCTGCGCCTCGCGGATCGCGCCGAGGTCGACGGAGCCGCCGCGCGGCTGTCGCCGCTGCTGGCCAAGGAGGGCCTGGTCGCGTCGCCCTGGCCGCGCCTGCTGCCGCGCGTGGCCGACATGCTGGGCCTGGTGCGCGCCATCCGCACCGTCATCGTCGCGGTCTTCTTTCTCGTCGTCGCCCTGGCGGTGATGAACACCGTGTTCATGGCGGTGGCCGAGCGCACGCGCGAGTTCGGCGTGATGATGGCGCTGGGGACGCCGCCCGACGCGATCGTGCGCATGGTGATCTACGAGACGGTCGCGCTGATGCTCGTCGCCTCCGCCGTCGGCTACGCAGTCGGCGCGGCGGTTGTCGCACTGTTCGGCAACGTCGGCCTCGACCTGTCGGGCTTCTACCGCGACTACAGTGCCATCCCCGGGCTGACCGGCATCGTTTATCCCCGGCTGGTCGTCGGGAACCTCGCCGGCCCGGGTGTCGGCCTGTTCCTCGCCAGCGTGGCCGTATCGCTGTACCCCGCTGCCCGCGCCGCGCGGCTGGACCCGACCGCGGCGATTCGGCACACGTGATGACGCGACGGCACCGGGGCACGGGTTGGGGTGCGGTCGGGCTGGTTGCCGCCCTGGTGTCTGGAGCCGCGCCGTCGGTGGCGCAGACGCGGCCACTGGACCTGATCGGCAGCCTGAAGAGCGTGTTCCTGCGCTCGCGCGCCTCGAACGGCGAGGACTACGCGCTCAGCCTGAACCGGTTGCGCGTCGAGGCGAAGGGCGACCTCGCGCCGGGGCTCGCGCTCGACCTGCAGTACGACAACGAGCTGCTGCTGGGAAACTACCTGGACACCGCGGAGTTCCGTGCGCTGAAGGAGAGCGTGGCACCGCAGTACTGGCGGGCCGACTCGAACTATCTCGAGCGTGGCGATGTCTACGGCCGCCATCGGCTGTACCGGGCGGCCGTGACCCTGAACCGCGGCAACGTCGACCTGAAGCTGGGCCGGCAGCGCATCGCCTGGGGGACGGGCCGCTTCTGGAGCCCGCTGGACATCCTGAACCCGGTGAGCCCGTTGGCGCTGGAGCGAGAGGAGCGCGTCGGGGTCGACGCCGCGCTTCTCGAGGCCAAGCTCGGACCGCTGTCGCGCGCGTCGCTCGTCTATGCCCCCGCGCCTGATCGAGGGTCGGCCAGCCGCGCACTGCAGTGGCATGGCAATGCGGCCGGCGTCGACGCGTCACTGGTCACCGGGCGGCTGCTGAGCCTGGACATCGTCGGCACGGATGTCGCCAGCCAGATCGGCGAGGTCGGCATCCGCGGCGAGGCGGCGCGCCTGCGCCCGCGCGGCGGCGCAGGCTTCTTCCGCTGGGTGGTCGGAGCGGACTATGCCTTCGCGAATGGGCTCACGATGAGTGCCGAGCTGTACTACAACGGCGCCGGCTCGCGCGATCCGGCCGGCTACGACCTCGCAGGGCAGCGCTCGGGACGGGTGACGAGCCTCGCGACGCGCTACGCGGGGCTGTACGCGTCGTACGAGATCACGCCGCTGCTGAAATGGGTCGCCTACGCCGTCGTCAACGGCGACGACCTCAGCCGCGCGATCGACAGCCGGTTGGTCTGGTCGTGGCGCAGCGACCTGGAACTGGTCATCGGCCTGCGACGCTTCTCCGGCTCGGAGGGCAGCGAATACGAGCGCACGCCGAGCGCGGCGTTTGCGCAAGCGCAATGGTTCTACTGACCCGACCGGGCGGGCCGATCACATCACATCACTCAGCGCTGTCACGCCGCCCAGGATCGTGCGGCGCACCGGGCCGCAGGGGCCGCCGGCGGTCGGACCCTACGAGCCACAGGCCCGCGACGGCGAGCGCCGCGTAGTTCAGCGCCATGAGCCAGGGCGTGGTCCAGGCGATGCCATCGAACCCGCGGTCGGTGATCGGATAGAGCGCCGGCGACGGGTAGTACTCGCTCGAATGCGTGAAGACGTCGATCACGATGTGCGACCACCATCCGGCGAGTGGCACGAGCGCCCATCGCCAGCGGAACCAGGCGATGGCCGTGACCAGGGAGGCGATGATGGCGCTGTGCATCAGGCAGTGCAGCGTGTGCGACCACATCTGGACACCGGCCGGCAACCAGGGCTCGGCACCCGGCGTCGCCATCGCGTAGCCCTGGAGCGCCGTCCACGTGCCGTCGCCAACGAGTCCCCAAAGGGCGATGGGAATCAGGTGTCCGATGTCGGGCAGGGCGGCGAGTGCCACGGCCGCACGGGCCTGGTTGGAGCTGACCGGCCACCGGCGCGACGCCGCCACGGCGCCCAGGCCGGACCATAGCGAGTGAGCAAGGATGTCCATCGTCTGCGGCGGGCCGTGTCAGCGCAACAGCTCAGCTTGGCTTGCCGGCATCGCGGTCGAGCAAGGCCTTGCGCCGCTCGTATTCCTGGGTGTCGATCTCGCCGTTGGCGAGGCGTCGCTGAAGTACCTCGTGCGGTGTCTCCCTGGAACCGCGACGACGCTCGGCCCGGCGACCCCACATCGAATAGACCCCGGCGCCGATCAGGACGATCCAGAAGAGCCACCAGAGGCCGTGCATGCCGCCCATGTAGAAGCCACCGTCGTAGAACATCGCGCCTCCTACACCGCGTCGACGACTGCGCGCAGCTGGCTGCGGACCTCGTCGGCGATCGCCCCCAGTTCGGCATTGCCGACGGCGGCCATCGAAGCCACGGGGTCTACCGCGGACACTTCGACCGTTCCGTCGGCATGCTGCTGCACGATGACGTTGCAGGGAAGCATCGTCCCGATCTTGTCTTCGGCCTGCAGTGCACGGTAGGCGAAGGGAGGATTGCAGGCACCGAGGATCAGGTAGGGGCGGAAGTCAACGTCGAGTTTGGCCTTCAGTGTCTGGCGCACGTCGATCTGGGTCAGGATGCCGAAACCGCGCGCCTTCAGTTCGGCGGTGACCTTCTCTACCGCTGCCTGGAACTCCATCGGCACGGTCTTGCTGAAGTGATAGTCCATGATCAAGATCCTTCGGTTGAGTCATCAGTGCGGAGGAAGTCGCGTACGAGGCCGAGCGACGCATCGGTCTTGGCGATCGAGTGCATCGCGTCGGTCTCGATGGCTGTCAGAGCACGGATCGCGTCGATGGTTTCCGGAATGACGATGGCGTGGTTGAAGAGCGGCGACTCTGATCCTGTCCATGTCCACTCCTTGGTCGTCGCGGCCCGGTCAGCGCGCAGCGCGCCCGCTGGCGATGGAGAACCGGCCAGGCGGTGCGCGCAGGGCCTGGCCGGCCTGCCACGCCGCGATGTTGTCGACCGTCTCGCGCAGGATGCGCGCGACCGCCTCGCGCGTATTGAAGCCGACGTGAGGTGTCACGAGCACACGCGGGTGGCGCAGCAGCGGGTGCAACGCACCCCAGCCGCGGTCGCAGCCCAAGCCGCCGCAACCCATCGGCGCCTCCGGCGCGGCGCCGCCTTCGTGCTCGAGCACGTCGAGGCCGGCCGCGGAAACGGTGCCGCGGTCGAGTGCGCGCACCAGCGCCTCTTCGTCGACCAACGCGCCGCGCGCCGTGTTGAGCAGCACCACGCCGGGCTTGACGCGGGCGAAAGCGGTGTCGTCCAGCAGGTGGTGCGTCTCCGAGGTCGACGGCAGGTGGAGACTCAGGACATCGCTGCGTTCGAGCAGCTCCGACCATCCGACGAAGTCGACGCTCAGGCTGAGCGCGGCCTCCGGTCGCGGGCGCGGGTCGAACGTCACGACGCTCATTCCGAAGCCTTTCGCGATTCGCGCCACATGTGATCCGATGCGGCCGCAGCCGACCACCCCCAGCACCTTGCCTTCCAGCTCGAAGCCGGTGAGTCCGCGGTACGAGAAGCTCCCCTGGAGTGCACGGGCGCGTGCCTCGCACAGCTGGCGGGCGATCGCCAGCAGCAGCGCGAAGGTATGCTCGGCGACCGTGGCGGCGCCGTAGTCGGGCACGTGGCTGACCGCGATGCCGCGGTCACGGCAGGCCGCGAGGTCGATGTGGTCGACGCCGGCGGAACGTGTCGCCACCAGCCGTAGCGCCGGCATGCGCTGCAGCAACTCGCGTGTCACCGGTGTGCGGACGAACACGCACAGCACCTGGGCCAGCGCTGCGGCCCGGTCGTCCAGGGCGACTTGCGCATCGCCCAGGAAGCGCGGCCACCACGACCTAGGGCACAGTGCCTCGAGCGTGGCTCGGTCCTCGGGGCCGACGTCGACGAAGAGCACCCGCAATGCCCCGGGGGTGTCATCCGCCTGCGGCCCCTCGGGTGGCATGAATCCGGGTGCGACGTTCATGCGGCACCTCCGTGCGAGTGCCGCCCGGGCGTGGATGCGCCTTTCACGGCTCGGTACAGCGAGACGATTCCGAGGGCTGTAGGGATACGGCGGGCTTCCTCGACCTGGCGGAACCCCGCGGTCCCGAAGAGCTCGGGCAGCCGGCCCGCGACGTTGTCGCTCGTGGTGTCGAAGCCATCCAGCAGCTGGACTGCCAGAAACGCGGACCGGCTGAGCAGGCCGCCCGCGCGGCCCCAGTCCGCGACGTGCAGTTCCCCGGCCGGGCGCAACACGCGGTGCATCTGGCGTGCCGTCAGCACCTTGTCACCCCAGGACAGGTGGTGGAAGAAGAGGCTCGACAGGACGCAGTCGAAACGCTCGTCGGCATAGGGAAGGTTGGACGATCGCCCCAGGTCGAAGGCAATGTCGGCGCCCGCCCGGCGGGCCTTGCGCACCGCGATGGCGAGGACAGCGGGGTCGGCATCGAGCGCCGACACGTGCAAGCCCGGCTGTCGAAGCTGTGCTGCGATCGCCAGCGTCCCGGTGCCGCAGCCGACGTCCAGCACTTGCTGCCCCGGCTCGATGGCCGCCTGGTCGAGCAGGGCCCGCTTGAAGGTCCGCTCGCGCGTCGTCAACGCCACCACGCGGTCGTAGAGTGGCGTGAGCACGCGAAATCCAAGCGCGGGTGTGAAACTCTTGGCCTCGTCCATCACTGCACCTCCACACCTCGTGTCGTGCCGCCACCTCGTACCGGCCGGCGAGAGTCGGTGAAGTACAGGAACACGATGACGCTGAGCACCCCGGCGAAGAAGCACCACACCGAGATGAACCAGGTGGTGTAGACGGTGTAGGCCGCAACGGCGGAGACGACCGCGGCCACGCCGAAAGCGACGACGCGTGCATGGCTGGAGAACATCAGGCTGGCACAAGTGCCGAGCAGGTAGAGCGACATCGCGGCCAGTGCATAGAAGTGCGGCGATTCGTACGCGATGTGCCGGCCCTCCACCCGGGCCACGATCGGGAGCGTGAACAGCGTGGCCAGCAGGTACAGCCCCACGGCGCTGCCGGCGATGGCGATGGCAGTCAGGACGCGCCGCCGCCAAGGCACGGTTTCCAGAGCCAGCGCGGCCAGCGGCACGTAGATCGGCCACAGCACGTGCGAGAAGAACGAGTAGGCGTGCGTCAGCACCGAGTTGAGCAGCGGTGCGCGGTCCGGGAACGTCAGCCACAGCCCGCCTTCGAGCAGTTGCTGGACGCCGAACAGGACGGGGATCCAGGCGTACGGCAATTCCGATCGCGTGCGCGCCCGGCGCACGGTGGCCGCGCCGGCGATCAGCAACAAGGCGCCGGCGGTGAAACTGGCTTCGGCGGAAAAGCACATCAGCGATCACCCCCAAGTTGCAGGGCGCTCGATCGGGGCCCGGAAGGGACCGCGCCCATCAGCGCGTCTCCACGGAAGCCGCAGCGCTGTCGCGGGGCGGCCGAGTGCCGGTCACCGCGCGAGCCAGCAGGGCTCCAAGCGCTTCCGCCTGGCGCTGGCCGCGCTGCAAGGCACGCTCCGGAAACCGCGCCGCCAGCCACGCGTACACCAGGTACTTGGCGAGCTTGCCGATCCACAGGGCGAGCACCACCTCGGCGACGGGCAGGCGCGAGATGCCGGCGAACATCAGCGCCGGGGTCAGCGGCAGCGGCGTGGCGGCGATGACGAGCAGGGCCACGACTCCGTAGGCGGACAGCCAGCGGGTCGCGTCGGCCCAGGCGGCGGATCGCACGACATCGGGGTAGGCGGCGAACAGCCGCGCCCAGCCGAGGTGGTGGAAGACCAGGTACAGCAGCGCCGCGCCGAACGCCGCGCCGAGGCTGGCCCACAGGGCGATCGCGCGCCAGCGCCGCGGCGCCATCAACACCGCCGCCGCCAGCAGCGTGGCGAACGGGGCGGACATGGACAGCGTCGCGGCAACGGCCACGGCCCCAACCGCCATCGGGAACGCACGGCTGTCGGCCCGCCGCAGCAGTGCACGCATCAGCCCCGATTCGAGTGTGCTGCGCAGCATGCCGCGTCCGCATCATGGCTTGCGCGCGAGCGGACGCTGGCCGAGTTCGACCGCCAGCGACAACGCCTCGCGGCCACGCAGGATCTTGAACTGCGCATTCGTGCCCGGGCTGAGCGCGGCGGTCTCGTTGATCAGAGCGGCGGTATCGCCGATCTCCTTGCCGTTGATCGAGACGACGGTGTCGCCGGCGCGCAGCCCGGCTCGCTCGGCCGGGCCGCCGCGCTGGACGGATACGAGCGCGGCTCCGGCCGCGGCGCCGGTGGTCTCTTGGATGACATCGCGGGCGCTCACGCCGAGCCAGCCGCGGCTGACGCGGCCGCTGGTGATGATCTGTTCCATCACCTGCCGCGCCAGGCTGACGGGAATGGCGAAGCCGATACCCTGCGAGCCACCACTGCGCGAGTAGATCGCGGTGTTGATACCCACCAGGTGCCCGGCCGTGTCGACCAGCGCGCCGCCCGAGTTGCCGGGGTTGATGGCGGCGTCGGTCTGGATGAAGTTCTCGAAGGTGTTGATGCCGAGCCGGTTCCGGCCGGTGGCGCTGACGATGCCTTGTGTCACGGTCAACCCGACGCCGAACGGATCGCCGACGGCCAGCACGATGTCGCCGATCTGTATCGACGCGGGGTCGGCGAAGGTGATCGGTTGCAGACCCTTGGCCTCGACGCGCAGCACTGCGAGGTCGGTCTCCGGGTCGGTGCCGACCACGCGCGCCTCGGCGACCTTGCCGCCGGGCAGCATCACCGCAATCTCGTCGGCGCCCTCGACGACGTGGTTGTTGGTCAGGATGAAGCCCTGGGCGGCGACGATCACGCCCGAGCCCAGGCTCGACTGGCCCTGCGCGGCTTCCTCGTCGGAGCCGCCGTAGGGCCGCAACCAGCCGGGCAGTTGGCGCGGCGGTGCCTTGCGCGTGTAGATGTTGACGACCGACGTCGAAGCCTTTGCGGCTGCGGCGCGGAAGCTGGCCTCGAGCCGTGTCGCCACGGCCTTGCCGGCCGGTGCCGACGCCGACGCGTCGGCATGGGGGGCCTCGCGCACCGCCACGACATCGGGGCGGGCCGATGCGACGGGCTCGGGCCCGAAGGCCCTCCAGGCGATCAGCAGGCCGGCCGACACCGCGACCACTTGCGCGATGAGCAGCCACAGCCGCCAGACAAAGGGCGGTCGGTCGGTGTTCATGATGCGGTTTCCTCCATCAGTTCGGTCACGGCGCGCGCCATCGGTTCGGCGACGCTGATCTCGTTGGATGCGTGTGGCACCGTGTCGCAGGTCAGCACGCGGGCAGGCCTGGTGGCCAGCAGTTCCTCGTAGGCGCCGGGCGCGAACAGCGCATGCACGCCGATGCACAGGGGTGCCGGCAGGCCGACGCGCCGCACGCTCGCAACCGCCTGGACCATGGTGCGCGCGCTCGACACGATGTCGTCGATCAGCACCGGCTGGCGGTCGCGCCAGGCCGACACGTCGGGCAGGCTGACTTCAACGTCGCGGTCGCCGCGGCGGATCTTCTGCAGCACCGTCCAGGGCACGTTTGCGCGGGCTGCGACCTCCGCGACCCACTGTTCGCTCTCCGAGTCGGGGCCGATCAACAGCGGGCGTTCGACCTGGGCTGAGATCCAGCGGGCGATCAACGGCGCGGTGTGCACGGTGCGCGTCGGGATGCGGTAGATCTCGTCGAGTGCGTGGTAGCGGTGCAGGTGCGGATCGGCTGTGGCGAGCCCGTCGAAAGCGCTCGACAGCAGCGCGGCATAGCTGCGCGAGGTCACCGCCTCGCCGGCATGGAAGCGGCGGTCCTGCCGCAGGTAGGCGAGGTAAGGCGCCGCCAGCAGCACCTTCGCCGCGCCGAGGTCGCGCGCCGCGTCGGCTGCGAACAGCAGCGGCAAGGTCTTCTCGTCGGGCCGCGCGAGGCTGCAGGCGAGCACCACGGTCCGGCCTGTGACGTCGGCGTCCAGGCGGACCAGCGACTCGCCGTCCGGGAAGCGGTGCAGTGCCAGCGAGGCACGCTCGGATTGCAGCGCGCGCACGAGCCGGTCGGCGAAGGTCTCGTCGCCGGGCAGATGGAAGACGATCGGCTTCAAGAGTCCTCCGAGAGCCGGAAGACGGCAGGCCGCGACGCGACGTACTGCAGCGCATACGCCAGTTCACCCGGGGCTTGGGCGTGCAGGGTGAACAGGGGCTGGCCGCGTCGCACCGTCTCGCCCAGGCGCACATGCACCTCGACGCCGGCCGCGGGCGCCTTCGGGGCGCCGGCGAGCTTGGCCGCCCGCGAGAGCACCCGGTTGTCGACCGCCGTGACACGGCCCGGCGATGGCGCCTCGACGATCTGCCGGTGCGCCGCGATCGGCACCTCGCGCAGGCCGCCCTGGGCCTCGCAGATGGCGGCGAACTTCGCCCAGGCCCGTCCGTCGGCGAGGACCTCGGTCGCCAGGCGCAGGCCGTCACCCGGCGGCGCGGCGCCGCCGAGCTCGAGGACGTCGGCGGCCAGACGCAGCGCGCGCTGCCGCAGATCGTCCGGCGCATCGGCCTGGCGATGCAGCACGGCCAGCACGTCGCGCGCCTCCAATGCCGGGCCGATGCCACGCCCGACCGGTTGCAGGCCATCGGTGATGCGCAGGGCGACCTGCAATCCGACGGCGCGGCCGACCTCGACGAGCCGGCGTCCGAGCGTCTGTGCCGCCTCGGCGCTGCGCACCTTGGCGGTCGGCCCCACCGGCAGGTCGATCAGCACATGGGTCGATCCCGCCGCCGCCTTCTTGGACAGCACGGAGGCGACCAGCTGTCCCTCGCTGTCGAGGTCCAGCGGGCGCTCGACACGGATCAGGATGTCGTCGGCCGGGCTCAGCCGGACCGAGCCACCCCAGACGATGCACGCGCCGGTGCGCTCGACGGTGCGTCGCATCGCGGCGATGTCCAGATCGACCGGGGCGAGCACCTCCATGGTGTCGGCGGTGCCTGCGGGGGAGGTGATCGCGCGCGACGAGGTCTTGGGCATCGTCAGTCCGCAGGCGGCGACGATCGGCACGACCAGCAGCGTCGTGCGGTTGCCGGGCAGGCCGCCGACACAGTGCTTGTCCACCACCGTGTCGCGGCCCCAGTCCAGCCGTTCGCCGGCGTCGACCATCGCCCGCGTCAGCGAGACGGTCTCGTCGAGGTCGAGACGGTCGCCCGCGCAGGCGGTGATGAAGGCGGCCAGATGCAGGTCGGAGTAGCGACCGGCGGCGATGTCGCCGATGACGGCATGGAAGGCTCCGGCATCGAGGCGGTGGCCGTAGACCTTCGCGCGCACATGGCTCAGCGAGTCGAGCGTCGGCGCGTGCGACACCCGCAGCGGCGCACCCTCGGGTGGCTGCAGGACGGCCCAGGCCGACTCCGACAGCCCGGCTTCGCCTTCGGCGAGCCAGTCGCCTTCGACGACGTTCAGCGTCGCGAGGACGTGGCGCTCGCCGAACGTCAGCTGAACCCGGGCCTGGGCCGCGAAGCCCTCGGAGCGGCAAACCGCGCAGTCGCGGCGCATGTAGACGACCGGCTCCTGGTAGGTGTCGACCCCGATCCGGCGGGCGTGCATGGTGTCCGGGGATCGGCTCTCGTGTTCGTGGGTCATGGCCGCTCCGTCATGCCAGCTCCACGGCTTCGAGGTAGTCGGGCACGCGGCAGGGCCAGCCGAGCTCGCGCTCGATGCGCGAGCGCATGGCGTCGGCCGCCGCCGGCTCGCCGTGCGTCACGAAGGTCTGCGTCGGCGGTGCTTCGAAGCCACGCAGCCACTGCAGGATCTCGCCGGCGTCGGCGTGCGCTGACAGGCTGTCCAGCGATGCCACCTCGGCGTGGATCGGCACCTCCTCGCCGTGCATGCGCACCGAGGTGGCGCCGTGCAGGATGGCCGCGCCGCGCGTGCCGCCGGCCTGGTAGCCCGCGAACAGGATCGTGTTGCGGCGGTCGGGCGCGAAGGCCTTCAGGTGGTGCACGACCCGCCCGCCGGTGGCCATGCCGCTGGCGGAGATGATGACCATCGGCCCGCGCCGCGCGCTCAGCGCCCGCGAGTCGTCGGGCTTGTTGACGATCGTCGCCGCATGGCACATGGCCTCGCACTGCTCGGGGCTCAGCCGGTGCTCGTCGCGGTGCGCGTGGTAGATGCGCGTCGCGTCGGTGGCCATCGGGCTGTCGAGATAGACGGGCAGGTGGTGGATGACCCCTCGCTCCTTGAGCAGGTGGATGCAGTACATCAGGTTCTGCGCGCGGCCGACGGCAAATGCCGGGATGACGACGACACCGCCGCGAGCGGCGGTGCGGTTGATGACCTCGCCGAGCTTCGTCAGCGGGTCGCTCGCCTCGTGCTGACGGTCGCCGTAGGTCGACTCGACGACCGCGTAGTCGGCACCCGGGACGCGCGCCGGAGCGACCAGGACCAGATCGTTCGGGCGGCCGATGTCGCCGGAAAACAGGATGGACCGGCGGCCGTCGTCGACGCGCACGAAGGCCGAGCCCAGCATGTGGCCGGACGGGTCCATGCGGGCCTGCAGCCCGGGCACAGGGCTCCATGCCGTGCCGAACGGTCGCGGCGCGAACTGCTTCAGGCAACGCTCGGCGTCTTCGCGCGTGTACAGAGGCAGGGCGGGCTTGTGCTTGGAGTAGCCGTGCCGGTTGGCGTACTCGGCCTCCTCCTCCTGGAGATGGCCGCTGTCGGGCAGCAGGATGCGGCACAGCTCGTAGGTCGCCTCCGAGCAGTAGACCTTGCCCTTGAAGCCCTGGCGGGCGAGCAGCGGCACGTAGCCGCTGTGGTCGATGTGGGCGTGCGTCAGCACGATCGCACCGATGTCGGCGGCCGGTACGGGCATCGGCGCCCAGTTGCGCAGCCGCAGCTGCTTGAAGCCCTGGAACAGGCCGCAGTCGACGAGCAGCGTCGCGCCCTGATGGCGCAGCAGGTACTTGGACCCGGTGACGGTGCCGGTGGCGCCGAGGAATTGCAGTTGCATGGCGTCTCCTTGGGGTGTGTGTTCAGAGCAAGACCGGTGCGTCCGGCAACTCGTTGCGATCGCCGGGCGTGATCGGGAAATGGCGAGCCAGCAGCTGCGTGACCGCCTCGATGCCGTGCACTGCGCCGCGGCCGAAGTCGCCGGCACCGAAGTGCGTTTCCATTCCGCGGCAGATCGCAGACCAGGTTTCAGCGCCGGCCTTGGCGTGGATGCCGCGGTCGGCGACGATCTCGACGCGGCGGTCCGCGAGCAGCACGTAGATCAGCACGCCGGTGTTGTGCTCGGTGTCCCAGACGTGCAGCTGCGCGAAGAGCTCGACGGCTCGCTCGCGCGCCGTCTGGCCACGCAGCAGCGGCAGCCCGTCGAGAGAGCCTTCGACGACGAACCGGAGCTCGCCCGCATGGGTGGTTTCGCTCGCGGCGATCGCCTGCTCGATCGAGCGCAGCGCCGACGCGGGAAAGGCGCGACGCACTTGCGCCGAGGTCACCGCGAGGTGGCGCAGGAGTCGTGCGAGATCCATGCTCACCACCTGCCGGAGGCACCGCCTCCGCCAAAACCACCGCCGCCACCGCTGAACCCGCCGCCACCGCCAAAGCCGCCGCCACGGTGCCCGCCGCGTCCGTACATGCCGCCGTGGCCGCCCATGCCGATGCCCAGCAGCGTGACGAAGAAGCCGGTCAGGCCGGCAGCGGCCGCGACGGCCAGCGTGCCGAGCGCGAACCAGGCCACGGCGCCCAGCACGCCGCCGACGGCCAGGGCCCCGGGCACACGGCCCAGCACCTGCCGCAACACGCCGCCGAGCACCAGCGCGACGATGAACAGCACGGGCCAGCCTTGTCCAAGGCCGTCGTCGGCGGCTGCCGGGCCGCGCCGCGCCGGCGGCGGCAGGGCCTCGCCATCGAGGACGCGAACGATCTGATCGAGGCCCGTGGTGAGGCCTCCATAGAAGTCGCCCTGCCGGAAGCGCGGCGTGATGACCTCGCCGATGATCCGCGCCGCGGTCGCGTCGTTCAGCGCGCCTTCGATCCCGTAGCCAACCTCGATCCGTACGGCGCGGTCGTCCTTCGCGACGAGCAGCAGCGCGCCATCGTCGACCTTGCGGCGGCCCAGCTTCCATTGCTCGACCACACGCAGCGCGAAGGGCTCGATCGCCTCCGGGCGCGTGCTCGGCACGATGAGCACCGCGATCTGCGTGCCTTTGCGCTCCTCGAAGGCGCGCAGCGACTGCTCGAGCGCGGTGCTCTGCTGCGCCGTCAGTGTGCCGGTCAGGTCGGTGATCCGCCCTTGCAGAGGGGGCACCGGGACCAGGTCCTGCGCTGCCGCGCCGAGCGCGGCCACGCACAGGAGCCAGAGGACGGCGAGCCAGCGCACGAAGCGTCCGATCGAGTCGCGGGTTGTTGTCACTTCTTGGCACCCGAGGCACCGATGCCACCGAGATCGACCTTCGGCGGCACCGCGAGTGCCGCCTCGTCGGAGACGCTGAAGTTGGCCTTGACGCCGTAGCCGAACACCATCGCCGTCAGGTTGCTCGGGAAGGTGCGGACCGCGACGTTGTAGTCCTGCACGGCTTTGACGTAGCGGCCGCGCGCCACGGTGATGCGGTTCTCGGTGCCTTCGAGCTGCACGCGCAGATCCTGGAAGCCCTGGTTGGCCTTCAGGTTGGGGTAGCTCTCGGCCACCACCAGCAGGCGCGACAGCGCGCTCGACAGTTCGCCTTGCGCGGCCTGGAACTTGTTGAACGCCTCGGGGTTGTTGACCAGCTCGGGCGTCGCCTGGACCGAGGTGGCCTTGGCGCGCGCTTCCACCACCTTGGTCAGCGTCTCCTGCTCGAAGTTGGCCTCGCCCTTGACGGTGGCCACGACGTTGGGGATCAGGTCGGCGCGGCGCTGGTATTGGTTGAGCACCTCGGACCAGCTGGCCTTGATCTGCTCGTCGGTCGACTGGAAGGTGTTGTAGCCGCAGCCGGACAGCGCGAGCACAAGCGCGGCAAGAACGGCGGTGAGGAAGTGGCGCATGGTCATGGCTCCTGGGGTTGTCGTCTGTGCGGTGAGTCGGAAGGGCTGCGTGCCGGTGCGAGCAGCTTGTCCTGGGTGGACCACCACGCGGGCCGCACGAGCAGGGTGCCCAGCGTGGCCAGCAGCGGCAGCGCGAGCCACGCGAAGCTGAGCTGGGCCACCGCGCCGAACAGCCAGCCCGCGGCGGCCGAGCCGAGCGTCTGGCCGAGGCCCGCGGCGGCGGCCAGGCCGCCCATCGTCGCCCCGAGCCGGCGCGAAGACGCGCCGGCCGCGAGATAGGCAATCGTCGGCAACACCAACCCGGTGCCGGCGGCGGTGAGACTGACACCGACATACATCCAGGCGTCGCTGCGGTGCTGGGCCAGCATCGCCAGGCCCGCCGTTGCCAGCACCAGGCCGGCGGCCATGACACGCCGGCCGGCGGCCCGCTCGAGCAGCCCGGTGAAGAACAGCAGCGCATTGATCCCCAGCATGACGAGGCTGCACTCGGCGAACATGAGCGAGACTTCGCGCGACGACAGCGCGGGGTGCTGCTGGCCCTGCAGCACGATGCCGAGCTCGAAGCCCGACAGCACGAACATGAGCACGCCGTTCAATGCCCACAGCGCGATCGAACGCTTCTCGTCGGCGCCGCCGTCGACAGGGTTGTCCGCCTCGGGCGCTTGCGCGGCGGCGCGCGGCAGCGTGGCCGCCAGCCCGAGCATCATCAGGGCACCCAGCGCCGCCGACATCACGATCACGAGGTCCGTCGGCTCTCGCAGGCCGGCGCCGGCACGCTGCAGGGCGCCGGACAACGGTGCAGCGATCGCGTTGAGTGCCGGCCCGAACAGGAAGCCGAGCAACGACATCGCTCCGAGCCAGGCGAACCGGCGCGCCCGCTGCCGCGCGGGCGTGTGCTCGGCCACCAGCGCGGGCACCACCGGCACGACGGCGGCGACGAAGAAGCCGGCGGTGGTGCGCAAGCCGTAGATGCCGCCCATGCCGATCCAGTCCGGCCGCAGCAGGGGCAGCAGGCTGGCCACGTAGCCGATCAGTCCGGCTACCAGGACGCAGCCGCGGCCCCAGCGGTCGGACACGAGGCCCCACAGCGGCGCGCCGACCAGCACGCCGCCGGCATAGACGCCGCTCAGCAGGCCGACATGGCGCGCCACTTCGGCCGGGGTCCCCGCAGCCATCAGCGGCTCCAACCAGCCAGGCAGCAGAGGCATCAGCGCGCCGTAGCCCGCGGAGACGACGAAGACGGCCGCGGCCAGCCACGCGAGCTGTGCACGCCCGAGGCCACCGATCGCCGGCGGTGGGTGATTCGGACCCAACCCGAGCGGGTTCGTCATCGCCATGTCCTGGCCGGTGCTTCGGCGAGGTCGAGGTCGTCTTCGCGCAGCGGGGGCGTGGAGGACGTCAGGCCGCCGCTCCGTGGCCCTGCGCCAGCGTCGGCGGTGCGGCGGCCCGGGAGTGCACGCTGCGGATGCCGGCCAGCCTGGTGCGCTTGAGCATCAGCGCGTTGATGGCCACGATCGCCGAGCTGCCGGACATGGACAGCGCAGCCACTTCGGGCGAGAGCGTGAACGGATAGAACACGCCGGCGGCGAGCGGGAAGGCGATCACGTTGTAGCCCACCGCCCACCACAGGTTCTGGTGCATCTTGCGCAGCGTCGCGCGCGACAGCTCGATGGCGCCGACGACGTCGTAGGGGTCGCTCTTCATCAGCACGACCTGCGCGCTTTCCATCGCCACGTCGGTGCCGGCGCCGATCGCGAAGCCGACATCGGCCTGCGTCAGAGCGGGCGCGTCGTTGATGCCGTCGCCGACCATGCCCACCTTGTGGCCCTGGGCCTGCAGTTCCTTGATCTTCGAGGCCTTTTGCCCGGGCAGCACGTCGGCGAGCACGATGTCGATGCCGAGTTCCTTGCCGATGCGCTCGGCCGTGGCCTGGTTGTCGCCGGTGATCATCGCGACCTTGACACCGCGCTCCTGCAGCTTGGCGATCGTGGCCCTGGATGTCGGGCGCACCGCATCGGCGATGGCAATCAGCCCGATCAGCCGGCCGCCGTGCGCCACATGCACGACGGTGCGTCCGCCGCCCTGCAGCCGCGTGGCCTCGGCGGCGAGCGCGTCGAGGCCGACGCCCTCGGCCAGCATCAGCTTGCGGTTGCCGAGCAGCACGACCTGCTCGCCGATCTTCGCGCGCGCGCCCTGGCCGTCGATGTTGGTGAAGGCGGTCGCAGTCTCCTGCGGGGTGGTCGCGGCGCGCTTCAGAATCGCGAGCGCCAGCGGATGCTCGGAGTACTTCTCGACCGCGGCCGCGGTGGACAGCAGTTGCGCCTCGGTAATGCCGGGCGCAGACACCATCTCGACGACATCCGGCTGGCCGAGCGTGAGCGTGCCGGTCTTGTCGAAGACGAGCACCGTGAGCCTGGTCGCGTTCTCCAGCGCCGCGGCGTTCTTGAACAGGATGCCGTTCATCGCGCCCAGGCCCGTGCCGACCATGATCGCCATCGGCGTGGCCAGCCCGAGGGCGTCCGGACAGGCGATGACGAAGACGGTGATCGTCAGCGTGAGGGCGAACAGCAGCGGCTGGCCGAGAAGCCAGAACCACACCGCGAAGGTGATCAGGCCGATCGCGATGGCCACCAGGACGAGCCATTGCGACGCCTGGTCGGCGAGCAATTGCCCCGGCGCCTTGGAGTTCTGCGCCTCCTGGACCAGCTTGACGATCTGCGCCAGCGCCGTATCGGCGCCGACCTTGGTGGCCTGATACCGGAAGCTGCCGCTCTTGTTGATGGTGGCGCCGATCACCGAATCGCCGACGACCTTCTTGACCGGCATCGACTCGCCGGTGAGCATGGACTCGTCGACCTGCGATGCACCATCGGTGATCTTGCCGTCGACCGGGATCTTGTCGCCCGGCTTGACGATCACCGTCTCGCCGACCAGCACTTCGGAGGTGGGCACCTTGAGCTCGACGCCGTTGCGCAGCACCGTGGCCATCGGCGGCGCCAGGTCCATCAGGGCGCGAATCGCGTCGGAGGCGCCGGCGCGCGCGCGCATCTCCAGCCAGTGGCCGAGCAGGATGAACACCAGCAGCACGGCGGCCGCTTCGTAGAAGACCTCGCCTTCGTACAGGAAGGTCGCGCCGACGCTGAAGACATAGCCGGTACCGACCGACAGCACCACGAGAGTCGCCATGTTGGCGACCTTGTTGCGCGCGGCACGCCAGGCGGCGATGAAGAAGGGCCAGCCGGGGTAGGCCACGGCGCCGGTGGCGGCGATGAACAGGAACAGCTTGCGGTCCATCCCGAACGGCGTCGCGAAGTCGCCGAACATCCTGCCCATCGGCGAGTAGAGGAAGACGGGCACCGCGAAGAGCAGCGCGACCAGGAAGCGGTTGCGCATGTCGTCGGCCATGTCCTGCATCGACATGCCGGGCGCGTGGCCCATGTCGTGCATCATGTCGCTCATCTGAGGGGCGGCTTCGCCGCCGTGGCCGGCGTGCGCCGCGTGTCCCGCATGGGGCGGGGCCTTCGCGGTGACGGAGGTCGAGGCTGGCGCGGTGGCATCGGTACCGTGAGCGTGAGCGGCATGCTCTGCGTGGAGGCCATGCGCGGCATGGCCTTCGTGTCCGGCGTGTCCGGCGTGTCCGGCGTGTTCGGAATGGGCGTCGGCATGCCCCTCGGGCCGGCAGACGTGCGCCGGCAGCATCTCGCCGCGGCAGTGGTAGCCGCACTCGACGATGCGCCGTCGGATGTCCTCCAGCGAGCACTTCGTCTCGTCGTAGTGGACGGTGGCGCTTCCGGCAACGTAGTTGACGTCGACATGGTGAACACCCGGCAGCGCCGCGATCTGGCGCTGCACGCCGGCGGCGCTCAGGCTGGAGACCAGTTCGCCGACTTCAACGGTGCTTGTCTTCATGGGGAAAGTCCTTTGGATGGCATGTCCGCGCGCTGGCCGCGCGACGGTGTGGACCACAGTGCAGTGCCGCCTCGACGACGCGCGCACTAGCTGCTCTTCAGGCGGCTGAGGTGCGGTCGCGCAGTGCGGGCACGAAGCGGGGTGTGCGCGCGGTGTAGGCGTCGAACTCGGCGCCGAAGCGTTTGCGCATCTCGCGTTCCTCGGTGACAGCCAGACGGCCGTACATGGCCACCAGGATCGGGAACATCGCGAGCGTCAGCAGCGTGGGCCACTGCAGCAGGAAGCCCAGCAGGATCATCACGAAAGCGACGTACTGGGGGTGGCGGATGCGGGCGTAGGGCCCGGTCGTCGCCAACCTGTTGGCGCGCTGGGCCTGGTACAGCACGTTCCAGGCCGCCGACAGCAGATAGAAGCCGAGACCGAGGAAGGCGTAGCTGGCGATATGCAGCACGCCGAAGTGCGGATCGCCTTTCTCGCCGAGCAGCGTCGACCAGAGATGCCCGGTGTTGTGCGACATCAGGTCCAGGCTGGGGTACTTCGTCTGCAGCCAGCCCGACATCAGGTAGATGGTGAGCGGGAAGCCATACATCTCGACGAACAGTGCGACGACGAAAGCCGCGAAGGCCCCGAAGGTGCGCCAGTCACGGCCGGTCTGCGGCTTGAAGAAGCTGAAGGCGAACATCAGGAAGATGGCCGAATTGAGGATGACCAGCATCCACAGCCCATAGCCGGGTTGATCGTGACTCATCGGCAGCCTCTCAGTGGTGGTGGCGCGTCGTTCGGGCGCGCCGGTCGGACGTACCCGTGACGCCGGCGCGGTCGTCCGACGATCCCTTGTCATCGTCCTGTGCGGCTCTCGGTTCGGCCCGGTGAATCGACGGCTTCGGCCGGCGTTTCCGGGCTCGTTCGAGGTTCACTTGCCTGGCGCAGCAGGTGACATGGGCATGCGGTCCATCATCATTTGCATCATCGACTGCATCATGTCCATGCGCTTCTCCATCATCTGCTGGCGCGCTGCAGGGTTGGCCGGCGCCTTGCCCGATGCCATGCCCCCCATCATCGACATGCCTTCCTGCATGAGCTTCATGTGCTCGGCCATCAGGGCCTCGCGCTCAGCCGGGGTCTTCGCGCCGGCCATCTTCTCGTGCATCGCCTGCATGGCCTTCATGTGCTTGTCCATCATCGCCATGTCCGGCATGCCCGCTGCTTTGCCGGCGGCCGGGCCGGGCATCGCCGTGGAAGCGGCACCCGCGGGTTGAGGGGCCTTGTCCTGCGCGAACGAGGCGGTTGACGCGATGGCGAGCGTCGCGACAGCGGCGAGGGTGCGGAAACGGAACATGGAAGCCTCCAGTGGAAGTGAAAACGATGGGTCGGGCGGTGGCCGGCCCTGCAGCCGGTCGGGGGGAGTGACGCCGCGATCTGCGGTCCGACTGTGCGGTCCGTCGTCGGCTACGGAGTCAACGGGTCGGCGCCGCGCGGCGGGCCGTCGGCGAGGAACGCGTTGATGCGTCCGTCGCCGCGCCTGAGGGGCGTGCGCTAAAGCGCGAGCCGGGAGAACTGCACCCGCGGAGGGGGCGAGGGCCGTGGAGCCGCGGCAAGGACGGCGCGGACCAGGGCGGCCGGCGCCACGCGCAAGGTGGCTTGCGCGTAGATTGGGAAAGCCACGGCCTGCAGATCAGGTGTGTCCGGCTTGGGCAGCTGTTTCAGCAGGGTCCGCGAAGACTCGTCGCAGGCTTTCAGGCAGGGTGCCTTGTCGGGGTGCTCGTTCTGCCGTGCTTGACCCACCGCATGGGGACGGACGGCGACCTTCGCCGCGTACTCCGCCTGCGAAGCGTGCGGGCCGCCAGGCGCCGGTTCGCCGCGAGGCTCCGTCAGACAGGCATTCACCACGCCCGACAACAGCGCGAACATCCACACGAGCAGCATCGTGAAGGCGATGCGGCGCTTGCGGTGACGGCTGGCGGTCAAGGTCATGTTCAGGTTGGCACGTCCGAAGATTCGCAGAACTCGTGGGCGGAAGTCTCATCCGTTGTTGCATCGGAAAGGTTGATCGTCGTCAATCCAGCTCTGGGGTCAACTACGGAATCCGGTCGTAGCATTGCGCCATGAGAAAGCGCTTGCCCGGCAAGCCGGGGCCTTTGGAGGTGCCTTGTCCATTGACCATTGGCCGGCTCGCCAGGGCGGCCGGAGTCGGTGTGGAGACCGTGCGCTACTACCAGTCGCGCGGGCTACTCCGCGTGCCAGTGGCGAACGGTGGCTTCCGCATCTATCCCGCTGCGACGGTCCACCGCATTGCCTTCATCAAGCGTGCGCAGGTGCTGGGCTTCACGCTGGACGAGGTGCGCAGCCTGCTGGACCTGGAGGACGGTCGCAACCGACGCGCGATCCAGTCGGTGGCGCAGGCGCGTCTTGATCAGATCGAGAACAAGCTCTCCGACCTGCAGCGCATGCGAGGTGCGCTGTCCGACCTGCTGCATCGCTGCAAGCAGACCGGGCCAGCGCAAGCCTGCCCGATCATCGAGACGCTGGCCGGTGGAAGTTCACCCGCGTGACGGCGGGCCAACCACACAACTGGCCGATCCGTCACAGCCGCTTCGCACGCACCAGCGGCACGCCCGAAACGTTCACAACGGATGCTGGGTTCGCCGGACCGATTCGCTGCGCCCCAAACGGGGCCGCCGGCTTCGATCAATCCCCGACGGCAGGTTGTGCCGTCGCGACGAGCGCGGCGGCTTTGCGGGACTCGCGGCGCAGCTGCCACTGCTTGACCAGGGCATAGAGCGCCGGAATGACAGCCAGCGTAAGCACGGTCGACGAGATCATGCCGCCGACCATCGGTGCGGCGATGCGGCTCATCACCTCGGAGCCGGTGCCCGTGCCCCACATGATCGGCAGCAGGCCGGCCATGATCGCCACCACGGTCATCATCTTGGGGCGCACGCGCTCGACGGCGCCCTCCATCACGGCCGCATAGAGCTCCGCGGCTCCGGGCGCGCGGCCTTCCTGCCGGCAACGCTTCTGCGCTGTGGCCCAGGCGTGGTCGAGATAGATCAGCATCACGACGCCGGTCTCGGCGGCCACGCCGGCCAGCGCGATGAAACCGACGGCCACCGCGACCGACAGGTTGTAGTCGAGCAGCCACATCAGCCAGACACCGCCGACGAGCGCGAACGGCACCGACAGCATCACGATGAAGGTCTCGGTGAGGCGCCTGAAGTTCAGGTAGAGCAGCAGGAAGATGATGAGCAGCGTCACCGGGACGACGATCTTCATCTTCTCGATCGCGCGCTCCATGTATTCGAACTGGCCGCTCCACGTGACGTAGTACCCGGAGGGGAACTTGACCTGCTCGGCCACCGCCTTGCGCGCGTCGGCCACGTAGGAGCCGATGTCACGGCCACGGATGTCGACGAAGATGTAGGCCGACAGCAAGGCGTTCTCGGTGCGGATGCCGGGCGCGCCGCGCCCGACCTGGACCTTGGCCACCTGGCCGAGTGGCACCATCGCGCCGCCCATGATGGGCACCAGCACCTCGCGCTCGATCTGCTCCGGGTGGCTGCGCAGCTCACGCGGGTAGCGCACCGTGACGCCGAAGCGCTCGCGCCCTTCGACGGTGGTGGTCACCATCTCGCCGCCGAGCGCGGTGCCGATGACTTCCTGCAGTTCGCCCACCGACAGCCCGTAGCGGGCCAGTTGCGCGCGGTCGGGCACGATGTTGAGGTAGCTGCCGCCGGTGAGGCGCTCGGCGAACGCAGAGGTCGTTCCGGGCACCTGCTTGAGCACCGCCTCGATCTCCTTGGCGAGCCTTTCCATCTCGCCCAGGTCCTTGCCGAAGACCTTGATGCCGATCGGCGTGCGGATGCCGGTGGACAGCATGTCGATGCGCGCCTTGATCGGCATCGTCCAGGCGTTGGAGACGCCGGGGAACTGCAGCGCCTTGTCCATCTCGGCGATGAGCTTGTCGGTGGTCATGCCAGGGCGCCATTCGGACTCGGGTTTGAGGTTGATCACGGTCTCGAACATCTCGATCGGTGCCGGGTCGGTGGCGGTGTTGGCGCGCCCGGCCTTGCCGTAGACCGAGGCCACCTCGGGAAAACTCCTGATGATCTTGTCCTGCGTCTGCAGGACCTCGGCCGCCTTGGTGATCGACATGCCCGGCAGCGAGGCCGGCATGTAGAGCAGCGTTCCTTCGTTGAGCGTCGGCATGAACTCGCTGCCGAGCCTGGAGGCCGGGTAGTACGACACCGCCAGCACCAGCAGCGCCAGCACGATGGTGCCGAGCTTCCACCGCATCACGCCCGCAATGAGCGGCCGGTACATCCAGATGAGGAATCGGTTCACCGGGTTGCGGGCCTCGGGCAGGATGCGCCCGCGCACGAACAGCATCATCAGCACCGGCACCAGCGTCACCGACAGCAGCGCCGCTCCGGCCATCGCGAAGGTCTTGGTGTAGGCCAGCGGCGAGAACAGTCGCCCCTCCTGCGATTCGAGCGTGAAGACCGGCAGGAACGAGACGGTGATGATGAGCAGCGAGAAGAAGAGGGCCGGTCCCACCTCCTTGCAGGCCGCGAGCATGGCCTCGGCGCGCTCGCCGACGGTGTGCTCGGGCTTCAAGCGTTCGATGTGCTTGTGCGCGTTTTCGATCATCACGATCGCCGCGTCGACCATCGCGCCGATGGCGATGGCGATGCCGCCCAGGCTCATCAGGTTGGAATTCATGCCCAGCAGCCGCATCGCGCTGAAGGCGATCAGCACGCCCACCGGCAGCATCACGATCGCCACCAGCGCCGATCGCACATGCAGCAGAAAGACCACGCAGACCGCGGCGACGATCAGGCTCTCTTCGATCAGCGTGCGCTTGAGCGTGTCGATGGCGCGATGGATGAGGTCCGAGCGGTCGTAGACGGCTTCGATGCGCACGCCTTGCGGAAGGCCGGCCGAGATCTCGGTGATCCGGGTCTTCAGGTTGTGGATGACCTCCAGCGCGTTCTGGCCGTAGCGCGCCATCGCGATCGCCGAGACCACTTCGCCTTCGCCGTTGAGTTCGGAGAGGCCTCGCCGCTCGTCGGGGGCCAGCTCGACGCGGCCAATGTCGCCCACCAGCACCGCGGTGCCGCCATCGGCCTTGACCACCAGCGATTCGATGTCGGCCTTGTTGCGCAGGTAGCCTTGGCCGCGCACCATGAACTCCGTCTCGGCCATCTCGACCACGCGCCCGCCGACGTCGCGGTTGGAGTCGCGGATGACCTGCGCCACCCGCATCAACGGGATGCCGTAGGTGCGCAGCTTCAGCGGGTCGACGGTGACCTGGTAGGTCTGCACGAAGCCGCCCAGTGATGCCACCTCGGCCACGCCTTGCGCCTTGGTGAGCTGGTAGCGGACGTACCAGTCCTGGATCGTGCGCAGCTCGGCCAGCGTGCGGTTCTTGGCCAGCAGCGCGTATTGGTAGACCCAACCGACGCCGGTGGCATCGGGCCCCAGCGACGGCGAGACGCCGCGCGGCAACCGGCCGGCGGCGAAGTTCAGGTACTCGAGCACGCGGCTGCGCGCCCAGTAGATGTCGGTGCCGTCCTCGAAGATGATGTAGACGAACGAGGCGCCGAAGAACGAGAAGCCGCGCACGACCTTCGACTTGGGCACCGCGAGCATGGCAGTGGTCAGCGGATAGGTGACCTGGTCTTCGACGACCTGCGGTGCCTGGCCGGGGTACTCGGTGTAGACGATGACCTGCACGTCCGACAGGTCGGGCAGGGCGTCCAGCGGGGTCCGCATCACGGCGACCACCCCGCCGATGACGATGAACAAGGTCGCCAGCAGCACGAGGAAGGGGTTGCGCCCCGACCACTGGATGATGTTGTTGAGCATGGTGAGCCTCGCTCAGTGGCCGCTGTGGGTGGTGCCCGGCGGCTTGGCCGCCGGCGTTGCGGTCGTGGCGGGGTTCGCGGGTGCGGCAGCGATCGAGGTCAGGACATATTCGCCGCTTTGCCGTTCGACGAACTCGACGCTCACGCGCTGCCCGGTCTTCAGGCCGGCGAGCATCGAAGCGTTCGCGGTCTTGAAGTCCATCGTCATCGCGGGCCACTTGAGTGTCGGCACCGGGCCGTGGTTCAAGCTCACGGTGCCGGCGGTCGGGTCGACGCCCTCGACGACACCTTCGGCGCGGTGGCCCACCGGGTTGGCGCGCGTCGCCGCAGCGTCGCCGGGCGGAGGCTCGCTGCCCTTGGCCGGGCTGCCGTGGCCGGAATGCCCACCCAAGCCGCCGATCGCCGCCTTCAGGTTGCTCTCGGCGTCGATCAGGAAGTTGGCTGCCACCACCACCTGCTCGCCCTCCTTCACGCCGCGCGTCACCTCGATGTAGGCGTCCCCGCGCAGGCCGAGCTCGACCTCGCGCGGCTCGAAGCGGCCTTCCTGGCGTTGCACCAGCACCAGGCGCCGCGTGCCGCTGTCGATGACGGCCGAATCGGGCACCGTCAACACCGGCTTGTTTGTACCTACGGGCATTTCGACCTGCGCGAACATCGCCGGCTTGAGCTGCTGGCGCGGGTTGGGCAGCTCGATGCGCACCGGGATCGTTCGCGTCTCGGCCTTCATCGTCGGATAGATGTAGGTGATGCGCCCTTGCAGCACCTGGCCCGGATAGGCGCTGAGCTTGACGCCGGCCTGGGTGCCGAGCTTGACGGCGGCGATGTCGCGCTCGAAGACATCGGCCACCACCCAGACCGCCGACAGATCGGTGACCTGGTACAGCCCCTCACCGGGCATGAAGCGCATGCCTTGCAGCGCCTTCTTCTCGGTGACGATGCCCGAGACCGGCGAGCGGAAGGTCACCGTTCGGCTCACCTCACCGCTGCCGACCAGCGCCTGAATCTGCTCGGCCGAGAGGTCCCAGTTGCGCAGCCGCATCAGGCTGGACTGCGCGAGTTGCTTCATGCTGCTTTGCGCCTCGGGCCCGGCGTCCTTCATGGCCAGCATGCCTTGCATGGCGACGAGGTACTCGCGCTGAGCCGAGAAGAGCTCGGGGCTGTAGACCTCGAACAGCGCCTGGCCCTTGCTCACCGGCTGGCCGGTGACGTTGACGTGCAGCCGCTCGACATAGCCTTCGAACTTGGGCGCGATGGCGAACATGCGCCGCTCGTCGGGCTCGACGCGGCCCGCGGCGCGCAGCGTCTTGCCGAGCGCGCGCAGGGCGGCGGCCTCGGTGCGAACGCCGAGTTTCTGCACCTTGTCGGTCGTCATGCGGATCTGCGGCGTGCCTGCCGGGCCGGCCGCGGTTTCCTCGTCTTCGTAGACCGCGATGTAGTCCATGCCCATCGGGTCTTTCTTCGGCGTGGACGAGGTGTCCGGCAGGCCCATCGGGTTGCGGTAGTACAGCAGCTTGCGCGGCTGGGATGCCGCGGCGGAAGCCGAGGGGGCCGCCGCGATGGCGCCATGAACGGCAGATGAACGCGAGCCGAACCAGTACCCGGCGCCGCCGACGGCGCCAAGCGACAACACGGCAAGAAGGATCGTGGTCGTGGTCTTCAAAGGTCTTCTCCCAGGATGCGCTCGATCTCGGCCAGCCGCAGCTGCACCTCGACCTGCGCCTTGAGCCGGTCTTGCTGCGCCTTGCGGATCTGTCGCTGCGCGTCCAGCAGGGTCGCGAAGTCGACCTTGCCGGTCTCGTAGGCGGCCAGCGCCGAGCGCAGGCTCAACTCGGACTGCGGCAGCAGTTGCGTCGTGACCAGCGCCTCGCTGCGCTGCGCCGCCTCGATGGCGGCCAGGTTCATGCCCATCTCGCCCAGCAGCTGCCTGGCCAAGGCCTGTGAACGCGAACGCGCCGCGCTCGCCATCGCCTCTGCTTCGCGCTCCTGCGAGCGGCGGGACTCCTGCTGCAAGGGGATGTTCATCTCCACCATCACGCCCCAGCTCGTGATGCGCGAGCGCATCTGCGTCGGTGCGACGCCGACCTGGAAGTCGGGATAGCGGTTGCGCAGCGTCAGCTCGCGGTTCCTCTCGGCGCTGCGGATGCGGGCTTCCTCGGCGGCCAGGGCCGGGTTGCGGGCCAGCGCGCGGCGCGCCAGTTCTTCGGCGGCCGGCGGGTTGGCGGGCAGGGCACGCAGGCTCGCCGGATCGGCAAGCGCGGCGTCGGCTTCGCGGCCCAGCAGGGCATTGATGCGCGCGCGCATCTGCCGCTGTTCGCTGTCCAGTGCGATCAGCTCCGAGCGCATGGCGGTCTGTTCCACCTGGGCGCGGATGGCGTCCTGCTGCGCGACCAGCCCGCCGGCATAGCGTGCCTGGGCGATCTTCTCGAGCCCGGCGATCAACTCGAAGATCTCGCGCACCAGGCGCTGATTGCGCGCCGCCAGGTAGTACTGGGCGTAGGCGACCTTGATGCGTGCCGCCAGCTCGCTCCAGGTCGCCGCTGCATTGGCTTCGGCGCGCTGCGCGTCGGCCTCGGCGACCTCGCGGCGCAGTTCGCGCTTGCCCCAGGCAGGCAGCGGCTGCACGATGGTGTATTTCGTTTCGCCCACGCGCCACGGCAGTACGGACAATTGATTGCCGTTGCCGTAGTTGTTGATGTTGTCGAGCTCCACGCGCAGCATGGGGTCGGCCAGGGCACCTGCAGGCTGGATGCGCTCGCGCGCGGCGTCGGCCTCCTGGCGCATGGCGGCCAACTCCGGGCTCTGTGCGCGGGCGTGCTCCAGGAGGCTTTGCGCTGTGGAGCCAAGCGCTTCTTGCGATCGGGCGGGTATGGCCCAAGAGAGGCTCGCGGCGGCAACGACGATGCATGCGCAGATCGCGGTCGGCCGCCATGGAGCCAGCATTCGGACGAAGAGCCGCGCCCGTGGGCGCGATCCGGATCCACAGGCCTGCGAGTGCGTCATGCCCATGGCTCCCATCGAGACAGGGTCAGGACAACAACGGTGTTCATGAAGCTGAGCTCCGAAGGAATGGGAGGTGACGATCGCCCGGTCACTCCGACCCGACGAGGTTTCGTCAAACGGTTGTCATCAAGGCGGCGCGTTGCGTCGCGCCTCGCGATGCAGATGAGCGCGTCACGCGAGGGCGCATCGCATGGCAGGCCTGTCGGCCCGAACACCCTGAGCCACCAGGCCGTAGCTCGTTTCCTCAGGCCCTATAGCGCGAGGCGCGCGAAAGCGACCCTGACAAGTGGCGCCGGCTGTTCCGACGGTCGGGGCGCCCAAGCTTGGCCGCGCTCATCGAAGGCGGTTGCGGCGACGAATGGCGCAGGTGGCGGCGCGGCCGCCATGCCAAGGTCATCGCCTCCCCACTTGGGAGCGGTCTGCGAGGTTGAAACCTTGTTGCAGAAGTCCTGGCAGTTCGCGTCCGCGCGTGGCTCGGCGGGCGCGTGCGTTGTGTTCTCGCGGTCATGCACGGCATGACCCATCGAAGCGCCGCCGTGCGACCTCTCGGCCTCGTCGTGGACGGCGGGTGTGGAAGGTCCGCTGTGGTGCGGCCCGCCACCCGACTTCGGGATGCCGCCCGCGAGGCAGTTGTTCGCGACAGCAGAACCAATGCCAAACAACCACAGCAGCAGCATGGCGGCCGCTGCGCGTCGAAGACGTTGGCGTGAGAGAAACATTGTCGTGGCGTCCGTATCGGGTTCAGGTTAGCCGCGGAGCCAACGGTCCCAGTTGACGCGTATCAACGCCCGTGCCTTCACCCCGGCACCAGCGAAACACGTACAAGGTAGGCGTGCTCAGAGTGACGAGGCGTGCTCGCGCGCATTTCCCGTTTCCCGCGCGCGCGCTGTCTGCTGCTCCGGCTTGTGCGCGAAGTGCTTGAGCGAAACGTCCCCGTGGCCCGGGTCGGCCGGTTGGCAGTCGATCAGGCCTTTCACGGGCACGCGCCGCGTGCCCGTAGGCACGCGCGCAGGCACGATCCAGGATGCCCTTCAACAGCGCGCGATAGGCAGCAGAGGGGAGATGCGCGTGTCCACCGCGAAGGCCGCAGCGGTCTGCAAGGGGCCGATGGCGCCCTGCGTGTCGATCAGCACGACGTCGCAGTGATCGTGGACGTTCGGAGCAGGGAGCGAGCACCCATGTCGGCGAGGCCCGGCCCCCCGGGGGAATCCCCAGGGGAAATCTGGTAGGCCCTGGGAGACTCGAACTCCCGACCAACGGATTAAGAGTCCGAAAAACAGGTGAGCAGGGTGGGGCGTAATCGAATGAAAGCAACAGCTTACGTTGCATGCCTTTGCCTACGTCTGCCTACGGAGGCATAGAATGCGCCTACGATGGTGCCTACGGATGCAGACCAACGGACGCGCGAACGGACGCCCCGGCTGACCGAGCGCACGGCGCTGGCACTGCCCTTGCCTGAGCGCGACTACGCCATCCACTTCTGCCCGCAGACGCCCGGTTTCGGGGTGCGCATCACCTCGAAGGGTCTGCGCTCCTGGGTCGCCGAACGCCGCTTCAACGGTAGGACCGTGCGCCGCACCCTCGGTCGCGTCGCAGGCCGTGGCGCCATCTCGGCGGATGCCGCCCGCAAGCTGATGGTCGAGGTGAGCTCCGAACTGCAGCGCGGGGTGGACCGGCTCGAAGCGCAACGGCAGGAACGGGACGAGCGCACACGCAGCGAAGCCGAAGAAGCGCTGACCCTTGAAGCCGCCCTCAGGGCCTATGTCGAGGGCAAGCGCCGCGGCAAAGACGGGCTGGGCCTCAAAGCCCGCACCAAGGCCGACTACCTCGCCATGGTGCAGCAGGGCAGGGAGACCGAGTCCGGCCGTCCCTTCGCCGACGGCGAACTCTTCGGCCTCTCCGGCAAGTCCCTTGCACGCATCACCGCGGACGACATGCGTGCGGCCTTTCGCAGCGCCTCCGCACGAGGGCGCCGCCGTGGCATCTATGCCATGCAGGTGCTGCGCGCTGTCCTGAACTGGCACGGCGTCAAGGTGCCGCACAACCCGCTTGGCAAGGAAGTCGCGGGCAAAGACCGCATCGTGCTGGGCAGGACCGACGGCAATCCCCAGCCGATTCCACCGGAGCGCCTCACGGCCTGGTGGCAGGCTGCGACGGCTCTGGCCGGCCGCGAAGCCGCCGACTACTACCGGCTGCTCCTGCTCACCGGCGCACGCCCGGGCGAGCTCTCGTCCGTCACGCTGCGCTCGGTTGATCTTCCGGGCGCCCGCATGCTGCTCGTGGACACCAAGAACCGCCGGGACCACCTGTTGCTGCTGTCGACTCAGGCTGCCGCCATCGTGGCCCAGTACGCCAAAGGCGATCGGGCAGGGCAGCGCCTCTTCACGCTTGCCGACGGGCGCAAGGCACTGGCCGCCATCAATGAAGCCGCCGGCACCCACGTCAAGCCGCATGGCCTGCGCTCCACCTTTGCCAGCGTCGCCGAGGAACTGGTCAGCGCCTATACGCTCAAGCGGATGCTCAACCACGCCGATGCCGACGACGTGACCGGCGCCCACTACGTCGCCAAGAGCGAAGCGCAGCTTCGCGCCGCCTGGCAGGCAGTTGCCGACTTCATCACCGACGCATCGCGCGGCAACCGTCGGCGGGGTAGCCCGCGCTAGCAGTGACGTTTGCACCCTCAATCGACACCGCAGCCTGCCTGCTCGGGCATCCTGCAGGCCATCCGGTTGCCGGAGGGCCCTGCCCATGCAGACCGACCCGCCCCGACGAAGCCGCCTCGGCGTGACGGAACATGTCGTCGCCGAGGAACTCGGCATCAGCGTTCACACCCTGCGCAAAGACCGCATCAAAGAGCGCCGCCTGCCGTTCTTCAAGATTGGCAGTGCCGTCCGCTACAACCTCGATCGCGTGCGCGAGGCACTCGAGGCGCTGGAGGTCGGGGGCATGAAGCCCAGGCCGCGCCGCAGGGGGTGAAGCTGTTCTCCCTTTCTCCCTTTATCCCCATTCTTCCGCCCCGCCGGGAGCCAGCGGCCGCCTTCGGGACTCGCCTTCGGGACCGCGTCCAATCCCTTCGATTCAGGAGCGCGCGCTTGAAGCTCAACTTTGGCTGTGCCATCCTTCCGCGCTTCTGATGGAGGCCGCGATGTCCACGCCCACGAGCTCTAGCGCAGTCCAACTGTTCACCAGTCGCGCCACGATCGACCTGCTGTCCCAGGCGGCGGCAGAAGCGTCCATTGAAGTGCGGCCAGTGACCGTGACCGTGTCCGACCAGCGACTGGGCATCGCGGAAATCGCGGCCATCCTGGCGCTGGTCAAGACCGCCGCTGAGATCGCCAAGCTGCTCATCGAGGCGTACAAGAAGGCGCGTGAGCCGCAGAAAGTGATCGTCAAGACCCCAGTGAGCTCGATCACGCTGGAGATCGACGGCAAAGTGACGGTCGAGGCCGTCGTCCAGAAGCTCAAAGAGGTGGGCATCTCCTGACTGGGCGCAATGATGAGCCACCTTCCTTTCGGGGCGTTCAACCCGCGCTTCCACGGTGTCTCGCTCTTTGTCACTGCGGAGCGCATGGGGCGAATTGCCGGCTATGAGGCGGTGGCCGACCCTTCCTCGTGGGCCGCGCGTTCCGACGCACTATCCCTGGAGGAGATCTCGACAATCTCGGTGCTTGACCACGAGAGGCGCCACTTTCACGACTTTCTGGTCTCACCGTTTGGGGCCGTGATGATGGGCATGCGGATGCAGGCATCGCTTGCGGGCCTGCAGGCCATCAAGTTGCTGAAACAGTGCGTCGGTAAGTGGGTGCCGGCGCCTATCGGCAGGTGGATTCACTGGGACGACCGACAGCGCCGCGACTGGATCAGCACAACCGGCGAGGCCTATGGTTTCACGCTGGGAGACGTCGTCGCCCTGCCCCATCATCCCGAGAATGCTCCTGCTCCGCACAAGAGCGGAATTCATGCGGTCGCGGACGATCTTCCGGTGGAAGAGCAGCTTGCGCAGTACGCGCTCGCAGCGACAAGCGGCTACAGGTTCATGGAGGTGCTGCGAACCAAACGCGTCGACGGCTTCGGGATCACGATTGCCGCGGACAGCGTGTTTGAAGCAACCGCCCACCTGGTGCAGTCGCAGGCCATCTACACCGGCCAGAGCGCGCAAGCGAGTCGCCTGTTCGAGGAGTTCATCGCGAATTCAGATCTGTCGCACCTGCAAGCGCTGAACACGATGGCGCTGGCGTTGCACCGCGCGACCGGCGATGTGAGTGCCGAACGCATCTGCGAGCTATTCACTTGGATGATGCTCGGGCCACCTGACAAGGTCCTCTCCAGCGGGCATCCCGCCGCCCGTTGTGGCGGTGTCTTGACGCTTCTTGCGCAGCAACCCAAGAACGCTGTCTTTAGGGCGCGAGCCCCCACTACTGCCATCTTCGACGCGCTGGACAGGATCTTCGGCGAGGCCGACTGGCGCTCCAACGTGGCGGCAGCGTCGGCTGCGTCTGATCGCCGCATGGCAAAATTCGACAGGGCCGCCGAGCGCCTGGATGGCGGCTACTTCGATAGCCTGTTTGCAGTGGCGCGCCACTGGCACAGCGACCAGTCCGCCTCGCGCTCAGCGTTCGTCGAGGAGCCGGGGAGTCTGTCGAAACCCTTGCGCTACGTCGAGGAGTCCGCATACCCCGCACCGTTTCTCGAGGTGCGGCTCCCGGCCGGCGTTCACCAACGATCCAAGCCAGTGAGGTCCGAGCGCATGCGCGCGGTCGCTGTGGACGCCGAAGGCCTTCAGGCGATTGGCTACACATGCCAGCCACCGGGCTCACACCCTGATGGCCTCTTGGACGCGACGCACAATGCGCGGATCACGACGCACGTGATGGACCTAGTGTTTCAGGACGAGCCGGTGGCGGATGCGTACGACAAGTACTGGCGCGACGTGCTTGCCGGAATGATTGGCAAGCGAGTCGCCTCCCTCATCTAGAGGTCGATGTCCGCCCAGAGAGCAGCATGGTCTGACGCTGCCTGATGTTCCGTCTTCAGTTCATCGAAGACATCCCACTTCTTCGGCCGCACGCCGGGCCACATGCCCTTGCGCAGAACGCCACCTGCCGTGACCTTGGCAAACAGTGCCGGCGAAAGCAGGATGTAGTCGATCTTGTTGCTCGGGCCACAGGATCCGTAGGTGCCTGGGTATCCGCCATCGTCGAACGTGTCGTGCTGTGAGATGTCCTGCAGGTCGGTCCGCTTCAGGAGTGGCGCAAGCGGGTCGCTGTCCGGGGTGTCGTTGAGGTCGCCGACGATGGCGATGCGGTCTTCGCCGCGTGCGCGCAGGCCCTCGTATATCTCCTTGACCCGCTGCGCCTGCGCCTTACGTCGCGCGTTCGAGGATGTCGGGGTCCCGTAGCCCTTGCTCTTGAAGTGATTCACCAGCACCCAGAGCGACTTGCCGTTCACCACAAGCTCGAACTCCGGGCAGTCCCGCGAAAAGATCGGCTTGCCATCCTGCCCAACGTCATCAACGTGGCTTCGCATCAGGCCGATTGAGCAGCTTGACCTTGACAGCGCGCCGACATCGATCCCGCGTTCGTCGTTCCCGTCGATGACCATGACATAGGAGAAGGGGTCTCCGCCGACGGAACTGACAATCTGCTGGTTGAACGCGGACAGGACCGGCCTGCTCTCAGCCTCGACAACCGCCAGGATGTCAGCGCCAACCTCTGTCATCACCCGCGCGGTGTTGCGCATCGCTACTTCATCCACCGGCTCGTCGCGCAGCTCGAGGGTCCCGGCCCAGTCCGCACGGCCTTCGGCCACGATCTCCAGCCCACCGCTTCGGGGCCGCTTGACGAGGGCACCCCTGTTCTGGCGAAGCAGCACGTACTCGCCGGTATCGCTGTTCTCCAGGCCGAGGCCCTTCATCAAGCCGACCATGGTTTGCTTTCGGGCCGGCGTGTAGTTCAGCTCCCCAAGCAGCTGATTGAGCTTGGCGAAGCGTTCGAGCACAGGCTTCCCCTCGGCCCAGGTGTCCCCGTTCAGCGCCTTTGCGCGGTCGAACAGGTTCTCTACGTTGAAACTCGCCAGGCGCATGGTTTGTCCCTCCTGAAGGCGTCGCGCGCGACCATGCCACGCTCCCATGACAAAGCGAAGGCGACGGCCGGCACTTCATCATCAACCCGACCGATGCCTAAGAAGGGTACCCGCCCGAGGTAACCCCAAGGCGGCGCGCTCAGGGATTGGGATTGCGCTGGTAGCGCGCGCGGCAGAAGCCCACGAAGGCCTTGCCCGGAGCGCCCAGATCGGGCATCCCGCTCTGCACCCACCAGTCGCGCCAGTCCTGCTCCAGCGCGTATACGTCATACCCGGGTGCCACCTGCTTGGCATAGTGGTACGCCTCCGGATCAAGGCGAGGATAGGTGACCTCAGGTGCAGGCGGCTTCATCAACAGGCGATTGCGAAAGACGACCATGTCATCTTCACCCAGAGAGACGGAATAGTCCGGCAGGTGATCCTGCACGGCGAGCTCACGCACCATCGACCTGAACTCACGTTCATGACTGCTCGCGCCCGTCTTCTTCTGCAGCAGTTCGAGAGAAATCTTCCACTCGTCCTGCTCTCCGCAATGCTTGCGGGCCAGTTCATAGATGCGGCGGTCCGTCGGCTTGCGTAGGCGGAAGTAGTCGCGGCTCATCGTCAGCACCTCTGAACCCTCGATGATCTTGTAGACCCAGTCGGACAGGCGCACCTGCATCTCGCTCATTCGCCCCGACTTCGTCTCGCGCACGATGCGCCAACTCTCGATGAGTCCGAACCCCTCCGTGAACTCCTCGCCCCCGGCCTTGATGTTGGTCGTGATGCGTGTACCTACGAGCCGTTGCAAAGCCTCCTTGAGCCGTTCGTAACCTCGGCCGCTGGTCTCCCGGTTCGTCCAGATGAGCATTTCGTGGGCGTTGAGATGCAGCGTCTGCGAAATCGGCTCGCCAACATTGCGCTTGGCCATCAGCTGCGAAATGCAATAGATGAGGATGTCCTTGTCGTAGATCGTCGCCAGCCCCTGAACGCTGGGCGTAATCTCGACGTTCACGTTGCGGTGTTCATAGCGCAGCACGCGCGTATCAGGCTTGGTGGAGAGGGAGAAGATCGGATGCTCCATGCTCGCCATGTCGTCCTTCGGGATCGCGTCGAGCACATCGCAGATGAATAGATCGTGGTTCCCATGTCGCTGAGGCAACAGCGCCACTCGCTGCTGCTTCGGAGCCTCCTGAAACAGATCACTCTCCTGCATTCCATCCTCTCATCGTGTTTTCGTTGACGAACAACCTAGCTTCGTGTCTTCGTTGACGCAAGAAGATTCTTCGTGTTATCGCTGACGCGCCAATCTGATTCGTGTTTTCAATGACGCTTCTGCCCAGTTCGTGTTATCAGTGACATAGGAGGCCAATTCGTGCCTTTGCTGACGCTTTGGCGTGCCTTTGTTGACGCTCTTTCGTGCCTTTGCTGACGGGCACTTCCATCTTTCTTCTGCAACTTCAATGGCCTCTGGATACTTATCCACTGTTTAACACTATCTAACAGATTTATTTAACACTAGAGACCGTGAATTTTCTGTTGGGGCGAGTTATCCACACCTCGACGGAGCGCAACCCACGTTTTGCTAGCGGAGGAGATGGTGTGGGTAACTCGCCGCGCCCGGAGGGCCCCCAGTCCTCGCCACTCACAAGCCCTTCTGTCCTCTTTTTTGGAATCTCAAGCCCATCGAAGGCTTGAGATTCCTAAGGAAGGGACTCTTCCATCCCTTCCTTAACCATCCCAAGGACTCCCCGTGGGACTAACAACGAGTCACCGATAAGCCATCACTCGTGGCACCGAAGACTTGCTCGGCAATGGGGGTAAGGGCTGCCCGCAGACGGGAGCGGCCTACCCCTGGGTCCTTTTCGTGCGACAGCCCACCAGACTTGGGTCGTGGAGAAGAAGGGCGCGGAGGTTGATGATTCTTCTTGCACCTGCCGTGTCTCTTGCTAGTGTGGTGCGCCACTCTGTTCTGTACTTATCGTGCGACAGCCGCAGCGGCCCGTGCCCGCGTGACCTTGGCCAGGATGTCCGAGGCGGTGGCGGTCCAGATGAATGGCTTGGGGTGTGCGTTGTGGTCGGCGATGTA
>JACRPO010000002.1 GCA_016223165.1 Burkholderiales bacterium
CGGCTCCCACTGGATCTGGCTGAGCAGCGTCTGCTCGGCCGCCGCGCCGTCCTTGGCCAGCGTCACGGCGCTGGGCAATCCTCCCGTGTACGTGATGCGCACCACCCGCCCGCTCGGGTACTGCATGCTCGTCACGTTGCCCGCACCGTCGTACGCGTACGTCACCGTGCGGCTGACCTCGCTGGCGTTGGCGCCGGTGGCCGCCTTGACGCGCTGCGTGTCGGTGAGCACACGGCCTTGGGCGTCGTAGGTGTACTGGGTGGAACTCACCGGCGACTCGGTGGAGGTCAGCCGGCCGATGCCGTTGGCGTACCCCGCTCCCGTCTGGTCGTAGCTCCAGCTGTGCGTGATGCTCGTCTGGCCCGACTGGCTGTACACCACGCTCGTGGGCCGGTTCAGCGCGTCGTAGGTGTAGCTCGCCAGCGCGCCGCGGCTGTCGGTGCGCGTGAGCAGGTTGCCTGCTGCGTCGTAGGTGTGCGTGGCCGTGCCTGTGTCGGGGCTCACCAGGCTCGTCGCGTCGCCTAAACCGTTGCGCGGGTACTGCGTCACCAGGTTGCGCGGGTCGGTCACCTGGGTCAGCTCGTCGCGCCCGCTGTAGCCGAAGCGCGTGATGCCGGCCTTGGCGTCGGTGCTGTCCTTGGGCCGGTGCAGCGCGTCGTAGCTCGTGCTCGTCGCGAAGTCGAAGCCGCTGACCGCCGGCGCGTGGATCACCTTGGTGCGGTTGCCGTTCGCGTCGTACTCCAGCTTGCGCACCGGGGCCGGGGAGACGGGCGGCGGGGGGAGTTGAGCCCAGGCCGGCGCGATGGATATCGCAATCACCATGGTGACCGCCCAGCCCGCCAATGCGCGCACGGCGCACGGCCGAACTCGAAGCGGAGGGCTTGTCATCATCTGTCACTCATCGCACTGCAGGGTAAAGACCTGAGACCGAGTCCACGTGACACCAAAGCTCCAAGACCTGACCAAGACCTCTAAAACCCCGAAGCCCCGGATGAGTCAATGAGATCTAGGCCTGACACTATGCGAGAACGTAGCGCAAGTTATCTGGAGGACGCTGCCACGAGAGAAATGAAGTTCATGGGTAATTGCCCGATCATCATCGGCAAGCCTGACCTCATGCATCAACAAATCACCATGGCCGATGCCGATTGACGGCGGACCATCGATCGCAGCTGGGCTCACAAGGTTGTAGTCGCGAACGCCTCGGTAGCTGAGACAAATGTCGAAGTCGTGATAAGGGCCTAGGAGTCGACAGTCAATCTGGATTCCTCGAACCTCCGAGCGCTCTCCAGTCGCCGGTTCCGAGATGGAGAGATTTTCAAGCCACGCGTCATGCAGACTTTGATGACTGGTGAGGTCATAGTTTCTCGAATCGGCGGCAAAGGCAAACACCTCTGGCGGAAGCCTGTGTTTCACGCGCAGAAGGTACTCGAAGTACGGCTGTAGATTCCAACCCCCGTCTGGATCCTCAACGATGAACTGCATGTGCGGTAGCCGACTCACATCTCGCAAGGACAAGTCTCCTCAGGCGGCGCCATGCATTGACCGGGATCGGCACCGATTTGCTCGGCCGCAACCGCGCACACGCACTGCTCGAAGGAGCCCTTCTGGCACGCCTCCAAAGTCATTGCATGTATCGCAATGCCCGCTGGCCCAAGAATGCGGGCAGTATTCCCAAAGCGCAGCCAACGCGCTCATCCCACGCCTGCCTTTCCGCTTCACGGCCCCGCCGGCGGGCCAGAGTTCTCGCCCCTCGAGTTCGTCCCTCGAGTTCGCCCCTCACGCATCGAGCACCACCCGCCCGCCCGCGTGCGCCGCGCGCGAGCAGCACAGGATGATGCGCGTCTCGCGCTCCTTGCGGCCGAGCACCACGTCGCGGTGTTCGATCTCGTCGGAGGCGGCGGCGTCGTAGCGCGTTGCGCACACGCCGCACAGGCCGTCGGTGCACTTCACGTCGACCGGCCATCCCGCCGCGGCCAGCACGTCGGTGGCGCGTTGGTCGACCGACACGGCCAGCTCGCGCCCGGAGCGCGCCAGCACGAGCGTGAACGGCTTGTTCACCCACGCCGCATCACCCGGCACGCTGAAGTACTCGCGGTGCAGCGCCTCCTCGGGCCAGCCACGCGCTGCGGCGGCGGCGAAGGCGGCGTCCATGTAGGCGGCCGAGCCGCAGGCGTAGAGATGCGCCCCCGGCGAGTGGGCCGGCACGACGAGCGCGAAGTCGGCACGCGTGCCCTCGTCGCTGAAGTGCAGGTGGACGCGATCGCGCCACGGCGCGCCGAGCAGTTCGCGGGCGAAGCCGGCGGCGCGCCGGCTGCGAGCGCTGTAGTGCAGCTCGAACGGCCGCCCGAGGGCATGCAGCCGGCGCGCCATGGCGAGCAGCGGCGTGATGCCGATGCCGCCGGCCAGCAGCAGCGAGTGGCTCGCCTCCTCGTGCAGCGCGAAGTGGTTGCGCGGCCGGCTCACGAAGACCTTCCGCCCCGGCCGGAAGGCGCGGAACATCAGCGCCGAGCCGCCGCGGCCGGGGCCGCCCTCGCTCGGTGGCGCCTCGCGCTGCACGCCGAGCACGTAGCGCGAGCGGTCGGCCGGGTCGCCGGCCAGGCTGAAGGCGCGCTGGTACTCGGGCGCCACCACCACGTCCAAGTGCGCGCCGGCGTCGAACGGCGGCAGCTCGCCGCCCTCCTCCAGCGCTGCGAGCTCGAAGCGCACCACGCCCTCGGCCAGGTCGTCGCGCTTGACGAGCCGCACCGGAAACACCGGCGGCTCGCCCACGAGCGGCGCCGGCCCGGGCGCCAGCCCCTCGGTGCGGCCGGCAGCAAGGCGCGCGCGGTAGTCGGCCGGCGCCAGCAGCGCGCGATAGCGCGCGATGCCCTCCTCACGGTTCACGGGGTGCACCACCGGATAGGGCGGCGGCATGCGGTCGGCCGGGTACACGGCCAGCGTCTGGTCTTCGTGGCGCAGCTTCAACCCGCGACTGAGGCCACGCCGATGCGTCTGCGCCGCGGCCACGTAGCGCCCGCTCGCGCGGTCGAGCTCGATGTCCCACCACCACTTCTTCACCGGGTTGATGTCACCGCGGCCGAGCGCGTCGTCGAGCTTGGCGAGCCAGGGCGCGGCGCGCGGCAGGTTCGTCGCGGCCCAGCGGAACGGCGCCTCGGCGAACAGCCCTTCCAGGTTCCACGGGCAGGTCTTCATGCAACGCCCGCACATGCCGCCGGCGGCGTTGGTGATGCGGTAGCGGGCGCACTTCTCGGCGTCGCTCTTCCAGATCTCGTAGCCGTTGTAGACGACCTTCGGCCCGGCCGTGATGGCGCCCGAGGGGCATTCGCGCGCGCACTTGTTGCAGCTCTCGCAGAAGCGCTGCAGGCCGAAGTCGATGGGCGCATCGGGCACCATCGGCATGTCGGTGGTGACGGTGCCACTCTTCAGGCGCGGGCCGAGGAAGGGGTTGAGGATGACCTCGCCGATGCGGCTCACCTCGCCCAGGCCGGACAGCAGCAGGAGCGGCGGCTGCAGCACGTCGCCGTCGAGCACCGAGTGCACGCGCGCCGACCAGCCGAGCCGGCGGATCTGCTCGGCGACGATGCCGCCCATGAGCGAGAAGCGCAGGTAGGCGCGCATGCTCTGCGCCACGCTGATCCAATCGTCGCCGCTCGCGCCTTCCATCGTCTCGTGGCCCTGGTCGAGCAGCAGGTTGACGGCGTTGGCGTGGCAGGGCACGAGCTCGTTGCCACCGGCATCGTGCGAGTACCAGGCCCAGCGCGGCACGGCGCACAGGCCCACCGCGTCGGCACCCAGGTAGTAGCTCGCGGCCTTCAGGTTGTCGGCATTGCGTGCCGGGTCGGCCGTGGTGGGCGACACCGGCGCGCGAGCCTCCCCGAACTGCAGCAGCAGCAGCGCCCCGAGGGCGCGCCGCGCGCAGGCGCCGATGGGGCTCTTCATCACGTAGTGCGCGTTCTTCGCGTCCTCCTGCACCGCGCTGCCGAGGTCGCCGAAGAGCGCGCGCGCGAAGAAGTCGGCGCGCTTGGGAAAGCGCGGCACGCGCTCGTGGTCGATGAAGGTGGTGGGTTCGCTGCGACGCTTCAGCGTCTCGAAGGGGTAGGCGCCGGCCCGGAACTCGCGCTTCGCGTATGCCTCGTGCTGCCACGCATTCTTCAGCGCCGCGCGGCCGGGCGGGCCGCCCAGCCACCAGGCCGGCCCGCGCGTGCGCAGCGCCGGCTGCCGCGACGCCAGCGGCTCGTCGGCCGCCATCTCGAAGGTCGTGCTCACGGCGGCGAGCGCGAAACGTTCGCCGAGCCACGGGTTCGTGCGGCCGTCGGGCAACACGAGCCCGGCGGCGCGCGCGAGGTGCGCCAGGTGCACGTCGCTGCAACTCGCGCTGTGCGCCCGGGCCTCGAAGCCGAGCATGCGCAGGTAGGTCGAGAGCAGCACGGCCGTCTGCGCCGCCAGCACCGCGGCCCGGTGCGCCTGCGTGCCGGCGATCCAGTCGCATCCAGGCTCGCCCGGGCGCGGGTCGCGCGGGTACTCGACGGCGATGACCAGGGCATGCGTGTGGTGCGTGACCGGCCCGTGCACCTGGCGCGCCGACTCCAGCACGTCGGCGAGGATCATGTCCATGCCGGCCGCGAAGCTCACCGGCTGGTTGGCTTCGAGCTCGGCACCGAGCGCGGCCACGTGCGGGTTGCGGATCGGCTCGGCGAGCAGCGCCTCGGGGGGCAGCCGGCCGAGGCCCATCATCGAGGCATCGAAGTAGTAGCCGGCCGCCTTCAGGTGGCGCGCGCGCTCTTCGGGATCGGCGGGCACCTCGGCGCGCTGCGCGTTGACGGCGCCGTCGCGCACGAGGTCGAACATGGCCATGTAGCGGCCGATGGCAGGGGCCAGCGTCGCGGCCAGTTCCGGCGCGTCGAACGACAGCGGCCACATCGGCGGCAGTGGCGGCATCGCCGGGTCCGGCGGCCCGGGATGCGGCGCGCGGGCCAGCCGCTCCAGCGGCCAGGGCCCGAGATGCACGGGCCGGTGGCGATAGGAGAACCAGCGCATGGCCACGGCGTCCGAGCGGTCTCGGCCTCTCAGAGGTTGAGAGTGCTTCGAGCGTGCCCGAGCAGCGCGCCAGAAGGTGTCCGGGCCAGGCGCAAGTGCGTGCCTCTCGACCTCTCAGCGCGTCACCGGCCGTGGCACCGCGCCGCGCGCGGCGCCGGTGGCGCGTGGCGCGCGCTTGGTGTTCGGCTCGGGAGCCCTCCCCGCGGCCCGCACCGGCAGGGCGGATGCCGCCGGCGCTACCACCGGTACGGGCGGGCGGCGGCCACGCGACTTCAATGCCGCCTCGATGTCCTCGCGCGCGCTGTCGATGAGCGCGAGGCTGGCGCGCTCGGCGCGTGCCGGCTGGCGCGCGATGACGGCGTCGAGGATGGCGCGGTGCTGCGGCAGCGATCCCGCCGCGCGCCCCGGCTGCGCGGTGCTGACTTCGAAGCTGGAGCGCAGCAGCGCACCGAGCGCCTTGCTCATCTGCACCATCATGCGGTTGTGGGCGGCGCGCAGCAGCGTCTGGTGGAAGCGCAGGTCGCTCGTCACGTAGTCGCCGCTCTGCCCATGCACCGCCGCACGCATGCCGGCGTAGGCGGCTTCGAGCTCGGCGATGTCGGCCGGCGTCGCGCGCTCGGCGGCCAGGCGCACGGCCGCCGGCTCGACGACGCGGCGCAGCTCCTGGACGTCCTGCAGGAACTCGCGCGTCAGCCCGACGCGTGACTGCCAGGCCACGACGTCGGGGTCGAACCAGTTCCACTGCTCGGCCGGGCGCACGCGCGTGCCGACCTTGGGGCCGATGGAGACCAGGCCCTTGGCGGCGAGCGACTTCACGGCCTCGCGCACCACCGTGCGGCTGACGCCCAGCGCCTGGCAAAGCGCCGGCTCGGGCGGCAGCGAGCTGCCCTCGGAGTGCACGCCGGCGACGATGGCCTCGCCGAGGCGGTCGCGGATGTGGCCGTGGAAGGTTTGCGGTGGCACGGCAGAGGTCAGGGTGGCCAGGGTGGTGGCGCTCAGCTGCGCACGAACAGGGTCTGCAAGGGCTCGTCGCCCACCTGGCGGCTCCAGTGGCCGTGCACCCTGGCGTCGAAGCTGGCGCCGGCGGGCACGAGGTCGGCGCTGTAGAAGTGCTCGCCGGGCCTGAAGGTCCGCGAGCTGCCGTCCTGCAGGCCGATCTCCATCAGCCCGCCGAGGATGAACACCCATTGCGGGCTCTCGGTGCAGTGGAACTCGCTGCGAAAGCCCACCGGGCTCAGGCGCAGCTGGTAGCCGCCGCTGGCCATCAACGCCGACAGGCGCGCCTGCGGCTTGCCTTCGGTGAGCGGCACCACCTCCTCGCGGAAGCGGGCGCTGCCGTCGCGGTCGGTGAACAGCACCACCTTGGTGAAGGTGGGCATGGACGCGGGCGTGGAGGTGGGCGTGGAAGGTTCAGCCATGGGTCTCGTCCTTCTTCGATCAAGGCGTGGCATGGGGGTGATCATCGTCACCCACCTGCCGAGGGCAACGCGCGCGCTGCATGGCGCGCCCGCAGCCAGGCCAGGGCGACCGCCGCGAGCTCCGCCGGCGCCGGGCCGATGGGCAAACCGAGCGCCGCCTCGTCGGCCTCGGGCACCTCCAGCGCCTGCAGCTGGCTTTGCAGCAACGAAGGCGGCATGTAGTGGCCCTGGCGCGAAGCCATGCGCTCGGCCAGCAGCTCGCGCGGACCGTGCAGGAAGACGAGGCGCAGCTCGGGTGCGGCGGCGCGCAGCAGGTCGCGGTAGCGCCGCTTCAGCGCCGAGCAGGTGACGACGACGCCCTCGCCGCACTGCGCGGCGGCGGCCAGCACGGACGCGGTCTTCTCGAGCCAGCCCTGGCGGTCGGCGTCGGTGAGCGGCGTGCCGGCGGCCATCAGCGCCACGTTCTCGGGCGGATGGAGCTCGTCGCCTTCGACGTAGCGCCAACCCGTCGCCTCGGCGAGCGCGCGGCCCACGCTGCTCTTGCCGCAGCCGCTGACGCCCATCACGACGACGCGGGCGGCGGGTGGCACTTCCTTCACGTCAGTTGCTCCACCGCGCTTCGCGCGACCCGCGACATGAAACGGACCGGCGGGTTGCGACGCATTGCGGTCGTTCGCGAGCGGCGGTGTTGCGTGCCACCACGGTGGCGGCAGGCCGCTGCCGGTGCCCGCGTTCGCAGGCCCATCGCGGGCGACCGGCTCGAGACTGCCACCGTTTCCTCATCAACACCGTCGTGCCCTGCAACCGTCCGTCCGACCGCGAACAAGTGCCTGCGCCCGCCGGCACCGGCATCGTCCTGCGGCACCGACGGTGGCGTGCCGCCGGGTGGCATGCTCCCCGTGGTGGCTGGGCGTGGGGTGTGGGGGGCGCGGACGCAGGGAGGATTCGCGGTCGCCCCCGGGGTGGCAAGTCGAAGCGGTGTTGAAGAGGCGCCGCTCGCAGCCAGAAGTCGTAGACCCGCGAGCGGCGACCGGAGACCGCGCCCCCCGCACCCCGCGCCCCGCCACGGCCCACGCACGCACAGCGTGTGCGCACCGCCGTGCCAAGCGGACAGCGGCAATGCGCCGCCAAGTGCCTGTCGTTTCACGTCAATCCGGCGCTGCCCTGCAACGCCTGCGCATCGAGCCCGACACTCGTGGCCGCGTCGAGGATCTGCTGCCAGGTCGTGCCGTCCACCGGCAGCCCCTGGGCCAGGCGCTCGGCGCGCATGCGCCGTTCGGGCTCGCCGGCGAGCAGCACGCGCTCGTGCCCCTCGCGCGGGCGGATCTGCAGCAGCGCGGCGACGAACTCCTCGGCCGCCGCCTCCCAGCCGTCGCTGCCGTGCAGCGCGCGCGGGTCGATGATCACCGAGAGCATGCCGTTCAGCACACGCTGCTGGCTGCCGTCGCCGCGGTGGCCGACGAGGCCGGCGGCGAGCGCGCCGCCGAGGAGCTCGCACAGCACGGCCAGGCCCGAGCCCTTGTGCTGGCCGAAGGGCAGCAAGGCGCCAAAGGGCGGCTGCACGGTCCAGCGCGGGTCGGTGGTGGCACGGCCTTCATCGTCGATCAGGCAGCCCTCGGGCACCGGCTCGCCCTTGTTGAAGGCGACACGCGTCTTGCCCTGCGCGATGGTGCTGGTGGCGAAGTCGAGAATCATCGGCGGCCGCCCCTTCAGCGGCACGCCGGCCGTGAACGGGTTGGTGCCGAAGCCCGCCTTGGCGCCGCCGAAGGGCGCCACGATGGGCCGCGCCAGCACGTTGACGAAGTGCAGCGAGATCATGCCGGCCGCCACCGCCATCTCGGCCCACGCACCGATGCGCCCGAGGTGATGCGCGTTGCCGAGCGCGACGATGGCGCAGCCGAGCGAGCGAGCGCGCTGAATGCCGAGTGCCATCGTCTCGGCGCCCACCACCTGGCCGAAGCCGGCGTCGCCGTCCAGCCGCAGCAGCGCGCCTGCGTCGAGCACCGTGCGCACATGCGCGTTGACCTTCAGCCCGCCCTCGCGCACGGCGCCGACGTAGCGCGGCAGCATGCCGATGCCGTGCGAATCGTGGCCGGCGAGGTTGGCCTCGACGAGGTTGTCGGCTACCGCGGCCGCCTCGGCATCGCTGCTGCCGCAGCCCATGACGAGCAGGCGCATGGCCGCGCGCAGCGGCTCGTGCGCGATCAGCAGCATCTCGGCCATCGGGTGCCTTCCTCCCTCAGCGGACTCGGCGGACTCAGCGGACTCAGCGGATCCTGCGCCCTCAACGACATTCGGGCACGGGCGTCTTCAGCGGCTGCCCGGCGAAGTGCGCGCCGAGGTTGGCGAGCGCCAGGTCGGCCATCGCCTGCCGCGTGCTCGTGGTGGCGCTGCCGATGTGCGGCACCAGCACCACGTGCGGCAGCGCGCGCAGGCGCTCGGGCACGTTCGGCTCGTTGGCGAAGACGTCGAGCCCGGCACCGCCGATGATGCCCTGCTCTAGCGCCTCGATGAGCGCGTCTTCATCGACCACCGAGCCGCGCGCGACGTTGACGAGGATGCCCTTCTGGCCGAGCGCGCGCAGCACCCTGGCGTCGATCATGTGCTTCGTGCCGGCGCCGCCGGGCGTGATGAGGACGAGGAAGTCGCTCTCGGCGGCCAGCGCCTCGGCGCTCGCGACGTAGCGGTATGGCACGTCGGCCTTCGCCGAGCGTGCCGTGTAGGCGATGCTCATGCCGAAGGCCTGCGCCCGCGTGGCGATGGCCTTGCCGATGCGCCCCATGCCGACGATGCCGCAGCGCGCGCCGCTCATCTTGCGCGCCAGCGGCATCGCCCCCTTGGCCGCCCACTCGCCGGCGCGCACGTAGCGGTCGGCGGCGGGCAGCTGGCGCGCGGCGCTCAGCATGAGGCCGAGCGCGAGGTCGGCGACATCGTCGTTGAGCACGTCGGGCGTGTGCGTGACCACCGCGCCGCGCGCCTTGCAGGCCGCCACGTCGATGCCGTCGTAGCCCACGCCCATCACCGCGACGATCTCCAGCGCCGGCAGCCGGCCCACCAGTTCGGCCGGCAGCCTGGACTCGCCGCTCGCGGCCACGGCGCGGATGCGCGGCGCCGCCGCCGCGAAGGCCGCCGGGTCGGTCTCGTGCAGCCGTTCGAGCAACTCGTAGCGCTCGGCCAGCGGGCCCATGTACAGCGGCATCAGCTTCGACACGGCCAGCACGCATGGCTTGCCGGGCTTGCCGGGCTTGCCGGGCTTGCCTTCGTCGGCAGCACGGGTTCTCGAATCCTGGGACAAGGCCATCTCTCCTGGGTCGGCTCCTGGGTTGGCGGCGCGACCTAGGGGTGACCCCGGGGCGCGGCCGCAATCGTCATACCATAGTATTTCAAGCGTGCCGCAGCGTCCCTGCGGGTAATCGAGCAAGTCAGCGAGCAAGGCCCCCGCCATGTCCCAGAACGATTCCAAGCCGTCGCGCAGGAAGCCGGCGAGCGAACTTCGCAGCCAGCAGTGGTTCGGCCGCCAGGACCGCGACGGTTTTGCCTATCGCAGCTGGGTCAAGGGCAAAGGTGTTCCGCATGACCAGTTCGACGGCCGCCCGGTCATCGGCATCTGCAACACGTTCAGCGAGCTCACGCCCTGCAACAGCCATTTCCGCACGCTCGCCGAGCAGGTGAAGATCGGCGTCTACGAGGCCGGCGGCTTCCCGCTCGAGTTCCCGGTGATGAGCCTGGGCGAGACGCTGCTGCGCCCCACCGCCATGCTCTACCGCAACCTGGCGAGCATGGATGTCGAGGAGAGCATCCGCGGCAACCCGATCGACGGCGTCGTGCTGCTGATGGGCTGCGACAAGACCACGCCCAGCCTCCTGATGGGCGCGGCGAGCGTCGACCTGCCGACCATCGGCGTCTCCGGCGGGCCCATGCTCAACGGCAAGTGGCGTGGCCAGGAGCTCGGCAGCGGCACCGGCGTATGGCAGATGAGCGAGCAGGTGCGCGCCGGCACGCTGAAGCTCGCCGACTTCTTCGAGGCGGAGAGCTGCATGCACCGCAGCCACGGCCATTGCATGACGATGGGCACCGCGAGCACGATGGCCAGCATGGTCGAGGCGCTCGGCATCGGCCTGCCCGGCAACGCGGCATATCCGGCCGTGGACGGGCGGCGCAACGTCATCGCGCGCGAGGCCGGCCGGCGCATCGTCGAGATGGTGCACACGGACCAGAAGATCTCGCAGGTGCTCACCCGCGAGGCGTTCGAGAACGCCATCCGCACGCTGGCGGCCATCGGCGGCAGCACGAACGCCGTCATCCACCTCATCGCCATCGCCGGGCGGCTGGGCGTGCCGCTCTCGATCGACGACTTCGACAAGCTCGGCAGCGACATGCCCTGCCTCGTGAACCTGCAGCCGAGCGGCCAGTACCTGATGGAGGACTTCTGCTACGCGGGCGGGCTGCCGGCGGTGATGAAGGCGATCGAGAAGGTCCTGCACCTGGACATCGTCACCGCCAACGGCAAGACCGTGCGCGAGAACGTCGGCGAGGCGCAGATCCACAACCCGGAAGTGATCAAGACGGTCGAAGCGCCGTTCAAGGCGAAGGCCGGCATCGCCGTGCTGCGCGGCAACCTCGCGCCGCGCGGCGCCGTCATCAAACCGAGCGCCGCCACCCCGGCGCTGATGCAGCACACCGGCCGCGCGGTGGTGTTCGAGGACAGCGACGACTTCCACAAGCGCATCGACGACGAGAGCCTCGACGTCGACGAGACCTGCGTCCTCGTGCTCAAGAACTGCGGCCCCAAGGGCTACCCCGGCATGGCCGAGGTCGGCAACATGCCGCTGCCGCCCAAGGTCCTGAAGAAGGGCATCACCGACATGGTGCGCATCAGCGATGCACGCATGAGCGGCACCGCCTACGGCACCGTGGTGCTGCACACGGCGCCCGAGGCCGCAGCGGGCGGCCCGCTCGCGCTGGTGAAGAACGGCGACCTGATCACGCTCGACGTCGCGAAGCGCTCGCTGCACCTGCATGTCGATGCGGCCGAACTCGAGCGGCGCAAGGCCGCCTGGAGACCGCCGGCGCCGCCGCTCTCGAGCGGCTACTGGAAGCTCTACATCGACCACGTGCTGCAGGCCGACGAAGGCGCCGACCTCGACTTCCTGCGCGGCAAGCGTGGCGCCTTCGTGCCCAAGGACAACCACTAGCGGAGCCACCGAACGCTGGCTGTCGCGGGCCGCGGTCCGCGACAGCCGCGAAGTTGCCCCGGCACGGCGTCGGCCGGGGCGCGACTGCGAAGACGCCGACAACAGCGCCGGCCCGCGTGGCCGGCGACAGCGAACCCAAGGAGACCCGTCATGCACTCTCGCTCCAGCCGCCCCAACCGCCTCCACGGCCTGGCCGCCGCCGCGGCCCTGCTGGCCGCCACGGCCGCCGTCGCCGCGCCGCCCAGGGTCGTGACCGCAGCCAACTCGGACCCGCAGTGCTTCACGCCCTGGGCGCCCGGCACCAAGCTGTTCCAGTACCCGGCCAAGAAGGGCCCGTACCGCATCGCGCTGGCCAACGGCTACATCGCCAACACCTGGCGCATCCAGATGATCAAGACGGCCAAGGCCTATGCGGCGCAGCCCGCGGTGGCCGCCAAGCTCAAGGAATTCAAGGTCGTCTCCACCGGCGAGGATGTCGCCGCGCAGATCGCCGCCATCAACAACTTCATCGACTCGGGCTACGACGCCATCGTCGTCAACGCGCAGAACCCGGCCGCCTTCAAGCCCGTGATCAAGCGCGCCAACGATGCCGGCGTCGTCCTGGTCGCCTTCGACAACATCCTCGACACCGAGGAGGCCATCAACGTCAACGTCGACCAGAAGGGCCTGGGCATCTACTGGGCCGAGTGGCTGATGAAGCACCTGCCCAACGGCGGCAAGGTGCTCGAGGTGCGCGGCGTATCGGGCACCTCGGTGGACCGCGACCGCCACGAGGGCATCCACGAGGTGTTCAAGAAGACGGGCAAGAAGTGGGAGGTGGTCGAGGTCATCGGCAAGTGGGACGACCCGACGGCGCAGAAGGTGACGGCCGACGCCATCGCCGTGCACAAGAAGTTCGATGCCATCACCGCGCAGGGCGGCGACACCGGCGTCGTGCAGGCGATGCTCGACGCGAAGCACCCCTTCGTGCCCTTCGGCGGCGAAACCGAGAACGGCTTTCGCAAGTTCTGCGGCAAGTTCTCCGGCCAGGGCCTGAAGTGCGCCTCCGGCGGCACCGGCCCGGCCCAGGTGGCGGTGGCGCTGAAGGTGGCGATCGCCGCGCTCGAGGGCAAGGTGCTGCCGCAGGCCATCAAGCTGCCGCTGGCGCGTGTGGAAGACCCGAACTTCAAGGACGGCACCGATTTCTACGCCAGCTTGTCGGACAACTTCTTCGTCGGCAATTCCTTCCCGACCTGCGGCATCAATTTCTCGGCCCAGGAGATCATGGGCCAGACGGAGGCCAACAAGTAGCGCGGGCCGGCCGGCAGACCGCAGCGGGGCACGCACACGAGGGCCGGGGCGCCACGGCATGAGCCTGTTCGCGGTGCAGGGCATCAGCAAGCGCTACGGCGGCGTGCGCGCGCTGGAAGCGGCCGACCTCGTCGTCGAGGCCGGCCGCATCCACGCCGTGCTGGGCGAGAACGGCGCGGGCAAGTCCACGCTCATCAAGATCATGGCCGGCGTGGTGGCGCCCGACGAGGGCCGCATGCTGCTCGACGGCGGGCCGGTCTCGTTCGCCTCGCCGGCCGCGGCCACCGCGGCCGGCATCGTCTGCATCTTCCAGGAGCTCTCGCTGATCCCCGATCTGCCGGTGGCCGACAACATCTGCATCAGCAACCCGCCGCGGCGCTTCGGCTTCATCGATCGCGCGGCGCAGCGCCGCCTGGCCACCGAGGCGCTGGCCCGCGCCGGCGCCGAGGACATCCACCCGCTGGCCCGGGTTTCGGACCTGTCGCTGTCGCGCCGGCAGATGGTGGAGATCGCCAAGGCGCTGGCCCGCCGGCCGCGCATCCTCATCCTCGACGAGGCCACTTCGGCGCTGACGGCGGCCGACGTGACCCGCATCTATGCCGTGCTCAAGCGGCTGCGCGCCGAAGGGCTGGCGCTGATCTACATCTCGCACCGCATGCACGAGATCGCCGAGCTGGCCGACGAGTGCACGGTGTTCCGCAATGGCCGCAGCGTGGCCACCTATGCCGCCGGCAGCAAGACCGACAACGAGGTGGTCGAGTTGATGATCGGCCGCGAAGTCAGCCATGCCTTCCCGCCCAAGCCGCCGCCCTCGCGCGCGACCGATGCCGTGCCACGCCTCGAGCTGCGCCGGCTCGGTTGGGGCGACCGCCTGGAGGACATCTCGCTGCAGCTGCACGCCGGCGAGGTGATCGGCCTCGGCGGCCTCGACGGCCAGGGCCAGCGCGAGCTGCTGCTGGCGCTGTTCGGCGTGCTGCGCGGCACCACCGGCCAGGTGCTCATCGACGGCCGGCCGGTGCGCATCGGCGGCCCGAGCGACGCCAAGCGGCCGCAGGTCGGCATGGCGCTGATCCCCGAGGACCGCAAGACCGAGGGGCTGATGCTGCCGATGTCGGTGGGCGAGAACCTCTCGTTCGCCGCGCTGCCGCAGCTCTCGCGCTTCGGGGTGGTGGACCGCACGGCGGAGCGCGAGGCCATCGATCGCATCTTCAAGCTGCTGGCGGTGCGCAGCGACGGCACGGCGCCGGCCGCCGGCTCGCTCTCGGGCGGCAACCAGCAGAAGCTGGTCATCGGCAAATGGCTGCTGACCTCGCCGCGCATCATCCTGCTCAACGACCCGACGCGCGGCATCGATGTCGGCACCAAGCAGGAGCTCTACCAGCTGCTGCGCCGCCTGGCCGACGAGGGCGCGGCGATCCTCTTCTACTCGACCGACTACGCCGAGCTGATCGGCTGCTGCGACCGCGTGCTCGTGATGTACGACGGCGCGATCAAGCGCGAGCTGGTCGGCGACGAGATCACCGAACACGCGCTCGTCAGCAGCGCGCTGAACATCGCCGCCGCGACGGCATCCACGGCGGCCGCCGCCGCGCCGGCCCGGTCGTGATGGCGCGCGGCGACTGGCCGTACCGGCTGCGCGAGCACCGCGGCACGCTGCTCGCGCTGGCGGCGTTCGGGGTGATGTTCGCGATCTACGCCACCAACCATCCGGCCGGGCTGAACGCCAACGTCGCCAACACCGCCGCCAACAAGGGTGTGCTGCTGGCCATCGTGGCGATGGCGCAGACGCTGGTGGTGCTGACCTCCGGCATCGACCTGTCGGTGGGCATGGTGCTGGTGCTGGCCAACTGCCTGGCCTCCACCATCGTCGTCGGCTCGCCGCTGCAGGTGGCGCTCGGGGTGGTGGGCGTGCTCGCCACCGGCGCGCTGTGCGGCGCCATCAACGCGCTCATCGTCATCGTCGGCCGCCTGCAGCCCATCGTCACCACCATCGCCACCGGCGCGGTGTACTACGGCGCCGCGCTGGCGCTGCGCCGCGTGCCCGGCGGCGACATCGACGGCACGCTGGGCGACGCGCTCACCGGCAAGCTGTGGGGCTGGCTGCCGGCCAGCCTCGTGCTCCTGCTGGCCCTCGTGCTGCTCGTGTGGCTGCCGTACCGCCGCTCGGAGGTGGGGCGCGCCGCCTACGCCATCGGCTCGGCCGAGGTGGCGGCCTACATGTCGGGGGTGCCGATCCGGCGCGCCAAGTTCGTGGCCTACACGCTTTCGGGCCTGCTCGCCTCGGTGGCCGGGCTCTTCATCACCTGCATCACCTCCTCGGGCGAGGCCTCGGCGGCCAACGGCAACACCTACACGCTCTACTCGATCGCCGCCGTGGTGCTGGGCGGCGTGTCGCTGTTCGGCGGCTCGGGCAGCGCCATCGGCGCGATCTTCGGCGCGCTGATGTTCCGCACCATCGGCGACCTGCTGTTCGTCTTCGACCTCGAGCCGCTTTGGCAGCCGCTGTTCCAGGGCGTGGTGCTCGCCGCCGCCGTCTGCCTGGGCGCGCTGCGCCTGCTGCGCGTGCGCAACCGCCTCGACCTCTATGGGTGATGTGAATCCCCCCCGAAGCGCCTTCGGCGCCTCCCCCCCGGGGGGGCACCGCCAGCGGCCCGGCAAAGCCGGTTCCGCGGCGGCCACTTGGCCATCGCCGGTTCTTGCGTGGGCAGCCGTTCGTCGCCGCCTCGACCCGGCCATCGTCTCCGCCTTCGGCTGCATCGTCGTGCTGCTGGGGGTGGGCAGCCTCTACTCGAGCAGCTTCCTGTCGCCGGAATACCTGCTGCAGCAGCTGAAGGTGGCGTCCTTCCTCGGCGTCATCGCCACTGGCGCGATGGTGGTCATCCTGCTCGGCCAGATCGACCTCTCGGTGCCCTGGGTGGTGGCGGTGGGCGGCATGATGTCCACCGCGGTCGTCGGCTTCGGCCCGGTGGGCCAGGTGCTGGCCATTCCGGCCGGCGTCGCCTGCGGCGTGGCGATCGGCCTCGTCAACGGCGCCGGCGTGGCCTACCTGCGGCTGCCTTCGATGGTGGTGACGCTCGCCGTGAATGCGGTCGCGCAGGGCCTGATGGTCGTGCACACGGGCGGCTTCTCGCCGCAGGACGCCTCGTCGCCGGCGATGCGCTTCCTGGCCACCGGCCACACGCTGTTCGGCCTGCCCAACGCGCTGCTGGCGTGGGCGGCCATCGGCGCGCTCACCCTCTTCCTGCTCAGGCGCACGACCTTCGGCCGCACGGTCTATGCCATCGGCAACCGCGAGCGCGCCGCCTATCTCTCGGGGGCACGCACGAAGCTCGTCGTGCTGGCCAGCTTCGCGCTCGCCGGCGGGCTCTCGGCCTTCGGCGGCGTGCTGCTGGCCGGCTATGCCAGCAAGGCCGCGCAGGCCATGGGCGACCCCTACCTGCTGCCGGCCATCGCCGCCGTCGTGCTCGGCGGCACCTCCATCCTCGGCGGGCGCGGCAACTACCTGGGCACGGTGGCCGGCGTCATCCTCATCACGCTGCTGCAGTCCATCCTGTCGGTGATGCAGATCGAGGAATGGGGCCGCCACGTCATCTACGGCACCGTCATCGTCACGATGCTGCTCGCCTACGGGCGCGGGCGCCGCACGGCTGAATGAGGTTCGACCATGGCTTCCTGGCACACCGACACCTTCGAGATCCTCGACCCGCGCTTCGAGCGCCTCGCGCTCGGCAATGTGCACCTCGAGAAGCTGGCCACCGGCTTCAGGTGGGCGGAGGGGCCGGCCTGGCTGGCGGCCGGGCGCTACCTCGTGTGGTCCGACATCCCGAACAACCGCGTCATGCGCTGGGACGAGACCGACGGCTCGGTGTCGGTGTTCCAGCAGCCCTCGCTCAACGCCAACGGCCACACCGTGGACCGCGAAGGCCGCCTCGTCGCCTGCGAGCACCAGGGCCGCTGCATTTCGCGCATCGAGCACGACGGCAGCCGGCGCGTGCTCGCCGAGCGCTGGCGCGGCAAGCGCTTCAACTCGCCCAACGACGTGGTCGTGAAGTCCGACGGCAGCGTCTGGTTCACCGACCCGAGCTACGGCATCGACTCGGAGTACGAAGGCGACGCCGCGGCCAGCGAGATCGGCGCCAGCCAGGTCTACCGCTGGGACGCCGCGAGCGGCGAGGTCACGGTGGTCGCCGACGACTTCGTGCAGCCCAACGGGCTCGCGTTCTCGCCCGACGAGTCGCTGCTGTACATCGTCGACACCGGCTGCACGCACCGCACCGACGGGCCGCACCATGTGCGGCGCTTTCGCGTCGGCGCCGACGGCAAGAGCTTGGCCGGCGGCGAGGTCTTCGCCACCTGCGCGGCGGGCCTCTACGACGGCCTGCGCGTCGACCGCGGCGGCCACCTGTGGCTCTCGGCCGGCGACGGCGTACATTGCCATGCCGCCGACGGCACCTTGTTCGGCAAGATCCGCGTGCCCGAGACGGTGGCCAACCTGTGCTTCGGCGGCGCCAAGCGCAACCGCCTGTTCATCTGCGCCACCACGTCGCTGTACGCGGTGTACGTCAACGCGCAGGGCCTGTGAGACCTCGAGGGAACTCGAGAGAAGGAGTGCACGAGTCATGAGTTCGTCGACCCCCAAGTTCGCTGCCGTCACCGGCGCCGGCAGCGGCATCGGCCGCGCCTGTGCGCTCGGCCTGCTGAAGGAGGGCTGGGCCGTTGCGCTGCTCGGCCGCCGCGCCGACGCCCTGAAGGAGACCGCCTCGCTCGCGCCCGCCGGCGCGCGCACGCTCGCCGTGCCCTGCGACGTGGGCAGCGAGGAGCAGGTGGACAGCGCCTTCAAGACCATCGAGCGCGAGTTCGGGCGGCTGGACCTGCTCTTCAACAACGCCGGCATGGGGCTGCCCGCAACCACCCCCGACCTGGTCTCGGGCGCCGACTGGCGGCGCGTCGTCGACGCCAACCTCAACGGCTCGTTCTACTGCCTCTCGCAGGCCTTCAGGATCATGAAGGCGCAAGCGCCGATGGGCGGGCGCATCATCAACAACGGTTCGATCTCGGCCTACGCGCCGCGCCCGGGCAGCATCGCCTACACGGCGACCAAGCATGCGGTGAGCGGCCTCACCAGGACGGCGGCGCTCGACGGGCGGCCGTTCGACATCGCGGTGGGCCAGATCGACATCGGCAACGCCGCCAGTGAGATGACGGCGCGCATGGTGGGTGGCGTGCCGCAGGCCGACGGCAGCATGCGGCCGGAGCCGCGCATGGACCTGCAGTCGGTGGTCGACGCCTTCCTCACCATGTCGCGCATGCCGCTCACCTCGAACATGCTGTTCGTCAACGTCATGGCCACCAAGATGCCCTTCGTGGGCCGCGGCTGAGAGCCTGTGAACGAATCATCCACACCCGCTCGCCACGCCAGAAGGCGCCGGCTCGTCGTTGCAAATGCTCGCCATATCACCGGATATGGCTGCGCTTTGCGCCTAGATCCGACTCCTTCTGGCGCGCCGCTCGGGCGCGGCTGATTCATTCACAGGCTCTGAGGAGGCGAGCATGACCAACGTCGGCTTCATCGGCGCCAGCGGCCTCATGGGCCACGGCATGGCGAAGAACCTGCTGGCCAAGGGGCACGCGCTCACGCTCACCGTGCACCGCAACCGCGAGCGCGTGGCCGACCTGCTGGCGGCCGGCGCGAAGGAGGCGAAGAACGCCGCCGAGCTGGCGAGCGCCGCCGCGGGCTGCGAGATGATCTTCATCTGCGTCACCGGCTCGCCGCAGGTGGAGATGAGCGTGCTCGGCGAGCAGGGCCTGCTCGCCGGCGCCGCGCAACGCAAGCCGGGCAGCCTCGTCATCGTCGACTGCTCGACGAGCGAACCCGATTCCAGCGCCCGCCTGCGCGAGCGCTGCGCCGCTGCCGGCGTGGGCTTCGTCGATGCGCCGCTGTCGCGCACGCCGGTGGATGCCGAGGCCGGGCGCCTGAACGTGATGGTCGGCGCGACACCGGCCGACTTCGCGAAGCTCGAGCCGGTGCTGCGCGCCTTCGCCGAGAATGTCTTCCACATGGGCGGGCCGGGCGCGGGACACATCATCAAGCTGCTCAACAACTTCATCGCGCAGGCGATCTGCACCGCCACCGCCGAGGCCTTCGCCGTCGGCCAGCGCGCCGGCGTCGACGTGGGCAAGCTCGTCGAGCTCATCAGCGCCGGGCCGGTGAACAACGGCCTCTTCCAGGCCATGGCCAAGACGCTCACGGGCCAGATGGACGCACTCAAGTTCGAGCTCGACAACGCGCGCAAGGACGTGCGCTACTACACCCACCTGGCCGAGGGCCTGGCCATCCCGTCGGTGATGGGCGAGGCCGTGCACCAGTCGCTCACGCTCGCCAGCGCGCTCGGCCATGGCCGCAAGTTCGTGCCGTCGCTCGTCGAGGCGCAGGAGCAGCTGAGCGGCGCCAGGCTGGTGCCCCGCTGACCGGCGGCCTCCGGTGCCCGATGCCCGAGCCATGAAGATCACCGGCGCGCGCGTCATCGTCTGCAGCCCCGGGCGCAACTTCGTCACGCTGAAGATCGAGACCGACGCCGGCCTCACCGGCCTCGGCGATGCCTCGCTCAACGGGCGCGAGCTGGCGGTGGCGAGCTACCTCGCCGACCACGTCGTGCCGCTGCTCATCGGCCGCGATGCCTCGCGCATCGAGGACACCTGGCAGTACCTGTACCGCGGCGCCTACTGGCGGCGCGGGCCGGTGACGATGAGCGCCATCGCCGCGGTCGACACGGCGCTGTGGGACATCAAGGCCAAGGCGGCGGGCCTGCCGCTCTATCAACTGCTCGGCGGCGCCAGCCGCGAGCGCGTGCTCGTCTATGCGCACGCCAACGGCCGCGACATCGCCGAGACGGTGGACGAGGTGCATCGCCACGCGGCGCTCGGCTATCGCGCCATCCGCGCCCAGAGCGGCGTGCCCGGGCTCGCCAAGGTCTACGGCGTCGCCACCGACGGCTCACCCGGTGGACGTTATGAGCCCGCCACCCGCGGCCTGCCCATCGAGCAGGACTGGGACAGCAGCCGCTACCTGCGCCACGCCCCGAAGCTCTTCGAGGCCGTGCGCGCGGCGATCGGCTGGGAGGTCGAGCTGCTGCACGACGTGCACCACCGCCTGACGCCGATCGAGGCGGCACGCCTGGGCAAGGACCTCGAGCCCTGCCGCCTCTTCTGGATAGAAGACGCGACACCGGCCGAGAACCCCGCGGCCTTCCGCCTCATCCGCCAGCACACGACGACGCCGCTGGCCGTGGGCGAGATCTTCAACACCCTCTGGGACTGCAAGGACCTGATCGAGCAACAACTCATCGACTTCATCCGCACGACCGTCGTGCACGCCGGCGGCATCACGCACCTGCGGCGCATCGCCGACCTCGCGGCGCTGTACCAGGTTCGCACCGGCAGCCACGGCGCCACCGACCTCTCGCCGGTGTGCATGGGCGCGGCGCTGCACTTCGACCTCTGGGTGCCCAACTTCGGCATCCAGGAGCACATGCCGCACGACGAAGCCACCGACGAGGTCTTCCCGCATGCCTACCGCTACGAGGCCGGCTTCATGCACCCGGGCGAGGCGCCGGGGCACGGCGTCGAGATCGACGAGAAGGTGGCCGCGAAGTACCCGTACGAGCGCGCCTACCTGCCCGTGAACCGCTTGCAGCGTGACGGCACGCTGTGGGACTGGTGACGGGCCACGACCGATCTCGGCCGCGACCGCGACCGCGACCGCGACAGCGAGGGGCGCGCTGACCCGATGGACGACGACCCGCTCAGCTTCGCAGCCACCGAACCGTACGCCGACGCCTTGCCGCGCCTGCAGCCGGCGGCGCTCGCCGGGCTGCCCGACGCGGTGGCGCGGCCGCTCTACAACCGCACCGAGCTGCGCGCCGGCATCGTGCACCTGGGGCTCGGCTCGTTCGCGCGCGCCTTCCTCGGGGTCGTCAACGAGACGGCCATCCACGCCGGCGGCGAACCGCACTTCGGCATCGTCGGCGTCTCGCTGCGCAGCCCCGCGGTGCGCGACGCGCTCGCGCCGCAGCAGGGCCTGTACACAGTGGCGCGGCGCGACGCCGACGCCACCGGGACACCGCGCTCGCGCCTGCAGGTCATCGGCAACCTCATCGGCCAGCTCGTCGCGCCCGAGGACCCGAAGGCGGTGCTCGAGGCCATTGCGGCGCGCGCGACGCGCATCGTCAGCCTCACCGTCACCGAGAAGGGCTACGCGCACGACCCGGCGAGCGGCCGCCTGCGCGAAGACCACCCCGACATCGCGCACGACCTGCAGACGGGCGGCCAGGCCTCCGACGCGCCGCGCAGCGTCATCGGTTTCATCGTGCACGGCCTGGCGCTGCGGCGGGCGCGCCGCCTGCCGCCGGTGACGCTGCTGAGCCTGGACAACCTGCCGCACAACGGGCGCACGCTGCAAAGCCTGGTGATCGCCTTCGCGCGCCGCGTCGACCCGGCCCTGGCCGAGTGGATCGAGAGGCAATGCACCTTCCCGAGCAGCATGGTCGACCGCATCGTGCCGGCCACCACCGAGGCCGACCGCGCGCAGGTCGCCGCCGCGCTGGGCTATCGCGACGCCTGGCCGGTCATCGCGGAGCCCTATCTCGACTGGGTCGTCGAAGACCGCTTCGCCGCCGGCCGGCCCGACTGGCACCTCGCGGGGGCACGCTGCGTGTCCGACGCCTCGGCCTGGGAGCAGCTGAAGCTGCGCGCCGTGAACGGCAGCCACTCGGCGCTCGCCTACCTCGGTGCAATGGCCGGCTGGCGCACCGTCGACGAGGCCGTCGCGCAGCCCGAGATGCGCGCCTTCGTGCACGCCATGCTCACCGCCGAGGTGCGCTCGACGCTGCCGCCGCTGCCGAGCCTGGACTTCGAGCGTTATGTGCGCGGCCTGCTCGAGCGCTTCGCCAACCCGGCGCTCGCGCACCGGCTGCAGCAGATCGCCATGGACGGCTCGCAGAAGCTGCCGCAGCGCCTGCTCGCCACGATCGAGCAGCGCCTGGCCGGCGGGGAGTCGATCGCGCGGCTGGCGCTTGCCGTCGCCGCCTGGATGCACTACCTGCGCGGCATCGACGAATGGGGCCGCCCCTACCCGATCGACGATCCGCTCGCCGAGGCCCTGGCCGCGGCGCGCTCGGCCGCCGAAGGCGAAGCGACGCTGCGCGAACGCGTCGGCGCCTTCACGCACTTCGCGCCGGTCTTCGGCGACCTCGCCGGCCACGCGACGCTCGTCGACGCGCTCACCAAGGCCCTGGCCAGCCTGCAGGGCGTGGGCGTGCGCACGACGCTGGCGCACTGGGCGCGCAGCGACTGAACGCGGGGCCGAGCGCCGGGCGGTACGCCCCGCGGGTAATCACGCAAGGCGGCGGCCGGGTCCCCATGGAGAATAGGTCAAGTGGCCTGACCACTTGACAACCCGGCTTCCACCCCCGTCCCACCGACCATGCCGCTGCACACCATCGAGTCGCGGCGCCTTTACCGGCAGATCGCCGATCAGATACGCGCCGGCATCCACGCCGGCGAGTATCCGGCCGGCAGCCGCCTGCCGGCCGAGCGCGACCTCGCGCAGCAGCTCGGCGTCTCGCGGCCCTCGGTGCGCGAGGCGCTCATCGCGCTCGAGGTCGAAGGCCTGGTCGACGTGCGGGTCGGCTCCGGCGTGCACGTGCTCGACGGCACGGCCGCGGCCCGCAGCGGCCGCCGCCTCGGGAACGCCTGCGGTCCGTTCGAGATCATGCACGCGCGCCGCGTCGTCGAGGGCGAACTGGCGGCCATCGCCGCCCGGCGCATGACCCGGTCCCAGCTGGCGGGCCTGCGCGCAGTGCTCGGCACCATGGCCGCCGACATCGCTGCCGGCCACATGCCCCTGCTCGGCGACCGCCAGTTCCACCTGCGCGTGGCCGAGGCGGCCGACAACGGGCCCCTGCTGCGCACCGTGACCGAGCTCTACGACGAACGCAACAACCCGCTCTTCGAGACCTTCGGCCAGCACTTCGAGAGCGAGCGCACCTGGCGCCTGGCGCTCGCGGAGCACGAGGCCGTGGTCGAGGCCATCGCAGCGCGCAACGCCGAAGCCGCGCGCCAGGCGATGCAGCGGCATCTGCAACGCTCGCAACACCGCTATGCGCACATCGCGGTGGACGCGATCGATGCCCCCGCGGCCACGCCCAGGCTGGCGTCGGCCCCGCCGCCGCAGGCCCGCGGCGGCGCGCTGCACGAGCACCGCATGACCCGCGCGCGAAGCGCGGCCCGATGAACCGTCACACCGAGGTCCGGGTCGTGGCGGCCTGACCTTGCCCCTGTCCCATCCGCCACCCAAACAGGAGACACCGATGAAGCGCACCCTTTTGAAGTCGATGCTTGCCACGACCGCCTCGGCCGCGATGGTCGCGCTGGCAGTCGCGGGCAGCGCCTTCGCGCAGACCAAGCTCAAGTGGGCGCATGTCTACGAGACGAGCGAGCCCTACCACACCGAGAGCGTGTGGGCGGCCGAGGAGATCAAGAAGCGCACCAACGGCAAGTTCGACATCCAGGTCTTCCCCGCCAGCTCGCTCGGCAAGGAGACCGACATCAACCAGGGCATGCAGCTCGGCACGGTCGACATGATCATCTCCGGCCCGAGCTTCGCGGCGCGCTCGTACCCGCGCCTGGGCATCGCCTACTACCCGTTCATCTTCCGCGACGCCGACCACCTGCTCGCTTACAGCAAGAGCGACGTCTTCAAGGAAATGATCGAGGGTTATCGCGCCAAGACCGGCATCCAGATCCTCGCCTACACCTACTACGGCGCGCGCCACACCACGAGCCAGACCGCGTTCACCAACTGCGCCGGCATGAAGGGCCTGAAGATCCGCGTGCCGGACGTGCCGGTCTACGTGGCGACTCCCAAAGCCTGCGGCGCCAACCCGACGCCGCTCGCCTTCGCCGAGGTGTACCTTGCGCTGCAGAACAAGACGGTCGATGCGCAGGAGAACCCGCTGACGACGATCGAGGCGAAGAAGTTCTACGAGGTGCAGAAGCACATCATGCTCACCGGCCACGTCGTCGACGGCCTCACCACGCAGGTGGCGCCGCATGTGTGGAACAAGCTCAGCGACGCCGAGAAGAAGATCTTCACCGAGGTCGCCCTCGAGGCGGCTGCCCGCGCCACGGCGCAGATCAAGAAGCGCGAGGCCGAGCTCGTGGCCGAGTTCAAGAAGAAGGGCCTGGGCGTGCACGAGGTCGATCGCAAGAGCTTCGTCGACGCGGTGCTGAAGTCCACCAGCGTCGAGTCGCTCGGCTTCGACAAGAAGGACTACGACCGCATCGTCGGCATCAAGTAGCCGCGCACATGCGTCGCGAGCTGCGCTCGAAGGCCCGGACATGACCATCGATATCGATTCCGGCCCCAAGGTGATGGGCGATGACGGCGAGTTCCACGTCACCGACGAGGCCGTGGATCTCTCGGGCACGCCCGCCGAGGGCTGGATCGCGCTGCTGCTCTTCTGGGCCCTGGCCGGCGTCGTGTTCACGCAGTTCGTGACGCGCTACGTGCTCAACGACTCGGCCTCCTGGACCGAGGAGATCGCGCGCTACCTGCTCATCGGCACCGTCTTCGTCGGCGCCGCCATCGGCGTGGCGAAGAACAACCACATCCAGGTCGACCTGCTCTACCGCTACCTGCCGGCCACGCCGTCACGCTGGCTCTCGCGCCTCGTGGACCTGCTGCGCACGGCCTTCTTCGCCGCCATGACGGTGCTCACGGTGATGATGATGCAGAAGATGGGCAGCTACCAGATGACCATCGTCGACCTGCCGATGAACATCGTCTACAGCGTGTGCCTGTTCGGCTTCGCGGCGATGGCGCTGCGTTCGGTGTGGGTGGCCAAGGTGCACTGGCAACGCGGCTACAGCGTGCTCGAGCGGCCCGACTCGACCATGCAGGACCGCTGACCCGCTGCCAAGGCACCGCCACGACACACCATGCTCAAGGTCCTGTTTCTCTTCCTCATGGCCAGCGGCCTGCCCGTTGCCATCGCCATGGCCGGCAGCTCGCTGGTCTACATCCTGATCAGCGGCGACCTGCCGCCTTTCGCGGTGGTGCACCGCATGATCGGCGGCATCGACAGCTTCCCGCTGCTTGCCGTGCCCTTCTTCATCCTCGCCGGCAACCTGATGAACAACGCCGGCATCACCAACCGCATCTACAACTTCGCACTCGCGCTCGTCGGCTGGCTCAAGGGCGGCCTCGGGCACGTCAACGTCGTCGGCTCGGTCATCTTCGCCGGCATGAGCGGCACGGCCATCGCCGACGCCGCCGGCCTCGGCACCGTCGAGATCAAGGCCATGAGGGACCACGGCTACGCGCCCGAGTTCGCGGTGGGCGTCACCGCGGCGTCGGCCACGCTCGGGCCCATCATCCCGCCCAGCCTGCCCTTCGTCATCTACGCGATGATGGCCAACGTCTCGGTGGGTGCGCTCTTCATGGCCGGTCTGCTGCCCGGCATCCTGATGGCGGTGATGATGATGATCACCGTCGCCTGGTTTGCCCACAAGAACAAGTGGGGCGGCGACGTGAAGTTCAGCGCCACGCGATTCGGCCGCGCGCTGATCGAACTGGCGATCGTCGCCGCCTCGCCGGTGCTCACCTACTACGCCGCGCAGGCCGCCACCGACGCCGGCTGGCCGGCGCAGCCGGTGGTCATCGGCGCCATCGCGCTGCTCTTCCTCGCCGACTGGAAGTGGAAGTTCCAGGCCGTGCTGCCCATCATGACGCCGGTGCTGCTCATCGGCGGCATGACCACGGGCCTGTTCACGCCCACCGAGGGCGCCATCGCGGCCAGCGCCTGGGCGCTGTTCCTGGGCATCGCCTGGTATCGCACGATGAGCTGGAAGCTCTTCGTCAAGATCAGCCTCGACTCGGTAGAGACAACGGCGACGGTGATGTTCATCGTCGCCGCGGCATCGATCTTCGGCTGGATGCTCACCGCCACCGGCGTCACCGCCGACATCGCCAAGTGGGTGCTGGCGGTGACCAAGGAGCCGTGGCTCTTCCTGCTCATGGCCAACCTGCTGATGCTCTTCGTCGGCTGCTTCCTCGAGCCGACGGCGGCCATCACCATCCTCGTGCCGATCCTGCTGCCGATCGCGCGCCAGCTCGGCGTCGACCCGGTGCACTTCGGGCTCGTGATGGTGCTCAACCTGATGATCGGCCTCTTGCACCCGCCGATGGGCATGGTGCTCTTCGTGCTGGCGCGCGTGGCCAAGCTGAGCGTCGAGCGCACGACGGTGGCCATCCTGCCCTGGCTGGTGCCGCTGCTGATGGCGCTGGTGATCCTCACCTACGTGCCTTCGATCTCGCTGTGGCTGCCGCGCCTTTCCGGGCTGTAGTCCGGGCCCTGGACGCGCGCCGGGAGAGTGACGATGCCACGCATCACCGAGGTCGAGCTGCTGCAGGTGAACCTGCCGCCGCCGGTGCCGCGCAGCGACGCCATCCAGAGCTTCGTGACGCAGGAGACGCCGATCGTGCGCCTGCGCTGCGACGACGGCAGCGCCGGCGACGGCTACAGCTACACCATCGGCAGCGGCGGCTCCTCGGTCTTCGCGCTGCTGAAGGACCACCTGGCACCCCGCCTCCTCGGCCGCGAGGCCGACGAGATCGAGGCGCTCTGGCGCGAGCTGCTCTTCGCCACGCACGCCACCAGCGTCGGCGCGATCACGAGCCTCGCGCTGGCCGCCATCGACACGGCGCTGTGGGACCGGCGCTGCCGCGCTGCGAACCTGCCGCTGTGGCGCGCGGCCGGCGGCGCGCAGGCGCGTATCCCCGTCTACACCACCGAGGGCGGCTGGCTGCACCTGAGCCCCGACGCCCTCGTGCGCGAGACGCGCGCCGCGCAGCAGGCCGGCTTCAAGGGCGCCAAGATCAAGGTCGGCAAGCCGCACCTCGCCGAGGACCTGGCGCGCCTGCGCGCCGTGCGCGAGGCGGTGGGCGAAGGCTTCGAGATCATGGTCGACGCCAACCAGTGCTTCACGCTCAGCGAGGCGCTGCACCGCGCGCCGCACTACGCGAAGCTAGGCATCGCCTGGTTCGAGGAGCCGCTGCCCGCCGACGACCTGACGGGCCACGCGCGGCTGGCCGCGGCGAGCGAGGCACAGGGTTTGCCGATCGCGGTCGGCGAGTCGCTCTATTCGCCCGGCCAGTTCGCCGACTATGTGCGCGCCGGTGCGGCGTCGATCCTGCAGGTCGACGTGGCCCGCGTCGGCGGCATCACGCCGTGGCTCAAGGTGGCGCACCTCGCCGAGACCTGCAACCTGGCGGTGGCGCCGCACTTCCTGATGGAGCTGCATGTCTCGCTGGTCGGCGCGTCACCCGCGGGCCGCTGGGTCGAATACATCCCGCAGCTCGACGCCGTGGCGACGAGCCGCCTCGTCATCGACGACGGCTGCGCCCTCGTGCCCCAGGCCTCGGGACTCGGCATTACCTGGCGCTGGGACGAGATCGAGCGCCGTGCCGTGGCGCGGCATATCCTTCGCTGAGCCCCGCTGAGCCCCAACTGAGCCCCAACTGAGCCCCAACCGAGCTCCCGGCGGCCCGCACCGAATCCCCACTCGAGCACCGTTCAGCCATGAGCAACCGCCTGCAAGGCAAGACCGCCTTCGTCACCGCCGCCGGCCAGGGCATCGGCCGCGCCACCGCCGAGGCCTTTGCGCGCGAAGGCGCCAAGGTCGTCGCCACCGACCTCAGCCTGGAACTGCTGGCCGACCTGAAAGGCCAGCCCGGCATCACCATCGAGAAGCTCGATGCGCTCGACGCCGCGGCCATCGCCGAGGCGGCCCGCCGCCACCCCGGCGTCGACATCCTCTTCAACGCCGCCGGCTACGTGCACCACGGCACCGTGCTCGACTGCACCGAGGAGCAGTGGGATGTCGCCTTCAACCTCAACGCGCGCAGCATGTTCCGCGCGATCAAGGCCTTCCTGCCCGGCATGCTGGCGAAGAAGAACGGCAGCATCGTCAACATCGCCTCCGGCGCGAGCAGCGTGAAGGCGGCCGCCAACCGCTTCGTCTACGGCGCCACCAAGGCGGCGGTGATCGGCCTGACGAAGAGCGTCGCGCTCGACTTCATCAAGGACGGCGTGCGCTGCAACGCCATCTGCCCCGGCACCATCGAATCGCCCTCGCTGCGCGATCGCATGACGGCGCTCGCCAAGAGCTCCGGCCAGTCGTACGAGCAGGTGGAGTCGATGTTCGTCGGCCGCCAGCCGATGGGCCGGCTCGGCACGGCCGAGGAGATCGCGGCGATGGCGGTGTACTTTGCGAGCGACGAGTCGCGCTTCACCACCGGCACCGCGGCGCTGGTGGATGGCGGCTGGTCGCTCTGATGCCGCGAGACCCACGAGATCCGCGAGACGCGCCACGAGACACTCCCACGAGACCCGATTCCCGCACCTGAGAAGGAAGCTCCATGAAGTTGCTCCGCCACGGCCCCAAGGGCCAAGAGAAACCCGCCGCCGTCGATGCCCAGGGGCGCCTGCGTGACCTGAGCCACGTCATCGGCGACATCACGCCGCGCCATCTCTCGCCCGAGGGGCTGGCCGCCTTGCGCGCCATCCACCTCGAGGCGCTGCCCGTGGTGGCGCAGGGCCGGCTCGCCGTGCCCTGGACCGACATGGGCAAGTTCATCGCCATCGGCCTCAACTACGCCGACCATGCCGCCGAGTCGAACCTGCCGATCCCGAAGGAGCCCATCGTCTTCACCAAGGCGACGAGCTGCGCCGTGGGCGCCAACCACCCGGTCGTGCTGCCCAAGGGCAGCGTGAAGGCCGACTGGGAAGTGGAGCTCGGCGTCGTCATCGGCACGCGCGCGCGCTATGTTTCCGAGGCCGACGCGCTGAAGTACGTGGCCGGCTACTGCGTCGTCAACGACGTTTCCGAGCGCGAGTACCAGATCGAGCGCGGCAGCCAGTGGGACAAGGGCAAGGGCTGCGACACCTTCGGTCCCATCGGCCCGTGGCTCGTCACCGCCGACGAGGTGGGCGACCCGCAGAACCTCTCGATGTGGCTCGAGGTCAACGGCAAGCGCTTCCAGAACGGCAACACGAAGACGATGGTCTTCGGCGTCGCCAGGCTCGTCAGCTACGTGAGCGAGTTCATGACGCTCGAGCCCGGCGACTGCATCACCACCGGCACGCCGCCCGGCGTGGGCATGGGCGTGAAGCCGAACCCGGTCTACCTCAAGGCCGGCGACGTCATGCGGCTCGGCATCGAGAAGCTCGGCGAGCAGCAGCAGACGGTGCACGCCTGGAACCCGGAGCTCATCGACTCGTGAGCGTGGTCCACATTTGAGTGGGGGTTCGCCCATGAGCGCCATGAGCTCGCCGACCATCCGCATCCACCCCGGCGACAACGTCGTCATCGCGCGCCGGCAACTGCTCTCGGGCACGGTGCTCGCCGACGAAGGCGGCGTCACCGTCGCCGGCCTCGTGCCGCCTGGGCACAAGGTGGCCACGCGTGCCATTGCCGCCGGCGAGCCGGTACGGCGCTACGGCCAGGTCATCGGCAACGCGACACAGCCCATCGCGCCCGGCCAGCACGTGCACACGCACAACCTCGCGTTCAGCGACTTCCAGCGCGCGCACGAGCCCGGCGCCGGCATGACGCCGACGGCCTTCTTCGACCATCCCGCCACCTTCAGCGGCATCGTCCGCCCCGATGGCCGCGTCGCCACGCGCAACTACATCGGCGTGCTGACGAGCGTGAACTGCTCGGCCACCGCGGCGCGTGCCATCGCCGACCGCTTCCGCCGCGACATCCACCCCGAGGCGCTCGCCGCATTCCCCAACGTCGACGGCGTGGTCGCGCTCACGCACGGCATGGGCTGCGCCACCGCCAGCGACGGCGAGGAACTGCTCGTCTTGCGCCGCACACTCGGCGGCTATGCGCGGCACGCCAATTTCGCCGGCGTGCTCATCGTCGGCCTCGGCTGCGAGACCAACCAGATCCAGGGCCTGGTGGCGCAGGAGGGCCTGAGCGAAGGCGCGTGGCTGCGCACCTTCAACATCCAGGATTCCGGCGGCACCGCCAAGACCGTGGCGCGCGGCGTCGCCATGGTCAACGAGATGCTGGCCGAGGCCAACCGCGTCAAGCGCCAGCCGGTGCCGGCGAGCCACATCACCGTCGGCCTGCAATGCGGCGGCAGCGACGGCTATTCGGGCATCAGCGCCAATCCGGCGCTCGGCGCCGCCGTCGACCGCCTCGTGCGCCACGGCGGCACCGCCATCCTCAGCGAGACGCCCGAGATCTACGGCGGCGAACACCTGCTCACGCGCCGCGCGGTGAACAAGGCGGTGGCCGACAAGCTGCTCGCGCGCATCGCCTGGTGGGAGCAGTACACGGCGCGCAACGGCATGAAGATGGACAACAACCCCTCGGCCGGCAACAAGGCCGGCGGGCTCACCACCATCCTCGAGAAGAGCCTGGGCGCCATCGCCAAGAGCGGGACCACGAACCTCGTCGACGTCGTCGAGTTCGCCGAGCGTGTGGCGGCGCACGGCTTCGTCTACATGGATACGCCGGGCTACGACCCGGTGTCGGCCACCGGCCAGGTGGCGGGCGGCGCCAACCTCATCTGCTTCACCACCGGGCGCGGCTCGGCCTACGGCTGCTCGCCCTCGCCTTCGCTCAAGCTCAGCACGAACACGGCGCTGTGGCTGAAGCAGCAGGACGATATCGACATCGACTGCGGCGGCATCGTCGAGGGCACCGACTCGGTCGACGCCACCGGCGAACGCATCTTCCGCCTCATGCTCGAGACGGCTTCGGGCCGCGCCACCAAGAGCGAGTTGCATGGCTACGGGCAGAACGAGTTCGTGCCCTGGCAGTTGGGCGCGGTGATGTAGCAGTGACGTAGCGCCTGGATGCAGCGCCGGGCTCGACCGCCCGGTGCGCGCTCCATAGAATGCGGAGCATGGGGCGCACCAGGTCATGGTCGCTTGCGTGGGTCATCAGAGCCGCTGTCGCCCTGCTGACCCTCTTGATGCTTCTTGCCCTCCCGCTCGGAGCGGCCAAGGCCAAACCTGAGCTTGAGCCCGCGGCCACCGCGGCCACCTCTGCGGCAGCGTCCACATCGGCGTCCGCACTCGCACCCGCACTCGCATCCGCCTCGGCCACAGCGTCAGCCGCCCCGGTGACGCTGCTCAAGATCAACGGCGCCATCGGCCCGGCCACCGCCGACTATGTTCAGCGCGGGCTTGCCCATGCCTCGCGGCAGAAGGCGCAGCTGGTGGTGCTGCAGATCGACACCCCCGGCGGGCTCGATACCTCGATGCGCAGCATCATCAAGGACATCCTGGCGTCGAGCGTGCCGGTGGCGACCTGGGTCGCGCCGGATGGCGCGCGCGCCGCCAGCGCCGGCACCTACATCCTCTACGCCAGCCACGTCGCGGCGATGGCGCCGGCTTCCAACCTCGGCGCGGCCACGCCGGTGGCGATCGGGATGCCAGGCAGCCAACCCGAGAACCCGCTGCCGCCGAAGAAGGCCCCGGAGGCGGCGGGGGGCGCGAGCGCCGCGAGTGGCGCCCAACCGGCGCCACCGGCCCAACCGGCACACGACGGCGGCGACGCGATGACGGCCAAGCGCATCGGCGACGCCGCCGCCTACATCCGCAGCCTCGCACAACTGCGCGGGCGCAATGCCGAGTGGGCCGAGCGCGCCGTGCGCGAAGCGGTCAGCCTGTCGTCGCAGGAGGCGCTGAAGATCCAGGTCATCGATCTGGTCGCCGACAGCGTGCCGAGCCTGCTGCGCCAGCTCGACGGGCGCGAGCTGCGGCTTGCCGGCGGCGCCCGCGTTCGCCTGGCCACACAGGGCGCACCGGTAGTCGAGTTCGTCCCCGACTGGCGCACGCGGCTGCTCTCGGTGCTCGGCGACCCGAGCCTGGCGCTGATCCTGATGATGGTGGGCATCTACGGGCTGCTGTTCGAATTCTCGAATCCGGGTTATGTGCTGCCGGGCGTGGTCGGCGGCATCTGCCTGCTGACTGCGCTGTTCGCCTTCCAGATGCTGCCGATCAACTACGCCGGCCTGGCGCTGATCCTGCTGGGCGTGGCCTTCTTCGTCGCCGAGGCCTTCGTGCCGAGCTTCGGCGCGCTCGGACTGGGCGGCGTCGTCGCCTTCGCCATCGGCGCGCTGCTGCTGGTCGACAGCGAGGCCGAGGGCTTCGGCATCCCGCTGCCGCTGATCGGCGCGCTGGCCGCCACCTCGGCGCTGTTCGTCGTCATCGTCGCCGGCATGGCGGCCAAGGCGCGCGCGCGGCCGGTGGTCAACATGGTCGCCGGCGGGCGCGTGCTGGTCGGCGCCACCGGCGAGCTGATCGAATTTGCGCACGGCGAAGGCTGGGCCATCGTCGGCGGTGAACATTGGCGCGTGCGCGGCGACGCCGCCCTGCAGGCCGGCGAGCCGGTGCGCGTGACCGGCGCGCAAGACCTCGTGCTCGAGGTCACCGCCGCGCAGCGCGGATAGTTGCAGCTCAGCCCGCAGCCAGGAGAACCACGATGAGTTTCTTTGCCGCCGTCATCCTGGTCGCGCTGCTGCTGCTCGTGGCATCGTCGTTGCGCATCCTGCGCGAGTACGAGCGCGGCGTCGTCTTCCAGCTCGGCCGCTTCTGGCGCGTCAAGGGGCCGGGGCTCGTGCTGCTGATTCCGGGCATCCAGCAGATGGTCAAGGTCGGGCTGCGCGTCGTCGTGCTCGACGTGCCGGCGCAGGACGTGATCACGCGCGACAACGTCTCGGTCAAGGTGAACGCGGTGCTGTACTTCCGCGTCGTCGACCCCGAGCGCGCCATCATCCAGGTCGAGAACTTCCTGGCCGCGACGAGCCAGCTCGCGCAGACCACGCTGCGCTCGGTGCTCGGCAAGCACGACCTCGACGACCTGCTCGGCGAGCGCGAGCGGCTCAACCTCGACATCCAGAAGACGCTGGCGGCGCAGACCGACGCCTGGGGCATCAAGGTCACCATTGTCGAGATCAAGCATGTCGACCTCGAGGGCAGCATGGTGCGCGCCATCGCGCGCCAGGCCGAGGCCGAGCGCGAGAGGCGCGCCAAGGTCATCCACGCCGAGGGCGAGCTGCAGGCCTCGCACAAGCTCGCCGAGGCCGCCGAGGTCCTGGCCCGTCAGCCCCAGGCGATCCAGCTGCGCTACCTCGAGACGCTGACGGTGATCGCGGCGGACAAGAACTCGACCATCGTCTTCCCTCTGCCGATGGACGTGATGGGGCCGCTGCTCAGGTGGGTCGAGAGCAAGGCGCCACCGCCGGCCGCGTAGCCGGCGCCGTGCTGAGGTGCCGGCCAGCGGCCGGCCACGCCGGCAGCCGGCGCCCCCGGCTCACTTCCACTCGAAGGTCCGGCCCTTGGTGGTGCCCTGTTCGTCGACGTCCCACTCGAAGACCACCGCGGTGGCATTCAGGTTCGCGAGCTTGGGCGACTGCGTGCAGTAGGTGATGGCGCCGCGCCAACTGGCCGCCATGCCCTTGCCGGTGGGCTTGCCGATGCCCGAGCCCTGCCACGTGATCGCCTCGCCTTCGGCGGTGAGCGACAGGCCGTGCCCGACGCCCTCGAGCACGCCTGGCGCCTTCATGCGGCAGGTGTAGGTGCCGCTTTCCAGTGTGTCGATGCCGAGCACCTTGCCGGTGCCCTGGAACGAGACCTCGATCAGCACCTCGCCCGGCGCCGTGCCCGGCAGCACGCGTTGACCGGTGACCTTGCCGACGATGTCGTAGAGCTTTTCACCCAACATGGGGTTTCTCCTTGCGTGGAAGCCGCACGCTGCGACGTGGCCCGCCGGATCAGGAAGGCGCCCCTCGCAGGGCGACCGGAACCGGGGACGCGCCGCAGACCCTCGGAGCACGTCATCGACGGCCCCGCATGAGCGTCTACGCTGCCGCGCGCGCGGCGGATGCGCCTCTCAGGAGCCGTGCCGCACGCGCGCCGGCAGCGGCTGCGGCACGAGCCAGCCGAGCAGGCGCCGCAGGCCCTTGGCGGCCGGGCCACTCGTCGCTCTGTCGGTGCCGGTCTCGGCGGTCGGAGGGTTTCGAGGCAAGCTCGATCCGCTCGATCCGGCCGAGCGCCGAGGCATCGCCAGGCCGGGCCCTTGCGATGGTGCCGCTGGCGCGCCCGAGGTGGCTGAAGCGGCTGAAGCGACTGAAGCACCGCGGCCGGGCTCGGGCAGCGACCGTGCCAGCGGCTCGGCCGCGAGCCTCGCCGGCCGGCTGGGCGTCGCGCCGGCAAGGCCTTCGAGCGTGGCCGCCAGCCAGTCCAGCACCGGTTGCCATTGCGAGCGATCGAACTGCGTCTTCGCTGGCGGCAGGTCGAACACGGTCAGCCCCGCCTCGGCGCTGCGCACATAGGCCTGCGCGTTGCGCAGCGCGCCGAGGAACTCCAGCTCGTTCGCCTGGGCCCAGGCGCGCAGGTGCTGTTCGCCACGCGTGCGCGATTCCACGCGCATGCCGATCGCGGCGACCCGCACGCGACCACTCGCCACACGCGGATGCGAGCGCAGCTCTGCGAGGCAGTCGGTCGCCGACTCGCGGTCGAAGATCGAGTGGCACACCGGCATCAGCACGACGTCGGCAAACATCAGCAGGCGGTTGAGGTCGAAGCCCTGCAGGCCGCCCGGCGTGTCGAGCACGACGTGGCTCACCCCCACCGGCGGCCGCAGCACGTTGCGCGGGTCGAGGGCCCAGCCCACCAGCGGCGCGCCGGGCAGGTTGTGCTTTTCGCGCCGGCGCAGCCAGTGCACGCTCGACTGCTGGCGGTCGACGTCGCCCAGCATGACCCGCTCGCCCCCGCGCGAAAGCCACGCCGCCACATGCGTGGCCAGCGTGCTCTTGCCGCTCCCGCCCTTGCGGTTGACGATGGCAATGACAGTCAAGGAACCTCCTGCGCGCCGGGTCGCGGAAATTGTCCTCAATCCCTCCCTCGGTATCGGCCCGATTTGGCCGCGCCGGCGCCCTTTGTTGTGACATTGCGTACCAGGCGGGGCCGCGACGTTGCGATGGCGATGGCCGAGGGCCCATCGCCATCGCTTCGCGATCACTCGCCGTGGCGGCTTGCGCCGGGTCGAGCCGGCAGGCCGCGGCGGGCCTCCTCGGCCGTCTCGTACAGGTGTGGCGCGACGCCGCGCGCGGCCAGCGCCGAGCCGAGCTTGGCGCGCAGGAAGCCGCTCGTCGTGTAGCGCACCACCTGCAGGTAGTGCCGGTCGACCAGCTCGCGCACCATCGCCGCCCACTCGTCCTCGACCAGCGGGTCGAGCACGAAGTGGTCGTAGTTGACGACGCCGAACACCTTGTGGCCGAGCGGCGCGAGGTGGCGCTCGACCTCGGCGCGCACGGCTTCCACGTCGGCCGGCGTGCGCACCGCGAGGCGCTCGAAGTTGATGAAGAAGGTGCGGCCGTCGGCGTCGTACGTGAAGCGGTGTTCCAGCGGCAGCAGCAGCAGCCGCGCGCGCAGGCCCATCGCCACGGGCTCGAAGATGGCGGCCTCCATCGGTTGCGGCGCGCGCTCGATGACCGGGCGGAAGTCCATGCGCGCGAGCACGTCGCGCTCGAGGTCGTGGCCGGGCGCGATCTCCAGCAGCTCGATGCCGCGCTCGTGCAGGGCGAAGACAGCCACGTCGGTCACGTAGAGCACCTGCTGGCCGCGCCGCCAGGCCTCGCGGCCGCTGAAGGTGCGGTGCTCGACCTCGCGCACGAACTTGGCCTGCCGCACCTTGCCCTCGGCCTCGAAGCTGCCGACGAAGACCACGCGCTTGGCGTTCTGGCTGATGTTGATGAAGCCACCGGCACCGGCCAGGCGCGGGCCGAAACGGCTGACGTTGACGTTGCCCTCGGCATCGGCCTGCGCGAGGCCGAGGAAGGCGATGTCGAGGCCGCCGCCGTCGTAGAAGTCGAACTGGTAGGGCTGGTCGATGACGGCCTGCGTGTTCACGGCCGCGCCGAAGTTGAGGCCGCCGGCGGGAATGCCGCCGATCACGCCCGGCTCGGCGGTGAGCGTGATGAGGTCGATGACGCGCTCCTCGGCGGCGACGGCGGCCACGCCCTCGGGCATGCCGATGCCGAGGTTGACGACCGCGTTGGGGCGCAGCTCGAGCGCGGCGCGGCGCGCGATGATCTTGCGCTTGCCGGCATGCATGGGCACTACCTGCGCCGCCGGCACGCGCACCTCGCCGCTGAAGGCGGGGCTGTAGGGCTCGGCGAAAGTCTGCCAGTGGTACTCGGGCTTCTCGGCCAGCACCACGCAGTCGACGAGCACGCCCGGCACCTTGACCTGCCGCGCCGGCAGCGAGTGCGCCTCGGCCAGGCGCTCGACCTGCGCGATGACGATGCCGCCCGAGTTGCGCGCCGCCATCGCGATGGCCAGCGACTCGAGCGTGAGCGCCTCGCGCTCCATCGTCAGGTTGCCCTCGGGGTCGGCGGTGGTGGCGCGGATGAAGGCGGCGTGAATCGGGAAGGCCTTGTAGAACAGAAAGGTCTCGCCGTCGATCTCCATCAGCCGCACCGGCTGCGCGGCCAGCGCCGAGGTGCGCGCGTTGATGCAGCCGCCGCCATGGCGCGGGTCGACGAAGGTGCCGAGGCCGACGCGGCTGAGGTGCCCGGGCTTGCCGGCGGCAATGTCGCGGAAGAGGTGCGAGATCACGCCTTGCGGCAGGTTCCAGGCCTCGATGCAGTTGTCCACGGCGAGCTTGCCGAGGGCCGGCACGAGACCCCAGTGGCCGCCGATGACGCGCGCCACCAGGCCCTCGTGGCCGAGGTGGTTGAGGCCGCGCGTCTTGCCGTCGCCCTGGCCGGCGGCGTAGACGAGCGTGAGGCCGCGCGGCGAGCGCTGCTCGTGGAAGCGCTGCTCCAGCGCCACGGCGAGGTTCTCCGGAAAGCCGATGCCGACGAAGCCGCCGGTGGCGAGCGTATCGCCGTCGCGCAGCAACTGCACCGCCTCGGCCGCCGTGACGACCTTGCCAGTGCCGCCGGCGCGCAAGCCGGCGAGGCGGGCAAGATGGTGGGGGCTCTCGCTCACCGCGACGGCACCGGACGAACCGGCTCGAGGCAGCGATGCACCCGCGCCAGCGGCGCGGGCGTCATCAGCGCGCGCCGAAGGTGTCGCACTGCTTGACGCTGCCCGATTCCAGCCCGCGCTTGAACCAGGTCATGCGCTGCTCGGAGCTGCCGTGCGTGAAGCTCTCGGGCACCACCCTGCCCTGGCTCTGGCGCTGCAGCGTGTCGTCGCCGATCTGCGCTGCCGCATTCATCGCCTCCTGCAGGTCGGCCGCGTCGAGCCAGCCCTTGCCCTTCTGGCTGTGGTGCGCCCAGACGCCGGCCAGGCAATCGGCCTGCAGCTCGACGCGCACCGACAGCCGGTTCATCTCGAGCTGCGAGATGCGCCCGCGCATCGAGTCGACCTTGCCCGTCACGCCCATCAGGTTCTGCACGTGGTGGCCGACCTCGTGCGCCACCACGTAGGCCTGCGCGAAGTCGCCCGGCGCGCCCATGCGCCGCGAGAGCGTGTCGAAGAAGTTGAGGTCGAGATAGACCTTGGCGTCGCCCGGGCAGTAGAACGGCCCCATTGCCGACTGGCCCACACCGCAGGCGCTGCGCGTCTCGCCGCGGAAGAGCACCAGCGTCGGCTCCTGGTACGCATTGCCGCCGGCCTTGAACATCTGGCCCCAGACGACCTCGGTGTCGCGCAGCACCGTCGAGACGAACTGCGCCGCCGCGTCCTTCGGCGCCGCGCCCGGCTGCCCGGCCGGCGCACGCTGCTGTTGCGGCGAGCTCACCACCTCGGCGGGCCCGCCGCCCGAGAGCAGGCCGAGCACCGTGAGCGGATTGATGCCGAAGATCCAGCCGGCGAGCACGGCGATGACGATGGTGCCGAGGCCGATGCCGCGCCCGCCGATGCGCGGCACGCCCATGCCTGCGCCGCCGCCCATGCCGCGCCGGTCTTCGACGTTGCGGCTCTGTTCGTGCCCTTCCCATTTCATCTGATCTTTCTCCTGGCAGCGGCGCCTCGATGGGTCTCGTCTGGATCTCGTTCGGGTCTCGTCGGCCTTCGTTGATCTTCGTCGACCCGTCCTGCGGGCATTCTCGCCGCCGCCACCAGCCCCCACCAGCCCCACCAGCCCCACCAGCCCCACCAGCCCCACCAGCCCCACCAGCGCCACCAGCCCCCCGCCAGACCGGCGCACCGTGCTCAGCCGACGCCCGGCCACCAACACACTTTTGCGAACAGGTGGCGCGAGGCGCGCGATGCGCCCCCTGGACTCATGGTTAACCCTTAGTGGCGCCGCCCCCTGAGGTACAAGGAACCTTGGATCCACGGGTGCGGCAGCGCAGGGGTGACGGCGTTGAAGGGATGGCAGTGCAGGCGGCAGTGAAGGCTTTGATCGCGGTGGCCCTGGGGGTGGCGCCGCTGGCCGTGGCCGCCGACCTGCTGCCCCAGGCCACGGTCAAGGACGACGGCGTCTGGCGCGCCGCGGTCGGCGCCTCCTACGCCGCCAGCAGCGGCAACACGCGCTCGACGACGCTGTCCGGCATGGCCGATGCCGTGCGCGCGACGGCGAGCGACAAGACCGCGCTCTATGCGAGCGCGCTGTACGGCTCGAGCCAGGGCAACAGGACGGCCACCCTGCTGCGCCTGGGCGCCAAGCAGGACTGGAACCTGAGTCCGCAGCTGTACGTCTTCGGCCTCCTCGAGGGCGAGCGCGACGAACTCGCCGGCCTGCAGTCGCGCTCGACGCTGGGCGGTGGCATCGGCTGGAAATTCTTCGACACCGACGCGCTCAAGTTCGAGGTCTTCGGCGGCACCACCTACGTGGCCGACCGATTCGACGGACCGCGCCTGATCGACGGCGAGGAGCGCAGCAGCTACGGCCACGCCACCATGCTGGCGGGCGAGGAGTCGGTGCACAAGTTCGGCCAGAACGCCACGGCACGCCAGCGCTTCACGATCTTCCCGGACCTCAGCCACCAGGGGGAGTACCGCCTGACCTGGGACGCCGTCGTCGCGGTGCCGGCGACGGCGGCGATCAGCCTGACGGCCGGCGTGAACGTCAAGCACAACAGCGACCCCGGCAGCGCCGTGAAGAAGACCGACACGCTCTTCACGACGGGCATCAGCATCAAGTTCGATTGACCGGCGCCGTGCGCACAGGCGCCGCGGCGTGGCACGGGTGGCATCACCCCGGCTCGGGCTCCTCGAGCATCGAGAAGCGCACAGGCAGGATCGGCTTGGAATCGAGCCGCCCGAGCGCGTCCTTCTCGATCAGCAGCAGCTGCTGCGCCTCGGCCACGCCGGCCGGGATGACCATGCGGCCGCCCGGCTTGAGCTGCTCGAGCAGCGGCACGGGCACCCAGTCGGGTGCGGCGCTGACGATGATCTTGTCGTACGGCGCATGCTCGGGCCAGCCGGCGCGGCCGTCGCCGATGCGCACCTGCACCTGCGTGCAACCATGGCGCGCCAGGCGCCGGCGCGCCTCTTCGGCCAGCGCCGCGATGATCTCGATGCTGTAGACCTGCGCACCCAGTTCGGCGAGCACCGCCGTCTGGTAGCCCCAGCCGGTGCCGACCTCGAGCACGCGGTCGCCGGGTTGCAGGTCGAGCAGGTCGGTCATCAGCGCCACGATGAAGGGCTGCGAGATCGTCTTGCCGCAGTCGCTGGGCAAGGGCGTGTCGGCGTAGGCCACGTGCTGCAGGTCCTGGCGCACGAAGGCGTGCCGCGGCACGCGGCCCATCGCCTCCATGACGCGCCGCGACAGCGCGGCCTTGCCCAGGCGCCCCGTCTGCAGCACCGTATGCACCGTGATCTCGGCCACCATGCGCTGGCGAAGCGCGGTGAACTCGGCATCGGACATCTCACCACCTCTCACACGGGTGGCGGCGCACCTCTCAGAGGCTGAGAGTTCTCTATCTCTCAGGTCTTGGGCAGGGTCACGCCGCGCTGCCCCTGGTACTTGCCGCCGCGGTCCTTGTAGCTCGTCTCGCAGACCTCGTCGCTCTCGAAGAACAGCACCTGCGCACAGCCCTCCCCGGCATAGATCTTGGCCGGCAGCGGCGTCGTGTTGCTGAACTCCAGCGTCACGAATCCTTCCCACTCGGGCTCGAACGGCGTCACGTTGACGATGATGCCGCAGCGAGCGTACGTGCTCTTGCCCAGGCAGATCGTGAGCACGTTGCGCGGGATGCGAAAGTACTCCAGCGTGCGCGCCAGTGCAAAACTGTTGGGCGGGATGATGCACACGTCGGCGTCGATGTCGACGAAGCTCTTCTCGTCGAAGTTCTTGGGGTCGACGACCGTGCTGTGGATGTTCGTGAAGACCTTGAATTCGGGCGCGCAGCGGATGTCGTAGCCGTAGCTGCTGGTGCCGTAGCTGACGATGCGGTGGCCATCGGCCGCCGTGCGCACCTGCCCGGGCTCGAACGGCTCGATCATGCCGTGCTCGCTCGCCATGCGGCGGATCCACTTGTCGCTCTTGATGCTCATCGGAAGGTGCCCGGTCGAGGGAGGTTGTCCGCGCACACCCTGCGCGGCGGCTCACGCACCCGCGCGGCGGGCTTCACGAAACCTGCGCCGATTCTATGGAGCGCCATGCGGGCCTTTCCCCCACGTTCGCGGCCGCTCGGCTAGCATGCAGCGGCCGACCTTCCAGCGCTCCCCAAACCGCCGCCACCGCCTGCGCCACGACCCGCCGAGGTGCCCGCCATGCCCCGCCCCGCCTTCATGAGCCCGGCCTTCGAGCTGCTCGTGCGCTATGCGCGCTACCACCGCGACCAGCGCAATGTCACCATGCACCTGGTCGGCGTGCCGATGGTGGTCTTCGGCAGCGCCATGCTGCTGGCGCGCGCACCGTTGCACCTCGGCGGCGTGACGACCACGCCGGCCTGGCTGGCCTTCGCGGCGCTGTGGCTGTGGACGCTCTCGCGCGGCCAGTTCCTGCTCGGGCTGGCGACGACGCTGTTCACCGCGGCGCTGGCCTGGGCCGCGCACGGGCTCGTGGGCCTGTCCGCCATGTCCTGGCTCACGTTGGGCATCGGGCTGTGGGCCGCCGGCTGGCTGGCGCAGTCGGTCGGCCACTACTACGAGGGCCGAAGGCCCGGCTTCGCCGGCGATCTCGCCGGCCTGCTGGTGGCGCCGATGTTCGTGGTGCTGGAGTTGCTGGCGATGGCGGGGCTGTGCCGGCCGCTCGTGGCGCGCATCGAGCAGGCCGCCGGGCCGACCACTCTGCGCGACCTGGCGCAGCCGCTGGCGCGCTGAAGAGCCTGTGAACGAATGATCCGCACCCCGGGCCAGGCCCTGGTGATGGGGGCCGGCGCCGTCGGATGCTGGGTCGGCGGTCGCCTGCAGGCCGCAGGCGCGCAAGTTCAGTTCGTCGGGCGGCCGAGCGTGCTGGAGGACCTGCGCCTGCTCGGCCTGACGCTCACCGACCTCGACGGGCGTCGCACGCACCTGGCACCCGCCGCGCTGCGCCTGCACGCCGAGGTGCCCGAGGCGAGCCGCGGCGGCCCCGATGCCCCGGCCCTGGTGCTGCTGTGCGTCAAGTCGGGGGCCACGGCCGAGGCGGCGGCGCTGCTCAGCCTGCACCTGCCGCCCGGGACGCCGGTGCTCTCGCTGCAGAACGGCATCGGCAACCCGGCCGTGGCCGCCGCGGCCGCACCGGCGCTGCAGGTGATCCCGGGCATGGTCGGCTTCAACGTCGTGCGCGCCTCGCCCGGGCACTGGCACCGCGGAACCTGGGGCACGCTGGCGGCCGAGGCGCACCCGGCCTTGCAGGCCTGGCTGCCCACGTTTGCCGCCTCCGGGCTGCCGCTCGCGCTGCACGCCGACCTGCGGCCGGTGCAGTGGGGCAAGCTGCTGCTCAACCTGAACAACCCCGTGAACGCGCTGTCGGGCCTGCCGCTCAAGCGCCAGCTGCTCGACCGCGACCTGCGCATCGTGATGGCCGCGCTCATCGACGAGGCGCTGGCGGCGCTGGCCGCGCACGGCATCGAGCCGGCCCAGGTGGCCTCGCTGCCGCCGCGGCGGATGCCGCAGGGGCTGCGCCTGCCGAACTGGCTGTTCCGCATCGTCGCGCGCAAGAGCCTGAACATGGACGATCAGGCCCGCACCAGCATGGCCGAAGACGTGGCACGCGGCCGCCCGACCGAGATCGACGCCCTGTGCGGCGAGGTCGTGCGCCTGGCGCGCGCGGCCGGCCTGCGCGCGCCCTGCAACGAGTGGATGCAGGAGCGGCTCAGCCGCCCGACACCGGGACGGATGAGCGGGCGCGAGATGCGCGCGGCGCTCCGTCTGTAGAAGGCGGTGCCATGCGCTGGCCATGCCGCCGAGCCGGCCCATGACGCCGGGCGACCGCATCCGTCAGCGCCACTCCGACAGCACCTCGCCCACGCCTGCCTTCGCATGCCCGGGTGCCGGCTCGCGCACAGGCGTGCCGAGCGAGATCCAGCCGACGAGCGTCTCGCCCGCTTCGCAGAAGGCGGCCTGAATGGCCGGCTGGCGCACCTTGTGACCCGAGAGCATCTTGCCGGCGAAGCCGAGCGCGTGCGCGGCGTTGAGGAAGTTGGCGATCGCGCCACCCACGGCGGCCCACTGCTCGTGTGCCGGCACGATGGGATGGCCCATGTCGATGCGCGCCACCACCGCCACCGTCACCGGCGGGCGCAGCGCACGCTCGGCGTCGATGCGGGCCTCGGTGGCATCCTTGCCGGCGGCCAGCGCCGCCTGCTCGAACAGCGCCGCCATCCGCTCGCGAGCCGCACCGCGCACGACCTTGAAGCGGAACGGCACCAGCCCCGTGTGGTCGGGTGCGCGCAGCGCGACCTCCGCCATCAGGCGCAATGCTTCATCGTCGGGCCCGGGCTCGCCCAGATGCTTGCCACCGAGCGAGTGGCGCGAGAGCAGCGTGGCGAGCGAAGGTGGCAGGTCGGCCATCGGGCGCGGTCCTTGTCGCAAGGGTTCAGAACACAAGCGTGCGCCAGCGCAGATCGGCCGCACGCGCCATGAACTGCACCGCTCCACCGCGGCTGCGGCACTCGGGGATCAGCCGGGCCGGATCGATGCCCTGCGCGTGCAGCGCGTCGGTGCAGGCGAGCAGCACCGCACCGTGCGCCACCGCCTCGCGCATCGCGTCGAGCACGGTCTTGTCGTGGTGCGGCGAGGCACGCAGCGTCTCGGCGACGCCGGGCACGAGCAGCCTGACCGACGCGGCGGTGAAGTAGATCTCCACCGGCATGTCCATCGCCGCCGCGGCGGCGGCGTGGAAGAAGGGCGTCACCAACCGCTGCGGCGCTTCGGGCTCGCAGGCCCACAGCAGGATCGCGATGCCTTCGGCCTGGTGTTCGACGAAACCTACCATCACCCGCCCCTTGCTCTGCCTGCCCGCTGCCTTGATCGCGCTACCCGCTGCTACCCGCCGTCCGGGCCGACCCGGTTCAACCAGGCGTGATGTTCCATCGCCGGCTGCACGGCGGCGGCGCCATGCACCAGCGCCGCGCGATCGGCCCCGAAGTCCGTCAACGTCAGGCGGGCCAGCCAGCCTTCGCCGTAAGGGTCTCGATGCACCAGCTCCGGCGCCGCCGCGAGCCGCGCATTGACCTCGACCACCGTGCCGGTCACGGGTGACTTCACCGAGACGATGGCCTTGGCGAGTTCCACCACACCGACCGAACCGCCCTGCACCACCGCCGCCCCCACCATCTTCGGCCGCGCCATGTAGATCTCGCCCCCGGCCAGGTGAATGCCCAGCGCCGTGATGCCCACGCGCGCCGCCGCGCCGTCGTCCTCCAGGCGCGCCCACACCTGATGCTCGACGAGGTAGTGCAGCTCGTCCGGAAAGCTGAAGCCGCGAATCAGCATCGCAGCCTCACGCAGGTCCGGCGAGAAGCGCGGGCGCAGGAGGGCCCGCGCAGCAGCCGGCCGAATGCTCGTGGCGGAGAGGAGAGGGAGTCGAACCCTCCCAGCAACGCATGGCGCCACCCACCGGGTTTGAAGCCCGGCCGACCCACCAGGATCGTTTCCTCTCCATGTTCCTTCGACCCATTGCAGCGTTCATGCGAGTTCACGCACGCGGCGGCCCGCCATCGGCCGGCGCGATGAACAGCGTCGAATCCGTGCGCACGCGATGCACGTCGCCCACCCGGCGCGTGAGGCCGATGCGGTCGAAGTGCTCCAGCACCTGGATGGCGCGCTTGCGGCCCAGTTGCGTGGCGTCGCGGAAGCTCGCCGCCGTCACTACACCATCGCCCTTGGCCCCCACCGCACGCGCGATGGCCGCGAGTGTGGCCATCGTCTCCAGCGGGTAATAGAGGTCTTTCACCACTTGATGCAGCTCGCCGCGTTGCGCCAGCCGCGCCAGCGTCGTGCGCATCAACGGCTCGCTCTCGCCGCTGTCGCGTGCCAGGTCGCGCGCCCAGGCCCCTTCGAAGCCGGCGACGGCCAGGCGCGGCCCCACCTTCTGCGCGATGCGTTCTTCGCTCGCCGACAGCCGCACGCCATGCTCGGGCAGGTGCACGAAGGCGCCGCGCAGCGCGACCCGGCCCGCCTGCACGAGGCCGCCGAGCAGGGCGCGATAGAGCGGCTCGGCCAGCCGCGGCAGCGCCAGGCGGCGCAGCCGCGCCGCGTCGGGGCCGAGCTCGTCGGCATGCTTGGCGTGATAGCCGGCCAGCGCCTGCAGCAGGGCCGCGCGCGCCGCCTCGGCATGGGCGGCCGCGAGCGCCCAGTCGCCGTCGATCAGGGTGCCGCCGGGCCATGCGCCCGCGCCGGGCACTTCGGCCAGGCCCTGCGCAGCGGCGAAGCGCCCGAGGTCCAGGCCGAGCGGCGAGGCGACCAGCAAGGCGGCCGCGCGCTCGCCGGCCTCGGGGCGCTCGAGCGCAGCCAGCTCCGCGAGACGCTCGGGCGTGCGGCGGTAGCGCGTGGGCGCCATCGGGTCCAGCACGACACCGCCGGCCAGCGTGCGCGTGGCCGAGGCATCGCGCAGCACGACACGGTCGCCGGCCCAGGCGCCGAGCGGCTCGCGCAGCACGAGTTGCGCGAGCGCCGAGGCCCCCGGCGCAACGCTGTCGCCGGCGTCGAGCACCGCGACCGTCCCCAGCCTGTCCTCGCTGCCGAGATGCACGTGCACGACGGTGCCCGAGCGCAGCGGCTTCATTTCCTGGTGCCACAGCGTCAGGCGCGCGTCCAGGCGTGTCGTGCCGCCCTGTGCCACCTGGCCGGCATCGTGCAGCGCCCGCAGCGCCGCGGCCGGCGCCACCAGCCACTGGCCACGCCGCACGTCCTCCTTGGCCACGCCGGCCAATCCGATCGCACAACGCTCGCCGGCACCGCTGCTGCCACCGGCGGGCACCTCGCGGTTCTGTGCGCGCAGGCTGCGCACGCGCACGCGGCGCTCGCCAGGCACGAGGCGCAGTTCGTCGCCGAGGCGAACGCGCCCCGCGTGCACGGTGCCGGTGGCGACGGTGCCGACGCCGTCGAGGGTGAAGGCGCGGTCGACCGCGAGCCGGAAAGCGCGCCCATCATCGGCTGCACCACCGCTCTCGTCATGGCCGCGCCGCACCGCGGCGGCGCGCCGCAGCAGCCCCTTGAGGTCGGCCACACCCTGGCCCGTCGCCGCCGAAACGGCGAGCACGGGGCACCCCGCGAGCGAGCTGTCTTCGCGCAGCGCCTCGGCCTCGGCGCAGACGGCCGCCAGGCGTGCGGCATCGACGCGGTCGGCCTTGGTCACGACCACCGCGCCTTGCGAGAGGCCGAGCAGCGACAGCACCGCCAGGTGCTCGCGCGTCTGCGGCATCACGCCGTCGTCGGCGGCCACGAGCAGCAGCGCGAAATGGATGCCGGTGGCGCCGGCGAGCATCGTGTGCACCAGGCGCTCGTGGCCGGGCACGTCGATGAAGCCGATGCGCTCGCTGCTGCCCCTGATGCCCCTGATGCCCGCCGGCGTGTCCTCCACGTCGAGGAAGGCATAGCCGAGCTCGATGCTGATGCCACGCTTCTTCTCTTCCGGCAGGCGGTCGGTGTCGACGCCGGTCAGCGCACGCACGAGCGTCGTCTTGCCGTGGTCGATGTGGCCTGCAGTTCCGACGATCATTGGCGGGCCATCCTCACTCGAGGTTCATGGCGCGTCCTGCGCCGCGGCGGCCGCGGCGGCCGCCGCATCGGTCGCGCTGCCGAGCGCCACACCGAGCGTCGCGCCGAGCGCCACACCGAGTGCCGGCAACTGGTCGACGAGCAGCGCCGGCCTCTCGAGGCAGCGCAGGTCGAGCAGCAGGCGATCGTCGGCGATGCGGCCGATCACCGGCAGCGGCAGGCCGCGCAGGGCCGCCGACAGTCGATCGAGCGCGCGCCCGGCGCCTTTGCGGCCCGGGCCCCGGCCGCCCGCCGGCGCGATCGCGAGGCCGGCCGAGGGCAACTGCTCCACCGGCAGCGAGCCCGAGCCGATCTGCCCTGCGAGCTCGACCACCGCCACCGTGAAGTGCGGCGCCACGGCGTGCGCCACGGCCGGCAGCAACCGGGTGGCCATGCCGCGGATGTCGGCGGCCGGCCGTGCCAGCAGGCGCAGCGTCGGCAGGTCCTGCACCAGGCGCTCGGGGCGCAGGTACAGCCGCAGCGTCGCCTCCAGCGCCGCCAGCGGCAGCTTGCTCATGCGCAGCGCGCGCTTGAGCGGGAACTTGCGGATGCGGGTGATGGCGGCCCGGCTACCGACGATGAGCCCGGCCTGCGGGCCGCCGAGCAACTTGTCGCCGCTGAAGGTGACGACGTCGCAGCCCGCGGCGAGCTTGTCCTGCGGTGTCGGCTCGCGCGGCAGGCCGTGCGCGGCCAGGTCGATCAACGAGCCGCTGCCGAGGTCGGTGGCGAGCGGCAGGCCCCTGGCGTGCGCGATGCGCGCCAGCTCCGCCTCGTCGACCGCCGAGGTGAAACCCTGGATCGCGTAGTTGCTCGTGTGCACCTTCATCACCAGCGCCGTGCGCTCGCCGATGGCGCGCTCGTAGTCGTGCGGGTGTGTGCGGTTCGTCGTGCCCACCTCGACCAGCGTGGCGCCGGCGGCGGCCATCACGTCGGGCATGCGGAAGGCGCCGCCGATCTCGACCAGCTCGCCGCGCGAGACGATCACCTCCTTGCCGCCCTCGTGCGAGGAGGCCAGCGCCGCGATCGTCAGCAGCACGGCGGCGGCGTTGTTGTTGACCACCGTCGCGGCCTCGGCGCCGGTGAGCGTGGTGAGCAGTTCCTCGACGATGCTGTCGCGCTCGCCGCGGCCGCCGCTTTGCAGGTCGTACTCGAGGTTGTTGGGCCCGGCCAGGGTCGCGATCAGGTGCTGCATCGCCGCGTCGGCGAGCAAGGCGCGGCCGAGGTTGGTGTGGATCACCGTGCCGGTGAGGTTGAGCACGGCGCGCAGCCGCGGCGCCAGGCGCTGCCCGACCGCCTGCGACAGCGCCTGCGCCAGCGCCGGCACAGCCGCGGCGCCGGCGGGCAGGTGGCCGGCCCGTGCTTCGCCGCGCCGAGCCTCCAGCAGCGCACGCGCCTCGCCGGCCACCAGCGTGTGACCGTGCTCCTGCAACAGCGCCGCGACGGCGGGTTCGCGCAGCAGGCGGTCGACCGCCGGCAGGTCCTTGGGCTCGGCCTTGGGTCCCGCCTGCATCGGATCCTCCGGGGCCTTGGAACCGTCGACGACGGATTCGGCGGGCCGCATCGTCAGCGCCCCCCTGGCGGCGCTGAGGGCGCCGGAGGCCTGGGCGGTGGCACAGGCGCCTCGTCGGGGTCGCCGAACAGCAGCATCATGTTCACGCCGTGGCGCAGCTTGCCGGTCTCGGCCACGAGCAGGTCGAGCGTGATGCTCGCGAGGTCGTCGGCCACGGGCTCGGCCATCGGGTCGCGGTCGCCGTGCACGATCTTGAGGTAGTGCCCGCAGGCGTCGCAGGTCTCGGCCTGGATGCTTGCCCGAGCGGCGCGAGCGCCGCTGTCCTCATCGGGCTCGATCACGTCGGCGCGGTCGAGCGACTGGTAGGCGACCTTCTCGGCGCTGGCCTCGCCGCAGTGCACGCAGCGGCCACGCGGCACGTTCCACTCGGTGCCGCAAAGCGAGCAATGCAGGTAGCGCTGGCCGGCCACGTCACCGGCGCTGCGCGTGACGCTGGCCACCGGGCGGCTGCCGCAGCAGGGGCAGATGCCGGCGTCGTCCAGCTTGCCCACCGGCAGCGTGTGCGTCTGGCCGCGTGCGGCATGGGCCCGTTCGAGCTCGATCGCCATGTGCGTCCACAGCACCTGCAGCGCCGCCGCGACCACCGGGGCCGTGGCAAGGTCGAGACCGGCCATCACGCCGGTGAGCAGTGCGTCGGCCTGCCGCTCGAGAAAGACCTCGTCGGCGCCGTCCAGGCGGGCCAGCGCGTCGGCGGCCGGGCCCGGCGCGGTTTCAGCCCGCATGGCCCGGACGATCCCGCGCAGCACGGCATGCCAGGCGCGGTCGCGCGGCCAGTCGGTGGCGGCCAGCGGCGGCTGGCCGGCCAGCGAGGCCCGGTCGATCGCCTCCGCGTCGGGGATCGGCACGCCGCCCGCACCGCCGCCCGCGCTGGCCTCGTTCGCACCCAGCCGTTCGAGCGCCGCCTGCTGCGCCTGCGCCAGGCGAGCCGCGAAGAGCAGGAAGTCGCCCATCGCGTGGCCGTTGGCGAGCTGGCGCAGCCGCATCGCCCGCTCGGCGAAGAAGGTCGTGCGCTCGGGCCAGCGCAACGGCGGCGTGCTGCCGCCGGCGCGCGAGGCGATCTCCTCGGCGCTCTGCACGCGGACGGTGGCGGTGGTGGACATCGATGGCTCGGGGATGAGGAGGAGCACTGTAGACGCGAAACGGGCGCCGCGGTCGGCGGCGCCCGTGCCGGGCCGGTTCAGGCCACGTGGGGCAACGGAATCGCGAGGGGTCCGGGCGTGCGCCGTCAGCGCCCGCCCGTCACCTCCTTGTGCCAGGCGGCGTGGTTCAGCCGTGCCCAGTCTTCGCTGACCGTGCCGCGCGTCATCGCGCGTGTCGTGCCCTGCACCCACAGGGCCGCGTAGACATGCACGATGGTCGCCGCGATCAGCACGACCGCGGCAATCGAGTGCAGCAGAGCGGCCGCGCGCAACAGCTCGATCGGGAAGTACGGCGCGAACCACGGACGCCAGAAGATGAAGCCCGTGACCAGCAGCACCGCGAGGCTCGCGAGCATGGCCCAGAAGACCATCTTCTGCCCGTAGTTGTACTTGCCCACGGGCGGCAGCGCGGCCTTGTTGCCGCGCAGCATGTCGCCCATGTGCTTCTTCCACTCGCGGTCGGCGGCGGTGATGACGTTGGCCTTCCACAGGCGCGCGGCCAGCCCCGCGAAGGCGAGCACCATCAACAGCCCCATGAAGGGATGCAGGATGCGCGCCCACGAGCCGCCGCCGAAGAGGTTGCTGAGGAAGAACAGGCTCGGGTGGAAGAAGGCCAGGCCCGAGAGCCCGGCGAGCACGAACATGAGCGCGATGAACCAGTGGTTCATGCGCTCGCCGTCGTCATAGCGTTTCAGCAGGCGCGCCATCTCAGGCCTCCTCTTTCATCTTGTCGTCGGACGACTTCTCTTCCACCGGGCCGACCTTCATGTAGTGGAAGAAACCGACGACGACCGCGCCCAGCATCGCTGCCAGCGCGAGCGGCTTGGCGACCCCCTTCCACAGCGACACCATCGGGCTGACGCTCGGGTCCTTGGGCAGGTCGACCAGGCCCGGGTTGTCGGCATGCTTGAGCACGTACATGACGTGCGTGCCGCCGACGCCGGCCGGGTTGTACAGGCCCGCCTGCTGGAAGCCGCGCTCGCGCAACTCGCCGGCCCGCTTCTCGCCGTAGGTCACCATCTCCGGCTTGGTGCCGAAGCTGATGGCCCCGGTGGGGCAGGTCTTCACGCAGGCCGGCTCCCGGCCCACCGCAACGCGGTCGGAGCACAGGGTGCACTTGTAGGCCTTGTTGTCCTTGGCGCTGATGCGCGGCACGTCGAACGGGCAGCCCTTGACGCAGTAGCCGCAGCCGATGCAGTTTTCGCTGATGAAGTCGACGATGCCGTTCTCGTACTTGACGATGGCACCCGGGGCCGGGCAGGCCTTGAGGCAGCCCGGGTCCTCGCAGTGCATGCAGCCGTCCTTTCGGATCAGCCACTCGAGGCTGCCGTCCTTGGGCTGCACCTCGAAGAACTTCATCACCGTCCAGCTGCTGGGCGTGAGGTCGACCGGGTTGTCGTAGACGCCGACGTTGTGCCCGATGTCGTCGCGCAGGTCGTTCCAGTTCATGCAAGCCACCTGGCAGGCCTTGCAGCCGATGCACTTGGACTCGTCGATGAGCTTGGCGAGCTGCGGCGCGTTGGTGCGCACCTGCGGCGTGGGCGTGGTCGTGGCGCTGCGCGCCACCACATCGAGAGATTGCATAGAGGCCATGGTTCAGCTCCTTACGCCTTCTCGATGTTGACCAGGAACGCCTTGAACTCCGGCGTCTGCGAGTTCGCGTCGCCCACGTAGGGGGTCAGCGAGTTCGCGAGATACCCGTTCTGCGTCACGCCCTTGAAGCCCCAGTGGATGGGGATGCCCACGTGGTGCACCTTCTTGCCGTTGACGTCGAGGCCTTTCATCCGTTTCGTCACGACGCACGCGGCGATGACCTCGCCGCGGTTGCTCTTCACGCGGACCTTGTCGCCCTGCTTGATGCCCTTCTCCTTGGCCAGCTCCTCGCCGATCTCGACGAACGGCGCCGGCTGCACGATGGCATTGCTGCGCGCGTGCTTGGTCCAGAAGTGGTGGTGCTCGGTCAGGCGGTAGGTGGTGGCCGCGTACGGGAACTCCTCCTTCTTGCCGAAGGCCTCCATGTCGCCCTTGTAGACGCGCGCGGCGGGGTTGGACACCGCCTTCGGGTTCTTCGGGCACATCAGGTTCACGCCCACCGGCGTCTCGAACGGCTCGTAGTGCTCGGGGAACGGGCCCTCCGCCATGCCCACGGCGTGCAGCCGCGCCACGCCTTCGGGGTTCATGATGAACGCGCCCACGCCCTCCTCCGGCGCGGCGTTGGGCCGCATGTCGGGGATGTCGGGGCCGGACCACGCCGTGCCGGACCAGGAGATCAGGCGCCGTGAAGGATCCCAGGCCTTGCCGCTCGCATCCGCATTGGCGCGGTTGTAGAGGATGCGCCGGTTGGCCGGCCACGAGAAGCCGTAGTTCTGGTAGATGCCGAGGCCGCTCGGGTCGGAGGTGTCGCGCCGCGCCGAGTTGTTGCCCGCCTGCGGCCAAACGCCGCAGTAGATCCAGTTGCCGCAGCTCGTGCTGCCGTCGTCGCGCAGCATGGCAAAGCCGGGCAGCTGCTCGCCGGCCTTCACCAGCGGTGTCGGCGCCACCGTCACCGTCGCCGCGGCCGGTGGCTTGGCGGCCGCCGCTGCGGCCACCGGCTTCACGAGCGCTGCACCGGGCTTGCCGCCGGCCATCAGGGCCGGGTTGGGCGGCGGGGCGGCCGGCAGCGGGAAGACATCGGCCAGCGCACGGCCGTTGATGTCGCGCAGCACCTCCGTCGGCGCCGGGTTGGCCGGGTTGGTGTAGGCCCAGCTCAGCGCCGCGATCGGCTCGGGCAGCGCACCGCCGTCCTTCGCATACATCGCGCGCAGCTTCGTGAAGATGCCGGAGATGATGTGGCCGTCGGTGCGTGCTTCACCCGGCGGCGGCACGGCGGCCTCCTTCCAGTGGATCACGCGGCCGCTGCTCGTGAAGCTGCCGGTCTCCTCGGCGAAGCAGCTCGAGGGCAGGCGGATGACCTCGGTCTGGATGGCCTTCGGGTCGGCCGGATTGAGCGGCCCGTAGTCCTTCCAGAACTCGCTCGTCTCCGTCTCCAGCGGGTCGATGATGACGAGGTACTTGAGCTTCGCGAACGCCGCCGACATCTTCTTCTTGTTCGGCATCGCCGCCAGCGGGTTGAAGCCCATGCTGATGAAGCCGTGCATCCTGCCGGTGTGCATGCGCTCGAACATCGCCATGATGTCGTAGGCACCGTCACGCTTCGGGATCCAGTCGTACGCGAAGTCGTTGTCCTTCGTCGCCGCGCTCCCGTAGTAGGCCTTCATCAGGCTCGTGTGCCACTTCGGGAAGTTCTGCGTGAAGGTCATCTGGTTCGGACGCAGCGGCTTGCCGGTGCGCCTGGCCAGGTACTCGGTGCGGTTGGTGTCGTTGTCCAGCGGCGCCAGCAAGTAGCCCGACAACACCTCGGAGTAGGCGTTGAGGTCGGTGATGCCCTGCACGTTGGCATGCCCGCGCAGCGCGTTGACGCCGCCACCCGCGCGGCCCATGTTGCCCAGCAGCAGCTGGATCATGGCCATCGTGCGGATGTTCTGGCTGCCCACGCTGTGCTGCGTCCAGCCGAGCGCGTACAGGATCGTCATCACCCGGTCAGGGGTCGAGGTCGAGCCGATCGCCTCGCAGATCTTCAGGTACACGTCCTTCGGCGTGCCGGTGATCTGGCTCACCAGGTCGGGCGTGTAGCGCGAGTAATGCGCCTTCAGCTGCTGGTAGACGCACAGCGGATCCTGCAGCGAGGCGTCGACCTTGACGTAGCCGTCCTCGCCCATCTGGTAGCCCCAGGTGGCCTTGTCGTAGCTGCGCTTGGCCTCGTCGTAGCCGCTGAAATAGCCGTTGTCGTACTTGTACCCCGGCTTGAGCAGGAAGCTCACGTCGGTGTTGAGCTTCGCGTAGTCGAGGTGGATCTTGTTGTTGGTGAGCAGGTAGTTGATCACCCCGCCCAGGAACGCGATGTCCGTGCCGACGCGGATGGGCGCGTAGATGTCGGCCACCGCGGCACTGCGCGTGAAGCGCGGGTCCACGACGATCAGCCTGGCCTTGCGGTGCTGCATGGCCTCGGTGACCCACTTGAACCCGCAGGGGTGCGCTTCGGCGGCATTGCCGCCCATGATGAGGACGAGATCAGTGTTCTTGATATCCGTCCATGAATTCGTCATCGCTCCGCGACCGAAAGTCGGGCCCAGACTGGACACCGTCGGCGCGTGTCAGATACGTGCTTGCGTATCGAGCGTCACCATCCCCAGGCCACGCGCCATCTTCACGGCGAGGTAGCCCGATTCGTTCGAAGCGGCGGAGCTGATCAGGAAGCCGGTGGTATTCCAGCGGTTGACCGTCACGCCCTTGTCGTTGGCCTTGATGAAGTTGGCGTCGCGGTCCTTCTTCATGTGCGTGGCCACGCGCGTCAGCGCCTCGTCCCACGAGATGCGCTTCCACTCGTTGCTGCCGGGCTCGCGCACCTCGGGGTACTTGAGCCGGTTGGGCGACTGGATCATGTCGAGCACGCCGGCGCCCTTGGGGCACAGCGTGCCGCGGTTCACCGGGTGGTCGGGGTCGCCCTCGACGTGGATGATCGTGGGCGTCACGTTCTTCGACTTGTCGCCCAGCGTGTACATGATCATGCCGCAGCTGACCGAGCAGTACGGGCAGATGCTGCGGGTCTCGGTGGTGCGAGCCAGTTTGAAGCTGCGCGTCTCGGCGAGTGCCGCCGTGGGCGAGAAGCCCAGCGCGACGAGACTCGATGCCGCGAGACCCGCTCCACTGACCCGGAAGAACTGCCTCCGGTTCATGTCCATGGTGATGTCATCTCCAGGTCCGGCAACATCCGGACGAAACAACCCGGCGGTCACGCCGCACGTGCGGAAGTTATCCCCCAGGGTCGGCGCCCCGAACATCGGGTTCCGCCCGAGCGTTGCGGCGGGGTCGAGCGACAAGTTGTCGCGGCATGGCGGCCAGGCGGTGAACGGGCCGGTCCTTGCGGCGCTGCAGCAAGGGCGGCGCTCGAGGCAGCGCGCGACAACGTGCCGGCGCATGTCGGCGCAAGGCCGGCGTGAGCGAGGCGCATGCCGGCGAGGGCGAGGCCCTCGTGCCCGGCACGGCCGCGCCGCTCGGCCTAGCATTGCCGCTGCCATGAGCCGAGCCCCGAGCCCGCCCGTTGCCGCCAGCACGCGCGAGACGCCGTCGCGCGCCGCCGAGCCTGCCGAGCGCTGGCCCAACGCGGCCGTGCTCGTCGTCGACGACGAGCCCGGCATGCGCCACTTCCTCGTCAAGACGCTCGCCCCGCGCGCCGGCCAGGTCTTCGAGGCCGGCTCCGCCGAGGAGGCCGAGGGCCTGCTCGCCCGCCACCGCTTCGACCTGCTCATCCTCGACATCACGCTGCCGGGCAAGAGCGGCATCCAGTTGCTCAAGGAGCTGCGCGCCGAAGGCCATCCGGGCGAGGTGATCCTCATCACCGCCTTTGCCGATCTCGACACCGCGATCGAGGCCCTGCGCGCCGGCGCCGGCGATTTCCTGCTGAAGCCTTTTCGCGTCACGCAGGTGCTCAACGCCTTCCGGCACGGCCTGGAGCGGGCGCGCCTCAAGCGCGAGAACTGGCTGCTGCGGCGCGCGTTGTCGGAACGCACGCCGCCGGCCGACGGCCTGGTGGGGCGCAGCATCGTCGTCAAGGGCCTGCAGGCGGCGCTGCAGCGCATGGCGGCGGTCGACAGCACGGTGCTGCTCACCGGCGAATCGGGCACCGGCAAGGAGCTCGCGGCGCTGGCCCTGCACCGGCTGAGCCAGCACGGTGGCGGTGCCACCGGTCAGCGCGGCCCCTTCGTGCCGCTGAACTGCGCCGCCGCCTCGCCGCTGACGCTGGACGTGGAGCTCTTCGGCCAGCCCGGCCACGACGGGCTCATCGTCTACGCCCAGGGCGGCACGCTCTTCCTCGACGAGGTGGCCGAGCTGCCGCTGCCGCTGCAGGCGGCGCTGCTGCGCGTGCTCGAGAGCCGGCGCGTGCGGCCGGTGGGCGGCGAGCAGGAGATCCCGGTGAGCGCGCGCATCGTCGCCGCCACCAGCCGGCCGCTGCGCACCGAGGTCGATGCCGGGCGCTTCCGCGCCGAGCTCTACTACCGGCTGCAGGTGGTGGAGATCACGCTGCCGCCGCTGCGCACGCACAAGGAGGACATCCCCGACCTCGTGGCGCATTTCGTCGGCACGCTGGCGCCGCGCCTGGGCGTGCCGCCGATCGAGGTGAGCGAGGCGGAGATGCGCTTCCTGCAGCAGTACGACTGGCCCGGCAACGTGCGCGAGCTGCGCAACCTGATCGAGCGCTCGCTCATCGTCGGCGCGCTCAACGTCTCGGCGCTGTACCAGGAGCTCGCGCGCCACCCGGGCACGACGCCGGCGGGCGCCCGGCGGCCCGCGGGCAGCGCGACGGCGCCGCCACCGGAAAGCGCCGGCGGGGCCGAGCCCGTGGACCTGGCCACGCTCGAGAAGCGGCACATCCGCGCGGTGCTCGACTCGGTGGGCGGCGACAAGTCGCGCGCCGCGCGGCTGCTCGGCATCTCGCGGCGCACGCTCGAGCGCCGGTTTGCCGACTGGTCGGGCACGCCGGCGTGAGGTGCCTGCCGTGACCGAAGCCACCGCCCTGGCCCCCTCTCCCGCAGGGCGGGAGAGAGCTGGGGGTGAGCCCGCGGCCAGCGAAGGCAGGCGCCTTCGGGCTGCGCGAGGGGGGGCCAAGCCCGCCCTGGGCCGCTTCGCCCGCCTGTCCATCCGCAACAAGCTGCTGGCGATGGTGCTGCTGCCGCTGGCCGGCGTGCTGCCGCTGCTCGGCGCCATCCTGCTGTGGTGGAGCAACGAAGCCTTCGACCGCGTGCTCATCACCAAGATCCGCTCCGACCTCGCGGTGGCGCAGGGCTACTTCGACCGCACGCTGGCCGAGGTGGGCGCGAGCGCGCTCGCCATCGCCGAGAGCAAGGCGCTGCACGACGCGCTCGCGGCGCCGGCGGCGAGGCAGGCGGCGCTGCTGGAGTCGTTTCGCCGGCGCGAGCGGCTGGACTTCGTCAACCTGCGCGCCGCCGACGGCTCGCTGCGCGCCACGCACGGCGGCTCCGCGAGCGGCCACGACCCCGCTTCGCCGGCCTTCAAGGCCAGTGCGAGCAGCGGCGAGCATGTGAGCGTCGAGGTGCTGAGCGCCGCGCAGCTGGCGCTCATCGGCCCCGGCGCGGAGCTCGCCCGCCGCGTGCCGGTGCCGCTGGTGCCCACGCTCAATGCGGCGCCGACCGTGCGCGCCGTCGAGGACCGCGCGATGGTGCTGCTGGCCACGCGCACCATCCGCGGCACGGGCGATCAGGCGGGGCAGGTGCTCGGCCACGTGCAGGCCGGCGTGCTGCTCAACCGCAACCTCGCCTTCATCGACCACATCAACGAGATCGTCTACCCGGCCGGCTCGCTGCCGTTCGGCAGCCAGGGCACGGCCACGCTCTTCCTCGACGACGTGCGCATCTCGACGAACGTGCGCCTGTTCGGCGGCAGCGCCGGCACCGAGGCGCGTGGCGAAGGCGAGGCACGCGACCACCGCGACGACCGGGCCATCGGCACGCGCGTGTCGAAGATCGTCCGCGACGCCGTGCTCGGCGAGGGCCGCACCTGGCTCGACCGCGCCTTCGTCGTCTCAGACTGGTATGTCTCGGGCTACCTGCCGCTCGCCGACAGCGCCGGCCAGCGCATCGGCATGCTCTACGTGGGCTACCTCGAGCGCCCGTTCACGGTGCTGAAGTACGCCATGCTGGCCGCCATGGGCTTCGTCTTCTTCGCCGCCATGGTGCTGGCCGCCTTCGTCTCGCTGCGCTGGGCGCGCAGCATCTTCCGGCCGCTGGAGCAGATGGAGGCGACGATGCGCAGCGTGCAGGCCGGGGCGCTGGAAGCGCGCGTCGGCCGGGTGGCCAGCGGCGACGAGATCGGGCGGCTCGCCGGCCACCTCGACCACCTGCTCGATGCCGTGGGCGAGAAGACGCGCGAGCTGCAGCGCTGGAATGCCGAGCTCGACGCCAAGGTCGCCGAGCGCACGCGCGAGCTCGAGGAGACGCAGAAGCACCTCGTGCGCAGCGAGAAGCTGGCCACCGTGGGCCAGCTCACCGCCAGCATCGCGCACGAGGTGAACAACCCGATCGCCGTCATCCAGGGCAACCTCGACCTCGTGCGCGAGCTGCTCGACGCCGAGGCGCACGCCAAGGTAGCGCCGGAGCTCAAGCTCGTCGACGCGCAGATCGAGCGCATGCGCCTCATCGTCACGCAGCTGCTGCAGTTCGCGCGGCCGGCGGAGTTCGCCGGCTACGTCGACAGCGTCGACGTCTCGCGCCTGCTCGACGAGAGCCTCGTGCTCGTGCAGCACCTGCTGGCGAAGACACGCATCGAGGTGCGCCGCGACTTCAGGGCCACAGGCGCGGCCGGCACGGTGGCCATCAACCGGCAGGAACTGCAGCAGGTCTTCGTCAACCTGCTCGTCAACGCCATCCATGCCATGCCCGAGGGCGGGCGGCTGGAGCTGGGCACGCGCACGACGGGCGGCGAGGTGTGGTGCGAGGTTGCCGACACCGGCCCCGGCCTGCCGCCGGAGCTGCTGGCGCAGCTCTTCCAGCCCTTCACGACGCGCAAGAAGGACGGCACCGGCCTCGGCCTGTGGATCAGCCGCGGCATCGTCGAGCGCTACGGCGGCGACATCCGCGCCGACAACCGCGACCGCGCGGCCGAGGGCGTGACGGGCGCGCGCTTCGTAGTCGTGCTGAAGGCGGAGACGGCCGACATGGCCGACATGGCCGAGGCGGACGAGACGGCCGAGGCGGCCCAGGTAGACGCGACGGCCGCGGCGGGCGGCTCGCCCCGCACGCCAAGCGCCTGAGAGGCCGCCGGCGCCGCAGCGACGCCCACCTCACGAAGACGCGGCCATGCCGACCCTCGCCACGCGGCGCGACGCCCGGCCCCACCCGCGCCTGGCCACGCTGCACCGCTGGCTCGGTGTCGGCCTCGGCCTGTGGTTCGCGCTGGTCGGCCTCACCGGCGCGCTGCTGGTGTGGCGCGACGACATCGACGCCTGGCTCAACCCGGGCCTCTTCGACGCGCGCGAGGCCGGCCCGCCGCTCGACGCCGAGCGCATCGCCGAGCTGGCGCGCACGCAGCACGCGCTCGGCCGCATCGAGCGCATCCGCCTGCCGCAGGCGGCCGGCGGTGCCGGCGCCGTCTACCGGCTGCAGCTGCGCACGGCGGCCAGCCGCGTCGAGTCGGGCCGCATCGAGGCCTTCATCGCGCCCGCCAGCGGCGCGCTGCTGGGCGTTCGCAGCCTCGAGGCGCTCTCGCTCGCGCCGCCGCACGCCATGCGCACGCTGTACGAGTTCCACCGCAACATCCTGCTCGGCGAGCCCGGCTCCAACTTCGTCGGCATCGCCGGCTTCCTGCTCATGAGCTCGGCCATCAGCGGCGCCCTGCTCGCCTGGCCGCGCCAATGGCGGCGCCTCGCGCGCTGGCAGGCGCTGCTGGCGGTGAGCTGGCGCGCCAACGTCACGCGCGTGCTGTTCGACCTGCACCGCGCCACCGGCGCGCTGATCGCGCTCGTGCTGCTGCTCACCACGGCCACCGGGGCCACGCTCGTCTACCTCAACGTCGTGCGCGACCTCGTCGGGCGGCTCTCGCGCGTGCAGCCGATCCCGGTGCTGCCGTTCCGCGCTGGCAGCGAAGACGAGGAGACCCTCACGCTGGCCGAGCTCTCGGCGCGCGCGCAAGCCGCCTTCCCGCGCCACCGCATCGTCGAGATCCGCCTCTCGGAGCGCGGCCTCACCGGCGTGCTCTTCCAGCTGCGCGGCCCCGGCGACGTGCATGCCCTGGGCGACACGATCGCCTGGCTGCACCCGGTGAGCGGCGAGCTGCTCGCCGAGCGCAGCGGCCGCACGCGCAGCGCCGGCGAGAGCTTCATGCACTGGCTGCTGCCCTTGCATGTGGGCAGCGCCTTCGGCACGGCGGGGCTGGTGCTGATGTGCGCGGCGGGCATCGCGCCGCTGTTGCTGGTGGGCACCGGGCTGTGGGTGTGGTGGCGCAAGCGACCCGGCGAGCGGCTGGCGCAGGAGCGGGCCGCCGGCCGTGCCCCATGCCTTGATCGCAGCGCCGAATGACCGAGACCGGCCGCGCGCGTACCGCGCCAGCGAGTGCACCTGCCGCTGAGCGCGGCCGCCGGCTGAACGGCTGTGCCGCGCCGCGCCTGCCAGGTTCCTGGGATGCCTCGCCGCGCAGGCGGGGCCGAGACTCGCGCCCACTCACCGCCGGGGACCGGCTCATGAATGCAGCCGCCCGGCGCGCGCACCTCGTGGCGCCCGCCCGCTGCCGTGCTGGCCAGCCTGAACCTGCCTCAGCTCTGGAGCCGCTGAGGCGCGCCCGACCTGTGCCGGCAGGAGGCCCGGTGGCGCGTGGCGCTGCCGCTGAGCACGTCCCGGCACAGTGACGATCCACACCCAAAGGAGCAGGACATGCCTCGAGTCAATACCGCATCGATCGCCGGCCAGCTGCATGCGCTGGGGTTCACCATGGCTGGCGCGCAGCAGCTGATCACGGGGCAGATGCTCGGCGATGCGAAGGACCGCAAGCACCTTGCGCTCTTCCTCGCCGGGCTGTTCGAGGCCGGCGCCGTGCAAGCCATCCCGCAGGGCGGTCGGCCGGCGATGAAGACCCAGAGCGGCATCGTCATCGAACTTCAGGATGACGGCGAGCACCCGGGCAGCATGGGGGCGAGCCAGTCGATGGCGAAGCAGGGAACCGTCCCGGCCACCCTGCGCACGCCCAGTGGCCTGGTGGTCAGTTTCGACGACGATGCGTAGCGAGTGTCGGTGCGAGCAGCTGTTCGAGCTTGCCGTTGTCCTACCGGTGGACAGTCAAGGCGGCGCCGGTCGCCGATACGGACATCGGTCTTGGCCGCGCGCGGGAATGGCCTCGGCCGCTGCCGCCGACATCGGGCTGCAGATCGTGGTGCGGCACCTGCAGGCGCGCCTGTCAGCGAGGTTCCGAGGCGATCGGAGCATTCGCCTTCCTGCGCGCCACCGCAAGGCCGGCCAGCCCGAGACCCATGAGCAGCAACGTCCCGGGCTCGGGCACCGAACCACCGGGCGGGGAGGTTGGCGGGGCGGCGGGCGCGTCGGCACCCAGGAAGCCGACGATGTTCTCCACCCAGCTCCTGCCGTTGGGCACCGTGGGGCGGAAGACATCGATGTCCCACTGCGCAACCACGCGGGCGTCGGACGAGCCGATGATGTCGCCGAAGTCCCAGGCGACCATCGAGCCGATGCCCGCGGCTCCTTCGGTGACCAGGAAGCCGTTGCCGGGGTCGCGGATGCCGCGCGCGCCGAGGTACGTGATGGAAGCGAAGGGGTTCGGCGCGTTCAGCAGCGCACCTTCGGCGGTGAACGTCTGCGCGTCGGAGGCCGGCAAGGCGTCGTACAGCACGTCTCCAGCGCCGAGCGCGAACAGCAGGCTGCGAAGACTGACGTTGCGTTGGGCGTCGAACCCGGCGTGCTCACCCGCGAAGTACATGCGGCCGCCGGAGCCGAGGAAGTTCGAAAACGCCGTCAGGTCGCCGAGCACGAAGTTCGACTGGTAGCGCAGGTCCCACACCTGATCGTAGGCGGCGTAGTCGGCCAGCGTGCCGCCCACGCTCACGGCATGGTCCAGGGCGGTCAGATGGGAGATCGCCGAGACGACGCCCACGGCCCCCTGCACATTGGCGTTGATCACGTAGATCGCAGCCGCGCGCGCGCCCGGGGCGGCGGCGAACAACGGCACCGCAAGGGCAAGTGCAGCAGCAACGTGTCTGAAGTTCATCGTGGCCTCTCCCGGAAATGAGTGGGGTGCTGCGAGTGTGGACACGGGGCGTGCACGCTCGTATCCCAGGAAACCGGGAGGCGCGCGTGGGGGGCGAGTGGATCATGGTCGTTCCTCGGCGCTGGCCGCCTGCCGCTCACGGCCAGATCAACGGCCGCCAGTCGCTGGCTGCGACCTCGTCGCCGCGGTCGTTCAACGCCACCACGCGCCAGCGCAGCGGCTTCCCGCGCTGCGCCTGCACCACCCAGGGGGGCGGGGCATAGCGCGCGACGCCGGGCTTCACGAGTGCGCTCAGAACCTCGGCGCCGCCGTCGGCCGGCTGCACCTCCAGCCGCAACAGCGCCGCGCCTGCGGTGTCGATCCAGGCGAACTCCAGCGCTTCGCCGGCCCGCGGCCGCGCCGCCGGCGCCAGCAGCATCGGCGCCGATGCACCTCCTGCCGCCACGCCGCCGCCCACCGCATAGCGCAGCACCGGCATCGCGAAGCCGGCCACGCCGCCGGCCACGGCCTGGCGGCCGCCGCCGAGATCGGAGCGGCCCTCACGGTCGTCGCTGGCCTCGATGCGCAACAGCAGCTTGTAGCCGCCGTCGGCATGCACCGGCAGCCGCGCGGGGTCAGGCCCGGGCAGCGTCACTTCCCCGGTGGGCGGCAGGAAGCGGTCGAAGCGTTCCACCACGGTCCAGCGGCGCTGCGCGGCGCGGCGCTCGGGCGGCAAAGTCGCTTCGGTGAGCAGGTCGTCCTCGCTCGGCTCGGGGTCGCCCGGCAGCACCACTTCCCAGCGCCCGCGCAGCGTGCCGCTGCCGTTGTAGAGGATGCGCGCGGCGGCGCGCGGTGGCGTCTGCCCGCGCGCCAGCACGAGCACGGTGGGCGCCGTGCCGGCGACATCGAAGCCGAGCCGCACCTCGGTGAGCGCGAGCGGCACGCGCGCGCCGCCGCCGGCCATGCGGCAGGTGACGACGACGAAGCGCTCGCCCGCGGGCCCCGCGAAACGGCGCACGTAGAAAAAGGCCGAGTTCAGCCCCGCCTGCGCGTCCTGGAAGGCGCGCCGCGCCACCGAGGCCGGGATGGTCATGATGTCGGTGAGGTTCGCGAGGCCGCCGCTCGTGCTCGGCCGCGCGCGATCGAGCGGCTGCGGCAGCCGCCCGTAGACCGTGCCCGGCACGCAGGGGTTGGTGGTCTGCACCGGCACCGGAAACTGCAATTGCGGGTTGGCCGCCATCAGCGCCGGCTGCAGCTCGCCGCACCAGAAGGCCTCGACGGGCGTTTCGCCCGCATCGAGGCCCTGGAAGGTGAGGAATACCGTCGTCGGCCCGGAGCTGCGCACGTTCACGCCGAAGGGGTTGACGCCGGTCACGGCGAGTGCCGCCGGCGCGAGCAGCGTGCAGGCCAAGCCGAGCAGCGCGCGCAACGCGACCCTGGTGTGCGAGGTGAGCCGGCCGGGCCAGGCGCGCAGGATCGGCGGCAAGACGGGCGACGCGACGGGCAACGCTACGGGCCGCGAGGCGGGCGGGCACCGGAGGGGCGGCGTGCGGGCGGTGGTCATCGTCGTGGCGCCCCAGTCAGAAGAAACTGAACGATAGCCCGAGGTCCACCCAGGCGGCGCGGAAGCGAAGCGCGCTGTCGGCGACGCTGTCGCGCTGCCGTTGCGCCTCGTAGCCCAGGCGCAGGAAGGCCTGGCCGGGCAGCGGCTTGGTGATGCCCGGCACGCCGAAGCGGTGCGTGAACTGCAGCTGCGCGCCGTCGCCTGCATTGCGCGCGAAGTCGCGCGTGTCGTCGGCGAGGTCGTGCTTGACGCTGCCCGAGACCGACCAGCGCTCGTTCACCGTCCAGTCCAGCTGCAGCGAGCCGCCCAGGGTGTGGTTGACAAGCCCGGTCTCGACGCTCGCCTGGCGCGAGCGCGCCAGCGCCAGCGCAGCGCGCCACGCTTCACCGAGCGTGAGGTTGAGCGAGGCCTGGTGCGCGAGCCGATGGAAGTCGGCGTTCTCGCGCCCGACCTGGCGGTTGTCCACCGTCGAGCGCGAGACACCGTAGGCGAAGGCGTGCGCACCAAGCGCCCAGTTCAGGTTGAGCTGCTGCTCGCGCGTCACCTGGTCGGGCCGGTGTGTCGCCGCGATGCCCGAGTCCTCCTCGGCCGGGGCGTTGACGGCGCGCTGGTGCACCCACTTGCCGTTGAGCGCCAGCGTGGGCCAGAGGTTGAAGCCGGTGCCCGGGCCGCCGGCCTTGGAAGCCTCTGCAGCGCCCTGGCCCGCGGCGGCGGCGGCGGCGGCGGCGGCGGCGGCGGCGGCGGCGGTCGCGTCCGCGTTCGGGGCTGGCGCGGACCAGGTGGCCAGCGGCAGGCTGAGCGCGCCCGTGCCCTCGTCGGTGCGCGTGCGCAGGAGCGTCGCGATGCGCGCCAGGTTGTCCACCCGCGTCGCCGCGCCGAACTGCAGTGTCGCGCCCGCGAGCGCGAGCTGCATGCCGGCGCGCGTGGCCTGCTGGTCGGGCACGACGCTGGCACCGAGGCTGCGGTACAGCGGCTGCGCCTGGTCGTGGCGCAGGTCGAAGCTCAGGTCCAGTGGCCGGCCGTCGGCGGCATCGCCCATCGGCCACTGCTGCAGCGCGGCCCAGCGCAGCATCGCGCTCAAGGCGTGGCGCTGCTCGGGCCGCACCGGCTGCAGCTCGCCGCCCTGTGCGAGCGCCGGGTCGAAGGGGTTCGTGAAGCGCGAGCGGGCAAGCGCCACTTCGCCGCTCAGGCGCCCGTTCTCGGTCGCGGCGGCCAGGCGCAGCCCGACGCCGCGGCTGCGCTCGGCATCGGGCACGCTGCCGATGTTGAAGCCGGCCTGCGAGCGCACGGCGGCATCGAGCACGCTCAGCTCGGCGCGCAGGCCGCCCGGTCGCGCCGCCACGAGCTCGGCGCCGAGCGTCAGCGCGAGCACGCGGTGCTCGGCGTCCTCGAGCCCGCCCAGCTCGTCGTAGCCGACGATGGCGCTGCCGCGCAGCGCATGCACGGCGACGTCGGCGCGCTCGCCGAACTTGCCCTTCAGCCCGACGCCGCGGCTCGCGAAACCCTGCACGAGCAGCGGGTGCGTGCCGCCGCTGACGTGGCCGAGCTCGGCGCCGTGGCCGCGCCAGCCGAGCGCGAGCCGGTAGTCGGCGAGGTCGGTCTTCGGTGCCTGCAGGCCGAGCGTGCCGAAGCGCAGCGCGCGTTCGCGCTGGCTGTGGCCGGCGAGGTTGGCGCCGGCTTCGAGCGCCAGCCCGTCGCGCTCGCCCTTCCAGGCCACGCCCGCACCCAGCGTGCCGTCGGCGCGCCCGGTGCGCGGCGAGGTCGGCTGGCCATCGCTGCGCCGGTCGGTGGCACGGCCCTCGCTGCCGAGGTCCAGCCGCGGCGTGCTCTCGCTGCGCTCGAAGCCGGCGGCGCTGAGCACACGCAGCGGCAGGCGCGCCAACTCGCTGCCCTCGGCGCCCTCGCGGATGACGAGTTCGGACTCGCCCGCCGGCCAGCGCGCGGCGGCCGGCAACAGCTCGACGACACCCGGCGCCGCCAGCCGCGCCAGCGCCGTGACTTCGCGCGTGCCGACGAAGAGGCGCCACTGCCGCCATTGCGCTTGCTGCTGCGGGGTCAGGCGCAGCGCCAGGACCGCATCGGCGGCCACCCAGCGGCCGGCGAAGTCGGCCTGCAGCGGCGTGGCCTCTGCCGCGACGGCATGGGCGACGAAGGTGCTCAGGACCATCGCGCCCAGGGTGCACAGCGCGCGATGTGCACGTGTACCGTGCGTGACGTGCGTGCCATGCGTGCGGTGCGTGCGGTGCGTGCCGTGCGTGCCGTGCGTGCCGTGCGTGCCGTGCGGCGGGCCAGGCGCTCGCGTGCGGCGCAACGGGCAATGCGGGCGGCGTGTCATCGTCGGCTCGGTGGACTGCAGGTGTTGCGGGCAGTGTGGGTCGCGCGGCCCGGTGCGCGGCATCCCAGGAAGGCGGCAGCGGCTCGCGGTTTCATGGGATGACGCACGGCGCCGCGGTCGCGGACTCGAATCCGAACGCGGCGCCAGGGGTCGAACCGCGGCATCGCGCGAAGGCGGCAGGCCGATCGCGGCTTTCTGGGATGGGCCGGCCATGCGGCGGTGCGCACAGTGCAATGCACGTATCGGCAGCCACGTGGCCACTGGCCGGTGCCACCGGAGCGCGCGCCATGACCCGCAGAGCCCTTCCCGGAGCCCTTCCCGGCGCCCTCGTCGACCCATCGCGCGCGGAGCCGATCGCCAGCGCGTGTCCGGCACACCGGCGCCGCGCGCTCGCCGGCCTCGCCCGTCTCGCGCTGCCCCTGGCCGGATGGACGCTCATGCCCGGGCTCGCCAGCGCCGCCGCCACCGGATCGCCGGCGCAGTGGGCGCGCTGGGCCGACCATGCCTACGAAGGCGCACGCGATGCCGTGCGCCACTGGCAGACGCAGGCGGTGCTGCGCGGCGTCGTCATCAACGGCCCGGCGGCCAGCGGCGGGCGCATCACCGGCCCCAGCCTGAAGCCGCTCATCCGCGGCGCGCTGCGCGATCGTGGCGGCGCGCCCGACGAGGTGGCCGAGCGTTTCGCCGGCGCCGTCGCCGAGGCCTGGGCGCTGTGGCACGAGGCCGTGCGCGTGCCCGGGCTGCCGTGGTACCCCGCGTTCGCCAGCTTCCCCGGCGCACAGGCGGTGCCCACGCCGAATGTGCCCACGCCGCTGGCGGCCCTGGTCAGCGCGCAGGCCGCAGCGCTGAGCCCCGACGCGCTCAAGGCCCGCATCGTGCAGCACCTCGGTGCGCACGCGCAGCAGCCCGGCGCGGCGGCGGCGGCCGAGCAGTTCGCGCAGCGCTTCGGCGCCCGCTTCGCCGCGTGGGCGGCGACGGTGATGGTGCGCAACGTCATCGGCAGCGGGCCGGTGCCGAGCTTCAAGCCGCCGGCCGTGCCGGCCGGCCCGGTGGTGGCCGGCAAGATCGCGGAGGTGCCCGGCTCCTTCGCGCTGCCGCCGTTCTGAGCACCGCAGTACGCGCCAGCCTTGCCGTTGCCCGGTGCCTCGCGCAACATCACCACCATGCCCCGCGTGCTGCTGCTCGAAGACGACCCCGCCACGCGTGAGCGGCTGGCGCACATCGTCACCTCCAGCCCCGGGCTGGAGCTTGCCGCCGCCTTCGGCGACCTGAAGAGCGCACTGGCCTGGCTGGCGGCGCACGAGCCGCCGCAGGTGCTGCTGGTGGACCTGCAGCTGCCCGACGGCAGCGGCATCGACCTCATCCGCGCCGCGCGCCGCATCGCCCCCGCCGCCGAGGCGATGGTCATCAGCGTCTTCGGCGACGAGGCGCACGTGGTCAGCGCCATCGAGGCCGGCGCCACCGGCTACCTGCTCAAGGACGCCAGCGGCGAGGAGATCGCGATGGCGATCGCGCGGCTGCTGGCGGGCGAGTCGCCCATCAGCTCGGCCATCGCGCGCCACCTGCTCAGGCGCTTTCGCGCCCTGCCGGATGCGGCGCCTGCGGCACCCGCGCCGCCCTCGCCGCTGACACCGCGCGAGGGCGAGGTGCTGCAGCTCATCGCCAAGGGGCTGAGCTACCAGCGCATCGCCGAGGCGCTGGCGATGTCGCCGCACACCGTGACCACGCACATCAAGCAGATCTACCGCAAGCTGGCGGTGAACTCGCGCGGCGAGGCGGTGTTCGAGGCGCAGCAGATGGGCCTGCTGCCGCCGCTGGGCGCTGGCCCGCCGGGCTCGTGAATCCGGCCGTCGTGCCGCCCGTGGCGCGCAGCCGCGCGCGCGTGCTGGCGCTGGCCGCGCTCGCCGTGCTGGTGCTCGTGCTGGCGCCGGCGCTGCTGGAGCAGGCCGCAGCACCTGCGGCCGCCCTGCGCGAGGCCAGCGCCGCGGTGGGCGAGACGGTGGACGACGAGCGCCTGCGCGCCACCGCGCTGCCGCACCGCTGGCGCGACGATTGCGCCGCCTGCACGACGCTGTGGTACCGCATCGACCGCCCGCTGGCCGATCCGCCGCGCGAGGCGCAGGCGGTGTACCTGCCGGCGCTGGCCGACAACGCCGCGGTCTACCTGAACGGGCGCCTGCTCGGCCAGGGCGGGCGTTTCGCCGACCCGGTGGCGCGGCTGGGCGCGCGGCCGCTGTGGGTGAGCGCGCCGGCGGCACTGTGGCAGCCGGGCGAGAACCGCCTGTATGTGCTGCTGAAAGCCGAGCGCGCGCGCTTCGGGCTCATGCCGGCGCTGGCCATCGGCGCCGAGAGCGAACTGATCGGCGCCTGGCACGTGCGCCACAGCCTGGCCGTGACGCTGCCGCAGGTGGCCGCCACCGCCGCCGCGATGCTGGCGCTGATGATGGGCGTGCTCGCCTGGTACCGCCGCGCCGAGCCCGGCCACCATCGGCTGGCGCTGGCGGCGCTGCTGTTCAGCGCAGACACCTTTGCCCGCCTGGTGGTGGAACCGCCGCTGTCCGGCACCGCCTGGTCCGGTGTGCTGGCGCTGCTGCGCCTGTGCCTCGCGGCCAGCGTGGCCGCGCTCGTCTGGCGCTTGGGCACCGTGGACACCACCGAAGACAGCACCGTTGGCGCCGCAGTGCCGGCGCCGAAGGCGCGCCGGCCGGGGATCATGGCCGCCGCACTGGCCGCCTTTGCGGCGGTGGCAGCCGCCGCTGCGGCGCAGCCCTCCGGTGTGGCGCTCGAGGCGGTCGAGACGGCAGCGCGGCTGGCATGGGCGGCCGCGGGCCTGGGACTGTTGCGCCAGGGCTGGCGCGCCGCCGATGCGCGCCGTGCGGCGCCGGGCGCCGCGCTCGCGATGGCCGCCACGGTTGACCTGCTGCGCCTGCCGCCGCTGGCGCTGGCCCACCCGGGTGCGGCGATCGCCCCCATCGTCTCGGCCGCCGCGTCTGCCGAGGCGCTGCCGCTCGCGCCGTGGGCCGTGGTCGCATTGCTCGGCGTGGCGGCCTGGTGGCTGCTGGTGCGCTTCGTCGAGACGCTGAACGCGGCCGAGCTGCTCAATATCGACCTGGAGGCGATGGTGCGCGAGCGCACCGCCGCCCTGCAGGCGCAGTTCGAGCGCGTGCGCGAACTCGAGCGCCGCGAGACCATCGCCGCCGAGCGCGAGCGGCTGATGCGCGACATGCACGACGGCGTCGGCGGCCATCTCGTCTCGATGCTGGCGATGATCGAGGCCGACCGCCGCCGCCCCGGCGAGCTGGCGCAGGTGGTGCGCGAGGCGCTGGACGACATGCGGCTGATGATCGACTCGCTCGAGCCGGTGGACGACGACCTCAACGCCGTGCTGGCGATGTTCCACGACCGCCTCGCGCCGCGGCTGCGCGCTGCCGGCGTGGTGCTGCACTGGAACGTCGAGTTGCTGCCGCAGGTGAGCGGCCTGACGCCAGCGCGAGTGCTGCACCTGCTGCGCATGCTGCAGGAGGCGGTGACGAACGCGATGCGCCACGGCCGCGCGCGCGCGCTGTGGATCGCCGCCGCGGCGGGCGAGGGCGGCGGCGTGCGCGTCGAGGTGCGCGACGACGGCGCCGGCTTCGACCCGCAGGCGGTGCAGGCGACAGGGGGTGGTCGCGGCCTGAAGAACCTGGCGCGCCGAGCGCACGAGATCGGCGCCGAGCTGTCGATCACGAGCGCGCCGGGATGCGGTGCGAACGTCGTCGTGCGTTGGACCGAGCCTTGACGGCCCCCACGCGGCGTCCGTCGCGTCAGCGCCTCAAGGCTTGCAGCACCACGGCCCTTGCCGCCTGGGCACCTTCAGCGTCGGCGACCGTTGGCCGTTCGGCTGCTTGACCTGTAAACGCATCGTGATGTCGGGGTAAGGCACCGGCACCGGCGGCGCCGGTGGTGCGGGCACGTTCACGACCTGCGGGAACTGCGGCCCGTCGCCCAGGATGCGCACCTGGATCGGGATCGGCAACGGGCTGATGAGCCGGTAGGTCTCCTTTTTTGGCCAGCGCAACGCTCGAGAGCAACACCAGTGCCAGCAGCGCAGCGGTACGTGGGATTCCGTTCATTTCATGCGAACCTGTTCGAGCCTTCATCGCCAGCGTGGCGTGACGAACGCGAGGCGCGCAAGCATCGCGTCGTTCGTGGCGCGTGGCGTTTCGGTAGACCCGCCAGGGTCTCAGTTCGGAATGAGCAGCGGCGGCACCTGCGAAGTCGAGGTGGCGCGGCAGAGGTCGCGCGCTCCGGGGCCGGCATCGGTGACGCGGCTCATGCCGGGCGGGCACAGGACAGGCGCGACCTGGCTGGGTGCGGGAAACGCGATGTTGACGGGGCGGCAGAAGTCCGTGTTGGCGCCGTACGGCGGATTCGGCACGGCTGGTTGGCCCGTCTGCACGGGCATCACCACGTACTGCGGGTGACTGGGCGGGCAGGCCGTCGGCGCCTGCGCCCGCGCGGTGCAGCGCAGGATGCCGGTGTTCGAGTTGAAGACCGGGTCGACGTCGAGCACGGCGCTGCCGTCAGGGCACTTGGCGCCGACGGCGAAGGCAGGCAGTGCCGCCGCGCCGAGGCCGAGCGCGGCAACGGCGGTGAGCAGGAGGCGATGGGACTTGTGCATGGTGAACTCGCTGAGGTGAATGACGTAGAACTTGCGCGGCGGGTGCCGCGCGCTGGCCTGTGTTCAGGGGCACTGCCTTGGTGGCGCTGCCTGCGATTTCAGGTGCAGCCAGTGTTCCGGCCGGCCCGGCGGCGGCCCATACCGGGAAGCTGGTAGCGCCTCCCAGGAACGCGGCAGGCGGGCCCCGCTGGCATCCGTCCGACGGGGGAAGTGGAGCGATGCGAACACCCGAACACCTGCCGCACGGTGCGGGTGCCGAGCCAGGCAGCGCCCAGGCTGCGCCCAGGCCCGCAGCACGGCTGCCGCGAGGGCTACCATGCCGGCATCGTGCGCATGAGCGTCATGATTGCAGCCCGGGTCGCGGGCGCGAGGTGCGCGGCAGCGGCTTCCAGCGCAGCGACAACTGCGCCGGCTGGTGCATGGCGCACTGGCCGCTGCGCTGCGCCGACGCAAGCACCTTCACCCGCGCGCAATGCTCCGCAACCCGCCGCTGCACGGCCGGCGCATACGCGGCCGGCGAGGTCTGCTACCAGGGGACGAACAGCTTCGGCGTGTGCCTGCCGCGCGCTTGGTGTCCGGCCTGGCGACCCGAAGACCTGCGCTAGTGCCGCACCAGCGCGGCCGATTCGACCGCGCGGGCGCGCCTGCACACCCCTCAGCCGCCGATCGAGTAGGCCAGGCAGCGCGAGCAGCGCCGGCACGAGCAGCCCGAGGATGCCTGGAGCCGCTGCGTGCAATGAGCGGGCGCGACGAGGCACTCTGCATTCCCGGCCTGAGGTGATGGCCGCCGGCGGGCATGGACGGGCATGTGGCGGCTCCTCGTATGCGTGTCGCGTGCGCGTCGTGTGCGAAAGATGCCGCCATCGTCGGCGCGTGCCGCTGGCGCAGCGATCCCAGGAATGCGCGAGGCGGAGTGCGGTGCCGGGTGCGAAGGGCTTCGACGGCGAAGCCCGCCCGGCCTCTGCGACCAGCGGCCGGCCAAACCCGCCCCGGCGGCGGCGCCGGCCCTCAGCGGCATTGCCAGCGGTTGCCGCCGGCCGCCGTGCACAGGTCAGGCGCGCCACGCGCCGACCACAGCGCCGCCAGGCCCATGCGATCGGCAGCGCGCGCGAAGCCGGGGTGCTGGCGCACGGCAGCCAACTCGGGCCACCACAGGTCTTCCGCCCAGCGCGCGAGCGGCCGTGCGGCGATGGCCTGCAGCGCCGCCGCCGCGCGCTCGGTATCGCCCAGCAGCACCCACTCCAGCAGCAACTCGGCGCGCATGCGCCGTTCGTTTTCGTCGATGCCGAGCAGGGCCTCGGCGGCGGCGCCGCGTGCGGCCGGTTCGAGCACGCCGCGCACCCAGGGCTCGGCCCAGCCGCCGGGCGCGGCGGTGGACTCTGCGAACTCCCGCGCCGCGGCCGTGAAGGCGGCGCTGTCGCCGCGGCGCAGGGCCAGCAGCGCCTGCGGCACGCCGATGCGGCGGTGGCCCATCTGCACGGCCAGCGCCAGCGTCTCGGCAAAGGCTTCGGGCTCGCCGAGCGCCGCGTGCGTGAGTGCGAGCACCTCGTAGGCTTCGGCGTCCAGCGCATTCAGGCGCGCCGCGTCCAGCGCCAGCGCCTGCGCCTGGCGCAGATAGCCGGCGCTGAAGTACAGCCGCGCGGCGATGCGCAGCACGCCGGGGTGGCGCGCCGTGTGCCGCGAAAGCGCGTCGGCGTGCTCCGTCGCTTCGAGCCAGCGGGCGTGCATGAAGGCGTCGTTGAGCAGCAGGATGTGGCCGCGCCAGCTCGCGGGGTCGCGCGCCACCATGCGCTGGCCGAGCGCGCGGATGTCGTCGCGCAGGCGTTGCTGCGCCGCTTCCACCTGCGCCAGGCTGCCCTGCGTGGCGGGGCCGGTGCGCGAGGCGCTGAGCATGCTGGCGAGGCCCAGGCGCAGGTACAGCGCCGGCTCGTAGTCGGGCGCGGCGGCGAGCACGCGCTCGTTGAGGCGGTAGGCCTCCTGCTTGTCCGGCACGGTCGGCCGGCGCGCCAGCTGCGAGGCGCGCAGATAGTCCAGGTAGGCGTGCTCGGCGATGGCGGCCTCTTCGGGCGCGCCGTCGCTCAGCCCGATAGCCCGACTGGCCGCCTGCGCCGCACGCGCCGGCAATCCCTGCAACTGTGCGGTCGGCAGCGGCTCGTCGAACTGCCAGGCCACGCGTGCCGGCGCCACCTCGCGCAGCGTGAGGCGCACATGCACGGTGGCGGCGTCCAGCGCCTGCACGCTGCCGCTCAGCACATAACGCACGCCCAGCAGCCGCGCGAGGCCGGCGTCGTCGAGCGCCGCGGCCACTGCGGCGCGCGTGGAGCGGCAGGGTACGACGCGCAGCCCGCTGCCGCGGACCAGGCGAGCGGCAAGCGCGTCGCACAGGCTTTCGGCCAGTTCGGCGGCATCGACGTCGGCTGCGGGGCGTGGGGCCGAGCGCGATGCGGGCGTGGGGGCGGATGCGACGGCGGATGCCGAGGCAGATGCGGCGGCTGATGTGGAGGCGGACGAGGACGCCGGGGCGGGCGCGGCTGCCGCGGCGGATTGCAGCGGGCGGATCGCAATGCCGGCGGGCACCTGCGAGCCCCGCTGCAGGCGGCGGTCCAGCGTCTGCGCCAGCGCCTCGGGCGCGGCGCCGGAGGCAGGTGCGGCCCGGCGCAGGCCCTGCAGGGCGGCGTACAAGCCCGCAGCAACAGCCAGCAGTGCGACGAGCGCGATCAGCGCCCAGCGGCGCCGGCGCCGTTGCACGGCCGAGTGCAGCAGGTGAGTGGTCATGGCTCCCCCCGGATGGCCCGCCGATTGTCGGCCGGGAGGGCCGAGGTTCGACCCAATGGCGCTCGAGGTTCCCTCAGGCTGTCAGCACCCGCACCGGCCGCCACCGGTCGTAGACGACGTGGAACAGGTAGGCGTAGCCCGCATAGGCCAGCGTCAGCGCGACATCGGTCATCAACGCAGCGGCCCAATCCGCGCCGGTCATCGCGACGATCACAGGCCAGGTCAGCAGCAGCGCGCTGGCTTCGTGAAGCAGGGCATGCAGCAGGCGCACGCGCTGCGGCCGCGCGCTCGCCACACGGCCGGTGAGGCGGTGTTCAAGCACGTCGAAGGCGGTGTTGAAGAGCGCCGCCCAGCTCATCACCACCGCCGCCAGCACCGTGAGCAACGCAAACGACTGGGCCGCGCCCGCACGCGAGGCCCAGGCATACAGCGGCGTGACGATCAGCAACCCGCCCGCCTCGAAGGCCAGTGTCTGCAGCAGGCGTTCACGCGCGCTGCGCACCCCGCCGCCCGATGGGCTTGATGAGCTCGATGGGCTCGATAGGCTCATCGTGCCGCCTCGCCCTCACCACGGCGCCGCCGCGTACACCGCGATCACGAGCGCGCACACCGGCTGCGCCCGGCAGGTGGCGCTGGCGATCTCGGTGTGGATGGCGCCGAAGTGAACGCCGCGCTGCGCCTGCATCGAGCGCAGCGTGGCGCGCAGGTCGGCGTCGAGCTGCGCACGGTCTTCGTGGTGCAGCTCGACGAAGAGCCCGCTGCCCGTGGCCTCGTCACGCACCCAGCCGATGCCGGCCTGCGCCGCGTGGCCGGGGCGGCCTTCGCGCATCTGCGAGAGCACGCAATACAGCCGCCGGCCCCAGTCGGCGCGCGGCGTGTGCCAGCGCCGGCGCTCGATGACGCTGCCCGGCGGGATGACGCTGCTCAGGCAGATCAGGTTGTAGTTGGCGACGCCGGCATCGAGCAGCGCGGCGTCGAACGCGGCCAGCGGCGTCGGGCCCTCGCCGAGGCCGGTGGCGAGGGCAATCGCACCGAAGGGTGCGGCCAGGGCGCCATCGCCCCAGGACGCGGCATGCGCGCCATCAGCGAAGGGCGGCGCAGTCTCGACCGGGCCGGAGCGGGCCGCGGGCGCCGGCCGGTCGGGCCGCGTGACGGAGTCAGAAAGGCAGAGGTCCATGCCGGGTCTCCCTTTGTGTGTGTCAAGGAATCAGCCGCACCATCGCAATGCCGGCCGTGAAGCCGCTGCGCCAGCTGCCTGCGGCGACGATGCGCCCGTCGGGCTGCACGAGCAGGTCGTTGGCGCTGTCCAGGCCGCCGAAGAACGGCACGCGCAGCACGCCGCCGCTGCTGAAACCCGTGTCCAGCGCGCCGTCGGCGAGGTAGCGCACGAGGCCGAAGCTCGGCGGCACCGGGTTGGCGTTGGAGATCTGCCCGGCCACGACGATCTTGCCGTCGGCCTGCAGCGCCACGGCGCGCGGGATGTCGTCGTGCGGACCGATGTCCGTGCGCACGACTCCGTTGCTGCCGAAGCCGGTGTCGAGGTTGCCGTCCGCATTCAGCCGCACCAGCGCGAACTCGGTGTTCATGCCCCGGAACTGGACGAGCAGCACGATCTTGCCGTCGGCCTGCAGCGCGATGTCCGCCGCCTCGTCGCTCAAGTTGCTGTAGGCCGGGATGCGGCCGAAGCCGGTCTCGACGCTGCCGTCGGGCGCGAGGCGTGCGAACAGCGTATCCGAGGGGTCGGCGTTGTTGTCGCTGGTGTAGCCGGCGACGACGATGCGCCCGTCGCCTTGCAACGCGGCAGCGAAGGCGAAGTCGCGCAGCAGCGCGTCGACCATCGCGACACCGCCGGTGCCGAAGCCGGCGTCGAGCGAGCCGTCTGCGTTCAGGCGCGCCACGGCGATGTTGTTGTTCACCGCCCCGCCGGGAGCGTCCGGCGGCAACGTCGCCTGCCCGACCAGCACGACGCGGCCATCCGGCTGCGCCAGCACACGCGTGGCGTTTTCGCCGGTGCTCAGCGGCACGCGGAACGTGGCCTGGCCGCCGCTGCCGAAGCTCGTGTCGCGGGTGCCGTCGGCGAAGAAACGCGCCGCGGCCATCTGGTAGAACGGCGGCGACAGACCCGGCTGCAGGATGCGGCCGGCGACGACGATGCGGTCGTCGGCGTGCACGTCGATGTGGGCCACCTCGGCGCCGGTGCCGGTGAGCAGGTTGTCGACGAAGCCGGCTCCGCCGCCGAAGCTCGTATCCAACCGGCCATCGGCGTGGTAGCGCACCAGGCGCGTGCCGTTGGTGGCAAGGATGTGGCCGGTGGACTGGCGCGCGATCGCCTTGGCCCCGCCGGGCAGGCCGTCGACCACCTTGCCGAGCGTGCCGAAGCTCGGGTCCAGGCCCGAGGGCGGCGGCGGCGTCTCGCAACGAACCTCGATGTCGGCCACGTCGGCCGTGCCCACGATGCCGCTGCCGCGCACCACCATGCACACCTGCGCCGGGCTGGTGGGTGGTGCTTTCACACGCACGTCGTAGGCGGCGCCGGCACCGTAGGTCTGCGTGAAGGTGAACGTGCCGTCGGCGGCCACGGGCAGTTCGTGGAACTGCGCGCGGTCTTCGAGCACGAGGCCGGTGCCGGCGAGGCCGCTGACCGTGCCGCCCACGGCAAACATCGGCGCCGGAGCGGCCGCCGCCTCGTCGTCGACGATCAACAGCGTCGCCGTCGTCTGCACCCCGGCGCTCGCGCAGCCGCGCACATCCTCGAGCACGAGTTCGACCGTCTCGTCGGGCTCGATCACGCCGTCGTTGACGAGCGGGATTCGCACCCAGCGACTGCCTTGCTCGCCGTCTTCGAAGACCGCGTCGACGGCCTGCGCCGCATAGTCGCTGCCGGGCAGCGCCGTACCGCCGGCGGTGCGCACGCGCGCGCTCACCGTGCCGCGGCTGCCACCGCTGCGCCTGACCTCGATCCACGCATCGGTGGCCGGGCCCTCGGCCTCGCCGAAGCTCGCCGATGCGAACTCGAGGGTGCCGGCCTGCGGGTCGGCTGCACCGGCGCACACCGGCGCCGCCGGCTCGGGCCGCTCGACGAAGGCCTGCGGGTCGCCACCGACGGGCACCAGGCCCTTGTGGATGACGCGCAGGCTGCCGCCCAGGCTTTGCGGGTCGCGCAGGCGGGCGATGGCCGAGGTCTCAGTCTGCCGGCGATCCTTCGTCATCGCATGCACGTAGACGTTCAGCACGAAGCGCCGGTTCAACGGCAGATCCTGAATCGGCACGTGCACGACGATGTCGCGCACCAGGCTGAAGATCGCGATGCCGCGGGTGCCGTTGCGCTGAATGTCGTTATCGAGGATGAACTGCTCCTCGTGCCACAGCGGTGCGCCGCCGCTCGCGTGGGCACGCCCGCGCCAGGCCTGGTGCGAACCGCTGAGATAGGCACGTGCGCCGCGCCGGAAGAAGGTCTCGCCGGTTTCGAGGTCCTGCGCCTGCACCCGCATCTCGACCTCCGCGTGGAGGTCGTTGCACAGCAGCTGGCGGTAGCACTGCAGCGGCCGCGGGTCGTGATCGACACCCTCCAGGGCGACGTTGCTGATCACGAAGGTCAGCGTGGCCGACTCGTCCTGCTTGAGGAAGTACTGGGCCTGGCGAAACTGTGTCCACAGCCCGTGCGGACTGTTGCCGTCACCCAGCTCCTGGGCCGGCGAGACGGACTCCACTTCGTATTGGCTGCCGGTGGCGTTGCCCCAGACCGCGCCGTGTGCGAACTGCGACCCACCGGGGCTGCCGCTGCGCCGACCGGACACGATGCGCTGGTCCTGGAATTCCCCCCAGGCCGCCTCGCCGCCGGGCAGCAGCTCGAAGCTGCCGGCCGCGGCGAGCGCCTCGTAGCGCCAGCGGCGCTGCAGGCCGGTCAACTGCACCGCCGGCGGGGCGACGACGAAGTACGAGAACCCGGTGACCTCGGCGCGCATCGTCGCGCCCTGCATGACGGCGCTTTCGACGGCCACATATCCGCCGGTGGCCGGGTGGGTCTTGTAGAGCACCGGCACCACACCCGGCGGCACGAGCGCCGGATCGAAAGGCACCGTCACCGTCGCCGGCGCGGCGAACGTCGTGCCGTGCGGCGTGAAGGCGTAGACCCTGCCGAGGGCCGGCACCCCTGACGGCAGCGCCGGGGCACCGGCCGGCGCGGCCTGCACCTCGATGGCCGTGGCCTGCGCGAGCGCGCCGGCAGGCACCATCACCTCGGCGCCGTCGGCCGACCGCGCGACGCCGCCGGCGCTGCCGATGCTCGGCACCACGGGTGTCGCGGTGGCCGGCGGACTCGGCGAGGACGGCGGCGGCGCGGCCGGAGGTGAATCGCCTGCGGCGGCATCACCCCCGCCACCACACCCGGCGAGCACCGGCAGCGCCGCCAGCCCAAGCGCGCACAACACGCGCCCGCCGCGATCGAGGATCGCGGCGAGCGCCTTTGCTCCGCAGCAGTAGGCCTGCAGGCATCGCCACAGGTTGATCGGCAGCAACACCAGGTGCAGTACCAGCACGGGCGCCAGCGAGGGCGCTGCGCCATAGCCGATGAAGGCCACGTTGGTGGCCACCGCCAGCGGCCGCAGGTGTCGCGCCTCGCGGCAGGAGAAGGTGGCGACCATCAAAGCGGCGGCGGCCCATCCCAGGGTGTCGGCTTGCATCGGTGCTCCCGTGATGCGGTGTCTTGGCGCCGTGCGAAGGCGCAGTGAAGTTGCGCGGCGTGGCGGGGCGTCGGTGGCGATCCGCTCAGCGCATGAAGCACACGCCGTCGAGGCACAGGTGCGCGGCGCCGAGGGAGAAGCTCTTGATGCCGTTTCTGCTCTCGACGACGAAGCGGCCGCTCTCCCAGTTGCCGCCCGAGGCCTCAGGCTCGGGCGTGACGGTGAAGCGCGCGGGGTGCGCCGCCGGGCCGAGCTTCTCGCCGTTCAGCCGCTCGAACGAACCGCGCCAGTCGCGGCGCACGCCGTTGACTTCCACGGCAGCCGCTCGCTTGTCGTCGGCGCCGGGCTGGTGGCTGTAGCGCAGGCGGATGCGGCTCGCCGGCTCGCGCGGCAGCATCTGCACGGCCACGTAGTTGCCGGCCATCTCGGGGCTGGCGCCGCCCGCGATCTTCGTGTCGCTCACCGCGAAGCTGGCGCTGGCCGGGGCCTGCACGACGCCGTCGAGCTTCAGGGGGTGCACGCGGATGTGGCCGATGCCGATCGGCACATCGGTCTGCGGCGCCACCGGCCACGAGGCGCCCGGCGTCTGCTTGCCGAAGTCGTAGCAGGTTTCGGCCGCGTGCGCGTGCTGCGGCGCGGTGACGGCGGCCGCGGCGGCGACCACGGAGAGCGCGGCGGCAAACGTGCCGCGCAGGGACAGGCTCTTCATCAGGCTTCGCTCCGGACATCGGGCGCGAAGTGCGCCCGCTTGTCTGTAGGAACGAGGGCCGCTGGCGCTGCCGGACAGGCGGGCGGCGATCTCCCGCCGGAGAGGGAGGTGGGGCGGGAGGCGGCGCCTCGCCCACTGCCGCCGGCGGCTGCCAGCACGATGCCTTCGTCCCGATGCCGCGCCCGTCCTGCCAGATGCGCGCGGCATGGACGAAGCCGAGTGCATCGCCCACGCCGCACAGCAGCAACAAGGCCCCGATGAGAGAGATCGATGTCATCGCCCGCGCCTCCAGGCGGCCGCAGGGCCGCCATGCCCCTGGGAACGAGAGCAGGCCGCGGCCACGGACATCGCGGCAGGCGCATCCCGCTCATGGGGCCCGACCGCGCAGTGCTGCGTCAGGGGGGCGGCGGCACGGGCGGCTCGGTGGCCCCCGCCGCGACGGCCGGCCCGTCAGCCCGGCGCCAGCGGCGCGCCCTTCGCCAGGGCGCGGTGCGCCGGCAGCGGCGAACGCTGCAAGGCCAGCAGCGCGCGCTGCCGGGCCGCACGTGCGGCCGCCGGTTCGCCCGACGCCTCGAGCCCCTTGGCGAGCCAGTACGCTGCTTCGCCGGCCGAGGGCGCGCCCGCATCGGCCTGCGCCCAATACCCGTCGGCCTGCCGCAGATGCGGCAGGGCCTGCGCCTTGTGCCCCTGCGCCAGCAGGGCCTGGCCGAGCGCCTGGGCCATGTCGCTGCGCGCCGGCATGGGCGCGAGGCCCATGGCGTCCCACTCGGCCAGCGCTTGCAGCAGCTCACGCTCGGCCTCGCCGTGGCGGCCCAGCGCCTGCAGGGCGATGCCCGCCTCCGCACGCGCGGCGAGCCGCTCGCGCGCCGCTTGCGGCCCTTCACGCACCGCCGCCAGCGAGCGGCGCTGCAGCTCCAGCGCCACTGCAGGCCGCCCGGCCAGTCGCTCGGCCTGGCCGAGCGTGAACAGGGGCGTCGTCAGCGAACCGCGCCCGACGCGGCCGTACTCGTCGACCACGTGGGCCAGTTCCGGCAGCGCGACATCGAAGCGGCCTTGCCAGGCGAGCATGATGGCGCGCCGCATGCGGGCCGTGAGGGCTTGTTCGCGCAACGCCGGTGCAGCCAGGTGCCCGGCCAGCAATTGCTCGTAGAGGGGCACCGCCAAGTGGGTTCGACGGGCCTGCAGGTGCACGAAGGCCAGCGTGTCCAGAGTTGCCCCAACGTGATGCGACTCGGGCGGGTAGTTCTTCAGCATCAGCGCCAGCGCGCGCGGCGCGCTGGCCTCGGCCTGCGCGAGGCGGCCGGCGCGAACCCGGGCGATGGTGAGCACCTGCAGGTACTGCGCCGCGGAGGCGCTCTCCGGCCCCCAGAGCGCGGCGGCATCGTCGAACACGCGTTCGAGCTCCGCCACGCCCTCGCCAGGCCGGGACGTGAGACTCATCAGGCGGCCGCGCAGGAAGCGCGCATTGATCTCCTGGGGATGGCGAGCGCGATCGGCCCAGGCTGCCTGCGCATGCCGGACGGCACGCTCGGCGGCGTCCAGCGCTGCGGCGTACTGCTGCCTGAATTCGAGCGAGGCCGCCAGCGACTGCCACAACGCCGAGCGCTCGGCGTCCCACGCGCCGCCCAGGCGATCCGCCTGCGCCAACGCGGCGCGCGCAGTGGCATCGGCCTGTTCGAGCTTGCGCTCGCCCACCTCCAGCTCGGCCAGGTCGACCCAGGCCTGCATCAGCATGGGCGCGTGGCGCTCGGGGTCGGCACGAAGCGCCGGCAGCAAAGCGTCGATCTCGGCGCGCCACTTCGCCGGCTCGTAGCGCCCGCGATGCAGGCGGACGCGCGCGGCGCGTGCGCGCAGCGTCTGCACGTGCCGCTCGCCGTGCAGCGCCAGCGCTTCGCGCAGCGCGGTGGCCGAGGTCTCGTCGGCGCTGTCCATGTCCTGCACGCCCAGGAAGCTCTCGGCCAGCGTATTGAGCACCTCCACGCGCACGGCCGGTTGCGCAGCGAACTGCGCGTCGACGCGCTCGCGCGCTCGCTTCAGCAGATCGGCCGCGCTCGGGCGCTCGCCGCGGCCCACGGACGGGTCGGCTTCGCGGAAGACCTGGGTGAGGAAGCCCAGCGCCTGTGCGGCGCGTTGCTGCTCGCTGCGGGCCACGCCCATCTGCCACAGCGCCACGCCGGCCCCGGCCAGCGTGGCCGCGAACACCGCGGCGCCAGCGCCCACCACCAGCCGGTTGCGGCGCGCGAAGGTACGCAGGCGGTACATCGCGCTGTCCGGCTGCGCCAGCACGGGCTGGTGCGCGAGGTGCCGCTGCACGTCGTCGGCCAGCGCCGCCACCGTGGCGTAGCGCTCGCCCGGCTCGCGCTTGAGCGCCTTCAGCACGATGGTGTCGAGATCGCCGCGCAGCAGCTTGCGCCGCGCGGCCGGCGCCAGCACGCTCGGGCGCGGCACATCGCCTTGCGTGATCGCCTCCTCCAGCGCCGCGCGCGACGCACGGTCCACCTTGTACGGCCGCACGTCGGCGAGCAACTCGAACAGCAGCACGCCGAGCGAATAGACATCGCTCGCGGTGCCGAGCGGCCGGCCGAGGACCTGCTCGGGGCTGGCGTACTCCGGCGTCAGCACGCGGCCTGCCTCGCGCGTGAGCTCGGTCTCCTCGACCACGCCCTCCTGCACCAGCTTGGCGATGCCGAAGTCGAGCAGCTTCGCGTCGCCCCCTTCGGTGACGAGGATGTTGGCGGGTTTCAAGTCGCGGTGCACGACGAGGTGCGCGTGCGCATGGGCGACGGCGCGCGCCACCTGCAGGAAGAGCTTGAGGCGCTCGGCCACCGGCAGCTGCCGTGCCTTGCACCAAGCGTCGATGCGCTCGCCCGGTACGTACTCCAGCGCCAGCCAGGGCTGGCCTTCGGGCGTGACGCCCGCGTCGTACAGGCGCGCGATGTTGCGGTGTTCGAGCGTCGCCAGGATCTCGCGCTCGCGCGCCAGGCGCTCGGAAAGTCCGGCCCGCTTCCACGCGCCGTGCGGCAGCTTCAGCGCCACCTGGCGGCCTTGCAGCAGGTCGGAACGCTGCGCCAGCCAGACGCTGCCCATGCCGCCGCTGCCGAGCTCGCGCAACAGCCGGTAGGGGCCGACCGTCGCGCCTGGCGCCTCGGCGCCGGCGCCGGGCGCCGGCGCAAACTGGTGTGTCTCGACCTTGGGTAGCGTTTCGAGCAGGCGGGCCGCCGTGCCGGGGTCGCCCTCCTCGTCGGCCGCATTGGCCAGCAGCGCGCGCAGGCGGGGCTTGAGGCCGGCGCTGCGGCGGGCGTCCAGCGCCTCCAGCCAGGCGGCGCGTCCGCGCGCCGGCACGGCCAGCGCCTCGTCCAGCAGGGTACGCAGCAGCGCCCATTCGTGCGGCGCGAGCTTGAAGGCCACGTTCATGCCGGATCTCCTCGGGCTTACCCACTTCGCGGGCCGCATGGGCCGCATGGCCGCCGAACCGCCTGCCGTCCAAGCAGCCGGATGCCGAGGCGCCGCACGCGGCGGGCCTCGACCGGCCGCTTCAGCGCATCACTTCAGCGCCTCGGCGAGGAACAGCCGCGCTTGCTCCCAGTCGCGACGCACGGTGCGGTCGGTGACACCGAGCGCCTCGCCGATCTCGAGATCGGTCATGCCGCCGAAATAACGCATCTCCACCACGCGCGCCATGCGCTCGTCCACCTGCACCATGGCCTGCAGTGCCTCGTGCACGCGCAGGATGTGCGCCTCCTCGGCAGGCAGGGCATCGACGAGGTCGCCGGTGAGCGTGACCAGCGCGAAGTCGCCTCCGGCACGCTCGGTCTGCCGCTGCCGCACCATGTCGACGATGATCGAACGCATCGCCCTGCCTGCATAAACGAGAAAGCGCGGCCGATCCGGAAACGAGACGCCGGCGCCGCGGCTGAGCTTGAGGTAGGTCTCGTGCACGAGCGCCGTCGTGTCGAGCACCGTGTTGCGGCCACCGCCGCGCAGCCGTGAGCGCGCCAGCCGACGCAGCTCCTGGTAGGCGCCGGCGAAGGCCTGCTCGACGCTCAGGTCATCGGGAGGAGCGGCTTCGTCCATCTCGGCTCGGGAAGGCGCGGCTGGAAAGCAGGTCGCGCTTCATGGGTGGGCATTGTGCGCACGGCGAGCCCTGCATCGGGGGAGGCGCCGGGCACGACACGCTCAGCGCGAGGCACCGGCGGCCGGCGGTGCAACGGGGCGCAGGAGGCGGTTGGCCTGCACGTATTCCACGTCGGGCCGCTGCTGCACCTTCGCGATCAGCGCCAGGGTCAATGCATCGATGTCGTAGCGCAGGCGCAACGCGCCGTCGCCGCCATCCGCGGCGGCTTGTGGCCGTGCCAGCGTCGCGAGCACCAGCCGCCCGGGCAGCGCCTCGCGCACGGCCGCAGCCGTGTTCGGGCGCAGCTCGATGCGCAGCACGAGCTCGGCGCCGGGCAGCCCCGAGCCCTGCGGCGGGACGGTCAACACCGCCTTCTGGACCGACGCCTCGCGCCCGGCACGTGCCAGCAGGCTGCGCCCGAGCGCTGCGCGGTCGAGCGCGAGCAGGGCCTCCCGTCCGGAGGTCACCTGGGCCAGCAGCAGCGGCACGCCGAGCTCGCTGGACAGCTGTGCCGCCAGCGGCGCGACCGAGGCCACCGTGCGTTGCCCGGCGAGCACGGCGGCGAGCTGCCGCCCGGCCTCGCTCGTGTCGCGGAACTTGACGATCAGGTCACCGGACATCATGGGTGGCGCAGGCGATGGTGGCTGGGCACGAAGCGGCGCCGTCGTGCCGACGGCTGCGAGAGTGCAGAGAAGCCGGACACCGAACCGCAGCGCGGCGCGGCGCAACGCCAAATGCGGCCGACCGCTCAGCGATGGCGCCGGCATTGCCTGGCCTCACCCGGCGGTCGCACCGGCGGGGTGCGAAGAAGGCCGCGCGCCCGGTCGCAACGCCGCCATGACGATCGCAGCCCCCATGGCCACGAGCGCCAACGGGCTCACCCACTCGTGCATCACGTCGAACAGCGCCGGCGCGTGCACGCCGACCCACAACACCACCACCAGCCGAAGCTGGTTGAGCACGACGATCACCGCCATGCCGACCGCCGCCCACCGGGCGAGCCGCCGCCAGGGCACGCGCGCCAGCGAGCCCAAGGCCGTCATGGCCAGCAGCAGCACCGCCACCAGCCAGCCGGCCGTGCAATCGAAGTGCATCTGCGCCACGAATCCGCTCGCGCCGTGATGCAGGCGATCGCCCTGCCAGGCGAGCGGCGTGTCCAGCCGCTCGAGCATCGCGCGCGCGAGCTCGGCGGTGGCCAGCGTCACCGCATCCAGGGTGCTCGGGATGTTCGCCACTGCCGCCTCGGCGCGACCACCTCACGGGCGCGGCGCGGCGCGCAGGCGCTTCGCCCGCAGGCCGCCCAGCACGGCCAGGACGGCGATCGCCACCCCGCCCGCCCACGACAGCGCCGAGACCTTGGCCGCCACCGTGATGGCCGCGGCGGCCTGCGCCCCTTCGGCCGCGGCGCTGACGCTGGAGGTTCCCGGCGTGAGCCCGGCGACCATGACGCGCGCCTGGCCGGTGCTGTCGGTGGTGGCGGTGGCCGGGCTCACCGTGGCCACGGCGGCGTTGGTGGAGGCGAAGGTCACCGTCTTGCCCGCCAGCGGCGCGCCGGCCGCCGACACGCTGGCCACGAGCGTCGTGCTGGCGCCGATGTTGAGCGTGGCGGTGCTCGGGGCCAGAGCCACCATGGCGCCGTCCGGGGGCGGCGGCGGTGGGGGCGGTGGCGGCGAACCGCCGCCCAGCGCCGCGCGCGCATTGAGCAGGCCGGCACCGCAGGGGCGCGGGCATTGCGTGGCGTTGCGCGGCATCGCCTGCGCCTTCAGCTCGGCCAGCACCTGCGCGGGCGTGAGCGTGGGCCGTGCGGCCAGCATCAGCGCCACCACGCCGGCCACGTGCGGGCTCGCCATCGAGGTGCCGTTGTAGCGCGCATAGCCGCCCTGCACCATCGAGAGCACGCCGTCGTTCTGGCCGTCGCCGGTGTCGTCGCGCTGCGTGTCGCCGCCGGGGGCGAGGATGTCCACACGCGGCCCGAAGTTCGAGTAGCGCGTGACGAGGAAGCCACGCGCGTCGCTCGCCGCCACCGTGATGACACCGTTGCAGCCGGCCGGCAGGAAGCCCGAGGCATCGGCGGCCGAGTTGCCTGCCGCCACCACGACGGTCGTGCCGGCGGCGATGGCATCGTTGATGGCCGCCTGCGTGGCCGGCGAGGCCGAGCACGGCGAGTTGCCGCCCAGGCTCATGTTGATCACCTTGGCCGGCGTGGCATTGGTCGGCACGCCCGGCACCGGCAGGCCGGCGGCCCAGCGGATGCCGTCGTTGATGTCGACCATCGTGCCGCCGCACTTGCCGAGCACGCGCACGGCCTGCAGCTTCACGGCCCAGTTGATGCCGGCCACGCCGACGCCGTTGTTTGTGTTGCCCACGCCCACCGTGCCGGCCACGTGCGTGCCGTGCCAGCTGTTGGGCTGAGGCTGGCTGCCGGGCCCGCACTCGCCGGCCGCGAAGCCGTCGCCGGGGTCGGTGGGGTCGTTGTCGCGGCCGCCGCCGTCGTTGGCGATGAAGGCGTCGCTGATCATGTCGTAGCCGGGCACGAGGTTCGGCGAGCCCGTGATATCAGGGTGCGCCGGCAGGATGCCGGTGTCGATGACCGCCACCACGACGTTGGCCGAGCCCTTGTTCGTCTCCCACACCTGCGGCAGGTTGATGCCGCCCGGCACCTGGCCGGCGGCGCTGCCGTTGTCTTGGTAGTGCCACTGCTGCACGAAGCCCGGGTCGTTGGGCACGGCACCGATCTGGAAGATGAAGTTCGGCTGCGCGTACTCGACGTCGGGCCGGGCAGCCATCGTGCGCACGAGCTCCAGCGTGCGCTCGCGCATCGCCTGCGGCTCCATCGCGCGCGCCACGGCGGGCTGGACGCGGTAGATGCGCTCGCCGCCGGAGGTGAGCTGTTCATCGGTCTCGATCTGCAGGCGGCGCAATTCGGGCGCGGCCATCGCCGTCGTGCGGCCGGCCTTCAGCTTGACGATGACCTGGCCGGGCACGAAAGCGGCTGCTGCCGGGGGCTGGCCGACACGGCGCTCGAACAGCCGCGCCACCTCCTCGGGGCTGATCGCCTGCACTTGCAGCGCCGGCGCCGCCGGAGCCGAAGCCTGCGTGGCCGGGGCCGGCGTGCGCGGCTGGCACGCCGCGAGCAGCACCGCCGCCGCTGCGCCCGCCAGCACGGCGAGGCGCCGCGACATCCTCGACGATGAACCCAACGACGACGTTCTCATTTCGCCCTCCTTGATCGATTGGCCCGGGGCAGTCTCCCCCTGCGTTCCGGGGGGTTCAAGTCGCGAACTAGGGAGAAGCCCGATCCATCCCTCCCCGGGGGGAAACCAGCTTGCGCAGCGTCGCCGCCGGGCGCACAACGCGCAGCGGTCGAAGGCGTCGACTGATCAACCACAAGACGAGGAGACACCGATCGTGAACAAGCGCTTCTTCATTGCCTGGGCCGCCCTGTTCGTGGCCTGGATGGCGGGCAGCTTCGTCGTGCACGGCGCGCTGCTGGAGGCCGAATACGCGAGGCTCACCAACCTCTTCCGGCCCCCGGCCGAGGCCCAAGCGTACTTCCCGCTGATGCTGCTGGCACACGTCATCCTGGCCGGCGCCTTCACGTGGATCTACGCGCGCGGCGTGCAGGCCAGGCCCTGGCTCGGTCAGGGGCTGCGCTTCGGCGTCGCCGTGGCCCTGCTGACCATCGTGCCGACCTACATGATCTACTACGTCGTGCAGCCGATGCCGGGGCTCGTCGTCGTGCGGCAGGTCGTCTACGACGGCATCCTGATCGTGCTGCTGGGCTGCCTGGTGGCTTGGATGCACCGCGAGCAGGCGACGGCCTGACTTCGCTCGCGGGGTGGGCCGGAGGTTGGTTGGATTGGCACGCAACGCCCCGACCTCCGCACGCGACAACGACGCAAGCGCCGCCCGGCGCCACTTCCCTCAGCCCGACAGCAATGCGACGAGCTGCGCCGCAGCGGCGTCGCACTGCGCCGCGCTCACGTCGAGGTGCGTCACCGCGCGCACGGTGCGCGGCCCGAAGGCGTTGAGCAGCACGCCGCGCGCACGCGCTGCCGCCACCACGGCCGCCGCGTCGGGCGCTCCGGCTTTCAGGTGGAAGACGACGATGTTGGTCTGCACGCTCTTCAGATCGAGCCGCACGGCCGCGCAGGCGGCGAGCCTTTCCGCAAGGCGGCGCGCATTGGCGTGGTCTTCCGCCAGCCGTGCGCGGTGATGTTCCACGCCGTGCAGCGCCGCGGAGGCGAAGATGCCCACCTGCCGCATCGCGCCACCCAGGCGCCGGCGATGGCGGTTGGCGCGCTGGATGAGTTCGCGCGAGCCGGCGAGCAGCGAGCCTCCGGGTGCACCGAGCCCCTTGCTGAAGGCTACCGACACCAGGTCGAACGGCGCCGCGAGCTCGGCCTCGCTGCGGCCGCTGGCCACGGCCGCGTTCCACAGCCGCGCGCCGTCGAGAAAGCTGGCGAGGCCGCGCTCGCGCGCCAGCGCACAGATGCGCACCACTTCCTCCTGCGGGAAGACGACGCCGCCCGAGCGGTTGTGCGTGTTCTCGATCTCCACCACGGTCGTCGCCGGGAACACCGGCAGGCCGGCCGGCTTGATGGCCGACTCGAGCTGCGCGCGCGTGAAGATGCCGCCCTCGCCCACCTCGACGATCTGCACGCCGGCGTTGGCCGCGGCGCCGCCCGCCTCGTGCCAGCCGGCATGCGCCTCGCGCGCCGTGACCACCTCGTCGCCCGGGCGCGCCAGCACGAGCAGCGCCACCTGGTTGGCCATGGTGCCGCTCGGCATCCACAGCGCCGCCTCCTTGCCCAGCAGCGTGGCCATGCGCTCCTGCAGGCGGTTGGTGGTCGGATCTTCGCCGTACTGGTCGTCGCCGACCTCGGCATGGGCCATCGCCTCGCGCATGGCGGGCGTGGGGCGGGTGACGGTGTCGCTGCGCAGGTCGATGGGCGTGGTCATGGGTGACGGCTCGATGGGGACGGCAGGGGTGCCGCCGTGGCATTGGCGCGGTAAGGCATTGTCAGGGTTCCGTCCGACAATCTCGCCTGCGAGGCCACTCGGCCGCGCGACCCGATGCGATGAGTGAACTCGGCCCCTCCCCGCTCGCCGCCGGCGAGCGCAACCTCAGCGTCGACGAGGCACGCGAGGCCATTGCCGCGGCACTGCGGCCGTTGCCGCGCAGCGCCTCGCTCGAGCTGCCTTTGCAGGAGGCCGTCGGCCGCGTGCTCGCCGCCGACCTGATCTCGCCGATCGACGTGCCCGCGCACGACAACTCGGCGATGGACGGCTACGCCTTCGCCGGCAGCGCACTGCGCGCCGACGCCACCACCGTGCTGCGCGCGGCCGGCACTGTCTACGCCGGCCGGCCCTTCGCGGGCACCCTGGCGCCCGGCCGCTGCCTGCGCATCATGACCGGCGCCGTCATGCCCGCGGGCGCCGACACCGTCGTGCCGCTCGAACTGGCGCAGGTGCAAGGCGCTGCCGACAGCGGCGAGGTGAGCATCGCCCCCGGCGTGATCCGCCCAGGCGAGAACCGGCGCAAGCGCGGCGAAGATCTCGCCGCCGGCAAGCCGGCGCTGCGGGCCGGCCGCCTGCTGCGCCCGGCCGACCTCGGACTCGCCGCCTCGCTCGGCCTTACACATGTGCGGGCGATGCGGCCGCTCAAGGTGGCGCTCTTCTCCACCGGCGACGAAGTGGTCGAGCCCGGCGCGCCGCTGCCCGAAGGCTGCATCTACGACAGCAACCGCTTCTCGCTCGGCGCCGCGGTGCGCCGCCTCGGCATGGAGGTCATCGACCTCGGCCTTGTGCGCGACGACCGCGCGGCGCTCGCCGCCGTGATCGAGCGCGCCGTGGCCGAAGCCGATGTCGTCATCACCAGCGGCGGCGTCAGCGCGGGCGACGCCGACTACACGCGCGACATCCTGGCGCAGGCGGGCGACGTGTCGTTCTGGAAGGTGGCGATGCGGCCGGGCCGGCCCTTCGCGTTCGGGCCGCTGCGGCGGCCGCTCGACCAACGGGCGGCGGCAGAGGGTGCACCTGCGCCGTCCTCCTGGCTCTTCGCGCTGCCCGGCAACCCCGTGGCGGCGCTCGTCACCTTCTACGCCTTCGTGCGCGACGCGCTGCTCGCGCTCGCCGGGGCAACGCCGGTGCCGCTGCCGCTGCTGAGCGCGCGTTCGACGGTGGCGATCCGCAAGCGCCCCGGGCGCACCGAGTTCCAGCGCGCCATCGTCGAGCCCGCGCCCGATGGCGGCGGCTGGCAGGTCCGCCTCTTCGGCAGCCAGGGCGCGGGCGTGCTGCGCAGCATGAGCGAGGCCAACGCGCTGGTGGTGCTCGGCCACGCGCAGGGCTCGGTGGCCGCGGGCGATGCGGTGGCGGTGTGGCTCTTCGACGGGCTCGTCTGATCCGACAGCCGCCGCCACACTCGCCGCGCGGCCCGGTCAGGCGAGCCGCATGAGACGCATGCGCCGCATCAATCGAGCAGCCGCTCCATCTCGTCCATCACCTCGTTCATGCGCCGCACCAGCGAGCGGTAGGGCGCCGGGCTCGTGAGGTCCAGCCCGGCCCGCACGAGCAGTTCGTGCGGCGGCACCGAACTGCCCGCGCGCAGCACGCCGAGGTAGGCATCGCGCACGCCGGGCCGGCCGGCCGCGATCTGCTCGCCGAAGTGGAACGCGGCCGTAATCGAGGTGGCGTAGGCGTAGACGTAGAACGGGCGGTGGAAGTGCGAGATGAAGGCCCACTCGGTGCACACCTTGGGGTCGATCTGCAGCACGCCTTGCCCGCTGCCGTGGTAACGGCGCAGCAGGTCGCAGTAGATCTGCGTGAAGCGCTTGCCCGACATCGCCTCGCCGCGCTGCACCGCGTCGTGCGCCTGCAGCTCGAACTCGGCGAACATGGCCTGGCGGAAGAAGCCGCCGCGGATCTCCTCCAGCACGCGGCCGAGCACGAAGAGCCGCTCCTCCTTCGAGCCCGCACGCGCCAGCATGTGGTGGTTGAGCAGCACCTCCTTGGTCATCGAGGCGATTTCGGCCAGGAAGAGCGGGTAGCCCGCCGTCTCGAACGGCTGCGCGCGCTGCGCCAGCATCGTGTGCAGGCCGTGCCCCCACTCGTGCGCGAAGGTGGAGAGGCTGCCGTAGGTGTCCTGGTGGTTGAGGAAGACGAAGGGCGGCTCGCCGTACACGCCCGTCTGGTAGGCGCCCGAGCGCTTGCCCGCTGCCGGGCGCACATGCATCGTGCGCGCCGACAGCGCCAGCTTCAGCAGGCCCTGCACCTCTTCGCCCAGCGGCTGCAGCGCCGCCAGCGTGATCGCGCCCGACTCAGTGATGTCGTAGCGGCGCGTCGACTGGACCATGTCGGGGTAGACATCGTGGTAGTGCAGGTCGGGCAGCCTGAGCAGGCGCTGGCGCAGGCGGAAGTAGCGGTGCAGTGCCGGCAGGCCGGCGTTGACCTCGGCCACGAGCGTGCGCAGGATGGCTTCGGGCACCTCGCTCGGCGCCAGCGAGGCCGCCACCGCACTCGGGTAGTGGCGCAGGCGCGCGTTGATGACGCCCGATTGCACACGCTGCGCCAGCAGGGTGCCGAAGGTGCCTTCGAACTGGGCGTAGGTCTTGAAGAACTGCTCGAAGGCCTGCTGCCGCACGGCGCGGTCGGGGTGCTCGCGCAGCTGCTGGTAGCCGGTGTCGGAGACGCGCACCGGGCGGCCGTCGACCACCAGCTGCGGCCACTCGATGTCGGAGGCGACGAGCATCGAGCGGGCCTCGCTCGCCACGCCGAGCAGCGGCGCCTGCGCAGCGAGCGCCGCCTCGGTCTCGGCCGAGAGGCGGTGCGCGGCCAGGCGCAGCACGTTGGCCAGGCGGCGTGCATGGCGCGCGAGGCCGGGCTCGGCGCGCTGGAGGGCCTCGATGCGCTCGCGGCCGAGGGCCTGGATGGCCGGGTCGATCCAGGCCGTCGCGCTGCCTGCCTCGCCCCAGAGCGCATTGGCCAGCGCGCTGCGCTCCTGGTTGCGGCGCTCGCGGTTGTCGGTGGAGATCTGGGTGCTCGCGAAGACCCACAGCTTCTGCATGCGACGCTGCAGGGCCGACTGGCGCTCGAGCACGCCGAGCAGCGCCTTCGCCTCCGCCGCGGAGGTGAGCGAGCCCTGCAAGGCGCGCAGGGCCGGCAGCTCGGCGCGGATCGCCTGGCGCTCGGCCTCCCAGGCGGCGTCGTCCGGAAACAGGCGTGTCAGGTCCCAGATCTCGCGCAGGCTCTCCGCGCGGCTGTCACGTGGCTCGCCGGCAGGCGCCTGGGCATGCAGCGCTGTCGCGGCCAGCCCCTGCAGGACCAGCGCGACACCCACGAATGCCGCGACACGCGCCGGAACGCACCGCGCCACCGGCTCGAATGGCGATGAAGACAACGACATCGGGCGATCTTGCCGCCCGCGGCCTCGGCGTCAATCGGTGGCGAGCCGAAGGCGCTCGGCGCCGCTGTAGCAGAGGTAGCGCCCGCCGCCGGCGCGGCCGATGAGCGTCAGGTGCAGCTGCTCGGCGAGCTGCTGCCCCATGGCCGTGGCGCCGTTGCGCGACACGACGAGCGGGATGCGCAGCTGCGCGGCCTTCAGCACCATCTCGCTGGTCAGCCGGCCCGTGGTGTAGAGCCAGCAGCCCTCGCCGGCCACGCCTTCCATCGCCATCCATCCGGCCACGGTGTCGACGGCGTTGTGCCGGCCCACGTCTTCGACGTGCACGAGCATCTGCGGCTCGCCGGCGGCGCCGAGGCCGCCACTCTCCCGCTGCGCCTGCTGCGCCTGCTGCACTTGCCATAGCGCCGTGCCGTGCACCGAGCCGGCCTCGCGGTGGATGCTCGGCAGCGCGCGCATCGCGTCGAGCAGTTGCACGAGCACGGCGTGCTCGACCGAGCCGGCGTCCTGCGTGGCCGGCGGCAGCGGCGGGACGCGATCGAGCCAGTCGCCGAACACCGTGCCCTGGCCGCAGCCGGTGGTGACGGTGCGCCGGGCGAGCCGCTCGGCGAGGCCGCTGACGCCATGGCGCGTGTGCACGGCGGCGGCGGCGACGTCCCAGTCGACGGTGATCGATTCAATCTCCGTCGCGCTCGCGACCAGGCCCTGGTTGAGCAGGTAGCCGAGCGCGAGCAGCTCGGGCTCCTGGCCGAGCGTCATCAGCGTCACCAACTCCTGGCGGTCGACGTACAGCGTGAGCGCACGTTCGGCCGCCAGCGGCACCTGCCGCCGGCTGCCGTCGGCCGAGACCACGAGGACGTCGCGCGTCAGCGGCACATGCGCGGCGGTGAGCCTGGGCAGCGGCGGCCAGCGGTCGGGTCCGTTCATCGGCGCAGTGGAACACAAAGCCCGCGGCCCGCTCTTTGCCGCGGTCAAGTTTCCGCGGCATGAGGTCGCACGAGAATCGGGCCGTCCCCACCCGCCAGCCTCGACGCCATGGACCCCTCACGCCCTGAACGCCAACTCGTCACCGGCCTCGTGCTCGCGGGCGGCCGCGGCAGCCGCATGGGCGGGCTCGACAAGGGCCTGCAGTTGCTGGACGGGCAACCGCTGGTGTGGCATGCGCTCGAGCGGCTGCGGCCGCAGGTCGGCGCGTTGGCCATCAACGCCAACCGCCATCACGACGCCTATGCGGCCTTCGGCGTGCCGGTGTGGCCCGACGCGCTCGCGGACTTCCCCGGCCCGCTGGCGGGCATGCTGGCCGGGCTCGCCGCGTTGGAGGGTTCGCAGACCGAGTGGCTCGTGACCGTGCCCTGCGACACGCCGCGCTTCCCCGTCGACCTGGTGGCGCGCCTCTTCGCGGCGGCCCGCGAGGCCGGGGCGCGCGCCGCGATGCCGGTGACGACCGAAGGGGAGGCGGCCGGCGCGGCGGGCCCAGCGAAGCCGCAACCGCCGCAGCCGCAGCCCGTCTTCTGCCTGCTGCACCGCTCGCTGCGCCCGGCGCTCGAGGCGGCGCTGGCCGGCGGCGAGCGCAAGATCGAGCGCTTCACGCGCGGCCAGGGCCAGGTGCTCGTGCCCTTCGACGACGCCGACGCGTTCTTCAACGCCAACACGCTGGAGGAGCTCGAACGACTGCGCGGCATGGCACCGCGCCGGCCATCCGGCGATTGAATCGCGATCGAGCCCGAGGTCGGTGTCGAACGGTACCGCGCGGCGACCCTCTCAGGTCGTCTTGCTCACCGTGATGGTCGGGAACTTGCTGCTGAAGTCCTTCGCCTTCGCCGCGATCTTGATCGCCACCGTGCGCGCCACCTGCTTGTAGAGCGCGGCGATCTCGCCTTCGGGCTCGGCGGCCACGCTGGGCCGGCCGCCGTCGGCCTGCTCGCGGATCTTCATCGTCAGCGGCAGCGCGCCGAGGTAGTCGACCTTGTATTCGGCGGCCATCTTCCTGCCGCCGTCGGCACCGAAGATGTGTTCGGCGTGCCCGCACTGCGTGCAGACGTGCACGGCCATGTTCTCGACGATGCCGAGGATGGGCACGCCCACCTTCTCGAACATCGACAGGCCCTTCTTCGCGTCGATGAGGGCGATGTCCTGCGGCGTCGTGACGATGATGGCGCCGGTGAGCGGCACCTTCTGGCTCAGCGTGAGCGCGATGTCGCCGGTGCCGGGTGGCATGTCGACGAGCAGGTAGTCGAGGTCGTGCCAGTTGGTCTGGCGCAGCAACTGCTCGAGCGCCTGCGTGGCCATCGGGCCGCGCCAGATCATCGCCTGGTCGGGCGCGACCATGAAGCCGATGCTCATGACCTGCACGCCGTGGTTCTCCATCGGCGCCATCGTCTTGCCGTCGCTGCTCTCGGGCGTGCCGCTGATGCCCATCATCATCGGCTGGCTGGGGCCGTAGATGTCGGCGTCGAGGATGCCGACGCTGGCCCCTTCGGCGGCCAGCGCAAGCGCCAGGTTGGCCGTCGTCGTGCTCTTGCCGACGCCGCCCTTGCCCGAGGCGACGGCGACGATGTTCTTCACCCCCGGCAGCAGCTGCACGCCGCGCTGCACCGCGTGCGCGGTGATCTTCGTGGTGATGGCGACGCTGACGTTGCCCACGCCGGGCACCTTGCGCGCCGCCGCCACGAGCGCCGCGCGCAGCGCCGCATGCTGGCTCTTCGCGGGATAGCCGAGCTCGAGGTCGAAGGCGAGGTCGTCACCCTCGAGGCGCACGTTGCGGATGGCGCGCGTGGAGACGAAGTCCTTGCCGGTGTTGGGATCGACGACCGTCTTCAGTGCTTCGAGCACGGCGGCTTCGGTGGCGGTGGACATGGGACGCGGATCTCCGGAGGCTTTCGGGGCGCCTGCTGTGCGAGGTTGCTGTGCGAGGTGGACAGGGGCTGCGGCAACGCCGCATCGAGAGGCGCAGGAGTCTATCCGAGGGGGGATGCCCACAGGCGGCCACCTAGAATCGCGCCCATCATGCCGCGCAAGCTCTTCGTCACCACCGCCCTGCCCTACGCCAACGCCGCCTTCCACATCGGCCACATGATGGAGTACATCCAGGCCGACATCTGGGTGCGGCTGCAGCGCATGTGCGGGAACGAGGTGCACTTCGTCTGCGCCGACGACGCGCACGGCGCGCCGATCATGATCGCCGCGGAGAAGGCGGGCAAGACGCCGCAGCAGTTCGTGGCCGAGCTGGCCGCCGGGCGCAGGCCCTTCCTGGACGGCTTCCATATCGCCTTCGACCACTGGCACAGCACCGATGCCCCCGAGAACCACGAGCTGGTCAAGAGCATCTATCAGGCGCTGCAGAAGAACGACCTGATCGACACGCGCGTCGTCGAGCAGTTCTTCGATCCCGAAAAGGGCATGTTCCTGCCCGACCGCTTCATCAAGGGCGAGTGCCCCAACTGCGGCTTCGCCGACGCCTACGGCGACAACTGCGAGAACTGCGGCGCCGTCTACGCGCCCACCGACCTGAAGAACCCGTACTCGGCGCTCTCGGGCGCGACGCCGGTGCTGAGGAAGAGCGACCACTTCTTCTTCCGCCTCTCCGACCCGCGCTGCGTCGAGTTCCTCGAGGCCTGGACGCAGGACGGCCGCCTGCAGCCCGAAGTCGCGAACAAGGTGCGCGAGTGGTTCAAGCGCGACGAGGCCGGCAAGGTGAGCCTGGGCGACTGGGACATCAGCCGCGACCCGCCCTACTTCGGCATCGAGATCCCCGATGCGCCGGGCAAATACTTCTACGTCTGGCTCGACGCGCCGGTGGGCTATCTCGCCTCGCTCAAGCACTGGTTCGGCAAGCAGGGGATCGATTTCGACGCCTACCTCGCCGACCCCGCCGTCGAGCAGATCCACTTCATCGGCAAGGACATCGTCACCTTCCACACGCTGTTCTGGCCGGCGATGCTGAAGTTCAGCGGCCGCAAGGTGCCCGACCTGATCTACGTGCACGGCCACCTGACGGTGAGCGGCGAGAAGATGAGCAAGAGCCGCGGCACCGGCATCAGCCCGCTGCGCTACCTCGAGCTCGGCATGAATGCGGAGTGGCTGCGCTACTACATCGCCGCCAAGCTCAACGGCCGCGTCGAGGACCTCGACTTCAACCCCGAAGACTTCATGGCCCGGGTCAACGCCGACCTCGTGGGCAAGTACATCAACATCGCCAGCCGCGCCGCCGGCTTCCTGAGCAAGCGCTTCGGCGGCACGCTCTCCGGCGATGTCGGTGTCGAGGGGCGCGTCCTGCTCGACGGGCTGCGCGCGCACGCCGAGACGGTGCGCGAGCTCTACGACACGCGCGAGTTCGGCAAGGCGCTGCGCGAGGTGATGGGGCTCGCCGACCGCGTGAACGAGTACGTCGACCAGCACAAGCCCTGGGAGCTCGCCCGGCAGGCCGGCATGGATGCGGCGCTGCACGACGCATGCACCGTGTGCATCGAGGCCTTCCGCGTGCTCACCGTCTACCTGAAGCCGGTGCTGCCGGCGCTTGCGGGGCAGGTCGAGGCCTTCCTCGGCATCGCGCCGCTGAAGTGGGCTGATGCGCAGCGCTCCATCCACCACGGCGGCGCGCACCGCATCCACGACTACAAGCACCTGATGCAGCGCGTCGACGCGAAGATGCTCGATGCGCTCTTCGAGCCCCCGGTCGCAGCGTCCGCAGCGGCCGAGGCGGCGGACCCTGCTCCGGCGCAGAGCCTGCCCGGCGGCGAGGCGATCGCCGCCACCATCGGCATCGAGGAATTCGCCAAGGTCGACCTGCGCATCGCGAAGATCGTCGCGGCCGAGCGTGTCGAGGGCAGCACGAAGCTGCTGCTTCTGACGCTCGACGCCGGCGAGGGTCACGATGCGGAAGGCCGCCCGAGGCTCCGCAACGTCTTCAGCGGCATCGCCTCGGCCTACACGCCCGAGCAGCTCGCCGGCAAACTCACGGTGCTGGTGGCCAACCTGGCGCCGCGCAAGATGAAGTTCGGCGTCAGCGAGGGCATGGTGCTCGCCGCCAGCCACGCCGACGAGAAGGCGCACCCGGGCGTGTTCGTGCTCGAGCCGTGGCCGGGTGCCATGCCCGGGTTGCGCGTGCGCTGACGAGGCGCAGGCCGCCCTTTCAGTCCAGCGTCTGCTTGTAGCGCTTCAGCGCCACAGCCCCGGCCACGGTCAGGAAGAGCAGCATCGGCCACAGTTCGGGCAGCGTCTGCAGCGCGTCGTTGCCCTTGAGCATGATGCCGCGCACGATGCGCAGGAAGTGCGTCAGCGGCAGCACCTCGCCGAGCACCTGCGCCCACCGCGGCATGCCGCGGAACGGGAACATGAAGCCCGACAGCAGGATCGAGGGCAGGAAGAAGAAGAAGGTCATCTGCACCGCCTGCAGCTGATTGCGCGCCAGCGTGCTGAAGGTGAAGCCGACGGCGAGGTTGGCGAGCATGAAGACACCGATCATCGCCAGCAGCAGGGCCAGGCTGCCGACCATCGGCACCTCGAACAGCAGCCAGGCCGCGAGCAGGATGACCCCGAGCTGCACGTAGCCGATGACGATGTACGGCGCGATCTTGCCCACCATCACCTCGAAGGGCCGCACCGGCGTGGCGAGCAGGTTCTCCATCGTGCCGCGCTCGCGCTCGCGGGTCATGGCCAGGCCCGTCAGCATCACCATCGTCATCGTCAGGATGGTGCCGATGAGGCCGGGCACGATGTTGTAGCGCGACAGGCCCTCGGGGTTGTAGCGGCGGTGGATGCGGACCTCGAACGGCTGCGGCGCCGGCTGCAGCGCGCGCAGCGGCCCGGTGAGCTCGGGCGCGAGCGCCTGGTTGGCGAGCTGCCCGAGCGCGGCGATGGCGTTGGCCGACGCCGACGGGTCGGTGGCGTCCGCGGCCACCAGCACCGCCGGCCGCTCGCCGCGCAGCACGCGCCGCGAGAAGTCCGCCGGCACGGCCACCATGAACTGCACCTCGCCGGTCTCGAGCAGGGCTTCGCCCTCGCTTTCGCTCGCGGCCTGGTGCGTGACCTTGAAGTAGCCGGTGTTCTGAAGCGCCGCCACGAAACGGCGCGCCATCGGCCCGGTGTCGTGCACGACCAGCGCCGTCGGCAGCCCCTTGGGGTCGGTGTTGATGGCGTAGCCGAAGAGCACGAGCTGCAGCACCGGGATACCGATCGCCATCGCGAACGTCAGGCGGTCGCGCAGCATCTGCTGGAATTCCTTGATGAACACCGCCAGCGTGCGTGCCGCCGACAGCCGGGCCGGGCGCCCGCGGCTCACTGGAACACCTTCGTGCTCGCACTCCGGCATGAGCCCTTCGGGCGGCCGGGCGGGCTCACTCGGCCGCCTCCGCGGCGAAGTTGTCGCGCGCCTGGCCGATGAGGCTGATGAAGACGTCCTCGAGATTGGCTTCGGTGCGCCGCCACTCGAGGCCGGGGCGGCCGCGATGCGGCGCGATGGCCACGGCGAGCTGCGCCTCGTCGCGGCCGGCCACGTGCAAGGTGTTGCCGAACGCGGCCACGCTCAGCACGCCGGGGGCTGCCTTCAGGGCCTCGACGAGCGCCACCTGCGTGCCCGCACCCTCGCCCTGCACGGCCCAGACGACGAGGCCGGCGCCGGCGATGATCTCGGCCTGCGTGCCCCGCGCCAGCACCTTGCCGTAGGCGATGTAGACGAGCTCGTGGCAGCGCTCGGCCTCGTCCATGTAGTGCGTGGAGACGAGCACCGTGATGCCTTCGCCGGCCAGCGCATGGATCTGGTCCCAGAACTCGCGCCGCGCTTTCGGGTCGACCCCGGCCGTGGGTTCGTCCAGCAGCAGCAGGCGCGGCTCGTGCATCAGGCAGGCGGCGAGCGCGAGGCGCTGCTTCCAGCCGCCCGAGAGCGTGCCCGCGAGCTGCTGCTGCCTCTGCACGAGGCCCAGCCGCACGAGCGTGCGCTCCACCGCTCCGCGCCGGTCGGGCAGCTCGTACAGGCGGCCGATGAAGTCGAGGTTCTCGCGGATCGACAGGTCCTCGTACAGGCCGAAGCGCTGCGTCATGTAGCCGACCTGGCGCCGGATCTCCAGCGCCTGCGCGCCGATGTCCAGGCCCAGGCAGGTGCCGCTGCCGGCATCGGGCACGAGCAGGCCGCAGAGCATGCGGATGGTGGTGGTCTTGCCGCTGCCGTTGGGCCCGAGGAAGCCGCAGATGCGGCCCGGCGCCACCCGCAGCGCGACGTCGTCCACCACGGCCCGGCCGCCGTAGCGCTTGGTGAGGCCGCGCACGTCGATGGCGGGCGCCGCGGCGGCGTCGGTATCGGCGTCGGTGTGGGTGTCGGCGCCGACGCCGGCGTTCGCGGTGCGGGTCGTGCCGGCCATGCCGGTCATGCCGGCGCCCGCTTCACGTCCACCGGCTGGCCGGGTTTCAGGCGCAGCCCGTCGGCGGGGGCGGGGCGTGCCTCGACCATGAAGACCAGGCGCGCGCGCTGCGCGTTGGAGTAGATGACCGGCGGCGTGTATTCGGGCTGCGTGGCGATGCGGTCGATGCGTGCGGCGATCGGCGCGCCGCAGCCGTCGCACTCGATCAGCACCGGCTGGCCGAGCGCCAGGCGGCCCAGCTCGGCCTCGGGGACGAAGAAGCGCGCGCGCGTGGCGCCCGGCGGCAGCAAGGCCACCACCGGCTGCCCGGCGCCCACCCACTCGCCGACGCGGAAGAACGTGTCGCTGACGAGCGCATCGGCGGGCGCCGACTGCCGCTTCTGGCCCTCGCGCCACGCCGCCTGCGCCAGGGCGGCCGAGGCGGCCAGCGCCGCTGCCTCGGCCGCCTGGCGCTCGTCGCGGCGTGCCGGCAGGCGGCCCACGCGCAGCGCCGCTTCCAGCTCGGCCACGCGCGCCTGCGCCTGCTCGGCGGCGGTGCGGGCGTCGTCGAGCTGCGCGGCCGAGATGAAGTTCTGCGCCACCAGCGCGCGCCGGCGCGCCAGCTCGGCCACGGCCAGCCCGGCCGCGGCGCGCGCCTGCGCGAGCTGCGCCTGGGTCACCGCGAGCTCGTCACTGCGCCGGCCCTTGCCGGCATTGGCGGCCTGCGCGCGCGCGCTCGCCAGGCGGGCGGCGGCTTCCTCGCGCGCCTCGCGTTCGCTCTGCGCTTCGAGCACGAAGAGCGGCGCGCCGCGGGCCACGTTCTGCCCGCGCTGCACGGCCAGCTCGGTGAGCGCGCCGGGCAGCGGCGCCGCCACGTAGACGAAATCGCCCTCGACGTAGCCCGACCAGGCGGGAGCAGCGTCGCGCCCGCAACCGGCCAGCGACGCGCACGCTGCCAACAGCACGACGACAGGTCTGGGCACGGCGTCATTATTGGCCGCACGACGCATGAGAACAAGACGCGGCGTGCGCCCTGCGCCTTGCGCCGGCGGCGGCGGCCGTCCGGGGCGCGCCGGCGGCATGCGAACACGATGCACATGGCATTAACATCCCATGTGACATGGAACTGAAGACCGCGCGGCTGACCCTGCTCGTCGATCCGGCCAAGAAGGCGGCCTTCGAGCAGTTGTGCGCCCGGCAGGACCTGACGCCCTCGCAGGTGGTGCGGCAGCTGATCCGCGACTACCTGGCCCTGCACGGCGTGAGCTACGTGGCCAGCGGCAGCGCCGCGGCAGCGCCGCGCCCGGCGCCGAAGCGGCCCGGCAAGCCCGGCACGGCACGGCGCGGGCGCCCGCCGAAGCGCTGACGGCTGCGATCACCTCAGCGCCAGCCGGCAGCACTCGCAGCGCACCATGAGCGTCCACACCGACTTCGCGCAGTGGGTGCTGCTGGACGGGGTCATGGTGCTGGTGGGCGCGTGGCTGCTCATCGGCCTGGCCGGCATCTGGGCCATGCGCCGCTTCGAGCTCGTCTCCGGCGTGCTCTTCCCGCTCGGGGGCGCAGTCGGCATCGCGCTCTTCGCCCTGGCGCTGGCGGCGCTCTTTGCCTCGCCCGAGGTCGCCGTCCTCGCCGTCGGCCTGCCGACCTTGCCCTTCCACCTGCGGCTCGATGCGCTGGCCGCCTTCTTTCTCATGGTCATCGGCGCCACCGCGGCGGGCATCTCGGCCTTCGCGGCGGGCTACTTCCGGCATGGCGAGGGCACGCCGCCGGGGCTGATGTGCCTGCAGTACCACGTCTTCCTGGCCAGCATGGCCGGCGTCGTGCTCGCCGACGACGCCTACGCCTTCATGGTGATGTGGGAGACGATGGCGCTTTCGTCGTTCTTCCTCGTCACTTCCAACCACCGCGTGCCCGAGATCCGGCGCGCGGGCTACCTCTACCTGCTGGTCGCGCATGTCGGCGCCATCGGCATCCTGATGTGCTTCGGCGTGCTGCAGGCCAACACCGGCGACTACAGCTTCGCCAACATGCGCGCGCAGCAGCTGACGCCGTTCTGGGCCTCGGTGGCCTTCGCGCTGGCCGTGTTCGGCTTCGGCGCCAAGGCCGGCCTCGTGCCGCTGCACGTCTGGCTGCCCGAGGCGCACCCGGCGGCACCTTCACCGGTCTCGGCGCTGATGAGCGCGGTGATGCTGAAGACGGCGATCTACGGAATGCTGCGCGTGCTGTTCGACCTGCTGGCTTTGCAGCTGTGGTGGTGGGGCGTGGTGCTGCTCGCCATCGGCCTCGTCACGGCGCTCTTCGGCGTCGTCTTCGCCGCCGTGCAGACCGACATGAAGCGGCTGCTGGCCTATTCGTCGATCGAGAACATCGGCCTGCTGGCCACCGGCATCGGCCTGGCGCTGCTGTTCTCGGCCTACTCGATGAAGGCGCTGTCGGCGCTGGCGCTCACCGCGGCGCTCGTGCACGTGGCGAGCCACGCGCTCTTCAAGAGCCTTCTGTTCCTTTCCACCGGCACGGTGCTGCACGCCACCGGCGAGCGCAGCCTCGGCAAGCTCGGCGGCTTGATGCGCGCCATGCCCTGGGTGGCGTGGGTCACGCTCGTGGGCGTGCTCGCCAGCGCCGGGTTGCCGCCGACGAGCGGCTTCGTCTCCGAGTGGCTGCTGCTGCAGAGCTTCCTGTTCACGCCCGGGCTGCCGAACCCGTTCCTGAACATGCTGATCCCGGTGGTCGCCGCGCTGATCGCCCTCGTCGCCGCGCTGGCCGGCTACACGATGGTCAAGTTCTTCGGCGTCGTCTTTCTCGGCCAGCCGCGCGAGCCGCGCCTGCTGCAGGCGCACGATGCCAATGCCTGGCAGCGGCGCGGCATGGCCTGGCTGCTGCTGGGCAACCTGCTGCTCGGGCTGCTGCCGATCCAGTTCATCCAGCTCGTCGACCCGGTGACGCGCACGCTCGTCGGCGAGGGCCTCGGCCCGCAGGTCGCCGCGCATGGCTGGCTGCTCGCACCCACCGCGCTCGAGCGGGCCAGCTACGGGCCGGTCATCTTCCTGCTCGGTGTCGGCGCGAGCTTCGCGCTCGCCTTCGTGCTCGTGCGCAGGCTCTACCACGGCCGCATCCGGCGCGCGCCGCCGTGGGACTGCGGCTTCCCGTGGCAGACGGCGCGCATGCAGGACACGGCCGAGGGCTTCGGCCAGCCGATCCGCCAGATCTTCGAGCCGTTCTTCCGCATGCGGCGCGAGCTGCCGAGCCCCTTCGACGCCGCCCCGGTGTACCGCGTCACCGTCGAAGATCACTTCTGGCATGCGCTGTACCGCCCGATCGCCGACGGCGTGGCCCGCCTGGCGCGCTGGATCGGCCTGCTGCAGCAGGGGCGCATCGCCGTCTATCTGCTGTTCAGCTTCGCGACGCTGATCGCGCTGCTGCTGGTCGTGCGCCCATGATCACCTGGACCGGCGTGCTGTCGCAGGCGCTCGAGATCGCGCTCGCCCTCGCGCTCGCCCCGCTGCTGACCGGCTGGGTCAACCAGTGCCGCGCCTGGCTGCAGAACAAGAGCGCACCGCCGCTGCTGCAGCCCTACCAGATGCTGCACAAGCTGTTCAACAAGGAGTCGGTGGTCGCCGAGACGGCGACGCCGCTCTTTCGCGCCGCGCCGTACATCGTCTTCGGCTGCATGACGCTCGCCTGCTCGATCATCCCGACGCTGTCGACCGACCTGCCGCTCACGCAGGCGGCCGACGCGATTGCGCTCGTCGGCTTGTTCGCGCTGGCGCGCGTCTTCATCTCGCTGGCGGCGATGGACATCGGCACCTCCTTCGGCACGCTCGGCGCCAGGCGCGAGATGCTGATCGGCTTCCTCGCCGAGCCGGCGCTGCTGATGGTGCTGTTCTGCGCCTCGCTGATCTCCAAATCGACATCGCTCGCCACCATCGTCGAGACCCTGGCGCACCGCGAGCTCGCCATCTACCCGAGCCTCGCCTTCGCCGGCGTCGCCTTCACCATCGTCTCGCTGGCCGAGAACGCGCGCGTGCCGGTCGACAACCCGACCACGCACCTCGAGCTGACGATGATCCACGAGGCGCTGATCCTCGAGTACTCCGGCCGCCACCTGGCGCTGCTCGAGTGGGCGGCGAGCCTGAAGCTGTTCGCCTACTCGTGCGCCGGCCTCGCGCTCTTCTTCCCCTGGGGCGTGGCCGAGGCGCACGCGCCGCTGGAGATGCTGCTGGCCTTGCCGACGCTGGCGCTGAAGCTCGCCATCGGCGGCGCCGCGCTGGCGCTGCTCGAGATCCTGAGCGCGAAGATGCGCATCTTCCGCGTGCCCGAGTTCCTGGCCACGGCCTTCATGCTGGCCGTCATCGGGCTGCTGGTGCACATCCTGCTCGGCACGTGAGGGACGAACGACGGCACGAGGGACAGACACGCGATGAACCCCCTGCTCGGCCAGCTGATCAACCTGCTCGGCGCGGCGCTGCTGATGCTCGCCTTCGCGATGCTTTCGCAGCGGCGCGTGCTGTCGCTGGTGCACCTGTTCACGATGCAGGGCGTGGTGCTCGTCGCAGCCACCGCGGTGGTCGGCGCGGCCACGGCGCAGCCGCACCTGTTCGTCTCGGCGGCGCTGACGCTGGCGCTCAAGGTGGTGCTCATCCCCATCCTGCTGCACCGCGTGATCGACCGCCTCGAGGTGCGCTGGGACACCGAGCCGCTCATCAACATCCCGACGACGATGCTGATCGGCATCCTGCTCGTCATCTTCGCCTTCAACCTCGGGCTGCCGATCGCGCGCTTCTCGTCGACCATCGCGCGCGGCACGCTCGGCATCGCGCTCGCCTGCGTGCTGCTGTCGTTCATGATGATGATCACGCGCGCCAAGGCCATTCCGCAGGTCGTCGGCTTCCTGTCGATGGAGAACGGCCTGTTCTTCGCCGCCACCTCGGCCACCTACGGCATGCCGATGGTGGTGGAGCTCGGCATCGCGCTCGACGTGCTGATCGGCGTGCTGATCCTCGGCGTGTTCATGTTCCAGATCCGCGAGCAGTTCGACAGCCTCGACATCCGCCACCTCGAGCGGCTGAAGGAAGACTGACCTTGGCCGCCACCGGCTCCCCCTCCCTCGTGCTCTTCCTCGTGCTCGCGATTCCGCTGGCCGGCGGCATCGTGCTGGCGCTGGTCGGCCACCGCGACCGCGCGATGGAGATCAACGCCGGCTTCAGCACCGGCACCTTCCTCGCCGCCTGCGCGCTGACGGCGCAGGTCGTCGCCGAGGGGCCGCTCTTCGCCTGGGAGCGCGAGTTCTTCATCGACGCGCTCAACGTCTTCCTGGTCGCGCTGACCTCGTTCGTCGGCATGACGACCGCGCTCTTCTCGCGCCCGTACATGCGCGTCGAGCGCGACCACGGCAAGATGACGCCGCCGCGCCTGCGCCTGTATCACAGCATGTACCAGCTCTTCAGCTTCACGATGCTGCTGGCACTGACCACCAACAACATGGGCATCCTGTGGGTCGCCATGGAGGCGGCCACGCTGACCACCGTGCTGCTGGTGAGCGTCTACCGCACCGCCGCCAGTCTCGAGGCGGCGTGGAAGTACTTCATCCTCTGCGGCGTCGGCATCGCGCAGGCGCTGTTCGGCACCGTGCTGCTGTACATGGCCGCCGAGAAGGTGCTCGGCAGCGAGGGCGGCGCGCTGCTGTGGACCCATCTTGACGCGGTGAAGGCGAGCCTCGACCCCCACATCATCACGCTCGCCTTCGCCTTCCTCTTCATCGGCTACGGCACCAAGGTGGGCCTCGTGCCGCTGCACAACTGGCTGCCCGACGCGCATGCCGAAGGGCCCACCCCCGTTTCGGCGGTGCTCTCCGGCCTCCTGCTCAATGTCGCGCTCTACGCGGTGCTGCGCTGCAAGGTGCTGACCGACGGGGCGCTGAAGAGCCCGCTCGCCGGCCAGATGATGATCGGCTTCGGCCTGCTCTCGGTCGTGGCGGCGGCCTTCTTCCTCATGCGCCAGCGCGACATCAAGCGCATGTTCGCCTACTCGTCGATCGAGCACATGGGGCTCATGACCTTCGCCTTCGGCATGGGCGGCGGTATCGCCAACTTCGCCGGGCTGCTGCACATGACGGTGCACTCGCTCACCAAGTCGGCCATCTTCTTCGCCGTCGGCCACGCGGCGCAGAAGGCCGGCACGCAGGTGATGGACGACATCCGCGGCCTCGTGAAGGTCAGCCCGCCGGTGGGCTGGGGCTTGATGATCGGCTCGCTGGCCATCCTCGGCATGCCGCCCTTCGGTGTCTTCGCCAGCGAGTTCCTCATCATCACCACCGCGATGCGCGAGCAGCCCTGGGCCACGCCCTTCCTGCTGCTGGCGCTGGGTGTGGCCTTCGCGTCGGTGTTCGGGCGCGTGCAGCCGATGGTCTTCGGCGACACGACGCTGAAGCCGCTGGCGCACCCGCCGGCGCTCGTGCCGGTGTTCGTGCACCTGGCGCTGTGCCTGCTGCTCGGGCTCTACGTGCCGCCCTACCTCGACGGCTGGTTCCGGCAGGCGGCGCGCATGATCGGCGGCTGACGATGGCTGGCGAAGACCTGCACCGGGCGCTGCACCTGACGCCCCTGCCGGCGCCGCTGCCGATGCAGTTCGGCCGCGTCGACGCCGCCGGCTGGGTCGCGCTGGCCGAGGCGGCGCTGCAGGGCGGCGGCCGGCTGATCGCGCTGTGGGGCGCCGCCATGTCCGGCGGTGATTCGAAGCTCGCGAACCTCGCGAACGTCGCGAACCTTGTCAGTGCCGCCTACGCGCTGCCGAGCGGCCTCGTGTGGGTCGACCTGGCGCTCGGCACCGATGAGACCTATCCCGACCTCGCCGCGCATTTCCCTGCCGCGACCCGCATGCAACGAGCGGTGGCCGACCTCTGCGGCCTGCATGCGGCAGGCGCCAGCGACCGGCGGCCGTGGCTCGACCACGGCACCTGGACCGCGACGCTGCCGTTGCGCGATTCCGCCGCGCGGGCAGGCGACAGCGCGGCGGCGCGTGGCGATGCCGGCGAAGGCGACCCCTATGCCTTCGTGCGCGTCGAAGGCGACGGCGTGCACGAGATCCCGGTCGGGCCGGTGCATGCGGGCATCATCGAGCCGGGCCATTTCCGCTTCTCGGTCGTCGGCGAGAAGGTGCTGCGCCTGGAAGAGCGCCTGGGCTACGTGCACAAGGGCATCGAGCGCCGCTTCACCGAACTGCCCGCCCTCGGGGCGCACCTCCTCGCCGGCCGCGTGTCGGGCGATTCGACCGTGGCCTATGCCTGGGCCTACTGCATGGCGCTGGAGTCCGCGCTCGGCGTCGAGGTGCCCGAACGCGCATCGTGGCTGCGCGCCTTGATGCTCGAGCGCGAACGCGTGGCCAACCACCTCGGCGACCTCGGGGCGCTGGGCAACGACGCGGCGCTCGCCATCGGCCTGGCGCACTTCTCGCGCCTGCGCGAAGACTGGCAGCGCGCCTCGCACGAGGTGTTCGGGCATCGTTTCATGATGGACGCGGTGGTGCCGGGCGGTGCCGCGCGCGACATCGGCGCCCCGCAGCTCGTGCAACTGCACGCGCAATGCGAGGCCATCGAGGGCGAGCTCGCGACGCTGCGCGCCATCTACGACAGCCACGCCGGGCTGCAAGACCGCTTCATCGGCACCGGCGTCGTCACCCCTGAGCTGGCCCGGCGGCTCGGCCTCACGGGCCTGGCCGGCCGCGCCAGCGGGCAGGACGCCGACCTGCGCCGCGACCACCCCTGGCCGCCCTATCACCGGCTGCAGGTGCGGCCGGCCGGCTCGCAGCAAGGCGATGTCGCCGCGCGCGTGGCGCTGCGCTTCGACGAGATCGTCGAGTCGCTGCGCCTGATTCGCGCGCTGCTGACCGGCATGCCCGCAGGCGCCGTGCGCGCCGACCTGTCGATGCCGGACACGCCGCGTGCCGGCGAGGCGCGCGGCGCGGGCTGGATCGAAGGCTGGCGTGGCGAGGTCCTCGTCGCGCTCGTGCTGCGCGACGGCGCGATCGCGCGCTGCCATTGCCACGACCCCTCGTGGCAGAACTGGCCGGTCCTCGAACACGCCGTGATCGGCAACATCGTCCCCGACTTCCCGCTCATCAACAAGTCGTTCAACCTCAGTTACTCCGGACACGATCTCTGATGTTCAAGCTGCTGCAGCAAGTCGCCCGCGTGGGCCTGTGCACCGAGGCGCCACCGGCCGACGCCGGTGCGCTGGAACCCGCCGCGACGAGGGTCCATGCCGACATCCTGGCCGTGCTCGGGCGCGCCCTCACCATTCGCCAGGTCGACGCCGGCTCGTGCAACGGCTGCGAGCTCGAGATCCACGCGCTCAACAACCCCTACTACAACCTCGAGGGCCGCGGCATCCGCTTCGTGGCCAGCCCGCGCCACGCCGACATGCTGCTCGTCACCGGCCCGGTGGCGCGCAACATGGCGCTCGCCCTTCGCCGCACCTACGAGGCCACGCCGGCGCCCAAGCTGGTGGTCGCGGTCGGCGATTGCGGCTGCACGGGCGGCATCTTCGGCGCCGGCTATGCCAGCTGCGGTGCCGTGGCCGGCGTGATCCCCGTGGACGTCGCGATCCCCGGCTGCCCGCCCCCGCCGCTGGAGATCTTGCGCGGCATCCTCGTCGCCACGCGCCGGCTCGCGGCCCCGGCCCGTGCAGCCGGCAGCGCGGCCCTTGGCGCGGCAGGCGAGGCGGCCGTCGCGGCGGGGAGGCGTTCGTGATGGACCTGCACCGCTTCCGCCCGCGCCTGCTCGACTCCCTGCGCGGCTACGACACGCGCCGCTTCCTGGTCGACCTCGGCGCCGGTCTCACGGTCGGCGTCGTCGCGCTGCCGCTGGCCATGGCGTTCGCCATCGCCAGCGGCGTCAAGCCCGAACAGGGCATCGTCACGGCCATCGTTGCCGGCTTCCTGATCTCCGCGCTCGGTGGCTCCAGCGTGCAGATCGGCGGCCCCGCCGGCGCGTTCATCGTCATCGTCTACGGCATCGTCGAGCGCTACGGCCTGGCCAACCTGCTCATCGCCACCATGCTGGCCGGCGTGCTGCTGTTCGCGATGGGCCTGTTCAAGCTCGGTGCGCTCGTGCGCTACGTGCCGGTGAGCATCGTCATCGGCTTCACCAACGGCATCGCGGTGCTGATCGCGCTGTCGCAGGTGAAGGACTTCTTCGGCCTCGTCACGCCCAAGCTGCCGGGCGACTTCTTCGCGCTCCTCGGCGTGCTGGCCTCGCACGCGGACACGGTGAACCCGGCTGCGCTCGCGCTGGCGCTGGCGAGCCTGGCCATCGTCGTGCTCTGGCCGAAGTCCTACGCCATGCCCACCGGCCCGATCGGCGCGCTGCGGCACCTGCACCGCTGGTCGGCGCACGTGCCGGGCACGGTGATCGCGCTCGTGGCCACGACGCTGGCGGTGACGCTGCTCGGCCTGCAGGTCGAGACCATCGGCTCGCGCTTCGGCGGCATCCCGCAAGGGCTGCCCCCGCTCGCGCTGCCGGAGTTCAGCTGGACGACCGTGAAGCTGCTGCTGATCCCGACGCTGACGATCGCCATCCTCGGCGCCATCGAGTCCCTGCTCTGCGCGCGCGTCGCCGACAACATGACCGAGCTGCCGCGGCACGACCCGAACCAGGAGTTGATGGCCCAGGGCGTGGCCAACTTCGTGGCGCCCTTCCTGGGCGGCATCCCGGCCACGGGCACGATCGCGCGCACGGTGACCAACGTGCGCTCGGGCGCCACCACGCCGGTGGCCGGCATCGTGCATGCGCTGGCGCTGCTCGTCATCGTGCTCGTGGCCGCGCCGCTGGCCCTCAACGTGCCCCTCGCCGCCCTGGCAGGCATCCTGACCTTCGTGGCCTGGAACATGGGCGAGTGGCGCGAGTTCGGGCGCCTCAAGCACTTCAACCCGCCCTACCGCGTGATCCTGCTCGGCACCTTCTTCCTCACCGTCGTCTTCGATCTCACGGTGGCGGTGGAGGTCGGCCTGGTGCTCGCCTGCGCTTTTTTCATCTACCGCATGAGCACGCAGTTCAAGGTGCACGCGGTGCCGCACGACTCGCTGCCGCCGGGCGTGCATGTGTTCGAGCTCTTCGGCTCGCTCTTCTTCGGCGCCGTCGGCCAGGTCGAGGACCTGCCGGCGCAGCTGCCCGAGGGCACGCGCGCGGTGGTGCTCGAGATGCACCGCATGGTGCTGCTCGACACCTCCGGCCTCGACGCGCTGCGCCAGCTGCACCGCACGCTGGCGCGGCAGGAGACGGCGCTGGTGCTGGCCAACGTCAACGAGCAGCCGCTGTCGCTGATCCGGCGCTCGGGTTTCGAGGGCGAGGTCGGCGCGGAGAACATCGTGCCCACCGTCGCCGCGGCCTTCGCCGACGAGCCTGCCGAAGCCGCCGTGGCCCCGGCGGCGCCCTGAAGAGCCTGTGAACGAATCATCCACAGGCTCTGAGACGAGTTCGGCGAGATGCACTCGATAGAATCGCCACTCCCTCGCTGCCGTTTCGTTGCCCGCGCCCATGCCATTCTTCTGGAAACCTTACAAGTCCGACGTCGCGTCGTTCATCGAAGAGCTGAAGGCGAAGAAGCCGACCCTCGAGCAGGAGCAGCGCGCCGGCCGTGCATTGCTCTGGGACCGCGCCCTCGATCGCGAAGCGCAAGCAGAGTGGCGCGAAGCGAAGGTGCGGCAGCAGGCCTACGTCTACCAGACCCAGCGCTGACCGGCGCCGCCGCTTCGATGCAAGCCGAGCCGGCCGCGGGCGCAGCGGGCGAACGGATCGCCGAGCGGAGTGTCGAACGGGCTGCCGGCCTCAGCGGCGGCATCGGTGGTGACATCAGTGGCGACATCCATGGCGACATCCATGGCGACCTGAGCGCCAACCCCGCCCCACCCGAACCGTCCGTGGTCGACCAAGTGGCCGTTGCGCGCCTGTACGGTGAGCCGCTCTTCGCGCTGCCGCAGGACCTGTACATCCCGCCCGATGCGCTCGAGGTCTTCCTCGAGGCGTTCGAGGGGCCGCTCGACCTGCTGCTCTACCTCATCCGCAAGCAGAACTTCAACATCCTCGACATCCCGCTCGCGGACGTGACGCGCCAGTACCTCGCGTATGTCGAGCAGATCCGCAGCCGCAATCTCGAGCTCGCCAGCGAATATCTGCTGATGGCGGCCATGCTCATCGAGATCAAGAGCCGCATGCTGCTGCCGCCGAAGAAGAGCGCCGACGGCGGCGAAGTCGAAGACCCGCGTGCCGAGCTCGTGCGCCGGCTCGTCGAGTACGAGCAGATCAAGCTCGCGGCGGCGCGCCTGGACGAGCTGCCGGTCATCGGCCGCGACTTCCTGCGCGCCCAGGTCTACATCGAGCAGGCGCTGCAGCCGCGCTGGCCCGAGGTGCACGCCGACGAGCTGCGCCAGGCCTGGCGCGAGATCGTCGCGCGCGCCCGCCTCACGGCGCACCACACCATCACGCGCGAGCAGCTCTCGGTGCGCGAGCACATGAGCATCGTGCTGCGCCGGCTGCAGGGGCGGCGCTTCGTCGAGTTCGCCGAGCTCTTCGACACCACGCACGGCGTGCCGGTGCTGGTGGTGACCTTCATCGCGCTGCTCGAGCTCTCGCGCGAGGCGCTGGTCGAGGTGACGCAGGCCGAGGCCTTCGCGCCGATCTACGTGCGCCTGGCCTACCAGCCGAGCTGATGGTCTCGTCAACCTCTCTCCCTCTGCGGGAGAGGGAGACCTTCACCGAGACCTTCACCGAGACATCACCGAGACATCACCGAGACGTCACTCAGACGGCCGCCACGACGAAGAGCCGCCCCGACAGCGGCGCCGCCTCCAGCGACTCGCGGTCGAGCGCTTCGCGCGCGGTGGTGACGAAGAGCGTGCGCCCATCCGCGCCGCCGAAGGCCACACCGGTGGGTGCCGGCACCGGCAGCGCGACCATGCGGTCCATGCTGCCGTCGGGCTCGAAGCGCGCGACGCTCCAGCCGCCGCGCAGCGCCGCCCACAGGCCGCCCTCGGCGTCGACGGCGAGGCCACCGAGGCGCCCCGAGCCCTTGGGCACGGTGGCCAGGCGGCGCAGGCCGGCCTGCCCTTCCTGCGCGGTGTAGATGGTGCCGCTGCCGGCGGCGGCGATGTAGAGCGTGCGCTGTGCCTCGCCCCAGGCGAGCGCCGTCGCCGGCTCGTTCAGGCGCCAGCCGCCGTTGAAGGGACCCCCGGCGTTCGGTGTGGCCACGCGCCAGCGGTCGCCGTCGGGCTGGCAGAACCAGGCCTGGCCGGCCGGGCCGGCGCAGGCGGCCAGCACGCCGTAGCGCGGCAGCGACGGCGACGCCTCCACATCCTCCTGCAGCTGCCCGTCGCTGCCGCAGAGGTGCCAGTGGTCGCCGGCGAGCACGCGCGTGCCGGCGCGGTCGGGCAGCACCGCCAGCACCGGGTGCTCGAACCCGGCCACCGTCTCGTCGCCCTCGGCGCTCGCGGCGTGCAGGGCCGGCGCCAGGCGGTCGGCCCACCACAGCCGCCCCGGGCCGGCGGCGCTGCCCGCCCAGCACGGAAAGGCACCCTCGAAAGCCCAGGCGCCGGGCACGACACGGGCCTCGCCCTCGGGCCGTGCCGGCCGTGAGGAAGGCAGCTGCGCGCCGATGCGGCGCGCCGCCTCGGCCAGCTCGGGGCCGAGAAGCTCGAGCCGCTCCATCGTCAGGCGGAAGGCCGGGCCGGCGACACTGACGGCGCCGCGCACCTCGCCCTGCGCATCGACGATCGGCGCGCCGCAGCAGCGCACGCCGACGACGATCTCCTCGTCGTCGATCGACCAGCCGCGCTGCGCGGTGAGCTTGAGCTCGGCGAGCAGGCGGCGGCGGTCGGTGATGCTGCGCGGCGTCACGGCCGCGAGCGTCATGTCGCGCACGAGCGCGTCGCGCCGCTCGGGCGGCAGCGCAGCGAGGATGGCCTTGCCCTGGCTCGTGCAGTGCAGCGGCTTGCGCTGCCCGACGGCCGAGTGGCTGCGCTGCGCGTGCGCGCCGTCGCAGCGGTCGAGCGAGATCACCTCCAGGCCGTCCAGCGCCGCGAGGTAGGTGGTCTCGCCGGTCATATCGCGCAGGCCGCGCAACTCGCTCGATGCCGCCGCCACGAGGTCGGGCATGGCATAGGCGGCACGCGCGTACTCGAAGCAGCGCGAGCCCAGGCAGTAGACGCGGCGCAGCGGGTCGCGCCGCAGCAGGCCGCGCGCCACGAGCGTACCCAGCAGGCGGTAGAGCGTGGTGCGCGGCAGCCCCAGGCGCTGCCCGAGCTCGGCCTGCGCGAGTCCGGCGGCGGTGCTGCCCACGGCGTCGAGCACATCGAGCGCCTTGTCTAGCGATGCGGTGCCTTCGTTGGTCCTTGGCGTCATCTCGAGCGCCCCCGTTGTCTGCCACTGTGGTTTGTCATGTGCCGGGCCGGTCCCAACTCGTGGAATCGAGAAGCTCGGAGGCTGCGGCGCCGGCCCTCGCTCCCAGTTGCTCCCGATTGGCAGCCGCCAACGGCACGCCTAGGATGCCGTGGCGATTCAGGCTCATCGCTGTCCCGCCCATCGGAACATTCTGCCATCCGGGATGGCGGTCGGATCTGCTCCTCGTCCCCAACTGCCGGTGCCACGCCGCATGACCGCCCTGCCGCCCGTGACCGCCACGCCGCCCTGCACGCGCACATCAGTCGCCGTCGACGACGCCGTGCTGGCGCGGCTGGCCGGCATCAGCAGCGGCTCGCTGACGACGCAGCTCTACCGGCGCGGCCTCCGCCAGCCGGTGCTGGTGGGGCTGAAGCCGCTGCAGGGCGCGCGCGTGCCGCGCTTCGCCGGCCGTGCCTTCACGATGCGCATGATCCCGGCGCGCGAAGATATCGACACCTATGCCACGCTGACGACGACCCCCAACGCCGACAACCTGCAGTGGGTGGGCGTGGAGCAGACGCTGCCCGGGCAGGTGATGGTCGTCGACAGCCGCGGCGACGCCCGCGCCGCGAGCATGGGCCACATGCTCGTCACGCGCCTGCAGCAGCGCGGCGTGAAGGCCGTCATCACCGACGGCGCCTTCCGCGACGGCAGCGAGCTCGCGCAGCTCGCCTTCCCGACCTGGAGCGCGGGCGTCACGGCGACGACGCGCCTGAGCTACCACCATGTCGCCGACCTGAACGTGCCCATCGCCTGCGCCGGCGTCGCCGTCTACCCCGGCGACGTGATCCACGGCGACGCCGACAACGTCACCGTCGTGCCGGCGCACCTGGCCGCCGAGCTCGCCGACGTCTGCGAGGCCCAGGACGACCTCGAGGCCTACCTCGCACGGCGCGTCGTGCGTGGCGAGCCACTGTGGGGGCTTTACCCGCCGAGCGAGGCGACGCGGGCGCAATATCGCGAATGGGTGGCCGCGGGGCGGCCGGCGCTCGACTGAACCATCCCGGGTGGGCAAGATGAAAGAGGAACGTCTGCTGGACGACGATCACCCGGAGGCCACGCCATGAAGCGCAGCCCCGAGCGACTGCGCAGCGCGCGCTGGTTCGCGCCCGACGACTTCCGCAGCTTCGGCCACCGCTCGCGCGTCATGCAGATGGGCTACGCGCCGGCCGACTGGAAGGGCAAGCCGGTGGTGGCCATCGTCAACACCTGGAGCGACGCCAACCAGTGCCACGCGCATTTCAAGAGCCGCGTCGAGGACGTGAAGCGCGGCGTCTTCCAGGCCGGCGGCTTTCCGCTCGAGCTGCCGGCGATCAGCCTGTCGGAGTCGCTGGTGAAGCCCACCACGATGCTCTACCGCAACTTCCTCGCCATGGAGACCGAGGAGCTGCTGCGCAGCCATCCCGTGGACGCCGCGGTGCTGATGGGCGGCTGCGACAAGACGACGCCCGGCCTGCTGATGGGCGCCTTCTCGGCCGGGCTGCCGTGCATCTACCTGCCCGCCGGGCCGATGCTGCGCGGCAACTGGAAGGGGCAGGTGCTCGGCTCGGGCTCGGATGCCTTCAAGTACTGGGACGAGCGCCGCGCCGGGCGCCTCTCCGACCAAGCCTGGCAGGAGATGGAAGCCGGCATCGCACGCAGCCACGGCACCTGCATGACAATGGGCACGGCGGCGACGATGATGGGCATCGCCGAGGCGGTGGGCCTGACGCTGCCCGGCGCGAGCAGCATTCCCGCTGCCGACGCCAACCACATCCGCATGAGCGCCGAGTGCGGCCGCCGCGCGGTCGAGATGGCCTGGGAAGACCTGACGCCGGCGAAGCTGCTCGCGCGGGCGAACTTCCTCAACGGCATCGCCTGCGCGATGGCCATGGGTTGCAGCACCAACGCCATCATTCACCTGATCGGCATGTCGCGCCGCGCCGGCCACGCGGTGACGCTCGACGACTTCGACGCCGCCAGCCGCCGCGTGCCGGTGATCGCCAACATCCGGCCAAGCGGCGAGAAGTACCTGATGGAGGACTTCTACTACGCCGGCGGCCTGCGCGGCCTGCTCGAGCGGATGCGCGAGCATCTCGCGCTCGACGCGCGCACCGTCAACGGCCGCACGCTCGGCGAGAACATCGCCGGCGCCGAGGTCTACGACGACGATGTCATCCGGCCGCTTTCGAACCCCATCTACGCCGAGGGCGCGCTCGCCGTGCTGCGCGGCAACCTCGCGCCCGACGGCGTCGTCATCAAGCCGAGCGCCTGCGCGCCGCACCTGCTGCAGCACACCGGCCGCGCGATGGTGTTCGACGACTACCCGGCGCTCAAGAAGGCCGTCGACGACCCCACGCTCGACGTCACCGGCGACGACGTGCTCGTGCTGCGCAACGCTGGCCCCAAGGGCGCCGGCATGCCCGAGTGGGGCATGCTGCCGATCCCGACCAAATTGTTGAAGCAGGGTGTCAAGGACATGCTGCGCCTGTCCGACGCACGCATGAGCGGCACCAGCTACGGTGGCTGTCTGCTGCACTGCTCGCCCGAGGCGCATGTCGGGGGTCCGCTCGCGCTGGTGAAGACCGGCGACCGCATCACGGTCGACGTGCCGGCGCGGCGCATCCACCTCGAGGTCGGCGACGACGAACTCGCGCGCCGAAAGGCGGCCTGGGTGGCGCCGCCGCCGCGCTACCAGCGCGGCTACGGCTGGATGTTCGGCCGCCACATCCTGCAGGCCGACCAGGGCTGCGACTTCGACTTCCTCGAAACCGGATTCGGCACCCCCGTCCCCGAGCCCGACATCTTCTGAATCCTGCGCAGACGGCTCGCCCCCGCCTGCCCAGCCGCGCCCACCACCCAGGCATACAGCCAGGAGACCCACCGCATGCAACGACGCCAGATCCTCATCGCCGGCGGCAGCGCCGCCGCCAGCCTCGCGTGGCCCGTGCTCGCCGCGGCCTGGCCCGACAAGCCGCTGCGCATCATCGTGCCCTTCCCGCCCGGGGGCACCTCGGACGTCATCGCGCGCCTCATCAGCAAGCCGCTCGGCGACGTCCTCAAGACCACCGTCGTCGTCGAGAACAAGACGGGTGCCAACGGCGCCATCGGCGCCGCCGCCGTCGCGCAGGCCACCGACGAGCACACGATGCTGTTGTCGGACATGAGCTCGCTGGCCATCAACGCCATCATCGCCAAGGAGCTGCCGTACAAGCCGCAGCAGCTCGCCGGCGCGACGATGCTGGCCTATTCGCCGCACCTGCTGTGCACGAACCCGTCGATCCCGGCCAAAAACCTGCGCGAGCTGGCGCAGCTTTCGCAGACGAAGCCGCTCAACATCGCCTCGTCGGGCATCGGCTCGGCCAACCACCTGGGCGCGGCCGAGATCGCGCTCGCCATGGGCATGAAATTCGTGCACGTGCCCTTCCGCGGCGGCGCGCAGAGCATCGCCGATGTCGCCGCCGGCAATACGCAGCTGGTGCTGAACGGCATGCTCGCCACGTTGCCGCTGGTGCAGGCCGGGCGGCTGAAGCTGATCGGCATCTCCAAGCGCACGCGCATGGCCCTGCTGCCCGATGCGCCGACCATCGCCGAGCAGGGCGTGAAGGACTTCGAGAGCGGCACCTACCAGGGCGTGGCCATCGCCGCGTCGATGAACAAGGCCGCCGCGGCCAGGCTGGCTGCGGCGCTGGTGCAGGTGATCCGCGAGCCAGACATGCGCGCCCGCCTCGTCGCCGCCGGCGCCGAGGTGATGACCTCGACCCCCAAGGAGACGAGCGACTTCCTCGCGCGCGAGGGCGAACGTTGGGGCTCGCTGGTGAAGCGGGCGGGCGCGAAGCTGGAAGGCAATGCCTGAAGCAGAGGGGCGCAGGCCGGCCGCCGCGCCGGAGATCCCTGCGCGCGCGCCGTCGCCCTTGCAGCCGCGCGCGCCGTCACCCTTCGTGCCCGTTGCCCGGCTCGAAGCGTTCGCCCGCGCCCTCTTCGTCGCCGCCGGCATGGACGACGGCAAGGCGGCCACGGTGGCGCGGCTGCTCGTGCTGACCGACGCGATGGGCCGGCGCACGCACGGGCTGGCGATGGCGCCGCTGTACCTGGCCGACATCGAGAAGGGCCGCGCCAGCGGCGGCGCCGAGGTCGGCATGGCCGTGCGCGGCGAGCCCGATGTGCTCAAGGACAGCGGCCTCACGGCGGTGTGGGACGGCCGCTACCTGCCGGGCCTGTGGCTCGTGGCCACGGCCATCGAGCAGGCGATCCCGCGTGCGGCGGCGCACGGCATGGCGGCCGTGGCCATCCGGCGCAGCCACCACATCGGCTGCCTGGCCGCGCTCGCCAAGCAGGCGGCCGACCGCGGCTTCATCGCCCTCATCGCCAACTCCGACCCCGCCGGCCAGCGTGTGGCGCCCTATGGCGGCACGGAGGCGCTCTTCACCCCCAATCCGTTCGCGCTCGGCTACCCCGGCGAGACCCACCCCGTGCTGGTGGACATCTGCGCTTCGATCACCACGACCTCGATGACGCGGCAGAAACACGCCGCCGGCGAGCGCTTCGAACATCCCTGGCTGCTCGACGGCGAGGGCCGGCCGACGCGCGACCCGGCCGTGCTCGAGCACCGCCAGCCGCGCGGCAGCCTGCAGCTGATGGGCGGCACCGAGTACGGCCACAAGGGCTTCGGCCTGGCGCTGATGATCGAGGCGCTGTCGCAGGGCCTTTCGGGCCACGGCCGCAAGCAGGCGCCCAGGCGCTGGGGCGGCAATGTCTACCTGCAGGTGCTCGACCCCGGGTTCTTCGCCGGGCGCGAGGCCTTTCTCGAGCAGACCGAACACCTGGGCGAACGCTGCCGCGCCAATCGGCCGATCGACCCGAAGCGCCCGGTGCGCCTGCCCGGCGACCAGGCCGCCGCCTGCATCGAGCGCGCCGCGCGCGAGGGCATCGACTACGACGCGCCGACGCGCACCGCGCTGAATGAGTGGGCGGCGCGCCTCGGCGTCGATTCGCCGCTCAGCTGAACATCACGAAGGAACCGACGATGGCCCTGAAGCCCGAGACCCGCGCCCTGCTTGCCAAGGTGAGCACGGCCACGCTGTGCACGGCGCTCTTCAAGCGCGGCCTGCGCCAGCAATTCATCCAGGACGTGCGCCCGCTCAACACCGGCCTGCCCAACATGGTGGGCGAAGCCTTCACGCTGCGCTACATCCCGGCGCGCGAGGACCTGAACCCGATCAGCGTCTTCGCCGACCGCGCGCACCCGCAGCGCAAGGCGGTGGAGGAGTGCCCGCCCGGCGCCGTGCTCGTCATCGACAGCCGCAAGGACGCACGTGCGGCGTCGGCCGGCGGCATCCTCGTCAGCCGGCTGATGAAACGCGGCACCGCCGGCATCGTCACCGACGGCGGCTTCCGCGACAGCCCCGAGATCGCCAAGCTGCCGTTCCCGGCCTACCACTCACGCCCGAGCGCGCCGACCAACATCACGCTGCACCACGCCATCGACATCAACGTGCCCATCGGCTGCGGCGATGCGCCGGTGTTCCCGGGTGACGTCGTCGTCGGCGATGCAGAGGGCGCGATCGTCATCCCGGCGCACATCGCCGACGAGGTGGCGGCCGAGGCCACCGAGATGACGGCCTTCGAGGACTTCGTGCAGGAGCGCGTGCTCGCCGGCCAGTCGATCCTCGGCCTGTACCCGCCCACCGACGAGGCCAACCGCGAAGCCTTCGCGGCCTGGCGCAAGGTGCAGGGCCGCTGAGAGCCGGGCTCGCCGGGAACGGCCCGCCGACGGCCTGTCGGCTACTCACCGGCCGTTCGCCGGAGAGTGGGGGTGCGCCTGGACACACAAACCCCTGTCCGGATGGGGCGGGCACGGCTGTCGGTCTCCGATAATCCTCTTGTCATGTCGCCCACCGATGCCCCGCAGTTCCGCGTCCGCCCCCTGGGCGAGTTGCCCGCGCTGGCCGAGGTGGCGGCCGGCATGCTGAGCCGGCCGAAGGCGATGGTGCAGCTAACGCTCGAGGAGGCGCGCCAGGTGGCGGCGCGCATGGGCCTCGTCGGCTTTCCGGTCGGCGCGACACTGCTGCGCGAAGGTGCGGAGAGCGCTTCCGGGCACATGCTGCTCATCCTCGAAGGCGAGGTCAGCGTCGACAGCGAGGCCGCGGGCGGCCCCGATGCGCCGCTGGCGCTCTCGGTGCTCGGGCCGGGCGAGATCATCGGCGAGATGGCGTTGCTCGACGGCGCGCCGCGCGCCGTGAGCTGCACGGCGGTGAGCGTGGTTCAGGCGGCCGGGCTCTCGCGCCGGGGCCTCGAGGAGCTGATGGCAGAAGCCCCGGTGGTGGCGGCCAAGCTCGTGGTGGTGCTGGCCACGCGCATCGCCGACCGGCTGCGTGCGGTGAGCCAGCAGGTGCAGGTGTATGCGCAGCTCGCGGCCGAGAGCCACGACGAGCTGAGCCGCATCCGCGGCGCGATCGAGCGCAGCGGCAGCCGATGAAGACGCCCTACGCCCGCACTTCGTAGAGGCCGAGCTTGCGGTGCAGCGGCGCCTCGTCGGCGATGAAGACGAAGGCCGGCGCCGACGGCGAGGGGTTGCGCAGCGTGATGGGCTCATAGCCCGGCGCGCAGCAGGTGTCGGCTGCGGCCAGCGCGAATCGTGCGGACGGCTCGGCCATCACCTGCACCTCGGCGGCGCCCTCGACGACGTGGAAGACACTCGCCGGGCTGCGCGCCGGCAAGGCCAGCGTCTGCCCGGGCCGCAGCATCAGCGCGTAGAAGCCGAGGATGTTCTCGGCATCGCCACCGGTCTCGGGGTTGAGGTAGGTGACCATCACGCACTCGAGGTCGGGCTGGTCGGCGGCGAGCGACTGCAGCGCGGCCTTCGTCTCCGCCCAGGGGTAGCGCAGGAGTGGATAGGCCTTGCGCGTGCGCTCGAACACCGGCGTCGGCGCGACGCCGGCGCGCACGAAGGCGCGCTCGCCGCGGCTCGCCTGCTGCACCTGGCGCTGGCCGTTCACGTGGTAGCTCGCCTCGAGGTAGTGCACGAGCGGCAGGTCGAGCACGTCGAGCCACACCACCGGCTGGTCGCCGTCGTGGCCATGTTCGTGCCACAGGCCGGTGGGCGTGAGGATGAGGTCGCCGCGGCTCATCGCGCACTTCTCGCCTTCGACCGTCGTCCAGGCGCCCTCGCCTTCGACCACCATGCGCACGGCGTTGGGCGTGTGGCGGTGCGACGGCGCCCACTCGCCGGGCAGCAGCAGTTGCATGCCGAGGTAGATGGCGCTCGATGCCTGCATCTTCTCCAGCGTGTGGCCGGGGTTGGCGAGCACGAGCACGCGCCGCTCGGCTTTCTCGATGGGCGTCAGCTCGCCGGCACGCAGCAGCAGCGGCTTCAGCGCCGCATAAGACCAGCTCGTGGGCGCCGTGCGCGGCTGCGGCTTGGCCGCGGGCATGACGGCGCGCAGGCTCGGCCACAGCGGCACGAGGTTCTGTGCGCGCAGCGCCGCCAGGTAGTCGGCGGGCAGGTCTTCGAGGCGGCCGAGATCGGTCATCGGGCTCTCCTGTGCGGGGTGATTCGGCGGGCGCCGAGTGGGGCCGAGGCGCTCATGGATGTGCTCAATGTGCCGCCAGGCAGTTATCGACTTTCCAGCCGTACAGCCATTCGAGCGCATCGTAGAACCGTTCGGGCGTGCGGCCACGCCAGAGGTCGTTGCGCACCAGGCGCTCGACGCCCTTGGCGTGGTAGATGCGGCCCATCTCCCGCGAGCTGAGCACGATGCGCGCCGTGCGCGCGATGCGCGAGCGCTGGTAGAGGTCGAAGGCCGGCTCCCAGGCCCGGTCCCCAGCACTCGCGTGCACACGCAGCGCCTCGCCGAGCGTCACCGCATCTTCCATCGCCATGCAAGCACCCTGGGCCATGTACTGCGTCGTCGGGTGCGCCGCATCACCGAGCAGCGTGGCGCGGCCGAAGGTCCAGTTGCCGATCGGCTCGCGGTCGGCGGTGGCCCAGCGCTTCCAGCTCCTGGGCAGGTCGATCAGCTGGCGCGGCTTGGCGTGGATGCCCTGGAAGTAGCTCTGCACCTCCTCGCGGCTGCCTTCGGTGACGCCCCACTGCTCGGCCTCGCGGCTGTGGAAGGTGACGACGACGTTGTACTGCTCGCCGCCGCGCAGGGGGTAGTGCACGAGGTGGCAGTTGGGGCCGACCCAGATGCTGGCGGCGTTCCACTGCAGCTCGACCGGGAAGTCCTTCTTGTCGACGACGGCGCGGTAGACGACATGGCCGGTGACGCGCGCGGCGTCGCCGACGTACTGCTCGCGCACGACGCTCTTCACGCCGTCGGCGCCGATCAGGGCCTGGCCGGTGAAGGTCTTGCCGTGCGAGTCGGTCACGGTGACGCGCCCCGGCCGCTGCTCGACCTGCGTTACGCGCGTCGAGGTGTGGAACTCGACATGCCCCGACTCCTGCGCCCCTTCGAGCAGCGAACGGTGCACGTCGACGCGGTGGATCACCGCGTAGGGGTTGCCGAAGCGCGCACGGAAAGCCTCGCCGGTGGGGATGCGGCCGACGCAGGTCTCGTCGAGCGCGTCGTGCATGACCATGCAGTCGGTATAGACGGCACGGCCGCGGGCGCGCTCGCCGACGCCGAGCGCGTCGAATGCCGCAAAGGCGTTCGGCCCGAGCTGGATGCCGGCGCCGATCTCGCCGATCTCCGGCGACTGCTCGAGCACCGTCACGGCGAAGCCGCGCTTGACGAGCGCCAACGCCGCCGCGAGGCCGCCGATGCCGCCACCTGCGACGAGGACGGGAAGCGCCGAGGTCCCGCTGGCCATGGCCGTCTCCTTCGGTTCCTCAGTGCTCCGGAACCATTTAATCAGTATGCTGATGATTAGTGTAGACGGCCCCGGCAGGCCGGTCAATCGCGCGGGTCGCGCGCCGGGCGCGCGATCAGCCGCGCCGCCGCAGGCGCACCAGGGTCGGCCGCTCGCCGCCGGCCTTGCCCACGACGGGCGGAGGCGGCAGGCGCGGCTCGCCCGGTTGCAGCACGAAGCGCTGCTTCAGCGTGTACCAGGGGCCGCCCACGTCCGCCGCCGGCGCCGCCGCCGCGCCGCCCGGCACATGCCGCTCGTAGCGAGCGACGAGCGCACGCGTCACGCCGAACTGCACGTCGTCTTCGATGTTCGGGTCGTCGGCCGAATAGACCTGCGAGAACTGCGCCTTGAAGCCGGGCTTGGTGATCAGGAAGTGCAGGTGCGCCGGCCGCATGTTGTGCCGTCCTTGCGCGCGCAGCAGCGCGCCCACCGGGCCGTTCACCGGCACCGGGTAGCCCACCGGCTTCACCGAGCGGAAGGCGATGCGCCCGGCGTCATCGCTCGTGAACTTGCCGCGCAGGTTCATGTCCGCCTGGCCCGGATCCTGGTTCTCGTAGAAGCCTTCGGGGCTGGCGTGCCACACGTCCACCTCGGCACCGGCGACCGGCGCACCCTCGGCGTCGACGACGAAGGCCTCGACGAAGATCGGCTCGCCCGGCGTCGGCGAGCGGACGATGGAGCCGCCGTTCGGCGTCGGCGGCGAGTGCATCCGCCAGAACGGGCCCATCAGGTTGGCCGTCGTCCCCGGCCCTTCGTGCCCCGGCGGCACGTTGTTGAGCAGGCACACCAGCGCCGAGACGCCGAGCGAGCCGGCCGCCAGCACCACCTCGTTGTGCGAGGCGTTGGTCGCCTGTCCGGTGGCGGCGACGGCGCGGCAGATCTGCTGGAACTCGAGTTCGCTCAACCGCGCCTCGCGCACGAAGGCATGCAGGTGCTTCACGGCGAGCGTGAGGATGCGGCGCAGCCGCGGGTCGGGCGTGCGCCCGGCCTCGGCGAGCACGGCGGTCGTGATGTCCTGTTCGCTGTCGATGATCATGTCTTCGCCCCTGCGGCAGCCCGGCGACACCGAAGGGGCACCCCCGCCCGATGCCTCAGGGCCGCCTGCCGAACTCCGCCGTCTGCGCCGTCCAGCGCCGCGCCTGCTCGCTGATCGAGAAGCCCAGGCCCGGGCGGTCGGGCACCTGCATGCGCCCGCCCTCGATGACGAGCCGCTCGTTGAACAGCGGCTCCAGCCACTCGAAGTGCTCCACCCAGGGCTCGCGCGCATAGGAGGCGCTCAGGTGCAGGTGGATCTCCATCGCGAAGTGCGGCGCCATGCGCAGTTGCGCGTGATCGGCGAGCGCCATGATCTTCAGCATCGGCGTGATGCCGCCGACCCGTGGCGCGTCGGGCTGGATGAAGTCGACGCTGCGCAGTCGGATGAGCTCCCAGTGCTCGGCAACGCTGGTGAGCATCTCGCCGGTGGCGATGGGCGTGTCGAGCATCGCGGCCAGCGCAGCGTGCCCTTCGGCATCGTAGGCGTCCAGCGGCTCTTCGATCCACGTCAGGTTGAGCGGCTCGACGAGGCGCCCGAAACGCTGCGCGGTGACGCGGTCCCACTGCTGGTTGGCATCGATCATCAGGTGCACGCGCCCGTCGATGAGCTTGTGCACGGCGCGCACGCGCTCGAAGTCGACCATGGGGTCGGGCTGGCCGACCTTGACCTTGATGCCGCCGATGCCGCGCTCGAGCAGCTTCTCGACGTTGGCCAGCACCTCGACGATGGGGCTCGAGAGGAAGCCGCCCGAGGTGTTGTAGCAGGCCACCGAGTCGCGCTGCGCACCCAGCAGCTTGGCCACGGCCAAGCCGGCGCGCCGCGCCTTCAGGTCCCACAGCGCGATGTCGAAGGCGGCGATGGCCTGCGTGGCCAGGCCGCTGCGCCCGACGCTGGCACCGGCCCAGACGAGCTTGTCCCACAGGCGCGCGATGTCGTTCGGGTCCTCGCCGATCAGGTTGGAGGCGATCTCCTTGGCGTGCTCGTACTGCCCCGGCCCGCCGGCGCGCTTGCTGTAGCTGAAGCCCACGCCGGCGTGCCCGCCCCGGGTCTCGATCTCGGCGAAGAGGACGGCGATCTCGGTGAGCGGCTTCTGGCGACCGGTCAGCACCTTGGCGTCGCTGATCGGCGTGGCGAGCGGCAGGAAGACGAGCGACAGGCGGATCCACGCGATGCGGTCGGCGCTGGCGACGCCGGCGGCCGGACCGGCTGCTGGTCGATTGGCCGCCAAGCCGGCCGTGGGAGCATCGGCGACGATGGTGCGCGCTGTCATGGCGGCGTCCTCACTCGGGCTTGATGCCCGCGGTCTTGATGACCTTCGTCCACAGCTCGATCTCGCTCTTCACGAACTGCGTGTACGGCCCCGAGCCCTGCGGCGGGATGACGAAGCCCACCGACTCCATGCGCTGCCTGATCTCGGGCGAGGTCATGATCTTCTTCATCGCCGCCTCGAGCTTGTCGACGATGGCCTGCGGCGTGCCCTTGATCGCCGACAGCCCGGACCAGCTCAACGCCTGGAAGTTGGGGAAGCCGCTCTCGTGGATGGTCGGCACGTCGGGGTACAGCGGGTTGCGCTGCAGGCTCGTGGCCGCGAGCGCGCGCAGCTTGCCGGCCTTGATGTGCTGCAGCGCCACGTCCTGGTTGATGAACATCAGCGGGATCTGCCCGCCGAGCAGGTCCTGCAGCATCGGGCCGCCGCCGCGGTAGGGGATGCCGACCATGAAGAAGCCGTTGCAGTCCTTGACGCCCTTCGGACATTCGCTGGCGCGCTGCTTCAAGAGCTCCATCGCCATGTGGCCCGATGCGGCATGCGTGAAGCCGTAGTTCAGCTTGCCCGGGTTCTTGCGCACGTAGTCCACGAGTTCGGCGAAGGTCTTGAACGGCGTGCTCGGGTGCACGACGAGCAGGTTGGGCCCGGTGTGCACCTGCGTGATGTGCACGAAGTCGCGCATCGAGTCGTAGGCCAGCTTCGGGTCGAGCCCGTGCGCCACCGCGTTCTGGCCGACACCGGTCTGGATGAGCGTGTAGCCGTCGGCAGGCATCTTCACCGCACGCAGCGTGCCGATGGTGCCGCCGGCGCCGCCGATGTTGTCGACGACGAACTGCTGCCCGAACTCCTTGCTCAGCGCCTCGGCGACCATGCGCGCCATCACGTCGCTCGTGCCGCCGGCCGGGAACGGGCTGACGATCTTCACCGGCTTGCTCGGCCAGTTGTCCTGGGCCAGCGCGGGCCATGTCGGCAATGCGGCGAACAGCCCGGCGGCCAGGGCGCCGCGCAGGGCATGGGTGATCGTGGAACGACGGGTCATCGTGAGGTCTCCTTGCGAAATCCGCCGTGATCATGCGTCGAGATCGACGGCCGTCAATGCCCGGGGCGATGCGCATGGGCCGCGGGCCGTCCCGATCGGTGGGATCAGTGCGCCTCGTCCCAGTTCGGGCCCACGCCGACCTCGGCCAGCAGCGGCACCTTCAGCTGCGCCACGCCGGCCATCAGGCGCGGTACCGCTGCGCGCGCCCATTCGATCTCGGCTTCGGGCACCTCGAAGACGAGTTCGTCGTGCACCTGCATCACCATGGCGGTGGCCCGGCCCTCGCGGTCGAGCTCGGCCTGCACGGCGATCATCGCCAGCTTGATGAGGTCGGCCGCGGTGCCCTGCATCGGCGCGTTGATCGCCTGGCGCTCGGCGCCGGCGCGGCGCGGGCCGCTGCCGCCCTTGATCTCGGGCAGGTAGATGCGCCGTCCGAAGAAGGTCTCGACGTAGCCCATCTCGGCGGCTCGCGCCTTCGTCTCGTCCATGTAGCGCTTGACGCCGGCGAAACGCGCGAAGTAGCGCTCGATGTAGTCGCGCGCCGCCTTCTGCTCGATGCCGAGGTTGCTCGCCAGGCCGAAGGCGCCCATGCCGTAGATGAGGCCGAAATTGATGACCTTGGCGTAGCGACGTTGTTCATGCGTCACCTCGGCCACCGGCGTGCCGAACACCTCGCTCGCGGTGGCGCGGTGCACGTCGATGCCCTCGGCGAAGGCGCGCAGCAGCCCCGGGTCCTCGCTGATGTGGGCCATGATGCGCAGCTCGATCTGCGAGTAGTCGGCGCTCATGATCACGTGCCCCGGCGGTGCCACGAAGGCCTCGCGGATGCGCCGCCCCTCGGGCGTGCGGATGGGGATGTTCTGCAGGTTCGGGTCGTTGCTCGACAGGCGCCCCGTCACCGCCACCGCCTGCGCGTAGTTGGTGTGCACGCGGCCGGTCTGCGGGTTCACCATCAGCGGCAGCTTGTCGGTGTAGGTGCCCTTGAGCTTGGCGAGGCCGCGGTGGTCGAGGATGCGCGCCGGCAGCGGATAGTCCTCGGCCAGCTCCTGCAGCACGTCTTCGTCGGTGGAGGGGGCGCCCGAGGCCGTCTTGCGCTTCACCGGCAGGCCGAGCTTGCCGAAGAGGATCTCGCCGATCTGCTTGGGGCTGCCGAGGTTGAACGGCTGCCCGGCGATGGCATAGGCCTCCTGCTCGATCTGCACCATGCGCTCGGCGAGCTGGCGGCTTTGCTGCGCCAGCACGCCGGCGTCGATGAGCACGCCGCGGCGCTCGACGCGCTGCAGGATCGCCGAGACCGGCATCTCGATGTCCTCGTACACCTGGCGCAGGCGCGGCTCGGCCTCCAGCCACGGCCACAGCGTCGCGTGCACGTGCAGGCACATCTCGCTGTCCTCGCCGGAGTACTCCGTCGCCTTGGCGATGTCGACCTGCGCGAACGGGATCTGGTTGGCGCCCTTGCCGCACACGTCCTCGTAAGCGAGCCCGTGGCGGCCGATGTGGCGCTCGGCGAGGCTCTCCAGGCTGTGCAGCTTGTGCGCCTCGAGCACGTAGCTCTCGAGCAGCGTGTCGTGCCGGTAGCCCGCCACGGCGATGCCGTGGTTGGCGAAGACGTGCAGGTCGTACTTGGTGTTCTGGCCGAGCTTGGCCCTGCTCCCGTCCTCGAGCCAGGGCTTGAGGCGCGCGAGCACGACGTCGATCGACAGCTGCTCGGGTGCGCCGGGGTAGTTGTGGGCCACCGGCACGTAGGCCGCGCGCCCGGGCTCGACGGCGAAGCTGATGCCGATGATGCGGGCCCGCAACGGGTCGAGCGAATCGGTCTCGGTATCGATGGCCGTGAGCGGCGCGGCGAGCAGGCGCTCGAACCAGGCATCGAGGCGATCGCGCGTGGTCACCGCCTCGTACTCGCGCACGATCGTGAACTCGGGCGGCCTCGGGCGCGCCGCGGAAGGAGGTGATGGCGATGGTGACGGCGAAAGTGACGGCGATAGCGGCGCGGCGGTGGGTGCGGCCGAGGCCGGCCGCGATCGGCCCTCGCCCGCGGCGCCAGCCTCCGCCGCCTCGCCGGACTCCCCCATCTCCTTCAGCCAGGTGCGGAACCCGAAGCGCCGGTAGAAGTCGGCCAGCGCCGCCTTGTCGCCCTCGCGCAGCGCCAGCGCATCGAGCGCCGGCCAGCCGGACACATGCGCCGAGAGGTCGCAGTCGGTCAACACGGTGACCAGCTTGCGCCCCATCGGCAGCCAGGGCAGCGCCTTGCGAAGGTTCTCGCCCACCGCGCCCTTGATGCGCTCGGCGGCCTCGACGACGCCGTCGAGCGAGCCGTGTTCCTCGAGCCACTTGACAGCAGTCTTGGGGCCGACCTTGTCGACGCCCGGCACGTTGTCGACCGTGTCGCCAATCAGGGTGAGGTAGTCGACGATGCGCTCGGGCGGCACGCCGAACTTTTCCTTCACGCCCTCGACGTCGAGCCGCTCCGGCGGCCTGGCCATGGTGTTGATCAGGCTCACCGCGGGCGTGACGAGCTGCGCCAGGTCCTTGTCGCCGGTGGAGATGAGCACGCGGTGGCCCTCGGCGGCGGCGGCGCGCGCCAGCGTGCCGATGACGTCGTCGGCCTCGATGCCGGGCACCTCGAGCACCGGCCAGCCGAGCAGGCGCACGACCTCGTGGATGGGCTCGATCTGCTGCGCCAGGGGCTCGGGCATCGGCGAGCGGTGCGCCTTGTACTCGGGATACCAGTCGTCGCGGAAGGTCTTGCCCTTGGCGTCGAACACGCAGGCGGCATGCGCGGCCGGGAAGCGGCCGCGCAACCACTTCAGCATCGCCACCATGCCGTGCAAGGCGCCGGTGGGAAAGCCGTCGGGCGCGCGCAGGTCGGGCAGCGCGTGGTAGGCACGGTACAAGTAGCTGGAACCATCGACGAGCAGCACGATCTTCTCTTGCATGCTTGCATTCTCGCGCGCAGCGGCAGCGCGCCGGGATCCGCCGGGTCCGCTGCTTAGAATGGGTCGCATGGTGAGTCGCCGGGTCAGGAGTGGATGCATGCGCGGCGGCTTCGGCGTCGCCGCGGCAGCGCTGGCCTGGATGCTGGCGGCGGCAGCGGCCGCCCAGCCGGCAGCGCCGGTGCGCGCCGCGTCCTCGGCGGCGTCCTCTGCAGCGTCATCGGCGAAAGGGGCGCGCCCCGCCACCACCGAGCTGCGCGTGATCGAGGACGACCAGGTGCGCATCGAGGAGACGCGCATCCGCGGCCAGCTGCAGCGCGTGACGGTGGCGCCCAAGGCGAGCACGATGCGGCCTTACGAGATCAACGTCGGCGTCGGCGGGCGCGACCCATCGCAGGACAAGAGCAGTGCCGGCCAGCGCGTCTGGTCGGTGCTGCGCTTCTGAGATTGCGGCGAGAGGGCCCGCGGCAGCGTCCTTCATGGCCGTCTACACCGAGGTCGGCTTCGATGCCGCGGCCGCCCTGTTCTCGCACCTCGGGCTCGGCCGCCTGACCGACCTGCAGGGCATCAAGAGCGGCATCGAGAACACCAACTACTACGCCGGCACCGAGCGCGGGCAATGGGTGCTCACGCTCTTCGAGCGACTCACGCGTGCCGAGCTGCCCTACTATTTGCACTTGATGCGGCACCTGGCCGCGGCGGGCATCCCGGTGCCGGCGCCGCAGGCCGATGGCGCAGGCGAGCTGCTGCACGAGCTGTCGGGCAAGCCCGCCGCGGTGACGACGCGCCTGCCGGGCAGCCACCGCCTCGTGCCCACGCCGACGCACTGTGTGCAGGTCGGCGCGATGCTGGCGCGCATGCACCTGGCAGGCGCCTCCTTCGCGTTGCAGCAGCCGCACCTGCGCGGCCTGGCGTGGTGGCGCGAGACGGTGCCGGTGGTGCTGCCGCACCTGCAGCACTCGCAGCCGGCGCAGGCGGTGCTGCTGCAGGAAGAACTGCGCTTCCACGAACAGTGGGCCGGCTCCGCCGCGGGGCAGGCGCTGCCGCGCGGGCCCATCCACGCCGACCTCTTCCGCGACAACGTGATGTTCGACGACACCGCCGGCGACGACCGCCTGTGCGGCTTCTTCGACTTCTACTTCGCCGGCACCGACGCCCTGCTCTTCGACGTGGCCGTGTGCGTCAACGACTGGTGCAGCGACCTCGACACCGGCCGGCTCGACGAGGTTCGCGCCGCCGCCTTCGTCGCCGCCTACGCCGCCGTGCGCCCGCTCACGGCGGCGGAGCGGCGGCTCATGCCGGCGCTGCTGCGCGCCGCCGCCTTCCGCTTCTGGCTTTCGCGCCTGTGGGACTGGCACCTGCCGCGCCGCGCGGCGCTGCTGGCGCCCAAGGACCCCGGGCACTTCGAGCGTGTGCTGCGCGAGCGCATCGCCACGCCCTGGCATCCCGAGACCTGAGAGCCCGCGCTTCCGCCTCAACCAGCCTCGCCCACCCGCCCCTCCTCCACATGGCACTGCAACTGAAGACGGTCACGCTGGGACATGGCCCGCGCTGGGTGGTCGACGGCTTCCGCGCCTTCGCGCGCCGGCCGCTGGCGCTGGGGCTGCTGTTCCTCGTCTTCCTCGCGGCGAGCGCGATCGTCGCCGCCGTGCTGCCGTTCGTCGGGAGCCTGCTGCAGCTGATGGCGTTGCCCCTGCTTTCGCTCGGCTACATGGTGGCCACGCAGTCGGCGCTGCTGGGCGGGCCGGTGCACCCGGGCCAGTTCATCGAGCCGCTGCGCGCCGACCCCGTGCGCCGGCGCTCGCTGCTCGTGCTGTGCGTGAGCTACGGGCTGCTCGCCTTCGCCATCCTCGTGCTGTGCGCGTGGGTCTCCGACGATGCGCTGGCGCGCCTGCAGGCCCTCGTCGCCAAGGGCGACCCGACGCGCACGCAGATCGAGGCACTGCTCGACGAGCCGGGCGTGACGAGCGCCGCCTGGCTGCTGGGCGTGCTGGGCACGGCACTCTCGGTGCCGTTCTGGTTCGCGCCGGCGCTCGTGCACTGGGGCGGCCAGGGGGTGGGGCAATCGCTCTTCTCCAGCACGATGGCGCTGTGGCGCAACAAGGGCGCCTTCACCACCTTCGTGGCCACCTGGGTGGCGGTGGTCACGCTGGTGAGCGTGCTGCTGTCGATGCTGCTGGCCGCGCTCGGCGCGGCGCGCTTCGCGGGGATGATGCTGATGCCGATGGCGCTGCTGTTCAGCAGCGTGTTCTACGTCTCGCAGCTGTTCGCCTTCAACGACAACTTCGGCGGCGCCGGCGCGGCAGCCGACGAGCCGACAGGGCCGCCGCCCACGAAGGTGTAGCGGCCGGCGGCGGCCGCAGCGGCAGCGCAGAAGCCTCTCAGTCCACCGGCGTGAGCTTGGCGATGCCGAGCGCCAGCCACTTGCTGCCGTGGCGCCCGAACTGCACCTGCGCACGCGCATCGGCGCCGCGGCCTTCGAGGGTGGTGATGACCCCCTCGCCGAACTTGTTGTGGAAGACGGTCTGGCCCACGCGCAGGCCTTGGCCTGCGCCACCAGCAGACTGCAGGCCCCGGCCGGCGCCTTCGACGGCCACGCCGGCTGCCCCGCTGCGCGCCGCGGGCGGTGGCGCCGAAGCCCACGCCGGCGGCTCGATGCGCCCGACGCCGACGATGCCCGAGAGCCCGCTGCCCCGCCCCCAGGCCTCCCGGTACTCGCGCGCATAGCCCGAGCCGAAGCCGGCCTGGCGCGGCGTCAGCCAGCGCAGCGCCTGCGCGGGCAACTCCTCGAGGAAGCGGCTCTTGACGTTGTAGCGCGTCTGCCCGTGCAGCAGCCGCGTCTGGCTGAAGCTCAGGTACAGGCGTGAGCGCGCGCGCGTGATGGCCACGTACATCAGGCGCCGCTCTTCCTCGAGGCCGTCGCCGTCCGACAGCGAGTTCTCGTGCGGGAACAGGCCCTCCTCGAGCCCGGTGATGAAGACGGCGCCGAACTCGAGCCCCTTGGCCGAGTGCACGGTCATCAGCTGCACCGCATCCTGCCCGGCCTGCGCCTGGTTGTCGCCAGCCTCGAGTGCGGCATGGGTGAGGAAGGCAGCGAGCGGGCTCTGGATCTCGCCCGTGTCGGCGTCCGGCGCGGCCTCCGGGCTCTGTGCCTGCTCGTCGACCGGCAGCGCCACGGCATCCTTGCCGAAGCCTTCCTGCATCACGAAGCCCTCGGCGGCGTTGATCAGCTCCTCGAGGTTCTCGATGCGGTCGGCGCCCTCCTTGTCGGTCTTGTAGAACTCGACGAGGCCCGAGTGCGCGAGCATGTGCTCGATGATCTCGCGCAGCGTGAGGCCGCGCGTGGCGGCGCGCATGGCCTCGATCAGGTGCATGAACTGCTGCAGGTTGGCGCCGGCCTTGCCGCCGACGGCGCCGACGCTCTGCGCGAGGCTGCGGCCGCTGGCCCGCGCCGCGTCCTGCAGCTGCTCGATGCTGCGCGCGCCTATGCCGCGCGCCGGGAAGTTGACGACGCGCAGGAAGCTGGTGTCGTCGTCGGCGTTCTCGATCAGGCGCAGGTAGGCCAGCGCATGCTTGACCTCGGCGCGCTCGAAGAAGCGCAGGCCGCCGTAGACGCGGTAGGGGATGCCGGCATTGAAGAGCGCGCTCTCGAGCACGCGGCTCTGCGCGTTGCTGCGGTACAGCAGCGCCGTCTCGGCACGCGCCAGGCCGCCGCGGTGCAGCTGCTGCAGCTCTTCCAGAACCCATTGCGCCTCGGCATAGTCGCTCACCGACTCGTGCACGCGCACCGGCTCGCCGGCGCCGGCATCGGTGCGCAGGTTCTTGCCCAGGCGCCGCTCGTTGTGCGCGATGAGCCCGTTGGCGGCGTCGAGGATGTGCCCGCCCGAGCGGTAGTTCTGCTCGAGCTTGATGACGCGGCCGACGCGGTACTCGCGTTCGAAGTCGGCCATGTTGCCCACGCGTGCGCCGCGGAAGGCGTAGATGCTCTGGTCGTCGTCGCCGACGGCGAAGACCGATTGCTGCGGCATGCCCGGCATCGACGCGCCGCCGGCAGGCGGCGCCAGCATCTTCAGCCAGGCGTATTGCAGCTTGTTCGTGTCCTGGAACTCGTCGACCAGCAGGTGCGCGAAGCGGCGCCGGTAGTGCTCGCGCAGCGGATCGTTGTCGCGCAGCAGCTCGTAGGTGCGCAGCAGCAGCTCGGCGAAGTCGACGACCCCTTCGCGCTGGCACTGCTCCTCGTAGGCCTGGTAGACCTCGACCAGCTTGCGCGTGTGCGGGTCGGGCGCGTCGATGTCGCGCGGCCTCAGGCCCTCTTCCTTGTTGCCGGCGACGAACCAGGCGGCCTGCTTGGGCGGGAAGCGCTCCTCGTCGAGGTTGAGCGCCTTGACGACGCGCTTGACGGCGGCGACGGTGTCCTGCGCGTCGAGGATCTGGAACGACTGCGGCAGGCCCGCCAGCTTCCAGTGCGCGCGCAGGAAGCGGTTGCACAGGCCGTGGAAGGTGCCGATCCACATGCCGCGCACGTTCACCGGCAGCATGGCCTGCAGGCGGCCGAGCATCTCCTTGGCCGCCTTGTTGGTGAAGGTCACGGCCAGCACCTGCGCCGGGCTCGTGCGCCCGGTCTGCAGCAGCCAGGCGATGCGCGTGGTCAGCACGCGCGTCTTGCCCGAGCCGGCGCCGGCCAGGATCAGCGCTGGCTGGGATGGCAGCGTCACCGCCGCCAACTGCTCGGGGTTCAGGCCTTGCAGCAGGCGGTGCAGCAGGCCGGTCGACTCCGGTGCCGCCGCCGACGGCGGCTCCGGGCGCCCGTGCGAAGGCAGGGTCTCGTGCATCGGGCGATTCTAGGGAGGGCCCCGACGGCCACGGCGTCGCCGCGCGCCGCTGCACCTCGGCGGCGACATTGCCGCCGGTCGAGCCGACCGGAGTTCACCGGCCGGGCTTGGAGCCGCCCGGGTAGAATTCGGCACCGGGCGTAAGCGGCTTCCCTGCTGCTTGCGCCCGGTTTGTCCTTGTGCCGGGGCGCCGCCGTGGAAATCTTCGACTACGACAACATCCTGCTGCTGCCGCGCAAGTGCCGCGTGGAAAGCCGCAGCGAGTGCGATCCCTCGGTCGAGTTCGGCGGCCGGCGCTTCGTGCTGCCGGTGGTGCCCTCGAACATGAAGACGGTGATCGACGAACCGATCGCCGAGTACCTGGCCGGCAGCGGGCATTTCTACGTCATGCACCGGTTCGATCTCGACAACGTGGCCTTCGCGCGGCACATGCGCGACAAGGGGCTCTTCGTGTCGATCAGCTCGGGTGTGAAGGCGCAGGACTTTGCGGCGATCGATCGCCTGGCGGCCGAAGGCGTGGGCGCCGACTACATCACCATCGACATCGCACACGGTCACGCCGAAAGCGTGCGCAAGACCATCGAGCACATCAAGAGGCGCCTGCCGGCCGCCTTCGTGATCGCCGGCAACGTCGCCACGCCCGAGGCGGTGATCGACCTCGAGAACTGGGGCGCCGACGCCACCAAGGTCGGCGTCGGCCCGGGCAAGGTCTGCATCACCAAGCTCAAGACTGGTTTCGGCACCGGCGGCTGGCAGCTGAGCGCGCTCAAGTGGTGTGCGCGCGTGGCGACCAAACCCATCATCGCCGACGGCGGCATCCGCCATCACGGCGACATCGCCAAGAGCGTGCGCTTCGGTGCCGCGATGGTGATGGTCGGTTCGCTCTTCGCGGGCCACGAGGAGAGCCCCGGAGCGACGGTGGAAGTCGACGGCAAGCTGTACAAGGAGTACTACGGCTCGGCGAGCGACTTCAACAAGGGCGAGTACAAGCACGTCGAGGGCAAGCGCATCCTCGAGCCGATCAAGGGCAAGCTGGCCGAGACGCTGACCGAGATGCGCGAGGACCTGCAGAGCTCGATCAGCTACGCCGGCGGGCGCGCGCTGGCCGACCTGAAGAAGGTGAACTACGTCATCCTCGGCGGCGAGAACGCCGGCGAGCACCTCTTCATGTGAGGCGCGGCAGCGTCTTGCCGGGCATCAGCGCGGCAACATCGCCTCGCGCTCGTCGAGGTTCCAGGCACGCCGCTTGGCGACCTTCTCGGCGCGCGTCGGCGCCGGCTTCGAGGAAGTCACCAAGACCGGACAGACACTGTTGTCCGCGTGGTGCGCGGCGCTCACGAGCAACGGGTCGTCCAGCGCGCCGGTCGGGCGCGTGAAGTCTTCCGGCACGGGGCAGGTGGCGTCGAAGCCGTCGAAGAACCGGCCCTCGTTGCGCGCATTGGTCGACTCGAAGTTGATGGCGCTGTAGGTGATGCCGCAATAGCCCGCCGGCAGCGAACCCACCGGCTTGCCGAAGGTGGTGTCGCCGACGGTGACGACCTGCACGTCGACACCACGCAGGCCGTTGATGACCTGCTCGCTCGCCGACGCCGTGCGTGGGCCCGTGAGCAGGTAGACCCGGGCCAGGCCCACAGCGTTGCTGCGGTTCTCGAAGCGGAAGGTCTGGTTGTTGGCGGCGGCGCGCTTGTCGTTGTAGAGCAGAGCCGTGTAGGTGCGCGCGCTGGCACCGGAGAAACCGCGCCCTCCGGCGATATAGGAGGCGAGCGTCGCGCCCATCGAGACGAGGCCGCCGCCGTTGTAGCGCAGGTCGATGACCACGTCCTGCACGTTCTGGCTGCGGAAGAGCGCGAACGCGCTGTCGAGGCCGGAACCGGCCTGCGAGACCATGTCCTTCACCATCACGTAGCCCAGCAGGCGCCCGTTCGGCGTCGAGACGACGCGCGCGCCGCTCACCGGCGTGAGGTTGAAGACCTTGGCCTCGACGACGACGGTGCGCGTGGCGCCGTTGCGGCGCAGTTGCAGGGTGAGGCGGTCGCCGGCCTGCGCCGCCGTCAGCACCGAATAGTCGTTGGCGACGATGAGCTCGGCGGCCGTGCGGCCATTGGCCGAGAGCACTTCGTCGCCGCGCTCCACGCCCTTCACGGCGGCGTCGCTCGCCGGCTCGACGTAGCGCACGTACAGCGCCTGCCCGCTCTGCACCTCGAAGCCGTTGACCGAGACGCCGTAGCCCATGGTGGCACCGTCGCCGAAGAAGCGGTTGAAGCTCTCGGTGCTCTCGCTGCGGCTGTAGGTGTCGCGCGGGAAGGCCGGATCGCTGCCGGTGTAGAGCAGCGCGTCGTAGTAGTCGAGCACGTCGGCGAACGAAGCCGGGTTCGGGCGCGGCGAGAGCCGGTACCAGAAGTACCAGTCGTTCATGAACGAGCCGAGCCAGTCCTTCTGCTGCGCCTGCGAACAGCCGTCGTCGTCGTAGCCGTTGCCTCCGCAACCGGAGAGAGCGGCGGCGAGAGCGACGGCCGCGCCCAGCGCGAGCAGGCGCCCCGCCACCCGGCGCAGCGGGTGGGCGAAGGGGCCGAAGGAGCGAGCGCTGGCGCTGGGCATGAGGCATCTCCACGGGGGGCCGGACCTACAATCGAAACTCTTCCCGCCATGATTGCGTTGACACCCGCCCGCGTGGGTGTCGGCTTGTGACACCGCGCTCACCGCGCCTCTCGCCATGACCACCGAGCTCGCCAAGTCCTTCGAACCCGCCGCCATCGAGGCCCGCTGGGGCCAAGCCTGGGGCGGAGCGAGCGTCTTCGCGCCGACGCTGGACCCGGCGCGGCCGTCGTTCAGCATCCAGCTGCCGCCGCCCAACGTCACCGGCACGCTGCACATGGGGCACGCGTTCAACCAGACCATCATGGACGCGCTGACGCGCTACCACCGCATGCGCGGCCACAACACCCTTTGGCTGCCGGGCACCGACCATGCCGGCATCGCGACGCAGATCGTCGTCGAGCGCCAGTTGCAGGAGGCCGGCCTCGACCGGCACGACCTCGGACGCAAGAACTTCGTCGCGCAGGTATGGGACTGGAAGGCGACCTCCGGCGCCACCATCACCAACCAGATGCGCCGCATGGGCGCGAGCGTCGACTGGTCGCGCGAGTACTTCACGATGGACGAGCGGTTGTCGACCATCGTCACCGAGACCTTCGTGCGGCTGTACGACGAGGGCCTCATCTACCGCGGCCAGCGCCTCGTGAGCTGGGATCCGCAGCTGAAGAGCGCCGTCTCCGACCTCGAGGTCGAGAGCGAGGAGGAGGACGGCTCCCTCTGGCACATCCGCTACCCGCTCGAAGACGGCAGCGGCCACCTCACGGTGGCCACGACGCGGCCCGAGACGATGCTGGGCGACACCGCGGTGATGGTGCATCCTCAAGACGACCGTTATGCCGCGCTCGTGGGCAAGCGCGTCCGGCTGCCGCTCGCCGAACGCCTGATTCCCGTCATCGCGGACGACCACGTCGACCGCGAGTTCGGCACCGGCGTCGTCAAGGTGACGCCGGCACACGACCACAACGACTACACCGTGGGCCAGCGGCATGGCCTGCCGATGATCGTCGTGCTGACGCTCGACGCGACGCTGAACGACAACGTGCCGGCCGCCTACCGCGGCCTCGACCGCTTCGTCGCACGCAAGAAGATCGTCGCCGACCTCGACGCGCTCGGGCTGCTGGCCGAGACGAAAAAGCACCGCCTGACCGTGCCGCGCTGCGCCCGGACCGGGCAGGTGGTGGAACCGATGCTCACGCACCAGTGGTTCGTGGCGACGACGAAGCCGGGCGCGAACAGCAAGGACGGCAAGAGCATCGCCGAGCGTGCCATCGACGCCGTGAAGAGCGGCCAGGTGCGCTTCGTGCCCGAGCAATGGGTGAACACCTACAACCACTGGATGAACAACATCCAGGACTGGTGCATCAGCCGCCAGCTCTGGTGGGGGCACCAGATCCCGGCCTGGTACGGCACGGGCGGCGAGATCTTCGTCGGCCGCAGCGAAGACGAGGCACGCGAGCGCGCCGCCAGGGCCGGCTACGCCGGCCCGCTGACGCGCGACGAGGACGTGCTCGACACCTGGTACAGCTCGGCCCTGGTGCCCTTCTCGACGCTCGGCTGGCCCGAGACCACGGGGCGGGCCGCGCTCGAGCAGCAGCTCTTCCTGCCGAGCACGGTGCTCGTCACCGGCTTCGACATCATCTTCTTCTGGGTCGCCCGGATGATCATGATGACGACGCATTTCACCGGCCAGGTGCCCTTCCGCGACGTCTACATCCACGGCCTCGTGCGCGACGCGCACGGCCACAAGATGAGCAAGAGCGAGGGCAACGTGCTCGACCCGGTCGACCTGATCGACGGCATCGAGCTCGGTGCCCTGCTCGACAAGCGCAGCACGGGCCTGCGCAAGCCCGAGGCGGCGCCGCGCATCCGCAAGGACACCGAGCGGGAGTTTCCGCAGGGCATCCCGGCCTTCGGCGCCGACGCGCTGCGCTTCACGATGGCGAGCTACGCGACGCTCGGGCGCAACATCAACTTCGACACCAAGCGCTGCGAGGGTTATCGCAACTTCTGCAACAAGCTCTGGAACGCCAGCAAGTTCGTGCTGATGAACTGCGCCGGCAAGGACTGCGGCCTGGCCGAGCACACCAAGGCCGAATGCGCGCCGGGGCAGCCGTTCCACGGCTACCTGTCGTTCTCGATGGCCGACCGCTGGATCACCGGCGAGTTGCAGCGCGTCGAGGCCGCAGTGGCGCAGGGCTTCGCGGAGTACCGGCTCGATAACGTGGCCAACACGATCTACTCGTTCGTCTGGGACGAGTATTGCGACTGGTACCTCGAGATCGCGAAGGTGCAGCTGGCCGAGGCGGCGAAGAAGGGCTCGGAGTCTGCGCAGCGCGGCACGCGCCGCACGCTCATCCGGGTGCTCGAGACGGTGCTGCGCCTGCTGCATCCCATCTCGCCCTTCATCACCGCCGAGCTCTGGGAGCACGTGGCGCCGGTGGCCGGGCGCAAGCCGGCGGGGGATGCGAGCATCGTCACCGCGCCCTACCCTGCGGCGCAGCTCGAGAAGGTCGATCCGGCCGCCGACGCGTGGATGGGACGGCTGAAGGCGCTAATGCTCGAGGTGCGCCGCCTGCGCAGCGAGATGGGCCTGAACCCCGGCGAGCGTGTGCCGCTGCTGACGGTGGGCGATACCGCCTATGTCGAGGCTGCGGCGCCGCTGCTGGCCACGCTGGCGCGCCTGACCGAGGTGCGCCGCCTGCCCGATGCCGCCGCCTTTGCCGCGGCCACGCAGGCCGCGCCGGTGGCTGTCGTCGGCGACGTGCGCCTGGCGCTCGAGGTGCGCATCGACGTCGCGGCCGAAACGGCCCGCCTCTCCAAGGAGGTGGCACGCCTGCAAGGCGAGATCACCAAGGCCGATGCCCGGCTCGGCAATGCGAGCTTCGTGCAGCGGGCGCCCGCCGCGGTGGTCGAGCAGGAACGGGCGCGCCTGGCGGACCACCGCGCCGCGCTGGCGCGCCTGCAGGAACAACTGGAACGGCTGACCGCCGCGGCGTGAGCCGGGTGCCGGGTGCTCACGCGGCGCGTGAGCACCGAGGTCGGCGGCGGCGCGGCCCCGGCCGCAAGAGCCACCGCGCCCGCCAGCGCCTAGCGCCGGCGCAGCACGTGGATGAACTCGCCGCCCGCGTTGCTCTGGCCGATGAGGTCGTTGCCGGTCTGGCGCGCGAAGGCCTGGAAGTCGCGCACCGAGCCCGGGTCGGTGCTGACCACCCGCAGCACGTCGCCGCTGCCCATCTCCGCCAAGGCCTTCTTGGCCTTCAGGATGGGCAGGGGGCAGTTCAGGCCCCGGGTGTCGAGCTCGCGTGGTTCGGCTGCTGGCATGGTGGGGCGATTCTAGAGGTCGATGAAGCGGGGCTCGTGCCCGCGCGCACGTAGCCATTTCGCCAGCGCCATGCCGGTGCCGGCTCGCCAGCAGCGGATGTCGGCCGGCGCGAAGAGCTTGTACTCGGCCAGTTCCGGCGACAGGCTGATCTCGCCGCGCGCCTGCGCGTGGTAGGCGATGATGACCTGGTTCATGCGCTGGAAATCGTAGACCCCGACGAGGTCGAGCGCCTGCACGTCGAGCGAGGTCTCCTCGGCCACCTCGCGCCGGATGCCCTCTTCCGGCGTCTCGCCGGCCTCCATGAAGCCGGTGATGAGCGCGAACATGCGCCCGGGCCAGGCGGCATTGCGCGCCAGCAGCACGCGGCCTTCACGGTCGGTGCACTCGATGATCGCCGCCAGCACCGGCGTCGGGTTGTTCCAGTGCGTCCAGTGGCAGGCCGGGCAGCGCAGCCGGCTCCTGGGCCCGCCGTCCTCCTGCGCCTCGAGATGGGCCAGCGGCGCGGCGCAACTCGGGCAGTACTTGTAGCTGGCGCTCATCGGTTGCGCCGCGCTCAGGCCGGGAAGACACCGGTCGAGAGATAGCGGTCGCCGCGGTCGCAGACGACGAAGACGATGACCGCGTCGCGCACCGTGGCGGCGATCTGCAGCGCCACCCAGCAGGCGCCGGCGGCCGAGATGCCACCGAAGAGGCCTTCCTCGCGCGCCAGGCGGCGCGCCATCTCCTCGGCGTCGGCCTGGCTCACGAGCACGAGCTCGTCGACGTGGCTCGGGTCGTAGATCTTCGGCAGGTAGGCCTCGGGCCATTTGCGAATGCCCGGGATGCGCGAGCCCTCGGCCGGCTGCGCGCCGACGATGCGCACGGCCGGGTTCTTCTCCTTCAGGAAGCGCGAGACGCCGGTGATGGTGCCGGTGGTGCCCATCGCGCTCACGAAGTGCGTGACGCGCCCGCCGGTGTCGGCCCAGACCTCGGGGCCGGTGGTCTCGTAGTGCACGCGCGGGTTGTCGGCATTGGCGAACTGGTCGAGCACGCGGCCCTTGCCTTCGCGCTGCATCTGCTCGGCCAGGTCGCGCGCGTACTCCATGCCGCCGCTCTTGGGCGTGAGGATGAGCTCGGCGCCGAACGCCTTCATCGTCTGCGCGCGCTCGATCGACAGGTCCTCCGGCATGATCAGCACCATGCGGTAGCCGCGGATCGCCGCCGCCATCGCCAGGGCGATGCCGGTGTTTCCGGAAGTGGCCTCGATGAGGGTGTCGCCCGGGCGGATGTCGCCGCGCTCCTGGGCCCGGGCGATCATGCTGATGGCCGGGCGGTCCTTCACCGAGCCGGCCGGGTTGTTGCCTTCGAGCTTGCCGAGGATGACGTTGCCGCGCGGCGCACCCAGCGCTCCGGGCAGCCGCTGCAGGCGCACGAGCGGCGTGCCGCCGATGGCGTCTTCGAGGGTCTTCCAGGCCGGTTCGGGCATCCGTCACTCCTTGCTCGGCGGCATTGTCGCAGCGCGCGGCAGCTCGCCCGAAGTCATGGAAATGCAGGCCGCGCGCAGCCTCCCGAATGCCCTCGCACGCCCTCGACGTGCGCCCTTGTGTGCGCCCTTGTGTACGCCCTGATGTACGCCCTCGAGTCCGCCCCCGCGCAAGCGCCCGGCCGCATCGCCCGAGGAGGCGAACCCGCGTGTGATAATCCGCGCCGCTTTCGCGGACCCGATGCCTCGGCGACACCCAGGCGGAGGGACCGGCGGCCCGCGTGACGAAATCGGTAGACGTAGCGGACTCAAAATCCGCCGCCGCAAGGCGTGCCAGTTCGAGTCTGGCCGCGGGCACCACCAGAGAGGCTCCAGGACGCCCGCGAGCGTGCCTGCCCCACAAGACGCATTCCCCCTCCCCCGCGCGCCCGAACCGCCCCGACCCGCCCGAGCCGCCGTTCGCGACGCCGACCCAGCCGCCCCCTCATGCCGCAGATGCCGCCCGCCACCAAGACACTGCTGCTCGTCTGCGTGGCCATGTTCTGCCTCGACCAGCTCGTGCCGCTGCTGCGGCTGTTCGCGCTCTTCCCGCTCGCCAGCGGCCTGTTCTGGCCGTGGCAGGTGCTGACCTACGCCTTCCTGCACGGCGACCCCTTCCACCTGTTCTTCAACATGCTCGGGCTGTGGATGTTCGGCTCCGAGCTCGAGCGCCTGTGGGGCCCGCGTCGCTATCTGCTGTTCCTGCTCGCCGGCGTTCTGGCCGCCGCGGCGGCCCAGTTGCTCGTGTCCATGATGATGGGCTGGCGCGACCCGATGGTTGGCGCTTCCGGGGGCCTCTTCGCGCTGCTGCTCGCCTACGGCATGCTGTTCCCGAACCGCGTCATCATGCCGCTGTTCCCGCCCATCCCGATGAAGGCGCGCACCTTCGTCATCGTCTTCGGCGTGCTCGAACTGGTGCTGGGCCTTTCCGGTTCGCGCGGTGTCGCGCACTTCGCGCACCTCGGCGGCATGGTGGGCGGCTTCCTGATGATTCGCTACTGGCGCGGGCAGCCGCCGTTCGGGCGCCGTTAGGCACCCGGGCGCCACGCTCGCGCAGGGCGAGCGAAGCGCGCAAATCGGCACACCAGTTTCTTGCACCCCCGCGGTCGCGAGGCGGTGTCCAGTTGCCATCGTGCGGGCAACGGCGCATGCTTTCGGCCAACGGTCATCGAAGGGGGCGCGCGATGATGAGCCTGTTTTCCTTGCGCGGCGCAACGGCGCCGCACGGGCCCCTGGCGCCGAGGTCGCCGAGGGCGCCGGGGGCGCAGCGGACGGTGAACGTGCGGCACGCCGCGCAGGCCCTGTTCGCGCTGGTGGTGCTGCTCGCCGGCGGCCTGGCCGCCACCGCGGCCCGGGCACAGGCGAGCGCGATCGAGGTGCAGAGCAGGGCCCTGGCGCGCGCCAGCGATGCCGTCGTCGGCATCCGGGCCACGGCGGTCGAAGGGGCACGCTCGGCCAGCACGCTCGGGCGCGAGCGCGAGGGCTCGGGCGTCGTCATCACCGGCGACGGCCTCGTGCTCACCATCGGCTACCTCGTGCTCGAGGCCGAAAACGTGGAGATCCGACCCGACGACGGCCGTCGCATCCCGGCGCGCATCGTCGCGTATGACGTCGCGACAGGCTTCGGCCTCGTGCAGGCCCTGGCGCCGCTGCGCATCGAGCCGGCGCCCTTCGGCACTTCGTCTTCCGCCACGCGCGAGGAGCCCCTCATGGTGGCCAGCGGCGGCGACGACGGCACGGTCAGCATGGCGCGGCTGCTGTCACGCCGCGCCTTCTCCGGCTACTGGGAATACCACATCGACGACGCGCTCTTCACCGCGCCGCCGCGCCGCGATCACAGCGGCGCCGGGCTCTTCAACGGCCGCGGCGAGCTGCTGGGCATCGGCTCGCTCTTCGTCAGCGACGCCGCCGGGTCGGAGGCGCCGGGCGGCGCGCGCTCGCCGGGCAACATGTTCGTGCCCGTGGACCTGCTCAAGCCCATCCTCGGCGAACTGCGCGAGCGCGGCGCTTCGCGCGCCAGCGCGCGCGCCTGGATGGGCCTGAACTGCGTCGAGCGCGACGGCGAGGTGCGTGTGGCGCGGGTCAACGACGACAGCCCCGCCGACGTGGCCGGACTGCAGGCCGGCGATCGCATCATGCGCATCGACGGCGCGGCCGTCGGCGGCCTGGCCCAGCTCTACCGGGCGCTTTGGGCGGGCGGCGCGCCCGAGCGCGCCGTGACGCTGGAGATCCTGCGCGAGGGACGGCCGCAGAACATCGTCGTGCAGACGGTCGACCGCGCCAAGACCTTGCGCCGCGCCGAGGGCGTCTGACCCGACCCCGGCGGGCCGACCGCCGTGCCGTCTTCCGATCAGCCGCGCGAATCGTGCGGACGGTGCGGACCGTGCCGACCCTGCGCCAGGCCCTGCGCGACCGTCGGGTAGCGCAGCACCAGGCGCAGTTCCTCGCGCAGGCGGCGGTTGTCCAGCCGCCGTGACTCCGACAGGAAACTCATCTGCTGCGCACTCAACTGCGCCTCGGCCTCGGCGCGCGCCAGTCGCGGCGGCCGCGGCAGGCCGCAAAGATCGGCCGCCAGGTCGTAGTAGTCGCCGACCAGCAGCTCGCTGCTGTCGCAGGCGTTGAAGACGCGCTGCGGCGGTGCCCGGTACAGCGCAGCGACGCAGGCCCGTGCGAGATCGTCGGCGTGGATGTGGTTGCTGTAGACGTCTTCCCCGCGCGCCAGCACCGGCGTGCCGCGCTGCAACCGCTCGCGCGGATGGCCGCCTTCGCGGTCGCCGGCATAGATGCCGGGCGCGCGCAGGATGCAAAGGCGCACGCAGGCGGCGCGCGCCCAGGCACGCAGCAGCCGCTCGGCATCGACGCGGCGCCTGGCGCGGTCGTTGAAGGGCGCCACCGGGCGCGTCTCGTCGAAGCGGGCGCCGCCCACGTCGCCGTAGACGCCCGTCGTGCTGACATAGACGAAGCGGCGCACGGCGACGCGCCGCGCCAGCGCGCGCACGAGAGCCCGTGTGCGCAGATCCTCGTTGCCCTTGGGCTGCGGCGGCGCGAGATGGAGCACCGCGTCGGCGATGCCACCGAGGCGCGCCAGCGTCGCCGGCTGGTCCAGGTCGCCCACGAGCGGCAGCGCGCCGGCGGCGCGCAGCACCGCGGCCCGTTGCGGCGACGAGGTCAGCACGCGCACCGACCACGCCGCGCGCACGAGCGGCAGGATGCGCATGCCGACATCGCCGCAGCCGACGATCAGCAGCCGCGGCCGCGGCGCGGGAGAGCAGGGTTTGGCGTGCATCGGCAGACGTTCGGCAGATGAATTCGGGTTGATCGCCGGGTGCCGGGACGGCTCCAGGGCTTGCATATCATCGCGTGTTGCCCGGAGCCGGCCCGAGGCCGACCCCTTCCAGCCCGATTCCCCGGCCCCATTCGTTCGCGGCCCCTCCGCCCGGGGCCCGCCCGCTCCGCGCGGCCCGCCCGCCGCCTGATCATGACCTTCAACGTCACCCTGAAGCCTGCCGCGCGCCAGTTCACCGTCGAGCGCGACGAGGCCATCCTGCCGGCCGCCATCCGCCAGGGCATCGGCCTGCCGTACGGCTGCCGCGACGGTGCCTGCGGCTCGTGCAAGAGCAAGCTGGTCGAGGGCCGAGTCATCCACGGCGCACATCAGCAGCGCGCGCTTTCGGCGGCCGAGGAAGAGGCCGGCTACATCCTCACCTGCTGCGCCACGCCGCAGACCGACTGCGTGGTCGAGGCGCGCATGGTGCCGGGTGCCGGCGAGTATCCGGTGCTGAAGCTGCCCACGCGCCTGCTCGCGCTCGAGCGCGTCGCGCCCGACGTGATGGTGCTGCGCCTGCAGTTGCCGGCCAACCAGAACCTGCGCTTCCGTGCCGGCCAGTACGTGGAGTTCATCCTGCGCGACGGCGCACGGCGCAGCTACAGCATGGCCAACGCGCCGCACAACCTGGGCAGCCCGCCGGCCATCGAACTGCATGTGCGGCACATGCCCGGGGGCAAGTTCACCGACCATGTCTTCGGCGCGATGAAGGAAAGGGAGATCCTGCGCATGGAGGGGCCCTTCGGCAGCTTCTTCCTGCGCGAGGACGCACCGTCAGACGGGACCGACCGCCCCGGCCCACCCGAGCGCCCGATCATCCTGCTGGCCAGCGGCACCGGCTTCGCCCCCATCAAGGCCGTCATCGAGCACATGCGCCACAAGGGCATCACGCGGCCCGCGGTGCTCTATTGGGGCGGGCGGCGGCCGCACGACCTGTACATGCACCACTGGTGCGAGCAGACGGCCGCCGAGTTGCCGAGCCTGCGCTACGTGCCCGTCGTCTCCGACGCCCTGCCCGAGGATGCGTGGAGCGGCCGCGAGGGCTTCGTGCACCGCGCGGTGATGGAGGACTGGCCCGATCTCTCGGCGCATCAGGTGTACGCCTGCGGCGCGCCCATCGTCGTCGAGTCCGCCAAGCGCGATTTCGTGGCGCAGTGCCGACTGAACCCCGACGAGTTCTACGCCGACTCCTTCACCTCCGAGGCCGACAAGCACGGGCCCTGAGGCCCCTGAGGTCCGGCAGTGGGGTGAACGCCTTCACCCGCTCTGCGCCACTCTGCCCCCCGACGCCCTCGGCGCATCGGCTAGGCTTCGGGCTCCGGTTCGCCATCCCCTCTCGCCAACGGAGCCCTCACCTTGCCGCATCGCCGTCGCCAATTGCTGAACCTGTCGCTGTCCGCCGCCGCGCTGGCCCTGGCCGGCCGCACCGCGGCGCAAGGCCGCACCGTGCGCCTGATCGTGCCCTACCCACCCGGCGGCCCGCTCGACATCGCCGCGCGTGCGCTGGCCGAGCGCGTCAAGGACAGCCTCGGCAACGTGGTGGTCGAGAACCGGCCGGGTGCCGGCGGCAACCTCGGCGCCGACCTCGTCGCCAAGGCCGCACCCGATGGCCAGACCCTGGTGATGGGCGCCGTCGCGACGCACGCCATCAACCCGTGGCTGTACAGCAAGATTCCGTACGACCCGCTGCGCGACTTCACGCCGATCACGCTGGTGGCGCAGGTGCCCAACGTGCTCGTGCTCAACGCGGAGTCGGCGGCGCGCCTGAAGATCGCGAGCCTCGCGGACCTCGTGCAGCATGCGCGGCGCAACCCCGGCCGCCTCAACTACGGCTCGGGCGGCAACGGCAGCGCCGGCCACCTGGCGGGCGAGATGTTCAAGGCGCAGGCCAAGGTCTTCGCGGTGCACATCCCCTACGCCGGCGGCCCGCCGGCGCAGCTGGCCCTGGTGAGCGGCCAGGTGGACTTCAACTTCGACAACCTCGCGGCGGCCTCTGCCAACATCCGCAGCGGCAGGCTGAAGGCGCTGGCCGTGACGACGGCGAAGCGCTCGAGCGCGATGCCCGAGGTGCCGACGGTGGCCGAGGCGGGCGGCGCGTTCGGCCTGGGCCAGTTCGACATCTCCACCTGGTTCGGCATCTTCGCGCCGGCGCGGCTGCCCGCGGCCATGCTGCAGAGCCTGAACAAGGCCTTCGTCGATGCCCTCGGCTCGCCCGAGTTCAAGGCGCGCATGGCCACGTTGATGGCTGAGCCGGCGCCGACGACGGCCGAGCAGTTCGCGGCGTTCGTGCGCGGCGAACTGGCCAAGTACGAGGCGGTGGTCAAGTCGACGGGCGCGCGCGCCGACTGAAAGACGAGAAGGCCCGGCGGCTCTCGCCCCGGGCCCGTCGAGATCGCGTCGCAGCGATCAGAACCGCGGCGCCGGGCCCTCGCCGTCCTTCTTGGGCGTGCAGGTCATGTCCATGCGCCCGAGGACCTCGCCTTCGGGGCCGACCATCTCGCCCTCGAGATCGCCGGTCTGGCGGTCGATCGACACACGCGTGGCGGCCAGCTTCTCGAACGGCGGATACCACTTGAAGAGCTGCGTGCCCTTGAAGTCCATGAACACCTTGCCGCCGCGCTGCGGCTGGTAGGTGGCGGCGTAGTAGGCGTCGGTGGCGGTGTACTTCATGCGCTCGCCGACGGGCAGCACGTTGGAGCGCTGCACGAAGGCCGTCATGTTGTTGTCGCGCAAGGCGAGGTACAGGTAGGCGCCGTCGCTCTTGATCACGGGCACCGCACGCAGCGTGGTGCGCATGCGCGCGTTGGCATCCGAGCGGTCGTCGCTCTTGTCGCCCTTGCCTTCGCCTGCGGTCTCCTCGGGCTTCTCGACGAGACCCCGGTCGATGGCGCGTTTGATGGGCTCGCCACCTGCCGACACGGTGCCCCGGCAGTCGAGGTAGAGGTGGAACATCTGCGCGCTGGCCGCGGGCACCGCCGCCGCCAGTACCAGGCCCACCAGGAGCGCCGGCTTCATGACGCTCACTTCTTGCCGCTGGCCTCGCGGCCGGCTTCGGTCTGGCCACCCTGCACGCCGAGGCGCCCGCCCGTGCCGAGGCCGCCGCGCACCGTCTGCGCCTTGTAGTTGCGCAGCGCCTTGACCATCTGGTTGTAGGAGTCGGCGAATGCGGCGACAACGACCTTGCCGCGCGGCGTGTTCGAGTAGCCGCCACCCGCGCCGGCCAGGCCGCCGGTGAAGGCCGAGCCGAAGAAGCCGAAGTCGAAGTTCTTGCCGCTGCCCTCGGCCGCCGAGATCTGCACGCCCGAGCGAATGTCAACCAGCAGCAGCGTCGTCGACGCCTCGTTCACGCCGACGCTGCCCGCGAGCGCGCCGATGGCGCCGGGCAGCAGGCCGCCGAGACCGCCACCACCCCCCCCGGTCTTGCCCGAGAACTGGATCGACGGACGCATCAGGTAGTCGGCCGCGACCATCTGGCCGCCGCCCATGTTGCTGCCGGCCCGGCCCTCGTCGCCCCGCATCAGCGCGCGCTCCTGCATCATCGTGCGCATGCCGGCGCCGCGCTCGACGATGACGAAGCAGTTGCTCTGCTGGATCATCAGGCGCAACACCGGGATCGTCGAGCCGAGCTGATAGCTGCGCAGCTGGTGGTACCAGGGGGCGTTCTGGTCCTCTTCCATCGCCAGCGTGCCGAGCGACTCGTCGCAGCGCTCGAGGTTGCTCTTGTTGCCGGCCGCCGTGCCGCCGCCGGCCGCGCCGGTGACTGTCGTGTTGCCGCCGCCCATGCTGGGCGCCGTGGCCAGGCAGCCCGGCAGCATGGCCGCCACGGCCAACACCAGCCAGGCCGGCCGCAGGCGTGCTGCGAGCGCGATCGGGGACTCTTGAGGATCTCGCATGGTTTTCTCCTGATCATCTGCCGCCCCGGGCCCGAAGCGGATCAAGAGAATGTAAGGCGATTCAACGTGCGGCGGGATCCCCCACGCAGCGGATCGGCCTGCACTGTGCTCAGGTGCTCACACCGCGTGCCACCTTGCGAGCGCGAGCGCTGCCCGCCTGTTCACTCGCCCAGGTAGGCCGCACGCACGCGCGGGTCGGCGAGCAGTTCCTTGGCGTCGCCGCTCATCGTCACCTCGCCCGAGTCCATCACGTAGCCGCGGTTGGCGAGCGCGAGCGCGCGGCTCGCGTTCTGCTCCACCAGCAGCACCGTGGTGCCGCGCTGGTGGATGTCGTTCACGACCTCGAAGATCTTGTCGACCATGATCGGCGACAGGCCCATGCTCGGCTCGTCGAGCAGCAGCACCTTCGGGTTCGCCATCAGTCCGCGGCCCATCGCGAGCATCTGCTGCTCGCCGCCGCTCATCGTGCCGGCGAGTTGCTGCGCGCGTTCCTTCAGGCGTGGGAAGATGCCGAAGACCTTCTCGATGTCCGCGGCGATGCCTTCCTTGTCGTTGCGCACGAAGGCGCCCATCTGCAGGTTCTCGACGATAGACATGCGCGTGAACACGCCGCGGCCCTCGGGCACCATCACGAGGCCTTGCTTGACGAGGTCCCACGCACCCTGGCCCTTGATGGGCTTGCCCAGGAACTCGATGTCGCCCGCCGCCACGGGCTGGATGCCGGTGATGGCCTTCAGCGTCGTCGTCTTGCCGGCCCCGTTGGCGCCGATGAGGCTGACCAGTTCGCCCTCGCGCACCTCGAAGCTGACGCCCTTGACCGCCTGGATGCCGCCGTAGGCCACGCGCAGGCCGCTGACCTTGAGGAGTGTCTGTGCCATGCTGGATCGTCCCCGGCGGTTCAGTGCTGCCCGGCGCCGAGGTAGGCCTCGATCACCTTCTCGTTCTTCTGCACCTCGGCCGGCGTGCCCTCGGCGATCTGCTTGCCGTAGTCGAGCACGGTGACGCGGTCGCACAGGCCCATCACCAGCTTCACGTCGTGTTCGATGAGCAGGATCGTGCGGCCGTCGTTGCGGATGCGGTCGATCAGCTCGCGCAGTACCACCTTCTCGGTGGCGTTCATGCCCGCCGCTGGCTCGTCGAGCGCGATCAGCTTGGGGTCGGTGGCGAGGGCCCGCGCGATCTCCAGCCGGCGCTGGTCGCCGTAGCTCAGCGTGCGCGCCCGATACTCGGCATAGCGGCCGATGCCCACGTAGTCGAGCAGTTCCTGCGCGCGCTTCGCGATGGCGGCCTCCTCGGCCTTGAACGAGGCGGTGCGGAAGACGGCGCCGAAGAGGCCCGATTTCGTGCGCACGTGACGGCCGACCATCACATTCTCGAGCGCCGTCATCTCCGGGAACAGGCGGATGTTCTGGAACGTGCGCGCGATGCCCTGCTCGGCCACCTCGTGCACGGCGCTCGGCTCGTAGGTCGCACCACCGAGCTCGAAGGTGCCCGAGTCGGGTGAGTACAGGCCCGTGATGACGTTGAAGAACGTCGTCTTGCCGGCGCCGTTGGGCCCGATCAGCCCATACACCTGGCCCGGCTGGATGGCGATGCCGACCTCGGACAGGGCCTGCAGGCCACCGAAGCGCTTGCTGACGCCCTGCACGTTCAGGACGGCGGTGGATGTGTTCGCCACGGCTCAGCCCCCCGCCTTGCCCGTCGGCGCCGGCGCGGCCTTGCCGTGTTCGGGCGAGGGCCACAGGCCGCGCGGCCGCGCGAGCATGATCGCGATCATCGCCAGCGCGATGAGCAACTGGCGCAGGATGGAGGCGTCCAGGCGCCCATCGGTCATCTGCTGCAGCGGCCCGGCCACGTAGCGCAGCACCTCGGGCAAGGCAGCCAGCAAGAGCGCGCCCAGCACCACGCCCGGCAGGTGGCCCATGCCGCCCAGCACGACCATGGCCACGATCATCACGCTCTCCATGAGGCTGAACGACTCGGGCGACACGAAGCCCTGGAAGGCCGCGAACATGGCCCCGGAGACGCCGCCGAACGCCGCCCCCATGCCGAACGCCAGCAGCTTCATGTTGCGCGTGTTGATGCCCATCGCCTTGGCCGCGATCTCGTCCTCGCGGATCGCCATCCAGGCGCGGCCGATGCGCGAAAGCTCGAGCCGGTGGCAGATGACCACGCTCACGACGACGAGGATGAGGAAGAGCCAGTAGTACAGCGTCACCGGTGCGATCTCGAAGCCGGCCACCTCCCAGGGCCTGCCGAAGCCGACGCCGAAGACGCTCATCGGATCGATGCGATCGAGCCCACGCGGCCCGTTGGTGATGTTGACCGGGTGCTCGAGGTTGTTCAGGAACACGCGGATGATCTCGCCGAAGCCGAGCGTGACGATGGCCAGGTAGTCGCCGCGCAGCTTGAGCACCGGCAGGCCCAGCAGCACGCCGGCGAACGCCGCCAGCGCGGCGCCGAGCGGAATGACGGCCAGGATCGGCGTGTGCAGGCCGTCGGGGAACATGGCCGCGGCCCACTCGAAGGTTTCGGTCAGATGCGGGCTTGCCAGCAGCGCGTACATGTACGCGCCGACGGCATAGAAGGCGACGAAGCCGAGGTCGAGCAGGCCCGCGTAGCCGACGACGATATTCAGGCCGAGCGCGAGCAGCACGTACAGGAGCGCGATGGCCATGATGCGCACCCAGCCCTGCCCGACCTGCTGCACGAAGAGCGGCAGCGCCAGCAGCACGACGGCGGCGACGATGAAGATCACCAGCTTGTTCTTCATGGGTGGCCTCCCGCCGCTCAGGCGCGGTCCGCGACGCGCTCGCCGAGCAGGCCGGCGGGGCGCAGCGTGAGCACGAGGATGAGCGCTGCGAACGCGAACACGTCGGCATAGTGGCTGCCGAAGACGCCGCCGGTGAGGTCGCCGAGGTAGCCCGCGCCGAGCGCCTCGATGAGCCCGAGCGCGACACCGCCCACCACGGCCCCGGCCAGGTTGCCGATGCCACCCAGCACCGCCGCGGTGAAGGCCTTGAGCCCGGGCAGGAAGCCCATCGCGTGCTGCACGGTCCCGTAGTTGGCTGCCCACATCACGCCGGCCACGGCGGCCAGCGCGGCGCCGATGATGAAGGTGGCCGAGATCACCATGTCCGGCTTCACGCCCATGAGCGCGGCCACGCGGGGGTTCTCCGCCGTGGCCCGCATCGCGCGGCCGAGCTTGGTGCGGTTCACGAGCCACATCAGCAGCGCCAGGATGGCCGTGGTGAGGCCGAGGATGAGCAGCTGCGTGACGCCGATCACCGGCCCGCCGAGGTCGATGGGATCGTTGGGCAGCAGCGACGGGTAGGGCTTGGGGTTCGGCTTCCAGATGATCATCGCGATGGTCTGCAGCAAGAGGCTCATGCCCATCGCCGTGATCAGCGGCGCCAGCCGAGGCGCGCTGCGCAGGGGCCGGTAGGCGAGCTTCTCGATCGCGAAATTGAGCGCCGCGCACACGACGATGGCGCAGACGAGCGAGATCAGCATCAGCAGCCAGCCCGGCAGGCCGGCGCCGGCGAGCGCGGAGATGACGGACCAGCTGGTCAGGGCCCCCACCATCAGCACCTCGCCGTGCGCGAAATTGATGAGGTTGATGATGCCGTACACCATGGTGTAGCCGAGCGCCACCAACGCGTACATGCTGCCCAGCACAAGTCCGTTGAGGATCTGCTGGAGGAAGATATCCATGCGGGAGTTCTCCTCGGCACGCCCGGCATCGCGGGGCCGGCGCGCAACTCATCGTTGTCGTTCACGAACAAGGGGCACGGCTAGCAGGAGCCGTGCCGCATGCGTGACATCGAAAAGATTCTAGGCAGCGGCCTGCGCCGGCCGGGGGCGGGCTTCCCCGCGCATGTCTGGCCCCGCAACCGGTGTAGCGCGCCGACCTCAACCCAGTACGCTGCGCGCGCGGATCTCAACCCAGCACGCTGCGCGCGCTGGTGTACGGCAAGCCGAGGGCCTGCGCGACCGCGGCGTACGTGACCTGCCCTTCATGCACGTTCAGGCCCTCGAGCAGATGCGAGTCGTCGAGGCACGCCTGGCGCCAGCCCTTGCCGGCGAGCGCGAGAGTGAACGGCAGCGTGGCGTTGTTCAGCGCCCAGGTGGAGGTGCGCGGCACGCCGCCCGGCATGTTCGCGACGCAGTAGTGCACGACGCCATCGACGACGTAGGTCGGCTCGGCGTGCGTGGTCGCGCGCGAGGTCTCGAAGCAACCGCCCTGGTCGATGGCCACGTCGACGAGCACGGCACCCGGCAGCATGCGCGCCACCTGGGCGCGCGTGAGCAGCTTCGGTGCGGCGGCACCGGGCACGAGCACCGCGCCCACCACGAGGTCGGCGCCGAGCGCTGCCTGCTCGACCTCGGCGCCCGAGGCGTAGAGCACCTTCACGCGGCCGCCGAAAAGATCGTCGAGCTCGCGCAGCCGCGGCAGGCTCTTGTCGAGGATGCTGACTTCGGCGCCGATGCCGACGGCCATCTTCGCCGCGTGCGTGCCGACGACGCCGCCGCCCAGGATGACCACCTTGCCCGGCGCCACGCCGGGCACGCCGCCGAGCAGCACGCCACGCCCGCCCTTCGTGCTGCCCTGGCGCTGCAGCGCCACGGCGCCCACCTGCACGGCCATGCGGCCGGCCACCTCGCTCATCGGGGCCAGCAGGGGCAGACGGCCTTGCGCATCGGTGATCGTCTCGTAGGCGATGGCGGTGCATCCCGAGGCCATCAGCCCGCGCGTCTGCGCCGCATCCGGGGCCAGGTGCAGGTAGGTGAAGAGCACCTGCCCGCGACGCAGCATCGCGATCTCCGAAGGTTGCGGCTCCTTCACCTTCACCACCATGTCCGCTGCGGCGAAGACGGCTGCGGCGTCGGGCACGATGCGCGCACCGGCGGCCGTGTACTGCGCATCGTCGCAGCCGATGCCGGCACCGGTGCCGCTTTGTACCAGCACCTCGTGGCCGTGGCGGACGAGTTCCTGCACTGCCGGCGGCGTCAGGCCGGCACGGTTCTCCTGGGGCTTGATTTCCTGTGGCACGCCGATCCGCATGGCACTTCCTCTCGTGGTGGGCAATGCCGATATGGTGCCTGCGGTCCGATCGAAGGTTCATGCGTTTCTGGTGCGCACAATCCCCATCTCTGCGCAACAGAACATGCCGTCGCGGGGCTTCGGCGGCAGAATTCACCTCATGAGCCTCACGAGCACGCCAGCTGAACTCGACCGCACGGATCGCCTGCTGCTGCGCTGGCTGCAAGCCGAGGGGCGCCTGACGAATACCGAGCTGGCGCAGCGCGCCGGCCTCTCCCAGTCGGCCTGCCTGCGGCGCGTGCAGAGGCTGGAGCAGTTGGACGTCATCGAGGGCTACGGCGCGCGCATCAGCGCGGCCGCGCTCGGCAAGGGCGATACGGTGTTCATCGAGATCACGCTCGCCAGCCAGAGCGAGACGGTGCTCGACGCCTTCGAGCGCGCCGTGGCGGCCTCGCCCGACATCCTCGAGTGCCACCTGATGGCAGGCGACTACGACTATCTGCTGCGCGTGGCCGTGGCCGACACCGCCGACTACGAGCGCCTGCACCGCAAGCAGCTGGCCGCCTTCCCGCACGTGGCGCGCATCCGCTCGCACTTCGCCCTGCGACAGGTTTCGCGGCGCGCCGGGGTGGACGTGTGAGGTCCACGGCTCACGCCGGCACTCGAGGGCACGTCGGCGTCGCGCGGCTTCGCACCTCGCGCGACGCCGGCGTTGCGCGGCTCGCGCCTCGCGCGTGAGTTGCTGCTGGGTGGCGCCTGGCGCCGCGCCTCAGCGTTCAGGCGGCCCCGCCCCCTCGGCAGGCGCCGGCGCCGAACCGGCGCGCGCAGCGCGATTGGCCTCCCGAAGCTCGGCCAGCCGTTCGCCGATGCGCAGCTCCAGGCCGCGCGGCGCCGGTTCGTAGAAGGTGACGTCGGCCATGCCGTCCGGCAGGTAACGCTCGCCGGCGGCGAAGGCGCCCTGCTCGTCGTGCGCGTAGCGATAGCCCTCGCCGTGGCCGAGGCTCTTCATGAGCCGCGTCGGGGCGTTGCGCAGCCGATCGGGCACCGGCCGCGAGCCGTCCTGCCGCACGTGCGCACGGGCGGCGTTCCAGGCCTCGTAGACGGCATTGCTCTTCGGCACCACGGCCAGATAGATCACCGCCTCGGCCAGCGCCAGCTCGCCCTCGGGCGAGCCGAGTCGCTCGTAGACCTCGGCGGCATCGAGCGCCATGCGCAGCGCCCGCGGGTCCGCCAGGCCGATGTCCTCGGCGGCCATGCGCACGATGCGGCGCGCGAGATAACGCGGGTCGGCGCCGCCATCGAGCATGCGCACGAGCCAGTACAGCGCCGCATCGGGGTCGGAGCCGCGCACCGACTTGTGCAGCGCGGAGATGGTGTCGTAGAAGAAGTCGCCGCCCTTGTCGTAGCGCCGGTGCATCTCGCCCAGCGTGCGCTCGAGCAACGCCTCGCCGATCTCGGGCACGGCTTGCGTGCCCGCCGCGGCAGCCACGTTCTCGTAGGCGTTGAGCAGGCGCCGAGCATCGCCGTCGGCATGGTTCAGCAGCCGCTCGGCCGCCGCGGCGGTGAGCGGTGGCGCCTGCAGCAGTGCCTGCGCGCGCACCAGCAGTTCGCGCAGCTCTTCGGCCTCGAGGGGCTTGAGCACGTGCACCGCTGCACGCGACAGCAAGGCCGAGTTCACCTCGAACGACGGGTTCTCGGTCGTGGCCCCGATGAAGCTGAAGAGCCCGGACTCCACGTGCGGCAGGAAGGCGTCCTGCTGCGCCTTGTTGAAGCGATGCACCTCGTCGACGAAGACGACGGTGGCCCGGCCCTGCGCGCGCCACGCCCGTGCCTGCTCGACCGCCTCGCGGATCTCCTTGACACCGGCCAGCACGGCCGAGAGGACGACGAACTGGGCGCCGCTGCCGGCGGCGAGAAGCCGCGCCAGCGTCGTCTTGCCGACACCGGGCGGGCCCCAGAGGATCATCGAAGGCAGGCGCGCTGCCTGCGCGGCCAGCGTCAGCGGCCGCCCCGGCGCGAGCAGGTGGCGCTGCCCGACCACCTGGTCCAGCTCACGCGGCCGCAGGCGCTCGGCCAATGGGGCACCCGGGTCGGCGGCGGCCATCGTCGGCGGGCTGGAGCCTTCGTCCGGCGGCAGCAGCGACGCCTGCGTGGCCTCGGACATTCGCGCCACGCTACTGCTCGACGACCTCGGCACCTTGCGGCGGCACGAAGCGGAATCGTTCGGGCGCCGGCACAGCCGCCGCGGTTGCGCCCGGCGCGACCCAGCCGCTGAACTGCAGCAACGAGCGCTGGCCGAAGTTGTCGATGATCTCGACCGCGGCGAGTTCCTTGCCGCGAAAGGCGACGCGCATGGCCTGGAAGCTGGCACCTTCCTTGGCCTTGGGCGTGGCCTTCAGCCACTCGAGCCCTTCGCGCTGGCCTTCGGCGACGAGCTCGAACTCCCGCTCCGGCGTGGCCCCGGCCAGCAAGGCCGCCGGTGTCTGCCCCAGTGCCTTGGCCAGCGGCCGGGAGGTGGCCTGGTTGAGGTCCGGATCGTGGATCCACACCTTCTGCCCGTCGGAGACGATGAGCTGCTCGGACGGCTTGGCGTAGGCGAAGCGGAAGCGGTTCGGCCGCAGGAAGGAGAACGTGCCGGTGGAAACCTTGCGGCGCGCACCGTCGGCGGAGGTGACGGTCTGCGTGAAGGCGGCCTCGCCGCCCTTCACCTCGCGCGCGAACTCGCGCAGGCGGTCGACGGCGTCGGCCAGCACGACTTGTGGCAGGAGCAGGCTGACGAAGAGGCCCACCGACAACGTGGCGGCGGTGGCGGCGCGCACGCGCGACAGCAACCCTCGACGCCTTTCCATCGGAGCGCGCCCGCTGCTCACTCGTCCCGCCGCGGCACGAGGATGTCCCGGTTGCCGTTGCTGGCCATGGGCGATACGAGTCCGCTGCGCTCCATCTGTTCCAGCAATCGGGCGGCGCGGTTGTAACCGATGCGCAGGTGCCGCTGCACGAGCGAGATCGAGGCACGCCGGTGCTGCAGCACCACCTCCACGGCCTGGTCGTACATCGCATCGCTCTCGCCGTTGCCGCCGCCCTCGCCGCTGCCCGCCTCGGCCTCGTCGCCTTCGAGCACGCCGCCCTCGAGGATGCCCTCGACGTAGTTGGGCGCCCCCTGGCTCTTCAGGTACTCGACGACGCGGTGCACTTCCTCGTCGCTGACGAAGGCGCCGTGCACACGCACCGGCGTGCCGATGCCCGAAGGCAGGTACAGCATGTCGCCCTGGCCGAGCAACGCCTCGGCACCCATCTGGTCGAGGATCGTGCGGCTGTCGATCTTGCTCGCCACCTGGAACGACAGGCGCGTCGGAATGTTGGCCTTGATGAGGCCGGTGATGACGTCCACGCTCGGCCGCTGCGTGGCCAGGACCAGGTGCATGCCGGCGGCCCGCGACTTCTGCGCCAGCCGCGCGATCAGCTCCTCGATCTTCTTGCCGATGACCATCATCAGGTCGGCAAGCTCGTCGATGACGACGACGATCTGCGGCAGCCGCTCGAGCGGCTCCGGCGACTCCGGCGTCAGGCTGAACGGGTTGCCGAGCGGCAGCCCGGCTTCGATGGCCTCGGCCACCTTGCGGTTGTAGCCCGACAGGTTGCGCACGCCGAGCTTGCTCATCAGCTTGTAGCGCCGCTCCATCTCGCCCACGCACCAGGTGAGCGCGTTGGCGGCCTGCTTCATGTCGGTGACGACCGGCGCGAGCAGGTGCGGGATGCCCTCGTAGACGCTCATCTCGAGCATCTTGGGGTCGATGAGGATCAGGCGGACATCGCGCGCCTCGGCCTTGTAGAGCAGGCTCAGGATCATCGCGTTGATGCCCACGCTCTTGCCCGCACCGGTGGTGCCGGCGACCAGGCAGTGCGGCATCTTGCCGAGGTCGGCAACGACGGGGTTACCGATGATGTCCTTGCCCATGCCGATGGTCAGCAGCGAGTGCGAGGCGTTGTAGACCTCGCTGCCGAGGATCTCCGACAGGCGGATCGTCTGCCGACGCGCATTGGGCAGCTCGAGCGCCATCGTCGTCTTGCCCGGGATCACCTCGACGACGCGGATGCTCACCAGCGACAGAGAACGCGCCAGGTCCCTGGCCAGGTTCACGACCTGCGCGCCCTTCACGCCGGTGGCCGGCTCGATCTCGTAGCGCGTGATCACCGGGCCGGGCGAGGCCGCCACCACGTGCACCTCGACACCGAAGTCGCGCAGCTTCTTCTCGATGAGGCGCGAGGTCATCTCGAGCGATTCGGCCGTCACCGGCGCCTCGCGCGCCGAGGCGGAGACGGCATCGAGCAGGTCCACCTGCGGCAGCTTGTTGTCGGCCAGTTCGGCGAAGAGCGGCTGCTGGCGCTCGCGCGCCACGCGCTGCGACTTCGGGATCTCCGGCGCCGGCGGCGCGATCACCAGCGGCGTGGCATCGTCGTCGCCACGCCGCTGCACCTCGACCACGTGCTGGCGCTCACGCGCGGCCATCTCGCCCAGGCGGCGGTCTTCGGCCTGCTCGCGCTGGCCGTGCAGGCGCTCGCGCAGCGCGTCGAAGCGCTGGCCGATGGTCTCGGCGAAGCCCAGCCACGAGAAGCGCAGCGCCATCGACGCGCCGGCCACGCCGACCGCGATCCACAACACACCCGAGCCGGCAAAGCCGAGCCAGCGCATCGACAGGGGTCCGAGGGCCCAGCCGAGCACGCCGCCGGCGTGTTGGCCGGGCAGGTGCGCCTCGAAGCGATAGAGCCGCGTCCACTCCAGCGCGCAACTGGCGGCGAGCAGCAAGGCCAGTCCGAGCCAGAAGCGCCAGCGCGGCAGCGGGCTCGTCGCGGCGCCGCGTCGCAACACCACCGCCAGCGACGAGAGCCAGGCGCGCAGCCCCACCGGCAGCAGCCACCAGCTGGAAAAGCCGAAGAGGAGGTAGGCCATGTCGGCCACCCATGCGCCGACAAGGCCGACGCGGTTGCGCACCGGCTCGCCGCTGCCCGACGTGGTGAACGCCGGGTCGGCCGCGTTGTGCGTGACCATCGCCAGCAGCAACAGCAGCCAGGCGAGCCCGCCGACGAAGAGCCACGCCTTTCGCCGCCACGGCACGGACACCCCGGTGGCGCCTGCGCCCGCCTGCGCCGCCGCGGCGCCGTCACCGCGCAAGGATCCGAGCGGAAAACTCATGTCGTCATTTTGCGCTCAGGGGCGCCGCCGCCCCGGGGCGGCGGCCGGCCGGCTCAGTCGTTGCCGAGCCGTTCCTTGATGACCACGGAGCCGTTTTCCTGCGTCTCGATGACACCGCGCTCCTCGAGGTCCTTCATGACGCGGCTGACCATCTCGCGCGACGCGCCGACGACCTTGGCCATGTCCTGGCGGCTGACCTTGTGGCGGATGATCTTGATGCCCTCCGGCGTCTCCTCGGCCATGTCGAGCAGCGTGCGCGCGACGCGGCCGTAGACATCGAGCAGCGCCAGCGACTCGATCTGGCGGTCGGCGTTGCGCAGGCGCTTGACGAGGCCGCGCAGGATGCCGTAGCTGAGCGTGCTGGCTTCGGGCAGGCAGCGGCCGAAGTCCGCGCGCGCCAGCACCAGCATGTCGGTCTGCACCTCGGCGCGCACGGTTGCCGAGTGCGGCTCGTTGTCGATCAGGCTCATCTCGCCGACGTAGTCGCCCGACTCGAGCACGGCGAGGATGACCTCGCGGCCGCGCGTGTCGGAGGTGAGCACGCGGGCACGACCGTTGAGCAGGATGAACAGGGCATTGCTCTTGCGACCTTGCTCGACGACGATCTCGCCGCGCCGGAAGCGCCGCTTCACCACGCTGTCGGCGATGGCCTGCGCCTGGTCTGCCGTGAGCATTGAGAACAGCGGCACACGCCGGATCAGGTCCAGGTTCGACAACATCGACATCGGCTCACTCCTCTTTCGTTGTGGCCCGGTGAAGCAAGACCAGTGCGGCTTCGCCCCCGGGCACGTTCTGCAAGAATCTGCCTATTGTGCCCATGGGCGGGGTTGAAGCCGCCCGCAGGCCCCCCTACTTCCCTTCGTGCGTGGATTCGGCGCGACGCCGCGCCGACCACGACCACCCTGTCTTCACTCATCTCGCCATGACCGCCAACACCGCACCCAAGCACGCACGCGTGCTCATCCTCGGCTCCGGCCCGGCCGGCTACACGGCCGCCATCTACGCGGCGCGCGCCAACCTGAAGCCCGTGCTGGTGACCGGCATCGCGCAAGGCGGCCAGCTCATGACCACCACCGACGTCGACAACTGGCCCGCCGACGTGGCCGGCGTGCAGGGGCCCGAGCTGATGCAGCGTTTCCTGCAGCACGCCGAGCGGTTCGACACGCAGGTCGTGTTCGACCACATCAACCGCGTCGAACTCGGCCAGCGACCGTTCACGCTGCACGGCGACTCGGGCAGCTACACCTGCGACGCCCTCGTCGTGGCCACCGGCGCGAGCGCCAAGTACCTGGGCCTGCCAAGCGAGCAGGCGTTCATGGGCAAGGGCGTGAGCGGTTGTGCCACCTGCGACGGCTTCTTCTATCGCGGCGAGGAGGTCTGCGTCGTCGGCGGCGGCAACACCGCCGTCGAGGAAGCGCTGTACCTGGCCAACATCGCGACCAAGGTGCACCTGGTGCACCGGCGCGACAAGTTCCGCGCCGAGCCGATCATGGTCGACAAGCTGATGGAACGCGTCGCCGCCGGCCGCATCGAGCTGCACCTGTGGCACGCGCTGGACGAGGTGCTCGGCGACGCTTCGGGCGTGACCGGCGCGCGCCTGAAGTCCACCGCGCCTGCGCAGGCCCCGGCGACCACCGAGCTCGCGCTGAAGGGCTGCTTCATCGCCATCGGCCACCAGCCCAACACCGACATCTTCAAGGGGCAGCTCGAGATGAAGGACGGCTACATCATCACCCGCGCCGGCCTCTCGGGCATGGCCACGATGACGAGTGTCGCGGGGGTCTTCGCCGCCGGCGATGTGCAGGATCACGTCTACCGCCAGGCCATCACCAGCGCCGGTACCGGCTGCATGGCAGCGCTCGATGCCCAGCGCTTCCTTGAGCAGGGCGCCTGAGCTTCCTCGGGCCACCGCAGGCGACCCCGGCCCGGTGGCGCCTTGTGCCTATAATCCGCAGCTTTGCCGACACCGGCACCTCGCAACCGCACCTCACAACCGAGAGCCCTCGCCACAGGAGGGAGAGCACAAGATGGCACGCGTCTGTCAAGTCACGGGCAAGCGCCCGATGGTCGGGAACAGTGTTTCCCACGCCAACAATCGAACGAAGCGCCGCTTCCTGCCCAACCTGCAGTACCGCCGCTTCTGGCTCGAGACCGAGAACCGCTGGGTGCGCCTGCGCGTGAGCAACGCGGCACTGCGCCTCATCGACAAGGTGGGCATCGAGCAGGTCGTCGCCGACCTGCGCCAGCGCGGCGAGCTCTGACCGGCACGTCGCCCAACCCCTAGGAGATACGCACCATGGCCAGCAAAGGCGGACGCGAGAAGATCAAGCTGGAGTCCTCGGCGGGCACCGGCCACTTCTACACCACGAACAAGAACAAGAAGACCACGCCGGAGAAGCTCGAATTCCTGAAGTTCGACCCGAAGGCGCGCAAGCACGTTCTGTACAAGGAAGTGAAGCTCAAGTAGCTGCGCCAGGAGCGCCCGGCTCGTCGAAGGTCGAGCCGGGCAGACAACGCAAAGGGGCCCCGAGGGGCCCCTCCTTCATGGCCGCACGAAGCGGCCCCGGTGATGCTCAGCGCACCACGGCGATCTGGTCGCGCTTGCCGCCCTTGTAGGTGAAGAGCGTCAGCGCACCGTTCTTGATGTCGCCCTTGTTGTCGAAGCCGATCGTGCCGGTCACGCCCTTGTAGCCGGAAGTCTTGGCGAGCACGGGCAGATAGACCTTCGGATCGGACGACTTCGCCTTGACCATGGCGTCGGCCATGACCATCACGGAGTCGTAGACGTAGGGCGCGTACACCTGGACGTCGGCGTTGAACTTGGCCTTGAACTTGGCGCGGAAGTCGTCCATCGACTTCTTGGCCTCGCCCTCGACGCCACCGGCCTCGGCGCACACGACCTGGCCGTCGGCCATGCCGTCCTGCGCCAGCTTGGGCAGTTCGCTCGAGCAGATGCCGTCGCCACCGACGAACTTGGCCTGGATGCCGAGCTGCTTCATCTGGCGCAGCATCGGGCCGGCCACGGCGTCCATGCCGCCGAAGAAGACGATGTCGGGCTTCTTGCCCTTCAGGCTGGTCAGGATGGCGGTGAAGTCGGTCGCCTTGTCGGTGGTGAACACGCGCGGGATGGTCTTGCCGCCCGCACCCTTCACGCCCTTCTCGAACTCCTCGGCCACACCCATGCCGTAGGCGGTGCGGTCGTCGATGACGGCGATGGTCTTGCCTTTCAGTTCCTTGACGGCGTAGCGGCCCAGCGTGCCACCCAGGTGCACGTCGTCGGCGACGACGCGGAACGTGGTCTTGTAGCCCTGGCGCGTGAACTTCGGGTTCGTCGCCGAAGGGCTGATCTGCGGGATGCCGGCATCGCTGTAGATCTTCGAGGCCGGGATCGACGTGCCGCTGTTCAGGTGCCCGACCACGCCTTGCACCTTGCTGTCCACCAGCTTCTGCGCGGCGGCGGTGCCCTGCTTCGGATCGGCGGCATCGTCTTCGGCGAGCAACTCGAACTTGACCTTCTTGCCGCCGATCATTACGCCCTTGGCGTTCAGTTCCTCGATGGCGAGACGAGCGCCGTTCTCGTTGTCTTTGCCCAGGTGCGCGATGGCTCCGCTGGTGGGGCCGACGTGGCCGATCTTGACCACCATGTCTTGCGCGTAGGCGGCTCCGCCCAGCACGATGGCGGCGGCGCCGACGATCAGGTTCAACTTGACTTGCATGCAAGATCCTCCAGGGGAAAGGTGTTGTCTCTCAGGACAAACGGGGGGATTGACGAAAGGCGGCGACGATACCCGAAATGCACCCCCCGCCCAAGCGGGGTAACTCCGGGCACGCCTGGTGCCGACACCGTGTCGCGGCAACGCGGCGCACCCGCCGACGGTGGACAGGGTCGCGCCCGATGGTGCGCGCATCGCCAGCCGCAGGCCGACCCGCCGGCGCCACCGCTGGCATCCCTCGGCATGCCGCCGGCAGCCGCGGCCGCACACTCTTCGCGCACGCCCTCAGTCTTCGCGCGCCGCCTTGAACGGATGGTGCACCACCTCGAATCCGGCGGCCTTGTACTGGCGCCACAACGCCCGCCCGCGCTCGACTTCGTCCGCGTCGGCGCCGATCACTTCGATGACACGGGCCCGGCTCGCCTCACGAGCGCGCCCCTCTGCGCCCTCCGCCTCGGCGGCGGCCACCGGCAGATCGCCGCCGAGATTGAGCACCACTTCGCGCGCTGCGCCCGCGGCCGGCAGGGCCGAGGCCAGCCAGATCGGCGTGCGGCGCAGCATGTTCTCAACCGTGCCGGCCAACCGCACGTGCGGAACGAACTCGCGCTCGACGAAGGTCCACAAGGCGCGATCGAGCGCGTCGAGCCGCGCCGGCGGCGCGAGGCAGAGCACGGTGGCCCCATGCCGGTAGGCCTTGCGCAGCAGGCGGCAGGCAAAGGCCAGCGTGTCGGCCACGCCGGTGTGGAACTCCACGGCCTGGGCCATGCTGGCGGCTTCGCGTCTCGTCGAAGATGTCCGCCTTGGGACCGCCGGCCGCTTCAGGCCTTCTTCGCCCGCCGCGCGCCGCCGCTCTTGCCGCTCATGCCGCTCTTCACGGCCCGCGCAGGCCCGGCCGCCTTCGACAGCACCCAGCGCGACAGCAGCGCCACCGGGCGCCCGGTGGCGCCCTTGTGCGGGCCGGAGCGCCAGGCCGTGCCGGCCACGTCGAGATGCGCCCAGCGCAGCTTGGCCGTGAAGCGCTTCAGGAACATCGCCGCCGTGATGGCCCCGCCGGCGCGCGGACCGACGTTCGCCATGTCGGCGAAGTTGCTCTTCAAGGCCTCGTCGTATTCGTCGTCCAGCGGCATGCGCCATGCCGGGTCGAGCGCCGCGTCGCCAGCGGCCAGCAACTCGCCGGCCAGCTCTTCATCCATGCTGAACAGGCCGCTGCGGTGGTGGCCGAGCGCGATCACGCAGGCACCGGTCAGCGTGGCGATGTCGACCACGGCCGCGGGCTTGAAGCGCTCGGCGTAGGTCAGCGCATCGCACAGGATCAGGCGGCCCTCGGCGTCGGTGTTCAGGATCTCGATCGTCTGGCCCGAAAGGCTCTTCACCACGTCGCCGGGCTTGATGGCGCGCCCGCTCGGCATGTTCTCGCAGGCGGGGATGATGCCGACCAGGTTGACCTGCGCCTTCGCGCCGGCCACGGCGCGCATCGTGCCGAGCACGCTGGCGGCGCCGCCCATGTCGAACTTCATCTCGTCCATCTCGGCCGCCGGCTTGATCGAGATGCCGCCGGTGTCGAACGTGATGCCCTTGCCGACGAGGACGAGCGGCGCCACGTCCTTGCCGGCGCCCATCCAGCGCATGACGATGAACTTCGGCGGCTGCTCCGAGCCCTGCGCGACCGCGAGGAACGAGCCCATGCCGAGCCGCTCGCAGTCCTTGCGGTCGAGCACCTCGACCTTCAGGCCATGGCTCTTGCCCAGCTTCTCGGCCTGCTCGGCCAGGTAGCTGGGCGTGCAGTGGTTGGCCGGACGATTGGCGCATTCGCGCGCCAGCGCCACGCCGGCGGCGACGGCCTCGCCACGCGCCAACCCGGCGCCGAGCGTTGCCGCCTCCGGGACGGAACAGACGAGCGAGACGCGTTCGAGCCGGGCCGGCTGCTGCGCACTCGGCTTGGTCGCCCGATAGACATAGGTGGCCTCGTGCACGGCCAGCACGAGCGCCTCGGCCGCGGCATCGGCCAGCGCCGCATCCGCGCCGGCGACGGCCACGGCCATGTGTCCGGCGCCGCCGCTCTTGACCAGCGCCACCCCGGCCGCCACCGCGCGGCGCAAGGCCTTGGCGCCGGCGTCGGCGGCCCACACGAACGCCACGCGCCGCGCCTTCACCCCGGCCACGCGGTGGGCATAGAGCAACTGCCCGGCCTTCAATGCAAAGTCACCGGCGCTCACGGCTTCCGAAAGCGCCATGCCGAGAGGTCCCTCCAGCGCAGCAGGCATCTTGCTGCCCACCACCACGACCAGCAACGCGTCGGCGTCGATGCCGGCCAGCCCGGTCTTGGCGGGCACGAGGGTGTTGAAGTCCATAATTCCGTCGGGTTGGAACGAAGCGCGGGATGTTATTCGATTCATCTGTTCGCAAGGAGCTGGCACGCACGTTCGGAGCCACGCTGGTGGTCATCCTCACCATCGTGCTGACGATGTTCCTCATCCGCACGATCGGCCAGGCCGCCAGTGGAGCCGTGGCGCCGCGCGACGTCGTGCTCCTGCTCGGCTACATCGCGCTCGGCCACCTGCCGACGATGCTGGCGCTGTCGCTCTTCGTGGCCGTCGTGCTCTCGCTCGGGCGCATGTACCGCGACAGCGAGATGAGCATCTGGTTCGCCAGCGGCGTGGGCCTGGCCCGCTTCGTCAAGCCGGTGCTGCGCACGGTGTGGCCGGTGCTGCTGGTGGTGGCGCTGCTGCTGCTCTTCGCCTGGCCCTGGGGCAATCGCAACGGGATCGAACTGCGCGAGCGCTATCAGCAGCGCTCTGACCTCTCGCGCGTCGCGCCCGGCGTCTTCCAGACCTCCAGCGACGGGCGCCGCGTCTTCTTCGTCGAGCGCGACAGCGGCGACGGCAGCACGGCGCGCAACGTGTTCATCCTCAACCGGCAAGACAACTCGGAGGCGGTGACCTCGGCGCGCAGCGGCCGCCTCGAGCCCGAAGGCGCCGATCACTACCTCGTGCTCGAGCGCGGCCAGCGCAACGAGGTGAACCTGAAGAGCGGCGAACGAACGCTATCGAGCTTCGACAACTACCGCGTCCTGGCCAGCGAGCGTGCGGTGCGCGAGGCGGAGGTGCGCCCGCCCAAGGCGGTGGCGACGGTGGACCTGATCCGCAGCCCGTCGCCCAGGCACCAGGGCGAGCTCGCGTGGCGCGCCGGCATGCTGCTGGGCGCGACCAACCTCGTGCTGCTCGGCATCGGCCTGGCGGCCACGCATCCGCGCCGCGCCAGCAACTGGAACCTGTTGTTTGCGCTGCTCGCCTTCGCGATCTATTACAACGTCGTCAACCTCTCGCAGGCCTGGGTGTCGACGGGCAAGCTCTCGATGGGAGTCGCGCTGCTGGCCATCCACGGCGGCACCTTCGGGCTGGCGCTCGCGCTGCTGTGGTGGCGCGACCACGCCGCTGTCGCGCAGTGGCCCGGTCGCCGGCTGCGCGCTGCCTGATCCGGCCGGCCCGAACAGACCGCGCATGAAGACCGTCCGCCGCCTGCTCTACCGCGACATCGTCGCCTCGGTGGGCTTCGTCGCGCTCGCCTTCCTCGCCCTCTTCTACTTCATCGATTTCGTCGAGACCTTGGGCGACGCCGGTGCCAAGGGGTTCGCGGCCCTGGAAGCCGCGTGGTCGGCGGCACTCGAGATCCCGAGCCACTTCTACGAACTGCTGCCGATCGCGGTGCTCATCGGCACCATCTACTCGCTGGCACGGCTGGCCCAGTCTTCGGAGTTCACCATCCTGCGCACCGGTGGCCTCGGCCCGGGCCGCGCACTCGGGCTGCTGGCCGGGCTGGGCGTGGCCTTCAGTGCGCTCACCTTCTTCGTCGGCGACTACGTCGCACCGCGCGCCGAGCGCGAGGCGGCGCTGTTCAAGGCGCGCACGAGTGGCGGCACGCGCGTAGGCACCGCCGGCGCCTGGCTCAAGGAACGGCGGCATACGCCCGAAGGCGAACGCAGCTTCTCCATCAACATCGCCGGCACCAGCGGCGGCGGCGGCTTGGCCGAAGTGCGTATCTTCGAGTTCGACGACGACGGCCGGCTCGTCCAGCGCATCGCCGCGCGCGAGGGCCGGGTCGCCGACGACGGCACCTGGACCCTCATCGATGCCGAAGAGACGCACTGGCCTCGCGCCCGCGCCGCCGGCCAGCCGCCGGTGGTGGTGCGCAGGCTCGCCCAACTGCAGTGGCGGAGCACGCTCACGCCGGAGGTGGTGGCGGCCGCCGTCTTGCCGCTGCGCACGATGACCACGCTCGACCTCTGGCGCTACAGCACCCACCTGTCCGACCAGGAACAATCGGCGCAGCGGCACCAGATCCAGTTCTGGAAGAAGGCCCTGTACCCGATGGCCTGCCTCGTGATGGTGGCGCTGGCACTGCCGTTCGCCTACATGCATGCGCGCGCCGGCAGCGTCAGCCTGAAGGTCTTCGGCGGCATCATGCTCGGCATCGGTTTCGTGCTGCTCAACAACCTGGCCGGCCACATCGGCCTGCTCAACGGCTGGGTGCCCTGGGCGGCGGCGGCCTCGCCGAGCCTGCTCTTCCTGGCACTCTCGATGGCGGCCTTCGCCTGGTTGGTGCGCTACCGCTGAGACCCGATGACCCGCCGCACGATCGAAGCATGACCCAGGGCCTCATCCTGTTCGCTCACGGGGCGCGCGATCCCGCCTGGGCGGCCCCCTTCGAGGCCGTCGCCGCGCTCGTGCGCGCGCGCCAGCCCTCGTGGCAGGTGCGGCTGGCCTATCTCGAGCTCATGAGCCCGCCGCTCGCTGAAGCGGCAGCGGCGCTGGTCGAGGCGGGCTGCCGCCGTGTCACGGTGCGGCCCATGTTCCTCGGCACGGGCGGCCACGTGCGCAAGGACCTGCCGCTGCTGCTCGACGAGTTGCGGCGCACCCATGCCGGCGTCGAGTTCACGTTGCACGAGCCCATCGGCGAGAACGCAACGGTGCACGCCGCCATGGCCGAGGTGATCGCCGAATGCAGCGCCGGGCGGCAACCGGCCTGCGGCTCGCGGGGTACGCCTTGAACTTGCACCAGCTGCGCTTCGTGCAGGAGGCGGCGCGCCGCAACCTGAACCTCACCGAGACGGCGCGCGCCCTGCACACCTCGCAACCGGGCGTCAGCAAGGCCATCCGCGAGCTCGAGCAGGAGCTCGGCGTCGACCTCTTCGTGCGCCACGGCAAGCGGCTGACGCGCATCACCGAGCCCGGGCGGCAGATGCTGGCTTCCGTGGAGACCATCCTGCGCGAGGTGGCCAACCTGCAGCGCATCGGCGACGAGTACGCCGGCCGCGACACCGGCACGCTGTCCATCGCCACCACGCACACGCAGGCGCGCTACTTCCTGCCCGGGCCGGTGGCCGAGCTGCGCCGGCGTTATCCGCAGGTGCAGGTCGTGCTGCACCAGGGCGTGCCCGAGCAGGTAGCGAGCATGCTCAAGAGCGAGGTGGCCGACATCGGCCTGGCCACCGAGGCGCTGGCCGCGCACGAGGACCTCGTCACGCTGCCCTGCTACGAGTGGCAGCACGTGCTGGTGGTGCCGCGCACGCACACGCTCGCACGCGAGAACCGGCCGACGCTGGAGCAGCTCGCCGCCGAGACGCTCGTGCTCTACCACCCGACGGTGACCGGGCGCACGCGCATCGACCAGGCCTTCGCACGCGCGCGGCTCGCGCCGCGCGTGGCGCTGGAGGCCATCGACTCCGACGTCATCAAGACCTACGTGCGCCTGGGCCTCGGCGTGGGCATCGTCGCCGAACAGGCGATGCGCGAAGAGGCCGAGGCGGCCGGCGGCAGCGACCTCGCCTCGGTGCCGCTCGGCCACCTGTTCGGCAGCAACGTGACGCGCGTCGCGTTCAAGCGCGGCGTCTACCTGCGGCACTTCGTGCTCGCCTTCGCCGAGCTGCTGGCGCCGCGCCTGAACGCCACGCTGCTGGCACGCGCGCTCAGGAGCGACGCCGCGAGCGCGGTCCGCGCCGCCGGCGTGGATGGCGCGGGTGGCGCCCGCGCCGACAACGACTACCAACTCTGACGATTCCCGAAAGCCCACGCTGTCATGAGCACGCCCGTCATCGCCTCCCGCCTGCCCACGGTCGGCACCACCATCTTCACCGTCATGTCCGCGCTGGCGCAGGAGACGGGCGCCATCAATCTCGGCCAGGGCTTCCCCGATTTCGAAGGCGACCCCGCCCTCGTCGACCATGTGGCGCGCGCCATGCGCGAGGGCCTCAACCAGTACCCGCCGATGGCCGGCGTGCCGGGCCTGCGCGAACGCATCGCCGAGAAGATCGAGGCGCTGTACGGGCGCCGCTACGACCCCGGCAGCGAGATCACGGTCACCGCGGGTGCCACGCAGGCCATCATCACCGCCGTGCTAGCCGCCGTGCACCCGGGCGACGAGGTCATCGTGCTCGAGCCCTGCTACGACAGCTACGCGCCCAACATCGAGCTGGCCGGCGGGCGCGTCGTGCGCGTGCCGCTCACGCCGCGCACCTTCCGCCCCGACTTCGCGCGCATCGCCGCGGCGATGTCGCCGCGCACGCGCATGCTCATCGTCAACTCGCCGCACAACCCCAGCGCCACGGTGTGGACGCGTGCCGAGATGGAACAGCTCTCCGCCTTGCTCGCGCCGACCGACGTGCTGCTCGTCTCCGACGAGGTCTACGAGCACATGGTCTACGACGGCGCGTCGCATGTCAGCGCCGCGTCGGTGCCGGGGCTGGCGGAACGCGCCTTCGTCGTCTCCAGCTTCGGCAAGACCTATCACGTGACGGGCTGGAAGGTCGGCTACGTCGCGGCGCCGGCGGCATTGACCACCGAGTTCCGCAAGGTGCACCAGTTCAACGTCTTCACGGTCAACACGCCGGTGCAGCACGGGCTTGCGCGCTACATGGCCGACCCGCGACCGCATCTCGACCTGCCTGCCTTCTACCAGCGCAAGCGCGACCTGTTCCGCACCGGTCTCGAGGCGACCCGGCTCGTGCCGTTGCCCAGCCAGGGCAGCTATTTCCAGGTCGTCGACTACGCCGGCGTGAGCGACTTGCCTGAGGCCGAGTTCTGCCAGTGGCTCACGCGCGAGATCGGCGTCGCCGCGATCCCGCTTTCGGCCTTCTACGAAGGCGGCTTCGAGCAGCGGCTGGCGCGGCTGTGCTTTGCCAAGCGCGACGAGACGCTGCGCGAAGCGCTGGTCAGGCTGGACAAGCTTTAGCGCCGCGTGCGGCAAGGCGGCGGCGCTGCCGCCGCGAGCTAGGGGCGAGCTAGGGGCGCCGCTGCCCCGGGCTTGTCGGCGGGTCCAGGTCGCCGAAGAGGCTCGGCCGCCCGGCCGGGCTGCGCGTGATGTCGAAGTCCAACGGCTTCGTCGGCTTCTCGGCATCGTCGCCACGCGGCGCGGCGTTGTCGCTCTCGAGACCCAGGTAGGGCACCGGGGCGGTGGCGCCGAACTCGGTGGCCGCCTCGCTCATCGGCAGCAGGAAGTCGACATTGCCCGCCTCGGCGCTCTTGCGGTCCAGCAGGTCGCGCGCCAGCGAGTAGAGCAGCAGCACCTCGCGGTAGGCCGGCAGGTCGAACAGTTCGCCGCGCGACTTGCGGAAGAGCAATGCCTCGAGTTCGGCCATCGCGTCCAGCGGCCGCGGCCACACCTGCTGCAGGCGCGGAACGACGCCGGGGTAGTCGTCGAGCGACCGGCCCGCGGCGAGATCGGCACCCCACTCGGGCGCGTAGGCATTGAATCGATGGTTGAAGCGCGTGCGCGTGCGTTCGTAGGCCTCGCGGTCGCCGCGCCGGCGGTAGATCTCGAGCAGCTTCAGGTACGGCAGCGGGCTGCCGCCACCGGTGCTGCGCAGGTGCTCCATCAGCAGGTCGATGGCGGCCTCGTCCTGGCCGAGCACGACGAAGAACTCGGCCTGCTGCTCCAGGTCGATCAGCTCTTCGATCGTCACGTCGCGCGGCGCGCCTTCGTCGGGCGACGACATCGGCGGCAGCGGCTGCGTCTTCGTCACCTCCGAGCGGTTCTCGGGGATGGGCGACGCCTCGGTCTGCGCGAGGTCCGACGAGACCCAGGGGTCCACCGGCGTCACGGCCGGCGGCGGCCAGGCCGGCGTGCCGCGGTGCCAGCGCGCGCCGGCAGGTGCGGTGCCGACGGCGGGCACGGTCACGAACGAGGTCGTCGGAGACGACAGGTTCGTCGACTCGGCGCCGGCGTTGGAGGCGGCGGCGCTGGACGACGTGGCCGCCGAGGCGCGCCAATCGACGCGGCGTTCGCGTTGCAGCGCCGTCAGGCGCCAGCCCAGCCAGCCGGCGAGCGCGCCCAGCACCAACACCGCCGCGGCCAGCGGCAGCATCCAGCGGCTGGTCTCCTCGCTCGCGGCGAGGCGCTGGCGCAACTGCGCCGACTGCTCCTGCGCCGTGCGGGACTCGCTGCGCAGCTGTTCAACGGTGCGCTCGAGCGCCGAAATGCGGGCTGCCGCCGACGACGCCGCTGCTTCGGCGGCGCGGGCGGCGCTTGCCGCCTGGGCGACGGCTTCCATCGCCTGCGCGATGACCTCGGCCTGCGGCGGCTTGGGCGGTTCGGCGGCTTCCAGTTGCAGGCGGGGCCGCGCCGGGGCCGTCGCGGTGCGCCGCGCCTCGCCGGCTGGCCTGGGCCGCGTGCGCACGGGCCGCGTCGCCGCCACGCTGCCCGGCGGGCGCGCACGCAGCACGACACGATCGCCGCTGCCCGGGCGCGAAGCCGCCGCCGAGGGTGCCGGCGCTGACGAGGGGGCCGTCGAACCTTCGACGCCCGAAGCCGGCGGTGCAGGCGGTGCCGCCGGCACGCCGCCAGGGGCGGCGGCGGCCCCGGCCGGCTCGCCGCCCGGTGTGATGGGCGTCGGCATCACCGGCGCCACGGCCGGCGGCGCCGCCGTCATCGGCGGTTCGGCGAAGACGACGAAGCGACGCGACAAGCTCGGCGGGCATCCCAGCGTCACGGCCACGTTGACCACCGGCTCGTCCACCGCCTGCGAGGTCAGCACGCGCAGGCGCAACTGCTCGCCGCTGACGGTCTCGACGGTGGTGCGCACGAGCGCCGAAGGCAGCCGCCTTTCGCCCACCGTGACCTCGGCCGACACGCATTCGGCAGTGATGGTTTCGCCGGGTTCGGTGCGCACCTGCACGGCGAAATCGAGGTTCTGCCCGAGTTGCGTGCTGCTCGACCCCGACCCGAAGCCCGCCGCGGAAACCTCGACCGAAACGACGGTCAATGCCGCCACGAACCAGGGCGACAGCGGGCGCGTCAGTGGGAGCATCGGTACGGAGGGCGGCGGCAGGGAAAATCGCCGAGGACTCTAGCATGAAGCCCCGGGCCACCCCCCATCCCGGGGACGCGTTCGTGGCGCGGGTCACGTCGCCGGCGGCCGGGTTGTGGCGCGGCTGCCACCGCCGGACCGTACCGTGCGCGAAGGCGCGCGGCGGCCCCATCGACGATACCGAGGCCGGGTCGCAGTGCTTCGGGCCGCCGCGCCTGCGCGCGTGCAGCGCCGACAATGAGCGCTCGGTGCGCCTGTCGCCGCAGGGACGAAGCATGCATACCCCGGTTCTTACAGTCGAAGAGCGTCAAAACATCGAGACGGGCTCCTGGTTCAGCAAGCTCTCGCTGCCGCTGCGCCAGGCCATCCTCGCCCGCAGCGGCGTGCGGCGCCTGGCCGACGGCGCGCCGCTCGCCTCCCGGGGCATGCCGGCCGAGGAGTGGTGCGGCGTCGCCCTCGGCGCGGTGCGCGTGAGTTCGGTGTCACTGTCGGGCAAGCAGGTCACGCTGACCTATGTCGAGCCCGGCACCTGGTTCGGCGACATCGCCCTCTTCGACGGCCTGCCGCGCACGCACGATGCCGACGCGCACGGCGCCACGACGCTGCTCACGGTGCGCAAGGCCGACTTCAAGGAACTGCTGGCGCAGCATGTCGAGCTCTACGACGCGCTGCTGCGGCTCAACTGCCGGCGCCTGCGCCTCATGTTCGACCAGTTCGAGGACCTCAACACGCGCCCGCTGCGCTCGCGCCTGGCGCGCCAGCTGCTGCTGCTCGCCAAGAGCTACGGCGTGGCCGAGGGCGAGCAGGTGCGCATCGGCCTCGCGCTGGCGCAGGAAGACCTGGCACAGTTGCTCGGCGCCTCGCGCCAGCGCGTCAACCAGGAGCTGAAGGGCTTCGAGCGCGACGGCGCGCTGCGCGTGGAGCCCACGCGCCTGGTGATCGTCTCGCGCGACCAGCTGCTCGCCGCGGCGCGCGGCTGAGGCCGGCGCCTGGCCCGCCCCGCTCGTTGATTCCGAAGCGCCGCCTCGCGCCGTGCGGCTAAGCTGCGCGCTTCTGCACACGGACAGGACGGCGATGGAACAGTTCACCGGCACGCGCGAGATGGCCGCCAGCCACGCCTTCGACCTCGCCGCGCTCGAGGCCTGGCTGGCCCGGCACCTCGCGGGCTTCGCCGGCCCGCTCACGGTGCAGCAGTTCAAGGGCGGCCAGAGCAATCCCACCTACAAGCTGATCACGCCCGCGCGCCACTACGTCATGCGCAGCAAGCCGGGGCCGGTGGCCAGGCTGCTGCCCTCGGCGCACGCCATCGAGCGCGAGTTCCGCGTCATGAAGGCGCTTGCCGGCACCGGCGTGCCGGTGGCGCGCATGGACGTGCTGTGCGAGGACGAGTCGGTCATCGGCCGCGCCTTCTTCGTCATGGAGTGCGTCGACGGACGCGTCATGTGGGACCAGTCGCTACCCGGCATGACCCCCGGCGAGCGCGGCGCCGTCTACGACGAGATGAACCGCGTCATCGCGCGCCTGCACGGCGTCGACGTCGCCGCGGTGGGGCTCGCCGACTACGGCCGGCCCGGCAACTACTTCGAGCGCCAGATCGGCCGCTGGAGCAAGCAGTACCTCGCCTCGGCCACCGAGCCGATCGCCGAGATGGACCGGCTGATCGATTGGCTGCCGGCGCACATGCCGGCCGGCGCGCGCGACGCGAGCCGCGTCTCGGTGGTGCATGGCGACTACCGGCTCGACAATCTCATCTTCCACGCCGGCGAGCCGCGCATCGCCGCCGTGCTCGACTGGGAGCTGTCGACGCTCGGCCACCCGCTCGCCGACTTCAGCTACCACTGCATGAGCTGGCACATCCCGCCAGGCACCTTCCGCGGCATCGGCGGCCTCGACCACGCGGCGCTCGGCATCCCCGACGAACGTGAATACGTGCGCCGCTACTGCGAGCGCGTCGCCGAGCACACCGGGCAGCGCCGCGACGTCGACACGCTCATGGGCGAGTGGAACTTCTACCTCGCCTACAACCTCTTCCGCCTCGCCTCCATCACGCAGGGCATCGCCAAGCGGGTGGTCGACGGCATCGCCTCGAGCGCGCAGGCGCGCGCCACGGGCGCCTCGACCCGGCCGCTGGCCGAGATGGCGTGGGCCTTCGCGCAGCGCTTCGACGGCTAAGAGCCTGTGACACCCAGGCGACTGCCGCCCAGGGCGCGGCGCGCGACACTCCAATTCAATCAACGCCGGGAGCCCGTCATGGATTTCAGCTACTCCGCACGCACCCAGGACCTGCAGGCCCGCGTCAGCGCCTTCATGGCCGAGCATGTCTACCCGGCCGAAGCCGCCTACGAGGCCGAGCTCGAGGCGAACACGAAAGCCGGCAAGCGCTGGACGCCGCTTTCGACGATCGAGAAGCTCAAGCCGAAGGCGCGTGCCGCCGGCCTGTGGAACCTCTTCCTGCCCGAGAGCGAGCTCGGTGCGGGCCTCACCAACCAGGAATACGCGCCGCTGGCCGAGATCATGGGCGCCGTGCCGTGGGCGAGCGAGGTCTTCAACTGCTCGGCGCCCGACACCGGCAACATGGAGACCATCGTGCGCTACGGCAGCGCCGAGCACAAGGAGCGCTGGCTGAAGCCGCTGCTCGCCGGCGAGATCCGCAGCGCCTTCGCGATGACCGAGCCGGCGGTGGCCAGCTCGGACGCCACCAACATCGAGGCGCGCATCGAGCGCCGGGGCGACGAGTACGTCATCAACGGCCGCAAGTGGTGGACCAGCGGCGCCGGCGACCCGCGCTGCAAGATCATGATCTTCATGGGCAAGACCGACCCCGCAGCGCCGCGGCATTCGCAGCAGTCGATGATCCTGGTGCCGATGGACGCACCCGGCGTCAAGGTGCTGCGTTCGCTGTCGGTGTTCGGCTACGACGACGCGCCGCACGGCCACATGGAGGTCGACTTCAAGGACGTGCGCGTGCCGGCGAGCAACATCCTGCTCGGCGAGGGGCGCGGCTTCGAGATCGCGCAGGGGCGGCTAGGCCCCGGCCGCATCCACCACTGCATGCGCACCATCGGCCTGGCGGAACGGGCGCTCAAGCTGATGTGCGAGCGCGCCTCCAGCCGCGTCGCCTTCGGCAAGACGATCGCGCAGCAGACGGTGACGCAGGAGCGCATCGCCGAGGCGCGCTGCATGATCGAGCAGTCGCGCCTGCTGACGCTGAAGGCGGCCTGGATGATGGACGTGGCCGGCAACAAGAGCGCCAAGGGCGAGATCGCGATGATCAAGGTCGTGGCGCCCAACATGGCCTGCCAGGTGCTCGATTGGGCCATGCAGGTGCACGGCGGCGGCGGCGTCAGCCAGGACTTCCCGCTCGCCTCGCACTACGCGCACGTGCGCACGCTGCGCTTCGCCGACGGACCCGACGAGGTGCACCGCAACGCCATCGCGAAACTCGAGCTCGGCAAGCACGCACCGGCGCCGGCGAAGGTCCACTGAGCTGACCTGGTCCCGCCTCTCTCTCCCGCGCGCGCCGGGGAGAGGAGCCGCCCGGCTCACTTGTCGCGCTCGCTGCCGGGCAGCGCGCTTTGCTGCCACAGGCTCGGCGCCGCACTCGGCGAAAGCGAATCGGGGTTGTCCGCAGCGACGCGGCGCGCCTCGCGCATCGCGCACTCGAAGAAGCGCAGCCAGGCCTGCAAGGGCGCGACATCGGGCTCGGCCAGCGCCGTGCGCAGCATCAGCCGCCCGCGGCCGATCATCAGCACCATCGGCACGCCCTCGTCGAAGCGCAGCGCCGCCAGCGCAGCAGCCAGCGGCCCTTCGAGCCACTCGCGCAGCCAGCCCTTCTGGCTCGACAGGGCCACCCAGCGCTCCTTGAGCGGGCCCATCTCGCTGCCGCTCAGCTTGGAGAACATCACCAGCCAGCGCATCTCGGGCGGGGTCTGGTTGTCGATGCGCGTCTGCACGCCTTCGACGAACTGCTCGAAGACGGTCTTCTCCATGTGTTCGGCGAGGCGGCGGTTCATCACCAGCACCTGCAGGTCGGAGCCAAGCCCGAGCTCGCTGCGCAGGCGCAGCTCCTGACCCTCGATATACGGCCGCTGCGAAGGGCCCCACTCCAGCCGCCACGCCGTGGCGCCGAGCCGCCCGTCGACGACGAAGCCTTCGTCGGGCACGGCGCGAAATCCGTACTGGTGCGACTCCGCCCAGGGCGCCACGCCTTCCCATTGCGGCGCATCGGCCTTCGAGCCACCGAGCCAGCGCTTGATGCCGTCGAGCATGGTTTAGAGTCCGAGACAGATCCCGTGCAAGGACCTCAGATGATCGAAGTGTATTCGTGGGCCACGCCCAACGGCCACAAGGTGCACATCATGCTCGAGGAGTGCGGACTGCCCTACCACGTGCATGCGGTGGATATCGGCGCGGGCGACCAGTTCAAGCCCGAGTTCCTCGCCATCAGCCCGAACAACAAGATCCCCGCGATCGTCGACCACGACGGCCCCGACGGGCAACCGATCTCGCTGTTCGAGTCCGGCGCGATCCTGCTGTACCTGGCGGCGAAGACCGGCCGCTTCATCCCCGAGGACATCCGCGGCCGCTACGCGGTGCTCGAGTGGCTGATGTTCCAGATGGGCGGCGTCGGCCCGCTGCTCGGCCAGACACACCACTTCCGCGTCTATGCGCCCGAGAAGATCCCCTACGCCATCGACCGCTACACGAACGAGGCCAAGCGCCTCTATGGCGTGATGAACCGGCAGCTCGCGAAGAGCAAGTACATCGCCGGCTTCGACTACAGCATCGCCGACATCGCCATCTTCCCGTGGCTGCGCAGCTGGAAGAACCAGGGTATCGACTGGAACGACTACCCGCACCTGAAGGGCTGGTTCGACGAGATCGGCGCGCGCCCGGCCGTGCAGCGCGGCGTGCAGGTGCTGGCCGACAAGCGCAAGCCCATCACCGACGACAAGGCGCGCGAGGTGCTCTTCGGCGCCACGCAGTACCAGCAGCGCTGACGAACGCCGGGGCCCTGGGGGTCGACCCGGCCCGGGCTGCCCCATGGCGCCGCGGTCACGGTCACGATCACCGGCGCGGTCACGACCACCGTCGCAGTTGCCGCCGAAGCACAGTCGGGCGCCGGCAGCGGTGCGCGTTGAGCAGGCTCATCGCTTCTTGCGGGGTGCTGGCTAGATTGGTCCTTCACCTGTCCCGCGGGGACGGGAGTGCCGGAGGGACCACCATGTCGAAGTCGTCACTGCTGCGTGTTGCACTGGCCGCAGCGGTTTGCACTGCCTTGCTCGCCTCCTGCGGAGGTGGAGGCGAGCCGGAGGACCCGAGCGCCACCGCGCCGGCAGACAGCCTGCTGAGCAGCGACTCGGGCGTCACCCATGGCGACGACCCGCTGGCCAACCTACCCGTGGGCAGCTATCTGCGCCAGCTGCCCAAGTGGGCCGACTACAGCCCCGCGAAAGCCCGGGCTGACAGGAAGGTGGGCGACACCGACCCCTCGACCGAGCAGATCGACAACGTGCCGGTCATCGTGGGCAGCGGCAGCAGCGCGCGCGTGATCGGCTACCGCTCCGAGAACTACGAGTGCAAGACCTCGCACTTCCGCATGACCGACACGCCGGAGAAGATCGTCATGCTCAGCCCGGACCGCGAGTTGCTGTGGCCGGGCGCGCTCATCCAGGGCCGCAGCCACCGCGACGGGCTGGGGGCATTGCTGCCGCTGACGATCCGCGAGCGCACGGCGATCAAGGTGTCGATCCCCTCGCTGGCCACGAGCAACAACTTCCGCCTCGTCACCGTGCCCGACCAGGCCGAGGTCAACCAGGCGATCGGCTCGATGATCTTCTCCGCCGACAGCGACAACCTGACGACGCCTAGCTCGATCCAGTTCACGATGCACGACTACAGCTCCGAGGAGTCGTTCGCGCTGAAGGCCGGGTTGTCCGGGCGCTATCTCGGCTTCAGCGCCAGTGCCTCGGCCTCGGTGTCCACGGGCGCCAACGAGCGCACGGTGATGGTGTACTTCGTCGAGAAGATGTTCGAGGTCGTCGTCGAGCCGCCGCAGAGCCCCGGTGCGTTCTTCTCGGCCGAGTTCACGCGCGAGAGACTCGACGAGCAGATCGCGATGGGTCGCATCGGACCGGAGAACCCGCCGGTCTACGTGTCGAACATCGTCTACGGCCGCGTGATGGCATTCACCTTCACCTCCAGCGCCTCGACCAGCGAGATCAAGGCGGCATTGAACGCCGCGTACTCCGGCATCTTCAAGCTCAACGCGAGCCTCAGCACCGAGCACGAGCGCGTGCTGCGCGAGGGCCGGGTGGCGATCACGTCGCTGGGCGGCGACGCCGCGGCGACGATAGAGATGATCAACTCCGGCGACTGGCGCAAGTACTTCCAGACCGTGGATGCGCAGGGCCGTACGGTGGCCGCGCCGCTGACCAGCGCCTACCCGATCTCGTACACGCTGCGCAACCTCGGCGACGGCTCGATCGCCAAGGTCAGCGAGACGACGAACTACGACATCAAGCAGTGCACGCTGCAGGACGCCGCCTTCAGCGGCTTCGTCCTCGACAGCTTCGAGACCGACTTCAAGGACTTCGAAGCCGGCAAGAAGTGGACCGAGACCGCCGATTCGCCGGTGACGGTGGAATGGGGCAAGGCCACGACGCCGCAGAGCATCTTCTACGGCTACCTGCATGCGAAGCACGAGAACGAAGTCTTCAACGACCTGTTCAAGTACGACGTCGGCTACATCGTCGCGCCGCAGCACTTCCGGGGCGAAAAGACGGACTTCTACAAGGGCGAGCTGTCGTTCTGGTTCAAGCCCGACGAAAGCGTCCGCATGAAGCGCGCCGCCACCAACCCGAGGCACTGCTTCTGGGTGATCTGGCCGTTCGTCCAGCAATGTGTCACGCTGCCGCTGCCGATCGACACGCAGCCGCTGCAGGAGACCGATCACGTGCTCGCCTACGACCAGATCACCACCTTCGACCAGGTGGTGTTGCGCGGCGGCGGCAGCCCCGACTCCGATGTCGCGGTGCTGACGCTGACCTACAACCCGAAGGAGACGGAACTCGGCAAGGATTGGCGGCGGCACGCCATCGCCCTCACCAACGACGACAAGTCGGGCAACTCGACCTGCGCGCGCCAGGGCACGCAGTGGCGCGGCTGCTGGCTGGTGGAGGATGCCGTGGCCTCCGAGGAGCAGATCAGGTACGTGCTGGCCAACCTGCGCGAGTTGCGAATCCGCGCCAGCTACCCGGTGACCGGCACGCGCAAGATCTGCAGAGACCCGGCGCCTGCGCCGTGTGTCGAGATCGACTCGCCCGACCCGATCCCCTTCGGCTACATCGGCGGCTACTTCGACGAAGTGCAGCTCAGCAAGCGCAGCCCGGGGCTGTGATCGCTTGTGCCCGGTGAGCCTCGCGCCGGCCGGGGCCGGAAGCTCCCCCCGCCGGCGCACGCCCGGGCACGCGACAATCCCCCCACGCTGCCCGTAGCTCAACTGGATAGAGCAGCGGCCTTCTAAGCCGCAGGTCGGGGGTTCGAGTCCCTCCGGGCAGGCCAGCTCACTTCGACGGCGCCGCGGCAGGCGCCTGCGTTGCAGCGGCCGCGCCGCGCGGCTGGCTGCCGGGGTGGAAGCCGATCATCGCCAGCATCACGAAGAAGCCCACGACGTAGGCCACGGCCACGAACCAGCCGTGGCGCAGCCACTGGCCGACCGAACGCGCCTGCGGGTACATGTTCGACAGCGCCACGCCGGCCGACGAGCCGAACCAGATCATCGAGCCGCCGAAGCCCACCGCGTAGGCCAGGAAGCCCCAGTCGTAGCCGCCCTGCTTGAGGGCGAGCGCGGTGAGCGGGATGTTGTCGAAGACGGCGGAGAGGAAGCCGAGCCCGAGCGCCGTCTGCCACGAGGCGGCGGGCAGCCGCTCCACCGGCATCATCGAGGCGCACAGCACGAGGCTGAGCAGGAAGATCGAGCCCTTGAAGGCGCCGGGCATCAGCGCCCAGTTCGGCCGCCGCAGCGTCATCGTCAGCACGATGGCCACCCACACCGCCGCACCGAGGAACGGAAAGCTGTCGCTGACGGCGTTAAAGCGCGTATTGATCGTCACGTTGATGGCGATGGCCAGCACGAGGATGAAGGCGACGATGCCCACGCGCGTCCAGTCGATGTGCGCGCCGGCGTCTTCGTCCCTCTGGATCGGGCTGTAGGCCTGCTGCTTCATCGCCGCCGGGATGCCGAAGATCACCAGCGCCACGGCCGAGCCGATGAAGGCCTCCAGCACCTCGACCGGCGAGATGCCGGCGATCCAGATCATCGTCGTCGTCGTATCGCCGACGACGCTGCCGGCGCCGCCGCCGTTGGAGGCAGCGACGATCGCCGCCAGATAGCCGATGTGCACCTTGCCCTTGAAGACCGTGTGCGCAATGGCGCCGCCGATCATGGCCGCGGCGATGTTGTCGAGAAAACTCGACAACACGAAGACGAGCGCGAGCAGCACGAAGCAGCCCTTCCAGTCGTCGGGCAGGAAGCGCGGCAGCACGGCCGGCACCTCGCTCTTCTCGAACAGGTCGGCCAGCAGCGCGAAGCCCAGCAGCAGCAGCAGCAGGTTGGACAGGATCACCCACTCGTGCCCGAGGTGCACGACGAAGCCGCCGACGCCGGCGCCGGTCTTGAACGGCGAGAGCGCGATCTTGTAGATCGCGATGACGATGGCGCCGCCGAGCGCGATGCGCAGCGTGTAGTGATGGAACAGCGCCACCCCGGCCAGCACGCAGGCGAAGAGGATGAACTCCACCGGCACCGGCCCGAGCGCGGGGCCGGCGAAGGCGGTCTCGCCGGCTGCTCGTGCCGGCGGCACACACAGTGCGCACATCAGCGCCGCCAGCAGGCCAGCGGCCGACCTGCCTCCTCCAATCGTTCTCATGCCTGCTCCTCGGGTGGGCGCCGGATTCTAGGAGGGGTGCCTGGCCGAGGCATGCCCTCCCGGCGCATCGCGCGCCGGTCGCGTGACTTCACCAGCCGCACCGGCATAGGCGCCAGGTGCTAGACCTCCCGGGGCGGTCGGGTGCGGCGACGGCGGTCCCGGCGAGGCGATTGATCCAGATCAACGGGGGCTTCGGCCACGATCGAAGCGGCGCAAACTCCGGCACCCGGGGTGGCTTTTTCCAGGCCCGGAGCCGCATGATGAGCGCATGGCGCAGACGCTCTTCAAGGAGACAAAGTCATGATGAGACAAGCAGCCAGGCCGGCCTCGGACGCGTCGGCCCGCGTACTCGCGCTGATGGTGGCGGCCAATGGCCATATCGACGCGCGCGAGATCGAGGCGCTGGAGGAACTCGACGCGTTCGGGCTTCTCGGCGTGCCCCGCACCCGCTTCGTGGCGCTGGCGCGCGACTGCCTGCAGGAGGTCGGCGCCGGCCTCTCGGAGTGCTCGTGGTTGCGCGCACGTGACCTGGCGTACGTGGACCACCTGCTCGAAGCCGTCGCCGATCCGCAGGAGCGGCTGCTGCTTTGCCGCCTGGCGGCAGCAGCGGTCACCGCGGACGGGCAGGTCAGCGGGGGCGAGCGCCTCGTCTACGACCATGTGCTTGCGCGCTGGCACATCACCCGCAGCATGGTGACCGAGGCGATCCTGCAGCACGTGGAACGACGCCCGCACCCCGGCGTCCTGAAGCCGGCCCCCTGAAGGCCAGCCGCTCGACGGCGCCTGAACGGACGCATGCCGCCGCCGGGATGCGGCGGCCGCCGCCTGGATGCGCATACAGTCCAACCCATGGAAGCGCTCCTGGATGTCGCGCCGGCCCGGCCGGGCCATGCGCTCAATGCGCAGCAGCAGGCCGCGGTCGACCACGCGGGGACGGCCGGCGCGCTGCTCGTGATCGCCGGCGCGGGCTCCGGCAAGACCGCGACCCTGGCCGCGCAGGCGGCTCGCCACATCGAGCAGGGCGTGGCGCCGTCGCGCCTGCTCCTGCTGACCTTCTCGCGTCGCGCCGCGCGCGAGATGTCGCGCCGCGTCGGCGAGGCGCTGCGCGCCGCCCTCGGCCTGCCGGCCCGCTCGCCAGCACCGCTGTTGCCTTGGTGCGGCACCTTCCACTCGGTGGCCGCGCGGCTGCTGCGCGAGGCGGCGCCAGCCATCGGTCTCGCCGCGGGCTTCACGGTGCTCGACCGCGGCGACGCCGAAGACCTGATCGGCATGACGCGTCAGCATCTCGGCCTGGCCGCCGGCGAGCGGCGCTTCCCGCTGCCGGGCACCTGCCTCGCGATGCACTCGCGGCGGGTCAACACCGGGCAGCCGCTTGCCGAGTTGCTGGCACGCGACTTCCCGTGGTGTGCGCCGGAGGCCGCCGAGCTCGAACGGCTCTTCGCCGCCTTTGCCGCGGCCAAGCGCGCGCAGCACTCGCTCGACTACGACGACCTGCTGCTCGCCTGGTGGCACCTGATGCAGGACGCGGCCTGGGCGGCGCGCATCGGCGCGCGCTTCGATGCCGTGCTGGTGGACGAGGCCCAGGACATCAATCACCTGCAGGCGGCCATCGTGCAGGCGCTGCGGCCCGCCGGCACCGGGCTTACGCTGGTGGGTGACGATGCGCAGGCGATCTACGCCTTCCGCGGTGCCGAGGTGCGGCACCTGCTCGATTTCCCGGCCCGGTTCGCCGCACCGCCGGCGCGCGTGCTGCTGCTCGAGCGCAACTACCGCTCGACGGCGCCCATCCTCGCCGCCTCGAACGCCGTCATTGCGCTGGCCGAGCGGCGCTTCGCCAAGACGCTGTGGACCGGGCGTGTCGCTGATCTGGCGCGCGGGCACGGTCGGCCGGGGCTGCGCACGGTGGCCGACGAGTCCGCGCAGGCCGCCGGCGTGGCCGAGGCCGTGCTGGCCGCGCGCGAGCGCGGGCTCGCGCTCAGGCGCCAGGCCGTGCTCTTCCGCACCACGCACCACAGCCTCGCGCTCGAGCTCGAGCTGGCGCGCCGGCGCATCCCGTTCGTCAAGTACGGCGGCTTGCGCTTCGTCGAGTCGGCGCACGTGAAGGACCTGCTCGCGCTGCTGCGCTGGGCCGACAACCCTGCTTCGGCGCTGGCCGCCTGGCGGGTCGCGCGCCTCGTGCCGGGGTTCGGTCCCGCCAGCGCGCGCAGGGTGATCGAGACCTTGGCGGCGCCCGAGCGCTTCAAGCCGCCGCCCGCCGCGGCCGCGGCCTGGGCCGACTTGCAGGCGCTGCTGCGGCATCTGCGCAGCGACGAGGCCCGCTGGCCCGACGACCTGGCGCGGGCGCTCGCCTGGTACCGGCCGCAACTCGAACGCCTGCACGAAGATGCCGCCACGCGCCTGGCCGACTTGCAGCAGCTCGCGGCGCTCGCCGCCACGCACGGCAGCCGCGTCGCCTTCGTCACCGAGCTCGCGCTCGACCCGCCCGAGGCGGGCAGCGAGGAAGCACGCGACCCGCTGCTCGACGAGGACTACCTCATCCTCTCCACCATCCACTCGGCCAAGGGCCAGGAGTGGAACGCCGTGCACGTACTCAACGTCGTCGACGGCTGCATGCCGGCCGACATGGCCGTCGGCCGGCGCGAGGAGCTGGAAGAAGAACGCCGCCTGCTCTACGTGGCGATGACACGCGCCCGCGACGAGCTCATGCTGTGGGTGCCGCAGCGCTTCTACGTCACGCAGCAGCGCGCCTGGGGCGACCGCCACCTCTACGCGCTGCGCTCGCGCTTCATCCCCGACGAGTTGCTGCCGCTGTTCGACACGGCGGTCGAGGCGCCCATGAGCGCCACGCCCGGCGACGGGGAGCGCAGGCGCGGCGACCCGTCGGCGCCGCCGGCGTCGTCAACGGCATCGGCGCCAGGTGCGGGCCAGCGCGCCGAGACGGCGCCCGCCGCGCCAGGCGGCCTCGACCTCCTGCAGCGCCTCTTCGGCGCCGCACCCCCCATGCATCAGAACGGCAGCCCGACGTAGTTCTCGGCCAGCGAGCGCTGCGCCGCCTCCGAGGAGAAGAGGTACGCCAGATCGGTCTGCTGCAGCTTGCGGTCGTACTCGAGGCTGTCCGGAAAGGTGTGCAGCAGCATCGTCATCCACCACGAGAAGCGCTGCGCCTTCCACACGCGCGCCAGCGCCTTCGCCGAGTAGCCCTCGAGGCCGCTCGCGTCGCTGCGCTTGTAGTGCGCGACCATGGCGTGGTAGAGGTAGTAGATGTCGGAGGCGGCGCTGTTGAGCCCGCGTGCCCCGGTGGGCGGCACGATGTGCGCGGCGTCGCCGGCGAGGAAGAGGTTGCCGTAGCGCATCGGCTCGGCGACGAACGAGCGCAGCGGCGCGATCGACTTCTCGATCGAGGGCCCGGTGATCATGCGTGCCGACACCTCCGCCGGCAGGCGGCGCTGCAGCTCGGCCCAGAAGGCCTCGTCCGACCAGTCTTCCACCTTGTCGGCCAGCGGCACCTGGATGTAGTAGCGGCTCAGCACCTGCGAGCGCAGCGAGCACAGCGCGAAGCCGCGCTCGTGCCGCGCATAGATGAGCTCCGGCGAGACCGGCTTGGTGCGCGAGAGCACGCCCAGCCAGCCGAAGGGATAGACCTTCTCGTACTCCTTCAGCACCGTCTTCGGGATCGACTTGCGGCTGACGCCGTGGAAGCCGTCGGCGCCGATGACGAAGTCGCACTCGATGCGCACGGTCTCGTCGCCGCGGCGGTAGGTGACGCTCGGCCGCGGGCTCGTCAGGTCCTGCGGCGTCACGTCCTCGGCGTTGTGGATCACCGTACCGTTCATGCGCTCGCGCGCGTCGTACAGGTCGCGCGTGAGCTCGGTCTGGCCGTAGACGATGACCGAGCTGCCGCCGCTGTACTTGTGCAGGTCGACGCGGTCCATCGCACCGTCGTGGGCGATGAAGAAGCCCTCGTGGATCTCGCCTTCCCGGTCCATGCGCTCGCCGCACTGCGCCTCGCGCATCAGCTTGGCGAAGCCGTGCTCGAGCACGCCGGCGCGGATGCGCCCGAGTACGTACTCGCGGCTTTGCCGCTCGAGCACGACGTTGTGAATGCCCTGCAGGTGCAGGAGCTGCGAGAGCAGCAGGCCCGAGGGGCCTCCGCCGATGATGCAGACGCTGGTCTTCATGGATGTCTCCTTGTCTGGCTTGCCTGGGCTGGCCCGGGCTTGCCTGGATTCGACGCCGGCGCGCGACCGGGTCGGGAACCCCCGCGTGGGGTGGCGCGGACGGAAGTTACTCGCGGCACAGCCGGCCCGGAATTCACGCAGCCAACCAGCCCTTGCCAGAATCGAACGTACGATGCAGGCCCGTGACCCAACCTGCGCGCCCTACGCGCCCCCCGCAGCCTCCCCGCCGGCTCGCCTTGCCGGGCGACACGCGCGTTCGGCCGCCGACGGCGCCCATCCCCGGCTACAACCTCTTCGGCGAATCGGCACAGCTGCCCGACGTGCTGCACTGCGAGACCATCGCCGCGCGTTCGGCGCTGCACGACTGGGAGCTCGAGCCGCACCGCCATGCGCGGCTGCACCAGCTCGTGCTGGTCGAGTCCGGCGGCGGCACGGCGCAGCTGGAGGGCGCGGCGCTGCCGCTGGCGGCGATGGCCCTCGTCAACGTACCGCCCGGCCACGTGCACGGCTTCAGCTTCGCGCCGGGCACGGCCGGTTTCGTGGCCACGCTCGCCGACGAGATGCGCGACGAGGTGCTGGCGCAGGCCCCCGACGTGCGCCGGCTGCTCGGCCGCGCGAGCATGCTGCGCGCCGACGCGGCAGTCGCCGGCACGCTGCGCGAGATCTGGCGCGAGTTCAGCGGCCGCGGCGCGGCGCGTGCGCTCGTGCTGCGCGGGCTCACGGCCACGCTGCTGGGCCAGGCCGCGCGCCTCGCTGCCGCGGCCGAGCCCGCTGCGGCCGAGCGGCGCGAGTCGCGCCTGCTGCGCCGCTTCGAGGCACTCGTCGAGGCGCACTACGCCGAGCACTGGAAGGTGGCCGACTACGCGCGCGCGCTCGCCGTCACGCCCACGCACCTGACGCGCGTCGTGCGTGCGGCCACGGGCGGGCCGGCATCGAAGGTGGTCGAGATGCGCCTCATCCACGAGGCCCGCCGCCACCTCGTCTACACGCAGGCCAGCGTGACGGCAGTGGCTTACGGCCTCGGCTTCGCCGACCCGGCGCACTTCACGCGCGTCTTCGGGCGCGTGGTGGGCATGGCGCCGCGGGAGTTCCGCGCCCGCGCCTCTTCGGCGTGAGGGCGTTCATGTGGTTGGTCGGGGTGACACGATTCGAACGTGCGACCCACTGCTCCCAAAGCAGTTGCGCTACCAGGCTGCGCTACACCCCGAACCGGCCGATTCTAGACCCCGGGTCTCCCCGAGTCTCCTCGCACTCGCCGGGCACTGCGGGCGCCAGGGCCGCGCGCCGATGTTCGAGGCTCAGGCAGCCTTCTTGCGGCGCGCCTGCTCCTGCTTGTACAGCTCGAACTCCTCGCCGATGGCGCGCGAGATGGCGGGTCGCCGCGTCATGCGGCGGTGGTAGTTGGTGAGCGCCGGCCAAGGCGCGAGATCGACGCCGGCGTAGGGCGCCCAGTTGAGCACCGCGGTAAGGTAGGCGTCGGCCACGCTGAAGGCGCTCACGAGGTGGTCGTGCGCTTCCAGGTGCCGCTCCAGCACCGACAGGCGCAGCGCCGCCTTCTCGCTCGCATAGGCCTTCACCTCGGCCACCGCATGAGGATCGAGCAGCGGCACGAACACGGCCTTGTGCAGCTCGGTGCCGATGAAGCCGAGCCACTGCCGCAGCGCGTCGCGCCCGGCGGCGTCGGCCGGCAGCAGCGCGGCGGCGGGGAAGGCCTCGCCCACGTGCTGCAGCACGGCGGCGTTCTCGGTCAGCAGCCGGCCGTCTTCCGTGCGCAGCGCAGGCACCTGCCCCATCGGGTTGATCTGCCAGTAGTCGGCACCGTCGCGCGTGCGCTTGCTGGCCGAGTCGACCTCGATGAAGCGGGCGGCCGCCCCCGCCTCGTACAACGCGATGCGCGTCGCCAGAGAACAGGCCATCGGCGAAAAGTAGAGTTCCATGTCCGTCCCGTCGGGTGTTGATTTTTGTACTGTACGGAACACAATTGGACGGCGTCAAGGATTATTTGCGACATGGTACAAAAACCTGCGCGCCGTGCCGGCGGCGCCGATGACGACTCCGGCCCCCGCCCGCGGGGCCGCCCGCGCGCCTACGACCCCGCCGCCGCGCTCGCCGCGGCGACGGCGGCGTTCTGGCGTGCCGGCTACGCCGCCACCTCGCTGGACGCGCTGAGCGAGGCCACCGGGATGAACCGACCGAGCCTGTACGGCGCCTTCGGCGACAAGCGCGATCTGTACCTGGCGGCGCTGCAGCGCTACGTGGACGAGGCGCGCGCGGCCATGGACGCCGCGCTAGCCGCGCCGCGGCCGCTGCGCGAGGGGCTCAAGCGCGTGTTCGACCTCGCGCTGAAGCTCTACTACCCGGCCGACGAGTCGCCGCGCGGCTGCCTGCTCGTGGGCACCGCGGCCACCGAGGCGGTGCAGGACGAGGGCATCCGCGACGTGCTGGGCCGCGGCCTGCGCAACTTCGACCAGGCCTTCGAGCAGCGGCTGAAGCGCGCCGTGGCCGAGGGCGAACTGCCGGCCGACGCCGACCCGGCGCAACTGGCACGGCTGGCCAGCGCCGTGCTGCACAGCGTCGCACTGCGCTCGCGCGCCGGCGACCGGCGCAGCGAACTCGCGGCCACCGCCGCGGCCGGCATCGCGCTCATCTGCCGCGCGCCGCGCTGATCGTCGGCGCGCTGATCGCCGCCGCGTTGATCGCCGCCACGCTGATCGCCGGCGTGTTGATCGACGGCGGTCTTCAGGCCCCGCCCTGCCGCCGCAGCGCGCCGGCGCGAATTTCGCTCAGCGTCTGCCGCGTCGTGCTCACGTCGGCGTCGAGCTTCAGGTGCAGCAGCGCCGGCCGCCCGGCCGACTCGATGGCGGCCATCGCCGCTTCGAGGGCGGGCTCGAACTGCTCGGTGCGCTCGATGCGCGCCCCATGCCAGCCGAAGGCGCGCGCGAGCGCCGCGAAGTCGGGGTTGAAGAGATCGCTGCCGCTCACGCGGCCCGGGTAGTCGCGCTCCTGGTGCATGCGGATCGTGCCGTAGGTACCGTTGTCGACGACGACGCTGATGAGCTTCTTTGCGCCGTAGCCGGTGGCCGTGGACATCTCCTGGCCGGTCATCAGGAAGTCGCCGTCGCCGGCGATGTTCACCGCCCAGCGCTGCGGCTCGAGCAGCGCCGCCGCCACGGCGTAGGGAAAGCCGGCGCCCATCGCGCCGGAGGTCGGCGCGAGCTGCGTGCGGCCGTGGTGCATGAGGCCCGGGTAGCGCACGTAGCGATGCAGCCAGCCGCTGAAATTGCCGGCACCGTTGGTCCACACGGTGTCCTCGGGCAGGCGGCGCGCCAGCGTCTTCACCACCACGGCCATGTCCAGCGGCGCCACGCCCGGCGCCACATGGTTGGCCTCGTAGTCCGCATGCGCGGCCACGGCGTGCTCGCGCCAGGGCCGGCTCGCCGGCGCCTTCAGCGTCGCCAGCGCGAGCGCAGCTCGGTCCATGGTCGATTGCAGCAGCAGGTCGGCGGCGTAGACGCGCCCGAGTTCCTCGGCGCCGGCGTGCACGTGGATGAGCTTCTGCGCCGGTCGCGGCGCCTGCAGCAGCGTGTAGCCGCTGGTCGTCATCTCGCCCAGGCGCACGCCGAGCGCGAGCACGAGGTCGGCTTCGCGGATGCGCGCGGCGAGCTTCGGATTGATGCCGATGCCCACGTCGCCGGCATAGAGCGGATGCCGGTTGTCGAACGTGTCCTGGAAGCGGAAGGCGTTGCCCACCGGCAGCTCCCAGGCCTCGGCGAAGCGCAGCAGCGCGGCGGCCGATTCGGCCGTCCAGCCGCTGCCGCCGGCGATGACGATCGGCCGCGCGGCGGCCGCCAGCATCTCGCCGGCGCGGGCGAGCGCCGCCGGGTCGGGCCAGGTGCTCACGGGCGTGACGCGCGGCAGCACCGGCGCCGAGGTCGCCTTCGTCAGCATGTCCTCGGGCAACGCGAGCACCACCGGCCCCGGCCGCCCCTGCATCGCGACGTGGAAGGCGCGCGCCACGTATTCGGGCAGGCGATCGGCGCTCTCGATCTCGGCCACCCACTTGGCCAGCCCGAGCGTGCCGGGGCTGAACATCTGCCGGTAGTCGATCTCCTGGAACGCTTCGCGGTCACGTTGGTCGCTCGCCACCTGGCCGACGAAGAGGATCATCGGCGTGCTGTCCTGGAACGCCGTGTGCACGCCGATGCTGGCATTGGTGGCACCGGGCCCGCGCGTGACGAAGCAGATGCCCGGCCGCCCCGAGAGCTTGCCCTGCGCCTCGGCCATGAAGGCGGCGCCGCCTTCCTGCCGGCAGGCGATGAAGCGGATGCGCTCGCGGTGCTCGTGCAAGCCGTCGAGGACGGCGAGATAACTTTCGCCGGGCACGCCGAAGCAGGTGTGCACGCCTTGTGCGACGAGCGCTTCGACGAGCGCGTGGCCGGCCGGGCGGCTGCGCGCGGTGAGGGGATCGGTCATGGGCGCACTTTAGCGGCTGCCCTGCCGGCGATGCCTCAGGGGCTCTCCGTGCACGTGGCGGGGCCCGAAGGATGGGCCGCGTCGGGCGGCAGCAGGGCCTGGCCGAAGCGCCACAGCGCGCAGGTGGTGAGCGGCAGGCCGTACAGGCGCACGGCGTCGCCTTCGGCCGCCGGGCTACCCGGCGCCGCCCCCGCGATCGGAGCCGGCGCGGCGGTGCGCAACACCAGCCAGCCCGACCACGCGCCACGCACGCCCAGCGCCCACTCGGGTTCTTCGGCTTCGCCGTTGGCGGCGCGCACGGTCGCGAACGGGCTCACCGCGGCCAGCGGCAGCAGCGGCCGCTTGTCCAGCCGCGACAGCGTGCCCGGCAGCGGGCGCGGGTAGGCCCACACGCCGAGCTCGTCGCTGCCCTCGGCGACCCCCGCATCGCCGGCCTTGCCCGGCTGGCGTGCCCGGTAGACGGCCAGGCAGAGGCTGCCTGCGTCGAGCATGCGCATGCGCCAGCCTTGCACGGGCGGCAGCGTGGCGGCGAGCACGGCGCAAGGCGTGCCGGCCGCCGCCGGCACGGCGAGGCGGAAGTCGGGTTCGCGCACCTCGGTGCGCATCGCAGTGCGCAGGCGGCGGCTCTGCCACGAGACGACGCGCCAGCCCTCGCCGCCCATGTCGAGCACGCGGCCGGCCGGCGCGCCCCAGGTGGTGACGACGCGCAGCCGGTCTGCGCCCGCCACCTCGCGCAGGCGACGCACGAGGGCCGGATCGTCGAGCGTGACGACGGTGCCGCGCTGCGCGCGCTCGGCCTCGCCGCCGGCGCCGATGCGCCACGAGATCGTCTGCAGCATGACGCCCTCGCGCTCGTTGGCGGGGCCCTGCGCCAGCAGCACGACGAGGTGGCGCAGCGAGCTGTCGAGCACGGCGTGCGACTCGCTCTCCGGGTCGAGCACCATCATCAGCGGGCCCAGGCGGCACAGGCCCTCGGCGGCGCTCCAGGTGGCGGCATAGACGGCGAAGTTCGCCGTGTCGCCACGCGCGTCCGGGATGAACAGCGCCCGCCGCGGCCCCGGGCGGTCGGAGCCGTCGCGCGAAGGCGCCGCGACGATGACGCGGCCGCGCGAGGGCTCGGTGATCTCCGGCACGCTGCACTCGCCGGCAAAGGCCTGCGGCGCCGCGTCCGGTACGGTCGTCGCCGCATTCGGCAAGGGCACGGCGAGCAGCGGGCTCGTGCCGAGCACCTCGCGCAGCTTGTCGATGACCACCGGCTCGCTCTGCGACAGCACGCCCTGCAGGAAGTCGCCCTGCCGGCGCACGAGCGCGATGCCGTCGAGCGCGTTGATCAGCCGCACCGAGGTGCGCCCGAAGGTGGTGTTGGTGCCGGCACGCGCGCCGTCGACCAGCGCGGCGGCATCGAGCAGCCGGCGCAGCGAAGCCTGCGCCTCGGCGCGCGTGGCGTAGTGCCGGTTCACCTCGGCCGACTCGGTGCTGCCGAAGGCGTCGAGCATCAGCTCGGCGCGGCGGATCGTCGGCCCCTCGATGAGCAGTGCGAACAGCGTCGGCAGCGCCAGCCCGAGCGTGATGCCGGTCACCGAGACGAGCAGCACCGGCCACAGCACGCGGCGCGCGCGCCGCCGCCGCTCGACGCGCTCGCTCTCGTCGATGTAGGCCGGCAACTCCTTCGCGTAGGGCAGCAGGCGCGCGCCCTCGCGGTCCAGCGCCAGCAGGCGCAGCCAGTCGTCGAACGGCTGCCGCGCCGCGCGCCGCTTCTGCACGCTGCCCGAGCTGACGCGGCGCAACTCGCCGCTGCCGAGCAGGTCTTCCGGGTTGTGCTCGTGCTCGGCCCAGGCGGCGCAGCGCCTGAGCACGGCAAGGTACTCCTCGTACTGCACGGCCTCGGCGTCGACGAGCAGCTTGAAGCGCCGCCAGCCGCGGATGAACGACTCGTGCGAGACCTTGATCGTCACGCGCGCCGGGTCTTCGGCGTCCCAGAAGAGGTAGTCGACGGTGCCGAGGAAGCCTTCGCTGAGCAGGCGGCGCAGCTCCTGCGGCCCGGTCGGCCCGGACGGCCCGGACGTGGCAGAGAGCCCTGGCGTCCCCGGCCGCCCCGGCGGCCCGCCCTGCCCCGCCGGGCCGCCCCTGCGCTCCGGCAGGCCGAGCAGCGCGGCCGCAGCGCCGGCCTCGATGCGCTGCTGCGAGTAGTGCCCGGTGTTGGGGTCCTTCAGCGCCAGGCGGCGCAAGAGCGTGTCCAGCCGCTTGCGGTTGGCCTCGTCGTGGTCGAGGTAGATGCGCTCGGGCCAGTTGTGCACGCTCTCGCGCAGCGTGTTCACGCCTTCGGCCACCGCCGGCCGCGAGGCGGCCTTGCCGCCCGGGCGCGAGGCGTTGACGGCGCGCGCCAGGTCGGCGGGCGTGATGCGCGCCGGCACGAGGGCGTCCATGTCGTCGTCGCGCTCGAGCGCCGCCTGCCACAGCCGCGCCAGCATGTGCTGCAGGAGCGGCAGGTGGTCCGGGTCGTGCGTGATGGCGGTGACGTCGCGCAGCAGCCGCTGCAGCACCGCCGGCTCGAACTCCACCTGCGCCGGCAGCTTGGCGCCGGTCGGCGTGCCGGCGTGCTGGCGCGCCATCAGGCGCAGGAAGCGCTGCGCCGGGCCCACGATGGCCTCGCGCAGGTCGTCGGCGTCGAGGCGGCGCACGAGGAAGCTGCTCTTGTTGATGGCGTCGGGCAGCTCGAGATAGCTGGCGCAGTCATTGAGGTGCTCGCTGCGCATCGTGATGACGACGTAGCAGTGCGGATGCGGGCGGTAGAAGTGGTCGAGCAGCCGTTCGACCAGCACGCCGGCCTCGTCGGGGCCGCCGGCCACCGCCTTGTTGGTGGGGTGGAAGACCTCCTCGAACTGGTCGATCACGAACAGCACGCGCGCGTCGGCGGGGTCGGGGCCGGGCGGCACGTCGAGCTCGTGCCCATAGGCCTGGAGCAGGCGCGCGAAGCCGCCCTCCTGGCGGAAGACCTCGGCCATCTCGTCGAGGCGCCGGTCGTCGGCCTCGTCGCTGCCGCGGCTCTTCAGCAGCTTGGCGAAGCGGCGCACGAGCCGTGTCACCGGCGAGTGCCGCCGCGCCGCCTGGTCGGCGGCGCTGACGTTGGTGCCCGGCGTGCACACCATCGGCAGCCAGAGGTCGCCGGCGCCCGGGATGCCGTAGCTGCGCAGCTCGGGCGTCACGCCGGCGTGGATGAGCGAGCTCTTGCCCGAGCCCGAGCCGCCGAGCACGGCGACGAACTGCGTCGCTGCCAGCCGCTCGATGATCTCGCGCACCTGGCGCTGGCGGCCGAACAGCAGCGCCGCCTCGAAGTCGAGGAAGGGCCGCAGGCCCGGGTAGGGTTCGCGCGGCAGGCGCAGGCCGCTCGCGTCGAGCAGCGGCGGCCGGGTGGCGCCCACGGCCGCCGCGGCAGCCGTGCCGGCCGCAGCCGTCGCGCTCAACCCCCGCCTCCCGACCCCAGCGCCGGCGCCACCGCCGGCGCCACGACCTCGCGCTGCAGCCGCCGCTCGAGCACGCGGCGCAGGAAGTCCTCGAGCTCGGCGTCCTCCTCGTCGACGACGTCGATGTCGTCCTCGGTCTTCGCGTCGAAGCGCAGCACCTGCCAGCCCCAGGCCGGCACCGGCTCGGCCGAGTTCTGCGGCGGCATCAGGTAGGCGACGACGCCGGGCGCGACGTCCTTGCCCGGGCTCATCTTGTTCTCGACCTTGTTGATCTGCGCCACCAGCGCGTCGGGCGTCTTCCTGCCCCACAGCAGCACCACGCCGTCGGCATCGTCCAGACACGGGAACTGGTCGATCTGCTCCACCGGCAGGCCGCGCGGGCGCAGGTGCAGCGCCGGTGCGGGTGCGGCCGCGGCCGCGGCCGTGGCCGCGGCGGGGGCGGTGAGCCGCGCCCAGCGCCGGCGCATCTGCTCGCCCAGCGGCTGCCACAGGTTGAGCTCGTGCCGGTTGCTCTCGATGTAGATGCGCACGTCGCCGGCCACCACGGGCGCCACCGGCATAGCAGCCGCCGCGCCGGCGCCTGGCCCGCCGGTGGTGGTGGCGATCGGCAGCTGCTGCGGCGCCTGCGCCGCCTTCAGCTTGGCCACGAAGTCCTCGCGCAGCCGGTTGAACAGGGCCTTGAAGCCGGGCGTCACCAGCTGCGGCGCCATGTAGATGTCGATCGGCTCGCCGCGTTGCAGTTCGTCGAAGAACGGCATCCACAACTGCCCGGCCGGCAGCAGGCGCTTCCAGGCTTCGCCGGCGGCCGCCTTCTGCACCGCCGGCTCGGAGAGCGCGAGGATGTACAGGCGCTCGCGGCAGCCGGCCTCGCCGAAGCGCTCCTTGAAGTACTCGAGCTCGGCGCGGCACCAGTCGGAGAGCACATAGTTGTCGTGCACCACGATGACCATCGCGAAGCACTTGTCGATGCGCTCGCGCAGCTCGGGCCCGAGCACGCCGGCCACCGGGCCGTTGTCGCCCGACTTGTGCACCGGCGGCAGGCGCACGCCGCGCATCACCGCCTCGAGCCCGCGCTGCAGCTCGGCGGCGAAGAAGGTGACCCAGTGGTGGCAGCGCACGTCGTCGGCATGCGCGTAGCTGATGAACGCGGTGTACTCGCTGCCTTCGAGGGTGTTGGTCACGGCGAGCGATGCTAGGCGGCGGCGATGCGCGGTGTAAAGGCGCCGTTCCCGCGCGCACCCCCCTACCTCCACACGTGGCGCGCCCGCCATCCGCCAGGCAGGTGAAGTGCCGGTGCCGTCCTGCCAAAGGTCGAGGCGGTGCGCGACGGGCAGGCGATACTTCGACACCCGGTGAATTGACCGCATGCCGACGCAGCGCGCCCGCCCCCCAACCCGCCCCTCAACCCGGACCGCGACCCGGACGCCGATCCGCAGCGCCGCCCGGGCCCCGGCCCGCGCCGCCACCGGCGAGCCGCGCGCGCGCGACGCCGACCGCTCGCAAGGCGAGATCCTCGAGGCCGCGACCGTCGAGTTCGCGGCACTCGGCCTCGGCGGCGCACGCGTCGACCGCATCGCCGAGCGCGCCGGCGTCAACAAGCGGCTCATCTACTACTACTTCGGCAGCAAGGAAGACCTCTTCCTCGCCGTGCTCGAGCGCGCGTACGAGGGCATCCGCGGCGAGGAGCGCAAGCTCAGCATGTCCGAGGTCGACCCGATCGAGGCCATCCGCCGCCTCATCGCCTTCACCTGGAACTACTACCTCGCGCACCCGGAGTTCCTGACCCTGCTCAACAGCGAGAACCTGCACCGCGCGCGCCACCTCAAGAAGAGCGCCGGCATCGCGAGCATGAACTCGCCCCTGGTGCAGATGCTGGCCGAGGTGCTCGAACGCGGCCACAAGGCCGGCATCTTCCGCGCCGGTGTCGACCCGGTGCAGCTCTACATCTCGATCGCCGGGCTCGCCTACTTCTACCTCGGCAACTGCCACACGCTCTCGGCGGTGTTCGCGCGCGACCTGCTCGCCACCAAGGCCAAGGTGGAGCGCCTGTCGCACATGACCGACCTGGTGCTCGGCTACCTCGTGCGCGACTGACCGCGCCATGAAGCTGCTCGTCGTCTGCACCACCGTCGGCCAGGTCGACGATGCGCGCCGCATCGCCACCGCCGCCGTCGGGCGCGGGCTCGCGGCCTGCGTGCACATCGACGCCATCGAGAGCGTCTACCGCTGGCAAGGCGCCGTGCAGCAGGAGCACGAGCAGCGGCTGATGTTCAAGACCACCGAGGCGGCGGCACCGGCGCTGCGCTCGCTGATCCTCGCCATGCACCCCTACGAGCTGCCGGCGCTGTATTCGCTCGATGTCGGCGAGGCCAGCGCAGCCTATGCCGACTGGGTGATCGGCCAGGCAGGCGGCGCCTCGGCGGCGCCGGCCGACCCGGCATCCGGCTAGCCGGGCCGGGTGGGGCGGCGTGGAGCGGGGTGGGGCCGGCCGCGCCTTGTGGCCTAATCGCGGGTTCGACTCGACAACGCCGGAGCCAACCATGGGCAACAAGATCATCACCGAAGCCGACCGCCGCGCCACGCCTCGCCCGGCCACCGTGCAGGGCACCAACAGCTCTTCGCACGCCGGCCAGCGCATCAGCAAGGAGCGCGGCTCGCACACCCGCAGCAAGAAGAACCCGGGCAAGCGCGCGCGCAAGGGCGGTTGAAGCCTCGCCTTCGCGTGCCGGCGCGGGCCGGCCTGCGGATGTGGACGCGGCGGCAGATGCAGATGCAGATTCAGCTGCGAGGGCGCCCTCACCGGCCGCGGGCATAGGGCCACGAAGTGCTGCGCATCACGGAACTGCGCCTGCCGCTGGAGCACCCGGAAGACGCGCTGCGCCTGGCTGTGCTGGCCCGCCTGCGCCTGACGCCGGAGCAGCTGCTGGGCTTCACGGTCTTCAAGCGCGCCTACGACGCGCGCAAGAAGTCGGCCGTGGTGCTGACCTACACGCTCGACTGCGAGTTGGCTGCCGGCGTCGACGAAGCGGCGCTGCTGCGCAGCCTCGAGGGCGACGCGCATGTGCGGCCGAGCCCCGACACGCGCTACCGGTTCGTCACCGAAGGCCTTGCGCACGCGCCGGCCGGCGCGCAGGCCCGGACGCCGGCCGACACGCCGGCCGGCATGCCGGCCCGCCTGCCGGACCGCCTGCCCGCTGATTGGCGCGCCACCGGCCGGCCGCGCCCGCTGGTGATCGGCTTCGGGCCCTGCGGCCTCTTCGCGGCCCTGCTGCTCGCGCAGATGGGCCTGGAGCCGCTGGTGCTCGAGCGCGGCCGGCGCGTGCGCGAGCGCACGCAGGACACTTGGGCGTTGTGGCGGCGCGGCGTGCTCGACCCCGAGTCGAACGTGCAGTTCGGCGAGGGCGGCGCCGGCACCTTCTCCGACGGCAAGCTGTGGAGCCAGATCAGCGACCCGCGCCACCTCACGCGCAAGGTGCTGGCCGAGTTCGTGAAGGCCGGCGCGCCGGAGGAGATCCTCTACGTCGGCAAGCCGCACATCGGCACTTTCCGGCTCGTCTCGATGGTCGAGAAGATGCGCGCCGAGATCCAGTCGCTCGGCGGCGAGATCCGCTTCGGCCAGCGCGTGGTCGACGTGCAACTCGAAGGTGGCGCCGGAGGCGCCGGAGGCAACGAGGACAACGAGGACAGCGCGGGCAGCGCGGGCACCGCCAAGCGCCGCATGCGCGGCGTCGTGCTCGCCTCGGGCGAGCAGGTCGACGCCGAGCACGTGGTGCTGGCGCTCGGCCACAGCGCCCGCGACACCTTCGAGATGCTGCACCGGCGCGGCGTCTTCATGGAGCCGAAGCCCTTCTCGATCGGCCTGCGCATCGAACACCCGCAAGGCGTGATCGACCGCGCGCGCTTCGGCCCCAGCGCCGGGCATCCGATCCTCGGCGCCGCCGACTACCGCCTCGTGCACCACGCGCGCAACGGCCGCGCCGTCTACAGCTTCTGCATGTGCCCGGGCGGCACCGTCGTCGCCGCCACCTCGGAGCCCGGGCGCGTGGTGACCAACGGCATGAGCCAGTACTCGCGCAACGAGCGCAACGCCAACGCCGGCATGGTGGTGGGCATCGCGCCGCAGGACTACCGGCAGGACGGGCGCCACGAAGGCCCGGTGCACCCGCTGGACGGCATCGCCTTCCAGCGCTTCTGGGAGGCGCGCGCCTTCGAGCTCGGCGGCGGCGGCTACCGCGCACCCGGGCAGCGGCTCGGCGACTTCCTGAGGGGCCAGCGCTCCACCACCTTCGACACCGTGCAGCCCTCGTACCAGCCCGGCGTGCTGCCCACCGACCTCGCGCAGCCCGATCGCGCCGCGCTGCCCGACTACGCCATCGCCGCACTGCGCGAGGCGCTGCCGGCCTTCGAACGGCAGATCACGGGCTTCGCGATGCCCGACGCGGTGCTCACCGGCGTGGAGACGCGCACCTCTTCGCCGCTGCGCATCACGCGCGGGCGCGACGGGCAGAGCCTGAACGTCGGCGGCCTGTATCCGGCCGGAGAAGGCGCGGGTTACGCGGGCGGCATCATGTCGGCGGCCGTCGACGGCATCGAGGCGGCCGAGGCCGTGGCGATGCAGATGCTGGGCATCCCTGCCTCGCCGGCCTGACCACGGGTGCGCGCGCGCCGCGCCGCCGGCCTGAAAGAATGACGCGCGCCGAGCGACAGAGCGGAGACCCGGGATCCGGCCCCGACCTCCTCCGACCGCCACCGCCATGACCGTCTTTCGCGCCCCCTCCCTCAACCGCCGCCGCGCCATCGGGGCGCTCGGCGCCGGGCTTGCCCGCGCTTGCGTGCCCGCCCTCGTGCCCGTGTTCGTGCCCGTGTTCGTGCCCGCCTTTGCCGCCTCGCCGCCGACGCGCCCGGACAAGCTCGTGCTCGCCGATACCGAGTGGAAGCGCCGCCTCAGCCCTGCCCAATACCGCGTGCTGCGCGACGAGGGCACCGAGGCCGCCGGCAGCAGCCCGCTCGACCGCGAGAAGCGCCGTGGCACCTACCACTGCGCCGGCTGCGACCTGGCGCTCTTCACCTCGGAGATGAAGTACGACAGCGGCACCGGCTGGCCGAGCTTCTTCACGACCCTGCCGGGCACCGTGGGCGCGAAGACCGACTACAAGCTGATCCTGCCGCGCACCGAGTACCACTGCGCCCGCTGCGGCGGCCACCAGGGCCACGTCTTCGACGACGGCCCGCGGCCGACCGGCAAGCGCTACTGCAACAACGGCATCGCCCTTCGCTTCCAGGAGGCCGCATGAATGACCCCGTGATCGACCGTACGAAAACGACCCGCCGCCTCGTTCTCGGCGCGACCGCCGGCCTCGTGCTGCTGGCCAGCCTGTGGCTGGCTTCCGGCACCTCGGGCGCGCAGTCGCCGGCCGCGAGCTCCGCAGCCGCGAAGACCGAGACCGCCATCTTCGCCGGCGGCTGCTTCTGGTGCGTGGAGGCCGACTTCGACAAGATCCCCGGCGTGCTCTCGACCACCTCGGGCTACACCGGCGGTACCGTGCCCAACCCGACCTACGAGCAGGTCTCGGGCAAGGTCACCGGCCACGCCGAGGCGGTGCAGGTCGTGTTCGACCCCACGCGCGTGACCTACGCGCAGCTGGTGGACAAGTTCTGGCGCACCATCGACCCCACCGTGCGCGACCGCCAGTTCTGCGATGCCGGCTCGCCCTACCGCACGGCGATCTTCGCCAACGACGAGGCCCAGCTCGCCGCCGCGCGCGCCTCGCTGGCGGCGCTCGAGAAGAGCAAGCCGTTCAAGGAGCCCATCGTCACGACCATCGAGCGCGCGGGCCCGTTTTACGCCGCCGAGGGCTATCACCAGGACTACTACAAGAAGAATCCGGTGCGCTACTCGTACTACCGCACCAGCTGCGGCCGCGACGCGCGGCTCAAGCAGCTTTGGGGCAGCGCGGCGCCCTGACGAACTGGCGCCGCGCGCCCTGCCGCGGCAACCGGCCGGTGCGCGCGATGCCGCACCGGGCAGCGCTCGCTCGCGACGCCGGCCCTCTCAGGCCAGCGGGGCCGCAACCCGCTGCAGCCCCTCGGCGATCTCGCCCACCGACTGCGGCCGCACCGCGCGTGCCTGCTCGACGCCGTCGCGCAGGAAGATCAGCGTCGGCCACAGCTTCACGCCGAACGAGCGGCCGAGCGGCTGCCCCGGCCCGTCGGCCACCTTGACGTGCGCGACGCCGGGCTGCGCGGCCAGCGCCTGCTCGACGAGCGGCAAGGCGCGCCGGCAATGGCCGCAGGTGGGGCTGCCGAACTCCAGCAGCAGCGGCCCGCGCCGGGCGTCGATCGCCGCGCGCGTGGGCTCCGTGGTTTCGAACGGCGTGCTCATCCGGGTGTCCACGGCGCGGTGGCATCCATGTGCGGACCTCCCTTCACTCCATGCCGAGCAGCTTGTAGACGCGACGCGTGTAGACGCCGAAGGCCTCGTGCGTCTTCATGTCGAGCGTGCGCGGGTGCGGCAGCTCGATCTCGAAGTTGTCGGCCATGCGCGCCGGCCCGGCCGTCAGCACGACGACGCGCGTGCCGAGGAAAACCGCCTCCGAGATGCCGTGCGTGACGAAGACGATGGTCTTGCCCGACTCCTTCCAGATGCGCAGCAGCTCGAGGTTCATCTTCTCGCGCGTCAGCGCGTCCAGCGCGCCGAAGGGCTCGTCCATCAGCACGAGCTTGGGGTCGTGGATGAGCGCGCGCGCGATGGCCGCGCGCTGCTGCATGCCGCCGGAGAGCTCGTACGGGTACTTGTCCTCGTTGCCGGCGAGTCCGACCATGGCCATCAGGTCGCGCCCGCGCTCGCGCGCCGCGGCCATCGGCAGGCCCAGCAGCTCGGCCGGCAGCAGGATGTTCTCGAGGATGCGGCGCCACTTGAGCAAGAGCGGCGCCTGGAACACCATGCCGATGTCGCGCTCGGGCGCGAAGGGGTGCGTCGCCGAGCCGATGCGCACCTCGCCGCCGTCGTGCGGGTGCAGGCCCGCCAGCACTTTCAGCAGCGTGCTCTTGCCGCAGCCCGAGGGACCGACCAGCGAGACCAGGTCGCCGGGCATGACGTCGAAGGTGGCGTCGGAGACCGCCAGGTGCTCCTGGCGGCCGCGCCGGTAGCTCTTGCGCACGCCGGCGAGGTGGATGAACGGCTCGGCACTCGTGCCGTGTTCGCGATCGATCATGAGATGCGCGCGTCCTTCGGCACCAGCCAGTGCTCCAGCGCCATCACCAGCCCGTAGAGCACGACGCCCAGCAGCGTGATCAGGATGACGGCCATGAACATCGCCGGCGTGTCGAGCGTCACCTGCACCTGCAGCATCAGGTAGCCGAGGCCGCGATCGGAGCCGAGGAACTCGCCGACGATGGCGCCGGCCACGGCGAGGATGGCGGCCACCTTCATGCCCGAGAAGACGTAGGGCAGCGCGCCGGGCAACTGGATCTTGGTGAAGAGCTGCCAGCGGCTGCCGCGCAGCGAGCGCACGAGGTCGAGCAGGTCGGGCTCGATCTCGCGCAGCCCGCGCGCCGTGGTGAGCAGGATCGGGAACACGGCGATCGAGAAGGCCATCAGCGTGTTCGGGAACACGCCGTACTTGAACCACACGATGATGAGCGGCCCGAGCGCCACCTTCGGGATCATGTTCAGCGTCACCAGCAGCGGCAGCATCAGCGACTCGAGCAGCTTCGACCACGTGAAGGCCAGCGCCAGCAGCACGCCCGCCACGAGCGCGAGCGCGTAGCCGCCGAAGATCTCGGTGCCGGTGACGACCGAGTTCTTCCACCAGTCGTAGTTGGGCTGGAACAGCGCGCCGAAGGTGTCGGCCGGCGACGGCATCACGAACCTGGGCACGTCGCCCAGGCGCACGAAGAGGTACCAGACCAGCAGCAGCAGCAGGTGCGCTGCCACGCCGAGCGCATACTGACCGAGGCGCGAGTCGGTCATGCCGGTCATGCCAGCCAACGCTCGAGGTTGGCCGCGACGAAGGCGTCGTCGGCGAGGTCGGCATGCTCGCGGTACACGCGCGTGATCTCCTCGGCCTGCCCGGGCGAGAGCGTCTCGGCCGGGTCGAGGCACCAGATGCCCTCGAGCAGCCCCTGGCGGCGCAGCACCTCGTGGCAGCCGGCGATGCAGCCGGCAAAGCCATTGGCCACGTCGAAGAAGGCGCTGTTGCAGTCGGTGACGCGCGAGTCGAGCGCCAGCAGGTCGGCGTCGACCTGGCCGCTGCGGGCCGCGGCCCGCACCGCCGCCCGCGTGCGCTCGAACAGCGCCACCGCTGTGTGCGTCCACACGCTCCAGTGGCCGAGCAGGCCGCCGCGGATGTGCATCGTCACCGTCTCCTCGCCGCTACCCGTCGACCGCTTCACGACGAAGGGCTGCAGCAGGTCGAGCACGATGTGGTCGTCGTTGCCTGTGTACAGCGTCACGCGCTCCTCGGCGCGCGCCGCCACGACGCCGCGCACGACGTCGAGCGTGCGGTAGCGGTCGAACGGCGCGATCTTGATCGCCACGACGTTCTCGATCTCGGCGAAGCGCTGCCAGAAGGCGGCCGGCAAGGCGATGCCGCCCACCGCCGGCTGCAGGTAGAAGCCGACCAGCGGCATCACGCCGGCCACGGCGCGGCAATGCTCGAGCAGCTCGTCGATCGAGGCACCCTTCATCGCCGCCAGCGAGAGCATGCCGGCGTGGTAGCCCTCGCCGCGCGCGATCCAGGCCTCGCCCACCGCCTGCGCCGTGCGGCCGGCCAGGCCGGCGATCATCAGCACCGGCCTCCTGGGCGCAGGCGCGCCGGTGGCACCGGTGGCACCGGTGCCATCGCGCACCGTCTCGGCGGCGGCGCGCAGCACCGGGGCGTAGAGCCCCTTCTCGCGGATCGCGAACTGCGTCGAGTGCACGCCGACGGCCAGCCCGCCGACGCCGGCATCGAGGTAGTAGCGGGTCAGCGCGCGCTGGCGCCGCGCGTCGAAGCGGCGCGCGGCGTCAAGTGCCAGCGGGTGGGCCGGGATCACCACGCCGCCCTTGAGCATGGCAAGAATGTCGGCGGGCAGGTCGAACCAGTGCATGGCAGGAGTCTTGGCCTCGGGCAGCGACGGTGGCATCAGGGTTATTCAGGACGACGCGCCCGCCATGCAAGGGCACCGGCACCTGCTCGCGACCTGTTCGCGGCCTGTTCACGAAGTGGGCCCACTCGTATACTGGCCGCGCAAGTCACCACCTGGTGAATCTACAGGAGCCCCCCATGATGTTCAAGCAGCTCTTCACCGGTGCCGCACTGGCCTCGTTCGTGCTGGCCGCGCTGGTGCTGCCGGCCGGCCCCGCGCGCGCGCAGGCGAAGGTCGACTTCATCCTCAACTGGGTGCCAGGCGGCGACCACGCCCCCTACTACTACGCCAAGGCGCAGGGCTGGTACGCCAAGGAGGGCATCGACCTGCAGCTCGAGCCGGGCAAGGGCTCGGCGCTGGCGACGCAGCGCGTCGGTGCCGGCGCCACGCCGATCGGCCTGGCCGACATGGGCGGCGTGCTCGTCGCCAAGGGCAAGGGCGCCGACACGGTGGCAGTGTTCAACGTCTACGCCAACTCGCCGCAGGGCATGTATTGGCTGAAGAGCTCGGGCATCACCGGCGTGAAGGACTTCGTCGGCAAGAAGATCGGCAACCCGGCCGCCGACGGCGCGCGCGTCATGTGGCCGGCGCTGGCCAAGGCGAACGGCATCGACCCGAAGTCCGTCACCTGGGTCAACATCGACGCCAACGCCAAGCTGGCGGCGCTGAAGAGCAAGTCGATCGACGTCACGACCTCGTTCTTCAACATCCATCACATCTTCCAGCGCGAGCTGGGCGCCGACATGGGCTTCCTCGCGTGGCGCGACGCCGGCCTCAACCCCTACGGCAACTCGGTCATCGTCAACGCCAAGTTCCTCGAAGCCAACCGCGGCCTCGTCGACAAGTTCGTCAAGGTCACGCAGCGCGCCTTCGCCGCCTGCGTGAAGGACCCCAAGCCCTGCGTGCAGGCGCTGGTCGACGCCAACGGCGCGCTCAAGTTCGACAACGAAATGGACAACTGGCTGCTCGTCGAGAAGCTGATGAGCGACAGGTTCTCGCGCGAGGTGGCGCTCGGCATCCACGACGACGCGCGCATGAAGGCCGACTACGAGCTCGTGCGCGAGTACATCGGCATCGACAAGCCCTTCGACGTGCGCTCCACCTACACGAACGAGTTCCTCGATCGCTCGATCCGCATGGCGAAGTAGGCGCCGTTGCGATGGCGTCGTTGCGCCGGCGCCGCGCTCAACCGAGCTCGGGGCCGGCGACGAGGCAGATGCGCGCGGCATCGCCCGGCGCCGCGTTGCCGGCGCCGTGGACCATGCGCGTGAAGGGACGTTCGGGCGCGAAACCCTGCGCTCGCAGCCAGGCGGCCAGGGGCTCGCGCCCATTGCGAAGGTCGACGATCAGGTCGCGGCCGCGGGCGGCGCTGTCGCGATGCAGAGCGCCCAGTGCCGCGCGGAGCAAGTCGATGGCGGTGCCGTCGTCATCGGCGACCAGCGGCCCCAGCTGCAGCGCGGTGCGCCCGTCGCGGCCGAGCAGGAAGCCCCGGGGCCCGACCACTCCCTCGACGAGCCAGGCGGCGCCCGGCAGGCGCTGGGCCAGCGCGCGCAGCAAGCGCAAGCGGCTCGCCCCGAAGGCCACCACATCGTTGGCATCGACGGCGGGCCAATCGCTCTCGCGCAGGGGCCGCACATCCGCCGCGGCTGCGGCTTTCGCCATTGACGTGGCACTCGCCGGCGGCACGACCGCAGGCGGCACCGCACCGGCCAGGGCCTTGCGACGCCAGCGCTCGAAGCCCCAGGCGTCGACGAACCCCTGCTTCAGGTAGACCGGCCGGCCCGCGGGCGTGGCGTCGAGCAGCGGCAGTAGGGCCTGCGAGCGCAGGTCTTCGAGTGCCACGCCGAGTAGGCGCGCCGCGTGCCCGCGGCCGCGCTGGGCGGGCAGCACCAGCACCATGCTGATCCAGGCAAACCTCTGCGCGTACGGCAGCACGAGCGTCGAGGCAACCAGCTCGTCGCGGCCGCTGTTCGCATCGCGCAAGCGCAGCCCCCAGCCACGGCCGAGCGCGAGCATCGTGCGCCAGTCCTCCTCGGTCTGGTTCCAGTGCGCCGAAGTCGACAGCGCCATCCATTCGGCCGGCGCGGCGTCGGCCAGGTCCACAAGCCTGGCTTCAGTACTTGCCGTCACGCGTCGAGAAATGCGTCGGCTTGCCGAGGCTCGCGCCGCCGCGCTGCACCCAGTCGGCGACCCAGTCGATCATCGTCTCGATGCCCACGCGCGGCGCACCGAAGAGGCGTTGCGCCTCGCCGGTGTCGAGCAGCCAGGCGGTCGGCGCCTCCTGCCCGGTGAACGTGGGCGTGCGGCCGAAACGCCGGCCGAATTCACCGGCGAGCCAGCGCACCGATGTGTGCTTGGGCCCGGTGACGTTGATCGGCGAGGTGGGGCTCGTGCAATGCGCGAGCAGGCGCAGCGCCTGCTCGTTGGCGTCGCCCTGCCAGATGACGTCGGCATGGCCCATCGTCAGGTCGAGCGGGCGGCAGGCGTTGACCGTGCTCGCCACGTCGTGGAGCACGCCGTAGCGCATGTCGATCGCGTAGGACAGCCGCACCAGCCGCCCCGGCGTGCCGAAGCGGCGCGAGCCGTACTCGAACAAACGTTCGCGCCCGACGCACGAGGCGGCGTAGTCGCCCGGCGGTGGCGTCGCCGGCATCGACTCGTTCGCGCCCGGGCCGTCCACCGGCACGAAGGGGTAGACGCAGGCAGTGGAGAACACCACCGTGCGCGTGCCGCGGAAGATGTCGGCCACCATCTGCGGCACGCCGGCGTTCATCATCCAGGTGAGCGAGGCGTTGTCGCTGGCGCCGAACTTGTGCCCGGCCATGAAGACGAGGTTGCGCACGCCGGCGCCCACGTTGGGCAGGCGCGCGATGGCGGCACGGTCGAGCAGGTCGCATTCGATGCACTCGACGCCGTGCGCCTGCAGCGCCGCCTTCACGGCCTTGTCGCTGAAGCGGGCGACGCCGTAGACGCGCTTGCCCGGCGCCGCCCGGCGCGCCATGCGCGCCAGCGTCGGGCCCATCTTGCCGCCAACACCGAGCACCATGATGTCGCCGTCGAGGCCGGCGAGGTCGGTCACCAGCGCCGGGCTCGGCTCGGTCATCACCTCCTCGAGGTGGGCGACGTCCTCGAAGCGCCTCGGCAGCGGGCTCATCGCCGCCGTCATGCGGCGATCCCCTCGAACAGGTCGCGCCCCTGCTTTAGCGCGCGCATCTTGGCGTCGGCGATCGAGCGCTTCAGCATCCAGAAGCCGCAATCGGGGTGGATGTAGCGCACACGGCCGGCGCCGAGCAGCTGTTCGGCCCGCTCGATGGCGCGCGCCACGGCGTCGGCACTCTCGACGTCGGTGGCCTTGATGTCCACCACCCCGAGGCCGAGGCCGATCTCGGGCCTCAGGTCGCGCAGCGCCTCCAGCTCGTTCGGCGGCCGGTGCGCGCATTCGAGTACCACATGGTCGGCATGCAGCGCGTTGAGGTAGTTGATCAGCTGGCCCCAGGTGCCCTTCTGGATGGTCTGGCCGCCGTAGTTGCCGAAGCACAGGTGCACGGCCGGCACGGCGCCTGTGCTCCTCACGGCATCGAGCACGCGGTTGATCGACGAGGCCGCCCATTCCCACTCGTCGGCGTGGCCGGGCAGGTTGGCCTCGTCGACCTGCACGACGTCGGCGTCGAGGTGCTTCACCTGCTCGGCGAGCGCATCGCCGAGCGCGTGCGCGACGGCGCGCACGTCGCCGTAGTGCTTGTCGATCAGCGTCTTGGCCAGCATGTGCGGGCCGGTGATGGTGAACTTGAAGCGGTGCCGCGCCAGCGTCTTGGCACGCGCGCAGGCGAGCGGCAGGTCGAGGCTGCCGTGGCCGATCGGCCCGACCACCGTGCCCGGCGGCCGCGTGCGGAACTTCATGCCGCTCTTGCTGCGGTAGGCGATGAGGTCGTCGAACGAGAAGCGCTGCGTGATGCCGTCCATCGGCCGCACGAAGTACTCGATCATCCCGTTCGTCTCGGGGTGGTTGATGTCGAAGCGGTAGAGCTCGCCGTCGCACACGACGTCGATGCCCGCCTGCTCCTGCGTGCCGATGACGACGCGCGTGGCATCGAGCAGCGCCTGCTCGGAGGGAGCGGCGACGAGCCAGTCGGGCACCGGGTAGGAGCCGACGACGGTGGTCTGGATGCGAGGCGTGGCGGGCATGGCGGTATCGGAGGGCTGGGCGAGGAAAGCATGATTCACCAGATGGTGACGGCGCATCGTAGGCGCGGCTCGCGGCAGGGTCAACGGGGAGGACTTTCCTCGGGGCCGTCCCCGACGCCGGCGCCGCGCCGCGCTTGACGTTGCCGGCCGCGGGGCCTACAGTAATTCACCAATTGGGTAATCCACGGCGGCGTCGGACGTCCGGCGGACTTGCGCTGGACTTGCGCTGGACTTGCGCCGCACTCGCGCCTGATTTCCCCTGACTCCCCCGACTTCACCTCCGACACCAAGGTCCCCGCCATGAGCACTCGCACCCTCGGCATCGTGATGCACGGCGTCACCGGCCGCATGGGCATGAACCAGCACCTCATCCGCTCGATCTGCGCCATCCGCGCGCAGGGCGGCGTGAAGCTCGCCAACGGCGACACGGTGATGCCCGACCCGCTGCTCGTCGGCCGCGACGCCGCCCGCATCGAAGCGCTGGCGCGCGCGCATGGCATCGCCCGCTTCGGCACCGACCTCGACGCGGCCCTGGCGAACCCGGCCGACACCGTCTTCTTCGACGCCGGCACGACGCAGATGCGCCCGGCCCTGCTGGCCAAGGCGCTGCGCGCGGGCAAGCATGTCTATTGCGAGAAGCCGATCGCCACCAACCTGGCCGAGGCCCTCGAGGTGAGCCAGCTGGCGAGCAAGCTCGAGCGCGAACGCGGCCTCAAGCACGGCGCCGTGCAGGACAAGCTCTTCCTGCCGGGCCTGCGCAAGCTCGACATGCTGCGCCGCGCCGGCTTCTTCGGCCGCATGCTCAGCGTGCGCATCGAGTTCGGCTACTGGGTCTTCGAGGGCGACCTGCAGCCCATCCAGCGGCCGAGCTGGAACTACCGCGCCGAAGACGGCGGCGGCATCATCCTCGACATGATGTGCCACTGGCGCTACGTGCTCGACAACCTCTTCGGCGAGGTGCGAAGCGTCAGCTGCCTGGGCGCCACGCACATCGCCGAACGCTGGGACGAGGCCGGCCGCAAGTACCCGGCCACCGCCGACGACGCCGCCTACGCCACGCTGCAGCTGCGCGGCCACCAGGGCGAGCCGGTGGTGGCGCAGATCAACAGCAGCTGGTCGACGCGCGTGCGCCGCGACGACCTCGTCACCTTCCACGTCGACGGCACGCACGGCTCGGCCGTGGCCGGCCTGCAGAGTTGCCGCGCGCAGGCGCGCGTGGCCACGCCGCGCCCGGTTTGGAACCCGGACGTGAAGCAGACGATGAACTTCTTCGAGCAGTGGCAGGAGGTGCCCGACACCGACAGCTACGACAACGGCTTCAAGATCCAGTGGGAAGCCTTCATCCGCCATGTCGTCGGCGATGAGACCCAGGGCGCGCCCTACCGCTGGACGCTGCCCGAGGGCGCCAAGGGCGTGCAGCTCGTCGAGGCGGCGCTGCAGAGCTGGAAGGAGCGGCGCTGGGTGGACGTGCCGCCGCTGAGCACTTGAGCCCCCACGCTCCCTCCCGGTGGCTGCCCCCCGAGAGGGCTCATGCAGCGGACCGGCAAAGCCGGATCCGCGCATGTCGCTGGCCAGGAACCCCCCATGCAACTGACCCTTCCGCAAGTCGACGGCACCCTCGCCCCCTACACACTGCGCGGTCCGGGCGCCTTCACGCCGGCGGCGCCGGGCACGCGCTTCAACCGCATCGCCTTCTCGGCCGCGCACGTGGTGGCCGACGCACGCGCCGCCGTCGACCCCTGGCTGCAATGCGCCATCGACTGGGACGCCACCCTCGCCTACCGCCGGCGGCTGTGGGGGCTCGGCCTCGGTGTCGCCGAGGCGATGGATACCGCGCAGCGCGGCATGGGCCTCGATTGGCCGACCTCGCTCGAGCTCATCGGCCGCAGCCTCGACGCGGCGCGCGACTTTTCGCGCGCGCAGCCGGGCGCACAGATCGCCTGCGGCTGCGGCACCGACCACGTCGCCCCGGAGAACGCGCGCTCGATCGACGACGTCATCCGCGCCTACAGCGAGCAGATGGAGGCGATCGAGAAGCTCGGCGGCCGCCTCATCGTCATGGCCAGCCGTGCGCTGGCGCGCGTCGCGAAGGGTCCGGCCGACTACGAGCGTGTCTACGCGCACGTGCTTTCGCAGGCGCGCGAGCCGGTCATCCTGCATTGGCTGGGCGACATGTTCGACCCGGCGCTGGCGGGTTACTGGGGCAGCGCGGAGATCCCGCGCGCCATGCAGACTGCGCTCGACGTCATCGCGGCGCACCCGCACAAGGTCGACGGCATCAAGATCTCGCTGCTCGACAAGGACCGCGAGATTCAGATGCGCCGCCGCCTGCCGGATGTCGGCGGGCCTGACGGCCGGGGCGTGCGCATGTACACCGGCGACGACTTCAACTACGCCGAGCTGATTGCCGGCGATGCGTTCGGCGAACGAGCGGGCGAAGGGACGGGCGAGCCCGCGAACCGGCGCCAAAGCGATGCGCTGCTCGGCATCTTCGACGCCATCGCCCCGGCCGCGAGCGCGGCGCTCGCGGCCCTGGCGGCCGGCGACACGGCGAGCTTCCACCAGATCCTGGCCCCGACAGTGCCGCTATCGCGGCACATCTTCAAGGCGCCCACGCGCTTCTACAAGACGGGCGTCGTCTTCATGGCCTGGATCAACGGCCACCAGGACCACTTCGTCATGGTCGGCGGGCAGCAGAGCACGCGTTCGCTGCCGCACTTCGCCGAGCTCTTCCGGCTGGCCGACGCGGCCGGCCTGATCGAACAGCCCGACCTGGCCGTGCAGCGCATGAAGACGCTGCTCGCGCTGCACGGGATCGATTGAACCGCCTGCATCTCAAGAGAGGACGTCCCATGAAAACGAACTTCCGCACCTGGCCCGCCGTGGCCGCCGCCGCGCTCACCGCTCTGGCACCGTTCGCTGCCCTGGCCCAGGCCTGGCCGGAAAAGCCCGTGCGCATGGTCATCCCCTTCCCGCCCGGCGGCACCCTCGACAAGGTCGGCCGCATGCTCGCGCAGCGCCTGCAGGAGCAGTTCGGCCAGACCTTCGTCGTCGAGAACAAGCCCGGCGGCAACGGCGTCATCGGCGGCGACACGGTGGCCAAGGCGGCGGCCGACGGCTACACGCTGCTCTTCAACGCCAGTACGTTCGTCACCGCGCCGATGACGATGAAGTCCGTGCCCTACAAGGTGCAGACCGACTTCGTGCCGATCAGCCTCGTCGCGCAGGCGCCGCTGTCCATCGCCATCGGCAGCAAGGTCGGCGTCACCGACCTCAAGGGCCTCATCGCCGCGGCCAAGGCCAACCCGGGCAAGCTCAACTTCGCCACCGGCTCCATCGGCTCGGCCGGCCACCTGTGCACCGTGCGCCTCGAGCAGGCGGCCGGCATCAGCGTCACCGTCGTGCCGTACAAGGGCACCGCGCCGGCCTTCCAGGACCTCATCGGCGGCCAGATCGAAGGCTTCATCGACCCCGTGCTGGGCTCGGTGCAGTTCCACCGTACCGGCCAGCTCAAGGTGGTGGCCGTCACCGCCGGCAAGCGCCTGCCCAACCTCGCCGACGTGCCCACGGCCTCGGAAACCGTGCCCGGCTTCGAGTGCGCGAGCTGGTACGGCCTGTGGGCGCCGGCAAAGACCTCGGGCGAGATCGTCGGCAAGCTCAACGCCGCGGTGAACAAGGCGCTCGCCGCCGACCTCGCCGACAAGCTGCTCGCCGACGGCCTGGTGCCCGGCGGCGGCAGCCCGGCCGACTTCGCGAAGTTCCAGGCCGACGACATCGCCAGCTCGGGCAAGATCATCGCCGAGCGGAAGATCTCGATCGACTGAGGCGCTTGTGCACGCATCACCCACGCCCGTCCCCACGCCCGTGCGGCCGGCGAATATGCAGGCGCTGACGTGACAGCGGTCGAGGCGGGCGGCGCGCACGCCGTCGTCACCGGCACGAGCTCGGGCATCGGCGCGGCAGTGGCCGCGCGCCTGCTGGCCGAGGGCTGGCGGGTGCACGGCCTCGACCGTGCCGAAGCCACGATCACGGACGAGTGCTTCGAGGCCCATCGCCTCGACCTCGCCGAGGCCGCGGCCGTCGACGAGCTGCTCGCCGCGCTGCTTGGCGCGGGCCCGCCGCAGGCGCTCGTGCATGCCGCCGGCGTGCTGCGCACGGCACCGCTCGGCCGCTTGCGCGAGCGCGCCGACGACAACGCGCTGATGTGGCGCCTGCACGTCGAGGGCGCCACGCGCCTGGCCGATGCCGTGCTGCCGGCGATGGTGCGCGCCGGCCGCGGCCGCGTCGTGCTCGTCGCCAGCCGCGTCTGGCCGGGCATGGCGGGCCGCAGCCAATACGCGGCGACGAAGGCGGCCCTCGTCTCGCTGGCGCGCAGCTGGGCCGCCGAGGTGATTGCCGCGGGGGTCACCGTCAACGTCGTGTCGCCCGCGGCCACCGACACACCGATGCTCGGCGACCCCGGCCGCGCCGACAGCCGGCCGCGCCTGCCGCCGATCGGCCGGCTCATCGAGCCGGCCGAGGTCGCGGCGCTCGTGTCGTTCCTCGTCGGCGAAGACGCCGCGGCTATCACCGGGCAGGACATCGCCGTCTGCGGCGGGGCTTCGCTGCCGCGATGACGAGTGCGTGAGCGACGAGCCCATGAGCGATCCCGCGCTCTCCGGCACGGCACCGGGGCCGGGTTTCCGAGGCCCCGCGATCGGCCTGGTCGGCCTCGGCCTGGTCGGCACCGCGCTGGCCGCACGCATGGTCCAGGCCGGCTTCACGGTGCTCGGCCACGACCGCCGTGACGAGGCCTGCACCGAGTGGCGGCGCGCCGGCGGCCGCCTCGCCCCGTCGCTGCGCGAGATCGGCGCCAGCTGCGAGAGCGTCGTGCTCGCCGTGTTCGACACGGCCGGCGTTCTCGACGTGATCGAGGGCGCCGATGGCCTGCTGGCGGGCGAAAGCGCAAAGGCGAAGTGCGTCGTCGACTGCTCCACCGGCGACCCCGAGGCACTGCGCTCGCTCGCCGCGCGGCTCGCCGCACGCGGCGTCGCCTTTCTCGAAGCGCCGCTCTCCGGCTCGAGCCAGCAGATCGCCAAGGGCGCGGCGACCATGCTGCTCGGCGGCGATGCAGGCGCCATCGCCGCGCACGCGGCGCTGCTCGACGCGCTGGCGCCGCGGCGCATCCACGTCGGCGGCGCCGGCATGGGTGCGCGCGCCAAGCTCGCCACCAACCTCGTGCTCGGGCTCAACCGCGCCGCGCTTGCCGAGGGCCTCATCTTCGCCGAGCGGCTCGGCATCGCGCCGGCCACCTTCCTCGAGCTCGTGCTCGCCACGCCGGCGCGCAGCGACGCCGCGCTCGCCAAGGGGGCGCTGATGGTGCGTGGCGAATTCGCGCCGCAGTCGCGCATCCGGCAGCATCTGAAGGACGTGCTGTTGATGCTCGCCGGCGCCGAGGCTCACGGCCAGCGGCTGCCGCTCACCGAAGCGCACGCCGCGCTGCTGCACGCCGCCGTCGCAGCCGGCGACGGCGAGCTCGACAACGCAGCCATCGTCAAGCAACTGCGGCGCGAGAGGCGCTGACGCGTCCGCGGCACGAGAAGACCACTCCGCCGGCGTCAACCGCGAGAACCGCGCGAACTGCGAGAACCGCACGAACGGCCTGAACCGCCCCGCCTCGCCCCTGCCCCGCCTGCCCAACACCATCCATCGAACGCGACATGCGCGACTTCAGCTCGGACCACCGCTGGCTCTCCATCAACACCGCCACCGTGCGCAAGCAGCGCGGCGAGCCGTGGCCGCTGCCGAAGATCCTCGACGCCTGCGCGGCGCGTGGCATCCGCGCCGTCTCGCCCTGGCGCGACCAGGTGGCGGCCGCCGGGCTCGCTGCCATCGCGGCGCAGCTCGAGGCGCTCGACCTCGAGCTTTCGGGCTACTGCAGGGGCGGCCTTTTCACCTACACCGACGATGCCTCGCGCCGGGCGATGCGCGAAGACAACCTGCGCGCCCTCGACGAGGCCTGCACGCTGAACGCACCCTGCCTCGTGCTCGTCGTAGGGGGCCTGCCCGGCGCCCTGGCGAGCCATGCCTCGGGCGGCGCCCCAGGCCGGCCGGCGCACCGCGACATCGCGCTCGCCCGCACGCAGGTGGCCGAAGGCGTCGCCTGGCTCCTGGACGAGGCGCGCACGCGGCGCATGCCGCTCGCCATCGAACCGCTGCACCCGATGTATGCGGCCGATCGTGCCTGCGTGAACACGATGTCGCAGGCCCTCGACCTGTGCGACGCGCTCGACCCCGATCGCAGCGGTGCCCTCGGCGTCGCCGTCGACGCCTATCACGTGTGGTGGGACCCGCAGCTGCAGGCACAGGTCCAGCGCGCCGGGCGCGAACGCCTGCTCGCCTTCCACGTCTGCGACTGGCTCGTCCCCACCACCGACCTGCTCGAGGACCGCGGCATGATGGGTGACGGCGTCATCGACCTGCCGCGCCTGCGTGGCTGGGTGGAGGACGCGGGCTTCGCCGGCTACAGCGAGGTGGAGATCTTCTCGCGCGCCAACTGGTGGCAGCGCGAAGGCGGCGAGGTACTCGATACCTGCATCGAGCGGCACCGGCGCTGCGTGTAGCGGGCAGGACGACACGCTCCAGCCGCTCCAGCCCTCCAGCCGGCCCGCGAGGAGGCAGCGCGGCACCCGGTGGGGCGCGGCGCCGCTGAGCCGCGTCAGTGGTAGTCGTCTTCGAGTTGGTGCCGCACGGCGACGATCGAGATGTTGGCGGCGTCCTCGATCTCGAAGAGCGCGACGTAGCCGGACCGCCCGAACGGAATGACCAGCTCGCGCAGGAACGGACTCTGCCCCGCCTTGCGGCAGGTGAAGGGCGAGGCCCGGAGCGTCGCCAGGCCCGCGCGAATGGCTGCAATCGCCTGCTCCGCGAGTTCCAGGTCGCCGCCCGTGCGGGCCAGTTCGCGCTCGAGCACGAAGTCGAACAAGCGCTCGAGGTCTGCCTGCGCCTGCCGCGACAGGCGAACCCGGAAGGTCACCTGCGCGTCTTCGCGAGCTTGGCGCGTGCGGCGTCGAGTTTGCGCTGCAGCCCGTCGACCACGACGTCGGCGTCGACGTACTCACCCGTGCGACGGGCCTCATCGCGGGAGCGCAGGCCGCGAGCCACGAACTCCGCCTGGACACGCCGACGCTCGACACTGGCTCGAATCGACGCTTCGACGAACTGGGACAAGGTCTCGCCATCGTCCAGCACGGCCTCGACCTCGGCACGGAACTCCGGCTCCACGCGGACAGACGGAATCGTCGCGGTCTTCATGCCAAGCAGTGTATCGCAATTGCGCTGCACGCTCTCCTTCGATTTCGCGGCGAGCCGCAGTCGCACTCGAACTCGCCGGCCCGCGCGCGCGGCGGCGAGGTCAGCGGATGCGCCCGCTGCGATCCAGCCCCTGCTGCTGCGCCTTCGTCTCCACCTCCAGGAAGCGATCGGCCAGCGCCTTCACGAAGCGCCCGAGGTAGGTGCTGGCGACGAGCTGCTCGAGCGAGGCGCGGTCCACGACCACCGCCTTCACGTCCTCCAGCGCCACCACGCTCGCCGAGCGCGGCGCGTCGGCGAAGATCGCCGTCTCGCCGAAGACCTCGCCGGCCTGCAGGGTGCGCAGCGGGATGCTGCGCTTCGGGTCTGCCGGGTCGCGCTTGCGCACCTCGCAGCTGCCGGCGGTGAGGATGTAGGCCGCATCGGCCCGGTCGCCCTCGCGCACGATCATCGTGCCGGCCGGAAAGGTGTGCAGCGGGAACCAGTTGCCGCCGCGCAGGAAGGCGCGCAGCGCCTCGGCGAGCTCGGCGGCGCTCTGGTAGCGGTCGGCCGGCTCGCGCGCCATCGCCTTCTTGACGATCTCGCTCAGCATCGGCGGTGGCTTCACGGCCACGCCGTTGCTCTCGTCGGGCGGCTTGAACTCGGCGCGCTCGGCCGCGGCCAGCGCCGCCTCCATCGGGCCCATGTAAGGCGCCTGGCCGGTGAGCGCCTTGTAGAGGATGGCGCCGACCGCGAAGATGTCGCTGCGCGCGTCGGTGCGGCTCACTTCGCCGCGTGCCTGTTCGGGCGGCATGTAGCGCACGGTGCCGAGCACGGTGCCTTCGGCCTCGGCAACGCCGTCGACCAGCGTGCGCTCGCCGATGATGCGCGCACAGCCCCAATCCATCAGGTAGACCTGTCCGAAGTCGCCGACCATGATGTTGTCGGGCTTGAGGTCACGATGGACGACGCCGCGGCTGTGCGCGAAGGCGAGCGCGTCGCACACGCTCGCCATGCACTGCAGGATGCGCTCGAGGTCGCGCTGCGACTGCTGCATGGCGATCAGCTCGGTGAGCGTGCGGCCGTCCACCAACTTCATCGTGTAGGAGGCGTGGCTCGCACCTTCGGCCGCCAGGTCGTGCACCGGCACGATGTTGGGGTGATCGAGCGCGCCGGTGACACGCGCCTCGTCGACGAAGCGCTGCACCATCTCGGGATCGGCGCCGAGCTCGGCGTCGATGACCTTCAGCGCCACGCGCCGGCGCAGGTCGAGGTCGTAGAGCTGGCGGATCGAGCCCATGCCGCCGCGTGCGATCTCGCCCTCGTCGCGCAGGCGGCCGGCCTGGATGGCCGGGTGGTAGGACACGGGCGCCTTCGTCCAGGCCGGCAAGGCTGCGGCGGACATGGAGCCGTCGTCCTTCATCGCGCCGTCGAACCAGGGCAGCGCGTCGTAGGCGTCGAGCGCGCCCGCCGCGTCGGGCGGGTGACCGGAGATGATGACCGTGGCGTTGCCCTTGCTGCCGTTGCTCATCGGCGCCCTCCTTGCGGGTGTGTCCCGCCCGCGAGGCTACGCCTTCGCGCGGCCGCCGCCGGCGCGACGGCGCGGCGCGATGTGTGCAGTCTGGCTCGCTCGCGCCGGGCCCGGGGCGGCGCACGGCACCCAGCCTCACAGGCGCGTGGGCAGCACAAGAGCCATGCGCGGACCCGCCGGCCCTCCGGTCTGGTGTCCGCGGTCTTGGGCGCCCTCCGGTGTTGGCGCGCCCAACTTGACCAAATCAGCGCGGCGGCACGCGCGAGGCGAGCGGCTTCAGCACGTGGTCGGGCACGAAGCGGCATTGCGCCGGCACGGCCCCCGGCATGTCGCGGCAGCGTTCGGCGATGCCGCGTGGCGTCGGCCTTTCGCCCTGCTCCACCCAGCGCAGCAGCGCCTCGAACAGCGGCGGATAGACGGCGTCGCCCAGGTAGCTGTGCTCGTGCGAGTCGACGAAGGTCTGCACGAGGCGGCCGCCGTGGCCCGCCGCCTCCATGCGCCGGCGCAAGGTGTCGTCGCCTTCGACGAAGACGGTCGGGTCGCCGATGCCGTGCGTCGTGAGCACCGGCACGGCGAAGCGCCCGCCGTGGTCGGCATCAGCCGCGAAGCTAGCCACCGCCGCCGGGTCGGCGCGCAGGCGCGGCACGCCGGCGTTGAGCGCCGCGTCGTCGCCGGAGCCGCTGTAGCGCACGCCTTCGTTGCCGAACGGTGAAGCGCGGCCGCCGCCATGGCGGCGCGCGATGTCGCGGAAGGTGAAGGTGCTGAAGTTGAGGTGGCTAGGCACCGAGCTCTCGGGGATGCGCACGACCTCGGCCAGCGTGCGCAGGCGCCGGGCCTGCTCGGGGGTGCGCTGCCCGGCGGGCCGGCGCGTGCCCAGGCACTCGTCGGCGCGGGCAGCGAGCTCGGCGTTCGTCAACTTCGAGTCGGGCGGCAGGCCGATGTTGAGCGCATAGGCGCGCTCGTCGGGCCGCGGGTGGTTGTTGCACAAGTACTGGTAGACCGCCCGCAGGTCGACGCGGAAGTCGTAGGTGGCGGGCCCGGCGACGACGCCGCTCGTAAGCAGGATGCCGTCCCAGGACTTCGGAAAGAGCTCGGCCGCGCGCGTGGCCACCATGCCGCCCCACGACTGGCCGTGCAGCAGCGTGCGGCGCGGCTTGTGCACGTGCTGCAAGAAGATACGGCGCACGCGCTCGGTGTCCTCGGCGGCGGTGGTGACGGCGAAGCCGCCCTGCCGGTAGACCGAGCCAGCCCAGGCATGGCCCTGCTGCACGGTGACCGCCCAGCGCTTGATGTCCTCGTCGGCGCGCGCCGGCGTCGGCTCGCCGAGGAACGGGCCGCCATGCGCGTGCACGACGAGCACGCCGCTCCACTTCTCGGGCACGACGATGAGGTAAGGCGCCTGCGCCGAGTCGTGCCCGCGCAGGCAGCGCGCGCCGGCCGGCACGCCGGCGGGGCAGGCAGCAGCGGTCGGTGCCGCTTCCGTCGGCTGCGCCGGTGCAGGCGTTCGAGAGCCCGCGGGCGGCTCGGCCGGGGTCGTCGAGCACCCGGCCATCAGGGCGGCGGCGATGAGCAACAGGGCAGCGGGCAGCAGCCTGGCAGGCATGTCTCGCGGGCAACGGGGGCAAGAAGCGGGAAGGCGCGGCGAAAGGCGTCAGGGCGGCGAGCGCGAGACTAACGACCTTCCTGCGCCGCGCGGGCAAGCAGTTTTACGTACGAACTCGCCGGCCGCGTGGCTTGTTGTGGCGCGGCGCGAGGGGCCCTGCGATAGAGTGCCACGCCACGCGAAAGAGGTCGGGAGCGCCGCCAACGGCGAAGGAGGATCAGCGATGGACAACGGCGGCACCACGCCGAAGAGCCTGCCTGTGCGCTTCGTCGGCTCGGGCAGCGAGTACTTCCGCATCTGGATCGTCAACCTGCTGCTGACGCTCGTCACGATCGGGCTGTACTACCCTTTCGCCAAGGTGCGGCGGCTGCGCTACTTGCACGGCGCCACCGAGATCGGCAGCCATGCGATGAGCTTCCACGCCGACCCGTGGAAGATGTTGCGCGGCTACCTGCTCGTGGCCGCGATGGCGGGCGCCTATTCGGGCGCCAACTACTTCTCGCCGACGGCCGGGCTCGTGGCGCTGCTCATCGTCGGCGCGGTGTGGCCGGCGCTGTGGCACTCGTCGATGCGTTTTCGCCTGGCCAATACCGGCTGGCGCGGCCTGCGCTTTCGCTTCACGGGCAGCCGCGGCGGCGCCTATGCGGTGATGCTGTCCTGGGTGTTGATCGTCTTCGTCTTCGCCGCGCTGGGCGCCCTGCTGGCGCCCGAGCGCGGCAGCAAGCCCGGCCTCGGCGACGTGCTCGCCGGCCTGCTGCCGCTCATCGTCGTCGGCTTCGTGCCGGCGCTGCTGTGGTGGGTGCGGCGCTACCAGCACGACCACTACGCGCTCGGCGGCGAGGCCAGCCGCTTCAGCGCCGGCGTCGGCTCGTTCTACGGCGTCTTCGCTCTCGCCGCGCTGATGTTCCTCGGCATCATCGCCGTCATCGGCGTCGCCGCGGCGTTCCTCGTTCCCGCGCTGTTCGGGGGCGGCAAGGCCGGCGGCGGCCTCGGAGCCGGCCTCGTCATCGCCGGCGTGCTGGGCGTGCTGTTGTATCTCGCCGTGCTCATCCTCGTCGGCGCCTTCGTCGGCGCACGACTGCAGAACCTGGTCTGGAACGGCACGCGCAGCCAGCACATCGCCTTCGACAGCCGGCTCACGATGCGCTCGCTGGCCGGCCTGACGATGAAGAACTGGCTGCTCATCGTGCTCACCGTCGGCCTGTACTACCCCTTCGCGACGGTGGCGATGGCCAGGCTGCGCCTGCAGGCGGTGCAGGTGGTGTTCGCCGTCGATCCCGACACGCTCGTCGCCGTGGCGTCGCAGATCGACGAATCGGCGGCCGGCGACGCTGCAGGCGACCTCTTCGGGTTCGACATCGGCTTGTGATCGAGGCGCGAATCGAGACGCGAATCCAGGCGCCGATCGAGGCGCGCTATTACGACGGCCGCAGCGCGCGCGCACGGCCGGTGCGGCTGCGCATCGAGGCCGGTGAGCTCGTCGCCGCCATCCAGGAGGGCGAGGGCGCGGAGCACGGCGGCAGCGGCGCCGATGCCGCCGCCGACCCGGCGGCCACCCTGCGCTGGAACCTGGCGCAGGTGCACTGGCCCGAGCGGACGCGGCACGGGCAGCGCATCGTGCACCTGGCGGGCGGCGGCCAGCTCGACATCGTCGATGCCGCGGCGTTCGATGCCTGGCGCGCGGCGCAGGGCGTGCGCGAGAGCTGGGTCGTGCGTGCGCAGCAGCACTGGCGCGGCACGCTCGGCGCGCTGGTGCTGCTCGTCGCCGTCATCGCCGCCGGCTACCGCTGGGGCGTGCCCTGGGCGGCGGACATGCTCGTGGCCGTGGTGCCGGTGCATGTCGACCGCGCCGTCGGCGAAGCGGCCTACGAGAACCTGCGCTCGCGCTGGCTCGAGCCGAGCAAGCTGCCGCCGGCGCGCCAGCAGGCGCTGCGCGAACTGTGCGGCGCGGCGCTCGACGCCACACAGGCGCGCGCCGCGCAACGGCCGTGGCTGCTGCGCTTCCACGCCGGCGGCAAGGCACTCGGCGCCAACGCCTTCGCCTTGCCCGACGGCAGCATCGTCATCACCGACGAGATGGTGGCGCTGCTCGAAGGCCACGACGACACGCTGGTCGGCGTCTTCGGCCACGAGTACGGCCATGTGCACCTGCGCCACGGCATGCGCGCGCTGGCGAGGTTCGCGCTGGTGAGCACGGCCACCTCGGTGGCGCTGGGCGACTTCAGCACCGTGCTGGCCGGCGTGCCCGCGGTGCTGGCGCAACTGGGCTACTCGCGCGACGCCGAGCGCGAGGCCGACGAGCAGGCGGCGCGCCTGCTGGCCGCCAGCGGCCGCTCGCCACAGGTGATGGTGGTCCTCTTCGAGCGCCTGGCGCAGCGGGGCGCGGGCCAGGGCGAGCGACGCGAGAGACCGGAAGGCCGCGAACGACGCGCGGGCGACGAGAGCCCCGGCAGCACCCTGCCGATCGCGCTGGCCAGCCACCCTTTCGACGAAGAGCGGGTGCGCTTCTTCCGCGACTACCGCCGGTAGGGGTGCGGGCGGTGCGCGCTGCCACGCCGCACGAGCAGTGCCCGGCGCCGCGGCGGCGCGGCGGCGCGGCGGCGCGGCGGCGCGGCGGCGCGGCGGCGCGGCGGCGC
>JACRPO010000003.1 GCA_016223165.1 Burkholderiales bacterium
AGCCAGATCGACGCGCTCGGCACCACGCAACTGGCCAACCTCACGACCGCGCAGATCGTGGCCATGAGCACGGCGCAGCTCACGGCACTCGGCACCTCCGACCTCAATTCGCTCGGCACTTCCCAGTTCGCCGCCCTCACCACGAGCCAGGTGGCGGGCCAGACCACGACGCAGATTTCCAGCCTCGACACCGTCGACCAGGTGGTGCTCAGCAGCGCCCAGATCCGCGCCATGACGACGGCACAGATCGCCGCGCTCGAAACCGCCGATGTGGCCTCGCTCACTTCGGCGCAGGTCGCGGCACTGACGACCTCCCAGGTGCGGGCGCTCCAGACGGCCGATGTCGCCGCGCTCGAAACCACCGACCTCGCCGGCATGGGCACGGCTCAGATCGCGGCGCTCAGCACCAGCCAGGTCGACGCGCTCGGCACGACGCAGCTGTCCAACCTGACCACGGCGCAGCTCGTGGCCATGAGCACGGCGCAGCTCACGGCGCTCGGCACCTCTGACCTCAATTCGCTCGGCACTTCGCAGTTCGTCGCCCTCACCACCAGCCAGGTGGCCGGCCTCACGACCACGCAGATTTCCAGCCTCGACACCGTCGATCAGGTGGTGCTGTCCAGCGCCCAGATCCGTGCGATGACCACCGCGCAGATCGCTGCATTGGAGACGGCCGACGTGGCCGCCCTCACCTCCTCGCAGGTGGCCGTGCTCACGACGGCGCAGGTGCGAGCCCTCGAAACCGCCGATGTGGCCGCGCTGGAGACGACCGACCTCGCCGGCATGGGCACGGCACAGATTGCCGCGTTCAGCACGAGCCAGATCGACGCGCTCGGCACGACCCAGCTGTCGAACCTCACCACCGCGCAGGTGGTGGCACTGAGCACTGCCCAGGTCGCCTCGCTCGGCACCTCCGACCTCAACTCGCTGGGCACGTCCCAAGTCGCCGCACTCACGACGAGCCAGATCGCAGGCCTGACGACGACGCAGATCTCGAGCCTCGACACCGTCGACCAGGTGGTGCTCGGCAGCGCCCAGATCCGCGCCATGACGACGGCACAGATCGCCGCGCTCGAAACCGCCGATGTCGCCGCGCTCACCTCGGCGCAGGCCCTGGTGCTCACCACCGCCCAGGTTCGAGCCCTCGAGACGGCCGATGTGGCCGCCCTCGAGACGACTGACCTGGCTGCCATGGGCACGGCGCAGATCGCCGCCTTCAGCACGAGCCAGATCGACGCGCTCGGCACCACGCAGCTGGCCAGCCTGACCACGGCACAGCTCGTGGCCATGAGCACGGCGCAGCTGACGGCGTTGGGCACCTCCGACCTCAATTCGCTCGGCACCACACAGTTCGCCGCCCTCACGACCAGCCAGGTGGCCGGCCTCACGACGACACAGATCGCGGGCCTCGACACCGCCGACCTCGTGGTGCTGTCGAGCAGCCAGATCCGCGCCCTGACGACGGCGCAGATCGCCGGCTTCGACACCGCCGACGTGGCCGCGCTCACCTCTTCGCAGGTGGTCGTGCTGACCACGGCGCAAGTGCGCGCCCTCGAGACGGCCGATGTCGCCGCGCTGGAGACGACCGACCTCGCCGCCATGGGCACGGCGCAGGTCGCCGCCTTCAGCACCGCCCAGTTCGACGCGCTCGGCACGACACAACTCGTCGCGCTGTCCACGACGCAGCTCGTGGCGGTGACGACGGCGGACATCGCGGCACTGTCCACCTCCGACCTCAACGCGCTGACCACAACGCAGTTCACGTCGCTGGAGACGGCTCAGATCCGCGCCCTCACCACCAGCCAGATCGCGGCGCTGGAGACGGACCAGATCGTGGCGCTGGCCACCGACCAGATCCGGGCCTTGTCCACGGCGCAGATCGTCGCCCTCACCACGGCGCAGGTGGTGGCGATCGAGACGGCCGACATCGCCGCGCTGACGACGACGCAGATCCACGCCTTCGAGACGGCCGACATCGCCGCCATGACCACCTCGCAGATCAACGCGCTGGTGAGCATGACGCCGATCGTGCTCGACCTCGACGGCAACGGCGTGCAGACGACGAGCGTCGCCAACGGCACCAGCTTCGACCTGGGCGGCACCGGCGTCGCGCAGCAGTCGGGCTGGGTCGGCCGCGGCGACGGCCTGCTGGCGATCGACCTGAACGGCGACGGCCGCATCAACGACGGGCGCGAGCTCTTCGGCGCCGCCACGCAGCTCGCCAACGGCCAGCGCGCCGGCAACGGCTTCAACGCCCTGGCGCAGCTCGACAGCAACGGCGACGGCGTGATCAACGCCGGCGACGCGAAGTTCGCCGACCTGCGCGTGTGGGTCGACGGCAACGGCGACGGCGTCACCGATGCCGGCGAGCTGCGCGGCCTCGTCGAGATGGGCGTGGCCGAGCTGAACCTCGAGCACGCCACCGGCAGCGAGGTGAACAACGGCAACCTGCTCGGCCTCACCTCCAGCTACACGACGACCGACGGCGAGACGCGCGACATGGCCGACGTGTGGTTCACGCGCGCACCGGCCACTGCCGGTCCGGAAATCGACGACCTGCTCGCCGAGGCCCCTGCCGAGCTGCTGCCCGGCAGCGCGCCGGTCGAGGGCGGCGCCCACCAGGGCACGGTGGCCGGCGCCGGCGCGGCAACGACGACGGCGATGCGTCCCTCGGCGGACGACGACTGGCGCAACCAGCCGTTGATCTGAGCCCTCTCCCTCTCTCGCGCTCTCCCGCACGCGGCAGCCGAAGGCTGGCGCCTTCGGGGGCGGCAGCCGAAGGCTGGCGCCTCCGTGGGCGGCAGCCGAAGGCTGGCGCCTCCGTGGGCGGCAGCCGAAGGCTGGCGCCTCCCGGGGCGGGAGAGGGGGCAGATCGCGCGCCACTTCGCGCGATCACAAGTGCGGCAGATGGCCTACGGTTGAGCCCAACCGCCCGCCCGCCCATGCCCACGCCGCCCATCCACCTGCACCTGATCGCCTACGACGAGGCCACGCGCATCGCCGCTTCGGCCCCCGGCTGGCGGATGCTGGACAACCTGGCCAATCCGCGCCCCGACTGGTACGAATACTGGCCGATCCGGCAGCACCTGCTGGCCGCCGAACGCGCGGGCGCGCTCGACGACGCGGCCTTCTACGGCTTCTTCTCGCCCAAGTTCACGGCCAAGACGGGGCTGGACCACGCCGCCGTCTCGGCCTTCGTGGCCACGCATGCGGCAAAGGCCGATGTGCTGCTGTTCTCGCCGCAGCCGGACATGGGTGCGTTCTTCCTCAACGTCTTCGAGCAGGGCGAGACCTTCGACGCCGGGCTCATCGACGCCTACGGCCGCTTCCTCGCGCACCTCGGCCGGCCGGTGCCGCTGCGCCAGCTGGTGATGGACGCGCGGCAGGTGGTGTTCTCGAACTACTTCGTCGCGCGCCCGCCCTTCTGGCGCGAGTGGCTGCGGCTGAACGAGGCGCTGTTCGAGATCTGCGAGGGCGAGCACCACGACCCCGCGATGCAGGCGCTGAAGCGGGCGCTCACCGTGCGCACGAGCTACGGCGGCGGTGCGCAGCGCAAGGTCTTCCTGATGGAGCGCGCGGCCTCGCTGCTGCTGGCCACGCAGCCGCAATGGGCGAGCGTGCCGCACGACCCGTTCGGCTTCGGCTGGAGCACCGCGCGCTTCCGCGAGTTTCCGCAGGAGGCCTTCGTGAGCGACGCGCTCAAGCGCGCCTGGCGCGACACGCGCTGGCCCGAGTACATGGAGGCCTTCGGCAGCATCCGCGACCGCTTCGTCGCCGCGGGGGCGAAAGCGGCGTAGGTCTGGTCTGGGCTAGCGCAGCCACACCTTCACGTCCGGAAAGCCCATCAGCTTGAAGATGAAGTGGTTGGCCGCCGCATCGGCCGGGTCGTCGGCGAAGAGCACGATCTCGGCATAGCGCGGCACGCCGGCCTTCACGAAGGCCTTCCAGAGATCCTTGGCGGCCTTGGGCGCGCCGTTGGCCTGGACCACCTCGGTCACCGGCAGGTGCACGACCTTGCCCGCCGGCGGCTTCGTCGGTGCCTGCCGGCCCGAGGCGACGAAGACCCTCGGGTAAGGCGCGGGCGTGCCCGCCACGACGGCGGCAGCGGCCGCGCCCGCCTCGCTGCCGGCGCCACCGGCGTCAGCCACGAGCATCTCCTTGCGCGGTTCGGCCGCGTAGGACACCGGGCGTGGCGCGGCGGGCGCCGGCGCTGACGCTTTTGGGGCCGCTGAGGCCGCTGAGGCCGCTGAGGCCGCTGAGGCCGCCGCGGCCACCACCGCCGGCCGCGCCACCTCGAAGCCGAGCTCGGCCCAGCGGTCGATCGAGTCCATGAAGACCGACACCTTCTTCTGCCCCAGGCTCTCGAGCAGCAGCCAGGCGAGCGCGGCGTTCGCGTCGAGGCCGCTCTCCGAGACCACGACGGCCTCGTCGGTGGCCTTGACGCCGGCGCGCCCGAGGGCCTCGGCCAGCCGCGCCGGCTCGCGCAGGTGGGCGCGGAAGACCTCCGCCGGCACGTTGACGGCAAACGGCAGGTGGCCGCGCCTGAACTCCTCGGCCGCACGCACGTCGATGACGCTGATCTGCGCGCCGCCGAACATGCGCATCATCTTGCCGCCCCAGGTGTTGAGCCAGCGCGTCTCGCGCATCAGGTAGGGCGCGCCGTAGGTCCAGAAGGGCAGGCCGCGCTCGTCCTGCAGCCACTCGAGCTGCGACTCCTTGTACAGCCGCACGCGCGGATAGCCGGCGATGAACCTGAGCGCGAAGAACGGCACCGTCGCCGCGACGCCGCCGCCGCAGTAGCTGTGCACCTGCTGTTCGGGCTTGACGCCGAGGTAGCCGAGCATGCGCCGGATCTCGTCGGCCGACTTGAAGGTCTTGTCGGCGTTGTAGAGGTCGCCGTGCGGCAGCATCACGGCGTGCGGGATGTGCCCGGGCCGGTCGAAGAAGGCGGCCTCGCCGAAATGTTGGCTCGGCTCGAGCGCCTCGACGAGCACGTGGTTGCGCCGGTCGCCCGAGGCGACCAGCATCTCCGGCAATCGCGTGCGCAGCGCCTCCTGCAGCCCGGCGACGCGGAACGATCCGCGCGCCGGCGCCGGCGTCGCCTCCTTCGTCACCGCGCCACCGGCGGCGCGCCACTGGTGCAGGCCGCCGTCGAGCACGAAGAGGTCGCCGGCCGGCACGCCCGCGTGCAGCAGCTCGAAGAAGAGCCAGGTCGCCATCATCGAGCCGCCCTGGTCGTAGACGACGATGCGCCGCCCCGGGCTCACGCCCCACGACTGCACGCGGCGCTCCACCTCGGCGGCGCTGGCCTCCCGGGGCCCGAAGCGGTAGAGGTCGACGCCGACCGCGCCCGGGATGTGCTGGGCCAGGAAGGCCTGCGTTCCCGAGGCGTCGAGCAGCAACAGGTCGCCCTGGCCGAGGTTGCGCTGCAGCCAGGCGGCGCTGACGAGGTTGCCGCGGGGGCCGTCGGCGGCGGCCGTGGCCGAAGCGCCCGTGGCCGGCTGGGCCATGGCCGTGGCAGCGAATGCGGCGACGAACGCCAGGCCCAGGCCGAGGCGCAGCTGCCCCAGGACCCTGTGGATGAACGACATGCCTTCCTCCTTCGCCCGCCCCGCGGCGGCCGTGGGTGCCACGCTACGGCAGCGCCGCCGGCAGCGCGCGCGTCATCCGACAGGCGACGTTTCGAAGGGGCTGACCTGCGCCGAGCGAGGGCGCGGAGACGGCCCGGAAACGACCCGGAGAGCGCCCGGTGAGCGCCCGGAAACGGCCCGGAGAGCGCCCGGAGATGGCCCGGAAACGGCCCGGAGAGCGCCCGAAGATGGCCCGGACACAGCCCGAAAGCAGCCGGGACACAGCCCGGGCGTGGCGCGCCTTCAGGCGTCGACGCGGTCGGCGGCGCCGAGGCGGACGATGCCCGCGTGCGGCAACCGGCAAGGCGGCGCCCACGGCGGCAGCGAGGTGCACACGCGCCGCCCGGCGGCGAGCGCGACGACGAGCGCGAAAGACTCGCAGCCGACCACCCAGGTGCTGACACCGATGGCGCCGGCCAGCGTGGCGTGGCGGTCGAGCGAGACATCGGCGCCGCCGCTGGCACCCCGGCCGCGCTGCGCGACGATCCACGCGTCGTACTTGCCCGGCGGATCCGAGGGATGCGGACGCAGCCGGATCGGTGCCGCCGCCGGCATGCCGGCGGCGACGCGTTGGTCCATGAAGTGGTCGAGCGCCTGGAACTCGCCCGGCACGCCGCGGCCCCAGTCGCTGCGCATCGGCTCGAGCACGTAGAGCACCTGTGCCGGCGCCGTTGGCGGCGCGATCTCCGCCGCCTCGGCGCGCAGGTACAGGTTGTCGAAGCAGCGAACCACGGCCCCCGGAAAGCAGCGCTCGGCGATCGCGCGGGCGCCCTCGTCGGTGACCCAGAACTCGTCGGGCCACACCGTCTCGCCGTCGCGCTCGAAGCGCATCGGGTAGTTGATCCAGTGGTCGATCACCGCCGCCGAGAACAGGCCGCGCTCGCGCGCCAGCCGGCGGGCGCGATGCTCGAGGTCGCTGGCCCAGCCCGTGCCGCTGAGCAGCATGGCCGCGCCGTCGAGCGCCGCCTCCAGCGCGTGCCCGCTGCCCGCAGGCGCGGCGGCGCCGAAGCGGCCGCGGAACAGGCGCGCCGCCGGGCCGTCCATCACCGGCCGCAGGCTCAGGTCGGGCCGGCGCAGCCAGGGCAGGATGACGTTGCAGGCGCCGGCATCGTGGCAGACGACGGCCAGCGGCGAGCGCAGGTCAGGCGACATGCGCAGGCTCCGCCGCCGGTGCCGCGCAGGCCCGGCCGTTGGCCGGTGCCGCGGATGAGGCGGATGACGTGGATGAGGCGGATGAGGCGGATGAAACCGAAGCATCGGCGATCAGCGACTGCGACTGCACGGCGTCCGCCGCCACTGCAGCGGCCGGCTGCGCGAAGCGCGCGAACTGCACGATGTCGGTCGGCACGCCGTCGATCATCTCCTGCGCGCGGCGGACACCCTCGCGCTGCATGCCCGAGCGCTCGGCCACCGTGAGCATGGCGCGGTTGCAGGCCAGCGTGCCGGCGGTCAGCTTGCGCAGGCCGGGCGTGGTGAGCAGCCAGTCGGTGAGCAGCCGCCAGGCCTCCAGGCCGATGCCCTGCCCCCACACGGCGCGCTCGCCGAGCAGGATGCCGACATCGGCGGTGCCGTGCGGCAGCGAGCGGTAGGCGGTGAGCGTGCCCACCGGGATCTCGCCGCGCTCGCTGGCGTCGGGCTTGGCCACGCGCAGGCTGACGAAGAGGTTGGCGCTGCCGGCCGGGCCGTCGAAGCTGGCGAAGTAGCGCTCGCAGCTCTCGCGCGTGTGGCGCACGAAGCGCTGGTTGCTGTAGCGCACGACCTCGGGGTCGTTGAGCCAGGCGAGGTAGGTGTCGGTGATGTCGGCCGCGGTGAAGGGCCGCAGGCGCACGCGCCGGCCCTGCAGCAGCGGCGGCAGCGGCGTGGCAGGCATCGGGGGCATCGCGGGTATCGCGAGCACTCCGCTCGGCACTGCGGGCGTCATGCCGTGGCGCCGGCTGTCAGCCGGCGTCCTCCATGCGTGCCTTGCGTGCCTTGCATGCCTTGCGTGGGCGCGGGGGCAAGGCTGGGTATCTCGGCGACCGCGGGCATCGAGACTGCGCCCGGCTCGGGCCGCAGCCGGTCGAGCTGCGCCCACACCTTGCGGAAGGCGGCGATGACCTGGCCGATGGGCTCGGGCCCATGCGCGAACTGCCCGAGCGCGAGGCCGAGGAAGGTCTGCGCATGCAGTTGCTCGGCCACCGGGCATTGCCCCGGGCCGTAGTGGATGGTGCGCTCGCAGTACGGGCTCGCCCACGGAAAGCCGCCGGTGCCGTAGGCCACCTTGTGCCTGAACATCGGCAGCAGGTGCAGGTTCTGGTAGCTGCCGACGAGGCCCGGCACGCCCTCGGCCTTGAGCGCCTCGACGAGGCGCGCGCGCGGCAGCCCGAGCGCCGAGACGTCGACTTGCAGGCCGTAGATGTAGTACGCATGCGTGTTGCCCACGGCCACGCGCGGCGTCTTCAGCCCGGGCAGGCCGGCGAGGCCCGCGTCGAGCTGCGCCGCCGCGCGCTGGCGCGCCGCCACGCGCGGCGCCAGCTTGGCCAGCTGCACCGAGGCGATGGCGGCCTCGATCTCGCCCATGCGGAAGTTGAAGCCGAGCATGTTCGCCAGATCGGCCGGCGACTCGCTCTGCACCACCGCCTCGGCGTGGTTGCGGATGAGCGCCAGCCGCTTGGCGTAGCGCGCGTCGTCGGTGACGAGGACGCCGCCTTCGCCGCAATGGATGTGCTTGTGGTAGTTGAGGCTGTAGCCGCCGATGTCGGCGAGCGTGCCGGCCATGCGGTCGAACACCTTGGCGCCCGGCGCCTGCGCGCAGTCGCCGAGCAGCTTCAGGCCATGGCGACGGCAGATCTCGCGCAGCGCGGCCATGTCGGCGCTCTGGCCGAAGATGTCCACGGCGATGACGGCCTTCGTGCGCGGGCCGATCTGCCGCTCCACCGAGGCGGGGTCGATGTTGAAGGTGTCGCGGTCGATGTCGGCGAAGACCGGGATGCCGCACCAGTGCAGGATGGCCGTGGCCGTGGCCGCCATCGTCCACGGCGTGGTGATGATCTCGTCGCCCGGCTCGATGCCGATGGCGCCCACCGCGGCCACCAGACCCGAGGTCCACGAGTTCACGGCGATGGCGTGGCGCACGCCGAAGTACTCCGCCGCCTGCGCCTCGAAGGCGCGCACGCGTGCGCCGCCCATGAAGGCCTCGCCGGGCGCGCCGATGTAGCCCGAGAGCACGCCGCTGCGGATGACCTCGCTGGCAGCGGCGACATCGTCCTCGCCCATCGTCACCACCGGCGGCAGCGGCGAGGCGATGGCCGGCGGACCGCCGAAGAGGGCCAGGGCAGCGTGGTTCGGGGTTCGGGTCGCAGCGTGGTTCATGGGGAGATTCGCGTTGTCCTCTCCCTCGCAGCGCCTGCGGGGGAGGGTGAGGGTGAGGGGTCTGGCGTGGCGCGGGGAGAGCGGGCCGATGCGGCTCTCGGTTGCGATTCAGGCGGCACGTACGAGGTCTTTCGGACCACGCCCGTCCGCGGACGGAGCCACCGCCTGCACTTCGGTGAGGGTGGGCAGCGTGGCCGGCGAACGCGTGCTCGCAAAGGCTCCGGCGAGCGTGGCCTGCGCGGTCGAGGTCGCAAAGTCGGTCTCGGCACCGCGCCCGGCCCGCTCCGCCCGTGAGAGCGAGCGGCTGCCGATCAGCTCGCACAGCCGCTGCGCCGCGAGCGCCGTCTCGCCGGTGCTGGCGAGCGGCATCTCGCGCGTCAGCGCGTCGTGCAGGTTGCCCACGGCCGCCAGCGTGCTGGCGTGGTATTCGCCGCTCGTGCGCTGGCCGCCGTCGAGCACGGCATAACCCTTGAAGTGCGGGCTGCCGACGATGCGGCGCACGCGCCAGCCGGCGCCACCGTCTTCCATGGCGATCATGCCGCGCTCGGTGAGCAGCTGCAGCTCGAAGATGGCGTAGTCGGCCGCGTGCGCGGCATTCAGCGTCACCGGCACGCCGGCGCGCGTCTGCAGCAGCGCCGGCACCGTGGGGTCGTCGGGCCAGTGGTCGAACACCGGCGCGCCGGCCGCGATGAGCTCCAGCGGCCCGAGCAGCATCTGCACGAGGTCGACGAGGTGGCTGCCGTTGTTGAGGATGCCCTTGTTGTAGATGCCGATGGCCGAGCGCACGGCGCCCCAGGGGCCGCCCTGCCCCGCCGCACCGGCGCGCAGCTCGCGCTGCAGGCGCACGATGTCGGGCGCCCAGCGGCGGTTGTGGTTGACGGCCATCTTCACGCCCGCCGCGGCGCACACCTCCACCGCGGCGGCCGTTTCGGCGGCGCTGCGCGTCACCGGCTTCTCGCAGAACAGCGAGCGCGGGTGCAGCGAGAGGATGGCGGCGATGTGCGCGGCATGCAGCGCCGTCGGCGAGCACAGGCTGACGACGTCGTAGGGGCCGGCGGCAGCGGCAGCGTCGATGGTGGCGTAGCCCTTCTCGACCAGCCAGCGCTGCATGAAGGCCTCGCGCCGCGCCGCGTCGGGCTCGACGCAGGCGACGAGCCGGAAGCCGCCGTGTCGCCAGTAGGCGCCGGCATGCGTGAGCGGCGGTGCGCTCGCCGGGCGCTCGGCGTCGAAGCCGCCGGCGATGTTGCCGCAGCCGACGACGAGCACGCGCAGCTGCTGCAGGTTCATGCCACCGGCTCCTCGGCGGCGCGCAGCGGCTCGGCCGCCACCGCGCGCGTGGCCGCCGCGGCGCCGTAGGCCTGCGCGAACGAGTGCGCGGGCAGCAGGCCGGCCCGCACGGCCTCGGCCACGAACTTGAGCAGCAGCGGGTCGTTGTAGCGCCGCGCCACGAGCTGCAGGCCGAACGGCAGGCCGCGCGGCGAGCGGAACACCGGCGCGCTGATGGACGGCAGCTGCGCCAGCGTCCACATCAGCGCCGAGTCCGGCGCCTCCTCGACGTGGCGCAACGGCGCCTCGCCGGCGGTGGACAGCGTCACGCCGACATCGAAGCCGCGCATGAAGCGCTCGGTGATGCGCGCGAGCTCCACCTGGCGCGCCAGCGCCGCTTCGTACTCGGCCGGCGTGATGCGCTGGCCGGCTTCGATGAGCGCCTTCATCACCGGCGAGACGAGCTCGGCGCGCTCGTGTTCGGCCTTGAAGTAATAGGCGAGCGCGCGGTTGTAGATGGTGGCGTGCACGCGGTGGCATTCGGCCAGCTCGAAGGGCAGCTCGGGCTCGACGATCTCGATGCGTGCGCCGAGCGTGCGCTTGGCGAGCCAGGCCCAGCCTTCGACGGCCTGCCGGGCATAGCCCGGCGCATGCGACCACACCTGCGGGCGCAGCAGCGCCACGCGCCACGGGCGATCGACCGGTGCCGCCTGGCGCTGCACGTCATTGAAGGCGGCGTGGCTGATGGGGTAGTCGCGCCCGTCGACGCGCAGCGCATCGAGCACCGCCCGAAGGTCTGCGGCATGGCCGACGAAGAAGCCGACGGTGTCGAGGCTGTCGGTGGTCTTCAGCATGCCCGTGCGCGGGATGAGGCCGAAGCTCGGCTTCATGCCCCACACGCCGGTGAAGCTGGCCGGGCGCACGATGCTGCCCGCCGTCTGCGTGCCCAGGGCCACCGGCACCATGCCCGTGGCCACCGCCACGGCCGAGCCGCTCGAGCTCGTGCCCGGCGTGCGCTCGGGCGCCCACGGGTTGATCGTCTTGCCGAGCGTGTGCACGGCGAACTCGGCCGTCACCGTCTTGCCCGGGATCAGCGCGCCGGCGCGCTTGACGTGGAAGACGGCGCGCGCGTCGTTGCCCGGCGTGAAGCCGGCCCACAGCGGGCTGCCCATCTGCGTGGGGAAGTCGGCGGTGTTGAAGATGTCCTTCACCGCCACCGGCACGCCCTCGAGCGCGCGCAGCGGCTCGCCGCGTGCGAGGCGCGCGGCGGTCGCCGCGGCGGCCGCGTGCAGCAGGTCACCGTCGAAGCGCACCCAGGCGTGCACATCGAACTCGTGCCGCGCGACGGCGGCGCGGCAGGCGGTAGCCATGTCGGAGGGCGTGAATTCGCCGCTGGCATAACCGGCCAGCAACTCACGCACGCCATGGCGGCGGAAGTCGACGGAGGCGTTCACTGACGAACCTTCGTGCTGCGCACTCCGGTATTCGCCCTTCGGGCGGCCGTGCGGGCTCATGCCGGCACCTCCGCGGCGCCGGCACGGCTCGCGCAGCCGCAGGCGCCGCTGCCGCAGCCGCCGCCGGCGGGTATGGACAAGGGTGCCACCACGGGTGCCTCCACCGAAGCCGGCGCCGGCGCACCCTTCGCCGCATCACCGGCCTGCAGTTTCTCGATCACCTGCAGCGGATACGGCAGCAGCCGCTCCTCGTTCGGCGCCTTCTTCTCGTAGATCGGGATGACCTTGTCCTGCAGCTCCGGGCGGCGCTGCTTCTCGAGCGCAGCGTAGAACTCGGCCTCGGTCAGGCCGGTGATCTTCAGGAAGTAGTCCAGCCCCTCGGGCCGCACGGCGTCGTGCTCGCGGATCAGCTCGAAGGCCTCGTCGCGGCTCAGCAGTCCGGCGCGCACGTCGACGCTGGCATGGAAGGTGGAGCGGCCGTAACCGCGCTTCAGGTAGCAGGCGAGGTCGTGCACGCCGGGCATCACGCACTCGGCGCTCTTGTAGCGCTTGAAGCTGCCCTCGACCTGCGTCTCGCGCCAGCCGAAGTTGTCGCGCACGAATTCGGTCTGGCGCTCGTCGTCCCAGAAGAGGTAGTCGCCGAGGTGCAGGCCGAAGACGCCGACGCGCTCGCAGTCTTCCGCACTCGGCACGTTGAAGGGCAGCAGGTCCTTCTCGGTGACGGCCCAGTCGGCGCCAACCTCCTCGGCCTTGCGCACCATCTGGTCGGGGCGCAGCTTGGCGCTCACCTTGGTGAAGTACTCGCGGTCGAACTTGCGCACCGGGTTCAGGTAGCTGGCGCGCCCCGAGCTCTCGGCGATGCTCTCGCCCCAGATGAGCAGCGGGATGTTGAAGCGCACCGCCACCTGCAGCGGGAAGCTGCCGACGCCGGCGTGGCAGTGCCAGCAGGCATCTCCGATGCCGAAGATGCTGTGCCGGGCCAGCTTGTTCACGAGCTTGCGGTTCGGCGTGAACATGATGTGGTCCACGTTGAACTGCTCGAGCGAGTTCTGCAGGTTGTACCAACCGGTCTCGCTGTACCAGTTGTGGCTGAAGGTCACCGCCAGCGGCTTCATGCCGTAGATCTGCGTCAGCACGTAGAGCTGGAACGTGCTGTCCTTGCCGCCGCTGATGGGAATGATGCAGTCGTAGTTGTGGCCGGCCTTGGCCTTGGCCTCTTCGAGGATGCCGCGCAGCACACGCTCGCGCGCCGTCCAGTCGATGTGGATCTTCTGCTCGGCGCTCTGGCAGGCCTGGCAGACGCCGAGCTCGTCGAAGACCACGCCTTCCTGCGTCTGCGGGATGCAGCAGCGCACGCAGTACTTCAGGTGCGCGAAGGGCTTGCCGGCAGGTTCGTCGGCGTCTTCGGGGCGGTCGACAAGGGACGTGAGGCGCGTGCGCGGCGCCGGGGCGCCGCCCGGCGCGCGGGACTGTTCGTGGGCAGGGGCAGACAACGGGGGCATCGCAACGGACTCCGGGAGGTCTTGTCAGCGTAGCCAGCGGCCGCGCCGCCGATGCCCGGAATCGGGGAGGTTTCAGCCCGTTTCTCCGGCGCCGGGTGCCGCGGGGCGGCGCGCCCGCGGCAGCGGTTGTGTGGCGATGCCGCACGGCTCCGAGCCGTTGGCGGCCGCGGCACCCCCGTGAACGAGGGGGCATCGCATCGCGGGCCCCAGGGCGATAGTCGGCGCGCGCGAGCCTGCACCCAGGCGGCAAGGAGGGGGCGATGAAGACCGGCATCGACGGCGTCATTCCATCCTGCGCGGCACGCCAGGGCGCGCTTCGCGCCGCGGCTCCCGGCATGACGCCCGGCCCCGGCCGGCGCCGGGCCACGGCGGCCATCACGCCCCTGCTCGTGGGCGCCCTGCTGCTGGCTCTGGCAGCCTGCGGAGGTGGCGGCGACGGCGGCGTCGATGCCGGCGACAACAGCGCCGCGGCGCCGGCTCCTGCACCGGCCGGCCCCCACACCGGCCCCGGCGCCCGCACCCGCCACCCCACCGCCCGAAGCAGTGCGCCTCGGCGCCACCGCCGGCCAAGTGGTCGTGATGCGCGCGCCCGCCTCTGACCAGGGCGCCACCGCCGTCGCGTTCAAGTGGACACAGACCCGCGGCACCGCCGTGCAGCTGAAGGATTCAGAGAGTGCACGCGCCCACTTCGTGATGCCCGCGACGAACGGCGACGGCGATGCCTCGCTCGGCTTCACGGTGGCCCTCACGCATGCCGACGGCAGCGTGGAGGCCAAGGGCGTCACCGTCACCACCCTGCCAACGACGACGCCGGGCGGCGCGCCGCCGCCGGTGGTGGCCGGCGATAACGTGGTCTTCAGCGGCGACAAGGACCTGAACAACCGCGTCGACCTCTACCGGGCGCGGCTCGACGGCTCGGAGGTCATCCGCCTCAACGGGCCGCTCGTGCCGGGGGGCAATGTCTTCGACTTCGCGGTTTCGCCCGACCGCACCGAAGTCGCCTATCTGGCACAACAGGACAGTCCGGGCGTGCGCGAGCTGTATGTCGCGCGGCTGGACGGCAGCGGCGTGCGCAAGGTGTCCGGGCCGCTGGTCGCCGGCGGCAACGTCAACCAGTTCGTCTGGGCGCCCGACAGCTCGCGCGTCGCCTACGTCGCCAACCAGGTCACCACGACACTGGTCGAGCTTTTCAGCAGCCGCCGCGACGGCAGCGGCAATGTGCAGGTCTCCGGGCCGATGACGGCCGGATCGGACGGCGTGGTCGAGTTCGCGTGGGCGCCGGACAGCTCGCGCCTTTTGTACCGCGCGCGGCAGTTCACCGGAAACGTGCTCGAGCTCTTCACCAGCCGGCCCGACGGCGCGCAGAACGTGCGGATCTCCGGCCCGATGGTCGCCGGCGGCAGCGTGCATGCCGGATCGGGGCGCCGGACAGCTCGCGCATCGCCTATCGCGCCGACCAGCGCATCAACGATACGGTCGAGCTGTTCACGAGCCGGCCCGACGGCAGCGGCAATGTGCGCGTCTCGGGCCCGCTGGCAGCAGGCGGCAACGTCTTCGCCTTTGCCTGGGCACCGGACAGCTCGCGCATCGCCTACAACGCCGACCAGCTGGTCGACGAGTTCATCGACCTCTTCACCAGCCGGCCCGACGGCAGTGGCAACACCCAGGTGTCGGCGGTGCAGTTCAACGGCGGCGTGTTCGACTTCGCGTGGGCGCCCGACGGCTCGCGCATCGCCTACCGCACCGACCAGTTCACAGACAACGTGTTCGAGATCTTCACGAGCGGCCCCGACGGCAGCGGCAACGTGCGCATCTCCGGTCCGCTGGTGGCAGGCGGCCAGGTCTTCGGCTTCTCCTGGGCGCCCGACAGCTCGCGCATCGCCTACCTGGCCGACCAGCTCACCGACAACCTCCTGGAGCTGTTCACGAGCCGCCCCGACGGCAGCGGCAATGTGCGCGTCTCGGGGCCGGTCACCGCCCCCGGCACCGGCTTGTCCGGCTCCAACTTCGCCTGGTCGCCCGACAGTGCCTACATCGCCTACATCTCGCACCAGCGCTCGGCCACGTTCGAGCTCTTCACCGCGCGCCCCGACGGCTCGCTCAACCCGGTGGTCTCGGGGCCGATGCCGACCGGCAGCAATGTCTTCAACTTCCTCTGGACCCGCGACAGCCAGCGCCTCGTCTACCGCGCCGACCAGCTGGTGCAGAACCAGGCCGAGCTCTTCAGCTGCGCGCCCGACGGCGGCGCAGTCAACGTGAGAATCAGCGGCCCGCTGACGCTGGGCGGCGACGTCTTCTCGTTCACGCTGCCGTGAACCCCATGCGCGAAGCGAACTGACCGCCTCAGCTGCGGGCGGGCCCGCGCCGGCCGGGCCGGTCCTAGCATCGCGGGCTGCCACCCGCCGCGGGCCCTGCCCGTCCCCTGCCATGCCCTCATGCCCATGCCTTGCCCGGCCCGCCCGGCGGCGCAACCGCGCTGTCGCCCTGGTGCTTGCGCTGCTGTGCGCCGCGGCCACCCTCGCGGCCTGCGGTGCTGCCACCGTGGCCCAGGCGCCGGCCACGCCGCGGCAGGCCAACGCGACCACGCCGCCCCAGGCCGCGCTCGCGCCGCCGACGGCGCTGCACGTCGAAGGCGTGCCGCCGCTGGACGCCGCGCTGCTGCCGGCGCTGCGCCGCTACAGCGAAGTGGCCGGGCACCAGTTCGTCGACTGGCACCCTTTGCTGCGCGAGATGCTGGTGGCGCACCGCGCGGCGGGCCAGAGCACGACGCAGCTCTATCGGCTGCGGCGGCCGCTCGGCGCGCTCGAGCCGCTCACCGACGGCGCCGATCCCGTGACCACGGCGCGCTGGGAGCCACGGCGCGGCCGCTTCATCCTCTTCGAGCGCGCAAGCCGCGGCGACGAGGCTTACCAGATCTACCGGCTGGACCCCGAGACCGCCGACACGCGCGCCGCGGTGCCCATCATGCCGAACGGCGAGCGGCACGGCCTTGCCGGCTTCATCGAGTCGAAGGGCCTGGCGCTCATCCTCTCGGTGCCGCTGGACCGCACGGCCGCGGGCAGCGGCAGCCGCACCCGGCCGTTGACGACACGGCTCACGGCCGTGGATCCGCTGGCGCCCCATGTCCCGGCGGGCCGCCGCGTCATCGCCGACCTGCCCGGCACCGGCTGGTTCGGCGCCGAGGTCTCGCCCGACGAGACGCAGATCGCGTTGACGCGCTACTTCGCGGCCACGCATTCCGAGGCCTGGGTGGTGGACGTCGCCAGCGGCGCCGCGCGGCGCGTCCTGCCGGCCGCGGCCGACACCGCCACGCGTGCCGCGCACTTCGTCGCCGGCTGGACCGACGACGGCCGCGGCCTGTACACCGTCAGCGACCGCGCCGGCGAGTTCCGCGAGCTGATGCAGATCGACCTTGCGGGCGACCTTGCGGGCGGCCAGCTCACTCGTCTCACGCCGCACATCGCCTGGGATGTGAACGAAGGCGACCTCGGCATGGCCGGGGCGCCGCTGGCGATGGTGGCCAACGTCGACGGCCGCGACGAACTGCGGCTGATCGAGCGCGACGCGGCGCGCGCCGGCCGGCGCGAGCGCACGCTGCCGGCGTGGCCGTCGCTGGCCGGCAGCAGCGTCGGCCGCGTGCGCTTTCATCGCGCCAGCGGCGAGCTCGCCCTCGTGACCAGCAGCGCGCGCGGCCCCGGGCAGGTGTGGAGCCTGGACGTCGCCAGCGGCCGGCACGAGGCCTGGACGCAGGTGTCGGTGCCCGCGGGCCTGGACCTCTCGCAAGCGCCCGAGCAGCAGATCGTGCGCTGGAAGAGCTTCGACGGCCGCACGATCAGCGGCGTGCTGAGCCTGCCGCCGGCGCGCTTCACGGGCCGCAGGCCGGTGCTGCTGGCGATGCACGGCGGCCCCGAGGCGCAGGCGAAGCTGGGCTGGAACGGTCGCCTGAACTACCTGCTGCTCGAGCGTGGTGTCGCCATCCTCGAACCCAACGTGCGCGGCTCCAGCGGTTACGGCAAGACCTTCGTCGACCTCGACAACGGCCGCGCGCGCGAAGACTCGGTGAAAGACATGTCCGGCGCCATCGACTGGGCCGCCACGCACCCGCGGCTGGACGGCGGCAAGGTCGTCGTCTCCGGTGGCAGCTACGGCGGCTACATGGCGCTCGCCGCGGCGACGCGGCTGTCCGACCGCATCGCCGGCGCCGCCTCGTCGGTGGGCATCAGCAACTTCGTCACCTTCCTCGAACGCACCGAGAGCTACCGCCGCGACCTGCGCCGCGCCGAGTACGGCGACGAGCGCGATCCGGCGATGCGCGAGTTCCTGCTCTCGATCTCGCCGCTGACGCATGCCGACAAGGTGAGCAAACCGCTGCTCGTGATGCAGGGCAGGAACGACCCGCGCGTGCCCTGGACCGAGAGCGAACAGATCGTGCGCCGGCTGCAGCAGCGCGGCGTGCCGGTGTGGTACCTGCTCGCCGACAACGAGGGGCACGGCTTCGCGCGGCGCGAGAACGCGGACTTCGCGCTCGCGACGCTGGTGAGGTTTCTGGAGGAGACGGTATTGCGGTGATCTGCGCCGGCTCGTCCGAGCGGCAACACGCCGGTCCGCGGCCACTCCGGTCAGTCAGGGCAGCTTGTCGAGGTGCACACGCACCGCCTGGCGCTTCTCCGTGTCGGCGATGGCTGCCGCGAGGGCGGCGAAGTAGGCGGCGCGGTCGGGCGACGTGATGGCCGCGCGGCGTGCCAGCACCGCCGCGATCGGGCCCAGCGAGAGGGCGAGCACGCCCGCACTCGCCTCGACGAGCGAGTCGGGAATCATGCCGGGGCCGGCGCCGGCGGGGGCCGTGCCACGAGGGGCGCTGCGCGGGAGGGTGACCTGCTCGGCCAGTCGCTCGCAGAGCGTGGTCAGGTCGTGGCAATCGGGCACGCTGCGCCGCACGAGCACGGCCGCAATGGGCCCGACATGCCTGGCCAGCACGGCTTCCACGCGGCGCAGCAGGGCAGGATCCCAAGGGCCCTGCACCCTGTGCGGCGACAGCGTGCTGCCGACGCCCGCGATCAACGCCTGCTTGAACTCGGCCGCTCCGGCCAGGTGATCGGCGACATTCGACACTCTCGGACTCCTCGAACCCAGGTGAACTAGGCCGCGCGCGCCAGCGCCAGCGCAGCGATGCGGTAGCCCCGGCCCGGCAGCGTCTGGATCACCTCCCATCCAAGCTTGCGCCGGATGTTGCACAGGTGAATCCGCACCGCATTGCGCGACGACACCACGCCGCAGTGCGCCAGGAAGGCCACGAGTTCGGACTCGGCCCAGATCAGGCAGTTGGGCAGGAGCAGCGCTTCGATCAGCAGCCACTCGCGCGGCGTCATGGCGACAAGCCGCCCGCTGCGCCAGATGCACCGCTTCGACACCTCGATCTCCACCTCGTGCCCGCAACACATTCGCGAAACCATGCTTCTCTCCTCGAGCGCGCCCGGGTGATGACGGCATCACCCGGGCCCTTGCATCGGCAAGTCGCTACTTGACGCTGGCGATGTACGCCGCGAGATCCAGTCGGTTCTGCGTGGTCAGGCTCGTGTTCAGGCTCGAGTGACTGCCCACGCTGCTCAACACCGACGCCAATCCGGCCACCGTGTTCACCTTGGGATCACTGGCCTTGCTCGTGCCGTGGCAGTTCATGCACGTGCTGTTGTAGAGCGCCAACCCGGCTGCCACGTTGCCGACTGCCGGCGGAGGCGCGGGTGGCGGAGGCGGTGGCGGCGGCGGGGGCGGCGGCGCAGGGGCGGGCGGAGGAGGTGCGGGCGGAGGCGGCGGTGGCGGGGTCGGCGAAGGCGGAGGAGGAGGCGGCGGCGGAGGTGCAGGCGGCGGCGTGACCGCGCCCGAGCTCGCGGTCCAGCTTCCCATGTCGCCGGCCGCGGGCCCGGTGAGGGTGCCCGCCAGACCGCCGTCGGTCGCGACCTGGCCGGTGGCGCGGATCACGAGATGGTCTCTTGCCTTGAACGTGAGGCTGACCGTGCCGGTCGCGCCGATCGTGCCCTCGACCCTGTAGCTGCGGGTCATGCCGCTACCCGCCCCCACACGGCCCAGCGCCGCGATCCTGGCGTCGACCTCGAGCGTCAGCGCGGCCATGTCGGCGTGGTAGCGCTCGGTACGGTCCCTGAAGGCGGCTCTGAAGATCTGCAGGGCCTCGGTTTGCGCCGCAGTGCGCTTCCTGCTGCCGTCGGTCGGGGCGCCCGCGGCCAACGCGGCCTTCAAGGTCTGCGTCAAGGCCTCGACGTCGGACTTGTAGGCCGTGCGCAGATCAGCAAGCCTGGCGCGCAGCTCGTCTCTCAGCGCCTGCAACTGCGTGTCCGAGTCGGCACCTCCGGTCGAGTCCGCTGCCGTCGGAACCAGCGTCCCCTCGACCTCGGTGACACCGTCTTCGACCTCGCTCTTGAGCATCAACGTGCCGGCGATGCTGCGGCCCAGGTCGGGGCCGGCCGTGAAGGTGGCGGCGAAGGCATAGAGCGTCTGCCCCATCACCGTCTCGCTGCCCGCCTCGCCGCCGGACGATGTGCGGACGCGCAGCGCCGTCGCCGTGTCGACCACGTCGACACCGGCACCCGTGGCCGCGGCGTCGGTGGCGCTCGACGATCCATGGCCGCCTCCGCATCCGTACAGGACCGCCACCGCCACGCTCAGCGCCGTCAGCCTCAGGGCTTTCGATCTCATTGCATTCATGCCTTGTTCCTCTGTGGACGATTCGACCGAAAAGGCCAGGCGGGTTTGATTCGACGGATCCACGCAAGCCCATTCGAAATGCGCCAACGAAGCTTCGCGCGATAGCTGCAAAACTCCGAAAGGCGAGCGAAAGATAACGACGAATCCTCTCGCGAGGGCATGTTTGCCCCGGGGTATTACCTCGGTAACTCCGGGTCGGCATTCGGGTACATCGATTTGTTCAGGTCTTACTAAGATTTGGTCCGGACGGCACGCTCTTGAATCGCGGACTTCGCACGCTCAGAAAATTCCCAGCGAATATTCGACCACCGTTGCGGCAAACCCCGCAAAGTGCCGGCGCAATGCAGCGTCGCCGCATCGGCGCAAGCCGCTGCGGCGGCGCGGCCGGTGCTGGGCGCGGTGGTGTTGCAGGCCGAGCCGGCACGCGCTCCTTGCAGACTCAGGCGCCGTGATGCGTCTCGAACGCCACGCCCGCCTTCTGCAGCAGCCCGATCGGCAGCTGCCCGCCGGTGCAGACGATCACCGCGTCGTTGCGCAAGCTCTTCTCGCCCTGCGTCGTCTTCAGCTGCACACGGCCGGGCTCGATCGACGTGACGGTCGATTCCAGCTCCACCGCCACGCGACCCGCCGCCTGCTGCGCGGCCAGGCCGTCGCGGTTGCGCGCCTTCACGCGCGAGAAGGCGGCGCTGCGATACGACAGCGTGACCGTGGTGCCCGGGCGCTCGGCGAGCGCGAGTGCGGCTTCGAGCGCGCTGTCGCCGCCGCCCACCACGAGCACGGCCTGGCCGTCGTACTGCGCCGGGTCGACGAGGCGGTAGACGACCTGCGGCCCGTCCTCGCCGGGCACCTCCAGCTTGCGCGGCGTGCCGCGCCGCCCCATCGTGAGCAGCACGCTGCGTGCGCGGTACGTGCCGCGGGTGGTGGTGACCGCGAAGCCCTCGCCTTCGTTGCGGGCCAGGCTGGCCAGGTTCAGCATGCACTCGCTGAAGCGGATCTGCAGCTTCGTGCGCGCCACCACGCCCTGCCAGAACTCGAGCAGCTTCTCCTTGCGCACGTCGGTGAAGCGCATCGTGCCCACGAGCGCCAGCTTCACCGGCGCCGTCATCGCCACCTTGTGGCGCGGGTAGTGGAAGACGGCGCCGCCCAGAGAGGGCTCCTGCTCGATGAGCAGGTAGCGCAGCTGGTGCTCCATCGCCGCCAGCCCGGCCGAGAGGCCGGCCGGGCCGCAGCCGACGATGATCACGTCGTAGTCCGGCGAAGGCGCGCCGCGGCGCTTGCGGATCGCCTCCATCGCCTGCCGCCCCTGCTCGGCCGCCTTGCGGATGAGGCCCATGCCGCCGAGCTCGCCGGCGATGTAGAGACCGGGCACGTTGGTCTCGAACTGCGGCGTCAGGCGCGGGATCTCGATGCCGCGCCGCTCGGTGCCGAAGACGAGCCGGATGGCATCGAGCGGGCAGGCCGCGGCACAGGCACCGTGGCCGATGCAGGCCGAGCCGTTGATCAGCGCCGCCTTGCCGTCGACCATGCCGAGCGCACCCTCGGGGCAGGCGGCCACGCACGAAGCCGAGCCGAGGCAGCGCCGCGGGTCCACCACCGGGTGCAGCGAAGGCGGCTCGGCGAGGCCGCCCTCGATGGACTGCTGCAGCTGCGCGCGGCTGCGGCGGTCCACGTGCCGGCGGCGCCAGAGGTAGGCGCCCCAGGCCAGCGCCATCAGCGCGGCATACAGCCAGAGCAGTTCCACGACCGGATCCGAATCAGAACTCGTAGCGCGTGCCGAGCGAGTAGTTGACGCGCCGCGTCGACTCGCGCGTGGTGATCGTCATCGTCGGGTCGGCGGGGTCGGGCGCGAGGCGCGTCGCGCGCCCGATCTCGTAGGTGAGGCTGCTCTCCACCGTCCAAGGCTTGAGGCCGCGCCAGGTGAGGCGCAGCGCCGGCGTGACGCGCTGGTTGGTGCTGCCCTCGGGCGTCTTGTCGCGGTAGAGCTGCAACGAAGGTTCGATCTGCCAGGCCGGGCCGAGATAGCTCGAGTGGTTGTAGCCGACCAGCACGCCCTCGATCGAGCGGCCGTTGATCACCGTCGTCGACCACACGTGCGTGTCGCGCGGCGTGAACAGGTTGGCGCCGATCACCTGGAAGTTCAGCGCGTAGAGGTTGCCGCTCGCCGGCTGGCCGTTCTCGAAGCCGGGCACGCCCGGCACGGGCGGGATGGCGCCGGTGCTCGTGAGCTGCACGTTGGCGCCGAGCTGCCAGGTCTTGTCCAGCGGCCGCGTGAAGCCGAGCTGCGCCTGCGTGACGAAGGGCGTCGTCGCGCGCACCTGCTCGCGCAGCACGTCGATCGGGGTGGTGGCGAGCCGGTCGGCGATGCGCTCGAAGCGAACGCCGGGCTGCGCCGGGTCTTCGAACGTGAGCGCATTGCCCAGCGCCAGCAGCGGCAGCGCGCGCTTGTCGTACAGCACGTTGACGACGCTGCCGTCGCCGAACACCCAGGTGCCCTGCACGGTGGCGATGTTCATCGTCTTGAACAGCAGGTCGTGGTCGAGCTGCGCGAAGACCGAGGCGCCGTCCTTGAAGTAGCGCGCCTCCAGGCCGATGGCACGGCGGTCGATCTCGGCATCGATCTTCTGCTCGATGCCGTAGAAGGCGAGGCCGAGGTCGGGCACGAGGCCGTCGGCGTCGATGGCGCCGCCGAAGAAGCGCCGCTTCGACGAGAAGAACTTGTCCACCGGCTGGCCGCCTACCGCGCTGAGCTTGATGCCCGGATGCACGACGACCTGGCCGCTGGCGCCGTCGAAGCGGCCGAGCACGCCGCCGCCCTGCGGCGACTGCCGGCCCAGGCGCACACCCCAGCCGCTGGGCAGGGCCTTGTAGTCGAAGTACAGCGACGAGAGGCGGTTGCGGCTCTTGTCGGTGCGCTCGAGGTCGCTGGTGTAGGAGTCGCGCAGCACGAAGCGCATGTCCTGGTCGCCGTCGCGCTGGCGCCAGGCGAAGTCGACGTCGCCGAGCAGCTGGCGCGTGCGGTCCGAAGAGAGCAGCGGCTCACCGGGTGTGGCGGGCAGGCCGCCGACCGGCGAATCCTTGAACTCCTGGCTGCGCACCTGGCCGTTGCCGCCGAAGTAGGTGAGGCCGGCGGAGCCGGTGATGAGCGTGAGCGTGGGCGCGGCCGGACGTGGCCGCGCGGGTGCCGCGGCCGTGGCGTCGGTGGGGGCCGACGCCGCGCCCGCGGGCGGCCGGGCCGGGCCCGGCGCCCCGGCGAGGGCACCCGTGCCGGCGGCGGCCGGCAGCGCGGCCAGCTCGCGTCGCACACGATCGCTGCCCTCGCCGCTCGGGTATTGGCGCAGGTACGACTCGAACTCCAGCCGCGCGCGGCGGTGGTCGCCCATGCGCGCGCGGGTCACGCCGGCCAGCTCCAGCGCCTCGCGCGTGTAGCGGTTGGGCGGCAGTGCGAGCAGGTCGTTGGCGGCGTCGAGCGCCGCCGCGTGCGCGCCGCGTGCCAACGCCTGGCGGCCAGTGTCGAGCAGCGCTGCGGCGGTGAGCTGCACCGCGGCGGGCGACATGCCGGTGGGCGCTTCGGTTGCCGCCGGCTCGCTCGCCGCGCCGGCGGGCGCAGAAGGGGCCGGTGGTGCCGCAGGCGCCGCGGGTGCCGCGGGTGCCGCGGGTGACGCGGGTGACGCGGGTGACGCGGGTGCCGAGGCCGCAGGCGCGGACGCCGCGCCGGCAGGTGCCGACGCGGCGGACGGCGCTGGCACAGGCGCGGGCACCGCGGAGGGCGCCGCGGGCAGCGGCGGGGTGGGCACCCGCGCCGGTGCCACGGGAGGCGGCATCGGCACCGGGGCGGCCCTCGGCGCTGGCGTGCTTGCGGCCGGGCCCGGCCAGTCGTGCAGGACGATCTCCAGGCTGCGCCCGCCGGCCCCGGCGCGCACGCTCAGGCGTGCCACGCCGGTGGCGCGCACGACGAGGCGGCGGCCGCGGATGTCCGCTTCCGGGTCGTCGGTCAGTTCCACGTCGGGCAGGCCCTGCCGCGCGCCGAAGCGCAGCGCCTGCGTCGAACGCAGCTGCGCGTTCGTGCTCGACACGAGCGCGTAGTAGATCGACAGCAGCGCCGCACGGTCGGCGGCGACGCTGCGCTGCAGCTGCACCTGCTCGGTGAAGCGCAGCAGCATCACCGTGTTCGGCCCCTCGCGGCGGGAATCGACCTGGTCGATCGCCTGGGCCTGCGCGGCAGCGCAGGCGACGAGGGCCGCCGCGGCGACGAGACCATGGGCGCGGTTGAAGCGATGCGCGGGGAAACTGGACGACGTGTAGGACAAGACAGGGGACCTCACCACTTGCTGTAGGGCGTGCCGCGCGTGCCGAGCGGCCGATGACAGCCGGATTGCGAGCAATCGGTGACGACGGCGCTCGCCTTCGCCTCGTGGCGAAGCGTCTTGCGCTCCATCGAGCCGGCGTAGCGCGTGGCGCTGTCGTGGCACGACTTGCACCAGCCGGCGCCGTTGCCCTGGCTGTTGTTGTGATTGATGCGCTGCGTCGGCCAGCTCGCCGTGCTGCTGTGGCACGCCTTGCAGTCCATCAGCGAGCCGCCGAGCAGCTGCGCCTCGGGGATGTGGTTGGCCGGCTTGGCCAGCGCGCCAGTCGTCCCCTCGCCCAGGTACTGGCCGTTGTGGCAGCCCTTGCACTCGGCCGTCGCGACGACGGTGTGGTTCATCGTCACGCTGGTCGTGAAGGCGGTCTGCGACCGGTGGCAGCTGTCGCACTTGGCCGCACCGGCCGGCACCGGCACGTGCCCGGCATGCTTGCCCTTGGCCGAGACGCCGTTGTGGCAGGTGTCGCAGGTGCCGGTGCCCACCGCGTTGGCCGCCGTGTGCGCGCCGGTGACGCTGGTCCACACGGTGGTCGAGCGGTGGCAGGTGTCGCAGGTGGCGGTGGTGGCCACGTGCGTGGCCGACTTGCCTCGGGCCGTCGTGCCGTTGTGGCAGCTGGCGCAGGCCGTGGTGGCGACGACGGCATGGTTCATCGTCACCGCCGCGTTGAAGGCGGTCTGCGATCTGTGGCAGCTGTCGCACTTGGTGGTGGTGGAGGAGACCGGGATGTGCGCGGCGTGCTTGCCTTTGGCCGCGACGCCGTTGTGGCAGGTGTCGCAGGTGCCGGTGCCCACCGCGTTGGCCGCGGCATGCGCGAAGGTGGCGCCGGTCCACACCGTCGTCGAGCGGTGGCAGGTGTCGCAGGTGGCGGTGGTCGCCACGTGCGTGGCCGACTTGCCGGTGGCTGCCGTGCCGTTGTGGCAGCTCGCGCAGGCCGTGGTGGCCACGACGGCGTGGTTCATCGTCACCGCGGCCGTGAAGGCCGTCTGCGACCTGTGGCAGCTGTCGCACTTGGTGGTGCTCGAAGACACCGGGATGTGCGCGGCGTGCTTGCCCTTGGCCGCGACGCCGTTGTGGCAGGTGTCGCAGGTGCCGGTGCCCACCGCATTTGCCGACGAGTGCGCGCCGGTGACGCTGGTCCAGTTGGCGGTCGTGCGGTGGCAGGTCTCGCAGGCCGCGGTGGTCGCGACGTGCGTGGGTGGCTTGCCGGTGGCCGTGCTGCCGTTGTGGCAGCTCATGCACGCGGCCGTGGCGACGACCGTGTGGTCCATGCGCACGGCGACCGTGAAGCTCGCCTGCGAGCGGTGGCAGCTGTCGCACTTGGCGGCACCGGCCGGCACCGGGATGTGCGCCGGGTGCTTGCCGCGCGCGCCGACGCCGTTGTGGCAGGTGTCGCAGGTGCCGGTGCCCACGGCGTTGGCCGCCGAGTGTCCGCCGGTGACGGCGAGCCAGGTGCTCGTCGAGCGATGGCAGGTCTCGCACGATGCGGTGGTCGGCAGGTGCGTGGCCGGCTTACCGGGCGCGATCGAGCTGTTGTGGCACGTCATGCACGTGCCCGGCGCGACGCCGCTGTGGCTGAAGCGCGCGCCGGTGAAGCTGCGCGTGTTGTGGCAGGCATCGCAGGCCTGCTGCGTCGGCACGTGCTTCACGGGCATCACGACGTTGCCGCGCGCCAGGCGCATGCCCGGCCGGTGGCACGAGGCGCAGTCGCGCGGCGTGCCCTGGAAGATGCCGTTCTGGTGGCAGCTCTCGCAGCGCGCCTGCGCATGGCGTTCGGTGAGCGCGAAGCCGGTGCGCAGATGGTCGAAGTCGGCGCTTTGCGGCGCCCCCTGGCGGGCCGGCTGCGCCAGCGAGGACGAACCCGGGGCCCAGGCCAGGGTCAGCCAGAGCAGCAGCGCCGCCAGCAGCGGCGCGGCCACCCGGGTCAGCCCTCTCTTAGTGCTCGCCTTCATGGTCGGCTCCTGTCGGAGGATGGATCGGGTGCGCCGAAGCGGCTGCCGCGCGGGCGCACCTGCTTCCAGCGCACAGCGGTGTGGCATTGCTCGCACGAGCCGCCGAAGGCACCGTCGTGCACGTCGTCGCGCCGGTGGCACGAGATGCAGGTGGTGACTAGCGCCGCCGCGGCGCGCCCCTTGGGCGCCGGCTCGGTGTGGCAGCGCTCGCAGGCGAGCGAGGCATGCGAACCGTCGAGCGCGAACTTCGTGCGCCGGTGGTCGAAGCTGCCCAGGCCCCAGTGGCGCGCGTTGTGGCAGCTCGCGCAGTCGGTGCCGAAGCGCGCCTCGTGCCGGTCGTCCTTGCGGTGGCAGCCGAAGCACTCGCGCGGCGCGTCGCGGTAGCGCGGCGTGGCGTGGCAGTCCTTGCAGGCCACCTGCACGTGGCGGCCAACGAGCACGAAGCGCGTGCGCGTGTGGTCGAAGGCGGCCACCTTCCAGCTGCGCTCGTCGTGGCAGCTCTCGCAGCGCGTGCCGAGCTGGCCCTCGTGCTTGTCGTTCTTCTTGTGGCACGAGTGGCAGTCGAGCGCCGTGCCGCGGAACTGCTTCGCATCGGCGTGGCAGCTCTTGCAGGCCAGGCCCGGCGCGGCATGCGCCAGGCGCAGCGGGAAGCGCGTCTTGGCGTGGTCGAACTTCGGCGCGCTCTTCCACTCGCGCTCGCCGTGGCAGGCGGCGCAGTCGGTGCCGAGCGTGCCCTGGTGGCGGTCGTCGGCGCGGTGGCAGCCGATGCAGTCCTTGGGTGTCTGCTTGTGGTCGGCGTTCTTGTGGCACGACTCGCAGCGCGCGTCGCGGTGCTTGCCGCGCAACGTGAAGGCGGTCCTGTCGTGGTCGAAGCGGCCGCGCTCCTTCCAGTTCGCCTCGGTGTGGCAGGAAGCGCAGTCGCTGCCGAGGCGCCCTTCGTGCTTGTCGTCCTTGCGGTGGCAGTCGATGCAGGCGCTGCCGGGCTTGTCGCGGCCGACGCCAAGGGCCGCGTTCGGGCCACTGGCGCCGGGCGCGGTGCCGTGGCAGTCGGCGCACCTGGCCGCGCGGTGCTTGCCGCGCAGCGCGAAGCGCGTCGCGGTGTCGTGGTTGAAGTTCGCCGGCCGCCAGGCGCGCGTGTCGTGGCACGACTCGCAACGCTCGCCGAGCTGGCCCCGGTGCGAGCGACGGTCGTCGTCACGGTGGCAGGCCACGCAGGCGCGTGGTGTGTCCTTGTACTTGCCTTCGCGGTGGCAGGAATCGCAGCGCGCCGGCGCATGTTTGCCGGTGAGCGCGAAGCGGGTCGTGCCGTGGTCGAACTTCACGTCCTTCCACGTCTGCTCGCCGTGGCAGTCGGCGCACTTCGGGCCGAGGCCGCCCTTGTGCACGTCGTCCTTGCGGTGGCAGGCGTTGCACTCGTGCGGCGCCTCGCGGTACCTGCGGCCGGGTTGGTGGCACGAGACGCATCCGACCTTGGCGGTCTGCGGTCCCTTCGCCAGGTCCGCGTGCTTGCCGCGCAGCGGCCAGTCGGTGGCCGCATGGTCGAACGTCGCCTGATCGAGGTTGACGATGCGCGCATTGCGGCCACGGTGGTCGGTGTGGCAGCTGCGGCAGGCCTGCGCCTGCCCCGGCGCGGCACGCATGCGACCGTGGAAGCCGGTGCGCTCACGCATGTCCTGCCCCACGTCCTTGTGGCACGACATGCACAACCGGTCCTGCGCCGCGCGGTCGAAGCGCACGTGGCACTGGGCGCAGTCGTCTTCCCACTTCGCGTGGCCGGCGATGACGTCGCCCGGCCGCAGCACCGACTCCAGGCTCTGCGCGCCGGCCGGCGCAGCGGCGAAGGCGGAGGCGAGCACGACCGTCAACGCGAGGACGATCCGGGGCGCGAGCCGGAGCACGAGCCGGAGCACCGACCTGAGAGCGAGCATCAATAGGCATGCACCGCAATCACATGCACGACGGCGCTGATCACGAGCAGGTAGATGAAGGGCAGGTGGGCGATGTGCCACAAGGCAAAGACGCGCCCGAAGGCCTGCCGGCGGGCCACCTGCACCACCGCTTCGAGGTGATCGTCGACGAGACGTTGCGCGCGCCGACGGCGGCGCGCCTGCTCGTCGGCACTCCAGCGGCCGGCAGCGGCACGCGCCGCCAGCGGCGCGCGCAGGTCGCGCAGGCAGCGCCACAGCGCGAAGCGGCGCTGCATCGGCAGCAGCATCACCTGGCGCAGATCGCGCAGCCGCGTCGGCTGGCCGCCGATTTCGCGCGCCTCGAAGTCCTTGAGCCGTTGCTCGACGGGCGGCGCGTAGTGCAGCGCCGAGGGGCCGCCGGCCTCCTCCGCCAGTCGCCCGCGGCGCTGCACAGCCTGGAGCGTCGCCAGGGCATCCTCGATGTGGCTGTTCAGCCGCACGTAGAGGAAGCGCCCGACGACGCCGCTCGCGACGACGATGGCCATGCTGTACAGCGCCACGGTGGCGTTCAGCGAGCCGGTGCGGAACGCCGCATGCACGAGGATGAGCCAGGGGCCGAACACGCCCATGGCGAGGTGGAACCAGAACCACGCCTTGACCTTGCCCAGGCGCCGCATCCAGCCCGCGTACTTGCGCAGCGGATACAGGAACAACAGCAGCATCATCGAGGCGCCTGCCACGCCGACCCAGTAGCCGAGGCGCTCCTGCGGCCGCACCCAGCCTTCTTCGCCGATCTGCCACGCCAGCGCCACGAGAGCGGCCAGGGCCGCCACGAGCAACAGGTCGCGCAGCCACTGGCGCTGGCCCGGGCGACCCGGCGAGCGAGGAGCCGATGCCGCGGGCGGGCCGTTCGGGTCGCCCAGCGGCGAAGGCTTGGCCGCCGCGAGCAGGCCTGCATCGGCCACCGTCGGCGCGAAGGAGTCGGTCATGCTGCCCATGCTCACAACTCGATGTGGATGCTCGTGGCCTGCAGCCGCGTGCGGTCGGCCGACAACGGGCCCTTGACGGCGACGCGCCGGTCGAGCGCCAGGTCGGCCGCGGTGCCGCCCTCGAAGCGCGGCGCGTCGGCGTAGCTGACGGTGACACCACGCACGACGAAGGTCTGGGCCTCCGTGTCGAGCGCGCTGATGCGGCCTTCGACCTCGAACGTGCGGCCGTCGCTGCCGTCGTCGGACTCGAGCTCCACTTCGCGCGCGATGAGCGTGCCGCCGACCGAGCGCCCCTCGACCTCGACCCGCGCACCGACGACGAGGCCGGCGGTGCCGCCCTCGAACTTCGCGCCGCTCGCATCCACCGGCACGCCGTCGACGCTGAACGACTGCGGCGACGTGATCTGCGTGATGCGGCCTTCGATCTCGACCTGATCGCGATCGCCGAGCATCGGCGTGGCCGCGCGCAGCGCCGTGGCCACCCAGAGCGTGCCGCTGCGCGCCGGCTGCAGCTTGACGCGCGCGAGCGTGCCGGCGGGCAGCGACGCGGGCAGGTCGCCCCCGGCGAGCGCCGCGAGGTCGACCTCGAGGCCGCCGAGCACGACACGGCGCAGGCTGCGCTCGTAGCTCGTGACCGTGGCGCGCAGCACATACGCCGCGGCCGCCGGGCGCGGTTCGATGCGCGTGGCGACGATGCGGCCGTTGGCCACATCGAGTTGGCCGTGCACGGCCAGCACGTCGCCGGCACGAAGGGCCCCCAGGCCGGCGGCGAACTGCGCGTCGAGCGCCGTGGTCGGCGTGATGACGACGTGCTGGCCGAGCACCACGAGGGCGCCGCCGGCGGCGTCGACGCTGTCCACCGGGCCGATCACCTGTTCGACCACACGCACGCGCTGCGCGGTCGACTCGCGGCGCGTGCCGCTCGTCACGACGGCCGAGCCTTCGATGGCCGTCATCGTGCCGAGCCGCAACGCGTCGGGCGTGAGCGGCTGATCGTCGTCGTCGACGATCTGCGCGCCGCTCTCGTCGTGGTGGATGCCGGCGACGACGACGGAGCCGAAGCCGCTCACCGGCCCCACCGCCACGCTGGCGGGTGTGGCACCGGTGCCGCCGGAGTCGACACCGCCGCCGCAGCCGGCGAGTCCGATGCTCACCAGGATCGCGACCACCGCGATGAGCACATACGCCGCGCTCGCGCCCCAGGCAAGGCGAGCGGCCGTTGCCGCGTGCCGGGCATGTTGCCCGTACGGCGAATCAGGGTTTCGGGTCATCGGCATTCGAAGGCTCCATCGCTGCCGACGGGGTGGCCGGCAACGGTTCGTGATAGGCGTACAGGCCGACGCGCAGGCGGTGGTCGGGCGTGCGCCCGGCAGCGTCGTCCTGCTCGATCAGGCCCTCGAGGGCCGGCACGAGCGCGGCGAGCAGGTGCGTCCATTGCGCCGCGACGAGCGCCTGCGCGGCGGGCACCGAGGCGCCCGAGATCGTGTTGCTGAAGATCGCCTGCTCGAGGTGGCGGCGGTCGCGGTGCAGGACGTTCGAGACCGCCGCGGCGAGGTGGTCGCCGACGTTGGCGGCGAGGAACCCGTACAGGCGCGCCTCGTCGGCCTCGGGCACCACGCGCACGGGCAGCGGCACGACGCTGGCGCCTTCGTCGGTGAGCTTGACGAGCTTGAGGCGCAGCATCTCGTCGAGCAGGCTGCGCGGGTGCACGTGCCGGGTCACCGCCTGCGCCATCGACTCGAAGCTCGGCGCCGGCCCCTGGCGCGGCAGCTTGCGGACATGGCCATTGCGATGGCGCAGCGATCGGTCGGCAAGCCAGCGCGTGAGCAGCTGCGTCGCCGGCGTCATGCGCTGCAGCGCGCGCGGCGCGAGCTCGCCGCCGATGCGCGCCACGTCGCGCCGGCTCAGGCCGGTGGCCGTGGCGACCTGACTGACATCGCGCACCGCGCCGTCACCGGCGGCCTGCCGCCGCTCGCGCGCCGCGCGCACGTAGGCGCGCTTGAACAGTTCCTCGGCCTTCGCGAAGTGCAGGCCCTGCGCCACGCACAGGCGAGCCAGCGGCAGCAGCACCTCTTCGGCGGCGCGCAGCAGCAGCGCTTCGCGGTCGGCGGCGGTCTTGGGGTCGGGCATGGCTCGGCTGGAAATGCGCAATTTGCGCATTTGTGCCTGAGGGCCACCTTAAGAACAAGCGCCGGCCGTATCTCAAGCGTTAGCGTTTGTTCGCGCTCGGCGCGCCGGCCTCGCACACTCCTGCGCCTGGGCCAGGCAGCTCCGTGTCGGCGATCGCTGCTTACATGCCTGAAGTGGCGCTGAAGAGGCCGCGGGGGCTCGCGCCGGCCGCCGCCGGCAGGCGGACGACGGCCCGCAGGCCGGCGGGCGGCTGGCCCTGCAGATCGAGGGTGCCCCCGTAGAGCGACACCAGTTCGGTCGCGATCGACAGGCCGAGCCCGCTGCCCGGCGTCGACTCGTCGAGCCGGGCGCCGCGGGCGAGCACGGCCGCGCGGTGTTCCTGCGCGATGCCGGGGCCGTCGTCCTCGATGCAGATGATCAGCGAGGGGCTGGCCGCAGCGGCCTCGCCGCGGACCGCTACGCGCACCTCGTGCCGTGCCCACTTGCAGGCGTTGTCGAGCAGGTTGCCGACGATCGCCTGCAGGTCCTCGGCCTCGCCGGCGAAGGTACAGGCGGCGTCGAACGGCTGCACGGTCAGCCTGAGCGCGCGCGCGGCGTGCACCTTCTCCATCACCCGCATCAGAGCGGCGAGCACGGGCGCGACCTCGGCGCGGGCACCGGGCAGGCCGCGCGTCGCCGCGGCGCGCGAGCGCGCCAGGTGCCAGTCGACGTGGCGCTGCGCCCGCACCACCTGCTCGTGCACGAGCCGGGGCAGCTCGGCAGCCGCGGCGGCGTCGCGCCGTGCCGCGGTGGCCGCCTGCTGCATCGCGGCCAGCGGTGTCTTCAGCGCATGGGCCAGGTCGCCGGCCAACGCGCGGGCACGCGCCACGCCTTCGGCCTGGTGCGCGAGCACGGCGTTGAAGTCGTCCACCAGCGGCTGCACCTCGGCCGGCACAGCGCCTTCGAGGCGCTGCGTGCGGCCTTCGTGCACGGCGGCAAGTGCACGCTGCAACGTGCGCAGCGGCGCCAGGCCGACCGACAGCTGCGCCCACGTGGCCGCGCCGAGCAAGGCGAGCAGGACGGCGAGCGAGGCCGCCAGCACGCCGTTGAAGCGCTGCATCGCCGCCCGCGTCTCGCCGAGATCGGCCGCGACGATCAGCCGCCAGGGCGCCCCTTCGGCGGCGGCGGCAGCGCCGGTGGCGCCGCCCGCTGCGCCCGCATCTCGCCTGATCGTGCGCTCCACCACCCACAGCGCTTCGCCGCGCGGACCCGCCACCTCGTGCACATGCACGACGCCGCCGGCCAGCGCATCGGCCGGCAGCGCGAGGGTGGCGTCCCACAGCGAGCGCGAACGCAGAACGGCGCGTCGCTGCACATGCGGCTCGGCCCCCGCCTCGGCATCGATCTGCCAATACAGGCCCGAGTGCGGGCGCGACCAGCGCGGGTCGCTGAGCGCGCCCGCGTCGAGCACAGGCCGGCCGCCGGCGTCGAACTCCAGCCGCGCCGTCACCTGGTCCAGCTGTGCGGTCAACGTGGCGGTGAACTGGCGCAGCACATGGTCGCGAAAGAGCCCGGCCAGCAGCACCCCCGCCAGCACCAGCGCCATCGCGAGCGCCACCAGTGTCGCGGCGAGCAACCGCCGGCGCAACGAGCGTCGCCAGGCCGGGGCCGCGGCCGGGCTCGCCGCCGCACCCTCCGGCAGACGATGCCGGTGTTCGCCGATCGGTCCGGCCGCGCCGCGGCGCAGCTTGGGCAGCCTCACGCCACCGCCACCAGCCGGTAGCCGAGCCCGCGCACGGTCTCGATGGCCTCGGCCGGCAGCTTGCGCCGCAGGCGCCCGACGAAGACCTCGATGGTGTTGGAGTCGCGGTCGTGGTCCTGCGCGTACAGGTGCTCGGTGAGCTCGCTGCGCGAGACGACGGCGCCGGGCCGGTGCATCAGGTAGGCGAGCAGGCGGAATTCGTGCGCCGTCAGCGCCACCGGCTGGCCGCGCAGCGTGACGCGGCCGCTGCGCGTGTCCAGCGCCAGCGCACCGCACGAGAGCAGCGGCGACGCAAGTCCCTGCGCGCGCCGGATGAGCGCGCGCAGGCGCGCCAGCAGCTCCTCGATGTGGAAAGGCTTGGCCAGGTAGTCGTCGCCGCCGGCGTCGATGCCGGCCACCTTCTCGTGCCAGCCGTCGCGCGCGGTGAGGATGAGCACCGGCAGCGTGCGCCCCGCGTCGCGCCAACGGCGCAGCACGCTCAGCCCGTCCAGCACCGGCAGGCCGAGGTCCAGCACGACGGCGTCGAACGTCTCGGTCTCACCCAGGTGCAGCGCGTCGCGGCCGTTGTCGGCTTCGTCGACGACATAGCCGGCGCCGGTGAGCGCGGCGCGCAACGGCGCACGCAGCGCCGGTTCGTCCTCGACGAGCAGGATCCTCATGCGCGGGCGTGCCGCATGCCGCCGCCGCGGCGGCTCATCGTCGTTCGTCCTTGGGGCGATCGCCGCGCGGCGTCTCGCGCGGGGTCTCGCGCGCGCCCTCGCGACCGCCGTCGGGCTTGAGCTTCAGCACCTGCGCCGTGGCGGCGTCGAGCTCGAGCTTCAGCAGCCGGCCGTCGGCCTGCAGCAGCTTCACTTCGTAGATCCAGCGGCCGCGCTTGCGGTCGTGCTCGAGTTCGAGCTCGAGCACCTGGCCCGGGTGCGTGCGCTGCAGCCGCTCGAGCAAGGTCGCCAGCGGCATCACCTCGCCGGCCTGCACGGCCACGCGTGCGCGCTCGTGGTCCCCGTCGCGGCCGGCCAGAGCCGGTGGCGCGACGAAGACGGCCAGTGCCGACGCGAACACCAGGGCCAACTCGGAGGAAGGGCGATCGAACACGCGGCGATTGTCCGAACCGGGGATGAACGCCACCTGAACGCCGCCTTCAGGCGCGGTTCACGGGTGCCTTCCAAGAATGCTTCCGTCGCGTCGCTCGACGGCGCCCTTCGAGAAGGACCTCCAGATGCTCCCTCCCTTGCTTCAACACACGGCGATGCGCACCGGCTCGCGCGCAGCCGGCATCGTGCTGCTCGCCGTCGCCGGCGCGGCCCCTCCCGCCCTCGCCGCCGATACGACACCGGCGCAGCAGCTCGAGCGCTTCGCCAGGCTCGCCGGCGCGGCCGGCCAGGCCGAGCGCGGCCGCAGCTTCTTCACGAGCCGCCACGGCGGGGACTGGTCCTGCGCCTCGTGCCACGGCAATCCGCCGGTGGCGGCCGGCAAGCATGCCGGCACGGGCAAGACCCTCGAACCGCTGGCACCGGCTGCGAACCCCCGCACCTTCACCGACACGGCACGCGTCGACAAGTGGCTGCGCCGCAACTGCAACGACGTGCTCAGGCGCGACTGCACGCCGGCGGAGAAGGCCGACCTGCTGGCCTGGCTCACCAGCCTGCAACCCTGAACGGAGACTTCGCGATGAACCTTCGACCCTCTTCGCGCGCGGCCGCCACGACGTTGGCCGCGCTCGCCGCACTCGCCGCGCTCATGTCCACCCCCGCCGGTGCCGGCGAGCGCACCGGCTTGCCCGCCGACGTCCCCGCGGCCTATGCGCAGGAATGTGCTTCCTGCCACATCGCCTATCCACCGGGTCTGCTGCCGCGCGAGTCGTGGCGGCGCGTGATGTCGAGCCTCGGCCGGCACTACGGCACCGATGCGTCGCTCGATGGCGCCTTGCAGCGGCAGATCGAGGCCTGGCTGGTGGCCCATGCCGGCACCTCGCGCAAGGTGGTGCGCGAAGCACCGCCCGAAGACCGCATCACTCGCTCGGCCTGGTTCGAGCGCGAGCACCGCGCCGTGAATGCCCAGACCTGGCGGCTGCCGAGCGTGAAGAGCGCGGCCAACTGCGGCGCCTGCCACCCCGGCGCCGACCAGAGCGACTTCGACGACGACCGCCTGCGCCTTCCCGAAGGCCTGAGCGGCGCCGAGCGCCGTCGCTGGCGCGATTGAACGAGGAGCCTGCCATGAACCCTGCCTCCACGTTCCAGGGGCCCGATCGGGCCAAGGGCGTCGCTGCGGCCGCTTCCGCCGGTTCGACCGGCATCGCCGGCGTGGCCGGCATGGCCGGCAGCCTCGGCACACGCCGCGTCGTCGACGCGCCGACCCGCATGTTCCACGCCCTCTTTGCACTGAGCTTCCTCGGCGCCTACCTCAGCGCCGAGAGCGAGCATTGGCGCGCCCTGCACATCACGCTGGGCTACACGATGTCCGGGCTGCTCGCCTTGCGCGTGCTGTACGGGCTGCTCGGGCCGCGCCACGCGCGCCTGCGCCTGATGTGGCGCAAGCTCGGCGGCATGCCGGCCTGGCTGCGTGCACTCGGCACGGGTCTGCGCCAGGGCAGGCTCGCCTCCGTGCCCTGGCGCCAGGGCCAGAACCTGCTGATGGCGCTGGCCGTGGCCTCGCTGCTGGCCCTGGCGCTGCCGCTGACCTTGAGCGGCTACGCCAGCTACGCCGAGTGGGGCGACGCGCTCGGCGGCCCGTTGCGCGGCGACTTCCTCGAGGACCTGCACGAGTTCTTCGGCGAGCTCATGCTCGGCGCGGTGCTCGTGCACCTGGCGCTGCTCGTCGGCCTGAGCCTCGTGCGTCGCCGCAACCAGGCGCTGCCGATGCTGAGCGGCCGTGTCGAAGGCAACGGGCCCGACCTCGTGCCGCACAACCGCCGCTGGATGGCTGCGTTGCTGCTCGGCGCCGTGCTCGCGTTCGGCGCGTGGCAGTGGCGGCCGCTTGCGCAAGGCCTGCTGCCGGGCGAGCCGGGCCCGGTCGGCAAGATGGAACGGACAGGCCAGACGGGCCAAGGCCGAGCGGGCGAGGCCATTGGCAGCGGCGGCGAGAAGGAAGGCCGCTCGCGCCACCGCCCTGGTGCGGATCGTCACAGCGACTTACGTTCTCGCCGGCCCGCTTAATCAGCGATTAAGGCGCTCTGCCCAGCATGCCTTCCATGCGTCGCCAACGGTTGGCGGCTGCTCGAGGAGTTGCATGCTGGCCTGTCTTCCTTCTTCTGCGCCACCCGGGCGTTCGACCCGGGACGACGACGCCGCGCCGGCGGCGCTGCGCGTGCATGCGCGCGGTGCATCGGACCGTGCCGAGGTCGAGGTTTTCATCCGCGCCGTCTACCGCGAGCGCTTCGGCGCCGATGTGCGGCACTTCGCACCGGTGCTCGTCAGCCTGCGCGATGGCGAGAGCCAGCTGATCGCCGCGGCCGGCTACCGCGCCGGCGGCGACGAGCCGCTCTTCCTCGAGCGCTACCTCGAACAACCGGTGCACACCCGGCTGAGCGAGAGCGGCCCGCACCCGGTGCCCCGCCATCGGCTGGTGGAGGTGGGCCACCTGGCCGCCGCGCGCGCCGGCGCCGGGCGTGCCTTGATCGCGCTGCTCGGCGCGCATCTGGCCGCGCAGGGCTTCCAGTGGGTCGTGGGCACGCTGACGCAGGAACTGCGGCACCTGTTCCTGCGCCTGGGCATCGCACCGGTCGCCCTCGGCATCGCCGACCCGGCCCAACTCGGCGACGAGGCCGCCAGCTGGGGCACCTACTACGACCACCGCCCGGTGGTGCTGGCCGGCAATCTGGAGCTGGCCCTGCACGCCCTCGCCCGCCGCCGGAGCGCGGCGTGACGGTGGCCCTGTACGACGGCCAGCGCGACTGGTCGGGCACCGAGCTCGAGCAGGCGACGCACGCCACCGCAGGTGATCTCGCGCGCGCCGGCACGCGCGTGCTCGCCACGCTGATGGACAACGCCGCCGCCTTCGTCGTGCTCGACGAGGCGGCGCGCCGCATCGGCGCCGTGCACGTGCCGCTGGCGCCTTTCTTCACGCCGGCGCAGACGCTGCACGCGGTGCAGGCCGCGGGCGTCGACACGCTGCTCGTGGACGCGCCCTTCGCGGCGCACCGACCCGAGCTCGCCTGGTCGCGCGGCGAGGTTGCCGGGCGCGCGTTGATGCGCGCGCGGCTGGCCCCACGGCCCGTGCCCCTGCCCGAGGGCACCGAGAAGATCACCTTCACGTCGGGCAGCACGGGCACGCCCAAGGGCGTGTGCCTGGGCGGCGCGGCCATGCAGCGCGTCGCCGATGGATTGGTCGAAGCGCTCGCGCCGCTCGGCATCGAGCGCCACCTCAACGCCCTGCCGTTTGCGGTGCTGCTGGAGAACATCGCCGGCGTCATGGCACCGCGCCAGCGCGGGGCGACGCTGGTCACGCTGCCGCTGGCGCAGGTGGGCCTCGTCGGTTCATCGCAGTTCGACGCGGCGCGCTTCGACGCCGCCGTGCGCGCGCACGCGCCGCACAGCCTCATCCTGCTGCCGCAGATGCTGCGCGCGTGGTGCGCCCATCTCGCGCACAGCGGGCAGCGGGCACCGGCTGCGCTGAAGCTGGTGGCCGTCGGCGGCGCCGCGGTCGGCGCGAGGCTCATCGCCGCCGCGCAGCATCTCGGCATCCCCGCCTGCGAGGGCTACGGGCTCTCGGAAGGCGCCTCGGTGCAGACCTTGAACCTGCCCGGCGCCGAGCGCCCCGGCAGCGCCGGCCGCCTGCTGCCGCATGCGCGGCTGCGCGTGGCCGCCGACGGCGAGCTCGAGATCGGCGGCGCTCTCTTCAGCGGCTACCTGGGTGATGAAGGCGCGCCCGCGCCGGCCGACTGGTGGCCCACCGGCGACCTCGGCCAATTCGATGCCGACGGCTTCGTGCACGTGCGCGGTCGCAAGAAGAACCTGCTCATCACGGCCTTTGGCCGCAACGTCTCGCCCGAGTGGGTCGAGACCGAGTTGCGCAGCCAGCCGGCAGTGCTGCAGGCGGTTGTGTTCGGCGAAGGCTGCCCGGCGCTCGCGGCCGTGCTCTGGCCCACCGGCGCTGCCGTCGACGATGCCGCGCTGCAGGCCGCCGTCGACAGCGCCAACGCCGCCCTGCCCGACTACGCGCGCGTGCAGCGCTGGGCCCGTGCGCGCGCCGCCTTCGACGCCGCCAGCGGGCTGGCCACGGCCAACGGGCGCCCACAGCGTGCCGCGATCGCGCGCCTGCACGCCGATGCCGTCGCGCCCGTCTCGGCTCTCTCGCCCCTCTCGCCCCTCTCTCCGATCTCCGACTCACTCACCGAAAGCCCTCACCCCATGACCTTCCACACCCGATTGCTGAACGAGACCGAGGCCGAACGCCGGCAGCTGCTGGCCACGCCGATCATCCAGGGCGCGCTCGCCGGCCGCGTCTCGCGGCCGAGCTACATCGCTTTCCTGCGCGAGGCCTACCACCACGTGCGCCACACCGTGCCGCTGCTGCAGGCGGCGCAGGCGGCACTGCCCGCGCACCACGCCTGGCTGCGCGCGCCGCTGGACGAATACATCGAAGAGGAAAGCGGCCACGACGAGTGGATCCTCGACGACATCGCCGCCTGCGCCGGCGACGCGGAAGCGGTGCGCCACGGCCGCGCCGGCCATGCCACCGAGGTGATGATCGCCTACGCCTACGACACCATCGCGCGCGGCAACCCGCTCGGCTTCTTCGGCATGGTGCACGTGCTCGAAGGCACCAGCGTCTCGCTGGCGCTGCTGGCCGCCGACGCGATCCAGAAGCCGCTCGCCCTGCCCGACCGCGCCTTCACCTACCTGCGCTCGCACGGCACGCTCGACATCGAACACACGGCGCACTTCGCGCGCCTGATGGACCGGGTACACGACCCAGCCGACCAGCAAGCCATCGTGCATGCGGCGAAGGCCTTCTTCCGCCTGTACCGCGAGGTCTTCCTCGGGCTGCCGCTGCCCGAGACGACGGCCGCCCACGTCGCCCACGTCGCCCAGGCCGGCCACGCCAGCCCCGCCGAGGTGGCGGCATGAAAGGCACCGAGATGCGCGTCGTGCTGACGGGCGCCAGCGGCGGCATCGGCCAGGCCATGGCCGAGCGCCTCGCGGCGGCCGGCGCGGCCGTGCTGGGCGTCGGCCGTGGCGAGCAGCCGCCCGCGGCGGCCGCACAGCCCGCACAGCCTGTGGGCGCCTGGGTGCAGGCCGATCTCGCGCAGGCCGAAGGCGTGGCCCGCGTCGCCGAAGCGGCCAGCGCCTGGCGCGCCAACGTCGTCGTGCACGCCGCCGGCTTGCCCGCCTTCGGCGCGATGGCGACGACGCCGACGGCACAGATGCAGGCCGTGCTGCAGACCAACCTGCTCGCGCCGATGGCGCTGACGCAGGCGCTGCTGCCGCACCTGCTGCGCCGGCCGCAGGCGCAGGTGGTCTTCGTGGGCTCGGCGCTCGGCCGCATCGGCGTGCCGGGCTTCAGCGTCTACGGCGCCAGCAAGGCCGGCCTGCACGGCTTCGCCGAGGCCTTGCGGCGCGAGCTCGCGGGCACGTCGGTACGCATCAAGACGCTCGGCCCGCGCAGCACGCGCACCGGCTTCAACGGCAGCGCCGTCGAGGCCTTCAACCTCGCCACCGGCACCGCGATGGACCGCCCCGAAGCGGTGGCCGAGGCGCTGCTGCGCCTGCTCGAGGGCGGCCAGGCCGAGCGCTTCCTCGGCTTCCCCGAGCGGCTCGCGGTGCGCCTGAACGGCGCCCTCGGTGCGTGGCTGGACAACGGCTTCAGCAAGCACCGCCGGCATCTGGAAGCGAACCCCTCTTGATCCGAAGTCTTGAACCGACCCCGAACCCGAAATCCTGAACCGAAAGGAACCCTGCATGAAGACCCGAACCCGGACCCTGACCTCGCTTCTCGCCGGCGCCGTGCTCGCCTGCGCCGCGCCGCTCGCCGCCTGGGCCGCACCGGTGGACGATGCCGTCGCCGAGTTGCAGCGCGACTGGGAGGTGATCCGCTACCAGACACCGGCGGCCGAGCGCGCCAGGCTCTTCGAGGCCCTGGCGGCGCGAGCGCAAGCGGTGAGCGCCGCACACGCCGGCCAGGCGGCGCCGCTGGTGTGGGAAGGCATCATCGTCAGCTCGCTCGCCGGCGAGAAGGGCGGCCTCGGCGCACTCGGCCTCGTCAAGCGGGCCAAGGCGCTGTACGAGCAATCGCTGCAGATCGACGCCAAGGCGCTCGACGGCTCGGCCTACAACAGCCTCGGCGTGCTGTACTACAAGGTGCCGGGCTGGCCGATCGGCTTCGGCGACAAGGCCAAGGCGGGTGAACTGCTGCGGCAGGCGCTGGCGCTCAACCCGCAAGGCATCGACCCCAACTTCTTCTACGGCGAGTACCTCGTCGAGACCGATCATCCCGAGCAGGCCGTGGCCTATCTCGACCGGGTGCTGAAGGCGCCGACGCGCCCGGGCCGCCAGGTCGCCGACAGCGGCCGCCGCGAAGAGGCACGCGCGCTGCTGGCGAAGATCAAGACCCCTTGAGCGCGGTGCGCGCCGACTGAAGTCGTCGGCGGGCGCGAGGCTTGGCGCCGACGTCGTTGCGAGCTCCGCCGCTGCCAGGCCGACTCTAGGCCTACTCTAGGCCGGCTCCGGCTCCAGCAGGCCGCGCTTGCGCAGCAGCGGCTGCACGGAGGCGTCGCGGCCGCGGAAGGCGCGGTAGGCCGCGCCCGGCTCGACGCTGTTGCCGGCGCTGTAGATGTGCCGCTTCAGCCGCGCCGCCACCTCGCCGTCGAACGGGCCGCCCGCTTCGACGAAGGCGTCGTAGCCGTCGGCGTCGAGCACCTCGGCCCACAGGTAGACGTAGTAGCCGGCGGCATAGGCGCTGCTCGCGAAGAGGTGCTGGAAGTGCACGAAGCGGTGGTTGAGGCCCACGGCATGCGGCAGGCCCTTGTCCTCGAGCAGCTTCGCCTCCCAGGCGCAGAGGTCGGGCGGCGGCTCGGCATCGGGCAGCGAGTGCACGGCCATGTCGGTGAGCGCGCTGGCGGTGTAGCGCACCGTCTCGTAGCCCTGGTTGAAGCGGCGCGCGCGCGCGAGGCGCGCCACCAGCCCGGCCGGGATCGGCGCACCGGTCTGCCAATGCCGCGCGTGGCGCTCGAGCACCTCGCGCTCGGTGATCCAGTGCTCGAAGAGCTGCGAGGGCAGCTCGACGAAGTCGCGCAGCACCTGCGTGCCCGACAGCCGCGAGTACGTGACGTCGGAGAGCAGCCCGTGCAACCCGTGCCCGAACTCGTGGAACAGCGTGCGCGCATCGTCCAGCGACAGCAGCGTCGGCTCGCCGCGCGCGAAGTTGTTGTTGTTGAGGATGATCGGCCGCCCGTCGGCGGTGCTGCCGCTGCCGACGCCGTTGCGCCGCTGCACGCGCAGCGAGCTCATCCACGCGCCGCTGCGCTTGGAAGCCCGCGCGAAGTTGTCCTGCAGGAACAGGCCGACGAGCTCGCCGGCGGCGTCGTGCACCTCGTAGGCCTTGACGTCGGGGTGGTAGACGGGCAGGTCGGCACGCGGCGTGAAGCGCAGGCCGAAGAGACGCCCGGCGCAGTCGAACGCCGCCGCCACCACGTTCTCGAGCTTGAAGTACGGCTTCACCTCGGCGTCGTCGACGGCGAAGCGCTCGCGGCGCACGCGCTCGGCCCAGAAGCGCCAGTCCCAGGGCTCGAGCACGCCCTCGGCACCGGACTCGCCGCGCACCGCGGCTTCGCGCCGGGCCTCCTTGAGCATCGCCTCCTCGCGCCGCACGGCGGCCAGCGCACGCGGCCAGACCTCGTCGAGCAGGCCGGCGACGGCGCGGCGGCTGCCCGCCATCGTGTCGGCGAGTGCATGGTCGGCGTAGCACGCGTGGCCGAGCAGCGCCGCTTGTTCGCGGCGCAGGCGCAGGATGGAGCGCGCCACCTCGCGGTTGTCGTGCTCGCCACCGACGTCGCCGTTCTCGCCGCGGCCCACCCAGCCGCGCCAGGCGCGCTCGCGCAGGTCGCGCCGCGTCGAGTAGGTGAGGAAGGGCACGACCAGCGAGCGCGACAGCGTGATCACCGCGCCGGGCAGGCCGCGCTCGGCGGCGGCCTGGCGCGCCGCGTCGAGCACGAAGGGCGGCAGGCCCGCGCTCGCCGCCGCGTCGGGCAGCGGCAGCGTCCACGTCGACTCGTCGTGCAGCACGTTCTGCGCGAAGCGCGTCGTCAGCGCTGCCAGCTCCTCCATCACCGCGGCGAACCGCTGCTGCGCGGCGCCGGTGAGGCGCGCGCCCGCGCGCGTGAAGTCGAGGTGGATGCGCTCGAGCAGGCGCAGCGCCTCGGGCGGCAGCCCGAGGGTGGCTCGCCTGGCGTGCAGGGCGTCGACGCGCGCGAACAGCGCCTTGTCCATGTAGACGGCGTTGAAGTGGGCGGCGAGCGGCGCCGCCATGCGGCGCTGCACGGCCTGCAGCGCCTCGCTCGTGGCCGAGCCGGTGAGCGTGCCGAAGGCCGCGAGCACGCGCTTGAGCGGCGCACCGCTGCGGTCGAAGGCGGCGACGGTGTTGTCGAACTCGGGCGCGGCGCTCTGCGCCGTGATGGCCGCGATCTCCTCGCGCTCGAGCCGCATGGCCTCGCGCAGCGCCGGCTCGAAGTGCTCGGGGCGGATCTCGGCGAAGGGCGGCAGGCCGTGCGGCGCCGTCCAGGGGGCGAGCAGCGGGTTGGCGGCCGTGCCGGCGCCGGCGCCCACGACGATGTCGTTCAGCGGTTTCATCATCTTGGGCCTCACTTGCCCGACCGGATGGCCAGCTCGTCCTCTTCGCGGTAGCGGCGGTTGCCGCAGCTCGCGGTCCAGGCGAGGCGGTCGGATTCCAGCGTCGCGTTGACGTCGTTGTAGGCGTTGTTGCGCTTGTTCCAGTCGGCCACGCGGGCGTCGAGGGCGCGGATCTTGACGTTGAAGGCCTGCACCGCGTCCGAGCGGCCGGCCTGCAGGCCCTGCAACCGCTTTCGCTCGGCCTCGAGCGCGCCATGCTCCTTCTCGAGTTCGGCACGCTCGGCGTTCAGCGCGTCGCGCTCCTCGGCGGTGGCCGTGCGGCCGGCATCGTTGTAGGCCTTGACGCGCTCGTCCCAGCGCGCGCGGCGCTCGCCGAAGGCCTTGGTGCGCTCGGTGAAGGCGGTCACCGCCGCCGCGAGCTCGGCCCCCTCGATCTTGGCGCGCTCGGCGCGCATCACCGCCTGCTCGTCGGCGATGGTCTTCTTCTCCTGCTCGAGCGGGCCGCGCGCGGCGTCCTGGGCCGCGAGGCGCTTCTTCAGTTCGTCTTCCTGGCTGAAGCAGGCACGCAGTTCTTCGCGCGTGAGCAGCGGTCCGCGCGCCGAGCCGAAGCCACGCCCCGAGGCCGCCGGTGATGCGGGCGTGGCGGCCGCAGCCGGAGCCTGGCGCGCCGCGGCGGGGGGTTTGGCCGGCGCTTGCTGCGCCAGCAACGGAACGCAGCCGCTGCCGGCCAGCAAAGCGGCGGCGAGCCGCGCCACGGCGGATCGGTTCAAATGCATGCGAATCCTCAGAATGGGGGCGGCGGCGCGATGTCCGCCGAAGGAGAAGATTTTGCCACCCACCCCGCGGCCGGCGTCGGGGCAAGCCCTTGGCCCTCTTGGCCCGTGCCCGACGCAGCTGCGGCCGCGACGCCGCCAGTGGCTTGCCCTCCTCGCCGCCCTCACCCTGGCCGGCCGGCACACCCGGCCCGCGGCCCAGAACATGCCCATGAACATGCCCAAGACACCACCACTGCCTCCCCCGCGCGACAACCCGGCCGACACCGCCGCGACCACCGAAGACCCCTATCTCTGGCTCGAGGAGGTGCAAGGCGAGCGGGCGCTGGCCTGGGTGCGCGAGCGCAACGCCGAGAGCGAGGCACGGCTGCGTGCCGACCCCGGCTTCGACGCGCTGCGCACGCGCCTGCGCGAGGTGCTCGACTCGCCGGCGCAGATTCCGTATGTGAGCCGCCTCGGCCCCTGGCTCTACAACCTGTGGCGCGACGCGGCCAACCCGCGCGGGGTGTGGCGGCGCACGAGCCTCGAGCAATACCGGCAGGCCGAGCCCGCCTGGGAAACCGTGCTCGACCTCGACGCGCTCGGCCGCGCCGAGGGCAAGAGCTGGGTCTGGGGCGGCGCCACGCCGCTCGGGCCCGAGTACCGGCGCTGCCTGCTGAGCCTGTCGATCGGCGGTGCCGACGCCAGCGTCGTGCGCGAGTTCGATCTCGTCGACAAGCGCTTCGTCGAGCCGGCGGCCAGTGCCGCTTCGGCGGGCGGCTTCCACCTCCCCGAGGCGAAGAGCCGCGTCGAGTGGATCGACATCGACACGCTCTACGTCGGCACGGACTTCGGTCCCGGCTCGCTCACCGACTCGGGCTACCCGCGCCTGGTCAAGCGCTGGCGGCGCGGCCAGCCGCTGGCCGAGGCCGTCACCGTCTTCGCGGCCGAGAAGACCGACATCTCGGCCTGGGTGTCGGTGGACCTGACCCCCGGCTTCGAACGCACGACCTTCGGCCGCCAGATCGACTTCTATCGCTCGAAGACCTGGCTGCTGGAGCCGGCGACGGCCGGCGCTCCGGGGCTGAAACCGTCACTGAAGCCATCACTGAAACCCATCGACAAACCCGACGACGCCACGCTCGCCTTCTGGCGCGAGCACGTGTTGATCGAGCTGCGCAGCGACTGGGCCGTGGCCGGCCGCACGCCACCTCCCACGCACACCACGCACCGCGCCGGCTCGCTGCTGCTCGCCGACGCCGACGCCTTCCTCGCCGGCGAGCGCCGCTTCACGGTGCTCTTCGCGCCGACGGCGACGCGCTCGCTCGCCGGCTGGACGACGACGCGCCGCACCGTCATCGTCAACGTCATGGACAACGTCGCCAGCAAGCTCGAGGAGTGGCGCTGGCGCGATGGCGGCCAGCGAAGCCGCGACGGCAAGATCAGCCGCGGCGCCTGGGTGAAGCGCGACGTGCAGGCGCCCTACCCGGGCACGCTCTCGGTGAGTGCGCTGCACGACCCGCTGCTCGAGAAGGGCGCGGCCGGCGCTGGGGGCGATCCGCTCGCCGAGCACTACCTGCTCAGCGCCGCCGACTTCCTCGAGCCCGACTCGCTGCAGCTCGGCCGCACCGGAAGCGACGAGCGCGAGCGGCTGAAGGCGCGCCCGCGCTTCTTCGACGCCGAAGGCATGCGCGCCGAGCAGCGCTTCGCCACCTCGCGCGACGGCACGCGCGTGCCCTACTTCGTGGTCTGGCCGCAAGGGGCCACGGCCAACGGCGACAACCCGACGCTGCTCTACGGCTACGGCGGCTTCGAGGTCGCGATGCAGCCTTCCTACAGCGGCACGCTCGGCCGCGCCTGGACGACGCGCGGCGGCGTCTACGTGCTCGCCAACATCCGCGGCGGCGGCGAGTTCGGCCCCGCCTGGCACCAGGCGGCGCTGAAGGCACAGCGGCAGAAGAGCTACGACGACTTCATCGCCGTGGCCGAGGACCTGATCGCGCAGCGCATCACGCGGCCGGCGCGGCTCGGCATCCAGGGCGGCAGCAACGGCGGCCTGCTCGTCGGCGCGGTGATGCTGCAGCGGCCCGAGCTCTTCGGCGCCGTCGTCTGCCAGGTGCCGCTCCTGGACATGCGGCGCTATCACAAGCTGCTGGCTGGCGCCTCGTGGATGGCCGAGTACGGCGACCCGGACGACGCCGCCGAATGGGCCTTCATCCGTGCCTACAGCCCCTATCACAACGTGCCGCCTGCCAAAGCGGGAGCGAGCGCCGCCGCGGCCAACCTCCTGCCGCCCGTGCTCATCGACACCTCGACGCGCGACGACCGCGTGCATCCGGGCCATGCGCGCAAGTTCGCGGCCCACCTGGCCGAGCGCGGCCACCGGCCGCTCTATTGGGAGAACCTCGAAGGCGGCCACGGCGGCGCGGCCGACAACGCGCAGCGCTCGCTGATGATGGCGCTCGAGTACACCTTCCTCTGGCAGACGCTCATGGGCGAAGGGATGCGCGAGGGCAAGCGCGAAGGGGCGTCGCGCTGAGCTCCCGCCGGCGGCGGCCGCCGCCGGCGAGCTTGCGACAATCGCCGCCACATGCTCACCTGGCTCGACGAACGCACGCCTTTGCCCTCGCCGGCCGAGGCGCTCGCCGCCGACTCCGAGGCGCCGGGCCTCGTCGCCGCCGGCGGGCGGCTCACGGTGGCGCGGCTCGAGGAGGCCTACCGCAAGGGCATCTTCCCCTGGTACTCGCCCGGGCAGCCGGTGCTGTGGTGGAGCCCCGATCCGCGCATGGTGCTGCCGACGCCCGAGTTCCGCCTCTCGCACTCGCTGAAGAAGACGCTGCGGCGCTTCCTGCGCACGGGCCCGGCGGGCGGCTGCGAGATCCGCTTCGACAGCGCGCTGCGCCGCGTCATCGAAAGCTGCGCGCTGACGCCGCGCGCCGGCCAGGACGGCACCTGGATCGTGCCCGCCGTCGTCGAGGCCTACGCCGAGTGGCACGCGCGCGGCCGCGTGCACAGCGCCGAGACCTGGATCGACGGCGAGCTCGCCGGCGGCCTGTACTTCGTCTGCATCGGCCGCATGGTGTTCGGCGAGTCGATGTTCTCGCACCGGCCCGACGCCTCCAAGATGGCGCTGGCGGCGCTGGTGGCGGCCTGCCGCGCGCGCGGCGTGCCGCTCATCGACTGCCAGCAGAATACCGGCCACCTGGCAAGCCTCGGAGCGCGGGAGGTGCCGCGCGCCGCCTTCGAGGCCCATCTGGTGCGCACCTTGGGGGAGCCGGCCATCGCGGATTGGACCTATGATGAAACGCATTGGCGCGGCCTGCTGCCCGACTGATCCCGGATCGACCGAGACACGACCTCGGCCCGATCCCGGCACCGATCCCCGGCACGCACCGCCCGGCACCGCCCGCATCATGGTTTCGACCCTGGACGTTAGAGCGTGACGCACCCCAAGGAACTGCCCCTCGCTTCACTGCAGTTCTACGCCACTGCGCCGTACCCGTGCAGCTACCTGCCCGAGCGGCTGGCGCGTTCGCAGGTGGCCACGCCCAGCCACCTGATCCATGCCCAGGCCTACTCGGGGCTGGTGGCCAACGGCTTCCGGCGCAGCGGCATGTTCACCTACCGGCCGTATTGCGAAGGCTGCCGCGCCTGCGTGCCGCTGCGCGTGCCGGTCAACCGCTTCGAGGCCACGCGCAGCCAGCGCCGCGCCTGGGCCAGGCACAAGACGCTGCGCGCGCGCGTGCTGCGCCTGTGCTTCGTGCCCGAGCACTACCAGCTCTACCTGCGCTACCAGTCCGGCCGCCACAGCGGCGGCGGCATGGACCATGACAGCGTCGACCAGTACACGCAGTTCCTGCTGCAAAGCCGCGTCAACTCGCGCCTCGTCGAATTCCGCGACCCGCCCAACGCGGCCGGCATCCCGGGCGCGCTGAAGATGGTGTCCATCCTCGACGTGCTCGAAGACGGCATCAGCGCCGTCTACACCTTCTACGAGCCCGATGCGCACGCCAGCTTCGGCACCTACAGCGTGCTGTGGCAGATCGAACAGACCAAGCTGCTGAAGCTGCCGCATGTCTATCTCGGCTACTGGATCGCCCAGAGCCCGAAGATGGCCTACAAGGCGCAGTTCCGGCCGCACGAGGTGCTGGTCGACGGGCGCTGGCAGCCGGGCGGCGGCGCCACGCGCTGATCGGCCGATCGGGTCGATCGGGCGCAGGTCGGGCGCAGATCGGGCGCTTCAAAGCCGATCGGGCCGATGCCCGCGCCGCGGGTATGTCGAAATCGGCCGCGCTTGAACGTCGTGGTTCACGAGGACATCCTCGAGACCCCACGCGCTTGACCCGCGCACCCCTCAACCCTCGACCGCGACCCCGCGAAGGAGCTCCCCATGGCCACCGGTACCGTCACCCTGCATCGCGTGCTGCGCTGCCCGCCCGAGCGCGTCTATCGCGCCTTCACGACCCCCGAGGCGATGGCCAAGTGGCTGCCGCCGAACGGCTTCACCTGCCAGGTGCACCAGATGGACGTGAAAGTGGGCGGCAGCTTCAGGATGTCGTTCATCAACTTCAGCACCGGCAGCGGCCACTCGTTCGGAGGCCGCTACGTCGAGCTGGTGCCCGGGCAGCTGCTGCGCTACAGCGACGTCTTCGACGACCCCAACCTGCCCGGCGAGATGATGACCACGGTGACGCTGAAGGCCGTGAGCTGCGGCACCGACCTGCAGGTGGTGCAGCAGGGCATCCCCGAAGCCATCCCGGTGGAGCAGTGCTATCTCGGCTGGCAGGAGTCTCTCGTGCTGCTCGGCAAGCTGGTCGAGGCCGAGATCCCGGGCTGAGTGCCTCCCCAGCCCTCGCCCACACGCTCACCCCAGCCAGCGCCAGAGCCTGTCCTCACTGCTGCTGCGCGCCGCCCGCCCATCGCCTTCGAGCTTGATGAGGTGGGCGAGCAGCGAGCGCTCCGCCACGCCGTGCAGTGCGGCCGGCACGTCGTCGTAGACGGCCGGCACGAGCGCGCCGGCCGTCGCCGGCGCCTTCTCGCGCTGCAGCGCCGCCACCACCTTGGCCTCGCGCCGCAAGCGGTGCGCGATGAGGCCGCGCAGCACCTCGTGCGGCTCGGCGACGAGGAAGCCGTGCCCCGGCGCCAGCCACTCGAGGTCTTCGGCCAGCAGCGCCTCGAGCGCGCGCAGGTAGGCGGCCATGTCGCCGTCCGGCGGGTTGATGACCACGGTGCTGCCCTGCATCACGTGGTCGCCGGTGAAGAGCGTCTTCTCCTCCTCGAGCAGGTAGCACAGGTGGTTGGACGCGTGCCCCGGCGTGTGGATGATGCGCAGCGTCACGCCCTCGGCGAGCACGAGTCGCTCGCCGTGCTGCGGCTCGCGCATCGGCGCGAAGCTCTGGTCCTGCCACTCGGGAAACGCGGCCAGGCGGCCGAGCACCGGCGCGCCGGTGGCCTGCGCAAGCGGCGCCGCGCCGGGCGAGTGGTCGCGGTGCGTGTGCGTGACGAGGATGCGCTCGAGGCGCGCTGCCGCGCCCTGCGCCTTCACGGCGTCGACGAGCGCGCGCACATGCTCGGGGCTGGCCGGTCCGGGGTCGATGCAGGTCCAGGCGTCGCCACGGCCGACGAGATAGCTGTTGGTGCCGGGCCCCGTCATCGGCCCGGGGTTCGGGGCGGTGATGCGGATGACGTGCGGCGAGAGATGCACGGCACGGCCGGCGACGATGTCGGCATGCACGTCGGCGCGGCCTTCGGGGTCGAGGCGGCCGATCTCGGCATAGGGCAGTTCGTCGGGCAGCACGACGCGCACACCCTTGGCCGCGAAGGCGCGGCGCGGCATCGTCAGCGGGATCACCGTGCGTGCGCGCGCTTGCGCGAGCGCCGACTCGGCATCGGCATGCCGGGCCAGCTGCTGCAAGGTGCGCTGCGTCACCGGCAGCAGCTTGAGGCCGCGCGCGGGGTCCAGCGCCGCGGCAGGCGTCAGCCACATCAGTTCCACCGCCTCACCGTAGTCGGCCACCGCCTCCTGCCCCGCGGGCGCGCGCACGGCGAAGAAGCGCGTGTCGAAGCGCTTGGGCACGCCCGGCGGCGTGAGCCAGTGGCTCCAGTAGACGAGGCCGGAGCAATCTAGCTGCAAGGCGTGCTCGCGGCACAGCGCCGCGATGCCGACCTCGCCCGTCTGCAGGCGGTCGCGCCAGGGGTGCAGCGCTGCGGCTGTCATGGCCACCGAGCGTCCGGCGGCGAGCAGCAGACCCACCTCCTCGAACGACTCGCGCACCGCGGCCACGAGGTAGTCGAGGCCCCCGGCGGGCAGGTTGAGGCGCGCGCTCATCGCCGCGTCGTCGGCGCCGATGCAGAAGGCATGCGCCTCGCGGTCGCGCGCGTCGAGCACGCCGCCCGGAAAGACGGCGGCGCCGCCGCGCAGGTCGCCGTCGCGCTCGGCACGGCGCAGCATCAGCACTTCGAGGCCCGGGACACCGTCGCGCAGGAAGAGCACCGACGCCGCCAGGCGCGCATCGGGCGGTGCCTGGTAGTGCGAGGGGGCACCGCGCGCGCCGGCATGCGGGGCGGCGCGCCGCCCGACGTGCGGGCCGGTATGCGGGCCCGCGTGCACGCCGGTATCCACGCGTGGGCTGCTCCTCACTTCACCACCCCTTCGGCACGCAGCGCGGCGATGCCGGCCGCGTCGTAGCCGGCCTCGGCGAGGATCTCGTCGCTGTGCGCACCCACGGCCGGCGCGGCGCGCGGCCGGCCGGCCGGCGTGCGGTCGAAGCGCGGTGCCGGCGCGGGCTGCACGACGCCGTCGATCTCGACGAAGGCCGCACGTTCGCGCGCATGCCGGTGCGCGGGCGCCTCGTCGAAGCGCAGCACCGGCGCGAAGCAGGCATCGGTGCCTTCGAGCGCCGCGCACCACGCGTCGCGCGTGCGGCCGCGCATGATCGCGGCGATCGCCTCGCGCATCTCGGGCCACAGGCGCCGGTCGTACTGGCGCTTGACGAAGCGTTCCTCGAGCCCGATGGCGGCGGCCAGCGTCGCGAAGAACTTCGGCTCCAGCGGCGCCAGGCTCACGAAGAGCCCGTCGCTGGTCTCGTAGGTGTCGTAGAACGGCGCGCCGCCGTCGAGCAGGTTGCCGCCACGCGTGCCCGCCTCCCAGGTACCCGCGGCCTGCAGCCCGAAGAAGATCGAGGCCAGCGACGCGGCCCCGTCGACCATCGCCGCATCGACCACCTGCCCGCGCCCCGAGCGCTGCCGCTCGAAGAGCGCGGCGAGCACGCCGAAGGCGAGGTACAGCGCACCGCCGCCGTAGTCGCCGACGAGGTTGAGCGGCGGCACCGGGCGGCTGGCGATGCCCTCGCGTGCGCAAGGGCCGATGGCATCGAGCACGCCGGTGAGCGCGATGTAGTTGAGGTCGTGGCCGGCCGCTGCCGCGAGCGGCCCCTGCTGGCCGAAACCGGTCATGCGGCCGTAGACGAGCTTCGCGTTGCGCGCGTGGCAATCGGCAGGGCCGAGGCCCATCTTCTCGGTGACGCCGGGGCGGAAGCCCTCGATCAGCACGTCGGCGCCCTCGACGAGGCGCAGCACCGCCGCGCGGCCCGCGGCCTTGCGCGTGTCGATGGCCACCGAGCGCCGGCCGCGGCCGTTGATCTCGAAGCGCTTGTCCATCGCCACGCCGAGGCCGCTCGGCTCCAGGCGATCGACGCGGACGACGTCGGCGCCGAGGTCGGCGAGCAGCATGCAGCACATCGGCCCCGGGCCGATGCTGGCGAGTTCGATGACGCGCAGTCCTTGCAGAGGTCCCATGGCCACGAGTGTGCCGCAAGGGGCCGCGACGGGCCGGGCGGTGGGCCGCGGTGGGCCGAGGACCTGTCCCCTTCGCCCCCGGCCGGCGGGGTGCCGGGCCCGCACCTATGATCGTCCGCGAGAGCCTCGTTCGATGAGTGCCCGGGAGGAGGAAACCATGATCGCACTCGTCCCGCTGGTGCCGCTGGTGCCGCTGGTCGCGCTCGTCGCGCACGTCACGCTCGTCACGCTTGCCCGCCCCTCGGGCCCCGAGCGCGAGGGTATCCAGTGAGAGGTGACCCGGCGCTCAAACGGCAACTGCGCCTGGCCAGCGTCGCGGCCTTCGCGTCGATCGCGTCGATGCGCGCCTGCGACCCCATGCTGCTGACGCTCGCCGCCGAATTCACACGTGACCTCGGCGAGGTCGCGCGCGTCGTCTGGATCTTCGCCATCGCCTATGGCCTGCTGCAGCTCTTCTACGGGCCGCTCGGCGACCGCATCGGCAAGCTGCGCGTCGTGGCCTTCGCGTGCACGGGTTGCGCCTTCGCCGCGCTCGCCGCCACCTGGGCCCCCTCGCTCGATGCGCTGGTCGTGGCCCGCGCGCTGATGGGCGCCACCGCAGCGGGCATCGTGCCCATGACGATCGCGTGGATCGGCGACCAGGTGCCCTACGAAGAGCGGCAGGAGACGCTGGCCCGCCTGCTCGGCGCCACGGTGGGCGGCATGATCGTCAGCCTGTGGCTCGGTGCGTGGATCACCGAGGTCTTCGGCTGGCGGGTGGTGTTCGCGCTGCTCGCGCTCACCTTCGCCGTGGCGGCCGTGCCGCTGCTGCGCGGCACGCGCGTCGCTGGGCCGCCAAGTGCGGCACCGATGAGCGGCGATGCGCCAACTGCCGCATCCGCCGCGTCCGCCGCAACCGCTGGAACCGCCGCAACCGCTGCACCCGTCCCGCCGCCACCCGCCCCCCAGGGCCTGCGCGACTTGCTGCGCCTGCCCTCGCAGCCGCGTGTGCGCTGGGTGCTCGCGATGGTGGGCCTCGAGGGGGCACTGATCTTCGGCGTGCTGGCCTTCGTACCGGCGCACCTGGCGCAGCGCCACGGGCTCGGCACCGCGGCGGCGGGTTCGGTGCTCGCGCTCTTCGGCGTCGGCGGGCTGCTGTACAGCCGCATCGCGAGGCGCCTGCTGCATGCGCTGGGCGAGCGTGGCATGGCAGTGGCCGGCAGCGCGCTGCTCGGCCTGACGTTGCCGGTGCTCGCCTGGGCCGCCCACTGGGCCGCCGCGCTGCCGGCCTGCCTGCTCGCGGGCGCCGGCTTCTACATGCTGCACACCACCTTGCAGACGCAGGCCACGCAGATGGCGCCGGCGCAACGCGGCAGCGCGGTGGCGCTCTTCGCCTGCACCCTCTTCCTCGGGCAGTCGGCGGGCGTGGCGGTGGTCTCACTGGCCGTCGACCGCGGCGCCGCGGCGTGGGCCTTCTCGGCCTGCGCCGCCGGGCTCGTGTTCGTGGGCACGCTCGTCGGCCGCGGCGTGGCAAGGCGCGGCAGTCCGGCGTGAAGGCGCGGCTGGCCGTTTACCGAGCCGACGCCAAGCGGCCGCTTGGCCGCTTGGCCACGCCGGCCGGCCACGGCCGCGGCGCGCTCCGGGAGGGCTACCTGGCCGCTTCGGCGCGGCCGACGACGGTCAACTCGACCGGCGCGGTGCGCGGGAAGAAGCAGCGCCGGTCGTCGCAGCCCTGGTAGCTCAGGCTGCCCTGCAACTGCACAGGCGCCGCGTCGCGCCGGGCCTGCGTGATCGGCACGACGATCTCGAAGCGCCGCTCGTAGACGAGCAGCTCCTCGCCGCTGCTGGCCAGGCGCAGCCGCTTCGGCGGCGGGTAGCGCGGCACGCCCACGGTCACGCCGGGCGCGGGCGCCATGGTCAGCGCCGTCGGGATCAGATAGGGCCACGCCGCCGGATTGGCCTGCACGTGGTAGCCCGGCTTCACGATCACCTCGATGGCCACCTGGCGCGTCTCGCCCGCGCGCATGACGACAGGGCGTGGCGCGACCACCTGCGCCACGTCCAGCGCCCAGGCCAACGTCGGCGCAGCGAAGGCGGCGGCGCCCACCGCCAGCCACGCGCCGGTTCGCCTCGGCAAGGGCTTCGGCTTCATCGTCCGGCCAGGTGTTCGTCGAGCGCCGCGCGCAGCGCGACCAGGCGCGCGTCGAAACGCGCCGTGTCGAGCAGCGAGAAGAAGCGGATGCGGCCTTCCTTGTCGATCAGCAGGTTGGACGCCACCATCACTTCGTCGCGGCCGAGGTCGGGCTGCACGTCCTTCGGCGCATAACGCGTCGCGACCGCCCCGTCGCTGTCGAGCAGCACCGGAAAGGCCACGCCCGCCTTGCTGCTCCAGCGTTCGACGACCCGCTTGCCCTCCTTGACGTCGACGATCAGCACCTGCACGCCTTTTTCCTTGTACGCCTTGTCCAGCGCCACCAGGTGCGGCAGCTCGGCGTTGCAGAACGGGCACCAGGTGGCCGCGAAGTGGAGGACGACGAAGCGCTCACGCAGTTGCGACAGGCGCACGCGGCTGCCGTCGATCGCCGGCAGGTCGAAGTCCGGCGCGACCTGTCCCGGGCCGGGCGGCGCGCCCGCCGCGACAGGCGCCACAGGCACCACCGCGAGCGCCGCGGCCATGCACAGCATGGCATGCCGCCGGTCCACTGCCGGTTCCCTTGCCGCATTCTTCATGGTCGTCTCCTCTGGGCCTGTCGGGCCGCACTGGGGCAGCCCTACGGCCGCGTGACGATGTCGGCCTTGGTCTTGCCGACGATCTCGAACAGTTCCTTCTGCTCCGCGGCCGGCACCTTGAACTTGTCCAGCGACTTCTTGAACTCGCCGGCCATCACGCCCCACTCCTTCTCGCTGATGTTGAGATGCGCGTGCGACTCCTTCATCGCCAGGCCCGTGTACTTGCACGGGCCGCCGGTGACGCCGCACACCAGCTGCGAGACCTGGAACTTCAGGTACGGCGCGGGCGAGCTCTTGCGCCCGGCGTTGATGGCCGCGTTCTGGTTCAGCGTCTTGTTGACGAGCAGGCGGTCGATGAAGTCGTCGACGACGACGGTGATGCCCTTCAGGCCGCCGAGCCGCTCGTACAAGGGCTTCTGCGCCTCGGCGGAGAGGCTGGCGCCCGTGAGCGCAAGGGCGATGGCGATGGCGAGCGTTGGCAGCGGGTTCTTCATGGCGTTCTCCTCGGGTTCTCTCTTCTCTCTCAGACCTTGTCGGCGCGCAGCGAGATGCTCTTCACGCCGAACTTCTTCGTCGCTCCCTGGGCGTTGTCGGACAGGAAGCGGTACTGGTCGTTCACCTGCTCGGCGACGATGCGCAGCCCGGCAGCCTCGATCGCCTGCTTGTAGCGCTCGACCTGCCAGGCGCCGCCGATGCAGGCGGCCCACAAGTTGGTGTTGCACGAGATCGACTCGGGCAGGTCGACTGCGGTGACGATGTCGGCGATCGCCAGCTGCCCGCCACTGCGCAGCAGTCGCGCCACCTCGCGGAATGCCGCCGGCTTGTCGACCATCAGGTTGAGGACGCCGTTGCTGATCACGACATCGAAGCTGCCGTCCTCGAACGGCGGCGCGTCGATGAGGCCCTTGACGTAGGTGATGTTGCGCACGCCGTGGCGCTGGCGCAGCGCCTCGGCCTTGGCGCGCTGCGCGTCGGTCATGTCCAGGCCGACCACGGTGCCCTCGGGCCCCGTGATCAGGCTGGCGATGAAGGTGTCCATGCCCGAGCCGCTGCCGAGATCGAGCACGCGCGCGCCCTGCATCTCGTCGAGCAGGTGGAAGTAGTAGCCGACGCCGGCGAACGAATCGATCGCCTCGGCCGGGATGCGGTCGAGGTCCGCCGCGCGGTAGCCCAGGCGCTCGGCGAGCGCGCGGCCCATCTCGAAGTGGAACTCGCCCTGCGGATTCAGAGCGACGTCGCGGTACATCGCCTGTACCTTGGCTTGCAGCTCGCTGCGATCGACCGGTGCGGTGGACATGCGGCCTCCGTGGGATGGTTGAGGCCCGATCCATTGCATGGCGCGTGCCAGATGCCGGCTCCTGGGTCATCGGCTGTGAGTTCGCTCTCGGCCGGCTCGGGGACCTCCCCTCGGATTTCCTCGCTCCGGCAGTGCCGATGAAGGCGCTGTTCGCATGACAGCGAAGACAACTCCATATCCATTCGGACATGAGCTTGCGCATGCGGCCGCCGCGGCTTGGTACTTGTTCCTAGAGCGCACTTGCACACAAGCGAGTGGCGCTGCCCTAGACTGCACGCGAGGGTGCCGATGACGCCGCTGTCCATCGATCGCGAACTGCAGTTCGGCCCGGGCCTGCGCGTGCAGCGCCTCGTCGAAGCGGCCTTCCTGCTCGCGGCGATGTTCCTGCAGGACGCGCGCTTCGCGTACCCGACCTTCGCGCTCACGGTGCTCGAGGCGCTGTCGCCGCGCTGGGTGCCGGTGGCGCAGGCCGTGGCACGCTTCGTGCGCTTCGGTGGTGAGCATCGCCTCGGCGATCTCTATTTCGACCAGCGCGGCTCACGCGGCGCCTGCGCGATCTCGGTCTTCGTGCAGGGGGCGGGGATCGGCCTGGTGTGGGCCGGCCATCCGCTGCCGGGCTTCCTGATCCTGACCGTGCCGACCGCGTCGTTCGTGATGGCGCCGACGCTGGGCTTCTGTGCCGGCTGCTGGTTCTACGTGCTCGGGCGAGACTGCCTCGTCCGGCACGGCTGGCTGAGGAGAAGATTCGATGACTGCGACGACATCGCCATCGACCTCACGGGTGATGAGGGCGATGAGGGCGACCGGTGCGACGGGGGCGACGGCGGCGACGCGAGCGACGCGCATCAACCAGAACTGCGTCCTGCGCCGCAACGTTGAGACGCAGCCCTACGGCCGCTGCAGCGTCTGCTCGCTGCAGCTGAAGCAGTGCCACGCCTGGCAATCCAACGGCTACAGCTTCGGCCTGGTGGTGCTGACGCTGGCGCTGCTGCTCGTGCCGCCGGGCTGGCCGCAGACGCTGGTCGGCGCCGCGCTGTTGGGTGTCGTGGTCTGGCAGGGGCTCGTCAACCACAAGCGCACCGACGAGCTGATCCACGGTCAGCATCGGCTGATGGCGCTGACGCAGGAGCTGCGCGGCAAGCAGCTCGTGATCGAGCAGCAGAACACCAACCTCGCCGCCGAGGTGCAGGCGCGCACGGCCGAGCTGCGCGAAGCGAACATGCGGCTCGCGGCCGCCAACCTGGAGCTGATCGAGCTCGACAAGCTGCGCTCGGCGATGCTGTCCAACGTCTCGCACGAGCTGCGCACGCCGCTCACCGGCATCCTCGGCTCGGCGCAGAACCTGCGCGACGGCATTGCCGGCGGTCTCACGCAGGCGCAGCACGAGTATGTCGAGATGATCGAAAGCGACTCCGGCCGCCTGATCCGCGTTGTCAACGAGCTCCTCGAGTGGAGCCGGCTGCAGTCGGGCCACGGCCACGTGCAGCGCGCCTCGCTGGCGCTGCAACCGCTCGTCGACGACGTCTTCATGCTGTTGCGCCCGGCGGCCGAGCGCAAGGGCGTGCGGCTCGAATTCATCGCCAGCGCGGCATCGACGATCGAAGGCGACGCCGACAAGCTCAAGCAGATCCTCATCAACCTGGTCGACAACGCCATCAAGTTCAGCCCCGCCGGCGCGGCCGTGCAGCTGCGTGCCGAACAAGGGCCGGGCGGGCTGCGGCTGTGCATCGCCGACCAGGGCCCGGGCATCGACCCTGAGGACGCGCCGCACATCTTCGAGCGCTTCTTCCGCGGCCATGCGTCCGACGGCACGTCCGGCAGCGGCCTCGGCCTCGCGATCGCGCGCAACCTGGCGCGCCTGCACGGCGGCGACCTGACGCTGCAGCCGCCGAGCGCGCGCGAGCGCGGCAGCATCTTCACGCTCTGCCTGCCTGCGGCGGGTGTGGCATGAGCCGCATCGTCATCGCCGACGACGACCCCAACATCGGCCGCATCCTGCGCGACCGTCTTGCCGAGCAGGGCCACGACGTCGAGCATGTCACCGACGGGGCGCAGGCGCTGCTGCTCGCCGACAGCACCGACCTGCTGCTGCTCGACCTCGAGATGCCACGCCTGGACGGCTTCGCGGTGCTCGAGCGCCTGCAGGGCGAGGCCGGCGCGCCCCTGGTCATCGTGATCACCGCGCACGGCGACCTCGGCAAGGCCGTGCGCGCGATGCGCGCCGGCGCCTACGACTTCATCGCCAAGCCCTTCGAGGCCGCGACCATCCAGCTCGTGGTGCGGCGCGCGCTCGAGACACGCGGCTTGAAGACGCAGGTGCGCCACCTGAAGCGCGAGATCGGCCGCAAGCACCTGTGGGTGCGCGGCAGCGACCCGGGCATGGCGCGCGTCGCCGAGACGGTGGAACGCGTGGCGCCGAGCAGCGCCACCGTGCTGCTGCAGGGCGAGACCGGCACCGGCAAGGAAGTGGTGGCGCGTGCGATCCACCAGCACGGCTCGCGCCGGGACCAGCCCTTCGTCGCCGTCAACTGCGCCGTGCTCAAGGGCGAGCTGCTCGAAAGCGAGGTCTTCGGCCACGAGAAAGGTGCGTTCACCGGCGCCGACCGGGCGCGGCCGGGGCGCGTGGAGGCCGCGCGCGGCGGCACGCTCTTCCTCGACGAGATCGGCGAGCTCGCCCCGGCGCTGCAGGCCAAGCTGCTGCGCCTCTTGCAGGAGCGCGAGTACGAGCGCCTGGGCAGCGACCGCACGCGGCAGGCCGACGTGCGCGTGGTGGCGGCGACGCACCGCGACCTGCCGGCGGCCATCCGCGCCGGCACCTTCCGCGAGGACCTGTACTACCGGCTCAAGGTCATCACGATCAGGATCCCGCCGCTGCGCGAGCGGCCCGGGGACATCCTGGCGCTCGCGCAATGGCTGCTCGAGCGGCACACGGCCGAGTCGGGCCGGCCCGCGCCGCGCCTGACGCCCGAGGTCGAGCAGGCCTTGCTGCGCTATGCCTGGCCCGGCAACGGGCGCGAGCTGTCCAACGTGATGGAGCGCTGCGCGCTGCTGGCCGGTGACGTGGTCGGCCTGCACGATCTGCCCGAAGAGCTGACCGGCACCGAAGCGACGGGCCGCGCCGCCGAGGTGACGGAGGCCGAAGACCTGTTCGATCTGCGCTACAGCGAGGCCGTCACCGCGGCGCGGCGCCTGATCGTGCTGCGCGCGCTCGAGCAGACCGGTGGCCACCAGACGCGGGCCGCCGAACGCCTGGGCGTCACGCAGCCGTACCTGTCGCGCCTGGTCAAGCAGTTGGGGATCCGGTTGGGAAATCGGCGCGAGGAGACGGGGACGTAGGCGGCGGCCGCCGGGCTCGGGCGCGGCCTCAAGTCGGCCGAGCATCGACCGATAACGCCTCATGCGGGGATGCCGAGACGGGCTCGCGATGTTGCGGGCCCGTTTGGGCGGGAGCGTCACACCCCGGCCGTCCGCGAGGGCGACCGGGCGCTCCACTCCGCGCCATCTTCCGCTCGGCGCTCGAGAGTCTTCGGGCGCGGTCGAGAGACTCTCGACCTGGCTCGGCCAGCAGGCCGGGCACCGACGACGAAGCCCCGAGAGGGGCCACGGCTATGCGAACGCCCTCGCGCTCCAGATGTCGTCGTCGGAGATGTCCTCGAAGGCGAGCGACGCGAGTTCCGGCGAGTCCATGCCCGGAATGAAGAGCTGGTAGAGCTCGGCGACATGCTGCGGCGGGATGAAGCGCGTGCCGGCGTCACGCGCATGGTCGCCCGCCGCCGGCTTGCCGACGCCCCGATAGGCGTCGATCTTCTCGACCAGCCGGGCGCGGATCAGCCGATCGACCTGCGTCCAGGCCCACGGCAGGGCGAGGAAGTAGCGTGCGGCATCGCGCGGCGCGGCGTGCCCGTCACGCACGAACTTGGCGATCTTCGTCAGCACCTCGTGCTCGACCCACCAGCAGCCGCGCAGGCGCTCGGCGTGCGGCTTGCCGGAGTTCGCGAACCGATAGAGGTACTGCCCGGGCCGGACGTGCACGCGCAGCGGGTTGACGATGCCACCGTTGGTCTCGACCCAGTGGGTCGTGCCGGGCACCGCACCACGCGCGCGTTGCAGCGCGTGGCCGTCGAAGCAGGCTTCGTTGATTGCCATGGGGGTCAGCGCGGGTCGCGGCCGGTGGACATGGAGGGCTTTTACCGGGCGCCCCGCCCACGCCGCAAGCCCCGGGCTCGCTGCCGCTCCTCCGTCCACACGAGACCCGCCCGCGGGCCGGCACTAGAAGGCGTGATCGCCCTCGACATGCATCGACTACGCGCGGGGTCAGAACCCGACCTCGGACTCCACGCGCGTCCACGCCGGCAGCGTTCGCGGCGCCGAGTAGGTCTTCTGCGGATCACTGAACCCGAGGGCGGGCGTACTGGCGACCGCACAGCGAACGGTCGGCCAAGCGCCCGTCGTGTTGAGAATTTCTTGGTGGGCGGTGCAGGGTTCGAACCTGCGACCCCTGCCGTGTGAAGGGCGGGCTCTAGGACTTCGTTGGACGTCCGCGGACGTCGTTTTCATAGGCAACAAGGCGCTGGATCATCCACCCAAGTCCCGGTATGATTTTCATACTTCGTTCATACCGGCGGCATGGCAAATTGAGCACGATCAATCTGAGCAAGGTCGAAGCGCGCACCCGCCTGGCGCCGCGCCGCGATCCCTACTGGCAGCGTCTCGAGGCTGGCTGCTTCCTCGGGTACCGCAAGATGACGGCTGGCTCGGCGGGCACCTGGCTCGCCCGCAGCCGCGACGCCTCGACCGGCAAGCAACTCCACAGCCCGCTCGGCGAGCTGAGCGAGCATCCGGCTCATGCACGTTTTGACGTCGCCAGCAAGGCAGCCCGCGAGTGGTTCGCCCACCTTGGGCGAGGCGGCAAGGCACGACAGATCAACGTCAAGACCGCCTGCGCCAACTACGTCAAGCACTTGGCCGGCGCGGGCAAGCTGCAGGCAGCGCGCGATACCGAGAAGCGGTTCGCACGGTGGGTGAACGACCACAAGATCGGCGCGATCTCGCTGCAGAAGCTCAAGCCGGGCGACATCGATACCTGGCGCCGGGAGTTGGCCAGCACCCCGGCCACGCCTCAGGACAAGCGCAGGGCCCCTACCCGCCCACGCGCAGCGAGCACGCTCAACCGCGACATGACGTCGCTGCGAGCGGCACTGAACCTGGCCGTCGAGAACGGCGACGCTACGAGCGACGCCGCATGGAAGATCAAGCTCAGGCCCGTCAAGGACGCCGACCGCCGCCGCGACGTGTACCTGGACCTGAACCAGCGGCGCGCGCTGATAGCGAAGGCGCCGACGGATCTCGCCGCGTTCCTACGCGCCCTGTCGCTGGTGCCGCTGCGCCCTGGAGCAGTTGCGGCACTGGTGGCCGGCAGCTTCGACAAGCGCCTGTCCACGCTGACCATCGGCAAGGACAAGCACGGGCAAGACCGCAAGATCAAGCTGCCGTCAGCGACCGCCAGCTTCTTCGCCGAGCACTGCAAGGACAAGCTGCCAACCGCACCGCTCTTCGCCCGCGCCGATGGCTCGGCGTGGAACAAGGATGCGTGGAAGTACCCGTTCAAGGACGCGGCGATCACCGCCGGCCTGTCCGCGGCCGCCACGGCCTATGCCCTACGGCACTCGACGATCACGGACCTGATCGCGCTGCACCGGCTCGACACGCTCACCGTGGCGCAGCTGTCAGGAACGAGCCTGCTGATGATCGAGAAGCACTACGGGCATCTGCTGCGGGAGCACGCAGCGAACGCCTTGGCATCTCTGACCCTTTGAGAGCGGCCCCGACCGAGCCCGCTTCTCGCACGGGCCTCGCGGGGTGGCCGGACGTGCCAGACCTACTCACCGTTCGGGTCGATCAGATGGGTACCTCGTAGCGCGCCTGAAGGTTCCGGGCGGGTCGTGCCAAGAGGGGGATCGACGCCCACTCTCGCCACAACGAAGGGTAGGTCATCCACCTGAACTCGATCGACGACTCCTCCACCTGCCGCGCCAGAGCCTCCACCTCTTGACGGTGCCTCCCGCACTCGACGACATCCTGCCAGTTTGACGGCTCCCAGAACAGATACAGAAGCGTGAGCTTCAGCGGTTCGCCCGCAGCAGCCTGGAATCGCCGCAATCCGAAGTAGTGCTTGACTAGCTGCGCCACGTCGAGATGTTGGGCGGTGCCGTGTCGGGCGGCCTTGTACACGGCCCACCAGCACGGCTCGGAGTCCGGTTCCATGGCCTTGTAGGCCTCGGCGAACACCGGCTTCGTCGGTTCGAAGTACTCCAGCAGCTTGGACTCGACTCCCACGGCACTCGAGCCGCGCTCGATCCACACGTCGAGATTGGACGGCCTTCGCCCGGGAATGATCTGCATCCGCTTCTCGAACCGAATCGCCGTCGCTCCCTGCTCGCCGAGCAGAGACAGATCTTGCGGTCGATCCTTGAACGGCGCGAAACAGTTCACCGCCAGCGCCGCAGACGAGTGGACAGCACAGAACTTCAGGCGCAGTTCGTTGCCGTCTCCCTCTCGCAAGTCGCGCTCGAACTGCTCGAGGCGCACGCCGTCGATCAGGTTCGCCTGCGGCAGGTCCACATAGCCTTGAGCGTCTGTCGCGCGCCCGCAGGTCTGCTTGAGAGCGATCTTCGCCCTGGTCCGCGCGCCGGCCCCGGCTTTCACCCCTTGACCTCGGCAGCGCCCACGACTCAGTAGCTCCAGTCTTCGTGCCGCACCGGAAGCCGGTTCAGCAATTCCCGGCGATGAGGCCACCCCGGGAGGAACCGATCCATGAGTGCGACGAATCGCGCGTTGTGCGTCGGCTCCAGCATGTGCACCAGCTCATGCACGACGATGTACTCGAGGCACTCGCCCGGCTTCTTCGCCAGGTCGGCATTGAGGCGGATCGTGCCGGCGGCAGGATTGCAGCTTCCCCAGCGGGTTCTCATGCGCTGGACGAACAAGGCCTTCATCCGCACACCGATCTGCGGCTGCCAATGGGCGGCAAGCGCCTCCGCCTCGGCGCGAAGCCGCTCCCTGTACCACGCCTCGAGGATCTCCTTGCGCCGCGCAGCGTCGGCTCCGGGCCGCACGAACAGGGTCAGTCGGGCCCGCCGTAACTGCACCGACGGTGCGGCATCCCGCTCGACCACACTCAGAAGGCAACGAGTTCCCCACACGTAGTGGCTCTCCCGCTCGATGTACTCGCGCTCAGTCTCCCTCTCCTGCTCGCGCAGCTTCTTCTGCTGCTGCCTGATCCACCCGAGCTTCGAGATCGCGAACAGGCGGATGGTGTCCAGCTGCATCCTCGCGGGGGCCGCCAGCCTCACCCTCCCGGCGGGCGGATAGACACTCAGATGGACGTTCTTGATGTCCTTCTTCACGACATCCAGAACGATGCCTCCGAGCTCGATCTGCGTGGCCATCAGTACTCTTTCCGCGCCTTGATGATGAGGAAGATGCGCTCGACTTCCTGGGCGTCGTTGCGGAGCAGCGGCAGCAGGGCGCGCTTGATCTCGTTCTCGCGCGCTTGATGGCCGCGCCAGTCGTCGGGCCGCACCCGCCGCACGGTCGCGTCGATGGACAACGCCAGCGCGAGCCTGGGATCCCCCGCGGTCGCGAGCTTCCCGGCCGGCTCCTGCAGCACAAGTGCAGGAGTCGCCGCCGGCGCTCCCGATGGCAGGTTGTCGAACAGCGCCCTCAGCCACGGCCTGCTCTTCAGCGCCTCGGGCGTGTCGTCTGCCTGCCCGCTTTGCACTTGCTTCGCCAAGTCGGCGATCCGCTTCAGGTAAGCCTCGTAGTCGAGCCGCTTCGCCTTCAGGTCGGCCAAGATCTCTTGCAGCAACTTCGACATCCGTTCGTAGTAGGCCGGGTTGTTCAGGTGCTCCTGCAAGATTCGGCTGCGCACGTTGTTGGCGATCGTCTCGGCCACGGCATCCTTGTTGCCCTTGATACCGCTGGGCAGGCTGTCCACCGCACTGGCGATGCCGGCCTTCACGATCAGCTCCAGCAGCGGCATGTCGCCGAACGCCGAGATCGACCGCGGTTCGTCGGCCTCGATGTAGGTGTCGATGAGGTGCCGCATGTCGGCCTCATACGCCTTGAGGTCGATCGTCTCGCCGCTGGCCTTGCGGATGATCTCGCGCAGGTCCAGGTATCGCTGCAAGTCCTTCTTGACGCGGCCGATGTCATCGGCGCTGTACTTGGCCGCCTCCAGGTCATCGGCGATGGCCGCATAGGCCCGCACTAGCGAAACAGCTGCGGTGTACAGCGCCACCCGCTGCGGCTCATGCACGGCCAGATCGGCAGAAACTTCGACATTGCCGCAGAAGTAGTGGATGTGCTCCAACTCGCCCTTGGGCGGCAGCACGGGCTCGCAGATCAGGGCCAGGGCTTCGAGGGCGTTGTCCAGCCGTTCCCGGCCCTTGGCCAGTCGATCCTGCATCAGGACATCGGGGCTCGCGCCAGGCGCGCTGTGATCCAGCTCCGACGAATAGACCTGCAGCGCCCCGGTCCCCTTGTCGTTGACCAGCTTCTTGAACAGGTCCTTGTAGTCCACGATGTTGCCGACGGCCTTGTCGTCGCCGTCCAGCCGGTTCACGCGGCAGATCGCCTGGAACAGGCCGTGGTCCTGCATGCTCTTGTCGATGTAGAGGTAGGTGCAACTCGGTGCGTCAAAGCCGGTGAGCAGCTTGTCCACCACCACCAGCAGCTTCATGTTGGCGGGCTGCTCCTTGAACAGCTTCTTGGCGTTGTCCTCGTAGGTCTCGGTCTTGGACTTGCCAGGCTGTGCGTCCGCGCCCTTCAGCAGCGCGGTGTAGGTGTCGTAGAGAAACTGCTTGTCAGTCTGCGTGTTGGCGCCGGTCTCCTCCAGCGTCACGTCCTTCGCGAGCGGGTTGTACGACGTGACCACCGCGCACTTGCCCTTGAAGGCGGTCTTCTGGAACACCTCGAAGTACTTGCACGCCTCGTAGATGCTCGAAGCCACGAGGATCGCGTTGCCTCGCTGGCTGGAGAGGCGCGGCTTCACGCCGAAGTCGAACACGATGTCCTCGACCACGCGCTCCATGCGCGAGCGCGAACTCAGCACGTTCTGCATTGTGCCCCACTGCTCGCGCAGCGCAGCCTTCTGCCAGCTGTTCAGGGCCTTGGTCTTGGCATCGAACCACTTGTCGATCTTGTCCTGCGAGCCAAGGCTCTGCTCGATGTCGCGCGCCTCGTAGACCAGGTCGAGCACGACGCCGTCTTCCACGCCCTCGCTGAACTTGTAGGTGTGGATGTAGTCGCCGAAGACCTCTCGGCTGGTCTGCGCGTCCTGCTTCAGCAGCGGCGTGCCGGTGAAGCCGATGAACACCGAGCCGGGCATCAGCGCCTTCATCGTCTTGTGCAGCTTGCCGCTTTGCGTGCGGTGGCACTCGTCGACGAAGACGAACACCTCGCCCACGGTGGGGCTGGGCTGCGCGCCGAGTTCCTTGATGAAGGCGTCGAAGTCGTCCACGCCCTTGCGGCCGAACTTGTGGATCAGCGAGCACAGCAGACGCGGCTTGGCTTGGCCGAGCTGGCTCATCAAGTCCTGGCCGCTGCTGGTGCGCTTGATGGGTTCGCCGGCTTCGGTGAACACGCCCTCGATCTGCTTGTCCAGTTCGTCGCGGTCGGTGACGATCACCACGCGCGCGTTGGGCAGGTTCTCCAGGATCCACTTCGCCAGCAGCACCATCACGAGGCTCTTGCCGCTGCCCTGCGTGTGCCAAAGGATGCCGCCCCTTCGCGCGTTGACCCGCTCCTGCGCCGCCTTGATACCGAAGTACTGGTGCACGCGCGGCAGCTTCTTCACCCCCCCGTCGAACAGCACGAAGTCGTGCATCAACTCGACCAGCCGCGCCTTGGCGCACATCTTCAGCAGGTACTTGTCGAGCTTGAAGCGGCTGTTGTCGGCCTCGTCTTCCTTCCACTTCAGGAAGTACTTCTCCGGCGTGCCGACGGTGCCGTACTGCAGCCCCTCGGAGTCGTTGCCAGCAAAGACGAACTGCACTGTGCTGAAGAACCAGGCGTTGAACTCCGGCGACTGGTTCGACAGGTTCTGCCGGATGCCGTTGCCGGTGGAGGTGCGGCTGTTCTTCAGCTCAACCACGCCCACCGCGATGCCGTTGACGTACAGCACCAGATCGGGCCGCCGCTCGTGCCCGCCCAACCCGCCGCGTAGCGTCACTTCCTCGGCAATGGCGAAGTCGTTGGCCAGCGGCTGCGCCCAGTCGACAAGTTTGACCGTCTCGGTCACCTTGCCGGCCTCGATCTTCACCGGCACGCCGTAGCGCAGCAGGCTGTAGACAGCCTTGTTGTTGTCGTAGAGGCTGCGGTTTGGGTTGTTGGCCTCGGTGCGAAGCAGGTGGAGGGCGCGACCAATCTGGTCCGGCGAACAGCCCACCTTCTCCAAGTGAGCCGTGAGCAAGCTCTCCTCTATGTTGCTGTTGCCGGCGCGGTCAGTCCAATCACCCAGCGCGCGATAGCCGAGTTCGTCTCGGAACAGGCCCAGCACGCGGTTCTGGGTCGCGCGCTCAGGGGCGCCGATCCCGTTCACGAGATAGCCTCCCCCGCAAGAATCTCGCTGTTCACGTACTGCCGGAACTCGTCGGCGTTCATGAAGCACCGGTAGCCCGCTTGACTGGCAACCGCGATCGTCTCGGTGCTCTCGTTCAACAGCAAGGCGACAGGCTGGCTGAGCTCCTCCTGGATGCCATTCGGCCACGCTAAGTCAAACACCGCTTTCTGTTCGCCAGTAGCCTCATCGGCAAAGTCATACGCAAGGAGCCCGCGGGGCAAGCCCTGCGCCTCCATCCAAGCATTGAGGGCCTCCAAATGCTCCTCCTCTTCCTCGCTGCTGATGCCGCCAATCAGGGCGCCAGCAACGGCCACCGCCGCCGCTGGGCCGGCCAGCCAGCGCGCATCGCCATGCAGCAGATCCTCCATTCGCCGGTTCAGCTCGGCCGAGAGCAGCGTCTTCCGAGCCTCGAGGAACTCGCGGAAGTTCTTGATCTTCCACAACTCAGGATCAGTGGGGATCCATTGGGAAGCCAACACGCCTGGATGGCGCGCCTCGAACTTCGGGAAGTATTCCTCCGGCAGCCGATCGCTGATCTCCAGGTTGGTTTCCTTGGTCTGGAAGCAGAAGTTCGCCAGCGCGTTTACCTCCGGTCGCTTGAGCTTGCGCTTGTAGAGTTGCGCCTTTGGAAAGATGTGGTGAACCTCGAGCCGGCTCATCTTGCCCAGCATGCTGGACTTCAGTGGGATGCCAAGCCCCCAGTCCTTGGCTTCCCCCATCCGCGTCAGCATGTAGAGCACAGGATAGAACCGGGCGCCGAGGCTCCAACCCGTGAAGTGCCCGGGCTCCGCCCGCAATCCCCCGTGCCACAGCCTCAGCTGTTCCAGCAGCTTGTCGAGGCCACCGTCCGGCCCTTCCAGCGCGGCCAGGTCCTGGTCGATGAAGGACTCCGTCGAGCCCGAGAACCGGCCCCACATGCCGGCCTGCACAAACCAGAACAGCAGCTTGTCGCGGTCCTCGGCCGTCATCGGCCCGGTGCGACGATCCAGGTAACGCACCATCACCGGCACGCCGAAGCGGCCGAAGAAGACCTGGTCGTGATCCAGCCCCAGCCGCCCGCTGATTAGGTTGAGGCTGGTGTCCACATGCTTGGTCGCGCGCTTCAGCCCGTCCTGGATCTCCTCTGCGCTCTTCTCGTGCAGGAACTGAAACTTCGCCTCGCCCGTGAGCGCCGTGTTCACCGAACGCAGCAGCCAGTCGAGGTTGAAGTGGAAGTCCGCCTTCGCCCATACCTTGAGCTTGTCTTTCATCGTGTCGCGGGCCTCGGGCCAGTCGGCGCAAATCTTGGCCAGCGCCAGGTCGCCCTTGGAGAGCTTGGTGCCGCCGCTGTTGACCATGTTGAAGATGTCGACGACGACATCCAGCGTCTTGTCGACGCCAGTGACTTCCTCGGTGTGCAGCTCAATGTCCAGGATGCCCAGGATGCGTGAGATTCGCGCGGAGTACTTGACTGCCTTGACGCCGACCCTGGGATCCTCCGAAAGCCGTTCGACCAAGGCTTCGTGCCCAGCCTGCCCGTGGCTCATCAGCGCAGTCACGTCGATCCACAGCGGCTCGTCCTTCATCGTCACCGGCTGGTAGAAGGCGAAGGCTTCCTGATCCAGGTGGAAGCGCAGCCCTGTGAATGCCTTGGCGTTGCCATCAAAGAACTTCGGCGGCTTGCCGCGCACCACGCCGTAGAGCGACGTCATGCGTTGCTGCCCGTCGAGCAGCAGCTTCACTACGCCGGCCGCCAGCTGCCCGTCGCCGCGATGCGCCGCCGACTTTGACTCCGTGGCCCAGACCAGCAGCCCGCCCACCGGCCGGCGCAGGTAGAGCGACGTGAACAGCTTGCGGACCTGATCGCTGTTCCAAACATAGCCGCGCTGAAACTCGGGCAGCGCCATGTGGCCGCTGTCGATATGGTCCAGGATGGTGGAGATCTTCATACGAGGCGCGTCCTTCCAGTGAGCAGTTCCTGGATCATGGCCTGCTTGAGGTCGCGGGTCTTGTCGCGGCGTTGGTCCAGTACCAACAACTCGGCATCCATGTCGCCTAGCGCATCGGCAATCGCACCTTGTTCCGGGAGTGGTGGCAGCGAGAACTCGAAGTTTTTCACGATGTTCCAGTCAGACCGAGGCATGTGGGTGCCGTATGAATTGCTCGCGGCTTCGATGAACTCGTCGGTCTTGATGAGCTGAAATAGAAACCCGGTTGTCACCAGCCGGTCCTTCGGCGCGAGCACCCAGACTTCCGTCGAGCAAACGCCAGCGCGGGTCGCCAACCAGTACTTGCGAAGGTACGCGCGAAGCTTTCCGAAGAGCACGTCGCCGGCCCGGAACACCGACTTGAGCGAGGACTGATCGCCCGTGGTGGTGCTTCCAAGTAGTTCGCCACTTTCTGATTCGATGTGCTCCAGCTCGATGCAGAAGTCCTGAACGCCTGCCCTTCTCGGATCCACTCTGTCACGGCGGGGAAGTGCCACCTCTCCGAACCGCCTCACCTCCCACTCGTCGTGGAAGCTGGGGAGGCGAGTTTGGCCAGTGAGGAGTTGCTGCATGGCGGCCTGTTTCAGGTCGCGCTTCTTGGCGATAAGCCGGTCCAGCGCGCCCAGCAGCGCATCCACATCGCTCAACGCCGCCGCGATGGCGCGTTGTTCGGGTACGGGTGGAACGGGTAGGTCCACCTTCACGAGGTCAGACTTCTTGACGTGGACGAATGAGGCTTTGAAGCCGTGAGCTTGCTTCGCAATGTCCTCTTCGACTCTGGCGAACACCAGGAGAGAAAACGGCAGCGTTATCTGCTCCTGATCCATGTGCACCTTGAAGATGTGCTGGTTCAGGACGCCAGATGGACCTGCCCAAACACGCGCACCAAAAGAGGTTCCTATCGTTCCTGACCACGCGAACAGGAGGTCACCAGGCTCTACGCGGTTTCTCTCCGGAACTGGGGCTTGGGAGAAGTTGAACGGGGCATACGGGTCGTTCAGATTCTGGATTCGGATGATTGGCGTGCCGCTCTGCTTCCAGTCGGCGGGCTTGAATGGGCATCCGTTGACAAGCCGAAACATCTGACCAATAGAGCGAACGCCCCACTCGGCCGGGATCACGCCGATGTCGGTCTGCTTGTAGCCGGGCCTCACGCCCATACCGCCCCCATCTTCTTGAGATGTTCATCGACGCAGGCAGCGAGGGCAGCGACTTCACTGGTGAGTTTCGGCAGCGGTGTGGCGTAGCGTTCGGCGAGCTGACGAATGCGGCCGGTGAGCGTTTGCGACACACGGTCCAACTCGCCCTGCACCGCAGCGGCCAGGGTGGCCAGCCACTTGTCGTCCACGACCAGGGTCTTGACCTCGTCCTCGGTGAGCTGGCCGTACTTGGCGGCGACCTTGGCCATCAGCGCGTCCTGCGCAGCCTTGAGCTTGGCGCAGGTGTCGGCGTCCTGCTCGATGAGCGCCAGGTAGTCTTGCAGCAACTGGCGCTCGTCGGCGGTGTCGGGGTCGGCCTTGCCGATCTCCATCAGCCGTGCGGCGACGCTGGCCTTGGTGAGCTTGTCCTTGTCGCTCTTGGCGTCATCCAGCAGGCTGCCTTCGCCACCGTGCTCCTCAGCCATCTCCTCCATCTGCTGCGCCAGAGCGGCAAGCTGTGCCTCCAGCGCGTCGATGGCGGCCTGCTCCTTGGCGAAGTAGCGGGCAATGACGAGGGCCGGCGGGATCAGCTCGGCGGCGTACTTCTTCTTGCCCAGAGCGAAGTCGGGCCGGGTCTTGGTCTTGCCCGCCTTGTCCTCGACGATGAGCCGCGGCTGGGCCGCCGCCACCCAGCCATCATCGGCTATGAGGTAGCAGTCGTCCTGCATCGCCTCGCCCCAGTAGTCCAATAGATGCTGGTAGATGTCGTAGGCGTCGAGCAGCGGGGCGTGCTCGAAGCTGGCGAGCAGCGCCTCGGCGATGGTCTCGATCAGGGCCTTGGGGTGGCCGTCCTGGGCAAAGCCGCGCAGGTGTGGGCTGTTTGCAGCCTTCCACGCCGCGAATAGCTCGGTGGCGGTGGCGATGAAGGCGGTGAACTCGGCGTGGCCGAAGATGGTGGGCTTGATGTCGGTGGACGCGACGCGAAGCTGGCTGTAGCCGGGGCGACCGGCCGGCTGGAACAGCGCGGCGCGCACGGCGGGAAAGACCTGCCAGTAGGGGGCCAGCGCGTCGAGGTCGCGGTCGGGGATGCCGCCGCGCAGGTGGGCGTCGATGTCCTGCAGGTCCTCGGGCTCGGTGCTGTCGATATAGCGCGGCAGGTTGAGGTTGAAGTCGTTCTTCGGGTCGCTGATCTCGGCCAGGGGCACCCGGCGCGCGTAGCCGGGCACGTGCACTTGCCGGGTGAAGGTGTCGACGATGCGATGGATGTCCTGCTCGCGCAGGCGGTTCTTCGGGCCGTCCTTCCGGAAGCCCTTGCTGGCGTCGACCATGAAGATGCCACCCTGGGCCGATGCGCGGGCCTGGGCGTCCTCCTTGTCGAGCACGATGACGCAGGCGGGGATGCCGGTGCCGTAGAACAGGTTCGCAGGCAGGCCGATGATGCCCTTGATGTATCCGCGCAGGACGAGGTTCTTACGGATCACGCCCTCGGCATTGCCGCGGAACAGCACGCCATGCGGCAGGATGCAGGCGCCCTTGCCGGTGCTCTTGAGCGAACGCAGGATGTGCAGCAAGTAGGCGTAGTCGCCCTGCTTGGCCGGCGGCGTGCCGAAGTGTTTGAAGCGCGCGTGCGGGTCGTTCGCAGGGTCGAGGCCGGTGCTCCAGCGCTTGTCGCTGAACGGCGGATTGGCGACGACGTAGTCGAAGGTCTTGAGCTGGCCGCTGGCGTCGGTGAACAGCGGGTTGGCCAGCGTGTTGCCCTGCCTAACGAGTGCCGTGGGGTTGTCGTGCAGGATCATGTTCATGCGCGCCAGGCCAGCGGTGGCGGAGTCTTTCTCCTGCCCGTAGAGCGTGACCTTGGCCTTCGCGGCGTCGCCCACCTTGAGCAGCAGTGAGCCTGAGCCGCAGGCGGGGTCGTAGACGGTGGTGGCGCTGGTGGTATCGGCGCGGCCGATGCCCAGGATGCTGGCCATGATGCGGCTGACCTCGGCCGGCGTGTAGAACTGGCCCTTGCTCTTGCCACTCTCGGTGGCGAAGTGGCGCATCAGGTATTCGTAGGCGTCGCCGAGGATGTCGTCGCCGTCGGCGCGGTTCTTCGAGAAGTCCAGCGCCGGGTTCTCGAAGATGGCGATCAGGTCGGTGAGCCGGTCCACCAGCTCCTTGCCGGTGCCGAGCTTGGTGGCGTCGGCAAAGTCCGGCATGTCCGAGAGCTTGTTGGCCGCGGCCAGCGGCCCGAGGATCTTCTTGTTGATCTGGTCGCCGATGTCGCTCTTGCCCTTGAGCGCGACCATGTCCACGAAGCCGGCGCCGGGCGGGATGGTGATGGGCGCGAAGGGCTGGCCGGCGTACTTGTCGCTGATGTACTTCACGAACAGCAGCACGAGGACATAGTCCTTGTACTGGCTGGCGTCCATGCCGCCGCGCAGGGCGTCGCAGCTTTGCCAGAGGGAGGAGTAGAGCTCGGATTTCTTCAGGGCCATGGGTCTGTTCTTGTCGGGCCGCCGGCATGTGCAGCGCCGGGGTCGCCGTGGAGCGGCGGCCAGTCGCGGCGCGGCCGGTCAGGCGCTCGGGGCCCTCCTTCTAGCAGAGCTGGGGGTGTCAGGCGCTGGCGCAGGGGTCCTGCCGCCGGGCATTGTTCCTTTCGCGCCGCGTTTGTACATTAGGCGCGACGCCCAAGGACGCTCGGGCTGCGCCAGCCTCGTGCATGGCGCCCATTCGATCCGGGCATGGCGTGGAGGGGAGACGATGGGACACGTCCGCCTCGGGACACTTCCTCGAACACGGAACTGGATTCAGGTTCTTGACCTCGTGGGCAGCGGCGCCGGGGCGCCTCACATCGCCGCTGCGACGATGGAGGCGTCGCAACGCGGCCTGGCCAAGGCCGCGCAGGACCCGGGCCTCGTCTACACCGTCTGGCTCCTGACTCAGGTGCCGCTGGCGGCCCGAAGCAAGGACTTCGTCGCCCGCCTTCACAAGCTTGGCCTTCAGGTGTCGGACTCACCCAGCCTGTTGGAGGTGACGGGGGCGTTCGCCGATGCGGTGGACGCGCACTTGCGTCGCACCGGGGGGCGCACCGACCTGGGCGAGATGGCGCAGATGGCGGCCTCCGAAGCGCTTACCGCACTTGGGACGCCCGCGAACGCGAGTCTGTTCGAGACCACCACGCCCACTGCGCAGCAGACCATCGGGTCGTTTACCACCGCCCGGCGATTCAGCGCGCTCGCAGCGGAGTTCTTCACCCGCCTGACGAGGAAGTACCTCACCTACTTCCTCAGCCGCGAGCTCTCCAACTACGTCGGCGTGGATGGCCGCTTCCCCAACGTCGACCGACACGCCGAGTTCAACAGCGCTCTGGATCTCCACTGCCGCCAAGCCTCGCTGATCATCGAGGAGTTCTCCGGAGGCTGGTTCTCGAAGGGCAACTTCAAGGGTCCGATCACTCAGAAGAACGCCGCCGGCTACGTTCACGTCGCCCTGAAGAAGCTTCGCGCCGAGCTCGCCAAAGGGACTCCCGGTGGCGAGTAATGAGCGCGTCATCCTTTGTGGGGGCCTGACCGCCACCGGCAAGGCACGAGGGCAGGAGGTGGTGCCCCTGTTGCTATGGGGCAAGGATTACAACGTCACGCTCAAGGTCAGCGACATCAGCCAGAAGATGGTGGCCAACGTCGCGCCGGAACTGATCGACCTCCTCGAGATCGCCACCTACGTGTACTGCGCCGATCAGGCCACCACTCGAGGCGGCAACAGCTCACAGGACTATGGTGCGAAGTGGAGGCGACAGCTTCAGTTCCACATCCCCGTGCGCGAGCCCGAGCTGTGGTCCTCCAAGCCAGTTCGCACGGCACTGTGCGCCACGCTGGGGTTCCTGTCGGACGATGAGTATGAGTTCACGTTCAAGAAGCTGGCCAGGCCACCCCCCGCAGACCAGTACCTGGACTTCGGTGCAGGCGGGGCATCGGGCTTTCAGGCGGAGGAGGTCGTCTTGTTCTCGGGCGGGCTCGACTCACTCGCCGGCGCGGTGCAGGAGGCCATCATCAACAAGAGGTCGGTTGCACTGGTCAGCCACCGATCCTCGCCGAAGATTGACAGCAAGCAGAAGGCGCTCGTACAGGATCTTCTCGCCCGCGGCCAGGCCAGGCAGCCCTTTCATGTGCCGGTCTGGGTCAACAAAGAGAAGGCGCTTGGCAAGGAATACACACAGCGCACGCGCTCTTTTCTCTTCGCCTCCCTGGGAGCCGTCGTCGCGCGCATCTTTGATCTATGGAGGATTCGCTTCTACGAGAACGGGGTCGTCAGCATCAACCTGCCGATTTCGCCTCAGGTGGTCGGTGGACGGGCAACACGGACCACGCACCCTCAGGTGCTGAACGGGTTCGCCGAGATCTTCTCCGCCATCTTTCAGAAGCCATTCGCGGTCGAGAATCCGTTTCGCTGGATGACTAAGGCCGAGGTCGTGAAGTCCATTCGAGATGGCGGGGGCGGTGACCTCATCAAGCACACGGTGAGCTGCACCCACGTGTGGGAGATGACGACGCTGAAGACCCACTGCGGCACCTGCTCGCAGTGCATCGACCGGCGCTTCGGGACGCTTGCTGCTGGGTGCCCGGATTCGGAAGATCCGGAAGAGATGTACGCCGTCGACCTGATGCGTGGGGAACGACCACCCGGAGACAGCCGCACGATGCTTGAGTCCTACGTCGGTACTGCAAAGCGGGTCAGGGGTATGACCGACACCGCCTTCTTCACAGAGTTCGGCGAGGCACATCGTGTGACCCGGCACATTCAGGGCATGAAGGCGGATGACGCCGCGACCGGAATCCTGGGCCTGTACAAGCGGCACGCATCTCAAGTGGCCGAGGTCATTGCCAGGGGGATCCGGGAGCACGCGCAAGACATCAGTGACGGCAAGGTGCCCAGCGATTGCCTACTGATCCTCGCCTTGCCGGACGAGTACAAGAGGCCGGCAACGTTTGCCGACGAGGCGCCGACGCCACTGCTGATCCTCGACGAGATCAAGGATGGCGAGACCAATCGGGGATTGCTGGCAAGAGTCGTGGGGAACGGGCGCTTCGAGGGGGTCAACAAGAAGATCGGCTCACGCGAACTCTTCTTCGTCGCTCTGCTCTTCGGGTCGACTCGCGCCCACAACTTTGCCGGCTACCACGTCACGGTGGTTCCAGAGGGGGAGGTCTCACGGGAACTGCTGAAGTGGAGCGACGATGGCTACTTGAAGTTCGCCGGAAAGGACAGAGCCGCGCCAAGCCATCGAGTCCTAAAGATGTGGGGCGAATTCGTTCGCCAGATCGAGATGGAGAGCAACCTCAGGAACCTCTTCACCAACATGCACAAGAGCCTCGAAGGCGAGCGGCTCTATGGGATCCGCCTGCGACCGAAGGAGAAGCGGGTGTTGGTTACCAGCATCCCTGCGCTCTTCCGAAAGCCCGCTGCAAAGGTGCCAGTTCGGTAGCTCGCCGAGCGCAAGAGTGAACCCAGGCTTCCCATGATCCGATCACTCCTGGGGCGCTTGCTCCGCCAAGCCTTCTGCCAGAAACGACTGAAGAGACTCAAGCTTGGCCAGCAGTTCATCGAAGGTCACTACCTGCACGCCATGCATCGATCGTCGCGCGAGCTCGAAGGACTTCAAGAGTGCTTCTGACGTGCGCGAGGGAAGGACTCCGGCAATCAAGACGCAGTCCACAGCGTAAGCCTGGAGGTCGCGTATGCCGGAGTTGTCTTTGAGCAGTGAGATGCTGCGCTGAAGCTGATATCGCTGGTCAAGTAGCTGCTGCACTCCGCCGGCGAGCTCCGGTGACATCGGGTAGACGCCGCCACGGTACTCCTTCTTAGACAGAAGGTCAGTCCCTGGTCTCTTGATCTCCACGATAGCGAGATTGCCGCTTGAAGCATGGCGAGCGGCAAAATCCGCGAACTTGGTGCCCCCGCCAGACAACTTGGTACCGCCAACAGCGATTTGCTCGCCGATCTTGATGACGGGATAGCCGAACGCCATCGACAGCACGAACGCGTTGTCCGCGAGGAACGCCTGCCAGTCGGCCTCTGATAGAGGCTGGCCAAGCCGCGACTTGAACTTCTCGATCAACTGCGACAGCGTCACGAGCTCGAGTTCGCTACGCAGCCGCAAGACCTTCTTCGGCTGGTCTCTTGCGATGGTCTCCTTGCACTTGGCAACGAGTTCAACCGCTGCGGACTGATCCTTTGCAGTCAACCCCGTCGACGCAGTAGCAGCCACGACGCGGTACACGGCATCGCGCCTGTACCGAGGAGGCGTCTCCGGGAACATCTTCGGGTCGATCGCTTGCAGCATCTGGTTGTGGACCAAGTCTCGCTTGTCCGAGGCTGCTTCCGTTCGGTAGTGCACTGTGATGCGCTCGAGCGCGCGCCTCATTCCATCGAAGAAGTCCGCCGGCAGGATGAAAGTCGATCCTTCGACTCGAGGTGCTGAAATGTCTCCTCGCCTAATGACAAGGGTTTCGACATTCGGTACGTCAGTGGCAGCATGAACGATGGCCAAGTTCTTCTTGTGCATGCCAAGTCCGAACTGGTATCCCTTGACGAACCCCGCCGGCAGTCCATCGAGGATGTCAGCGGCCTCTCCCGCAGAGTTGGGGAAGCCTAGGCCGAAACCCTCGAAGACAATCGACTTCAAGCCTGGATGCTTGGGCTGCAAGAAGTCGTGCTCTGTCTTGTAGGGTCGCAACGGGAACGTCTCAAGCACATCAGGGTTCGCGTGAAACTTCGCCAACAGGGCCGACTTCTTCACGAGCCGCTTGGGTTCCATGAAAGCGGCCTCGTTCGCGAAGTCGACGAAGTAGATCAGCGCGTTCCCCGCCTCGTCTACCTCCAGTTCCAGTTGGGCCGTGTCACGCACACCGGGGACCCCGGTTTCGGCACCTTCCTCGCGCTCACGATCCTCGAGGCCTTCGGGGGTGGAGTCGTTGTCGTCGGTTGGCATTCGGTCGGTTGCTAGAGGCAGCCCTGAGATGGTAAGTCGTCGCCGACATGCCTGAGGCTAGCCGAGGACGAAGGGGCATCTTGGAAGGCAGGAGTTCCTGTTCTCGTTCTTTCGGTCACCCTGACAGCTTTCGAAGCAGGCGTTTGCGGCGCCCAAGCGTGTTCTTCAGGAGCGCCCAAGGCTTGCGGCCATCCCTCGCGCCGCCTTGAGGCCCCCGAGCCCGCTCTTGGATGGGCGGCTCTTTCTTGCTCGGAGGGTGTGAAACCTTCACACCCCGGTGCTCTGCCAAGTCCTTGTCGGACAAGGCTTTCCGGCCTCATGCCGTGCTCCCTTCACAGGGATCAATGAAACCTCTCGCTCCACAACACTTCCGTGGAGTTCAAGTTCACCCAGAGAGGCTCGAGCATGACCCACACGATCCTGCGGCTTCCCGCCGTACTCAAGCGCCGAGGCAAGTCGCGTAGCGCGCACTACGCCGACATCAAGGCAGGCCTCTTCGTCAAGCCAGTGAAGCTTGGTCTGCGAGCCCGCGGCACGCCAGAGGACGAGGTCGAAGTGCTCAACGCTGCGACGATCGCTGAGAGGTCCGAGGACGAGATTCGCACCCTGGTGCAGAAGCTGGAAGCGGCTCGCAAGGCGGCGAAGTAGCGGGTGTGGCGGTGAATGCGCCCGTGACAGTTTCGCCAACTCGCGCCATGCAATCCGACGCAACCGACGGAACCTACTCCGTCGGCAACGGTGAGTTCCTGGCCACCGTGTTCGGCGCCGGGCTCGCCGACGCGCGCCCGGTCGTGGTGAGCTTCAGCGGCGACCCTGCCAAGGTTGCCGGCGGCGCGTGGTCTGGGCAGCCTTGGTCACCCCATCAGCCTGCGGTGCCCGCGAGTCTGCCGGCTGGCGCCAACAACTACTTCAGCCTCGCCGCATTCAAGCCCGACGCTGCAGGTCACTGCCGCCGACAGAAGGCGCGTTTCGCGGCCCTGTACGCGGTGATGCTGGATGACGTGGGCACCAAGGTGGCCATGGAGCTGCTGCCACTGCCACCGTCGTGGCTGCTGGAGACATCGGCGGGCAACCACCAGGCCGGGTACCTGCTTCGCCAGCCACTCGAGGACGGCGATGCGGCCGATCGACTGATGAACGCCATCGTCGCCGCGGGGCTGTGCGACCCCGGTGCCAACGGCCCGCGCGCGCGGTTGGCTCGGCTGCCTGTGGCGGTGAACGGCAAGCACACGCCGCCCTTTGTTTGCCGATTGGTCGAGTGGCAGCCCGACCTGCGCTACTCGACCGAGGAACTGGTCGATGGCCTCGAGCTGGAGATGCCGGCCGCGGGGCGGCCGCAGCGGCGGAAGACGCGCGCCGCGCAGGAGCGCCCGGGCGACGGCGATCCGGTGTGGATCCCTCGCCCCGACGAGAACGGCGTGCTGGTCACGTTGCGTGGCCGCGGCCTGTACAAGGCGCCGCTCGGCGACGGCAAGCACGACATCACTTGCCCCTGGGTGCAGGATCACACCGGCGCGGCCGACGGCGGCACCGCCTACTTCGAGCCTGACGACAGTTGGCCGATCGGCGGCTTCAAGTGCCTCCATGGCCACTGCGCCGAGCGGCACGTGCGCGACCTGCTGCGCTTCGTGGGCATCGAGGTCAGCGAAGCGCGCATGAAGCCGACGATCCGCGTCGTGGCCGGTGAGATCCACCGCGTGGTGGATGCGGCCGAGCGCGAACTCGCCCAATCGAGGCGGCACTACCAGCGCGGCGGGCTGATCGCGACCGTGGTCACCGACCCCGGCACGCGCGAGAGCCGGGTGCAAGACATCGGCCCGCCAGCCTTGGTGCGGGCGCTCTCCGGCGCCGCCACCTGGGAGAGGTTCGATGGGCGCGCGCAGGACTGGGTGCGCATCGACCCGCCAGCGCGGCACGCAGCGGTGCTGTTCGACTCGACCAGCTACCGCCATCTGCCTGTGCTGAACGGACTCACACGCCAACCCTATGTGCGAGCGGACGGCAGCCTGATGACAGCGGCCGGCTACGACACAGCCACGGGCATGTTCGGCGTGTTCGACGCGCGCGAGTTCTCCATCCCGGCGAGGCCGACCCGCACGCAGGCCGAAGGGGCACTGGCCCTGCTGAAGGATCTTCTGGCCGAGTTCAGTTTCGCGGCCGACACCGACTTGGCAGCGGCCCTGGTCGCGATGCTCACCGCGGCTGTCCGCCCGACCCTCCCCCACGCGCCGATGTTCCATGTGCGGGCGCACATGGTCGGTTCCGGCAAGTCCTATCTGTGTGAGCTGATCACCGGCTTCGCCACGCCCCAGCGCGGCACGCCCACCACTTTTCCCGGCGACGACGAGGAGTGCCGCAAGCTGCTGCTCGCCGAGATGCTGCGGGCGCCGGCGGTGATCGAGTTCGACAACCTCACCGGCGACCTGGTGGCGCACAAGAGCCTGTGCACCGCGCTGACCTCGGAGCACATGAGCGGCCGCATCCTGGGCGTGTCCAAGACGGCCACCGTCAGCACGCGCACCTTGTTCCTCTCGAGCGGCAACAACGTGGGGCCCGTGCAGGACATGAGCCGGCGGTGCATCACGATCCATTTGACCCCCGATTGCGAGGTGCCGGCAGCGCGCAGCTTTTCGCGGCCCGACCTGGTGCGGGAGGTGCTGAGCGAACGCGGCCGTTACGTCTCGGCAGCGCTGACCATCGTTCGCGCCTGGATCGATGCCGGCAGGCCGATGACCGAGTGCAAGTCGCTGGCGGGATTCGGCGAGTGGTCTGCGCTTTGCCGGCAGCCCCTGATGTGGCTCGGCCTCCGCGACCCGACGGCATCCGTGTTCAAGGCCATGGCCGAAGACCCGGATCGCGAAACGCTCGGGCGCCTGTTGATTGCGTGGCAGCGGGCCTTCGGCAAGACCGCGGCGATGGTGCGCGATGCCGTGAAGGAGGCATCGGCCTTCCACGACGGACACGCCGAGCTGCGGGAGGTGCTGCACGACATCGCCGCCGAACGTGGCGAGGTCAACCGGCGCAAGTTGGGGTGGTGGATTCGCAGGCATGCCGGCCGCATCGTCGATGGCCTGCGGTTCGCGCGCGCCAGCGGCAACCGCTCGGCCGAGGCTTGGCAGGTGGAATCGGTTTCGCCGGTTTCATCGGTTGCCGCAGCCGCGAAGGGGAAAGGTGTCAGCGCCGCAGCCAGCGGTGCCAACACCTACGCCCTGGCCAGCCGAGGCGCCTGACCCGTTGTCGCCGAGTCGACCATGCGCAAGCGCCACCCGAACCATCGCCTGGCCAAGATCCACCGGAACTACACGGTGGACGAGGTCGCCGGCTTGTTTGGCATTCACAAGAACACCGTGCGGGAGTGGGTCAAGCGCGGCCTGCCGACCAGCGACGACAGGCGGCCGATGCTGATCCTGGGTAGCGAGCTGGTCACGTTCCTGCGAGCCAAGCGAGAGAAGAACAAGCGCACCTGCAAGCCCGGCGAGATCTACTGCGTCCGCTGCCGGGCACCGAAGTCACCGGCGGGCCAGATGGCGGACTACATGCCCTTGACTCAGACCCAGGGCAACCTGGTCGGCATCTGCCCCGACTGCGAAACGATGATCTTCCGGCGCGCCAGCCTCGCCAAGCTGGCGCTGGTTCGCGGGAAACTGGACCTCAGGCTGCCGCAAGCACTGCAACACATAGTCGAGAGCGCCGAGCCCTCCGTGAACAGTGACTTCGCAAAGGACGCACGAGACCATGGCGACGCACAACGCTGAGAACGAACGGATCAAGCGCAGCTACTTCGTCTTCCTGAAGGAAGCCAAGCGGCAGAGCGAGGACTCGGTGGACGCGGTGGCAAAGGCGCTGGCGCGGTTCGAGGCCGACACGCGCCACCGGGACTTCAAGGCCTTCCACTTCGAGCAGGCCATCGCATTCAAGAAGCACCTGAGTGAGCAGGACAGCCGGGCCACCGGCGGCAAGCTCAGCAAGGCGACGTTGAACGCGACGCTCGCGCACCTGAAGCGGTTCTTCCAGTGGATGGCAGACAAGCCGGGCTACAAGTCGCGGCTGCAGTACTCGGACGCCGAGTACTTCAACCTGTCGGAGAAGGACACCAGGGTGGCGACCGCGCGGCGCGAGCGGCCGGCGCCGACGCTCGAGCAGATCCGGCACGTGATCGCGCTGATGCCGAGCCAGACTGAGATCGAGCGGCGCGATCACGCGCTGGTGGCCTTCGCGTTGCTCACCGGCGCGCGGGACAGCGCCATCGCCTCGATGAAGCTCAAGCACGTGGACCTGGCCGCAGGCAGCGTGTTCCAGGACGCGCGGGACGTGCAGACCAAGTTCAGCAAGACCTTCACGACGTACTTCTTTCCGGTCGGTGGTGCGCCTCGAGAGATCGTCGAGGCCTGGGTCACGTACTTGCGGCAGGAGAAGCTGTGGGGCAATGACGACCCGCTGTTCCCGGCAACCCTGGTGGAGCTCGGCGAAGCGAGGCAGTTCGAAGTCACGGGCCTGGCGCGGCGGCACTGGAGCAGCGCGTCGCCAATTCGCACGATCTTCCGACGCGCGTTCGAGTCCGCGGGTCTGCGCTACTTCAACCCGCACAGCTTCCGCACGACCCTGGTTCAACTCGGCCAGACCCTGTGCCGCGACGCCGAGCAGTTCAAGGCGTGGAGCCAGAATCTCGGACATGAAGGCGTGCTGACGACGTTCCTGAGCTACGGGAGCGTCGCGCAGGGGCGGCAAGGGCAGATCATTCAGGCGCTGGCGACGACCGATCCCCACCCGAGAGGGAGTGTCGAGGCGCTGGAGCGTGCGGTGATGGATGCGATTCGTGGTGCCAAGCTGCTCTCCGGCTAAGGCGATACGCGCCGCAACCGTGGGCCGGCCAATTGGCTGGTGCGAACGCCGCGCTTCGGGGTTCAGTGCAGCCATTCGACGGTGATCACCTTGTCGGTCGACGGATCCACAATCAACGCTGCGCACAGATACTTCGACATCAACGACACCGCGCGCCGGCCTACGTCGCGCGAGAGCTCCTTCCGCGACCGGCGATCGAAGCGCACCTTGATGGCTCCGAACGACTTCTCTCGGCTGCCATACGAGAGGAGCCAGTCAACTACGAGTGGCGGGATGCAGCGTTGCTGCTGCCGCACGGCAGCGTGCCGGGTCATCTCCTGCGCGCTCACTTGAGGCCCTCCTCGTCTGAATCGACTTCGCCCGAGAGCGAGGCCAGCAGTTCATCACTCTGCCGCTGCCATTCCTGGTTCTCGGCAGTGCCAGGTACGTACTTGTCTTCGAGGTAGGCGGTGAAGCCCGCCAAGCCGCGGGCTCGGGGCGTATCGCCAATCGGGGACCCGAGCGGGATCGCATGAAGTGCCCCACCGTCGTCCGGATAGGCGCTTCTGAGGGCCGCGCGGATCCCCAAGAACGGGTCATCGTTGATGAACCTGCGGATCGCCGTGAGTCTTGGTCCCAGCAAGAGCGCTTTGATCTCCCAACCGTCTTCGAAGATCGCCCCGCCGTGATCCTTGAACAGGAAGTCGAACTCTCGCTCGATGGCCGAGGACTTCGCGACAAGGAGAAAGATCACTCGGTTGACGAACACGTCGCGCCAAACGTTCACCTCGTCGCAGGCCTTGGTGAGGACTTCCGCCGTCTCCCGAGTCAGCGTGAAGCTAACAGGGCGCAGATCCTTCAACTCGGCGAAGCACCTTCTGATGAACGCCCGCGCCGGGTCGGAGTTCTTCTGTCCGTCGAGTTCGGCCACCAGCATCGGCGCCTCGTTGGCGAGGACCACATCCAGATAGGCGTCCCGATTCAGGCATGCCGCGCCAGTCAGTTCATTGAGTTTCTTGAGAAGCGGCGCCCAGAGCTGCACCGTGATCTTCCCCTTGTCGGCCTTCGTCTTCATCGTTGCCCTCACTTCAGTGTGATTGAAGAATAGGCAAACGGCATGACTACTTCAAGCCATGTGGCGCGATGGTTTCACGGGAATTCCTTTGCAATAGGTGGCGGCCGTTCAAGCCGCAACTCCCGCCAGTCGCAGCGCCGCCGTTCAGGGTGGGGCAACCAGGAAGCGAGTCTTCATACCATCTTCATACAGCTATACAGCTGGCGGCGCAGGTCGTTGATTCGCAAGGCGGGCAGCGCAGGATCCGGGCGCAGATCCCTGCCCTACGAGGGCAGGGCCCTTTTGAGCTACCGCGGCGCCGACGCCCCTGGCGGCAGCAGCCTGCCTTTTGCGGCAATCAGGCAGCCAGGCGGTGCTCGTAGAAGGGCCGGTCTCGATCGTCGAGGATCGCGTAGAGCTCACTGAGCGGCTTGCCCGCTGGCGCAAGCCAGGAATCCAGCTGCTCTTCCTTGATCGGAACGATGCAGCGATCGTGCCCTGCCGCCGCGACCTCAGAAGGCGGGTCGTCGGTGATGGCTGCGAACGACAGCAACTCTTCACCATCAGGGCCGGCCCAGCACGACCACAGGCATGCGACAAGCATCTCGTGTCGCGGCCGCGGTCGGAACTCCAGAACGACGTTCTGTTTGGAGCCGTCCGAGCCTTCGCGAGCGACGTTCTCGAAGAACGCATCGACCACAAGAATGCCGTGCTTGCGGCCGAAGAGCGGCTTCCAGAAGCTGCCCTCGAGGTTGTCGCGTCTGGCGTTGTAGGTGCCCGGAAACTTGGCGTCGTAAGAGGCGGGCTTGCCCTCCGGCCGGCATTGGTACCGCATCGGCTTGATCACCCGGCGCCCTTTGTCGAGAACCATCACCGGCGCATACCAGCCAGGGAAGATTCGGGCATCTTCGTCGCTCAGGGTGTGCGACTTCAGGCCCTGGAGCTTGGTCATCGCGCGCTCGATCTTGGTCGACGCGATGCGCTGGCTCTCGGTGGCCGCCTTGGTGGTCTTGGTCTGCAGGGTCCGCTCCGCATCGGCCAGGCGCTTGCGCTGCCGGAACAGCTCCTGCTCGAGCTCGACCACCAGTCGGGCGTCGTGCTCGTCGATCTGCCGCTTGATCTCGCGCTCCTCGTCGGTGGCCGGCTCCGCGAAGATGGCATCCATCACGCGGGGGATCTTCAGCTTGGCCTCCTGGGTCCGATGCCAGTAGATGCGCACGAAGTCGCCCAGGGAGAGGGTCGCGCCGAACCTGCGGACGAAGCGGTAGTAGCTCGCCGTGATCTGCGCGGAGTAGCACATGGGCCGACGATACCGCCGGAGGCAGCTTCGCCGCCGGCCGATCTCGCGTTGAGCTTTGAGCAATAGGCTCCGCAAGCAGCGCTGATTCCGGACATGCACCCCTGCCATCCGACGTGGGTACTAGAGTGATCAGCGCCTAGTCAGTACGCTACGGCGAATACGCTCGCACAGCGGAAACGCATGGGGTCAGATTCGGGGCTGCTCAACGCCATGAATCGACGCGCGTCGGCATCAGAACCCGACCTCGGACTCCACGAGCGTCCACACCGGTAGCGTCCTAGGCGCCGAGTAGGTCTTCTGCGGATCACCGAACCCGAGGGCACCGCCTTCGTTGTTGCCGGCCACCCAGAGCCGCCCGTCGGCAGTGATTACGAGCGACTTGTGGCAGTCGGTGTGCATGGCCACCACCGGTGGCAGGCTGCGCACCTGCTGCCAGGCATCGAGCTGCACAGGGGCACCCGCTCCCAACCCGGAAGCAGAGTACTCGAACAGGCCCGCCACCCACAGCGAACCGTCCGCCTTCAGCGCCATCGAGCAGAAGTTCGCCGCGACCACGGCGCGCACGCCGGTGATGCCGGGCACCTGCGCGAACGATGACTGCGGCGTCCAACCAAACGAGCTGCGGCGCGTCGAGGGAGCATCGCCCGTGGCCCACAGGTTGCCGTCTTCCGTCACGGCCAACGAGTGCGCGAATCCGGTCGCCACGTCCACCACGTTCGTCAGCCCAGGCACAGGGGTCCACAACGAGATGTTGCCGATTGATCCGAAGCCGAGGATGCTCTCGCTGCCGCGGCTGTTCACACCCGCGGCCCAAACCGTGCGGTCAGCGCGCAGGACCAACGTGTGCACACCATCCGAGACCACCGCGTGCGCGTCGACCAGCCCGGGCACGGGAATCCAGAAGTTCTGGAAGATCTGCGCGTTCGGTGGCTGGAAACCCAACTGACCAAAGATGTTGGGGCCGGCCACCCAGAGCTGCCCGGCACCGGTCACTGCATACGAGGCCACGCTGCTGCCCTGGACGAAGCGCACGTCCGCCAGGCCGGCTACGGGGGTCCAGGTCTCGACCGTCACTGCGCCGTTGCCAAGCGAGCCGAAGTCGCCGTTGCCGGTGACCCACAGCGCTCCATCCTGCGCGATCACGAAGGTGTTGCCGCTGCCCATGTCGACGAATCGCGCGCGCGGAGCGGCCGAGAGCGCGAACCACGGGCCCGAGGTCGTGCCCGGACTGCCGAGCGAGTGGTAGTTGTTGACGTCAGGATCTCGCCCCGCGGCAACGAGGGCGCCGCTCGCCTTCAAGCCAATAGCGCAACTGCCGGAGCACGTGGCAAGCCGCCCCTTCGTGGCCGCCGGCTCCACAGCGGGCGGCGCCTGCGCCGTCGTCACGGTCAGTAGCGCCGCCCGGCTGACCGCATCCTGGCCAACACCATTGCTGACGACGACATCGAAACGCGCCCCGTTGTCGGCCGGAGCCACGGCATCGAGCTGCAAAGTAGCTCCTATGGCATCGCCCCAAGGGTCTCCGTCTCGCCGCCACTGGTACTTCGGGCTCGGGACACCGATGGCAAGCACGCGAAAGCCCGCGGACCGGCCCGCCTCCACACTCAGGTCCGCCGGCTGGACCACGATCGTCGGAGCGATCGGACACCCAGTGTCGAGCAGGGCCGAGCTCACGAGCCTGAAGGTGGGATGGTCGGCCGAGTCGACACTGGCCTGCAGCCGATTGACCGATCGGTCACGCACGAGCATCTGGGCGCCGGAGTGGAGATACCCGACAACCGCCGCCGCCGCGTCATCGCCAGGCAGCGCATTGGCCACGGCCAGTACCTCTTCCTGAACCACACCGCCTTCGACCGTTCCATTGCATGTCAGGAAATTGCGCGTGTACGGCTTCGAGGCGGCGAGGTCGGGCCTGAACCGCTGGCCGCTGAACGACAGCAGCCCATCGCCTTCAGCAAAGGCCAACCTGTTCGACGACGACTCGAGGGCGAGCCCGATGCCGACCTTGAACGGGACAAGCGCTTGCGGGAAGGGCTGCGTCGCGAGCTTGGCCAACAAGGAGCCTTCCTCGAGCTCGACGCCGACCAGTTCGGCCTCGCCACTGGTCAGCGTCGACTCACCCGCCTGGTGGCAGGAGACTTGGCCGCAACCGTTGATCAAGGCGCTGCCGAGCGCCGGGTCACGTCCTTGCGGCAAGGCGACGCCGCCGATCGTCTTCGCGCTGGCGAGGATTCCCGAATGTGGCGTGCCGATGGTGACAACCTGCCGGATCTTTCCCGCCACCTGCAATGCGTCGAACCGGCCACGCTTGCCGAGGCCCTGGAGCATCGTGCGTGCCAGCAGGCCCCCGAAGGAGTGGGCGACCACGGTGACGGGCTTGCCGGTCTTGGCGTGCACCCTGTCGATCGCCTCTGCGAGCTCGTCGGCCACCACTTCAAACGGCGCGTTCGTCGCCCATTGGAACTCGAAGGGCACCACCACCGGACTGCGGATCTGCATGAGCAGGGTTGGCAACGCGCCCCAGGTGTTGCAGGGCAGCCCGAGCGAGGTCTGAACAACGCACCCGGTGGAGGTCGGATCCGCCGACCCGCCGCCCAGCTCCTGGCCCGGCGTGTATCCGTGTACGAGCACGACGGGTTCGGCAACGTTCGCCGGGAGGGCAGCCTCGGGAAACGGCGCGCTCAACCGCCAAGCCGGCGCACTGTAGACACAGACCACGTCCAGCCGCTGACCCGGCGCCGGCGGCAACCAACCCGGCAAGCACGATCGCGCAAGCACATGGAGCGGGCGCGAGAATTCGCCGAGCCTGTAGCCCCCGGCCGCGGAGAACCAGCCGTTGCCCGTCGCCCACTCGTGGAAGCCCGGGCTCATGTCGAGCCGCCTGCTGGTCCCCTCCTTGCGACGCTGGGCAGTGGACGCGCCGGAAAGGGCGGTGGCACCGCCCCACTCGAAGCGCACAGGGCGCATGTCGCCCGACACGTCGCGATCGAACCGCAGACGTAGCTGGCGCCCCTCGTGGGTGGTCCCTTCCATGAGTGTCACGTCCGCCGTCGGCACGCCGGGAGACGGATCGAAGGCGACGCGGACGTCGCCATTGGGGCTGGTCAGCGTGCCGCCGGCCTCGCCGATCTGCGCGCCGGCAAGCACCGTCACCGCGACCACCTGGATCGGACCTCGCAGCTCGGAGACCGACCCGTTCGCACGGTGGCGGATCTGCAAGCGATAGAGGTGAGAAGAGCCGGCCGCCAATGCGCGCGCATCGACCTGCAGGAACCACCGACCCGATGCCTCGACCGCGGCAAGAAATGCTGCGCCATCCAGCACCGTCACCTCGTAGCGTGACGCGAGGTCCTTGGTCAGCAGCGTCAGCGCCTGCGTGCTGCGCTCGCCCGCGAGCACCTTGACGACGTACTGGGTGTCGCCAAAGCCTATGGCGGCCAGTTCGCTGGCCGGTGCGACCGTGGCCGTGCCTGTGGCCGGGACCGGCGCAGGACTAGGTGGGGTGACCTCAGCCCCGCCGTCCCCGCCACCCCCACCACCGCAACCAGCCAATGCGGCAGCACACAGCACAAGGCAGGCCAGCGCGACTCGCATCCTCTCGGCCCCTGGGCGCACAAGGCTCGGACTAGTTCGGCGCAGACGCTGCCCCGGACGCGGCCTGGGCCGGCGGGCACGGCTTCTTGTTGGCGTCCGAGGCGCCGGATTCGCCTTGGAGTCCGCATCCGACGCTCGTGTAGACGCCGCCTGCGACGCCAGCGGCGCGACCGATGAACCCGTCGTTCGTCTTGGAGTAGTCGGAGAGGCCGTCACCTACCCGCTGCATCAGCCGCCCCCCGGCGGCACAGGCCGTCAGTGATGCGGCGGCGAGAACGGCAAGCCCAAGGAGCAACGCTCTGTTCGGCACCTTCATTGGATCCCCCTTTCGAAACAGACAGGCAACCAAGCTGTAGAGGCCACGGTTAGGCTCCTAGTCTTGTCACCTGATCACTGTCAATCCGTTGGAGCTTGCCGAGCATGAGCCCGCGCTGTTGCACACGCGGAAGAACAGCGTGTCGTTGACGGTGCCCGGGTTGATCGACACCGTCAGCCTGGTGGCGCTGACGATGCTCGGTGAGCCGTTGGTCGTCACCCAGGTGCCGCTGGCGTTGCCGTGCCACTGCACGTAGTTGCCGCTGGCGAAGCCGCTGCCGTTGATCGTCAGCGTCTGTGCGTTGCCGTTGGCCGTCATGCTCGTCGGGCTGATCGAGCTGATCGTGGGCGTGGTCACCACAGCGGTCACGGTCAGTCCGTTTGAGCTTGCCGAGCATGAGCCAGCGCTGTTGCACACCCGGAAGAACAGGGTGTCGTTGACGGTGCCCGGGTTGATCGACACCGTCAGTGCGTTGCCGCTGATGATGTTCGGCGAGCCGTTGGTGGTCACCCAGGTGCTGCCGTGCCACTGCACGTAGTTGCCACTGGCGAAGCCGCTGCCGTTGATCGTCAGCGTCTGTGCGTTGCCGTTGGCCGTCATGCTCGTCGGGCTGATCGAGCTGATCGTGGGCGTGGTCACCACGGGCGGCGCGTTACCGCCGAAGGAGACAGAGAAGGTCTGGATCTGCTTTCGACCAAGGTGATCGATGAGGCTAAGCGTCCAGACAGCGTCGCCGCTCCAGGAGTCACCAGCCGCGACAACCGTGGGCTTCAGCCTAAGCAGGTCCGGCTTCTGGTCAAGCACCCGACTCAGCCATCTTGCATCACCGCGGGTCCACGATTGCTCACCCGTGGTCGCACCGCCCCACTTCCATTGAATGGTGTTGATGAGGTCCAGATGGAGGCCCTTCACGTACAAGTCAACCTCAAACGGAGCCGCAGTCGCACGAACACTTCTTCCAGGAGGAGTGAACGCGCCCGACGACAGTTCGGTCACAACCGGCGTGGGGAGTTCTGGTGGACGGTACTCAACGTCAACATATCGCAGAACAGACGACCCATTGTTCGATGCGAGGGTGATCGCCCAACGGTAGACCCCATAAGCGCCGGCGCTAGCGGTGCCGAGCACGACCGGCCGAACAATTGCCGAGCTCCCTGACCTGACCTCAACTCGCCTATCCCAGTCACCCGGGGTCCACACTTGTCGCGCCGTCGGGCAAGGCGCGCCGTTCGGATCGGTACAGACCAACTCCACTCTGGAGAGCGACTTCAGACCGACGCCGGTGAACTCGATCTCAGCTTGGTAGGGAACTACCGACGCGACAAGACTTGGTTGAACCAGATCCGCTCGAATCGGGGTTGAGTCAATCGTTGGCGCAGAAATTGACCCTGCGTCACATACGGCGTCATCGCAGACCTTCCGCCCGTAGTCGAGAACCTTCGCTACCGCGTCCGAGCCGTGTGCCGCAAAAGCCCCAGCGGCCGGATTGGTCCAGGCCACAGGTGCAGTGAACCAGTCGATTCGGCCCGGCCGATAGCCGCCCACGAAGGCGGTCGCCGTCACCACCTCGCCTATGAGGACCACATGCCAAACGTTCTTGAATGACTGCGGATCGGCACCTCGGAAGTACTGGTCCCACATGCCGCCCACTCCGCAGAGCGGCGCAGAGTTGAATCCGATTGCGGTCGAGACGCGGTCTGGGCGCCTCAACGCAATATAAGAGGCGAGCCCTCCACCGAGTGAGTGACCTGTAGTCAGGATGGTGTAGCCTGCGTATGGCGTCTGCGGCAGCGCGTCCACAATCGTGTCAAACGCATTCAAGGCTCCGTGATACTGGGACTCCTTTGTCTTTCCGCAAAAGAACGTGTTAGCCACGTCCACCTTGAGGTCAGCAAAGATTTCCCAATCGGTCTGTGTTCCTCGGTATGCGAAGACGACCTGTTGCGACCCGTCATGGACGAACACGTTGAACGCAAGGCCACCGACCTGAAATTCGGTCGGGCGGGCAGACGCTGGGAACTTCGTCCAGTCGACTATTCGCCAGCCTCCGGGAAGCGCACGGCCGAGGCTGTCAGTTCGACCCTTTAGCGGTTCCGTATCCGAGTCGCCAGGGTCAATCTCATACATGAGCTTGCTGAGATGCGCATAGACGTGCGTCCTGCTGGCAACCACCTGGAGATCGACATTCGCATCGATGTCAGCCTTGGCCCTCTGCCAAGCGGCATCTGCGGTAAGCGGATACGTAGCCGAACCAACAAAGCTGACGACCGACCTGCTCGCCGACCCGACCGCCGACGTGACCGCTTCGACACCGGCCACCATCGCTTGAACGAGCGTTGGAGACGAACTGACAGTCGCCACTGTCGAGCCAGCGGTCTGCAGACTCACATGATTCGGCAGGGCTGCGACAGTGCAACCGATCTGCGCGCCGTAGGACTGGGAGGCGCCGCATCCCAGCGCGTCGGTGGCTGCTAGTTGGGAGACTGCAGCGTTCATCACTGACAGGCGCTGCTCCGCCAGAGTTGGCTGTGCAGTCGCGAGATCACCAACTTGAATCGGTTTCGTCGACACCGGGTCGGCGCCGATCAGCGAGCCGACGCCGGCGTTGGCGACCGCGATGTTCGCGCTCGTCAGCCCGCCCGTGCGCTCTGCCAGGGTCGTAGCCAGTTCGGAGAATGGCGTGAGGTTCGCGGAGAAGGTCGTCGAAGCCGGCGACGTGGTATCTAGCGCGGCACGGAGTACCAGGCCCGACGAGATCGGCACCTCGGCGCCTGTCGCCTCATCTCGAGATGTCGTTGCATTGGTGGGCAACAGTTCGAGAAGGGTCACGCCACGGGGCATGCGAAGCGAGAACGCGCCCGAAGAGGAAACGTCCACCTGCCGAGTGGTCTGGGTCCGTCTTCCAGTTCCATCCAGAAGGGTCGCCCTGACGGCGGCACCAGAAATGGTCCCTTTGGCCGCAGCACCGCTCAACGTGATCTCGGCCTCGCCGGGGGGCGGGGTCGCGCCGGGCTGCGCGTCGCCGCCGCCACCGCCACCGCCGCAAGAGAGTAGCGTGGCCAGGACGAAGCCCAGCAACGCACAGCCGAGATAACGCCTCATCGTGCATCCTCCCTCGCTGATCCTTGCTGGATCTAGTTTGGCGCGAGTCCAACCGAGTGTGCCCGCTACGCGGCGCTAGCGCCACTCACTTCGGGATCGGCATGCACCCCTCATTTCGGCGGCAGGAGTTACCCGGGCACTCCATCCGAACGCCTCGCCGATCGACCTGCCTCACACACAAAGCCGGAGCACGGCGGCCTGGACGGCTGTCTGACGGCGGCTACGGCATCCAGCCCTCAGTGCACGAGGATCTTCGCGATTCACGGACGCTCTGGGATCGCCGCATTGGCTGCAACTCGGGCAGCGCTGCATATCGATGTCAATACGGGCTCAAGCGGTCGGGCCACCGATACGGGCCGTCCGGCCCTGGGCGAGCGCGGCCTCGCCATCGTTGCGGCTGCGACACCCGGTCGCCTCTTCTGCCTGCGCTGGTACTTGGGGAGTCAGCAGCGCCCGCAGCTTGGCCTTGGGCACAAGCACCCCATGAAACGGATCAGGTGCAGGCGGTCGTGCTCAGCGGCGCCCAGAGCGGCCACGTTTCGCGGAGCTGTCGTTCATTGGCTCGGCGACGCAAGGGCGCGATTCCATACTTTCTTCATACCATGAACGAAAACGGCGCCAAGAAGCGCCGTAAGTCGTTGATCCTGCTGGTGGGCGGTGCAGGGTTCGAACCTGCGACCCCTGCCGTGTGAAGGCAGTGCTCTACCGCTGAGCTAACCGCCCGGTGGTGCCGGCGCTGCGTGGCGCAGTGCGGCCTCCGGAAGAGGCGCGCATTATGCCATGCGGTCCGCGGCGCACTGCGCGAGCCGCCGGCCTGCCACCGGCCGGCTCACCCAGGCTTCACCCCGCTCGCGCAGGCTCCACGCGGGCTCCGCGCGCCGGCTCCACACCGCCTTCACGCCGGCACGAGCGCTCGATAAAGCGTCTTGCCGCCGCAGGCCTTGTCGAGGTCGGCGAGCAGCGCCTCGTGCAGGGCCTCCTCGTCGGCGCTCGGCTCGATCACCGGCAGGATCAGCGTCGACAGGTCGAGCTGCGGCAGGGCCACGGCGCCACCGGTCTCGTCGCCGGCGTCGATGACGAGCGACTTCTGCCCGCGCGTCATGCGCACGTAGACCTCGGCCAGCAGGCCGGCGTCGAGCAGCGCGCCGTGGTACTCGCGCGCCGAGTTGTCGACCTCGAGGCGCTTGCACAAGGCGTCGAGCGAGTTGCCTTTGCCCGGGAACAGCTCGCGCGCCATGAGCAGGCTGTCGGTGACGGCACCGACGACCTCGGCCACGCGCGGGTGGCCGAGCCGCTCGAACTCGGCATCGAGAAAGCCGGTGTCGAACTCGGCGTTGTGGATGACGAGTTCGGCGCCGGCGATGAAATCGGCCAGTTCCTGCGCGATCTGCGCGAAGGTCGGCTTGTCGGCGAGGAACTCGTCCGTGAGGCCGTGCACCTTGAGCGCGTCGGGGTGGCTCGACCGGCCGGGGTTCACGTAGTGGTGCAGCGTGCGGCCGGAGAGCCGCCGGCCCACCATCTCGATGCAGCCGATCTCGACGATGCGGTCGCCCTGCTCGGCGGAGAGGCCGGTGGTTTCGGTATCGAGAAAGACCTGGCGCATGCGCTCGGCTCAGGCTTTCGGCGCGCGACCGCGCTGCGCCGGCTGCGGATCGGGGTTGCGCCCGAACCACCACCACAGGCCGGCACCCAGCAGCATCATCGGCACGCACAGCCACTGCCCCATGCTGAGATTGAGCGCCAGCAGGCCGAGGAAGACATCGGGCTCGCGGAAATACTCGACGACGAATCGCATCAGGCCGTAGAGGAAGACGAAGGCCGAGGCCACCTGGCCGCGTGCGCGCGGCTTGCGGCCGTACAGCCACAGCAGCACGAAGAGCAGCAGGCCCTCGAGCGCGAACTGGTACAGCTGCGAGGGATGGCGCGGGATGTCGGTGCGGCTTTGCGGGAACATCATCGCCCAGGGCAGCGAGGGGTCGGCCGCGCGCCCCCAGAGCTCGCCGTTGATGAAGTTGCCGATGCGCCCCGAGGCGAGGCCTGTGGGGATGCACGGCGCCGCGAGGTCCATCACGTCGAGGAAGGAGCGGCCGCGCATCTTCGCGTAGCCGGCCATCGCCAGCGTCACGCCGATGAGGCCGCCGTGGAACGACATGCCGCCTTTCCACACCGCGAAGATCTCGAGCGGGTTGGCCAGGTAGTGGCCCGGCTTGTAGAAGAAGACGTAGCCCAGGCGCCCGCCGATGACGACGCCGAGCACGCCCCAGAAGAGCAGGTCGTCGACATCGGGCCGCACCCAGCCCCGGCTGGCGAACTGCGGCATCTTCACCCGCAGCGAAGCGAGCCACAGGAAGAGCACGAAAGCGACGAGGTAGGTGAGCCCGTACCAGTGGATCTGGATGGGCCCGAGCGAGAGCGCGACGGGGTCGAACTGCGGGTGCACGAGCATGGCGGCGCATCATAAGCGGCGCCCTCGCCGCGGCCGGGGCGCGCCGTGGCCGCCGTGGCCGCCGTGGCCGCCGCGACCCCCGCCGCGACCCCACCGCTATAGTGCGCAGTCCCCGTCCCGCCTCTCCCGCAGCCAGATCGCCCGACCATGACCACCCCCGCCAACCGCCGCAGCCGCAACATCACCGAAGGGGTGGCCCGCGCGCCCAATCGCAGCATGTACTACGCGATGGGCTACCAGGAAACGGACTTCGGCAAGCCGATGATCGGCATCGCCAACGGCCACAGCACGATCACGCCGTGCAACAGCGGCCTGCAGCGGCTGGCCGACGCGGCCGAGGCCGAGCTCAAGGCGAGCGGCGCCAACCCGCAGGTCTTCGGCGTGCCCACCATCAGCGACGGCATGGCCATGGGCACCGAGGGCATGAAGTACAGCCTCGTGTCGCGCGAGGTGATCGCCGACTGTGTGGAGACCTGCGCCGGCGGCCAGTGGATGGACGGCGTGCTCGTCATCGGCGGCTGCGACAAGAACATGCCCGGCGGCATGATGGGCATGCTGCGCGCCAACGTGCCCGCGGTCTACGTTTACGGCGGCACCATCCTGCCCGGCAAGTACAAGGGGCAGGACCTCAACATCGTCAGCGTCTTCGAGGCCGTCGGCCAGTTCAGCGCCGGCAAGATGAGCGAAGAGGACTTCTGCCAGATCGAGCGCCGCGCCATCCCGGGCAGCGGCAGCTGCGGCGGCATGTACACGGCCAACACGATGAGCAGCGCCTTCGAGGCGCTCGGCATGAGCCTGCCCTTCGCGAGCACGATGGCCAACGTCGAGGACCCCATCGTCGAGCACACGAAGGCGGCGGCGCGCGCGCTGGTGGCCGCGGTGAAGGCCGACCTGAAGCCGCGCGACATCGTCACCCGGCAGAGCATCGAGAACGCGATCGCGGTGGTCATGGCCACCGGCGGCAGCACGAACGCGGTGCTGCACTTCCTGGCCATCGCGCATGCCGCGGGGGTGCCCTGGAGCATCGACGACTTCGAGCGCGTGCGCCGCAAGGTGCCGGTGCTGTGCGACCTGAAGCCGAGCGGCAAGTACCTCGCCATCGACCTGCACCGCGCCGGCGGCATCCCGGTGGTGATGAAGGGGCTGCTGGAGGCCGGGCTGCTGCACGGCGACTGCATCACCATCACCGGCAGGACGGTGGCGCAGAACCTCGCCGAAGTGGCGCCGCTGCGCGCCGACCAGGAGGTGATCCGTCCGCTCTCGAAGCCGCTGTACGCGCAGGGCCACCTCGCCATCCTCAAGGGCAACCTGAGCCCCGAGGGCTGCGTGGCCAAGATCACCGGCCTCAAGAGCCCGGTGATGACCGGCCCGGCGCGCGTGTTCGACGACGAACAGAGCGCGCTTGCCGCCATCATGGAAGGCCGCATCAAGGCCGGCGACGTGATGGTGCTGCGCTACCTCGGCCCGCAGGGCGGCCCCGGCATGCCGGAGATGCTGGCGCCGACCAGCGCCCTCGTCGGCCAGGGCCTGGGCGAGAGCGTCGGTCTCGTCACCGACGGCCGCTTCTCCGGCGGCACCTGGGGCATGGTGGTCGGGCACGTGGCGCCCGAAGCCTACGCCGGCGGGCTCATCGCCTTCGTGCGCGAGGGCGACACGATCACCATCGACGCGCACGAACTGCTGCTGCAGCTGAACGTGGACGAGCCCGAGATCGCGCGCCGCCGCGCCGCCTGGAAGCAACCTGCCCCGCGCTATACGCGCGGCGTGCTCGCCAAGTTCGCGCGCAATGCCACGAGCGCCAGCCGCGGCGCGGTGCTCGACGGCGAATGAGCGGCGCGATTGAGCAGCGCAACTGAGCGGCGCCGCGCCGCTCAGAGCGTCGGGTCCTGGCGCCGGCCGAGGTCGCGGTCTTCGCTCTGCTCGAGCGCGCCGGCGCTGGTGCGCACGGCCGAGTCGCTCGGCGAGTGGCCGCTACTGCGGCGCGACTTGCGGCCCTTCGGGCCGAGGCCCAGCGCCTCCATCGCCTTGTCGCGCCGGTCGATCTTGCGCTGCTCCATGCGCTCGATGGCCTTGCGCTGGGTGCGGCCGGTCGCGTCGGACCAGCTCCACCAGACGAGTGCGGCGAAGAACGGCAAGCCGAACTTCCACAGGTCGCCGAGCAGGTCGAAGTTCCAGCTCGCCGGAGGCCCGATGCCGGTCCAGTTCATCACCAACAGGATGACGCCGATGACGGCGAACAGCATGGCTCAACGTTCCGCGCAGGAGGAGGCTTCACTCTACCGCATCGCCGCCGCGGCGGTGGCGCTGTTCGCCAGCGCTGCAGCGCTGTGGACCACCCCGCTGCCCGCGCGGGCCTCCGAGGCGCTGGCGCGCCAGCGCAACTGCCTCAACTGCCACGGCATGGAGCGCAAGATCGTCGGCCCGGGCTTCAAGCAGGTGGCCGAGCGTTATTCTGGCAAGAAGGAAGCGCCGGTCTACCTCGCCGAGAAAATCGTCAAGGGCGGGGCAGGTGCCTGGGGGCCGGTGGCGATGGCGGCCAACCTGCAGGTTTCGCGCCAGGAGGCCAGAGCGTCTCGCGCTCTGGGTGCTGTCGTTGAAGCCGGCGCCGGCCGGGCGCTGAGGCGCTCGGCCGGGCGACCACAGGCTGGGCCTCTGCCGAGCCTGCGAAGCTCAAGACGCGAAGCCACGGCCGCACAGTTCGCACTCGGGACAGGCCGCAACCATAGCCTCGGCGGTGGCACGCCCGGCGATCCCCCTCGTTGGGACGGGTCGAAGGGCCGGAATTGGCGGCGGCCCATCAACCCCGCCAGCGCGACGGCGCGGCGCGCATGTGCCGGACAAACCAGCGCGAGAAAGAGCTGAGCGTCGCGAACCCGAGCAGCCCGGCGATCTGCGTCATGCTCAACGCGCCGCCGGCCAGATACTGGCGTGCGAGTTCGAGCCGCGCCTGTGCCAACAGCTCGCCGTAGCGTTCGCCGCCGGCGGCCAACTGGCGGGTGAGCGTGCGCCGGCTGACGCCGAGTTCGGCGGCCACCGCGCTCGAGGTGCACGAGCCGGCCGGCAGCAACCGGTTGATCGCGCTGCGCACGCGGTGCGCATCGGTCTTGCCGACCCCGGCATCGCGCAGCGCAGGCATGTTGGCGTAGCGCCGCAGCCGGCTGTCGGCCAGCGGCACCGGCTGGTCGAGGGCGCTGGAGGGCAGCACCACGGCGTTGCTGTCCATCTCGAAATGCACCGGGCAGCCGAACAGGCGGCGGTGCGGCCGGTCGGTGGCCGCGCAGCGATGGATGAACATCACTCGGGTGGGCCGCCAGGCCGTGCCCATGAAGCCGCGCAGCAGGTGCACCAGCCCGCCCAGCGCCGACTCGGTGGCCTGGCGCACCAGCAACTCGCCACCGCTGTGGACGTCGATGCGAACGACGGCGAGTCCAGGCGATTCGTGCAGGTTCAACTCGATGCAGGTGCTATGCATCGACAGGTTGCCGGCCAGGCGCTGCAACGCCGAGCGCACGTTGGGTTCGTCGCGGATCAGCGCCCCCAGCGCCCCCAGCGAAGACAGCTGCGAGCCTCGCTGCGAAAGGCGCAGGCCCAGGTCCGGCGTGCCCGAGATCGCCGCCGCCAGCTCGAGCAGGCGATACGCTTTCACCGCCGGGATCACCATGTCGGGCGAGCGCAAGCAACGCGGCGCCAGCCCGACGCGGCGCACGAGCGCGAGTGCATCGAGTTGCAGGTCGGCGGCCAGGCGTTCGAAGCCTGCCAGCACCGCGGCGCGCACGACAGGGGGGTTCACCGTGGCCCGGAATGCTAATCGCGTGGCGCGATCCGACAAGTGCGCCGCGGTGAACAAGCGCACTGTGCGACACAGCGCAACAGTGCGCGCAGCGGGCGCCCGAACTTCGCCACCACGCGCCGGCGCAGTGCCCAGCAGGAGACAAGCGATGAAGCAAGTGATCAAGCAAGCGATGAAGCGTTCGATGCGAAGGCGCACTGCCTTGCTCGGCGGCGCCCTGTGCCTGGTCGCCATGCCGCCGACGGGTATCGCGCAGACCACACCGCCCGCGCAGCCACGCGCGCCCTGGCCCGCGCGCGCCGTGCGCATCGTGCACGCGTACCCCGGGGGGCCGCTGGACGCCGCGATCCGCTTCATGGCCGAACGGCTCTCGGCAGCCTGGGGGCAACCAGTGCTTGTGGATCCGAGACCGGGAGCCAACGAGATCCTGTCGGCCGACGTGGTGGCCAAGTCGGCGCCCGACGGCTACACGCTGCTCATCGGCACCGAGGCGACCTTCGCGAACAACCCCTACCTGTACCGCAAGCTGCCATACGAGCCCAACGACCTGGTGCCGGTGAGCGAACTGTTCGCCATCAATTTCGGCCTCATCGTGCGCGGCGACTTGCCGGCCAATACGGTGGCGGAGCTAATCGCCGCGCTCAAGGGCGGCGCACGCTACAGCTATGCGTCGGTCGGGCTCGGCAATCCGCTGCATCTGGCGATGGAGAACTTCAAGCGCGTGGCCGGTGTCGAGATGCTGCATGTTCCCTACCGCACCACGCCGCAGGCAATCCAGGACATCCTCGGCGGGCGCATCGACGCCTGTTTCGGCAGCGTGCAGATCGCCACACCCTTCCTCGCGAGCAAGCAGATGAAGCTGCTGGCCATGACGGGCAGCACGCGCTTGAAGGCGGCTCCCGTGGTACCCACCTTCACCGAGCTGGGCCTGGCCGCGGTCGACTATCGCACCTTCGTCGCTGTCGCCGTCCCCAGGGGCACGCCGGCCGACGTGGTGCAGCGGATCCACGAGGGGTTCAGTCAGGTGCTGGGCACGCGCGAAACGCTCGACAAGGTCCTGGACCCGAACGGCTATGAAGGCGCCGCCAGCGATCCGGCGAAATTTGCCGCGTCGCTGGTGGCGCGCCGCGCTGCCGCCCAGCGCCTGATCCGCGCGCTCGACGTGCGCCTCGATTGAGCATCGAGCGCTTTGCGCCCGACCCACTGGACCCTTGCAATGACCCTGCACCGCGTCGTAGTCGGCTCCAGCGCCGCCGACCTTCGCCTCATGGCCCAGGCCGTCGGCAACGCGCAACTGGGCCGCCTGTATACCGGCGGCACCACGGTCGATGAGATGCGGGCGGCCACTGCCGCGCTGCTGGCGCATCCGCTGGTTCGCAAGCCGCTGCCCGGGGTCGCCGTCAGCGCGGCCGAACTGGGCGGCGTGCCGGGCGAATGGGTCGGCCGCCCGCCGCGGCCGGGCGATCCGATCGCCTTGTTCCTGCCCGGCGGCGGTTATGTGCGGGGCGGTCTCGCGCTCGGACGCATCGACGCCTCCGAACTGGCGCACCTGGCCGACGCCCCGGTCTTCAACCTCGCCTATCGCCAAGCACCCGAACACCGCTTCCCGGCGGCCTTCGACGATGTCGTCTCGGCCTATGAAGCGTTGCTCGCAACGGGGTTCGACACAGGCAAGATCCTGCTGGTCGGCGAATCGGCGGGAGCGGGGCTCGCGCTCGCGTTGGCGATGCACACGCGCGACCAGCGCAAGCCCGTGCCGGCCGGGGTGGTCGCGATCAGCGCGCTGGTGGACATGACGATGAGCGGCGCCTCGTGGCACGAGCACGCCGCTGGCGACCTCGTCACGCGCGCGATGGGCGAGCAGCTGCTCGCCCTGTACATGGCCAATGGAGACCGGCGCGATCCGCGCGCTTCACCGGCGTTCGGGCGCTTCGAAGGCCTGCCGCCGCTGATGTTGCACACCGGCGGGGCCGAACTGCTGCTGTCCGACGTCGAGGCGCTGGCCGAGCGGGCCGCGCTCGCCGCTGTCGAGGTGAGCCATTGCATCTACGGCGGCATGCCGCACGGCTTCACCAAGTTCAACATCGACGCGGCCAGCGTCGTGATCGGCCATGCCGCGCGGGCACTGAAGGCGTTGCGCGGGAATCCGGGCTAGGTCTGGGCTAGGTCCGGGCCAAGTCCGGGCTACTTCTGCGCCGCGCTCCAGATCGCCTCAGTGGTGGCACCGGCCGGCTTCTTGGTGATGACGGGGTCGCTCTTGCCCGACATCAGCGTGGTCACGGTGCGCTCGTAGGCCTTGGGGTCGAGCTTGCCGAGCGTGCCGCCCGCCACCAGCTTGGCGATCTCGCCCATCATGCGCGCCTGGTGCTTCTCGGTCTGCGCGCCCGAGGCATCGTTCTTCAGCACGATCTTCACCGCCTCGGTCTGGTTCTTGATGGCGTAGTCCCAGCCCTTCAGCGAGGCCTTGACGAACTTGGCCAGGTTGGCGGCCGCCTTCGGGTCGGCGAGCGTCTTCTCCAGCGTATACAGGCCGTCTTCGAGCGTGGCCACGCCCTGGTCTTCGTACTTGAAGACGATGAGGTCGTCGGCCTTCATGCCGGCGTCGATGAGCTGCCAGTATTCGTTGTAGGTCATCGTGCTGATGCAGGCGGCCTGCTTCTGCAGCAGCGGGTCGACGTTGAAGCCCTGCTTGAGCACCTTCACGCCGTCGGCGGCGCCGCTGGTCTTGAAGCCGAGCTTGTCCATCCAGCTCATGAACGGATATTCGTTGCCGAAGAACCAGACGCCGAGTGTCTTGCCCTTGAAGTCGGCCGGCTTGGCGACGCCGCTGTCCTTGCGGCAGGTGAGCTGCATGCCCGAGCGCTGGAAGACCTGCGAGATGTTGACCAGCGGCACGCCTTTCTCGCGCGTGGCCAGCGCCGAGGGCATCCAGTCGACGACCACATCGGCGCCGCCGCCGGCGATGACCTGGCTCGGGTTGATGTCGGGCCCGCCGGCCTTGATGGTCACGTCCAGGCCCACGTCCTTGTAGAAGCCCTTCTCCTTGGCCACGTAGTAGCCGGCGAACTGCGCCTGCGTCACCCACTTGAGCTGCAGCGTCAGCTTGTCCTGCGCTTGCGCGGCAAAGGCGCTGGCCAGCACGGCGGCGGCGAGCAGGGGCTTGAACATGTTCTTCGGGGTCATCGAACTCACTCCTGTGGTGTTGGTCGGTGTTGGTCGGGACTTCACTTGCGGTAGGAAGGGTGCCAGAAAGTGGTGCCGCGTTCCACTAGGGCAATCAGGCCGTAGAAGGCCGAGCCGGCGAGCGCGGCGATGGTGATGGCCGCCCACACGACATCGACGTTCATGCGCGCCACCTCGGCGCTGATGCGAAAGCCCAGGCCGTAGATCGGCGAGCCGAAGAACTCGGCCACGATGGCGGCGATCAGCGCCAGCGTCGAGTTGATCTTGAGCGCGTTGAAGATGAAGGGCAGCGCGCCCGGCAGCCGCAGCTTCAGCAGCGTGGCCGCGTGGCCGGCGGCATAGGTGCGCATGAGGTCGCGGTGCATCGCGTCCACCGCCTGCAGGCCGGCCAGCGTATTGACGAGCATCGGGAAGAAGGTGACCACCGCCGCCACCGCGGCCTTGCTCTGCCAGTCGAAGCCGAACCACATCACCATGATGGGCGCGATGCCGACGATGGGCACCGCGCCGGCCAGGTTGGCCAGCGGCAGCAGGCCGCGGCGCAGGAGGCCGAAGCGGTCGGCCAGCAGCGCCACCGCGAGCCCGGTGCCGCAGCCGGCCGCATAGCCTGCCAGCACCGCGAGGGCGGTCTGCATGAAGTCGGGCCATAGCACCTCCCAGCGCGACACCAGCGCCTGCGCCACCGCGTGGGGCGCGGGCAGCAGCACACGCGGCACCTCGAAGCCGACCACCAGCAGTTCCCACAGGTACACGATGGCTGCACCAAGCAAGGCCGGGGCCAGCCATTGCGCGCCGCCGCGCGCCGGCAACGCCGCGAGCCGGTGCAAGACGAACCACAGCAGCGCGAGCCACGGCACGAGCAGGCCCCATACCTGCACGGCGGCTGCGCCGCGCGCTGCGCCCTCGGGCGCCACCGCTTGCAGCATCCAGGTGCCCAGGCCCACCAGCATCGCCGCGGCGAACGCGGTGCCGGCGTGGCGCCGCAAGGGCCGCCTCTCGTCCGGGTGGCGCGAGTGGCCCGCACTGACGTGGCTGCTCGCGCTGCCGCGGCCGGCCGGCCGGCCCGCGTTCACGGCCGCGCTCCCATCAGCCGCGCCACGAATTTCTCCGCCAGCCCCACCGCCGCCACCAGGGCCACGCCGAGCAACGCGGCCATTGACAGCGCCGACCAGATCTGGATCGTCTGCCCGAAATACGAGCCCGACAGCAGCCGCGCGCCGAGGCCGGCCTGCGCGCCGGTGGGCAACTCGCCGACGATGGCGCCGACGAGGCTGGTGGCGATCGCCACCTTGGCGCTGGCAAAGAGAAAAGGCACCGCGGCCGGCAGGCGCAGCTTGGCCAGCACCTGCGCGCCATGCGCGCTGTAGGTGCGCATGAGGTCGAGCTGCAGCGGGTCGGGCGAGCGCAGGCCCTTGACCATGCCGATGGCCACCGGGAAGAAGCACAGGTACATCGAGATCACCGCCTTGCTCACCAGCGGCGGATAGCCCAGGCTGCCGAGCACCACCACGACCATCGGCGCGATGGCGAGGATGGGGATGGTCTGCGAGGCGATGATCCACGGCAGCAGGCCGCGGTCGAGCACGGCGCTGTGCACGACACCGATCGCCAGCGCCACGCCGAGCCCCATGCCGAGCACGAAGCCCAGCAGCGTGGCCGTGAGCGTGACGCCGGCGTGGAAGACGAGGCTGCGCGGGCTGTCCACCTCGGTGGCGAAGACGCTCGCCCACCAGTTGGCGGCAATCTGGTGCGGCGCCGGCAGCACCGGGCGCTCCATGCTCCAGGCGCCGGCCGCAAGCTCACGCCAGCCCCAGGGGGTGCCGAGGCCCTCGAGGCGCTCGCTGACCTGCGGGGCGTTCAGCGCCACGGCGCCGCCGTACCAGGCGAGCAGGATCAGCAGCACCATCAGCGCGACCGGCGCGCCGTGCTGCCAGGCGCGCAGCGGCCAGCCGGCGCCCGCCACCGCACCCGCCGCAGCCGGCACGCCGCGCTCGGGCCGCAGGCCGGCCGCCTCAGTCATAGCTGTGCCCGGCGCGCAGCGCCTCGCGCACGCGGTGCGCCACCGCCACGAACTCGGCGCTCTCGCGCACGTCGAGCCGGCGCCCCGGCGGCAGGGCGTTGTCGATGACCTCGATGATGCGCCCCGGCCGCGGGCTCATCACGACGATGCGGTTGGACAGGAACACCGCCTCGCTGATGCTGTGCGTGACGAAGACTACCGTCTTGCCCGTGCTCTCCCACAGGCGCAGCAGCTGCTCGTTGAGGTGGTCGCGCGTGATCTCGTCGAGCGCGCCGAAGGGCTCGTCCATCAGCAGCAGCTCGGGCTGCAGCGCCATGGCGCGCGCGATCGACACGCGCTGCTGCATGCCGCCGGAAAGCTGCCAGGGATATTTCCTCTCGAAGCCCTCGAGGCCCACCAGCGCCAGCTGCGCGCGCGCCCGTTCGCGCCGCTGCTCGGGCGCGAGGCCGATGATCTCGAGCGGCAGCATGACGTTGCGCAGCACGTTGCGCCAGGGGTACAGAGCCGCGGCCTGGAAGATGTAGCCGTAGGCGCGCTGCCGGCGCGCCTGGTCGGGGCTGACGCCGTTGACGAGGATGCGCCCCGAGGTCGGCTGCTCGAGGTCGGCGATGACGCGCATCAGCGTCGTCTTGCCGCAGCCCGAGGGGCCGATGAAGGAGACGAACTCGCCGCGTGCGATCGTCAGCTCGACGTTCGCGAGCGCCGTCACCGGCGTGTCCGCGGTCTGGAAGACGAGCGACAGGTCCTGCGCGTGGACGGCCGGTGAATTCATCCTCTCGCCGGGTTCGCCGGGTTCGCCAGGCCCACGACGCCGGCGTGCTCGAGCATCGCGTGCAGCAGCACGTTGCAGCCGGCGGTGATGTGCTCGGGCTTGGCGTCCTCGATCTCGTTGTGGCTGATGCCGTCCTTGCAGGGGATGAAGATCATGCCCGCCGGCGCCAGGCGCGCCATGTACACCGCGTCGTGGCCGGCGCCGCTGACGCAGGGCATGTTGGAGTAGCCGAGCTTGGCCGTCGCCTTGGCGACGCTGCCGATGCACTCGGGGTGGAAGGGCTGCGCCGGGTAGTGCGAGACGAGCTCGATGGCGATCGGCAGCCCCGTCTCCTTCGTCAGGCGTTCGGCGACGCCGCGGATGTCGGCGTCCATCGCGTCGCACAGCGCGTCGCTGGCGTTGCGCAGGTCGATGCTGAACTTCACGCGCCCCGGGATCACATTGCGGCTGTTCGGGTGCACCTGCACCATGCCCACCGTGCCGCGGCCGTGCGGCGGGTGGCGGTGCGCACAGGCCACCACCTCCTGCATCAGCTTCGTGGCCACCTGCAGCGCATCCTTGCGCAAGGCCATCGGCGTCGGGCCGGCGTGCGCTTCCATGCCGGTGACGGTGCAGTCGTACCAGCGGATGCCGAGCACGCCGCCGACCACGCCGATGGTCTTGTCGTGGTCCTCGAGCACCGGGCCCTGCTCGATGTGCGTTTCGAAGTAGGCGCCGATCGGGTGCGCGCCCGGCTCCTCGGTGCCGATGTAGCCGATGCGTTCGAGCTCGCCCTTCACCGTCTTGCCCTCGGTGTCCTTGGCGGCATAGGCATGCTCGAGCGTGAAGGCCTTGGCGAAGACGCCCGAGCCCATCATCACCGGCACGAAGCGCGAACCTTCCTCGTTGGTCCAGAAGGCGACCTCGATCGGCGCCTCGGTCTCGATGCCGTGCTCGTTGAGCGTGCGCACGACCTCGATGCCGGCGAGCACGCCGTAGTTGCCGTCGAACTTGCCGCCGGTGGGCTGCGTGTCGATGTGGCTGCCGGTGACGATGGGCGGGCGGCTGTTGTCGCGCCCGGCCCGGCGCATGAAGCCGTTGCCGATCTTGTCGATGGTGACCGTCATGCCGGCCGCGCGTGCCCAGCCGAGCACGAGGTCGCGGCCCTGCTTGTCGAGGTCGGTGAGCGTGAGGCGGCAGACACCGCCCTTGGGCGTGGCGCCGATGGCGGCCAGCTCCATCAGGCTGGCCCACAGGCGCGCGCCGTCGACGCGCAGGTTGTCGACCGAGGTCTTCATGTCCATGGCGCGGCTCCTTTCAGCGTTGCACGGCGCTCGGCGCCAGCTCGGCGGCCCGCCGCGCCACCGCGGCGAAGCTGGGGCCGAAGGCCGGGCGCTTGACATACTGGCCGTGTCCGGCGGTGGCGCGCAGGTCGCCGTCGGCATAGACGAGCGCGCCGCGGCTGAGCGTGTGCGTGGCCACGCCCCTGACTTGTCGGCCCTCGAAGATGTTGAAGTCGCCCTTGGACTTCTGCGCCTTCACCGAGATCGTGCGCGTGGCCTGCGCGTCCCACAGCACGAGGTCGGCGTCGGCGCCTTCGACGATGCAGCCCTTGCGCGGGTAGATGTTGAAGATCTTCGCGCAGTTGGCCGAGGTGACGGCGACGAACTCGCTGGGCGTCAGGCGGCCGGTGTTGACGCCGGCGTCCCAGAGCACGGCCATGCGGTCCTCGATGCCGCCGCAGCCGTTGGGGATCTGCGTGAAGCTGGCACGCCCGGCCGCCTTCTGCGGCGCGCAGAAGACGCAGTGGTCGGTGGCGGTGGTGTGCAGCTGGCCGCTTTGCAGGCCGCGCCACAGCATCTCCTGGTGGCCTTGCGCCCTCGGCCGGAACGGCGGGCTCATCACGTAAGCCGCGGCGGTGGCGAAATCGGGATGGCGGTAGACGCTGTCGTCGATCACCAGGTGCCCGGCCAGCACTTCGCCGTAGACACGCTGGCCGCGCGCGCGCGCACGCGCAATGGCCTCGGCAGACTCGATGCAGCTGACGTGCACGATGTAGATCGGCACGCCCAGCACGTCGGCGATGGCGATGGCGCGGTTGGCGGCCTCGCCCTCGACCATCGGCGGGCGGCTGAGCGGGTGGCCCTCGGGGCCGGTGATGCCCATCTTCACCACCTCCTGCTGCAGCAGGTAGACGAGCTCGCCGTTCTCGGCGTGGACGGTGGGCATGGCGCCGAGCTCGAGGGCGCGGCGGAAGCTGTTCACCAGCGTTTCGTCGTCGCACATGATGGCGTTCTTGTAGGCCATGAAGTGCTTGAAGCTGTTCACGCCCTCTTCCTTGACGAGGCGGCCCATGTCGGCGTGCACGCCCTCGCTCCACCAGGTGACGGCGACGTGGAAGCCGTAGTCGGCGGCCGACCGCTCGGCCCAGCCGCGCCAGGTGCGGAAGGCGTCCAGGAGCGGCTGCTTCGGGTCGGGGATGACGAAATCGATGATGCTGGTGGTGCCGCCCGAGAGGCCGGCCGCGGTGCCGCTGAAGAAGTCGTCGGCCGCCACCGTGCCCATGAAGGGCAGCTGCATGTGCGTGTGCGGATCGATGCCGCCGGGCATCACGTAGCGGCCGCCGGCATCGAGCGTGAACGTGCCCGCGGGGGCCTGCTCGGCGGCGGTGGCGCCGACGGCAGCGACCTTGCCGCCGACACAAAGCACGTCGGCGCTGAATTCGCGGTCGGCGTTCACCACCGTGCCGCCGCGGACGAGGATGGCGGGGGTGCTCATGGGCGCTCTCCTTCGGGATTGCTACTGCCGTCAATGATGCGCCCGCGGTTCACGCCACGCGCATCGGATTGTTGGGATGGTGCGTCCACGCCAGCGGCTCGGCGCGCACCGCCTGCCCGGTGCGGGCATCGAGCTCGCCCGCCGGCAGCCGGCGCATCGTGATGCACTCGGGCACCGGGCACACGGTGGTGCACAGGTTGCAGCCGACGCACTCGCTGTCGATCACCTCGAAGTGCCGCCGCCCGTCCTTGACGGCGCTGATCGCCTGGTGCGAGGTGTCCTCGCAGGCGATGTGGCAGCGCCCGCAGCGGATGCACAGGCTCTGGTCGATGGCCGCCTTCTCGGTGTAGTGGAGGTTCAGGTGCTGCCAGTCGGTGACGCTCGGCAGCGCCCGGCCGCGAAAGGCGTCGACGCTCGCGTAGCCCTGCCCGTCCATGAAATTGGCGAGGCCGTCGATCATGTCCTGCACGATCTTGAAGCCATAGACCATCGCCGCCGTGCACACCTGCACGTTGCCGCAGCCGAGCGCGATGTACTCGGCGGCGTCGCGCCAGCTGCCGATGCCGCCGATGCCGGAGACCGGCAGCGCGCGCGTGGCGGCGTCGCGGCCGATCTCGGCCACCATGTTGAGCGCGATCGGCTTCACCGCCGGCCCGCAGTAGCCGCCGTGCGAGCCCATGCCGTCGATGGTGGGGCTCATCGCCATGCGCTCGAGGTCGACGCCCATGATCGAGCTCACGGTGTTGATCAGGCTCACCGCGTCGGCGCCGCCGGCCTGGGCGGCGCGCGCGGGCTGGCGGATGTCGGTGATGTTGGGCGTGAGCTTGACGATCACCGGCAGCCGGCCATGCTGCTTGCACCAGGCCGTGACCATCTCGATGTACTCGGGCACCTGGCCGACGGCCGAGCCCATGCCGCGCTCGCTCATGCCATGCGGGCAGCCGAAGTTGAGCTCGACGCCGTCGGCACCGGTGTCTTCGACCCGCGGCAGGATGCTCTTCCAGGCCTTCTCCTCGCAAGGCACCATCAGAGAGACGACCAGCGCCCGCTCGGGCCAGGCGCGCTTGACCTCGCGGATCTCGTCGAGGTTCGTTTGCAGCGGCCGGTCGGTGATGAGCTCGATATTGTTGAAGCCGATCAGCCGCCGGTCGGTGGCATGCAGCGCGCCGTAGCGCGGGCCGCTCACGTTGACGATGGGCGGCCCGTCTTCGCCGAGCGTCTTCCAGACCACGCCGCCCCAGCCGGCCTCGAAGGCGCGGTGCACGTTGTAGGCCTTGTCGGTGGGCGGCGCGCTGGCCAGCCAGAAGGGATTGGGGCTCGCGATGCCGGCAAAGGTGGTGCGCAGGTCGGCCATGTCAGGGCTCCTTCAGTCGCCGGCCTTCGAGAACTCGCCGGCCGGCAACGGACGTTGACCGGCCTGGTCGGCCGGGTCGGCCCGGCCGGCGCGGCCTGCCTGGGCCGCGAGCGCCGCGTCGATGGAGCGCGCGGCCACCTTGCCGTCCTCCACCGCCTCGACGGTGAGGTCGCGCCCGCCGGCGCGGCAGTCGCCGCCGGCCCACACGCCGGCCAGGCTGGTGCGGCGCTCGGCGTCGGTGGCGATGCAGCCGCCCTTGCCACTGTCCAGCGCGATGGCGGCGCCGGCCGGCTCGGCCAAATAGGTCTGGCCGATGGCGCGCAGCACGCGGTCGGCGGCCAGTGTGAAGGTCTCGCCGGTCTCGACGAGGCGGCCTTCGTGCAAGGCGGTGACCGCGAAGCGCACGCCGCTCACCCGGCCCGCCTCGGCCAGCACGGCGAGCGGCGCCGCCCAGTGGCGGATGAGCACGCCCTGCGTCTGCGCCCAGGCCTGCTCGTGGCGCGAAGCCGGCATCGACTCCGCGCCGCGGCGGTAGACGATGGTGGCGGTGTCGGCGCCGAGCATCTTCGACTGCACGGCGGCATCCACCGCCGTCATACCGCCGCCGATGACGACGACATGGCGGCCGGGGCTCAGGCGCGAGAGGTCCTCGGCCTGGCGCAGCTCGGCGATGAAGTCCACGGCCGCCGCCAGCCCGGTGGCTTGCGGCTCGGGCACGCCGAGCGCATTGACGCCGGCCAGGCCCAGGCCCAGGAAGACGGCGTCGAAATCGGCACGCAGGCCGTCGAGCGTGAACTCGCGGCCGAGCGCCTGGCTGCAGCGCACCTCGATGCCGCCGATGGCGAGCAGCCATCGCACTTCGGCCTGCGCGAAGCCGTCGGTAGCCTTGTAGGCGGCGATACCGTACTCGTTGAGCCCGCCGAGCTTGGGGCGGGCGTCGAAGATCACGACATCGTGCCCGCGGCAGGCGAGCCCGTGCGCGCAGGCCAGGCCCGCCGGGCCGCCGCCGACGACGGCGATACGGCGGCCGCTACGCGGCGCGCGCGTGAAGAGCGGGCGGGCGTGTCTTTCGCTGTCGCCCTCGCGTTTGCCCTCGCGTTTGCCTTTGCCTTCGGCAGCGCGTGTGCCGTCGCCTTCGCCTTCGCACGCGGCGAAGAAGGCATCGGTGGCGTGGCGCTGCAGCAGGCCGATCTCGACCGGCTTGTCCTCGGCGGCATGGCGCACGCACGCGTCCTCGCACAGCACCTCGGTCGGGCAGACGCGCGCGCACATCCCGCCGAGCGGGTTGGCCGACAGGATGGCCGCGGCGGCGCCGCGCAGGTTGCCCTGCGCGATGCGCGCGATGAACGAGGGCACGTCGATGCCGGTCGGGCAGGCCGCGACGCAGGGCGCGTCGTGGCAGTAGTAGCAGCGTTCGGCCTCCACGAGCGCCTGCGCATGCGTCAGCGGCGGGTGCGCCTGCGCGATGCGGCGCTCGATCTCGGCGCGCGGCGGGCGGACGCCGGGCGCGTCCGCGGCCGGTGCATGGCCTGTGCGGGCCGTGTGGGCTGTGCGGGTCGCGGGTGGGGCGGGCGTGTTGGGGATCGTGCTCGTCATACGCGCCCTCCGGGAAGACAGGCTTGGCGACAGCGGCTGCGGCGGGCTACGATGCTCACCAACCGGTAAAACTTTACCAATCCGTGGTTTCCCGATCGAGACGCCAGGGCGCCGACCCAGAGGTGAAAGCAGGAGCCGCGCCAGCCCCCGGCGCAGCGGCTCGCACGCCCCGGCGGTCGCGGCCCGCACCCCCCGCGCCACCGGCCCCGCCACCGATCACCCGCCCGCCGCGCGCCGCCCGCCTCGACAAGGAGCAGCGCATCCTGCGCGAGGCCGAGGCCCAGTTCGCCCGCTACGGCTTCGAGGGCGCCTCGCTGGAGAACATCGGCGTTGCGGCGGGCATGAGCAGGCACGCGCTGCTGTACTACTTTCCGAGCAAGGAGGCGCTGTACCGGCGCGTGCTCGACGAGGTGCTGTCGCACTGGCTGTCGGGCATGGGCGAGCTCGCGCGCGCCGCCGATCCCGCCGCCGGCCTGCGCACCTACATCGCGGCCAAGCTGAAGAGCTCGCGCAGGCACCCCGACGGCTCGCGCCTCTTCACGAAAGAGGTGATGGCCGGCGCGCCCCACTACGGGGAAGCGATCACCAAACGGGTGCTGCCGGTGCTGCAGGCCGATATCGATGCGTTCCGGCGCTGGGCGCGCGCGGGCCAGGTGCGGCGAATCGACTTCCGGCACCTGATCTTCATGATCTGGGCCATGACGCAGGCCTACGCCGACCACGCGTCGCAGTTCGCGCTGCTGCTGGGCCGCCCGGCGCTCGGCGACGCCGAGTTCAAGGCGGCGCAGCGCGTCATCGAGCAGCTCGTCTGGGGGGCACTCGCGCCGACGCCGGCGCCGGCCTGAAGCGCCGGCGGGGCCCGCAAGCCCCGCCAAGAAGGCCGCTCGAGCGTCGCCGCCCGAGCGCGCCCCGTCAGAGCGACTGCGCCAACTGCTCCAGGATGGCCGGGTTCTCGAGCGTCGAGGTGTCCTGCGTGATCGCCTCGCCCTTGGCGATGCTGCGCAGCAGCCGGCGCATGATCTTGCCGCTGCGTGTCTTGGGCAGGTTGTCGCCGAAGCGGATGTCCTTCGGCTTGGCGATCGGGCCGATCTCCTTGGCCACCCAGTTGCGCAGCTCGGCGGCGATCTTCTTGGCCTCGTCGCCGGTGGGGCGCGGGCGCTTGAGCACGACGAAGGCGCAGATGGCCTCGCCGGTGGTCTCGTCCGGGCGACCCACCACCGCGGCCTCGGCCACGAGCTCGGTGTGGCTGACGAGCGCCGACTCGATCTCCATCGTGCCCATGCGGTGCCCGGAGACGTTGAGCACGTCGTCGATGCGGCCGGTGATGGTGAAGTAGCCCGTGGTCTTGTCGCGGATGGAGCCGTCGCCCGCGAGGTAGTAGCCCTTCAGCTCCGGCGGGTAGTAGCTCTTCTTGAAGCGCTCGGGGTCGCCCCAGATCGTGCGGATCATGCTCGGCCAGGGCTTCTTGATGACGAGGATGCCGCCCGAGCCGTTGGACACGTCGGCGCCGGTCTCGTCGACGACGGCCGCGGTGATGCCCGGGAAGGGCAGCGTGCACGAGCCCGGCACCATCGGCGTGGCGCCCGGCAGCGGCGTGATGACGTGGCCGCCGGTCTCGGTCTGCCAGAAGGTGTCGACGATCGGGCAGCGGCCGCCGCCCACGTGCTTGTAGTACCACTCCCAGGCGGCCGGGTTGATGGGCTCGCCCACCGTGCCGAGGATGCGCAGGCTCGAGAGGTCGCTCTTCTTCGGGTGCACGGCCTCGTTGCCTTCGGCCGCCTTGATGAGCGAGCGGATGGCGGTGGGCGCGGTGTAGAAGATGGTGACCTTGTGCTTCTCGATCGTCTTCCAGAAGCGTGCCGCGTCCGGGTAGGTCGGGATGCCCTCGAAGACGACCTCGGTGCCGCCGAGCGCGAGCGGGCCGTAGGTGATGTAGCTGTGGCCGGTAACCCAGCCGATGTCGGCCGTGCACCAGAAGACGTCGTTGTCCTTGAGGTCGAAGGTCCAGGCGGTCGTCAGCGCCGCATGCAGCAGGTAGCCGCCGGTGCTGTGCTGCACGCCCTTGGGCTTGCCCGTGCTGCCGCTCGTGTAGAGCAGGAACAGCGGGTGCTCGGCGCCCACATACTCGGGCTCGCAGGTGGTGGGCTTGCCGGCCAGCTCTTCGTGCAGCCAGCGGTCGCGCGCCGGGTTCCAGGCGATCTTGCCGCCGGTGCGCTTGTAGACGATGACGTTGGCGATGCTGTCGCAGCCGCCGAGCGAGATCGCCTCGTCGACGATGCTCTTGAGCGGCAGGTGCTTGCCGCCGCGCGCCTGCTCGTCGGCGGTGATGACCATCACGGCGCCGGCGTCCTCGATGCGGTCGCGCAGGCTCTGCGCGCTGAAACCGCCGAAGACCACCGAATGCGTGGCGCCGATGCGCGCGCAGGCCTGCATCGCGGCCACGCCCTCGACGCTCATCGACATGTAGATGACGACGCGGTCGCCTGATCTGACGCCGCGTGCGCGCAGCGCGTTGGCGAACTGGTTCACCTTGGCCAACAGCTCGCGGTAGGTGACCTTGCTGACGGCGCCGTCGTCGGCCTCGAAGATGATGGCGACCTTGTCGCCGAGCCCACGCTCGACGTTGCGGTCCAGGCAGTTGACCGAGGCGTTGAGCGTGCCGTCCTCGAACCACTTGAAGAACGGCGCGTTGCTGGAGTCGAGCACCTTGGTGAAGGGCTTCTTCCAGGTCACGAACTCCTTGGCCAGGCGCCCCCAGTAACCCTCGTAGTCGCGCTCGGCCTCGTCGACCAGCGCCTGGTAGGCGGCCATGCCCGACACCCGCGCCCCGGCAACCAGCGAGGCCGGCGGCTGGTGGGTCTTGAGTTCGGTCGCGTGTTCTGTGCTCATGCCTCGTGTCTCCTGGGTGCGTGGGTTGGCTTGCTGCACGCCGGTGCACTGAAAACGCCGGACAGCTGCAATTTGCGCAAGCTTGGTGCCAAGCTCTGACAGACCCCTTACGGATCGCCCCGGGGGCGCCCTCCGGGGTATTGCCAGGCCGTCATGGTGGCACCACTAGAATTTCCTGCAAACCGGGGCCGCCCCGACAACACCTCGAACGAATGTCCACCGACCCCTTCCCGGCCGAAAAGACCCGCCTGCGCGCCCTGCCTCGGTTCATCTTTGCCAGCCGCTGGCTGCAGCTGCCGCTGTACCTCGGCCTGATCGTCGCGCAATGCGTGTACGTCTTCCACTTCTGGGTCGAGCTCGTGCACCTGGTGGAGGCGGCCTTCGGCAACCCGGGGGCGCTGGCCAAGCTCGTCGTCAGCATCGGCTACAAGAGCGACGCGCCGGTCGGCTCGCTCAACGAGACGGTGATCATGCTCGTCGTGCTCGCCCTCATCGACGTGGTGATGATCAGCAATCTGCTCATCATGGTCATCGTCGGCGGCTACGAGACCTTCGTCTCGCGCCTGGACCTCGAGGGCCACCCCGACCAGCCGGAGTGGCTCTCCCACGTCAACGCCTCGGTGCTGAAGGTGAAGCTGGCCACCGCCATCATCGGCATCAGCTCGATCCACCTGCTGAAGACCTTCATCAACGCCGCCAACTACACCGACAAGGTGCTGCTGTGGCAGACGGTGATCCACATCACCTTCCTGCTCTCGGCGCTGGCCATCGCGCTCACCGACCGCCTGATGGCGCCGGTGCCCAAGGCCGCCCATTGAGGCGGGCACGGCCGCGCCGTCCGCCCCATCCGCCCCCAACCGCCCCAGCCGGCTCGATCACCCCATGAGCACCACCACCGTCACCCGGGCCGACCTCGTCGAGAGCGTCGCCGCCGCGCTGCAGTACATCAGCTACTACCACCCGGCAGACTACATCTCGCACCTGGCGCGCGCCTACGAAAGCGAACAGGGCCCGGCGGCCAAGGACGCGATCGCGCAGATCCTCACCAACAGCCGCATGTGCGCCGAGGGCCACCGACCGATCTGCCAGGACACCGGCATCGTCAACGTCTTCCTGAAGATCGGCATGGACGTGCGCTTCGCCGGCTTCACCGGTTCGATCGAAGACGCCGTCAACGAAGGCGTGCGCCAAGCCTACCTTCACCCGGAGAACAAGCTGCGCGGCTCGGTGCTGGCCGACCCGCTGTTCGAGCGCAGGAACACCCAGGACAACACGCCGGCCGTCGTGCACATGAGCGTGGTGCCCGGCCACACCGTCGACGTGACCGTCGCCGCCAAGGGTGGCGGCAGCGAGAACAAGAGCAAATTCGTCATGATGAACCCGAGCGACAGCCTCGTCGACTGGGTGATGAAGACGGTGCCGACGATGGGCGCCGGCTGGTGCCCGCCGGGCATGCTCGGCATCGGCGTGGGCGGCACGGCCGAGAAGGCGATGCTGCTGGCCAAGGAAGTGCTGATGGAGCCGATCGACATGTTCGACCTGCTCGCCCGCGGGCCGCGCGACAAGCTCGAGGAGCTGCGCATCGAGCTGTACGAGAAGGTCAACGCGCTCGGCATCGGCGCGCAGGGGCTGGGCGGCCTCACCACCGTGCTCGACGTGAAGATCGCCACCTGGCCCACGCACGCGGCGAGCAAGCCGGTGGCGATGATCCCCAACTGCGCCGCCACGCGCCACGCGCACGTGGTGCTCGACGGCTCGGGCCCGGCCTACATGGAGCCGCCGAGCCTGGACCTGTGGCCCAAGGTGAACTGGGCGCCCGACGCGAAGAAGAGCAAGCGCGTCGACCTGAATGCGCTCACGCCGGCCGAGGTGGCGAGCTGGAAGCCGGGCGACACGCTGCTGCTCAACGGCAAGATGCTCACCGGCCGCGACGCCGCGCACAAGCGCATCCAGGACATGCTCGCGAAGGGCGAGAAGCTGCCCGTGGACTTCAGGAACCGCGTCATCTACTACGTCGGCCCGGTCGACCCGGTGCGCGACGAGGTCGTCGGCCCGGCCGGCCCGACCACGGCCACGCGCATGGACAAGTTCACCGAGATGATGCTGGCGCAGACCGGCCTCATCGCGATGATCGGCAAGGCCGAGCGCGGCTCCGTCGCCATCGAGGCCATCCGCAGGCACAAGAGCGCCTACCTCATGGCCGTGGGCGGCGCCGCCTACCTCGTGGCCAAGGCCATCAAGGGCGCCAAGGTGCTGGGCTTCGCCGACCTCGGCATGGAGGCGATCTACGAGTTCGACGTCAAGGACATGCCGGTGACCGTGGCCGTGAGCGCCGACGGCACGAGCGTGCACGACACCGCGCCGCGCGAGTGGCAGGCGAGGATCGGCAAGATACCGGTGGCGGTGGCGTAGCGGCAGGCCGGCTTCAACAACCTCGTCGGGCGACGCTCTTCAACCGGGCAACCGGCGTGGTCTTCCTGGTCGCCGCGGGATTCGTCGCGACGACGAAGCGAAGCGCCGCGTAGCCACTCTCACCCCGATCGATCGGACCGCACATGCAGATCAACGACTTGCCCTTCGGCACCACCGACTGGTCATCCGTGCCTGTTTCCGAGCACAAGGGAGACCAAGGCATGGCGTACTGGCGCACCCGCCAGTTCGGCGACATCCGGGTGAGGATGGTCGAGTACTCGCCGGGCTACGTCGCCGACCATTGGTGCGTCAAGGGCCACGTCCTGCTCTGCCTCGAGGGCGAGCTTGAGACCGAGCTGGCGGACGGCCGGCGGTTCACTCTGGCCCCCGGCGCCTCCTACCAGGTTGCCGACAACGCCGAACCGCACCGATCGTCCACCGTGACGGGCGCCAGACTGTTCATCGTCGACTGAACCGAGAAGCCCGACTTCATCGAGGCCCGCCTCGACGCACCCGACACATCGCATGCGGCCGCGAGCGGGCGCCTGAACAGCTCTGAACGGGTGCCCGACCATGTCGAACGAAACTCGCCCTTGCGGCCATCGTCACGCCCTGCCGATCGCGCCCGTGCCCTCGAGCAACCGCACGAGCCCGGCTGCCTCGGCGGAGAGGTCGCCCCGCCGCCGCATCGCGACCAGCAGGCGGCGTTCCACCTCGAGCCCCTGCAAGGTCAGCACGGCCAGCTCCAGCGCCCGGGCATAGAGCGGCGCACTCGCGCGCGGCAGCACGGCCAGGCCCAGCCCGCAGGCCACCATGCGGCACATGGCGTCGAAGCTGCGCACCTGCACGCGGATGCGCGGCGTGCGGCCGACGGCTTCGGCGGCGGCCATGATCTTGCGCGTCAGCGACGCACTGCGCGGCAGGGTCACGAGGTCGTGGTCGAGTGCGCGCGCGATCGGCAGCTCCGCCTCGCCGGCGAGCGGATGGCCGGCGGGCACGAGGAGCACCAGCTGGTCGACGTCGCAGACGAAGGTCTCCAGGCCCTCGCACGGCACGTTGTCACCGATGATCGCCAGCTCGGCGGTGCCCTTGTGCACGGCGCGGATCGCGTCTTCGCTCAGCGCCTCCTCGAGGTCGATGCGCACGTTCGGGTGCAGCGCCGCGTAGTGCGCGAGCACGCGCGGCAGGAAGCCGCCGAACGCTGAAGGATTGGCCCACAGGCGCAGGTGTCCGCCCGCACCCGAGCGGAAGTCGTCGACCGCCAGCGCGAGCTGCTCGAGCCGCGCGATGACCTCGATCGCATGCCGGTGCAGGGCCTGGCCGTGCGGCGTGGTGGTCACACCGCGCTGTCCGCGCTGCAGCAGCGCGGCGCCGCAGTGCTGCTCGAGCTCGCCGATGCGCTTGCTCGCCGCGGCGAGCGAGATGCCGAAGCGGTCGGCCCCCGCCGTGAGGCTGCCGGCATCGACCACCGCGACATACAGGCGCAGGGTCACGAGGTCGAAGCGGTTCAGGTTGATCACGCGGGCAGTCCCCTCAGTCCCCTCAACCCGGACCGAAGGCCGCCTCAACGCAAGGCGAATGGCGCGCCGGGCCGGCACGGCCGACGATGCACGCACGGCCGCCGAAGCGATTGAAGCGATCGTAGCCGCCGGCCGGCAAACCCCCAGGAGACAACCGATGCCCTTGCCCGTCGCCCCCCGCCGTCGCGTGCTCGCGGCCCTGGCCGCGCTGACCCCCGCGTTGACCGCGGCGTTGACTGCCGCCTTGCCCACGCCCGGCTGGGCCCAGGCCTGGCTGGCCAAGCCGGTGACGATCGTCGTGCCGTTCCCGGCCGGCGGCGGCACCGACGCCTTCGCGCGCCCGCTGTTCGCCACGCTGACGAAGAACACCGGCAAGCAGTTCATCATCGACAACAAGGGCGGTGCGGGCGGCACGCTGGGCGCCGGGCTCGCCTCGCGCGCGGCGCCGGACGGCTACACGTTCTTCATGGGCGCGGTGCACCACGCAATCGCGCCGGCGGTCTATCCCAAGCTCGACTACAACCTGCAGGCCGACTTCGTGCCGGTGGGGCTGATCGCCAGCGTGCCGCAGGTCATCGTCGTCAACCCGCAGCGCGTGGCGGCCAACACGCTGCCCGAGTTGCTCGAGCACCTGCGCAAGAACCCAGGCAAGGTGAACTTCGGCTCGGCCGGCAACGGCACCTCGCACCACCTGGCCGGCGAGCTGTTCAAGCTGCAGACCAAGACCTTCATCACGCACATCCCGTACCGCGGCGCGGGGCCGGCGCTGCAGGACCTGGCGGCCGGGCAGGTGGACCTGATGTTCGACGGCCTGGGCTCCTCGGCCACGCACATCAAGTCCGGCCGCATCAAGGCGCTCGCGGTGGCGGCCGACAAGCCCGCGCCGGGCTTCGGCCAGGTGCCGCTGGCCAAGGACGGCGGCGCGCCGAACTACCTGGTCTCGACCTGGTACGGCCTGTGGGCGCCGAAGAACACGCCCAAGGAGATCGTCGCGGCGATGGCCGCCGAGATGAAGAAGGCGCTCGCCAGCGAAGAGCTGAAGGCCCTCTGGACCGGGCTCGGCGCCGAGACGCCGAACCTGTGGGGCGACGACTTCGGCAAGTTCGTCGGCGCTGAAACCAGACGCTGGGGCGAGGTGGTCAGGGCGGCCCACATCAAGCTCGACTGAAGCGCACGCCGGAGAGAGACCCGACAGACGCCCGAGAGACACCCGAGAGACGCCGACGTGGACCCCCGGACCTGGAACACGCGCGCCGCCAACCGCGAACGGCGCCTGGCGCGCGCTGCCGAGCGCCTCGGCAGCCTGGGCCCGAAGCTGCAGGGCCGCTGCGTGGCGGCCGAGGCGATCGGCGAACTGCTCGCCTCGGTCATCGAGCCGGGCGACCGCGTCTGCCTCGAAGGCAACAACCAGAAGCAGGCCGACTTCCTGGCCCGCGCGCTGGCCGCGCTCGACCCGGCCGAGGTGCACGGCCTGCACATGGTGCAGTCGGTGCTGGCGCTGCCCGAGCACCTGGACGTGTTCGAGAACGGCATCGCCTCGAAGCTCGACTTCAGCTTCTCGGGACCGCAGGGGGCGCGGCTGGCGCGGCTGGCCGCCGGCGGCCGCATCGCCATCGGCGCGATCCACACCTACCTGGAGCTCTTCGCGCGCTACTTCGTCGACCTGACACCCAACGTCGCGCTCGTCTGCGCACAAGCGGCCGACCGCCAGGGCAACCTCTACACCGGCGGCAACACCGAGGACACGCCGGCGATCGTCGAGGCCACGGCGTTCCGCAGCGGCATCGTGGTGGCGCAGGCCAACGAGATCGTCGACGTGCTGCCGCGCGTGGACATCCCGGCCGGTTGGGTCGACTTCGTCGTGCAGAGCCCGAAGCCGCATTTCGTCGAACCCCTGTTCACGCGCGACCCGGCGCAGATCTCCGAGATCCAGGTGCTGATGGCGATGATGGCCATCAAGGGCCTCTACGCCGAATACGGCGTGCAGCGGCTGAACCACGGCATCGGCTTCGACACGGCGGCGATCGAGCTGCTGCTGCCGACCTACGGCGAGTCGCTGGGGCTGAAGGGCAGGATCTGTCGCCACTGGGCGCTGAACCCGCACCCGGCGCTGATCCCGGCGATCGAGGCCGGCTGGGTCGAGTCGGTGCACTCGTTCGGCTCCGAGGTCGGGATGGAGGCCTACGTGCGCGCGCGGCCCGACGTGTTCTTCACCGGCCGCGACGGCAGCATGCGCAGCAACCGCGCGTTCTGCCAGGCCGCCGGCCACTATGCGTGCGACCTCTTCATCGGCTCGACGCTGCAGATCGACCTCGCCGGCAACAGCTCGACCGCCACGCTCGGGCGCATTGCCGGCTTCGGCGGCGCGCCCAACATGGGCGCCGATGCGCGCGGCCGCCGGCATGCGAGCGACACCTGGCTCAAGGCCGGCCGCGAGCGGCGAGAGGGCTTGCGCGGCGCAGCCGCGACGCCGCGTGGCCACAAGCTCGTGGTGCAGGTGGTCGAGACCTTTCGCGAGCACATGCAGAGCGCGTTCGTCGAGCGCCTGGACGCCTGGCCGCTCGCCGAGCAGGCCGGCATGGCGCTGCCGCCGATCATGATCTACGGCGACGACGTCACACACATCCTCACCGAGGAAGGCATCGCCAACCTGCTGCTCGTGCGCAACGACGAAGAGCGCGAGCAGGCGGTGCGCGGCGTCGCCGGCTACACCGCGGTGGGCCTGGCGCGCGACCACCGCATGGTCGAGAACCTGCGCGACCGCGGCGTCATCCGGCGCCCCGAAGACATCGGCGTCGATCCGCGCCTGGCCACGCGCAACCTGCTGGCCGCGCGCTCGATGCGCGAGCTCGTGCAGGCCTCGGGCGGCCTCTATGCGCCGCCGGCGCGCTTTCGCAACTGGTGATGAGCACGACGATGAGCACAGCGCCACCCGGGCTGGAAACCCTGGACTTCGAGTTCGCGGGCTCGAAGGCGGCCGGCACGTTCGCGCCGATCCTGGCCGGCGTCGTCGGCTCGGGCAACCTCGAGGTGCTGCTCGAGCCGGCCGCACATGCGGCGTGCCGCTTCCGCGTGCAGACCTCGGCGCGCGGCTTCGGCCCCATCTGGGAAGCGGTGCTGCGCGACTTCCACCGCCGGCACGACTTCGCGGGCCTGTCGGTCTCGATCAACGACATGGGCGCCACGCCGGCGGTGGTGGGCCTGCGCCTGGCGCAGGCGGCGGCGGCACTGCCGGCATCGCCAGGAGCGCGGCCATGACGAGCACGCCGCCCAGCCGGGCCAGCTATGCCGAATGCAGCGCGCGCGAACGGATCGCGCGGCTCTTCGACGCGGGCAGCTTCCACGAATGGCTGCCGCCGCAGGCGCGCGTCACCAGCCCGCACCTGGCGCAGCTGGGTGTGCCCACCGCTTTCGACGACGGCGTGGCCATCGGCCGCGCCCGGCTGGCCGGGCACCACGTGTTCGTCGCCGCGCAGGAGGGCGCGTTCATGGGCGGCGGCGTGGGCGAGATCCACGGCGCCAAGCTGGTCGGCCTGCTGCGGCGTGCGCTGCGCGACCGCCCCGTGGCCGTGCTGCTGCTGGCCGAGTCGGGCGGCGTGCGGCTGCACGAGGCCAACGCCGGCCTGATCGCGGTGTCGGAGGTGATGCGGGCGCTGCTCGACCTGCGCGCCAGCGGCGTCCCGGTGGTCGTGCTCATCGGCGGCGCCAACGGCTGCTTCGGGGGCATGGGCATCGTCGCGCGCTGCGCCGATCACGTCGTGATGAGCGACAGCGGCCGGCTCGCGATGTCGGGGCCGGAGGTGATCGAGGCCTCGCACGGCGCCGAGGAGTTCGACGCCCGCGACCGCGCGCTGGTGTGGCGCACCACCGGCGGCAAGCACCGCTGGCTGATGGGCGACTGCGACCAGCTCGTCGACGACGACGTGGCCGAGTTCCGCGAAGCCGCGCTGCGCGCGCTCGCTGCGCACCGGCCGCTCGGCTTGCAGGCGCTGGAGGACGAGCACGCGCTGCTGGCGGCGCGTGCGCGCGCGGCGCAGGGTGCGGGCGACGCGGTCGAGCTGTGGCAGCGCATCGGCATCGTGGACAGCGGCGCCGTGCCGGACATGGGCGTGGCGCAGGTGCGTGCGTTGCGCCGCGGCCCGGCGGAGACGGCATCATGAAGTGGACCGACCTGGTCGAGGCGCTGTTCGGAACGCGGCACGACATCGTCGCGTATGGGGCGGATGGCACGTGTGGCGCGGAAGGCGCCGGTGCCGACTTCCTCTGCGGCAACGCGTTCCTGGACGGCCACCCGATCGCCATCGTCGGCACGACGAACCACGCACCGATCGGCTACGCGCTCGCGTTGGTGCAGGCGCGGGCGATCCTCGACACGATCGCGCGCCACCCGCGCCGGCCGATCCTGCTCTTGATCGACACCCAGGGCCAGCAGCTGCGCCGCCACGACGAGCTGCTGGGAATCAACCGCGCGATGGCGCACCTGGGCTGCTGCATCGATCTCGCACGCCGGCGCGGCCACTGCGTGCTCGGGCTCGTCTACGACCAGGCACTGTCCGGCGGTTTCATCACCTCGGGCCTGATGGCCGACGCCTGCCACGCCTTGCCCGAGGCCGAGATCCGCGTCATGCGCCTGCCGGCAATGGCCCGCGTGACCAAGCTGCCCGAGGCCCTGCTGGCCGAGCTGTCGCTGGCCAACCCGGTGTTCGCGCCGGGCGTGGAGAACTACGTCGCGATGGGCGGCGTGCGCTCGCTGTGGCGGGGCGACCTGGCTGCGGCGCTGCGCGAAGCGCTCGGCGCACCCGGTGAACTCGACGCCCCCGGCGCAGGCGAGGCAACAGGCACCGACGACACGCGTGCGCAGGACGGTGCCGAGCGTGGCGGCCGCCGCCATGCCGCGGTGACGATCCAGCGCGTGCTCGACGCGGTGTGAGATCAACATGACGCCATTGCGCCGCGAAGCGACCGAGCGTGGCGCCATGCGTCTTGTCGTGAGCTTCGCATGACGCCGCTGCGCCGCCACCAGATCGCCCGGCTCTCCAGCGCGGCGTGGCACGAGATCCTGGGGCAGCCATGGGATGCGCAGGCGCGCGGTTGCCTTCGGCACTGGGCCGAGCGCCGCCTGCCGCTGGTGGTGACGCGGCAGGACGAGGCGAGCCGAAGAGCCGGCCGCGTGGCCCTGGGCCTCGCGGCGCCGCTGGCATGGGGTCGCCGCCGCATCGCCTTGCACGCCGCGCACGCGGCGATCGCGTGCTTCGACGAGTTTCCGGCGGTGTCCGGCGGCGCGTCGGATCATGCCTGCGACCACGCGTCCAAGCTGCTGCGCCAGCTGCCCGACCACGCCCGCGCCGCGTTCTCGGCGCTGCTGGCGCGCCTGGACGCGCAGCACGTGCAGGCACGCGTGTACGGCAGCCACGGCTGGCAGCTGTTGACCGGCGAGCGCTACGTGCACGCGGCGTCGGACATCGATCTGTGGGTCGCCGTCGACGACACGGCCGCGGCCGACGCGGCTGCGCAGGGCCTCGCCGCCGACGTGATCGCCCGACCGCGCCTGGATGGCGAGCTCGTGTTCCCCGACGGCAGCGCGGTGGCGTGGCGTGAGTGGGCGGCGTGGCACAACGGCCGCGCGCGCAGCCTGCTGGTCAAGCGGCTTTACAGCGTTGCGATCGAGTCGAGCCCGCACTTCGGCGCGGCGGCGGCCGCATGCGGCTCGCGCGGGCCGATGACATTGCGCACCGGCGCGGCGGTCGCGGCATGAACGCCGCGGCCGCCGTCGCCTTGCGGCCGCGGGTGGTGCTGCCCGCAGCCACGGCCGGCGTGGGCCGCGCGGCCGTGGTGGCGCTGTACGACGAGCTGGCGCTCGCACCCAAGCCCGGCCTCGTGTCGTTCGCCGACAGCGGCAGTCACCGCGACATGGACGCGCGCACCTTCATGCGCAGCCTGTTCGCGCTGCGCCGTGCGTTCCCCGGGTTCGCCGTGCTCGGCGCGCAGGACATGCCGTTCGAGTGGCTGGAGCACGAGGGCATCCTGGCCGAGGCGCGCATGCTGCAGGCCACCGGTGGCATCAACACCCATCGCGGCGCGATCTTCACGCTCGGCCTGCTGTGCGCCTGCGCGGGCCGCCTGCTCGCCGAGGGGCGCACGCTCGACGCGACGAGCATCCGCCGCACGCTGCTCGTCACCTGGGGCGAGGCCCTGGCGCAGCGCGCGCATCGGCCGCGGCCCTCGAACGGCGCGTGTGCCGCACGGCGCCACGGCCTGCGCAGCGCGGGGGTCGAAGCGGCGCTCGGCTTTCCGGCGCTGTTCGAGACCGCGTGGCCGACCCTGCGCGATGCGCTGGCGCGCGGCATGCCCGAGCCTGCGGCGCGGCTGGACACGCTGTTCGCGACGATGGCGGTGCTCGACGACACGAACCTCGTCCACCGCGGTGGCATCGAGGCGCTGCACGACGTGCAGCGTGCCGCGGCCGCGTATCTGGCCGCCGGTGGCTCGGCGCGACCGGATGCGCTGGCCCATGCGCGCTCGCTGCACCGGGCGTTCGTCCGGCGGCGCCTGTCGCCCGGCGGCTCGGCCGATGTGCTGGCCGCGGCCTGCTGGCTGCAGCGCGTGTGCGCGGCGACGTCTGCCGGAGCCTGGGCTGGGCCGAGGCTGGCCCCGGCTGAACCTCGCTGAACCTCGGCAGAACCCTCGGCGAGGCGATGCTCGCGCTCATGTTCCCGGGCCAGGGCACGCTGCATCCCGCCGCGCTGCCCTGGCTCGAGAGCCGCGGCGAAGCCGCGGAGATGCTCGAGCGGCTGTCGGCGCTGGTCGGTCCCTGGCGCCCGACGCTGGACGACGCGCAGCGCGCCGCGCTCAATCGCCACGCCCAGCCCTTGATCACCGGCCTGTCCATCGCGGCGTGGCAGTGTCTGGCGGCAGCGCTGCCGTCGCCGGCGGCGGTGGTCGGGTACAGCGTGGGGGAACTGGCGGCGTTCTGTGCCGCCGGCGTGCTGGACGCGGCCACGGCGCTGGCGCTGTCGTGTGACCGCGCCGAGGCGATGGAGCGGGCCACGGCCGGGCTGGCCACGGGGCTGCTGGCCGTGCGGGCGGTGCCACCGCCGAGACTGGCGAGCGTGTGTGAGCGCCACGGCCTGGCGCTGGCGATCCGCCTGGGGCCGGACAGCGCCATCGTCGGTGGCCCGGCATCCGCGCTCGATGCCGCCGGCGCCGAGCTCGCGGCCGGCGGCGTGCGCAGCACGCGCCTCGCCGTCCAGGTGGCTTCGCACACGCCATGGATGGAGCCCGCCGCGCAAGCGCTGGCGGAGCGCCTCGAGGCGCTGAGCTTCTCGCCGCCCAGGGCGCCGGTGATCTGCAACTTCACGGCCGCCATGGCGCGCACCCCGAGCGAACTCAAGCGCTGCCTTGCGGGGCAGCTCGCGCGACCGATCCTCTGGGATGCCTGCATGGACGCCGCTGCCGAGAGGGGCGTGCGCTGCGTGCTCGAGGTGGGACCGGGCACGACGCTGGCCAGCCTGTGGCGCGGCCGTCATCCCGACATCGCCGCACGTTCGCTGGACGACTTCCGCTCGCCGCACGCCGCCGCGGCGTGGGTCGCGAGGACGCTCTCGGCAGGGTAGGAACGCCGACGCGGCGCCGGGTGCCGGCGCTGCGCCTCGAGTTGGACCTGCTCGCCGAGGCGCTCGGTGCCGAGTCGGAGGCTGTGGCTTGAGGTGAGTGGGCGCGCAGCAGGTCGCGGCTCAGGCGGCCCGCCCGCAGAGACCCGGCGCGCCGAACGTCGGCGTGTCTCGAACCTTCATCGTGCGATGCCGGCGAGCGCCAATGTCAAGTCGCGGCGCGCAGCCGCGGCACCGTCAGGAACCCGGCCTGCCGGTAAGGCAGCTGCACGCGCCGCACGCCGGCGATACGGCGCGCCAGCGTGCGCACCTCGTTCACCAGTTGCAGCGCCAGGTCGAACTCGGCATGGTGCCCGGTCTGCTCGTAGGCCGGGTGCACGGCCAGGTGCAGGATCTGCAGCAGCTCGGCGCTCGTGCGCAGATAGACCACCACGCCCACCGGCACGCCCGGCCGCCGCTCGCGGTGGCAGGCGAAGAGGCACTGGGCACCGTTCTTCGGGATGCCGACGCGGATGCGCTCGCCGCCCTGCAGGATCTCGGGCGCGCCGAACTCGTCGACGCAGGCCTTGATCGAGTCGATCAGCAAGGGCTGCCTCGGGTGGAAGTAGAACAGCGCCTCGACGTCCTTCCACAGGTTCGCATCGACGCTGGAGACGAAGTCGAACGGGCTCGCAACGCCGCGCGCGGCGGGCCGCGAGGTGGCTGTTGCGCGCGGCGTCGGCGTGTTCAGCGTGAGCAGCGTGTTCGGCGTGGTGGAGGGCGTCATGGCTCCAGCGGGAGTCCGGCGCGGCAAGAGGCCGGTGCGGCGCATGTTCCCGCCCGCCGCCCCCGGCGGGCAAGCGCGCGCGCTGCGCCCGCGCGGCATTGCGTGACGTTTGCGACCACCCGATCCCGGGGGGAGCACCGCCGCGTTCGTGACCTCGTCAGCGCGCCGGGCCCTCGCCCGTGCCGGCGCCGAACAACCCGCGCAGCCAGGCGAGCAGGCGCGCCAGCACCCCCGGGCGGGCCGCCGCCGCGGCGGGCACGGGCACGCCGTAGCGCTCGACCAGCCTGGCGCTGAAGGCGGCGAAGAATTCGCCCGCCATCTTCTGCGCGGCCATGTCGACGAGGCGCGAGCCCACTTGCGCCAGGCGGCCGCCGACGGAGGCCTTCGCCGTGTAGTGCAGCAGCGTCCCGGCCGCGCCCTGCGCCTCGAGGCGGATGGCGGCCTGGCCTTTGCCGTGGCCGGCCGCCCCGCCCTGCCCCTCGAAGTGCAGCGTGTACGACACCGGCGGCACGATGTCGGCCAGACGCAGCTTGCCCTTGAAGCGCGCCTTCACCGGGCCGACGGCGGCGGTGACATGCACCTCGTACTCGTTCTCGCCGGTGGCGGTGATGGTCTCGCAGCCGGGGATGGCCGAGCGCAGGAGCTCGACGTCGTTGAGCGCGGCCCAGGCCTTGGCCTGGTCGACGGGCAGGACCTGGGTGCTGTTCAGTTCCATGGCGGGGTCGAGTGGTGCCTCGAGAGGTGTTTCACGACGGCGCAAGCGGCCGCGGTGGCGTGGGCGAGGGAGGTGCAGAACGTGAGGCAGGCGAAGCCGCTGAAGCCGCAGAAGCAGCCGAAGCCGGCGAATCACGCGAAGCCTGCACGGCGGACCCCGGCCGTGCCAGCGCCTGCACCAGTTGCGTCAGCGCCTCCAGGTTGTGCACGGGCAGGCACTGGCTCACGTGCGGCAGCATCGCGCGCATGCCGGCGGCGCGCGGCTCGAAACCGGCGTAGCGCAAGAGCGGGTTGAGCCACAGCACGCGCCGCGCGCTCTTGGCCAGGCGTTCCATCTGGAAGGCGAGCTCGGGCGCGTCGCCGCCGTGCTCGAGGCCGTCGCTCACGAGCAGCACGGTGGCGCGGCTGCCGAGCACGCGGCGCGCCCAGCGCTGGTTGAACTCGCGCAGGCAGGCGGCGATGCGCGTGCCGCCGGCCCAGTCGTGCACGCCGGCCATGGCGCGCGCCACGGCGAAATCAGGGTCCTTGCCGCGCAGCCAGGGCGTCAGGCGCGTCAGGCGCGTGCCGAAGACGAAGCTCTCAACGCGCGGGTGCGCCACCGAAAGCAGGTGCGCGAAGTGCAGAAGTACGCGCGAGTAGCGCGACATCGAGCCCGAGATGTCGGCCAGCAGCACGAGCGGCGGCGCCACCTCGACCGCGGCGCGCCAGCGCGGAAGCGCGAAGTCGCCGCCGTGCCGGCCGGCCTCGCGCAGCGTGGCGCGCATGTCGACACGGCCGCGGTGCGATGGCCGCTGCCGCCGCGTCGGCAGCGGCGGGAAGACGAAGCGCAGCTGCGCCAGCTCGCGCAGCGCGCTGCGGTACTCGTCGGCGCTCATCGTCTCGAAGTCGGCGCGGCGCAGGTGCTCGCGCGCGCTCGCGGTGAGCGTCGCCTCGAGCTCGAGCTCCTCCGGCGGCGGTGGCGGCGGCGGCGCATGCGGCGCGGGCGGGAACAGCGCCTCGCCCAGGCGCCGGTTCTCGCGCACCGGGGGCGGCGCCTGGCTGCGCACTTTGGGCAGCAGCAGCGCGCGCATGCGGCCGGCGAGGTCGGGGTCGCGCCAGAAGAGCGCGAAGGCCTGGTCGAAGAGGTCCTGGTGCGCGTGCCGCTCGACGAAGCAGGCGGCGAGCACGGCATGGAAGTCGGTGCGGCTCTCGAGCCCGGCCAGCGGCAAGGCCTTCAACGCGAGCTGGATGCGGTCGCTGCCCACCGGCATGCCGGCGGCGCGCAGCACGCGGGCGAAGTGCATCACGTTGGCGGCCAGATGGCCGGGCCGCCCGGCCAGCATGCTGCCATTCATGCCCGCACCCGCAGCCACACCGGCACTCACACCGCGGCGGCCTGCTGGCGCACGTGCTCGAGCAGCCGCTGCACCTCGTCGCCGTTGACGCGCGCGATGTCGTCCTGGTACTTCAGCAGCAGGCCGAGCGTGCTCTGCACGATCTCGGGGTCGAGCTGGATGGCGTCGAGCTCGCGCAGCGCGCGCGCCCACTCGATCGTCTCGGCCACGCCGGGCAGCTTGTAGAGGTCGAGCGTGCGCAGCCGCTGCACGAAGGCGACGACCTCGCCGGCCAGGCGCTCGCCGGCGCCGGGCACGCGCCGGCGCAGGATCTCGGCCTCGCGCGCCGCATCCGGAAAGCCCACCCAGTGATAGAGGCAGCGGCGCTTGACCGCGTCGTGGATCTCGCGCGTGCGGTTGCTCGTCAGCACGACGATCGGCGGGCGCACGGCACGCACCGGGCCGAGCTCGGGAATGGTGATCTGCCACTCCGAGAGCACCTCGAGCAGGAAGGCCTCGAAAGGCTCGTCGGCACGGTCGAGTTCGTCGATGAGCAGCACCGGCGGCACCTCGCGCGCCGGGTCGATGGCCTCGAGCAGCGCGCGCTTGATGAGGAAGCGCTCGTCGAACAGGCGCGCGGCCAGCGCGTCTCGTCCGGCGCTGCCGACGCCCTGCCCATCGCTCTGCCCGTTGGTTTCAGCGCCGAGGCCGGCGAGGCGGATCTCCAGCATCTGCCGCGCGTAGTTCCACTCGTAGGCAGCCCCGGCGAGGTCCAGGCCCTCGTAGCACTGCAGGCGGATGAGCGGCCGCCCGAGCATGGCCGCCAGCGTGCGCGCGATCTCGGTCTTGCCGGTGCCCGGCTCGCCTTCGAGGAAGAGCGGGCGCTCGAGCTTGAGCGCGAGGTAGACGACGGTGGCCAGGCGCCGGTCGGCCACGTAGTCGTGGGCGGCCAGGCGCGCTTGCGTGTCGTCGATGCTGGAGGGCAGTGCCTGCGGCGTGTCGTTGGATGAGTTCACGGCGGGCATTGTCGATGCACTCCCTCTGCCCGCATGCGGGCAGAGGCTGGGCATCAGCCCACCGCGCGCGCCGCCAGCACCGGGATCAGCGCGGCGCGGTACTCGGCCGAGCCGTGCAGGTCGCTGTTGAGGCCGTCGGCCTTCACCGTGGCGCCGGCGAGCGCCGCGGCCGTGTAGTTGGCGGCGAGCCGCTTCTCGAAGTCGGCAACGCGGAAGACGCAGGGCCCGGCGCCGGTGACGGCGACGCGCACACCCTTGGCCCCCTTGCTGACGAAGACGCCGACGATCGAGAAGCGCGACGCCGGCTGCTTGAACTTCTGCCAGCCCGCCTTCTCCGGCACCGGGAAGCTGACGGCGGTGATCAGTTCGCCCTCACCGAGCGCCGTCTCGAACAGGCCCTTGAAGAAGTCGTCGGCGGCGATGTCGCGCCGGTCGGTGTGCACGGTGGCGCCGAGGCCGAGCACGGCGGCCGGATAACACGCCGCGGGGTCGGCATTGGCGAGGCTGCCGCCGAGGGTGCCGCGGTTGCGCACCTGGCGGTCGCCGATGTGGCCCGCGAGCTCGGCCAGCGCCGGGATGGCCTTGCGCACGTCGGCGCTCGCCGCCACCTCGGCATGCGTGGTCATGGCGCCGATCTTGACCGCGCCGCCGGCCACCGTGATGCCGCGCAGCGCGCCGACGCTGGCGAGGTCGACCAGCTTCTCGGGCGCGGCGAGGCCGAGCTTCATCGCCGAGAGCAGGCTCTGCCCGCCGGCGAGCGCCTGGCCGCCGGCGGCGAGCGCGCTCTTCACGTCGGCGAGGGTGGCGGGCTGGCTGTAATCGAAGGCTTGCATGGCGTCTCCTTCCGGTTCGGATCTTGTTCGATGCGGTTGCGGTGTCTCGATGCGGGGCGGGATCGTGTCCTGATCGGCCCGCGGCCTCAGGCGCCGCGCGCCGCCATCCACACCGTGTGCGGCGTCGCCGGCATCGGCACGTCGCGCACGCCAAGCGCGTGGCAGATGGCGTTGATCACCGCCGGCGGCGAGCCGATGGCGCCAGCCTCGCCGCAACCCTTCACGCCGAGCGGATTGTGCGAGCAGGGCGTGCCCTTCACGGTCTCGACCTTGAAGCTCGGCAGATCGTCGGCGCGTGGCATCGCGTAGTCCATGTAGCTGCCCGAGAGCAACTGGCCGCTGGAAGTATCGTACACACCGTGCTCGAGCAGCGCCTGGCCGATGCCCTGCGCGAGGCCACCGTGCACCTGGCCCTCGACGATCATCGGGTTGACGACATTGCCGAAGTCGTCCACCGCGGTGAAGCGGTCGACGCGCACGGCGCCGGTGGCGCGGTCCACCTCCACCTCGCAGATGTAGCTGCCGGCCGGAAAGGTGAAGTTGCTCGGGTCGTAGAAGGCGTTCTCGTTGAGCCCGGGCTCGAGCTTGTCGTGCGGGAAGTTGTGCGGCACGTAGGCGGTGAGCGCGACGCTCGCGAACGGCACCGACTTGTCGGTGCCGGCGACCTTGAAGACGCCGCCCTCGAAGACCACGTCGCTGTCGGCGGCCTCCATCAGGTGCGCGGCGATCTTGCGGCCCTTGGCGATGACCTTGTCGAGTGCCTTCACGATGGCCGTGCCGCCCACGGCGAGCGAGCGGCTGCCATAAGTGCCCATGCCGAACAGCACCTTGCCGGTGTCGCCGTGTTCGATGCTCACGTCCTCCATCGGGATGCCGAGGCGGTCAGCCACCACCTGCGCAAAGGTGGTCTCGTGCCCCTGGCCATGGCTGTGGCTGCCGGTGAAGACCGTCACCTTGCCGGTCGGGTGCACGCGCACCTCGCCGGCCTCGAAGAGACCGGCGCGCGCGCCCAGCGCGCCGGCCACCGAACTGGGCGCGATGCCGCAGGCCTCGATGTAGCAGGCGTAGCCGAGGCCGCGCGCCAGGCCCTTGGCGGCGCTGGCGGCTTTGCGCTTCTCGAAGCCGCCGACGTCGGCGAGCTCGACGGCGCGGCCGAGCGTGGCGTTGTAGTCGCCCACGTCGTAGGTCAGGCCCACCGGCGTGGCATAGGGGAAGGTGGTGATGAAGTTGCGCCGGCGCAGCTCGGCCGGATCGATCTTCAGCTCGGTGGCCGCCGTCTCGACGATGCGCTCGAGCAGGTAGGTGGCCTCGGGCCGGCCGGCGCCGCGGTAGGCGTCGACCGGCGCGGTGTTGGTGAACACCGCCTTCACCTCGCACCAGATCCTGGGCGTCTTGTACTGGCCGGCCAGCAGCGTGGCATGCAGGATGGTCGGGATGCAGCTCGCGAAGGTGGAGAGGTAGGCGCCCATGTTCGCCGTCGTGTCGGCGCGCAGCGCGAGGAACTGGCCGTTCTTGTCGAGGGCCAGCTCGGCCGTCGTGACATGGTCGCGGCCGTGCGCGTCGGACAGGAACGCCTCGCTGCGGTCGCACGTCCACTTGATCGGCCGCTTGACGTGTTTGCTCGCGAAGACGAGCGCCGTCTCCTCGCCGTACAGATAGATCTTGCTGCCGAAGCCGCCGCCGACGTCGGGCGCGACGACACGCATCTTGTGCTCGGGGACGCCGAGCACGAAGGCGCACATCAGCAAGCGCTCGACGTGCGGGTTCTGGTTGGAGACGTACAGCGTGTAGCTGTCGGCGTTGACGTCGTAGCTCGCGTTGGCCGCGCGCGGCTCCATCGCGTTGGGGATCAGGCGGTTGTTGCGAAAGGTCAGCGTCGTGACGTGCGCGGCGCCCTTGAACGCGGCGGCGACGCCGTCCTTGTCGCCGATGCCCCAGTGGTAGCACTGGTTGTCGGGCGCCTCGTCGTGCACGGGGGTGCCGCCGGCCTTGAAGGCCCTGGCCGTGTCCACCACCGCCGGCAGCTCGTCGTAGTCCACCTCCACCAGCGCGGCGGCCGCCTGGGCCTGCTCGAGCGTGTCGGCGACGACGAGCGCGACGCGGTCGCCGACGTAGCGCACCTTGCCGTCGGCGAGCACCGGGTGCCGGGGCTCCTTCATCGGCGTGCCGTCGAGGCTGTTGATGAGCCAGCCGCAGGGCAGCCCGCCGACGGCTTTGAAGTGCTCGCCGGTGAAGATGCCGAGCACGCCCGGCGCCGCGGCGGCAGCCTTCGTGTCGACGCGCTTCAGGCGCGCATGCGCGTGCGTCGAGCGCACGAAGACGCCGTAGCTCTGCTGCGGCAGCGTGATGTCGTCGGTGTACTGGCCGCGGCCGGTGAGGAAGCGCGCGTCTTCGCGGCGCTCGATGGCCTGGCCGACAAATCCCTGGCGTGCGTTCATGGTGGGTGCGTCCTCGTGGAGCAGGTGGCGGGTCGGGATGCGGTGTCGAGGGGCCGGGGGGCGCGATGCGCGCCGGGACCCGCTCAGGCGGCCTTCATCGCCGCGCCGCCCTGGATCACCGCCTTGACGATGTTGTGATAGCCCGTGCAGCGGCAGATGTTGCCCTCGAGCGCCTCGCGCACCTGGGCCTCGTCCCGGATGCCGTGGTTCTGCACGAGATCGACGGCGCTCATCACCATGCCCGGGGTGCAGAAGCCGCACTGCAGCCCGTGGCAGGCCTTGAACGCCGCCTGCATCGGGTGCAGCGTGCCGTCGGCGGCGGCCAGGCCCTCGATCGTCGTGACGCTGCGCCCGCGCGCCTGCGTGGCGAGCATGTTGCAGCTCTTCACGGCCACGCCGTCCAGGTGCACGGTGCAGGCGCCGCATTGCGCGGTGTCGCAACCCACATGCGTGCCGGTGAGGCGCAGGTGCTCGCGGATGAACTCGACCAGCAGCGTCTGCGGCGCGACCTCGCGCGTGACGCTCTTGCCGTTGACCTCGAGGGTGATGGCAGTGCCCATGCTTCGTCCTCCGTTGAAAGGGTGCCCGACGGTGGATGGTCGAGCCAGAAGTGTGGCGCCGCACATGGGGAGTTGCCCCATATGTCCCTGTTCGCCTATCTACCCAGGTGGCGACGACGCGCCGATGCGTGCTCGTCGCCCTTCGTTGTCGCGTTTCGGAACAGGACGAGCCCTTGCCGAGGCTGCTCGGGTCGCTCAGCTTTCAGCGCGAGCCCGCGGCCCGCGGCGGCAGCGACTTCAGGTACCGGTACATGCCTTCGAGGTCGACGTCGCTCATGGCCGCAAGGGCCTCGAAGGGCATCACCGCCACCTTGCTGCCGTCCGGGCGCTGGCCGGTGCGCATCATGCGCGCGAAGGCGGCCGCGTCGGCGTAGCGCACCATCGCGCTGCCCTCGCCCGGCGTGAGGTTGGCGGCCGCGGGCCAGTCGGGCGGCGCGCCGGGCACCTTGCCGCCGCCGTAGCCGGCGCCGTGGCAGCCGATGCACATCTGCGCCACGTAGCGGCCATGCTCGACCGTCGCGCCCTCGGGCACCGGCTTCTCCGGCGGCAGCCGGTGATCGATGATCGCCGCGGCGTCGCGGATGGCGCCGTAGCCGTAGAGCACGCGCACCGGCAACGGCAGCTGCAGCACGGCCGCGCCGCCGGCCTGCCTCGCGCTCGCCGCCGGCAGCTGCTTGATGTACGCGACGAGCGCACCGAGGTCGGCGTCGGTGAGGCGGTTGTAGTCCTGGCTCGGCATGATGAACAGCGGCCGGCCGCCGGGTGCGACGCCATGGCGGACGGCACGCACCCAGTCGGCGATCTCGTAGCGCGCGGTCACGCTGCCGCTGCCGTTGCCGATGTGCGGGCCGGCGATCTTCATGCCGTCCTTGTCGATCACCGTGCGGCCGGCGCCGTCGGCGGCGTGGCAGTCGGCGCAGCCGCGCGTGGTGAAGAGGTAGCGCCCGCGCTCGAGCGCAGCGGCTTCGGTGGGCAGCGCGACCGCCGCCACGGCGACCTCGACGCGGCGCGCCATCTTGCGCTCGGCCAGCCAGGTGCCGGCGGCCACGGCCGCGGCGGCGGCCACGGCCAGCACGGCCAACGTGACGAGGGTCCAGCGGACCCAGGGTTTCATGGTCATCAGATCGCTCTCTGTTCTGCAGGCGGTGGTGGCTGGCCGGCTGGCCGGCTGGCCGGCTGGCCGGCTGGCCGGATGGCCGGATGGCCGGACGGGCCGGACGGGCCAGACAGGCCGGATGGGCAGGCGGACGGCCTGCCTGCCCGCCCTACGTTCGGCGCTGGGACCCGGATGCGCGAACCGGGTTCCGCCCGCGTCGGGCGCGGGGTCGCGAGCTGTCAGGCAGCGGCTTGCGCAGCAGCGATCGCCTCGACCGCGGCGCGCACCTTGCCGTGGCGCTCCGGGCTCTGGCGCGCCGCCATCGACGACAGCAGCGTCTCGAACACGTCGGCCGGCATGCCGCCGCGCGCGCCGGCCAGCACCGGCGCCAGTTCGGCCGTGGCGAGTGCCGGCGCGAACCAGTGCAGCCAGCCGGCCATCGACTGCTGCGACTGGCTGCCGATGATCGCGAGCTCGATGGCGAGCAGTTCCGCGTCGCTGTAGGCGCTCCACAGGACGGCGTTGTGCACCGTCTCCTCGTGGTGCATGTGCTGGTGGTTCTCGGCCACGAAGAGCGCGAAGTGGCGGTACAGGCGCAGCGCCGGCTCGCGGCGCAGGGCGGCCGGCGTGGCGGCGAGCGCGAAGGCCTCGCGCTCGAGCGCCTCGATGGCGGCGAGGTGTTCCTCGTGCTCGCCGGCCACCTGCGAGGCGCTGCCGGGGCGGCGCGCCTCCATCGCCGGGTGCACGAAGCGGTTCTCGTGCATCACGTGCGAGCGCATCTGGGCGAGGAAGGCGACGAGCGCGCCGGTCATCGTCTGCACCTCGTCGTCGTCGTCGGCGTCGACGGCGCCCAGGCGGGTGAGGGTCTCCGCGCAGCCGACACGGATGGCCTTGTGGATGCCGGTGTAGAGGTCGAAGCGCGGCGCGACGGGCGGGAGGGCCGAAGCCGGCGAAAGGCCGGCGTCGAAAGCAGGACGGGTGTCCTGGGCGATTGTTTTCATGACGATCTCCATGGGGGCGGGGCCTCGGCGGCGCGCGCCGGCGGGCTGCCGGCGACAGGTCGACATGCTCCGGAGATCGCCTTGCAGAGGCATCGCCCGAAGGAGCCATCGGCCGCATCGGCCACATCGGCCGGCGGGCCATGGATCGGCCGAGGCGCAGGCCAAGCAGAGAGAGGTGGCGCCGCCGCCTGCGGCCGCAGTGCCGCAGGCCGAAGCGCGCAGGGCTCGGCCTGCCGGACTTCAGTCCCGGTTCGCCGGCGCCCCCGGCGGCAGCACCGCCCCGCCGAGGCCGAGCGGCGCGCGCGGCTCGGCGGCCACCTTGCCGGCGCGCCGTTCGCGCACCAGGTAGCTGTACAGCACCGGCACCACCACCAGCGTCAGCAGCGTCGAGGTGATGACGCCGCCGATGATGGCGCGGCCCATCGGCGCCTGGATCTCGCCGCCGTCGTTGAGCGCCAGCGCCAGCGGCAGCATGCCGAAGACCATCGCCGCCGTGGTCATGATGATCGGGCGCATGCGGATCAGCCCGGCCTGCAGCAGCGCGTCGGCCACGGTGGCGCCGGCCTTGCGCCCGTGGTTGGCGAAGTCGACGAGCAGGATGGCGTTCTTCGTCACCAGGCCCATCAGCATGACGAGGCCGATCATCGAGAAGACGTTGAGCGTGCTGCGCCAGAACAGCAGCGCCAGCATCACGCCGATGAGCGACAGCGGCAGGCTGGCCATGATCGCCACGGGTTGCAGGAAGCTGCCGAACTGGCTCGCCAGCACGATGTAGATGAAGATCACCGCCAGCGCCATCGCGCCCAGCATGGCCGCGAAGGCCTCCTGCTGCTCGCGCGTGGCGCCGCCGAGGTCGAAGCTGTAGCCGGGCGGCAGCGAGGTGGCCTTGATCAGCTTCTGCACGTCGTTGCCGACGTCGCCCGAGGGCCGGCCCTTGACGCCGGCGAAGATGGCCTCGCGGCGCTGCAGGTTCTGGCGCCGGATCACCTCGGGGTTGACCACGGGCTCGATGGTGGCGACGCTGTCCAGCGTGATCGGCGTGCCGTCACGCGCAAACGCCACCGGCAGCCCGCGCAGCTGGTCGACCCGCTCGCGCTGCGTCTCGGGCAGGCGCAGCAGCACCTCGACCTGGTCGCCGCCCGGCGTCGTCCAGTAGGTGGCGACCTCGCCGTTGACGTAGGCGCGCAGGCTGGAGGCGAGCTGCGGCGCGGTGAGCCCGATCTCGCGCACGGCGCCCGGGCGGATGCGCACCGCGTACGTCGGCAGCCCCGGCTTCACCGACAGCTCGACGTCGGTGATGCCGGGGATGGCCCTGACCTTCTCGGCGAACTCGCGCGCCAGCTGCGCCAGGCCCTCGGAATCGCTGCCCAGGATGGCGACGTAGATCGGCCGGTCGAAGCCGACCGAGATCTCGATGCCCGGGATGCCGGCGATCTTCTCGCGGATGGCGTCTTCGACCTGCTTCTGCGTGCGCTTGCGGTCCTTGCGGTCGACGAGGCCGATGTTGATGGAGGCCTGGTTGCGCCCCACCGAAAGGCCGTTGCCGGTGCCGCCGACGCTCGTTGCGACGTTGCGCACCTCGGGGAAGCCGGCGACGATCTCCTCCACCTGGCGCACCTTGGCGTCGCTGCGCTCGAGGCTGGAACCGGTGGACATGCGGATCGACAGCTGCGTGAAGCCCTGGTCGGTCTGCGGGATGAATTCGGTGCCCACCAGCGGCGCCAGCGCCAGCGCGGCGACGAAGCTCAGCACCCCCGCGCCGAGCACGGCGCCGCGCGGCGTGAGCGTCGCGCGCCGCCAGCGCCGCGGCTGCGAGGCGTCGCGCCGGTTTGCCGAGTCGAACGGACGGCCCCAGGCCGGCAGCGGCAACGTCCAGCGGCGCGTGCTGAAGGCCCAGCGGATGAGGCGCTCGTACAGGCCATGCAGCGCGTCCATGCCGCGGTCGGTGGCGCGGATGGCGTGGCCGATGCCCCAGATCTTCTTCAGGTGCGCCGAGGGCGGGTCGCGCCAGACCGACGAGAGCATCGGGTCGAGCGTGAAGCTGACGAACAGGCTCACCAGCACGGCCACGACGACGGTGATGCCGAACGGGAAGAAGAACTTGCCGACGATGCCGCCCATGAAGGCCACCGGCACGAAGACGGCGCAGATGGCGAAGGTGGTGGCCATCACCGCCAGGCCGATCTCGTCGGTGCCCTCGCGCGCGGCCGTGTGGTGGTCCTTGCCCATCGCGACGTGGCGCACGATGTTCTCGCGCACGACGATGGCGTCGTCGATGAGCAGGCCGATGCACAGGCTGAGCGCCATCATCGTCATGAAGTTCAGCGTGAAGCCGAAGGCGTGCACGGCGATGAAGCTCGAGATGACGGCGATCGGCAGCGTGAGGCCGGTGATGACGGTGCTGCGCCAGCTGTGCAGGAACAGGAAGACGATGGCCACGGTGAGCAGCGCGCCCTCGACGAGCGTGGTCTGCAGGCCATTCAGCGAGCCCTTGACGAAGTCGCTGTTGGCGTAGATGAGGCGCAGCTCCACGTCCGGCGGCAGCGACTTGCGGATCTCCTCCATCGCCGCCTTGACGGCCTCGCCGGTGGCGACGATGTTGGCGTCCTGCTGCTTGAAGATGTTGAAGTTGATGGCACGCTGGCCGTTGATGCGCGCCATCGTGTCGGGCTCGCGCTCGCGCTCGACGAGCGTGCCCAGGTCGGCCAGCGTCAGCGGCAGGCCGTTGCGGTGCGCCACCACCACGCCCTGGAACTGGCGCGGGTCGCGCACGCGGCCTTCGACGCGCAGCAGCGTGTCCTGCACGGGGTTGGTGAGCAGGCCGACGGGCTCGTCGGCGTTGGCCTCGCGCAGCGCGGCGGCGATCTGCCCCGGCGTCACGCCGTAGGCGCGCAGGCGGGCCGGGTCGAGGTCGATGCGCACCTCGCGCTGCTGCAGGCCGTTGATGTCGACGCGCGCCACGCCCTCGACGCGCTGCAGCCGCTTGCCCACCGTGTACTCGCCGAGCATCGACAGCTCGCGCGCGCTGCGTGTGGGCGAGATCAGCGCCATGTTGACCACGGGGCTGCTGTTCTCGTTGTCGAAGCGGCTGATGAGCGGCGCCTTCGCGTCGCGCGGGAAGGCGGCCTGCACGGCGGCGATGCGGTCGCGCACGTCCTGCATCGCGCGCGCCATGTCGGCGTTGAGGCTGAACTCGACGCTGTTCTGGCTGCGGCCCTCGAAGCTGCGCGACATGATGCGCTTCACGCCGGCGATGCTGTTCACCGCCTCCTCGACGAGCTTGGTGATCTCGCGCTCCACCGCCTCGGGGCTGGCGCCGGGGTAGCGCACGTCGATGAAGGCCACCGGCGGCGCGACGTCGGGCATCTGCTCGACACCGAGCTTGGCGTAGGCGAAGAGGCCGAGCACCGTCAGCGCCACCATGATCATGGTCGCGAAGACGGGGTTGTTGATGGAAACGCGCGTCATCCACATGGCAGTTGCTCCGCCTCTTGCCGGGTCAGCGCAGCGCCGGCGTCGAAGCCGCGGCCGAGGCCACCGGCGCGCTCTTGTTGGCGACCACGTTCGCCTTCGCGCCCTCGCGCAGGTTGTCGAAGCGCGCGGCCAGCACGACGCTGTCCGGCGACACGCCCTGCAGCACCTCGACACGGCCTTCGCGCCCCTCGAGCGTTCCGCGGCGGCCGAGCGTCACGGCGCGCCGCGCCAGCGTGCCGTTCTCGATCACCCACACGTGGTCCTGGCCCGAGGTGCTGCCCACCGCGGTGGCGGGCAGCGTCAGGCGCTCGGTCTCGTCGGCGAGCGTCGTGCGCGCGATCGCGTACTGGCCGGCGCGCAGCAGCTCCTTCGGGTTCGGCAGCTCGATCGTCACGCCGATCGAGCGCGTGCCCGGCTCGGCGGCCGGCGCGATGCGCGCGATGCGCCCGATCGTCCTGGGCTCGGCTTCGCTCACGCCCTCCACCTGCACCTGCACCGGCATGCCGGGCTTCAGCCGGCTCACCTCGTGCGTGCCCACCGTGCCGGCCAGCTCCAGCGTCACGAGGTTGACGATGGTCAGCACCTGCTGCTCGGGGCTCACCTTCTCGCCCGGCAGCACGTGCCTTCTCGCGACGATGCCGGCGATCGGCGCCGTGATGAGCGTGTCGCGCAGCGCCACGCGCAGGGTGTCGAGGGAGGCCTGCGCGGCGTTCAGGTTGGCGCGCGCCGTCTCGAGTGCTGCGCGCGAGTTGTCCAGCGCGATCGACGAGATGAAGTTCTGCTGCGCAAGGCGCTCGTTGCTGGCATGGGTGCGCTCGGCCTGGGCGAGCGCGGTGCGCGCCGACTCGAGCATCGCGTTGCGCTCGGCGACGCGGCTCGTCAGCTCGGCCAGGTCGATGCGGCCGATGGTCTGGCCGGCCGCCACGCGGTGGCCCTCGCTGACGCGCAGCTCGACCAGCGTGCCGCCGGCCTTGGCGCGCAGCACGGCCGTCTGCGGCGCCACCAGCGGGCCGGAGAACTCGATCACCGTGGGCAGCCGGGCCAGCGTCGGCTGCACGATCTCGCGCGCGACGAATTCCAGCGGTGGCTCGGGCTTCTTGCCGTCCTTGCCCTTGCCGTCCGTGGCTTTGGCGTTGGCGATGCCGGCCATCGTCGCGCCGGCGGGCAACGAGCGATCGAAGGCTCCCGAATACCAGGCACCGCCGACCCCCACCAGCAGCAGCGCGACCCCGCCGATCCACCACTTCTTCTTCATCACCAGGTTCCTCCGTCTATCGCCAAGCCGGGATCCATCCGGCGGGCGGGGCGCAGTGTATGAGGCCATCCCGCCCGGAAGACAGGGTTGCGATGAACCGCGGATTGGCGCCGATGAACTGCAGGCGTCGACGATGGCCGTCGCCCCCTCTCCCGCCCGGCGGGAGAGGGGGAAGTTCAGGCCACCGCCACCGGCCGCGCTCTCGTCGCCTCGAAGCGCCCGGTGATGTCGGAAAGACTGACCAGCACCTCGGTGATGGCGCCGCCCATGCCGATCTGCAGGTGCGAGTTGACGAGCAACCAGCGCAGCCCGCCGTCGCCCTGGCGCAGGCCAAGCACTTCGCCGATGAGCGGGATGCGGTCGCGCAGCGTGCGCTCGGCGGGCAGGTCGCCCGGCGGGCACAGCGTGAGGTCGTCGCGCACGAAGCGCCAGCCAGCGTCGGGCAGGCGGCGGCCGATCAGGTCTTCGCGGCTGCAGCCGAGCAGCCGCTCGGCCTCGCGGTTGCTGTCGGTGACGACGCCGTCGGGCCCGTGCACGAGCACGCCCACCGGCAGCGCCAGCCACTGCAGCCGCGTGCGCGCCTGCTCGGCGACGCGCTCGGTGATGTCGGTGGCCATGTAGATGTAGCCGCGCGCCTTGCCGGCGGGGTCGCGCAGCGGCTTCATCTCGAGATCGAGCCAGAGGTCGGCGCCGTCCTTGCGCCGGTGCAGGCTCTGCTGGCGCAGCGGGCGGGCATGCGCCACGGCGTCACGCAGCGCCCTCAGGGCCTCGCCGTCGGCTTCGGGGTGGCGCAGCACTTCGGCCGGCAGGCCATGCCGTACCTCGTCGTAGCGCCAGCCGACGACCTGCGTGAAGGCCGGGTTGCTCCAGCGGATGCGGTCGTGGCGGTCGGTGATGAGCACGAGCGACGACGTGTACTCGGGCACCAGCGCCAGCCGCCTCAGCGGCCCGGCGAGCGTGCGTGCGCTCGCCATGCGCCGGTCGACCGAGCGCACCATCGGCTCGATGACGAGCAGCGCCAGCAGCAGCAGCACCATCACCAGCAGACCCACCTGCACCCAGACGATCAGCTCGGCGCGGCTCGTGGAGCGCTTGTGCATCGAGGCCAGCGTGTCGGCCAGCGAATCGGCGCTGGTGGCCGCGGCGTCGGCTTCGGCCATCATGTTGCGCAGCGCTGTTTCCACCCCCTCGGCGTCGGTGGGGATGCCCGGCCCGACGAAGCCCGACAGGCGCTCGCGCAGCCGCTCGTGCGCCAGCTTCCAGGTGTCGAAGCGCTTGCGCACCTCGCTTTCGGCCAGCTCGCGGCCGAGCATCTGCTCGATCACCGGCATCGCCGCCGCGGCGTGGCCGACACGGCGGGTCAGCTGCGTGAGCGCCTGCTCGCGCTGCGAGGGTTGCGTGAGCACGACGGTGGCGTTCTGCGCCAGCGCGTAGGCCTCGACCCGCGCCTCGGTCACGCGCTGCTGCAAGGCGGCCTCGCGATGCGCGCGTTCGTTCATCACCACCCCGTTCCAGGCCTCGAGCGCCGCGAGCGCGGCCACGAGCAGGAACGTGAGGTAGACGGCCATGCGCACGCGCCACTGCGTCGACTGGGCGCGGCGCGGCTTGCCCTTGGCGCGCGCGGGCGCCTCCGGGTTCTCGGCCGGGGCCACGGATTCGTCGGGCTCGTCGCGCTCGTCGCGCCTGTCGGGCTGGTCAGCCATGGTCAGCGGGCATTCTCTCCGGGCAGGGCGTTGGAAGTGACCACTTGCACGTGGGGGGCGGCCTCGGCATGAAGGGGCAGGCCTGGCGCAACGCCCGGGCCCGGCGCGGCCGGTGCAGCTGTCGCGAGTTCCGCCCCGCCGCGCCGGCGGCCGGCGCGCTGCGCCTGCACGGCACAGCCGAGCCCGACCAAGGCCGCCAGTGTGGCCGCCCAGAAGGCCGCTGCATAGCCCAGCCGCTCGATCAGCCAGCCGCCGCCGACACCGCCCAGCACGCCGCTGATGCCGTAGCCCAGGATGGTGTACAGCGCCTGCCCGCGCCCGCGCAGCCGCCCGGGGAAGTGGCGCTGCACGAGGTCGATGCAGGCGGCGTGGTGCGCGGCGAAGGTGAGCGCGTGCGAGAGCTGCGTCAGCAGCAGCACCGGCGGCCAGGCGGCCAGCCCGGCCACGCCCGCGAAGCGCAGCGCCGTCGCCGCGGCGGCCACCTGCAGCCAGCGCTCCGAGGCGAGGCGGCGGAACCAGCGGCCCTGCTGCCAGAAGAAGACGATCTCGGCCCCGGTCGCCACCGCCCACAGCGCCCCGACGGTCGCCTTCGAATAGCCGAGCTCCACGAGATAGAGCGAGAAGAAGGCGTACATCGCCGTGTGCGCGAGCACGGTGAAGAAGACGCTGGCGAAGAACCAGGCCACCACGGGCTCGCGCAGGCGGCGCAGCACGGGCGGAGCCGGCTCGTCGCTCGCGTGCCACTCGTCGCGCTGCGGCGGCAGGCGCAGCGCGGCCACCAGCAGCAGCGCGTTCAGCACCGCCACCAGCCATGGAAACGCGCCGATCGACAGCCACTGCAGCAGCGCGCCGCCGGCCGCCACCGCAGAGATGAAGCCGATCGAGCCCCACACGCGCACGCGGCCGTAGCGCGCCGGGTCGATGCCGGCGCCGGTGTTCAGCAGGTGCGCCAGCGTCGCCTCGTACAGCGGGACGACGCCGCCGTTGGCCAGGAACAGCAGCACCGTCACCACCGCCACCGGCAGCGCGGCGCGCACGCCCAGCAGCGCCAACGCCGACAGCAGCGCGCCGGCCGCGGCGATGCGGATCAGCTCGACGCGCTTGCCGCTGTGGTCGCCGAGCCAGCCCCAGGCGTAGGGCGTGAAGACCCGCGTCCAGCTCTGCAGCGACGAGACGGCGCCGATGGCCAGCGTCGACATGCCCAGCGACTGGAACCACAGCGGCGCGTAGGGCGCGAACACGCCCATCGCCGCGAAGTAGGTGCCGGAGACGGCGGCGAAGCGAGCCAGCACCGCGCCGGGCGCGGGAGCCGCAGTCATCCGTGCCGGGGTGCGCCGCCGGCGGCTTCGGCCGACGACGGGGTCGAAGGCGGGGCCGATGCAGGGATCGGCGCGTGCGCGTGCACGACGTCGGCGTTCTGCGCCCGGTGGCGCAGCGCGTGGTCCATCACCACCAGGGCGAGCATGGCCTCGGCGATCGGCGTGGCGCGGATGCCGACGCAGGGGTCGTGCCGCCCGTGCGTCTCGACGACGGTGGCGGCGCCGGCGCGGTCGATCGAGCGGCGCGGCAGGCGGATCGAGCTCGTCGGCTTGATGGCCAGGCTCACCACCAGGTCCTGGCCGGTGCTGATGCCGCCGAGCACGCCGCCGGCGTGGTTCGTGACGAAGCCGGCGGGCGTGAGCTCGTCGCCGTGCTCGCTGCCGTGTTCGGCGACGGCGCCGAAGCCCGAGCCGATCTCGACGCCCTTGACGGCGTTGATGCCCATCATCGCGTAGGCGATCTCGGCGTCGAGCTTGTCGAAAAGCGGCTCGCCGAGGCCCACCGGCACGTGGGCGGCACGTACCTCGATGCGCGCGCCGCAGCTGTCGCCGGCCTTGCGCAGCGCGTCCATGTGCGCCTCGAGCCGCGGCACGATGCCGGCGTTGGGGGCGAAGAAGGCGTTGAGCGGGATCTGCGACGCGTCCTCGAAGGGGATGGTGATCTCGCCGAGGGCGCTCATCCAGCCCGTGAACGTGGTGCCGTGGTGCTCGCGCAGCCACTTCTTCGCCACCGCGCCGGCGGCGACCATCGGTGCCGTCAGGCGGGCGCTCGAACGGCCGCCGCCGCGCGGGTCGCGGAAGCCGTACTTGCGCCAGTAGGTGTAGTCGGCATGCCCGGGCCGGAAGGTGTCGAGCAGGTTCGCGTAGTCCTTGCTGCGCGGGTCGGTGTTGCGGATCAAGAGGCAGATCGGCGTGCCGGTGGTGAGCCCCTCGAAGACGCCGGAGAGGATCTCGACCGCGTCGGGCTCGTTGCGCTGCGTCACGTGGCGGCTGGTGCCGGGCCGGCGGCGGTCGAGGTCGGGCTGGATGTCGGCCTCGGCAAGCGCGAGGCCGGGCGGGCAACCGTCGATGACGCAACCGATGGCGGGCCCGTGACTCTCGCCGAAATTGGTGACGCGGAAGAGTTCGCCGAAGGTGGATCCGCTCATGAGTCCATTCTAGAGAGCGCCCCTCGTGCCCCTGGTGCCCCTCGCGCCTTTCCTGCGTCCCGTGCATCCCCTGCGATGCGCGCGTCCCCCGTGCGGCGCGTGCGCCGTCGCGGCGCCGGCCGGCAGCGCTCAACCCCCCTGCTCGCCCTTCTCTTCCTTTGCTTCGGGCCAGTCGCGGATATAGGCCTTGAGCATGCGGTTCTCGAAGTCCTGTGCCTCGACGACCGTCTTGGCAACGTCGTAGAACGAGATCACCCCCATCAGCGTGCGCCGATCGAGCACCGGCATGTAGCGGGCATGGCGCCCGAGCATCATGCGGCGCACCTCGTCGATGCCGGTCTCGGGCGTGCACGTGAGTGGCGCATCGTCCATCACCTTGCGCACGCGTTGCGTGCCGACGCTGCCGCCGTTGGCGACGACCGCGGAGATGACCTCGCGGAAGGTGAGCATGCCGACGAGGTCGCCGTGCTCCATGACGACGAGCGAGCCGATATCGAGCTGCGCCATCATCGACACCGCCTCGGCGAGCGCATCGTCGGGCGCCACGGTGTACAGCGTGCTGCCCTTGACCTTCAGGATGTCGGTGACTTTCATGTTCGGCAGGCCTCGGTTCGCGGCGCGACGGCCGCCCATGGTTCGCGGGCGCGGTGTCGCGGGCGCGAACCAATATAGCCCACAATGCCTGCGCCCATTTCGTGCAAACAAGCCCCGACCGCGGGGCGCGGAGCGAGCTTCATGGCCGGATCGTCCGACCCCGGTTTCGACACGCTGGCGCTGCATGCCGGCGCCGCCCCCGACCCCGCCACCGGCGCGCGCGCCGTGCCGATCCATCTCACGACGAGCTTCGTCTTCGAGAACAGCGAGCACGCCGCGAGCCTGTTCAACATGGAGCGCTCGGGGCATGTCTATTCGCGCATCAGCAACCCGACCAACGCCGTGCTCGAGGAGCGCGTGGCCGCGCTCGAAGGCGCCGCCGGCGCCATCGCCACGGCCAGCGGCCAGGCGGCGCTGCACCTGGCCATCGCCACGCTCGCCGGCGCCGGCCACCACCTCGTGGCGAGCACGGCGCTGTACGGCGGCAGCCACAACCTGCTCAGCTACACGCTGAAACGCTTCGGCATCGAGACCACCTTCGTCAAGCCGGGCGACATCGACGGCTGGCGCGCCGCCATCCGGCCCGAGACGCGGCTCTTGTTCGGCGAGACGCTCGGCAACCCCGGCCTCGACGTGCTCGACATCCCGGTGGTGGCCGCCATCGCCCACGACGCCGGCCTGCCGCTGCTCGTGGACAGCACCTTCACCACGCCCTGGCTGATGCAGCCGATGGCGCACGGCGCCGACCTCGTCTTCCACAGCGCCACGAAGTTCCTCTCCGGGCACGGCACCGTGATCGGCGGCGTGCTCGCCGACAGCGGCCTCTTCGACTGGGAAGCCGCGCACGCGAAGAGCGGCCCGGACGGGAAACCGATCGGCCGCTTCGCCGAGCTCTGCGAACCGTACGCCGGCTTCCACGGCATGGTCTTCACCGAGGAGAGCACGGTCGGCGCCTTCCTGCTGCGCGCGCGCCGCGAGGGCCTGCGCGACTTCGGCGCCTGCATGAGCCCGCACACCGCCTGGCTCGTCCTGCAGGGCATCGAGACGCTGCCGCTGCGCATGGCGCGGCACGTGCAGAACACGCGCAGGGTGGTGGCCTTCCTCGCCGCGCACCCGATGGTGGCCGGCGTCGGCTACCCCGAGCTCGAAGGCCACTCCAGCCATGCGCTCGCGAAGAAGCTGCTGCCGCGCGGCTGCGGCAGCGTCTTCAGCTTCGACCTCCGGGGCAGCCGGGAGCAAGGCAGGGCCTTCATCGAGGCGCTGAAGATCTTCAGCCACCTCGCCAACGTCGGCGATTGCCGCTCGCTCGTCATCCACCCGGCGAGCACCACCCATTTCCGCATGGACGACGCGGCGCTCGCGGCGGCGGGCATCACGCCGGGGACGATCCGCCTGTCGATCGGGCTGGAAGATCCGGACGATCTCGTCGACGACCTGAAGCGTGCCTTCAAGGTCGCCGAGAAGGCGAAGTGAGGGCGCGGAGGACCATCGCATGAAGCTCCTCGTCGACGGACCCTCCGGCAAGCTCCCCGCCTACGCCTACACCGGCGGCAAGCCATTCGATCCGGCCCTGCCCTGCGTCGTCTTCGTGCACGGCGCCGGCAACGACCACAGCGGCTTCACGCTGCTGGCGCGCTGGTTCGCGCACCACGGCCACGCCGTGCTGGCCGTCGACCTGCCCGGGCACATGCGCAGTGCCGGTCCGCTGCTTCCCGATGTGGCCACCTACGCCCGCTGGCTGCTGGCCCTGCTCGACGCCGCCGGTGTGCAGCAGGCCGCGCTCGTCGGCCACAGCATGGGCTCGCTGATCGCGCTCGAGGCGGCCGGCGTCGCGCCCGAGCGCGCCAGCCGCCTCGTCATGATCGGCACCGCGGTGCCGATGAAGGTGAGCGACCTGCTGCTCACGGCCGCGCGCGAGCGGCCGCTGGCCGCGATGGGCATGGTCAATACCTGGAGCATCGCCAGCACGGCGAGCAAGCCCGGCATGCCGGGCCCGGGCACCTGGCTGCACGGCGCCGGTCTGGCATTGATGCGCCGCGTGCAGGCAGCCGGCGGCCCGGGCTCGAACGTCTTCCAGCACGGCTTCGAGGTCTGCAACGCCTACGGCGGCGGGCTCGAGGCGGCGGCACGCGTGCGCTGCCCGGCCACGCTGGTGCTCGGCCGCGCCGACATCATGACGCCGCCGCGCGCCACGAAGGAGCTGGCGGCGGCGCTGAAGGCGCGCGTGGTCTTCGTGGCGAGCGGCCATCACCCGATGGCCGAGGCACCCGACGCCACGCTGGCCGCGGTGCGCGAAGCGCTCGCTTGAGCGAGCCCACCCGGTGCGGGCTCGTGTGGCCTACACTGACCAAATGAACCAATCAGTACATACTGCGCGCACCGCCAGGGCGCCGACGAAGTCGGCCGGCGCGGACAAGCCAGACGGCGCGGCCAAGGCGGGCGAGCCGGCGCACGGCCGGGCGGCGGTGAGGCCGGCCCGTCCGGCAAAACCAGTGCCGCGGGTCGGGCGGGCGGAACGAGCGCCTCCGCCCCCACCCGCCGCGGCGAAGGCCGGCAACGCAGGCAAGGCCGCACCCCCGGCAGCACGCCCGACACGCCCGACGCGCACCAACGACCCCGAGCGCACGATGGCCGACATCATCGAAGTCGCGACGCGCGAGTTCGCGGAGAACGGGCTGGCCGGAGCGCGTGTCGACGCCATCGCCGAGGCCATGCGCACGAGCAAGCGCATGATCTACTACTACTTCGGCAGCAAGGAGGGCCTGTACATCGCGGTGCTGGAGGAGGCCTACCGCCGCATCCGCGCCATCGAGGCCGACCTGCACCTGGACGACCTGCCGCCCGAGCAGGCGCTGCGCAGGCTGGCGGTCTTCACGATGGACTACCAGGCCGCCAACCCCGACTTCGTGCGCCTGGTGATGACCGAGAACATCCATCGCGGCGAGTACCTCAAGCGCAGCACCGCCATCCACCGCCTCAACGTGCCGGCCATCGAGGGCCTGGCGCGCGTCTACGAGCGCGGCGTGAAGGCCGGCGTCTTCCGCGCCGGGCTCGATCCGGTCGACCTGCACTGGGCCATTTCCGCCTTCGCGATCTTCAACGTCTCGAACAAGCACACGTTCGCGCTCGTCTTCGATCGCGACCTCGACGCACCGAAAGCCGTGGCGGCGCGGCGCGAGAACGTGGCCGAGATGCTGGTGCGCTTCGTGCGCAAGTAGCCGACCTCTCCAGGAGACGCCCTGCCATGCCCGAACCCCAAGATCCGCTGCGCCTCGGCATCCTCGGCTGCGCCAGGATCGCCGGCGTCTTCTGCCACCATGTCGCGAGCGGACCGGCGCCGAGCCGGCAGGTGCGCGTCGTCGCCGTGGCCAGCCGGCGCGCCGAGACGGCCGCGGCTTTCGCGGCCACGCACGGCATCGCACGCCACCACGGCAGCTACGAGGCGCTGCTGGCCGACCGCGAGGTCGACGCCGTCTACCTCCCGCTGCCCAACAGCCTGCACGCCGAGTGGGCCGTGCACGCCGCCGAGGCCGGCAAGCATGTGCTGTGCGAGAAGCCGCTCGCGCTCTCGCGGGCCGAGGCGCAGGCGATGTTCGGCGCGGCGCGCAAGCGCGGCGTGATGCTGCTGGAAGGCTACCCGTACTGGTTCCAGCCGCAGACGGCCGACATGGTCTCGCTGCTCGAGGCCGGCGCGATCGGCCGCGTGCGCTCGGTGCACGCCGGTTTCGGCTTCATGCTCGCCAGCCGGCAGGGCAATATCCGCATGAATCCTGAGCTCGGCGGCGGTGCGCTGCTCGACGCCGGCAGCTACCCGCTGAGCCTGATCCGCCTCGTGATGGGCGAGGCGCCGGTGCGCGTGCGCGCCGACGCGAGCTGGTCCGGCGGGGCGCCGGGCGCAGGCGTCGACACCAGCGCCTCGGCGACGCTCTTCTACGCCGACGGCCGGCGCGCGCTGATGTCGTGCGCGATGGACGTGGCCACCTACCGCCGCGCCACCGTCCTCGGCGAGGCCGGCGTCATCGAGACCGAGTACCTCAACCACACGAGCGAGCAGCCGCGCGGCGACGCCTTCGGCCACCTGACGAGCCAGCTGCGCGTGCGGCGCGGCACGGCCAACCACCTGCCCTTCGAGGAGGTGCGCTCGGCCACCGGCAGCGGCTTCCGCTTCGCCGCCGAGGCCTTTGCGCGCGTCGTCGCCGAGCGCGACTTCGAGGCGATCGAGCGCGCCGCGGCGGCGAGCCTGGACATCGCCGCCACGCTGGAGGCGCTGGCCGTGAGTGCGCGCCGGGGCGTCGAGGTCGCCGTGGCACAGCACTGAGGGAACGCCGGCGCCGGCATCGCCAGGGGCCGCCGGCGGCGCCGCGCGGCAGGGTCTGCCGCCGCACCTCGCGGGTGCAGGGGTTTGGCGCAGAGCGCCGTGGCACTCGCGTTGCTATCCTCGTGCGGCGGTGCGCGCCGCCCCTGCGCGCGTCAGCCGCACGAGCGAAAGGCCTCGCATGCTGCACGGCTACACCCCTCCCGCCCGCTTCCTGCCCTACCTGAGCTGGACCGAGGTCGCGGCGCTGCCCGACCGCGAGAACACGGTCGTCGTGCTGCCCGCGGGCAGCACCGAGCAGCACGGGCCGCACCTGCCCTGCGCGGTGGACACCGTCATCTGCGCCGGTGTCGTCGGCCATGCGCTGGCGCGGCTGGCCAAGGAAGTGCCGGCCTTCGCGCTGCCGCCCATCACCTACGGCAAGAGCGAGGAGCACCTGCACTTTCCGGGCACGCTCACGCTCGACGGCGAGACGCTCTACGCCACCGTGGTGCAGGTCGGCGAAAGCGTCTACCGCTCGGGCTTTCGCAAGCTGCTCATCGTCAACGGCCACGGCGGCCAGCCGCAGATCATGGAGATGGCGGCGCGCGAGCTGCGCCTGCGCCATGGCGACTACGTCGTCGTGCCGCACCACACCTGGCGGCTGCCGCATGTGGCCGGCCGCTACCTGAGCGAGCGCGAGAAGAAGCTGGCGATGCACGCCGGCCATGCCGAGACGGCGATCATGATGGCGCTCGCCCCCGACACCGTGCACATGGAGCGCGCGGTGGCGAACTACCCGCCCGAGTTCCCGAGCAAGCTGCTCTCGCCCGACGGCCGCCCGGCCTGCGCCTGGAGCGCGCGCGACTTCGGCCCGAGCGGCGTCATCGGCGACCCGCTGCCGGCCACGCGCGAGCAGGGCGACGCCATCCTCGATTCGCTCGCCGCGAGCTGGGCGCAGGCGATCACCGAACTGCATGCGATGAGCTGGCCGGCGCGCGAGGAATCGACCTGGGGCCTGGGCCACCACCGCGGCCACATCCAGCAAAAGCTCTGATCCGCGCCGGGCATCGCCCGTCACCGGCTCGCCTGGCCGTCGCTTGGCCGGCCCCTCACCACACGCCACATCCATGTCACACGCCGCCGCGTGCGCCGCCCTCGCCGACGAACTGCCCGCGCTGGCGTGGACGCGCGACGACGCGCAGCTCACGCGCCTGTCGCAGGACTTCTCCTGGTTCAGCCCGGTGCTGAAGCGCCAGCTCGAAGGCAAGCGCGGCGACATCGCCGTGCGGCCGAGGAACGAGGACGAGATCCGTGCCGTCGTTGCCGCCTGCGCCAGGCGCCGCGTGCCCGTCACGGTGCGCGGCTCGGGCACCGGCAACTACGGGCAGATCGTGCCGGTGCAAGGCGGCCTCATCCTCGACCTGAGCGGCTTCAACGCCTTCGGCTGGGCGCGTGGTGGCGCCGGGCGTGCGCAGGCCGGCATCCGCCTCGGCGACTTCGACCGCGCCGCGCAGCCGCTCGGCTGGGAGCTGCGCTGGCTGCCCTCGACCTTCCGCGCCGCGTCGCTGGGCGGCCTCTTCGGCGGCGGCTTCGGCGGCGCCGGCTCCGTCACCTACGGCCCCATCGCCGCGGCGGGCAACGTGCTCGGCGCGCGCGTCATGTCGGTCGAGCCCGAGCCGCAGGTGGCCGAACTGCGCGGCGCCGAGGCGCTGCTCGTGCACCACCGGTGGGGCACCAATGGCATCGTGCTCGAGCTCGAGGTCGCGCTCGCGCCGGCGCTGCCCTGGGTGGAGATGATCGCCACCTTCGAGGCGCTGCCCGCGGCCATCGACTTCTGCATGACGCTGCACGGCGCCACGCCGGGCATCGTGAGGAAGGAGCTGGCGCTGATGTGCGCGCCGATCCCCGAGTACTTCGTGACACTCGCCGAACACCTGCCCCAGGGCCGGCACGCGGTGCTGATGCTGGTGGCCGAGACGAGCGAGGGCGCGACCCGCGAGCTCGCCGGCGCGCACGGCGGCGACATCACCTACCGCAAGGACGCCGCCGAGGTGAAGCGGCTCAACCGCACGCTCGTCGAGTACTGCTGGAACCACACGACTCTGCAGGCGCTGAAGGTGGACAGGAACCTCACCTACCTGCAGGCGCGCTTCGACCCGCTGCGCCAGAAGGAGCAGGTGCTGGCCCTGCACGACAAGCTCAGCCCCGAGGTCATGCTGCACCTCGAGTACATCCGCCTCACCGACGGCCGCTACACCTGCAGCAGCCTGCCGGTCGTGCGCTTCAGCACCGAGGAGCGCCTGGCCGAGCTCGGCCAGGTCTTCGAGGAGCACGGCGTCGTCATCAACAACGCCCACACGCATGTGCTCGAGGATGGCGGCAAGCTGCGCGACATGGACCGCAGCGCCCTCTCGGCTGCGCAGCGCATGGCCGCCGAGGCGGCGGTGGCGATGAAGCAGCGCTTCGACCCCGCCGGGCTGCTCAACCCGGGCAAGCTGCGCAGCTGGCACGGGCCGGGCTGAGGCCGGCCCCGCCTGGCCCCGCCTGGGCACATGCCCGGCGGTCCCAGGAGTGCGACCACACGCGGGTTAATACCTATCCTCGGAAAACTAACCAGTTCGTACATTACGCCCGAGGCAGCGGCCGAGACAGCTGCCGATACGGGCCCCGGCAGTTCCTCCCGAGAGGGCCGCACGACAAGGAGACAACGTGACCCGACTGGTCGACAACTACTGCCGGCTGCTGGAGATGCTGCTCTTCGTGGCCCTGGCCGCGATGGTGGTGATGGTCTTCGGCAACGTCGTGCTGCGCTATGCCTTCAACTCCGGCATCACGGTGTCGGAAGAGCTGTCGCGCTGGTTCTTCGTGTGGATGACCTTCCTCGGCGCCATCGTCGGCCTGAAGGAGCACGGCCATCTCGGCACCGACATGCTGGTCAGCCGCCTCGGCCCCGCCGGCAAGAGGGCCTGCCTCGTGCTCGGACAGCTGCTGATGCTGTTCGTGACCGCGATGTTCCTCAAGGGCAGCTGGGAGCAGACGCGCATCAACCTCGAGACCGAGGCCCCCGTCACCGGCGCGCCGATGGCCGTGGTCTACGCGGCCGGCGTCGTCTTCGCCGCCTCGGCCCTGGTGCTGCTGGCGCGTGAGCTGTGGCGCGCGCTCACCGGCCAGACGACCGAGGCGGAACTGGTCATGGTGCAGGAGTCCGAGGACCTCGCGCACCTGCAGGAAGAGCAAGCCGCGCTCGGGAAGACCGACACCGCCCCGCGGAGCAAGCCATGACCGTCGTCATCTTCCTCGGCTCGCTGCTGGCGGCGATGGCGCTGGGCATCCCCATCGCCTATTCGCTGCTCCTCTCGGGCGCCGCGCTGATGTGGCACCTGAACACGTTCGATGCGCAGATCCTGGCGCAGAACACGATCAACGGCGCCGACAGCTTCCCGCTGCTGGCGGTGCCCTTCTTCATGCTCGCCGGCGAGATCATGAACGCGGGCGGCCTCTCCAGGCGCATCGTCAACCTCGCGCTCACGCTCGTGGGCCACGTGCGCGGCGGCCTGGGCTACGTGGCCGTGCTGGCCGCCGTGCTGATGGCGGCGCTGTCGGGCTCGGCGGTCGCCGACACCGCCGCCCTGGCTGCCCTGCTGCTGCCGATGATGGTGCGGGCCGGCCACGACAAGGCCAGGGCCGGCGGCCTCATCGCCAGCGCCGGCATCATCGCGCCGGTCATCCCGCCGTCGATCGGCTTCGTCATCTTCGGCGTCGCCGCCAACGTCTCCATCACCAAGCTCTTTCTCGCCGGCATCGTGCCCGGCATCCTGCTCGGCGTGGCCATCGCCATCGCCTGGTACATCGTGGCGAAGAAGGAGAACATCACCCCGCCACCCAAGGCCACGGGCGCCGTGCGCTGGCAGGCGCTGCGCGACTCGACCTGGGCGCTCTTCCTGCCCGTGATCGTGCTCGTCGGCCTGAAGATGGGCGTGTTCACGCCGACGGAAGCGGCGGTCGTGGCCGCGGTCTACGCGCTCTTCGTCGCCGTCTTCGTCTACAGGGAACTGAAGGTCTCCGACCTCTACGGCCTCTTCGTCTCGGCGGCCAAGACGACCGCCGTCGTCATGTTCCTCGTCGCCGCGGCGATGGTGAGCGCCTGGATGATCACGGTGGCGCAGCTGCCGGCCGAGCTCGTGAGCCTGCTCGAGCCCTTCCTGGGCAACCAGACGCTGCTGCTGATCATGATCATGCTGCTCGTCATCGCGGTGGGCACGGCGATGGACATGACGCCGACCATCCTCATCCTCACGCCAGTGCTGATGCCGGTGGTCAAGGCCGCCGGCATCGACCCCGTCTACTTCGGCGTGCTGTTCATCATCAACAACGCCATCGGCCTGGTCACGCCGCCCGTGGGCACGGTGCTCAACGTCGTGGCCGGGGTCGGCAAGATGAAGATGGACGAGGTGACGCTGGGCGTGCTGCCTTTCATGGTCGCCCAGTTCGTCGTGCTGTTCCTGCTCGTGCTCTTCCCGCAGCTGGTGCTCGGCCCGCTCAAGCTGTTCTATTGAACCTTCCCACCCGCCGTCCTTTCAGGAGACATTCGATGAAGCGCAAGTTCCTCCGGTCCGCAACCGCTGCCCTCGCCCTCGCCGCCCTCGGCGCGATGGCTGCCACCTCTTCGGCACAGGCCCAGGTGCAGGAGCGCACCTTCAAGCTCGGACTGCAGAACCCCAAGGGCCACCCGCTCGAGCAGGGCGCGGCCAAGTTCGCCGAGATCGTCGCGGCCAAGAGCGGCGGCAAGATCAAGGTCAACGTCTTCCCCGGCGGCACGCTGGGTGGTGACCAGCAGACGGTGTCGGCCCTGCAGGGCGGCACGGTCGAGATCACGGTGCTCAACAGCGGCATCCTCGCCTCGCAGGTGAAGGACTTCGAGGTCTTCGACTTCCCGTTCATGTTCGCCACGGCCAAGGAGGCCGATACCGTCGTCGACGGCCCGTTCGGGCAGAAGCTGCATGCGAAGCTCGGCGACAAGGGCATCGTCGGCCTCGCCTACTGGGAGCTCGGCTTCCGCAACCTCACCAACGGCCGCCGCCCGATCAACACGGTGGAAGACATCGCCGGTCTCAAGCTGCGCGTGATCCCCAACGCCATCAACGTCGACTGGGTGAAGGCGCTCGGCGCGAACCCGACGCCGATGGCCTTCCCCGAGGTCTATGCGGGCCTCGAGAGCAAGGCCATCGACGGGCAGGAGAATCCCCTCAGCGTGATCCTCGCCAACAAGTTCGCCGAAGTGCAGAAGCACCTGGCCGTGACCAACCACCAGTACAACCCGCAGTCGTTCATCTTCAGCAAGAAGGTGTGGGAGGGGCTCTCGGCCGACGAGAAGAAGATCGTCGGCGACGCCGCCGCCGAGGCCGGCCGCTTCCAGCGCCAGGTCAACCGCGCCGCCGCCGCCAGCCAGCTCGAGCAGCTGAAGAAGGCCGGCATGCAGGTCACCGAACTGAACGCCGCCGAGCAGGCCAAGCTGCGCGCCAAGCTGGCGCCGGTGATCGACAAGCACGGCGCGGCGATCAGCGCCACCGTCGCCGAGCTTCAGGCCGAGCTGGCGAAGCTGAGGAAGTGATCGAGCAAGTGATCGAGGAAATGATGGCGGCCCCGGGTGCCCGGAGCGCACGATGACGGCGCCGGCCAAGCTGCTCGTCGGCCTCATCGGCGCCGGCATCCAGCGCTCGCTGACGCCGGCCATGCACGAGACCGAGGCGCGTGCCCAGGGCCTCGCGCTGCACTACCAGCTCATCGACCTCGATGCCACCGGCCAGGGCGTGGAAGCGCTGCCGACGCTGATCAGCGCGGCGCGGACGATGGGCTTCGCCGGCCTCAACGTCACCTACCCCTGCAAGCAGGCGGTGATCCCGCTGCTCGACGGCCTCTCCGACGAGGCCGAGGCGATGGGCGCGGTGAACACCATCGTCTTCGAGCGCGGTGCCGCTGGCCGCGCCGTCCGTGCCGTCGGCCACAACACCGACGGCTCGGGCTGGCGCTGGGGTTTCGAGCGCACGCTGCCCGGCGCCGACCTCTCGCGCGTGGTGCTGCTGGGCGCGGGCGGTGCCGGCTCGGCGATCGCGCATGCGCTGCTGCGCATGGATACGCGAGCCCTCGTGCTCGTGGACGCCGACCCCGCGCGCGCCGCCGCCGCCGCCGAGCGGCTGAATGCGATCTACCCCGGCCGCCGCGCCAGCCACGCCGCCGATGCCGCCGCGGCGCTCGCTGCGCACTCGGCGCAAGCGGCGCAAGCGGCGCAAGCGGCGCAAGGGGGCACGGGGCGCGCCACCGGGCTCGTGCACGCCACGCCCACCGGCATGGACAAGCTGCCCGGCCTGCCGCTGCCCGCGGCGCTGCTGCGGCCGGATCTCTGGGTCTCTGAGATCGTCTACTTCCCGCTACAGACCGAGCTGCTGAAGGCCGCAGGCGCGGCCGGCTGCGCTGTCTGCGACGGCGGCACGATGGCGGTCGGGCAGGCGGTGGGTGCGTTCAGGCTCTTCACCGGTTGCGAGCCCGACCCGGCGCGCATGGATGCACACTTCCGTTCGATGGTGGCCAGGCGCACCCACTGACCACGACGGGCCACGAAAGAGGCCACGAAAGTGGCCACGATGGCGAGGACAATGCCCCGATGACGCAAAGCTTGGCCCGCGAAGCAGTGCTCGACGTGCCCAACCCGCTCGGGCTGGAGGGCATCGAGTTCATCGAGTACACGACACCCAAGCCGCAGGCGCTCGGCCAGTTGCTCGAGCAAGTGGGCTTCCGCCCGGTGGCACGGCACCGCTCGCGCGAAGTGCTGCTGTACCGGCAGGGCGACATGAATGTCGTGATCAATGCGCACGGACTGCCGCCGGGCACCGGCGAGACGCCACAGATCGCCGCGCTGGCGCTGCGCGTGCGCGACGCCGGCGCGGCGCACCGGCGGGTCGTCGAGCTCGGCGCCTGGCCGGTGCCGGTGAAGGTGCAGCCCATGGAGCTGCACATCCCCGGCGTGCATGGCGTCGGCACGAGCCGCGTCTACTTCGTCGACCGGTGGCGCGAGTTCTCGATCTACGACGTCGACTTCGTGCCCATCCCCACCGTGGCGCGCGCGGTGCCGCCGCTGGCCGGCATGCACTGGTTCGGCGTCGTGCAGTACGTGGGCCTGGAGCGCGCGGCCGACTGGTGCGAGTTCTACGGCTCACTGTTCGGCTTCACCGTGCTGAGCCCCGAGCAGACCTTCGGCATCCTGCCCGCCGGCAACATCCTGCGCTCGCCCTGCGGCACCTTCTACCTGCAGCTCATCGAGCCGGCGAGCGACAGCGAGGACCTCACGACCGCCGAGCACCTGCATCGGGTGGCCTTCGGCACGCCCGACGTGCCCACCGCCGTGCGCGCGCTGCGCGAGCGCGGCGTCGAGTTCGTCGAGGCCACCGCGCTGCACAGCACGGCGCGCGGCGCGCTCACGCGCGAGCAGCTCGGCGGCGTGATGTTCGAGCTGGTGCACCAGGAGCTGCCGCTCACGCGTCAGCCCGGGCATCACGAGCCGCCGCGCGCCTGAGCAGCGCTGGAGCCACCGACATGTTCCGCGACTTCGGCATGGACACCATCTCGCTGGCGGGGCCGCTCAGCGCCAAGCTGGCCGCCATGCGCGAGGCCGGCTTCACGCAGGTGATGCTGGCGGCGCGCGACCTCGTCGGCCACCCCGCGGGCTGGCAGGCGGCGGTGCGCGAGGTGCGCGAGAGCGGCCTGCGCGTCACCGGCTTCCAGGTGCTGCGCGACTTCGAGGGCCTGTCGGGCCACCTGCACGACTACAAGGTCGACATCGCGCGCTCGATGATCGAGATGGCCGCGGCGCTCGGCAGCCCGGTGCTGCTGGCCTGCTCGAGCACCAGCGAACACGCCAGCGACGACCGCGAAGCCATCGCACGCGACCTGCGCAAGCTGGCGATGATGGCGCTGCCCTTGCGCATCAAGGTGGCGTTCGAGGGCCTCTCGTGGGGCCGCCACATCAACGACTGCCTCGGCGCCTTCGACGTCGTCAGCCGCGCCAACTGCCCCAACCTCGGCATCGGCATCGACAGCTTCCACAGCTTCGCCACGCGTACGCCGGTCGAGGCGCTGGAAGAGATCGATCCGGCCAGGATCTTCCTCGTGCAGCTCTCCGACTTCATGTGGAGCGAGATCCACACCGTGGCCGAGCGCATCGAGACGGCGCGCCACTTCCGCGTCTTCCCCGGCGAAGGCGTGCACAGCGACGAGGTGGCCAAGCTCGTGCTGGCGCTCGACAGCCTCGGCTACGAAGGCGACTTCAGCTTCGAGGTCTTCAACGACGACTACCAGCAGATGCCCCTGCCGAGCGTGGCCGAGCGCGCGCGCAAGAGCGCCGCCTGGCTGGCCGAGGACGTGCTGAAGCGCGCCGTGCCGCTGCCGGTCTCCTCCAGGCGCCCGAACGGCGGCGCCGGCGCGGACGGGCCCGTCGCGTTCTCGACACCGCTGCGCCCCTCCACCCCAACGCCATCGACATGATGAAGATCCTGCTCATCAACGGCCCCAACCTCAACTTGCTCGGCACGCGCGAGCCGGCCAAGTACGGGCACACCACGCTGCCCGAGGTGGAGGCGATGGTGCGTGAGGCCGGCGCCGCGCTCGGCGTCGAGGTGGCCTGCTTCCAGAGCAACCACGAGGGCGGCATCGTCGACCGCATCCACGCCGCGCGCGCCGAGGGCGTGGCCGGTGTCGTCATCAACCCCGGCGCCTACACGCACACGAGCGTCGCCATCCGCGACGCCTTCGCCGGCACGGCGATGCCCTTCGCCGAGATCCATGTGTCGAACGTGCACGCGCGCGAGCCGTTCCGGCACCACAGCTACCTCTCCGAGATCGCCGCCGGCATCGTCGTCGGCTTCGGTGTCGAGGGCTACGTGCTGGCGCTGCGGGGGCTGGTGAAGAAGCTCGCCGCCACGGGCTGACGCGGCGGCGGCCGACCTGGCCCGGTAGAGACGGGCACGAACGGATCAGGCAGCGGCGAGCAGCTCGTACGAGCGCCTGCGCGCACCGTGGTCGTGAACGCCGGTGGCGACGATGAGTTCGTTGGCGGCCGTGCGCTGCACGATCGCCTGCAGCTGCCGGCGCACCGTGGCCGGCGCGCCCGCGGCGGCGCAGGCGAGCATGCGTTGCACGCCCGCCTTCTCCTGCGGCGACCACAGCGCCTCCATCTGCGCTGGCGTGATCGGCCGCGGCAGCGGCCCTCGCCGCCCGCGCTGCATGCCGAGAAATCGCTGCTGCACCGAAGTGAAGAGCATCGCCGCTTCGTCGTCGGTGGGCGCGACGATGGCGTTCACGCCCACCATCGAATGCGGCTTCGGCCAGCGTTCGCTCGGGCGGTAGGTGCTGCGGTAGACCTCGAGCGCCTGCAGGAGCAGGTCTGGCGCGAAGTGCGAGGCGAAAGCGAACGGCAGCCCCAGGTGGGCGGCGAGCTGGGCGCTGAACAGGCTCGAGCCCAGGAGCCAGATCGGTACCTGGGTGCCGACCCCCGGAATGGCGCGCACGGCCTGGTCGGGCTCGGCGTCGTCGAGGTAGGCCTGCAGTTCGACCACGTTGCGCGGGAACTCGTCCTCCTCGCCGGCGGTGTCGAGGTGGCGGCGCAGCGCGCGCATCGTCTTGCGGTCGGTGCCGGGCGCGCGGCCGAGGCCGAGGTCGATGCGCTCGGGGTACAGCGTGGCCAGCGTGCCGAACTGCTCGGCGATGACGAGCGGCGCGTGGTTGGGCAGCATCACGCCGCCCGAGCCGACGCGGATGCGGTGCGTCACGGCGGCGATCTGCCCCACCAGCACCGCGGTGGCGCTGCTGGCGACGCCGTCCATGTTGTGGTGCTCGGCGACCCAGTAGCGGTGGTAGCCGAGCGCCTCGCAGTGCCTGGCCAGGTCGAGCGTGTTGCGCAGCGCCTCGGCGGCGCTGCCGCCTTCGACGATGAGCGAGAGGTCGAGTACCGAGAGCGGCGGGAGGTCGGTGGGCATGAGGTGCAAGGAGGTTTGGGGGGCGGGTGTCGCGGCTGAGTCGGTGCGCCGAGTCAGCGCGAGATTCAGCGCGCCAGCAGTTGCGCGAGGGTCATGCGATCCAGCCCCGCGAGGCGGCGGAAGGCGGTGCTCGCCTCGCCGGGCGCGAGCAGCAGCACGTCGACCAGCTGGGCGGCGGGCGCCGTGTCGGAGTCGCACAGCAGCGCGAGGCGCGGCTCGCCGGTGTCGCCCCGGGAGTCGCTGCGAGCGTCGCCGCCAGGGCCGCGGCGGCGGCCGGCCGGCTCCTCCTGCAGCCAGGCCACCCAGTCGATGTCGCGCAGCCGTTGCAGCACCGGCTCGAGCTGCAGCGGGTCGGCGCGCAGGCGCGAAGCCAGCTCGCCGAGCGTGGCGCCGCCGCGGCCGGCGCGCCGCGCCGCGTCGAGCTCGGCCAGCAGCGCGAGCGCGAGCTCGAAGCGCTGCCCCGGCGTATCCGGCCGGCGCACGACGCGCATCGACAGGCTCGGCGCATAGGCCGCCACGACGGCGCCCAGCAGCACCACCACCCACACGAGATACACCCACAGCAGCAGGATCGGCAGCGTCGCGAAGGCGCCGTAGATGGCCGAGAACGTGGGCACCGCCTTCAGGTACCAGGCGAGGCCGCGCTTGGCGAGCTCCATCGCCACCGCGACGAAGAGCGCACCGGCCCAGGCGTGCGTCCAGCGCACCGGTGCGTTGGGCACGTAGTGGAAGAGCCCGGCCATGGCCGCCGCGAGCAACGTGAACTCCAGCATGTCGAGCGCGAACTCCACGCCGCCGGGCAGCGCCGCCGCCCAGCCCTGCGAGGCCGAGAGCGCATAGCTGCCGAGCGAGAGGCTGACGCCGAGCACGAGCGGGCCGAGCGTCATCGCCGCCCAGTAGACGAGGATGCGCTGGCCGATCGGCCGCGCCCGGCGCACGCGCCAGATGCGGTTGAGCGTGCGGTCGATGGTGAGCACGAGCGCCAGCGCGCTGACGAAGAGCAGGACGAGCCCGGCGGCGCCGATCGTGCGCGCCTTGCCGGCGAACATCGTCAGGCTGCGCAGCACCGGCCGCGCGATGCTCTCGGGCACCAGCGCCTGCAACAGGTACTTCTCGAGCGCCACCTGGAAGCTCGAGAACATCGGGAAGGCGGAGAAGATGGCCAGCGTCACCGTCACCAGCGGCACGAGCGCGATCAGCGTCGTGAAGGTGAGGCTGCCGGCCGTGAGGCCGAGGTTGTCTTCGGCGAAGCGCTTGCGCAGCGTGCGCAGCGTCTCGAACCAGGGCCAGCGCTGCAGGGTGGCGACCCAGTGCGCAACCGAATGGCCGACTGACTGCGCGATGCGTTCCTGCAGCGGCAGCTTCGGGCCCGCCGCAGCGCCGGACGACGCCGCTTCGGCCGTCGCTGCGGCAGGCCTGTCGGCCCCGGGGGAACCGGCACGCGAGAACATGGCGACAATGATGCCAGCATGACCGCAGTACCGACGGTACCCACGATGCCCGCCCGCATGGCCCCGCCCGCGCCGGCCGCCGCGACGCCGAGCCCGCGGGTGGCGGTGCTGCGCTGGCTGGCGCTCGGCACGGCGCTGGCGCTGGTGGCGCTCGGCGTGGCCTGGGAGTCCTGGCTCGCGCCCACCGGCCGTGGCTCGCTGGCGCTGAAGGTGCTGCCGCTCGTGCTCGCCCTGCCCGGCCTGTGGCGGCACCGCATGCTCACCTATCGCCGGCTGAGCCTGCTCGTCTGGCTCTACGTGCTCGAAGGGCTCGTGCGCGGCACCAGCGAACGCGCGCCGGCGGCGGGGCTCGCCTGGGCCGAGGTGGCGCTGGCGCTGGCGCTCTTTGGCGCCGTCACCTTCTACATCCGCCGGCGCCTGGCCGATGGCGCGGCCGCCACGCGCGCCGACACCGCATGACCACCCTGCTCGACACGTTGCGCCGCATGGTCGGCGAGGCCCAGGTTCTCACCGCAGGCAGCGGCGGCGAGCTCGACGCCTACCTGCTCGACTGGCGCCGGCGCTGGCGCGGCCGCGCGCTCGCCGTCGTGCGGCCGGGCAGCACCGCCGAAGTGGCCGCCGTCGTGCGCGCCTGCGCCGAGGCCGGCACGGCCGTGGTGCCGCAGGGCGGCAACACCGGGCTCGTCGGCGGTGGCGTGCCCGATGCGAGCGGCACGCAGGTGCTGCTGAACCTGACGCGCCTGAACCGCGTGCGCGGCATCGACGCCGCCAACCTCGCCATCACTGCCGAGGCCGGCTGCGTGCTGCAGGCGGTGCAGCAGGCCGCCGCCGAGGCCGGGCTGCTGTTCCCGCTCAGCCTGGCCGCCGAAGGCAGCTGCACGCTCGGCGGCAACCTCGCCACCAACGCCGGCGGCACGCAGGTGCTGCGCTGGGGCAATGCGCGCGAGCTGTGTCTCGGGCTCGAGGTCGTCACCGCCGAGGGCGAGGTCTGGGAGGGCCTGTCCGGCCTGCGCAAGGACAACACCGGCTACGACCTGCGCGACCTCTTCGTCGGCAGCGAGGGCACGCTCGGCATCATCACCGCGGCGACGATGAAACTGGCGCCGAGGCCGGCGGCGACGATGACGGCGCTCGCCGCCTGCGCCTCGCTCGCCGCCTGCGTCGAGCTGCTGAATCTGGCACGCGCGCGGCTCGGCTCGGGGCTCACGGGGTTCGAGGTGATGGGCCGCTTCGCGCTCGACCTCGTCGCGCGGCATTTTCCGCAGCTGCCGCGGCCGCTGCCGGCCGCGCCGTGGACGGTGCTGCTCGAGCACAGCGATACCGAGAGCGAGGCAGCGGCGCGTGCGCGCTTCGAGACGCTGCTCGGCGCGGCCATCGAGGCCGGCCATGTCGACGACGCGGTGGTGGCCGAGAGCCTGGCGCAGTCGAAGGCGCTGTGGCACCTGCGCGAGTCGATCCCGCTCGCGCAGGCCGAGGAAGGCCTCAACGTCAAGCACGACATCTCGCTGCCGGTGTCGGCCATCCCGGCCTACGTGGCGCACACCGATGCGCTGCTGATGCAGCGCTTCGCCGGGGCGCGGCTGGTCAACTTCGGCCACCTCGGCGACGGCAACCTGCACTACAACCTGCAATGCCCCGAAGGCAGCGACGCGAAGCGGTTCCTGGCCGAGCACGAGCACGAGGTCAACCGCATCGTCTTCGACGCGCTCGTGCCCTTCGGCGGCAGCTTCTCGGCCGAGCACGGCATCGGCGCGCTCAAGCGCGGCGAGCTCGCGGCGCGCAAGTCGCCGGTGGCGCTGCGGCTGATGAGAAGCGTGAAGGCCGCGCTGGATCCGAGGGGAACCCTCAATCCCGGGCGCGTGCTCTGACGGGGCACGTTCGCTCGCTCTCGGCGCGCTCGAAGCGCAGGGTGTGCGACGCAGTGTCGGCGACGCAGGGGGTTTTTTCCGCCCTACACTTCCCTCCCATGGCACAAGCCGCCGTCGCCACCCGCTTCACCGCCGACGATTTCCTGGCCTGGGACTCGGCGCAGACCGTGCGTCACGAGTACTTGCGCGGCGAGGTGTTCGCGATGGCCGGCGCCGGCGAAGCGCACGTGACGCTCGCGCTGAACATCGCGATGGCCCTGCGCCAGCATCTTGGCGGCACCCCTTGCCGCACCTTCATCACCGACATGAAGTTGCGCGTCGAGGCCGCCGACGCCTTCTTCTATCCCGACGTGATGGTCACCTGCAGCGCGGCGGATGCCGCGGACTCGCTGGTCAAACGCGAGCCGACGCTGATCGTCGAAGTGCTGTCGCCATCGACCGCGGCCTTCGACCGGGGCGAGAAGTTCGCCGCCTATCGGCTGCTGCCCACGCTGCGCGAGGTGCTGCTGATCGACCCGGCGACGCGCCGCTCGGACCTCTACCGATTGGGCGCCGATGGCCTGTGGGTGTTGCATCCGACGGGCCCCGACGAAGGGGTGACGCTGCAAAGCGTCGGGGTCGCGATTGGCGAATCGGCGCTGTGGGCCGAAGTGCCGCCGGCGACCGCGGCCTCGGAGCAGGCCCAGGAAGATGGGCGCGTCGCGCCGCCGGTGGTGCGCGAACGGCCGCGGTGAGCGCGGCCTCGGAGGCTTTGCCCGCTGGCTTGGCCGAGGCATCGTGCGCTCCGGGAGCGGTCAAGACCGGTAAGTGCCGGTCGTTCGAGCCATGCGCTCAGGTCCTGGCGCCGGCAGCGACGCCGGCGTCGGTGACCGCCTACTGCAGCGGCCCTTCGAGCCCCGGCGGGATCGGCAGCGCGAAGGTCTCGATGCCCTCGTCGCTCAGTGCTTCGCGTTCGGCCGGCGTGGCCTTGCCGCGAATGCCGCGTTCGGGTGCCTCGCCATAGTGGATGCGGCGCGCCTCCTCGGCGAAACGCGGCCCCACGTCTTCGGTGCGGTTCATCATCTCGCGCACGGCCTTCATGAAGGCGGCCTGCAGGTCGGCCGCCTGCGGCGGCTGCTGCGGGGCGGGCGTGGGCGATGCCGGCACCACCTCGCGCGCACCGGAGAGGTTCAGGCGCGGCGCGCTCGGCATGCGCGCGATCACCTTGTCGGCGCACAGCGGGCATTCGACGAGGCCGCGGCCGTTCTGGTCCATGTAGTCCTCGTCGGAGGCGAACCAGCCTTCGAAGCCATGGCCGTTGGCGCAGCGCAGGTTCAATACCTTCATGAGGCGGTCATCATAGGGGCGGCGTCGCCTCCGCGCCCGTGAAGGACATCTCCCGCGTGCCCGATCGCCAGGCCGTCAGCCAGTGCAGGCCGATGATCGTCTTCACGTCGGGCAGCTGGCCGGCACGATCGAGCTCGTGCAGTTCGGCCTCGGTGCACACGACCGTCTCGACGAACTCGCCGGCGTCGAGCTTCACCGGGCCGGCCGTGAGGCCGCGTGCGAACCAGATCCACAGGCTCTCGGTCGAGTAGGCGGCGGCGTTGACGATCTCGCCGCCGAAGGCCCACTCGGCCGCGGTGTAGCCGGTCTCCTCGGCGAGCTCGCGCATCGCGCAGGCGAGCGTCGACTCGCCATGGTCGAGCTTGCCGGCGGGAAACTCGAGCAGCACGCGGTCGACCGGATAGCGGTGCTGGCGGACGAGCACCAGACGCTGGTCGTCGAGGATGGGGACGACGGCCACCGCCCCGGGGTGCTCGACGAACTCGCGCGTCGCACGCTGGCCGTCGGGCAAGGCGACGACATCACGGCGCACGGTGAGGAAGCCGCCGCTGAGCACGGTGTGCGGCTCGATCAGGCGCTCGCGCAGGTGATCGTCGCCGCTGTCTGGGTCGTCGGTCCGGCCGGCGTCCTCGGACCGTTCCGTCCGGTCGGGATCGGGCGCGCCTGACGGATCGGCCATCGTGTCTCGCGGGGCGGCCGGATCGCTCGCTCGCCCGCTCAAGTCGTGAAGGTGCGCTGGATGGCGTCGCGGCACAGCGCCATCAGGCCGCCGCTGAAGAGGCCGAAGATCAGCACCGCGGCGCCGTTGAGCGCGAGCAGCGCGGTCACGCCCTGGCCGCGCTGCACCGGGGAGGTCTGCCCGGGCTCGTCGAACCACATCACCTTGACGATGCGGATGTAGTAGTAGGCGCCGACGAGCGAGAAGAGCACGGCGATCACGGCCAGCCAGATGTACAGCGCCTGGTTCGTCGTCACCAGCGCCTGGATGACCGAGAGCTTGGCGAAGAAGCCGATCATCGGCGGCACGCCGGCGAGCGAGAACATGAAGATCGTCATCACGCCGGCCGCCCAGGGGGCGCGGCGAGCGAGGCCGGCGAAATCGGCCACCTCCTCGCTCTCGAAGCCCTGGCGCGAGAGGTACATGATGAGCCCGAAGGTGCCCAGCGTCGTCAGCACATAGGCGACGAGGTAGAACATCGCCGAGCTGTAGGCGTTGGCCGCCGAGAGCGTGTTGCCGCTCACCACGCCGGCCGAGAGGCCGAGCACGACGAAGCCCATCTGCGCGATGGTCGAATAGGCGAGCATGCGCTTCAGGTTGGTCTGCGCGATGGCGGCGACGTTGCCGACGGCGAGCGATCCGACGGCCATGACGATGAACATCTGCTGCCAGTCGATGGCCAGGCCGAGCATGCCCTCGACGAGCAGGCGGATGGTGATGGCGAAGGCGGCGAACTTGGGCGCGCCACCGATGAGCAGCGTCACCGCGGTGGGTGCGCCCTGGTAGACATCGGGCACCCACATGTGGAACGGCACGGCGCCGAGCTTGAAGCCGAGCCCGGCGACGACGAAGACGACGCCGAAGACCAGCACTTCCTTGTTGATGCGGCCGCCGGCGATCTGCTCGAAGGTCTTCGGGATCTCGAGCGTGCCGGTGGCGCCGTACATCATCGACAGGCCGTAGAGCAGGAAGCCGCTGGCCAGCGCGCCGAGCACGAAGTACTTCATCGCCGCCTCGGTGGCGACGCGGTGGTCGCGGCGCAGCGCCGTCAGCGAGTAGAGCGACAGGCTCATCAGCTCCAGGCCGAGGTAGACGACGAGGAAGTTGTTGGCCGAGCACATCACCGAGATGCCGAGCAGCACGAACATCGCCAGCAGGTAGAACTCGCCCTTGGCCATGTCGCGGCTGGCGAGCGTCGGGCGTGCGTAGGCGAGCGTCACCATCACCGCCAGCGCGGCGAAGACGGCGAGCAGGTGGCCCATCGGGTCGACCACGACCATGCCCTGCATGCCGTAGGCCGTGAGGCCGCCGTCGTGGCCCTCGAGGTGCAGCCAGGCGAAGACGGCGACGGTTGCCTGGGTCAACCAGAAGGTGGGGCCACGCTGCGGGTCGGTGACGAAGAGGTCGACCAGCAGCACCACGCAGGCCATCACCAGCAGCCAGATCTCGGGGGACAGGAGTGCCCAGTTCATGGGGGTCATGGCGGCAGCCTCAGGGCAGCTTGATCACGGCAACTTGGACAGCGCCACGTGGCGCAGCAACTCGGCCACCGAGACGTTCATCGCGTCGGTGAACGGCTTCGGGTACACGCCCATGGCCAGCGTGGCGGCGGCGAGCAGGCCGAGCGCCAGGAACTCGCGGCCGTTGATGTCGGTGAGCGCGCGCACGTCGTCGTTGGCGATGTCGCCGAAGTAGACGCGCTTGACCATCCACAGCGTGTAGCCGGCGCCGAAGACGAGCGCCGTGGCCGCCAGCGCGGCGATCCAGAAGTTGTGCTTGACGGCGCCGAGGATGACCATCCACTCGCCGACGAAGCCGGCGGTGCCGGGCAGGCCGCAGTTGGCCATGGCGAAGAAGACGGCCAGCGCGGCGAACTTCGGCATCGTGTTGACGACGCCGCCGTAGGCCGCGATCTCGCGGCTGTGCACGCGGTCGTAGAGCACGCCGATGCACAGGAACATCGCGCCCGAGACGAAGCCGTGGCTGATCATCTGCACGATGCCGCCGGCCACCCCGAGGTCGTTGAAGATGAAGAAGCCCAGCGTCACGAAGCCCATGTGCGCCACCGAGCTGTAGGCGACGAGCTTCTTCATGTCGAACTGCACCATCGCCACGAGGCCGATGTAGACGACGGCGATGATCGACAGCGCGATGATCACCCAGTCGTAGGTGCGCGCCGCGTCGGGCGCGATCGGCATCGAGAAGCGCAGGAAGCCGTAGGCGCCGAGCTTGAGCATGATCGCCGCCAGCACGATCGAGCCGCCGGTAGGCGCCTCGACGTGCGCGTCGGGCAGCCAGGTGTGCACCGGCCACATCGGCACCTTGACGCTGAAGGCGGCGAAGAAGGCGAAGAAGAGCAGCGCCTGCGTGGGCAGCGAGAGCGGCAGCTTGTGCCAGGTGAGGATGTCGAAGCTGCCGCCGCTCTTGAAGTAGAGGAAGACCAGCGCCACCAGCATGAGCAGCGAGCCGAGCAGCGTGTACAGGAAGAACTTGAACGCCGCGTAGACGCGCCGAGGCCCGCCCCAGACGCCGATGATGATGTACATCGGGATCAGCGTCGCCTCGAAGAAGACGTAGAAGAGCAGGCCGTCGAGGGCGCCGAACACGCCCACCATCAGCCCCGAGAGGATGAGGAAGGCGCCCATGTACTGCGCGACGCGGTCGGTGATGACCTCCCAGCCGGCGATGATGACGATGACGGTGATGAACGCGGTCAGCGGCACGAACCACATCGACAGGCCGTCGACGCCGAGGTGGTAGTGCGCGTTGAAGCGCGGGATCCAGTCCATCTTCTCGACGAACTGCATGGCCGCGGTGCCGGTGTCGAAGCCGGTCATCAGCGGCACCGTGACCGCAAAGGACGCGAGCGCGCCCACGAGCGCCAGCGCACGCACCGTCGCCGCGTTCTGGTCGCGGCCGACGGCGAGCAGCAGCACGCCGAAGGCGATCGGCAGCCAGATCGCGATGCTGAGCAAACCCATCGTTCTTTCTTTCTGTCGTTCTTCTGTCGGGGCAGGCGCTGCGGCGCTCAGCGGATCTGTGCGCTGAGGAACGGCCACAGCTGCCAGGTGAGCAGCCCGAAGATGCCGAGCAGCATGACGAGTGCGTACTGGTACAGGCGGCCCGTCTGCCAGGTGCGCATGACGCCGGCGAAACCGCCCACGGCACGCGCCGAGCCGTCGATGAGCACGCCGTCGATGATGCCTTGGTCACCGCCCTTCCACAGGCCCGTGCCGAGCAGGCGCGCACCGGCGGCGAGGACGTGCTCGTTGAACCAGTCCATGTAGTACTTGTTCTCGAGCACGGTGCGCAGCGGCTTGAGTGCGCGGTCGAGCGCGACCGGGATCGCCGGCGCCTTGAGGTAGAAGAGCCAGGCCGTGAACACGCCCGCGGCAGCGAGCCAGAAGGGCAGCGTCTGCAAGGCGTGCAGGGCCATTGCGGTGGCGCCGTGGAACTGCTCGGCCAGTTCCTTCATCGCCGGATGGCGGACGAGGTCGCCGGCAATCGAGTCCTTGAAGAAGTCGCCGTAGAGCATCGGCTGGATCGTCAGGAAGCCGATCACCACCGAGGGCACCGCGAGCAGCAGCAGCGGTGCCGTCACCACCCAGGGCGACTCGTGCGGCTTCTGGCCGGGGGCGAGGCCATGGTGCTCTTCGGCGTGGTCGTCGGCATGGGCGTCCGCGTGGGCATCCGCATGCACGTCGGCATGCGCATCAGCATGACCGTGCGCGTGACCATGCTCCTCGTGCGCCTTGCCGAAGCGCTCCTCGCCGTGGAAGACGAGGAAGTACATGCGGAACGAGTAGAACGCGGTGACGAAGACGCCCGCGGTGACGGCGAAGACGGCGAAGCCGGCACCCGGCAGGTGGCTCGCGTGCACCGCCTCGATGATGCTGTCCTTGCTGTAGAAGCCGGCGAAGAACGGCGTGCCGATCAGCGCCAGCGAGCCCAGCAGCGAGGTGATCCAGGTGATGGGCATGTACTTGCGCAGGCCGCCCATGTTGCGGATGTCCTGGTCGTGGTGCATGCCGATGATGACGCTGCCCGCGGCGAGGAAGAGCAGCGCCTTGAAGAAGGCGTGCGTCATCAGGTGGAACACGGCCACGCCGTAGGCCGAGGCACCCAGCGCCACCGTCATGTAGCCGAGCTGGCTCAGCGTGGAGTAGGCGACGACGCGCTTGATGTCGTTCTGGATGATGCCGAGGAAGCCCATGAAGAGAGCCGTGATGGCACCGATCACGAGGACGAAACTGAGCGCCGTGTCCGACAGCTCGAACAGCGGGCTCATGCGCGCGACCATGAAGATGCCGGCGGTCACCATCGTCGCGGCGTGGATCAGCGCCGAGATGGGTGTCGGGCCTTCCATCGAATCGGGCAGCCACACGTGCAGCGGGAACTGCGCGCTCTTGCCCATCGCGCCGATGAACAGGCAGATGCAGGCCACCGTCAGGAGGCCCCAGTCGGTGCCGGGGAAGGCGAGCTTGGCCATCTCGGCACCCTTGGCGAAGACCTCGCCGTAGTTCAGGCTGCCGCCGTAGGCGAGCAGCAGGCCGATGCCGAGGATGAAGCCGAAGTCGCCGACGCGGTTGACGACGAAGGCCTTGAGGTTGGCGAAGATCGCGGTCGGCCGCTTGAACCAGAAGCCGATGAGCAGGTAGCTCACCAGGCCCACCGCCTCCCAGCCGAAGAACAGCTGCAGGAAGTTGTTGCTCATCACGAGCATCAACATCGAGAACGTGAACAGCGCGATGTACGAGAAGAAGCGCTGGTAGCCCGGGTCCTCCTCCATGTAGCCGATGGTGTAGATGTGCACCATCAGGCTCACGAAGGTGACGACGACCATCATCATCGCGGTGAGGCCGTCGACGAGGAAGCCGATCTCCATCACCAGCTTGCCGACCACCATCCACTCGTAGACGGTGGCGTTGTAGCGGGCGCCGTTCAACACCTGCGCCAGCACCATCGCCGAGCAGATGAAGGCGACGAACACCCCCAGGATGGTGGCCCAGTGCGCGCCGCGCCGGCCGACGGCCTTGCCGGCGAAGCCGGCGATCAGCGAGCCGGCCAGCGGCGCCAGCGGCACCGTGAGCAGCAGGCCTTGGGAGAGCGTGGAAGCCATGGTCGGACCTCAACCCTTCAAATCGTCGAGCTCTTCGACATTGATCGAGGCACGGTTGCGGAACAGCACGACCAGGATCGCCAGGCCGATGGCCGACTCGGCCGCAGCCACGGTGAGGATGAAGAACACGAACACCTGGCCGGCCATGTCGCCCAGGTAGTGCGAGAAGGCGACGAAGTTGAGGTTGACGGCGAGCAGCATCAGCTCGATCACCATCAGCAGCACGATGAGGTTGCGGCGGTTGAGGAAGATGCCGATCACCGCCAGCGCGAAGAGGATGCCCCCCAGCGCGAGGTAGTGGCCGAGCATGAGCGGGCCTAGCGTCATGGCGCCCCCTTGGCCCTGCGGGCCGTCCCCCCAAGGGGGAGTGAGCTCCTTCGGAGCGGCCGTGCGGAGCTCATTGGAGTACCTTCGCGCCGAAGCGCTTCGGTCTTCGCCTCGGGAGCGGCCCAGCGGCTCATGCCTTCGCCCCCTCACCGCCCGCGCCGGCCGGCGGCTCCGAGGGCTTCTCGATGGTCGGCGCCAGCTTGACGATGCGGACGCGGTCGGCCTTCTTCACGCGCACCTGCTCGGAGGGGTCCATGTGCCGGCTGTCCTTGCGCGCGCGCAGCGTGAGCGCGATGGCGGCGATGATGGCCACCAGCAGCACGACGGCCGCGACCTGCAGCGGATAGAGGTAGTCGGTATAGATCTCGATGCCGAGCAGCCTGGTGTTGCCCAGCTCCACGTCCTTGGCCGGCGGCACCGGCGCGTTCTGCACGCGAAATCCGCGCATCAGCACGAGCGCCATCTCGAGCGCGATGACGGCGCCCACCAGCCCGGCCAGCGGCAGGTTCTTCCAGAAGCCCTCGCGCATACCGTCGGTGTTGAGGTCGAGCATCATCACGACGAAAAGGAACAGCACCATCACCGCGCCGACATAGACGAGCACGAGCGCGATGGCCAGGAACTCGGCCTTCAGCAGCATCCATATGCACGAGGCACTGAAGAAGGCGAGGACCAGGAACAGCACCGCATGCACTGTGCTGCGCGCCGTGATGACACGGAACGCGGCAGCCAGCAGCACGGCGCTGAAGACGTAGAACAGGGCGGCCGTGGTGTCCATTACGTGTCCATCGACGAATCTTGTTGTTCTGGGGCGCGACTGGCGTGCCGCGCTTCAGCGGTAGGGGGCGTCGGCCTTGCGGCGCTCGGCGATCTCGGCCTCGTAGCGGTCGCCGACCGCCAGCAGCATGTCCTTGGTGAAGTAGAGGTCGCCGCGCTTTTCGCCGTGGTACTCGAAGTGGTGCGTCTCGACGATGCTGTCCACCGGGCAGCTCTCTTCGCAGAAGCCGCAGAAGATGCACTTCGTGAGGTCGATGTCGTAGCGCTTGGTGCGGCGCGTGCCGTCGGCACGCACGTCGCTCTCGATGGTGATGGCCAGCGCCGGGCACACCGCCTCGCACAGCTTGCAGGCGATGCAGCGCTCCTCGCCGTTTTCATAGCGGCGCAGCGCGTGCAGGCCTCGGAAGCGCGGGCTGAGCGGCGTCCTCTCTTCCGGGAACTGGATGGTGATGTTCTTGCGCAGGAAGTGGCGGCCAGTCAGGGCCATGCCCTTCAAGAGCTCCAGCAGCATGAAGCTCGACAGCACGTCTTTCAAGGCGCTCATCGTGGCCATGTCAGGGCTTCCAGATACTGAACGGCGACTGCATCCACAGCCCCACCACCACGAGCCACACCAGCGTCACCGGGATGAAGATCTTCCAGCCCAGGCGCATGATCTGGTCGTAGCGGAAGCGCGGGAACGTGGCGCGCACCCAGAGGAACATCGTGACGACGACGAAGACCTTGATGGCGAGCCAGATCCAGCCCGGGATGAAGCCGAGGAGGCCGAATGGCGGCAGCCAGCCGCCGAGGAACATCAGCACGCACAGCATGCTGACGAGGATCATGTTGGCGTACTCCGCGAGGAAGAACATCGCGAAGGCCATGCCCGAGTATTCGATCATGTGGCCGGCGACGATCTCGCTCTCGCCTTCGACCACGTCGAACGGGTGCCGGTTGGTCTCGGCCAGCCCGGCGATGAAGTAGACGAGGAAGATGGGCAGCAGCGGCAGCCAGTTCCAGGAGAGGAAACCGAGGCCCATGCCGGCGAAGAGGCCCTTGCCCTGGTTGCCGACGATGGTGGACATGTTCATGCTGCCCGAGACCATCAGCACGACGACGAGCGCGAAACCCATCGCGATCTCGTAGCTCACCATCTGCGCGCTGGCCCGCAGCGCGCCGAGGAAGGCGTACTTCGAGTTGCTGGCCCAGCCGGCGATGATGACGCCGTACACCTCGAGCGAGGTGATGGCCATCAGGAACAGCAGGCCGGCGTTGACGTTGGCCAGCGCCACCTCGGGCCCGAAGGGGATGACGGCCCAGGCGGCCAACGCCGGCATGATGGTCATCACCGGCCCGAGGAAGAACAGGCCCTTCTGCGCAGCCGTGGGGCGGATGATCTCCTTGAAGATCAGCTTCACCGCGTCGGCGATGGGTTGCAGCAGGCCGAACGGGCCGACGCGGTTGGGGCCGATGCGGATCTGCGTGTAGCCGATGCCCTTGCGTTCCCACAGCGTGAGGTAGGCGACGCAGACCATCAACGGCAGCAGCACCGCGACGATCTTGACGAGGCTCCACACGACGAGCCAGAGCGTCGGGCCGAGATAGGTGTTGCCGGCTTGGTGCAGCGGTTCGAACATGGTCTGTCCCGTCTGCGCTCAGGCCGCCTCGATGCGCACCGGCCCGAACATCGGGCCGAGCGCGGACATCGCCGGGTGACCGGCCGGAATGCGCACCGCGCCCCCGGCCAGCGTCTTGTCTTCGCGCGCGTCGATGATCGCCGTCGTTTCGCCGGCGCTGATCAGCACCTTGCCCTTCAGACGCAGCGCACCCCACAGCGGCGTGCTGACGCCGATGACCGGCGCGGCCGCGTCGGCCGTGCGCTGCAGCGCCGGCGCGCGACGCACGATGGCGTCGGTGGCGTAGATGGGCACCTCGGCGATGCGCTCGCAGTCCATCACCGAAGCCGCAGGCTTCGTGGCCGGAACAGCAAGTGCGGCTTGGCTGCGGTTGTCCAGGCGCGCACCCAGGGCGGCCGGATCACCGAGCGCCTCGGCACGCACCTCTTCGACCGTCTCGTGGTTGAAGCCCGCCAGGCCGAGCAGGTTGGCGAGCACGCGCAGCACCTTCCAGCCCGGGCGCGTCTCGCCCAGGGGTTTGACCACGCCGTGGAAGGCCTGAGTGCGGCCTTCGGCATTGACGAAGCTGCCGCCGGTCTCGGTGAAGGGTGCGATCGGCAGCATCACGTCGGCGACGTCGGCATTGACGTCGGCGAACGGGCTCATCGAGACGACGAGGCCGCCGCCCTTCAGCGCCTTGCGCGCCGCGGTCGCGTCGGCCGCGTCGAGCTCGGCCTCGGTGTTGAGCAGCAAGAGCGCCTTCATCGGCTGCGAGAGCATCTGGCCGGAGTTGAGGCCGCCGGCGCCGGGCAGCGCGCGCACGAGCTGCGCGCCGACGCTGTTGCCGCTCTCGCCCAGGTAGCCGCAACTGGCGCCGGTGTGCTCGGCGATCCACTGCGCCAGGGCGAGCAGCAGCCCGGCCTGCGGGTGCTGCGCGGCCGCATTGCCCAGCAGCACGGCCTTGCGCTCGCCGGTGAGCAGCAGCTTCGCCACCGCTTCGGCCTCGGCGTCGGCGGTGGCGGCCACCGGGGCGGCCACGCCCTGCGCAGCGGCCACAGCCGCGGCCACCTGCGCGAGCTGCGCCGGCCACGCCGAAGGCACGGCCTGCAGGCGCACGGCCACGGGCAGCGCCCAGTCGTCGGCCACCGCATTGAGGCTCGCCACCCGCGCCCCGTGGCGTGCGGCCTGGCGGATGCGCTGCGCGAGTAGCGGATGGTCCTTGCGCAGGAAGCTGCCGACGATCAACGCGCGGTCGATCTTCGACAGCGAGGCGATCGAGGTGCCGAGCCAGCGTGCGTTGCCCGCCGGCGCCGCATGGGCGAAATCGGCATGGCGCAGGCGGTGGTCGACGCTCTCGCTGCCGAGGCCGCGCATCAGCCGGGCCAGCAGGTGCAGCTCTTCGGTGGTGGAGGTCGGGTGCGCGAGCGCGCCGATGGAATGAATCCCGTCGGACATGCCGAACTCGGCCTTGACGCGCTTCAGGCCGTCAGCGACGTAGTTGAGCGCGGTGGTCCAGTCCACCGACCTCCACTCGCCGCCCTGCTTGATGCGCGGCTGCGTCAGGCGGCGGTCGCTGTTGAGCGCCTCGTAGGAGAAGCGGTCGCGGTCGGCGATCCAGCACTCGTTGACGTCCTCGTTCTCGAGCGGCACGACGCGCATCACCTGCGCGCCCTTGAGCTGCGCGACGAGGTTGGCGCCGACGCTGTCGTGCGGGCTCACCGTCTTGCGGCGGTTCAGTTCCCAGGTGCGCGCGGTATAGCGGAACGGCTTGCTGGTGAGCGCGCCGACCGGGCAGATGTCGATCATGTTGCCCGAGAGCTCGCTGTCTACCGTGGCACCGGCGACGGTGGTGATCTCGCTGTGTTCGCCGCGGTGGATCATGCCGAGCTCCATGACCCCGGCCACCTCCTGGCCGAAGCGCACGCAGCGCGTGCAGTGGATGCAGCGGCTCATCTCCTCCATCGAGATCAGCGGGCCGACATCCTTGTGGAAGACGACGCGCTTCTCTTCGGCGTAGCGCGATGCGCTGCCGCCGTAGCCGACGGCGAGGTCCTGCAGCTGGCACTCGCCGCCCTGGTCGCAGATGGGGCAGTCGAGCGGGTGGTTGATGAGCAGGAACTCCATCACCGACTGCTGCGCCTTCACCGCCTTGTCGCTCTTGCTGCGCACGACCATGCCGTTGGTGACCGGCGTCGCGCAGGCCGGCATGGGCTTGGGCATCTTCTCGATGTCCACCAGGCACATGCGGCAGTTGGCCGCAATGGAGAGCTTCTTGTGGTAGCAGAAGTGCGGGATGTAGACGCCGGCCGCGTCGGCGGCATGCATGACCATGCTGCCGGCGGCGATGGCCAGCTTCTTGCCGTCGAGCTCGATCTCGACCTGGGGCGTGCTCATACCGTCTCAGCCTGTCCTTGCGCGCGCGCGGGCGCGCGCGGCGCGACCTTGCAGGTCTTGTGTTCGATGTGAAACACGAACTCGTCGCGGAAGTGCTTCAACATGCCTTCGACCGGCATGGCCGCCGCATCGCCGAGCGCGCAGATGGTGCGGCCCTTGATGTTGAAGGCCACCGATTCGAGCAGATCGAGGTCTTCCTTCCTGCCCTTGCCGTGCTCGATGCGATCGATGAGGCGCCACATCCAGCCCGTGCCCTCGCGGCACGGCGTGCACTGGCCGCAGCTCTCGTGCATGTAGAAGTAATTCAGGCGCAGCAGGCTCTTGACCATGCAGCGCGTCTCGTTCATCACGATGACGGCGCCCGAGCCGAGCATCGAGCCGGCCTTGGCGATGGCGTCGTAGTCCATCGTCAGGTCCATCATCGTCCTGGCGGGCAGCACCGGGGCGGACGAGCCGCCGGGGATCACCGCCTTCAGCGCCCCGCCCTTCACGCCACCGGCGAGTTCGAGCAACTTCGTGAACGGCGTGCCGAGCGGCACCTCGAAGTTGCCCGGCCGGGTGACGTCACCGACGACGCTGAAGATCTTGGTGCCGCCGTTGTTGGGCTTGCCGCACTCGAGATAGGCCTGGCCGCCGTTGTTGATGATCCACGGCACCGCGGCGAAGGTCTCGGTGTTGTTGATCGTCGTCGGCTTGCCGTAGAGGCCGAAGCTGGCCGGGAACGGCGGCTTGAAGCGCGGCTGGCCCTTCTTGCCCTCGAGGCTCTCGAGCAGGCCGGTCTCCTCGCCGCAGATGTAGGCGCCGAAGCCGTGGTGCGCGTGCAGCTGGAAGCTGAAGGGGCTGCCGAGGATGTTGTCGCCGAGGAAGCCGGCGGCGCGCGCCTCTTCGAGCGCCTCCTCGAAGCGCTGGTAGACCTCGAAGATCTCGCCGTGGATGTAGTTGTAGCCGAGGCGCACGCCCATCGCGTAGGCGGCGATGACCATGCCTTCGATGACGATGTGCGGGTTGTAGGCCAGCAGGTCGCGGTCCTTGCAGGTGCCCGGCTCGCCCTCGTCGCTGTTGCACACGAGGTACTTCGGGCCGGGAAACTGCCGCGGCATGAAGCTCCACTTGAGGCCGGTCGGGAACCCCGCGCCGCCGCGGCCGCGCAAGGCCGAGAGCTTGACCTCGGCGATGACCTGGTCAGGCGTCATGCCCTCGTTGCCGACCTCACTCCCGCCGTTCGCGTCCTTGCCCAGGATCTTCCTCAGCGCCGAGTAGCCGCCGCGCTTCACGTAGTCGGCGAGGCGCCAGTTCGTGCCGTCGAGCCCGGCATAGATCTGCGGGTTGAGGTGGCGGTCGTGGAAGCAGGTCTCCCGGCCGGTGGCCTGGAACTTCGCGAGCAGGTTCTTGAGATCGGCCATGGTCGGGGTCAGTCCTTGGCCGCTTTCAGCGTCTCGACCAGTTCGTCGAGGCGGGCGTGGTCCATGAAGCTCAGCATCTGGCGGTCGTTGACGAGCATCACCGGCGCGTCGGCGCAGGCGCCGAGGCACTCGCTCGGCTGCACGGTGAAGGTGCCGTCGGCGGTGGTGCCGTAGGGCTCGACGCCGAGCTTCGCGCACAGGTGCTCGAGCGCGGTGTCGCCGCTGCGCAGCGCGCAGGGCAGGTTGGTGCAGACGTTGAGCTTGTACCTGCCCACCGGCTGCTGGTTGTACATGTTGTAGAAGGTCGTGACCTCGTGCACCGCGATCACGGGCATGCCGAGGTACTGGCCGACGGCCGCCTCGGCCTCGGGGCTGACGTGGCCCTTCTCGTGCTGCACGATGGCCAGGCAGGCCATCACCGCCGAGACCTTCTGCTCGGCCGGGTACTTGGCCACTTCCTTGTCGAAGCGGGCGCGCATCGCGGGGGAGATGACGAAGCTCATGGTCTCGTTCGGCGGGTGTTCACGTGTCGCAGCTGTCGCACCTGTCTCTTGGCGGCGGCTCAGCGGTCGATCTCGCCGAACACGATGTCCATCGTGCCGATGATGGCCACGGCGTCGGCGATCATGTGCCCGCGCGCCATCTCGTCGAGCGCCGCGAGGTGGACGAAGCCGGGGGGGCGGATCTTCATGCGGTACGGCTTGTTGGCGCCGTCGCTGACGAAATAGATGCCGAACTCGCCCTTCGGGTGCTCGACGGCCGCATAGGACTCGCCCTCGGGCACGTGCATGCCCTCGGTGAAGAGCTTGAAGTGGTGGATCAGCTCCTCCATGTTGCCCTTCATGTCCACGCGCGGCGGCGGCGCGACCTTGTGGTTGTCGGTGATCACCGGGCCGGGGTGGGCGCGCAGCCAGTCGACGCACTGGCGGATGATGCGGTTGGCCTGCCGCATCTCCTCGATGCGCACGAGGTAGCGGTCGTAGGTGTCGCCGTTGACGCCCACGGGCACGTCGAAGTCCATGCGCTCGTAGACGTCGTAGGGCTGCTGCTTGCGCAGGTCCCAGGCGATGCCGCTGCCGCGCAGCATGGCGCCGGTGAAGCCGAGGTTGAGCGCGCGCTCCGGCGTGACGACGCCGATGCCCACGGTGCGCTGCTTCCAGATGCGGTTGTCGGTGAGCAGCGTCTCGTACTCGTCGACGTACTTCGGGAAGCGCTTGCAGAAGTCGTCGATGAAGTCGAGCAGCGAGCCCTGGCGGTTCTCGTTCAGCGCCTTGATGGCGCGCTCGTTCTTGATGCGGCTCACCTGGTACTGCGGCATGCTCTCGGGCAGGTCGCGATAGACGCCGCCGGGGCGGAAGTAGGCCGCATGCATGCGCGCCCCGCTCACCGCCTCGTACATGTCGAAGATGTCCTCGCGCTCGCGGAAACAGTAGATGAAGATGTTCATCGCCCCGCAGTCGAGGCCGTGGCAGCCGAGCCAGAGCAAGTGGTTCAGCAGGCGCGTGAGCTCGGCGAACATGACGCGGATGTACTGCGCGCGCTCGGGCACCTCGACGCCCAGCAGCTTCTCGATGGCCAGGCAGTAGGCGTGCTCGTTGCACATCATCGACACGTAGTCGAGCCGGTCCATGTAGGGCAGGCTCTGGATGTACGTGCGCGTCTCGGCCAGCTTCTCGGTGGCGCGGTGCAGCAGGCCGATATGCGGGTCGGCACGCTGGATGACCTCGCCGTCGAGCTCGAGCACGAGACGCAGCACGCCGTGCGCCGCCGGGTGCTGCGGGCCGAAGTTGAGCGTGTAGTTCTTGATCTCAGCCATGGAACACCGCGGGCCGCCTCGGGGGGCTCATTTGATGCCGCCGTAGTGGTCCTCGCGGACCACCCGCGGCACCACCTCGCGCGGCTCGATCGTCACCGGCTGGTAGATGACGCGCTTCTTCTGCTCGTCGTAGCGCATCTCGACGTGCCCGCTGACCGGGAAGTCCTTGCGCATCGGGTGGCCGATGAAGCCGTAGTCGGTGAGGATGCGGCGCAGGTCGACATGGCCGTCGAAGATGATGCCGTACATGTCGAAGGCCTCGCGCTCGAACCAGTTGGCCGAGCTCCACACCCCGGTGACCGAGGCCACCTGCGGCAGCTCGTCGTCGGGGGCGAAGGCCTTCAGGCGCACGCGCCAGTTCTGCGCCACCGACAGCAGGTGCGAGACGACGCAGTAGCGGGGGCCCTCCCAGGGCTCGTTCCGGTAGTCGGCATAGTCGACGCCGCACAGGTCGACGAGCTGCTCGAACTTCAGCGCCTCATGCGACTGCAACAGGCGCGCCGTCTCGAGGTAGCGCTCGGCAGGCACGGTGATGGTGATCTCGCCGCGCGCGCGCACCAGCAACTTGATGCGCTCGCCGGGCGTGGCCCCGAGTGCGGCCTGCAGGTTGTCGAGTTTCTGCGTCATCGGGTGGGGCCGTGGTCGGTGTTCGCTCGTTCAGCGGTCAGCGTGCGCTCAGCGCGCGATCGTGTTCTCGCGCCGGATCTTGGCCTGCAGCTGCAGCACGCCGTACAGCAACGCCTCGGCGGTGGGCGGGCAGCCGGGCACGTAGACATCGACCGGCACGATGCGGTCGCAGCCGCGCACGACTGAGTAGCTGTAGTGGTAGTAGCCGCCGCCGTTGGCGCACGAGCCCATGCTGATCACCCAGCGCGGCTCGGCCATCTGGTCGTAGACCTTGCGCAGCGCCGGCGCCATCTTGTTGCACAGCGTGCCGGCGACGATCATGAGGTCACTCTGCCGCGGGCTCGGGCGGAAGAGCATGCCGAAGCGGTCGATGTCGTAGCGCGCTGCGCCGGCATGCATCATTTCCACGGCGCAGCACGCGAGGCCGAAGGTCATCGGCCACAGCGAGCCGGTCTTCGACCAGTTGATCAGCTTGTCGACCGACGTGGTGACGAAGCCTTCCTTCAGAACGCCTTCGATGCCCATGTCATGTCACTCCTGATGATCCTCGAGTTCGCCGGCCGGAGAGCTCACTCCCAATCCAGCGCACCCTTCTTCCACTCGTAGACGAAACCCACCACGAGGATGAGCAGGAAGACCATCATGGCCCAGAAGCCTGACGTGCCGATGTCGTGCAGCGCCACTGCCCATGGGAAGAGAAAGGCGATCTCGAGGTCGAACAGGATGAACAGGATCGCGACGAGGTAGTAGCGCACGTCGAACTTCATGCGCGCGTCCTCGAAGGCCTCGAAACCGCACTCGTACGGGCTGTTCTTGGCGGCGTCGGGCCGGTTCGGGCCGAAGACGAAGCCCAGCACCTGCGGCGCGACACCGACGCCGACCCCCACGAGGATGAACAGGATCACCGGCAGGTAGGGTTGCAGGTCCATCGGGGTTCTCGCTCCTGGCGAATCTTCGCCTTCTTGTCGCGGCCGGCCCTTGATCTGGATCGTGCGCCGCATCGACTCCGTGTCGACGTCGGACGCCGCTTGGGTGCTGCAGCGGCCAAAAAAAAGGGCGCGCTCACATCGACTCTCGCCGTACGGGTGCGCGCCTGGATCACTCGTCTAACGCTTGTCTGGTGCCGACGGCGAGACTCGAACTCGCACAGCTTTCGCCACTACCCCCTCAAGATAGCGTGTCTACCAATTTCACCACGTCGGCTGGGACGTCAATCTCTCTTCATCGGCCCCGTCATGCCCCGTCGTGCATGAGGGATCGGCTTGCCGGGACCAACCGAAATTCTAGCCCGATTCACTTGCTCGTCGATGCCGCCGATGGCGGCGTGGCGGCTGCGGGCAGCGTGGTCGCCGGCGCAGGCACACCCGCTGCGGCTGCCGAAGCGGCGCCGGCAGGCGAGGCACCCGGCGCTGCCGTCGGCGCCGTCGGGATGGCGCCGGTGGCGGGGCCACTGGCACCCGCGCCCGCGGCCGCGCTCGCCCCTGCCGCGGGCCGGTCGAGCACGCTGCCGCCTTCGGCACGCTGGCCGCCGCTGCCGAGATAGGCGAGCACCAGCGTGCAGATGAAGAAGATCGTCGCGCACACCGCCGTCGAGCGCGAGAGGAAGTTGGCGCTGCCCGTGGCACCGAAGAGGCTGCCCGATGCACCGCTGCCGAACGAGGCGCCCATGTCGGCGCCCTTGCCGTGCTGCACGAGCACGAGGCCGATCATCGCCAGCGCCGACAGCAGCTGAACGGCGAGGACCAGCGTCAACCAGAATTGCATGATCGAGAGACTCCAGGGATCCGGGGAAGTGAGGTGCGCGGCGCGGCCGTTCTCAGCCGGCCGCGCGGCAGATGGCGATGAAGTCGGCCGCCTTCAGCGAGGCGCCGCCGATGAGGCCGCCGTCGATGTCGGGCATGGCAAACAGCGCTGCGGCGTTGTCGGCCTTGACGCTGCCGCCATAGAGGATGCACATGCGCTCGGCGTGCCCGGTGGCCGCCTGCAGCTGCGCGCGCAGCACGGCGTGCACGGCCTGCGCCTGCTCGGGGGTGGCGGTGCGGCCGGTGCCGATGGCCCACACCGGCTCGTAGGCCACCACCATCTCGGCGGCGCAATGCGCCAGCGTGTGGATGACGGCCGAGAGCTGGCGCTTGACCACGGACTCGGTCTCGCCGGCATCGCGCTGCTGGAGCGTCTCGCCGACGCAGACGATGGGCGTGATGCCGCGGCCGAGCGCGGCCTGCGCCTTCGCGGCGACGAGCTCGTCGCTCTCGGCGTGGTAGGCGCGGCGTTCGCTGTGGCCGACGATGGCGTAGCGGCAGCCGCACTCCTGCAGCATCGCCGCGGAGATCTCGCCGGTGTAGGCGCCCTGCGCGTGCGGCGACACGTCCTGCGCGCCCCAGCGGATGTCGCCGGCGGCCAGCTGCGCGGCCGTCTCGCCCAGGTAGACGAAGGGCACGCAGACGGCCACGTCGCCGCCCGGGCCCATCAGGGGGCGCGCCGCCAGGAGCGCCGCCAGCAGCTCGGCGTTGGCCGGGCGGCTGCCGTGCATCTTCCAGTTGCCCACCACGAGCTTGCGTCGCATCAGATCCTCCGAACGGGACGAAGAGTCATCGCCAGGCCAGCACGATCTTGCCGACGTGCGTGCTGCTCTCCATCAGGGCGTGCGCCTCGGCGGCCTGCTCGGCCGCGAACACCTGGTGGATGACGGGCTTGACACGGCCGGCCGCGATGAGCGGCCAGACCTGTTCGCGCAGCTCGCGCGCCAGCTGCGTCTTGTAGGCGACCGAGCGCGGGCGCAGCGTCGAGCCGGTGATCGCCAGGCGCTTGCGCAGCAGGAGGCCGGCATCGATGCGCGCCGCGGTGCCGCCCTGCACGGCGATGAGCGCCAGGCGCCCGTCCTCGGCCATGCATTGCAGCTCGCGCTCGATGTAGTCGCCGCCGACCATGTCGAGCACGACGTGCGCGCCCTTGCCGCCGGTGAGGCGCTTCGTCTCGGCGACGAAGTCCTGCGTGCGGTAGTTGATGCCGTGGTCGGCACCGAGGGCGACGCAGGCCTTGCACTTGTCGTCGCTGCCGGCGGTGACGATGACGGTGCAGCGGCCATCGCAGACGGCCTTGGCGAGCTGGATGGCGGTGACGCCGATGCCGCTGGAGCCGCCCTGCACGAGCAGCGTCTCGCCGGGCTGCAGCCGGGCGATGGAGAAGACGTTCTGCCAGACGGTGAAGAAGGTCTCGGGCAGGCTCGCCGCCTCGACCATCGACAAGCCCTGCGGCACCGGCAGGCATTGGCCGGCCGGCGCCACGCAGCGCTCGGCATAGCCGCCGCCGGCGACGAGCGCACACACCGGGTCGCCGAGCTTCAGCCCGGCATCGGCGAGGTCGGCCGCGGCGCCGCCGGCCACCGTGCCGGCGATCTCGAGACCGGGCAGGTCCGAGACGCCGGGCGGCATCGGATAGAGCCCCTTGCGCTGCAGCACGTCGGGCCGGTTGATGCCCGAAGCCTGCACGGCGATGAGCAGCTCACCGGCCGCCGGCACCGGCTCCGGCCGCTCGGTGCCTTGCAGCACTTCGGGCGGACCGAAGCGCGAAATCTCGATCGCGCGCATCGCGGGCACGCTCAGGCCTGGCCGCCCGAACCGCCCGCCCCGCCCACGCCACCCACGCCGCCCTGGCCACCGGAAGGCGGGTTGCCGCCGCCGGAAGGATCGGCCTCGGGAGCGGCGGGCACCGGCGCCGGCACACCGGCATCGGCCGTCGCCATCTCGGTGCCGGAACCCTCTCGCGGTTCACGGGGCTCGCGTGGCTCACGCGGCTCGCGCTCGCGACGCGGACCGCGGTCGCGGTCGCCGCGCGGGCCGCGGTCGCGGTCCCCGAAGTCGCGTCGCGGCCGCTCCTCCTCGACATAGCCCTCGGGCCGGTCGAGCAGCGCCTTCATGCTGAGCTTGATGCGGCCCTTGTCGTCGGTCTCGAGCACCTTGACCTTCACCACCTGGCCTTCCTGCAGGTAGTCGGTGACCTTCTCGACACGCTGGTGGGCGATCTGGCTGATGTGCAGCAGGCCGTCCTTGCCGGGCAGGATCTGCACGAGCGCGCCGAACTCGAGGATCTTGGTGATCGGGCCTTCGTAGACCTTGCCGATCTCGGCTTCGGCGGTGATCTCCTCGATGCGGCGCTTCGCATGCTCGGCCTTGGCCGCCTCGGTGCTGGCGATGGTGATCGTGCCGTCCTCGCCGATGTCGATCGTCGTGCCCGTCTCCTCGGTCAGCGCGCGGATGGTGGCGCCGCCCTTGCCGATGACGTCGCGGATCTTCTCCGGGTTGATCTTCATCGTGTACAGGCGCGGCGCGAACTGGCTCACCTCGGTCTTGGCGCCGCCGATCGCTTCCACCATCTTCGCGAGGATGTGCAGGCGCGCTTCCTTGGCCTGCGCCAGCGCCACCTGCATGATCTCCTTGGTGATGCCCTGGATCTTGATGTCCATCTGCAGGGCCGTGATGCCAGCGCCGGTGCCGGCCACCTTGAAGTCCATGTCGCCGAGGTGGTCCTCGTCGCCGAGGATGTCGGTGAGCACGGCAAAGCGGTTGCCTTCCTTGATGAGGCCCATGGCGATGCCGGCCACGTGTGCCTTCATCGGCACGCCGGCGTCCATGAGGCTCAGGCAGCCGCCGCAGACGCTGGCCATCGACGAGCTGCCGTTGCTCTCGGTGATCTCGCTCACCACGCGCAGCGTGTAGGGGAACTCCTCGCTCGTGGGCAGCACGGCCGCGAGCGCGCGCTTGGCCAGGCGGCCGTGGCCGATCTCGCGCCGCTTCGGGCTGCCGACACGGCCCGTTTCGCCGGTGGCGAAGGGCGGCATGTTGTAGTGGAGCATGAAGCGGTCTTCGAACTCGCCGGCCAGCGCGTCGATGCGCTGTGCGTCGCGCCCCGTACCGAGCGTCGCGGCCACCAGCGCCTGCGTCTCGCCGCGCGTGAAGAGCGCGCTGCCGTGGGTGCGGGGCAGGAGGCCGGTGCGGATCTCGATCGGGCGCACGGTGCGCGTGTCGCGGCCGTCGATGCGCGGCTCGCCGGCGAGGATCTGGCTGCGCACGATGCGGCTCTCGATCTCGAACAGGAGGTTCTCGACCTTGACGCCGTCGAACTCGGTGCCGTCGGCCTTCAGCGCCGCCATGACCTCGGCGTAGGCGCTGCGGCAGGCCTGCGTGCGCGCCTGCTTGCTGCGGATCTGGTAGGCGGCGCGCAGCTTTTCCTCGCCGAGCGCGGTGACCTTGGCGATGAAGGCCTCGTCCTTGGCTGGCGCCTGCCACTGCCATTCGGGCTTGCCGGCGTCGCGCACGAGCTCGTTGATGGCCGCGATGGCGATGTTGCCCTGGTCATGGCCGAAGACCACGGCGCCGAGCATCACCTCCTCGGTGAGCTGCTGCGCCTCGCTCTCGACCATCAGCACGGCGCCTTCGGTGCCGGCGACGACGAGGTCCATCTGGCTCTCGGCGAGCTGGGTCTTGCTCGGGTTGAGCACGTACTGGCCTTCGAGGTAGCCGACACGTGCCGCGCCGATGGGGCCGTTGAACGGCACGCCGCTGATCGCCAGCGCGGCGCTGGCGCCGATCATCGACGGGATGTCGGCCGCCACCTCGGGGTTCAGGCTCAGCACGTGGATGACGACCTGCACCTCGTTGAAGAAGCCGTCCGGGAAGAGCGGGCGGATCGGGCGGTCGATGAGGCGGCTCGTCAGCGTCTCGAGCTCGCTCGGGCGGCCTTCGCGCTTGAAGAAGCTGCCCGGGATCTTGCCCGCGGCGTAGGTCTTCTCGATGTAGTCGACGGTGAGCGGGAAGAAGTCCTGCCCCGCCTTGGCCTCGGTGCGCGCGACGACGGTGGCGAGCACGACGGTGTCGTCCATGTTCACCAGCACGGCGCCGCCGGACTGGCGGGCGATCTCACCGGTTTCGAGCGTGACCGTGTTCGCGCCCCATTGGAAGCTCTTGGTGACCTTGTTGAACATGCTCATGCGTGCATCTCCTGTGTCGACTGTGTTGAGTCAGCGAGTGGGTGCGCGCGATGCCATTCCGTCGAAGCCCTGTCGCGAAGGCGTCGGTGGAATGACACGGCAGCGTGCAACCCTGAGGTGGTGGTGGATGCGGGCGGCCAGCCGGTGCGCAGGCCGCCCGGGCGGATGGCCCGGCTACTTGCGCAGGCCGAGCTTGGCGATGAGCGCGGTGTAGCGCTCGGCGTCCTTGTCCTTCAGGTAGGTCAGCAGGCGCTTGCGCTGGTTGACGAGCTTGAGCAGCCCGCGGCGGCCGTGGTGGTCTTTCAGGTGCTGCTTGAAGTGCGGCGTGAGTTCGTTGATGCGCGCGGTGAGCAACGCGACCTGCACTTCGGGGCTGCCGGTGTCGGCGGCGCTGCGGGCGTTGCCCTTGACGATGTCGGCTTTGGCGGCGGTGGTGAGCGGCATGGCGGGTGCGTTTCCTGTGTGGAAGCGGAAGACCTGCCGCGCTGTCGTGCCGCGCCTCTGTGGATGAGGGCCGGCGTCGCACGCGAAGGTTTCCGGGAGTGGACTTGCGGTCACCAGTGAAACCGACCGGTGCCGTGCTGTGCCTGCTGCGCGGGGGGCGTGCGAAGCGCCGGAGGATCCCACGAGCGAGCGGGCGGCATTATAGCCACGTGGCCTCGGCGCCCTTCTGGCGTGCCCTCCTGCTCGCGCCTGCGCCCCGCCTTCTTCAGGCCGTCATCAGTTCCTCGAGCGGCCAGCGCGGGCGCACGTCGAAGGCGCCGGCCTGCGTGCCCCGGTCGAGCCCGGCCTGCACGCGCATGGCGGCCGCGAGGGCGATCATCGCGCCGTTGTCGGTGCACAGCGCCGGCGGCGGGAAGTGGACCTGCGCTCCCTGCCGCGCCGCGCCGGCGGTGAGCGCCGAGCGCAGGCGCCGATTGGCGCCGACGCCGCCGGCGACGACGAGGCGATCGAGGCCGCTCTCGCGCAGCGAGCGCAGCGTCTTGGCCACCAGCACGTCGACGATGGCTGCCTGCGTGCTGGCCGCCAGGTCGGCGCGCGCCGCCGGCGAGGGCTGCAGGCCGAGCTTGCGCCATTGCGTCGCCACGGCCGTCTTCAGGCCGGCGAACGAGAAGTCGAGGTCGCCGCTGTGCAAGAGCGGGCGCGGCAGCGCGAAGGCGCGCTCGTCGCCCTGCTCGGCCAGCTGCGCCAGGGCCGGGCCGCCGGGATAGCCGAGCTCGAGCAGCTTGGCACTCTTGTCGAAGGCCTCGCCGGCGGCGTCGTCGATGGTCTCGCCGAGCAGCGCATAGCGGCCGACGCCATCGACGCGCATCAGCTGCGTGTGCCCGCCGGAGACCAGCAGCGCGACGAACGGGAACTGCGGCGGCTCGCTGCCGAGGAAGGGCGACAGCAGGTGCCCTTCCAGGTGGTGGATGCCGAGGGTCGGCCTGCCCAGCGCCGCGCCGAGGGCCACCGCCACGCCGGCGCCGACGAGCAGCGCGCCGGCGAGGCCGGGACCGCGCGTGTAGGCCACGAGATCGACTGCGGAGAGCTCGAGTCCGGCCGAGGCAAGCACGCGCCGCGCCAGCGGCAGCACGCGCCGGATGTGGTCACGCGACGCCAACTCGGGCACGACACCGCCGTAGGCCTCGTGCATCGCCGCCTGGCTGTGCAGGGCCTCGGCGAGCAGGCGCGGCGGCGGGCCGGGCGCATCGGGCGCACGGATCCCGGCGCGCGAGTCAGCCTGCACGAGCGCCACGCCCGTCTCGTCGCAGGAGGATTCGAAGCCGAGGACGTTCACGTCGCGATCTTCGCCGATGCCCTGCCCGCCTTCTTCCATCTGGCAAGCCGGCGGGCCGGCACGTTGCTCAATCGTGCTTTTCCTTGGCGTGGTTGATCGAGTATTTCGGGATCTCGATCGTCACGTCCTGGTCGCTGACGATGGCCTGGCACGACAGGCGCGAAGTCGGCGTCAGGCCCCAGGCGCGGTCGAGCAGGTCCTCCTCGGCCTCGTCCATCTCGCCCAGCGACGCGAAGCCCTCCTTCACCACCACGTGGCATGTCGTGCAGGCGCAGCTCATCTCGCACGCGTGCTCGATGGCGATGCCGTTCTCGAGCAGCGCCTCGCAGATCGAGGTACCGCGCTCGGCGGTGATCTCGTCGCCCTGCGGGCAGTACTCGGCGTGCGGGAGGATGCGGATGACGGGCATCAAACCTCTTCCAGCCGCTTGCCCGCCAGTGCCTGGCGGATGCCCTGGTTCATGCGTGCCGCGGCGAAGGCTTCGGTGCCGTCGGCGAGCGCCTTCACGGCCGCCTCGACAGCGTGCGCGTCGTCGCCGGCGGCGACGCGCTGCGTCTCGGCGACGAGATGTTCGACCTCGGCACGCTCGGCCTCGCCGAGCAGCGCGCCGTCGGCGGCCAGCGCCGAGCGCGTGGCCAGCACCATGCGCTCGGCCTCCACCTGCGCCTCGCGCAGGGTGCGCGCGGCCATGTCTTCGTCGGCATGGGCGAAGCCCTCGCGCAGCATGCGCGCGATGTCCTCGTCGGCGAGGCCGTAGCTCGGCTTGACGGTGACGGCGGCCTCGACGCCCGAGGTGAGCTCGCGCGCCGAGACGCCGAGCAGGCCGTCCGCGTCGACCTGGAAGGTGACGCGGATGCGCGCCGCGCCGGCGACCATGGGCGGGATGCCGCGCAGCTCGAAGCGCGCCAGCGAGCGGCAGTCCTCGACACGGTCGCGCTCGCCTTGCAGCACGTGGATGGCCATCGCCGTCTGGCCGTCCTTGAAGGTGGTGAAGTCCTGCGCCTTCGCCACCGGGATGGTCGTGTTGCGTTCGACGATGCGCTCGACGAGGCCGCCCATCGTCTCGAGGCCGAGCGAGAGCGCGATGACGTCGAGCAGGAGCAGCTCGCCGTCCTTGGCGTTGCCCGCCAGCGCGTTGGCCTGGATGGCGGCACCGATGGCGACCACCTCGTCGGGGTTGACGTTGGTCAGCACCTTTCCTGCCCAGTTCGCGCCGAAGAGCTCGCTCACCGCGCTGCGCACGAGCGGCATGCGCGTGCTGCCGCCGACCATCACCACGCCTTGCACGTCGTCGCGCGCGACCTTGGCATCGCGCAGCACGCGCCGCACCTCGCGCAGCGTGCGCTCGACCAGCGGCAGCGCCAGCGCCTCGAGCCGGGCGCGGGTGACCGGCACCTCGATGACGTGGCCGCCGATCGTCGCGCGCCAGATCGCGGCTGGGACGCCCGACAGCGCCTCCTTGGCGGCACGCGCCGCCACGAGTGCCGCGCGCTTGTCCTGCGGCGAGGCGACCTGCACGCCGGCCTCGCGCACGGCCCAGTCGGCGAGCGCCTGGTCGATGTCGTCGCCGCCGAGCGCCGCGTCGCCGCCCGTCGCCACGACCTCGAACACGCCCTGCGTCAGCCGCAGCAACGAGATGTCGAACGTGCCGCCGCCCAGGTCGTAGACGGCGTAGAGACCCTCGCTGCCATGGTCCAGCCCGTAGGCCACGGCGGCGGCGGTCGGCTCGCTGATGAGGCGCAGCACGTTCAGGCCGGCAAGATGCGCCGCATCCTTGGTGGCCTGCCGCTGCGCGTCGTCGAAGTAGGCCGGAACGGTGATGACGGCGCCGAAGATCTCGTCGTCGAAGGTGTCGGCGGCGCGCTGACGCAGGCTGGCCAGGATCTCGGCCGAGACCTCGACCGGCGTCTTCTCGCCGGCCACCGTGGCGAGCGCCACCATGCCGGGGCGGTCGACGAGGCGATAGGGCAGCTTGGTGCGCCCGGCGATGTCGGCCAGGCGGCGGCCCATCAGGCGCTTGACCGAGACGATGGTGTTCTCGGGGTCCTCGGCCTGCGCGGCGAGCGCGCTGTAGCCGATCGCGCGGCCGGACTGGCCCCGCGATGACGCATCGAGATAGCGCACGGCCGAAGGCAGCAGCACGCGGCCGGCGGCGTCGGGCAGGCATTCGGCAACGCCGTGCCGCACCGCGGCCACGAGCGAGTGCGTGGTGCCGAGGTCGATGCCCACGGCGATGCGCCGCTGGTGCGGGTCGGGGCTGGTGCCGGGTTCGGAAATCTGCAGCAGGGCCATGGGATCGGATGACTTCAGTGCTCGTCCAGCGCCTCGAGGCGGCGCGCGATGTCCTCGCGGAAGCGGGCCACGAACATCAGCGCGCGCACCTCGGCGGCGGCGGCGGCGGTGTCGCCGGTGTCGTCGAGCAGGTGCTCGAGCCGCGCGAGGCCGGCACGCTCGTCGCGGGCCACCTCGTGATCGAGGGCCTCGATGGCCGCGGCGGCATCCGCGGCGCCGGCGGCTTCGTCCAGCGCCTCGCGCCATTGCATCTGGCGCATCAGGAAGGCCGCGGGCATGGCGGTGTTGTGTTCGGCGTCGATGGGCACGCCGCGCAGTTCACACAGGTAGGCGGCGCGCTTGAGCGGGTCCTTCAGGCGGGCGTGGCCCTCGTTCACGCGCACGGCCCACTGCATGGCCAGCCGCTGCGCCGTCGGCCCCTGCGCCGCAAAGCGGTCGGGGTGCACCTCGGCCTGCAGGGCGCGCCGACGCTCGTCCAGCCGTGTGCGGTCGAGCGACTGCCGCTCGGGCAGGCCGAAGAGCACGAAGTCGTTGTCGGTGAGGCGCGGCAGCGTATTCATGGATGGATCGCGACCCCCGCTGGCGTGCGAAAAAAGGGCGCGGGCTCAATGCCGCGCCCCGGGCCGAGCGTGGCGCCGGTCAGACGCGGAAAGACTCTCCGCAGCCGCAACGGTCCTTCTCGCGCGGGTTGTGGAACTTGAAGCCCTCGTTGAGGCCCTCGCGCACGAAGTCGAGTTCGGTGCCGTCGAGGTAAGGCAGGCTCTTCGGGTCGACCAGCACCTTGACGCCGTGGCCCTCGAAGACGATGTCCTCCGGTGCCACGTCGTCGGCGTACTCGAGCTTGTAGGCCAGGCCCGAGCAGCCCGTGGTCTTGACGCCCAGCCGCACGCCCACGCCCTTGCCGCGCCGGGCAAGGTAGCGCGTGACGTGCCGCGCGGCAGCTTCGGTGAGCGTGACAGCCATATCCTCAGTTCGTCCCGTTCACTTTCAGCGCGTGCCTTCCGCGGCGACGGCAACGTGGTCCTGTTCGCGCCGGGGCGGCGCGAGCGCGTCCTCGGGCAGGGCCGGACCGTGCTTGTCCTTGTAGTCCTGCACCGCGGCCTTGATGGCGTCCTCGGCGAGGATGGAACAGTGGATCTTCACCGGCGGCAGCGCCAGTTCCTCGGCGATCTGCGTGTTGCGGATCGTCATCGCCTCGTCGAGGCTCTTGCCCTTGACCCACTCGGTGACGAGCGAGCTCGAGGCGATGGCGCTGCCGCAGCCGTAGGTCTTGAAGCGTGCGTCCTCGATCAGCCCGGTGGCCGGGTTGACCTTGATCTGCAGCTTCATCACGTCGCCGCAGGCGGGCGCACCGACCATGCCGGTGCCCACCGTGGCGTCGCCCTTGTCGAAGCTGCCGACGTTGCGCGGGTTCTCGTAGTGATCGACGACCTTGTCGCTGTAGGCCATGTTCGTGCTCCTGTACCGTTGTGCCGTGTGGCGTGCTCGCTCAGTGGTGCCACCCCGTGGCGCCGCTCGGTTCGCTGATCAGTGCGCCGTCCACTGGATGCTCTTGAGGTCGACGCCGTCCTTGTACATCTCCCACAACGGCGAGAGGTCGCGCAGCTTGGCGACGCGGTCGCGCAGCAGTGCGACGGCGGTGTCGATCTCGTTCTCGGTCGTGAAGCGGCCGATCGTCATGCGCAGGCTCGAGTGCGCGAGCTCGTCGCTGCGGCCGAGCGCGCGCAGCACGTAGCTCGGCTCCAGGCTGGCGCTGGTGCAGGCGCTGCCCGAGCTGACGGCGATGCCCTTGACGCCCATGATCAGGCTCTCGCCCTCGACGAAGTTGAAGCTCGCGTTGACGTTGTGCGGCACGCGACGCTCGAGGTGGCCGTTGATGAAGACCTGGTCGATGTCGGCGATGCCGTCGAGCAGGCGCCTGTGCAGCATGCGGATGCGCTCGAGCTCGGTGCCCATCTCGGCGCGCGCGATCTCGAAGGCCCGGCCCATGCCGACGCACTGGTGCGTCGGCAGCGTGCCGCTTCGCATGCCGCGCTCGTGGCCGCCGCCGTGCATCTGCGCCTCCAGCCGCACGCGCGGCTTGCGCCGCACGTAGAGGGCACCGATGCCCTTGGGGCCGTAGGTCTTGTGCGAGGCCAGGCTCAACAGGTCGACCGGCAGCTTGCCCATGTCGATGGTCACCTTGCCGGTGGCCTGCGCGGCGTCGACATGGAAGACGATGCCGCGCTCGCGGCAGAGGGCGCCGATGGCCGGGATGTCCTGGATCACGCCGATCTCGTTGTTCACGAACATCACCGAGACGAGGATGGTGTCCTTGCGCAGCGCGGCCTTGAACTTCTCGAGATCGAGCAGGCCGTCTTCCTGAACGTCGAGATAGGTGACCTCGAAGCCCTGGCGCTCGAGCTCGCGCATCGTGTCGAGCACGGCCTTGTGCTCGGTCTTGACGGTGACGAGATGCTTGCCGCGGCTGGCATAGAAGTTCGCCGCACCCTTCAGCGCCAGGTTGTTGCTCTCCGTGGCGCCGCTGGTCCAGACGATCTCGCGCGGGTCGGCCGCAATCAATTGCGCCACCTGTTCGCGCGCCTTCTCCACGGCCTCCTCGGCCTCCCAGCCCCAGGCGTGGCTGCGGCTGGCCGGGTTGCCGAAGTGCTCGCGCAGCCAGGGAATCATGGCGTCGACGACCCGCGGGTCGCAGGGTGTCGTGGCGCCGTAGTCCATGTAGATGGGCAGATGCGGAGTCATGCGGCGGATCTTCTGGCGGGGTGGAGGGTGGAGTCCTTGGGGCGGCCCGCGTCGCGGGGCGGGCGGCCTACTTGCTCAGCGCGTTACCGAGGGCGAAGACGGAGTTCGGCGCCGTCACCTTGATCGGCTTCACGACCGGCGTGGCGGAGATGGCGCGCTTGACGGGCGCACCGTCGATCGACACGCCCTTGGCCAGCTGCTCGTCGACCAGGCCCTTCAGCGAGATCGAGTCGAGGTACTCGATCATGCGGGTGTTGAGACTCGCCCACAGGTCGTGCGTCATGCACTTGCCGGCGTCGGCGCCCATGCAGTCTTCCTTGCCACCGCAGCCGGTGGCGTCGATCGGCTCGTCGACGGCGACGATGATGTCGGCGACGCTGATCTCGTCGGCCGCACGGCCGAGCGAATAGCCGCCGCCCGGGCCGCGGGTGCTCTCGACGAGCTCGTGGCGGCGCAGCTTGCCGAAAAGTTGTTCGAGGTACGAAAGTGAGATCTGCTGGCGCTGGCTGATCGCCGCCAACGCCACCGGCCCGGCATGAGAGCGCAGGGCAAGGTCGATCATCGCTGTGACCGCAAAGCGGCCTTTGGTGGTGAGTCGCATAGGTTCTGCTCCCGTCGAAGCGGGCCCGTCGCTTGCCGAAGGGTCGTTTCCGACTAAACGAGTCAAGTATACGGGCTGTCCGATCCGATTCGCTCGGCATGGTTCCCGGGCTGGCCGAACTGGCCGCGCCGACAAGCGTCGGCCCGGGCGACCGCACCGAAGGGCGCGGTGCGACCGGGAGCCCCGGTGTCGCTCAGCGACGCGCCGGGTCGAGCTCGTCGGTGGCGAGTGCCGGCTCGCCGGCTCGCGCGGACAGCTCGGGCAGCAGCCGCTGCACGAAGCCGTCACAGGCGCGCTCGACGAGGTCGAGCACATGCTCGAAGCCGGCGTCCGGCCCGTAATACGGGTCGGGTACTTCAGGCTCGGCGAGCCCGCCGGCCGAGGTGAGCAGCTCGATGCGCGGCGCCCCGGGCGACGGCGTCTTGCGCTGCAGCCAGGCCAGGTTGGACTCGTCCATCGCCAACATCCAGTGGAAACGCGCGAAATCGCGCGTCACCACCGGCCGAGCCTTCAGGCCCGAGATGTCGTAGCCGCGCGCCGCCGCGTGGCGGATGGCGCGGGCGTCGGGCGGCTCCTCGGTGTGGTAGCCGTGCGTGCCCGCCGAATCGACCCACACCGAGCGATGCAGCCCCTCGCGCCGAAGCTTGGCGCGCAGCACACCCTGGGCCGTGGGCGAACGGCAGATGTTGCCCGTGCACACCATGAGCACGCTCAAGGCACCGGCCGCAGGCAGGTCGTCGTCCGCCAGCGGTGAGGCGCGCTTCCAGAAGGTCAGCGAGGGCAGGCGGTCGCGCAGGGCCATGCGACCCAGCATAGCAAAGCAGCTGCCCGGGACGCGGCAGTCCGTGCTTCAGAGGCGGCCGCCGAAGCCGATAACGAGGCCAATTTCGCTAGATGCGGCCCGACGCCGGACTGCCACGCGCTCTCACCCAGGCGCGCGGTCCCGCGTCGAGCAGCGCAACCCCGGTCCTCCATGTCGAGCGATGCCGACCCTCCTGCCGCAATGACCGACGCCGAACCGCGGCGGCAGCGCCTGGGCTGCCCGAGTTGCGGCGGCTCGGTGCGGCGCCGGCGTCGCTCGGCGTTGCAGCGGTGGCTGCTGCGCGACCCGTCGCTCGCGCGCTACCGCTGCGCCGCGGCTGCCTGCGCCTGGACAGGCCTGCTCACCCGGGACCTGGGGCCCGATGCTGCCGCCGCTGTCCAACTGCCGCGGCCGTGGCCGCTTCGCACGCGGCGCAGCCTCGTGCCGCTAATGCTGGCCGGCGCAGCCGTGCTGGCGGCGCACTGGGGTTCGGCGCAGGCACCTGTCGCCGACGTGCCCGTCGGGGCCCGCCTGTTCGCGGCCGGGGAGGCGTTCGACGGCGAAGCCCTGCCGTTGGCACACCCGCTGCTCGTACCCGCAAGCCTGCAGGTGCCCGCGAACGCGGGAGGCGAAGCGCCGTCGCCACGACTCGCGGCACTGACGCTGCGCCGCTTCTGCGCCTGGGGTCGCCCCGGACGCATGCCGTACCGCGGCACCGTCGACGAAGCCCTGCGCGCGGCCCAGCTGCCGGCCGGGGTGCGCGCGCAGATCGGCGCGGCGATCGCCGCCGGCCGCCCGCACGACCGGCTGAGCATCGGCAACGACGCCATCCGCGCCCTCTCGGGCACGCGCACCTTCGAGGCGGACGGGTTCGCGATGACCTACGGCCGCACGCTGTGCCTGGGCACGCGCGTCAACTTCAGGCCAGGACATGTCGAGCCGGCCAGCCTGTACGAGGCCTTCGACGACAGCGGGCGCCGCTACAGCGTGATGGTGCCGGACACCTGCGGCAACGTCTCGGTGTTGAAGGCGCGTGGGGAGCGCGGATTGCCGCGTCTCGCCGGCGGCGGCACCCGCCTCGCCGCCGCGGACCCGCTCGATCCCGGGCCCGCCGACCCGCGCGTGATGCATGCCGTCCTGTCCGGCAAGCCGAACGAGGTGCCCACACCCGGCACGCTGGCGCTGGCCGGCGTCGCCCTCGCGGCGGCCGTCTTCGCCGCACGCCCCAAGCCGAACCGGCCGAAGGCCCGGGAGCGAGCCGGCGCACTCACGCCAAGCCGACCCTCGCGTTGAACCGCGCCGGGTCGCCGGCCACGGGTCTACGAGCCCGGTCTGGAGCCCTGACCATTGCCGGCATTCGTGGCCGGGCCGGCGGCCGGCGCCATCGCCGGTGGCACGAGCGGCGCGTCGGGCGGACTGGCACCGAAGGCCTGCTCGCGCAGCAACGCCAACTGGTCGCGCACGCGCGCCGCCTTCTCGAACTCGAGGTTGCGCGCATGCTCGAGCATCTGCCGCTCGAGATGCTTGATGCGCTTGCCGAGGTCCTTCTCGTCCATCGCCTCGACCTCGGCGGCAGCTTGCGCAGCCTTCAGGTCGTCCTTGGCGGTCTTGTCGGAGACGACGCCGTCGATGAGGTCGCGCACGCGCTTGTTCACGGTGCGCGGCACGATGCCCATGGCCGTGTTGTGCGCGAACTGCTTGGCGCGCCGCCGCTCGGTCTCGCCGATGGCCGCCTGCATCGAGTCGGTCATCTTGTCCGCGTAGAGGATGGCCTTGCCGTTGATGTTGCGCGCCGCCCGGCCGATGGTCTGGATGAGGCTGCGCTCGGAGCGCAGGAAGCCCTCCTTGTCGGCGTCGAGGATGGCCACCAGGCTCACCTCGGGCAGGTCGAGGCCCTCGCGCAGCAGGTTGATGCCCACGAGCACATCGAACGAGCCGAGGCGCAGGTCGCGCAGGATCTCCACGCGCTCGACGGTGTCGATGTCGCTGTGCAGGTAGCGCACCTTGACGCCGTTGTCGGCCAGGTACTCCGTCAGCTGCTCGGCCATGCGCTTGGTGAGCGTGGTGATCAGCACGCGCTCGTGGGCCTGCACGCGCTCGTGGATCTCCTGCAGCACGTCGTCGACCTGATGCGCCGCGGGGCGCACCTCGACATCGGGATCGACGAGGCCGGTGGGGCGCACCACCTGCTCCACCACCTGCCCGGCATGCGTGCGCTCGTACTCGGCCGGCGTCGCCGAGACGAACACCGCCTGGCGCATCTTGCGCTCGAACTCCTCGAACTTGAGCGGCCGGTTGTCGAGTGCGCTCGGCAGCCGGAACCCGAACTCCACGAGCGTCGTCTTGCGCGCGCGGTCGCCGTTGTACATGCCGCCCAGCTGGCCGATGAGCACGTGGCTCTCGTCGAGGAACATCAGGTTGTCGCTGGGCAGGTAGTCGACGAGGGTCGGCGGCGGCTCGCCCGGCAGGCTGCCCGAGAGGTGGCGCGTGTAGTTCTCGATGCCCTTGCAGTGCCCCACTTCCTGCAGCATCTCGAGGTCGAAGCGCGTGCGCTGCTCCAGGCGCTGCGCCTCCACCAGCTTGCCGGCCTTGACGAGCTCGTCCAGGCGCTCGCGCAGTTCGGCCTTGATGGTCTCGATGGCGGCGACGACGCGGTCGCGCGGCGTCACGTAGTGGCTGCTCGGGTAGACCGTGAAGCGCGGGATCTTCTGCCGGATGCGGCCGGTGAGCGGGTCGAGCAGCGCCAGCGCCTCGACCTCGTCATCGTCGAGCTCGATGCGGATGGCGAGCTCGCTGTGCTCGGAGGGGAAGACGTCGATGGTGTCGCCGCGCACGCGGAAGCTGCCGCGTCCGAACTCGATCTCGTTGCGCTTGTATTGCATGCGGATGAGCTGCGCGATGACGTCGCGCTGGCTCATCTTGTCGCCCACGCGCAGCGTCATGACCATGCGGTGGTAGTCGCTCGGGTTGCCGATGCCGTAGATGGCGCTCACGGTGGCCACGATGACCACGTCGCGCCGCTCGAGCAGGCTCTTCGTGCACGACAGGCGCATCTGCTCGATGTGCTCGTTGATCGAGCTGTCCTTCTCGATGTAGAGGTCGCGCTGAGGCACATAGGCCTCGGGCTGGTAGTAGTCGTAGTAGCTGACGAAGTACTCGACCGCGTTCCTCGGGAAGAACTCGCGGAACTCGCTGTACAGCTGCGCCGCCAGCGTCTTGTTTGGCGCGAAGACGATGGCCGGGCGCCCGAGGCGGGCGATGACATGGGCCATCGTGTAGGTCTTGCCCGAGCCGGTGACGCCGAGCAGGGTCTGGTAGGCGAGGCCGTCCTGGATACCTTCGACGAGCGCGGCGATGGCCTCGGGCTGGTCCCCGGCCGGTGCATAGGGTTGGAAGAGCTGGAAGGGCGAGCCGGGGAAGCTCACGAAATCGCCCGCCGGCTGCGCGGCCGAGGCGGCGGCATGGTCGGTGTCGACCGCGACAGCGATGGCGGCGTTCGGCTTCATCGCAGAAGTGGGGTGCAAAACATAGAATCGTCAAGCGTAGCGCAACGCTGCGTCCGCCGTCGCTTCACCCACGGGTTTGCCCATGTCCTCCACCCTCTTCCAGAACGTCACGCTCGCGCCGCGCGACCCGATCCTCGGCCTCAACGAGCAGTTCGCAGCCGACCCTCGCACGGACAAGGTCAACCTCGGCGTCGGCGTCTATTTCGACGAGCAGGGCCGGCTGCCGGTGCTCGCCTGTGTCGCCGAGGCCGAGCGCCAGTTGCTCGGTGCGGGCAAGCCCAAGGGCTATCTCCCGATCGACGGCATCGCCGCCTACGACCGCGCCGTGCAGGGCCTGGTCTTCGGCCCCGACAGCGCAGCCTTGCGGGTGGGGCGCGTCGCCACCGTGCAGGCGCTCGGCGGCACCGGTGGCCTGAAGCTCGGCGCCGACTTCCTCGCGCGGCTGGGTCCTTCGGCCACGGTGCTCATCAGTGACCCGAGCTGGGAGAACCATCGCGCCCTGTTCACACAGGCGGGCTTCGAGGTCGCGACCTACCCCTACTACGAGGCCACGACACGCGGCGTGCGCTTCGAAGCCATGATCTCGGCGCTGCGGGCGGCGCGCGCCGGCAGCATCGTCGTGCTGCATGCCTGCTGCCACAACCCGACGGGTTGCGACCTCACGGCGGCGCAATGGACCGAGGTGATCGAAGCCTGCCGCGCCGGCAGCCTCGTGCCCTTCCTCGACCTGGCGTACCAGGGGTTCGGTGACGGCATCGCCGAGGACGGTGCGGTGGTGCGGCGCTTCGTCGAGGCGGGGCGCCCGTTCCTGATCTCCACGTCGTTCAGCAAGAGCTTCTCGCTGTACGGCGAGCGCGTCGGCGCCTTGAGCGTCGTCTGCGACGACGCCGAAGAGGCGGCACGCGTGCTCTCGCAGCTGAAGATCGTCATCCGCACCAACTACTCCAACCCGCCGACCTTCGGCGCGCAGGTCGTGGCCACGGTCCTCACGACGCCCGCGCTGCGGCAGATGTGGGAGCACGAACTGGCCGGCATGCGCGAGCGCATCCGCGCCATGCGGCAGGCGTTGGTGGCGGGCCTGCGCGCCGCGGGCATTCCGGCCGACGCAGGTCAGCTCGACTACATCACGAGGCAAAAGGGCATGTTCAGCTATTCAGGGCTCTCCGCGGCCCAGATGCAGCGCCTGCGCAGCGAATTCGGCGTCTACGGCGTCGACTCCGGGCGCATCTGCGTGGCCGCGCTCAACCACGGCAACCTGCCGAAGGTGGTGGCGGCGCTGGCCAAGGTCATGTGACGCCGGCCGCGTGCGCGGCAGGCCTGCCTGACCTGCCTCACCGAGTCGGCGCCAGGCTCTGTCGCGCGCCGGCGACAGGTCTCGCCCCGGTCCAGCCACTGGGTAGACATCGACCCGATAGGCGAGATTGCACGACCGGATCCCGTGTTTTCGCGGGTTCGCGGGCCGGCATCGGGGGGCAACATGCGCGCGAACGAATCCAGAGCGCGCATCCAACATTTGCTGCACTGCAGCAAATCTTGCGCTACATTGTGGGCAGGCGCACCCCGAGGTCCCGCCTCGATGTCGGCAACCGCCCTCGGAAACATTACGGAGACCTTCGATGCTGTACCAGTTGTACGAGACACAGCGCGCGATGATGGCGCCCTTCGCCGAGTTCGCCAGCGCCTCGTCGAAGCTCTACAGCCACCCCCTGTCGCCATTCGCCCAGGTGCCGATGTCGCAGCGCTATTCCGCCGGCTTCGACCTGCTGCACCGGCTGGCCAAGGAGTACGAGAAGCCGGCCTTCGGCATCACGGCAGCCACCGTCGGCACCATCGAGGTGGCGGTACAGCAGCAGGTGGCGCTCGAGAAGCCCTTCTGCCGCCTGCTTCGCTTCAAGCGCTTCACCGACAACCCGCAGGCGCTCGAGCAGATGAAGTTGCAACCGACCGTGCTGGTCGTAGCGCCGCTGTCAGGGCATCACAGCACGCTGCTGCGCGACACCGTCAAGAGCCTGCTGCACGACCACAAGGTGTTCATCACCGATTGGACCGATGCGCGCATGGTGCCCAATGACAAGGGCCCGTTCCACCTCGACGACTACGTGACCTATGTGCAGGATTTCATCCGCCACATCGGCCCCAACGTGCACGTGATCTCGGTATGCCAGCCGACGGTGCCGGTACTGGCAGCGGTGTCGCTGCTGGCGACCCGGATGAAGACGGATGCCGGCGAGTTCACGCCGCGCACGCTGACGATGATGGGCGGGCCCATCGACGCCCGCAAGAGCCCCACCGCCGTCAACAACCTGGCCATGAACAAGAGCCACGGCTGGTTCGAGGCCAACGTGATCTTCCGGGTACCGCCCAACTACCCGGGAGCTGGCCGGCGCGTCTACCCGGGCTTCCTGCAGCACACGGGCTTCGTGGCCATGAACCCCGACCGCCATCTCTCGAGCCACTACGACTACTTCCGCGACCTCATCCGCGGCGACGACGACGAGGCCGAGGCGCACCGGCAGTTCTACGACGAGTACAACGCCGTGCTCGACATGCCGGCCGAGTACTACCTCGACACCATCAAGACCGTCTTCCAGGAGTTCGCGCTCGTCAACGGCACCTGGCACGTGCACGGCGAGCTGGTCCGGCCGCAGGACATCACGACGGGCGCGTTGCTCACGATCGAAGGCGAACTCGACGACATCTCCGGGGCCGGCCAGACACAGGCCGCGCACGGCCTGTGCCGGGGCATCCCCGCCGACCGCCGCTTCCACCTCGACGTGCAGGGCGCAGGCCACTACGGCATCTTCTCCGGTCGGCGCTGGCGCGAGAAGGTCTACCCGGAAGTGCGCAAGTTCATCGCCGCGCACGACGAGGCCACCGCCGCGAAGCCGCGGCCCAAGAACCTGGCGCTGGTGGGCCGCCGCGGGCGGCCCTGAGCAAGGCTGCAGCGGCACGCGCCGGATAATCGGCGCGTGAGTGCCACCGCCGCACCGCCTCCCCCGCCCGCCGCGCGCGCTGCGCTGGCCGAGCGCATCGACGCCGCGCTGCCGCAGACCCAATGCACGCGCTGCGGCTATCCCGACTGCCGGGGCTACGCCGAGGCGATGGCCCAGGGCGAGGCCGACATCAACCGCTGCCCGCCCGGCGGCGCCGAAGGCATCGTGCGCCTGTCCGCCATCACCGGCCGCCGGGTTTCGCCACTGGACCCCGAGCGCGGGCACGAAGGCCCACGCGCGCTCGCCGTCATCGACGAAGACTGGTGCATCGGCTGCACCCTGTGCATCAAGGCATGCCCGGTGGACTGCATCGTCGGCGCCTCCAAGCTCATGCACACGGTGATCTCGCCGCTGTGCACCGGCTGCGAGCTGTGCGTGCCGGTGTGCCCGGTGGACTGCATCGCCATGGTGCCCGTCACCGGTGAGCGCACGGGCTGGGCGGCATGGGGCCCGAGCGAAGCGGCTCAGGCGCGCGAGCGCTACGCGTTCCACCGCATGCGCGTCGCGCGCGAGCAGCGCGAGAACGACGAGCGGCTCGAGGCGAAGGCGGCGCAGAAGCTCGCCGACCTCGAGGCGGCGAGCACCCTCATCGACGCCGAAGCCCTGGCGCGCAAGCGCGCGGTGATCGAGGCCGCCAGGCAGCGCGCTCGCGTGCGCCAGCGCGAGCCCGGGACTGCCGAATCCGGAACCGATACTCCGGCTGAACCTGACGGCGCGCCCCGCAAAGACCCATGAAGCCCGAAGCCATCGAACCCTTCTTCGCCACGCTGGCGGCCGCAAACCCGCACCCGCAGACCGAACTCGAGTTCACGAACACCTTCGAGTTGCTCGCGGCGGTGCTGCTCTCGGCGCAGGCCACCGACGTGGGCGTCAACAAGGCCACGCGCGCCCTCTTCGCACGCGCCTGGACGCCGCAGCGCATGCTGGCGCTCGGCCTGGATGGGCTCACGGAGGCCATTCGCACGATCGGCCTGTACCGCACGAAGGCGCGCAACCTGTACGAGACCTGCCGCATCCTCGTGCAGGAGCACGGCGGCGAGGTGCCGCGCACGCGCGCGGCGCTGGAGCGGCTGCCGGGCGTCGGCCGCAAGACCGCCAACGTCGTGCTCAACGTCGCCTTCGGCGAGCCGACGATGGCGGTGGATACGCACATCTTCCGGGTTGCCAACCGCACGGGGCTGGCACGAGGCAAGGACCCCCTGGCGGTGGAGCAGCGGCTGCTCGAAGCGGTGCCGGGCGCCTACCGACGGGATGCGCACCACTGGCTCATCCTGCATGGGCGCTACGTCTGCCTGGCGCGCTCGCCGCGCTGCGCTGCGTGCAGCGTGCAACGGTTCTGCGACGAGGGGCCTTCTAGAATCCGCGGCGTGGAGGCGAACTGACATGCGACCCCCGAGCCCCTTGCGTTCGCGGCTCCACGCGGGGGCACCGCGACCCCTTTTCGCGGCTGCATGGCGCTGAGGGTGCCGAGATGGCGAAGTTCGAAGACCTCGCTGAGCGCGTCGACCGCCTGGTGCTCCGGCACCAGGAGCTCAAGCGCACCAGCGCCCTCATCTCGCAGCAACTGGTGACGGTGACGAACGAGCGCGACAGCCTGCGCTCCAGGCTCGCGGCCGCGCGCGCGCGCATCGACGCGCTGCTCGCCCGCCTGCCCGGCGAAACCACCACCACCGGCGACGAGCCGGCCGCCCGATGAAGCAGGTCGAAGTCAGCATCCTCGGCCAGGCCTACACGCTCGGGTGCCCCGAGGGTGGCGAGGATCTGCTGGCACGGGCGGTGTCGGCAGTCGACAGCGAGATGACCAATATCCGCAACGGTGGCAAGGTGAAGGCGCGCGAACGCATCGCCGTGCTAGCGGCGCTCAATCTCGCCTATCAGATCGCCGAGCAAGCACAGCCGAAAGGCGGACCGGCGACAAGCCCCGTCACCGGCGACGTCGATGTCGACGAGTTGCTGCGGCGCATCGACGCCGCCCTCGCAGACGACGGCCAGTTGCTCTGACGGGAATCCCCGTCGCGCGGGCCGCGCCGGCGCGTTTCGCCGTGACATCCGGCGGTGCGGCCCGGCCACCCTCGCGGCATAGAATGCTCCTGTCCGTCGTGATGCGTGGGCTTAATGTTTCTTCGAACCGATGCTCATTGAGCAAGGGCTTGGAACATTGCCAGGCAGGTGTGATCGTCTCGCGTCAGATGAACCCGAAGTCTGGTTGACCTCGCCCACCTGAACTTCCGCTGAGGGTTCGGGAATGCGGCTTGCGTGGCACGACGGACACCTTACCGTGCACTGAGCGCGGCCACCCGACGCCCACCATCGCCCGGCTCCTGTTGCGCGCCATGCCGAACTACTGGCTCATGAAGAGCGAGCCCGACGAGGTCTCGATCGACGATCTCGCGGCGGCGGCGCGGCAGACACTGCCCTGGACCGGCGTGCGCAACTACCAGGCGCGCAACTTCATGCGTGACGCGATGCGCCCGGACGACGGCGTGCTCTTCTACCACTCGTCGTGCCCGCAGCCCGGCGTGGCCGGGATCGCGCGCATCGTGGGAGGCGTGGCGCCCGACGAGACGCAGTTCGACCCCGGCAGCCTTTACCATGACCCGGCGAGCTCGCGCGCGGCGCCGCGCTGGCTGCAGATCGACGTGCAGCTCGTCCGCAAGACGCGCCTGCTACCGCTTGCCGAGATGCGCGAGGCGCCCGAACTGGCGAGCATGCGCGTGCTGCAGCGGGGCAATAGGTTGTCCATCACGCCCGTCACGGCGCAGGAGTGGGCTGCGGTGCTGAAGCGGCTGGGCGGCTAGCCACGCGTGGTCGAACTCGGGCCGCTCTTCGTCGCGGAGCTGCTGCTGCTCGGCGCCGTGGTCGGCTTCATGGCCGGGCTGCTGGGCATCGGCGGCGGCATGATGATGGTGCCGATCGTGACGCTGCTGCTGCTGCAACGCGGCGTCGAGTCGAACCTGGCCGTCAAGATGGCCATCGCCACATCGGGCGCGTCGATCCTGTTCACCTCGGTGTCGAGCCTGCTCGCCCACCACCGCCTCGGCGCGGTGCGCTGGCACCTGGTCGCCGCCTTCTCGCCGGGCGTGGCGCTCGGCGGCATCGCTGCCGGGGCCGGCGTGCTGGCGCTCGTGCGCGGCCAATGGCTGGCGCTGGCGTTCGCCGCATTCAATGCGGTGATGGCTTGGCGCATGTGGCTCGGCGGCGCGCCCAGGGCCGAGCGGCGGCTGCCCGGCACGGCTGGCCTTGTCGGGGTCGGTGCCGGCATCGGCTTCATCTCTGCACTCGTGGGCGCCGGCGGCGCCTTCCTGTCGGTGCCGTTCATGACGCGCTGCTCGGTACCCATGCGCGAGGCGGTCGGCACGAGTGCGGCGCTCGGGTTTCCGATCGCGCTGGCCAGCTGCGTCGGCTACGTGCTCGGCGGATGGTCGCTGCCGGCGGCGCTGCCCGGTGCCGTCGGCTACCTCTACCTGCCCGGCATCGTGATCGTGGCGATGGCCAGCGTGCTGCTGGCGCCCGTCGGCGCCCGCACCGCGCAGCGCATCGCCGTCGCACGCCTGCGGCGCGTCTTCGGCCTGATGCTCGGCGGCCTGGCCGTCTACATGGCCTGGCAGGCGTTCAAAGGGTGAGCGGTCGGCCGCGACGCGCATGCGGTCGCCGCCGGCACCGTGCGTTCATGCCGGTTCGAAGCGGATGGCCGCCAGCGCGACGTGATTGCCGCCGCGGCGCTGCGCGCCGCGCAATGCCGCCGTGCAGGCCTCGACGAGCTCGGCCTGCGTGTGGGCCGTGTGCGGGAAGCTAGCCACGCCCATCGACACCGTGAACCGCGTCTCCTCGCCGGCTTGCACCACGATCTCGGTGGCGCAGCGACGCCGCAGGCTCTCCATGCGCGAGTGCGCCGTGGCCAGGCCGACACCCGAGAGCAGCACCGCGAAGCGCCGCTCGTCGAGCCGACAGGCGGCGTCCATCGCGCGCGTGCCGCCCCGCAGCAACCTGCCCAACGCCGCTTGCACCGCCTGCACCGCCGGGGCGCCGCGAAATGCCGCGGCCGGCGCCGCTTCATCCGCCCCGGCCGCAACGTCGCCGGCGACCTGCTCGTCGATCTCGACGAAGACGATCGAGAACTCCCGGTGCTCCCGGCTGGAGAGATCGACCTCGCGGCGAAGCTGGTCCTCGAAGTGGGCCCTCGCATAGAGACCGGAAGCGGGATCGCGCATGGCCTGGTCGGCCAGTTCGCGGCGAAGCGCTTCGTTGGCCGACTGCAACTGCTCGATCTGCGTCAGCGCGGCACGTGCCTGCGACTCCTGCTGCCGGCGTCCGGCGAGGTCGGTCCAGATGCTGATCAGCCGGTCCGGCCCGCCCGCCTGTGCACCGTCTGCCAGGCGGCACAACGCGAGGTCGCGCACGCGTCCGCCCATGCTGATGCGGTGCTCGGCCGCCAGCACGCCACCCTGCGCCAGCGCCGTCTGGTCGGCGGCACGCAGGGCGCTGTGCGCAGCCGCGTCGAAGAGGTCGCCATCGGTGCGTCCGAGTACATCGGAGGCATCGCGCCCGATCCAGGAGAGCAGCACCTCGTTGGCGTGCAGGTAGCGGCCACTGGCTGCTTCCTTCACCGCCACGCCCAGCCCGGCCGCGGCGAGCAAGGCACCCCAAGCCGTCCAGGCAGGCTCGCTCCCGGGCGCTGGCAGCGGCAGCGCCAAGGTGGCTACAGGATCCGAGGAGGTGCTCATCGAGGGGTGGCCAGCAGCCGGCCGGATGATTGGGACGCATCTTGGTGCGACGCGGCGATCGTCGCAAGGGTCATCGGCACCACCGTCCCTATCTTGAGCCTCGAATCACGCATGCGCCAGCCAACCACGCCGACCGCCGGGTCAGGGGCGAAGACCTGCCTGGGCCCTATAATCATCGGCTTGGCCCTTTTCGGCCGGTCGCTGACTTGCCAGCTCCAACAACCCCGCACCAATGACCACCATTCGCGTCAAAGAGAACGAGCCCTTCGACGTCGCCCTGCGCCGCTTCAAGCGCACGATCGAGAAGATCGGCCTGCTGACCGAGTTGCGCGCACGCGAGTTCTACGAGAAGCCGACGGCCGAGCGCAAGCGCAAGAAGGCCGCCGCCGTGAAGCGTCACTTCAAGCGCGTGCGCAGCATGCAGCTGCCCAAGAAGCTGTACTGAAGCCGCGGCGCCCAAGGCGCGCCCGCCCCGAGCCCGCGCGGCGTGCCCGCAGCGGGCTTTGTCATTTCTAGCTCCGGCGTGCGCGAAGCTGGCGCCGGCCCTGGAGGCCCTCGATGGATCTGAAGGAACGCATCACTGAGGACATGAAAGCCGCCATGCGCGCGAAGGACGCGCCGCGGCTGTCGTGCATCCGCATGCTGCTAGCGGCGATGAAGCAGAAAGAGGTCGACGAGCGCATCACGTTGGACGATGTCATGGTCGTCGCCATCGTCGACAAGCTCATCAAGCAGCGGCGCGATTCGATCGCCGCCTTTGCACAGGCAGGCCGCACCGATCTGGCGGACAAGGAGTCCGCCGAAGTGGCCGTGCTGCAGTCCTACCTGCCCGTGCGATTGGGGCCGGACGAGCTCGCCGCCGCCGTGGCCTCGCTCGTGGCCGAACTCGGCGCCAACGGTCCCGCCGACATGGGCAAGGTCATGGGCGCGGCCAAGGCCCGTCTCGCGGGCAAGGCCGACATGAGCCAGCTGAGCGCGGCAGTGAAGAGTGCGCTTGCCGGCGCGGCGAAAGGATGAGATCGATGAGCGACCTGCTTCCCCTCCGGGCCGTGGCGCCGGACGTTTGCGTGGCGCCGCAGCTCACGCCCGAGGCCATGGCCGAAGCGGCTCGCCAGGGCTTCCGCAGCGTGGTCAACAACCGGCCCGACTTCGAACACGGCCCGGGCCAGCCCACCAGCGCGGCCATCGAAGCCGCGGCGCGCGCCGCGGGGCTGGAGTATCGATTCCTGCCGGTCGACAGCGCCTACCAATCACCGGAGGAGATCGCCGCCTTCGCGAAGTTGATGCGTGACCTGCCGCGGCCGATCCTTGTCTTTTGCCGCTCAGGCGCACGATCGACACGCTTGTTCATGGCTGCACAGGCGCTCTGAGGCGCCGGGCGTCCCGCGGGACGGCACGCGAAGCACCGGCGCGCAGTGCCAGAAAGGAAACAGGGCACCCGAAGGTGCCCTGCGCGGAAACTATTGGCGGAGTGGACGGGACTCGAACCCGCGACCCCCGGCGTGACAGGCCGGTATTCTAACCAACTGAACTACCACTCCGCGTGGTAGCTGCCTTGTCGGACCCTTGGCGAGCCATGGGTCCGCGAGCACAGCCAGGCTCGTCGTGTTGCGTCCGTTGCCAACTCGAGGTTGGCGTCCCCTAGGGGATTCGAACCCCTGTTACAACCGTGAAAGGGTCGTGTCCTAGGCCTCTAGACGAAGGGGACCGGATCCGCTACTTGCTTTCTTTCATCTCATCATCTCGAGCGGCGACCGAGGCCTGATGGTGGTGGAGGTAAGCGGGATCGAACCGCTGACCTCTTGCATGCCATGCAAGCGCTCTCCCAGCTGAGCTATACCCCCGATTCACAACTCCAAATCAGGCCGAAGCCGCTGCTCAAGCGAGTCTGCGAGTATAGACCATCGACAGGTCGCTTCACGCTGACGCCAAGCGCGCGAGTACGGTCTCGCGCGGGAAGAGAGCGAGCACGGCATCGATCGAAGGCGTCTGAGCGCGCCCGCACACGAGCACGCGCACGGCCGGCGCGAGTTGCGGCATCTTGAGCTGATGCGCGCCCAGGCTTTCCTTCATGGCCTGCGCGATGCCGGCCTTGTCCCAGGCCGGCAACTGCGCCAGGCGCTCGCGCAGCGTGCGCAGTGCGGGCCGCACGACTTCGGTGACATGGGTGGCCATGTCGGCCGCGGCCGGCTCGACACGCACGAAGATCATCGACAGCCAGTCGGCCAGTTCGACCACGGTGCTGCAGCGATCCTTGAAGAGTGCGGCGGCCCGTGCGAGATGCTCGAGATGCTCGAATTGCCCGAAGTCGGCCGCACCGCGCTGATCACCCACGCCACGCCGCACGAGCTCTTCATGCGCGAGCATCGCCAGGCGCGCGTCGTCGGCCTGCTTGATGTAGTGCGCATTGACCCAGGCGAGCTTGGCCGGGTCCCATTGCGCCGGGCTCTTCGCGAGATGTCCTCCGTCGAACCACTGCACCATCTGCTCGCGGCTGAACAGCTCGTCGTCGCCATGGCTCCAGCCCAGGCGCGCGAGGTAGTTGAGCATGGCCTCGGGCAGGAAGCCGGCTTCCTTGTAGGCCGTGACGCTCACGGCGCCGCGGCGCTTGCTCAGCTTCAGACCATCCTCGCCGAGGATGATGGGGCAGTGCCCGTACTGCGGCAACTCGGCATCGGCACCGGCGATGGCGCGGAAGATGTTGATCTGCCACGGCGTGTTGTTGATGTGCTCGTCGCCGCGGTAGACGTGCGTGATGCGCATGTCCATGTCGTCGACGACGACCGCGAAGTTGTAGGTCGGTATGCCGAAGGCCGCCGCATCACCGCCGGCGCCGGGCGGCGCCGGGCGCAGGATGATGAGATCGTCGATCTCCTCGTTGGCGATGCTGATCGGCCCCTTCACGAGGTCGTGCCAGCTCACGTGGCCTGTGGCGGGGTTGGCGAAGCGCACCACCGGCTGCACGCCGGCCGGCGGCGGCGGCAGCTTCTTGCCCGGCGCGGGCCGCCAGCGGCCGTCGTAGCGCGTCTTCTCGCCGCGCGCGCGTTGCGCCTCGCGCATCGCGTCCAGTTCGGCCGGCGTGCACCAGCAGCGGTAGGCGGTGCCAGCCTCGATCATCTGCTCGGCCACCTCGTGGTAGCGGGCGAGGCGGCCCATCTGGTGGATCGGGCCCTCGTCGTAGTCGAGGCCGAGCCAGCGCATCGCCTCGACGATCTGCAGGACCGCGCCTTCGGTCTCGCGTTCGACGTCGGTGTCTTCGATGCGCAGCACGAACGCGCCACCATGGTGGCGCGCGAAGGCCCAGGAGTACAGCGCCGTGCGCGCCGTGCCTAGGTGCAGGAAGCCGGTGGGCGAAGGGGCGATGCGCGTGCGAACTGTCTTCGTCATCTCTCGGTCAGGCCAGCATCGACAGGCCGCGCGTCAGGTCGCCCTTCAGGTCTTCGAGGTCGTCCAGGCCCACCGCCAGGCGCACCATGCCCTGCGTGATGCCGGCGGCCAGCCGTTGCTCCTCGGTGAGACGGCCGTGCGACGTGCTCGCCGGGTGACTGATGGTGGTCTTGGTGTCGCCCAGGTTGGTGGTGATCGAGCAGATGCGCGTGGCATCGATGACGCCGAAGGCACCGGCGCGCCCGCCGCGCACGACGAACGACACCACCGCCCCGCCCTGCCCGCTTTGCTGCGCCATCGCCAGCCGGTGCTGCGGGTGCGAAGGCAGGCCAGGGTGGTACACGCGCTCGACGCCGGGCTGCGCCTCCAGCCATTGCGCCAGGGCCAGGGCACGCTCGCTCTGCGCCCTCATGCGGATCGACAGCGTCTCCATGCCCTTCAGCACCACCCAGGCGTTGAACGGCGAGAGCGTCAGGCCCATCGTGCGCATCACGGGCATGAACTTCTGAGCCACCAGCTCTTCGCGCCCGCACAGCGCGCCGGCGACGACGCGGCCCTGCCCGTCGAGATACTTGGTGCCGGAGTGCATGACGATGTCGGCGCCCAGCGTCACCGGCCGCTGCAGCGCCGGCGAGCAGAAGCAGTTGTCCACGACCAGCTGCGCGCCACCCGCGTGCGCCACCTCGGCCAGCGCGGCGATGTCGCACACCTCGGTGAGCGGGTTGCTCGGCGTCTCCGCGAAGAGCAGCTTCGTGTTCGGGCGCATGGCCGCGCGCCATGCATCGACGTCGGACTGGGGCACGAAGCTCGCCTGCAGGCCGAAGCGCGCGAAATCCGTGAAGAGGCGGATCGTCGTGCCGAACACGCTCTGCGAGCAGACGACGTGGTCGCCGCCCTTCAGCAGCCCGAGCACGAGCATGAGGATCGCCGCCATGCCGCTCGCGGTGCCGATGCACGCTTCGGTGCCCTCGAGCGCGGCGAGGCGCCGCTCCATCATCGTCACCGTGGGGTTGGAGAAGCGGCCGTAGACGAACGCCTCCTCCTCGTTGGCGAAGCGCCGCGCGGCGGTGGCCGCGTCGGGGTGCACGAAGCTGCTGCTGACGAAGAGCGCTTCGCTGTTCTCGCCCCAGGGCGAGGCCGGCAGGCCCTCGCGAACCGCCAGCGTATCGAGCCGCGCATCCGCGGGCAGGTCGACGCGGGGAATGCTCATGTTCTTTCCTCGACGCCTTGCAGCGCCAGGCGCGAGCGCTCGGCGGCGCCCTCCTCGCCCTCTGGCTGGCTGCGGCGCTGCTGCTCGATGGCGGCGAAGTCGGCCTCGCTGATGTCGCCGGTGATGTAGTGGCCGTCGAAGCAGCTCGCCTCGAAACCGGCGAGACGCGGGTTGAGCGCATGCACGACGCGCTTCATCGCCTCGACGTCCTGGTAGATCAGCGCATCGGCGCCGATGAAGGCGCGCACCTCCTCGATGCTGCGTCCGGCGGCGACGAGCTCGTCGCGGCTGGGCATGTCGATGCCGTAGACGTTGGGGTGGCGCACCGGTGGTGCCGCCGAGGCCATGTAGACCTTGCGCGCACCGGCCTCGCGCGCCATCTGCACGATCTCCTTGCTCGTCGTGCCGCGCACGATGCTGTCGTCGACGAGCAGCACGTTGCGGCCTTTGAACTCCACGCCGATGGCGTTCAGCTTCTGGCGCACGCTGCGCTTGCGCACCGCCTGCCCGGGCATGATGAACGTGCGCCCGACATAGCGGTTCTTCACGAAGCCCTCGCGGTAGGGCTTGCCGATGCGCAGCGCCAACTGCATCGCGCTCGGCCGGCTCGACTCGGGAATCGGGATGACCACGTCGATCTCGGAGGGCGGCATGGTCGAGATGACCCGCTGCGCCAGCGTTTCGCCGAGGTTCAGGCGCGCCTGGTAGACGCTGACGCCATCGAGCACCGAGTCGGGCCGCGCCAGGTAGACATACTCGAACATGCACGGATGCAGGCTCGGCCGCGCCGCACATTGCCGCGCGTGTACGCCGCCTTCGAGGTCGACGAAGATCGCTTCGCCGGGCGCCAGATCGCGTTCGAGATGGTGGCCCGTGCCTTCCAGCGCCACCGATTCGCTGGCCACCATCACGTCGCCCTCGTGGCCGGAGGCGCCGCGGCCGAAGCACAGCGGCCGGATGCCGAAGGGGTCGCGGAAGGCCAGCAAGCCATGCCCGGCGATGAGCGCGATCACCGCATACGAGCCCCTGACGCGCCGGTGCACGGCCGAGACGGCGGCAAACACCTGCTCGGGCGCCAGCGGCAGCTCGCGCGCCACGAGCTCGAGCTCGTGCGCGAGCACGTTGATGAGCACCTCGGTGTCGCTCTCGGTGTTGATGTGCCGCCGGTCGACCTCGAACAGCTCGGCCTTCAGCGCCGTTGCATTGGTGAGGTTGCCGTTGTGCACGAGCACGATGCCGTAGGGCGCGTTGACGTAGAAGGGCTGCGCCTCCTCCTCGCTGTAGGCATTGCCCGCGGTCGGGTAGCGCACCTGTCCCAGGCCCACGAGGCCCGGCAGGGCGCGCATGTTGCGTGTGCGGAAGACGTCGCGCACCATGCCGCGCGCCTTGTGCATGAAACACTTGGTGCCCATCATCGTGACGATGCCGGCGGCGTCCTGCCCGCGATGCTGCAGCAACAGCAGCGCGTCGTAGATCAACTGGTTGACGGGCGCCTTCGAGATGGCGCCGACGATGCCGCACATGGTCGGGCGGGGGGCTTGGCACCCCGGAGGTGGAAGAACGTTTCAGGCCGGCAGCAAGCGGGCTACCGGTTCGGGGATCAGGGGCTTGAGCGCCGTGAGCATCTGCGTGAGCCCGCGCGCACCCATCGAACTCCGCCAGGATCCCGATTGTGCCGCCGGCGTGAGCGAGACCACCGTCGCGAGCGCAAGCAGCAGCACCAGTGCGCGCAGCGCACCGAAGGCGCCACCCAGCAGGCGGTCGGCCACCGAGAGCGGCGTGGCGTGGATGGCCAGCCGAATGAGCCGCGCGAGCAAAGCCCACAGCAGCAATGCCAGCACGAACGCCGCCGCGAAGGCCAGGCCGTGGTTCAGGCCGCCGCCCGGCGTGCCCACCGGCAGGTGCGGCGCCAGTGCCGGCGCCGCCCACTGCGCGCCGAACCAGGCCACCACCCAACCGGCCAGCGAGAGGCACTCGAAGACGAAGCCGCGCACGAGCCCGACGACGATGGAGATGATGCCGACGACGAGGATCAACCAGTCGAGCCAGCCGAGGGATTCGAGAACCTGCATCATCCGCGGCCGGGCGCCGCAAGGCTGGTCATGAGGGTTCCTGCGGACCGAGACGCACCGGCTTTCGCCTTCGGAGCAGCCCGGCGGCTCACAACGCGAGCAGGTTCGCCGGCAAGCCGGCGGCCTTCAGCCTGGCGACGGCCGCCTGGGCCTCGGCGCGCGTGCCGTAGGGACCGACGCGCACGCGCGTGCGCCGGCCCGCGTCGCCCTCGATGACCTGCGTGTAGGTCTTGAGGCCGAGCTTCTCCACCTTCTGCCGCGTTTCGCGCAGCATCGCGGCGTCGGAGTAGGCGCCGACCTGAACCACGAAGCGGGCATCCGCCGTCGCGGGTTCGGCCGGACGCGCCGCCGGCGGCCGGGGAGCGGCCACCGCAGGTGGGCTCGCCGGCGTCGGGGCAGGACGAAGTGGTGCGGCCGAAGCAGCGGAGCCGGGAGCGGCGGCCGTTGCGGGCGTCGATGCGCTCGGCTTGGCCGGCGGTGCGGCCGACGGCGCGGCGGGCGTCGGCGCCGATGCCCGAACCGCGGCCACCACCGGTGGCGCCAGTGGCGTCGGCGCCGCCGACGCCACCGCCACCGCCACCGCAGGCGCAGAAGCGGGGGCGGCCGCAGCCGCGGGCGGCACCGCGCGCCCCTCGGCCGGCGACGAGCTTCTCGCGGCCGGCGCCGCCACGGCCGGCTCGCGCACCGTGGGCGGTTGCGTGGCGGGCGGTGTCGACGGTGCGGCCTCGGGAGTGCGCGACGGCGCCGCGCGCGACACGGGCCCCGCCGCGGGACGGACCGTCTCGTTCTGCGCCGTGACGATGGGCAGGTTGGCCGGCAGCGGCCGCGGCTCGGTCTCGAAGAGCAGCGGGAACCCCGCCACGCCGATGGCCAGCAGGACGGTGGCGCCGATCAGCCGCCGGCGCGCGGAAAGGCGCGCCGCGGCCACCGCTTCGTCGCCCGTGTCGCCGCCGCGCGGCGCGGACTCGGACGAACCCTTGGGGTTTCGCGACGGATCTCGCGAGGAATCTCGCGACTCATCTCGCTTTGGATCTCGCTGAAATGGCAGGCGCATGCAGGTCGGTCGACGTGGCTCCGGGCGGCGTCAGTAGGCATCAAGCGGCATCAAGCCGCGTCAAGCCGCATCGGGCGGCTCGCGGCCTCGCTCATCAGCGCCGGGCGCGCCCGGCGCGTCCGATGCCCGCCCATGCGGCGAATCGAGCCGGGGCAGGCCCTCCTTCAGCACGCCACCGACGGTGAAAAACGACCCGAAGACGACGATTCTATCGGCCGCATCCGCAGCGGCCAGGGCCGCGCGCAGCGCTGCCGCTGGTTCGTCATGGGTCTGGATCCGCACGTCGCGGGGCGGGCGCGCATGCGGTGCGTCGCCCTTCGCGGCGGCGGCGAGTGCCGAGCGCACCTGCTGCGCCAGCTCGTCGGCGTGCGCGGCCCGCGGTGTCGGCAGGCTGGTGCAATGCCAGGTGTCCACCAGCGGCAGCATCGAGGGCAGGAAGTCGGCGATCGCCTTGTCGCGCATGGCGCCGAAGACGGCGCTGGTGCGCGGGTAGAAGCCCATCGCATCGAGATTGAGCGCGAGCGAGGCCACCGACTGCGCGTTGTGCGACACGTCGAGCACGAGCGTCGGCTGCCCCGGCACGATCTGGAAGCGGCCGGGCAGTTCCACGAACGCGAGGCCGTTGCGCACGGCCTGGGCGTTGATCGGCAGGCGGCCACGCAGCGCCTCGAAAGCGGCGAGTACGCCGGCCGCATTGAACAGCTGGTTGGCGCCTCGCAGCGCCGGATAGGCCAGGCCGCTGAGGCGCTGGCTGCGGCCGCTCCAGTGCCATTGCTGGCGGTCACCGCTGAAGTTGAAGTCGCGGCCGAGCAGCCACAGATCGGCACCCACCATGGCGCCGTGCTCGAGCAGGCGCGCGGGCGGTTGCGGATCGCCGACGATCGCGGGCCGACCGCCGCGCATGATGTGCGCCTTCTCCCAGCCGATGCTCTCGCGGTCCGGGCCGAGGTAGTCCATGTGGTCTAGGTCGATGCCGGTGATCACGGCGCAATCGGCGTCGATGATGTTGATCACGTCCAGGCGCCCGCCGAGCCCGACCTCGAGGATGACGACATCGCTCCTCGCCTCGGCAAGCGCGTCGAGGATGGCCAGCGTCGTGAACTCGTGCCACGTGAGCGGCGTGCCCGCACGCGCCGCCTCCACCGCCTCGAAGTGCGGGATCAACTCGGCAGCGCCGAGCGCCTCCCCGTTCACGCGGCAACGCTCCTCGAAGTGCACGAGGTGCGGCTTGATGTGCAGTGCGGTGCGGTACCCGGCCTGGCGCGCAATGCACTCCAGCATGGCGCAGGTCGAACCCTTGCCGTTCGTGCCAGCCACCGTGATGACCGGCGCTTCGAAGCGGCGCCCCATGCGCGCCCACACCGCGGCCACGCGCTCCAGGCCCATGTCGATGGACTTGGTGTGCTGGCGCTCGCAGTAGGCGAGCCACTCGTCGAGCGTGCGGCGGGGGATCATCGAAGCGCGGCGGGCCGCTTTGGCGACCCGGTTCGCAGGGCACCGTTCGGTTCAGGCCACCGCGTCGGCGCTTTGGCTCTGCAGCATGGCCAGCATGCTGGCGATGGTGGGGCGCAGCTGGCGGCGATCGCAGATCATGTCCAGCGCCCCCTTCTCGAGCAGGAACTCGCTGCGCTGGAAGCCCTCCGGGAGCTTCTCGCGCACGGTGTTCTCGATCACGCGCGGGCCCGCGAAGCCGACCAGCGCCTTCGGCTCGGCGATGACGACGTCGCCGACGAAGGCGAAGCTCGCCGAGACGCCGCCCATCGTCGGGTCGGTGAGCACGCTGATGTAGGGCAGGCGCGCCTTCGCCAGCAGCGTCAGCGAGGCGTTGGTCTTGGCCATCTGCATCAGGCTCAGCAGCCCCTCCTGCATGCGCGCCCCGCCGGTGGAGGCGAAGCTGACGAAGGGCACCTTCTGCTCCAGCGCCGCCTCGACGCCGCGCACGAAGCGCTCGCCGACGACACTGCCCATGCTGCCGCCCATGAAGTCGAACTCGAAGCAGGCGGCCACGACCGGCACGCTCATCACCGCGCCGCCGACGACGACGAGCGCGTCGGTCTCACCGGTGGCCTCGAGCGCATCCTTCAGGCGCTGCGGGTACTTCTTGCTGTCCTTGAACTTCAGCGCGTCGACCGGCATCACCTCCTGCCCGATCTCCCAGCGGCCCTCCGGGTCGAGGAAGGCATCGAGCCGGGCGCGCGCGCCGATGCGGTGGTGGTGGTCGCACTTGGGGCAGACGTTGAGGTTCTTCTCGAGGTCGGTCTTGTAGAGCACCGTCTCGCAACTCGGGCACTTGATCCACAAGCCCTCGGGCACCGCCCGGCGCAGCTCGGGATCGGTTTGCTGGATCTTGGGCGGCAGCAGCTTTTCCAACCAGCTCATCGGGGAGCTCCTGTGACGGGAGTGGCAAGGGTGTCGAGCGCGGCCCGGATCTCGGCCATGAAGGCGCGCGCCGCCTCGATCGCTCGAGGGGGCGCATTGTCGCGCGACTCGCCTTCCAGGATCTGCACCAGGCGGGAGCCGATGACCACACCATCGGCCACGGCGCCGACGGCACGTGCGCCGGCGGCGTCGCGGATGCCGAAACCGACGCCGACCGGCACGCGCACGTGACGGCGGATGCGCGGCAGCATCTCGGCCACGGCGGCGGTGTCGAGATGGCCGGCGCCTGTGACGCCCTTCAGCGACACGTAGTAGACATAGCCGGTGGCGATGCGCCCGACCTGCTGCATGCGCTCGTCGGTGGAGGTGGGCGCCAGCAGGAAGATGAGATCGAGCCCCGCGGATTGCAGCTGCGCGGCCAAGGCCTCGCACTCCTCGGGCGGGTAGTCGACGACGAGCACGCCGTCGACGCCGGCGGCGGCGGCATCGCGCACGAAGCTGCCGGCGCCGTGGCGCTGGTCGTAGCGCTCGATCGGATTCGCGTAGCCCATCAGGACCACGGGCGTGCCGGCGTCGCGCGTGCGGAACTCGCGCACCATCGCCAGTACCTGCGTCAGGCCGATGCCACGCGCCAGCGCGCGCTCGCCGGCCTTCTGGACGACGGGGCCGTCGGCCATCGGATCGGAGAACGGCACCCCGAGCTCGATGATGTCGGCCCCGCCCTCGGCCAGGGCCTGCATGATGTCCGGCGTGAGATCGGCGAAGGGATCGCCGGCGGTCACGTACGGGATGAGCGCCTTGCGGCCTTGGGCCTTCAGCGCTGCGAAGGTTGCGGCGATGCGGCTCATTCGGAAACCTCCGCACTTCGCGCTGCGGCATTCGCCTCGAGGCGGCTCGGCGGTCTCATGCCTTGCCTCCCTTCACGCTCTGCCCGCGGCACGAAGGCCGGCAGTAGAACTCGGCGCCCGAGAGGTCGGCGACGGTGCCGATGTCCTTGTCGCCGCGGCCGGAGAGGTTGACGAGCAGGTGCTGGTCGGGCCGCATCGTCGGCGCCAGCTTCATCGCGTAGGCCACCGCGTGGCTCGACTCGAGCGCCGGGATGATGCCCTCGGTGCGGCACAGCCGGTGGAAGGCCGCCAGCGCCTCGTCGTCGGTGATGCCGACGTACTCGGCGCGGCCGAGGTCCTTGAGGTACGCGTGCTCGGGGCCGACGCCCGGGTAGTCGAGTCCGGCGCTGATGCTGTGCGTCTCGAGGATCTGGCCGTTCTCGTCCTGCAGCAGGTAGGTGCGGTTGCCGTGCAGCACGCCCGGCGAGCCGGCTGAGAGCGAGGCGGCGTGCTTGCCGCTTGCGAGGCCCTGCCCCGCCGCCTCGACGCCGATGAGGCGCGTGTCTTCGTGCGGGATGTAGGGGTAGAAGAGACCCATCGCGTTGCTGCCGCCGCCCACGCAGGCGATGACCGCGTCGGGCTGCGCGCCGGCCGGACCGCCCAGTTCCGCGATCATCTCCGGCATTTGCGCGAGGCACTCGTCGCCGATGACGCGCTGGAAGTCGCGCACCATCGTCGGATAGGGGTGCGGGCCGGCAACGGTGCCGATGATGTAGAAGGTGCCCTCGACGTTCGTCACCCAGTCGCGCAAGGCCTCGTTGAGCGCGTCCTTGAGCGTGCGGCTGCCGCTGTCCACCGGCACCACCTTGGCGCCGAGCAGGTGCATGCGGTAGACGTTGGGGCTCTGGCGCTTGACGTCCTCGCTGCCCATGTAGACGACGCACTCCATGCCGTAGCGTGCGCAGATGGTGGCCGTGGCCACGCCGTGCTGGCCGGCGCCGGTTTCGGCGATGACGCGCGCCTTGCCCATGCGCCGCGCCAGCAGCGCCTGGCCGATGGTGTTGTTGACCTTGTGCGCGCCGGTGTGGTTGAGGTCCTCGCGCTTGAGGTGGATCTGTGCGCCGCCGAGCTCGCGCGACAGGCGTGCCGCGTGGTAGATCGGGCTCGGGCGGCCGACGAAGTGCAGGAGCTCGTGGCGGAACTCGCGCTGGAACTCGACGTCGACCTTGCACTGGTCGTATGCCGCCTCGAGTTCATGCAGGGCGTGCACGAGCGTCTCGGCGACGAAGGTGCCGCCGTAGGGGCCGAAGTGCCCGCGGGCATCGGGTTGCTGATAGGAAAGCATGGGATTCGATCTCGCTGGGTCTCGCGGCCCGTGTCTGACGGGGCGCGAGCGGTTGGGCGTCAGTGCGCGGCGCTCGGCCCGGCTGCCAGCCGGGCATCGGCCTCGCGCACCGCCTCGCAGAACCGGCGCATCAGGGCGGCATCCTTGATGCCCTTGCCCCGCTCGACGCCGGAACTCACGTCAACGGCAAACGGCCGGACGCGCAGCACCCCATCGGTCACGTTGGCAGGATTCAACCCACCAGACAAAACGAGCGGACAGGGCACGCTTGGAGGAATCCGTGACCAATCGAAAGCCTTTCCTGCGCCGCCGTAGCCTTCGACATGCGCATCGAGCAGCAGCGCCTGCATGAGCGCGCTCTCGGCGCGCCAACTGGCGGCAAAGTCTAGCAAATCGAACCCCTCGGCCATGCGCGCGGCGCGCAGGTAGGGGCGGCCGGCCGCCTCGCACTGCGTCGGCGTCTCGTCGCCGTGGAACTGCAGCAGCGCCTGCGGGATCGCGGCCGTCGCGGCGGCGATCTCGCCCGCGGTGGCGTTGACGAAGAGCAGCACCGGCGTCACGAAGGGTGGCAGGCGTGCGGCCAGATCTGCTGCGCGATCCTGGGCGATGTGGCGCGCGCTGCCGCTCCAGAGCACGAAGCCCACCGCATCGGCGCCGGCCTCGACGGCGGCAGCGACGTCTTCCTCGCGCGTCAGGCCGCAGATCTTGATGCGTGTGCGGCTCATCGGCGTCGCGCCACGCCCGGCGACGGCAGCTCAGGGCAGCCAGTGCATCGCCGCGGTCGTGCGGGGCAGTTCATGGCGGGCATCGTAGTACGGCCCGAGGAAGTAAAGCCCCTCTGGCGGAAACGTGGGCGCGGCGATCTCGCGCCGGCGCGAGCCGAGCACCTCGGCCATCCAGTGCGGCGGGCGGCGGCCGCTGCCCACGGCCACGAGGCAGCCGAGGATGTTGCGCACCATGTGGTGCAGGAAGGCGGTGGCGTCGAAGTCGAAGTGCCAGTAGCCGGCCAGCGGCTGGCCGCGAAAGGCCATGTCGAGCGAGCGCAAGGTCTTCACCGGCGACTTCGCCTGGCACTCGGCGGCACGGAAGGCGCTGAAGTCGTGTTCGCCGACGAGGTGGGCGGCCGCCGCCCGCATCGCCGCGCCGTCGAGCGGCCGGAAGACCCACCCACAGGCATCGGCCTCGAGCGCCGGGCGCACGGGCGACTCGAGCAGCACGAAGCGGTAGCGACGCCCGCGCGCGCTGGCCCGGGCATGAAACGAGTCTTCCACCTCCCTGCACCACTGCACGGCGATGTCGGCCGGCAGGTAGCGGTTGACGCCTCGCACCCAGGAGAAAGGTTCGCGCCGCACCGGCGAATCCAGGTGCACGACCTGGTTCAGCGCGTGCACGCCGGCATCGGTGCGGCCGGCGCAGATGGTGCGCACCGGCTCGCCGATGAACTGAGCGAGCGCCCGCTCCACGGCGTCCTGCACGGTACCCCCGTCGGGCTGCGACTGCCAGCCGGCATAAGCCTGGCCACGGTAGGCCAGGCCCAGTGCCACGCGCACGACGCGCACCACGCGCCTCCCGGGCCCGCCTGTCGCTGCGGTGCGGCCCGAGCGCCCGCCGGCCTCAGGCGAGCGCGTCGAGCATCGCCTTGGCCTTGGTGCGCAGGGCGCCGTCGGCCTTGGCCATCACCTCTTCGAGCAGGTCGCGCGCGCCCTCGGTATCGCCGATCTGGCGGAACTCCTCGGCCAGCTCGAGCTTGCGCGACAGCGGATCACCTTCGCCGCCATTGCCGCCCCCGATAGGCGGCAGCGCGATGGTGGTGGCCTGCTGCGCCGCCAGCGCCGTGGCCGGGGTCGGCGCCGGCGAGGTGGGCGGTACATCGAGCGTGAAGCCACTCACGTCGAAGTCGAGGTTGCGGCTGTTCGGCTCGTCGAGGGCACCTTCGCCGGTGTCGAGCGGAAAGTCGATGCCACTCGGGCCGGAGAGGCTGGCCCCGGTGGCGATCGGCGCGGTGCGTTCCATCGGCGTGATCGGCGCCTCCTGGAAGTCGCCCGGGCCCGAGATGTCGAGGTCGAGATCCATGCCGCTGTCTTCGGCGTCGCCCTCCAGCGTGGCTGCGTCCGACGCGGGCCTGAAGGCGGGCGGCGACACCGGCGCCGAGTAAGGCATCGTCGACGCGCCCAGGGGTTCGACCGGCAGTCCGCTTGCGCCCAATACCGCGTCGGGTTGGCCGCCGGGGTGATAGAGCGTGTTGTCGGGGTCGACGGTCTGGCCCAGGGCCTGCGCCTTGGCCCAGTCTTCGCCTTCGCCGCGCGTGAGGCTGTGCAGCTGCGTCGCGAGCAGCTCGAAGCCCTTGGCGTCGCGCCGCTTCGCATAGACCTCGAGCAGCTTGGTCCGGATGGCCATGCGGTCGGGGTTGGCGCGCATCGCCTCCTTGAGGATCTCCTCGGCCTGCAGGTCGCGGCCATAGGCGAGGTACACATCGGCTTCGGCAACAGGGTCGACATCGCCGATGGCGTCGAGCTGGCTGAGCGAGTAGCTCATCGACGACGAGCTCGTCGACGACGAGGCCTCGCGCGTGTCGATGCGCTGGCCGCCGCTGGCGCCGAAGAACGAATCGGGCTGCAGGCGGCTCTCGAGGAACGAGGTCTCGTTGCCCGACTTGCGACCGCCCTTGCGCAGGCGGTAGATGCCGAGGCCGGCGAGCAGCGCCACGAGCACGCCGGCGCCGGGCAGCACCATCGGGTTCTCGAGCAGGCTGTCGACGAAGCCCGGCTCCGGCGCTGCCGGCTTGACCGGTGGCGGCGCCGGCGCGGCTGGCGGCGGCGGCGCCGCCGAGGCGGGTGCGGTGACCGCCGGCGCAGCAGCCGAGGCGGCCTCCGCCGGGGCCGATGCCGCCGGGGTGGGCACGCTCGGCGTGGCCACCGGCGTCGTGACCGTCATCGGCGCGGGCGCCGAAGCAGCGGGGCCGGGGGCCGGCGCGGCGGGCGGCGGGGAGGGTGCCGTGGGCGCCGGCGGCGGCGCCGCGGGGGTGGGCTGCGTCGTCGTGGGCGCGGCGGCCACCTGCGCACCCCCTGGCGTCACGCTCTGACGCAGCCGGCTCAGTTCGGCGACGTTGCGTGCGAGCTCCGCTTCGCGCGCACTGGCGGCGCGGCGCTCGGCCTCGGCGGAGACCCGCGACTCCGGTGTACCCGCGCGGGCCGCGCCCTGCGACAGCCGCAGCTTGTCGGGCGAAGAGGCCGCAGCCTGGCGCCGATCGTCGACGCGCGTCTGCACCTGACCGCCGGCCTGGCGCGCCGGCGCTTCCTCGGCCGTGGCGGTCGTGGCACCGGCCAGGCGCTGCCGGTAGCTGGCGAAATCGGCACTTTGCGCCTGGATGACCTCGCGCGCCTCCCGGGGCGTCACCTGCCCGGTTGTCTCGGCGCTGGGCACCGCCAGCACGACGCCGGTGCGCAGGCGGTTCATGTTCTGGCCCATGAACGCGTCGGGATTGGCGCGATACAGCGAGACCAGCATCTGGTCGAGCGACACGCCAGGGCGCTGCACGCGAGCGGCGATGCGCGACAGCGTATCGCCCGAGCGAACTCGGTACTCGTCGCCCGACGCCGCCGTGGCGGGCGCGGGCACCGGCGCCCGCGAAGTGGCACGCGGAGCCGGGGAGGTGGTCGCCGGCAGCGGCGGCGCCACGGACGGTTCGGCTCCCGGCGCTGGCGCCGGCGCCGGCGCGGACGGCAACGAAGGCGAGGGAGCGGGCGTGATCACCGGCGCCACGGCCGGCGGGCCGGGGACCGCGGCGGCGCGCGCGCCGGGCGGATCGAGCAGCAGCGTGTACTCGCGCACCAGCCGCCCGGTGGCCCAGGTGGCCTCGATGATCACATCGACGAACGGCTCGGTCACCGCGCGATCGCCGGTGATGCGCAGCACCGTGCGGCCATCGGGCCGGCGCACCGTCTGCACCTGCGCCGAGGAGAGCGCGGCGTTGTAGTCGACGCCGGCGGCGCGGTAGGCCTCGGGCGATGCGACACGAAGGCGCAGCGTGGCCGCTTCCTCGGCGGTGATGCTGGTGACGTCGACTTCGGCCTTGAGGGTCTCACCGAGGGCCGACTGCACTGTCAGCCTGCCCAGGCCGAGCGCCCAGGTCGGCGATGTCCACAAGCAGGCGCAGGCCGCGGCAATACCGGTCAGCGCAAATCGCAGGGCAGTGGTCGGGCGGTGTTTCAAGGCGAGTCCCCCATACATCTTTCCCACTTCGCGGTGCAACCAGAAAGACAAGGGCTTTGCACGCATGGGACAGCCAAGGCCGGAACCCCATCTTGCCCCTGAACGAGGCTCGATGGGGTGCCCGACCCTGAAATTGCAACAGTATCAAGCATATAGGAGCCGAAGCTCATGCAAAAGCTAACGAATGTGTCTCAAAACATTCGACGCTACACGCTTGCCAAGCTGTTGCCGAGGGACAACGAATGACCCCGCGCTGAAGTTGTTCAGGTGGGTCGACCTCGAAAACAGTTCGTCACTGGGACAGCAGGATGCGCAGCATGCGCCGAAGCGGCTCCGCCGCGCCCCAGAGCAACTGGTCGCCGATGGTGAAGGCGCCCAGGTAGCTGGGGCCGAGTGCCAGCTTGCGCACGCGTCCGACAGGGATCTGCATGGTGCCGGTCACGGCCACGGGCGTGAGCTCGCGCAGGGTGGCTTCGCGGTTGTTCGGCACGAGCCGCACCCACTCGTTGTCGCGGGCGATCATCTGCTCGATCTCTTGCAGCGGCACGTCCTTCTTCAGCTTGATCGTGACGCTCTGGCTGTGGCAGCGCATCGCGCCCACGCGCACGCAGATGGAGTCGATCGGTATCGCCGCGACCACCGATCCCGGGCCTGCGCCCGGGGTGCCAAAGCCGGGGCCGCGTCCGAGGATCTTGTTCGTCTCGGCACCGCCCTTCCACTCTTCCAGGCTGGTGCCGTCGCCGCGGTCGGCGTCGATCCACGGGATCAGGCTGCCGGCCAGCGGCACCATGAAGTTCTTCGTCTCCTCGGCCGACAGGCCGCGTTGCGTGGACGCGATACGGCGGTCGATCTCGAGAATCGCGCTGGCCGGATCGGCGAGCAACGCCTTCACGCTGCCGTTCAGCGTGCCCATCTGCGCGAGCAGCTCGCGCATGTGCTGCGCGCCGCCGCCGCTGGCGGCCTGGTAGGTGGTGGCGGCCATCCACTCCACCAGGTCGGCCTTGAACAGCGCGCCCAGGCCCATCAGCATGCAGCTCACGGTGCAGTTGCCGCCGATGTAGTCCTTGATGCCCTTGGCGAGCGCGTTCCTGATCACCGGCAGGTTGACCGGGTCGAGGACGATGACGGCGTCGTCGCTCATGCGCAGCGTCTTGGCCGCGTCGATCCAGTAGCCCTTCCAACCGCTGGCGCGCAGCGGGCCATAGGCCTCGTTGGTGAAATCGCTGCCCTGCGCGGTGATGACGATGTCGCAAGCGGCGAGCGCCTTCAGGTCGGAGGCCGCCTGCAGCTTGCGCTCGTTCTTCGCGAAGCGCGCGATCGCCGCGGGCAGTTCGCCGCCGGCGCTGCTGGTGCTGAAGAACACCGGTTCGATGTGCGCGAAGTCGCCTTCGGCCTCCATGCGCTGCATGAGGACCGAGCCGACCATGCCGCGCCAGCCGACCAGGCCGACGCGAGGGTTCGAGGGGAGTGCCATGACTGTCTTGCCTTTCCGTGATGCCGGACCCCGGGGTGCCTCGGCTCGTATCGCCGGGGTCCAGTGTCAGGGGGTGGGGGCGAGACGATCCGCGAGCAGCTAGCTCTTGGTGGTGGTAATCGTTTTGCCGGTGGCCCTGGCCGCGGCTTCGCCCCTCAGGGCGGCCACGACCGCGTCACCCATCTCGCGCGTGCCGACCCGCCTCGTTCCCGCCTGCGACTCGCTCCAGATATCGGGCGTGCGCAGCCCCGCCGTGAGCACGGCCTTGACGGCCGACTCGATGCGGTCGGCCGCGGCGCTCTGGTCGAGGGAGAAACGAAGCATCATGGCAGCGGAGAGGATTGTAGCCAGCGGGTTCGCAATTCCCTTGCCGGCGATATCCGGCGCGCTGCCGTGGCTGGGCTCGTACAGGCCCTTGTTGCGGCTGTCCAGCGAGGCCGAGGGCAGCATGCCGATGCTGCCGGTGAGCATCGCCGCCTCGTCCGAGAGGATGTCGCCGAACATGTTGCCGGTGACGACGACGTCGAACTTCTTCGGCGCCCTCACCAGCTGCATGGCGGCGTTGTCGACGTACATGTGCTCGAGCTCCACGTCGGGGTACTGGGCGTGCACCTCGGTGACCACGTCCCGCCAGAACTGGAAGGTCTCGAGCACGTTGGCCTTGTCGACGCTCGTCACCTTCCCGCGGGCGCCCGGGCGCCCGCTTCCTGATGCTCGCCGGCGTGCGGCCTGGAAGGCGACGTGGGCGATGCGCTCGATCTCCGGCTTGCTGTAGCGCATCGTGTCGAAGGCTTCCTCGGCGCCGGGGAAGTGGCCGTCCACCGCCGTGCGGCGGCCGCGCGGCTGGCCGAAGTAGATGTCGCCGGTGAGCTCGCGGATGATGAGGATGTCCAGCCCCGCGACGAGCTCGGGCTTCAGGCTCGACGCGTGCGTGAGCTGCTCGTAGCACAGCGCGGGGCGGAAGTTGGCGAACAGGCCGAGGTGCTTGCGCAGGCCGAGGATGGCCTGCTCGGGCCGCAGCGCCCGCTCGAGCTTGTCGTACTTCCAGTCGCCGACGGCGCCGAAGAGGATGGCGTCGGCCGCCTTGGCGAGGTCGAGCGTCGACTCCGGCAGCGGGTGGCCATGGGCCTCGTAGGCGGCGCCGCCGACGAGGGCGGTTTCGGTCTCGAACTTCAGCGGGTGGACCTGGGCCGTGGCGTCCAGCACGCGCACGGCCTGTTCGACGATCTCGGTGCCGATGCCGTCACCGGGCAGGATGGCGATCTTCATGGTCACTCGTTCGGCCCTCGCGTCGTCTGCGCCAGCCAGGGCATGCGCGCCAGGCGCTCGGCCTCGTAGGCGCGGATCTTGTCGGCGTGGCGCAGCGTCAGGCCGATGTCGTCGAAGCCGTTGAGCAGGCAGTACTTGCGGAACGCCTGCACCTCGAAAGGCAGCTCGGTGCCGTCGGGCTTCATGATCACGTGCCGCGGCAGGTCGACCGTGAGCGTGTAGCCCGGGAAAGCCGCCACCTCGTCGAACAGCCGGTCCACCTGCGCCTCGGGCAGCTGAATGGGCAGCAGCCCGTTCTTGAAGCAGTTGTTGAAGAAGATGTCGGCATAGCTCGGCGCGATCAGCGCTCGAAAGCCGAACTGCTCCAGTGCCCACGGCGCATGCTCGCGGCTCGAACCGCAGCCGAAGTTCTGCCGCGCCAGCAGCACGCTCGCCCCGATGAAGCGCGGCTGGTTGAGCACGAACTCGGGGTTGGGCCGCCGGCTCGTCGGGTCCTGCCCCGGCTCGCCCTTGTCGAGATAGCGCCACTCGTCGAACAGGTTGGGGCCGAAGCCCGAGCGCTTGATCGACTTCAGGAACTGCTTCGGGATGATCGCGTCGGTGTCGACGTTGGCGCGGTCCATCGGCGCGACCAGCCCCTTGTGCACGGTGAAGGCTTGCATGGCGTGATTCCTTGCGAGTTCGGGCGCTGCGGCGCACGCGCCGTCAGGCGAACCGCCTCACGTCGACGAAGTGGCCGTGCACCGCAGCCGCGGCCGCCATCGCCGGGCTCACCAGGTGCGTGCGCCCGCCGGCGCCCTGCCGCCCCTCGAAGTTGCGGTTGCTCGTGCTGGCGCAGCGCTCGCCGGGCTCGAGGCGGTCGGCGTTCATGGCCAGGCACATGCTGCAGCCGGGTTCGCGCCATTCGAAGCCGGCCGCCTTGAAGATCTCGTGCAGGCCTTCGCGCTCGGCCTGCGCCTTCACCAGCCCCGACCCGGGCACGACCATCGCCAGGCGCACGTTGGCAGCGACGCGGCGGCCGATGCGCCGCACGACGGCGGCAGCCTCGCGCAGGTCCTCGATGCGGCTGTTGGTGCACGAGCCGATGAACACCTTGTCGATGGTGATGTCGGTGATGGGCTTGTCGGGCGTGAGGCCCATGTACGTGAGCGCGCGCTCGATGGCGCCGCGCTTGACGTTGTCCTTCTCCTTCTCGGGGTCGGGCACGCGGCCGTCCACGGGCAGCACCATTTCCGGGCTCGTGCCCCAGGTCACCTGCGGCTGGATCTGCGCCGCATCGAGCTCGACCACGGTGTCGAACTTCGCGCCGGGGTCGGAGTGCAGCGTGCGCCAGTGCGCCACCGCCTGCTCGAAGTCGACGCCGCCGACGAACCTGCCGGTTCGCGGGTCGGTGCCCGGCGCGAAGGGCCGGCCCTTCACATACTCGATGGTCTTGTCGTCCACGGCCACGAGGCCGGCGCGCGCACCGGCCTCGATGGCCATGTTGCACACCGTCATGCGCCCTTCCATGCTGAGCGACCGGATGGCACTGCCGGCGAACTCGATCGTGTGGCCCGTGCCGCCGGCGGTGCCGATGCGGCCGATGATGGCCAGCACCACGTCCTTGGCGGTGACGCCGCGGCCCAATTGGCCCGATCCGGTGCCCTCCACCTTCACGAGCATATTCTTCGCCTTCTTGGCCAGCAGTGTCTGCGTGGCCATCACGTGCTCGACCTCGCTCGTGCCGATGCCGTGCGCCAGCGCCCCGAAGGCGCCGTGCGTGGAGGTGTGCGAGTCGCCGCAGACCACCGTCATGCCCGGCAGCGTGGCGCCGTTCTCCGGCCCGATGACATGCACGATGCCCTGGCGCTTGTCGAGGAACGGAAAGTACGCCGCCGCGCCGAAGGCCTTGATGTTGGCGTCGAGTTCCACCACCTGTGCCTTGCTGGTGGAGTCCTCGATGCCATCGTAGCCGCGCTCCCAGCCGGTGGTGGGCGTGTTGTGGTCGGCAGTGGCGACGATGCTGCTCGTGCGCCAGACCCTGCGTCCGGCCAGGCGCAGCCCCTCGAAGGCCTGCGGGCTCGTCACCTCGTGCACGAGATGGCGATCGATGTAGAGCACGGCGGTGCCATCGTCCTCGGTGTGGACGACATGTTCGTCCCACAGCTTGTCGTACAGGGTGCGCGGGTTCATGGCTCTCCAGCCCTATCTCTCACTCACTCTCACTCACTCACTCTCGCACTCTCCGGCCTTCATGCTCGGACAGGCGCGAACCCGCATTATCCCGCCGCACCAAGGACGCGCGGGCCGGTGCGCCCGCGCCGTGGGCCGATCAGCCGCGCGCCGCCAGGGCGCGCGCCTCGAGTCCGGACTTCAGCCCCGGGGCAAGACGGAGCTGCCGCGCCAGGTCGTCGAGATAGGCCCGCTCCGTCGTCGTGGTTTCGTCGACCACCAGCAGCGTGGCGAGGTAGATCTCGGCGGCCATCTCCGGCGTCACCGCCGCCGCAGCCACTTCTGCGGCGTCGACGGGGCGGTCCAGCTCGGCCTCCACCCAGGCTTGCGTCTCGGCGTCGCCCGCGGTGCGGGCGAGCTCGGTGCGCACGAGCTGGTGCTCGCGCTCGTCCATGTGCCCGTCGCTCTTCGCGGCGGCGATCATCGCCTTCAGCATCGCGCGGCTATGCTGCTCGAGCTGCGGCGTGGGCAGCGCCTCGAAGCGGGCCGGCGCGGCAAGGGCGGGCGCACCCGTCGAGGCCGGGCTCGCCGCCGGCGCACCGGCCGCACCGGCCGCGCCTGCCGCGGCCACCGCGGCCTCGCCGCTTTGGCTGCTTTGGAGGCTCTTGCCGGCCTGATCCGCCTGGTAGTCCTGGTAGGCCTTCCACGCGAGCGCGCCGATCGCCGCCACGCTGCCGAGTTTCAGCACCGAGCCCCCGAGGGCGCGGCCGCGGCGCGTGCCGAGCAGCAGGCCCAGCAGGCCGCCGACGGCGGCACCCTTGGCGTACTTGTCGAAGTCGCCGGAGGCGCGTGCGCGATCGGTGGCAACCTGCACGTCGGCCCATGCGCCGGCACCGCTCTTCAGCAACTGATCGAGAAAGACATTCGCACCCATGACTCGCTTTCCTTCGGCGCCCCGTCCGCGGCGCCCGTGGCGACTGTAGCGCCGGCGGGCATCTCCGCAGCGCTGGACGGGCATCGCGCGCGATGCGTGCCGGCGCCCGACGCTGCCGCCGGCGATGCCTCGCGCCGAGCACTTGCCGTGCAGTTGACGAGCAGGGGCCGTGCACGTGCCTAGAGCGTTAGGCCCCGGTCGCGCGCGGAGTACACTGGCGGCAGAACAACCGCTCCCAGGGGGGTGGCCCATCGCATCCTGGACTGACATGAAGACACGCAAGGTCACCATCTACTCCGGCAAGACATTCACGGTGCCGCAAGGCATCCAGCGCATCGACTCGGCCTCCACGCATGGCTGGCAGGTGCGCTATCAGGGCACGAAGTTCTTCTCCGACAGCGTCGCCGACGGCGGCGACGCGACCAAGGCCCTGGCCGCCGCGACGCGCGAACTGCTCAACCGCATCGCGACGATGCCGGCGCCGGTGGTCCTCAAGCGCGGGCCGAGCGCGAACAAGAAGTCGGGCCTGCCGCCGGGCATCTCCGGGCCCATCGTCGTCAGCCGCGGCGAAGAGCGCGTGCGCTCGGCGGTGCTCTCGGTGCTGCTGCCGCGCTTCGGCTCGACGCCGCAGTTGAAGAGCGTCTACATCGGCACCGAGAACACCTACACGCAGACGAAGTACCGCGCCGCGTTGAAGGAGGCGAAGCTGCTGCGTGCCGAAGCCGTGGCCGACTACGAGGCCGCGGCGACGCGCGCGCGCCGCAAGTCGGCCCTTGCGCTGCGCAAGGAACTCGCCTCGAGCCGTTGAACGCGCGCCCGCCCTCCCCGCCTTGCGCGCGCGGCGGCAATGAAGCCCGCCGCGGCCTTCGCGCCCTATCACGGCCTTTCATGGCCTTGCCCGCCTGCGCCGTTGCCTTCGTGGCGTTCGCGTCGTTCGGGGCGTTGGGCGGTTGCGCCCCGATGAAGCCCGATGCCGATCTCGTCGCGGTGCGCGCGCAGGTCTTCGCCGCCGAGCGCGCCTTCGCCAGGTCGATGGCCGAGCGCCGCCTCGAGGACTTCGCCCGCTTCGTGTCCGACGAGGCCATCTTCTTCAGCGGCCCGAACGGCCAGCCGCTGCGCGGCAAGGCGCAGGTGACCGGCGGTTGGGCAAAATTCTTCGAGGGGCCCGCCGCGCCATTCTCGTGGGAGCCCGACGAGGTCGAGCCGCTGCCTTCCGGAACCCTCGCGCACAGCTCGGGCCCGGTGCGCGACCCGTCGGGCAAGATCGTGGCCCGCTTCAATTCCGTGTGGCGCCTGGAGGCACCGGGCGTGTGGCGGGTCATCTTCGACAAGGGCAGTCCGCTGCCACCGCCTCGCGCTCCCTGACACTCCCTAACCCGCGGCGCCCCGCCGTGCGCGCGGGCGCGTCCGTCGCCTCGGCCTGCCGAGGCATCATGCGCCATGCCAGTCATCCAGGTGAAAGTGAAGCCGAACGCGCGCGTCAGCTCCCTCGAGCGAGCCGAAGACGGCACCTACCTCGCGCAGGTCAAGGCGCCGCCGGTCGACGGCAAGGCGAACGCGGAGTTGATCGCCCTCGTGGCCAGGCAGTTCGGCTGCGCCCGCTCCGCCGTGCACATCAAGGTGGGCGGCGCGGGCCGGACCAAGCTGGTCACCGTCCCCGACCTCGACTGAGGCACGCATGGCGGGTGGGTCGGCCCGGCGTAGCATTGCGCCTCCGTCAAAGCGAGGGCCGGCGAGTCCATGTCCACTGCAGCCAATGTCGTCGTCGGCCTGGTCGGCCTCCTGCACGTCTACATCCTCGTGCTCGAGATGTTCCTCTGGGACAAGCCGCGCGGCATGAAGGCCTTCGGCACGAAGCCCGAATTCGCCGTCGCCACCAAGGTGCTGGCGGCCAACCAGGGGCTGTACAACGGCTTTCTCGCCGCCGGCCTGTTCTGGGGCCTGTCGCTGGGCGCGGCCGGGCTCGGCGTGAAGGTCTTCTTCCTCGGCTGCGTGCTCGTCGCCGGCCTCTACGGTGCGGCCACGGCGAGCAAGCGCATCCTCTTCGTGCAGGCCGTGCCCGCGGCCCTCGGGCTCGTGCTGCTGTTCCTCGCGTAGAGGGCCACCCCAAATTGCTCCTGCGGCGCGCGCTGGCACTGGCGCTGGTGCTGGCGCAGGGCGCCGTCCACGCCGACGAGCCGCGCACTGCCGATTCCTTCAAGGACTGGCGCGTGCAGCACGAGGCCGCGGTCGCCGCGTTCGAGGCCCTGCTCGTCGCGCAAGGCCTCGCCGAGGTCGCGCCACTGCACCAGCTGCTGCGTTCGGCGAGCGACTGGCAGCGCTGCGGGGCAGAGCCCTACGCGGTGCCACCCGAGGCGCAATGGCCGGCGGCGCTCTCCACGCTGCGCCTGCTACGCACGCTGCGCTCCGAGGCCGTGCTCGGCGCCTTCGAGATCCACTCCGCCCATCGCGACGCGGCGCTGAATGCCTGTGCCGGCGGCGCACCGCGCAGCACGCATCTCGTCGCGTTCGCCGTCGATCTCGTACCGCTGGACGATGCCCAGGCCGGCGCGCGGCTGTGCCGCTACTGGGCGCGGCACGGGCAGGGCTGGCAGATGGGCCTGAGCCGCTATCCTTCGGGCCGCATTCACATCGACACGTGGCGCTACCGCACCTGGGGCGCCGACCATTCGGCGCGCTCGTCATTCTGTGCCGCCGAGTCCGAACGCGAGGCGGCACCCGATGCCGCCCGCTGACACCGTGCCGAACATCTCCTCCCGCGCTCGCCTGCGAGTACATCGAGTTTGCCCGTGCCCTGGACCCTCGCCCACCCCGCCGCCGTCCTGCCCCTTCGCCGCCGGCACGGGTGGCTTCCGTTCCTGGGCCTGGTGATCGGCAGCCTCTCGCCCGACTTCGGCTACCACAGCGGCCACTTCGACGCGGCCAAGGTGGCGCACTCGCTGCCGGGCCTGTTCGTGGTGTGCCTGCCCACGGGCCTGGCGGCGGCGATGCTGCTGCTGCTGTTCAAGCCCGTGCTCGTGGAGCTGCTGCCACAGCCGCACCGGCATGCGCTGTCGACGCTGGGCGGCGCGCGCCGCTGGCCGGGCGCTCGTGAACTGCTCGCGCTCGCCGCGGCCGTGGTGGTCGGCGCCGCCACGCACGTGGTGTGGGACTCGTTCACGCACGGCTACGGGCTACCGGTGCAGCACCTGCCGTTCATGCGCGCGCTGCTGGTGCGCGTGGGCGAACACGATTTCCGCGTCTACAACACGCTGCAGCATGCGAGCACCGTCGTCGGCGTCACGTGCCTGCTTGTCGCCTATCGGCGCTGGCTGAGGCGCGCACCGGCCGCACCGGCCGGCGCCGACGACGGTCTCGACCGCGCGCGAGTGCTCCTGCTGCTGGCCTGCCTGGGCGCCGCGGTGGCGGTGGCCATCCCGCTCGCCCATGCCGCGGCCGCCGAGTCCGGGTCGGAGCGCCTCGTGTCGGTGATCGTCGTTCGCACGGTCATCTACGCCACGACATTCGCCACGCTGCTCTACCTGGCGGCAGCGCTGGCGTGGGCCGCGCGACGCCGCCGCGCCTGAACCGCAACCCGGACGCCCCGCCTGGCGCCCCTAACGCAGCGAGGCGTTGATCCTCGCCAGCAGGGCGCTGCCGGGGCAGAGGGCGTCCTCGCCGAGCGCATTCAGTGCCCGCGGCACGGTGCCGAGCGCCGCGTGCAGGTCGCGCGCCTCGGGGTCGATGAAGAGCAGCCCGGTGGGCACCTCGCCCTCGGCCTGCAGCGCCTGCACATGCGTGAGCGCGCCGACGCGGTCGGTGGGGTCGTAGTCGGCGTGCAGCTTGCGCAGGCGCATCGTGCTGCCGTCGCCCTGCGGCAGCGCCAGCACCTCGCCGGCCTTCCAGGCGCCGGGTTCGGCGACCGTCTCGCGGGCGAGGTCGATGAAGTCGATGCGGCTCACCGCCTCGTTGTGCTCGCGCACGTAGTCGTAGCTGCGCGTGCTGCCGGCGTGGTTGTTGAAGGCGACGCAGGGGCTGATGACGTCGATGAAGGCGGCGCCGCCATGGCGCAGCGCGCCCTTGATGAGCGGCACCAGCTGCGCCTTGTCGCCGCTGAAGCCGCGCGCCACGTAGGTGGCGCCGAGCTGCAGCGCCATGCCCACCAGGTCGACCGGGCTGTCGTTGTTCAGCACGCCCTTCTTGCTCTTGCTGCCGCGGTCGGCGGTGGCGCTGAACTGGCCCTTCGTGAGGCCGTAGACGCCGTTGTTCTCGACGATGTAGGTCATCTTCACGCCGCGGCGCATGGCGTGCGCGAATTGCCCGAGGCCGATGCTGGCGCTGTCGCCGTCGCCACTGACGCCGAGGTACAACAACTCGCGGTTGGCGAGCGCCGCGCCCGTGAGCACGCTCGGCATGCGCCCGTGCACGGTATTGAAGCCGTGGCTGGCGCCGAGGAAGTAGTCCGGCGTCTTGCTGCTGCAGCCGATGCCCGACAGCTTGGCCACGCGGTGCGGCTCGATGTCGAGCTCCCAGGCGGCCTGGATGATGGCCGCGCTGATGCTGTCGTGGCCGCAGCCGGCGCACAGCGTGCTGACCTTGCCTTCGTAGTCGCGCCGCGTGTAGCCGACCCGGTTCTTGGCGAGCGTCGGATGGTGCAGCTTCGGTTTGGCGATGTACGTCATTGCGGAAGGCGCTCCCTGCGCGGCGCCACGGCCAGCGCATGCACGTGCTTGGTGATGGCCTCGGTGATGAAGCGCGCGGTGATCGGCGTGCCGTCGTAGTGCAGCACCTTGATCAGCCAGGCCGGGTCGATCTCGAGCTCGTTGATGAGCATGCTGCGCATCTGCGCGTCGCGGTTCTGCTCGACGACGAAGACATGGTCGTGCGTGGCGATGAAGTCGCGCACGCTGGCCGGGAACGGAAAGGCCTTCAGGCGCATCGCGTCGATGTGGATGCCGGCCTCGGACAGCGCCACCAGCGCCTCGTCCATCGCCGGCGCCGTGCTGCCGAAGTAGATGACGCCCAGCCGCGTCTTCCTCTCTGCCGCGCGCACCTCGGGCTGCGGCACGAGGTTGGCGGCGGTGGCGAACTTCTTCAGCAGCCGGTGCACGTTGTAGAGGTAGTCGGGCCCGGCCTCGGAATACTGCGCGTAGGCGTTGCGCGTCGTGCCGCGCGTGAAGTAGCTGCCCAGCGTGGGGTGCGTGCCGGGCAGCGTGCGCCAGGGGATGCCGTCGCCGTCGACGTCCTTGTAGCGCCCGAAGTCCTTGCCCGCCTGCAGCTCCTCGGCCGTCATCACCTTGCCGCGGTCGTAGCGGCGCGCGTCGTCCCAATTGAAGGGCTCGCACAGGCGCTGGTTCATGCCGATGTCGAGGTCGGTCATCACGAACACCGGCGTCTGCAGGCGATCGGCGAGGTCGAGCGCGGTGGCCGCGAACACGAAGCACTCGTGCGGGTCCTGCGGCAGCAGCAGCACGTGCTTGGTGTCGCCGTGGCTCGCATAGGCGCTGCTCAGCAGGTCGGCCTGCTGCGTGCGCGTCGGCATGCCGGTGCTCGGGCCGCCGCGCTGCACGTCGATGATGGTGACCGGGATCTCGGCGAAGTACGCGAGGCCGATGAACTCCGTCATCAGGCTCACGCCCGGCCCCGAGGTGGCCGTGAAGGCGCGCGCGCCGTTCCAGCCCGCGCCCACCACCATGCCGATGGAGGCGATCTCGTCCTCGGCCTGCACGATGGCGTACTTCGCCTCGCCGGTGTCGGGGTCGTGGCGCAGCTTCTTGCAGTAGCTGATGAAGGCCTCGGCCACCGAAGAGCTCGGCGTGATCGGGTACCACGCGCACACGGTGGCGCCACCGTACACGCAGCCGAGCGCCGCCGCCGCGTTGCCTTCGACGAAGATGCGGCCGCCGACGGCGTCGACACGCCTGACCCTGAGCCCCATGCCCGGGCCCTGCGGGGGCATCAGGTGCTCGCGCGCGAAGCTGCGGCCGGCCTGCAGGGCACGCACGTTGCTCTCGAGCAGACGCTCCTTGCCCTTGTACTGTTCGGAGAAGAGCTTCTCGATGACCTCGGCGTCCACGTCCATCAGCACCGAGAGCGCGCCCAGCACCATGATGTTCTTGAACAGCGTGCGCTGGCGCGGGTCTTCGTAGGTGGCGTTGCAGATCGCCGTCACCGGCATGCCGATCGTGGTGATGTCCTTGCGGAAGGCGAGAATTTCACTCTGGGTCAGCGGCCGCGTGCTGTCGTAGAACAGGTAGCCGCCGGTCTCGATCTCCTTCACGTCCTGGTCCCAGGTCTGCGGATTCATCGCCACCATCATGTCGATGCCGCCGCGCCGGCCGAGCCAGCCCTTCTCGGACACGCGCACCTCGTACCAGGTGGGCAGGCCCTGGATGTTGGACGGGAAGATGTTGCGCGGGCTCACCGGCACGCCCATGCGCAGGATGGCCTTGGCGAACAACTCGTTCGCGCTCGCCGAGCCCGAGCCGTTGACGTTGGAGAACTTGACGACGAAGTCGTTGACGGCCTCGAGTCGATTCATGCGGGGACTCCCGGCCGTACCGGCACCGGCTTGCGGTCGCGGCAGCTCGGGCCGGCCTTGGTGGTGATGAAGAGGAACTTCTGCATGTCCCAGGCACCCGTCGGGCAGCGTTCGGCGCACAGGCCGCAGTGCAGGCAGACGTCCTCGTCCTTGACCATGACGTTCGTCGTCTTCAGCGGCGGGCTGAGGTAGAGGTCCTGCGTCGCGGTCGTCGCCGGCGCCTTCAGGCGTGTGCGCAGTTCGGCCTCTTCGGCGTTGCCGGTGAAGGTGATGCAGTCCATCGGGCAGATGTCGACGCAGGCGTCGCACTCGATGCACAGCTTGTCGTTGAACACCGTCTGCACGTCGCAGTTGAGGCAGCGCTCGGCCTCCTTGAAGGCGGTGGGCAGGTCGAAGCCCAGCTCGACCTCGACCTTGATGCTCTTCAGCGTCTTCTCGGCCGCCGCCCAGGGCACCTTGTGGCGGGCATCGTCGGTGGGCGCGTTGTCGTAGCTCCACTCGTGGATGCCCATCTTCTGGCTGAGCAGGTTCACGTGCGGCGGCGGGCGGTCGTTCACGTCCTCGCCGTGCAGGAAGCGGTCGATGCTCACCGCCGCCTCATGGCCGTGCGCGACCGCGGTGATGATGTTCTTGGGGCCGAAGGCGGCATCGCCGCCGAAGAAGACGCGCGGCACGCTCGACTGCATCGTCGTCGCGTCCAGCACCGGCAACCCCCACTTGTCGAAGGTGATGCCGCTGTCGCGCTCGATCCACGGGAAGGCGTTCTCCTGCCCCACCGCCACCAGCACCTCGTCGCACTCGAACACGACGTCGGGCGCGCCGGTGGGCACGAGGCTGCGCTTTCCCTTGTCGTCGTAGACCGACTTCACGAGCTCGAAGCGCATGCCGACCAGCCTGCCGTCCTCGTGGACGAAGGCCTTGGGGCTGTGGCACGGGTGCATCTCGATGCCCTCGTGCTCGGCGTCTTCCTTCTCCCAGGGCGAGGCCTTCATGTCCTCGTAGGTGCTGCGCACCACGACCTTCACGCTGTCGGCGCCCATGCGGCGCGCGCTGCGGCAGCAGTCCATGGCAGTGTTGCCGCCGCCAAGCACGATGACGCGCTTGCCGACTTTCGTGACATGGCCGAAGTACACCGAAGCCAGCCAGTCGATGCCGAGGTGGATGTGCGCGGCGGCCTCGGTGCGCCCGGGCACCTGCAGGTCGCGCCCGCGCGGCGCGCCGCAGCCGACGAAGATGGCGTCCCAGTCCTCGGCCATCAGCTTGTTCATCGAATCGATGCGCTCGCCGCCGCGCAGTTCGACACCGAGGTCGAGGATCCAGTCGACCTCCTCGTCGATCACCTCCTCGGGCAGGCGGAAGCGCGGCACCTGCGTGCGCATGAAGCCGCCGCCCTTCTTGTCGCCCTCGAAGACGGTGACCGTGTAGCCCTGCACGGCCAGGTCGCGCGCCACCGTCAGCGAGGCCGGGCCGGCGCCCACGCAGGCCACCTTCTTGCCGTTGCGCTGGCTGCGCGAAGGGGCGCGTGGCATCAGGGCGCGCACCTCGTCGCTCTTGAAGTCGGCCGCCACGCGCTTGAGCCGGCAGATGGCCACCGGCTCGGGCTTGTCGAGGTTCTTCTCCTCGACGCGGCCACGCCGGCAGGCGGGCTCGCAGGGGCGGTCGCAGGTGCGCCCGAGGATGCCGGGAAAGACGTTGCTCTCCCAGTTGACCATGTAGGCGTCGTCGTAACGACCCTGGGCGATGAGCCGGATGTACTCCGGCACGGGGGTGTGGGCGGGGCACGCCCATTGACAATCGACGACCTTGTGGAAGTAGGCCGGATTGCTCACGTCGGTGGGCTGCACGCTCTATGTCTCCTGGGCACCGCTGGCGCGCTCGGCGCTCGCCGTGCGCAGGGTCCGCGTCGTCAATATCGCCGGGCAGTCTAACGCGCGGGCTCGCCCGCGGTTGTCCGCGTCGACCCTGCCCGCACCCCGGGTGAGGCGTGCCCGCCACGCGTGCGCGCGTACAAGTACGGACTGTTTCACGCGCCCATCATTGATACCGGGGTGGCGCCGCTGCGACCACCGGCTCCGCACGACCCATGGACTATGCTCGCCCGCGATGCACAGAGTCGTCAGCGGCCCGGCCGCCATGCATGCACTGGCCGTCGCGGCTGGCCTGGCGCTGTTGCTGGGCGCGGGGGTCTACCTGCTCGACCGGCCCGCGGGCAGCGCCTGGCTCATTCCGGCCGCCTGGCAGGCCGGCGCGCCGGGGGCGTGGTTCGGCGCCATCGGCGCGTGGCTGCCCAGCTTCGTGCACACCTTCGCGTTCAGCGTCCTCGTCGCCTGGCTGTTGCCGCGGCGGCTTGCCTTCATCGCAGCGGCCTGCCTGTCGTGGGCACTCGTGGACACCCTGGCCGAGTACGGCCAGCACGCGGCGGTCTCTTCATCGGTGGCTTCGGCCCTCGAGGCGTGGTTCAGCCACTCGCAGGTCGCCATGCAGGTCGGCCGCTACTTCACGCAAGGCTCGTTTGCCCTCGCTGATGTCGCCGCCGGGCTGGCCGGCAGCGCGGCCGCCTTCGTCGCCCTTTGCCTGGCGTGCCCGGAGATCCGGCGCCCGCGAGCCGTTCAAACATCGGCCGGGCCGTCCCGGTCGTCCCGTTTACTGGGCGGCCAGCCGGGCAGCACAGCGAACGCAGTGAACACGCCGTGTTCCTTTCTCCACCCAGAACGTTCAAGCAAGACAAGGGGAATTGCAACGTGAGGTCGACACCTTCGAACCACCACCCGCAGCGCTCGGTGCTGCGCGAGGCCGCGCGCTGGCTCGGTCTGGCCGCCGTCGCCTTCGCCGGTCTCGCGACCCTCGTCGGCTCGGGCGGCGGTGGCGGCGGGGGCGACACGCCGCCCGCCCTCAGCGTCATCGGCACGACGCCGACGAACGGCGCCACCGGCGTGGCGATCAACAGCACGGTCTCCGCCACCTTCGCCGAGAACCTCGCGAACACGCCGACCCTCACCGTCGCGGGCGGCGCCGGCACCGTCGCCGGGACCGTGGTGCGCGCGGGTGCGACGGTGACCTTCACGCCGGCCGCCGCGCTCGCGTTCTCCACCACCTACACGGCCAGCGTCAGTGGCGCCAGCGGCGCCGGCGGCGGCACGCAGTCGGGCACCACGACCTGGACCTTCACGACGCTCGCCGATCCGAACGCGCCGCCCGGCCAGGTCACGATCAGCGGCACGGCCGACTTCGAGTCGGTGCCCAACGACACCAGCAGCAACGGGCGCCTGCTCTACGCCAACGTCGGCAACCGCGTCATCCGCGGCGCCACGGTGCAGGTCGTGGCCGCAGCCGGCGGCGCGGTGCTCGCCAGCGGCACGACCAGCGCCACCGGCACCTACTCGCTGACGATCCCGGCGGCGCAGTCGGTCATCGTGCGCGTGCGCGCCGAAATGCTGAAGAGCGCCGGCGCCGGCGGCACCTGGAACTTCACCGTGCGCGACAACACGCAGGGCGACGCCGTCTACGCACTCGACTCGCCCGCGTTCACGCCGACCGCCGGCGCCAACACGCGCAACCTGCGCGCCACATCGGGCTGGGGCGGCGCGAGCTACACCACCACGCGCGTCGCCGGGCCCTTTGCCGTCCTCGACGTCGCCTACGACGCCGTGCAGAAGATCCTCGGCGCCTCGGCCAACCAGGCCTTCCCGGCGTTGCAACTGATGTGGAGCGTGAACAACCGCCCGGTGAGCGGCAACCTCGCCACCGGGTCCATCGGCACGTCGTTCTACACGTTCGGGGCCAACGGGCATCGCATCTACATCCTCGGCGCCGCCGACACCGACACCGACGAGTACGACCGTCCGGTCGTCGCGCACGAGTTCGGCCACTACATGCAGAGCGCCTTCTCGCGCGACGACAGCATCGGCGGCCCGCACGGCGGCGGCGACAAGCTCGACATGCGCGTCGCCTTCTCCGAAGGCTGGGGCAACGCCTGGTCCGGCATGGCGCTGGCGACGCAGTACTACACCGACTCGGCCGGCGCCGGCCAGCAATCGGGCTTCCGCCTCGACCTCGCGGCGCAGCCGCCGGCGGGCGACCGCGGCTGGTACAGCGAGCGCTCGGTGCAATATCTGATGTACCAGTGGCACCAGAACGCATCGATCGGCTTCACGCCGATCTTCAACCTGCTCGCGGCGTTGCCCACCACGCTGCCGGCCGACGGCGCGCTCTCGAGCATCCACCAGTTCGCCTACCGGTTGAAGCTCGCCGTGCCGGGCCAGGCCGCGGCCATCGACACGCTGCTTTCCAGCGTGTCGATCACCGTGACAGGCCCCATCGGTGCCGGCGAGACGAACAGCGGCGGCATCGCCGATGCGATACCGGTCTATCGCACGCACACGGCCGCCATCGGCGTGGCGCAGAACTACTGCCTCAACGACTCCGCCGGCGGCGGCAGCGACGAGAGCAACAAGCTGGCCGCCCACGTCTTCATCCGCTTCACGCTCGGCGCCGCCGGCACGCGCACGATCTCGGCCGTCACCACGACGGGCGGTGTCACTTCCGATCCGGACTTCCGCCTCTATCGCAGCGACGGTACCCAGCAGGATTTCGAGACCGATGCCAACAACGTCGAGACCACACCTGCCATCACGCTGCCTGCGGGCACGCACATCATCGCGCTGGACGACTTCAACCTGACGCGAGGGTCCAACGCCGCCACGAACAACGGCCAGCGCTGCTTCGACGTCACGATCAATTGAGGACCGCACCATGATCCGCCGACATCCGTCGTTCTTCCGTCTCGGCGCCGCCGCCGTGTGCGTCGCTTCGAGCATCGCCGGTGCCACGGCCGCATGCGCTTCCGCCGTCGCCGAGGGTGGCAAGGCCGGCGCCCATGCCGCGCACGGCAAGCCCACCTCCGGCGTGACCGTGACCCCCACCGTGCCGGCGAAGATCGCCCTCGGCGAGACCGTCACGGTGCGCCTGCGCTTTTCGGGCGTCACCGCGGCCGACGGCGCCACCGTCGAGGTGCGCGACCCCACGACACGGGCCACGCTGCTGAGCACGCGCCTAGCCCGAGGCGAGCAGAAGACGATCGACCTGCCCTACACCGGCCGCACCGACGGCATGCAGTTCATCGACGTCGCCACCACCCAGGCCGGGCGCAGTTCGGTGCAGTCGGTGCCGCTGCCGGTCGGCTCGGGCCAGCTCAAGCTCAAGTCCGAAGGCCAGCGCCAGACGACGACCGGCGGCGAAGCGGTGATCTCGCTGCCGGCTTCATCGCCGGGCGCCGGCCGCTGAACGCTCCCGCCCACTCGCGGCGGTAGACAAGGGCGCCTGCGGGCGCCTTGTGCTTTCCCCTACCCTTCACCTACCCCTTTCTGCGCGCGGGGTCTTGCTCAGCCCAGCTCGTGCGCGGCGCCCTGCTGCCGCGGCGCGTTGCGCACCACCGGGTCGGCCGCCGTCGCCAGCGCCAGCCCAAGGTAGACGGCGCCGAACAACGCCACCGTCCACGTGCCGCCCCAGTGCTCGAGCGCCCAGCCGCAGGCGAGCGCGCCCACCGGGTTGAGCGCGTGCGCGATGAGGCGGAAGCTGCTGTGCACGCGCCCTTGCAGGCCGTCCGGGATGAGCGCGATGCGATAGGCGAGCTGCACGACGTTGTAGACGGGCCCGAAGAAGTTCATGAGCCCGTACACGACGCCCAGCCACAGCGCACCCGGGCACAGCGCGAAGAGCGGGAACAGCAGCGCCTGCACGGCGACGACGCCGATGATCACCTGCCCGAAGCTGAAGCGGCGCGCGATCGCGCCGCCGGCCACGGCGCCGAGGATGGCGCCGATGCCGCCGAGCGAGAAGACGAGCCCGATCTCGGCATCACTGGCGCCCAGCCGCTTGCCGAGCACGATCAGCACCAGCGGCGTGGCGGCGTTGACGAAGTTGAGCACGCTCGTGATGAGCGCCATGTCGCGCACCAGCCGCTCGCGCCACAGCCACGCCAGCCCCTCGGCCACCTCGGCGCGCAGGTCGCGCCGGTTCTGGCCCGAGGTCGCCGGCAGCGCCGGCGCGAACGAAGTCTTCATGCGCCACAACGCCAGCGCCCCGGCCAGGTGGCACAGCGCGTCGAGCACGAAGGGCCAGGCACGCCCCGCCGCCTGGAAGAGCCAGGTGCCGAGCGGCGGCCCCACCACCGCCGCCGCCGCATAACCCGCCTGGTTCTGCGCCGTCGCCGCCGGCAGCTGCTCGGCCGCCACCACGCGCGGCAGTGCCGCCGTCTCGGCGATGTTGAAGAAGACGTGCAGCGCCCCTTCGATCACCGCCACCATGTAGATCAGCGCCACGCTCAGCAGGCCGGCCCACATCGCCAGCGGCAACACCGCCACGGCCGCGCAGCGCCCGAGGTGGCAGACCATCATCACGCGCCGCCGGTCCCAGCGGTCGACCAGCGCACCCACCGGCAGGCACAGCAGCAGGAAGGGCAGGATGCGCAGCGCCGTCGCCCAGCTCGCGAGCGCCGGCGAGTTCGTGAGCGCCAGGATCAAGAGCGGGTAGATGATCCCCGAGGCATGCGCGCCGACGGTGGCCACCACCTGCCCGCCCCACAGCAGCAGGTACTCGCGCTGCTTCCAGACCGGCGTGGAGTCAGGCGAGGGACCCGGCGACGGCGAGACCGGCGGCGGCGCGCCCGCGCTCACCGTCACATCACCCGCATCGGCTTCACGAAGCCTTCGATCTTGTGCCCCTTGCGCGCCCGCCTGCCGGCGTGGCGCGCGAGTTCGGTGGCGCGCAGCGTTTCCTCCTTGGCCTTGCCGCCGCGCCCCTGGCCCTGCACGCGCAGCGCATCTGCGAACGTCGCCACCGAGACGAGCGGTGCCTTCGCGTCGACGTCCATCAGCGTCAGCCCGCGGCCGCCGTTGCTCTGCAGCTTCAGCTCGTCGAGCCCGAAGACCAGCAGCCGCCCGTCCATCGCCAGGCACGCCACCTGCGCGTGCGCCGGCGCCACGGCCACCGGCGGCAGCACATGCTCGCCCGGCTCGAGCGAGAGGAAGCTCTTGCCGCCGCGGTTGCGCCCGTGCAGGTCGCCCGCCTTCGCGAGCAGGCCGAAGCCGGCGGTGTTGGCCAGCAAAAGCACTGTCTCGGCCGCGCCGGCGAAATAGTGCATCGGCTGCGTGCCCGATTCCAGATCGATCAGCGTCGTGATGGGTTGCCCGTCGCCGCGACCGCCGGGCAGCGCCGAGGCCGCGACGCTGTACACGCGGCCGCTGTTGCCCAGCACCACGAGGGTGTCGAGGCTGCGACAAGCGAAGGTTCCGTACAGCTCGTCGCCTTGCTTGAACTGCAGCGTCGCCAGCTCGATCTCGTGGCCCTTGAGTGCGCGCACCCAGCCCTTGCGGCTGACGACCACCGTCACCGGCTCGTCGACGATGCGGATCTCGGCCACCGCCTTCTTCTCTTCCTGCACGAGCGTGCGGCGCGCGTCGCCGAACTGCTTCGCGTCGGTCTCGATCTCCTTGATGAGCGTGCGCTTCAGCGCCGCCGGGCTGCCGAGGATCTCCTCGAGCTTGCCCTGCTCGCCGCGCAGCTCTTTCAAATCCTGCTCGATCTTGATGCCCTCGAGCTTCGCCAGCTGGCGCAAGCGCAGCTCGAGGATGTCCTCGGCCTGCCGGTCGCTGAGCTTGAAGCGCGCGATGAGCGCCGGCTTGGGTTCGTCGCTGGCGCGGATGATGCGGATCACCTCCTCGATCTTCAGCAGCACGAGCTGCCGGCCCTCGAGCACATGGATGCGGTCGAGCACCTTCGCCAGGCGATGCCGCGTGCGCCGCTCCACCGTCGCGAGGCGGAAGTCGATCCACTCGCGCAGGATGGTGCGCAGCCCCTTCTGCACCGGCCGGCCGTCGCGGCCGACCATCGTCAGGTTGAGCGGGACGCTGCTCTCCAGGCTCGTGTGCGCGAGCAGCGTCGTGATCAGCTCGGCCTGCTCGACGGTGCGGGTCTTCGGCTCGAAGACCAGCCGCACCGGCGCGTCGCGGCTGCTTTCGTCGCGCACGGCGTCGAGCACGGCGAGCACCGTCTGCCTGAGCTGCACCTGCTCCTGCAGCAGGGCCTTCTTGCCCGCCTTCACCTTCGGATTGGTGAGCTCCTCGATCTCGGCCATCACCCGCGCCACGCTGGTGCCGGGCGGCAGCTCGTTGACGACGAGTTGCCACTGGCCGCGCGCCAGGTCCTCGATGACCCAGCGCGCGCGCACCTTCACGCTGCCGCGGCCGCTGGCATAGGCGTCGCGGATGTCGGCGGCGGGGCTGATGATCTGCCCACCCCCCGGGAAGTCGGGCGCCGGCAGCAGCTCGCGCAGGTCGTCGTCGGAGAGCTTGTCGTTCTTCAGCAGCGCCACCGCCGCGGCGGCCACCTCGCGCAGGTTGTGGCTCGGGATCTCGGTGGCCAGGCCGACGGCGATGCCGCTGGCGCCGTTGAGCAGCACGAAGGGCAGGCGCGCCGGCAGCACGGCCGGCTCCTCGGTGCTGCCGTCGTAGTTGGGCCGCCAGTCGACCGTGCCCTCGTCGATCTCGTCGAGCAGCAGGCGCGCGATCGGCGCCAGCCGCGCCTCGGTGTAGCGCATGGCCGCGGCACCGTCGCCATCGCGGCTGCCGAAGTTGCCCTGGCCGTCGATGAGCGGGTAGCGCTGGCTGAAGTCCTGCGCCATGCGCACCAGCGCGTCGTAGGCGGCGACGTCGCCGTGCGGGTGGAAGCGGCCGAGCACGTCGCCGACCACGCGCGCGCTCTTCACCGGCTTCGGGCCGCCCCCGGTTGCGCCGAAGGTGAGGCCCATGCGGTGCATCGCGTACAGGATGCGCCGCTGCACGGGCTTGGCGCCGTCGCTCACGTCGGGCAGCGCACGCCCCTTCACCACCGAGAGGGCGTATTCGAGATAGGCGCGCTGCGCGTAGTCGGCCAGCGGCAAGGTGTCGGCAGGATCCGGACGAACGGGGTCGAAGAGATCGGGCATGGTCCAGGGAACGAGGTGCGTCGGCCGCCGGGAGGAACCGGAAGGTCGGGCCGAGAGGGGCGGCGGCCGCGTCGGGGTAGAGGGCGAGGGCGAAGGGCGAGGGGTGAATGGCGAAGGGCCGCGATTCTCGCCCAGGTACAGTCACGCCCCGATGCCGATCGTGGCCGAACTCCTGCGCGTCCTGCCCTGGCCGGACTGGCTGGCGCTCGTGCTGCTGTTCGGCGGCTGGACGGCCTATGCCCGCTTCGCGCGCCGGCATTCCGCCGACCGGCCCTCGGTGCTGGACGCCACCAACCGCGAGCGCCGGCGCTGGATGCTGCAGGCCACCGTGCGCGACAACCGCGTGCTCGACGGCATCGTCGTGCAGAACCTCAGCTCGCCGCCCGCCTTCTTCGCCTCCACCACCATCCTCATCATCGGTGCCCTGCTGGCGACGCTGTTCGCCGGCGACAAGGCGAGCGACTTCGTGCGCGAGGTGCCGTTCGCGGCGCGCACGTCGATCCTCGTCTTCGACCTCAAGGTGGCGGTGCTCACGGCGATCTTCGTCTTCGCCTTCTTCCGCTTCACCTGGAGCGTGCGGCAATACAGCTTCGGCGTCATCCTCATCGCCGCGCTGCCCGAGCGCGAGAGCTTCTTCGGCAACACGACGGCGCAGGAGGCCTTCGCCAACCGCGCCGGGCGCCTCGTCGGGCTGGCCGCGGAGTCGCTCAACGACGGCATCCGCGCCTACTACATGGCCTTCGCCGCCGCCGCCTGGTTCATCTCGCCCTGGGCCTGCATGCTCGGCACGCTGGGCGTCATCTGGGTGCTGTACCGGCGCGAGTTCCACAGCGACGTACTGCGGGTGCTGGTGGATACGCGCTGAACTTCAGCGCGGACTGGCACCGCAGAGGTGCAAGCGCACATCGGCGGTGCCATAACCCCGAACTGGTGCCAAATCGGCACGCAAATCGAGCTCAAGAGTGCTCGCCAGCTGCCGTAGTCTGGTCAGGAATCCCCTCCGGGTATGCCGATTCGAACCCGGGCATGACGCCTGCGCCTCGGACTGGTGCGGCGCCGCGGCGGGGTTCAGCGGCATCGTTCGGGGCTCCCGCCTGACCTTGTCATTCCTCACCCGGTTCAGGAGGCAAAAGGTGAACAAGGTACTCGGCAACCTCAGGCTCTGGCAGAAGTTCGCGCTCATCGGTCTGCTCACCGTGGTGATGACCGGCGCACCGACGATCGTGCTGTTCACCGGCTATCTCAAGGAGATCCGGTTCGTGCGCAGCGAGCTCTCCGGAGTCGAGCCGGTGCGCGCCGCGATGGCCATCGTGAAGTTCACGCAGCAGCATCGGGGCCTGTCCGGCGCCGTCCTGAGCGGCGACGAACAAGCCGTGGCCCGGCGTGACGCGGCCAAGGTCGAGGTCGACAAGGCCATCGCCGGCGCCCAGGCCGCCGGCCAGGCGCTCGAGAGCCGCAAGCTGGGAGAACACCTGGAAGGCGTCGCCCGGAGCTGGCAGGCGCTCGCTCCAAAGGTGGCCGGCAAGTCGATCACGCCGGCCGAGAGCTTCAACGCGCACACCGCACTCATCGCGACCCAGCTCAAGCTGCTCGACGATGTCACCGAGGCTTCGGGCCTCGCGCTGGATCCCGAGGCGGCGACCTACTACATCATGCTGGGCTCGACCACCCATGCACCGGCGCTGGCCGAGATCCTCGGCCAGATGCGTGCACGCGGTGCGCAGTACCTGTCGAAGAAGGAGATGGCGCCCGAGCAGCGGGCGACCTTCGGCATGCAGGCCGGGCTGCTGCAGGAACGCTTCAACGATCTGCGCGCTGCCTTCGGGCGCTCGGCAGCGGCCGACCCGGCGGTAGCCAAGGCGCTGGAGAAGCCGTTGGCCGAGGCGCTGGCGGCCTCGGAGCGAGCACTGAGGCTGCTGGACGAGAAGCTGCTGAAAGCGCAGTCGCTGGACTACCCGCCGTCGCAGTTCTTCGGCGAGATGACGAGCGGCGTGGACGCCCAGCTCGCCCTCTTCGATGCCAGCATGAAGGTGCTCGAAGACGAACTGCGCGCGCGCGAGGCGGCTGAGCTGCGCAGCATCACCATCGTCTCTCTCGTCATCGGCCTGGGCGCCGCGCTCGTGACCTGGATTCTGCTGACGATCACGCGCATGACGATGCGCGCGGTCGACAACGCCGTCAGCGTGGCCAGCGCCATGGCCGACGGAGATCTGACACGGGACGTGAAATCGCTCTCGCGCGACGAGATCGGCCAGTTGCTCGGTGCGATGCACCACATGCAGGCCAACCTGCGCCGGGTCGTCGGCAACGTGCGCAGCGGCGTCGAATCGCTGGCCACGGCGTCGGGTCAGATCGCGCAAGGCAACCAGGACCTGTCCAGCCGCACCGAGGAGCAGGCCAGCAACCTGCAGCAGACGGCGGCCTCGATGGAGCAGATGAACGCCACCGTGCAGCAGAACGCCGGCACCGCGCAGCAGGCGACGCAACTGGCGAGCGCGGCCAGCACGGCCGCCGCTCGCGGTGGCGAGGTCGTGACACGGGTCGTCGAGACGATGGAAGAGATCAGCGCCGGCTCGCGCAAGATCGCCGACATCATCGGCGTGATCGACGGCATCGCGTTCCAGACCAACATCCTGGCCCTCAACGCGGCAGTCGAAGCCGCGCGTGCGGGCGAACAGGGCCGAGGCTTCGCGGTCGTCGCCAGCGAGGTGCGCGGCCTGGCCCAGCGCTCGGCCGCCGCGGCCAAGGAGATCAAGTCGCTGATCGGCCAGAGCGTGAGCAGTGTCGAGGCCGGCGCCAGGCTGGTGGGCGATGCCGGGACGACGATGAGCGACATCGTGGCCCAGGTCAGGCGCGTGGCCGACCTCATCGGCGAGATCGATGCGGCCACCAAGGAGCAGACCCAGGGCATCGGTCAGGTCAGTCACGCCGTGTCGCAGCTCGACCAGGTGACGCAGCAGAACGCGGCGTTGGTGGAGGAGTCGGCGGCGGCCGCGGACAGTCTCAGGCAGCAAGCCGCGCGCTTGGCCGATGTGGTATCCGTGTTCAAGGTCGAGCGCGCCGACGAGCCCGCGCAGGTGGACCTCGACCCGGGCCGCGGCAGCGGCGGTGCCGGCCAGGTGTCGTTCGCGCCGAAGAAGCCGCACGCGCCCGCAACAGCCGCAACAGCCGCGAGGGCCGCGAAGGCGAAGGCCGCGCTCCCGGCCTAGACTGGCCGCGCGCCAGCGGGCGCCGGGCCGGCGACCGGCGCGGCCGTGGGTTCGTCGCCGCACTTGCGTGGCACAAAACTCTGAACGATGCTTCGCCGCCATGACGCGCAACGGCAATCCCCTGCCCCACGTGGCGGCTCTCGACGACGACCCGGCCATCCGCTCGCTGCTCGCCGAGTACCTGGCCGACAACGACCTGCGCATCAGCACGCTGGCCAGCGGCGCCGAGCTCGTGGCGCTGCTGGCGCGCGACACCGTCGACCTCGTCGTGCTCGACGTGCGCCTGCCGGGCGAGGACGGGCTGGCCATCGCGCGCCGCCTGCGCGAGGCCTCGCCGGCCCTGCCCATCCTCATGCTCACCGGCCGCGCCGAGGAGGCCGACCGCGTCATGGCGCTGGAGGGCGGCGCCGACGACTACCTGACCAAGCCCTTCTCGACGCGCGAGCTGCTGGCCCGCATCCGCGCCCTGCTGCGCCGTGCACAGGCGCAGGCGAGCGTCGCCGACACGCTCAACAAGGTGCGTGCCTACCGCTTTGCCGGCTTCGAGCTCAATGTCGGCCTGCGCCGCCTGAAGAACCCGGCCGGCCAGCCCACCGAGCTGACCAACGGCGAGTTCAGCCTGCTCGTCGCCTTCCTCAGCGCGCCGCAGCGCACGTTGACACGCGAGCAGCTGCTCGAACTCACCCGCCTGCACAACGCCGAGGTCTACGACCGCTCGATCGACGTGCAGATCCTGCGCCTGCGCCGCAAGATCGAGGCCGACCCGGGCCACCCGGCCTTCATCGTCACGCAGCGCGGCGTCGGCTACCTGTTCGACGCGGCCGTCGAGATCGTGCGTTAGGCCCCCTAGCCGCGAGAGGTCGGCGGCCACGCCTGGAGCACGCCGCCGTCACCCGGCGCCACCGGCGCACCTCGACCCGCCCGGCGCAGTGGCACTCACGCGATCCCGACGTATTCCCGACGCCGCCCCAACGACTTCTCCGGCCAGCCTCCCTACGCTTCATTCCCACGCCAAGGCGCTTTGACCACCCCTCCGTGGCGGCGCGCACAGGCAAGAGGAGATGACGATGAACGAGGCGATGAACCCGGCCCTCCCCCACAGCCGCCCTGGCACTGCGGTCGCGACCGCAAACACCGTTCGCGGCGCCACGACGCCAACCTTCGAGCTGCGCTTCGACTCGCTGTTCGACGCCGGCCGCGCGTTCGCCTTCCCCTGCGACGGCGCCGGCCGCGTCGACCTCGACGCGCTGAGCGAGCGCGCGCGCTGCAACTACTTCTTCGCCCGCGCCGGCGTCGGGCGGCACTTCGCGCATCCGGCTGTCGTGGCGTTGCCGCGGGCCCCCGCTTCGACGCTGCACTGAGCCCGCCACGGGCCTCTGCCGAGGCGCCGGGCCGCGACGCGAATCCGACCAAAACCCGACCGCGAGGAGACGACTCGCGCCACCGCCGCGCCTACGCTGCGCGCCGTGTTCACCTACCGCCGAGACTGGAGATCCACCATGAAGTTCATCGCCGCATCACGATGCCGCGCCCCGCGCAGCCTGGCCGCCATGGCCGGCCTTGCCCTCACGTTCCTGACACTTGCAGCAGCCACCGCACCGGCCTGGGCCCAGCCCTTGATCTACCCCGCCAGGGGTCAGAGCGCCCAGCAGCAGGACCGCGACCGCTACGAGTGCCATGAATGGGCGCGCGCGCAGTCGGGCTACGACCCCTCGCAGCCGGCGGCCGTGGCAATGGCTCCCGCGTCGGCGCCGACACCTGCCCCCACGGGCGCCGGCAGGTCCGCCGGTTCCAGCGCCACCGCAGGCGGCATGGCCATCGGCGCAATGGGCGCCGCGGCAGTTGCCGAGCTGACGCACCACGACGCCGGCCGCGCCGCGGCGGTCGGCGCGCTCGGCGGCGGGCTTGCGCAGCGCATCCGACAGCAGCAGGCCGCACAGGCGCAGCCGAGCGCGCAGCAACAGCAGCAACAGCAGCAGCAGCAGGCGCTGGCGATGCAGCAGCAACAGGCCATGCGCCAGCAGCAGCGCTCGACCTACGAACGTGCGATGGCCGCCTGCCTGGAAGGCCGCGGCTACACCGTGAAGTGAGGCGGCTCGGCCGCAGCAGGAGCCCCCACATGGACGAACTGAAAGCGATGCGCACCTTTGCGCAGGTGGTGGCCAGCGGCAGCTTCGCCGGCGCCTCGCGGGCGCTCGACGTGGCGCCGGCGGTGGTCACGAGGCAGGTCGCCGATCTCGAGCGCCACCTCGGCGCCCGCCTGCTCTCGCGCACGACGCGCAGCAACGCACTCACCGAGATCGGCGCGCGCTATCTCGGCTGCGTGCACCGCATCCTGGCCGAGGTCGAGGAAGCCGCGGCGCTCGTGCGCGAGGGGCAGGCCGAGGCGCGCGGCGCGGTGCGCGTGCTCGCGCCGCCGGCCTTCGCGGCGCACCAGCTGGCTTCGCGGCTGCCGCGGTTCCATGCCCGCCATCCCGGCGTGACGGTGGACGTCACGGCCACCGGGCCGGTGGAGTCGCTCGGCGCCGGGCACGACATCAGCATCGTCGTCAGGCAGCCGGCGCTCGAGGGCGAGTTCGTCGCGCGCCGGCTCGCTCGCTCGCAGGTCATCGCCTGTGCGGCGCCGGACTACCTGGCGCGCCACGGCAGGCCCCGGCACCCGGACGACCTCGCCTTGCACCAGCTGCTCCTGCCGCCGCTGCAGAAGGGCCTGACCTTCGTGCGCACGCGCACCGACGACGAAGGCCCCGGCGCGGCGCGCCCGAGCGACGCCGAAAGCGCCGATCGCATCGGCAGCGCCGGCCGCGCCGACGCCATCGAGCGCATCACCGTCGCGCCGACCCGGCCGCTGTTGCACAGCACGAGCCCCGACCTGCACCAGGCCGGCGCGCTGGCCGGCATCGGCATCGCCGGACTGCCCTCGTTCGCGGCCGAACAGGCACTGCGCACGAAGAGCCTCGAGCATGTGCTGCCCGGCTGGCACCTGGCCGACCTCTCGATCTGGGCCTGCATGCCCAGCCGCCGGCACGTGCCTGCGAGCACGCGCGTGTTCATGGACTTCCTGATCGACGAGTTCGGCGGCCACGACCGCGACCCGTGGATCGCGCCCGTCGGGCGCACGGCCGCGCCCGCCTGGCATTGATCCGACGCCGGCTCCCCACCCAGCACTCTTCACTCGACCGGAGACACCGTCGCCATGAAACCCCTCCTCGTCCTGCTCTCCCTGGCCTCTGCGGCCGCCGCCGCGCTGGCGCAAGGTGCGCCCGCCACCGCTGCGGGCGCGACCTCGCCCGTCGGCCTGTGGCAGACCCTCGCCGACGACGGCAAGAGCGCTCGCTCGCTCGTGCGTATCACCGAAAGCGGCGGCGTCGTCAGCGGCCGCATCGAGAAGATCCTCGACCCCGCGTTGCAGGATGCGCGCTGCACCCATTGCCTGGGCGACCAGCAAGGCGCGCCGCTGCTCGGCCTGGAAGTGCTGCGCCAGCTGCGCGCCGAGCCCGGCGAGGCGGGCACCTGGGCCGGCGGCCTGCTCGTCGACCCGAGCACCGGGCGAACCCTGCGCGCGCGGCTCAAGGTGCAGCCCGACGGCCGGGCGCTCGAAGCGCGTGCTTCGCTGGGCCCCGTGTCACGCAGCCAGACGTGGACGCGCGTCGAGTGAACCCCCGTGCAGGCCCGCCGCCGCGCCGCCCTCCACCTGCCCGAACTTCCCGAGCGCCCTCAAGGAGAACTCCGTTGTCGACTCCACTTCATCCCGCCCCGAATCCGTCCGCCCAGGCCGACCTCGGCCGCCGTGCCGTGCTGACGCGCACCGCGCGCACGGCCGTGGCCGCGTTGACGACGCTGGCCGCCGCCGCGCTCGTCGGCGCCTGCGCCAGCAAGCCCGAGGTGCGCACCGACCGCGACCCGAAGGCCGACCTGAACGCCTACAAGACCTACGCCATCCACCACCCGCAGGCGGCCATGCCGGGAGCGCCGGCGGCGCCGGCGGCGTTGCCGATGCGCCCGCCGATGCCCGGCGCGCGCAGCGGCTACACCACGCTGCACGAGGCGCGCCTGGAGCAGGCGGCGCGCGCGCAGCTCGAGCGGCACGGCTTCGTGCCGGTGGCCGAGGACCCCGACCTGCGCGTGCACCTCACGCTCAAGGTCGTGAACCGGCAGGAGCTGCACAGCACGCCGGGCGCACGCACCTTCGTCGGCTACCGCACCTGGGGCGGCACGCAGATCGACACCGTCGACGTGCGCCAGGGCACGCTCGTCGTCGACCTCGTCGATGCGCGGCGCAACGCGCTCGTCTGGCGCGGTGTCGCCGCGGGCCACCTCGACCGCAGCGACGCCAGCGACCCCGGCCCGGCCATCGACCGCGCGGTGGCCGAGGTGTTCGCCACCTTCAAGCGCTGAGCAGCGTGCGCGCCTCGCGCACGAGCGGGATCTGCTCGTCCTCGTAGGCGCCGAGCAGTTCGCGCAGGCGCGTTCGAGCCGCCCGCGCCGCCGGCGCGGGCAGCAGGCCGGCGCGCAGCCCGCTCGTCAGCGCCGCCAGCTCGTGGAAGCGCACTTGCTGGCGCGTGGCCACCTGCAGCGCGGCGGCGAGCGCCTCTGCGGCCGGCGCGCGCTCGCCGCGCGCCAGCAGCAGCTCGGCGTGCACCCGGTGCAGCGGCGACAACGCATATTGCTCGGGCCCGTCGAGCGCCACGCGCAGCCCCTGCGCGGCCGCGGCCAGCGCCTCATCGGTGCGGCCGGCGGCGATGCAGGCTTCGGCCTGGTGGTAGTGGTAGCCGGTGATGCCGACCAGCATGCCGATGGCGCGGCAGCTCGCCTCGGCGGTGCGCATCAGGGCCAGGCCCTCGTCGACCTCGCCGGTGGCGGCCATCGCGCGGCCATGCAGCCACGAGAACATGCCCGGCATCGCGGGCAGCCCATGCTCGCGGATGACCTCGAACAGGCGCCCGGTGCACTGGCGCGCCTGCGCCATCTCGCCGCTGAAGCTGTGCAATGCCGCGGCCATGTGCAGCGCCATCACGCAGCTGATGCGGTGGTGGATCGCGAAGGCACGCGCCACCGCATCGGCCGAGTGGCGGCGCGCCGCCGCCGGCTCGCCCAGCCACCACAGCACGACCCCCAGGTGCGCGCGCGCCTCGACCCCGGGGTCCTGGATGAACATGCCCGGCGGCAGGACGTCGGCGAGCGCGTCGCCGAGCACGAGCGCGCGCTCCAGGTGCTCGCGCGCACCGACCGGGTCGCCGCTGATCGCCAGCGTCAGGCCCATCGTGCTCGCCCCCACCAGGCGCAGGCTGGCTTCGCCGCTGGCCGCGGCGTCGTCGAGCAGCCTGCGCGCCAGGCGCTCGGCCTCGCGCAGGTCGCCGCGCCCGAAGCTCACCCACCACAGCCCGTGCTGTGCGCGCGAGCGCGCCGGGCTCGCCGGCGCGCGCGCGCACAGCGCCAGCGTCCGCTCGAAGGCGAGCGCCACCTCCGGCGCGACGAGCACGTGCTGGCGCGTCAGCGCCACGCCCTCGAGCACGCGCAGGTCGAGCTCGGTCTCCAGCGCCTGCGCCGCCTCGGCCCCGCCGGCGGCCGAGGCAGTGGCCGCCGGCAGCAGCGCGAGCCCCTGCTGCACGGCGCGCAACGCTTCCGGCACCGCGCCGCGGCCGAGCGCGCGCCGCGCGACCCCCACGAACTGCCGCATCGCCGCCAGCGGCAACTGGCCACGCCCGAAGTGGAGCGCCAGCTCGCCGGCGATTTCATCGGCGCCGGCCCCATGCAGCCGCTGCAGCGCGTGACCGAGCGCGCGATGCCAGCGCACCCGCTCCGCCGCCGAGAGGCGCTGGTAGAGCACGTGCCGGTACAGCCCGTGCCGGAAGGCGTAGCGCGCAGCGACACGCGCGCCCGGCAGCGTGAGCACGCCGGCGTCACGCAGCCACGCGCCGCGCGCCACCTCGGCGTCGAGCAGGCGCTGCAGCGCATCGGCGTCGACCTGCAGCGCCTCGGCCAGGGGCAGGTGCAGGAAGTCGGCCCCGGCGACGCTTGCCACCGCGAGCGAGCGCTGCATGTCGGCGTCGAGGCGCATGAAACGCATCTCCAGCACGTCGGCGATGCGCGAAGGCACGGCCAGCGACGCCGCCTCCGGAAAGCGCCACCCCGGTTGCACGCCGGCGGTCCCGCCCGGCGCGACGTCCGCGCCGCCGACCGCGGGCTCCCGCGCAGCCGGGGCGAGCATCGCGCTGCCCATCCACTCCTCGACCATGTTGACGACGAACAGCGGCAGCCCGCCCGTGTGCTGGTGCAGCGCCATCACGAAGGACTCGGGCACGCTGCCCGGGCTGGCCGCGGCGAGGCGGCGCTGCAGCAGCACGCCGACCTCGGCCTCGGAGAAGGCCTCGAGGTCGATCTCGTCGCACAGGCGCTGCACGCGCAACTCCTGGCGCAGGCCCGAGAGCGGATGCGATTCGGCGATCACCTCCGCCGGCCGCAGGCTGGCCAGCAGCAGCAGCGCCGCCGGGCTGCGCCGGCGCGCCAGGTAGCCGATCAGGCGCACCGTGGCGTGATCGCTCCAGTGCAGGTCCTCGAGCACGAGCACGAGCGGCCGCTGCTCGCTGCCGCGGTCGAGCAGCTCGCCCATCTCGCGCAGCATGCGCTCCTGCGTGAGGCCGGCCACCTCGCGCTGCAGTTCGCGCCGCTCGTCGCCGCCGAGGTGCCAGGGCATCTGCACGAGCCACGAAGGGGCGACGCGGCGCAGCAGCGCGAGCCAACCGGGCTCGGCGCGCGCGAGCATGTCGACGGCCTCGAGCACCGGCATGTAGGGTTCGCCGACGCCGTAATGCTCGACGCACTGCCCGCGCGCCACCATGGCGCCCGCGTCGGCGGCCGCGCCCGCAAAGGCATCGATGAGCGTCGTCTTGCCGATGCCGGCCTCGCCGGCCAGCAGCATCAGCTGGCGGCGGCGCGCCTGTGCGACGTGCAGCGCGCCGTGCAGGCGCGCCAGAGGCGCGTCACGGCCCACCAGCACAGGCAGCACAGGCGGCACAGGCGGCACAGGCAGCACGAGTGGCGCGGACGGCGCGGGTGCCATCGGCGTGCCCTGGGGCGGCGCCGCGCCGGCGGCCGCGGGCGCCGCCTCCATGCCGGCCGCGCCCTGCAACGCGGCGACGAAACGGTAGCCGCGCCGCGACACGGTCTCGATCCAGCGCGGCGCACGGGCGTCATCGTCGAGCGCGGCGCGCAGGTGGCTGACGATGGTCTTCAGCACCGACTCGCTGACGTGCAGGTGGCCCCACACGGCGTCGAGCAGCTCGTCCTTGGTGACGAGCCGGCCGGGCCGGCGCGCCAGCTCGCAGAGCACGGCCAGCTCCTTGGGCTGCAGGTCCACCGGGCGCCCGGCGCGCTGCAGTTGCGCGTTGGCCTCGTCGAGGTGGAAGGGGCCGAACCGGGCCAGCACCGGTGCACTCATGGCAGCCACTGTAGCCACGCCATCGCCGCTGCCAAGGGGTGCGAAGCGAGGGCGAACGCGATCCCGACCGAAAGCCGACCCTTTGCCAACGACTTGCAGCGCCCGCACTTTCACACTGCCGGCCATGACGTTGAACCCGCAACCCACCTACCCGAGCCTGGGCTGTTACGTGCTCAAGCTGCACCGCGATGCGCTGCCGCAGCAGAGGCAGCTGCGCGGCCGGCTCGAGCACATCGCCACCGGCGAAGGCTTCGAGTTCGCCGACGCCGAGGCGCTGGTCGCCGGCCTGGCGCGGCACGCCGCGGCGCAGCGCAACACGCCCGCCGAGGCGGCGCGGCCCCCCTTGGACCCGGCGCTCTGAGCGCTTGCTGAGATCGAAAGACCGACCATGACCGATCCCGACCTTCACCTGCGCGTCCCGCGCTTCACCGTCGCGGCGGCGCTGTGCGCCGCCCTGGCCGCCGCTCTGGCAGCCGCATGCAGCGGCACGGCGCCGCTTGCGCACGCGGGCAGCACGGGGCAGCCGGCTGCCACAGCGGCCACAACGGCCACAACGGCCACGATAGCCGCCGCCACAGCCACCACAGCCACGCCAGCCTCGACAGCCGCCGAGCTCGTCTCCGCCGCGCAGCCTGGCGCGGGCGCCGCCTGCGCCGACCGGCAGGCAGCGCTCGCCACGGCCGCGCAAGCGGTCGACACGGCCCGCGAGCGCAAGGCCAACGCCTGGAAACTCGTCGTGCCCTTCGCCGTGCTCGCCCGCCGCGCCCAGGCCGGCAGCGAGCTCGAAGCGGCCGAAAAACAGCTCGCCGCGCTGCAGGCGCAGGCGGCCCGCGAGGGGTGCGGCGGTGGCCGCTGAAGCCGGCGGCGCACAGCACGCCGGGCGCCCGCATGCACGCGGGGCCGCGGGGCGCCTCGCGGCGCCGATTCCCGCACGCGTGCTCGCGGCGATACCTGCCGTGACGCCCGCGCTGCAACTGGGCTGCTGGCACGTCCTCGCGCGCTGGCAAGCCGCCGCGGCGCGCGGACCGGTGCCCGGCCTCAGCCTGGTGCTGATCGGCGCGCGGCAGCTCAGCCGGCTCGTCGGGCTGTGACTGCCACCCCGTCGCCGCGGCAAGAGCACCTCGGCATCGAAGACCTTCGATCCATGCCCCATCCACAACGGAGAACACGATGAATGCCACGCTCCTCACCACCGCCGCGCTGCTCGCGCTGGCGGCCCTGGCCGGCGGCTGCGGCCGCAAGCCGCCGCCCGCGCCCGCCGAATTGCGCCCGGTGCGCAGCACGGTCGTGCACACCAGCGATGCCGCCGCCGGCGCCACCTATGCCGGCCAGGTGATGGCCCGGCACGAGAGCAAGCTCGGCTTCCAGGCCTCGGGCAAGGTGGTGGCGCGCCTGGTCGAGGTCGGCAGCATGGTCAGGCGCGGCCAGCCGCTGATGCGGCTGGACCCGGCGCAGGAGTCGCTGCAGCTGGCATCGGCCAATGCGCAGGTCGACGGCGCGCAAAGCCGCGTCGACGAGCTGCGCATCGACATCGCGCGCACCGAGCAGCTGCTGGCGCGCCAGTTCGCCTCGCAGGCCGAGCTCGACCGCCAGCGCACGGCGCTTGCCGAGGCGCAGTCGCAGCTCGAGTCGGCGCGTGCGCAGCGCGAGATCCGCGTCAACCAGCGCGGCTACACCGAGCTGCGTGCCGACCGCGACGGCGTGGTCACCGCGCTGCATGCCGAGGCCGGCCAGGTGGTCTCGCCCGGCCAGGCCGTGGCCGTGGTGGCCGCCAACGGCGAACGCGAGGTGCTGGTCAGCGTGCCCGAGTCGCGCGTGCACGAGCTGCGCGAAGCGAAGGTGCTGCAGGTCTCGATCTGGGCCCGGCCCGACAAGCGCTATGCCGGCGTGCTGCGCGAACTCGCACCCGACGCCGACAGCGTCACCCGCACCTACTCCGCGCGCATCACCGTCAAGGACGCCGATGCGGCGCTGATGCTCGGCATGACCGCCTCGGTGCACGCGCCCGAGGCCGGGCGCGCCCAAGCCATCCGGCTGCCGCTGGCCGCGGTGCACAACCGCGACGGCCAGCCGCTCGTGTGGGTGGTGCAGGACAACCAGGTGAGCGCGCGCCCGGTCAAGCTGGCCGGCACCTCGCGCGACGGCGTGCTCGTCGCCTCCGGCCTCGCCGACGGCGACCAGGTCGTCACCGCCGGCGCGCACCTGCTGCACGAGGGCCAGCGAGTCGCGCCGACCCATGCAAACAGCGCCGACGGCACCTCGGTGGCCCAGGCCGGGAAGTTGAAGCCATGAAATCGACCCACCTGTCTCCCAACGCGTCTCTGAACCTGAGCGAGTGGGCGCTCAAGCACCCGCAGATGGTGCTCTTCCTGCTGCTGATGCTGTCGTTCGCCGGCCTGTGGTCGTACGGGCGTCTCGGCCAGAAGGAAGACCCGGAGTTCACCGTCAAGGCGATGCTCGTGCAGGCGTACTGGCCCGGCAGCTCGGCGCCGCAGATGGCCGACCAGGTGACCGACCGGCTGGAGAAGAAGCTGCAGGAGGTGGCCGAGATCGACTACACGACGAGCTATGCCAAGCCCGGCGTGACGCAGATCATGATCAACCTGCGCGAGGCCACGCCGCCGGCGGCGGTGCCGCAGGTCTGGTACCAGGTGCGCAAGAAGCTCGGCGACATCCAGCACGAACTGCCGCAGGGCGTGCGCGGGCCCTTCTTCAACGACGAGTTCGGCGACACCTTCGGCAACCTCTACGCCATCACCGGCGCCGGCTTCTCGCCGGCCGAGCTGCGCGAGTTCGCCGAGGCTGCGCGCAACGAGTTCCTGCGCGTGGCCGACGTCAACAAGGTCGACCTGATCGGCGTGCAGGACGAGCGCATCTACGTCGAGGTCTCCAACGCCAAGCTGGCCTCGCTCGGCCTGGACCCCTCGCTGATCGCGGCGCAGCTGGCCGCCACCAACACCGTCGACGCCGCCGGCACCGTGCTCGCCGGCGGCGAGCAGGTGCGGCTCACGGTGAGCGGCGAGTTCGACTCGGTCGAGGCCATCCGCAACATCGGCATCCGCGCCAGCAGTGAGGAAGGCGTGCGCCAGTTCCGCCTCGGTGACATCGCCGAGGTGCGGCGCGGCTTCGTCGACCCGCCGAGCACGAAGATGCGCCACCAGGGCGCCGAGGCCGTCGGCCTGGCGGTGAGCATGCGCAAGGGCGGCGACGTCATCCGCCTGGGCGAGCAGCTCAACGCCACGGTGGCGCGCGTGCAGGCGAAGCTGCCGGTCGGCGTGAGCGTGAGCGCCGTCTCCGACCAGCCGCGTGTCGTGAAGGAGTCGGTGCACGAGTTCAAGAAGAGCCTCGCCGAGGCGGTGGCCATCGTCCTCTTCGTCAGCTTCTTCTCGCTCGGGCTGCGCACCGGGCTCGTCGTGGCGTTGTCGATCCCGCTCGTGCTGGCGATGACCTTCCTCGCCATGTACGTGCTCGACATCGAGCTGCAGCGCATCTCGCTCGGCGCCTTGATCATCTCGCTCGGCCTGCTCGTCGACGACGCGATCATCGCCGTCGAGATGATGGCGTTGAAGCTCGAGCAAGGCTACGACCGCTTCCGCGCCGCCACCTACGCGTACACGGCCACGGCCTTCCCGATGCTCACCGGCACGCTCATCACCGCCGCCGGCTTCCTGCCGGTGGGGCTGGCGAAGTCGGGCTCGGGCGAATATGTCTTCTCGCTCTTCCAGGTGGTGGGCATCTCGCTGATGCTGTCGTGGATCGTCGCCGTCATCTTCACGCCCTACCTCGGCTTCAAGCTGCTGAAGGAGCACGAAGGCGCCTCCGAGGAGCACGCGCAAGCGCACGAAGACGCCGTCTACAGCCGCGGCATCTACGCGCGCTTCCGCAAGCTTGTCGAGTGGTGCCTCATGCGCCGGCGCTGGGTGATCGGCACCACGGTGGCGGCCTTCGTCGGCTCGATCGGCCTGTTCAGCTTTTCGGGCCTCGTGCCGCAGCAGTTCTTCCCCGCCTCCGACCGGCCCGAGCTGATGGTCGACCTGTGGCTGCCGCAGGCCGCCACCTTCGAGGCCAGCGAAGCCGAGGTCGTCGCGCTCGAGAAGCGTTTGAAGGACGACCCCGACGTGGTCGCGGTGACGAGCTATGTCGGCAACGGCAGCCCGCGCTTCTACCTGCCGCTGGACGTGCAGACGCCCAACCTCAACCTCGGCGAGCTGATGGTGATGACCAAGGGCGGCGAGGCGCGCGAGCGCGTGCTGGCGAAGATCCAGCGGCTCTTCGACACCGAATTTCCGACCGTGCGCGGGCGCGTCAACCGGCTCGAGAACGGCCCGCCGGTGGGCTATCCGCTGCAATACCGCGTCTTCGGCTCCGACCCGGCGCAGGTGCAGGCGGTGGCCGACCGCGTCGCCCTGGCCCTGCGCGGCGACCCGCACGTGCAGCGCGTCAACCAGGACTGGGGCGAGCGGCTGAAGCGCCTGCGTGTCGAGGTCGACCAGGACAAGGTGCGCGCGCTCGGCATCAGCTCGCGCGCCATCAAGGAGGCGCTGCAAGGGTCGATCTCCGGCTCGCGCATCACCACCTACCGCGAGGGCGACGACGGCCTGGACGTCGTCGCGCGCCTGATCGAGCCCGAGCGCAGCGACCTCGCGAACCTGAAGGACGCCAAGATCTACCTGCGCGACGGCAAGTTCGTGCCCGTGTCCCAGCTCGCGCACTTGTCGATCGACAGCGAGCCGAGTGTGCTGTGGCGGCGCAACCGCGTGCCGACGCTGACGGTGCGCGCCGACGTGCTCGGCGCCGAGGCGCCCGACGTGACGCTGGCGCTGAAGCCGCGCATCGACGCCATCGCGGCCGAGCTGCCGCTCGGCTACGGCATCGAGGTCGGCGGCGCCGCCGAGTCGAGCGCGAAGGCACAGGCCTCGATCTTCGCGGTGATGCCGCTCATGTTCGCCGCCGTGCTGCTGCTGCTGATGCTGCAGCTGCAGGACATGAAGAAGATGGCGCTCGTGCTGCTCACCGCGCCGCTCGGCCTCATCGGCGTCTCGGCGATCCTGGCCGCCTTCCGCATCCCGTTCGGCTTCGTCGCCATGCTGGGCGTCATCGCGCTGGCCGGCATGATCATCCGCAACTCGGTGATCCTGGTCGTGCAGATCGACCACGACGTGCAAGGCGGCGCGACGCTGTGGCACGCCATCGTCGAATCGACGGTGCGGCGCATGCGGCCGATCGTGCTCACCGCGCTCGCCGCCATCCTGGCCATGATCCCGCTGACCCACTCGGTGTTCTGGGGCCCGATGGCCTGGGCCATCATGGGCGGGCTCGCGGTGGCCACGCTGCTGACGCTGCTGTTCCTGCCGGCGCTCTATGCCAGCTGGTACGGCGTTCGGCAATCGGCCGACGTCCCATCTCCCGCGCCTCCCGCGCTTTCCGCGCCCCCCACGCATCCCGTGCAACCACCGCTGGCCGCCGCCTGAAGGCGCGCCCGAGGAGCATTCCGATGAAGAAGATGATCCGCCGGCGTGCGCGCTTGAAAGCCACGCTCGCCGCCGCCGTCCTCTCGCTGTGCGGCCTGGCCGACCACGGCTGGGCGGCCGAGGCTGCCCGCACCGGGAGCGTCGACCTGGTCGCCTCCTACCAGCAGGCGTTGCAGCATGACGCGCGCATGCGCGCCGCCGACGAGGCGCTGGCCGCCGGGCGCGAGAAGGCCGAGCAGGGCCGCGCACTGTTGCGGCCGCAGGTGGCGCTGACGGCCAGCCTGGCGCGGCTGGACGAGCGCACCTCGTCCAGCCTGCCGCCGGCGCTGGCCGGCCTGGTGCCGAGCGAGCGCACGGGCCAGTCGCACCAAGTGGCGCTGCAGATGACACAGCCGCTGTACGACGCGAAGGCACGCGCCGAACGTGAGCAGATGATCCAGCAGACCAGCCTGGCCGAGATCCAGCACCGGCAGGCGCGGCAGGACCTGATGAAACGCGTCAGCGAAGCCTACCTCGGCGTGCTGCTCGCCGAGGAGTCGTTGCGCGTCGTGCGCGCCGAGAAGGCCGCCGTGCAGATGCAGCGCGACCGCGCCCAGGCCCGCTTCGACGTCGGCCGCGGCCGCATCACCGAGGTGCAGGAAACACAGGCGCGCTACGACGGTGTGCTGACGCGCGAGATCTCCACCGAGAGCACGCTCGCGCAGCGGCGGGCGCAGTTTGCCGAGCGCACCGGCGCCAGCGGCGAGGTGCTGCGGCCGCTCGTCGCCGGCTTCGACCCCGCACCGCCCGCGCCCGACAACCTCGTCGCCTGGCAGACGCAGGGGCTCGACCAGAGTGCGCGCGTGCTGCTGAAGCAGGGTGAACTCGCCATCGCGCAGGCCGAGACGGGCAAGTGGAAACTCGCCGCGCGCCCGACCCTGGACCTGGTGGCCAGCTACTTCGACCGCGGCCAGCATGCCGGCCTCGCCGGCAGCCTGGCCGGGGACGGCAGCCGCACCGCCTCCGTCGGGCTGCAGTTCAACGTGCCGCTGTATGCCGGGGGCGGACTCGACTCGCGCGAGCGCGAAACGCTGGCGCGCGTGCGCCAGGCCGAACAGGAACTGACCGGTGCCAGGCGCGACATGCGACTCGAGGTGCAGGACGCCTACCTGGCGGTGAAGACGGGCGTGGCACGCATCGCCGCGCTCAAGCAGCAGCTGCGCTCGGCCGAGACGGCGCTCGAGGCGACGACGCTCGGCCGCGATGTCGGCAACCGCACCGAGCTCGACGTGCTCGATGCGCAGCAGCGCCTCTTCGGCGCCCAGCTCGACCTGGCGCAGGCGCACAACGAATACCTGCTCGGCCGCGTCCGCCTGGCGGCGGCGGCCGGCGTCATCAACGAGGGCGACATCGCCGCACTCAATACCTTCCTGGCCCGATGAACGACCATGGACATCGACGCCTTCTCGCGTGACGAGCTGGCGACGTCGCCATCGCCGGCAGCCACCCGCGCAAGCGCCTCGTGCAACTGGCCGGGATGGCGGCGCTGCGGTCGCGACCGGTGCGCGCCGAGTCGGTCGCCTTCCTGAAGGAGCTGGCCCGCCACCTCGGCACTCTCGGCGCCGATGGCCTTCCACGACGTGGCGCATGTGCTGGCCGAGAACGACATCACGCCGCTGGGCGAGATCCAGCAGGCGCGCTTCCAGGGCGGCCACCGGCGCGAGGACGGCTTCTTCTTCGATCGCGACGTTGACCAGGCCGCGGCTGACCACCAGCGAAAGCGCTCGACCGGATTCACGACGATCTTGTTACTCCCTGCCGCGCTGCCGCTTGCGTAGATTCGGCCACGGGCGCAGTCGGGATCGTTGGATGACGACCGCTCAACGCAACAACTGGAGATCACCAATGCTGGACATCGTTCACAGGGTCGGAATCAAGGCACCCGCGTCGAAGGTCTATGCCGCGCTGTCGACCATCGACGGCCTCGCGGGCTGGTGGACCGAGAAGACGACCGGCAACTCGAAGGTCGGTGGCAATATCGCCTTTCGCTTCTACGCGCCCACCGGCGACGAAATCGGCGGCTTCGAGATGGACGTTCTCGAACTGACACCGGACCAGAGGGTGCGCTGGCGCGTCAAGGCCGGGCCGCAGGAGTGGGTGGGAACCGACATCGAGTTTCTTCTGTCACGACAGGACGACTACACGGTCGTGATGTTCGGCCACCGCAAGTGGCGCGAAGAAGTGGAGTTCATGGCTCACTGCAGTACCAAGTGGGCCACGTTCCTGTTGAGCCTGCGCGACCTGGTGGAGACGGGCAAGGGCAGGCCGGCGCCCGGCGACCTCGCGATCAGCAACTGGCACTAGGAGTACAGCGCGATGGACCTGAACACCTGGCTCGTCTATCTGGTGGCCACCGCCGGCCTGTCGCTGTCACCGGGCCCGAATGGACTGCTCGCACTGACGCACGGTGCCGTCTACGGCTGGCGCAAGGCGACGTACACGGTGGCCGGTGGCGTGTCCGGTTTCGTCGTGGTCATCGCGCTGTCGATGTTCGGCATCGGTGCCTTGCTCCAGGCTTCGTTGACGTGGCTCACGCTGATGAAGTGGATCGGCGGCGCCTACCTCGTCTGGCTCGGCATCCAGGTGTGGCGTTCGCCGCCCGTGGGCGTGGAGCTCGGCGGGCCGGCGAACGAACGATCAGGCCGCTCGATGTTCTGGCAAGGTGCGCTGTCGGCGCTGACGAACCCGAAGGTGCTGTTGTTCTTCGCCGCCTTCCTGCCGCACTTCATCGACCCGGCCAGGAGCCTCGTGACGCAGTTCATCGCGATGGCCGGCACCTTCGCGCTGTTCGAGTTCGCCACCGAACTCGTGATCGTCGCCATGGCGCAGCGCGTCAACGCGTGGCTCGCGCGCGCGGGCAAACGGTTCAACCAGGTCTGCGGCGGCCTGTTCATGGCGATCGGCGCGGCGTTGCCGCTGCGCACCTAGTGCAGTGTTTCACCCATGGGCGGCCGCCGCGGTCGGCCAAGGCCCGGCGGCTGTTCGGACCCGAGGCGCCGCCGAGCCGCGCACGGGCACGGCAGCCGAGGGCGGCGGGGTACGCTCTCGGCCCATGGAGAACCTCCCGGCGATGCCGGCCGCCGATCGCCCGCTCTCGCGCGACAGCGCCGACGGGCTCGTCGTCGCCATCGGCATCGTGGCGCTTGCCGTCGCGATGGGCATCGGCCGCTTCGCCTTCACGCCGCTCCTGCCGCTGATGCTGCGCGACGGCAGCATCACGCCGGGCGCCGGCGCCGAGTGGGCGGCGGCCAACTACGCGGGCTACCTCGCCGGCGCGCTCACGGCGGCGCGCTTCAGCGAGCAACCGCGGCGCGGCCTGCTCGTCGCCCTGGCCGGCATCGTGCTCACGACGCTGGCGGTGGCTGCCGTCGGCGGCTGGGGCGGCGCGGCGCTGCGCTTCGCGGCCGGCGTCTTCAGCGCCTGGACCCTGGTGTGCGCGAGCGCCTGGTGCCTGGGCGAGCTGGCGCGCCGCTCGGCGGCGCAGCGCGGCGCCTGGATCTTCACCGGCGTCGGCCTCGGCATCACGCTCGCCGGCCTGCTCACCTGGTGGGGCGGCCGGCAGCCGGCCGCCGCGCTGTGGCTGGAGACGGGGCTGCTCGCGGCACTCGGCACCGCCGCCGTGGCGTGGGCGCTGCGCGCGGGCAGCCAGGCCGGCTCGGGCGCCGTGGGCGCTGCGCGAGCCTCGCCGCTCGTACCTCAGCCCGTGTCGCCGGCGATGTCGCCGCCGATGTCGTCTCCGATGTCGCCTCCGATGTCGTCGCCGATGTCGCCGGCCATGTCGTCACCGCCGTCACGCGCACACCCGGCCGAGGCATCTCCCGCTGCCGCCACCGCCGCAGCGCCCGGGCCGGCGGCACTCGTGCTCTGCTACGGTGCTATGGGCTTCGGCTACATCGCGCCGGCCACCTTCCTGCCGGCGATGGCGCGCGAGCAGGTCGCCGATCCGCTGGTGTTCGGGCTCACCTGGCCGCTGTTCGGCCTCGCCGCCGCGGCTTCGGTGGCAGTCGCGGCGCGCTGGCTGTCGGCCTGGCCGCGGCGGCGCGTGTGGGCTCTCGCGCAGGCGACGATGGCGCTCGGCACCGCCGTGCCGCTGGCCAGCCAGTCGCTCGCCGCCCTGGCCGCCTCGGCGCTCTTCGTCGGCGGCACCTTCATGGTCGCCACGATGGCCGGCCTGCAGATGGCGCGCGAGCGGTTGCCTGCCAACCCGACGCCGCTGCTCGCGCGCATGACGGCCGCCTTCGCAGCCGGCCAGATCGCCGGGCCGTTGCTCGTGCGCGCGCTCGTGCCCGCGGGCCTCGACCCTGCCGCCGCCGTGACCTGCACGCTCGCGCTGGCAACGCTGGCGCTGCTGGCCAGCGCGGCCTGGCTCGGGCGCGCCGCCGCCTCATCGACCGACAGGAGACCCATCCCATGACCATCCCACCCTCGCGCAACACCGGCGCCGACACGCCCACGCCCACCCGCTCGCTACGCGACGCGCCGCCGCCCGAGCGCCTCGGGCCACCCGCGGCCTTGAACGCCGAGCAGCACGAGGCCGCGCAGGCGCTCGTCAACGGCCCGCGCGGCGGCGTGTACGGCCCCTTCCGGCCGCTGCTGCACCGCCCCCCGCTGCTGCACGCGGTGGCCAAGGTCGGCGAGGTGCTGCGCTACCAGGGCACGCTCGCCGGCGAGCTGCGCGAGTGGACGATCTGCGTCGTCGCGCACGAGCTCGCCAATGTCTTCGAGTGGCGGATGCACCGGCCGCTGGCCGAGAAGGCGGGCGTGCCCGCGGCCGCACTGGCGGCCCTCGAGGCGGGCCTGCCACTGCCGCCCGACCTGCAGCCCGAGCTCGCGCTGGCCGCGGCGCTGGCGCGCGAACTGCTCGCCAACCACGACGTGAGCGACGCGCACTACGCCGCCGCCCTGCGCGCCTGGGGCGAGCCGGCCCTCGTCGAGTGGCTGACGCTGGTGGGCTACTTCGCGATGGTCTCCTGGCTGATGAACGTGGCTCGCACGCCCGGCCCCTCCGGCGCGGGTTGAAGGCGGGATCGCTGCGCCCTTTGGCCCTTTGGCAGCGCACGCATTTCAATCGACATCCATCGGCGCAAGGGCCGAAACCGGCACGCAAGGTGACCTCACTGCAATGAGGTCCGCCCCCTCCCAGGCAACGTTCCGGAGCATCGAGATGGACCAGGTGCGCGCAATCCGCGTCTTCCTCAGGGTCGTCGACCAGGGCGGCTTCGCCGGCGCCGCACGCGCGCTCGACCAGTCGCCGGCCGTCGTCACGCGCCTCGTCGCCGAGCTCGAGGCGCATCTCGGCACGCGGCTGCTCAATCGCAGCACGCGCCGCGTCGCGCTCACGCAGGCGGGCGAAGCCTATGCCGAGCGGACGCGGCAGCTGCTCGTCGACCTCGAGGAGGCCGACGCCGCCGCGCAGTCGGCCACCGCGCGGGCGCGCGGCCACCTGCGCGTGCAGGTGCCGCCGTCGTTCGCGGTGCACCAGCTGGCGCGCGAACTGCCGCGCTTCCACGCCGAATATCCCGAGGTGTCGCTCGAGCTCGTCGCCACCGGGCCGGTGGCCGGTGTCGACGACAACTGCGACATCTCCATCATCTTCGCCGGCGGGCGCGAGCTCGAAGGCGACCTGATCGCGCGCCCGCTCGCACGTTCGGAGGTGCTGCTGTGCGCCGCGCCCTCGTACCTGGCGCGCAAGGGGCGGCCGCACGAGCCGGGCGACCTGGAGACTTTCGACGCCTTGATCCCGCCCATCGCGCAGGCGCGGCGCGGCATCACGTTCCACCGCGGCCCGCTCGACGATGAACCCGGCACTTCGATCACCGTGCGGCCGCCGGTGCCGGTGGTCTCGAGCATGCAGCTGGATGCGGTGTTCGCGGCCGCGCTCGCCGGCATGGGCATCGCCGGCCTGCCCTCGTTCATGGCCGAGCAGCCGCTGCGCGACGGGCGCCTCGTGCGCGTGCTCGACGGCTGGCATGTCGCCACCTTCTCGCTCTTCGTCGGCCTGCCTTCGCGGCGGCACATGCCGGCACGCACGCGCGCCTTCCGCGACTTCCTGCTGCAGGCCTACGGCAGCGACCCCCGGGGCGACCCCTGGCTCGCCGCGCTCGGCGAAGTGTCGCCGGGCCTCGCCATCGGCTCACCCGGCCCGGGTTTTCGGGTCGCGCGCGTTCCCAGCTGAGGTCTTCGCGCGGCGCGCCGCCCGTGCGGCCATCGCGGCCTCGGGGGCGGTCCCGGCCACGGCCTCGGCCGCGGGGCTTCGAGATGACGAAGCCGCGGCGGGCCGCGGCTCGTCGTGCATCCGCGCCTCCAGGATCACGGCGACCTGGATCCAGGCGGCGAAGAACGCCGCGTGCAGGGCCCAGCCCAGCAGGCGAAGGCCCTGCGTCTTCATCACTTCTGCGCCAGCAGGCTCTGGCCCAGGAGCGCGCGCTCGCCGGCCAGGCGGATCGACGCGAGCTGTGCCGGCGTGGCTTCGGGGATCGGCAGCTCGCCGTGCACGACGAGGCCCAGGCGGATGGCTTCGATCGTCTCGGCCGCCACTTGCGTGCGCGACTTGTACGGCTGGAAGCCCGCGCCGGCGATGCGCTGCACGTCGGCTTCGTTACGGGCGATGAGGCCGGCCTGGGCGGCCGCGGCCGTCTCGGCGGCCACTTCGACGCGCGTCTTCGTGGACTTGAAGTTGTCGATCTCGGGGGCCGGCGTGGCCTCCTGGGCGAAGGCGCCACCGGCGCCGAGCAGGGCCGCGCTGGCGGCGGCGATCAGAAGGGTCTTGCTGAACATGATGGGAGCTCCGAAGTAGGCATGTGACACGGTGATGTGCGGGCCGGTCCGCGCTGCACTCGTGCGATGCAGGTCATGCAGCGCGGCCGGCTTCTTTGAATCGCTCCATGTCGATCGATTCATCGATGGAGCGCACTTTAGGCAGCGGCCCCTCGAAGAAAAAGCACCTGCGCGCGAATGAAGCGTTGCGCCGAACGAAACGATTTCAGTCGCAATGACGCAACCGTTCCGCGAAACCGCTCGGCAACCGCGAAGGCGCGAAATCACCGCTGTCGGAGACACCGAGCCCCCTCGACCTGGAGCGCTCGCGACCGATCACCGAGGAGACCAGCCATGATCCGCCCCATTCCCACCCGCAGCGCCTGGCACCAGCGCCTGATCGACGGCGTGCTGGCCTGGTGGAGCGCGCGCGCGACGCGCCGCGCATTGCACGAACTCGACTCGCGCGCGCTGGCCGACATCGGTGTCGATGCGAGCGAGATCGACTCCATCGCCGCCGAGACGAGTGCGCACGCCTGCCTGACCCGCCTGCGCATCGCCGTGGTGGCGACCCATGATTGAGCCGCGCTTCGGCGTGCGCGGCGCTGACTTCTGCCCGGACGAAGGCACCTGTCGATCGCGGTGAATCGTTTCGACGAGTGCGTGCGCGCGATGCTGTGGCAGGGTTGAGCTGCGGCGGGGAGCGCCCGGTTGCTCGCCTCGACGTTCAGGCGCGACCCTCCACGCCTCGCTCTCCGCCCCGCTCTCCGCCTCGCCCTCGCGGCCCCGTGCCGCGCAACACCCACCAGAGGTGAACGATGAACACCGCGGTCGATGCCGCGAGCACCGCCCACTGCATGGCGCCCGACATCGTGGGGAACCATGCGAACACGAACGCGAACGGCGCCGCGCCGACGGCCGTCGACAAGGTCGTCTCGGCCAGCGAAGTGCTGCGGCTGAAGAGGCCAAGCGCATACGACAGCACGTCCACCGGAAAAGTCATGCGCAGCGAGATCAGCGAGGCGAGGCGCCAGCGTGGATGGATCAGGCGGTCGATGTCGGCATGCCGCTGCACCGAAGGGAAGCGGCGCAGGATCGAGCCCCGCGCGTAGCGGCCGAGCGTGAAGGCGATCATCGAGCCGGCAATCCACCCGAGCAGCAGCCACATCGCCGTCCAGCCCGGCCCCCACGCCAGCACGGCTATCGGCACCAGCGGCAGGTTGCTGGCGAGCGGCAGCACCACCGCGAGCGCCGAGGTGGCCACGAAGACGGCGACGCCGGCGGCGGCGTGCGCATGCAAGGCCTGCTCGATGGGCCGCGCATAGTGCTGCGCCACCCAGAGGCCGGCCGCGAAGAGCGCCAGCACCCACAGGCCGGAGCGGAGAGCGGGGCCGAGTCGCGCCCAGTCGAGGGCGCGCCGCAACCACGGCGAGGTCATGGGTGCCGGACGCAGGGCATGCGCGGGGTCTGCGAGGTTCGCGTGGTTCGTGAGGGTTCGTGAGCCCGAGGCCGGCCGCGTGATCAGCGTGGTCAGCGCGATCAGCGCGGAAACATCTCGCGCAGCTTCAGCTTCCAGAACTTGCCCGTGCTCGTGCGCGGCACGGCCTCGATGATCTCGTAGCGGTCGGGGAGCTGCCACTTCGCGAAGCCGCCCTCGTGCAGCAGGTGCTCGTTGAGCTCGGCGGGCGTTGCCGACGCGCCGCGCCTGAAGACGATGCAGGCGAGCGGCCGCTCGCTCCACTTCTCATCGGGGATGGCAATGACCGCCGCCTCGGCGATGGCCAGGTGGGCCATCAGCGCATTCTCGAGATCGACCGAGCTGATCCACTCGCCGCCGCTCTTGACGAGGTCCTTCGTGCGGTCGGTGATGCGCAGGAAGCCGAGCTCGTCGATGGTGGCGACATCGCCGGTGCGCAGCCAGTTCCTGCCATCCGCGTCGTCGGTGAACTTGTCCGCCGTCACCGGCACGCCGTGGTACGAGCCGGTGATGAAGGGGCCGCGCACCTGGATCTCGCCCATCGTCCGGCCGTCGGCCGGCGCGTCGAGGCCGGCGTCGGTGCGCAGGCGCAGGTCCACCAGCGGCGCCGGCACGCCGGCCATCGCGGCGCGTCGGTAGCGCTCGTCCGTGCCGGCCTCGGCCAGCTCGGCGCGCGCATAGCTCACGGTGGCGAGCGGGCTCGTCTCCGTCATGCCCCAGCCCTGCTGCAACCACACGCCATGGCGATGAAAGGCGCGGATCAGCGCCTCGGGCACCGCGGCGCCGCCGACGAGCGAGCGCAGGCCGGGCGGCAGCTTCCAGCGGCCGGGCTGCTCGGTGAGGGCGCGCTCGTAGGCCTGGATCATGCTCATCCAGATCGTCGGCACGCCGAGCGCCAGCGTCGGTGGCTCGAGTTGCATGAGGTCGAGCAGGTCGTCGGGGTGCAGGTGCGGACCGGGGAAGACGAGCTTCACGCCCATCATCACCGCGGCATACGGCGTGCCCCAGGCGTTGGCATGGAACATCGGCGCCACCGGCAACAACACGTCGGTGTTCTTCATGCACCAGTAGTCGGGCTGGTTGCCCACGAGCGAATGCAGGATGGTGCTGCGGTGCGAGTAGGCCACGCCCTTGGCGCGGCCGGTGGTGCCCGACGTGTAGCACATCGAGACCGGGTCGCGCTCGTCGTGCGGCGCATAAGTGAAGCCCGCTTCGTCGGCACCGGCGAGCAGGCTCTCGTAGTCGGTGAATTCGCCGGGCATGCCCTCCCGATGCTCGGCCCCCGAGAACGGGAAGACGATCACGCGCTCGAAGCGGTGCACATGCGCGAACTGCCTGTACAGCGGCAGCAGGACGTCGTCGATGACGAGGAAGCGGTCTTCGGCGTCGCCGGCGATGGCACCGATCTCGCCCGGCGCGAGGCGCAGGTTGAGCGTGTGCATCACGCCGCCCGCGGCCGGGATGCCGAAGTAGCACTCCAGGTGCGCGTGGTGGTTCCAGCACAGCGTGGCGACGCGGTCGCCCTTGCGCAGGCCGAGGGCGCGCAGCGCCGCGCCGAGCGCACGCGTGCGCCGGAACCACTGCGCATAGCTGTGCCGCACGAGGCTCTTGTCGGGCCGACGCGAGACGATCTGGCTGGCTGCGAAGTAGCGGCCGGCGCGCTCGAGCAGGTCGTTCAGCGACAGCGGCACGTCCATCATCGTCGTCTTCATCCGCCGGCGCTCCTCAGCAGCTGCGCTGCAATGCGGCGATCTTGCGGTCGCACGCCACGTTGTGACCAGCGGTGAAACCCGGCGCGGGTCCGGCCCACCCCCCCTAGGCCAAAGGGCAGCGGCTGCGAGGGCCGCTGCCTACCATCGCGCGCCGAGCCCCCATCGACACCGATCGACACCGGGGCTCGAAGGAGGAACCGATGGCCGACGAACCGACCCCGCTGCCGCCGCTGGAGATCCCCTGGAAGCTCGCCTCGACGACGCAGCCGCTGGCCAGCGGCGAGCCGGCGCAGACGGCGCTGTCGCTCTTCTTCTTCGAGCCCGACGATGCGGCGCTCATCGGCGCCTTCCCCGACGAGCGCATCGTCTTCGTCAAGCTCACCGCGTCGGTGTCGCCGGCGTCGATCCCGCCGGCGCTCTCGCCGGTGGCGGCGGCCTTCCTCGGCGAGGGCGTGCCCTGCCTGCACCTGCTGCTCGACTTGAAGGTGAGCGCGCCCGACCACGCGCCGGGCACGGTGCGGCCGTATTTCCACGCCGCGGCGCCGCTCAACCGCCGCATGGTGCAGACGGGGGTGGTCGGCGGCGATGCCTACGAGGGCGAAGCCGAGTCGCTCGCCATCGGCAAGAGCGGCACGCAGATGCGCGAATCGCTGCGCAGCCATGCCACCACGACGACCGCCGGTGCCTCGGCCGGCCTCAGCCTCGGGCCGGTCTCCATCGGCGGCGGCGTCAGCCGCACCAGCACCGACCTCGACAGCAGCCGCGCCGTCTCGCAGGTGGTGGACACGACGACGCGCCAGGCCGCCGAGGAGCGCCGCGAGCTCATCAGCCACACCACGAACGTCGAGAACATCATCTCGCTCCTGCGTGCCAAGTACGTGGGCACGCCGCACCTGAGCTTCTCGCTCTCGCCGCAGCCGCTGACGCAGCTCTCGGTCGACCCCGGCGACCCGAACCTGTGGTTCCAGCAGCTGCTGGCGCGCCGCTCGGCCGGCATCGAGGGCATCCAGGAGTTCACCGCCGTCATCGTCGTGCCGCGCGGCACGGGCTTCTGCCTGAACGCGCGCCTGCGCCGCGTGTGCCTGCTCGACAGCCCGCCCGGGCCCTTCGAGGTGCGCGAGCGCTTCACCGGCGGCCTGCTGCAGCTCAACCGCATGGTGCAGTACCTCAACCGCACCTTCCCCGCCGGCACGCCGCTGGAGGAGCTCGACATCGACATCCTCGCGGGCTTGGCCAATGCCGGCGCCTTCCGCCGCCCGGTGGTCGAGCTGTGGGGGCTGCGCCTGCTGCCGCAGCTGGTGATCGCCTCGGTCGTCTCGCCCACGGGCACCGGCGATGCGCTGGCCGCCGGGCGCGCCGCCTACAAGCACTTCCTCGAGGTGTGGGTGGACACGCTGCGCGACGAATACGAGCGCGAGGTGGCGCGCTCGCCGCTGGAGCGCGGGCTGCTCTTCGGCGAGAACCGCTTCCTCGACACCTGCTTCGGATTTGCCGAAGGCGGCGAGGGCGACGACGAGCCCTTCGTCGTCACGAGCAGCACGGCCAGCGTCGGCCCGCTCATCCGCGTGCCGCTGCCGCGCGGCGTGTTCGACATCGGCGGCAGCACCGTGCTGGCGCGCGGCGGCAACGGCAGCTCGACGCGCAGCCATGCGCTGGAGACGACAGCGCGCTGGAATGCCATCGACCAGCGTGTCGCCGGCCTGCTCTCGAACGGCCTCATCGCCACCGCCGCGGCCGAGATCCCGCTGAAGGCCAACGACCCCGCGCTGGTCTCCGTGCTGGTCGAGCATTGGCGCAAGCTCCCGGACGACGACCCGCGCAACCTCGGCTTCGAGCAGGCCGCCGCGCTGCTCAAGCTCGGCGATGCGCAGCGCAAGGCGCTCGGCGGCACCGGCGCACGCAACCTCGCCGCGATGGCCACGGCGCTCGTCGGCGCGGCGCGCGTCGAGGAGCACAACGCCGATGTCGAGCGCGCCGCGGAGCTGTTCAGGAAGCGCCGTCTCACCGGCCCGCCCGATGCGTTGAAGACCTCGCTCAGCGCCAGCCAGGCGGCGTCGATCGTGCAAGGCATCGGCGACGTGCTCGTCTCGGGCTCGGCCCAGCCGCTGGTCGACGCGGTGATCGGTGCACCGCGCGCCACCGGCGGCACGGCGGCCGGTCCAGGCGGCAGCAGCCGCAAGGGCGGCAGCAGGAGCAAGGGCAAGGGCAAGGGCTGAGCGGCGGCAGCGAGCAGGCGACATGCCGTCCTCGAAGCGGACGCGCGGCCCCCGGCGCCTGGTGCTCGGGCCGGTGCTCGGGCACACCGACCACCGCTCGACGCGCATCTGGATCCAGGTGCCCGACGACCCCCGCGTCTACGCCGTGCGCGTCGATGGCGTCGGCCTGTTCCCGTTCGAGAGCACCGAGATCGGCGGCGTCATCGAATTCGGCACCGCCACCGCGCGCGTCAGCGGGCTCGAGCCCGACCGCCGCTACACCTACCGCATCCAGCGCGCCGGCCGCTTCCTTGCCGGCGCGCGCGGCTCGGTGCGCACGCTGATGCCGCCGGAGTCGATGATGCCGCTGCTCTTCGACGCCATCTCGTGCAACGGCTCGACGAAGCTCGGCGCCTGGCAGGACTTCGCCGACCATGTCGAGCGGGCGCAGCCTTCCTTCATCGTCATGATGGGCGACCAGGTCTACCTGGACGAGGACGAGCCGAACATCTTCCGCGACCACTTCGACAGCAGAGGCAACGGCGGCGGCGACGGCAACCGCACGGCACGCCGCCAGGCGATGGCGGCGAACTACCGCGCCAACTGGTCGCGCGAGCCGGTGGCCCGCCTGCTCGCCAACACGCCCTGCTACATGATGTGGGACGACCACGACATCCGCGACGGCTGGGGGTCGGTGGCGAGCGACAGCCCGACGCTGGCTGCGAAGTACCCGCGCGGCGCTGCCATCTTCCGCAAGAGCAACGCGTTCTTCGAGGACGCGCGCGACGTCTTCTGGCACTTCCAGGGCTGCCGCAATCCGCGCCCGGGCGACCACCTCGACGCGCTGAACCAGCCCGACCCGGCGTTCCCGAACTACGTCGACGGCCCGTTGCCGGCCGGCACGCGCATCGGCATGCCGTTCGTCTTCCGCTGCGGCCGGCTCCTGGTGATGGTGCTCGACAGCCGCGGCGCGCGCGACGTCTTCCGCGCCGACAAGGCGATCCTCGGCGACGTGCAGTGGACCTTCGCCGACCAGGTGCTCACCCAGGTGCCGGCCGACATCGACGCGCTGGCCGTCGTCACGGCGACGCCGCTCGCCTCGCAGGACCCGGACGGGCAGACGCAGCGCCTGATGGGCGGGCGCACCGACGACGTCGAGGCCTTCCGGCGCGGCGACGAGCAGGAGCTCTTCCACCCGCAGCAGAAGGACTCGAAGGCCGAAGGCATCGTCAAGTCCATCGTCAGCGCCAAGGTCGAACGGATCACGGGCACCAACCCCAACCTCGGCGACTTCCAGGTCAACAACATCGACGAGGCGCGCGACCAGTGGTCGCACCGCGCCTCGCGGCCGGAGCAGCGGGAGCTGCTGAAGAAGGCGTTCGCGGCGCGCCTGGCCAACCTGCCGCAGGGATCCAAGGGCCGCGAGCTGCTGTTCCTCTCGGGCGACATCCACATCGGCTGCACCTTCGAGGTCAGCGCCACGCGGCCGGTGAAGGCGAAGGCGACTTCGCTCACCTCCTCGGGCATCAGCCAGATCGAGGACCGGCAGCCGTTCATCGGCGTCTACGTCGATGAGTCGTTCTCGCTCGCGCCGGGCATCAGCGCCGAGCTCAAGGACGTGATCGTGAGCTTCAACTTCGGCGTGATCACCGTGACGCCCACCGGGCACGGCGCGTTGATCCAGACGGCGTTGGCACACGAGGGGAACGGGTTTGCGTTCGCGCTGGACATCAAGGACCTGATCTGATCGGGGCGCGGGTCTTCATTGGCGGTTCGGCAGAGACAGCGTCGACCGCGCCCATTGCGGAATCACAGGCCGGCAGCACTGACGGCCTTGATGACGTCTTCCGGCCGGCGCCAGGTCTGCGTCTGGCAGAAGACCCGCAGGGCGCAGCCGCGCAACTCGAGCGTCCCGCGCTTGACATGTATCTCGCCGGTGTACGTGCGCCCGTCGTCCGGGTTGTAGAGCTCGCCGCCGCTCCAGGTGCCTGCCGCCGTTTCGCGCAGGCCGCGCACGATGTCGATGCCGATCAGGGATCGGCTCTTCAGCTCGCTGTCGGGGTTGTGGCGGTCCGTGCGCAGCCGTCCCGACGCGTCGTTCTCCTCCCAGAGCCACAGGATGCGGCCACACAAGGCCGCCTTGTCTTCGGCGCAGGGACGGAACTCGACGATCGAGCCGAAGCCTTGCGTCGCCCAACGCCCGACGATCTCCGAACGTTGCGCCTTGTCCTGGCCGAGGGCAACGCTGCCGCACGCGGTGGCGAACAAGAGCACCGCCACTCTCATGGCGCCGGAGGCCTCTGCGCGCCGCCGCGCTCTCGGCCCCATCGCCCACAGGATGCGCCGCGCCGCGAGCGCCATGCGAGTCGCCGGTTCAATCATGGTCATCGAACATCCCCGCTCTTTCTCACGACTCGCCCGCCCGGAAGGGCGGGACGTGTCGAAAGGCTAGGAGTCGGGGCGTCCGGTGTCTGGCCGATTCGTCGCTGCGTCTGGCCGATTCGTGGCCAATGCTGGCCGAAGTGGCTGCCGTGGCTGCCGTCGCCGGTCAAGCAAAGCGCTGCGGACTGAAGGGCCGCAGGTCGAGCCCCGGGTCGCGGCCGGCGAGCAGTGCCTCGACGATCTCGGCCGTGGCCGCCGACTGCGTGAGCCCGAGGTGGCCGTGGCCGAAGGCATAGATGACGCGCGCGTCGTCGCGGGCGCGGCCGATGGCGGGCAGCGAGTCGGGCAGCGAGGGCCGAAAACCCATCCAGGGCGTGCCGCCCGCGGTGTCGAGGCCCGGCAGGAAGCGCTGTGCCTTCGCGAGCAGCGCGTCGCTGCGCCGGTAGTCGGGCGGTGCCTGCAGGCCGGCCAGCTCCACTGCGCCGCCGACGCGCACGCCACCGGCCACCGGCGTGACCACGAAGCCGTGGCTCGGGAAGGTGAGCTGGCGGCGCAGATCGAAGGCACCGGGCGGCAGCGTCGTGTTGTAGCCGCGCTCGGTTTCGAGCGGGATGCGCTCGCCCAACGTGCGCGCGACCTGGTGCGACCAGGCCCCCGCGGCCACGACGACGCACCGCGCCTTCAAGGCCTGGCCATCGGCCAGCCGTACCGTCACGCCCTCGGCTCCAGGAACGAGCGCCTGCACCGAAGCGCGATGCAGCATCGCGCCGCGCGCCAGGCAGTGTGCGGCGATGCGGCGCACGAGCCGGTGCGGGTCTTCGATCGTCGCCCAGCCGGGCACGAAGGTGGCCGCGACGAACGCGGGGCTCAAGCCGGGCTGCCACTTCGCGAGGGCCTGCGGCCCATGCGCGTGCTCGAATGCGATGCCGTGTTCGGCGCGCAGCTGCCAGCCGGGCAGCGAGGCGCGCCACTCGGCTTCGCTCTCATAGAGATGCAGGTTGCCGTCCTCGTGCAGCATCGGCAGCGCGTCGATGGCGGCCAGCAGCCTCGGCGTCGCGGCCGCCGAGAGCGCATTGAGCGCCGCCTGCGCCGCGGTGGCGGCCGCCACGCGCGCCGGCCGGCTGGCACGCCAGAATCGCCACAGCCACGGCGCGATGCGCAGCAGGTAAGTGGGCCGCAGTGCCAGCGGCCCGAGCGGGTCGAGCAGCCAGCGCGGCACCTGGCGCAGGATGCCGGGCGAGGCGAGCGGCTGGATGTCGGAGAAGGCGTAGGCGCCTGCGTTGCCGCGGCTGGCGCCGGCGGCCGCGCCTTCGCGGTCGATCACGAGCAGGTGGCGGGCAGGCTCGGCGATCAGCAGGCGCAACGCGATCGCCAGGCCGATGACGCCGGCGCCGATGACGATGACGTCGTGGATCGCCGCGATCTGCTCAGCGCCCGGCGCGGGCAGCGGTGCGTCGGCCGGAACCTCCTGCGGCGCAGGGCTCAAGCCAGTTCACCCAGGCCCCAGGCGAACGGGTCGCTCGGGTCGAACACCACCCGCGCATCGAGCGTCACATGCGCGCGGCCATGGATGAAGGGCAGCACGGCGGCGTGGCCTTGCGTCGCCTCGTGCGCAGACGCATCGCAGGGCTCGTAGCGCGCCGCGAAGACGCTGCCGATCACGCTCTCCTGGTGCCACACCGCGCCGGGCGCCAGTTCGCCATCGGCGGCCAGGCAGGCGAGCTTGGCGCTCGTGCCGGTGCCGCAGGGCGAGCGGTCGTAGGCGCCGCCCGGGCAGAGCACGAAGCTGCGCCCGTGGTGGCCGGCCACCTCGGGCGGGCCGAGCAATTCGATGTGGTCGATCTCCCTGCCGCCCGCGCCGGTGATGCCCGCTGCCACCAGCGCCCGGCGCACGCGGCCGGAGAACTCCAACAGCGCCGGGATGTCGGCCGGCCGCAGCGGCAGGCCATGGTCGTGGCAGAGGAAGAACCAGTTGCCGCCCCAGGCCACGTCGCCATGCACGCGCCCGTGGCCGGGTACCTGCACGGCCACCTGGCGCGCGTGGCGCCAGGCCGGCACGTTGGCCACGGTGACGCCGCCATCGGCATGCAACTCGGCGCGCACCGTGCCCACCGGCGTGTCGATGGCGTGCACGCCCGCAGGCACGCGGCCGAGGTAGGCGAGCGTGGCCATGAGGCCGATGGTGCCGTGGCCGCACATGCCGATGAAGCCGACGTTGTTGAAGTAGATGACGCCGCAATGGCTGCCGGCCAGCACCGGCGGCGTGACGATGCCGCCGACGATGACATCGTTGCCGCGCGGCTCGGTGGCGAGCGCGCGACGCCAGTGGTCATGGTCTTGCCGGAACCGCGCCAGGCGCTCGGCCATCGTGCCGCCGCCAAGCTCGGGGCCGCCGCTGACGATGAGCCGGGTGGGCTCGCCGCCGGTGTGGCTGTCGATGATGCGCGTGGGCGCGGGTGTCGAACGGAGGCTCATGGCGGGATCCTGCGTGGTGCAGCGAGGCCAAATGTACGATCGGCGCGCGCTGGCGCGCATGCCCGTTTCGGTGAACCGGACCGCCTCCCCGAGGAAGAACGATGACCGCAGCCATCTCCTGGAACGGCGTGTTCCCCGCCGTCACCACGCAGTTCCGCGAGGACCTCTCGCTCGACGTCGAAGCCACGGCGAAGGTCATCGACGCGCTCGTGCGCGACGGCGTCTCCGGCCTCGTCGTCTGCGGCACCGTGGGCGAAAACACCTCGCTCACGCGGGCCGAGAAGGTGCAGGTCATGGAGGCGGCGAAGAGCGTCGCCGCCGGCCGCGTGCCGGTGATCTGCGGCGTCGCGGAGTTCACCACCGCCTTCGCCATCGAGACGGCGCGCGCCGCGGCCGCCGCGGGGGTGGACGGGCTCATGGTCATGCCGGCGCTCGTGTACTCGGCCAAGCCGCACGAGTCGGCAGCGCATTTCCACGCCATCGCCAAGGCCACCGACCTGCCGGTGATGGTCTACAACAACCCGCCGATCTACAAGAACGACGTCACGCCCGACATCCTGGCCGGCCTCGCCGACTGCGACACCATCGTCTGCTTCAAGGACAGCTCGGGCGACACACGCCGCTTCGTCGACACGCGCGCCCGCGTCGGCGAGCGCTTCGTGCTCTTCGCCGGCCTCGACGACGTGGTGGTGGAGAGCGTGGCCATGGGCGCCGTGGGCTGGGTGAGCGGCATGAGCAACGCCTTCCCGCGCGAGGGCGAGACGCTCTTTCGCCTGGCGCGCGCCGGCCGCTTCCCCGAACTGATGCCGCTGTACGAGTGGTTCATGCCGCTGCTGCACCTCGACGCGCGGCCCGACCTCGTGCAGTGCATCAAGTGGTGCGAGCACCGCATGGGCCGCGGCAGCTGGCGCACGCGGCCGCCGCGCCTGCCGCTGCAGGGCGACGACCTCGCGCATGTGCAGCGGGTGATGGAAGAGGCGCTCGCGCGGCGGCCGGTGCTGCCGGACGTGGGCTTGCCGCGCTGAAGCGTTGCGGCCGCCACGCCGCCGCGCCGCCGCCCCGCTCAGGGGCCCTCGAGCCCCAGCGCCACGCGTGCGCGGTACTCGCGGTCGAGCAGGCTCATGACGATGAGCGTGTCGTAGCCGGCGTCGTCGCCCAGGCCGGTGATGCGCACGCTCTCGCGCAGCCGGCCCTCCTCGACGAAGCCCTCGCTGGCATAGAGCGTCATGGCGCGCGTGTTGAGCGACTTCACGTCGAGCCAGAAACGATGCGCACGCAGGTCGTCGAAAGCCATGCGCTTGAGCGCGCGCACGCAGGCGCGGCCCAGGCCGTGGCCGTGGCCCGAGGGCTGCAGCACGATGCGCTTGAGCTCCACGCTCCGGTTCGGGTTGCGGCAGCCCTGCAGGATGACGAAGCCGCCGCGCGTGCCGTCGGGCCCGTCCTCGACGATGAAATGGCGGAAGTCCGGGATGCGCACCGCCGCCTCGTGCTGCGTGCGCTCCCACGGCGTGATGAAGGGCAGGTTGCGCGCATCGGTCTCCACCGACTGCACGAACTCGAGGTCCGACAGCATCGTCGGCCGCAGGCGCAGTGGCGAAGCGGGGGCATCCATCCATGCATTGTGGCGCCGCGGGCAAGAAGCCCGGGCGCCACTCTCGGCGAGCGGCGGCCGCGAGCTGGGGCGGTGCGCCGCCGGATCGGAAACTCAGTTGCCGCAGCCGAGCGAGACGATGCGGTCGTACGCCGCCTTGGCCTGGATGAGCCCGAAGCCGAAGTTGTTGTCGCGGCCGGCGGCGCCGAGGTCCAGCGCCGACTTGTTGAGCGAGTTGCGCAGCTGCGTGGCCGTGCAGGTGCGCCCGGCCGTCGGCGCGGCCGGCGTGAAGTAGCTCCACACCAGCGCCGCCACCGCCGAGGCGTGCGGCGTCGCCATCGAGGTGCCGTCGTAGTAGGCGTAGTTCGCCTGCGCCACCGAGACCGTGCTGGATTGGCCAAGGCGCGTCGCCTTCAGCGAGGTGCCGTCTTCCTGGGAGATGGAGACCGAGGGGATCGTGGTGACCGCCGTGCCCAGCGTGCCGCTGAAGGCGCCGGGGGCGTTGTTGTAGATGACCGCCCCCACGCCGCCGCTCGCCTGGCAGTTGCCGACCTTGGTGGCGAAGTCGACCGTGCCGCGGGCGATCAGGCAGACCTTGCCGGCCGCGCCTGCCAGTTGCGCGTCGCCGAGCCCGAAGTCGAAGAGCGCACCGGTGCCGCCGGTCTGCGGCGACCCCTCCAGCGGGAACGCCTCGACCGCCAACCCGCCCACGCTCAGCGAGCCGAGCAGGCCGTGGCCGTTGGGTACCGTCGACAGCACGCCGACGCCGGGCGCGGAGATCTCGACATCCTTGTTGGATTGGGAGAACGAGGCCTTGGCGCCGCTCACGTCGACGGCCGCCACCGAGACGACGCTCGCGTAGCCGGCGGGGTAGGAGGTGCGGTTGTTGCCGTCGTTGCCCGCCGCGGCGATGGACAGGATGTTGGCGGCCAGCAGCTGGTCGAACTTCGTCTTCTCCGCGCGGTTCGACGCGCTGCCGCCGAGCGACATGCTGATGACGTTGGCGCCGGCGTTCTGGCAGCGCGTGGCCGCGTCGACGAGCGTCGAGGAGTAGGCCCAGGCACCGTCGTTGCCGAAGACGCGCACGATGAACAGCTTGAGGGCGTTGTTCGGGGCCACGCCGACGACGCCGACGCCGGCATTGTTCAGCGCGGCGATGGTGCCGGCGACATGCGTGCCGTGGCCGTCGCCGTCCTGGTCCCAGGGCAGGTTGCCGTTGTAGCCGCTCACGTTCGGCGCGCCGGGCAGGTCGGCGTGCCCGAGGCTGTAGCCCGAGTCGATGATGCACACCTTGCGGTTGCCCGCCAGGCTGTCGCCCTGCGGCAGCAGGTGCGCCTGGACCATGCGGATGCCGTAGGGCTCGAGCTGGCCGCTGGCGTACGGCGTGGTCGAGGGGCTCGTCAGCGCCAGCGGGTAGCGCTTGGCGTCCTCTTCGACGTACTCGAAGTGCGCGCTGCGCTGCAACGCGGCGAGCGCAGCATCGGGCAGTTCGACGGCGACCGCGCCCACCGAGGGCAGGTCGCGCTGCACGCGGCCACGCGCCGCGGCCAGGGCCGAGCGGCCGGCGAGTTCGGCGCCGGCCTTGAAACCGATGATCACGCGCTTGTGTCCCGCGGGCGGCTCGCGGTCTCGTGCCTGCGCGGCGCCATGAACGAGCAGGGCCGCGGCGAGGGCAGCGACGAGAGTCAGGCGGGAACTGAGCATGCGCATCTCCGGTGTCCGGGTTGAAAGCGCGGCATTGTTCCCGGCTGCCCGGCCTCGAAGATGATCGTTTTCCGGCAGCGCCCACCCCTACCCTGGGGGGTGGCGCGAGAAGTCGCTCTCGGGCAGCGGCGAGCGCGGGCGCTCAGACGTCGACTTCGACCGCGTCGCCGTGCAGCTCCATCAGCTCGCGCCGCGCCGAGGCTTCGCCCTTGCCCATGAGTTGCGTCAGCACCTTCACCGTCGCCTCGAAGGTGCTCGCCTCGCCCTGGCCCCAGCCGACCGGCAGCAGGCGGCGCGTCTCGGGGTTGAGCGTCGTCTCCCACAGCTGCTCGGCGTTCATCTCGCCCAGGCCCTTGAAGCGGCTGATGGTCCATGACTGTTCACGCGCGCCTTCCTTGCGCAGCTTGTCGAGCGCGGCCTCGAGCTCGCCCTCGTCCAGGGCGTAGATCTTGGCCGCCGGGCGCTTGCCGCGCGCCGGCGCATCGACGCGAAAGAGCGGCGGCTTGGCGATGCACACGTGCCCGCGCTCGACGAGCTTGGGGAAGTGGCGGAAGAACAGCGTCAGCAGCAGCACCTGGATGTGCGAGCCGTCGACATCGGCGTCCGAGAGGATGCAGACCTTGCCGTAGCGCAGGCCGGAGAGGTCGGGCTCGTCGTTCGGGCCGTGCGGGTCGACGCCCAGCGCCACCGCGATGTCGTGGATCTCGTTGTTGGCGAACAGGCGGTCGCGTTCCACCTCCCAGGTGTTGAGCACCTTGCCGCGCAGCGGCAGCACGGCCTGCGTCTCCTTGTTGCGGCCCATCTTGGCGCTGCCGCCGGCGCTGTCACCCTCGACGAGGAAGACCTCGTTCATGCTCAGGTCGCGGCTCTCGCAGTCGGTGAGCTTGCCCGGCAGCACGGCGACGCCGCTGCCCTTGCGCTTCTCCACCTTCTGCGCCGCGCGCTGGCGCGTCTGCGCCTGGCGGATGACGAGCTCGGCGAGCTTCCTGCCGACCTCGACATGCTGGTTGAGCCACAGCTCGAGCGCCGGGCGCACATAGTTGGAGACGAGGCGCAGCGTGTCGCGGCTGTTCAGCCGCTCCTTGATCTGGCCCTGGAACTGCGGGTCGAGCACCTTGGCCGAGAGCACGAAGCTGGCGCGCGAGAACACGTCTTCGGGCATCAGCTTCACGCCCTTGGGCAGGAGCGCGTGCAGTTCGATGAAGCCCTTCACCGCCGCGAAGAGGCCGTCCTTCAGGCCGCTCTCGTGCGTGCCGCCGGCCACCGTGGGGATGAGGTTGACGTAGCTCTCGCGCAGCAGGTTGCCCTCGTCGGTGAAGGCCACGCACCACGCGGCGCCCTCGCCTTCGGCGAAGTTCTCGGTCTCGTTGATGCCCGCGTACTGCTCGCCTTCGAAGAGCGGGATCAGCGGCTCGGCCGGCAGGTTCTGCAGCAGGTAGTCGCGCAGGCCGCCCTTGTAGAGCCAGGTCTGCTGGTCCTGCTCGGTCCGGTTGCTCTTCTCGTGCGTGAGCGTGACCGTGACGCCCGGCATCAGCACGGCCTTGCTGCGCAGCAGGTGCACGAGGTCGTGGCGCGGCAGTTCGGCCACGTCGAAATACTTCGGGTCGGGCCAGACGCGCACGCTGGTGCCGGACTTGCGCTCGCCTGCGGCCGCTTTCCTGAGCACCAGCTTCTCGAGCACGTCGCCACCGGCGAAGGCGATCGACGCCACCTGCCCTTCGCGCCATACGCTCACCTGCAAGCGCTTGGCGAGCGCGTTCGTCACGCTGACGCCCACGCCGTGCAGGCCGCCGCTGAAGCTGTAGGCACCGCTGGCGCCCTTGTCGAACTTGCCACCGGCGTGCAGGCGGGTGTAGACGATCTCCAGCACCGGCACCTTCTCTTCCGGGTGCAGGCCGAAGGGAATGCCGCGGCCGTCGTCGTCGACGCTGACGCTGCCGTCGGCGTGCAGCGTCACGGCGATGCGCTTGCCGTGGCCGGCGAGTGCCTCGTCGGCGGCGTTGTCGATCACCTCCTGCACGATGTGCAGCGGGTTGTCGGTGCGCGTGTACATGCCCGGCCGCTGCTTCACGGGCTCCAGGCCCTTGAGCACGCGGATGGAGGCCTCGGCATACTCGCCGGGCTTGACGGGTGTGGACGATGAGGAACGGGTGCTTGGCATGGCGCGGCGGATTCTAGGCAGGGTCGTGGCGGACCCAGGGAGCTGAAGGCGCGCAGCCCGCCGCCACGTTTGCGCCCGCTCAAGAAAGCCCAGGCTCCGATCGGGCAGACTGCCCGCGGCCCGGTGGCGCCAGCGCGCGAAGCCGCATACTTTTCATCGACCTGCGGCTCTGCCCGGTCGCCTGCGCCGGCCCGCACGGGCCGCAATCAAATCAAGTTGCCAGGAGAGGATTCATGACCCAGAACCAGAACCGCCCGCCGCGCGTCGGCGCGCTCGCTGCCCTGCTCGGATTCGCTTTCGCCGCCCATGCCGACGAGGGTCCGCGCGTCTACTTCGGCCTCACGGCGGGCGTTGCCGCCGCGATCGCGAAAGACTACGACACCGACAGGCACGAGACCGGCAGCGGCCGGCCCAGCGCCGGGGTCTTCGCCGGGCTGCGCCTGTTCGACCTGCCCGTGGGCAAGGGCCTGCCGGTGGCCCTGGAAGCGGGTTACCAGGACATCAGCAGCCACACGATCCCTTACCGCGTCGGCGGCGGCACCACGGACCTCACCGCGCGCGGCCACAGCAGCTACCTCGCGCTGCGCGTGAGCGCGCCGCTGACCGAGCGCGTGGCGCTCTACGGCCGCCTGGGCGCGGCGCGCAACGTCGTCGACGGCAATACGCCGGCGGGGCAGACACCCATCGACATCGATGGCCGGCGCACCGGCGTGCTCGCCGGCTTCGGTGCCGAGTTCGTCCTGATGCCCAACCTGTTGCTGCGCGCCGAGGCCACGAGCTTCGGCCGCGCCTCGGCCAATGCGCGCGCCGGCGGCATCAGCGCCGGCATTGCCGTCGGGTTCTGAGCGGCTGCCCGCCGGCGCTTGGCCACCCTCGTCGCGTGGCCCCGCGCGCCGCGCGTTCGCCGGCGTGGCGACTTGAGGCGCCCCGGCGCGGGCCGGGTTGGCGGCCCGCTCAGGCTCTCAAGTGCATCAAGTGCAGCCGCCGCCCATCGTGTGCGCATGCCCGGCGTCGAACGATGTGCCCACCGACACCATGCCGCCGGCCTTGAGCTGCGCCAACTGCCCCGGGCTCAGCGTGACCTGGTGGTTGTGCCCGCCCGTGCCCTGCACGTTGTAGGTCTTGGCGGTGGTGGCGCTCAGGTCCGCGGCGGGGATCACGAGCATGTGACCGTGGTTGGCGCTGAAGGTGAGACCGGTGCAGTTGGTGATCGGCGGCGGCACCGGCGCCGGCGCGGGCCCGGGGGACGGTGACGGTGACGGTGACGGTGACGGTGACGGAGATGGTGACGGCGATGGCGAGGCGGCGTCCCCGCCGCCGCCGCAGCCGGCGAGTTTCAGCATGAGGCCGCTGGCCAGCACCTGGACCAGGAAGAGCTTGCGGTTGGCGTCCATGGTGGTGCTCCCCGTTTTGTGCGCACGAGGATGCGCCGTGCGTGTGCATCCGCGGGCTACCAGGTGCAACAAGGTGCCGGAGGGGTGTGACCGCTTCTGTCGACGCTCATGCGGCGGCGTCCGGGGCGTCGCGTGCCATGGCGGCGAGCAGGGCCTCGACACCGAGCTCGAAGGTCGCGTCCCACTGATCGCGACCGAAGAAGCGCGCTGCCGCCACGAGGTGCGGGCAATGCGCGGCGATGTAGGCGTCGTCCACCGGCTCGGCCGCTGTCGGCCCCTTGGCATAACCCGAGGTCTCGTCGAGCCCGGCACCCATCAGGTAGTAGCCGAATGCGCGGAAGTGGCGCGCCGCCTTTTCCTCGTCGCGCACCACGTCGTGCACCGCGCGCAGCACGCGCTCGATGAAGCGCACGCCGGCGGGCGTGTTCAGGCGGTGCAACGCAATCAGCGGGAATAGCGTCGCGTTGCGATGCGCCATCTCGCGGTAGGCATGCGCGAGATGGCGCAGGCGCTCGATCGGCGACAAGCCGGCCGGCGCCTCGGCCACCGAGTCGACGGCCTGGTCGACCATCGCATCGAGCAGGTGCTGCTTGCTCGGGATGTGGTGGTACAGGCTCATCGCCTCGCAGTGCAGCCGCTCGCCCAGCTTGCGGTAGCTGAGCCCGGCCATGCCCTCGTCGGCGACAAGCGCCAGCGCCGCCTCGACGATGCGCTCGCGGCTGAGGCCGGGCAGCGCGGCGGCGGCCTTGCCGGGCCGGCGCGGCCCGCGCCGGCTGCCCCCCGGCCCCCGGGCGGGCGCCTTGGAAACCACGGTTCGCGATTGCGTCATTCCAGGATCGCTTTACAGCGTAAGGTTTATCATCCAGAATCGCACTTACGTCGTAAGGATATGACAACCCCGGCCGACCAAGTGCATACGTGGCCGCCCTCCTCCCACCGCCACGCGAAAGGAGCCTCGTCATGGAAACCTCCGACCTGATCGATCTCATCGGCCTGGCCGTTCCCGTCACGTTCTTCGTCATGCTCGCCATCGAGAAGTGGCGACCGGCGCGCGCCTTCCCCGAGCGCCGCGGCTGGACCTGGCTGGGCGTGGGCTTCCTGTTGCTGATGGGCGTCGTCGGCACCGTCGTGCCCGGCCTCGCCGACGCGCAGTGGCTGGCGGCGCACCGCTGGCTCGACGGCAGCGGTCTCGGCGTGCCCGGCGGCACCGTCGTCGGCTATGCCGTGCTCTCGGGCGTGATGTACGCGGTGCACCGCAGCTTGCACAAGGTGCCGTTGCTGTGGCGCGTGACACACCAGCTGCACCACAGCCCGCAGCGCATCGACATCCCGGGCTCGGTGCTCTTCCATCCGGTGGAGATGGTGCTGCAGGTGCTGTTGCAGCTCTTCGTCACGCTCATCGTGCTCGGCCTCGATCCGGTGGCGGCGGCGCTCACCGGCTACGTAGCGGCGTTCTACGGTCTGTTCCAGCACTGGAACGTGCACACGCCGCGCTGGCTCGGCGTTCTCATCCAGCGGCCCGAGGCGCACTGCGAGCACCATCGGCTCGGCGTGCATGCCTACAACTACGGCGACCTGCCGATCTGGGACATGCTGCTGGGCACGTTCAGGAACCCGGCCACGTTCGAGGGCCGCTGCGGCTTCGAGTCGCCCGCCGACCGGCGCCTGGGCGCGATGCTCGGCTTCCGCGATGTCAACGCGGTGCTGTACGGCGCGGGCAGCCGCGGCGGCGCCGGTGAGCAGGCGAACCCACGCGACGCGCAACTCGTGCACCGGACCGGCTTGCAGTGACGCCGGGGTGCGCTCCGGTGGCCGTGTACTCCAGAGCCCCTGCCGCCGGCTACGCCGCGCCGCGGGCGTACCGAGCCATCGCGAGCCCGCTGACGTCGATCTCCGGCTGGCGGCCCGAGACCATGTCGGCGATCACGCGCCCGGTGCCCGCGGCCATCGTCCAGCCGAGCGTGCCGTGCCCGGTGGCGAGCAACAGGTTGTCATAGCGCGTCGGGCCGACGATCGGCGTGCCGTCGGGCGTCATCGGGCGCAGGCCGCACCAGAAGGTGGCCTTCGCGACATCGCCACCGCGCGGGAAGAGGTCGGTGACGACGTGGTTCAGCGTCGCGCGCCGCGCCTCGCGCAGCGCCAGGCTGTAGCCGGCGAGTTCGGCCGTGCCGCCGACGCGGATGCGGTCCCCCAGCCGCGTGACGGCGACCTTGTGCGTCTCGTCCATGATGGTCGACTCGGGTGCGCCGGCAGGGTCGGTGACGGGCACGGTGATCGAATAACCCTTCACCGGATAGACGGGGATGCGCAGGCCGAGCGGCTTCAGCATCGGCGCCGAGTAGCTGCCGAGCGCCATCACGTAGCGGTCGGCTTGCATGAGCTCGCTTGCCGTGCGCACGCCTCTCACCACCCCGCCCTCGGCTTCGACGCCGATGATGGTCGTGCCGAAGCGGAAGCGCACGCCGAGCGCCTGCGACATCTCGGTGAGGCGGTTGGTGAACTTGAAGCAGTCGCCGGTCTCGTCGCCGGGCAGGCGCAGGGCGCCGACGAACTTGTGCTGCGTGTGCGCGAGCGCCGGCTCGACCTTGCAGAAGCCGGCGCGGTCGAGCACCTCGAAGGGCACGCCGTACTGCTTGAGCACCTCGACGTCGCCGCCGATGCCGTCGAGCTGCTTGTGCGTGCGGAAGAGCTGCAGCGTGCCCTGTGCGCGCTCGTCGTAGGCGAGGCCGGTCTCGGCGCGCAGCGCCTTCAGGCAGTCGCGGCTGTACTCGGCGATGGGCACCATGCGGCTCTTGTTGAGCGCATAGGCGCGCGCCGTGCAGTTGGCGAGCATCATCAGGCCCCAGCGCCACATCGCCGGGTCGAGCATCGGCCAGATGACGAGCGGACTGTGCTGCATCAGCATCCACTTGATGGCCTTGACCGGCACGCCCGGCCCGGCCCACGGCGCGCTGTAGCCGGGCGACACCTCGCCGGCGTTGGCGAAGCTCGTCTCCAGCGCCGGCCCGGGCTGGCGATCGAGCACCGTCACTTCGTGGCCGGCGCGCGCCAGGTAGTAGGCGATCGACGTGCCGATGACGCCGCTGCCGAGGACCAACACCTTCATCCCTTCCTCCCACGCATTTCCGTCGAGTGCCACTGTAGCGATCCGGCGCCGGCGCCCGGACGGCGGGACGCAGCACGGGCCCGGCCAAACACCACGCGCCGGACCTCAAGGCGGCCGCGCCGGTGCCGAAAAAGTCGCTGTTCGCCGCCCTTGTTCCGCCCTCGGGCCGCACACGGCGGCCGCCAGACTTCGCGCGGCGCCGGCCCGCGGGCCGACATCGAAGGAACCTGCCATGACGAAACTGCGCCTGTCGTTCGGAAACCGGTTGCTGCTTTGCCTGGTGGCACCGGCATTGCTGTTCGTTCTCGCGCTCGCCGTGGCGCTGTGGGGCGTGCGCGCAACGCAGGCCATCTACCACGGGGCACTGCAAGGCGATATGCGCCTGGCGCAGAGCGTGGCCGAGTTGCGCGCGCAAGGCCTGCGCAGCGGCCAGCTGATGCGCGACGCTTCGGTGTCGCCCGCCGACAAGGGCGCGCGCGCGGCGGCGCTGGCCGCCGCCAAGTCCTTCGGCGACGCCGTCGGCGCGACGGTGGACATCGCACGCGGCGGGCCGTTCGAAGGCGCGGTGGCCGAGCTCGCAAAGCGGGCGCGCGCGCACGCCGCGCTGCAGCACAAGGTGCTCGAGCTCATCGCCGAGAACCCCGGCGAAGTGCTGATGACGATCATGAACGACGAGTCGCCGGCATGGAACCGGCTGCACGGCGAGTTGACGAAGGTGATGGGCGAAGTCGACGTCTCGGCGCGCGCGGCCAGCGACGCCGCCGACTCCGCTGCGGCGCGCTCGCTGGCCACTGCGGCCGCGCTGGCCGCGCTGGCGCTGCTCGCCGCTGCCGGCCTCGCCTGGCTGCTGCGGCGCATGGTGGCGCGCGAGCTCGGTGCCGATCCGGCCGAAGTGCGTGCGACGCTCGAGCGCGTCGCCGAGGGCGACCTGCGCGCCGAGCTGCACGTGCCCGCCGGGGCCGAGCGCAGCCTGCTCGGTGGCGTGGCGACGATGAGTGCCGCGCTGCAGCGCCTGGTGCTGCAGGTGCGCGAGGCGAGCCAGGGCATCGAGCAGGCCAGCGCCGAGGTGGCGGCCGGCAACTTCGACATGAGTCAGCGCACCGAGCGCACCGCCGCCAACCTGCAGCAGACCGCCAGCGCGATGGGCGAACTCACCACCAACCTGCAGCAGTCGGCGAGCGCGGCGTCCACGGCGAACGGCCTGGCGCAGTCGGCCGCCGATGTCGCGCAGCGCGGCGGCACGGTCGTCTCGCAGGTCGTCACGACGATGGACGAGATCCACCACAGTGCGCGCCGCATCGCCGACATCATCGGCGTCATCGACGGCATCGCCTTCCAGACCAACATCCTCGCCCTCAATGCCGCGGTGGAAGCGGCACGCGCCGGCGAGCAGGGCCGCGGCTTCGCCGTCGTCGCCTCCGAGGTGCGCGGCCTCGCGCAGCGCTCGGCCGGCGCGGCGCGCGAGATCAAGGCCCTCATTGGCACCAGCGTCGATCGCGTGGCCAGCGGCGCCCGCCTCGTCAAGGACGCCGGGCAGACGATGGACGAGATCGTCGGCTCGGTGAATCGCGTCAGCGAGGTCATCGGCCGCATCACGCATTCCACCGGCGAGCAGAGCGACGGCATCGGCCGCATCAACGGCTCGGTCGTGCAGCTGGACGAGATGACGCAGCAGAACGCCGCGCTCGTCGAGCAGAGCGCGGCGGCGGCGCAATCGCTGAAGAAGCAGGCCGATCGCCTGGCCGCGACGGTGGCGCTGTTCCAACTGGCCGAGGCTCGCGCCGCGGGCTGAGCCGCCGCAGGCGTGCGCACGGGGTGGCTGCACAACACCTCGGCCACGCGTCGACCAGCGCCGGCAGGCGACTCTCCCGGTGTCACGGTTCCCCGTGCGCCGCCGTCTCCTCTGGAAGCGTCGAGCAAGGCCGGTGTGACCGCGCCCGGGCGGCCTGCCTGCCCATGGAAACCCTGCCGCGCAGCGCGTGCGCATGGCGGCCGATGCCCCGATGCCGAGGTCGGGCGGCACGACTCGCTACAGTGACGCGATGGATTCCCCGTCCCGCCCGGCCCCGACCCTCTCGATGACCCAGGTGCTGATCTGCGGCGCCGCCATCGTCACCCTCTCGATGGGCATCCGGCACGGCTTCGGCTTGTGGCTGCAGCCGATCACCATGGATCGCGGCTGGACGCGCGAGACGTTCGCTTTCGCGATGGCCGTGCAGAACCTGATGTGGGGGCTGGCAAGCCCGTTCGCCGGCGCGCTGGCCGACCGCTTCGGCGCCTTCCGCGTGCTCGTGGTGGGTGGGCTGCTCTACGCTTGCGGGCTGGCGACGATGGCGGCGGCAACCTCGGGCTGGATGTTCCTCGGCGGCGCGGGCCTGTTCATCGGCGTGGCGCAGGCGGGCACCACCTACCCGATCGTCTACGGCGTCATCGCGCGCCAGGTGGACCCCGCGCGCCGCACCTGGGCGATGAGCGTCACCGCGGCGGCCGGCTCGTTCGGCCAGTTCCTGATGGTGCCGCTGGACAGCTGGCTCATTGCCGGCCAGGGCTGGCAGAACGCGCTCTTCGTGCTCGCGCTGGCCGCCTGCATCGTCGTGCCGCTCGCTTTCGGTCTGAAGGAACCGGCGGTGGTGCCGGCCGTGGCGGCCATGCGGCAGAGCATCGGCGCGGCACTGCGCGAGGCCTTCGCGCACCGCAGCTTCCAGCTGTTGACGGCCGGCTATTTCGTCTGCGGCTTCCAGCTCGCCTTCATCGGCGTGCACATGCCGAGCTACCTCAAGGACCGTCAGCTCGGGGCCGAGGTGGCCACCGTCGCGCTGATGCTGATCGGCCTGTTCAACGTCTTCGGCACCTATGGCGTGGGCATGCTCAGCCGCCGCTGGGCCAAGCCGCATCTGCTGTCGGCCATCTACCTGCTGCGCGGGCTGGCCATCGTCGCCTTCATCACGCTGCCTTTGTCGCCGTGGAGCGTGTACCTCTTTGCCGCCGTGATGGGCCTGCTGTGGCTTTCCACCGTGCCGCCCACCAACGCCGTCGTGGCGCAGATCTTCGGCCCGCAGTACATGAGCATGCTCGGCGGTTTCGTCTTCCTCAGCCACCAGGTGGGCTCGTTCATCGGCGTGTGGCTCGGCGGGCGCCTGTTCGACAGCACCGGGTCCTACGACGTGGTGTGGTGGCTGGCGGCAGCGCTGGGCCTCTTCGCGGCCATCGTCAACCTGCCGGTGCGCGAGACGCCGGTGGTGCGCGCCGCGGGGCAGCCGGCATGACGCCGCGCGCGCGCCGGCGGCTGCACTGGGCGGGCGCGCTGGCCGTCTTGGCGGCATTGGGCGCCGTCTCGCTGAGCTACCTCGACCCGCACCTGATGCTCGACCTGGCCGACCGGCTCTGGGCCTGCTTCTGAGAGGCTGAGTCGAGCACATTCGATGCACGCACCGCTGCCATCGCCGTCGAACTGGGTCACGCGCTGGGCGCCGCTGATTCCTGCCGGCGGCCGCGTGCTCGACCTCGCCTGCGGCAGCGGCCGCCACCTGCGCTGGCTGGCCGAGCAAGGGTGGGTCGTCACCGGCGTCGACCGCGATGCCGAGGCCGTGCAGCGGCTGCGCGGCATGGCCGAGATCGTCGTCGCCGACCTCGAGGGCGGCCCGTGGCCGCTGCTCGATCGGCGCTTCGACGGCATCGTCGTCACGAACTACCTCTGGCGTGCGCTGCTGCCGCGCGTCGCCGAATCCCTGAACGCCGGCGGCGTGCTGATCTACGAGACCTTCGCCGAAGGCCAGGAGCGCTTCGGCCGCCCGAACAACCCCGAGTTCCTGTTGCAGCGCGGGGAGCTGCTGCAAGCCTTTGCGGACCTGTCGATCGTGGCCTATGAGGACGGGCTCGAGGCGGCCCCCGAGCGGCGCGTGCAGCGCATCGTGGCCGTCGCCGGGGGCGCGCCGGGCGCCCCGGGGCAGGACCCTAGAATCGCAGCCTTCGAGCCCCGCCGGCTCCTGTAGGCCCACTTCCCGCTTGCGCAGCCTCTTGCCGCCCAGGACACCCGCATGAACCCCATCGTTGGCAGCATCGTGGCGCTGGTCACGCCGATGCACGAAGACGGCCGCATCGACTACGACGCGCTGCGCCGCCTCATCGACTGGCACATCGCCGAAGGCACCGACTGCATCGGCGTCGTCGGCACGACGGGCGAGTCGCCCACGGTCTCGATGGAAGAGAACTGCGAGGTCATCCGCGTCGCCGTCGAGCAGGCCAAGGGCCGCGTGCCGGTCATGGCCGGCACCGGCGCCAATGCCACGAGCGAGGCGATCGAGCTGACGCGTTTTGCCAAGAAGGTGGGCGCCGACTGCCACCTCTCGGTGGTGCCCTACTACAACCGGCCCTCGCAGGAAGGCATCTACCGCCACTTCAAGGCGGTGGCCGAGGCCGTCGACCTGCCGATGGTGCTCTACAACGTGCCCGGGCGCACGGTGGCCGATATGTCGGTGGAGACGACGCTGCGCCTGGCGCAGGTGCCGGGCGTCATCGGCCTCAAGGACGCCACCGGCAACATCGAGCGCGCCGGCTGGCTCATCAAGCAGGCGCCCAAGGGCTTCTCGGTCTACTCCGGCGACGACGGCACGGCGATCGCGCTCATGCTGCTGGGCGGCCAGGGCCACGTGAGCGTCACCGCGAACGTCGCGCCCAGGCTGATGCACGAGATGTGCATCGCCGCCATCGAAGGCGACGTGCGGCGCGCCGCGGCCATCCACCTGAAGCTGCTGCCGCTGCACAAGCAGCTGTTCTGCGAGCCGAGCCCGGCGCCCACGAAGTGGGCCCTTGCGCAGCTCGGGCGCTGCACGCCACACGTGCGCCTGCCGCTGGCACCTCTCAGCGAGGCCGGGCAGCCGCTGGTGCGCGAGGCCCTGCGCGCGAGTGGCCTGCCCGGTTGAGCGGGCACGGCGGCGGCCCGGGTTCGATCCGCACGCACGTCGAACCTGAAGCCGCGTCTGATCCGCGAACGACCCGCGCGCGCCGCTTGCGCGCGAACTGCATGCGCAGCCCCGCAATGAGCTGCCGGAGAGCCTGAACGTGATTCCCCGATTCCTCGCACCGCCCCTGACCGCCTCTGCATTGGCCGTGCTACTGCTGCTGTCCGCCTGCACCTCGTCCGAAGGCCTCTTCGGCGGCGACAGGATCGACTACCGCACCGAGGCCGTGAAGACCAAGCCGCTCGAGGTGCCGCCCGACCTGACCCAGATCGCGCGCGACTCGCGCTACCAGGCCATCGGTGCGGCTGGCGGCACGGTCAGCGCGGCCGCCGCTGCGGCCGCGCCCTCGGCTTCGGCGCCCGCAGCGGCGGCACCCGCCGCCGTCGTGGCGCCGGGCAAGCTCGAGAACCTGCGCGTCGAGCGCGCGGGCCAGCAGCGCTGGCTGGTCGTGGCGCAGCAGACGCCCGAAGTGCTGTGGCCCAAGGTCAAGACGTTCTGGGAGAGGAGCGGCTTCACGCTCGTCCTGGAGAACCCGCAGGCCGGCGTGATGGAGACCAACTGGTCGGAGAACCGCGCCAAGTTGCCCGACGACGTCGTGCGCAACCTGATCGGGAGGCTCGTGCGCAACCTCTACGACACCGGCGAGCGCGATCTCTTCCGCACGCGCCTGGAGCGCAACGGCGACGGCAGCGTCGAGATCTACGTCTCGCACCGCGGCATCGAGGAAGTCGTGGGCGGCCCGTTCAACGACGTGCCGACCTGGCGGGCGCGCGCGAGCGACCCCGACCTCGAGGCGGAAATGCTGGCGCGCATGATGCTGGCGCTGGCCTCGGCGCCGCCGGCGGCGGGAGGCGAGGCGCCGGCACGCCCCGCCGCGCAGGCGCTGACCGCGGCCGTCGGCACCGTGACGGCGGCCCCGCAGCCGCCGGCGCGCGCGCGCACCACCTCCAGCGGCGAGCGCGTCAGCATGGAGGTGGACGAGCCCTTCGACCGCGCCTGGCGCCGCGTCGGCCTGGTGCTCGACCGCGGCGGCTTCACCGTCGAGGACCGCGACCGCGCCTCGGGCATCTACTACGTGCGCTACTCCGACCCCAAGGCGGCCGGGCAGGAGGAGCCCAACTTCTTCGCACGCATCTTCGGTGGCGCCAAGGATCCGCAGACGCCGGTGCGCTACCGCATCGTGCTCAAGGGCGCGGGCACGAAGACGAACGTGGACGTGCTCACCTCCGAGGGCGGCACGGGCAGCGGAGAAAACGGCCAGCGCATCGTCGCGAGGCTCGTCGACGACCTGAAGTAGCGGCGCGGCCGGGCGACCGACCTTGCGTCGCACCGATGACGCCACCCCTGACACATCCATGACAAAGGCCGCCCGAGGGCGGCCTTTTCGTTCGCTGCATCGGCACCCTCGCGGGTGCCCTGCGATCACTTCGAGGCGGCAGCGGCAGCGGCAGACGCGGCGGACTGCACGGCACCCGCGGCGGCCGAGGCGGCACCCGAAACAGCCGAGGCGGCGCCGGCAGCGGCCGAAGCGGCTTCGGCCATCGGGGCGGCAGGAGCCGGCGCGGGAGCGGCGGCGGGAGCCGGGGGCGCTGCAGGAGCGGCGGCCTCCTTCTTGCCGCAGGCGGCCAGCGCCACGGCAGCAACCAGGGAAGCCAGAACGAGCGACTTGTTCATTGCGTAGGTCCTCAGAATTTTGGGTCGGAAGGCTGAATCAGGAATGAAGGTTTGTCTCTTGCTCACCACCCGGCTGAAGTCCCGGCTGGAATCTCGGCTGAGATCCCGGCTGAAGCCCCGAGGCGCGGCTTTCGCCGTCGAGCAAGGGATAGACAACAAGCCAGACCGGGGCGGCCCACCTCGAATGCCTAACCACGCATTATAGCCAGCCCTGGGACTTTCCCTATAGGCCGAGCGACTGGGCAGGGAAGGCGGCCTCGGACCGTTGCAGAAGCGCGTCGATCTGCTCGCGCCAGGGCAGCGCACTGCGCTCGTCGGCGCTGGCGCGGCCCCGCCAGTGCACCGGGTCGATCAGGCGCACGAGCGTGCCGTCGTCGTCGAGCAGCAGCGTCGGCAGCACGGCCGCCATGTCCTCGGGCGCGGCGAAGGGAAAGACCGCGTGCGTGAAGTGGCGGCGCCACGCGACGAAACGCGGATGGCGGCGCGGCATCTCGTCGAAGTTCGCGGCCAGCAGCACGAGCTGGCGCTGCGCGCCCGGCACGCCCCCCGCCCCCTTCAGCCAGGCGGTCAGCCGTGCGTGCAGCTCGGGCGCCTCCAGCGGCCAGTCCACGAAGTCGCGGTCGATGCAGAGGATGCGCCGCGAGCGGCCGCCTTCGCGCATCGCACGCGCGAAGCCCCACTGCACGGCCGCCACGAAGCCGCTGCGCGAGTCGATCACCGGGGGCTCGTCGGGGGCATCGTTGTTGCTCATCGCCTGGCCTCCTTCGCTTCGACGACAACCGCGTCGGCCTCGGCATGCAGCCAGCCGGCCTCGGCCCATTGCTGCAGGCAGCCTAACGCATCGGCGCCCAGCTGCGACACGTCCGCGGCGGCGAGCGTGCGGCCGTCGGCAAGGCGGCGCAACAGGCGTGCGTCGCGCCCGCCGGCGCGGTAGGACTCGCCGTTGATGAAGACATGCCGCTCGTCGTAGAGCATGCGCGTGCGCGCGTCGAGCCGCACGGCCGCAACGCGAGGCAGCGCGCCCCCGGCCTCGAACCACACCCGAGGCTTCGGCTCGCTGAGCGTCTCGCCGAGCGTGCGCGGCAGCGCCGCCGGGTCGCGCAGCACCTGTGCCACGGCGCGCGCGGCGAAGCGCTGCAGCGCGGCCGGCACCAGGCCCGGCGTGGCGGTCGCCGGCTGCGTCGCGTCGGCATAGATCGCGGCGGTGCCCTCCTGCGCCTCGTCGCCGGCTTCGTCGGCCAGCCGCTGCAGCAGTTCGCGCGCCAGTTCCGGCGCCGAGGGCGTGCGGAAGCCCACCGAGCAGGTCATGCAGTCGCCGCCCACGGCCACGCCGTCATGGCCCCACCGCGGCGGCAGGTACAGCAGGTCGCCCGGCTCCAGCACCCAGTCGTGCACGGGCTCGAAGCGGCGCAGGATCTTCAGCGGCAAGCCCTCGACCAGGCCGCTCTCGCCTGGCGCCGCCGGAGGCGCCACGCGCCAGCGTCGCCGCCCCTGCACCTGCAGCAGGAAGACGTCGTAGGCATCGGCGTGCGGCCCGACGCCGCCCCCCGGGCTGGCCCAGGAGATCATGAGGTCGTCCAGGCGCGCCGCCGGCACGAAGCGGAAGGGCGCGAGCATCTCGTGCGCGGCGCGCACATGCAGATCGAGCCCCTGCACGAGCAGCGTCCAGCCCGGGCGATCGAGCGGCGGGAGCGCGCGCCGCGCGAAGGGGCCGTGCCGCACGCGCCACGTGCCCGGCGTGCCCGGCGTGTCCGGGTCACCGCCCGAGCCGCCTTCGCGCTGCACGAGGCGCGACTCGACGCCCTCCGCCGCCGCGAGCGCAAGGAGCCCGGCACGCGGCAGCGGCGGCCGCACGCCGGGCCAGGCCTGGCGCACGAGCAGCGGCCGGCGCTGCCAGAAGCGGCGCATGAAAGCGCGCGGGCTGAGGCCGCCGAGCAGCGGCGAAGGCAGGTGGACGGAGATCATCGTGCGCCGATTGTTCTCCAGCGCATGTCGTCGCCTGCCGGGCAGCACCCGCATCGTCCGACGCCGCGCCACCCACCGCCCGGGCCCGCGTGCGCCATTGGCCGCGCGCCACCGCGGGCCTGCGATGCCATGCCCGCTGTGCCATCATTCTTCGATGGAGATCCGCACCCCCTGCGTCGTCAGCCTCACCTGGAAGCTCGCCGACGCGCAGAACCGGCCGCTGGACGAACTCACCGAGCCGGTGGAGTTCTTCTACGGCGGCGACGACCTGCTGACGAAGGTGGAAGAAGCGCTCGAAGGCCACGAGAGCGGCGACGAGTTGCAGCTGCAGCTCGAGCCGGCCGATGCCTTCGGCGACTACCGGCCCGAGCTCGTGTGCTTCGAGGAGCGCAAGCTCTTCGCCGAGCCGGTGGAGGCCGGCATGGCCTACGAAGGCCTGCCCAAGGGCCACGCGACGCCCGACATGCCCGCCGACGCCGTGTACATCGTCACCGAGGTCTACCCGTCGCACGTGGTGCTCGACGGCAACCATCCGCTGGCCGGCATGGCGCTGCGCCTGCGCGTCCAGGTACGCGCCGTGCGCGAAGCCACCGAGCCCGAGGTCGAGGCGCGCAGCGTGGGCGACTCGACCGTCACCGTGCTCGGCAGCGCACCGGGCAAGCCGGGGCGGCAGACGCTGCACTGACGCTGCACTGGCGCGGCGCCGGCGCGTGAGGCAGATCAGCGCCCGGTCGAACCGAACCCGCCCTCGCCGCGCGCGCTGACGTCGAACTCCTCGACGACGCGGAAGCTCGCCTGCACCACCGGCACGATGACCATCTGCGCGATGCGGTCCAGCGGCTGGATGGTGACGGCGGCGGCGCTGCGGTTCCAGCAGCTCACCATCAGGGGGCCCTGGTAGTCGCTGTCGATGAGGCCGACGAGGTTGCCGAGCACGATGCCCTGCTTGTGCCCGAGGCCCGAGCGCGGCAGCAGCATCGCGGCGAGGCCGGGGTCGGCGATGTGGATCGACAAGCCCGTGGCGATGAGCGTCGCCTGCCCGGGCTCGAGCGTCAGCGGCGCGTCGATGCAGGCGCGCAGGTCCAGGCCGGCACTGCCGTGGGTGGCATAGGCGGGCAGATGCGCCGCCATGCGGGGGTCGAGAACGCGCAGGTCGATGGTCGTCATGGTCCGGGGCAGGGAGGAGCGTCGCGCGCCGGCGGCGCACCGTCACGCAGTCACGCAGAAGCGGCAGTAGCGGTGGCAGGAGTGGAAGCGCGCCGCGGGCAGCGCTGCGCGATCTCGGCCACAAGCAATCGCGCCAGCGTCAGCTTGTCGCTCGGCGGCAGCGCACGCTCGCCGGCAGCGTCGACGAGCACCAGCGCGTTGTGATCGCGGCCGAAGGTCGCCGGGCCGTTGTTGGCGACGATCAGCGGCACGCCCTTGCGCACGAGCTTCGCGCGCGCATGGCGCACGATGTCGTGGCTCTCGGCGGCGAAGCCGACGCAGAAGGGCCGCTCGCCGGTGGGCAGCTTTGCCACCGTGGCGAGGATGTCCGGGTTCTCGACGAAGCTCAAGGCCGGAACATGGCCCGCACTTTGACCCGCACCTTGGCTGGGTGCGTCCTTCTTGATCTTCTGCGTGGCCACGCTGGCCGGCCGCCAATCGGCCACCGCGGCGGTGGCGACGAAGATCTCGTGCCGCCTCGCCTCGGGCAGCACGGCGGCGAGCATCTGCTCGGCGCTTTGCACGTCGATGCGGCGCACGCCGCGCGGCGTGGCCAGGTGCACCGGCCCGGCCACGAGCGTCACGCGCGCGCCCGCCTCGGCCGCGGCGCGTGCGATGGCGAAGCCCATCTTGCCGCTCGAGTGGTTGGTGATGCCGCGCACCGGGTCGATGGCCTCGAAGGTCGGGCCGGCCGTCACCAGCACGTCGCGGCCGGCCAGCGCCTTGGGCTGGAAGAACGCGATCAGCTCGTCGCGCAGTTCCTCGGCCTCGAGCATGCGGCCGTCGCCGATCTCGCCGCAGGCCTGGTCGCCGGCCGCCGGCCCGAGCACGGTGGTGCCGTCGGCGCGGATCTGCGCCACGTTGCGTTGCGTGGCCGGGTGCGCCCACATCTCGCGGTTCATCGCCGGGGCCACGAGCAGCGGCACCCCCCGGTCGCCGGCAAGCGGCCGCGCCAGGCACAGCAGGCTCAGCAGGTCGTCGGCACGCCCCTGCGCCAGCTTGGCGATGAAGTCGGCGCTCGCCGGCGCCACCACCACGGCGCTCGCCCCGCGCGTGAGGTTGATGTGCGGCATGTGGTTGGCTTCGCGCGCGTCCCACTGGCTGGTGTAGACGGGGCGGTTGCTCAGCGCCTGCATCGTCACCGGCGTGATGAACTGGCAGGCCGCCTCGGTCATCACCACCTGCACCGTGGCGCCGGCCTTCACGAGCTCGCGCGCGAAATCGGCCGCCTTGTAGCAGGCCACGCCCCCGGACAGACCGAGCACGATGTGCCTGTTCGCGAGTGCGCCTTCAGCCGACATGGGCCGCGACTCTAGCAAAGCGCCGGCCGCGCGGCCGCGCCGGCCCGGCGGGGCCGCGGCCGCAGTGCGGGATCCCTGGATCGGTGATCAGTGAAGTGGGCCGGGGCCGCGCCGGGGCGGCGTCTTGCCGCCACCCGGAGCGCGGCCCGCCTCGGCGCTGCCGAGCAGGTCCTTGCCGCTCATGCCCGCGAACAGCGCCGCCGCCCGCACCTTGATCTCCAGCAGCTCGTTGGCACTCACCGAACGCTGCCCCGTCGTCTTGTTGACGTCGACCTTGAACTCGACGTCCTTGCCGTCGTGCGAGAGGGTGCCGCTGGTGAACTCGTAGTCGTCGGCATCCCAGGGATGGCCCAGGGCCGCGAGGTCGTAGTTCTCGTACTCGACACGGCTGATCTCGCCGCTGGCGAGGTCGAGCAAGCCGGACGAATGGACCAGTTCCTCGGTCAGTTCGTCGGTCATCGTGATCCGCACCTTCAGTTCCATCGGCATCCCCCGGCTCGCGCAGGGCGCGGAGGATACGCCCTCGCCCATGCCCTCACTCACGCCCTCACCCCGCGCCGGCGGCGAGGGCATCGAACTCGGCGCCGAAGCGCTGCCGCCACTGCGCCTTGAGCGAATCATCCACCCAGGCGCCGGCGATGCCGTTGAGCATGAAGCTGCGCAGCGCCGCCGCATCGAAGCCGAAGTCGACATGCATCTTGCGCCAGGCCTCGCTCGGCGTGACGAGGTGCAGCGTCGGGTCGTCGGTGTTCGGGTGGATCGCCAGCCCGAGCCCCGGCATGCGGCGGATGGGATGGTCCTGCGCCCAGCGCTCCTTCGGCAACGTGCGCAGGTAGTAGGAGTTGGTGGGCACGACGGTGAAGACGATGCCGCGTTCGGCCAGCCGGCGCGCATAGGCCGGCGCGTCGACGACGGTGTAGCCGTGGTCGATGCGGTCGACCCCGAGCAGCTCCACCGCCGTGCGCACGTTCGTCCAGTCGCAGCCGAACTCGCCGGCGTGCGCCGTCGTCTTCAGGCCGTGCCGGCGCGCGAGCGCATAGGCCTCGGCGAACAGCTCGGGCGGGCGATCGGTCTCGCGGTAGTCGATGCCGATGCCGGCCACGACGGCCTCGAAGCCGCGCCGGTGCTCGACCACCCACCGCACCATCTCGAGCGCTTCGCGCGGCGTGCCTTCGCGGTCGATGGCGGGGACCAGCCGCGACGTGATGCCATGCTCGAGCTCGGCCGCGGCCATCGCCTCGGCGATGCCGGCGAGGCCGTCGCGGTAGGCGATGCCGCTGTCGCGCGCGGCGCCGGTGGGGTTCCAGAAGAACTCGGCATGGCGCACGCCGTGCGCCGCCGCCGCGGCGAGGTACTCGCGCGTCAGGCGCTCGAGGTCGTCGGCGTGGCACATCAATTGCTGCTCGAGCGCGCGCAGCACGCGCAGAACGCCCACGGGCTTCTCGCCGCGTGTGTAGAACGATTCGATCTCGGCGTCGGTGATGGGCGCCCGCTCTCTTCGCGCCCAGTCGGCCAGGGTTGCGCGCCGCACCGTGCCGAGCAGGTGGCAGTGCAGCTCCACCTTCGGCAGCGCCTGGAAGAAGCCCTCGGGCAGCACGGTCACAGCGCGCCCCGCAGCACCTCGACGGCCCAGCCCATGACCCTGTCGCCGTCGGCCGTCATGGCGATCTCGGCATTCGGTGTCGCCCGCTGCGGCACTCGCAGCTCGCACACCGTCATGCCGCGCGTCAGCGTGCCCCGCAGTTCGACGTCCACGTGCGCCGGCTGCAGCGTGAACCACTCCGGATGCGCCAGCCACGCCACCGGCGTGAGGTCGTACATCGGCGCCGTGGCACGGCCGCGGCGGCGCGCCATGCCGACATAGCCGTCGAAGTGATCGGTGAGGATGGCCGCGCGCTCGCTGCCGCGCGCGGCCCGCCCGCCACCTTCGCGCAGCGCCGCCACATGCGCGTCGCCGCCTTGCACCTGACGGCAGACCTCGATGCCGAACAAGCGCGTGCCACCCGGCACCTCGCGGGCCCTGGCGAACACCTGCGACGCCGCTTCGGGGTCGGCATGGATGTTGAACTCGGCCACCGGCGTGGTGTTGCCCGCGCCCAGGCTGCCGCCCATGATGACGAGACCGGCGAGCAGGCCCGGCAGTTCCGGCGCCTTCGCGAAGGCGAGCGCCACGTTGGTGAGCGGCCCGATCGCCAGCAGCGTGATGCGCCCGGGGTGCGCACGCACGCAGTCGATCATCGCGTCGACGCCGTGGCCTCTTTGCAATGCGCTCTCCGTGTCCGGCAACGCGGCGCCGCTCGTGTGCATGCCCTGCGTGCCGAGCACGTCTTGCGCCGTGACCTGCGGCTGCACGAGCGGCTGGTCGGCGCCGGCCCAGATCGGCGTCTTCCACCCGTGCAACGCATGGATGCGCCGCGCATTCGCAAGCACCACCGGCAGAGGCGCATTGCCCGCGACCACGCTCGCGCCGCGCACCGTGAAGCCCGGGTCGGCCTCGAGCAGCGCCCAGGCAAGCCAGTCATCGAAGCCGGGGTCGGTATCGAGCCAGATCTCGCGCGTCGTCGCATTTGCCGTCATGCGGTGCTCCCGAGCCGGGCGGCGCGCGCGGGGTCGAGCCGCAGCGAGACCGCGTCACCCTCCTGCCACGTCGTCTCGGGGCCGGCGCTGCCCTTCACCGGCCCGAGCGCGGTCTCGACGAGATACTGCACCGCGTCGCCGAGGTAGCTGCGCGCCAACACGCGGCCGGGCAGCGCCTGCGGGCTGCCCGCGGCAAGCACCGGCACCTGCATCGGCCGCCACGCCAGGTGCGTGACGTGGATGGGGCTGCGCGCCGGCTCGTCGGCGCCCGGGGCCAGCACCAGCGGCACCACCCCGCGCGGCCCGTGCAGCGCGCCGTCGCGCCACTCGAAGAGGTTCTCGTGGCCCATGAAGCCGGCGACGAAGGCGGTCGCCGGCCGCTCGTACAGCTCGTCCGGCGCCGCGTCCTGCTCGATGCGGCCGGCGCGCATGACGACGATGCGGTCCGACAGCGCCAGCGCCTCGTCCTGGTCGTGCGTCACGTACAGCATCGTCGTGCCGAGGGCGCGCTGCAGGCGCCGCACCTCGGCGCGCATCTCCAGGCGCAGCGCGGCGTCGAGGTTGGACAGCGGCTCGTCGAGCAGCAGCAGGCGCGGCCGGATGACCATCGCGCGCGCCAGCGCCACGCGCTGCTGCTGGCCGCCGGAAAGCTGCGCCGGCTGTCGCGCACCGAACTCGGCCAGGTCGACGGACGCGAGCGCCTCGTCGACGCGCCGCTTCAGCTCGCTCTCGGCGACCCTGCGCAGGCGCAGGCCGAAGGCGACGTTCTCGAAGGCCGACAGATGCGGGAAGAGCGCGTAGCTCTGGAAGACGAGGCCGATGTCGCGCCGGTGCGCAGGCGCCGCCGTGATGTCCTCGCCGCCGAGCACGATGCGCCCAGCCTGCGGCGCGAGCAGGCCGGCCACGGCGCGCATCGTCGTCGTCTTGCCGCAGCCGCTCGGCCCGAGCAGCGAGACGAGCTGGCCGGCCGGCACCTCGAGGTCGAGCTCGCGCACCGCCGCCGGCGCGGTCTTGCGGCCGTAGGCCAGGGTCAGGCCGCGCAAAGAAAGGTCGCTCATCGGTCGCTCATCGCTTGCTCAGACGTACCTGCTGATGCCGAGCAGCCGCTCGGTCGCCGCGACGACGAGGATGGTGAAGACCACGAGGATCGTCGACAGCGCCGCGATCGACGGGTCGTAGCTCGTTTCCATGTAGCTCATCATCTCGATCGGCAATGTGCTGATGCCCGGCCCGGTGAGGAACAGGCTCACCGGCACCTGGTTGAAGCTGGTGACGAAGGCGAGCACCGCCGCCGCCGCGATGCCGCCGCGGATGTTGGGCAGCACCACCTTGAAGAAGGCCTGCGCACGCGTGGCACCCAGCGTGACGGCGGCATCGTCGATGTCGGCGCGCAGGTTGGCCAGGCTCGCAGAGACCACGCGCACCGCATAGGGCAGCAGCAGCGCCGTGTGGCCGACGAGCAGGCTCGTCAGCACGGGCAGGTCGTAGACCAGCACCATGTGGTTGAGCAGCGCCAGGCCGACGATGATGCCGGGCACGATGAGCGGCAGCGTCAGCAGCGTGCGCACCACCTCCTGGCCCGGCACTCGGCGTCTGGCCAGGGCATAGGCCACCGGCACGCCGAGGCCGAGCGCCGCGAGCGTGCTGCCTACGCCCACCCACAGGCTGGTCGCGAAGCTGCGCTGGAAGGCGTCGACGGTGAAGACATGCGCCATCCAGCGCCACGAATAGGCCTTCGGCGGGAAGGTGAGCGTCTCGTCGGCCGAGAAGCCGGCCACGAAGACGACGACGAAGGGCCCGAGCAGGAAGGCCAGCGCGACCAGCAGCATCGCCAGCGCCGGTGCCGAGACGCGGTTCATGCGTCGGCCTCGGCCCGCGCCGGCCTGCGCCGCACGCCGCCCACGCGCCGCAGCCCCTGGTTCACGAGCACGGTGGTCACGAGCAGCAGCACGGCGATGACGCTCGCCGCCGTGGTGTCGGCGGCGACGTTGACCTTCTGGTACAGCAGCGTCTCCAGCATCAGCACCTTCGGCCCGCCCAGCATCGCCGGCGTGATGTAGGCGGTGACGCAGCCGGTGAAGACGAGCGTGCCGCCGATGATCAGGCCTTCCTGCGTCAGCGGCAGCGTGACGCGGACGAAGGTCTGCCAGCGGTCGGCGCCGAGCGTCTGCGCGGCGGCGAGCACGTCGGCCGGCAGGTTCTCGAGCGCCGAGACGAGACTGACCAGCATCAGCGGCATCATCAGCTGCAGCAGGCCGACGAAGACCGCGCCCTCGGTGAAGAGCAGCGTCACCGGCTCGTCGACGACGCCGCTGCCCACGAGCAGCGAGTTGGCGAAGCCGTTGCGCCCGAGCAGCACGATCCACGAATAGGTGCGCGCGATCGGGCTCACCATCAGCGGCAGGATCACGAGGCCCGTGAGCAGCCCGCGCCACGACGCCGGCACCTTCACCATCGCCATCGCCGCCGGGTAGCAGACGAGCGCACTCACGAGCGTCGCCGCGAGCGCGATGCGCAGCGTGCGCCAGTACACCTGCTCGTGCAGCGGTTCGGCGAAGAAGGTGCCGAAGTGCGCGAGGCCCGGCAGCCCCTCCACCTTGAAGGCGCCGGCCAGCAGGGCCAGCACCGGCAGCACGAAGAAGAGCGAGACGAAGGCCAGCGCCGGCGCCAGCAGCCACCAGGCGACGCGCGGGGTCATCGGCGGGGTGCGGGGCAGGCGCTGGCGGCGGTGCGGTGTTGCACCCCGCGATGCTAAGTGCGGTGGCCGCTCGGGCGCAGGTCGGTGGGTCGGTGGGGCGGTGGGCCGCTCGCACGATCATCGCGATCAACGCGAGCGGCGCGCCCCATCGGCGCGCCGCTTCCGCTTCACCGGGTCGGTATGCTCCGCGCTCGATGGCTGACAGCCCTGGCCCGCACGCGAACCCGCCCGCGCACCCCTCCTTGCAGTGGAGCCCGGCCGTGGCGGCCGCGCGCGCCGCCGGCCGGCCGCTGGTGGCGCTCGAATCCACCATCGTCGCGCACGGCATGCCCTGGCCGCAGAACCTGCGCACGGCCCGCGCCGTCGAGGCGGCGGTGCGCGAACATGGCGTCGAGCCGGCGACGATCGCCGTGATCGACGGCCGCATCCGCATCGGCCTGGACGACGCCCTGCTCGAACGACTCGCCCGCGCCGGCCCGCAGGCCTTGAAGGTGAGCCGGCGCGACCTGCCGGCCGTTCTCGCCGCCGGCGCGGGCTCGCCGATCGGCGCCACCACCGTGGCCGGCACGATGATCTGCGCCGCGCTCGCCGGCATCGAGGTCTTCGTCACCGGCGGCATCGGCGGCGTGCACCGCGGCGCGGCGACCACCTTCGACATCTCGGCCGACCTGCAGGAACTCGCGCGTACCTCGGTGGTGGTGGTGTGCGCCGGCGCGAAGAGCATCCTCGACCTGTGCCTCACGCTCGAGTATCTCGAGACGCACGGCGTGCCGGTGCTCAGCTGCGGGCAGGACCAGTTCGCCGCGTTCTACGTGCGCGAGAGTGGCCTCGGCGCCGACCAGCGCATCGACGAGCCCGCCGCGCAGGCGCGCTTCGTGCGCGCGAAGTGGGACCTCGGCCTGGCCGGCGGCGTGCTGCTGAGCACGCCCGTGCCCGAGGCCGACGCGCTGCCGCGCGACCTGGTCGACGGCTGGATAGCCGAGGCGCTCGCCGACGCGCAGCGCCAGGGCATCGGCGGCAAGGCGGTGACGCCCTTCCTCCTGGCGCGCATCGAGCAGCTGAGCGGCGGCCGCAGTCTCGCCGCCAACGTGGCGCTGGTGAAGCACAACGCCGCCGTGGGCGCGCGGCTGGCGGTGGCCCTGGCCGCGCTGCCGCCGGCGCGCGGCGCGGGGCAGATGCGTTAGGAGCTTGGGCGGCTCCTAGCCGACAGGTCGCTGCGGCCCCGGCGTGATCCACCGCAGCAACTCCTGCCACGGCTCGGGCCGATCGGCCATGTGCACGTGCGCCACCCCGGGCAGGTGCCGGTTGTCCGCTTCCGGCAGCGTGGCCGTGGCGGGCGGGAAGACGATGTTGTCGCAGTGGCTGTAGAAGCAGGTGAAGCGCGCGCCGCGCCCGGCCGGCTCGCGCGCGGCCAGGGCGCGCAGCCACGCGCTGCCGCGGCGCATCTGGCGCGCGTTCGGGGTCAGCGCGAAGCGCGCCAGCCAGGTGCCGTGGTGCGGGGTGCCTAGCGTGATGGCATGGTGCACGCGCGCCGCGCCGCTCGTGTCGTCGCCCTGCCCGGCCCACCAGCGGCGCAGGGCCAGGCCGCCCATGCTGTGCGCGACGACCACGGGGGCCAGGCCCGTGCGTTCGTGCAACTGCCGCACGGCGGCCTCGATGCGCGGCACGTAGTCGTCGATGGAGCCGAACACCGGCTCGAGGTTCACCGCCAGCACCGGCACGCCGGCCTCGCGCAGGCGCGCGAGCCACCGGTTCCACAGGCCGCGGTTGCAGACGAAGCCATGCACGAGCAGCACACCGCGCCTTGCGGCGGCGGCGTCCGGCAGCGAGTCCGGGTGGCGGCGGCTGCGAAACGGCTGGCGCCAGCAGAAGACGACGGGCGCGGCGCGCACCTCGCCCCACCAGGCGCGCAGCAGCTGCGCGGGCGTGGCACGCGGTGTCGGATCGTCGCCGTGGACACGGTGCAGCAGCGCGAATTCCAGCGCCAGCACGAGCGCGTAGCCCGCCACGATCAGCAGGGCGCCGCCCGCCGCCCAACCGGGATGGCCGGTGCGCACGAACGCCCAGGCCCAGAGCGCCGCAAGCAGCAGCCCGCCCAGCGTGGTCACCTGTTGCAGGCGTGCCAGCATGTGTGTACGGGGTCAGGCCACAGGCGCCGGGCGCCGGGACGTCAGTGGCACGACAGAGCGACGGGTCATGGGTCGCAGTGTTGCATCGGCGAGGCCCGCGCCCTAGGGACACGCGACTACGGCACGCGACTGCGGGCACGCGACCACGGGCGGGCGAGGACGTGCGTGCGCGGCCGAAGGACAGGCCCGCGCCGGCATCGATTCGGGCGACCCCGCGAGGCCTTGTCCTACATGCCGCGACGCCTATCGCTGACATGGACGGCTGGGTTGGCGTCCTAAGGTGGAACTGCCGGCTGCAAGAGAGACCGGCTTTCTTGCTCAATCATGCCCAGGTGCCCGCGAAGGGCCAGAACCGAAGGAGTCCGAGATGACGATGTTGAAACCTCTTGCCGCGATCGGTGCGGCTGCCGCGCTCGTCGGCACCATTGCCCTCGCGTACGCACAGACGACGACGGAGCCGCCACCGAGCGGCGGCGCCACCACGCCGCAGCCGAGTGATTCGACGGCGCCCAGCACGGCGCCGAGCACGTCGCCGAGCGCTTCGCCCAGCGACTCGAGCACGTCGCCCAGTGCCTCGCCGGGCTCTTCGAGCACGCCGCCGTCCACCTCGGCACCGTCGTCGACCGACTCGTCGTCGACGTCGCCCCCGGCCGACTCCAGCAGCTCGACCGCCGCGCCCGAGTCACGCGAGCCGAAGCCCGACCGCAACTGAGTGCCGCACCCGAGTGCCTCACGGTGCCGCGGCACCGTGGGGCCGCGGATGCCCCACTGCGTGATGACAGCGGTCGCCGTCGATCCCGCCGCCCGCGCCGAGTTGTGGCAGGGCCTGAAGCAGGGCCTGCTCGCAGGCATGGCATTGCTCACGCTCGTGCTGCCGCCCGGCACCGGCGGCGGACCGACGCTTCGCGAGGTCGCCTCGCAAGGGCCGGCGGCCGTGTTCTCGATCATCGAACGGCAGTTGGACTTCGGCCGCGTCGTCCCCTCGGCCGATGCACGCCGGCTGGCCGGCTGGATCGTCGGCGCCGCCGACAACGGCGAGCATCCGTTCGCCATCATCGACAAGGCCGCCGCGCGCGTCTATCTCTTCCAGCCTTCGGGCCGGCTGCTCGCCGCCAGCCCCGTGCTGCTGGGCTTTGCGCGCGGCGACGACAGCGTTGCCGGCATCGGCCTGCGCCCGATCGCCGAGGTGCGGCCGAACGAGCGCACGACCCCGGCCGGGCGCTACGTGGCCCACCCAGGCCGCAATGCGCAGAACGACGACGTGCTCTGGATCGACTACGACACCGCCGTCTCGATGCACCGCGTGCGCCTCACCGAGCCGAGCGAGCAGCGGCTGGCGCGCCTGGCCTCGCCGAGCCCGCGCGACAACCGCATCAGTTATGGCTGCATCAACCTGCCCGGCGCCTTCTTCGATGAGCATTTCTGGCCGCTCTTCGGCGCCGGCAAGAGCGTCGTCTACATCCTGCCCGAGACCAAGCCGTTGGCTGCGGTCTTCCCGGCGGCCGCCGCGGTGGCGGCCGGAGCGTGACGAACGACCCACGTCGACCCGGCCCGATTTCCCCTGCCCGGGCTGTCCAGCCCCTTTCGGCGTTAGCATTCACTCCGCTTCGCGCCCGGTGGTGGACTCCGGTGCCGTGCAGGCTTCGGGGTATCGGGCGAGATGGGCGGATTCAGGCGAGTTTTGGCCCGCCGGGTGGTGGCGTTTGCCATCGCGGCGGGAGCGAGTGGCGGCGCGAGCGCCGCGGTGGCGTTGGACAAGGATCTGCGGTTGCACGGCGTCTCGCCCGAGGCGCGCGAGGCCGTGCGGCGCGTGTTGGCCGGTGGTGATGCCCGCGGCCGCCCTTTTGCCGTTGTCGACAAGAAGCAGGCGCGGCTGCTCGTCTTCCGCGCCGACGGCCGACTGCTCGGCGCGACACCCGCGCTGCTGGGCGCGGCCCCCGGCGACTTCAGCTTCGCAGGCGTCGGGCGCCGGGCTGGCAAGATCGCGCCCCATGAGCGCACCACACCGGCCGGGCGCTTCGAGTCCGAACCCGGCCGCAACCACCTCGGCGAGGACATCGTCTGGGTCGACTACGACTCTTCGCTGGCCATCCATCGCCTGCGCCCCGCGGCCGCGCACGAGCGGCGGCCAGAGCGCCTCGCCTCGCCCTCGCCGAGCGACAACCGCATCTCGCTCGGCTGCATCGTCGTTGCCGCCAGCTTCTTCGACGCCATCGTCGTGCCGAGCCTCGGCCGGCAGCGCGGAGTCGTCTACGTGCTGCCCGAGTTCGCCTCGGGGGTGCCGCTGCTCGCCAGCCACGCCGGCGGCGTCCCGAACGGCCCGGGGCCTTCGCCCTAGCCTTGGCCCCGGCCTTCGCCCTGGCGCACGGCGCTTCTCGCCATGCCCAGACCGCTGAAGCTCTCGCTCGCCGCGCTCGGCGGCGTGCTCGTGCTGCTCGTCGGCGTGGGCATCTTCATCGTCGCGACGTTCGACCCGAACGCCTACAAGCCGCTGCTCATCGAGACCGTGCAGAGGGAGCGGCAGCGCACGCTCGCGATCCCGGGCCCGATCTCGCTCACGCTCTTCCCGACGCTGGGCGTGAAGCTGGGCGCCGCGACCCTGTCTGAGCGCAACAGCGCCGAGCGCTTCGCGTCCATCGAATCGGCGCAGGTGTCGCTGGCCGTCTGGCCGTTGCTCAGGCGCCAGGTCGTGGTCGACCGGCTCACGCTCGCCGGGCTGCGCGCCCGCATCGTGCGCTTCAAGGACGGCAGGCTCAGCATCGACGACCTCACCGGCGGCGGCGGCGCACCGGCCGCCCCGGCCCCGGCCCCGGCGACACCGCCGGTGGCACCGCTCGAGCTGGATGTCGCCGGCATCGCGATCACCGACGCCGAGATCCAGTTCGACGACCGCCAGGCGCCGCGCAGGCTGCAGCTGTCGAAGCTCGCGCTGCAGGCCGGCCGCATCGCGCCGGGCGTCAGCACGCCGGTGTCGCTGAAGGCCCGGCTCGACGCCGATGCGCCGAGCCTCGGCGCCGACGTCGCGCTGCAAGGCCGGCTGAAGCTGGGCCCGGCGGAGGGCCGCGTGGCCCTCGAGGGCCTCGAGCTCGACATCGACGCCAGGCTCGGCGCCAAAGCCGACGCCACGGCGCTGAAGACGCATGTCGAAGGCGGCATCGACGCTGACCTGAAGGCCGGCAAGCTCGACGCCAAGCTCGCCGGCGAGTTCGATGGCAGCCGCTTCAAGGTCGCGCTCGGCATGCCGCGCCTGAGCCCCGCGGCCTACACCTTCGACGCCGAGATCGACCGCCTGAACCTCGACCGCTTCCGTGCCGGCGGCGCGGCGCCGGCGTCTGCGGCGTCAGCGGCCGGCCCGGAGAAGCCGCTCGACCTGTCGGCCCTGCGCGAGCTCGAGGCGAACGGCCAGCTGCGCATCGGCGCGCTGCAGGTGATGAACCTGAAGGCGAGCCAGGTGCGCGCCGGCGTGCGCGCCGCGGGCGGCCGCGTGCAGATCGCGCCGCTCGCCGCCGATCTCTACCAGGGGCGGCTAAACGGCAGCGCCAGCGTGGCCGCGAACCAGTCGCCGGCACGCATCGGCCTGCAGCAGACGCTCGAGGGCATCGCCATCGGGCCGCTGCTGAAGGACCTCACCGGCACCGATGCGCTGCTGGGGCGCGGCAACGTCACGCTCGACGTCAGCACGGCCGGCGCGACGCCCGGCGCGATGACGAAGGCACTCGCCGGCCACGCGCGCGTGCACCTGAAGGACGACGCGGTGCGCGGCGTCAACGTCGCGCAGGCGATCCGCGTGGCGCGCGCGATGGCGCGCGGCGCCGGCGGTGCCGGCACTGCCGCCAAGGGCGAGGCCACCGACTTCAGCGAGCTCGCCGCCAGCTTCCAGATCGCGCAGGGCGTGGCGCACAACGACGACCTCGTGCTGAAGTCGCCGCTGCTGCGCGTGGGCGGCAGCGGCGACATCGACCTCGGCGCCAGCCGGCTCGACTACACCGTGAAGGCGACCCTCGTCTCCACGCTCGAGGGCCAGGGCGGCGCCGACATGCAGTCGCTGCGCGGGCAGACGGTGCCGGTGAAGCTCGCCGGGCCGTTCAACGCCATCGGCTGGCGCATCGACTTCGGCGCGATGGCCCGCGAAGCGGCGCAGGCCCGGATCGACGAGAAGCGCGAGGCGCTCAAGGAAGATGCCAAGCGCCGGCTGGCCGACAAGCTGCGGGGCGTGTTCGGCAAGTGATCGCCGGGCGTCGCCGGCCGCTGATCCGAGGCCGTGGCCCGGTGACGCAAAATCGGCGTTGCGGCCCGCGGTGACGCGGTCGCGGTCGTCCGCGGCGCTGTCGCAGCGCCCTCGCAGTCTCGCAGTCCCACCCAGCGCCCCGCCCTCGATGCCTGCACGCTTGCCGGATGCCCTGCGCGGTGTCCTGACCGGTTCCGTCCTCGGCCTGAACACCCTGATCGTCGCCCTCAGCCTGGTGCCGCCGGCCCTGCTCAAGCTGCTCGTGCCTGTGCCGGCCGTGCGCCGCACAGCCGACCGCGCGCTGGCCGCGCTCGCCTCGGCCTGGGTGGCCGTCAACAATGCCTGGATCGCCGCCGTGCGCCCGGGCGCGCGCTGGGACGTGCAAGGCGTCGAGAGCCTGGATCCGCGCGGCTGGTACCTGGTGGCGAGCAACCACCAGACCTGGGTCGACATCCTCGTGCTGCAGCGGGTCTTCCACGGCCACATCCCGTTCCTGAAGTTCTTCCTCAAGCGCGAACTCATCTGGGTGCCGGTGATCGGCCTGGCCTGGTGGGCGCTGGACTTCCCGTTCATGAGCCGCGGCAAGAGCCGCGGCGCTCTGCGCCGTGACCTCGAGACCACGCGCCGCGCCTGCGAGAAGTTCAAGCAGATCCCCACCTCGGTGATGAACTTCGTCGAGGGCACGCGGGCCACGCCCGAGAAAGTGGCGCAGGAGAAGAGCCCCTACCGGCACCTGCTGCGGCCCAAGATCGGCGGCCTCTCGGTGGCGCTGGCCACGATGGGCGAGCAGTTCCAGTGCCTGCTCGACGTGACGCTCGTCTACCCCGAAGACACGCCGACCTTCTGGGACCTGCTGTGCGGGCGGCTCGACGCCGTCATCGTGCGCGTGCAGCAGCGCGCCATCCCGCCGCAGCTCGTCGGCGTCGAGCACGCCGCGGAGCGCGCGCATGTCGTGAAGCTCGGCCGCTGGGTGGAGCAGCACTGGAAGGAGAAGGACCGCCTGATCGGCGAGCTGCTGCGCGCCGCTGCCGAGCCGGGCGCGACGGCCGGCAGTGGCGGCGGGCGGACCGACGAAGGTGCCGCCGGCAGCCCTGCGGCGTGAGCGCGGGGCCACCTGAGCGCCAACGCCAGGCGCGGCGCTCTTCAGCCGTCGAAGCGCGCGAACACCAATGAAGCGTTGGTGCCGCCGAAGCCGAAGCTGTTCGACATCACCGTGTTCAGCGGCCTGTCCAGCCGCTCGCGCAGGATGGGCAGGCCCGCGGCGGCAGGGTCGAGCGTCTCGATGTTCGCCGAGGCCGCCGCGAAGCCGCCTTGCATCATCAGCAGGCAGTAGATCGACTCCTGCACGCCGGCCGCGCCGAGCGAGTGGCCCGACAGCGACTTGGTCGAGCTGATGCCCGGCACCTGTGCACCGAACACCGTCCGCACCGCGCCCAGTTCGGCGAGGTCGCCCACCGGCGTCGAGGTGCCGTGCGCGTTGATGTAGTCCACCGGCTGGGCGACCGTGGACAGCGCCTGCTGCATGCAGCGCACGGCACCTTCGCCGGAAGGCGCGACCATGTCGTGGCCATCGGAGGTGGCGCCGTAGCCCACGAGTTCGGCGAGGATGGGCGCGCCGCGCGCTTGCGCATGTTCGAGCGCCTCGAGCACGAGCATGCCGCCGCCGCCGGCGATGACGAAACCGTCGCGCGCCGTGTCGAAGGCGCGCGAGGCCTGCTCGGGCCGGTCGTTGAAGCCGCTGGACATGGCGCCCATCGCGTCGAACAGCAGCGACTGCTCCCAGCTTTCCTCCTCGCCGCCGCCGGCGAAGACCACGTCCTGCAGGCCCCAGGCGATGAGCTGGGCGGCGTGGCCGATGCAGTGCGCGCTCGTCGCGCAGGCCGAGCTGATCGAGTAGTTGACGCCCTTGATCCTGTAGCTGGTGGCCAGGCACGCCGAGACCGTGCTGCCCATCGTGCGCGTGACCATGAACGGCCCGACGCGCTTGATGCCCTTGGCGCGCAGCGTGTCCGCCGCCCACACCTGGTTGTAGCTGGAGGCACCGCCCGAACCCGCGACGAGGCCGGTGCGCGGGTTCGAGACATGGTCCGGCGCGAGGCCGGCCTGCTCGAGCGCCTGCTTCATTGCGAGCCAGGCGTAGGCCGCCGCATCGCCCATGAAACGCAGCGTGCGGCGGTCGATCACCGCCTCCAGTTCCAGGTCCGGCCGGCCGCTCACCTGGCAACGCATGCCGCGCTCGGCATAGGCGGGGTTGAAGCGAATGCCCGAGCGCCCTTCGCGCAGGCTCGCAGCCACTTCCGTGGCGTTGTTGCCGAGGCTCGAAACAATGCCTTGGCCGGTGACGACGACTCGCCTCATCAGAAGTCCTCGGTCGACGTGAACAGGCCCACCTTGAGGTCGGTGGCCGAGTAGATCTCGCGGCCGTCGGCGAAGACATGCCCGTCGGCAATGCCCATGACCAGCTTGCGCTCGATGACGCGCTTGAGGTCCAGCCGGTAGGTGACCTTGCCCACCGTCGGCAGCACCTGGCCGAAGAACTTGATCTCGCCGGCGCCGAGTGCGCGCCCGCGCCCGGGGTTGCCGCGCCAGCCGAGCCAGAAGCCCACCAGCTGCCACAGCGCATCGAGCCCCAGGCAGCCGGGCATCACCGGGTCGGTCTCGAAGTGGCAGGCGAAGAACCACAGGTCGGGCCGGATGTCGAGCTCGGCTTCGAGCTGGCCCTTGCCGTGCGCGCCGCCACTGTCGTCGATGTGCACGATGCGGTCGAACATCAGCATGTTCGGCAGCGGCAGGCGGGCGTTGCCGGGGCCGAAGAGTTCACCCCGCCCGCAGGCGAGCAGATCTTCGCGACCGTAGGCGTGGCGGCCCAGGTCGCGCTGGCTCGCGCGCAGCGTCGTTTGCGTCATGAGGCGGTCGGTGTGCGGGGGTCGTTGAAGACGGCAGGCGCAGATCCGGCAATCGTTGCGCTGCCCTGCCAGTCCGAGCGGACCGCCATTTTGCCTGCGCGGAGGCCGGCCGCGCGACAACGCAGCCGGCGCGTCACGTTGTTGTCGCCGTGTAAGCCGCGCGCAAGGCACGCCGCGCGTGCCCATGCCGGCGCGCGCAACGCCGTGCCGAGGCACGGGCAGCGGCCGTGCGCGCGCCCGCCGCCAGACCCTGCCCGCCCCAGGGTGGACACCGATGCTGGCCTCCCTTACCGACTGAGCGGATTGGATGCATGCGCGACGGAACCCGGGCGTAGCTTGCCGCAGCGCCCGGTGCCACCAGGAGGACTCCATGGCGGCCCTCGGGCGCCACCAGGAGGACACTTCATGACGACTCACACGACCCTGCGCACCACGGTGCGCCTGACGTGCCTGACGGCACTGCTCTCGGCCTGCGGCGGCGGTTCGGGCCCCGCCGGCGGCGAGGCCACGCCCGCCGCCCGCAGCGATACCCCGGCGAGCACGGCCGCGGCCGCCGCCGCGCCAGCGGTGGCAACGCTGAAAGGCGCGGCCGATGCCGATCGCTCCGGCGCCGCGGCCGCGGCCTTCGTGCCGGCGGCCTCGTCGGCACGCGACCCCGGCCCGCGCGGCGGCACGGCCGACGCCGGGGCGGCCCTGACCGGTTTGACGCCGGCCCAGATGGCCGCCTTCACCGCCGGCAAGGAGGACTTCGAGGAAGCCGAGGATGTCGAAGAAGGCCTCGGGCCGACGATGAACCTCGACAGCTGCGGCGGCTGCCACTCGCAGCCCGGCATCGGCGGCACGAGCCCGGCGGTCAACCCGCAGGTCGCCTTCGCCGCCAAGAAGGGCGCCACGAACCGGCTGCCACCGTTCATCACCGCCCGGGGCCCGGTGCGCGAAGCGCGCTTCGTGCGCAACGCCGACGGCTCGCCCGACGGCGGCGTGCATGCGCTGTTCACCATCGCCGGGCGCAGCGACGCACCCGGTTGCACGCTGGCGCAGCCCGACTTCGCCGGCCAGATGGCGCGCCGCAACGTCGTCTTCCGCATCCCCACGCCGGTGTTCGGCGCCGGGCTCATCGAGGCCATTCCCGACTCCGAGATCCTGAAGCAGCACGCCGCGTCGGCGGCGACGAAAGGCTCGCTCGGCATCCGCGGCCGCCCCAACCTGCTGCTGAACGCCAACGCGATCTCCGGCCAGGTGAACAAGAACGGCAACGACGGCACCATCGGCCGCTTCGGCTGGAAGGCGCAGAACAAGTCGCTGCTGATCTTCTCGGGCGAGGCCTACAACGTCGAGATGGGCATCACCAACGGCGCCTTCCCCACCGAGCGCGACGAGACCGAGGGCTGCAACGAGGCGCTCATGCCCAACAGCGACGCCACGCTCGACGGCGCCACGCCGGCCGAGGTGCTGAGCTCGATCGAGCGCTTCACGCTGTTCATGCGCTTCCTCGCGCCGCCCACGCCCTCGACGAGCGCGCCCGGCGGCACCGAGTCGATCGCGCGCGGCCGCGACCTCTTCGCCAGCGTCGGCTGCGCGCTGTGCCACACGCCGAGCATGAAGACCTACAACGCCAGCGTCGTGGCCCTGCGCGCCAAGGAGGCGCGCCTGTACTCCGACCTGCTGCTGCACGACATGGGCCGCGGGCTGGCCGACGGCATCCAGCAGGGGCAGGCGAGCGGGCGCGAGTTCCGCACCGCGCCGCTGTGGGGCCTGGGGCAGCGCCTGTTCTTCCTGCACGACGGCCGCACGGCCGACCTGCGCCAGGCCATCGCCGAGCACCACAGCGACGGCTCGGAGGCGAACGCGGTGACGCAGCGCTATTTCCAGCTCGGCGGCACGCAGCAGCAGGACATGCTCAACTTCCTGCGTTCGCTGTAGGCCACTGCAGGCCGCTGCACGCCGCTGCAGGCCGCGGCGGCCGGGTCGGGGGGCGATCCGGCCCCGCCCCGCCTCTCCCGCGGAGCGGGAAACGACGGGCGATCCAGCCCGCGCCCTGAGGGCAAGCCACGAGGGCGCGGGCCCGACTCGCCCCCTAGACTGCCCTCGCCCGCGCCCACGCGCGCCCGACTGAAGGGCGCACCGCCGTCCGACGGCCGCATCGAAGGAGACTGCCATGCCGCTTGCCCGCATCCTCGCCATCTCGACCCACATCGCTCTCACCGCCCTCACGACGCTGGCCCTGCCCGCGAGCGCGCAGCAGGTGACCTTCATGACCGGGCCGCAGGGCGGCTCGTGGGTGCCGCTGGGCGGCGCGCTCAAGGGCTTGTGGGAGAAGGCCGTGCCGGGCCTGGCGATCCAGGCCACGCCCGGCGCCGGCATCGCCAACGTGCGCGGCGTCGACGAAGGCAAGGCGCAGATCGGCTTTGCCAACAGCAGCACCACGGTCGACGGCCTCGCCGGCCGCGCGCCCTACCCGAAGGCGGTGAAGAACGTCTGCCAGGTCGCCAACCTGTACCCGCAGTACTTCCAGGTCGTCGCGCTGGCCGACGCCAAGGTGGCGAGCTTCGCCGACATCAAGGGCAAGACGCTGGTCACGCAGCCCAAGGGCAACACGGCCGAGATCCTGACCGCGATGGTGCTCGAGGCCAACGGCCTGAGCTACCAGTCGCTCGGCAAGGTCAACTTCCAGGCCGCCTACACCGACGCCGTGTCGATGCTCAAGGACGGCCACGCGCAGGTCTTCACGCTCGGCACCACGGCGCCCGCCTCGGCGGTGATGGACCTGGCGAGCGCGCGCGACGTGAAACTCGTGCCGGTGGACGACAAGACGATGGCGGCGCTGAAGAAGGCCAACCCCGGCTACAACAAGCTCGTCATCAAGGCCGGTACCTACCCCAAGCAGGACCAGGACGTGCCCGCCATCGGCTACTCCACGCACATCGTCGCCGCCTGCGACCTGCCGGAGGAAACGGTGTACCGCATGACCAAGGCCATGGCCGAAGACGTGGCGGCGATGTCGGCCGTGGTCAAGTCCATCGCCGGCCTCACGCCCAAGGACATGGCCGTCGACATCGGCGTGCCGCTGCACAAGGGCGCGGCGCGCTACTACAAGGAGAAGGGCGCGATCTGAGGCCACGCCCGCATCGACGACGCGGCCGACACCCGCGACGCAGGCGCGAAGCGAGCGACGGACCGCAGGCACGACGCGTGGCCCAGGAGGAGAACGCCCCCACCACCCCGGCGCAGGCGGCCCTGCGCTGGGTCGCCGGCGGCATCGCCGTGGCGATGTCGGTCTACCACATGTGGGTGGCCGGCTTCGGCCCGCCCGAGGCGATGCATTTCCGCGGCACGCACCTGCTGTTCGCGCTGACGCTGGTGTTCCTGCTGTTCCCGCTGCGCCCACCGGGCGCACCCGGCAGCGGCGCCGCCCGCATCCTCGACTTCGTGCTGATGGCACTCGGCTGGGCCGCGGTGCTGCACATCTTCGTCACCTACGAGACCTTCACCAACCGCATCATCTACATCGACGAGCTGACGGTCTGGAACAAGCTCTTCGCACTCGTGGCCATCGCCATCGTGCTCGAGGGCACGCGCCGCGTCATCGGCTGGGCGCTGCCGATCACGGCCATGGTCTTCCTCGTCTACGCGGCGGCCTTCACCCAGGTGAAGTTCCCGGTGCTGCTCGAGCAGCTGTACTACTCCACCGAAGGCATCTTCGGCTCCACGCTGGGCGTCTCGGCGAGCTACGTGATGCTGTTCGTCGTCTTCGGCGCCTTCATGGAGCGCAGCGGCACCGGGCAGCTCTTCATGGACTTCGCGATGAGCCTCACCGGCCACCAGGCCGGCGGGCCGGGCAAGGTGGCGGTGGTGAGCAGTTCGCTCTTCGGCACCGTCTCGGGCAGCGCGGTGGCCAACGTCATGGTGGACGGGCCCATCACCATCCCGCTGATGAAGCGCACGGGCTTCCGGCCGCCTTTCGCGGCGGCGGTGGAAGCGGTGGCCTCCACGGGCGGCCAGCTGATGCCGCCCGTGATGGGCGCGGCCGCCTTCGTGATGGCCGAGTTCCTCGCCGTGCCCTACGCGCAGGTGGCGCTGTGGGCGGCGATCCCGGCGCTGCTGTACTACGTGGCGGTGTTCTTCGCCGTGCATTTCGAGGCCAAGCGCTACGGGCTGGCCGGCGTGCCGCGCGCGGAGCTGCCGCGCATGGGGCAGGTGATGGCGCAGCGCGGGCACCTGTTCATCCCCATCCTCATCATCCTGGCGGGCCTCTTCATGGGCTACTCGGCGCCGCTGTCGGCGCTGGTGGCGGCGCTGGCCTGCCTGCCGGTGGCGCTGCTGCGCGCCAGCACACGCGGCGGCATCGGCTGGAAGAGCGTCATCAGCGCGCTCGAGGAAGGGGCACGCAACACCCTCGCGGTGGCCATGGCCTGCGCCAGCGCGGGCATCGTCATCGGCTGCGTCACCATCACCGGCCTGGGCATCACCTTCACGCAGGTGGTCATCGCGCTGGCGCAGAACTCGCTCGTGCTGGCGCTCGTGCTCACGGCGATGGCCGGCATCGTGCTCGGCATGGGCATGCCGACGACGCCGGCCTACATCGTCATGGTCTCGCTGCTCGTGCCGGCCATCATCAAGCTCGGCGCGGTGGTGCCGGCGGCGCACATGTTCGCGTTCTACTTCGCCATCCTGTCGGCCATCACGCCACCGGTGGCGCTGGCAGTCTTCGCGGCGGCCAGCCTGGCCAGGGCCGACATGTGGGCGACCGGCTTCACCGCCATGCGCGCCGCGGCGCCGGCCTACATCGTGCCCTTCATGTTCGTCTACGAGCCGGCGCTGCTCACCATCGGCGGCGACTGGCTGAATGTCGTGCACGCCGCCGCCACGGCCACGCTCGGTGTCGTGCTGCTGTCCGCCGGGCTCTTCGGCTACCTGCTGAAGCCGGCGACGATGTCGCAGCGCGCGATGCTGGTGGTGGCGGCGCTGCTGCTCATCAAGCCGGGCTGGATCACCGACCTGGCCGGATTGGCGCTGGCCGCCACCGTCGCCGGCACGCAGTGGGTGTCGGCGCGGCGCGCGGCCACGGCCTGAGAAGCTCTCCGCACGGGTGCAAGCCAATGCCCATGGGCAACGGGCGGGCATTGCATCCGAGCGCGCGTTTCGTGCGGAAGCGCTGATCGGGCATTCAATGCCGGAGGACATCGGTGCCGAGGGCGACACCGGCCCGAGCCGCAGGCCCGGGCCCACTCGCGCTCACGGCACTCGTTGCGCACTCACGGCGCACTCACGGCGCACTCACGGCGCAATGACGGGACAAACGGCATGACCCCGCCGCCGATCGATGACTCCGGCGATCCGTCGCAACGCGCGGTGCGGCAGCGTCTGGCCGAGCGCATCCGGCGCAGCGTCGAGGCGCACCGCGGGTTCCGCACCGTGCGGCGCGAGCGCCTGCTGTGGTCGATCGAAGCACCCGGCTGCGCGCAGGCGACGCTGACGCGCACCGAGTACACGCACGTCACTTTGCTGCGGCTGGAGCCCGGCGCCGCGCTGCCCTGGCCGCGCGGCACGTTTGCACAGGAGATCCTCGTCGTCGAGGGCGGCGCGTTGGCCGAGCCGGCTGGAGGCGCCGCCGTGCAGCCGCTGGCGCGCTGGTCGCTGGCCTTGCGCCGCGGCGAGGACGCCGGCGCGCTGCACGCACGCGGCGGCCCGGCCGTTCTCTACGTGCGCCACATCGTCGCGCCGCCGGCCACGCTGCCCGGGCCCGAGGCCGCCTGGTGGGGCCTGCCGGCGGCGCCGCTGCAATGCATCGGCATCGAGCAGCGCCGCTGGCACGAGGGCTTCGCCGGCGTGCGCACGCTGGCGCTGTGGGGCACGCCGCAGGTCGTCTCGATGCTCGTGCACTTCGCGCCCGGCGCCGGCGTGCCCGACCACCGGCATGCCGTGCACGAGGACTGCCTGATGCTCGAAGGCTCGATGTTCCTCGGCGACATCCTGCTGCGTGCCGGCGACTACCAGCTCGCCCCGGCCGGCGGCGGTCACTTCGGCGAGATGAGCGACGTCGGCGGCACCTTCTTCTTCCACGGCGCCATCGACGCGGCGCTGCGGCCGCCGCGCCGAGACCGCGCCCCCGAGGCCTGAGCGGCCGAGCCTACGCGGCCTCGTAGGCCTGCAGCCGCTTCGAGTCGTGGATGCGGATGGCGCGCCGGTCGATGCGGATGAGGCCTGCCGATTCGAGCTCGTGCAGCTTGCGCGAGAAGTACTCCGGCGACACCGACAGGCGCGACGCGATCGTCGCCTTGCTGGCCGGCAACCTGATGGTCACCGCCGCCGGCTGGGCGCCGCCCACGTGATGCAGCAGGTAGCCGATCACGCGCTGCAGGCCGCTGTGCAAGGCGTACGCCTGCACGTCGTTGATCAGCGTGTCGATGCACCGTGAAACGCCGGCCAGCATGCGCAGCGCGAAGCCCGGATGGCGCGCGACCTCGGCGAGGACCGCCTGCTTGTCGATCGTCAGCAGCAGCGTGTCGGCGAGCGCCTCCGCGCCGACGCCGTAGGGCTCGTCGGTGAACACCGATGCCTCGGCGAAGCTGACGCCGTGGCCGGCGAGTGCGATCACCTTCTCCTGCCCGGAGACGGAGAGGGCGAACACCTTGATCTGGCCGGTCACCGTGACGTGCAAACCCGCGCAAGGCTGGCCGGCGCGAAAAACGATGTCGCCGCGGCGCAGCCGGCGCACCACGCTGGCGGCGGCCAGGCGCGCCAGCTCGGGCGCGCCCAGGTCCCTGAACATCGGCAGCACCGACAGGTAGCGCGACACGTCGAAGTCTCTCCGCGGCATGCACCACTTTCAGGGGTTCGCCTGCGTGCAGTGTCCGGGGGCGCTCGGGAGCAGCCGTTGAGATGTGTCAAGGCCGCACGCGGCCTGTCCGCGGGGTTTCCCGCAGGCCCCGGCCGCGGGGCCGGGTTCGGCTCGAAGCCCGCCACAGGAGTGCGTGCGGCGGGCGGCGGCCCCGGCCCGCCTCCTTCGCCACGCCGGCGCCGCGGCCCGGGACGCACCACCTCGGCAACCATGGATCCGTCTTCAGATCTTCTCGAATCCATGCCTCGAATGAGGGTCAGCCTAGAGGACGACGGATGATAATGATCTTCTCGCAGATCTTCTCATTTCAGCGATGCGCCCTCCCCACCGCCTGGCCCGCGAACTGCTTCGCGGCACGCTGGCCCGCCAGCCGGGCATCGCTGCCGCGGCGCTGGCGGCGCGGCTCGGCGTGAGCGTCCCCACGCTGCACCGCCTGCTGCACGAGCAGCCGGCCGGCATCGTCGCCGCCGGCCGCGCCAGGCGCACGCGCTACGCGCTGGCGCGAGCGCTGCGCGGCAGCGTCGCGCCGCTGCCGCTCTATGAAGTGCAGGCCGACGGCAGCGCGTACCAGGTGGCCGAGCTGGCGCTGTTGCAGCCCCAGGGCTCGCAGCTCAGCCTCGCCGGCAGCCACTGGCCCGTGCCCGACGCGGCACGCGACGGCTGGTGGGACGGCCTGCCCTACCCGCTGGTCGACATGCGCCCGCAGGGCTACATCGGGCGCCAGCTGGCGCTGGCCGAGCACCGCCGCCTCGGTGTCGTGGCCGATCCCGAAGCCTGGGGCGACGACGACGTGGTGCATGTGCTCAGCCAGGTCGGCAGCGACACCAGCGGCAGCCTCATCCTCGGCGCCGCCGCCTTCGAGTCGTGGCAGCAGCGCAAGCTGCAGCCGCCGCGGCCGATCGACACCGGCGACATCGGCCCGCGCTACGCCGAGCTGGCAGAACTCGCCGTGGCACAAGGCGTGCCCGGGTCGAGCGCCGCCGGCGAGTTCCCGAAGTTCCCCGCGCTGCGCGAGGCGCCCGAGGAGGGTGCGACGAAAGCGCGGCCTGCGCGGCCTGCGCCGCGTTCGGCCGCCGCCGCCACCGAGCCGGACACCACCGCCGTCGCCGCGACCCCGCATGTGCTCGTCAAGTTCTCGGGCGCCGACGGCTCGCCGGCCGTCGTGCGCTGGGCCGACCTGCTGGTGTGCGAACACCTCGCGCTCGAAGCGGCGCGCGCGCTGCCCGGCGTGACGGCGGCGCGCAGCCGCATCGTCCGGCATGGTGGCCGCACCTTCCTCGAGGTGGAGCGCTTCGACCGGCACGGCCTCTTCGGGCGCAGCCCGCTCGTGAGCCTGGGCACGCTCGACGCGGCCCTGCTCGGCAGCGGCACCGGCGACTGGCGCGTGCCCGCCGACCGCCTGGCCGCGCACGGCTGGCTCGGCGAGGCCGACCGGCGCGCCGTGCATCACGCGTGGTGGTTCGGCCGGCTGGTCGCGAACAGCGACATGCATGCCGGCAATCTCAGCTTCCGCCCTATTGCCGGGAGAGCCGGGAGCACCGGGCGCGGCGGCGCCCCGGGTGCCGGCGCGCTCGCCCTGGCCCCGCTCTACGACATGCTGCCGATGCAGCACGCGCCGCTGCGCGGCGGTGAACTGCCAGCGCGCCGCTTCGAGCCGCCGCTGCCCCTGCCACCCGAGCGCGACACCTGGTTCGCGGCCTGCACGGCCGCGCTTCGCTTCTGGCGCGGTGCGGCGGCGGACGAGCGCATCAGCGACGGTTTCCGGGCGCTGTGCGCGGCCGCGGCGGCGAGATTGGCCGAGGTCGCGCAGAGAGTCTGACCCGGGCCCGGGCGTGGCTCGCGCCATCGCTGCCGCGCCGCGCCAAGCTCCGGCGCGCCCGGCGGCGCCGAGACCTCGACTGCGCAAGGTCGAGGTGGCGGGCCCGAGAATCCGCTCGTTCCACCACGAGACGAATCCTGCCCAAGCCCTCGCCGGAGCCCCCGATGGACACCTCCACCCTGTGCCCGCTGACCGAAGCCGAGATCCTCGCCGCCGTGGCGGCGCAGCGCGACGAGGCGGTCGCCTTCCTGCAGGAGCTCGTGCGCGCGCCCTCGCTGCTCGGCCACGAGGCCTCGGCGCAGGCGCTGATGAAGCGCCGCTTCGAGGCGCTCGGCCTGGACGTGCGCGAGCTCGTCATCGACGAGGCGAAGCTGCGCGAGCACCCGGGCTACTCGCCTTCGCTCGTCTCCTACGACGGCCGCCGCAACGTCATCGGCGTGCACGAGCCGCGCCCGGCGAAGGCCGGCGGCGCCGACGACGCGAGCGCCGTGCGCGGCCGCTCGCTCATCCTCAACGGCCACATCGACGTCGTGCCCGTGGGCGCCGAACGGCTGTGGACGAGTCCTCCCTTCGAGCCCCGGATCGACGGCGACCGCCTTTACGGCCGCGGCGCCAACGACATGAAGGGCGGCATCGTCGCCTACACGATGGCCCTGCGGGCCTTGCAGCGCCTGGGGGTCGAGCCGGCGGCGCGCGTCACGCTGCAAAGCGTGATCGAGGAGGAGTGCACCGGCAACGGCGCGCTCGCCTGCCTGCTCGCCGGCTACACGGCCGACGCGGCCATCATCCCCGAGCCCTTCGACGAGCTGCTCTCGGCGCAGCTCGGCGTGATGTGGCTGACGCTCGACGTCTACGGCGTGCCCGTGCACGCCGCGGTGGCGCAGACGGGCATCGGCGCGATCGAGTTCGCGCAGCACCTCGTCGCCGAGCTGCGCAAGCTCGAAGCGAAGTGGAACGAGCCGCAGCACCGCCACGCGATGTACTGCCGGCACGATCACCCGATCAACTTCAACCTCGGCCGCATCGAGGGTGGTGAATGGAGCTCGTCGGTCAGCACGCATTGCCGCGCCGACCTGCGCCTGGGCTTTTACCCGGGCGTCAAGCCGGCCGAGGTGCGCGCCGAGGTCGAGGCCTTGATCCGGCAAGCCCACGCCGCCCACCCCGCGCATGCCGGCGTCGAGGTCGAGATCAGCTACCACGGCTTCCAGGCCGAGGGGCTGGTGGTCGACCTGCAGCAGCCGGCGCTGCAGGCGTTGATGCAGGCGCACCACGACATCACCGGTCAACCCGCGGCCACGCGCGCCGCCACCGCCACCACCGACCTGCGCTTCTTCCACCTCTACGGGCAGATCCCTTCCACCTGCTACGGCCCGCGCGGCGCCAACATCCACGGCGTCGACGAGTGGGTATCGATCGATTCGATGCAGCAGGTGACGGCGGTGCTGGCGCTGTTCATGGCGCGCTGGTGCGGGGTGCAGCGGGCCGGCTGACCTGCGCATGGATTCGCTCACGCACGTCGCGCTCGGCGCCGCCATCGGCCTGGCCACGATGGGCCGGCGCACGGCGCCGTGGAAGGCCGCGCTCTGGGGCGCCGTGGCCGCCACGCTGCCCGACCTCGACGTGTTCATCGACCACGGCGACCCGATCCGCAACATGGTCCTGCACCGCGCGGAGACCCATGCGCCGTTCTGGCTGACGCTGTTCTCGATCCCGTTCGCCGCCGCCGTGGCACGGCTGCACGGCGGCTGGGACCGCTTCGGCCGCTGGTGGCTGGCACTGTGGCTTGCACTCATATCGCATGCGCTGCTCGACGGCATGACGGTCTACGGCACGCAGCTCGGCCTGCCGTTCACGAGCCGGCCCTACGGCGTGGGCAGCATCTTCATCATCGACCCGCTGTACACGCTGCCCTTGCTCGTCGGCGTCGCGTGGTCGCTGCGGGCGGCCCATGGTGGGCGCGGCCGCGCCCCCAACCTCATCGGCTTGGCGCTGAGCACGGCCTACCTCGGCTGGGGCGTCGTCGCGCAGCAGCAGGTCGAGGGCGTCGCGCGGCAGGCGCTCGCCGCGCAGGGCATCGCGGCCGAGCGCGTGCTCGTCACGCCCACCGCCTTCAACTCGCTGCTGTGGCGCGTCGTGGCCGTCGGCGGCGAGCACGACCCGCACTTTCACGAGGGCTTCCGCTCGCTGCTCGACGACGGCCCGGTGATGCACTTCGACCGCTTCGAGCGCGGCACGGCGCTCGCCGCCGAACTGCAGGGCATCGACGGCGTCAGGCGCATCCAGGCCTTCAGCCGCGGCTTCTGGGCGATGTGGGAGAGCGGCGGCCGCGCCGGCATCACCGACCTGCGCATGGGCCAGGAGCCCGACTACATCTTCCGCTTCGCGGTGGCCGAGCGGCGCAGCACGCCGGCGCCGCTGCCTGTCGCGCAGCAGCTCGGCAGCCGGCCCGACCTGGAGCGCGGCCTGACGTGGCTCGCGCGCCGCGCCCTCGGCGAGCCGCTGCCGCCGCCGCGCTGAAGCGCCTCGCGCTGCCCGGGCAGGATGCGCCGCCGCGCATTCCTGCCGATGTCCGCGCGGCCGGCGGACTGCGGGGCCTCAGGCCACGGCCCCGAAGCGCCGATATCGCCGGAATGCCGCAGCCCCCCCGCCGAAACGGCGCCCGACCCCACACTGCGCGCGACACCGCACGCGACACTGCACGCGACTCCGCGCCCGACATCCCTCCCGGCACCCGCCCGCCGACCGCCGCGAGCCCACCGACACGCTCCCTCGCGTGGCTCTCGCCCGGCCGCCTGTTCAGGGCGGTCTTCGTCGACCAGCTGCGCCTGCGCCGCTCCGGCCCGCTTCTCGCGTTCGCGCTCGAGCCCGCCGGCGCGCCGGCGGCCGCCCCGCCGGCAGCGGGCGCGGCGCCGGAGGCCCCGCCGCACGAGCAGATGCAGCGCGGCCTCAGCGCCTTGCTCGACGGCCGTGCCGACAGCCGCGCCGTGCTCAAGCACCTGGCCGCGCTCGAGCACCAGCTCAAGCACGGCGACGCATCGTTCATCCGCGCCCTGTCGCAGTCCACGCTCCAGCACATGCAGAGGCAACTGCACGGCCTGATCGCGCCACCCCCGTCGGCGGGCGTGGCGCTGTTGCTGTCCGAACTGCTGCACGCCGCGGAGTTGAGGAAGCGGCGCGACAGGGAAGACACCGTCCGCCAGCCGATGTCTTCGTTCTTCGTCGACCACAAGCTCGAAGTGAAGGAGCTCAGCCCGTCGACGCTGGACATGCCCACCGAGGTGGAGCGCGCCGGGCCGGACGCTGCGTAGGGCATCGGGAAGGCCCGGCAAGGCCCGGCGAGAACCGCAAGGCCCGAGCGCGGCCGAACGAGGCCGAGCGGACCCGACAGGGCCCGCGCCGGCCCGAGGGGCCGCGCCTACTTCGTGAAGCGCGCCTACTTCGTGGCGCGCGCCTTCTTCGCCGGCGCCGCCTTGCGCGCCGTGGCCGCTTTCGTCGCGCGCTTCGCCGCCGGCGCCACCGTCTTCGCGGTCGCCATGCTGCGCTTTTCGGCCTGCGCCACCGCCTTGTCGAGCGCGTTCTGCGCGCCGACGATGGCCTTGTGCAGGCGGTCCTCGGTCTTCTTGAGCACCGTCTCGACGCGATCCTGAGCGACGCCGGTCTTCTTCAGCAGCGCGGCCTTGGCCTTGCCGATCTCGGAGGCGGCGACGCCGCGCAGCGTGTCGATGCGGCCCTTCACGGCGTTGCGCACATGCTGGGCGGCGTCGCGCAGGCTGGCGACGGCCTGGGTCAGTTCGGGACGTCCGGGACTCTTGGGCTTGCGGGTCGGCATGGTTCGTTCTCTCCTTCGATCGACAGGGCACGAGCACTTCGGCACGCGCGGGTGATGACGAGTTCCATCGTCGGGCCCGAGCATGCCCGTGTGCAAGAGGGCCGGGTTGCGCGAGGTCAACCGCGGGCCGCGCGCGACCGAACCAGACCGGACTAACGCGCCGCTAACGCCCGCCTCGGTACGGTCCGGTCCGTCTTCCTTCCGGAGTGCCTTTCCATGATCCGAACCCTTGTCCAGAGCCGCGCCCGCCCGGCGCCGGCCGTTGCGACAGTTCTTGCATCCGTTCTCGCATCGCTTCTCGCCGCCTGCGGAGGCAGCGAGGCCGAGTCCACCCCGGGCTCGAACACCCAGCCTGCACCCGCCTACACCGTGGGCGTCACCGTCAACGCCGTGGGCGGCGGCGAGAGCTTCCAGTTCGCGCTCGGCGCGCAGGGCATCGCGGTCACGCAGGGCGGCCAGTCGGTGAAGTTCGGCACCGCGCTGGCTTCGGGCGCGGCCTACACCGTGAGCCAGGCCTCCGGCCCGCGCACGTGCACGCTCTCGGCCAACCGCACGGGCAGCATCGCCGCCAACGTCGAGGTGACGGCCGACTGCGGCACGCCGCCCGCGCCGCCGGCAGGATCCAGGCTGAAGGGCGAATTGCGCGGCCCGGTCGGCGCCAACGTGCTGCTGCGCACCGCGGCCGGCGACAGCGTCAGCGCCACCGTGCCCGTGCCCGCCGGCGGCGACCTGTACAACGCCGTCGCCTTCGAGCTGCCGGCGGCGCTCGCCAATGGCAGTGCCTACACGCTCACCGTGCAGACGGCGCCGGCGGGCCAGACCTGCCGCGTCTATAAGGGCGCCAGCGGCACGACGCCGGTGGCCGACTCCGCCGTGAAGGTCGGCTGCGAGTGGAACACCAACCACGTCTCGCGCAGCGGCGACGACAGCGTGCGCGGCACCTTCTTCGAGTCCACGAACCCGGCCATCGGCGGCGACGCCAGCTACCGCGAGGGCCGCTTCGTCGCCTTCATGTCGTCGGCCAACCTGGGCGGCAACGCGGGCGGGCAGCGGCAGATCTGGTGGCGCGACACGATGACCGGCGAGACGCGCCTCATCAGCACCGACGCCGCCGGCAACCCGGGCAACGGCGACAGCTTCGCTCCGGCGATCTCGCGCGACGGGCTCACGGTGGCCTTCGAGTCGTACGCCACCAACCTCGTGGCCGGCGACACGAATGGGGTGCGCGACGTCTTCGTCTGGTCCTCGGCCGGCGGCACGCTGACCGTCGGCGTCACGCGCGCCAGCGTCGCGCCCGGCGGTGTGCAGGGCAACGCGGCGAGCTACGACGCCACGCTCTCGGCCGACGGGCGCGTCGTCGTCTTCTCGAGCGACGCCGGCAACCTCGTCGCCGGCACCACGGTGAGCGGCACCAATGCCTACCGGCGCGACCTGCAGGCCGGCACGACCACGCTCGTCTCGCGCGGCCTCGACGACACCGGCGTCGGCGGTGCCCTGCCCTCGGTCTCGGCCGACGGCAACCGCGTCGCGTTCTGGTCCTTCGCCGCCAACCTCACGGGCGGCGACAGCAACGGCCTGTGGGACATCTTCGTCTACGACCACGCCGCCGGCACGCGCCGGCGCGTCAGCCTGACGAGCACCGGCGGCGAGCGCAACCAGGGCAGTGAAAGCGCCAGCCGCATGGTGGCGCCGGCTCTCTCGGGCGACGGCCGCTTCGTGGCCTATGCGACGACGGCGAGCAACGTCGTCCCCGGCGACACCAACGGCGTGCAGGACGTCTTCGTGGTCGAGATCGCCACCGGCGCCGTGCAGCGCGCGAGCGTCGCCACGGGCGGCGCGCAGGGGGACGCCGCGAGCCCGATCGGCCAGGGCGAGCGCCCGGCCATCAGCCACGACGGCACGTGGATCGCCTTCACCACGACGGCGACGAACCTGGGCGTGCCCACCACCACCACCGGCATCGGCAACGTGCTGATGCACCACCGCGTCACCGGCGAGACGCGGGCGGTGAGCGACCAGCGCTCGTCGGGCAGCGTCGGCGTGCCGACGATCTCGATGAGCGGCACCTACGTCGCCTTCGGTGCCAGCTCGTTCCTCGACGCGCGCTTTGCCGCGAGCGGCCTCTTCACCCGCTTCACCGACCTGGCGCGCGCCTGGTTCTGGGTCGACTGAGCAAGAGCGGCCCGGCGCCCGGCCCCGGCGGCAGACGCTGCCTGGGCTATGCTGCCCCGAACCCCGCCCTCGTCAACGATGCCCGCACCGACGCTCGTGAAACTCGCCGGCACACCCGCCGTCGAGGCAGGCGCCGGGCAGCCGCTGCAAGCGCTCGCGCCGCTCGATGCGGCGCTGCTCGCCTGGCTGGCCCTCGAAGGCCCGACGCCACGTGCGCGCATGGCGCAGCTGCTGTGGCCCGACAAGGGCGTCGAGGCGGCGCGCAACTCGCTGCGCCAGCGCCTGTTCAAGCTGCGCAGGACGCTGGGGTTCGAGCTCGTGCAGGGCGAGCGGACGCTGCGGCTGGCCGAGGGCATCGCGCACGACCTCGAGGAGGCCGACACCGTGCTCGGCGAGACGCCGGCCGACGACATCGTCGTCGGCGAGCTGGCGCAATGGCTCGAGCAGCAGCGCTCGCGCCGGCGCGAGCGCATCAGGCGCTCGCTCGTCGAGCTCAGCGAGATGGCCGAGGGCGCCAAGGACTGGGACGACGCGCTCGTGCACGCGCGCGAGCTGCTGGCGATGCAGGCGCTGTCGGAGGACGCGCACCGCCGTGTCATGCGGCTGCACTACCTGGCCGGCGACCGCGCCGCGGCGCTGCTGGCCTTCGACCGCTGCGAGCGCACGCTGAAGGACGAGGTCGGCGCGTTGCCCTCGGCCGAGACGCTGGCGCTGCTGCACACCATCGAGCAGGGCGCGGCCGCCCAGGGCACGGCACCGGCGCCGAAGCAGGCGCCCGCGTCGGTGCTGCGCCCGCCGTGCCTCGTCGGCCGCGATGCCGAGCGCAGCGCGCTCGCGCAGGGCTGGCAAGCCGGGCAGGTGGTGGCGCTGATCGGCGAGGCCGGCATGGGCAAGACGCGGCTCTTGCAGGAGTTCATGGCCACGACCCCGGGCCTCGTGCGCGCGGCCGGGCGGCCCGGCGACGCCGGCGTGCCCTTCGCCACGCTGGCGCGGCTGCTGCGGGCCGTGACGGAAGGGGGTGCCGCAAACGGCGCGAACGGCGCAAACGGTGCAAACGGCGCAAACGGCGCGGCGATGCCGCCGGCCGCCACGCTTGCCGAGCCCCACACGCGCCGCTCCGGGCCCAGCACCGAGCCCGGCACCGAACTCTCGCGCGTGCTGCCCGAGCTCGACACGGCCGCGCCGCGCCCTGCCGGGGGCGGCCCCGGCGAGGGGCAGCGCCTGGTGATGCAACGCGCCATCCGCGCGCTGCTGGCCGGCCGCAGCGGCCTCGCCGGCCTCGCCGTCGACGACCTGCACTTCGCCGACGAAGCGAGCCTCGACATGCTCGGCGCGCTGCTCGACGAGGAAGCGGACGAACCCGTCGCGCTGCGCTGGCTGCTCGCCTACCGGCCGGCCGAGGCGGCGTCACCGGTGCGCGCGTTGCACGACGGCCTGGTCGAGCAGGCGCGGCTGCTGCCCGTGACGCTGCAACCGCTTTCGCGCGAGGCGCTGGCCGAGCTCGTCGACTCGCTCGCCTTGCCCGGCGTGCGCGGCGCCGCGCTGGCCGAGGGCCTCGCGCAGCGCACCGGCGGCAATCCGCTCTTCGTGCTCGAGACGCTCAAGCAGGCCTGGGTCGAGCAGACGCTCGGCGAGCTGGCCGACGCGCGCTCGCTGCCGCGGCCGCTGTCGGTGGGCCGGCTGATCGAGCGGCGCATCGCGCAGCTTTCGCCGGGCGCGCTGTCGCTGGCGCGCGTGGCGAGCGTCGCCGGGGTCGACTTCGGCATCGGCCTCGCCGAGCGCGTGCTCGGTGTCTCGGCGATGCAGTTCGCCGACGCGCTCAACGAGCTCGAGTCGGCGCAGGTGCTGCGCGACACGCAGTTCGCGCACGACCTCGTCTTCGATGCCGTGCGCGCCAGCGTGCCGCCGGCGATCGCGCGGCACACGCACGGCGGCGTCGCGGCGTGGCTCGAGGCGCATGGCGGCGAGCCGGCGCGCATCGCTCGCCACTGGATTCACGCCGGCGAGGGCCCGCGCGCCCTGCCCTGGCTCGACAAGGCGGCCGCGGCGGCGGGTGCGGCGGTCCGGCGCAAGGAGCAGATCGCCTTCCTCGAGCAGAAGAGCGCCATCGAGGCCGCCGCCGGCGAGCGCGCCGCGGCCTTCGAGTCGTTGATGCGGGCCGCCGAGCTGCAGGTCACGCTCGACCACGAGGGCGCCTGCGGCCCGGCGCTCTGCGACCGCCTCGAGGCCCTGGCCGACCACCCGGCGCAGCGTGTGCGCACCCAGGTGCAACGCGCCAACCTGGCGGCGATGCGCGGCAACCTCGACGACGCGGGGGCCACGGCCACGGCGGCGCTGCGCGAGGCCCTGCGCCACGAGCTGCCGCAGTCGGTGGTGATCGAGTGCCGGCAGCAGCTGGCGACGACGCTCGGCCTGCAGGAGCGCATGCCCGAGGCCATCGCGCAGTTCGAGGCTATGCTCGGCTGGATCGAGGAGCATGGCGGCGACGAACGCCGCTGCGAGTTCCACGGCAACCTGGCGATGGTGTACGACCAGTCCGGTCGTCTCGCGGCCGCGGTGCCGCACCACGAGCTGGCCATTGCGCTGGCCGAGCGGCAGCGGCACCACGGCAACTTCACGCTGTGCCTGGCCAACTTCGCCGGCAACCGCATCCTCGGCGGGCACCTCGCGGCCGGCGAGGCCCTGCTGGCGCGCGCCCGCCACGAGCGCACGCGCGACGAAGGCGCCTCCAGCATCGACGGCTTCATCGCCATGTCGCAGGCGATCTGCGACTACCAGAGCGGCCGCTACCGCGAGGCGCTGCGGGCGCTCGACGAGGGCATCGAGCGCCTGGCGCGGTTCGCGCCCGGCTTCCGGCCGGTGGCCCAGGTCCATCTCGCGGTGTGCTGGTCGCACCTGGGTCAGTGGGCGCGCGTGCGGCAGGCGCTCGAGGCCGCCGGCGACCCGGCGCAGCTGCCGGCCGGCTCGCGCAGCCGCGCCGCGCTGCTGCGCCGCGAGGCGGCGCGGGCGCTGTCGCTGCCGCGCAGGGGTGGCAGGACGGGTGATCCGACACGTGATGCGACACGTGATGCGACCGGTGATGCGACAGGCGATGCGACAGGCGATGCACTGGCCGACGCCGGCGCGCTGGCCACGCAGGCCCACCTGCCCGACATCGCCCATGCAGTGGCGCTGGAGGCGGCCGCGCTGCGCCCGCCGCCGCAGGCGCTGGCCGAGTGCGAGCACATCCTCGCCGCCGCCAACGAACTCGGCCACGAAGGCACGGCGCTGGCCGCGCACGCCCAGGCGGCACGCGCGGCGGCGCTGGCCGGCGAGGCCGGGCGCGCGCGCGCGCACGTGCTCGCGATGACGCGCCTGGCCGAGCGTGCCGGCGTCGTGCGCCAATACCCGATGGCCCCCTGGCTGCAGGCGGCGCAGGCGATGGTCGCCACCGGCGATGTCACGCAGGCGGCGGCGCTGAGCGCGCGCGCCATCGCATGGATCGAGGCCACGGCACGCGAGCAGGTGCCGCAGACGTACCGGGCGAGCTTCATGGAGCACAACCCGGTCAACCGCGAGCTGCGCGCGCTGCATGCGCGGCTGCAGGCCCATCTGCAGGCACAGATGCCCTCGCCGACGGATCAGCTCACTTCGCCGCGATCATCCGGTTCCACATCGTCACCCAGCCGGCGCGCTCGCGCACGACCATCTCGGGCTTCATGAAGACGAGCGAGTCGATCTGTGCCTTGCCCCAGGTGAGCGCCTCGGCGGCCTCTGGCTTGATCTTCACGCTGCGGTTCACCGGCGAGTCGGCAAGCTCGTTGGCGAGCGCCTCCTGCACCTCGCGGCTCAACCAGAAGTCGATGAGCTGGTGCGCGAGGTCGGCGTTCCTGCTGCCCTTGACGATGCTGATCGTGTTCATCATGCCGATCTGCCCCTCCGTGGGCACGACCCATGCGAGCGGCTTGCCGGTCTTCTTCAGGTTCAGCCAGCCGAAGCGGCCCACCGGCGCCACCCAGGCCTCGTCCTGCGCGAAGAGCGCCGTCATCTGTGCCGTCTGCGTGTAGTAGGTGACGACGCCGGGCTTGAGCTCGCCGAGCCTGGCGAAGCCGGTGCTCATGTCGCCGCCGAAGCCGTTCCAGACGCGGTCGACCATGAACAGCTGCGCCAGGCCCTGGTTGCCGGTGATGTTGGCCAGCAGGACGCGCCCTTTCAGCTCCGGCTTCCAGAGGTCCTTCCAGCTCTTGACGGCGCCGCTCGCCTTGTCGGTGCGCACGACGAGACCGACCGAATACACCGTGTAGGCGATCGCCTCGCGGTTGCGCAGCGGGTCGCGGCCGAAGTCGTAGATCTGGTCGAGGTTCTTCAGCTTCTTGTGGTCGATGGGCTGCAGCAGCCCCTTGGCCGAGGCGTCGAGCGCGAGGAAGTCGGTGATCTGCAGCACGTCGACGTTCGGGTTCGCCTTGCGCGCGTCGAGCTTGGCCAGGCGGTCGGCGGCGTTGCCGGTCTCGAGCACGACCTCGCAGTTGCACAGCTTGCCGAACGGCTCGTAGACGATGCGCTTGAAGAGGTCGTTGTTGAGGCCGTAGGTCGAGAGCACGAGCGTGCGCTTCTGTGCCACCGCCGGCGCGACGCCCATCGCACCTATCGCGAAGGCGGCCAGCGCCGCGGCAAAGCATCGGGTCTTCGACATGTTTTCCATCGCTCCTGTTCGCTGTGGTTCAATGTTCGCTCGATGTTGGTTCGATGCCGCCCGAGACCTCTGGCCTCAGGCCTCGGCCAGCGCTGCATCGAGCTCGGCGCGCGAGGGCATGCCGCCGCGCGCGCCGGGGCGGCGGCACGACAGCGCGGCGGCCACGTTGGCCTCGGTCACGGCCGGAATCAGCGCCTTGCCGGCGGCCAGCGCCGCGGCCAGCGCGCCAGCGAAGGTGTCGCCCGCGCCGGTGGTGTCCACCACGTCCACCGGGCGGCCGGGCACGGCCACCTCGCGGCCGCGATGCCACACGCGGCAGCCGCGCTCGCCGAGCGTCGTCACCACCGTCGCCGGGCCGAGGGCCGCCTCGGCATGCCCGGTCTGCGCGCACAGCTGCGCCAGCTCGCCCTCGTTGACGAGCAGCAGGTCGGTCCACGGCAGCAGCGCCACCGCGTCGGCACCGGCCGGCGCCGCATTCAGCATCACGGGCACACCCGCCGCGCGTGCAGCCGCGGCCCAGGCCTGGTTGGCGGCGGGCGGAACCTCCATCTGCAGCACCACGCAGCGCGCGCCGCGCAGCGCGCCTTCGGTCGGCAGCGGCGCCTCGCGGTTGGCGCCGGGCAGCACGGTGATGGCGTTCTCGCCGGCCTCGCTCACGGTGATGAGGGCGCAGCCGCTGGCGGTGTCGACACGCGCGACACCGGCCACGTCGATGTGCTCGGCGGCCAGGCCGGCGAGCAGTTCGTCGCCCGCGGCGTCGCGGCCGACGGCCCCGAAGAAGCGCACCGCCGCGCCGAGGCGCGCCGCCGCCACGGCCTGGTTGCCGCCCTTGCCGCCATGAAAGCGCGCCAGCGTCTGGCCCATCACCGTCTCGCCCGGCCCGGGGATGCGCGGCGCGCGCCCCACGAGGTCGAGGTTCAGCGAGCCGGCCACGACCACCGTCATCGCTCGCCCTCGTGCCGCGCGTTGCGGCTTTGGCGCCCATGCCCGCGCGTGGGCCCATCAAATCCTTGGCGCGCGCACGAGCTCATGTCCCGGCCCCGTGGCACCGCTTGTACTTCTTGCCGCTGCCGCAGGGGCAGGGGTCGTTGCGGCCGGGCTGCGGTGCGACGCGGCGCGTCTCGGGCTTGGGGCCATGGTCCAGCAGCAGCAGCCGCAGGTCCTGCACCGCGAAGCAGGCGTTCGTCAGCAGGTCGTCGCGCTCGGGCGCACGGCCGCCGTGGTAGCGCTCGAGGAACTGCTTCCAGCCCTCGTCGGCCGGGCCCACCGACAGCGCACTCACCTGGTCGACGATGCCGGCGAAGGTCTCGCTGAACGAGTCGTCGTCCTGCGGCAGCTGCCAGAGGTCGGCGAGGTCGTCGAGGCCATCGAGCACGCCATCGGCCCACAGGGCGCCGGGCTGCAGCGCGGCGGCCTCCTCGGCGCTGGCATGGCCCTCTTCGACGAGGCGGTGGCGGTCCTCGTCGCTCCAGTCGTCGAAGAAGGGGTCCAGTCGCAGGTCGTCGGGGCGGCCCTGCAGCGCCTCGGCGTCGAGCGCGCCGTGCAGCAGGCGCAGCCGCCGTTGCAGCACTTCCAGGGCCTGCGTGCGGTCGGCCGGGTCGGCGAAGGTGCGCTCGAAGGTGTCGCCGAAGAGGAGCTCGAGCCACTGCTCGGTGGGCGGGCGCACGGGGCCGGCGGCCATCGCCGTGAGCCAGCCGTCGACATGGTGCACGTGCAGCGTGTCGTCGAAGCCGACCAGGCGCTCGCACAAGGCGGCCAGTTCCTCGAAGCCGTCGGGCGGCGTGCCCGGCGGCGGGGCGCCTGCGGCGGCCGTGTCGCCCTTGTCGACGGCCCTGTCGTCGGTCTTGTCGTCGGCTCCGTGGCCGGCCTCGCTCCCGGGCTGCTGTTCGGTCGGCTCGGCGGTCGTTTCGTCGGTCATGTCGTCGGTCTGGCGGGCAGACCCCAGGTTTCGCGCAGGAATCGCTCGAGCCGCGCACGCGCCGCGGCACGCGCCTCGGGGTGGGCGCCGACATGCACGCCCTGGCCCGGGTTGGCGCCGTTCGGCACGTCGCGCCGCAGGCGCAGCGGCGCCGTGCCGTCGAAGCCGTGGTGCGCGCCTTCGTAGGCTTCCCATTGCGGCGCGGGCACGGACGCCGCGGCCCTGGCAGCCAGCACCTTGCAGGGCGCGGCGGGCGTCCAGTCGTCGGCTTCGCCCAGCAGCATCAGCAACGGCGCACTCGGCCGATAGCCGCGCCGCAGCTCCGCTTCGCAGCCGGGGTAGAAGGCGACGGCGAGGCTCGGACGCACGGCCGCGCGCCTGACCTCGGGATGCACGAGGTTGGTGGCCGCGAGCACGGTGCTGCCGCCGTTGGACCAGCCGAGCAGCCCGAGCCGCGCCGCGTCCACGCCCGGCTGCCGCGCCAGCCAGGCGAGCGCCCCGAGCGCGTCGCGGCGGCGCTGCAGCTGCGTCACCTTGCGTTCGCCGGTGCGCTGCGTGCACAGCTCGCGCTCGCCGCGCGGCGTCAGCGAATCGGTGACGAGCACATGGATGCCGAGCGCATTGAGTGCCGCGGCGAGCTCGGTGTAGCGCGGCCCGAGCTGCCGTTCGGCACGCGGGCGCTCGAAGAGCCCGCCGCAGCCGTGCAGGAGCAGCAGCGCCGGCGCCGGCTTCGCGCCGGCCGGGGGCTCGGCCGCGAACCAGGTGGCGGGCAGCGATACCGGCGCGCCGCCGGGCGACGCATCGAGGCTCGGCACCGACAACACCACCGGAGCCGCAGCGGCCGCCGGCGTGGCCAGCCCCACCGTCGACAGCAGGGCGACGGCCAGCAAAGACCCGGCGTGCTTCGCGCGCATCGCCGGCATCGACCGCAGAACCGGCAACGCCCGCAGCGCGCGCAGCGCCCGAAGCGCCCGCAGGGCGTGCATCGCGTGCATCGCGCCAGGCGCGCAACGGCCCGAAGCCGCGTGGCCCATCGTCACGGCACGCTCACGGCGCCGCCTTCGGGTCGGGCCACGCGACTTGCGGCGGGTTCGGATGCAGCCGCGCCATCGTGAACACGTCGGCATAGGCGCCGTCGCGCAACGCGAACGCACGGTGCGTGCCTTCCAGGCGGAAGTCGAACTGCCTGTACAGCGCGATGGCACGCTCGTTGTCGGTGAAGACGCTCAGCTCGACGCGCGTGACGTGGCCCCAGCGGTCGGCCCACTCGCACAGCGCGGCCATCAGCGCCTTGCCGACGCCGCGCCGCTGCGCGGCGCGCGCCACGCCGATGCCCAGGCCCATGGCGTGCCGTCGCCGCAGGTGCACGCCGGCCGGGTGCAGGCCGGCGCACGCGACGACCTCGCCGCCCAGCTCGGCCACCAGCTGCAGGTCGGTGCGGCCGGCCTGCTGCTGCTCCACGAGGCGCGCGCGCGTCGCCTCCACGCTGGCGAAGGGCACCTGCAGCAGGTTGGCGAGCACATCGGGCTCGCTGTTCACGCGCACGATGGCCACGGCATCTTCGGGCACGGCACGGCGCAACGTGATGGCGGCGGTGGAGGAGGCGGTCACGGCGGGGTCTCGCGGGTGATATCGCGTGTGATGTCGCGGGTGATGATCCGGCGGCCGATCGTCGGCTCGACGATCGAGTCCGGCGCAGTCCGGCTGAGCCATTGTGCCGCCGCGCCGCGTGCGGCCGCTGCAGATCGAGGACGCCGATCGATGGCGCCGGCGAAGACGCGGATCGGCCCCGGCCGCGAGACGACAATCCGCGCCGCCATGGTCGACCGCCACACCGCCGCCCTCTTCGCCGAACGCATGCGCGAGGGCGCGGCCGCGCGCCAGCGGGGCGACATCGCCGCCGCCACGCACAACGTCGAAGCCGCGCTGGCCCTCGTGCCCGGCCAGCCCGAGGCGCTGCGCTGGCTGGGCGAGCTCGCACGCGCACGCGGCGACGAAGCGGTGGCCGAATCGGCCTGGCGCCGCTCGCTCGCCGCCCACGAGGCACAGCCGGCGGTGTGGAACAACCTCGGCAACCTGCTCGCGCGCACGGGGCGCGAAGAGGCGGCGCTCGCCGCGCTCACGCGTGCCATCACGCTCGAGCCGCGCTACACCGAAGCGCACTACAACCTGGCGCGCGTGCTGCACCGCGCCGGCCGCGGCAGCGAGGCGGCCACGGCGCTGCAGGCCGCGCTCGCGCTGCCCGGCGGCCCGCGCGCCGCCATGCTGCAACTGGCCGCGCGCCTGCAGGAGAACGCTGGCCACCTCGCCGAGGCGCTGGCCGCGCTCGACGCGGCGCTCGAGATCGCACCGCGCAAGCCCGCGTTGCACCACAACCGCGGCGTGCTGCTGCACCGCCTGGCCCGCCATGCCGAGGCGGTGGCCGCGCACGAGCAGGCGCTCGCGCTCGAGTTTCCACCCGCACCTCTACCTGCATCTCCACCTGCATCGCCACCTGCATCGCCACCTGCATCGCCACCTGCTTCTCCACCTGCGCTTCCATCCGCGCTTCCGTTCGCGCAGGCACTCACCGAGCGCGGCGCCGAGGCCACCGGCGCGGCCCGTGCCGACATGCACTACAACCACGCCAACGCCCTGCAGGCGCTGGGCCGTGGCGACGAGGCGCGAGCCGCCTATCGCCGCGCGCTCGCCGTCGATGCGCGGCACACGCTCGCCCTGTACGACCTCGCGCGCCTGCGCTGGCGCCTGGGCGACGACGACTTCGACGAAGAACTGCGCGCCCTCGAGGCCGCCGACCCCGCTTCGCCGCTCGGCCCCGGCCTGCGCGGCCACCTGCTGGCGCGCGCCGAGCGGCATGCCGAGGCCGGCGCCGCCTTTGCCGAGGCACTGCGGCGCGAGCCGGGTGCCGCCGGCTTTCACGACGGCCTCGGGCGCGTGCTCAGCCGCCAGGGGCGGCACGCCGAGGCACTCGCCGCGCACGAGCGCGCGCTCGCGCTCGCGCCGGCCGATGGCGACCTGCACGCGCACCACGCCGCCGCGCTGCTCGCGGCCGGCCGGGCGCGCGAGGCGCTGACCGCCGCCGAGCATGCCTGCACCCTGGCACCGCTGGACCAACACGCGTGGGCGCAGCGCGGCCTCGCCTGGCGCCTGCTCGGCGACGCGCGGGACACCTGGCTCAACGACGTGCAGCGCTTCGTCGCCGTGCACGACCTCGAGGCGCCCGCCGGCTTTGCCGACATGGCCGCCTTCAACGCCGCCCTCGCCGAAGAGCTGCGCGCGCTGCACCACGACCGCCGCGAGCCGGTCGACCAGACGCTGCGCCGCGGCACGCAGACGCTCGGCAACCTCTTCGAGCAGCAGGCGCCGCTCGTGCAGGCGCTGAAGGCGCGCATCGCCGAGGCGGTGACGAAGACGATCGCCGCGCTGCCCGCCGGTGAGGCGGCGCATCCGCTGCTCGGCCGCCGGCCCGCTCAGGCAGGCCCGCAGGCCGCGGCCTGGCGCTTCAGCGACAGCTGGTCTTCGCGCCTCGCGCGCGGCGGCTTCCACACCGACCACGTGCACCCGCATGGCTGGCTGAGCTCGGCCTACTACGTGAGCCTGCCGCCCTCGGTGGGGCACGACGCCCCGGGCCAGGCCGGCTGGATCCGCTTTGGCCAGCCCGACCGCGAGCTCGGCCTCGCGCCGACGCTGCAGGTGGCCCCGCGCGTCGGGCGGCTCGTGCTGTTTCCGTCGTACCTGTGGCACGGCACCGTGCCCTTCGACGACGAAGCCGAGCGGCTGACGATCGCGTTCGACGTCGTGCCGGCCTAGGACTCCGGGCGGCAGAAGCGTCCTGGGGCCGACGGCCCGCCCGGACGGCCCGGCCTTGCGCCTTCCGCCTCCCGGAGCCGCGCGCCGCCGATGGGGGTGTCGCCGCCATGTCCGGTGCGCCCGGGTGCTGTCGTATCGAGAGCGAGGACGCCGCAAAAGCGCCCTGCCGAGCGACCCGATCACCCGCCACAGGAGCTTCGCCATGACCGACGCATGCACTCATGCCAGGCCCGCCCATCATGTCCACGCCGACTGCACATCCGCCTCGCGCGCGCAGCCGCGCGGCGCCGGCCGCACGCTGCGGCACCGCCACCTGCCCTGGGCGAGCACCACCCTGCTCGCGCTCGCGTGCGCCGTACTGATCATCGCCTGCGGCGGCAGCGACCCCGAGGTGCCGGTGGCGCAACAGCAGCCCGTTCCCGCCGAGAGCGCCGAGGTCCCGACGACCGCGCTGCCCGAGTCACTGTGGGGCGCGGAAGGCCGGGCCAAAGGCACGCTGCCCGAAGACCGCCCGGCCTACACGGCCGCGAAGTGGTCGAGCCAGCGCTACGCCACGCGGGCGCAGCTCGCGGCCGAGGAGCTGATCGCCGGCCCCTACACGCTCGTCATCGACGCCGACGACGAGGCGGCGGTCGAGAGCGGCCTGCAGTACGCAGATGCCGTGCACACCTTCGCCGGCGGCAGGGAGCTGCTCGGCATCTTCGTGCGCTCGCGCCAGCCCGCGCTCGCGGCGCGCCTGGCCGAGCGGCTGACGCACGAGCAGGGCTGGGCCAATGTCTTCGTCGTGATCTGAATCTGCGAGACGGCCCCGGGGGCGCCGAGTGCGCCTTCCAAGCCGGGGCCGCGGCGCGGGGCGCAGCCGGGCGCCGGCCGGGCTGCCGATGCCGCCATCGGCTTGTCGCTACCATCGAGCCGCACCGCTCCCGAAGAGCGGGCGGAGAGGAGCTCGATGGGCGACATCACGCAACTCCTGGTGCGCGCCCGCGAGGGCGACCGGCAGGCGTTCGACGCACTCTTCCAGGCGCTTACCCGGACCTGCGCCGCATCGCGCGCGCCCGCCTGGCGCCGCACGTGCGCGGCACGATGCTCGACACCTCGGCGCTGGTGCACGAGGCCTACCTCAAGTTCGAGCAGGCGGCGCGACCCTGACGCCGGGCGACCGCACGCACTTCCTCGCCTACGCCGCGCACGTGATGCGCTCGATCATCGTCGACGCGGCCCGCGCCAGTCGCAGCCAGCGCCGCGGCGGCGACGCCGCGCACGTGACGCTCGACACCGGCGTGGCCGAGAGCGTCGCCGCCGGCGAGGAGGAGATCCTCGACGTGCATGCCGCGCTCGAGCGCCTGGCGGCGATGGACGAACGCCTCGCGCGTGTCGTCGAGATGCGCTACTTCGGCGGCATGAAGGAGACCGAGATCGCCGAGGCGCTCGGCCTCACCGAGCGCACCGTGCGGCGCGACTGGGAGAAGGCGCGGCTGCTGCTGGCCGGCGAGCTCAAGCGCTGACTCCGCTGACGCCTCTCATGCCGCTGAAGCGCTGAAGCGCTGATGCGCTGATGCGCTGATGCGGTTGATGCCGTTGACGGCGCTGAAGCGCCGATACCGCCTGGTGCCACCACATGCGGGCGTGCGCGGCACGGCCGCTGTCCGCTTCGGCAGGCAGGCGTCGTATCTCCTGCGAGTGGGCCTGCGAGCGGGCCTGCACCCGCCGCCAGGAGAAACCGCTTGGACATCCGTGTGCCCTGTTCGCCCGCTTCGTTGCCGACCCGTCGTCCGCCTTCGGACGCGCCCATCCTGCGCCGGCCCGATCCACCGCTCCCGCGCGCCGCTGTGTGCCGCACGCCGCCTTCGGGTACGGCCACGCCACCGGGCCAATCGTCGCGGCCCTGGCGGCGCGGCTACCTGCGCCTGCTCACCTGGAGCTTCGCGCTCTTCAACGCCGTGCGCGTGGCGTCGTACCTGCCGACGATGTGGGCCATCCACGCCAGCGCCAACTCGTCGCAGCATTCGCTGTGGACCTGGGGCGCGTGGCTCGGCGCCAACGCCACGATGGCGGCCTGGCTGTACGAGCAGAACGGGCAGCGCGCGGACCGCGCCGTGCTCGTCAACCTCGCCAACGCGCTCGCCTGCGGTGCCACCGCGGCGCTGATCGCGGCCTATCGACCTTGAAGGCCGAGGCGTCCCGGTGGCGCCATGACCGCGGCCACCTGTGACTACCATCGGACGGGCGGTGATCGGATGACCATGAACGAGCCATGAACGAGCCATGAACGAACCGGTCACCGCGAGCCGCTTGTCGTCCCCGGGCACCGATCACTGGCCCGAACTGAGCCGCCTGCTCGACGACGCGCTCGACATCGCCGAAGGCGAGCGCGGCGGCTGGCTCGCTTCGCTGCCCGCCACGCCGGCCAGGGAGGCGCTGGCCCGCTTGCTGGCGCAGCAGGCGCAGGTCGAATCGGCCAACTTCCTGGGCACGCTGCCGCGCTTGTCGCCGGCGGCGCTGGCCAGCATCGAAGACGATTCGACGGCCGGCACGCCCAGGGCCGGCGACGTCATCGGGCCTTGGCGATTGCTGCGCGAACTCGGCCAGGGCGGCATGGGCGCGGTGTGGCTGGCCGAGCGCACCGACGGCCAGCTCAAGCGCCAGGTGGCGCTGAAGCTGCCGCGCGCCTCCTGGAGCAGCGCGCTCGCCGAGCGCTTGGCGCGCGAGCGCGACATCCTGGCCACGCTCGAGCACCCGCCCATCGCGCGCCTGTACGACGCCGGTGTCGATGCGCTCGGCCGGCCCTGGCTGGCGCTCGAACATGTCGAGGGCCGGCCGATCGACGAGCATGTGCGCCACGAACGCCTGGACCTGCCGGCCGTGCTCGGCCTGCTGCTGCAGGTGGCGCAGGCGGTGCATTACGCGCACGAGCGCCAGGTGGTGCACCGCGACCTGAAGCCCTCGAACATCCTCGTCACCGCCGACGGTCGCGTGCGCCTGCTCGACTTCGGCATCGCCAAGCTGCTGCAGCAGGGCCTGGCCGCCGAGACGCGTCTCACGCAGCGTGCCGGCCGCGCGCTGACGCCTGACTACGCGAGCCCGGAGCAGATCCGCGGCGAGCCAGTCGGCACCGCGAGCGACATCTACAGCCTCAGCGTCGTCGCCTACGAGCTGCTGGCCGGCGTGCCGCCCTACCGCGTGGGGCGGCGCAGCGCCGCTGCGCTCGAGGAGGCCGCCCTGCATCTCGACCCGCCGCCGGCCAGCCGTGTCGCGCCTGACCGCGCCCGAGCTCGCGCGCTGCGCGGCGACCTCGACGCCGTGCTCAACCGCGGCCTGAAGAAGGCGCCGGCCGAGCGCTATGCGAGCGTCGCCGCCTGGGCCGACGACCTGCGCGCGGTGCTCGAACATCGGCCGGTGCAGGCGCGGCCCGACAGCGTGGCCTATCTGACGGCGCGCCTCCTGCGCCGGCACCGCGCGGCCGCCGGGGTAGCGGCGGCCGTGGCCGCGGCGTTCGCGCTGGCCATTGGTGTGGGCGCCACGACGCTCGTGATCGCCGTGCTCGCCCTCGGCCTCGCCGCCGCGTTGTGGCAGGCGCGCGAGGCGCAGCGCGGGCGCGCGGCGGCCGAGGCGGCGACGCGTGCGGCGCAGGAAGCCGGCGCGCGCGCCGAGACGGCCGCTGCCGCCGAGCGCGCCGCCGCCGAGCAGGCCCGGCGCGACGCGGCACGTGCCGGCGCCATCGGCGAATTCATGTTCGACGTCTTCCGCGCCAATGCCACCGACCAGCCCGACCCCGAGGCGGCGCTGAGGATCACCGCACGCGAGCTGCTCGAACGCGGCGTGGCGCGTGTCGAGGGCCTGCGCGAAGAGTATCCGCAGGCGCACGCGCAACTGCTGCAGATGTTCGGCACGCTGTACAACAACCTCGACCAGTACGGCGTGGCCGCGTCGCTGCAGGAGCGCGCGCTCGAGGCGGCGCTTGCCGCCTTCGGGCCCGAGCACGAGCTGACGCAGAGCGCGCGCCTGGCGCTGGCCTGGGACCTGCACGAAGATGAGGCCCAGGAGCGCGCCGAAACCCTGCTCGGCGAGGCGTTGCGCTCGCTGCGCCGCAGCGGCCGCGAGGACGCCATGCTGGCCCGCACGCTGGCGCTGGAGGCCGACATGTTCTGGAGCCGCGACCCGGCGCGTGCCGTCGCCGCCGGCGAAACGCTGCTCGCGCTCATGGCGCGCCTGCCGGCGAGCGGCACCGACACCGAGGCGCGCGCGCTGCTGGCGCTGGGCCGCGCGCGGGCCCAGTTGGGCCGCCTGAGCGAGGCCGCGGCGGCGATCGAGCACGGCCGCACCCTGCTGGAGGCCCGCCTCGGTGCCGAACACCCGAGCTGCGGCAAGGCCTGGCGCGACCTCGGCGAGGTGTGCATCGAAGAGTTCGACCCGGCGCGCGCCGGCCACGCCTTCGCGCAGGCGGTGCGCATCGCCGCGCTGCATCCGCGCGTGGCCTCGGAGAACCTCGCGGCGGCGTACTACGGGCAAGCGCGCCTGCACCTCGCCACCGGTGCGCTGCGCGAGGCCGGCGCTGCGCTCGAGCGGGCCGTGTCGCTGAGGCTCGCCGGCGACGAGACCGGCCGACACCTGGCCTACCTGCTGGAGACCGACTGGCGCCGGGCCCAGCTGGCCTGGGCTCGCGGCGACATGGCCGAGGCCCTCGCGCACGTCGAAGCCGGGCTGGCGCGCACGACGCACTGGGAGATGCCGTTGTGCCGCTTCCTGCGCCTGGTGCGCATGGAAGCGCTGGACGCGCGCGGCGATGCCGCCGCCGCCGATGCCGAGATGGCCGTGCTGCTCGCCCCGGCCACTTCGTCAGGCCCGGCCGGGCCGGCCCTGCCGCCGGCACTCGTCGTGCCGACCCCGCGACGCGCCGCCGTGCGCGCGGCGCGGCGCGGCGATGCGCACGAGGCCGATCGGCAGTTCGAAGCGGTGCAGCAACTCGACCCGCGCCGGCACCTGCCGGCGGCGCGCGTGCAATCGGCGCTCGCGGCGGCGCGCGTGGCGGCGGCGCTGCATCGCCATGCCGACATCACGCGCCTGGCCGATGAGTGGACCGAGCGGCTGCTGGCCGTGCCCTCGGCGTGGCCGCGGTTGCCGCAGGCCGAGCTGGCGCTGGAACTGTGCGCCGCGCTGCCCGTGGCCGATGGCCGCCGCGCCGCTCTGCTCGCGCCGACCCTCGACTGGCTACGCCGCGAGCAGGCGCCGACGAGCCCGCGTCTGGCGCGGGCCGAGGCGCTGGCCGAGGCGGTGGCCGGCGCAGCGCCCGGCAACTAGCCGTCATCCAGCCGGAGCCTCGGCAAGGCTGCTCCTCCTCCGGGTCCGCTTCGCGCGGACGCCGCCCGGCTTGGCATCGATGGGCGCTTGCCCAGGGCGAGCGGCGCGCCGGCGAACACCAGATCGAGTTTCGCGACGGGCTCATCAGCGTCGTGCGCGTCGGCGGCAACTAGAGCCACGTCGCAGCGGCGATGCTGATCGAGGCTCGGCAGCCGCTGTCGCCATGACGCCCGCCCGTCGTGCAGGACGGCCGGCGCCCGCCACCACAGCGAATCGTGCGCTCGTGGCACTCGCCGTCATGCTGCTCGTCGTCTGCGCCATGCAGGTGGCGGCCTGGTGGACCTGACGCCGAGCGCGTGCCGGCGTTGCAGAATCGGGTCATCCCGTTCTGCCCATCCCGTTCGCGACGCGCCGCGCTGCCCGGCCCATCGCTGCCGCGCCTCCAGGAGTCTGCCGCCCATGTCGACGATCCCCACGCTCGAAGCCTCCACCACCGCCAAGGTGCACCTGATCGGCGGCGAGAAGGGCGGGGTCGGCAAATCGCTGGTGTCGCGCCTGCTCGCGCAGCACTTCATCGACGAGAACATCCCCTTCCTCGGCTTCGACACCGACCGCTCGCACGGCTCGCTGATGCGCTTCTACACGGGCTATGCGTCGCCGGTGCTGGTCGACCGCTACGAGGCGCTCGACGCCCTCATCGAGGCGGCCATCGAGCAGCCGGCCCGCCGAGTGCTGGTGGACCTGGCGGCGCAGACGCACGAACCGCTGGTGAAGTGGATGGAAGAGTCCGGCGTGCTCGACGTGGCCGACGTGTCGGGCGTGGCCCTCCACTACTGGCACGTCATGGACGCGGGCAAGGACTCGGTCGAACTGCTGCAGCGCCTGCTCGACCGCTTCGGCCAGCGCCTGCATTACGTGCTCGTGCGCAACCAGTTGCGCGGCGACGACTTCGGCCAGCTCGAGCGCTCGGGCCAGTTGCAGCGGGCGCAGGGCCTGGGCGCGCGCGTCATCGACATCCGGCGGCTGCACGACGCCGTGGCGCAGAAGATCGACGCCACCAACTCGAGCTTCTGGCTGGCGCGCAACGGCAATGTCCGCGACGGCGGGCCGGCGCTCGGGCTCATGGAGCGCCAACGCCTGAAGCTGTGGCTCGGCCACGTGCATGGCGAGTTCACCAAGCTCGCACTCTGATCCGAGCGTGCGTGAGGCGGGCATGGTGCCCGCCGAGGATCGGCCCTGGTACGGATTTCCACCGCTCGCGGGAATTCCCTAGGCAACGCGTGCAAATCCGTATCGACTGCTGCCGACGCCGTATGCGTGGGACGAGGTTGTGATTCCTATCGTTGGCCCGCCGTCGCCCTCACCGCGGCGCCTGACGAATCGGTCACGCAAACGTCCCACGGAGACATCACATGAAACTGAAGACCCGGTTGTCCCTGCTGCCCCTGTCCTTGTCCCTGTCGATGGCACTGGCCGGTGGCGCCTTCGCCGCGACCGAGATCGTCATCGCCACCGTCAACAACGGCCACATGATCGAGATGCAGAAGCTGACGCCGCATTTCGAGCGCGCCAACCCCGACATCAAGGTCAAGTGGGTGACGCTCGAGGAAGGTGTGCTGCGCCAGCGCGTCACCACCGACATCGCCACCAAGGGCGGCCAGTTCGACGTCATGACGATCGGCATGTACGAGACGCCGATCTGGGGCAAGAAGGGCTGGCTCATGGAGCTCAAGCCGACCGCCGCCTACGACGTCGACGACCTGCTGCCGGCCATGCGCAGCGGCCTCTCGGTGGACGGCAAGCTCTTCGCCGCGCCCTTCTACGGCGAGAGCTCGATGCTGATGTACCGCAAGGACCTGGCCGACAAGGCCGGCATCAAGTTCGGCGAGCGCCCGACCTGGACCGAGGTGCGCGACGCCGCGGCCAAGATGCACGACCCCAAGGCCGGCGTGTACGGCATCTGCCTGCGCGGCAAGCCGGGCTGGGGTGACAACATGGCCTTCCTGTCGACGATGGCCAACAGCTTCGGCGCGCAGTGGTTCGACATGTCGTGGAAGCCGCAGCTCGAGAGCAAGCCCTGGAAGGACGCGGTCACCTTCTACGTCGACCTGCTCACCAAGTACGGCCCGCCGGGCTCGAGCGCGAACAGCTTCAACGAGATCCTCGCCCTCTTCAACGAGGGCAAGTGCGGCATGTGGATCGACGCGACGATCGCCGCTTCGTTCATCACCGACCCGAAGCAGAGCAAGGTCGCCGACAAGGTGGCCTTCGCGCAGGGCCCGTACAGCGCCACGACCAAGGGTGCGAACTGGCTGTGGGCGTGGGCACTGGCGGTCCCCGCCGGCACCAAGAATGCCGAGGCGGCGCAGAAGTTCATCACCTGGGCGACCTCCAAGGACTACATCGGCCTGGTCGGCAAGGAGAAGGGCTGGGCCGCGGTGCCCACCGGCACGCGCAAGTCGACCTACGCCAATGCCGAATTCCTGAAGGCGGCCAAGTTCGCCGAAGCCGAGAAGAAGGCGATCGACAGCGCCAACCCGAACGACAGCACGCTGCTCAAGAGCCCGTACGTGGGCGTGCAGTTCGCGGCCATCCCCGAGTTCCAGGCCATCGGCATCGCGGTGGGCCAGCAGATGAGCGCGGTGCTGGCCGGCAAGGCCACGGTCGACGCGGCGCTCAAGGCTTCGCAGACCGCCGCCGACCGCGAGATGCGCAAGGCCGGCTACTACAAGTAGAGGGCATTCATCCGGCTGCTCGCGACCCGATCTGGCGCCTGTGATGCTCGCCGTACCGGAGTACGGCTGCGCTTCTCGACGCCACCTCGGGCCGCTAGGGACGCTCGCGGCGCCGCCTGAAGGCCCTCTCGCGCACCGGCCTGCGGCCGCGCGCTCACCCAGCCCAAGCCCGCTGCAGGGGTCAACGCCATGAAAAGACTCATGCCACGCGCCTTGATGGCGCCGGCCGTGGTCACGCTCTTCCTGTGGATGATCGTGCCGCTGGTGATGTCGATCTATTTCTCGCTCGTGCGCTACAACCTGATGCAGCCGGGCGAGAAGGACTTCATCGGTCTCGCCAACTACGAGTTCTTCTTCACTGACCCCGACTTCGCCGCCTCGGTCGGCAACACGCTGCTGCTGCTCGGCTGGGTGATCGCCATCACCGTCGTGCTGGGCATCGCGCTGGCGCTGCTGGTCAACGAGGCCTTCCCCGGCCGCGGCATCGTGCGCGTGCTGCTGATCTCGCCCTTCTTCGTCATGCCCACGGCCAACGCGCTGCTGTGGAAGCACATGATGATGAACCCGGTCTACGGCGTGCTCGCGCAGGTGGCCGTCTTCTTCGGCATGACGCCGGTCGACTGGCTGAGCGACCACCCGCTGTTCTCGGTGATCCTGATGGTGGCGTGGCAGTGGTTGCCGTTCGCCTGCCTCATCTTCATCACCTCGCTGCAGTCGCTCGACCGCGACCAGATGGAGGCGGCCGGCATGGATGGCGCCAATGCACTGCAGAAATTCTGGTTCCTGACCCTGCCGCACCTGGCGCGGCCGATCGCCGTGGTAGTGATGATCGAGATGATCTTCCTCATCGGCGTGTTCGCGGAGATCTTCACCACCACCGGCGGCGGCCCCGGCAACGCGAGCACCAACGTCGCGTTCCTCATCTTCAAGCAGGCGCTGATGAACTTCGACGTCGGCGTGGCCTCGGCCGGCGCGCTGTTCGCGGTGGTGCTGGCCAATATCGCCGCGGTCTTCCTGATCCGCATGATCGGCAAGAACCTCGATTGACGCCTCGATTGACGCCTCGATAGACCGGGAACCCGCCATGAAGCACTTCGCCCTCATCCTGCGCACCGCGGCGGCGTGGTCCGTCACGCTGCTGATCGTCTTCCCGCTGATCTGGCTCGTCCTCACCGCATTCAAGACCGAGCAGCAGGCCATCGCGATCCCGCCGCAGCTGTTCTTCACGCCGACGCTGGAGAGCTTCGCCGAGGTCAACCTGCGCAGCGACTATCTGCTGTTCGCGCGCAACTCGGTCATCACGAGCGTCATCTCCACCCTGCTCGGCCTGGCCATCGCGGCGCCGGCGGCCTACTCGATGGCCTTCTTCCGCACGCGCAAGACGCGCGACATCCTGATGTGGATGCTGTCGACCAAGATGATGCCGGCGGTCGGCGCGCTGGTGCCGGTATACGTGATGGCGCAGACGAGCGGCATGCTCGATTCACTCACCGGCCTGACCCTCGTCTTCACGCTGTCCAACCTGCCGATCATGGTCTGGATGCTGTACTCGGGGTTCAAGGACATCCCGGGCGACATCCTCGAGGCGGCGCGCATGGACGGCGCCACGATCTGGGGCGAGTTCTTCCACGTCATCCGCCCGCTGGCCATGGGGCCGCTCGCCTCCACCGCGCTGTTGTGCCTGGTGCTGAGCTGGAACGAGGCCTTCTGGTCGCTCAACCTCAGCTCGGCCAAGGCGGGCACGCTGGCGACGCTGATCGCCTCGTATTCCAGCCCCGAAGGCCTGTTCTGGGCCAAGTTGTCGGCGGCCTCGCTGATGGCCATCGCGCCCATCGTCGTCGTCGGCTGGTTCAGCCAGAAGCAGCTCGTGCAAGGGCTGACCTTCGGCGCCGTCAAGTAACGCACCAAGTAACGAGCCTCTCCGAGGAGAACCCATGTCCTACCTGCAACTCCAGGGCGTCGAGAAAGTCTTCGGCGAAGTGCGCGTGATCAAGGGCGTCGACCTGAAGATCGAGAAGGGCGAGTTCGTCGTCTTCGTCGGTCCATCGGGCTGCGGCAAGAGCACGCTGCTGCGCATGATCGCCGGCCTCACCGAGATCGACACCGGCAAGCTCGTGCTCGACGGCCGCGACATCACCCGGCTGCCTTCGTCCAAGCGCGATCTGGCGATGGTCTTCCAGAGCTACGCGCTGTACCCGCACATGAGCGTGTTCGACAACATGTCGTTCGCGCTGCGGCTGGCGAACGTCGACAAGGCGGTGATCCAGCAGAAGGTCGGCCGCGCCGCCGAGATCCTGAACCTGACCAAGTACCTCGATCGCACGCCGCGCGAGCTCTCCGGCGGCCAGCGGCAGCGCGTGGCCATCGGGCGCGCCATCGTGCGCGCGCCCAAGGTCTTCCTGTTCGACGAGCCGCTGTCCAACCTGGACGCGGCGCTGCGCGGCCAGACGCGCGTCGAGATCGCCAAGCTGCACCGCGACCTCGGCGCGACGACGATCTATGTCACGCACGACCAGGTCGAGGCGATGACGCTGGCCGACCGCGTGGTCGTGCTGCGCGACGGCGAGATCGAGCAGGTGGGCTCGCCGCTGGAGTTGTACGACCGGCCGGCCAACCAGTTCGTCGCCCAGTTCATCGGCATGCCGCAGATGAACATCATCGACACCGCGGCGCTGCCGGCGGTGAACTCGGCAGTCGGCAACGGCGCCGGCCACGACGGCTTCGTCGGCGTGCGGCCCGAGAACGTGCTGGTGCGCCCCGCCGGCACCGGGCAGCTCGCCGGGAGCGTCGAGCTGGTCGAGTCGCTCGGCTCGAATACGCTGATCCACGCCAAGGTCGCGGGTGCCGGGCCGGAGGGTGTGCAGAAGGGCGTGCAGATCGTCGCGGCGCAGAACACGCGCACCAGGCTGCGCCCGGGCGACCCGATCGGGCTGGACATCGTGCCCTCGTCGTTCCACCTCTTCAACCGCCAGGGCCAGACGGTGGCGCGGGCGCGGTGAAGTCACCATGACAAGAGAACTGCAAGGCAAGGTCGCCGCCGTCACCGGCGCGGCCTCGGGCATCGGCCTGGCCAGCGCCGAAGCCATGCTCGCCGCCGGCGCGCGCGTCGTGCTGGTCGACCGCGACGAGGCCGCGCTGGCGGCGGCCTGCCGCAGGCTCGGCGAGTCGGCGATGCCACTGCTCCTCGACCTGCTCGACGCGAAGGCTTGTGCGACGCTGGTGCCGCAAGTCCTCGCGAAGGCAGGGCAACTCGACATCCTGCATGCCAACGCCGGCACGTATGTCGGCGGCGACCTGGTGGATGCCGACACGGCGGCGATCGACCGCATGCTGAACCTCAACGTCAACGTCGTCATGAAGAACGTGCACGACGTCCTGCCGCACATGATCGAGCGCCGCACGGGCGACATCATCGTCACGAGCTCGCTGGCCGCCCACTACCCCACGCCGTGGGAACCGGTCTATGCGTCGTCCAAGTGGGCGATCAACTGCTTCGTGCAGACGGTTCGCCGCCAGGTCTTCAAGCATGGGCTGCGCGTCGGCTCGATCTCGCCCGGCCCCGTCGCGAGCGCGCTGCTCGCCGACTGGCCGGCCGAGAAGCTGCAGGAGGCCAAGGCCTCGGGCAGCCTGCTCGAAGCCGCCGAGGTGGCCGAGGTGGTGATGTTCATGCTGACGCGGCCGCGCGGCATGACCATCCGCGACGTGATCATGATGCCCACCCACTTCGACCTGTAGGGCAGTGGGACACGATGAACGTCGTGCTTCATATCGGCGTCGGCTCGTTCCATCGCGCCCACCAGGCTGTCTACCTGCACCGGCTGCGCGAGACCGGCGACCGCTCCTGGGGCATCGTCGGCGGCAACCTGCGCAACGACATGGCCGAGACGATGGCCGCGCTGGCGGCGCAAGGCGGTGCCTACACGCTGGAGACGGTGACCCCCGAAGGCGTGCACCGCTACGAGCGCATCACGGCCATCGAACGCGTGCTCCCGTACACCGCCGACCTGACGGGGCTGATCGCCTGCGGCGCCGATGCCGCGACGCGCATCGTCTCGTTCACCGTCACCGAAGCGGGCTACTACCTCGACGCGAACGACCGCCTCGACCTCGGCTTCGCCGAGCTTGCAGCCGACGTCGAGGCGGCGCGGCAAGGGCGGCCCGGCACGACGATCTATGGCGCACTGACGGCGATCCTGCGCGAGCGCCGCGCCGCCGGCGCCGGACCCGTGACGCTGCTCAACTGCGACAACCTGCGCCACAACGGTGAGCGCTCGCGCGCCGGGCTGATGCAGTTCATCGCCGCGGCCGGCGACGCCGACCTGGCCCGCTGGGCCCTGGCGAACACGACGAGCCCGAACGCGATGGTCGACCGCATCACGCCGCGGCCCACGCCCGAGGTCGCCGAGCGTGTGCTGGCCGCCACCGGCTGGGCCGACGCGGCGCCGGTGATGGCCGAGAGCTTCATCCAGTGGGTCATCGAGGACCGCTTCATCGCCGGCCGGCCGGCCTGGGAGACGGTGGGCGTCGAGATGGTCGAGTCGGTCGCGCCGTACGAGGAAGCGAAGATCCGCATCCTCAACGCCACGCACAGCGGCATTGCCTGGGCCGGCACGCTGGCCGGCAAGACCTTCATCCACGAAGGCACCCACGACGCGTCGATCCGCCGCATCGCGTTGGACTACGTCGACGACGTCATCCCCTGCCTGCACGCACCCGGGCGACCGAGCCCGATCGACCTGGCCGCCTACCGCGACGTGGTGCTGGCCCGCTTCGGCAACCCCGCGATCCGCGACACCAACCAGCGCGTGGCGATGGACGGCTTCTCGAAGATCCCCGGCTTCATCGCGCCGACGCTGCGCGGGCGGCTGGCGAAGGACCAACCCATCGCCGGCGTGGCCATGCTGCCGGCGCTGTTCCTCGCCTACCTGCAGCGCTGGCACCGCGGGCAACTCGCCTACCCCTACCAGGACCAGGCGATGGACCCGGACAGCGCGCACGCGATCTGCGAAGCCGCCGATCCGGTGGCCGCGTTCTGCGCCGACCCCGTGCTGTGGGGTCCGCTCGCCGGCGATGCACGCCTCGTCGCCGCGGTGCACTCGGCGTCGGTGCGCGTGGCGCAGTTCGCCGGGAACGCGGCGTGAGGCGCTCGCGACCCAGGGTGCCCCAGGTATCGCCGGCGACTCCGAAGACCGAGAATCCGGCCCTCGGCACGTGACACCTCCCGAAGGACCTTCCGGCCATGCCCGCGCGCGACCTGCACCTGCCTCGACAGCGCCAGCCCGAGCTCGAGCACGACTACTCGCGATCGCCCGCCCTCGGCTACGAGGCCCCGGCGGACACCGGCGTCGTGCGCTGCATCGCACACGGCTTTCCGACACCGCTGGCGCGCTGGCACTTCCACGACGAGTACGAGCTGCACCTGATCACGACCACCTCGGGCAAGGCCTTCGTCGGCGACTGGATCGGCCCGTTCCAGCCCGGCCACCTGGTGCTGTGCGGGCCGCGGCTGCCGCACAACTGGATCTCGACGGACGTGCCCGCGGGCGGCGTGCCCGAGCGCGACCTCGTCATCCAGTTCGCGCATCACCCGATCGCGCACGCCGCCGAGCAGATCCCCGAACTCGCCGACGTGATGGCGCTGCTCGAGCGCGCGCGCAACGGCATCGAGTTCTTCGGCCTCTCGGAGCGCGCCATGGCCCACTTCCACGCCGTGAAGGGCGCGCACGGCTTCCGGCGCTGGACGGCCTTCTGCGCCTACCTCGACGACCTCGCGCACTGCACCGACTACCGGCTGCTGTCCAGCGTGCGCATGCAGGGCGAGGACGACGACACCGAGAACGACCAGATCAACGCGCTCGTCAACCGCATCACGCGCGACTACGCGCTGCCGCTGTCGGCGGCCGAGCTGGCCGCCGAGCTGGGCATGAGCGAGAGCCGCTTCTCGCGCTTCTTCCGCCGCGCCACCGGCAACACCTTCACCGATTTCGTCAACCGCATCCGCGTCAACCACGCCGGGCAGCTGCTGATGGAGACGGACAGCTTGGTGACGCACATCTGCTACGAGGTCGGCTTCAACAACGTGGCCAACTTCAACCGCCGCTTCCTCGAGGTGAAGGGCCTGACGCCGAGCGAATTCCGCCGCCAGGCCAGCCAGCGCTTCGGCGGCCGGCAGCCTTGAAGCTCGGTCCGACCTCCCCTTGCATCACCCGGGCGGCGAGCCAACGCAGACCGTATGCTCGGCCGACGTGGAAGCGGAGAAGCTCGCCACCGGCGCGCCGTCCCTGCGGCCTCGCAGATCAAGCAGCCCGCGAACCGAGAGGTGGAGACGATGCAACACAGCCTGACCGTCGAAGACACCCTGCCGCGCGATGCCGCGCAGGCCTTGCTCGTGGGCCGCGCCTGGCTGCCCGGCGAGCACGGCGGGCCCACGCTCGTGAGCGTGCGCGACGGCAGGCTCGTCGACATCAGCGCGCTGGCGCCCACGATGGCGGCGCTGCTCGACCGCCCCGATGCAGCCGAGGCCGTGCGTCGCCACGAAGGTCCGTCGCTCGGGCCCCTCGCCGAGTGGCTCGAAGCCACCACCACGCACGGCCCCGACCCCTTGCACCGCCACCTGCTCGCCCCCAACGACCTGCAGGTCGTGAAGGCGGCCGGCGTGACCTTCGCGACGAGCATGGTCGAACGCGTGATCGAGGAGCAGGCGCGCGGCGACCCGGCGCGCGCGCAGGACGTGCGGCGCCGCGTGATCGCCGAAGTGGGCGAGGACTTCGCCGCCATCCGCCCCGGCTCGCCGCAGGCGATGCGGCTGAAGGCGGTGCTGATCGAGCAGATGCTCTGGTCGCAATATCTCGAAGTGGGCATCGGGCCCGACGCCGAGATCTTCACCAAGGCGCCGCCGATGGCCTCGGTGGGCACCGGCGTGCATGTCGGCCTGCACCCCGGCTCGACCTGGAACAACCCGGAGCCCGAGGTGGTGCTGGTGGTGTCGCCGCGCGGCGAGATCGTCGGCGCGGCGCTCGGCAACGACGTCAACTTGCGCGACTTCGAGGGCCGCAGCGCCTTGCTGCTGGGCAAGGCGAAGGACAACAACGGCTCCTGCGCCATCGGCCCGTTCATCCGGCTGTGCGACGCGCACTTCGGCATCGATCACATGCGCCGCGCCGAGATCACGCTGACGGTGCACGGCGATGACGACTTCGTGCTGCACGGCTCGAGCTCGATGTCGAAGATCAGCCGCGACCCGCTGGAGCTCGTGCAGGCCGCGATGGGGCCGCATCACCAGTACCCCGACGGCATCGTGCTCTTCTGCGGCACCATGTTCGCGCCGATCCAGGACCGCGACGCGCCGGGCGCCGGCTTCACGCACCACCTGGGCGACCGCGTGGCGATCGCCAGCGACAAGCTCGGCACGCTCGTGAACTGGGTCGGGCACAGCGACAAGATCGCGCCGTGGCAGTTCGGCGTGAACGCGTTGATGCGCAACCTAGCGCGGCGCGGGCTGCTCTGAAGGTGCAAAACGGATCGGCGCAGCGCTCAGGCGCAGCGCCCGAGCTCAGAGCCTGTGAATGAATCAGCCGCGCCCGAGCGGCGCGCCAGAAGGCGTCGGATCGAGGCGCAAAGCGCAGCCATATCCGGTGATATGGCGAGCATTTGCAACGACGAGCCGGCGGCTTCTGGCGTGGCGAGCGGGTGTGGATGATTCGTTCACAGGCTCTCAGGGCAGGCCCACCCGGTAGCTGATGTAGGCCGCCAGGTCCTCGGTGTCGCGCGACGACAGCGTGGACGCGAAGGCGTTCATGACCTGCACCCTGCCATACGCCGCGCGCAGGACCGCCGGGGTCACGCCCTTGTAGATGCCCTGCGTGCCGACCTCCGGGTCGGAGCCATGGCAGGTGGCACATTCGCGCTGGTACAGCATGGCGCCGCGCACGACCTCCTGGCTGGGCGGTGCGGGCGCAGGGGCCGGCGATGGTGACGGCGCCGGTGCGGATGGGGGCGCCGGAGAGGGCGACGGTGCAGGCGCGGGGCCGGGCGCCGGGCCGGGTGCGGGCGCGCGGCTGGGCGGCGGCGCCGGGCTGGCGCCGCTGCCGTTGCCCTCCTCCGACTTGCCGCCGCCGCACGCCGCGAAGGCAAAGGCGGCCGACAACGCGGCGATGCGCAGGCTGGGGAGTTTCATCGACTTTCCTGGCGGCGTGCGGCCGGGTGGCTTGCGGGCACGCACCGTAGGTCGTCGGCGAAGTGGGCTTTGTGTGGAGTTGCAAGGCCGGCAAGCGCAGGGGTCGCTTCGTTGCATCAAGCCGCGCCCGGCGGAGCTTTCGCGAGCGAGGGACACACATCGTCACCGCCGCATCGTCTTCGGCCGCCTCGATCTCACTCGCGTGGCATCGGAAGCGGCAGGGCCGGCAGGCCGGCGGCCTTGCGCTCGAGCTCGAACCGCCGGCGCTGCTGGCCCGACGTGGCCTCGAGCCGGGGCTCGCCCGCTCAGTTGCGCGCCGGTGCCGGCTCGGCATCGACGTCCGGCTCGGTGCGCTCCTCGGCCCGCATATCGTCGAGTGGCCCCGGGTCGAGCAGCGCCTGCGGTGTTGCCTCTGCCCCCTTGCCTGCCGTGGCGGCCGGCGCGTGAGGCCCTGCCACGTCCTCGGCCAGGAAGCCGCCGCTCTGGTGCGCCCACAGCGCCGCGTAGTGGCCGCGTTGCGCTCCCTTGGCGATCAGCTCGGCGTGCGTGCCCTGCTCGACGATGCGCCCTTCATCGAGCACGATCAGCCGGTCCATGCGCGCGATGGTCGAAAGGCGGTGGGCGATGGCGATCACCGTCTTGCCTTCCATCAGCCCGAGCAGCTGCTCCTGGATGGCGAGCTCGACTTCGCTGTCGAGCGCCGAGGTCGCCTCGTCGAGCACGAGGATCGGCGCGTCCTTCAGGATCACGCGCGCGATGGCGATGCGCTGGCGCTGCCCGCCGGAGAGCTTGACGCCGCGCTCGCCGACATGGGCCTCGTAGCCGCTGCGGCCCTTCCAGTCCGAAAGGCCGAGGATGAACTCGTGCGCCTGCGCCCGCCTGGCGGCGGCCTCGATCTGCTCGCGGCTCGCACCCGGGCGGCCGTAGCCGATGTTGGCCGCGATCGAGCGGTGCAGCAGCGAGGTGTCCTGCGTGACCATGCCGATGGCCGCGCGCAGGCTTTCCTGCGTCACCTCGCGGATGTCGTGGCCGTCGATGCGGATGCTGCCGCCTTCCAGCTCGAAGAAGCGCAGCAGCAGGTTCACGAGCGTGCTCTTGCCGGCGCCCGAGCGGCCGACGATGCCCACGCGCTCGCCGGGCCTGACGACGAGGTTGAGCGTGTCGAGCACGCGCTTGCCGTCCTTGCGGCCGTAGGTGAAGCTCACGCCCTCGAAGCGCACCTCGCCCCGCACCTCGCCCGGCACCTCGCTGTCCAGCACTTCGAGCTCGCGCGCGCCGGGCCGGTCGGTCAGCTGCAGCGGCACGGCGATCGTCTCCATGCCCTCCTGCACGACGCCGATGTTCTCGAAGATGCCCGTCACCTCCCAGCTCACCCAGCCGGCGACGTTGGCGATGGTCCAGGCCAGCGGCAGTGCGGTGGCCACCGTGCCGGCATCCACCGTGCCGCGGCTCCACAGCGTGATGCCGATGCCGGCCGTGCTCACGAGCAGCATCGCGTTGAGCGCCGACAGCGTCGTCATGAAGCGCGTGATGAGCCGCATGTGCGCCTGGATCGCCGCGGTGTGCTCGTCGATCACCTCGCGCACGTGGGCGTCCTCGTCGCGGGCGCGCGCGAAGAGCTTGACGGTGAGGATGTTGGTGTAGCTGTCGACGACGCGGCCCATCACCAGGCTGCGCAGCTCGCTGCTCGCCTTGGCCAGGTCGCGCATGGGCGGCACGAAGCGGCGCAGCACGAGCACGTAGGCGGCAAACCACAGCGCGGTGGGCACGGCCAGGCGCCAGTCCGAGGCGCTCATCAGCACCAGTGCCGAGAAGCCGTAGACCGTGATGTACCAGACGCCGCGGATCGAGCTCACGACGCTCTCGCGCACGGCGTTGCTGGTCTGCATCACGCGGTTGGCGATGCGGCCGGCGAAGTCGTTCTGGAAGAACGGCCAGCTCTGCCGCACCACATGCCAGTGGCTCTGCCAGCGGATGAGGCTGGTGACGCCGGGCACGACAGCGTTGTTGCGCACCAGGCTGTCGGTCATCAGCGCCAGCGGGCGCAGCACCAGCACGACGGCGGCCATGGTCACGAGCGCCGGCAGCGCCTGCTCGAAGGCCGCGGCGCGGTCGGCGGCCTCCATCAGCCGCACGAGCCGGCCGATGAAGATGGGGATCAGCGTATCGACCAGCGCGACGCCCAGGCCGGTGAGGAACATCAGCCCGAACAGGCCGCGCGTCTGGCGCACGAAGTGCCAGTAGAAGCCGACGAGGCTCTGCGGCGGTGCGCTGCCCGAGGGTCCTGTCGAAGCAGTGGGGCGGATGCGGGATTCGAAGAAGGCGAACATCCGGGATTGTGTTCCGCCCTCCGGCACTGAGACGGCCGAAGGGCCGGGCGCGGCGAGCCCGCGTCGCCAGGATTCGGGACGAACGGGGCCGGTCTGGCGCGCGGGGCCCGACAAGGGCGACGCAAGCCAGCCCGCACCCAGCAGCACCTGCGCCACGCGCATCCGCTGGCGGCATCGTTTGCCGGGAGAATCCCGCGTGCCCGGCACATCACCGACAGGAGAGAACCTTGGTTCCACTCGAGCATCGCCGCCGGTTCGTGATCGCCTTGCCCGCGCTGGTGTCGGCTTGCGCCGCACCCCGCCCGGCACCAGCGCCCGTGCAGCCGCCGGCACAGCCGCCGGCAAGTCCGTCCACGCCACCGCCGACGCCGGCCCCAACGCCCGCGCCCACGCCCGTGCCTGCGCCCCCACCGCCGCCGGCCGCAACGGCCTTCCCGGTGCCCGCGCCCGGGGCGCCTTCGGCCGTGCCGCCCCCGCGGCCCGCGCCGGCGCTCACTTCGCCCGCCCCCGGCTCGCCTGCGCTGCCGGCGGGAGCTTGGCGCGAGTGGACCGACCAGCCGGTGTTCTCCATCGTGCGCGTGCAGATCCGCGACGAGCGCGCCTTCGGCGACTACCTCGCCGGCCATCTGCCGACGATCGGTGCCTTCGGCGGCCGCTTCCTCGCCGCCGGCGCCATGCCGCAGCCGGTGGAAGGCGAGTGGCCGATGCGCCGCATGATCGTCCACCAGTGGCCGAGCGCGCAGGTCTTCTTCCAGTGGTACGAGGGCTCGCCCTACGCGCCGTGGCGGCAGCTGCGCCAGCGCGCCGCCGAAACCGAGATGGTGCTGGTGCAGGGCATTGCCTCGTCGGCGCCGGCGGCCACGGTGCCGCCGGCGCTGGTGATCCTCGACGTTGCCGTGCGCGACGACGCGGCGTTCGCGCGGCAAGTGCAGGGCCACCTGCCGGGCCTGCGCGCCGCCGGCGGCGAGGTGCTCGCGGCCGGCGGACACTTCCAGGTCATCGAGGGCCAGCAGTGGCAGCCGCGGCGCATCGAGCTGCAGCGTTGGCCTTCGGCGACGGCCTTCCGCGGCTGGTACGACTCGCTCGCCTATCGCCCTTGGCGCGACCTGCGCTGGAGCGCCTCGCAGGCCGACATGGCGCTGCTCGAAGGCCTGAGCGAGGCACAGAAGAGCGAGCGCCGCATGCCCTGATGAGCTCTGACGCCGCGCGAACGGGCCCCGCCGGCGAAGCGCGCGGCCGCGGCGCGGCGTGGCGCGCGGGCGGTCGGCCCTGGCGCCAGGCGCCCACCGCTCGTGGCCGATGATGCACGGCATGGAAGACGTTCACGTCGCGTGCCTGTGCGCCGCGTGGTGCCTGACCTGCGACGACTATCGCCGGACCTTCGACAAGGTTGCGGCGCAGGTGCAGGCGACAGGCGCCGCGCCCCGCTGGCACTGGATCGACATCGAGGACGAGGCCGACCTGGTGGGCGACTTCGACGTCGAGACCTTCCCCACGATCGTGATCTGCGACGCCCGGTGCGTGCGCTTCGCCGGCCCGCTGACGCCGCAGCCGCAGACCTTGTCGCGGCTGTTGCGAGCGGTGCTCGTCGATGCGGCACCCGATGCTTCCTGGCCTGCCCTGGCCCAGGCGGTCGAGGACTTCGCGCGGCGCCTGCGCGACCATAAGCCGTAGCGAGCCGCGGGCCGACCGAGCCAACCGAGCCGATCCGAGCCGCCTTAACCTGAGAGTTAGGGGGCCGCCGCGTCATCTGTCCAGAGCACGCCGTACACCCCTTTGCGCGTGTCCGTGGCCCGCCACCCGAGGCTATATTGGTTTCGCGTCAGCAGGCGCGAAACCAGGGAGGAAGGCCATGCAACGGAATCAGCGACCGCTTCGGCGGGCCGTCACGGCAGCGTGCCTGGCGGCACTCGCACTCGCCGCCTGTGGCGGTGGGGGAGACTCGCCTGCACCCGCCCAGACGGCAGTGCCGAGCGCGCCGGGGTCAGCGGATGCAGGTGCGGCCGCGGCGCCGGACGCTGCAGCCGATGCAGGCGCGGCAGCGGCCGCCCAGAGCGTTGCCGCGAGCAGCGCCGATGCCCCGGCCGCCGACAAGCCCTCGGCCGCGGAGCCCAGTGACCCGGCGGTGGTCGCTGCTCTGGACGAACTCGTCGGCATCATCAGCGGCGTTCCCGAAGGCACCCTCGAACGCGGACAGCGCGAGAGCCTGCTCGCCAAGCTCGGCCACGCGCGCCGGCACTACCTGGCCGGTGCGATCTGCCGCGCGCACGGGCATCTGGGCCACTTCCTCGACGAGGCGAGGTCGCACCGCAGGGGCCATCGCAAGGCCTTGGCCGAGGACCTGGGCAACCGCGGCTACCGCCTGCGCGACAGCCTGTTCGATCACTTCTTCAGGCATCCCTCGCGACGGCGGCCGCACTGCTTCGACCACGCGCAGCGCGAAGCACCGCGCGTCACGATCGAGGCCTCGGACGACAAGCACTTCAAGGCAAGCGTGGCGTTCGGCCGCCCGAAGCTGTGGACCGTGCAGGCCGGCGGCGAGACCTGGACCCAGCTGTCGGTGCCCGGCCTCGAAGGCCAGATCGGCGCCAAGGGGCTGCCCGCCCTGCCTTCGTGGCAGACGCTGATCGCGGTGCCGCGCGGGTCGACGCCCGAACTCGTGACGCGCGGCCGCGCGGCGCGGGTGCGCGATCGGCTGCAGCTCAATCTCTACCCCTTCCAGCCTCAGCCCGTCGACCAGGCCCGCGAGGAGGAGCGCGAGGAGGACAGGCCGTCGCCCGAAACCTTCATGGACAAGCCGTTCGCGAAGGACGAGAAGGCGTACGCGACGGACGCGTTCTCCCCCGCCGAGCCGTGCGCGGCCAGGCTCATCGGCTCGATGCGCGACCTGCACATCGTGCAGGTGCAGTGCACGGCCGGCCAGTACAACCCGGTGACCAACGAGCTGCGCATGTTCGAGTCGGTGCAGTTCGACGTGCGCTTCCGCGGTGGCGAAGGCGTCTTCGCGACGAGCCAGAGCCTTTCGGCCTTCGAGAAGAGCTCGCAGGTGGGCATGAAGTCGGTGCTCAACCGCGATGCGGTCGGCCGCTACGTCAAGTTCGTCGACCCGCAGCTGTTTGCCTGCCTGGGCGAAGAGCTGCTCGTGTTGACGCACCCCAACTTCCGCGCCCCTTCGGACACGCTCGCGACCTGGAAGAAGAGCAAGGGCATCTCGACCACGGTGATCGAGGTGGGCGCAGGCACGACCTACGACACGGCCGACAAGATCACCAAGCTCATCCGCGCGCGCTACGACACCTGCCTCACGCGCGTCTCGTACGTGCTGCTGATGGGCGACGCGGAGTGGGTGCCGCCCTCGCGCACCGACTACCCCAACTCGAGCGAGCCCGACAGCACCACGGGCTCGGACTGGAACTACGCCACCTACCCGCACCTGGCGCTGCTGTACCTGGATGCGCTGTTCCCGTACTTCGCCGTCGGCCGCATCCCGGTGGACACGCTGACTGAAGCGAACACCGTGGTGAACAAGATCGTGCACTACGAGGCGAGCCCGCCCTTCATCAACTTCGGCAGCGGCGGGCCCTTCTACACCACGGCCACCATGGCCTCGTACTTCCAGTGCTGCCGCACCGACGTCACGCAGGCCGGCCGCGACATGCGCTCGTTCGTCGAGACCTCGGAGACCGTGCGCAACACGCTGGTCGGCTCGGGCTACACCGTGCAGCGCATCTACAACTCGAACACCGACTACCAGGGCAACCCGGTCTCCGACACCACGCCGCGGCGCTACTTCGATGGCGACGCCCTGCCCGCGGCGCTGGCCCCCGGCAGCGGCTTCGGCTGGAACGGCACCACCACCGACATCGTCAACGCCTTCAACGCTGGCCGCTTCCTCATCACGCACCGCGACCACGGTGGCTCGTCGCAATGGGCGGACCCGCCGTTTTCCACCGGCAACCTCGGCAGCCTCAGCAACGGTGCGCTGCTGCCGGTCATCTACAGCATCAACTGCAAGAGCGCCTATTGGGAGAGAGAGACCGACGGCGGCGGCTCCGCCGAGAGCCTGATGGAGCAGCTGCTGCTCAAGGCCGACGGCGGCATGGTGGGCGGGATCGGCGACGTGCGCAACAGCCCGACGTGGCCGAACAGCGCGCTGCTGCGCGGCTTCATCGACGCCACCTGGCCCTCGCTCGCCTCGGGCTTCGGCGACGGCACGCGCAAGCGGCGCCTGGGCGACATCCTCAACCACGGCAAGCTCTACCTGGGCACGCAGATCGGCGTGGCGCAGCCGGCCGGCGACGTCACCGTCACCGACTACACCGACGAGATCATCCTGTACCACGTCATCGGCGACCCGACGCTCGAGATGTGGACGGGCAACCCGCACCGCCTGACGCTGACGCAGGAGTTCGCGCTCGCGGTGCTGGCCGGCAGCCTGCAGGTGGAGTACGCGCACGAGGGCGCAGAGATCACGGCGCTGCTGCTGCAGGACGACGGCTCGGCCGTGCCTGTCGGCCGCGGCACGGTGCGGCGCGGCGCGGCGGTGCTGCCGTTCATTTCGCCGGCGTTGCAGCAGGTCGACCCGAAGCGCCTCATCCTCTCGGCCAGCCGGGAGAACGCGGTCAGCGTCGAGCTGCGCGGCACACGCTGATCGGCTCACACTGATCGGCACGCGCGAATCGGCCGCGGATGCGGCCGATTCGACGGAACGCGCCAGGGCGTCACGACAGAGCCGCGCGAGCCGCCCCTATCCTCCCAGGGGCCATTCGATCGCTCATTCGATCGCAATCACGGAGGGAGATCATGTCGTCATGGATCGTGGACGCCGCACGGCGGCAGGCGGGCAAGCAGCTCGCCGCCTCGGCCATCGTGCTCGCGGTGCTCGGTGCACTGCTGGCGGCGAACTGGGATTACGTGCGTGAATATTTCCGCGGCGCGCACCCGGTCAGCACGCAGGAACTGATCGCCGCCGCGCCGAGCACGCGCGGCTGGATCCGCGTGCGCGCCGACAAGCTGCACAACACCGGCCTGCAGATCATCACCGTGCGCAAGAAGCGCGGCGTCGAGCGCAGCCGCAGCGTGAGCAGCGAGTACTTCGTCGCCGAGGTCGGCGACCGGCTGCTGCTGGTGCGGGGCGTGCCGGGGCAGGCCGCCCTCCTCGAAGGCACGCTGGCACCGCGCGACGCCGAGGCGATGTCGCGCCTGCTCGACAAGCCCGATACGCGCGCCACCCTCACGAGCCGCTTCCTGCCGGAGATGATGGACACGCACGACTACGCCGGCAGCGCCGATGTCTGGCTGCCCGTGGGCGGCCTGCTCGCGCTGGCCGCGCTGGTGTGGGGCAGCCTGGGCCTGCTGCGCTGGCGCCAGCCGGCCTCGCATCCCGCGGTGAAGCCCTTCGTGGCGAACCAGTCGTTGCCGGCCGCGTCGGCGAGCATCGAGCGCGACATCGCCGATGCCAGGACCGTCAAGGTCGGCGCGACGACGCTCACCCGCCGCTTCGCCATCACGCAGTCGCTGGCCAAGCTCGACCTCAAGCCGACGACGCAGCTGCTGTGGGCCTTCAAGCAGGTGACGCAGAAGAAGATGTACTACGTCATTCCGGCCGGCAAGACCTACGCCGCCGTGCTCAACTTCGAGAGCGGCACGGTGACCCTGAACGGCAAGGAGGCCGTCGTCGACCGCGCTCTGGCCTTCCTGGCCGAGCACGCGCCCTGGGCGGTGTATGGCCACTCGCCCGAGATCGCCGCCGCCTACAAGGACAAGCGGCAGCGCGAGCAGCTGAAGGCCCACGTCAGGAGCGGCATCGAGAAGGCTCGCTCGGCGTCAACCTCGGCATCCACGCCCGGCGTTCCGGCCGCCTGAGATCAGTGCGTCGGCTGCGGCCGGCGCGACCATCACGCCGCCGGCCGAGGCAACGGTTCGATCGCGATGTCGATCGGACTCGGCTCGACCCACGACGGCGCAGCCGGCGCCTGGGGCACCACCGGCGCAGCCGGCGCCTGGGGCACCACCGGCGCAGCCGGCGCCTGGGGCACCGCCGGCGCGGGCGTCGCCAGGGGCGCCAGGGCCAGATCGAGGTCGACTGCATCGCTGGCAGCCGCGGCCGCCTTCACGAGTTCGCCGGCGAACTCGCTCGCCGCCTGGAAGCGCTCGTCGCGGCGCCGGGCCAGCGCGCGCCGCAGCACGGCGTCGAGGGAGGTCGGCAGACCCGCCACCAGCGACGACACGGGCGCGGGCTCCAGCGCCATCGCGTTCTGCATCACCGCGACCGGCGTGGCGGCGGCAAAGGGGCTGCGGCCGACCAGCATCTCGTAGAGCATGACGCCGGCCGCCCACAGGTCGGCGCGCCCGTCGGCCGGCTCGCCGCGCATCTGCTCGGGCGACATGTACGTCGGCGTGCCGAGCAGCGTGCCCATCTGGGTGAAGGCGGCGCTCTCGATGCGCGCGATGCCGAAGTCCATCACCTTGACCTGCAGGCCTTGCAGCACCATCACGTTTGAAGGCTTGATGTCGCGATGCACGACGCCGTGCTGATGCGAGTGGCCCAGCGCATCGAGCAGCTGCAGCAGCACGAAGACCGCGTCGTCGAGTTCGAAGCGGCCGCGCTCGCGCATCAACTGCCGCAGTTCGCGGCCGTTGAGGAATTCCATCGCGATGAACTTGATGCGCCCCTGCTCGCCGTATTCGCGCACGGCGACGATGTTGGGGTGGCGCAGTCGGCGCGTGGCCTGCGCCTCGCGTTCGAAGCGCGCGCTGGCCGAATCGGCGCGGTGATCGCCAAGGTGCTCGGCACGCAGGATCTTGATCGCGACCTTCTCGCCGGTGTCGGGGTCGAAGCCCTCGTACACGGTGCCCATCGCGCCCTTGCCGATCTCGCGGATGACCGGGTACCTTCCTATCCGCTTGGCAGGTGTCATGGTTCGTGACATTCGCCGCATCGAGCACGCGCGCGCGGCCGTTGGATGCTTCGGCCCCGCGGGTCTGCTGTCAAGCCCTGGCCGCCGCTGCCGAGATGAGGGTCTAGGCCTGCACGCGACCGATCTGCAACCCGACGCGGGCGGTCGGCGATGGTCGTGCGGCCCGCCCCGCGTCCGCGGGGAGGGGCCCCGCGCAGGGTGAGAACCTTCACGGCCCAGGACGCGCCACCACCGCCTCGCGTGGTGCCGCTACGAAGCCGGGGCAGGCAGACTTCCCCTCAGTCGGTGCGAGTTGGGTCGCACCTCGAACGGAGAACGCAAGATGAGTCAGGCTGAACCCCGCGTGCTGCGCCTCACGGCCGTCGCGGCCCTCGTGTGGAGCGCACATGCTGCACAGGCCGGCGCCGTACCGATGACGCATTGGGTCGTGGCCACCGCCGGAGCGAGGCCTTCGAGCGCCGACGCGGCGCGGTGCCTCGAGGTCGAGGAGCAGACTTCGCGCCCCCGCGCTGGACGCTTCGGCGTGAGTTGGTCACGCGATCCCTCCTGCCAGGGCGACTCGACGACCGCCGGCACACCCGGCCAGGCGACGCAGGGTTCGCAGGGCGCCGCGGCAGGGCCCGCACCGGCAACGCCAGCACAGGTGCCGGCAACCGCCCCGGGCGCTGCCGCGCCGCGGTCCGCGCCTCCCGCCGCCAACACGGCGCCCCTCCAGTCCGGCCCGGCCCCTGCCGCGACGGCCCCTGTTGCGCCCGCCGCACCCGCCGTTGCCGCGCCCGCCGCCGCGGGTACTGCTCCTGCTGCCCCGTCTGCCGCACCTCCGGCACCTCCGGCACCTCCGGCACCTCCTGCCCCGCCCGCACCGGCGGCGCCGGGGGGGCCGACGCTGCAATCTGCCGGCGCACCCGGCACGACTGCACCCGCCGCCACGACACCGCCCACGCCGGATGTCACGCCACCGACCCCGGCCCCGGAAGGACCGGCCCCCGGGGCACCGGTGCCCCCGTCCGAGCAACCGCAGGGCGGGTCTGCGCCCGGCATCACGAGCCCGGCCAACGAGCTGTCGGGGGTGACCCCGCCTCCGGTTCCGGAGCTGAGGCTGCCTTCGCCGGGCACCATCCCCGAGCCGTCGAGCGCCTGGCTGCTGGCCCTGGGTCTCGTGGCGGCCTGGCTGTCACGCAGGCGCTAATCTGGTTGGGCGGTAGGGCGCCGGGCCGCTCCTCGTTCCGCCGCTCCTCCTCGCGCCTGTCGGCCTCGGCTGACAAGACATCGGCCCTCGCGACGACAGACTCGATCGGCGCGACCTGCTAGCTTGACCTGCGGGTCCAGCTCAGCAGAGGAGCCGATCATGAGCAAGCCTTCTTGCGCTGCGCGCGCAGCCCTGGCCAGCCTGGCTGCGGTCATCGCCCTTACGGGCTGCGAGTCGATGAGCGAGCGCCAGCGCGGCACCGCCGCAGGCGCCGGCATCGGGGCCGCCACGGGCGCCGTGGTGGGCTCGGCGACCGGTGGCAAGGCCGGCACGGGTGCGGCCATCGGCGGCGTCGTCGGCGCCGTGGCAGGCAACCTGTGGAGCAAGCGCATGGAGCAAAAGCGCGCCGAGATGCAGCGCACGACGGAAGGCACTGGCATCGCCGTCGTCCGCACGCCCGACAACCAGCTCAAGCTCAACGTGCCGAGCGACTTCTCGTTCGACTCCGGCAGTGCCCAGATCAAGCCGCAGATGCGCCCGGTGCTCGACCAGTTCGCGCAGGGGCTCGACCCGAAGATGCGCGTGACGATCGTCGGCCACACCGACAGCGTCGGCGGCGAGGATCTCAACAACCGGCTGTCGGTCGACCGCGCGGTGAACGTGCGCGCCTACCTGGGCACGCACGGCGTCGACGCGAGCCGGATGATCGCCAACGGCCGCGGCGAGCGCGAGCCGATCGCGGGCAACGACACGCCGGCCGGCCGCGCGCAGAACCGCCGCGTCGAGATCTTCCTCAGCGAGCCGAGCTCACGCGGCTGACGTCGCACGTCGGGGCCGGCCGCGGCGCGCCACGACGCGTCGAGGGAAAGCCACGCCGAGTCACGCCGAGTCATGGCGCGTCATTGGCGCGTCCTTGGCGCGTCGTTGGCGCGTCGCTGGCGGATCACCGCGCCGCACGCCCCCGCTCGATCTCGACCTCGGCGCGCAGGCTCTCGACATCGCGGTAGATCGTCGCCACCGCGAGCACGCGGCCGGCGCGCTTGTAGCGCACGGCGCAGTCGCGCGCGGCGATGTCGCCTTCGACGACGATCTCGTCCCAGCTCTCGGCGTGGCCGACGACGTTGATCGGCACGTCGTAGTGCTGGCTCCAGAAGAACGGCGCGGCGTCGAACGTCTCGGCCCTGCCGAGCATGTTTGCCGCCGCGACCTGCCCCTGGCGCTGCGCGACGACCCAGTGCTCGACGCGGATGGCGGCGCCGCTGGCCGCGTCGGGCCAGCGTGCGATGTCGCCGGCCGCGTAGATGCCGGGCGCGCTCGTGCGCAGCTGCTCGTCGACGACCACGCCGCGCTCGACGGCGAGGCCGGCCTGCCCGGCCAGCTCGAGCCGCGGCCGCACGCCCACGCCGACCACCACCAGCTCCGCCGCCAGCGTGCTGCCGTCGTCCAGCGTCACTTCGCGCTCGCCGATGGCGCGCGCCGTCTTGCCGAGGTGGAAGACGACGCCATGCTCCTCGTGCAGGCGGCGCACGAAGTCGCCGAGCTGCGGCCCGAGCACGCGCTCCATCGGGCGCGCTTCGGGCGCGACGACGTGGACTTCGACGCCACGTGTGCGCAACGACGCGGCCACTTCGAGGCCGATGAAGCTCGCGCCGATGACGACGGCGCGCCGCGCGCTCGCCGCGCCGGCGATGATGGCGCGGCAGTCGGCCAGGGTGCGCAGCGTGTGCACATGAGGCACCTGCGGCACTTGCGACGCTTCCATGCCGGGCAGCGACAGGCGCACCGGCTCGGCGCCGGTGGCGAGCAGCAGGCGGTCATAGGCCAGGCGCGTGCCGCTGTCGAGCACCACCTCGCGCGCTGGCACGTCGATGCGCGACGCATGGGTTCGCAGGCGCAGGTCGATGTGCTGCTCGGCGTAGTAGTCGTCGCCGCGCAGCGGCACCCACTCCTCGGGCGCGCTGCCCGCCAGGTAGTCCTTCGACAGGTTCGGCCGGTCGACCGGCGGCGCGGCGTCGTCGCTCAGCATCGTCAGCTCGCCCGCGTAGCCGAGCCGGCGCAGCCGTTCGGCAGCGGCGAAGCCGGCTGCGCCGCCACCGACGATGACGATGCGCTTCGGCGCACCGCCCCCGGTGCTGGCGCGCGCCCGCGCAGTCGGAGTCACAGGCGCAGGCGACTCGTTCCTTTGCAGCACGGCGACCTTGCCTTCGCGCACGGCCGTGGCCCAGCAGGCGAGCGGGCTCAGCGCCGGCGCGCGCAGCGCCTCGCCCGTGCGCAGGCTGAAGCAGGCGTGGTGCCACGGGCAGCGCACCGTATCGCCGACCATCAGCCCTTGCGCCAGCGGCGCGTGGTAGTGCGTGCACTCCGCGTCGACGGCGAAATACTCGTCGCCGCGGCGCGCGAGCAGCACCGCCTGGTCGCCGACATGGCCGGCGAGCATCTGCCCGTCGGCAATCGTCTCCACCGCCACGCCCTGCGTCAGGTCAGGACCGGCCTCGTTCGTTGCATCGTCGGCCATCTCGAGCTCCCGCGAAGCACCGGCGGCATTGTTGGGCGCAGGACATCGCCCCGGCAGCGGCGTGGGCGCTCGGTTCCGACACCGACACCGACACCGGCACCGGCCCGCACGCCACAAACCGATGGACACAGCTTGTGCGTGCAAGGCACGCCCGGGCATTGCATGCTGCGCATCCGCATGAAGACCCGTCTGTCCAGATCGACGCAGCGCGTCGGCACGCCAGCCCCCGGCGCGACCGGCATCACCGCCCCGCTGCGCGGGCCGGCCGGATGCGTCGCTCGCCTGACGCTCCTCCTCTTCGCGGCCACGCTGCTGGCCTCGGCCTGCGGCGGCAGCTCCGGTGGAGGTGAAGAAGGCGGCGGCAGTACTCCGGCCCCCTCACCCGCGCCCGCGCCCGTGCCGTCGCCGCCCCCGCCCTCTCCGTCGCCTCCATCGCCGCCATCGCCTCCACCGCCCCCGTTGCCCGCGCCGTCCGGCGTCGCGATGCTCGGCAGCTGCACCGCCTTCCCGGCCAGTGCCGTCTTCAACACCCGCATCGACGACCCCACGCGCTTTCCGCCGCATGGCTCGAGCGCGGCGTGGATCACCGCGATCGGCTCGACGCGAGCGCTGCACGCCGACTGGGGCACGACGGAAGACCCGTCAGCCGCCGACTACTACGGCATCCCGCTGAACCTGCTCGCCGCCGGCAGCCCCGAGACCGACTGGCCCGGCCTCGCGTTCATCACCGGCGGCGCCCCCGACGAGAGCGACTGCGCGATCGCCAGCGCCGGCGCCGGCGCCGGCGCCGCGAACGGCTACGCGATCGCGCGCAACTGCCAGGCGCATGACCCGGCCGCGCTGCGCTTCCCGATGCCGCGCGACGCGGTGCTGAAGGCCGAAGGCGGCACCTGCAACGACCCCGCCACCTGCGGCGACCGCCACGTGCTGGTGGTCGAGCAGGGCGCCTGCCGGCTATGGGAGAGCTACTTCACCTACCGATCGGCAGGTGGCTCCTGGACTGCGTACGCCACCGCGGCCTGGGACCTCGGCAGCAACGCGATGCGGCCCGACACCTGGACCTCGGGCGACGCGGCCGGCCTGCCGATCGCGCCGCTGCTGGTGCGCGCGAGCGAGGCCTCGTCCGGCGAGATCCCGCATGCCCTGCGCGTGACGTTTCGCGACGCGGTGCTCGCCAACACCTACGTCTGGCCGGCGCGCCACCGCGCGGGCAACAGCAGCGGCGGCATTCCCTTCGGCGCGCTGCTGCGGCTGAAGGGCAGCTTCGTGATCCCGCCCAACTGGACGACGCAGGCCAAGGCGATCGCGACGGCGATGCAGCGCCACGGCCTCTACGTGGCCGACATCGGCAGCGACCTCTACGTGCAGGGCGATCCGAGCGTGGCGTGGAGCGGCTCGACGATCTCGCAGGTGCAGAGCCTGCGCATGGGCGACTTCGAGTTCGTCGATCTTGGCGCGGTGATGCGCGACGCGCGCTTCGACAGCAGTTCGTACGCCGCGAGCTGGTGAGCGCGAGACGGCGGTCACGCAGCCTGCGGCTTGCTTCAACCGCCGACGAACCGCAGCGCGAGCCAAGTCGGGATGCCCAGGTAGAGCGCGGCCAGCCCGAGGCGCTCCAGCGCTTGCCGGACCTCGAGCGCGCGCGCCGGACGCCACAGCACCACGGCCAGCGTGCCGGCTTCGATCACAGACCGCAAGGCACCGGCCACCATGACGACGCCGATGCCCCACGCCGCCCACCACAACGCAAAACCCTTGGCATAGGCGGCGAGGCCGAACAGCTGCCACTCCCCGAGGCCACCGCCGAAGGCGATGTGCTGGTGCAGGCGAAAGGCCGGGATCGCCAGGAGAAACGGCAGCCCGACGAACTTGGTGAGCGTGTGCTGGAGGAAGCGGCTGCCGCGCGGCGCGAGGCACGCCTGCGCGTAGCGGGCGGCCCAGGCGGGAGAGGCCGGCGGCACGGCTGCGGCCGCCTTGCCCAACCGTGTGGGCGGCGCTCCCGGCGGTCCCGGCGCATGTGCCGCAGCCAGTGCGGCCTGCAAGGCCGTGGCATCGACATTGGCCAGTGCGCAGGCCCACGTCGATCCCGACGCCAGCGTCAGCGAGACCCCCGGGCCGGGAATGGGCAGGCGCCAGGCTCGAATCCCGACGACCTCGCGCACCGCCAGCTCGATGCGGCGCGTGCCGCGCGCCAGGACGAGCAGCCCGGCGTGCAGCGACAGCGTGGCGCGGCTGGCCCACAGCAGGCCGCGGGCGGCGGCTTCGGGTGCCAGCACGAGCGCGATGAAGGCGCGGATCTGGGCCAGCGTGTTCGATGCCAGCGCGCCCTCGCCGGCCACCACCGTGGCCGCCAGCCACAGCAGGCTGCCGCAGGCAAGGGCGCGCAAGGCACCGGCCGTGAAGCGCACCGCGGGCGTGAGCACCGCCACCTGCGCGGGCAAGGCAGCAGTCGACGCCGGCGCCGGACCTGCCGCACCGGCCCGTGCGCGCCACGCCCGCCCACCGGCATACGCCGCCAGCACCAGCAGGAACACGGCGCTGGCGCGGCCGACCCAGTCGCCCCAGGCCACCATCAACGTGCGCGGCGGCTCGCGCACCGGCAGCTCGCCGACGACCAGCGTGCGCTCGCCCATGCGCGTGCCGGCCATCACCTCACCGCGCGCATCGATCACCGCGCTGTAGCCGTTGGAGGTGACGCGGAACTGCGGCAGGCGCGTCTCGATGCTGCGAAAGGCGGCCACGGCCAGGTGCAGCCGGGCGCCCTGCGGGTGCTCGGTGAACCACGAGTCGTTGGACATCGTGAGGATCAGCATCGCGCCCAGGCGCGCGCCGTCGATGGCGAGGCCCGTGTCCACGTCGTCCAGGCAGATCAGCGGCAGCACGGGGATCTCGCGGCCATCGGCCAGGCGCAACGGGAACACGCGCGCGCCGTTGCCGGGGCGCCACGCGCCGGCCCACGGGAGCCCGCTGCGCACCAGGGGCTCGAGCGGCCCGCCGAGCCACGCCGGCAAGGCCTCGGTGAAGGGGAAGAGCCGCGTCTTGCGATAGACGCCCACGAGCCCCGTGCCGGGGGCGACGAAGGCGGCGGCGTTGTACTCGCCGCCGGAGCCATCCGGGTCGCGGTCGGGGTCTCGGTCGTACGTGCCGAAGACCAGCGGCACGCCAGCGGCGTCGACGATGCCGAGGATCTCGCGGTCGAGCTCGGCGCCGGCTTCGCTCTTGGGGTGGCCGAAGGTGGTGGGGTAGACGGTCTCGGACCAGAGCAGCGCCTGCACCTTCTGGCGCTCCACGGCGTCGTAGCTCATCGCGTAGTGCGTGTCGAGCACCTCGCGCACCACCGCACCGGCGCCCCGCTCGCGCCGCAGTCGTTCGTAGTCGACGATGTTGGATTGCACGAGCCCCAGGCGCAGGCGCTCGTTCGCGGGCCCGGCCCGCTCCGCGGGAACGGTGAGGCCATAACCGGCGAGCAACAGCGGAACCAGTACCGCCAGCGCCAGCGGCCGGGCCACGGCGCGCACGCCGCCTGCACGCCGCGCCCAGGCCACCCAGGTGGCCAGGACCGCCTCGTGGGTCCACAGCAGCAGCAGCGTCAGGCCCGCAGCCCCGACGAGATCGCCGGCCTGGCGCAGCAGCGCAGAGGGATACAGGCCGTGCCCCAGCGTGTCCCCCAGCAACTTGGGCAACGCCCACTCGGTGGCCACCCACGCGGCGCTGCCGGCCCATGCACCGGTGACTGCGCCATACCGCCGCCGCGCGAAGTGACGCACCAGCGCGAACACCAGCACCTGCGGCTGGAAGATGGGCGCCAGCAGCAGCAGGACGCCCAGGCCCACGGCCTCGTCCACCTGGGCATAGCGGCCCATCGCCAGCCCGAACCACGCGAACATCGCGGCCGTGAGGGCCACCGACATCACGTAGGCGCTGAGCAGCACGCGGCGGGCCGAGGTGGCCGTGGCTCCCGCATCGAGCGCCCGCAACCACGGCACCAGCGCCACGAAGCCGAGCACCCACGCGGCGCCGCCAAGCGCGTACAGCCAGAGCATCACGGCGCTGGCCAGGATGCCGGCCCAGAAGACGATGGCGCCGGCCTGGGTGCTGCGCCGGCGCGCGATGCGGGGTTCCAGAGCCCTTATTTCCTGGGTTCGGTTCCCGGTTCCGCCGGCGGCGGCACCACGACGTTGCGGATGGGCAGGCCCGGCGGCACCAGGGCCGGCGGCACCACACGGTCCTGCGGCCGCGTCGAGCCCGGGCCCGCGGCCGCGACCAGCGGGTGGTCAGGCGAGAACATCAGGATCGGCTCGATGCGCTGGCCGTCGTCGGTGACCTGGTGGTGGCGCACGTAGCCCGGCGGCAGTTCGAAGTCCTCGCTCACCGCGATGCCGACGAGCGGCGGGCGCGTCCCCGGCGGGTTGAATGCACCCAGCCCGCCGTGCACGCCGGCAGCGTGCAGCCTGCTGATCACTTCGGCCATGGTCGGCACTTCGCCTTGGTTGATGAAGTCGGTGATGTCGGGCGACTGGTCGCCGTTCGGGTCGCGCATGCGCGGGATCTGCGGGGCGGGTGCGGGCACGGGGGATGCGACAGGCAGCGGCGCGGCCGGCACGGGCCGCTGCGCTGGTTCGGCCACGGGCACTGCCTGAGCGGCGCCCTGGCCGACGGGCACGCCAGCGGTCTGGCGCTGGCCGGCACCCGCATCGGCCACCGCCACCGCCTGCGCCGATGGCGCGAGCCACACCCACAGCACCGGCAGGCCGGCACCGACCGCCAGCGCGAGGGCCATGTGCACCCACGAGAGGGTCCAGGGCTTGGATGCGTTGCGTGAGTCGGTCATCGCGCGCCGTCTCGCTTCACCATGCTGCCGTCGCCGCGCCCGCCGTCAAGGTGCCGCCGGGTTCGACACCGACAACGCCCAGCCCATGCGCTCGTGGCCGAGCTGGTTCCAGATCGGGCTCTTGCCGCCGCTGAACGTGGTGTAGCGCGGCGCGCCCGAGCCGGTGGTGCCGCCGAACAGGCCCGCCGTCACCGTGCCGCCGGTGTAGGTGGGGTGCGTGTCGTCGCTCTGGATGTAGTCGTAGCTGCTGCTCGCCGAGACGAAGTGCGTGTTGGCGTCGCGGATCGTCGAGCGCAGCGTGCTCGTGATGCGCGTGACGTAGCTCGCCTCGCTCTCGCCGGCGACATACCGCAACGCTTCGGCATCGACCTGGCCGTCGCCGTTGCTGTCGTGATCGGCGCCCATGTACTGCGCAAAGTTGTCCGCGCACTGGAAGCCCTTCTGGCGCGCGTACTCGCACATCCAGTAGTTCATCTTCGCGATCCGGGGCAGCAGGGTGCTCTGCACGTTGACGGTGGCGCCCGTTCCCGCATCGCGGCAGGTGCTTTGCACATTGTCGGCCGCGTAGCCGGGGTAGTACAGGTTGGCGATGATCTTCAGCTTCGTGCCCGCGTAGGCATTGGCATTGATGTAGTCCATGCCCGCGGCGACATAGGTCTTGCAGTTGGCCAGCGCCGTCTCCAGCCCGGCGTAGCTGCAGGTGCCGCTCTGGCTCTTGAACGCCGAGCGCGCCTGCAGGCCGTCGTTGCCGCACATCTCGAAGGTGACCACGCGCGTCGAGGCGGCCTGCATGTACGAACGCTCGGCGACGATCTTGTTGTTGTAGATGTCCGAGGCCACCGCGCCGGACTTGGCGCGGCGGACGTTCTCGATGTCGGCGCCCCACTTCGCCGAGAGGTACTCGGCATCGACCGTGGTTGCGGCGTACTTGGCCGCGTTGAGGATGGAGCCGTTGTACCCGGCGTAGATCGAATCGCCGTAGGCGACGATGCGGTACTTCGTGGCGGTGTCGGCGCGGTTGATGGTCCAGGAAACGTTCTGGGTCAGGGTGCTGGCTGGCGCCTGCGCGGCGAGAAGCAGCAGGGCCAGGGCCGGCAGCAGTGCACGCCACCCCGCCCACGGACGCGAAGTCATGGTTTGTCTCCTTGTCGGTGCCCACGCGAGGCACCGTCGTTCTTGGAAGCTTTCAGCGCACCGGTCGATCTCGCGCGCCCTGCGCGGGGGGCGAGGGGCGAGGGGCCTGCCGATACGCCCGAGGATGTACCAGAAAGCCCCGCGCGATCCAAGGCGTGAAGATCCCGAGAGGCCCGCGATCCGGGGGCGGCGGCGCATTGATCTGCGACAACAGGCCTCGGCCCGCCGGCGCGGACGATTCGCCGGTGACCCCGCGCGGGAAGGCCCGCGCTTCGTTGCCGCCCGTGACCGCACCACCGCTTCACCTGCCCGTCGCAGACCTGCTCGACATCCTGCCCGACGCGGTGGTGGTCGTCGACGCGCGCGGCCGGATCGCCTACGTCAACCCTTCGCTGCACACGCTGCTCGGCTGGTACGCCGGCGAGCTCGTCGGGCAGCCGCTGTCGCTGCTGGTGCCGCCGGCTTCGCGCGAGCAGCACGAGCGCCTTGTCGAGCGTTATGGCGAGGCCGGGCCGCCGAAGATGATGGGCTCGCGCCCGGTGCTGCACGCGCAGCACCGCAGCGGGCATCCGGTGCCGGTGTCGATCGCGCTGTGCAACCTGGGCCTCGAAGGCGGGCGCCAGGTTTCGGTGGCGGTGCTGCACGGCGTGGCCTCGCTGCACACGCCGCTCGACCACGCCACCCGGCAGGCGCAGACCGATGCGCTCACGGGCATCGGCAACCGGCTCGCGCTGTCGCGCCGCCTCCAGGGCCTGCTCGCCGGCACGCGCGGTTTTGGATTGCTGCGCATCGCGCTGACGCAGGTGCCGCCTTCGCCGCCGAGCGCGCCGCCGGGCACCGCTGCCGGCGAGGCCGACGAGGCCGACAAGGCTGTCGACGTTGCCGCGGTCGTGGACGCGGCCGCCCGGGCTGCGGCTGTCTCCGCCGACGAGGGAGCCCTGCGCATCGCCGCGCTGCGCCTGCGCTCGGGCATGCGCGAAGGCGATCTCGCGGCGCGGCTCGGTGGCAACGAGTTCGTGCTGCTCGGCGACGGCATCGTCGAACCGGCGCGGCTGCGCACGCTCGCCGAGCGCTGCCTGCAGCGCCTGGCCGCGCCTCTGCGGCCGCCGGGTGGGTCGTCCGGTGCTCGGCTCGCCGCGCACATCGGCGGCGCGATCTACCCGCGGCACGGGCTGAGCGAATGGGCGCTGCTCGCCGCGGCGGGACGGGCGCTCGACCTGGCGCGGCACGGCGAACCCCCCGGCAGCGCTGCGGCCTACCGGCTCGCCGACGACTGACGGAGCTGCGAAAGGCAGCGGCGCCGCCTCAGGCCCGCTCGGCGACGTAACCCTTCACGCTCGCCAGCGCCTTCGGCAGCGCCGCCGCATCGGTGCCGCCGGCCATGGCCATGTCGGCCTTGCCGCCGCCCTTGCCGCCCACCTGCTGCGCGACGAAGTTGACGAGTTCGCCGGCCTTCAGCTTGCCGGCGCCGTTGGCCAGCACATCGGCGGTGACGCCGGCAGCGAGTTGCACCTTGCCGCCCTCCACTGCCGCCAGCACGATGGCCGCCGTCTTGAGCTTGTTCTTCAGCTGGTCGAGCGTGTCGCGCAGCGTCTTCGCGTCCGCGCCGGGCAGCATGGCCGCGAGCACCTTGATGCCGCTCACGTCCACGGCCTGTGCCACGAGTTCGTCGCCCTGCGAGCTGGCGAGCCTGCCCTTCAGCGCGGCGATCTCGCGCTCGAGCGTGCGCAGCTGCTCCAGCACCGCGGCGACGCGGCCGCCCACCTCGGCGGGCGTCACCTTCAGCGCGCCGGCCACGCCGGCCACCGTGCTCTCCAGGCCCTGCAGGTAGGCCAGGGCGTTGTCGCCCGTCACCGCCTCGACGCGGCGGATGCCGGCGGCGATGCCGCCTTCGGCGACGATCTTGAACAGGCCGATGTCCCCGGTGCGCTGCACATGCGTGCCGCCGCAGAGCTCGCGGCTCGAACCGATGTCGAGCACGCGCACGACATCGCCGTACTTCTCGCCGAAGAGCATCAGCGCGCCGGTCTTCTGCGCCTCGTCGATCGGCAGCAAGCGCGCCTGCGTCGCGGCATTCGTCAGGATCTCGGCGTTGACGAGGGCCTCGATCCTCGCGACCTGCGCGTCGGTGACGGCCGCGTTGTGGCTGAAGTCGAAGCGCGTGCGCTCGGCGTTCACGAGGCTGCCCTTCTGCTGCACGTGCGCACCCAGCACCTCGCGCAGCGCCTTGTGCATCAGGTGCGTGACGCTGTGGTTGCGCATCGTCCTGGCGCGCTTCTCGCCGTCGACGCGGGCGACGAAGCCGTCGCCGACTTCGACCTCGCCCTCGACGATGCGGCCCTGGTGGCCGTGCACCGCCGCCTGCACCTTGACGGTGTCCTCGACGACGACGCGCGCGCGCGGGTTGCGCAGCTCGCCGGTGTCGCCGACCTGGCCGCCGCTCTCGGCGTAGAAAGGCGTGTGGTCGAGCACGATGACGACGTCGTCGCCGGCCTTGGCCTTGCTGACCGACGTGCCCTCGACGTAGATCGCGAGCACCCTGCTGTGCTCGCACACGAGGTGCTCGTAGCCGTGGAAGGCGGTGTCGGCGCCCTTGTAGTCGAGGCCCGCGGCCATCTTGAACTTGGCGCTGGCGCGCGCCTGCTCGCGCTGGCGCTGCATGGCGGCGTTGAAGCCGGCCTCGTCGACCGAGACGCCGCGCTCGCGGCACACGTCCGCCGTCAGGTCGAGCGGGAAGCCGAAGGTGTCGTGCAGCTTGAAGGCGGTCTCGCCGTCGATCACTCTGGCACCGGACGACAAGGCTCCTTCCAGGATCTCCATGCCGTTGGCGATCGTCTGGAAGAAGCGTTCTTCTTCCTGCCGCAGCACGTCGGTCGTGCGCGCCGCCTCACGCGCCAGCTCGGGATAGGCCTCGCTCATCTCGGCCACCAGCGGCATCACGAGCGTGTGGAAGAAGGGTTTCCTCGCGCCGAGCTTGTAGCCATGCCGGATGGCGCGGCGCGTGATCCGCCTGAGCACATAACCACGTCCCTCGTTGCCCGGGATGACGCCGTCGGTGATGGTGAAGGCGGTGGCGCGGATGTGGTCGGCGATCACCTTCAGCGAAGGCGAGTCGGCCGGCACGTCCTTGCCGCCGGCGTGGTCGACCGCGTTCTTCGCCGCGGCCAGCAGGCGCGTGAAGAGGTCGATCTGGTAGTTGCTGTGCACATGCTGCAGCACCGCGGCCAGGCGCTCCAGGCCCATGCCGGTGTCGACGCTCGGCTTAGGCAGCGGGTGCATCACACCGTCTTCGGTGCGGTTGAACTGCATGAAGACGTTGTTCCAGATCTCGATGTAGCGGTCGCCGTCCTGCTCGGGGCTGCCGGGCGGGCCGCCGGCCACGCCGGGGCCGTGGTCGTAGAAGATCTCGCTGCACGGGCCGCAGGGGCCGGTGTCGCCCATCATCCAGAAGTTGTCGGACATGTAGCGGGCGCCCTTGTTGTCGCCGATGCGCACGATGCGCTCAGGCGGCAGCCCGATCACGTCCTTCCAGATGCCGTAGGCCTCGTCGTCCTCGGCGTACACGGTGGCCCACAGCTTGTCCTTGGGCAGCCTGAAGTGCACGGTGAGCAGTTCCCACGCGTACTGGATGGCGTCGCGCTTGAAGTAGTCGCCGAAGCTGAAGTTGCCGAGCATCTCGAAGAACGTGTGGTGGCGCGCCGTGTAGCCCACGTTCTCGAGGTCGTTGTGCTTGCCGCCGGCACGGATGCACTTCTGGCTCGTGGCGGCGCGCGAATAGGGCCGCTTGTCGAAGCCGAGGAAGACGTCCTTGAACTGGTTCATGCCGGCGTTGGTGAACAGCAGCGTCGGGTCGTCGCCGGGCACCACGGGGCTCGAAGCGACCACGGCATGGCCCTTCGACTCGAAGAACTTCAGGAAGGTGGAGCGGATGTCGGCCAGTTTCATCGGCGGCTTTCGAGGACAGCGCGCGCGGCGCTTCGAGCAAGGCCGTGGATTATCGCAGTGGGGTCTGCGCGCCCGCGCGTGCCCAGCGCTGCCAGCCGGGGATGCGCTGCTCCATGAGTTCGACGATCGCCGCATGGTGCGCGTGCGCCAGAAGCGCCTGCTCGGCCGCCGTCAGCTTCTGCGCTTGGGTCCGCGCCGCCGCGACACCGCCGCTCGGGGCCGCGCGCGCATCGGCCAGCGCTTCGATGCTCGGGGCACGCACGTCGGTGCGGTTGGCGGTGTCGGCGTTGGTGGTGGCCAGCAGTGGCACGAAGGCCGAGCCGATGCTGACCAGGCCGTGGTAGTCGCCGACGAAGAGGCCGCCCGCGTTCGGCGCGAAGGCGAGGTCGAAGCCCGTGCCGACCTCGCTTTCGGCCCAGTCGACGCCGTCGCGCGACCTCAGCAGCCAGGCGTTGGCCGGCAGCGTGGCGGCAGCGGGCGTGTCGTTGCGCAGGTCGAGGTGCAGCACGCCGACCACGCCGTCGGCGCGCACGTGCACGGCCGGCGTGAAGGCCGGCGCGGCGGCGACGCGGTTGATGGCCCGCGGCGCGCTCCAGTTGCGCCCGCCGTCGCTGGAGCCGGCGATGACGATGGCATCGTGCGTGCCGCCGGGCGTGAAGCGGGCGTCCTGCCAGGCCGCCCACAGCTCGCCGCGCGGCCCGGCCGCGATGGTGGGCAGGATGGCGCCGTCGCGCACGCGCTGGCCGCTGGCGGCGTCGAGCGTGCCGACACTGCGCTGGTCGGCCACGTAGACCGGCGCGCTCCAGCTCTGCCCCTTGTCGAGCGAGCGCACGATGCCGATGCGCGCCGAGGCGACGCCGCCGACGACATCGATCTGCGTGAAGACGTTGACCAGCGCGCCCGTCTCCACACCGCCACGCAGCACGACGATGCGGTTGCCGATCGTCTGGCTGATGCCGGCTCCCGCGCCGCCGGGCGGCACCGGCGTGAAGATGGCGCGCGGCACATCCCAGGTTACGCCGCCGTCGGCGCTGCGCGCGAGCACGGCGGGCCCGCTGCCGCCGCGCTCGATGCGGTCCCACACGGCGTAGACGAAGCCGGCGGCGGTGGGGTCCGCGGTGAGCGTGTTCTTGTCGTTGAAGAAGTCGGCGCCGTCGCGGATGAGCAGCACCGGCGCGCTCCAGGTGCGGCCGCCGTCGGTGCTGCGGCTGGCGAGCATGCCGCTCGTCGAGCCCGGGGCGAGCACGGCGCCGGTGGCGACCAGGCCCATGGCGTAGACCACGCCATCGGGGCCGATGTCGACCCAGGGGTCGCTCACGCGCTCGAAGTCACCGGCACTGCCCGCCGCGGCACCGCCGCAGCGCGACATCGGCTGCAGCGTGCGCACCCAGGTCGCGCCGCCGTCGGTGGACAGCGCCGTGACGAGGCCGCGCGCGCCGCCGTTGCTCCAGCGGTCCTGCTGCCAGGCGCCGACGAGGCGATTCGGCTCGCGCGGGTCGGCGGCGACCCAGGGCTCGACCTCGGCGTTGACGTAGGCCGTGCCGCTGGCGACACCGCCCGTGCAGCCCGCGGCGATCGGGCTCGGGCCGCTGGCCTGGCGCGGCACGGGTGTCTCGGGAATTCCGGGTGCGCCGGCGTCGTCGCTGCCGCCGCAGGCCACGGCAAGCCACATGGCGATCGCCATGGCGGCCGCGCCGGCCACCCCGGCGATCGCGCTCCTCGTCAGCTCGTTCTTGTGCGTCATTCGACGAGCATAGCCGCGCCCCTTGCGGGCCTGACTTGTCCACCTCGCTCGCCACCGCTCGCGCTCGCCCGCCTCCGCTCGCCCTGGCACCCGGCGTGCTCGCCGCAGGCCCGAGCGCGCTGCGGCCTCTCTTGCTATCGTGCGTCCCCCGCGTTGGAGTGCCGAACGATGGACATGAAGAACTCGCCTCTCTCCGCCCTCGCCGACCCGAGCCTGCTGAAGGCCGACGGCCTCGTCAATGGCGAATGGCTGTCAGGGCACGGCCGCTTCGAGGTGCGCGACCCCGCCACCGGCCTCGTGCTGGCGCAGGTGGCCAACCTCGGCGCGAGCGAAGCCGAGGCGGCCATCGCGGCGGCCGACAAGGCCTGGCCGGCCTGGCGGCGCAAGACCGCGAAGGAACGCGCCGCGGTGATGATGAAGTGGTTCCAGCTCATGAATCAGCACGCCGACGACCTGGCCCGCATCATGACCGCCGAGCAGGGCAAGCCGCTCGCCGAAGCGAAGGGCGAAGTGGCCTACGGTGCCAGCTTCGTCGAGTGGTTTGCCGAGGAGGCGCGGCGCATCTACGGCGAGACCATCCCCACCACCGACAACAACAAGCGCTACCTGGCGATCAAGCAGCCCGTGGGCGTCTGCGCGGCGATCACGCCGTGGAATTTTCCGATCGCGATGATCACGCGCAAGGTCGCGCCGGCACTCGCCGCCGGCTGCCCGGTGGTCATCAAGCCGGCCGAGCAGACGCCGCTGTCGGCGCTGGCGATGGCCGAGCTCGCGCAGCGCGCCGGCATGCCGGCCGGCGTGCTCAACGTGCTCTCGGCCGACGCCGCCAACAGCATCGCCATCGGCAAGGTGCTGTGCGCGAGCGACACCGTGCGCCACCTCAGCTTCACCGGCAGCACCGAGGTCGGCCGCATCCTCGCGGCGCAATGCGCGCCGACGATCAAGAAGACGAGCCTCGAGCTCGGCGGCAACGCACCCTTCATCGTCTTCGACGACGCCGACATCGCCAGCGCCGTCGAGGGCGCGATGGTCAGCAAGTACCGCAACGCCGGCCAGACCTGCGTCTGCGCCAATCGCCTGTACGCGCAGGACGGCGTATACGACGAATTCGTCGCGCGGCTGGCCGAGAAGTCGCAGGGCATCAAGGTCGGCAACGGTTTCGAGGCCGGCGTCACGCAAGGGCCGCTGATCGACGATGCGGCCATCGCCAAGGTCGAGCGGCACGTGGCCGACGCGCTGGCCAAGGGCGCGCGCGTCGTGGTGGGCGGGCAGAAGCTGGGCGATCGTTTCTACACCCCCACCGTGCTCGCCGACGTCACGAGCGAGATGCTCTGCGCGCGCGAGGAGACCTTCGGCCCGGTGGCGCCGGTGTTCCGCTTCAAGACCGAGGACGAGGCGGTGGCGCTCGCCAACGCCACCGAGTTCGGCCTCGCGAGCTACTTCTACAGCCGCGACATCGGCCGCATCTTCCGCGTCGGCGAGGCGCTGGAGTACGGCATGGTGGGCGTCAACACCGGCCTCATCAGCACCGCCGAGGTGCCCTTCGGCGGCGTCAAGCAAAGCGGCCTCGGGCGCGAGGGCGCGCACCAGGGCATCGACGACTACGTCGAGGTCAAGTACCTGTGCCTCGGAGACATCCAGAAATAGGCACGTCGGCCGGCGCAGCGCTCAGCGCGGCGCGAGCCCGTTGCGGAAGACGCTCGCCGCGATCGGCCCCGCCTTCGTCCTGACCGAGGCCAGCGCGACCTGGCCCGCCTCCCACTGGCGCGCCTGGTCGAGCACGCGGTCGAAGGCGGCACCCTCGGCGAGCAGCGTGGCCTTGGCGCGCGCGTCGAGCGGCTGCTCGATGCCCGCGTCGTCGCGCGGCATGCGGTCCTCGAGCACCGACTTGAGCACGCGCTTGATCTCGGCGGCCGCGTGCACGGGCGTCTGCAGCAGCACGAGCTTCGTCATCTTGTCGGGGTTGTTCGGCACGTGGCAGTCCATGCACTGCCCCTCGCGCAGGCGCAGCGCGAAGTTGCGGTAGGCGGCCTCGACCTGCGGCAGGTGCGGGTTGTCGCGCCGCAGGAGGCCGACGAAGGCCGAGACGGCCGGCTGCGTGCGCCCGCCGTCGTCGGTCCAGCGCCACTGGCCGTCGAAGGCGGGCGGCTTCACGCGCGCCACGGCGCGCACCGGCGGATTCGCGCCGTGCATCGTGAACTGCGCCGCCTTGATGCTCGCGGCGCGCGCGTCCCACCAGAGGATCAGCTCGTTGGCGTTCTCGTACATCGACCACTTCTCGGCCTCGTGCCAGAAGGGGTACGGGAAGTGCCCCGGCGCCAGGCCGTTGCGGAAGGCGGTGCGCAGGCGGATCTGGTGCAGACCCTCGCCCTCGTGCCACTGCACCACGTAGTCGCCGTTGAACATGAACAGCGGCAGGTACATGCCGGTGAGCACATCGGGCGCGAACTGCGTGAGGCCGGTCTCCTTCAGCGTGCGGCCCGGGTCGGCCTGCCGGCCCCAGAGCACGATCTTCTGCAGGTGTCGGCGCAACTGCGAGTCGCCGTACAGGCCGGCACGGCAATCGTTCAGCGCCGGTTCGTCGCCGGCATCGGCCACCGGGCAGATGCGCGCCAGTTCGCCCGCCACCTGCGCCGCGGCCTGGTCGACCTGGGCCTGCTCGGAGGCCTTCGGCGCAGCGCCGAAGGCCGCAGGGGCCGACAGAGAGGCCAGCGCCATCAGCGCCAACAGCACCGTCGCCGCCCGCAGCACCGTCAGCGCCACCGTGCCGCCGAAGCGGTGCATGGCCGTGGCCTCTTGGGGTTCGAGCACGCGCAGTTCGTGCAGTACGGCTTCGAGCAGTGCTTGCGGCCTCGGCATGTTTCCCTCGTCTTGTTTCTTGCGCGCCGGCTCGGCGTTCTCGGGGGCTCGCCCGACGCGCGCGCCTTTGCGTATCGGCGGGGATCACGATGCCACCCCCCTTGTTTGAAGGGTGTGTCACGACGTTGCAGCGGCAACGTCGGCTTGCGCACGGGCGCTGCGCCACGGCCCGGGTCGGATGGCGACGTCGGAGCGGATGCGAGCTCTCACTCACCGCGCCGAAGCCCGTCGAAGGTCGGGAAAGACGCCGGCAACCGGGCCGAGCCCGCGTTTGCCCGGATGGCACTAGTTCCGGTCCGGGCCGCGGTCGCGATGACCGCCCCTTGACAGCCGCACCCACCTGAAGGCGTAAGCGCCGCGCGCATCGCCGGCTTCGCGCCGGCCGGTCGCGGTGGCGCGTCAACGCTGGTTACGCATCGGCGCGGGCCCGGCTTCTGCCGCGCACGCCACCGGCACCGGCACCGGCACCGGACTAGGTTTGCGTGCCTTCGGCGAGCGTGTGCACCTGCGGCGCACCGTCACCCTGGCGCAGGGCCTGTGCTGCCGCCGTCGCGCCGCGCATCAGGAGCGCGAGGTCGCTTGCCACGGCCAGGAAGTCGTAGCCGGCAGCGCGGTAGCGCGTCACGACCTCGGGCGTGGAGCCGACGCTGCCGATCGGCTTGCCGACGGCGCGGGCGCGTTGCGCCGCGTCGCCCATCAGCGCCATCACCGCCGGGTGCGTGAGCTGGCCGACGTGGCCCATCGCGCCCGAGAGGTCGGCCGGGCCGACGAAGAGCGCATCGACGCCGGGCACGGCCGCGATCCGCTCGAGCTGCGCGATGGCCTGCGGCGTCTCCAGCTGCACGATGACGCCGACGGCGCGGTTGGCGGCGCGGTAGTAGTCGGGCACGGTGCCGTAGCGCGACGCCCGCCCCATCGCCGACAGGCCGCGCACGCCCTCGGGCGGATAGCGCGTGGCGGCGACGGCGCGTGCCGCCTCCTCGGGGGTCTGGATGAACGGGAAGAGCAGCGTCTCGGCGCCGGCGTCGAGCACGCGCTTGACCATCACCGCGTCGTTCCAGGGCAGGCGCACCACCGGCACCATCTTCGTGTTGCCCACCGCCTGCAGCAGGTGCACGAGCGTCATCAGGTCCAGCGGCGCGTGCTCCATGTCGAGCACGCCCCAGTCGAAGCCGACGTGGCCCACGGCCTCGGCGACGAGAGGGCTGGCGGAGACGATCCAGGTGCCCACCGGCGGCTTGGAGCCACGCGCACGCAGCAACTGGCAGAAGGGATTCATCGTGCGGACGATCATGGCACCGCGCGCAGCCCGTGCCAAGGGCCAGCGCGCTCCCTGCCGGCGCCTGCCTTGCGCCTGCATCGCGCCTGCCTTGCACCTGCCTTGCACCTGCCTTGCGCCCGGGAGCGTGGATCCATCGCTGCGCCTGGACGTCGCCTGGAGGTGCTAGCGCTTGCCTAACGGTCGGCCACCACGATGCGCGGCCTGGCGGTCCGAGGAGGTCGCCGGCGGCCGCGGCAGCCCTCCATGAGAGAGGCGCGCCGCGGCGTCCGTCGGCGGGCGGCCGGCTGGTCCGGCGCCCGCACGATCCGCCAATCGCTCGAGAGGAGACGACGTGAACCATCACATCCCCGCAGACACCCCCGCCAACGTGCCCGCCGTGGCGAGGATCCCCAGGCCGCGCCTAGTGCCCTGGCTCGCACTCGCGGCCGCGACGCTGCTGAGCGCCTGCGGCACCGCGCCCACGTACCAGCCGTTCGAGGGCGGCGACGCGGCCCGGCTGCGCGTGCGCCTGCTGATCCCGGCCGACTACCGCCCGTTCCTGCTGGGCTACGACTTCCGCTCGACCGTGGGCGTGCAGTCCGTCAAGGGCACCGCCTGCAGCGTGCCGGCGACGGCGCCGATGCTGCGGCTGTACCGAGGCGCCACCTCCACCCCCGCCGTTGCAGGCCCGCAGGCCACGCCGGGCACCGTGATGACCACCCCGCCGCCCCCGAGCTACAAGTACCCGCGCGCCGGGATGCCAGGCGCGACCGAAGGCGAGAACACGGAGTCCGTGGAGTTGAAGCTGGCGCCCGGGCTGCACGTGGTGAACCTCTCGTGGCTTCGCACGCGTGGCTCCGGGGCTGGCGTCCTCCTCAATGCGCTGCTGACCAAGAACTGCCCGGCCACGAACGTGGCGCTGCAACTGCCGCCGAACGCGCAGGTCGAGCTGGCCGTGGGCTTCAAGGAGAGCGAGTGCACGTGGGAAGCCCGCCGGCTCGAAGGCAGCGCCTTCGTGCCGACGAAGGTGTTGAAGGAGGGCGGGCCGGCGGAGATCTGCGCCGGCAATCAATTCCGGCAATAGCCCTGGAGCAGGGCGGCGGGAGCTCGACGGCGCCTTGCTTGGGTGGGCACGCAGTCGTGCGGCGCCATGTCGGCTGGCAGCCCCCCGGCGCCCGCTCCTGCGGGTCATCTGCATGGCTTGATTGACGCGCGCGGCCCGCCCCGTAGCATGCCGGTTGGCGGCGCCACCCCGTGGCATCGCGGCGCCAACGAGTCCGCATGATCGTGTCCGTGCGGCGCGGCGAACTTCCGCATGGAGACGAGATGGTGATGAGCCCGCCGTGGCCGCAGTCCAAGGCAGTCCAGTGAGCCGCATCGTCATCCCGGAGTTCATGGACGAGCGCGCCGTCGCCACGCTGCGCGCGCGCCACGAGGTGCTGCACGACCCGCAGCTCGTGGACGACGCCGCCCGCCTGGCCCGCGAAGCCGCGGCCTGCGAGGCCCTCGTCGTGCGCAACCGCACCCAGGTGCGCGGCGCCCTGCTGCAGTCGCTGCTGGGCGGCGGGCGCATCAAAGTGATCGGCCGGCTGGGCGTGGGCCTGGACAACATCGACGTCGCCGCCTGCGCGGCGGCCGGCCTGCCGGTGATCCCGGCCACGGGCGCCAACGCGCTCTCGGTGGCCGAGTACGTGATCGGCGCTGCCATGCTGCTGCTGCGCGGCGCCTACCGCAGCACGGCCGAGGTGGCCGCCGGCCAGTGGCCGCGCAACGCGCTCTCGGGCGGCCGCGAGATCGCGGGCAAGTCGCTCGGGCTCGTCGGCTTCGGCTCCATCGGCCAGCTCACGGCGCGCCTGGCGCGCGGCGTGGGCATGCGCGTGATCGCCTTCGACGCGATGATGGACGAGGACCACCCGGCCTTCGCGGCCACCGGCGTGCGCTGCGCCGGGCTCGACGAGGTGATCGCCACCAGCGATGTCGTGAGCCTGCACGTGCCGCTCGTCGATTCGACGCGCGGCCTCCTGGGGGCGCACCGCCTGCACTCGATGAAGCCGGGCGCCGTGCTCATCAACACCGCGCGCGGCGGCATCGTCGACGAGCCGGCGCTCGCCACGGCGCTGAAGAGCGGCCGCCTCGGCGGCGCGGCCATCGACGTCTTCGCGGCCGAACCGCTGCCCGCGGCGCCGCACTTCGAGGGCTGCCCCAACCTCGTCCTCACGCCGCACATCGCCGGCGTCACGGCCGAGGCCAACGAGCGCGTGAGCTTCTACATCGCCGAGAAGGTGGCCGCAGTGCTCGCCGCGGCAGGCGCGAAATGAAGCGGCCGCTGGCCGAACTGCGCGTGCTCGCGGCGGCCGCCTTGCAGCGCGCCGGCGCGCACGCGGCGATGGCCGAGGCGACCGCCCGCGCGCTCGTGCTCGCCGAGGCGCAGGGCCTCGGCTCGCACGGGTTGTCGCGCGTCGGCCAGTACGCCACGCACCTGCGCAACGGCCGCGTCGACGGCCGGGCCGAGGCGCGCGTGCACAGGCGCCAAGGCGCGACGCTGGTCGTCGATGCCGCCGAAGGCCTCGCCTTCCCGGCCTGCGAGCTCGCGGTGCGCGAGGCCATCGGCGTCGCGCGCGAGCTCGGCATCGCCTTCGCCGGTGTGATGCGCAGCCACCACGCCGGCGTCCTCGTCGACCACCTGCGCCCGGCGGCCGATGCCGGCATGGTGGGCCTGGGTCTGGCCAACTCGCCCGCCGCGATGCCGGCGGCCGGTGGCCGGCACGCCATCTTCGGCACCAACCCGGTGGCGGCCGTCTTTCCGCGCGGCGGTGGTGCCGACCCCTTGATGGTCGACCTCAGCCTCTCGGAGGTCGCACGGGGCAAGGTGATGGTCGCCGCCAAGGAGGGCAAGCCGATCCCGCCCGGCTGGGCGCTCGATGCCGAGGGCCGGCCCACCACCGACGCCAAGGCGGCGCTGGCGGGCTCGATGCTGCCGCTCGGCGCGGCCAGTTCACCCAAGGGCGCCATGCTGGCGCTGATCGTCGAGCTGCTCGTCACTGCGCTCATCGGCGCGAACTTCGGCTTCGAGGCCTCGAGCTTCTTCGTCGACGAGGGCAACCGGCCGGGGATCGGACAGGCCTTCGTCGTCATTCACCCCGGCGCGCTCACCGATGCGACCGGCGCCGCCGCCTACCTCGGGCGTGTCGAGGTGCTGGTGGCCGAGATGCTGAAGGACGAGGGCGTGCGCCTGCCCGGCGCCAGGCGCGAGGCGCTGCGAAGACGCGCCGAGCGCGAAGGCCTCGAAGTGGCAGAGTCGCTGCTCGCCACCTGGAGCGCATGAACGCGTGCCGAAGGATGCCTGGCTCACCGCGTGGCCGAAGGTGCCCATGATCCCGACGCTGCATACCGAACGCCTGACGCTGCGCGCCTTTGCCGAGGCCGACCTCGACGCCTACGCCGCGATGAGCGCCGACGCCGATGTGATGCGCCACATCGGCAGCGGCGGCCCGGTCGGGCGCGACATCGCCTGGCGTCAGATGGCTCTCTTTGCCGGCCACTGGGCGCTGCGCGGCTACGGCATGTGGGCCATCGAAGAAACGGCCAGCGGCACGCTCGTGGGGCGTGCCGGCTTTCTCAACCCCGAGGGCTGGCCGGCCAACGAACTGGGCTGGCTGCTGGCGCGCGCGCACTGGGGGCGCGGCTATGCGCTCGAAGCGGCGCTCGCCGCGCGCCGGCACGGCCGCGAGGCGCTGGGGCTCGACGGGCGGCTGATCAGCCTCATCCGCGCCGACAACGAGCGCTCGCTGGCGCTGGCGCGGCGCCTGGGCGCGCATCACGAAGAGACGATCGACTTCATGGGCAACCCGGCGCAGGTGTGGCGCCACCCGGATCGCGCGTGAGTTGCCGCTGCGTCCAGTGACCTGAGCGAGAAGGCGAGTTCGCGGGCGCGCGGCGCTTGCCGCTTGCTCGTTGCTCGTGTGTTTGGTCGCGAGCTTTCTTGTCGCCTGCGAAGGGCGCAGCGCGCCGAGGGCCCGCACAAGCGCCGCCGGCCGAGAACGCGCCGCCCCCGTGTGGCAGCATCGAGCTCCTCACCAGCGCCCGGCTCGTCCGCGGGCGCCGATCGGCACAAGAGCCCACGACACGCCAGGAGCCCCCATGCCCCACTCCCTGCCCCCGTGCACCCTCCCCACGATGAAGCGCCGCGACCTCGGCCGCGCCGGCCTCGCCGCGATCGCGACGGGCGCCCTGCCAGCCTGGGTGCAGGCGGCCACGCCGAAGGACACGCTCGTCATCGCGCTCGCCTTCGACGACATCATCACGCTCGACCCGGCCGAGGCGTTCGAGATCAGCGCCGGCGAGATCATGGGCAACTGCTACGAGCGGCTCATCCGCTACGAGGTGGCCGACCCGAGCAAGCTGCTGCCCGACCTCGCGAAGAGCTGGAGCGTGGCCGCCGACGGCAAGACCTACACCTTCGAGCTCGAGCCCGGCCTCCGGTTCGCCAGCGGCAACCCGCTCACCGCCGAGGACGTGGCCTTCTCGCTGCAGCGCGCCGTGCTGCTCGACAAGACGCCGGCCTTCATCCTCTCGCAGTTCGGCTTCACGAAGGACAACGTGAAGTCCGCGATCAAGGCGAGCACCCCCCTCACCGTCGTGCTCACCACCGACAAGGCCTACGCGCCCACGCTCGTCTACAACTGCCTCACGGCCAACGTGGCCGGGGTCGTCGACAGGAAGCTCGTGATGAGCAAGGAAGTGATGAAGGACGGCGTGGGTGACATGGGCTACGCGTGGCTGAAGACCAACTTCGCCGGCAGCGGCCCGCTCAAGCTGCGCGAGTGGCGCGCCAACGAGATCCTGGCGCTGGAGCGCAACGACAACTACCACGGCACCAAGAGCAAGGTGGCGCGCGCCATCTACCGCCACGTGAAGGAGAGCGCCACGCAGCGCCTGCTGCTCGAGAAGGGCGACATCGACATCGCGCGCAACCTCACGCCGCAGGACCTGGACGCGCTGGCCGGCCACAAGGACATCAAGACCACCGCGACGCCCAAGGGCACCGTCTACTACTTCAGCCTCAACCAGAAGAATCCGCAGCTGGCCAAGCCGGAGGTGCGCGAGGCCTTCAAGTGGCTGGTGGACTACGAAGCGATCGGCAAGACGATCATGAAGAACATCGGCGTCGTGCACCAGAACTTCCTGCCCATGGGCCTGTTCGGCGCCGCGCGCGACAACCCGTACAAGCTCGACGTGCCCAAGGCGCGCGCCTTGCTCGTGAAGGCCGGCGTGACGCTGCCGCTGAAGGTGACGATCGACATGCGCACGGTGCAGCCGGTGCAGGGCATCACCGAGGCCGTGCAGCAGACGCTCAAGCAGGGCGGCATCGAGCTCGAGATCCTGCCCGGCGACGGCAAGCAGACGCTCACCAAGTACCGCGCGCGCAGCCACGACATCTACATCGGCACCTGGGGCGCCGACTACTGGGACCCGCACACCAACGCCGACACCTTCGCGCGCAACCCCGACAACGGCGACAACCCGAAGACCAAGCCGCTCGCCTGGCGCAATGCCTGGGACATTCCCGAGCTCACGAAGAAGACCGACGCCGCCGCGCAGGAGCGCGATGCGAAGAAGCGCGCCGCCATGTACGCCGACATCCAGGCCGAGTTCCGCCGCACCAGCCCCTTCGTGATGCTGTTCCAGCAGACCGACGTGGCGGCGGTGCGCGCCAACGTCGAGGGCTTCCGCATCGGGCCAACCTCGGACTCGACCTATCTGTTCGTCGTGAGCAAGCGCTGAAGAGGCCGAGAGGCCTGCGGCGGCCGCCCGGTGGCTGAATCCATGGCCCGAACCTGGCGCCGCCGGGGCGGCGCCATGCTGCGCTTCCTCGGCGTCGTCGCCGCCACCTACCTCGGCCTGCTCGCCGTCACCTTCTTCATCGGCCGCGTCATCCCGGTCGATCCGGTGCTGGCGGTGGTGGGCGACCGCGCGCCCGAGCACGTCATCGCCAGGGCGCGCGAGGAGATGGGCCTCAACCTGCCGCTGCACCAGCAGTTCGTGCGTTACGTGCGGCGCGCCGTGTCGGGCGACTTCGGCACCTCGGTGCTCACCTCCAACCCGGTGGCGCAGGACATCGCGCGCAGCTTCCCGGCGACGCTGGAGCTCGCCACCTGCGGCATCCTCGTCGGTGCCGGGCTCGGCGTGCCGTTCGGGGTGTGGGCGGCCGTGCGGCGCGGCGGCGTGGTCGACCAGTTCGTGCGCATCGTCGGCCTCGTCGGCTACTCGGTGCCGATCTTCTGGCTCGGGCTGATGGCGCTGCTCGTCTTCTACGCCAGGCTCGGCTGGGTGAGCGGGCCGGGGCGCATCGACGTCGCCTACGAGTTCAGCGTCGAGCGCATCAGCGGCCTGCTGCTGCTCGACGCGGCGCTCGCCGGCGAATGGGAGGCTATGCGCAACGCCTTCTCGCACCTCGTGCTGCCGGCGTCGCTGCTCGGCTACTTCTCGATGGCCTACATCAGCCGCATGACGCGCAGCTTCATGCTGGGCGAACTGAGCCAGGAGTACGTGGTCGCGGCGCGCGCCAAGGGCCTTTCGGAGACGCGCATCATCTGGCGCCACGCGCTGCGCAACGCGATGGTGCCGCTGGTGACGGTGATCGCGCTCTCGTACGCCGGGCTGCTCGAGGGCTCGGTGCTCACCGAGACCGTCTTCGCCTGGCCGGGCCTGGGCCTGTACATCACCAACTCGCTGCAGAACGCGGACATGAACGCGGTGCTCGGCGGCACCATCGTGGTCGGCACCATCTTCATCGGGCTCAACCTGCTGTCGGACCTGCTGTACCGGGCGCTGGATCCCCGCACGCGGGAGCGTGCCTCGTGATGGACGCAAGGGACCGAGCCTCGTGAGCGCCACCTCGCTGCACGACTGGCTGATGAGCGAGCGCCCGGCCTCGCGCCGGCAGGCGGCGCTCGGCCGCGCCTATGGCACGTGGTGCGCCTTCGCACGCAACCGCCTCGCGCTCGCGGGGCTGGCGATCGTCTCGCTGCTGGTGCTCGTGGCCCTCTTCGCCCCCTGGCTCGCGCCGCACTCGCCGACGGCGGGCGACCTCGGCAACGCACGGCTGCTGCCGCCCGACGCCCGGCACTGGTTCGGCACCGACGACCAGGGCCGCGACATCCTCTCGCGCCTCGTGCACGGCGCGCGCATCACGCTGTACGTGGTGACGCTGGTGGCGGTGCTGGCCGCGCCCATCGGCCTCGTGGTGGGCACGGTGGCCGGTTACGCCGGCGGCTGGCTCGATGCGGTGCTCATGCGCCTCACCGACATCTTCCTCGCCTTCCCGCGGCTCATCCTCGCGCTCGCCTTCGTGGCGGCGCTCGGGCCGGGCATCGGCAACGCGGTGATCGCCATCGCCATCACGTCGTGGCCGCCCTATGCGCGGATCGCGCGCGCCGAGACGCTGACCGTGCGCAACGCCGACTACATCAGCGCCGTGCGCCTGGTCGGCGCCTCGCCCTGGCGCATCGTGGCGCGGCACATCATGCCGCTGTGCGTGAGCTCGGTCATCGTGCGCGTCACGCTCGACATGGCCGGCATCATCCTCACCGCCGCGGGCCTCGGCTTCCTCGGCCTCGGCGCGCAGCCGCCGACGCCGGAGTGGGGCGCGATGATCGCCGGCGGCCGCGCCTACGTGCTCGACCAGTGGTGGGTGGCGGCCGCGCCCGGCGCCGCCATCTTTCTCGTCAGCCTCGCCTTCAACCTGCTCGGCGACGGCCTGCGCGACGCACTCGACCCGAAGGCGCAGCGATGAGCGCGCCCCCCGATCCCCATGCCCCCCGCGCGGCCCACGCGGCCCACGCGGCGCACGCGCCGATGCTCATGGTGGACGACCTGCGCGTCGCCTACCCCGACCGCCAGGGCAGCCTCGTCGAGGTGGTGCGCGGCGTGAGCTTCACGCTCGGGCGCGAGCGCCTGGGCATCGTCGGCGAATCGGGCTCGGGCAAGAGCCAGACCGGTCGCGCCATCCTCGGCCTCACCGCCGGGCGCGGGCGCGTGCGCGCCAGGACGCTGCGCTTCAACGACATCGACCTGCTCACCTGCCCGCCGCGCCAGCGGCGCGAGCTGCGCGGCGGCCGCATCGCGATGGTGCTGCAGGACCCGAAGTTCTCGCTCAACCCGGTGCTGACCATCGGCAAGCAGATCACGGAGACGCTGCGCGCGCATGCAGCGGGCGTCAGCCGGGCGCAGGCGAGGCAGCGCATGCTCGAGGCACTCGCCGCCGTGAAGATCGACGACCCGGCGCGCGTGGCCGCGCTCTACCCGCACGAGGTGTCGGGCGGCATGGGCCAGCGCGCGATGATCGCGATGATGCTGATCGCCGGCCCCGAGCTGCTCATCGCCGACGAGCCCACCTCGGCGCTGGACGTGACGGTGCAGCTCGAGGTGCTGCGCATCCTCGACGACCTCGTGCGCGAGCGCGGCATGGGGCTCGTCTTCATCTCGCACGACCTGCGCCTCGTGGCCTCGTTCTGCGACCGCGTGCTCGTGATGTACGCCGGCCGCGTCGTCGAGGAGGTGCCCGCGGCGCGGCTGCACGAGGCCACGCACCCCTACACGCAGGGGCTGCTGAACTGCCTGCCGCGCCTGGGTGCGACGACGCGGCCGCTGCCGGTGCTGGACCGCCGGCCGGAGTGGGCGGCTTGAACGCGGGGAGCGTCGGGAGCGCGGTGACTGCAAGCACCGGGGCAGGCGAGACGCCCGAGGTTCCCGCCGGCCGGGTCGGCCTCGCCGTACGCGGGTTGCGCGTCGTCTACGACGGCTTCGTCGCCGCCGACGACGTGAGCTTCGACGTGCAGCCGGGCGAGAGCTTCGGCATCGTCGGCGAATCGGGCTCGGGCAAGAGCACGGTGCTGCGCGCGCTGTGCGGCCTGGCGCCACGCGCCGCGGGCGAGGTTCACCTCGTCGGCAGCGAGGCCGCACCGGGCAGCCGGGCCTGGCGGCGCCAGGTGCAGATGGTCTTCCAGGACCCCTACGGCTCGCTGCACCCACGGCAGACGGTCGACCGCATCCTCGCCGAGCCGCTGGCCATCCACGGCCTGCGCGATGCCGAGGCGCGCATCGAGCGAGCGCTGGCCGATGTGGGCTTGGCCGATGGCTTCCGCTTCCGCTACCCGCACCAGCTCTCCGGCGGCCAGCGCCAGCGCGTGGCCGTCGCGCGTGCGCTGATCCTGGAGCCGCCGGTGCTGCTGCTGGACGAGCCCACTTCGGCGCTCGACGCCTCGGTGCAGGCCGAGGTGCTGAACCTGCTCGACGCGCTGCGCGTGCGGCGCGGCCTCACGTACGTGATGGTGAGCCACGACCTCGCGGTGGTGACGCACCTGTGCTCGCGTCTGATGGTGATGCGCGCCGGCCGCGTCGTCGAGCAGGTGACGAGCGGCGACCTTGCCGCGCGCCGCGCGCAGGCCGACTACACGCGCGAGCTGATGGAAGCGTCGCTCGGGTTCCGGCGCGTGGCGGTTTGAAGCACGGCGAGCGTTGCTTCACGGGCCCGGGGCGCAATCCACACTGGCGCCGGGGGACTGGCGGCTTCGGAACCGATCGCGCATCCTCTCGGCATGGGAGGATTCCGGGGGAGGACGGACATGCCCGCTGCGCCGCAGCCACTTCGGTTCGACCGCTTCGTGCTCGACGAGGCCAACGCACTTTTCACGCACGACGGCCGGTCGGTGCGGCTGGAGCCCAAGGCCTTCGCGGTGCTGTGCGAGCTGGTCCGCCAGCCCGGGCGGCTGGCGACCAAGGATGCCCTGCTCGATGCGGTGTGGGGACACCGCCACGTCAGCGAGTCGGTCCTGAAGTCGGTGATCAGCCAGTTGCGCAGCGTGCTCGACGACGATGCCGGCCGGCCGCGCTACATCGAGACGGTGTCCCGGCGCGGCTACCGTTTCGTCGGCCGCCTCGAGGCGCCGCATCCCGCGCCGGCGGGCAGCGGTGCAACGACGCCGGCGATCCCGCTCACCGATGGCGCCGCGGAGCAACCGCTGCCGCCGATGATCGGCCGCGAGAGCGAGCTGGCGCGGCTGCATGCCTGCTGGCAGCGGGCCCGGGCCGGGCAGCGCCAGCTCGTCTGGGTCGAAGGTGATGCCGGTGTCGGCAAGACGACGCTGATCGACCGCTTCGTCGCCGAGGCCGGCGGTGGGCTCAGCGCGCGTGGCCAATGCGTGGAGCAGTTCGGCGCCGGCGAGCCCTACCTGCCGCTGCTCGAGGCGCTCGACGCTCTGGTGCGGCGCGATGCCGGGCGCGTGGCGGTCATGCGCCAGGCGGCACCGACCTGGCTCGTGCAGATGCCGTGGCTGCTCACCGAGGCCGATCGCGTCGCGCTGCGGGCAGAGCTTGCCGGCGCCGGCCAGGAGCGCATGGTGCGCGAGCTCTGGGAGCTGCTGGCGCGCCTCACGCACGACGCGCCGCTCGTGCTCGTCACCGAAGACCTGCACTGGAGCGACCAGGGCACCTTGCGCCTCATGGATCACTTCGCGCGCCAGCGCAACCCGCTCAGGCTGCTGTGGCTGACGAGCTTCCGCTTGGCACAGGTGATCGCCGAGCAGCATCCGCTGCAGGCGCTGCGTGGCGAGCTGCGCATGCACCGGCTGTGCGAGGAACTGCTGCTCGACTCGTTCTCCGAGACCGAGCTCGGCGCCTATGTCGAGAGCCGCGTGCCGGGCCGGGCCGTCGCGCCCGCGTTCGTGCAGTCGCTGCATGCGCACACCGACGGCCTGCCGTTGTTCGTCGTCAGCGTCATCGACGGACTGCTGGCCAGCGATGCCGGCTTGCCGACGCGCGCCGACGGCTGGGCACGCGCCGGCGAACAGGTGCTCTCGGTGCCCGACGGGCTGGCCGGCGCCATCGAGGGGCAGCTCGCCAAGCTGCCGCCGGGCACGAGCGAAACACTCGGTGCCGCCAGCGTGTGCGGCATGGAGTTCCGCGCTGCCACTGTGGCCGCGCTGCTCGGGCAGGAGCCCGCCGCGGTGGCGAGCGCCTGCGACGAACTGGTGCGGCGACGATCCTGGTTGCGAGAGGCCGGCTTCAACGCGCTGCCCGATGGCGGGCTGGACACGAAGTACGCGTTCCGCCACGCCGTCTACAAGCATGTCTTCTACCAGCGGCTCACCGCCTCGCAGCGCATCAGCGCGCACCGGCAGGCGGCGCGGGCGCTGGTGCAGGGTCGTGCGGCCGGCGTGCCGGCCACTTCGGCCGAGATCGCCTCGCACCACGAACTCGGCCTCGAGCCGCGTGCGGCCATCAGCCACTACAGCGCCGCCGCCGAGAGCGCGCTCGGACACTTCGCGCCGCAAGAGGCCTTTCAGCTGACCGAGCGTGCGCTCGCGCTGCTGCCGGACTGCCCGCCCGGCGCCGAGACCCAGGAGGCCGAGCTCTCGCTCGCGGCCTCTCGCGGCGTCGCCTTCAGCCTGCTGCAGGGCATCGCGGCGCCCGACACCGTGGCCGCCTTCGATCGTGTGCGCACGCTCGCCGAGCTGCTGCCGCAGACGCCGGCGCGCGCCTTGCTGCTCAACAGCATCGGCTGGAACCTGTTCACGCGCGGCGACTACGAAGGCGCGCTGGCGATGACGCAACGCATCGAAGCCATCTCGCAAAGCTTCGACGACCCGGTGCTGTTCGTCTTCGCGTGCAACCTGCGCGGCACGACGCTGGCCAACATGGGCCGCTTCGGCGAGGCCCGGCGCACGTTGGACGATGGCCTCGCCGTCTGCGTGCGCGACGGCGAGCGCCTGCCCGTGCAGCAGCTCTACGTCGATCCCGAAGCCTCGATCTGCGCCAACCTCGTCCCGCCGCTGCTGCAGCTGGGATTGGCCGACCAGGCCCGCACGATGGCGGCCCACGCGATGGCGCGCACCGAGCGCCGCCGGCAGCCGATGGCGCGCCTCGTGGCGCATTGGTGCGGCTGCCTGCTCGGCGTGCGGCTGGACGACATCCACACTGCCGACGGACACACGACGCAACTCGAGGAGCTGGTCGCCACCACGACCATCCAGCAGGCGCTGGCGCCGGCGCGCTGGTTCCGCGGCTGGGTGGAGATGCGCCGCGGCCGCATCGAGGAGGGCGTGGCGCTGGTGCGTGAAGGCGTTGCGCTGTACGAGCAGTCCGGCACGCTGGCCGGCAGCACCGAGACGCTCGGCTACGCCGTCGAGGGGCTCGTGGCGCTGCGGCGCTGGGACGAGGCGCAGAAGGTGCTCGAGCGGGCGATCGACCTCGTCGAGCGCTTCGGCGAGCGCTTGTGGATGACCGAGCTGCTGCTGCTTCGCGCGCGCATCGAGGCCGGCCGCGGCGACGGCGACGGCGAGCGCCGGGCGATCGAAGCGGCACTGCGCGAGGCACGTGCGGCCGGCGCGCTCGGCGCCGAGCTGCGCGCCGCGGTGGCGCTGGCCGAGCGCGCCGCTCGCACCGCAGCGGACCTGGCCACGTTGCGGCAGGTGCATGCGCGCGTGACGGAGGGCTTCGACACGCCGCTGTGGGCGCGGGCGAGCGCGCTGCTCGACGGCGCGGCCTGAAGCGGTCTGGCGCGCGGGCCGCCCCGCCACCCGCGCTGGCCTGCGCACGCATATCCGGGTGGGAGCCGGGACAACGGCGTTTGGCTAGCATCGAGCCCGATGGCTTCGCCTCAGCAATCCTCGTCGAGCGACACCGACCCGCAGCCGGAGCCGCAGCCGCCGGCGCCGGTAGTCCGGCCACGGCGCCGAGGCTTGCCGGCGGTGGTCCGCTACGGGTTCGGCGCGCTGCTGGCCGCCGCCGCGCTCTCGGGTTGCGCCCTGCTCGACAGCAAGCAGCGCGAGTGGGTCTTCCAGCCGAGCGCGCGCACCTGGAGCGCCGGCCTCGCCGCCGCCGAGGGCATGGAGGACGTCTGGATCCGCTTCGACTCGCGCATCAGCGGCGAGCGCGCCAAGCTGCATGCGCTGTGGCTGCCGCAGGCGCGTGCCGATGCGCCGACGGTCCTGTACCTGCACGGCGCGCGCTGGGACGTGCGCGGCAGCGCGCCGCGCATGCGCCGCCTGCACGAGCTCGGCTTCGCCGTGTTGGGTGTCGACTACCGCGGCTTCGGCCGCAGCGCCGGCGGCGAACTGCCGAGCGAGGAGATGGCCTACGAGGATGCGCGTGCCGCCTGGGACTGGCTGAAGCGCGAGGGCGCACCGCAGGCGCGCCGCTTCGTCTTCGGCCACTCGTTGGGCGGCGCCATTGCCGTCGACCTGGCCGCGCAGGTCGACGATCTCTCCGGCCTCATGGTCGAGGGTTCGTTCACCTCGCTGCGCGACCTGCTGGCCACCTTCAAGTGGGGCTGGCTGCCGGTGGGGCCGCTGCTCACGCAGCGCTTCGAGGCGGCCGCGCGCATGCCGCGCGTGCGCGCCCCGGTGCTCGTGGTGCACGGCAGCGAAGACCGCCTCGTGCCGCCGGAGATCGGCCGTGCGCTCTACGAGACCGCACGCGAGCCCAAGCGCTTCCTGCTCGTCGAGGGCGGCTCGCACCACAGCACCAACTGGGTCGGGCTGGAGCAGTACCGCGCTGCGGTGCGCGAGATGTTCGGCGTTGAAGCGGGCAGTCGCGCTGGCGAATGACGCGCACCGCGTGCAGGTGATCCCCGCACGCGGCCCGGGCAACGTCGGGGCCGGCTCGACGGCCCCCGGTTGCGACTACTTCTTGCCCTTCAGCACGTAGGCGGCAGTGCCTTCGTCCCACTGGTGGGTGCGCATGAAAGCCGCGGTCTCCTTCTGCACCTCGACGCGGCTGAGCTGGGACAGGTCACGCGTCTTGGCGCCCAGAGGCTCCCATTGCGCGCCGGCTTCGTTCCACTTGTTCGCGCGCAGGAACGCATCGCGCTCCGCCTTGACCTTCTCGCGCGGCGTGACACCCTCGGGCAACTTCGCGCTCGACTTCGCGCCCGACTTCAACAGCCAGTCACCGGCTGCCTCGTCCCAGCGATGCGTCTTCATGAAGGCGACACACTCATCGCGCACTTCGGCGCGAGTGCGCGGGCATGACACGTCTGCCCCTGCCGCCTGGGATTGCGCAACTCCAACCACCGCCATCGCCAGGGCACCGACCATGCCGCCGCGCAACCACTTGTTCTTGCTCATGCTCTGTTCCTTACTCTGATGCAGGACCTTCTGCAGGTTGGAATCTAGAAGGCGATGCCCGGTGCATGTTGACGACGCTCAATCGTCCGAGCCATATTGCGGCCGACCGTGGCGCAGGAGCCATCCCGGCGTGCACTGAACTCGTGCGACGCGCGCGGCCAAGGCTGCTCGTTGACCACCCCAGCGCCGCGGTCAGGCGCGACGTGAAGGCTCGCACCACAGGCTCAGCGCATCGACGGCACCGCCCACGCGAGCCGCGACCAGGTGCGTCGCCACCCCAGCACCCAGCGCTCCACCTGCGAGCTGCGCGGCGTGCCGTTCAGTGCCCACTGCACGAAGTGCTCGCAGTTGTTGGTCCAGAAGCGGTAGCGGTCCTCGCCCAGGCGCGTGCGGGCGCGCGACACGGCGGCGGTGCCGGCAAAGGCCGGCGCGGCATGGGGTTGCGCCTGCACGCCGCGGCCGCGCGCGAAGCGGGCGAGGCTTACCTCCTCGACCGGCCCGCGCCTGAACAGGCGGTTGAAGCCGGCGTAGTGGATGACGCGACCCTCACCCGCGTAGAGGCCGTGGTGCTGATAGCCGCGTCGCGGCGAGACGAGGTGCGTCCCCGGCGCCCAGTCCGCCGCGGCGCCGGCAGCGCCCGGGGCGTCCGCCTCGCCTGCACGGGCCTGTGCGTCCGCCGGTCCTTCCGCCGGTCCTTCCGCCGGTGCTTCCGCCTGTTCGCTCGCTTGCACGGTGTTCCCCTCGATGCGCCGCCTCTGTGGGCCCGTCCGTCCGGGCCTGTCCGCGAGACGCACTTTCGCTGCCGCGCGTCGCGCGCTCGTTGCGCTGGGGTCGCGAATCCATCACAAGTGAAACCGCCGCCGCGTCCGTTTCAAACGCAATCCGGCGGCTCGGCCCTGAAACCCGCCGGTCGCGCGGGCGAGCCAGCATGCGGGCCTATGCAAGCAGGTCAGCCATGACGGCCGCGCCCTCCCCGGTCCATGCGGCGCCGCCGTCCGGCGAGGACCCGGCAGGCCCGAGCGGCGCGCCGGGCGTGGCCGCGCATGTGCTGCTCGTCGACGCCGACCCGCTGCTCGCCCGCCTCATCGAGGAGTGGCTGGCCCCCGAGGGCTTGGCCGTGCACACACCGCCGCCCCCGGCGGGCGGGGCGCCGCAGCCGCCACGCAGCGGCTGCAGCCTCGTCATCGTCGACCTGCCGTACCCGCGCCGCTGCGGCGTAGACTCGATTCGCGAGATCGCTTCGCGCCACCCTGGAATTCCGATCATCGCCCTCTCGCCCACCGTGTTCGCCAGCGTCGATTCGTGCGGCACCGTCTCGCGCGCGCTCGGTGTCGACTGCGTGCTCGCCAAGCCGACCTCGCGCGAACGGCTGCTCGACGCCGTGCGCCGCTTCGTGCCCGCCTGAGAGCCTGTCGCGAGTCCTTCGCAGCGGGCCGCTCGTCACGCCGGAAGATCTCCCGACCCCGGAGAGCCCGTGGCGCCCACCTCCGTGCCCACGAACGCACCGGCCCCCGCGCCGGCGGGCGGCGACCCCTGGTGGCCGTGGCGAAGCATCGCGCTCGGCGGCTCGCTGTTCATCCTCGCCATCGCCGCGCTGTCGGTCTACGACATCGTGCGCGGCTACCACCAGGTCGTCGCGGAAACCGGGCGCGACCTGCAGAGCCAGGCGCGCGTCATCGCCGAGCAGGCCGCGCGCAGCCTGCAGGCGGTCGACGGCGTGCTGCGCCAGGTCAGCGAAGACAGCCGCGGCGGCGCGCTGCACAAGCTGGCGCCGGCCGCGCTGCATGCCTATCTCAGGAACCAGGCGCAGGGCTTGGTGCAGGCCGATGCGCTGTCGCTCTTCGACGCCGAGGGCCGGCTCGTCGCCAGCTCGGCCACCGCCGAGCCGGCGCCGCCGCCGGTGAACCTCGCCGACGATCCCGCCTTCCAGTGGGTGCGTGCGCAGGAGCGCACCGGCCCGCTGGTCGCGCCGGTGCGGCTGGGGCGCGTGCTCACGCGCGGCTGGTTCCTGCCGATGGCACGCCGCGTCGAGACCGCCGACGGCCGCTTCGCCGGCGCCGTGGTCGCCAACGTGCGTGTCGACTACTTCCAGAACTTCTACCGCGACGTGCGGCCCGAGCCCGGCACCGCGATCTCGCTCGTGCACCGCGACGGCACGCTCGTCGCCCGCCACCCGGCCGTCGAAGAGTCGCTCGGCCGGCACTTCGCCGGCTTCGATCTCCTGCTGCCCGCCTGGCAAGCCGATGCCCGTGCCGTCGCCCGCGCCGCCAGCCCGCAGGACAACCTCGAGTACTTCGGCGTGCGCGAGGACGTGGCCGAGCATCCGCTGGCCGTCGTCCTCACGCGCGCGACGGGCCAGGCGCTCGCCGCCTGGCGCGACCGCAGCATCGGCAGCGGCCTGCGCACGCTGGCGCTGGTGCTGCTGGCCGTGGCGCTGCTGTCGATGCTGCGCTGGCAGCTGCTGCGCCTGGCGCGCATGCGCGCGTCACTGGAGCTGTCGCGCGAGCGGTTCGCGCTCGCCGCCGCCGGCTCCGAAGAAGGCATCTGGGACTGGGACGTCGTCACCGACACCGTCTACACCTCGCCGCGTGCGCGCGAGATCTTCGGCGTCGGCGCCGGGCCCGAGACGCAGCCGCGCGCGCGCTGGCACGCGCAGCTGCGGCTGCATCCGGACGACCTCGCCCGGCGCGCCGCGGCGATGGAAGACCACATGGCCGGCCGCACGCCGGTGTATGCGGTCGAGTACCGCGTCCGGCGCACGAACGAAAGCGACGCAGCGAACGGCGCGGACGGCGCAGACGGCGCAGACGGGGCGAACGGCACCGGCAGCCACCGCGTCGCCGCCGGCCCCGTGACCGCCGCGATCAAGGCGGCGTCCGCATGCGACCCCTGGCGCTGGGTGCGCGTGCGCGGCCTGTGCGTGCGCGACGCCGGCGGCCAGCCGCAGCGCATGGCCGGCTCGGTGACCGACATCGACGCGCGCCGGCGCGCCGAGGCGGCGCTGCGCGAGTCGGAGGAACGCTACGCCTTCGCGATGAGCGGCTCCAACGAGGGCCACTGGGTGTGGGACTTCGGCTCGCGGCAGATCTACGTCTCGGCCAAGCTGGCGCAGCTGTTCGGCATGGGCGAGGAGGCGCGCGTGCTGCCGGCGCAGGCGTACTTCGAGGCGCTGCCGCTGCACCCCGAGGACCGCGAACGCGTGCAACGCGCCCGCGACGACCATGTCGCCGGCCTGACGCCGCGGCTGGACCACGAGTTCCGCGTCGTCCTGCGGCGCGCCGACGGCACCACCGAGCAACGCTGGGTGCACACGCGCGCGCAATGCTTTCGCGACGCCGAGGGCCGGCCGCTGCGCCTGGCCGGCTCCACGGTGGACGTCACCGACCGCAAGCGCGCCGAGGAGGCGCTGCGCGAAAGCGAGCAGCGCTTCGCCATCGCCGTGGCCGGTGCCGACGACGGCATCTGGGACTTCGACTACGTGCACAACCGCGTCTTCGGCTCACGCCGCGCGCGCGAGATCCTCGGCATCCGCCTCGAGCCCGTGGTGCAGAGCTTCGAGCAATGGTTCGACGAGGTGAAGCTGCACCCCGAGGACGCCGCCGAGCGCCTGCGCGCGATGCAGGCGCACCTCGACGGCCGCACGCCGGCCTACGAAGGCGAGTGGCGCGTGCTGCAGCACGGCGGCGGCCACCGCTGGGTGCGCGTGCGCGGCGTGTGCGTGCGCGACGCCGAAGGCAAGCCGCTGCGCATGGCCGGCTCGGTGAGCGACATCGACGCACGCAAGCGCGCCGAGGAATCGCTGCGCCGCAGCGAGGAGCGGTATGCGCTCGCCGTCGCCGGCAGCGACGACGGCGTGTGGGACTGGGACTTCGACGCCGGTATCGCCTTCGAGTCGGCGCGCGCGCGCCAGCTGCAGGGCCTGCCACCCGGCCCCGAGGTGCAGCCGGTGGAGGAACTCGTGCGCTCGCTGCGCGTGCACCCGGAGGACGCGCCACGCCGCGCCGAGGGCATCCGCGCCCACCTCGCCGGCGAGACGCCGGCCTACGAATGCGACTACCGCGTGCTGCACGACGACGGCGAGTACCGCTGGATCCACGTGCGCGCGCTCTGCGTCCGCGACGCCACCGGCCGCCCCTACCGCATGGCCGGCTCGGTCACCGACATCGACGCGCGCAAGCGCGCCGAGGAGGCGCGCCGCGCGAGCGAGGAGCGCTTCGCGCTCGCCGTGGCCGGCAGCAAGGACGGCATCCTCGACTGGGACGTGGCGAACGACCGCATGTACGTCTCCGAGCGCGCGCTGCAGATCGTCGGCCTGCCCGCGGCGACGCCGATCGCCACGCAGCGCGACTGGGCAGCGGCACTGATGCCGCGCCTGCACCCCGACGACGCCGCCAAGCTCCAGGACGAGCTGCGCGCCTACCCGGACGCGCATCCGCCGCTGCACGAAGGCGAATACCGCGTGCGCGACAACGGGAGCGGCGAAGGCGGCAGCGAACGGGGCGGCGAAGCCGGCGGCGGCTGGCGCTGGATCCGCTTCCGCGGCATGAGCATCCGCGACGCGCTCCAGCGGCCGGTGCGCTGGGCCGGCTCGCTGTCCGACATCGACGCGCAGAAGAAGGCCGAGGAGGCGCTGCGCCGCTCCGACGAGCGCTACCAGCTCGCGGTGGCCGGCTCCGACCAGGGCCTGTGGGACTGGGACCTCGAGAGCGACAGCCTCTTCCTGAGCCCGCGTGCGCAACAGCTGCTGTGGGTGGAATCGGGGGCGCCGCAGCGGCCGCGCCGCGAGTGGATCGCGCTCACGCCCTACCACCCCGATGACGTCGGGACGCTGCGCGACACGCTCGTCGCCTACCTGCGCGGCGACACGCGCAGCTTCAAGGTCGAGTATCGGGTGCGCCACCACCGCGGCGGCTGGCACTGGTACCGGCAGCGCGGCATCGCCGTGCGCGACGCACAGGGCCGGCCCACACGCATGGCCGGCTCGATGGAGGACATCACCGACCGCAAGAACGCCGACGCCGAGCGCGACCGCCTCGAAGCGCAGCTGCGCCAGGCGCAGAAGCTGGAGGCCATCGGCACGCTGGCCGGCGGCATCGCGCACGACTTCAACAACATCCTGGCCGCCATCCTCGGCTACGGCGAGATGGCGGTGAAGGACGCGCCCGAAGGCTCCTCGCAGCGCCGGCACATCGAGGCTGCCGTCAGCGCCGGCATGCGTGCCAAGTCGCTCGTCGAGCGCATCCTCGCCTTCAGCCGCAGCGGCATCGGCGAACGCATCCCCGTGCACGTGCAGTCGGTGGTCGGCGAGGCCCTCGACCAGCTGCAGGCCTCGCTGCCGGCCGGCATCACCGTGCAGCGGCGGCTGCACAGCGGCGACTCGGCCGTGCTCGGCGACCCGACGCAGGTGCACCAGGTGGTGATGAACCTGTGCGCCAACGCCGTGCAGGCGATGCGCTCGCAGGGCACGCTCGAGGTGGCGCTGGAGCGCGTGCACGAGGCCGAGCCCGAGTGCATGACCGGCCCGCTGCCCGAGGGCGACTACGTGCGGCTGCGCGTGCGCGACACCGGCTGCGGCATCGCGTCGCAGGTGCTGGAGCGCATCTTCGACCCCTTCTTCACGACCAAGGAGGTCGGCGTCGGCACCGGGCTCGGGCTGTCGCTCGTGCACGGCATCGTCAGCGACCTCGGCGGCGGCATCGGCGTCGTCAGCGAGCTGGGCGTCGGTTCCACCTTCACCGTCTTCCTGCCGTGGCAGGAAGGCGTCGCGCCGCCGGCGAAGGAGGCGCCGCTGCTGCCGCAATGGCCCGCAGGCCACGGCGAGACCGTGCTGCTCGTCGACGACGAGGAGGCGCTCGTGCGCCTGGGCGAGGAGATGATCGCCGAGCTCGGCTACGAGCCGGTGGGCTTCACCTCGGGCCGCGCGGCGCTTGCGACCTTCCGCGCCGCGCCCGGGCGCTTCGACGCCGTGCTCTCCGACGAGTCGATGCCCGAGATGACCGGCTCCGAGCTCGCGCGCGCCATCCGCGCCATCCGCGACGACATCCCCATCGTGCTGATGAGCGGCTTCGTGACGCCGGCGCTGAACCAGCGCGCGCGCGACACCGGCGTGGCCGAGGTGCTGGCCAAGCCGCTGGTGGCACGCGACATCGCGCGCAGCCTGGCCGGCGCGCTGCGCAACGGGGGTTGATCCTCTCGAGAGGGCCCGCCGGCGCGCCTCACATCCGCCAGGAGAAACGCAGCTGCACGAAGTCCTCGCCCGGGTTGGGGTGCCGGATGCCGGCGTTGGAGAAATGCTGGATGCGCAGCATCAGCTCCTGCGATCCGTCGCGGCCGACGGGCCAGCCGAGCGCGATGTGGTCGCCGAAGTTGAACGTCGTGCTGAAGCGCTTGTCGCGGCTGCGGTAGATCGGCAGCAGCGCGTTGGCGCCGATGCCGCCCTCGAGGAACCAGCCGCGCCCTTTGCCACCCGGATGCCAGCGCAGCACGGGCGTCATGCCGATCTGCGTCACCCACGCCGAGCTGCGCGCGCCGTCGTCGAGTTCGCTGTTCCAGCGGCCGAACGAGGCTTCCCAATAGCCCGTCAAGACGCCACCCCAGAGCGGCCGCTGCCAGTGCCAATGCCAGGTGGCACCAACCACCAGCGCCTGCGCATCACGCGCCGCGCCGGCCTGCGCGAACACCTGGTCGGCGTGCCAGGCCGCGGGCACCCTCCCGCGCGCATGCACCTGTGCCGGCGCCGGCACGGGCGCCGGACCGGCGTGGGCGGCCAGGCCGCAGAGGGCCGCCGCGGCGAACGCGGCCGCGCGCAACCGAAGCCGAAGCCGAAGCCGAAGCCGGAGTGCGCGCAACGCAACGGCAATGAGGGGGCGGTCGAGACGGCGAACCATGTCGAAGCTCTGAACCTGCGGCCAGCCGGCGGCCGGCTGCACGGAGGCATTGCACGGCCGGCCGGTTACACGGCGATATCGCTTCGGCCCTCTCCGGATTTCGCCTGCAACGAAGCAAACGCGCCGACGCAGGTGCACGCCGCGGGTGATGAACCCGCAACGCGCGCAGCGACCGGATCAGGTCCTCAGTTCGACGAGCAGGCGGTTCTCGACCCACACGACGCCGTCGACCGCGCGCGCCAATGCGGTGGCGCGCTCGAGCGACTGGACATCGGGCGCGGAGCCGGCGAGCACGACGCGGCCGTTGCGGGTCTCGACCCTGATCCTCGTCATCCTGAGCTCCTCATCGGCGGCGATCGCGTCACTGACCTTCGAGGTGATGGCGACATCGCTTGCGGCCGCGACGGCCCGGTCGGCCGCCCTGTCTGCCGCACTCTCTGCCGCACCTCCGGCCACCGCGCCGCGCGCGTGCTCGGCGGCACGCGTGGCCGCTTCGGCGGCGGCCCTCGCGTCGGCCACGGCTTCGTCGAGCTTCGTGCCGCCCGCGTCGCGCGGGCTGCAGGCCGGGCTCGCGAGCGCCGCGAACACGACACCGAGCGTGGCGGCGAGCCGATGCGGGGAGCGGGTCATGGCGGTCCTCTCCGTCGTTGCGCGCCGCAAGTCGGCACGCCCGGAAGATAGACAACGCCTTGCCGGCAGCGCGTCGGCACGGCGCCCGTCGTCGTGTCGGACAGCGCCGACAGGTGGGGAGCGAGCAGGGCGAGGGAACAGGGCGAGCGAACAGGGCGAGCATGCGCGCGATCCTTCGATCACCGCTCATCGCGCCGACTCGTCGCGCCCGCTCATCACTCCGACAGGGCCGCAGCCGTGCACTCGCCGGCATCGCGAGGTGCCGGCGCCGCCGGCAGCGGCGGCTACGCGGCCGCGAAGCGGTGCACGAGCCCCTCGTCCGGCGCGACGTCGCCGGCGGCGAGCCGCGCCCAGCTCTCGAGCACGGCGTCGGCGCCGACTCGCGTGCGCGCCGTCACCAGCGCGCGCGAGGCCGGGTAGAACGCGCGCAGGTCGCGCTGCATCGCCGCGCCGAGCTCGGGCGCTTCCTTCAGGCGCGCCGGCGCATAGGTCGGCAGGAAGAAGAACGCGGGCTTCGGCCCCGGCAGCGCGGTCTTCGGCGGCTGCACGCCGCCGGCCTTGTCGCCCCAGTCGGTGGCGCCGATCAGGATGCTGCGCGCGAGCGTCGCCCCGAGTGTGCGATGCACCGCGGCGTTGGTCTCGTCGCGGCCGAGGAAGTCGACGTAGGTCACCGGCGCGGGCAGGCCCGGCGACGCCAGCGCCTCGACGGCTTCGTAGCGCAGCACGCGCTCGAAGAGGCCGGTGCCGCGCACGTAGGCCTCGTTGCGCGGCGACGTCAGCGCCACCGGCACCGGCCCGCCGAGTGCGCGCAGCTGGTGCGCCAGCGCGAGCGCCGTCTTCGCCGATGCGCTCGACAACACCACCGCGCGCGGCGCGCCGCGGAGCACGTCGTCGGCCGCCCACCAGCCGGTGGCGTAGAGCGGGCGGAAGAGCGTCTGCTCCGCCTCGAAATCGGCGTCGTACCCCGGGTCCGCGGCGACGTCGACGTATTGGTTGTAGACGGCCGCCTTGGCGCTGCGGTGCGCCGCGCCGTCGACGAAGCCGCGCGGGCCCACCTTCACCGGCGTCACGTCGAGCCTCTCGCCGACCGGGTAGAAGCCGAAGTAACGCGAGCCGACCGCGACACCTTCGGCGTGCGATTCCGTGACGGTCGCGAAACCCCAGCATGGCGGCCGCCCCCAGCCCTCGGGGCCCGGAAAGAACCGCCAGTAGCCGAGCCCGCTGTCGCCCATCGCCGCGTAGGTGATGTTGTTGGCCGTGAGCGCGAAGAGATCGATCCTCAGGCGGGCGTCGCCGGCGGCCAGCGGCGGCGGCGCCCGATCGACGACGCGGATCTCGCGCAGGTCCTGCTTGCTGACGTGCAACTCGCGCATGCTCTCGCTCATCGGTGTGCCCCGGGTCCGCTCATGGGTGGCCGCGAGTATGCGGCTGCGGCCGTGGCCGCATCGTCGCTCAGGCGACGCGGCGAGCCGGCGCCCGCGTTTGAAGCGGGCACCCCTTCATCGTTCACCCGGTTCGCCAGGCGCGGTCACGCTCGTACCAACGCTCGCTCCAACGGAGGCTCGGCATCGTGCAGGCGTGGCCCGCTTCGGGGCCATGCCAACCCAAGGACGTGACCATGACCGACCATCCTCAATCCACGCAAACCCGGCCCGTCAACGGCTTCATTCACCGGCGCAACGCCCTGCTGCTCGCTGCGGGCGCGGTGTTGACGGCCACCGCAGGCGCGCAGGCCAGCCCGCTCGACGGCCGCCGCTTCGAAGGCGTCTTCCTCCAACGCGGCAAGACGAGCGGCGACGCGGACACGCTGCTCTTCCAGGGCGGGCGCTTCCGCTCGACGGCTTGCGATCGCTACGGCTACTCCGACGCGCCCTACCGCGTCGTCGCGGCCGGCGACGCCGTGACCTTCGAGGCCGAGACCGAGAGCCCCAAGTACGGCAAGCTGGTGTGGCGCGGCGTCGTCCGCGGCGACTACCTGAACGCCACGGCCACGATGGTGCGCGACGGCAAGGCCGGGACCGAGAACTGGGTCGTGGCCGCGGCGCCGCGTTGACGCGCTCGACGCCGCCCTGCACCGTGGCTGTTTCAGCGCGGGCGGGCGGCGGGCGGGCCACCTGTGCCCATCGTCGCCGCGGTGGGCATCGTGGTCCGCGCACCGCGGTCGAGGTGGCCGGCAAGGTGAAGCGCGATCTCGCGCACGTCGTCCTCGGCGCCATGGATGAAGCTGGACTTGCGCCGGCGCAGGAACGGCAGGCCGAGCACGTACAGGCCGGGCGCGTCGACCACGCCGCGGTCGTGGCGAAGCTCGCCGCGGCGATCGAACACCGGGGCATCGAGCCAGGCGAAGTCCGGGCGGTACCCGGTGGCCCAGACGATCGTACGCACCGCGCGCCCGAGCTCGACGTCCATGCGGGGCGCGGCTGGGACGGCGGTGGGCGCGAACCGCTGCACCGCACCCACCTTGCCGTCCAGGCCCCGTTCGCTCGCCCAGGTGTCGAAGGCGTCGAGCATGCGGTTCATCTTCAGGTCGGCCAGCGCGCACACGTTGCGCAGCGAGCCCGAGAACAGCGCCTTCGTGCCGCGCAGGCCCGCCAGGCGGCCGCAGAGCTCGACCCCATCTTGCTGGACGACGTTGAGGTCCAGCGTCGCCCGCCCTTCGCCGTTCTTGCTGCCAACCAGTTGCGGCGAAGGCAGGCGGCGCGCGCGTTGCGGGTCGTCCATCGCCTCGATGCGCTGGTCGAGCACCCCGCTCGCGAGCAGCCACCACTGCACGTCGCGGCCGCGGTAGAGCCTGGGCATGCGCACGTGCTCGCCGCTGGCCAGCCAGACGCGGCGGCCGCTGCGCCCGATCTCCTGCGCCAGCTGCAGGCCGGTGGCGGACGCGCCGACGACGAGCACGCCGCCGGGGTCGAGGTCCGAGGGGCGGCGGTAGGTCTGCGCCGTCCACTGGGCGACCGACGCGGGCACCTCGTCGGCCAGCCGCGGCACAAGGGGGCGGCTGCAGGCGCCGCTCGCCAGCACGACGGCGCGGCAAGACCAGTCGCCCGCGTCGGTGCGGACGAGCCAGCCCTCGCCCGCGGGCGCGGCGCTTAGCACCGTCGTGCGCGTGCGCACCGGCGCGTGCACGCGCCCGGCATAGCGCGCGATGAAGCCGGCAACGTCGGCCGCGCCCATGTAGCCGTCGGGCTCCTCGCCGTCGTAGGCCTGGCCCGGAAGGCGGCACATCCAGTTGGGCGTGAGCAGCCGCAGCGTCGGCCAGCGCTCGGTGCGCCAGGCGTTCGCGACCTCGCCGCGCTCGATCACCACGTGGTCGATCGAACGCTGCGACAGCGCCTGGCTCATCGCCAGCCCGCTGTGCCCCGCACCGATGACGACGACGTCCGTTCGAGCTCTCACGCCTTGCTTCCGGACTTGGACGCCTTGCTCGTGGTCACGGTGACGTCGGTCGGGTTGGCGACGATGTCGAACACGGCCGAGCGCTTCTGCGATTGCGCCACGAGCGCCGCGATCTGCTCGGGCGTGGCGTCGGCGTCGATCTCGTAGTGCACCTTGATGCCGTCGAAGCCGTTGCGCACGTCGGCGTCGATGCCGAGGACGCCCTGCAGGTCCATGCCGGCCTCGAGCGACGCGCGCACGGAGCGCAGCTGGATGTTGCGGTACTGCGCCACCGAAGCGATGCCCGCCGAGAGGCAGCCGGCGAGGCCGACGAGCACGTACTCCACCGGCGTGGCGCCGTTGTCCGTGGCGGCGAAGATCTCCGGGTGGTCGGCGTCGAACGTGAAGGTGCTGCGATGACGCTGCTCGCTGCCCAGGCCGAAGAAGCCGTCCACGGTGGCGCGGCTGTGCGTGCCCTTGACCCACTCGCTGGTGGCGCGCCACCTGAAGCGGGCGCCCTCCGGGGCTTCGGCGAGGGCCGCCTTGGCCTCGAGCAGGGCTTGGACGTTGACGCCGTTGTCGGCGCTGTGGGGCTGCGTGGTCTTCGACATGGCAAAGGCTCCTGTGGTTGGGTCGATGCACGGCTCGATCACCGGGCGGGAGCCACTGTGCCGGCCCACCGTTGGAACCAGCGTTGAATCGACGTTGCGCACCGCGCAAGTCCGAAGCGGCCCGCGAGCGAGGCGCTGCGCGCATCGCCCGCATCGCCCGCAAGGGGGTGCCGCGGGCTCATCTCACCGAACGAAGCGGCGCGTTGACGCCGCCAAGGCCCGGGAAGGATCATGAATTTCGCCGTCACGCGCGGCGATCTCCCGTCGAGGCCGGGCAGGCGAGTCCTTCCGGTCAACGCCACTTCCGACACTTCCAACGAAGGATGAACGCCATGCATGCGCAACCCTCCGCGCCGGTCTCCGCCCGCCTTTCGCCGCCCGCGACGCGATGGCTTCAACGCAGCGCGCCACGCGGCTTCACGCTGATCGAGCTGCTCGTCGTCATCGCCATCATCGCCATCCTCATCGGCCTGCTCCTGCCGGCCGTGCAGAAGGTACGCGAAGCCGCGGCCCGCTTCGAGCACAGCGGCGAGACGCAGTTGCTGGCGCTGGCGACCCAGCTGAATGCGACCGCCGATGCCGTCGACGACTACAAGTCGATGCTCGACTCGTTCTGGCAGGTGCCGCCGGCGAACCTGAAGACGGCGCTCGAGACGGTGCGCGCCAAGCACCGCCACCTGCAAGGCCTGACCCGCACGACGCTGGCGTCGATCGACCAGTGCGACACGCACAGCCGCCGGCACAAGGCCCAGCTCGCGGCCATGCGCCGCGCCATGGACGGGCTCAGCAACACCCTGATGCAGGCGGAGCGGTACCTCGATCTGCTGCAGGGGGACGAGCCCACGCGGGTCTCGAACTGAGCCGCCGGCGCCGCGGCGGTTGCGGCGGTTGCGGCGGTCGCGGTCGGTGCGGCAGGTGCCGCCGCTGAAGCCGCGGTCGCGGCCCCGGCGCCGCTATCGCCCGGCTACCACCTGTTGCGCAGCTCGCGCAGCTTGATGAAGACGGTCTTCGAGTCGGGCTCGGCCGGCAGCTCGGGGAAGGCCTCGCGCAGCTTGGCGATGACCCCCGGGCTCGTGAGGCGGAAGAAGGTGTTGAAGCGCTTCTCGTCGGCCAGCGTCGTCACGCGCGCCGCCTTCGGGTCGTGGCCGGTCACCTCGGGCAGCAACGCCTTCGCGTCGGCGTTGCCCGGCTCGCGCGCGAGCGTGAACTTGAGGTTGTTCTCGATGTAGTCGTGGCCCGGGTAGACGCGCGTGTCTTCCGGCAGCCGCGCGAGCTGCTGCACGAAGGTGTCGTACAGCGCCGCCGGGTCGCCGCCGTTGTGGCAGTTGCCGGCGCCGGCGTTGAACAGCGTGTCGCCCGAGAAGATCGCCGGCGGCTGGCTGCCGCGCGCGTGCGCGCGCAGGCAGATGTGGCACATCGTGTGCCCGGGCGTGTCCATGCACTCGAGCTCGACCGTGCTGCCGACGCGGATCACGTCGCCGGCCTTCACGCCGCGGTCGACGCCGGCGATCTTGCCGCCGGCGTTGTGGTGCGCGACGACCTTGGCGCCGGTGGCCTCCACCACCGCGGCATTGCCGCCGGTGTGGTCGTGGTGCTCGTGCGTGTTGAGCAGCTGCGTGATGCGCCAGCCGTTCTTCTTCGCCACCGCCAGGCACTGGCCGTGGTCGAGCGGGTCGATGGCAAGCGCCTCGCCGGTCTCGGGGCAGGCGATGAGGTAGTTGTAGTTGCGGTAGGCGTTGCCGGTCCAGATGCGTTCGACGATCAAAGAGAGCTCCTTCTCGTGCCGGGGCCCGTTCACACCACGACGGGAAGGCTCGCGCCGGCGTGTGAACGAGGCTTGCGTGCATGCTACGCCCGGCCCGCAGCGCGGATCGCGGCGCATGACCCGTGCCCGCGGCAGGCCATGGGTGCGGCCCGAGAATGCCGGCGATGACCCGGCCACCCGAGCCCCACGCCGCGGCGCGCGCCTCGTGGCTGCCCATCATCGGCTGCTACCTCGCCGGCGTGCTCGCCGCCGCCCAGCTCGGCAAGATGTCGGCGCTCGCGCCGCTCATCGCCGCCGACCTGCAGCTCTCGCTCACCACCGTGGCCATTGCCATCTCGCTGCTCGAGATCGGCGGCGCCACGCTCGGTGTCGTTGCCGGCGCCGCGGCGTCGCGGCTGGGCCTGGCCGGCAGCCTGCTCGGCAGCCTGCTGTGCCTGGCCGTGGCCGCGGCCGGCAGCGGCCTCGCGCAAAGTGGCGCGGCGCTGCTCGCCTGGCGGCTGCTCGAGGCGGTGGCCTATCTCGGCGTCGTCGTCACGGCCCCGGTGCTGATCGTGCGCGCCGCACATGACACGCACATCGGGCCGGCGATGGCACTGTGGAGCACCTTCGTGCCCGTCGGCATCGCCTTCGGCGCCTGGGGCTGGAGCCAGGCTGCCGCACTGAGCGATTGGCGCACGGCGATGTTCGCCGGCGCCGGCCTGGCCGCCGCGGCGCTGGCCGTCGGTGCAGCGAGCGCGGCAAGCCGGTGGCGCGCGAGCGCGGTGGCGCGCGCGCGTCGGGACACTTCCGCCGGCGCCTCTGCAAGCGCCTCCACCAGCGCCTCCATCAGCGCCTCCACCCGCGCCTCCGCCAGCGCCGGCGAGCGCCCGCCGACACGCACCGTCGCCGCGCCCGTCGACATCGCCACCTGGTGGCTCTCGGTGTCGTTCGGCGGCTATGCGACCTTCGAGGTCGGCCTGCTCGCGCTGCTGCCGCTGTACCTCACGCGCGAGGCCGGCGTCTCGGCCGCCGAGGCCGGGCGCTGGGCGGCGCTGGCCGCGCTCGCCACCATCGCCGGCAGCGCCGCCGCGGCGCTCTGGCTGCGCCGCGGCGTCTCGCCGCGCTGGCCGGTGCTGCTGTCGCTGTTCGTGCCCGCAGCCATGCTCTTCGGCGTCTTCACCACGGCGCCGCAGGCCGGCACCGCGGCCGTGCTGGCGGTGGTGCTGAACGCCCTCTCGGGCGCCTACCCGAGCTTCGCTTTCGCGTGGCTGCCGCGCGCGGCCGGGGGCGCCGCGCAACTCGTTCGGGCCAACGGCATCTTCACGCAGTTCGGCGCCTCCGGCTCGCTGCTCGGGCCGCCGCTGATGGCGTGGTGCGTCGAGAGGTTCGGCTGGGCCTCGGCACCCTGGCTCGGGCTCGCGTTGACGGTGCCGGCGGCCTTCTTCGCGATGAAGGCGCTGCGCCGGCTGCAGGTGCGCGCGACGGAGCCGGCGCAGCCTCCGGCGGCACCGGCAGGGCCGGGCGCAACGGCGGGCCCGACGAGGCCGCGGTCGGCCGCCGCACCCGCGCCGTGAGCTGCGGGTGATCAGCCGCCCGAGCCCTCGAGCCTGGGTACGAGCCTGGCCAAGAGCCTGGCCAAGAGCCTGGCCAAGAGCCTGGCTACTCGAGCGTGGCGCTGAAGGTGATCTCCGGCACGCTCGCCAGAGCCTTGGAGATCGGGCAGTGCTTCTTCGAGAAATCGACCTTCTCGTTGAAGACCTGAGCGCTCACGCCCGGCACCACGGCCACCGTCTGCAGTTCGATCTTCGTCACCGTCGGCCCGGCGCCCAGGTGCACGGTGGCGCTGGTCTCGATGCGGGTGGGCGGATGGCCGGTCTCGGTGAGTTGCGCGGCCAGGAACATCGAGAAGCAGCCGGCCTGCGCCGCGCCGATCAGCTCTTCGGGATTGGTGCCGCCGGCCGCGCCCTCGAAGCGCGTGGCGAAGGTGAAGGGTGCGTTCAGGTGCCCCGAGGCGCCGGACATCGAGCCGGCGCCCTCCTTCAACGTTCCGGTCCATTTCGCGTGCGCCTTGGCGGTGGCCATGTCGTGAGCTCCTCGGATGGGTTGAACGAGAGACGAGCCGAAGACTCTACAAGCCGCTCGATCACGAGGCGAACGCGCGCGCTCGATGACCCCGGCGCCGCCGCGGGTCACCTGAAGGAGTCATTTGAAATGAACGACCCTGCCGTACCTGCACGGGCCGCGCGCGGTGCGGTCGATGGGCCGCGGCACGCCGGGCACGCCGGGCCCGCCGTGCCCGAAGTCGCCCTGCCACACGCCGGCGATCGCCAGCACGCAGGGCGGCGAAGGCGCCGCGGCGCCCTGCTCTGTCGTCCTACCTAATCCGCAGCTAACGTTGCAGGCCGCGAGGCCGGCGATCATCGGCCGGCCGTCCCCACGGGCGATCCGTGGCGACAAGGGTGGGTGACACGATGCGCGTGCTGCTGGTCGAGGACGACAGGATGATCGGCGAGAGCCTGCGCGAGGCGCTGCGCCAGCACGGCATGGCCGCCGACTGGGTGCGCGACGGGCGCGCCGCCGACGCCGTGCTCGCGAGCGAGCGCTTCGACGCCGTGCTGCTCGACCTCGGCCTGCCCGAGCGCGACGGACTGCAGGTGCTGGCCAGCCTGCGTGCGCGCGGCGACACGACGCCGGTGATCGTCGTCACCGCGCGCGACGCGCTCGCCGACAAGGTGGCCGGCCTGGACACCGGCGCCGACGACTACCTCGTCAAGCCGTTCGAGCTCGACGAATTGCTCGCCCGCCTGCGCGCCCTCGTGCGGCGCCAAGGGGGCCGCGCCAGCACCGTGCTCGAGGTGGGCGACCTGCGCCTGGACCCGGCCACGCGCGAGGTCAGCCGCGGCGGCCGGCCGGTGCTGCTGTCGGCACGCGAGTTCGCGCTGCTGCAGGCGCTGATGGAGCGGCCCGGCGCCATCGTCTCGCGCGCCCAGCTCGAAGACCGCCTCTACGGCTGGGGCGAGGAGCTCGAGAGCAACGCCATCAGCGTCTACATGCACCAGCTGCGCCGCAAGCTCGGCGACGACCTGCTGCACACCGTGCGCGGCCTCGGCTACTACGCCGGCCCGGCCAAGGACCGCTGAGCATGCCACCCTTGCCGCCCTTGCCGCCATGGCCCTCGCTTCGCTCGCTTCGGGCGCGGTTGTTCGCCTTCCTGCTCGCGCTGGCGACGGCCACCGCGCTCACCGTCGGCGGCGCCACCTACTTCAGCGTGCACGCCGAAGCCGACAAGCTCTTCGACTACCACCTGCAGCAGATCGCGCTGTCGCTGCGCGACCAGGGCGAGATCGGCGACGACGAGCGCGCCGCCCTCGCCAACCCCGCGTTCGACTACGTGGTACAGGTCTGGTCGAGCCGCGGCGCAACGCTGTACACGAGCCGGCCGCCGGGACTCATCGAGCCTCTGCCGCCGCGCGCCGTGCTCGGCTTCAGCGAGCTGCGCATGGGCGGCGGCGTCTGGCGCGTCTACGGCGCGGCCACGCCGCTGCGCGTGGTGCAGGTGGGGCAGCCGCTGGCCGTGCGCAGCCGTCTCGCCACCGAGGCGGCGCTGCGCAGCGTGCTGCCGATCGCCGCCGCGGTGCCGCTGGTGGCGCTCGGGCTGTGGTGGCTGCTCGGCATGTCGCTGGCGCCGCTGCAGCGCGTGGCCCAGGCGGCGCGCGCGCGCGGCATCGGCGCGCTCGCGCCGCTGCCGCTGGCCGGCCTGCCGGCCGAAGTGCAGCCGCTCGTCGAATCGTTCAACGGCCTGCTCGAGCGCCTGTCGGTCTCGTTCGACGCGCAGCGCAGCTTCACCGCCGACGCGGCGCACGAGCTGCGCACGCCGCTCACGGCGCTGAAGCTGCAGATCGGCCTGCTCGCCGGCGCGCAGCTGCCGGCCGAGCGCGAGGCGGCGCTCGAGCGCCTGCGCGCCGGCGTCGACCGCGCCGCGCACCTGGTCGAGCAGCTGCTGGCGCTGGCGCGTGCCGAACCCCTGGCCGCCGTGCCGGTCGCGCCGGTGGACCTCGTCGAGGTCGCGCGCCAGGCCATCGCCGACGCGGCACCGCTGGCCGAACGGCATGGCGCCACGCTGCGGCTGTCCGCCCCGCCCGCGTTGCCGACCACCGGCGATGCGGCGGCCCTGCGCAGTGCCGTGCGCAACCTGCTCGACAACGCGGTCAGGTACGGCGGTGCCACGCCGCGCGTCGAGCTGACGCTCGCCCGCGAAGACGGCGCGGTCGTGCTGCGCGTCGACGACGCCGGCCCCGGCATCGCGGCGGCCGAGCGCGAACGCGCCTTCGAGCGCTTCCGCCGCGGCAACCACGACGAACGCGAAGGCAGCGGCCTCGGCCTCGCCATCGTGCGCGCTGTCGCGACGCGTCACGGCGCCGCGGTGACGCTCGCCGATTCACCGCTGGGCGGCCTGCGCGTGGAGATGCGCTGGCCGGCCGCGGCATCGGCCACTGCGCCGGCGCCGGTGCCCGACCCTGCACCCGACCCGGCACCTGCCCCCGCACTCTCCCCGGCGCCGGACCGTTCGCAGGCCCGTTCCTAATCTTCGCCTCACGCCCGCCTCATCGAAGGCTCACGGCGCGTTCCTAGAGTGCTCGCACGACCCGATGCGACCCATGCATCGGCCACGAAGGAGCCTCGAGATGAAGTCCAGACTCACCACCACGGCCGCCGCCTCGGCGCTCATGGTCCTCGCGCTCAGTGCCAGCGCGGCCGACGGCTGGAGCGTGCCGTCGTGGCTGCGCGGGCGCACCGCCACCACCCCGGCGGCGACCCCCGCCACGGCGCCCGCGCGCCCCGAAGCGCTCGCACCCGGCCAGCTGCCGAACTACCGCGCCATCGTGCAGACCCAAGGCCCGGCCGTCGTCGGCATCACCGTCGCGGGCCTGCGCGGCGGCCCCGATGGCGTGGGCCCCGACCGCCCCGACAGCGCCGCCGGGTCCGAGGGCGACGACCCCTACTTCCGCTTCTTCCGCGGCCTGCCCGGCCTGCGCCCGCCGCCGGGCCCCCTGCCGTTCCGCGGCCAGGCCTCGGGCTTCATCGTCAGCGCCGACGGCCTCGTCCTCACCAGCGCGCATGTCGTGCGCGACGCCAGGCAGGTGACGGTGAAGCTGTCGGACCGGCGCGAGTTCACCGCGCGCGTGCTCGGCATCGACACCGCCACCGACATCGCGGTGCTGAAGGTCGATGCCAAGGGCCTGCCCACCGTGACGCTCGGCGACGCGAAGAGCGTGCAGGTCGGCGACTGGGTGCTCGCCATCGGCGCGCCCTACGGCTTCGAGCAGTCGGCGACGCAAGGCATCGTCAGCGCCAAGGGCCGATCGCTGCCGGGCGAGAACGTCGTGCCCTTCATCCAGACCGATGCCGCGGTGAACCCCGGCAACTCCGGCGGCCCGCTGTTCGACGCCGGCGGGCGCGTGGTCGGCGTCAACGCGCAGATCTATTCGCAAAGCGGCGGCTTCCAGGGCCTGGCCTTCGCCATCCCGCTCGACGTGGCGCTGCACGTGAAGGACCAGATCGTCAAGCACGGCCGCGTCGACCACGCGCGCCTGGGCGTGACGCTGCAGGACCTGTCGGCGCCGCTGGCGGCCTCGTTCGGCCTCGAGGCGCCGGACGGGGCCCTCGTGTCCAGCGTCGCTGCGGGCAGCGCGGCCGCCAAGGCCGGGCTGAAGGCCGGCGACGTGATCACCGCCGTCGGCGATGCGCCGGTGCAGACGGCCGGCGACGTCTCTAGCCGCATCGGCCTGGCCAGGCCGGGCGACCGCCTCACCCTCGTGCTCTGGCGCGGCAAGGCGCGCGTCGACGTGCCGGTGGTGCTCGGCCGCGCCGAGCCGCCCGAGCGCCAGGCCGCCGCCGCCCCCGAGAGCGGCACGCTCGGCCTGGCCGTGCGGCCGCTCGAGCGCAGCGAGTTGCGCGAGGCCGGCGTCGACCACGGCCTGCTCGTCGAGCAAGTGTCGGGCCCGGCGCAGCTGGCTGGGATCCAGCCGGGCGACGTGCTGCTGGCCCTCAACGGCCGCCCCGTGCAGCGCGTCGAGCAGGTGCGCGAGGCGCTGCGCGAGCGCCCCAGGCAGGTGGCGCTGCTGGTGATGCGCGAAGGGCAGCAGATCTTCGTGCCCGTGCATCTGGGGTGAATCGCGCGGCGGGCGCAGGTCAGGTGAAGGTCTCGTCTCGATGGGCGCCAAAACGCGCTGGGGCCCGGTGCGACACGCGCGCCGCGGTCGGACCGACGCGTCGCGCCGCTCAATCCCTCCCGGCGTCGACGATCGCCCCCGCCAGCCGCTCGGGCGCCGTGAACATCACCTCGTGGCTGCCGGCGATCTGCACCAGCCGATACAAGCCCAGCCGGCTCGACATGCGCGGGTGCCAGCCCCACTCGGCGCCCGGCGGCAGCGCGATGTCCTCGGTGCAGTTGATGAAGCTGCGCGGCACCTGCAGGCCGTGGAACTTCTTCAGGTCGAGCTTGTCGACGAAGGGCTGGTACGGCTCGGGCGACAGCATCTCGTAGGTGCGTTGCGCGGTGGCGAGGTCGCCGTCGTTGATGAAGGCCTCGCGCCAGATCGGGAACGGCATCATCACGCTGCCGTCGGCGCTGGCCGCCGAGAGCTGCGCAAACAGCGCGCGGAAGTGCGGCGGCACGTTGTCGTCGAGCGACTCACCGTCGTTCAGCACGAAGGCATTCCAGTAGACGAGCCTGCGCACGCGCTCGGGCACCGCCTCCACCACCTTGGAGATGATGGTGCCGCCGTAGCTGTGGCCGAGCAGCACCACGTCCTTCAGGTCGCGCTGCACGAGGTGGTCGACGATCGATTGCGTGCATTGCGCGTGGTTGACGCGCTTGTCGGCGCCCTTGCCGTGCCCGGCCACGGTGGGCGTGTGCACCTCGTGGCCGGCGCGCTTCAGGTGGTCCGCCACCGGGGCCCAGAGTTCGCCGGTGTGCCAGCTGCCGTGGACGAGGACGATGCGCATGGTGAGTCTCCTGTGGCGGGGGTGCCGGGTGGGCGGGGCCGCCATCGTGCGCGGGCGCCGCGCGGCGCGCCATCGGATTTGCGCAGGCACCTGCGCAAACGCGCAGGCGATCGTCGCTCGAGCGATGCTAGGCTCGGCGTGCATGCCACCCGAGCTCATGTCGCCCCACCGCACGTCACCCCTTCGCGTGTCACCCGGCCCCGACGCCGCTGCTTCGCCCGTCGCGCATCGACTGCTCGGCGCCGCGCGCGAGCTCTCACAGTCGCTCGACGCGTTGCGCTTCGGCCCGCCGATCGCGCATGTCTACGACCCGCTGCAATACGCGTGGGCGCCCTACGAGGACTACGTCAGGCGCTACGGCGCCACGCGCAAGCGCGTGGTGCTGCTCGGCATGAACCCGGGCCCGTTCGGCATGATGCAGACGGGCGTGCCGTTCGGCGAGGTCGCGGCGGTGCGCGACTGGATGCGCATTGCCGCGGCGGTCGATCGGCCGGCGCGCGAGCACCCCAAGCGCCCGATCGAGGGCTTCGCCTGCCCGCGCTCGGAGGTCAGCGGCCGGCGCTTGTGGGGCTGGGCGGCGCTGCGCTTCGGCAGCGCGCAGGCGTTCTTCCACGACTGGTTCGTGCTCAACTACTGCCCGCTCGTCTTCCTCGAGTCCTCGGGCCGCAACTTCACGCCGGACAAGCTGCCCGCCGAGCGGCGGCGCGCGGTCGAGGAGGCCTGCGACCGCCACCTCGCCGCGGCGCTGGCCGCACTGCAACCCGAGTGGGCCATCGGCGTCGGCGCCTTCGCCGAGAAGTGCCTGCGCACGGTGCTCGAGAGCGACCGCGTCGATGGCGCCTTCGCGCGCCAGGTGAAGGTCGCGCAGATCCTGCACCCGAGCCCGGCCAGCCCGGCCGCCAACCGCGGCTGGAGCGAGGCGGCCGATCGGAAGCTCGCCGAACTCGGCGTGCTTGGGCCCGAGAAGACAGCGGTGAGCTGAAGCCCACAGCGATGACCACAGGGCGTTTCCTGATCTACGGCGCCACGGGCTACACCGGCAAGCTGGTGGCGCGCACGGCGAGGTCGCAGGGCCTGCGGCCCATCCTCGCCGGGCGCGACGCGGCCAGGACGCAGGCCGTCGCCGCAGGGCACGGCTTCGAGTGGCGCGCGTTCGGCCTCGCCGAGGCGGCGAAGCTCGACGCGGCGCTGAACGAGGTGGACGCCGTGTTGCACCTCGCCGGCCCGTTCTCGGCCACGTCGCGCCCGATGGCCGACGCCTGCCTGCGCACCGGGCGGCACTACCTCGACATCACCGGCGAGATCGACGTCTTCGAGGCGCTCGCCGCGCGCAGCACCGAAGCGAAGGCCCGCGGCGTGATGCTGCTGCCGGGGGCGGGCTTCGACGTCGTGCCGAGTGATTGCCTCGCCGCGCACGTGAAACGGCGGCTGCCGGACGCGACGCGGCTCTTCCTCGCCATCGGTGGCCTGGGCAGGCTGTCGCGCGGCACCGCCAAGACGAGCGTGGAGGGCATCGCGCTCGGCACGCGGGCGCGGCGCGGCGGCCGCGTCGTGCGCCTGCCCGACACGCCGCGCGCCAGCGCCGACTTCGGCGACGGGCCCGTGCCGACGGTGGCGCTGAGCTGGGGCGACATCGCCACCGCCTGGCACTCGACGCAGATCCCGGACATCGACGTGCACTTCCAGTCGTCACGCCAGATCGAACAGATGACGAAGCTCGGCCCGCTCGCGCGCTTCATGCTTTCCACGCGGCTCGGCCAGCACATCGCGAAAGCGGCCGTCGACCGCCAGCCCGAAGGCCCGACCGACGCCGAGCGGGCCGCCGACCACGCGGTGCTGGTGGCGGAAGCGTCGAACGCCAAAGGCGACACCGTGCGCTCGCGCCTGCGCACGCCCGAGGGCTACACGCTGACCGCGATGACGGCGACCGAGATCGTCCGGCGCGTGCTGGCCGGCGACTTCAAGCCCGGCTTCCAGACGCCGAGCCTCGCCTACGGCGCGGACTTCGTGATGCGATTTGAGGGCGTGACGCGCGAGGACTTGAAGGGCTGACTGAAGGGCTGACTGAAGGGCTGACGGCGTTCGGTTCCCGCCGCGCGCCGCCCCGCCGCTACAGCCCGGCGGCTACATCCCACTACGCCGCTTTCGACCACCGCACGATGAGCCCGCTCCGGTGCTCAGGCGGCACCACCCAGTTCATCGACAGGTCCTGCGCCGGCAGGTCTCACGTCGCCGTGCGCAGCGCCAGCACGGTGAAGAGCTGCATCATCACCGTGGCGAAGTCGAAGCCGGCGCACTTGTGGCCGGTGAGCTCGCCGGCGCCCTGCGGCGCGAAGGCGTCGGGCGCGCGCTTCTTTTCGTCGCGCTCGGGCGAGAAGCGCTCGGGGTCGAACTTCTCGGGCGCCGTGAACACCGCGACGCCGTTGTCCTGCACGCCTTCAATGCGCCCGGCGGCGGTGGCCACGATCGGTGCGGCACCCACCGCTTGCGCGGCAGCCGCGCTGCACAGCGCGACCAGGTGCCAGACGGCTTTCATCCGCAGCGCTCCTCGCCAGCCCGGTGGCACGCGGCGCGTGCCTGCGCCCGGCAGTATCGCGGCAAGCGGTCGGGCAGGGATGCGAGCGCCCTCTCGCCGCCGCGCTGGCCGCGCTGCGACCCGAATGGGTCAACGAGACCCCATCAATCGATCGTCGCGCCCGACAGCTTCACCACGCGCGACCAGCGCATCGCGTCCTGCTTCAGCTGCGCTGCCAGTTGCTCCGGCGTGCCGGCCACGACTTCGCTGCCGGCGTCGACGATCTTCTGACTGACGGCCGGGCTCTTGAGCACGCGTGTGATGGCCTGGTGCAGGTACGCGACGCGCTCGGGCGGCGTGCCGGCCGGTGCGAAGAAGGCGTACCAATCCTCGAAGGTCATGTCCTTGAAGCCGGCTTCCTCCAGCGTCGGCACCCCCTTGAAGACGCCGACCCGGCGCGGGCTGGTGACGGCCAGCGCACGCAGCTTGCCCTGCTGGATGAAGCCGGCGACCGACGAGGTGGAGGTGATCATCAATGACACCTGGCCGCCCAGCAGGTCGGCCAGCGCCGGCGCGGCGCCCTTGTACGGCACGTGCGTGAGGTCGATGCCCGCATCCTTCTCGAGCACGACGCCGACCAGGTGCGACAAGGTGCCGTTGCCCGGCGTGGCGTAGGTGATGCGGCCGGGCTGCCCCTTGGCCAGCGCGCGCAGGTCGGCCATCGTCTTGAGCGGCGATGACGACGTCACGACCAGCACCAGCGGGGCGGCGTTGATCTGCGTCACCGGCACGAAGTGCTTGAGCGCATCGAAGCCGGGTGATTTGTACAGCACCGGATTGATCGCCATGATCGACACCTGCGAGGTCAGCACGGTGTAGCCGTCCGGCCGAGCTTCGGCCACTGACTTGGTGCCGATGTTGCCGCCCGCGCCGGCCTTGTTTTCCGACACGACGGGCTGGCCGATCAGCCCCGGCAGTTCGTTGGCGACCAGCCGCGCATGGAAGTCGTTGCCGCCGCCGGGCGGGAACGGCGACACCAGATGGATGGCCTGATCAGGAAACCCTGCCACCTTGGGCAGCGTCTGCGCCATCGCCGACGAGGCGAGCGCGCAAACGCCGAGGACGAGCGCCGCAGCGCCGATGCGGCCGTGCATGCGGCCATGCATGCGGCTATGCGAGAGGCGGGAAGAGCGAAGGTCGTGCATGTAGGCAACTCCGGTGATCGAAAGGGGTTGTCGAAGGGAACTCAGTGCGGGGCGACCACGATCCGTTCACTCGGCTCGGATGCCGGCCTTGCGGATCAGCTCGCCCCACTTGCTGCGCTCGCGCGCCATCAAGTCGCCGAACTGCGCGGGCGTGCCGGAGGTGGCGTCCATGCCGGCGCTCGCCAGGCGCTGGCGCACCTCGGCCGTGCCCATCACCTTGACCAGGGCTTGGTTCAGGCGCTGCACCACATCGGGCGGGGTGTTGGCAGGCGCCACCAGCCCGTACCAGTTCATCACTTCGTAGCCCGGCACGCCCGACTCGGCCAGCGTCGGCAGGTCGGGGAACTGCGGCGAGCGCTGGGCTGTCGTCACCGCGAGGGCGCGCAGCTTGCCGGCATCGACCAGCGCCTTGACCGAGGGGTCGGAGAAGGTCATCGGCACCAGGCCGGCCATCACGTCGCTGATGGCAGGCGACGTGCCCTTGTAGGGCACGTGCTGCATCGGCACGCCGGCCATCAGCTTGAACTGCTCGGCCGCGATCTGCCCGATGGTGCCGTTGCCGCCGGAGGCGTAGCTCAGCTCGGGCTGCGCCGCCTTGGCGCGTGCGATCAGGGCCGGCACGGTCTTGTAGGGCGCGCCGGGGCTGGTGACCAGCACGTTGGGCATGGTGACCAGCAGGCTCACCGGCGCGAAGTCGCGCTGCGGTTCGTAGCTCAGCTTGCGCAGGTTGGGCCAGATCGTGAACGAGCCCGGCGTCGCCAGGTACAGCGTGTAGCCATCCGCCGGTGACTTGGCCACCGCTTCGGTGGCCACCAGGCCACCGGCGCCGGCGCGGTTCTCGACGATCACCGTGGCCTGCAGTTGCTCGCCCAAGGGCGCCGAGATCGCGCGCGCCAACGCGTCGGCGCCGCCCCCCGGGGGGAAGCCCACGATGATCCGGACCGGGTGCCCGGCCTCAGGCCAGGCGGCCTGCGCCGGTGCCGCAGCGGCCAGCGAGCCGAGCGCGACAAGAGCCAGCCAGCGGCGCGACAACAGCGCCGAGAAGATGCGCGACATGGAAACCTCCGGATGCTCTGAGAGACGGGACACGGTGATTGCGAGGCGGTTCAGCGCGGCAGCGGCAGCTCGTCCCATTCCCAGGCGACGAAGGCCAGGCGCTCGCCGGTGTGCACCACGGGGTCGCTGCGCAAGCCGATCAGCACGCCGTCGTGTGTGAACGGTGGCACCGCCGACCGGCTGCCGTCGAGCTGCAGGATCTCGCCGATCGATTCGCCGGCCGGCACCCGGTCGCCGGCGCGCACGCGCGGCACGAACAGGCCGCCTTCATTTGCCGTCAGCCAGCCGCGGCGCAGCACCCGGCGCAGGCCGGCGGGCAAGGCCTGCGCCGAGCCCGGCAGGATGCCCATCTGCTGCGCGAGCGCGCGGAACCCGCGCTCGGCCAGCGCCACGTTGTCGGGCTCGAGCCGGCTGCCGCTGCCCAGCTCGAGCATGAAGGCGCAGATGCCGGCGGCCAGGCATTGGTAGTCCAGCGCGCCGGCGATGTTGCCGGGCAGCTCGCCGCGGCCGCCGACATCTTGCCGGCAGGCGACGTGCGGAGAGAACGGCGCCATCGCGGCGAACAGCGTCGCCTCGTCGACGGAACTCTCGCGGTGCAGCTTGTAGACCGTGTAGGGCCGGGCGTCGAAGAGCGGGTTCATCGTGTGCAGGTTGATCAGCACGTCGGCGACGCCGCGCACCTGCTCGAACAAGGCATGCGCCAGCCGCTCGGAGATCAGACCGCCGGCGTTGCCCGGGTAGGTCTGGTCCAGGTCCAGCTCGTCGTACGGATTGCGCTTGCGGCGCGCGTCCAGCGCCTGCGGGTTGCCGGTGGGCGTGACCACCAGGTTGCCGCTCATCTGCGCCGGCTCGAGCCCGGCGGCGAAGCGCAATGCCGCGACCATGCCGTTGATCTCGTCGCCGTGCACCTGCCCGTGCAGCCACAGCGTCCGGCCCGGGCGCGCGCCGCGCAAGGCCACATAGGGCAGCGTGATCTCGGCCCCGGAGGCCATGGTCCCCACGGGCAACCGGCCGCTTCGGCGCTCGGCGCCACCGGGCCGTGCCAGCCATTCGCCGATGTCCTTCATAGCCTCACTCCGTCGCCGGCGCTGCAGTCCGGTCGAAGGCCTGCGCCAGGTCGGCGATCAGGTCGGCCGGGTCTTCCAGGCCGACGTGCAGCCGCACGCAGGCGCCACGGCCCGACCAGGCGGTCACGCTGCGCGCGGCCGTCGGCTCCACCGGGACCACCAGGCTCTCGTAGCCGCCCCACGAGGCCCCGATGCCGAACAGCTGCAGCGCATCGACGAAGGCATCGCGGCGCGCCGGTGAGCGGTCGCGCAGCTCGATCGCCAGCAGGCCGTTGCAGCCGCTGAAGTCGCGCCGCCATAGCGCGTGGCCGGGGTCGTCGGACAGCGCGGGGTGGAACACGCGCGCCACCTCGGGCCGCTGCTGCAGCCACTGCGCAACCGCCAGCGCATGGCGTGCGTGCTGGGCCAGGCGCACACCCAGCGTGCGAAGCCCGCGCAGGGCCAGCGCGGCGTCGTCGGGGCTGGCGGTTTGGCCGAGCGACTCGCTGAGCTGCGCCACGCGGGCGAAGCTGCGTTCGTTGCAGACCGCAGCGCCCATCATCACGTCGGAGTGGCCGGCGATGTACTTGGTGACCGCGAGGATGGAGATATCCGCGCCATGCGCCAGCGGATTGAACAGCCAGCCCGAGGCCCAGGTGTTGTCCACCGCGAGCAGCGCCTCGCAGCGCCGCGCCAGTGCGGCCAGCCGCGGCAGGTCGACCATCTCGTTGAACAGCGAGCCCGGCACCTCGGCGTAGATCAAGCGCGTCTGCGGCCGCAGGCGCGCTTCGATGTCGCTGCCGTCGGCCGCGTAGAACTCGCACTCGATGGAGAGCGGCCGCAGCAGCTCGTCGCACAGCGTGCGCACCGGCTGGTACACGGCGTCGGTGACCAGCACATGGTCGCCCGGCTTCAGGCAGGCCAGGAGCACGCAGGCGGCCGCCGCCAGCCCCGTCGGATAGAGCTTGCAGCGCGCGCCGCCTTCCAGTTCCGTGAGGGCACGCTCGAGCGCGAACGTCGTCTCGGTGCCGCGCGCGCCGTACGACAGCACCTGCTGCGTCGCCCGCATTTCGCGGGCGGCGCGCCAGTCGGCGACGCTGTCGAAGACCACGGTGCTGGTGCGCATCAGCGGCGGGTTCACGGGCCGAGTGCCGCTGCCGCGGGCCTGGCGGCCGGCGTGCAGCAGGCGGGTGTCGCGCGAGTGCTTCATGGGACCTCCACGCTCACGTGATGCGGAAGGCCGAGAGCTCCTGCTCGTCGAGCTGCGCGATCAAGCCGGTCTCCCAGGCCAGGTAGCGCCGCGCCGCGTCCTTGTTGCCGTCGTGGCGGTCGTGCACGAAGAACAGGTGGTCGATGCAGTCGGTGTCGCTCGGCACGCGGGGGCTGGTCTCGACGGGCAGGCCGGCATCACGCCAGCCCTGCAGGCTGCCGGCGAGCAGGCGCGGCGCGGGCAGCCCGGCCTGCTGCAGATCGACGGCGGCCAGCCGCGCCAGTGCCGGCTCGTCGGCGATCAGCACCACCGGCCGTCCGAGCGCCTTCGCGTCGGCCGCGAGCCGCGGCCGGATCGACCACGTCGAGCGCGGCACGTGCGCGGCGCGGTAGGCCATGCTGGGCCGCAGGTCGATCGCGGCCACGCGACGTGCGTCGAGCTCGGTCGCCAGCACGGCGGCGTCGATGGGCTCCAACGGCTGCGCCAGGAGCGGCTCGGCGCGCGGCAGGCCGAGCGGCGCGGCGATCCCGTCGCCGATGCCGTCGCTCAGCACGCTCGCCTCCCACCCCATCTGGCGCAGCCAGCTCGCGACCACCGGCGCGCGCACGCCATCGCTGTCCACCAGCAGCAGCCTTGCGCCGCGCACGCCGACGTGCTGGTCTGTCGCCTGCAGCAGCTGACCGCCCGGCGCGTGCTGCGCGCCGGCCAGGGTGCCCGCGGCGAACTCCTCGGGGGTGCGCACGTCCAGGACGAAGCAGGTGCGGCTGGGGTCGTCGAGCCAGCGGCGAGCCTGCTCGGCATTCACCGTCGGCACGCCATGGCGCGACGCCAGGCCAGCGGCACGCGTGCGGCGTTCGGCCAAGTCGGCGGGGGTGGCGTTGCTGCCATGGCGGCGCGTGCTGCCGTGCTCCAGGCCGAGGTCGGCAAGGGTCCAGCCTTGGGTGCCGTTCTCCAGCGCGAACACGGGGTTCGGGATGCCGAAGCCGATGAGCGTCTGCGCGCCGATGATGCTGCGCGTGCGGCCGGCGCAATTGATCACCACCGTGGTCGTCGGGTCAGGCACCAGCTCGCCGATGCGCAACGCCAGCTCGCCGTTCGGGCAGCAGATGGCGCCCGGGATGTTCATCTTGCGGTACTCGCTGAACGGGCGCCCGTCGAGCACGATCAGGTTGTCGCCCGCGGCCTGGCGGCGTGCAAGCTCCGTGGCTGCGATGCGCGGCGTGTGCAGTTGCCGCTCGACGAGTTCGCCGAAGGTCTTGGACGGCAGGTTCACGCCCTGGAACAGCCGCAGTCCGGCCGCGGACCAGGCGGCGCAACCGCCCGCCAGCACATGGACGCCGGTGTATCCCATCGACGCCAGCCTCGAGGCAGCGAGCTCGGCGACGCCGTCGCTGCCGTCGCTGCCGTCGCTACAGCCGTCGCAGACCACGACGCGCGTGCCGAGGCGGGGCACGAGGCGCGACACCTCGAGCTCGAGCCGGCTGTAGGGCAGCGGCACCGCATAGAACAGATGCCCCTCGCCGAACTGGCCATGCTCGCGCACATCGAGCAGCGCGATCTCCTCGCCATCGTGCAGCCAGGCCTTGAGTTGCGCCGGCGTCAGCGTTCGCGTCATGTCGCGGCCCCTCAACGCCGCGTTTGCACGCCGATGGGCATCGGCCGGCACGTGCCGGTGTCGAGGTCGAAGCAGATGCGCTCGCTCAACGTCTCCAGCGCCCGGCCGTACAGGTGCAGGTGGCGAATCACCTGGTCGCCCTTGATCTGCACCGCGTGGATGTCGTCGGGCATCAGCGCGATGCCGGTGCCAGGGCCGACCACCACGTCGCTGGTCTGTTCCAGCCTACCGACGCCTGGCATGTGGCCATCGTCGGTGCGGCGGTACAGGTAGTTGTGCTCCTCGCCTTCCACCGCCGCGATGCAGGCCCAGGTGGTGTGGTTGTGCGGCGTGATCTGCTTGCCGGGCCGCATGACATTCAAGTAGAGCGCGAAGCTCTGGTCGGGCTGTTCGCTGATCAGGTAGCGGGCCTGGCGTTCGCCATCGGCCGGCGCGGCGAAGTCGGCTTCGGTCCACAGCGCGCGCTGTCTCGCGAGGGCCAGCAACTCGGCCAGCACGTGTTCCAGCATGGTGCGCCCCAGCGCCTCTTTTTGTGCAATGCTCCTAATGTTTTCGAGGGTGGTGCGAACGGCGTCGGTCCGGAGGGTCATGCGGGTCTCGATCGATTTCTATTGGTAATGCTCCAGCGTACTGGAGCAAGCCGCCCGGCACAATTTAGGTTTTGGTTGGCAAAGCATTAGAGACCTTGAAGGATCTGGCGATGCGCACCCTGGATCTGGAACTGCTGCGAGCGCTCGACGCCATCGCCCGCCATTCCACCTTCGCCGCAGCGGCGGAGCACCTTCACAAGACCCAGTCAGCGGTGACGCAGCAGATGCAGCGTCTCGAGGCCGAGGTCGGCAGCTCGCTGTTCGAGAAACAAGGCCGCGGCAAGCGCCTCACCGTGCAGGGCGAGCAGTTGCTGGCCTACGCGCGCCGCATGCTGGCGCTCAACGACCAGGCGCTGCAGTCGGTGGGCCGGCTCGAGTCATCACCGCGCCTGCGCATCGGCTCACCGCACGACGTGGCCGACACGCTGCTGCCGAGCCTGTTGTCGCGTTTCGTGCGCGCCTTGCCGGAACTGCAGATGACGATCGAGGTCGGGCGTAGCCCGTTCCTGATGGACGCGCTGCGCGAGGGCCGGCTGGACCTGACGATCTCCACCCGTTTCGACGACAGCCTGCCGGGCGTGCGGTTGCGTACCTCGCCGACGGTATGGATCTGCGCGCACGACTTCATCTACGTGCCCGGCACGCCGGTTCCGTTGGTGCTGGCCGACGAGCCCAGCCTGTTCCGCAAGCTGTCGCTCGACGCGCTGAGCGAAGCCGGCATCCCGTGGCGGGTGCGCTTTCTCGCACCGACGCTGGCCGCCATCCGCGCCGGCGTGCGCGCGGGCTTGGGCATCACCGGTCGCAGCATCGAACTGGCCGACGGCGGCATGCGCGTGCTCGGAGCCAACGAAGGCTTGCCGCCGCTGCCCGAAGCGCACTACTACCTCTACGCTCACCCGACCAAGGCGTCCGGTGCGGCGCGTCGCCTGTTCGAGGACCTGGATGGTGTCAGTCTGCGCTTTGGGCCGCTGCCGGCGGCGTAGCGCGCCCGCGGGTCACCCAACCTGCTTCGCCTTGGCCCACCGCACGACGAGCCCGCTGCGGTGCTCCGGCGGCACCACCCACTTTATCGACAGGTCCTGCTCGGGCAGGTCCCATGTCGCCGTGCGCAGCGCCAGCACGGCGAAGAGCTGCATCATCACCGTGGCGAAGTCGAAGCCGGCGCACTTGTGGCCCGTGAGCTCGCCGGCGCCCTGCGGCGCGAAGGCGTCGGGCGCGCGCTTCCTCTCGTCGCGCTCGGGCGAGAAGCGCTCGGGGTCGAACTTCTCGGGCGCCGTGAAGACCGTGGCGAGGTTGCTCTCGTACACCGCCATCATCACGAGCGTGCCCCGCGGGATGGTGCAGCCGGCGATGTCGATGTCGGTCTTCGCGCGCCCGAAGCTCATCGGCACGTTCGGGCAGGTGCGCTTCACCTCGTCGACCACCTGCGCCAGGTACGGCATGGCGCGCAGCCGTGCCGGGCTCACCGGCCCCGAGGGAGCATGGGCCAGCACCTCGGCGCGCAGGCGCTCGCGCACCTGCGGGTGCTCGTGCAGCACGCGCAAGGTCGCGGCCAGCTCGGCGTAGACGATCATCCCCGCGAGCAGGAAGTGATGCATCTCGCGCGCGGCGGTCTTCGCGTCCAGCGGCGCCCCCGCCACCTTGGCGGCGGCGAGGATGCGCGAGAGGCCGTCGGGCGGCGGCGAATCGATGTGGCGCTGCACGACCCCTTCGAGCAGCGCGAGGATGCGGTCGCGCGCCTGCAGGCCCTTGGCGAACGCGGTGCCGGGCAGGTTGATCGGCAGCGCGGTGAAGGCCTTCGCGAGGATGGCGTTTTCGGCCAGCAGCCGCGTCAGCTCCGGCCCTCCCGGCTTCAGCCCCATGACGGACTCGGCGAGCGACTCGATCGCCAGCGTCTTCAGCTCGGCCGTCACCGGCCCCTCGCCGTTCTCGAGCCACTTCGCGAGCAGCGCTTCCATGCGGCTCTCCAGGCCCGGCAGGTAGGCCGCGATCGCCTCGGGCGAGAAGGCCGCGAGCAGGCAACGCTTGCGCTGCGCGTGCACCTCGCCGTCGAGCAGCGGCACGATGTCCGCGTCGCCGCCGAAGAGCGCCAGCAGGTTGCCCGGCAGCGCACCGGCACGCTGGATCTTCGTCGGGTCGAGCCAGGTCGCGGTGTGCTTGGGCCCGGCGATGAACACCGTCGGGCTGCCCAGGATGTGGGTGCGGAAGACATCGCCGTGGCGCGCGCGGCGTCGGCCGATGAAGGCGAACACGTTCTTGGCGAAGTCGAGCGTCTCGCCGACGAGCGGCAGCCCTTCGCTGCCGGGGAGGAGCCGGTTCACAGCAGCCACGGTGGCGTCTCCGTTCTTCGCTGCCCCGGAGCTCGAGGCAGCGCGCGAGCATACGCGCGCGCCGCGGCACTCGAAAGGCCGTCACGCGCTGCGGGGCCGGCGAATTCGGTCATGCTCTCGCAGGACAGACATCCCCGCCGGAGGCGATTCCCCATGTCCCAGACGCGCACCGAACAAGACGGCTTCGGCCCCATCGATGTGCCGGCCGACGCCTGGTGGGGTGCGCAGACCGAGCGCAGCCGGCGCTTCTTCGCCATCGGAGCGCAGCGCATGCCACTCGACATCGTGCATGCGCTGGCCGCGGTGAAGCAGGCCGCAGCCGAGGTCAACTCCGAGCTCGGCCTGCTCGAGCCGGCACTGGCCACGGCGATTGCCGAGGCGGCCGCGCGCGTGGCGGCGGGCGAGTTCGACACGCAGTTTCCGCTCGCGGTGTGGCAGACCGGCTCGGGCACGCAGACGAACATGAACGTCAACGAGGTGATCGCCAACGTCGCCTCGGTGGCGCTGGGCGGCGGCGTCGGCAGCGAGCGCCGCGTGCACCCGAACGACCATGTCAACCGCGGGCAATCGTCCAACGACGTGTTCCCGACGGCCATGCACCTGGCCGTGGTGCCGCGCGTACAGGCGTTGCTGGCTACGCTCGTGCGGCTGCGCGGCGCGCTGCTCGTCAAGGCCGAGGTGTTCGCCGACATCGTCAAGGTGGGCCGCACGCACCTGCAGGACGCCACGCCCGTCACGCTGGGCCAGGAGTTCGAAGGTTATGCGGCACAGCTCGCCTTCGCCGAGGCCGGGCTGCGCCGGGCCCTGCCCGACCTGTGCGCGCTGGCCATCGGCGGCACCGCGGTGGGCACGGGGCTGAACACCCATCCCGAGTTCGGCGCCCGCGTTGCCGCGCGGCTGGCGGCGCGGCTGAACCAGCCCTTCGTGGTGGCACCCAACCTGATGGCGGCGATGGCCGGGCACGAGCCGCTGGTGGCGCTGCACGGCGCGCTGCGCACGCTGGCCGTGGCGCTGAACAAGATCGCCAATGACATCCGGCTGATGGGCAGCGGCCCGCGCGCCGGCCTCGGCGAGCTGCGCCTGCCGGCCAACGAGCCGGGCAGCTCGATCATGCCGGGCAAGGTCAACCCGACGCAGGTGGAGGCGCTGACGATGGTCTGCGCGCAGGTCATGGGGCACGACGTGGCCGTCGGCATCGCCGCCGCCAACGGCCACTTCGAGCTCAACGTCTACAAGCCGCTCATCGCCTTCGACGTGCTCGACAGCCTGCAGCTGCTGACCGACGCGATGGCGAGCTTCAGCGCGCATTGCGTCGAAGGCCTCGAGGTCGACGAGGCGCGCATGCGCTCGCTGATGGAGAACTCGCTGATGCTGGTGACGGCGCTCGTGCCCCACATCGGCTACGACCGCGCCGCGCGCATCGCCAAGCACGCCCAAGCCAACGGCCTGAGCCTGCGCGAGGCGGCCGTGGCCGTCGGCGGGCTCGGCGCGGAGCAGTTCGACGCCTGGGTCGACCCTGCCGGGATGCTGGGGCCCGGCTAGGAGTTTCCCGTCATCGGCGATGGTGGCGGCACGCGAGTGGCGCCCATGGTGGGACCCTCCGGATTGACACCGACCGGCGGCGCTGTCACCTTGCCGCACCATCCACAAGGCGTTGCGGGAGACAGGGCATGGCGGGCATGGGCAATCCGATGAGCACGGCCTTCGCCGGCGTCGATTTCGCGCGCGGCCGCCTGTTCGACACCGCCGACGCCGACGAGGCGCGCGAGGTCTGCGGCCGTGTCTTCAACCCGCACCGCCTGCGCGTGCTGGGGCACGGCCAGAGGCTGCGCGCGCGCATGGACCACCTGCCGTCGGGCGGTGTCTCGATCAACCGCCTGACCTGGGGCGCGGCGGTCGAAGTCGACCCGGACCGCCTCGGCCACTACTACCTGCTCAGCGTGCCGGTGGCCGGCAGCGCCTGCTTCCGCCTCGACGGGCGGGCCTTCGACGTCTCGCCGCGCTGCGCCGCCATCGTCAACTCCGCACAGCGCTTCCACTTCGAGGCTTCGGCCGAGTTCGACCAGATCTGCGTGCGCTTCGAGCGGCCGGCCGTCGAGGCGGCGTGGCAGGCGCTGGCGGGCGTTGCCGCCACCGCGCCGATTCACTTTGCCGTGCCCGTGCCGGTGCGAAGCCCCGCGTGGCGGGCGCTCGAACCCGTGCTAGCCTTGCTGGCCCGCTGCACGCACGGCGCGTATGCGCCACAGGCCTTGCCGCACGTGCAGGCGCGCGTCGAGGAGATGCTGCTCACGACGCTGCTGCTGCACCAGGTGCCGGCATGGGCGGCGAGCGGCACCGCGCACGGCAGCCGATGCGGCAACGTGGCGCGCGCCGCGGCAAGCCCGTCGGCCCACCTGCGCCGCGCGCAGGCGCACATGCGCGACCGCCTGGAGGAGCCGCTGACGCTGGCCGCGGTGGCACGCGCCGGCGGTGTGGCCGCGCGCACGCTGCAGGCGGCGTTCCAGGCCCATTGCGGCATGGGCCCGATGCAGTGGCTGCGCGAGCAGCGCCTGCACGCGGTGCGCGAGGCGCTGGCCGGTGCAAGCGATGGCGGCACGCGCGTCACCGACACGGCGCTGCGCTTCGGCTTCACCCACCTGGGCGAGTTCTCGCGCGCCTACCGGCTGCGCTTCGGCGAGGCGCCGCGCGAGACCCTGGCGCGGCGCGGCTGATCCCGAAGCCGAAGATCACGCGGGCCGTGCTGCGCCCACGGCTCATGAACCGCGCCACAGATTGGCCACCCCGAGCCCCACGAAGACGATGGACAGCGCGCGCTGAAACGCCGGCCTGCTGATGCGGGTCCGGACCCGTGTGCCCAGCCCCAGCCCCACGAAGGCCGCGGCAAGTGCCAACGCCGATTGCGCGGACAGCAGCGGCGCAGGTCCTTCAGACGCCTGCAGCCGCAGGGCCAGTGCAAGCGTCGCCACGGTGAACGACAGCCCGAGCGCCTGCACCATGGCGTCCCTGTCCAGCCGCACCGCCTGCTGCAGGTAGGGCACCAGCGGCATCACGAACACCGCCGTCGCCGCCGTCACGAACCCGGTTATGGCACCCGCGATCGCACCCGCGGTCGCGCCGACCCATCGCGCTGGCACCGGCCGGTCCGCGAGCTCAGGGCGCCACAGCCCCCACAGGCCGTACATCACGAGCACGGCGCCCAGGAGCCGGTGCGCATCGACGGGCGATGGTGCGTCGCTCACCTCGGGGGCCCACACCGTGACGATGGCCAGCATCAGCCAGGCCGGCCAGTGCGTGGCCAGCAGCCGCCGCCAGTGCGGCCCTCGGCACTGCGCGACGTTGGTCGCCAGCGACGGCGCGACCAGCAGTGCGGCCGCCTGCGTCGGCGCCATCCAGAGGCCCAGCAGGCTCACGGCCACCGTGGGCAGCCCCATCCCCGTGATGCCCTTGACGCCGCCGGCCAGCACGAACACGACAGCCACTCCGAACGCTTGCAGTCCATCCATGACGACATGTTCGCGGCGGGCCCGGGCATGCGTCCATCTCGAAGTGCGGCGCATATCCTTCGGCGCCGACGAAGGAACCCTCATGTCCAGCACACGCCGCGCGCTCGACTACCGCGTCGACCCGTTCGATCTGCAGCTGTTTTCCGCCGTCGTGGAGCACGGCACCATCACCGCCGCGGCGCAGGCGATGAGCCTGTCGCTGGCGGCGGCCAGCACGCGGCTCAAGACCCTGGAGCACAGGGTCGGCACGAAGCTGCTCCAACGTTCCAAGGCCGGCGCGGAACCGACGGATGCCGGCCGCGCGCTGGCGCGCCGGGCCCACCGCGTGCTGGTCGAACTGGACTCGCTGCACGTCGAGATGGCCGCCTTCGGTCGTGGCCTGCGCGGAACGGTCCGACTGCTGTGCAACACCGCCGCCATGTCGGAAGCGCTGCCGCCTCGACTCGGGCGCTTCCTCGTCGCCCATCCCGACATCGACCTCGAACTGCAGGAACTGCCCAGCGACGCCGTGCTCGAGGCGCTGCGGCGTGGTGTCGCCGACGTGGGCGTCGTCGCCGACTATGTGGACACCGCGGGGCTGGCCGCGCAGGCGTGGATCGACGACGAGCTCGTGGCACTGCTGCCGGCAACGCGCCCGCGCCGGAAATCGAATGCCCTTCACTTCGCGCAGCTGCTGGATCGGCCATTCGTGGGCCTCTCTGCCGAGAGCGGTCTCAGCCGCTTCTTGCTGCAGCAGGCCGCGCGAAGCGGGCGCGTGCCGCACCACCGCGTGCGCGTGAGCAACTTCGACGCGGTGGCGCGCATCGTCGAGGCGGGTGTCGGCGTCGCGGTGATGCCGCTCAGCGCCGCAAATCGCTGGTGCGATGCGAGAGTGCAGATTGCGCGCCTGAAGGATGCCTGGGCGAAGCGGCGGCTGCTCATCTGCAGCACCGCTCACGCCGAAACGCTGCCCGGCGCGCGGTCCTTGATCGAGGCTTTGCTGGCGGCGTAGTTCGGTCGAGGGGGCGAAGGGCGGGCGGGCGCCCGGCCGCCCGGTCAGCGGCTGAGGCCCAGCGACATCAGCCCGCAAAGGCAGGCGAGCAGGGCGCCCCCGACCACGCCAAGCATCGCCGCCGGCGGCACGGCGAGCACATCTCCCTGCGCCAGGCGCGCGTTTCGTGCCGCCCCAAACGCCATGACGACCGCGCCCAGCAGCAACAGCACAACGCCGAGGACCCATTCGTCAGTTCGCTGGGCGATCACGCCCGCGCGCAGCGCCAGCAGCGCATTCGCACACAGGGCCAGCCCGGTGCGGATCCAGGCCAGCGCGGTCCGCTCCGGCTGCAAGCCCGCGTCGCGCAGCGGCTTGGCGGCCATCACGCGAACACGATCAGAGCGGCAATGGCCACTGCCGCGAGCAGCATCGTGGCCGCGAGCAGCGGCACGGCACGGGTGCCGGGCAGCGCCTGGCCGTGCCGCATCGCGACCTCGTTGTCGCGCCAGTGCCGGTAGGCGGCGACCGACAGCACCGCCGCGAGCACGGCGATCGTCGCCGCAAGTGCGACGAGCACGCTGCGCGGCCCGAGCCGGACTGCGAACTGGTCGAGCAGCACGCCGCCCGCGAGCAAGGCCATGGCCGTGCGCACCCAGGCCAGGAAGGTGCGCTCGTTGGCGAGCGTGAAGCGGTAGTCGGGCTCCTGGCCCTCACGGCGCCATCTGGGTGTCCACATCGGGGTTGCTCACGGGGTTGGGTCTGGCTGCGGGCTCGGTGCCACCGGGCCGGCCGATGATCGCCCAGTGGCCGACGCAGGATCCATCGACCGGTCGACCTGGGCGCGTGACGAGTGTCCACCTGCCAAGGCAAGTATGCGATTCAGGGCTTACGATGCAGCAGCTTCGCAACCTCCCCCCGACTGATGATTCCTGATGGACAGGGGCTGCGCGACTCGCGGTCCGACGGCGTGGCGGGGCCACGAGAGCGCAGCGACATCGATGGTTTCACCGTCTCCACGATGAACAAGCCCGCAGTGACCATCGTGGTCAAGAGGCGTCGCGCCGCGTCGGAGCGGGCGGGTGAGCGCGACGCCGCCAAAGGCGCTCGAGCGCCGCACGGTGGCACCCCGGACGAAGAACGGCGTCCACGGGTCTACCAGGTCGGCAAGTCCGCATCCACGCCCAGCCCGCTGCCGGCAGATGCGCCCGAGCGGGACAAGCGTCCGGCCGAACCGGACCCGAACGGCACCGTCGAGCCATTGCCCGCCGGGCGGCGGCGTGCCCGGCGCGATCCGACGCGCGCACCCGGCGAAGTGACGCGCATCGTCTTCGAGGCATCCGTGCCGGTGCCCGCCGCGCGTCGAGCCGAGCCCGACCCACGGCAGCCCGAGTTCATCGAGCGGGTGGAGGGCGGCTACGAGCAGGTGATGGCCGAACTCGAGCAGCTGCGCGCCCAGCTCGACCTGGCCCTCAGCGCACGGCGGTTCCGGATCGGATGAGCCCATGGCGTACCGCAAGGACCAGTGGATCTCCTCTTTCGAGGGCCAGCTCTCCATCCTGCGGCCGCACCTCACCGAGCGCGTCCTCACGACGATGAGCCTTGCCGCCTGGCAGCAGTTCGGCACCAAGGACGTGGACCCGATCCAGGCCGCGCGGGACTGGTCCAGGTCGTTGGACAAGCCCAAGCCCGCGAGCAGCCCGAAGCCTTGAGGCGCGTGGCCCCGTTGCCCTCGCCTCGAGCGGCGCCGCATCCGAGGTATGTAGCTACGTTGCTACAATAGCCGCCGGAGGTTCCCCGTGCCGATGACGACCCTTTCAAGCCGCGAGTTCAATCAGGACACCAGCAAGGCCAAGAAGGCCGCCAAGGCGGGTCCGGTGTTCATCACCGACCGTGGCAGACCGGCCCACGTGCTGCTGAGCATCGAGCACTACCAGTCGCTGGTGGCGCCGGCCGCCAGCATCATCGATCTGTTGGCGACTCCAGGTGCACAGACCGTCAGGTTCGTCGCGCCGCGCGTTCGCCGGCTCGCCAAGCCCGCAGATCTGTCGTGACGTTCCTGCTCGACACGAACGTCGTCTCGGAGCTTCGCAAGGCCAAGTCGGGCAAGGCCCATCCCTCCGTGACCGCTTGGGCGACCGAGGTACCAGCGGGCAGCCTGTACTTGTCGGCCATCACGCTGCTCGAGCTCGAGATGGGCGTCCTTCAGGTCGAGCGGCGTGACGCCGCGCAGGGAACGATCATGCGCACGTGGTTGGACGGTCACGTGTTGCCAGCGTTTGCCGGGCGCGTGCTGGCCGTCGACACGGCCGTGGCCCTTCAATGCGCGAGGCTGCACGTGCCGGACAAGCTGAGCGAGCGCGACGCGATGATCGCCGCGACGGCGCTCGTTCACGGCATGACGGTGGTGACCCGCAACGTGGCCGACTTCGAAACCAGCGGAGCGCCGCTGCTCAACCCGTGGCTTGCCTAGGAGTGTGGGTGGCAGAAATCCAGGCCCGCGTTGGAGCCGCATGGGGGCGCAGGCAAGGCGCGCCGCGCGGCCCGGGCTGGCCGCCCGGGCAAGCGGCGCAACGCCGCATGCGCCCCCATGCGGCTCCAACCCGAAGGGCCGGGGCGATTCAGGGTGCCGGGCGGTGTTGCACGCTCGTTGTGTGGGCCCGCCACACGCCTCGCATGCGCCTTGCCCGGCGCCCCTGACTCGCCCCGGCGCGGGCCTGGATTTCTGCCGCCCACACTCCTAGCAGTCCGCCCTTGCCGCGTTCAGGGTTGGTCACGGTGCGGGCGCCGCACGGCGCGGACCTTGCCGCTCGCGCCGCCGCCGCAATAGAAGAGGTCGGCGCCGTCCGACTCCATGCCGCTGACCCCGGTGCCGCGCGGCATCTCGAGCCGCTCGAGCACCTCGCCGCTCGCCGGGTCGATGTGGCGGATGTCGCTCTCGTCGCCCTCCCAGGTGCCGTGCCACAGCTGCCCGTCGACCCAGGTGACGCCGGTGACGAAGCGGTTCGACTCGATGGTGCGCAGCACCGTTCCCGTGCCGGGGTCGACCTGATGGATCTTGCGCTCGCGGTACTGCCCCACCCACAGGCTGCCCTCGGCCCAGGCGAGGCCCGAGTCGCCGCCGCGGCCCGGCGCCGGGATCGAGGCCACCACGTCGCCGGTGCGCGGGTCGATCTTGTCGATGCGCGCTTCGGCGATCTGGTACAGGTGCGTGCCGTCGAAGGCGGTGCCGGCGTCGCCGGCGCAGTCGAGCGCGCGCGCGACCTGGCCGCTCTCGGGGTCGATGGCGATCAGCCTCGATCCGGTGGCGGCCCAGACGCGCCGGCCGTCGTGCGTGACGCCGTGGATGTCGCGCGCGCCTTCGAAGGGGCCGTATTCGCGCACGACCTCGGCGGCGCGCGCCGGCGCTTCGATGCTGGGCTTGCCTGTCGTGCTTGCCTTGCTCGTCTTGCCCGTCTTGCCCGTCCTGCCTGCGGGGCTCGTCTGGCTGCTGGCACTGCTCATCGCTTGCTCCTTTGGCGCGCCGTTCATCGGCGCCATGCGGGCAATCTACTCAAGCGGCAGCGCGGCAGGGAGTAACAAGATCGTCGTGAATCCGGCCAGGGGCGGCGCGAGCCAGCGCTGCGCGCGGGCGCGGCCGAGCGAACGCACGCGGCCGCCGGCCTCCAGCTCGACCAGGGCGCGCTGCACGGTGCGCTGGCTGGCATCGAGGGCCAGCGCGAGCGCCGAGGTGGACCAGGCCGCGCCATCGGCCAACAGCGCCAGCAGCGAGGCCTGCTCGCCGTCGATGGGTGGCAACAGCACGACGACGGCGCGGCCGCCTTGCGGCACGAGCGTGAAGCCGCGCGCGCTGGCCTCGATGCGGGCCAGCGGCGCGACGACTTTGCGCAGGCGGCCGACCTCCACGCGCAGCCGTGCCCGGTGCGTCTCGTCGGGGCGGCGGGTGCGGAAGGCGCGCTCGATCAGCGCGTGGCGCTCGACATCGCCGGGCCAGGCCTCGGCCAGGGCGCGCATCAACGTGAACAGCACCGGCCGGCGCGCCAGTGGCCGCCAGGCGGCGCCGGCACGCAGGCCGTGGCGGCAGGCATCGACCACCAGCGCACCCGAGGCGATGAGCGCCTCCACTTCGGCCAGGCGCAGCGGCTGCTCGCCCGCCGCATGCACGCGCCGGGCGGCGGGCCGGTCGAGTGCGGCGCGCACCTCGGCCACTTCGGCCACGAGCGCCGGCACGCGTGCACGCTCGGCCGCCGCACGCGCGCGTTCGAGCGCCGCCAGCGCGGCGGCCGTGCGCAGCGAGCGCAGCGCCACCTCGGCCGCGGCCAGCCCGGCCACCGCCTGCAACGATGGCGAGAGGCCGCGGGCATCGAGCAAGGCCAGCGCCGCCGCGGCCTCGTCGAGGCGGCCGACCAGGATCAGCCGGCGCACGGCAATCAGGCGCGCGTGCAACGCATTGGCGTGGTCGGCGCGTTCGTCGAGTGCTGCCGCTGCGGCGGCGAGCGTGCGCGGCGAGCCGCCGAGCTCGCGCATCGCCAGCGCCACCTCGGCTTCGGCGACGACGCAGCGGGCGCGCGCGAGCTCCTCGTGCGCGCCGAAGCCGCGCGCGGCGCGCCGCAGCAGCTCGCGCGCCCGCGGGTGCTCGCCGAGCTGGGCCATCGCGATGCCGCGCAGCGCCAGCGCCGGCGGGTCCTCGCGCAGCGCGACGCGCTTGAGCGCGCCGAGCGCATCGCCGGCGACGAGGGCACGCGCCGCGGCGGCGACGAGGGAATCCATTCACGGCATGCTAGTGCAGTGTTTCGCACTGAGCGGCGCTTGTGGGCCAGCGCATTTGCCTTCGTGGCAAGGCGCGAACCGCAGCGATACCCGGAGGTATCGCGAGGATTCGCAACGCCGCCACGGAGGCAAAGGCGCGGCTCCACAAGTGCTGATCAGTGCGAAACACTGCACCAGTGCCCTGAGCCGGCTGCAGGCACGACAGGCCTCGAGACAAGCGGCAACGGGGCCGGGCGGCGGGCGCTGCCGCTGCGGCCGCGAGCGCGGCCGTGGCCGGCGCGCTCAGGCGTACTTGCGGATGTTCTTCGCGGCCAGCCGCGCTTCGTCCGACAGCGGGCCGAGCAGGCGCAGGGCAGCCCAGTTCGCGAGCCGGTAGGGCCAGCGCATCGGCCGCGGCACGTCGACGATGAGCACGACGCGCATCTCGCTCGCGCCGTTGTAGACCTCGTGGTTCCAGCTGTCGTCGAAGAGGATGCTGCCCCCGTCAACCCAGGTGTGCGTCGTGTCCTTGATGCGGATGGAAGGCGGGTTCTCGGCCGGCACCTTGAGCGCCAGGTGGTAGCGCAGGTAGCCGAGATAGGGCCCGTCGTGCGCGGGAACGCACTTGCCGGGCTCGAGGATGGAGAAGAAGGCGCTGATGACGCCCGGCACGCCGTCGAGCAGCGCCGCCGTGCGCGGGCAGCGCGCCCGGTTCGCCGCCACGCCCCCCGCTACCCACTTGAGCATGAAGACGCGCCAGGCCTTGTCGGCGGCGCCCTGCCCGGAGATGTCGGCCTGGGTACGGTCGACCTCGTGGTACTGCGGGATCCTCCCGCGCTCGGCGAGCAGCGGCTCGAGTTCGCGGCGGATCTCGTCCCGGTGCCGGTCGAGCAGGCGCAGCGCCGGATAGGTGGCGTCGATGTCGAAGAAGGCCGGTCGCTGCTCGCCGCCGGCCTCGAGGAAGAAGGCGTAGTTCAACGTGCGCAGCAGGTTCACGGCCATGGCTCGGTGCCTCCCGCCGGGCGCCGCAAGGGGAGCGGACGGCTCGCGCCGGCGGCAAGATTCTGCGTGGCGCCGTCAGCTTCGGGGCTCGTGCGCGCGTGAGGAACTTCCGCGCCGGCCGAGGAAGACGCCTGTGCTAGCGTCTTGCGCCATGAAGATCCTCGTCACCGGCAGCGCCGGCCACCTGGGCGAGGCGCTGATACGCACGCTGCGCGACGCCGGGCGCGAGGTCGTCGGCATCGACGTGCTGCCCTCGCCGACCACCGACGTCGTCGGCTCCATCGTCGAGCGCGCCACCGCCCGGCGCTGCATGCAGGATGTCGACGTCGTGCTGCATGCCGCCACGCTGCACAAGCCGCATGTCGAGTCGCATGCGCGCCAGGCCTTCATCGACGTCAACCTCACCGGCACGCTCAACCTGCTCGAAGCCGCCGCCCAGCGGGGTGTCGGGCGCGTCAAGGCCTTCGTCTTCACGAGCACGACGAGCGCATTCGGCGACGCGCTGGTGCCGCCGCCCGGCGAGCCGGCGGCATGGATCACCGAAGACGTGGCACCGCGGCCGAAGAACATCTACGGCGTCACCAAGGTCGCCGCCGAGGACCTGTGCCAGCTGTTCCACCGCAACCAGCAGCTGCCGGTGATCGTGCTGCGCACCTCGCGCTTCTTTCCCGAAGACGACGACCAGGCGGCGACGCGCGACGCCTACGCCGAGGAGAACGCCAAGGCCAACGAGTTCCTGTACCGCCGCGTCGAGATCGAGGACGTCGTCGGCGCGCACCTGCTGGCCATCGAGCGCGCGCGCGAGCTCGGCTTTGGCAAGTACATCGTCAGCGCGACCTCGCCGTTCACGCCCGCCGACCTGGCCGCGCTGCGCCGCGACGCACCGGCCGTCGTGCGCCGCCTCGTGCCTTCGTACGAAGCCGTCTATGCGGCGCGCGGCTGGCGCATGTTCCCGAGCCTCGACCGCGTCTACGTCAACGAGCGCGCGCGGCGCGAGCTCGGCTGGCAGCCGCGGCACGACTTCGCCTCGGTCGTGGCGCGGCTCGCTGGCGGCGGCGACCTGCGCAGCCCGCTCGCTCTGCAGGTCGGCGCGAAGGGCTATCACCGCACGGGCGGCGCGGCGTAGCGGGCCTGGATCCCGGCGGCGGCCGCGGCCCGACGCGACGTCGGCCCCGGCGCTCAGTGGATCGTCGTCGAAGTGTGTCCCGGGTCCGGCGCGTACGGCGCGTACGGCGCGCCGTGCAGCGGCAGCTCGCGCCACGCTTCACCACAGGCCACGACCCGCGCCTGCTCGGCCGAAAGCGGCGGCGCGAGCAGGAAGCCCTGCCCGAGTTCGCAGCCCATCGCTTCGAGCTGCCGGCGCTGCGGCTCCGTCTCGATGCCTTCGGCCAGCACCGCCTTGCCCAGCGAATTGCCGAGCGAAATGATGGAGCGCACGACGGCCGCCTCGCGCGAGCCCTCGGTGAGCCGGGCGACGAACGAGCGGTCGATCTTCAGCGTGTCGATGGGCAGCGTGGCGAGGTGGCTGAGCGACGAGTAGCCGGTGCCGAAGTCGTCCACCGCCACCCCGACGCCCATCTGGCGCAGCTCGGTGAGAACGGCGAGCGCGCATTCCAGGCGCGACATCAGGATGTGTTCGGTCAGTTCGAGCGTCAGCTGGCGCGCCTGCAGGCCCGACTCGACGAGCGCGCGCGAGACGCGCGCGACGAACGCCGGGTGCGCGATGTCGTGGCCCGAGACGTTGACGCTCATCGTCAGGAGCGGCGCCTGCGCCGGCCGCTCGTCCTGCCAGCGCCGCAGCTGCCGGCAGGCGCACTGCAGCACGAATTCGCTGATGCGCACCATCATGCCGGCCTCCTCGGCGATGGGCAGGAAGATGCCGGGCGCGAGCGTGCCGTCGACAGGGTGCTGCCAGCGCACCAGCGCCTCGAAGCCGGCGAGGCGGCCGCTGGCGAGCTCCTGGATGGGCTGGTAGGCCAGCGCCAGCTGCCCCGTCTCGATGGCATGCCGCAGCTCGCCCTCCAGGCGCAGCCGGCGCGCCACCTCGGTGTGCAGGTGGGTGTCGAACAGCGCGTAGCGTGCCTTGCCCGCGCCCTTGGCCTTGTACATGGCGGTGTCGGCGTCGCGCAGCACCTGCTCGGGCGTGGTGTAGCCGAAGCGGCTGAACGTGATGCCGATGCTGGCGCTGGTGATGAGCTCGGTGCCGGCGACATGGAACGGGCGGGCGAGCGCTTCCATCAGCCGCTCGGCGAGCGCCACCACCGCGGCCTCGCCGGCCAGCTGCCGCACGAGCACCGCGAACTCGTCGCCACCCAGCCGCGCCACCACGTCGCCCGGGCGCAGGCTCGCCTGGATGCGATGCGACACCTGCACGAGGAAGTCGTCGCCGGCGTCGTGGCCGAGGCTGTCGTTGATGAGCTTGAAGCGGTCGAAGTCCAGGAACATCACCGCGAAGTCGTTCGCTGCGGGCGCACGCGCGGCGGCCACGGCCTCCTTCAGCAGCTCGAGCAGGCGGCGGCGGTTGGGCAGGCTGGTCAGGCTGTCGTGGAAGGCCAGGTGCTGGTAGCGGCGCTCGCTCGCTTCCAGCTCGCGCATGTGGCGCACGGCCAGCTGGGCCTCGCGTGCAGCGGCCTCGGCGCGCACGGCGTCGGCCGCCACGGCCGCCTCCTGCCGGCCGAACTGGTGGTGCAGCGCCGCGAGCAGCATCGCCAGCACCGGCACGAGGCCGACGATGACGCCGCCGCCGTAGACCTTGTAGGCGAGGAAGACGAGCGACGCCACCACGGCGCTGCCGGCATAGGCCATGCCCACCCAGCCGAAGACGCCGACGAGATCGGCGCCGCGCAGCCATTCGCGGCGCTTCAGGCGCGGCAGGATGCCGAGCAGCACCGAGATGGCGACGAAGTAGGCGAGCGCCATCACGAGGGTGGCGGCGATCACCCAGCCGGCGTTCTGAGCCTGTCCGGGGGCATGCACGGCCTGCACGACCGCCAGCGCGCCATGCAGGGCGCTGCCGGCGCCGAGCATGGCGATGGCGGCCAGCGCCGGGCTGGCGATGCGGCTGGACCAGCGCCGCGTGGTGCGCCACGAGCCGGCCAGGGCCTCGGCGGCGGCCACCACTGCCGCCGCCGGTGCGCCATGCATCAGCAGCAGGACGAAGATGACGGTTTCGCCGGCCGTGAACGAGGTCTTGGACTGCCGGATGCGCACCGGGAACAGGCCCGCCACGATGGCCAGCGCCGTGCCGGCCAGCAGGTGCATCCACAGCTCGGCGCTGCCGTCGGCCAGCCGGCGCACGGCGTAGGCGAGCGCCGCCGTGCCCAGCGCGACCACAGTCCACCAGTACGCCGTGGCGCGCCGGTTGTAGTCGGGCAGCAGCCAGGCGTGCAGGCGCCGATACGGGCCGGCGGCGGCGGGGCTGTCGGTCGGTGGCGAAGGTGGGGCGGGCGAGGTCACGGGCAGCACGGGAGTGCACGCCGGACAGGCGGGCACCCCTCGAACGAGTTGTCGGCTGCCCGGCTCGGGGCTTGAGTGCTCCGGCCCCCGGGTCAGGGTTCGCCGGTGACGAGCTTCTCGCGTGTGTTCGCCGGATTGGTCGTGCCGGCCTCGCTGAGCACGAGGCCTTCGCTGAGCACGAGGCCTTCGCTCAGCACGAGGCCCTCGCTGAGCACGAGGCCCTCGCTCAACACGAGCCCTTCGCTGAGCACGAGGCCTTCGCTGAGCACCAGCCCTTCGCTGAGCACGATCCCCTGCGTCAAGGTCTTGCCGCTCGAGGCCCACGACGACAGCGTCGCGCTGGGCAGGAAGACGCCGGTCCTGCCGAGCATCGACGAGGTGCCGGCGAGCTCGCCCAGCGTCACCACGCCCGGCGTGACCAGCGTCGTGTTGCGCGCCTTGGCCTGCAGCACGGCCATCGGAAAGACGCTGTTCGGCCACAGGCGCGTCTGCAGCTGGTAGACGGTCTTGCCCACCCACAGCAGGCGCGGGTCGTACCAAGTCTGCCATTGGCGGAACAGCGCCTCGCCGGTGAGGATGCGGTTGCCGCCCGCAAAGACAAGCCGACCCCACGGCACCGTCTGGCCGTTGATCACCGAACTCGGCGTGGGCAACGGGTCGCCGGACCAGTACTGCATCGGCGAGCCGGCGGCGAGGGTCTCGCCGTTGACCATGCGCCAGTGGATGTCGCTGCGCACGGCCCGGGCCAGGCGCACCGCGCCTTCGATGTTCAGCGCACCGGCGCCCTGCTGCAGCAGGTTGGCGCCCGGCAGCGTCTGCGCCGAGTACTGCAGGATGGCCTTGATGAGTGGCGGTGTCAGGCCGGAGTTGGCCTCCAGCATCAGCGCCACCGCGCCGGCAACCACCGGCGCCGAGACCGAGGTGCCGCTCAACATCATCAACGCGCCGTTCTTGTCCTGCCTGGCGCCGCTCACCGCGGTGATCTCGGGGTAGCGCGTGGCCAGCCCGTTCCAGGCACCGGTGGCCTTGGTACCGCTCACGTTCTCGCCGAGCGCCGCGACGATGCGGTTGCCCGGAGCGACGAGGTCGGGCTTGAGCAGGTTGTCGGCGACGCGCACGCCGGTGCTGTCGACATACCGGCCGCGCGTCGGCCCACGCGAACTGAAGTTGTTGACGACGTCGTCGCCGCGCGAGTCGGTCCCCTTCAGGTTGACCGAGCCGACGGTGATGACGCTCGGCTCGTGGCCCGGCGAGCTGACCGTGCCGTAGGCCTGGCGACCCTTGCCGTCGACGCCGAAGTTGCCGGCCGCGACGATGACGGTGATGCCCTGCGCGACGGCGCTGCGCACGGCGCGCGCCAGCGGGTCGGTGCGCCACGATTCGCTCGAATCGGCGCCCAGGCTCAGGTTCATCACGCGGATGCCGTACCACTTGCTGTAGTAGATGACCCAGTCGATGCCGGCCAGCACGTCGGAGAGCTGTCCGTAGCCGTTGTCGTCGAGCACGCGCACGTCGTACAGATTGGCGTTGGGCGCAATGCCGGTGGTGTCCGGGCTCTGGCCGGCGCCGCGGCCGGCGATCACGGCCGCGACATGGGAGCCGTGGCCGTAGCGGTCCTGGCGGTCGGAGCGGGCGGCGGCTATGGCCTGCGTGTAGTTCCACATCGTCGGGCTGGTCGGGTTCAGCGTGCCCGAGACGTCGATGCCCGGCGTCCAGTCCTTCACACCGGCGCGCACGGCATCGCCGACCTTGGTGAAGTTGACCGCCTCACGCACGCGGCTCTCGCCGACGGCGTCGCCGGCGAAGTTCCTGTGCTGCCAGGCGATGCCCGAGTCGAGCACGGCGATCGCGACGCCGCGGCCGGTGAGGCCGGTCATGGTGGCGTAGTTCGTGGTACCGGTGCTGCGCAGCTGTGCCACGCCCGTGACCTTCTCGAGCGTGCTGGCGCTGCGCGTCATCAGGCGGTTGGGCGAGATGCTCTGCACGTCGCTGCGCGCGGCGATCGTGGCCACCTTGTTCGCGGGCAGCATGGCGGCCAGGCCGAGCACCGAGCTGTAGCGGTAGTAGATCGAGCCGCCGGCGGCCATCACGGCGCTGCGCAGCGAGGCGAGTTCGGCGTCGTCGGTGTTGCCGATGATCAGCACCTTGACGTAGCGCACGCCGTTCACGTCGCGCGCCCAGTTGACCGCCGGCGTCGTGGCCGCCGACAGCGCCGACTGCAGGTCGGTGGCGATCTTGGACGTCTGGGCTTGCGCCGCCGGCACGCTCGCCACACCGAGCACGGCGAGCAGCCCGAGCGCGGCGAGCGCGCGCCGGCAGGTGGCGATGAGGGCCGAAGACGTGACGGTGCGGGCGCGTTGGAAGGCGATGATCAAGGGAGACCTCGATGACGGTGTGCCGACACGCACCGAACCGGGGCGTGCTGCTGATCGACCCTACCGCGACTGGTCTTGTGACCACCCTCGCCGGATCAGCGGGGACGCAACCGACAGATGTGTCGCCCTTGCGCTGCTGATGCAACGGATTGTTCGTCAGCTGCAACCGCCGTGCATCGAGGTCGGCCCGATCGCGCGCGGCGGTGCGCAATAGCTCACGTCATCTTTTCTCGCCTGGCGAGTCCCAGGGTCGTGCAGGCGGCCTCGGGCCGCGGCAGGATGAAGCGGGCCAGCGCCGGCAGCAGCACGAGCGCGCCGACCATGTTCCACAGGAACATGAAGGCGAGCAGCAGGCCCATGTCGGCCTGGAACTTGATGGGCGAGAAGAACCAGGTGCCCACCGCGAGCGCCAGCGTGAGCCCGGTGAGCAGCACGACACGGCCGGTGAACTGCAGCGCCTGCCGATAGGCCTCGTCCAGCGTCGCACCGCCGCGCAGCCGGGCCAGCATCACCGCCAGCACGTAGAGCGCGTAGTCGACGCCGATGCCGACGCCCAGCGCGATGACCGGCAGCGTCGCCACCTTCACGCCCATGCCGAGCAGCACCATCAGCGCTTCGCAGAGGATGGAGGTCAGCACCAGCGGCAGCACCGCCACCAGCGTCGCGCGCCACGAGCGGAAGGTGAACCAGCACAGCGCCAGCACGGCGCCGTAGACCCACAGCAGCATCTCGCGCATCGCCTGCTGCACGACGATGTTGGTCGCCGCGGCGATGCCGGCCGAGCCGGCCGCGAGCATGAAGCGGGCCTCGCTCTTCGGCTGCTCGGCGATGAAGGCCTCGACCGCCTCGACCACGCGCGCCAGCGTCGCCGCCTTGTGGTCCCTCAGGTAGACGTAGAGCGAGAGGAAAGAGCAGCCCTGGTTGAAGAGCTCGCGCGGCGCGCGCGCCTGCACGCCGCCGAGCGCCTTGTCGCTGGGGATCAGCTCGTACCACTTCAGGTTGCCTTCGTTGTAGCCGACCATCGCGAGCTTGGACAGCCCGGCCATCGACTGCGTGCCCTCGACGCCTGGCAGCTGCTGCAGCCGCCAGGCGAGGTCGTCGACGCGCGACAGCGTCGCGTAGCGCGTGCACTGGTCTTCGGGGGTGGCCACCATCACCGTCAGGATGTCGGTGCTCGCCGCGTAGTGCTGCACGATGTAGGCGTTGTCGCGGTTGTAGCGGGAGTCGGGCCGCAGCTCGGGCGCGCCGGGGTCGAGGTCGCCGATGGCCAGGCGCAGGCTGAGCGCGAACCCCGTGCCGGCGAGCAGCAGCGCGCCGGCGATGGCGGCGAGCGCCGGCCGCTGCCGCGTGAACGACCCGAGCAGCGCCCAGGCGCCGCGGGGTTCGCCCTGCTGCTCCTGCGCCAGGCTGCGCGCCGCCGCGTGCGGGCTGACGCCGGCGAAGGACAGCAGCACCGGCAGCAGCACGAGGTTGGTGAAGATCAGCACCGCCACGCCGATGCTGGCGACGACGGCCAGGTCCTGGATGACGCGGATCGGGATCAGCGCCAGCACCGCGAAGCCCACCGCGTCGCACAGCAGCGCCGTGAGCCCGGCGACGAAGAGGCGGCGGAAGGTGTAGCGCGCGGCCACCACGCGGTGCGTGCCGCGCCCCACATCCTGCAGGATGCCGTTCATCTTCTGCGCACCGTGGCTCATGCCGATGGCGAAGACGAGAAAGGGCACGAGGATCGAATAGGGGTCGAGCTCGTAGCCCGCCAGCCGCAGCAGCCCGAACTGCCACACCACCGCCACGAGCGAACAGGAAACCACGAGCACGGTGGAGCGCACGCAACGCGTGTAGCCGAACAGCACGCCGGCGGTGATGACCAGCGCCAGCGCGAAGAAGCCGAGCATCTGCTTCAGCCCTTCCATCAGGTCGCCCACCACCTTGGCAAAGCCGATGACGTGGATGCGCACGCGCTCGCCCTGGTATTTGTCGCGCAGCGCCTCGACGCGGCCGGCGAGCTCGGCATAGTCGAGCGCGGCGCCGCTGCGCGGGTCCTTGTCGAGCAGCGGCACGTAGACGATGCTGCTCCTGAAGTCGGCGGCCACGAGCTGACCGATCTCGCCCGAGCGCTCGACATTGGCGCGCACCTCGGCCATCGCCTCGGGGCTGCCGTCGTAGCGGTCGCTCATCACGGTGTCGCCGTCCAGGCCTTCCTCGCTCACCGCCACCCAGCGCGTATTGCTGGTCCACAGCGACTTCATGAACGGCCGGTCGACGCCGGGCAGCAGGAAGACATCGTCGTTGAGTCGGCGCAGCGCTTCGAGGTAGTCCTTGTCGAAGATCGTGCCATCGGTGACCGCGATCGCGATGCGCAGCGCGTTGCCCTGGCCGGCGAGGTTGGGCTTGTTCGCGAGGTAGTTGGCGATGTAGGGGTGCTGGGTCGGGATCGTCTTCTCGAAGCTGGCGGAGAGCTCCAGCGCCAGCGCCTGCCAGCCGAGCACGAGCGTGGCCAGCAGGCACAGCGCCAGCACCCAGGGGCGATGGTTGAAGAACAGGCGCTCGGCCGTGGAGCCTGAGCACGGGTCGAAGTCCTCCAGGTGCTGGATGACAGGCTGCTCGGCGATGGTGGCGGACAGGCTCACGACGATTGGGCTCGGAAGGGGGTCTCGGATGGGGGTCTCGCAAGCGAGCGAGCGTGTGCGCGGCGCGAGGCAGGAGCGCTGGCGGGGGCGCTGGCGGGAGCGAGAGGTGGCGGTACGGCCCGCCGCTCAGGCGGCTTCGACGCGCCTCAAGCCGCGCAGCCCGGCCAGCACCAGCGCGCCCTTGCCCGCCGGCGCCAGCGCCGTGGCCGGGAACGGCGGCGCGGCGGGGCGGCGCTCGAAGTGCAGGCCGTCGTCGCGGCTCGTGAACAGGTCGCCGGTCTGCGCCAGCAGCACGAGCGCGCCGTCGTCGCGCTCGACGGCGGCGCTGATGCCCACCGGCACGCCAGTGTTCACCGCGGCCCAGCGGCCGCCGAAGTCGGTGGAGCGCAGGACGTTGCCGCGCAGGCCGTAGGCGAGCAGCGTGCCGCTGCGCGCCGAGAGCAGGCCGAAGAAGCTGCCCTTGTACGGCGAGGCCAGCGCCTCGAAGCCGGCGCCGCCGTCGAGCGAGCGCAGCATCAGCCCCTGCTCGCCGACGATGAGCAGCCGCTCGCCCGCGGCGCGCGCGCCGTACAGGTGCAGGCGCTTCGGATTCGGCAGCCGCGGCGCGAAGCTCGTGAAGCGCTTGCCGTCGCGCGACTCGAGCGCCAGACCGTAGGCGCCGACAACGAGCGCGCCCGCGCTGCCGATCTCCAGATCGAAGAAGGGCTTGTCGGGGCCGTCTTCGACGAGGCGCTGCGCATGCTTGCGCGCGGCGTCGTCGGGCGCGGCGTCGAGCGTCAGCTGCGCGGCACGCACGCCGTCCAGCTTCAGCGTCCAGCTCGCGCCGGCGTCGGCGGTGGCCAGCAGCACGCCGAGGTGGCCCGCGGCCCAGCCGTGCCGATCGTCGGCGAAGCGCAGCGCCGTCAGGCTCACCTGTACCGGCACCTGCGCCTGCGTCCAGCTGCGGCCCTCGTCGTCGCTCGTGAGCACGATGCCGCGCTCGCCCGCCGCGACCAGGCGCCGGCCGGCGCGCGCGAGCGCGAGCATCGCGGCACCGGGCGCCAGCGGCGTGCGCAGCGCGGGTCGCTGCAGCACCGCGGGCGGCGTCGCGCCTGCCGCAACGCTGCCCGCTGCGCCAGCCAGCGCCGCGAACGCCGCGCCGCCGGCCGCCCGCAGCAGGGGGCGGCGCGCGAGACTCATCGCGTGCCTTCGTTGGCCAGCTCTTCGGGGCTGAAGAAGCTGCGCGTGACCTGGGGCAGCACCTTCACCTGCACCGGCAGTTCGTTGGTGGCCATGTTCAGGTAGTAGGCACCGGTCTGCAGGTCGTAGCCGCCCCAGAACACGTTGCCCAGCACCGCGGGGATGTCCGGCGCCGTGAGCGTGAGCGTGAAGTTCGTGCGCCACAGATCGCCCTTCGCGTCCCAGCCGTCGAAGAGGATGATCTGCCAGGTGTCCTCGTCGACGTAGTACCGGCGCTTGGCAGCAACATGGCGCTTTCCGGCGGCCAGCGTGGCCTCCACCTCCCATACCCGGTGCAGCTCCCAGCGCACGAGTGCCGGGTTGAGCGTGTTGGGCGTGACGAGTTCGGCCACCTTCGCCAGCGCGGCACGGTTGTTGTTGTAGGGGATGTACAGCTCGCGCTTGCCCACGAGCTTGAGCTCGTGTTTGTCGATCGGCCCGAAGAGGTTGAAGGCCTCGTCGAAGAGACCGATGCCGCTGGTGACGGCATCGGGCGTGTCGTAGCCGACCGAGGGCGCCTTGCGCACGCGGCGCTGGCCCACGAGGTACTGCCACAGGCCGCGTGGGTAGCCGGCGTTCAGCCCGTCGTGCGCGAGGATCGCCTCGCCGGCCTTCGATCCGGGCTCGGTGACGGCGAACTTGCCCAGCGTGTAGTAGCCGTCGAACTTCTCGGGCGTTCCCTCCGGGTCGTAGTACTGGCGGCGGAAGGTCTGCACGCCGCCGGAGGCCATGCTGCGCTTGCCGTCGGCCGTGACGACCCACACGCGGATCGGCGACTGCCAGTTCACGCCCGTCCAGGTCAGGCGGTGGTTGAGGATGATCTCGTACGGGTTGGTCGTGATCGGGAACGGGATGCCGCCGAAGGCGCCCTCGACGCCCTGGCCGTTGTCGACGAGCCTGGCGCGCGTCGCATTGCGCAGCGTGTTGTCGTAGACGTACTGTGGCGCCGCGCCGGTGCGGCGCGTCGGGTAGACGTCGATGCGGAAGTCCGGGTACTTCGCCATCAACGCCTTCACGCCGTCCGAGAGCTTCGCGGCGTGCGCGTTCATGTTCTTGGCGTTGATCGACAGGAGCGGCCTGTCGTTCGGGAACGGGTCGGGCCGCGGCGTGCCGTTGACATAGCCCGCGGCAGGCTTGGTGAGGCCGCCTTCCCACGCCGGGATGGTGCCGTCCTTGTTCGGCCCGCGTTCGGCGCCCATCGGCGTGAGCGTGGTCTTGAGCTTGGCGGCTTCGTCGGCGGAGACGGCGGCGCGTGTGTCGTGCGCCGGCAGCGTGGCCAGGGTGATGACGATGGTGGCGACAGCGGCCGCGATCAGGGTGCGCTTCATGTGAGTCTGTCCCTATGGATGTGTGTTCAGAACGTGCGCGAGAGGCTGAAGGCCACGTAGGCGCGGTCGCGCAACGACTGGCCGAAGGTCAGCTGGCGCGGTGAGCCGGCACCCGGCACGAGCGTCTCGGTGAAGGTCTTGGCCTTGCCGAAGAAGTCGTTGTAGGTGAGCGAGGCGTTCCAGTCGTTCTGGTACTTCGCCTTCAGGCCGATGGTCCAGTCGCCGCCGTCGGAAACACCGCCGGCGAAGTTGCCGATCGCCGAGGAGCGGCCGCCGAAGTTGTAGCCCAGGCCGATCGGCACCGCGAGATCGAGCCCTGGCATCACCTGGAAGTAGCTGGGCTCGAAGAGCAGGCGCAGCGCAAACGCACCCTTGGTCGTGTTCGGGTCCAGGCCCCCGATGCCCGCGCTCGTGCCGCCGGGGCCGAGCGCGAAGATGTCGCGCTTGATCTTCAGGCGCCGGTTGTAGGCCAGCTCGCCGAGTAGCGCGCCGCCGCCCCACAGGGCGCTCGGTTGCAGCACGTAGATGCCCGAGAGCTGCAGATGCGCGGTGTCGCCCACCGCATAACAAGGTGTGCTGTCGCTCGTGTCGCAGGTGGCGATGGGGCTCGGCCCGCCGACCACGGCGGGGTCGCTGTTCAGCGGCGTGTTCTGCCGCAGCGAGCCTTCGAGCGCCCAGTTCAGCTGCCCGATCGACGAGGTGACGCTGGCGCCGTACGCGCGGATCTTGCTCGCGTAGGCGACGTGCACATTGCCGTTGACGAAGTCGAAGACGAGGCCGCTCGGCGTCTTGTCGTGGTACTGCACGGCATAGAAGCCGAACTCGTACTCGGCGCCATGCGGCGTCCAGCGCAGCTGCACGCCGCCCTGGCCCGAGTTCTTGGGTGTCAGGTCGCGGCTGGTGTCGACGGGCAGGACGATCGGCGCACCGTTCGGGTCGACGCCGAAATTGACGGTGCCGCCGCCGACATAGTCCTGGTTGGAGAAGTAGCTGCCGACCCCGGGCAGCTTGCTCTTGCGCCACTTGAACTGCACGTAGGTGCCGAGCTGCACGCCCTCGGCCAGGCGCAGCGAGCCCGAGACCTGCTCCACCGGCAACAGCACCTCCTTGAATTGCCAGCCGGGCACGGAGACGATCTTGGCGATGTCGACGGGCCCCTGCGCGTTGGCGATCCCGTTCTGGCCGAAGAACAGGCTCTCGCCCCACTGCAGCGTGTGCTTGCCCACGCGCACCGTGCCCTTGCTGCCGCCGAGGTCGCCCTTGAGGAAGACGAAGGCGTCGAGCAGCTCGCTGCCGCGCCCGTGCTGGCGGCGCGTGGCGGGCAGGAACTCGTCCTGCGCCTGGCCGGGCTGGTTGTTGGCCGTGTTGATCACCGGCCCGAGCGGCACGCCGCCGGCAAAGAGCGGCGTGCCGGCGTAGTCGTTGCGGCCGAGGTAGGCGCCGTCGTGCCAGGCGGTGCCGCTCAGGCGGCCGCCGAAGACGGGCGTGGCGATGTCGAGTTCGGCCAGCAGGTCGAAGCGCCGCGAGACGAGGCCCTTCTTGAAGTTGTGGTCGCCGTCGTCCTCGTTGACGATGCCCGGGTCGACCGCCACGTCCATGCGCGTGAGCGCCGGCGACGGGTCCTTCAGCCGGTAGCCGAGGCTGGCCTTGGGCGTGAGATCGAAGCGCACCTTGAGGTCGGGGTCCGGTGTCTCGATCGTGAAGGCCAGCGCGGCCGGCGCCGCCAGGGTGGCCGCAGCGGCGAGCGCGACGCGGCGCGCGCGCCGGGGGTGACGCAAGAGGTCTCGCATGGTGTCTCCGTATCGGTTTGTCATGGGCCCGCGGTGGGCGCGGGCGCTGCGCTTCAGTGGCGCGGCGGTTGCGGGTTCAGGGGCGCTGCAAGAGGCGGATCCAGTGGCGGATCCAGTGGCGGATTCAGAGGCGGATTCAGAGGTAGGTGGCCGCGAACCCGCCATCCACCGGCACGTTGGCGCCGCTGATCCAGCGCGACGCATCGCCGCACAGGAAGGCCACGACCGGCGCCACCTCGTCGGCGAAGGCCGGCCGCTTCATGCGCTTGGCGTCGGCCTCGACGCGCGCAGGCCCGAGCTGCGCGACGAACTCGCCGAGGATGGGAGTGAACACCGGCCCCGGCGCGACGCAGTTCATGCGCACGCCGCGTTCCATGAACCAGGCGTGCGAGCGCTGCATCGACCAGACGATCAGCGCCTCCTTGAAGTACTCGTAGCAGGTGGCCTGCGGCACCGGGTGGCGCGCCAGCCAGGCGAGCCCGGCCTCGAAGCCGCCCGTCTCCGCGAGCGCCTTGTGCAGGTCGAGCCGCAGCGCATAGAAGTAGCCGAGGATCGACGAGATGTTGACGATGCTGCCGCCGGCCGGCATGCGCTCGACCAGCACCTCGCTCAGGTGGCGCGGGCCGAGGTAGTTGACGCGCGCCACCAGGCTCGCGGGCGAGGTGCCCGGCACGCCGGCGATGTTGGCCAACGCATCGATGCGCGCCGGCAGTTGCTTCGCCGCGGCGTCGATCGCCGCCTGCTCCGACAGGTCGGCCTTGACGAAGCCGTCGAGCGTGAGCATCGGGTCGTTGCGGTCGACGCCGATCACCTGCGCGCCCTGCTGGCGCAGCAGCCGCGCGGTTTCGGCGCCGATGCCCGAGCAGGCGCCGGTGACGACGATGGTCTTGCCTCGAAGGCTCATGGGGGGTCTCCTCTCCTCGTGGACTCGAAGGGCTCGGAAGGCGGTCACGGTGGGTCGTCCGTCACAGCCGCCGGTTCATCGTTACCTTAGCTATCGATAAGCCGCATCATGTATCCGGCCCGGCCGGCCGTGGTCTGGGGTTAACCACGACGGCGCCTCGGGCCCGGCGGGCAGCACCACCCCGCCGGCACCCAGCCTTTGCGCAACGCCCGTGCCAGGCGGCGGCGCCGGCGTTCAAGTGCCGCGCCGCGGCGGCGCCGCGGTGCACCACGCCGCGAGGCTGGCGAGGCCGCTTCTCCGGACTTTCCCTAGCGCCCGGATCGCGGCCCGTTTCGGCGTCTCGGTGCGCGAGCCCGGGCAACCCGCGATTGCGCAAATCGGAACTTCGGCCGCAGACTCGATCGCCGACCCTTCATCAATTGCGCAAATCCATGCCCCGCCAAGACCGGATCTCGCTGGCCGAAATGGCGCGCCGCAGCGGCGCCATGCTGCGCCGCGGCGACAGCGCGCACTTCGACCCGAGCAAAGGCGTGCCGCCGACGCTGGCCGACCTGACCGAGTCGCTCTTCTTCTCGCCGGGCGACGGCCGCATCTGGCTCAACGACCAGCGCATGCTGCTCATCCACGGCTCGGCGATGGGGCATCTGCGCCGCGAGCTCATCGACACGCTCGGCCTCGAGCGCGCGCGCGGCCTGCTCACGCGCGCCGGCTACGTGAGCGGCGCGCGCGACGCGCAACTCGTGCGCGAGCGCTGGCCCGGGGGCGACGCCGCTGCGGTCTTCATGGCCGGCACGCGGCTGCATGCGCTGGAAGGCGTGGTCAAGGTGACGCCGCTGTCGTTCGAGTTCGACATCGACCGCGGCACCTACGAGGGCGAGTTCCTCTGGGAGCACTCGAGCGAGGACGACGAGCACATCGCCGCCTACGGCATCGGCACCGAGCCCGCGTGCTGGTCGCAGATCGGCTACGCGACGGGCTACGTGACGAGCCTGTTCGGGCAGCTCGTCGTCTTCCGCGAGCTCGAGTGCCGCTCGATGGGGGCGAGCGTCTGCCGCGTCGTCGGCCGCCACGCGGCGGCCTGGGGCGATGTCACCGAAGACATGCGCTACCTGCAGGCCAAGGACTTCCAGCGCCTGGCCGAGGGCGGCGCGCTGCCGGCCGCGCCGCGCGTCGCCGCGCCGGCCGCCGAGCGGCAGGCACCGGCCGGTGACCGCCACGAGATCGTCGGCGCCTCGTCGGCCTTCAACTCGGCCTGCCACCAGCTCGAGCGCGTGGCGCGCACGCAGGCCACGGTGCTGTTCACCGGCGAATCGGGCGTGGGCAAGGAGGCCTTCGCGCGCCGGCTGCACGGCATCAGCGCGCGCGCCGCCAACGCCTTCGTCGCGGTGAACTGCGCCGCCATCCCGGAGACGCTGATCGAGAGCGAGCTCTTCGGCGTCGAGCGCGGCGCGTTCACCGGCGCCAGCACGTCGCGGCCGGGCCGCTTCGAGCGCGCCGACGGCGGCACGCTCTTCCTCGACGAGATCGCCACGCTGAGCCTCGTGAGCCAGGGCAAGCTGCTGCGCGCGCTGCAGGAGGGCGAGCTCGAGCGGGTGGGCGGCACGCGCACGCTGAAGGTCGACGTGCGTGTCGTCGCCGCCACCAACGTCGACCTGCAGGCCGAGGTGAAGGCCGGGCGCTTTCGCGAGGACCTGTTCTTCCGCCTGAACGTCTTCCCGATCCACCTGCCGCCGCTGCGCGAGCGGCGCGACGACATCCCGCTCCTGATGAACCACTTCCTGCGTCGCGAGGCGGCACGCCACGGCCGGCACGTCACCGGCTTCACGGCGCGGGCGGTGCGGGCGCTGCTGCACTACGGCTTCCCGGGCAACATCCGCGAGCTGCAGAACCTGGTCGAGCGCGGCGTCATCAGCGCCGACGAAGGCGCGCCGATCGACGTGCGGCACATGTTCAGGCGCGAGCAGCTCTCGCAGGAGGCGCTGCTGGCGATCGGTGCCCACGGCTCGCTCGAGCCGCCAGGCGACGGCCGCGAAGGCGCCGGCGTCGCCAACCTGCTGCAGCACCTGCAGCAGGCACTCGGCGGCGAGCAGGTGCCACTGCCCGAGGTCGAGGGCCGCCTGTTGCACGAAGCCGTGCAGGCCAGCGGCGGCAACCTCGCCGCGGCCGCACGCCGGCTGGGGCTGAGCCGCGCGCAGCTGGCCTATCGGCTGCAACGCGCCGGCGGCGGCTGAGCAGGCGCGGGGCGGGCGCGCCCGCCGGGGATGCTAGTATGCGGTAATCGATACCCTGGTTAACGTCATCTGGCCCGAGGACCCGCGCATGTTCGATTCGCCTCTGCCCGCCGCCGCCCCGAGCGGCGATCACCCGCTCGTCACGCTGGCCCTCGACGGCCCGGTCGCGACGCTGACGCTGAACCGCCCTGCCAAGCGCAACGCGATCAACCTCGAGCTGGTGGGAGCGCTCGGGCAGCGCCTGGCCGTGCTGCCCGAGTCCGTGCGCGTGGTCGTGCTCGACGCCGCCGGCGAGCACTTCAGCGCCGGGCTCGACCTGTCCGAGGTGCCCGAGATGAGCGCGGCCCAGGGCGTGCGGCACTCGCATGCCTGGTACGAGGTGTTCGAGCGGCTGCAGTGCGGCCGCCTGCCGGTGATCGCGGTGCTGCGCGGCGCCGTCGTCGGCGGCGGGCTCGAGCTGGCGTCGTGCGCGCATGTGCGCGTCGCCGAGACGAGCGCCTACTTCGGCCTGCCCGAGGGCCAGCGCGGCATCTTCCTCGGCGGCGGCGGCTCGGTGCGTGTCTCCAAGCTCATCGGCTTCTCGCGCGTGGCGGAGATGATGCTCACCGGCCATGTCTACGACGCCGACGAGGCACACCGCATCGGCCTCACGCACTACACGGTGCCCGCCGGCAAGGGCCTGGCGAGGGCGCTCGAGCTCGCCGCCCGCATCGCCGGCAATGCGCCGATGTCGAACTTCGCGATCCTGCGCGCGCTGCCGCTGATCGCCGAGCAGCCGATGAGCCACGGCCTGATGACCGAGTCGCTGATGGCGGCGATCACGCAGTCCGAGCCCGAAGCCAAGGAGCGCGTCGAGGCCTTCCTCGCCAAGCGCGCGGCCAAGGTCGCGCCGCAGTGACCGGCAGGAGGCATGAGACCGTGATGAGCACGCACACCGATCCCCTCCGCGCCACCGAAGCGATGCCTGCACCAACACCTGCCACGGCGCCCTGTCCGCCCAAGCCACCCAATCCACCCAATCCGCCCGATCCGCCCTATCGCCCGGTGGCCTTCGGTCCCTATGCCGCCGAAGTGGCGCGCCGCGCAGACGGCGCCTGGCTCGTGCGCGCGCAGGACCCGCTGGCCGCCTACCCGGCGCGCTTCACCGAGCACCTGTTGCGCTGGGCGGCCAAGCGTCCGCACGAAACCTTCCTGGCGCGGCGCGAACGCGGCGAGGCGGGCGAGGGTACGGGCGCGCCGGGGCGGCCGTGGCAACGCCTGAGCTACGCCGGGGCGCTGCAGCGCGTGCGCGGCCTGGCGCAGGCGATGCTCGACATGGGCCTGTCGGCCGAGCGGCCGCTGGTCATCCTCTCGGGCAACGACTTCGAGCATGCGCTGCTGGCACTGGCGGCCATGCACATCGGCGTGCCCGTGGCGCCGATCTCGCCTTCGTATTCGCTGCTCGACCCCGAGGCGGCGCGCGTCGCGCATGCGCTCGCGCTGCTGACGCCGGGGCTGGTCTTCGCCGCCGACGGCGCCGCCTACGGCAACGCCATCGCCAAGGCGGTGCCGCGCGACGTGCCGGTGCTGGTGGCGCGGGGCACGCTCGCGGGTCCCGAAGAGCGCGAGGCCTTGCGCTTCGACACCCTGCAGGCCACGGCGCCCACCCCTGCCGTCGACGAGGCGCATGCGCGCGTGGGCCCGCAGACGATCGCGAAGTTCCTCTTCACCTCCGGCTCCACCCAGGCGCCGAAGGCGGTGATCAACACGCACCGCATGCTCTGCGCCAACCAGCAGATGTATGTGCAGTGTTATCCGTTCCTGGAGCAGACGCCGCCGGTGCTCGTGGACTGGCTGCCCTGGCACCACACGGCCGGCGGCAACTCCAACTTCGGGCTCGTGCTGCGCAATGGCGGCACGATGTACATCGACGAGGGCAAGCCCACCGAGGCCGGCATGGCCGAGACCGTGCGCAACCTGCGCGAGGTGGCGCCGACCGCGATCTACACCGTGCCCAAGGGCCTGGAGATGCTGGCGCAGCGCATGCTGGCCGACGACGCCCTGCGCGAGCGCGTCTTCAGCGAGTTGCGGCTCATCTTCGCCGCCGGTGCGGCGATGCCGGCCTCGGTGATCGAGCTCGTCGATCGGCTGGCCGTGCAGACCCTCGGCTGCCGCGTGCCGATGACGATGGGGCTCGGCATGACCGAGACGGCGCCGTTCGCGATCTCGTCGCACCGTCCGGGCTGGCGCGCCGGCGTCATCGGCCTGCCCGCGCCGGGCCTCGAGGTGAAGCTGGCGCCCGTGGCCGACAAGCTGGAGGTGCGCTACCGCGGCCCGAGCATCACGCCGGGCTACTGGCGCCAGCCCGAGCTGCACGCCACGACCTATGACGACGAAGGCTTCTTCCGCAGCGGCGATGCCGCCGTCTTCATCGACGCCAACGATCCGCAGCGCGGCCTCGCCTTCGACGGCCGCATCGCCGAGGACTTCAAGCTCATCAGCGGCACCTGGGTCAGCGTCAATGCGCTGCGTGCGCGCGCGCTGGCGCAGGCCTTGCCCTACGTGCACGACGTCGTCGTCACCGGCGACGGGCGCGACAGCGTCGGCCTGCTCGTCTTCCTCGCGCCGGCCGCGGCGGCGCTGGCGCAGCGGGCCGCGGCCGAGCCGCCGCGATCGACCGCGGCAGCGGCTGCCATGCCGGCGGCGGCAGGCGGGGCGCCGCTGGCACTCGACCCCGGCGTGCGCGCCTGGGCGCAACGATGGCTCGACGAGCTGGCAGCCGCCGGCACCGGCAGCAGCAACCGCATCGAGCGCGCGATGCTGATGCCCGAGCCGCCTTCGATGGCGCGCGGCGAGCTCACCGACAAGGGCTCGCTCAACCAGCGCGCCGTGCTGAAGGCGCGCGCCGATCTCGTGGCGCGGCTGTACGACGATGCGGCCGCGGCGGCGGACCCGCGCATCCTGCATGCGCGCCCGGCGCGGCACTGATGCGCCACGCGCCCTCGCCCTCGCCCTCGCGACGCGGCAGCGCCATGAGCACGCCGGGCCGCCCCGAGGGCGACCACCGAACGGCGAAGACCGAAGGGCGCAGCCCGCAGGCACTCCCATGAGCGCGCCCATGAGCGCGCCCTCGCCTCCCTACAATCCGCAGCCTTCGAAGCCGGCTGCGAGCCCATCGTCGATGCCCACGCGCCAGCCGCCCCGTGCCCCCGCCGCCAGATCGCGCAGCCCCCGCGGCGCCGATGCCACGGTGCCCTTCGACTTCCAGAGCGACTCGCTCGGCTACGCCATCCGCCGCGCGCAGGTGCGCGCCTACGAGCTCTTCTTCGAGATGGTGGCCACACCCGAGCTCTCGCCGGCACGCGTCACGGCCCTGTCCATCATCTCGATGGAACCCGACATCAGCCAGGCCACGCTCGCCAAGCGGCTGGACGTGGCCGGGCCGAGCGTGCTGAAGCTGGTCGATGCGCTCGAGGATGCGGGCCTCATCAGTCGCGCCGACGTGGCCGGCGACCGCCGCCGCTACTCGCTGGTGCTCACCGCCACCGGCCGCAAGAAGCTCGCGGCGCTGCAGGCCAGCCTCGCCGAATACGAGGCGCGCCTGGCGGCCGGGCTCACGGCGTCGGAACGCGCGCAGCTGAAGGCCCTGCTGCAGCGCGTGGCCGCGGCCGGGTGACGTTGACGGCCCGGACGATGCACAACACGCGCAACACGCGCATGAGGCGCACGAGGCGGCCGCGATGAGCAACACCCCCACCCTCGTGCTGCTGCCGGGCCTGCTGTGCGACGCGGCCGTGTGGGCAGCCGGGACCGAAGCGTTGGCGGGCGTGCGGTGCATCGTCCCGTCGTACGGCCTGGCCGACTCGCTGCCGGCGATGGCGCAAGCGGTCCTCGCGGCATTGCCTGCCGGCCTCGCTGGTCCGCAAGGCCGCTTTGGCCACTGTGGCAGCTTCGACCGCTTCTCGCTGGCCGGACACTCGATGGGTGGGCGCGTCGCCCTGGAGCTGATGCGCCTCGCCCCCGAGCGTGTCGAGCGGTTCGCGCTGCTGGACAGCGGGCTCGATCCTCTGCCCGAGAGCGAGGCCGGCGAGCGCGAGCGGGACGGCCGCCTGGCCCTGCTGGCGCTGGCCCGGCGCGAGGGCATGCGCGCGATGGCGCTGCAATGGGCGCGCGGCATGGTGCACCCGGACCACGTCACGCAGCCGGTCTTCGAGCAGGTGGTCGCGATGGTCTGTCGCAGCACGCCCGAGGTCTTCGAGCGCCAGATCCATGCGCTGCTCGCGCGCCCCGATGCACGCTCGGTCTTTGCCAACGTGCACTGCCCGACGCTGCTCGCCTGCGGCCGCCAGGACGCCTGGAGCCCGCTCGCGCGCCACGAACAGATGCAGCGGCTGCTGCCGCACGCGACGCTGACCGTCATCGAGGACAGCGGGCACATGGCGCCGATGGAGCAACCGGCGGCGGTTGCGGCGGCGCTGCGAACCTGGATGGCTTGCAGCTGATGGGCCGCTGATCGGCCGCTGACGGAGGCGCGGACGCAGCCACTGCCGGCACCGGCAGGGCACTGGCGCGGGCGGTCGCGGCCACGCGCCGGGCATGCGGCTTGCCACCCTCGGGGCAGCCGCCTCCGTGCAGCCTCGCGCAGCCCAACGGCGCTGCCTGCGCGGCTGCGTACGCCCCGCTGGCGGCGAAAGGCCTGCCATGAACCTGGACGATCTGACCGACACCCTGAACGACCTCATCGAGACCTGCAAGGACGGCGAGTACGGTTTCCGTTCCAGCGCCGAACACGTGCGCAGCCGGGCCACGCGCGCCGAGCTGCTGCAGCATGCCGAGGAGTGCCGGCGCGCCGCCGCCGAGCTGCAGGATTGCGTGGCGCAGTACGGCGGCCGGCCTGAACACAGCGGCACCGCCGCCGGCGCCATCCACCGCGGCTGGGTGGCCGTGAAGAGCAAGCTCGCCCGCTACGACGACGAGACGATCCTCGCCGACACCGAGCGCGGCGAGGACATCGCGCTGGCGCGCTATCTCAACGCCCTGGAGGCCGACCTGCCCGGCGACGTGCGTGCGCTCGTCGAACGGCAAGCGCTCGGGCTGAGACGCAACCAGGAGCACGTGCACATGCTGCGCGAGCAGGCGCACGCCACCCGGGTGTAGAGGTGGGCCGCGCCCTGCTCCTGCGCCCTGCCCCCGCCCGCCTCTGCTGACCATCGCCTTGCTCCTCGCCGGCGCGGTGCTGCGTCCCGGGCATGGTGGTCGGCATCGTGGTGTCGTCCGCCTTCGCCGCCTGGCTGCTCGAGCTGCCGTGGCCGGCGGCGCTGCTGCTCGCCGCCATGCTCTCGCCCACCGACCCGGTCCTCGCCTCCGAGGTGCAGGTCGTCTCCGTCCAGGACCGCGACGCGGTGCGCCTCACGCTGTCGGCCGAGGGCGGGCTGAACGACGGCACCGCGCTGCCCGCCGTCATGCTGGCGCTCGGGCTCATGGGCCTGCATGCGCTCGGGCGACGGCGCGCTGCCCGGCTGGTGGTGGCGCGACCTGCTTTGGCCGCTGGGCGGTGGTGCGCTCGTCGGCGCGCTGCTCGGCGCGGCGATTAACCGGGCGGTCGTCCTCGCAAACCGGCAGCGAGCCGACGTTGAGCCGGTCCATCAGGTGCGCGGCCCCCCTGAGGCTGTCGCTGGTGGACACCACCTGCACGTCGGTGGTCATGATCTCGGACACGTCCATGGCAGATCCTCTTTCGGCGTCGGTGGCGCCGGCGTGCGCGTGCTCCCGACGGGCCGGCGCCGGTTGGCGGCGGCACGGGCGTCAGTGGTCCCGGCCCGGTGAACGGACGCGCGCGAGCGCACGTTCCAGCTCTGCCTTCGACATCGTCGAGCGGTGCGCGATGTGCTTGTCCCTGGCCTCCTGGTACAGCTGCCGGTAGGTGCGGCCCTGCGCACCCTCGTGCGAACGCAGGCCGCCGCGCCGGCCGGGCGACAGGTCCTGCAGGGAGGTCGGGCTCGCCGTCGCGGCCTCGCCCTCCTGCGCGCGCACCTTGTTCACGGTGCGGGCGGCGATCTCCTCGGCGAGGTCCTCGCCGCGGCCGCGCCCGAGCAGGCCTTCCTTGATGTGCTGGTACTGGCGTTCGCGCTTGGCACTCCACTGCCTGGGCATCTGGACACTCCTTTCTCGGCACTCGGGTTGTGCCGCAGCGCCGCCCCGGCAATCGGCGCGCCGGCCCGGCGCTGCGGTTTGCGGTGAATGGCGTTCAGGCGATCAGCACCCGCAGGTCTTCGGCATGCTCTTCCTCGTTGGCGAGGATCCCCTCGAGCAGGGTGCGTGTCGTCGGGTCCTTGTCGGCGACGAGCGCGATCATCTGCCGGTAGGCCTCGATCGCGACGCGCTCGGCGGCGAGGTCGGCCTTGATCATCGCCGTCAGGTCGGCCGCGTCGTCGTAGTCCGCGAGGCTGCGCGCGGCCAGCGAGTCGGGCCGGAAGTCGGGCTCGCCGCCGAGCTGGGCGATGCGCTCGGCGATGCGGTCGGCATGCCCGAGCTCCTCGTTCGCATGCGCGAGGAACTCCTCGGCGACGTGCGGCGAAGCCAGGCCGTTGGCCATGAAGTAGTGGCGCCGGTAGCGCAGCATGCACACCAGTTCGGTGGCCAGCGCCCCGCCCAGCAGCGCCACGATCTCCTCGCGCCAGGCGCCGGCACCGGGCGTCACGGCGCCCTCGTTCAGGTCGTGCCGCGCCGCCTGCAGCTTGCTCTGGTCCAGCCGCAACGGGGCGGACATCCGCTCCTTGCCGCTGCCGGTTGCCACTCGGTTCATCGATCTCTCCTTGCGCTGTCCCGATGTCAATGTAGGCGGCTGCCCGTCGGGCCGATGTCGGCCTGCGCTCGTCGTGTGCGTAGGAGAAGGCCGATGGCCGATGTTTCACCGAACGCCCCAACGCAGACGCGCAGGGCCCGAGGCCGCCGCGTGCACCGCTGTGCACCATGACATGCCGCACCTTGTCGGCCCAGGCCTACGCCAGAGCGCGGCAATGTCCCATGGGGCCGCGGACGGCCGGCCGCCAGACTCCCTTCGGCCGCCTCGCCGCAGGCCGCGGAGGCAGGCCGTGCCGTTGCCTTCGTCGCACGATGCCGCTCACTCCTTCGCCGAACGGTGTTCCGATCGCCGACTACGCGCTCATCGGTGACTGCCACAGCGCCGCGCTGGTGTCGCGCAGCGGTTCGATCGACTGGTGCTGTCTGCCGCGCTTCGACTCCGACAGCTGCTTCGGCCGCCTGCTCGACCGGCACGCCGGCCACTTCTCGATCACGCTCGCCGGGCGCCGCCGCACGCGCCGCCGCTACCTCGACGACAGCCTCGTGCTCGCCACCTGGCAGGGCGGCGGCACCGACGGCGACGCCAGCATCGAGACGATCGACTACTTCGCCATGCGCCGCGGCGGCCGCGAGCGGCCGCGCCGCGAGCTCGTGCGCATCGTGCAGGCGCTCGCCGGCCGGCCGCAGGTGCGCGTGCACTTCAGCCCGCGCCTGGACTACGGCGAGGTGCGGCCGTGGATCCATCGCGTCGCCGACAACGCGTTCGTTGGCCGTCGGCAGCAACACCGCGCTGCTGGTCAGCGGCGACATCGCGCTGCAGCCCGCCGGCGAGCACGACCTCGCCGCCGACTTCGAGATGCCGACCGGCGCGCGGCTGTACCTGGCTGTGCAGGTGCTGCGGCCCGAAGCCATCGACGAGGCGCGCGCGCGCCTGCGCGACCGCGAGTCGGTCGACAGCCATCTGCGCGAGACGCTCGAGTGGTGGCGCAACTGGTCTTCGAAGCTGCAGGTACCGAGCGGCCCACACGGCCTGGCCGGCGAGCACGGGGCCTCGTTGCGGCGCTCGGCGATCACGCTGAAGGCGCTGACCTTCGCGCCGACCGGCGCCATCATCGCGGCGCCGACGACCTCGCTGCCCGAGGACCCCGGCGGCGTGCGCAACTGGGACTACCGCTACAGCTGGGTGCGCGACTCGGTGTTCACGGTGCGCGCGCTCGGCGCCCTCGGCTGCGCCGCCGAGGCCGACGGCTTCAGGCGCTTCATCCAGCGCAGCGCCGCGGGCAACGCGAAGGAACTGCGCGTCATGATCGCCGTCGACGGCAAGCGGCGCCTGCCCGAGTTGCCGCTCGGGCACCTCGAGGGCTGGCGCGGATCGCGGCCGGTGCGCATCGGCAACGCGGCCGGCACGCAGTACCAGGCCGACATCTGGGGCCTGCTGCTGGAGCTGGCCTGGCGCGCCAGCGAACGCGGCGTCGCGCCCGGACCCGACGAGTGGGCCTTCCTCGCCGAGGCCGCCGGCTGCGCGGCGCGGCAATGGCAGGAGCCCGACCAGGGCATCTGGGAGATCCGCGACGCGCCGCGGCACTTCGTGCACTCGAAGGTGATGTGCTGGGCGGCGCTGGACCGCGCGCTGCGCCTGGCCGAACGCCACGCGCTGCCCGCGCCGCTGCCGCGCTGGCGCGGCGCGCGCGAGGCGATCGGCGCCGCCGTGCTCGCCGAGGGCGTGGCGCGCGGCGGCGGGCACGGCCGGGGCGGGCACCGCAGCCACCGCAACCACGAAGGTCCGCCGCACTTCGTCGCCTCGTTCGGCAGCCGCGACATCGACGCGGCGCTGCTCCTGCTGCCGGAGTCGGGCTTCGTGGGCTGGCGCGACCCGCTGATGCTCGCCACCACCGACGCCATCGTGCGCGAGCTCGACTCTGGCGGGCTGATCCAGCGCTATCGCACGCCCGACGGCATCGTCGGCGACGAAGGCGCGTTCGTGGCCTGCACCTTCTGGCTCGCCGAGGGCCTGGCGCGCCAGGGGCGGCTCGAGCTGGCGCGGCACTACCACGCCAACGCCTGCCGCTGCGCCAACGACCTCGGGCTCTTCGCCGAGCAGTTCGACCCGGCGCGCCGCGAGCTGCTGGGCAATTTTCCGCAGGGGCTGTCGCACCTGGCGCACCTGTCGGCGGCGCTGGCCCTGGGCTCGCTCGACGCGGTTGCAGAACTTGCCGCAGCTTCGTAGACCGCGCGCCGCGGGGCGGCAGAACTTGCCGCAGCTTCGTTCGCCGTTCGCGCGCGCCTGCGGCTGCGGCGGACGCAGGGGCGCGAGGAGGGCGCGAGAGGGCCGCTGTCGGGAATGCAGCTTGCCGCGCGTGGCGACGCACTTCGCGCCGGTGCACGCCGGCCGGCGCCTCAACCCAGCCACGGAGGTTTCATCATGCGAGTCAGTGAAGCGATGACGCGCGAAGTCCGCGTCACGGAGCCGAACCAGACGATCCGCGAAGCCGCGCGGCAGATGGCCGCCATCGACGCCGGCGCGCTGCCGGTGGGCGAGAACGACCGCCTCGTCGGCATGATCACCGACCGCGACATCGCCGTGCGCGCGGTGGCGCTCGGACTCGGCCCCGACACCCGGGTGCGCGACGTCATGTCGCAGGAGGTCCTCTACTGCCACGAGGACGACACCGTCGAGCATGTGGCCGGCAACATGGGCGACATGCAGGTGCGGCGGATGCCCGTCGTCGACGAAGACAAGCGCCTCGTGGGCATCGTGTCGATCGGCGACCTCGCGCAGTGCGAGCCGGGGCATAACACCGGCCAGGCGATGGCCGGCATCACGCGCCAGGGCGGCGCGCACTCGCAGGCGGCGGCGCTCTGACTCCCGCCACCTCACCTGACGAAGCGATCCCAGCGACCGTAGGGGTTGCGGATCGCGCCGCGCGGCAGGCTGAGCGCGATCAGCGCCACGCCGGCAGCGACGCCGGCGGCGCTCGCGAGAGCGCTGCCGGCGCCTTCGAGCAGCCACGGCGCGACTACGAGCCAGGCACCGAAGGGCACGAGCAGCAGGCGCAGGCGGCGCGCCACCTCGGCCCAGGCGCTGACGGCGATGACGATGACGAGCGAGCCGACAAAATGGTCGCTGTCGGCCATCGCCCCCTGCGTGCCGAAGAGCAGCGGCGTGCACATCAGCGCCACACCGATGGCGATGCAGGCGTTCAGCGTCCACGGCGCCGTGAGGCCGCCGCCGAGCATCTCGCGCACGAACCGCGCCGGCGGCTGGTCGAACTCGAACGAGGCGTCCTTCGTGCCGCCGGCCATCGTGTCGCCGTGCCAGAACACGTGCCACAGCGGCCGGCCGACGCGCCGGCGTTCGAGCAGGAACTGCACCGTGGCGACGATCTCGTCGAGCGAGTACGGGATCATGATCACCATCGCCGCCGCGGCCACGAGGCACAGGGTGCACCAGGTGCCGATCCAGATCGGCTGGATGACGATGAAGAAGATGCTCACGCCGCCCAGCGGCACCACGAGCACGCCGAACAGCACCACCATCCACGGCATCGTGCGCCAGCGCTTGCGGTCGCCCATGATCCCCGACAGCGCCTCGAGCATGTAGCCCAACGCGCCGAGGCCGGCGTCGGGCACCGGCCAGGCGCGCGACATCTCCGAGGTGATGATGGTCTCGGTGCCGCGGCCGAAGAACGGATCCCACGCACTCGGGATGTGGCCGAGCTGATAGGCGGCCATGTAGCGCGCGATGAAGAAGCCCGCAAAGGCGAGCACGATGATCGGCAGGCGCTGCGTCCAGTCCGACGGCGAGTAGTCCCAGCCCGGCGGGATGTCCGGGCCGACGGCCATGCCGACCGGGCTCATGCCGGGCATGTGCGGCACGAGGATGGCCAGCGAGATCACCAGCGTGCCGACCAGCGTGTCGTTCACGTACGCGGCCGGGCTCGTCGTCCAGAAGACGAGCGGCGCGGCCAGCAGCCAGCAGCCGACGAGCGCGTTGGCCCACTGCGCCCACCCGAAACGGCGCGCCATCGACAGCGCCGCGAAGGCGACGACGAGCGCGCCGCTGGCGACATCGCTCGTGCGCATCGCCGGCTCGCCGGCATAGCCGAGCGCGAACGGGCTGCAGGCGAGCCACAAGCCGAGGAACGCGGCGACGAAGTGCGTCCACAGCGTGCCCTTGCGCAGCTCCGTCATCTCGGCGAGATGGTGCGTGAGCGCCTTCTTCTCGCCTTCGTCGAGCGCGGCGCGCTGCGCCGGGGTGACGCCCTCGGGCGAGACGAGCCCGTGGCGCGCGTACCAGGCGCCGCGGTCGGCCTTCAGCGCCTGGACCATGCCCGGCAGCGCCTGGCGCAGCCGGTGGCGGGGCTGCCAGCCGAGCAGCGAGGCGGCTCGCGCGGTGTCGAGCTCGAAGTGGTCGTCGGCGCGATCGATCATGAACGGCTTGATGAATGGCTCCTCGCCCTGGTCGATCGCGTCAGGGGTGACTTCCTCGGCCTTGTCCTGCAGCCACGCGCCGGCCTTGGCCACCGGCTTCGGGATGGCGTGCGTGGGCCAGTCGGCGCGGCCGTGGATCAGCCGCGCGAGCTCGTGCTGCAGCTCGGCATAGGACGGCGGCGGGCCCGGCTCGCCGATGAGCAGCGTCGTGTCCGGCGGCAGCGTGTGGCGGCGCTCGACGGCGCGCACGATCGCGTCCACCAGGTCGTCGACGTGCACGAAGGCCTGCCCGCGGCGCGAATCACCCGGGAACAGCCGGCTGGTCAGGGCACCCGAATCGATGCGCTGGATCTGCTGCGCCAGCGGCGCCGAGTCGCACTGGTCGGTGTACACGCCGGCGATGCGCAGCACGACGATGGGCACCGTGTCGTGGCGCGTGCGCACGACGTTCTCGGCGTCGGCCTTCGAGCGCGGGTAGGCCCAGGCCGGATCGAGCGGCGAGGCTTCGTCGATCGGCCGGCCCGGCTCGGTGCCGCCGTGCACGAGCATCGTGCTGGCGTAGACGAACTGCTCGACCTCGAGCGTGCGCAGCGCGCGCAGCAGGCGCTCGGTGCCTTCGACGTTGACGCGGCGGTACAGCGGATTCGGCTCGCCGGTCATGTCGAAGTAGGCCGCGAGGTGGATCACCGAAGCCACCTTCGCGCCGTGGCGCTCGCGCACGCGCCCGATCGCGCCCTCGAGCGCCGGCGGCGAGGTGATGTCGACGGCGATGCAGTCGGCGTCGCCCGCGGGGCAGCGCACGTCCAGGCCGACGACCCGGTGCTGCTCGCGCAGGCGGGCGCAGAGCGCCTGGCCGATGGCGCCGCCGCAGCCGGTGACGATGACGGTGCCCGTTGCGGCGCTTGCTTCGCGGTCCATGCCCGGGGGCGGGCAACGGGCGTTCCCGCATTTGCGGTGCCGCGCCACGGCCCGTCCCGTGGCCCGTGTCCCGGCCCGTGCCCGGGTCCCTGTCCCGGCCGGCGTCCCTCTTGACGACACCGGCGCCAGCGACGATGGTTTGCGACATGGCGACCCGCAGCGACATCCCCGCCCGGCTGGACCGCCTGCCGTGGTCGCGCTGGCACTGGCGCATCGTCATCGCGCTGGGCGTGGCGTGGGTGCTCGACGGCCTCGAGGTGACGATCGTCGGCTCGGTCGGCAGCGTGCTCGAGCGCGGCGACACGCTGGCGCTGACCGCCACGCACGTCGGCTGGGCGGGCTCGCTCTACGTCGGCGGCGCGGTGCTCGGCGCGCTCGTGTTCGGGCGCCTCGCCGACCGGCTCGGGCGCAAGCGCCTGTTCCTGATGACGCTGGCGGTCTACATGGGCGCGACGGTGGCCACGGCGCTGTCCACCGGCTTCGTCTCGTTCGCGATCTGCCGCTTCGTCACCGGCGTGGGCATCGGCGGCGAGTACGCGGCCATCAACTCGGCCATCGACGAGCTGATTCCGGCGCGCGTGCGCGGCCGCGTCAACCTGGCCATCAACGGCAGCTTCTGGATCGGCGCGGCGCTGGGCGCGCTGATCAGCCTCGTGCTGCTCGACGAGCGCGTGCTCGGCCCGCAGCTCGGCTGGCGCGCCGGTTTCCTGCTCGGCGCCGTGCTGGCCGTGGCCATCCTGCTCGTGCGCCGGCACGTGCCCGAGAGCCCGCGCTGGCTGCTGGCACACGGCCGCGCCGAGGAGGCCGAGCGCATCGTCGCCGACATCGAGCGCGCCGCCGCGGCCGAGCACGGCGCGCTGCCCGCGGCGCAGGGCGGCGTGCGCATGGGCAGCCGCGGCGCGCCGACGCTGGCCGAGGTGTGGCACGTCCTGTGGCGGCGCTACCGCGCGCGCAGCGGCGTCGTCCTCGCGCTCATGCTGTCGCAGGCGTTCTTCTACAACGCCATCTTCTTCACCTACGCGCTCGTGCTGACGCGCTTCCACGCCGTCCCGGAGGCGAAGGTGGGCCTGTACATCGTGCCCTTCGCCATCGGCAACGTGCTCGGGCCGCTGCTGCTCGGGCCGCTGTTCGACCGTGTCGGCCGGCGCAAGATGATCGCGGCCACCTACGCCGCCTCGGGCGTCACGCTCGCGCTCACCGGCTGGGGCTTCGTCGCCGGCGTGCTCGACGCCACGACGCAGACGCTGGCCTGGTCGGCGGTGTTCTTCCTCGCCTCGGCTGCGGCGAGCTCGGCCTACCTCACGGTGAGCGAGGTCTTCCCGCTCGAGATGCGGGCCCTGGCCATCTCCATCTTCTACGCGCTGGGCACTGGCGCCGGCGGCTTCGCGGCGCCGGCGTTGTTCGGCGCGCTCATCGAGACCGGCAGCCGCGCCAACGTCTTCATGGGCTACGCGCTCGGCGCGGCGCTCGTCGTGGGCGCCGCGCTCGTCGCCTGGCGCTGGGCGGTCGACGCCGAGTGCAAGCCGCTCGAAGAAGTGGCGCCGCCGCTCGGGGCCGCGGACGGAGACTAGCCGCCCGCAGCGCCGGCGCGGCGCGCACCTCAGGCGCTCTTCAAGCGCACCTCGCGGCGCAACGGCCGCCAAAGTCAGCAGCGCTGGCGATGGCCGATCACGCCGCCGGCCACGGCACCCCCTACGGTGCCGGCCGTGCTGCCGTCACTCAATACCGAACCGGCAACCCCGCCGATCGTGGCGCCGACGGCGGTGTCTCGTTCGCACTCGCTGAGGCTCGCGCAACCCGACAGCGACGCCAGCGCAAGCGCTGTCAAGGCGATCAAATAGCGTCGTATCGCTGACATGGCCTTTCTCCAACGTCCGGGATGGACGCCCCATGCTGCGACAGGCGCGCCCGCGCGTCACGTCAGCCGGCGCGGATGACGAGCGTCGGACAACTCCGACAGGCGGGCGCGGCGGCGCTCCGCGCGCAGGGGCGAACGCCGTCAGCCGCCGCTGGGGGCGGGCCTGGCCGCGGCGCGCTGCGCGCGCTCGGTCGCCTTGGCCTGGGCCTTGCAGGCCCGTTGCTGTTCCGCGTCGGCCTGGTCTTCGCACTTCTCCTTGGCCACGTCGTACTCGGCCTCGGCCTTGGCCATGGCGAGCGCGACACGGTCGCGGTCGCTCTGCGTAGCCCTGAACTTGAGCTCGGCCCTGGCGACCTTCTCCTTGGCCTTCGCTTCGGCCTGGCAGACGTCCTTGGCGTTGCCCTTCATCGGCTCGCAGGCCGCCCGGTCGGACTTGGCCTGCGCCGCGATGGCCTCGAGCTCGGCCTTCTGCGCGTAACCCGTCGAGAGGGCCAGCAGGCTGGCGAGCAGCAGTGATGTCTTCAACGCTTGCATTGCCCACTCCTTATGAGCAGTGAGGGGAAGCGCAAGTGTGGGCGGCCGCCGCCGCGTGCGCGGTGGGACGGCGCCTCTCGCCGTCGTAGTCCTCGGCTGACACATGGCGCCTGCACATAGCGGCCCGGCCATTGACTCGGCTATTGCCAGAGCGACGGATCGGTGCGGTACACCTGCCGCAGCTGTGCATACAGCGCCGCGTGCTCGCGCTTCAGCGCGGCGGGCCGCTCGAAGTAGAGCTCCGAGACGACGGCAAAGAATTCGGCCGGATCGGTGGCGCCGTAGGCGGGGATGAGGCCCTCCCCGCCCTCCGCGCCCTCCCCGCCTTCTCCTTCTATGCCGGCGGAACTCTCGCCGGCCGCGACCCGCATGCGCAGCGCCGCGTACTCCGCGGCCATCACGCGCGCCCATTCGTCGTAGCCGCGCCCGGGCCCGAGCCAGGGCGCGCCGTTGGCCGCGCCGTTGTCCTGGTCGAGCCGGTGCGCGAATTCGTGGATGACGACGTTGCGGCCATCGTCGGGGTCGGCGGCACCGTCGAGCGCGTCCTGCCACGACAGCACCACCGCGCCGCGCCCGTGGCTCTCGCCCGCCAGCGCGCTGCGCTGCTCATGCTGCACGCCGCCGGCGCCCGCGTGCACGCGCTCGACCGCGAAGGCGCCGGGGTAGACGAGCACTTCGCGCAGCCCCTCGAAGCCGCCGCCGCGCTGAAGCAGCAGCAGGCAGGCCTGCGCCGCGATGGTGACGCGCACCTCGTCGTCGACCTGCTGGCCGGCGCAGCCGATGAAGGGCACCTCGGCGACGAAGCGCACGATGTGCCGTTGCAGCTGCAGCCGCAGGTCGGCCGGCAGGCGCCGCAGCAGCGGCACGCGGCGACGCAGGATGGCGCGCCAGGCGGGTGGGAACGGCTGGCGGTCCAGCCGGGCGCGGCGCCAGCGCCGGTGCACGGGGCCGACCAGCGGCCAGGCGATGGCGGCGAGCGCCAGAACGATCAGCAGCGTCTCGGCCATCGGCACCTCGTTCGCGAGCCCAGGCCGGCGGGACTGGGCCAAAGCAGCCTGCAGGTGAGGCCGGCGACGCTGAATGCAAGAGGGGCAAGAGGGGCAACAGGGGCAACAGGGGCAAGCGGGCGCGGAGCGCGGGGCTGCCCGCGCGCATCCGGGAGCAAGCGGCGGGCAGCGGCGAGCAGCCAAGAGGCTATCGGTGTCATTGGCACGCCTGCATTGATGGTGCGTGGACCGGCTCCTAGACTTTTCGTCCGCTGTTCGTACACAGACGGTCGAAGGAGATTGAGCATGTCAACCGAATCGAAGTGCCCGTTCCACACCATGGCCGCCGGCGGCCGGACCAACCGCGACTGGTGGCCCGAGCAGCTGAACCTGGGCATCCTGCACCAGCAGTCGTCGAAGTCGAACCCGATGGGCGCGGGCTTCGACTACGCCAGGGAATTCAAGACCCTCGACCTCGATGCCGTCGTCAAGGACCTGCATGCGCTGATGACCGACTCGCAGGACTGGTGGCCTGCCGACTGGGGCCACTACGGCGGCCTCTTCATCCGCATGGCCTGGCACGCCGCCGGCACCTACCGCATCCACGACGGTCGTGGCGGCGCCGGCAGCGGCTCGCAACGCTTCGCGCCGTTGAACAGCTGGCCCGACAACGGCAACCTCGACAAGGCGCGCCGGTTGCTGTGGCCCGTCAAGCAGAAATACGGCCGCAAGCTCTCGTGGGCCGACCTGATGATCCTCGCCGGCAACGTGGCGCTCGAATCGATGGGCTTCAAGACCTTCGGCTTCGGCGGCGGCCGCCCCGACATCTGGGAGCCCGAGCAGGACATCCACTGGGGCGCCGAGACCGAGTGGCTGGCCACCAGCGACAAGCCGAACAGCCGCTACTCCGGCGAGCGCGACCTCGCGCGCCCGTTCGGCGCCGTGCAGATGGGCCTCATCTACGTCAACCCGCAGGGCCCGGACGGCAACCCCGACCCCGTGGCCTCGGGCCGCGACGTGCGCGAGACCTTCGCGCGCATGGCGATGAACGACGAGGAGACTGTGGCGCTCGTCGCCGGCGGCCACACCTTCGGCAAGGCGCACGGCGCCGCGCCGGAAAGCAACGTCGGCCGCGAGCCCGAAGGCGCGCCGATCGAAGAACAAGGCCTCGGCTGGAAGAACATCTTCGGCAGCGGCAAGGGCGCGCATGCCGTCACCAGCGGCATCGAGGGTGCCTGGAAGCCCAACCCGACGAAGTGGGACATGGGCTACTTCAACACGCTCTTCGGCTACGAATGGGAGCTCGTCAAGAGCCCGGCCGGGGCGCATCAATGGGTGGCCAAGAACTGCAAGCCCGAGGACCTGATCCCCGACGCGCACGACCCCTCCAAGAAGCATCCGCCGATGATGACCACGGCCGACCTGTCGATGCGCATGGACCCGGCCTACGAGAAGATCGCGCGCCGCTTCCACAAGGACCCGAAGGCCTTCGCCGACGCCTTCGCGCGCGCCTGGTTCAAGCTGACGCACCGCGACATGGGCCCGCGCGCCCGCTACCTGGGCAAGCTGGTGCCCAAGGAAGAGCTGATCTGGCAGGACCCGGTGCCGGCCGTGTCGCACCCGCTCGTCAACGAGCAGGACATCGCGGCGCTGAAGCAGAAGGTCATGGCCTCGGGCCTCTCGGTCGCGCAACTGGTGAGCACGGCGTGGGCATCGGCGGCCACCTTCCGCGGCAGCGACAAGCGCGGCGGTGCCAACGGCGCGCGCATCCGGCTGGCGCCGCAGAAGGAGTGGGAGGTCAACCAGCCGGTCGAGCTCGCCAAGGTGCTGAAGCTGCTCGAAGGCATCCGCAAGGAGTTCAACGGCTCGGCCGCCGGCGGCCGGAAGATCTCGCTGGCCGACCTCGTCGTGCTCGCCGGTGGTGCCGCCGTCGAAGCGGCGGCCAGGAAGGCCGGCCAGGACGTGAAGGTGCCTTTCTCGCCGGGCCGCACGGACGCGACACAGGAACAGACCGACGTGGACGCATTCGCCGTGCTCGAGCCCAAGGCCGACGGCTTCCGCAACTACGCCTCGCGCGGGCTCGAAGGCGCGGCGGCCGAGCTGCTGGTGGACAAGGCGCAACTGCTCACGCTCACCGCGCCGGAGATGACGGTGCTGGTGGGCGGCCTGCGCGTGCTCGGCGCCAACGTGGGCAAGAGCAGGCATGGCGTCTTCACGCAGCGCCCCGAGACGCTGACGAACGACTTCTTCGTCAACCTGCTCGACATGGGCACGCAGTGGCAGAAGACGGCCACCGAGGGCGTGCTGGAAGGGCGCGACCGCAAGACGGGCGCGATGAAGTGGACCGGCACCATGGCCGACCTGGTGCTCGGCTCGAACTCGCAGCTGCGCGCGCTGGCCGAGGTGTACGCGAGCAACGACGCGCAGCCGAAGTTCGTCGACGACTTCGTGGCGGCGTGGACGAAGGTGATGAACCTGGACCGGTTCGACCTGCGTTGAGTTGCGTGTGCTCGGCGCGTCGGCTGCTGGCCGGCCGCCGGGCGCATGCTATGCTGCCGCCCATCCATCATGATATGGGTGCCCATATGAAGACCACGATCGACATCGCCGACAGCCTCCTCGCCGAGGCCAAGCAGGTCGCCGCGGCCCGCGACACCACGGTGCGTGCCCTCGTCGAGGCCGGCTTGCGCCAGGTGCTGCAAGAGCAGCGCTCGCGCAGCGCGCCGTTCAAGTTGCGCCGCGCCTCCATCAAGGGCAAGGGGCTGCGCGGCGAGCTGCAGGGCGCGGCCTGGGAACGGCTGCGCGATCTGGCCTACGAGGGCCGCGGCGGGTGATCGCCTTCGACACCAACCTGCTCGTCTATGCGCACCGGGAGGATTCGCCCTTCCACGAAGCCGCCTACGAGTGCGTCAGGCAAGGCGCCGAGGCCCGCGCGCCGTGGGCACTGCCATGGCCTTGTCTGCACGAGTTCTTCGCCATCGTCACGCACCCGCGCATCTACGACCCCGCCACGCCACCGGCCAAGGCCATTGCGCAGATCGACGCCTGGCTGGCCAGCCCGAGCGTCGTGCTGCTGGCGGAGTCGGCCACGCACTGGGAGGCGTTGCGCCCATTGCTCAGCACCGCCAAGGTGGCCGGGCCGGCGGTGCACGACGCGCGCATCGCGGCGCTCTGCCTGCAGCACGGGGTGCGTGAGCTGTGGTCGGCCGATCGGGACTTCGGGCGTTTCGCCGCGCTTCGCGTCGTCAACCCGCTCGTAAGGCCGTAACGCCAGCGCCATCACGGCGCAATCCCGATCGCCAGCGGCGCCGCCCAGCTCTTGTCGGTGTCGTTGTAGTACAGGTAAGCCGACGAGGCCGGCCCGGTGTAGGTGCCGGGCACCGTGGCCACGAGGTCGATGGCGATCTTCTTCACCTCGAGCGGCTTCATGTCGCGGAAGTAGACGATGACCTCGCGGGCGCGGGTCTCGAAGAAGGCGATCTGGCCCTTCTCGCGCAGCTCCTTCAGCTGCCAGTTCTGGAACGCGAGGCCGCCGGGCAGGCCCAGGCGCGCCATCGTCATCGGCTGGCCGTTGCGCGTCTTGTTGGTGATGACGGCGTCCAGGCGCACCGTCTCGCCCATCTTCACCTCGGCCTTCGAGAGCGTCGCGGCCAGGTGCACCGCCGCCGCGGCGGACGAGGCCGGCTCGGTGGAGCGGTACTCGACGGCCATCGAGTAGGGCAAGGGGTCGGTGCTCTTCGAGGCGAGCATGATGGTGTGCTTGCCCGGTGTGAGCCTTTCATCGAAGCCGGTGAAGACGAGCGGCTCGCGGCGGCCGGCCTCGTAGCTCTGCTCTGCCACCACCACACCGTCGATCACGAGGCTCACCGCACCGGCGCGCGGCGCGACGCGCGTGACATCGTCGAACCGCGTCACCGCCTTCAGCGCCAGCACGGTGGCCTGTGTCGCGCCCCACTGGCCGAAGCCGCCACGGTTGCTCTGCAGCCAGGCGATGCCCTTGCGGGCGTGCTCGAGGTAGCCGTCCGCTTTCACGTCCGCCTTGAGAAGGGCCAGGATCGCGAGCGAGGTGGTCTCGATCGTGAGGTTGTTGCCGCCGCTCTTGGTGATCGAGTGGTCGGCGTTGGTCCAGGCGCCGTTGGCGGCTTGCATGCGGGCGAGCTTCGCCGCTGCGGCGAGTGCCGCCTTCGACGGTGCAGTGCCCCCGGCGCGTTGCAGCAGCGTGCCGGTGGCGAGCGCCAGCTGGTAGGCGTCCTGCGTCGTCTCCGCGAGCTTGGCCGACTTCTCGACTTCCTTCTCAATGCCCGTGACGCCGGCCGTGGCCAGGGCCCAGGTGATGTACGCGTCGGTCACCTCGGGCGAGGCGCGGCCGAAGCTGTCGAGCGCCTTGGCGTCGCGCAGGTAGCCGCCTTGGCCGTCGCGGCGCGACTTGAGCCAGGCACTCGTGCGCGCCAGCATCGCCGCGTCGACGGCGCCGTAGACGTCCTTCATGTCGGCGAACTGCAGCAGGCCGTAGGCGGTGAGCGCCTCGTGGCCGGGGTCGCCGCCGAACCACTCGAAACCCTTCTTCGGCGATTCATAACCGGTGAGCTTCTTGTAGCCGCTGTCCATCAGCCGGCTCGAGCGCTCGACGAGCGCGGCGTCGGCCACGTCGTGCTGCCTGAGGTACTGCATGATCATGACGTTCGGGTAGTTGGTCGACGAGGTCTGCTCGAAGCAGCCCGAGGGCTCGCGCAGCATGCCGGCCAGGCCCGACATCGTGGTCGAGAGCATCGAGGTGTAGACGGTGACGCTCGCCTGCACGCTGCCCGGGCGGGCGCGACCGAGGTCGAGCTCGTGGCTGGCCTGGCCGGTGACCTGGCCGGAGCGCTCGAACACCTGCGGATAGCCGAGCGGCACCACGGGGATGCTGCGCAGCACCTCGTCGCCGAGGCCACCGGCTGCCGCCGCCACGCGCACCTCGGACTGGCCGCGCGTGCCGGTGACTTCGAGGGGGAAGAAGAGGCTGCTGCGCTGGCCTGCAGCAAGCTTGCTGCTTCGACCCTCCGCGAGCTTGCCGCCTTGTCCATCCACAAGCTTGCCGCCCTGCCCCGAAGCGCCAGTGCCGGCGGCGGACGCCCTCATCAGCGCGCCGAAGCGCGCGTCGAGCTTGACGTCCAGCGCGCGGTCGCCTTCGTTGCTCAGCGTCACCGGGATCAGCGGCCGGTCGCCCGCAGACACTTCGAGCGGCAGCTTCACCGCCAGCGAGAACGGCAGCGCGGACTTGAAGACCGTCTCGTCGCGGCCGGCGAGCCCACCCCCCACGCCTTCGGTGAACACGCGGAACGACGTCACCGCATCGGACAACGTGAACTTCACCGTCGCCCTGCCCCAGCGGTTGGTCTTCACCGAAGGCGCCCAGAAGACCGTTTCACGGTAGTCGTCGCGCGGGCCCGTGTGCTGCGGGTTGAACGCGGGCACAGGGAAGACGCGCACCGGCGCGATGGCCACGCGGGCCACCTCCTCGGCCCCGATCCGGTTGGCGTCCCGCCTCGCGGCACGCGCGAAGTCGCGGTCCACCGCCATGTCGGCGCGGGCCGCCTGGCCCATCGCGGCGGCGCGGCGGCCATCCACTTCGGCACGCGCGGCCTGCGCCCGCAGTTCCTCGGCCTCCGCCTGCCGCTCGCGCGCCACCAGCGGAGGCGCCATCGGCGCTTCGCGCCTGAGCTCGTCGCGCAGCGCCGGCGCCGCTGCCTGCATGGCCACGCGCGGCGGCGGCACGGCGGCGGCGGGCATCGGCTCCGGCATCCGTGCGGGCATCGGCGCTGGCCTCGGTGCCGGCATCCCGGCCGGCATCGGTGCCGGCGGCGGCACCGGCACCGCCATCGGCATCGGCGCGGCCGCCATGCGCGCCCGGAGCTGCCGGCCGTCCTGCTCGGCGCCGCCCAGCGCGCGCATCGCGAGCATGCCGGCGCGGTCCTCCGACACCGGGGGCCGGAGCACCGCCACCCAGTCGAAGCGCCGGTAGCCGCGCGTGCCCATGAGCAGGTCGAGCGCCAGCGCGCTCTTGGCCTCGGTGAGGTCGAGATAGAAGTTCGGCTCCTCCACCTTGCCCGGCAACTCCGGCTCGAGCAGCAGCTTGCTGAGCAGGTGCCCGCTCTTGTCGTCGGCGAACGAGACCACCGTGTCGTCGACCACGGACACCGCCAGCTCGGCCGGAACGCGCTTGCCCGATGCGTCGCGCGTGGTGATCGTCATCGCCACCTGGCCGCGCGGCGCATACGTCTTCTTGTCGAGCTCGGCCACCACCTGCAGGCGCGCACGGCGGTTGCGGAAGACGAGCCGCTCGGCCAGCGGGTCGAGGTTCTGATCGAACACCGTGATGCGTGCGACGCCGGCCGCACGTGCCATTGCCGTGTCGGCTGCGCCGAGATGGATGACGCCTGGTGCTTCGTCACCGGCCTCGACGGTGCCCACGTCGAGCAGGTTCTCGCGCACGGTGGCGGCCACCGTCACCTTCTGCCGCTCGCTGCAGCGCACGCCCACGCGCAGCGCCCCACCCTTCTCCTGGCCATCGAAGTCGTCGTACGTGCGCATCACGCAGCCCTTGGACTCGGCCAGCGGCAGCGCGACGCGTTCGGTGATGCTGCTCGGCCGCGTGACCTCGGCGTGGTAGCTGCGGCCGGTGGCTGGGGTGAACTCGATGCGACCGAGCCCGTTCTTGACGGTGGCGAAGGCTGCGACCGCGTTGCCGAGATCGTCGACCAGGCGGCCTTCGACATCGGCCGGCTTGCCGAGCAGCGTCTTGGCCTCGAAGTACAGGCGCGTCGGCAGCCCGGCCACCATCCTGCCGCCCTCGGGGAAGAAAGCGAGTTGCAGCTTCTTCTGCAGGATGGGGATGGCCTTGGAGATCGACTCGGTGACGCCGCCGTCTTCCACCAGCACCGTGAGCAGGCCGTCGCCCGTGGCGAGCGTCTTCGGCAAATCGAACTTCACGAGCGCGCCGCCGTCGGCGTTGCTGGTCACCTTCACGCGCGGCAGCTCCGTGCCGTCGACCGTGATCACCGCCGAGAGCGCCTTGTCCGCGAGCGCCTCGCCCGTGGGCCGCCGCACCTCGACCGTGGCGCTGACGGTGTCACCCGCGCCATAGGCCTTCTTCACGAACTCGAGCTTCTTCTTCAGCCGCGGCGGCTCGTAGGCCGAGACGATGACCGTGCGTTCGGCCTTGTGGCCGTCGGCGGCCGTGGCGCGCAGCGTGTATTCGCCGCCCTGCACCTCGGCGGGCAGCTCGAAATCGTTGGTGGCGCCGCCTGCGGGACCGGCGGGGGCGCGCAGGCGCTTGCGCAGCACCGTGGCGCCCTTGGGCGACACGAGCTCGACGAGCGTGGATGATGTCGGCGCAGCGCCGTCGGCACCGCTGAGCGTGCGCGCCTTCAAGTCCCAGGTCTTGAACCAGATGATTTCGCCGGGCTTGTAGAGCGGCTTGTCGACCTGGATGTAGAGGCGGCGGCCGACGTGGCTTTCGAAGTAGCGGCCGATGGAGGCCGCGAGTGTCGTCTCGGCGCCCGGCGGCAAGCTTAGCCGCGGCGAGGCGCGGGGCGCGGCTTCGGGCGGCACGGGCGGCAGCACCTGCCGCTTGCCTGGGGGTTGGGTCTCCTCGCCTGCAGCATCGGCGGCGGGGCCGGCCGACGGGGCCGTCTGGCCCGCGGCGGCAAAGAGGATCGACAGGCCCGCAAGGGCCCGGGTGGTGCGCCTGTTCATTCAAGTCTCCTGCGGTGGACAGGGGGTTGAACGTGGGAGGCTGGGGAGTGGGGTTAAGGAAATTGGGGTGGGTTGTGCGACGTAGTCTTCATGTTGCATTTTGACGGTACTCGTTGACGCTTACTGCGCTATTCCAACAGAATGCACGCCATGCCCTCTGCCTTGCCCGCCGACAAGAACGGCCACGAGCATCAACTCCTGCGCCTGGCGCGCAAACGCAAGCTCCTGCGCGCGCGCGACGTGGCGGCCAGGGGGCTACCCACCATCGCGCTGACACGCCTGGTGCAGGCCGGCAAACTCGAACGCGTGGCTCGTGGGCTCTACGGCCTGCCCGGTGCAGCGCCGAGCGAGCACCGGTCGCTCGCCGAAGTTGCCCTCCGCGTGCCCAAGGGTGTGGTCTGCCTGCTCTCGGCACTGCGATTCCACGAGATCGGAACGCAGGCGCCTTTCGAGGTCTGGCTCGCCATCCCCAACCGCGTCGCGCCGCCCCGCATCGAGAAGCCGGCGATCCGTGTCGTGCGCATGTCCGACGACGCTCTGGCCGAGGGTCTTCGCCGCACGCGCATCGACGGTGTCGAGGTCCCCGTTTTCAACCCGGCGCGAACCGTCGTGGACTGTTTCAGGTTCCGCAACAAGATCGGTCTCGACGTGGCCCTCGAAGCGCTGCGCGATGGTTGGAGCAAACGCAAGTTCAAACTGGATGAGCTTTGGCACCACGCGACGCGCCAACGCGTGGCCACGGTGATGCGACCCTACATCGAGGCGATCACGGCATGACGGCGAACCGTGCGGCGTCGATACGCGCCCGGCTCAAGCAGCACGCGGATACCACCAAGCAGGACTTCAACCTCGTCCTGACGCGCTACGGTCTGGAACGGCTCCTGTACCGGCTCTCGATCTCAGAGCACGCACCGAACTTCTTGCTCAAAGGCGCGCTGCTCTTCCAGCTCTGGTACGGCGACGAACACCGCCCGACCCGCGACGCCGACCTTCTGGGATTCGGGCCGGATGACGTGCCGACCCTCGTGGCGGTCTTCCGATCGGTCAGCGGAATTGCCGTGAACGACGGCATCGCGTTCGATCTCGACTCGATCTCCGGCGCGCAGATCCGCAAGGATGCCAGCTACGGCGGCGTGCGCATCGATCTGCGAGCCACCCTGGATCGAGCACGCATTGCACTGCAGGTCGACATCGGCTTTGGCGATGCGGTGACACCGCAACCGCAACCCATTGACTACCCCACCTTGCTCGCCGATGTCCCGGCGCCGAAGCTTCGGGCGTACCCGAAGGCCACGGTGGTGGCCGAGAAGCTGCACGCCGTCTCGATCCTCGGCATGACCAACAGCAGGATGAAGGACTTCTTCGATCTCTGGGTGCTGCTGCGCGACCAGACCTTGCAGGGCGGCGAAGTCCAGCAAGCGATCGAGGCGACGTTTGCTCGCCGACAAACCGCGCTGCCTGACCCGCTGCCTGTCGGTCTGAGCGACGCCTTCGCGAACGACGGCGCCAAGCAACTGCAGTGGCGGGCATTCCTCAGGCGCAATCGGCTCGATGCGCTGGGACTGGCAGCCGTGCTCCTCGAAATCCGAACGCGGCTCCAGGCCTGGGGTTTTCCAGGCCCATGACCGAGATGCTTTGCGACGGGGCAGCTCCACGCCGTCGACCGTGATCACCGCCGAGAGCACCTTTTTTCAGGTCTATCCCAGCCCAAGCCGGCCCCACTACCTCAAGGCCGCCGGTGCCACGGCCGGCGCCTATGTCCGCGTCGGTTCGACCAACCGGCGCGCGGATGACGAGCTGGTGGCCGAGCTGCGGCGTGCGACCTTGGGAAAGTCGTCGATGAACAGGCGATGCCCGAGCTCGACTCTGAAGCGGTCGACTTCCGAGTGGCTTCAGAGTGCTTTGCGCCGGTGCGCAAGCTCAGGCGCGGCGACATGGAGACTTTGCGCCTTCTCGGGCCGCATCAGGCCCGCAAGATCCGAAGCGGCGCTACTTCAAGGCAACGCAGGGTTGAAGCGTCGCTGACGAAGGAACGCTTCGCGCTGCCGACGCTCGACGGGACGCTGCGCGCCGACATCGAGTGATCAGCGCACGGCTGGCAACGGCCGACGGGCCGGGTCCTCACGGGGCCGCAGCCGCTTCGCAGCGCTCGAGGAGCCGAGGCGCACCCAGGCGCTCGGTCCATTCAGCGAAGCGTTCCGTCGGTCCTCGCCAGAGCAGCTGCTCGACGCTGTCGAACAGCGGTGCGTCGCGGCGCAGCGTGGCAAGGCGCTTGAACAGCAGCGCCTGCTCCAGGCGTTCTCCTTCGAGCACGGAGGGCGGAAAGGACTCGATCGGCCCGTGCCGGTTCAACAGGCGCGCCGCTCCGACGGCCCCGATGCCGGCGATGCCGGGGTAGCCGTCCTGGGGGTCGCCCACCAGCGCGAGATAGTCCGGAATCAGCGCCGGCTCGACACCGAACTTCTCGCGCACGCCCGCGGCACCGCGAATGGTCTTGCTCTTGCGGTCGACCTGCACCACGCGATCGCCTTCGACACATTGGGCGAGATCCTTGTCGGGCGTCCAGATGCCGACCTTCTGCACCTGCGGGTCTGCGGCGGCCAGGTGCGCCGCAGAGGCCAGCGCATCATCCGCCTCGAGCTCTGTCATGGGCCAGACAGTGACGCCCATCGCGCCCAGCGCTTCTTCGAGAGGGTGGAACTGCGCCCACAGGGCCGGCTCGATGCCCTCGCCGGTCTTGTAGCCGGGCCACAGGCGATTGCGAAACGACTCGATGACGTGATCGGTGGCGACGCCGACGTGCTTCTCGCCCTTCTCGAGAATCTCCAGCACGCTCTGCAGCACGCCCACCACCGCGGCGAAGGGCCGGTCCTCCCCCTGGTTGAATCGACGCTGGCCATAGAAGTGCCGGAAGAGCTCGTAGGTGCCGTCGATCAGATGGACCACCGTGGCGCGGTCAGGGTCGGATGTCGATGCGCTTCGTGTGCCCATGGCGGGAGCGTACCCTGTGCGTTGGGACCGAGCATGACCCGGGAGCAACGCGATGTCGATTGAACTGAACCACACCATCGTTCACGCCCGCGACCCGCACGCGTCGGCGACGTTTCTGAGCGAGATGCTGGGCCGTGCGGCGCCGGTCCGCTTCGGCCCGTTCTGGGACGTCGAGCTCGACAACCACGTGACGCTGGCCTTCATCCGCGCCGACGAGCACCTGACCATCGAGCACTACGCCTTCCTCGTGAGCGAGGAAGAGTTCGACCGCATCTTCGAACGCATCGAGGCGCGTGCACTGCCGTACTGGGCCGACCCGGCGCATCAGCAGCCGGGCCGCATCAACCACCACGACGGCGGGCGCGGCGTTTACTGGAACGACCCGGACGGCCACTACCTCGAGATCATCACGCGGCCCTACGGCAGCGGCGGGTGAAGGTGGTGCGTCAAACCGGCCTGGCGGAGGGCGGCTGCGGTTCGCTCGTGCTGCCACCGCTGCTGCGCAGCCGCCAATCGCTGCCGCAACGGCGCGGGCGGCGGAAGAAAAGGGCCACGCCGAGTGCGATCAGCAACAGCGGGCCGATGAGGTGGAACATGCCGACGGGGATGAGGCCAAGGTACTTGGCGACGCCGAGCGAGCCGATGACGATGAGGGCGATGGGGAAGATTCTCATGATGTGCTCCGAGTTGATCCGAGGGGTTGGTGTGAAAGGCTGACGCAGCAATCTTCAGCGTTGCTCACCAGGCGTCGGTGGTTGAGCTGGTGGCTTCGGGGGCGGGCCACCACTGGCAGAGGCCGGTGCGGATGGATCGGCAGCAGCGCCATCAGCGCCGCCATGAGACTGCCACTGCCGCATTCCGGCGCGAAAACGCTCGCGCTCTTCTTCGCTCAGGTTGGCCCAGCCCGGGCCAAAGTGGCGGTGCATGCGCCGCTCCCAGCGGTCTTGCATGCGTTCATGCATGTCCCCGCGCCAACGTGGGCCACGCGCAAGCAGGGCCACGCCGACGCCGATGAGAAGCAAGGGCCAGAACAAGTGCAAGAACGCGTGGTCGATGAGGCCAAAGTGCTTGAGCACCCCGAATACGCCAATGGCGATGAGGGCAAGCGGAAGAACTCGCATGGTTCACTCCAAGGAGAAGGGAGAAGGGCCGGGGCGCGCAGGCGCTAGACGATGAGGTCGCCGTATTCGGCGTGCAGCTGCGCGCGCAGGGCGAGCACGGCGTAGCGCTTGCGCGCGAGCAACGTGTTCTGCGGCACGCGCCATGACGCGGACATCTCGGCGAACGAAAGGCCTTCGATCTCGTGCGCCACGAACACGTCGCGTTGCTCCGGCGGCAGCGTTTGCAGCGCGGCTTGTATGGAACCGAGCAACACCGAACGGGCATAGGCCGCATCAGGCCCTGCGGCGGGGTCGGGCAGGTTCTCTTCGAGCCAGCTGCGGCCGTCTTCATCATCGGCGGACGGAAGGGGCTCCTCCTTCTTCTTGCGCGCGCGGTCGATGATGCGGTTCCTGGCCACTCGAAAGAGCCACGCGCCGGCTTGCTCGATGGCATCGGTGGCGGCGTAGAACTCGAACAACACGTCCTGCAGGATGTCCTCGGCCTCTGCGGCATCGCGCACCTGGCCGCGGATGAAGTTGCCCAGCCGCGAGCGCTCACGCTTGACGATTTCGGTGAAGCGCGTGGCGTTGGCAGGCATGGCGAAGTGGGCTGACGGGGGCAGGCCGGCGGCGGCGTCCATGCCAGGTAGACGAATGAGCGCCGGAAATATTGTGTTGCCGGGGGTGGGCTCCAAGCCCAACCCTGACAAGTCCGGAGCGCTCAGCGCGCGATCGGGCTGCGCATCGAGCGGGCACGCCGCCGCCGCGGCGAGGCCGGGTCGTCATCCCGGGGGTGCGTGCGCACCACAATGCGCGGCGGCCGTGTCTCGCGCCGGGTGCGCGGGCGGCCATCGGTTCGGCCTTGCTTTCGGCCATGCGTTCGGCCATTCGCCTTGTGTCGCGTACCTGTGTTCCGGAGGTGCCCATGAAATCGATCAGCGCTCGTCTCGGCGTTCTGGCGCCGCTCCTGGCCTTGGCGTGGCTCTCGGCCTGCGGCGGTGGCGACGACCACACGATCGGGCTCAAGAACGAGACGGCTCCGTACCTCGTGCCGCTCGCACGGGCTGCCGTGCAGGTGAGCGCCGGCTGGGCGCACACCTGTGCGGTGCTCGCCGACGGCAGTGCGGCGTGCTGGGGCGGCAACCAGTTCGGCCAGCTCGGCAACGGTGGCCAGGCACTCGTCGGCTGCGCCGACGGCTCCGCCGTCTGCAGCAACGGGCCGGTGGCCGTGAGCGGTGCCACGACATGGGCTCGCGTCGCCGGCGGGTTCCTCTTCACCTGCGGCACCGATGCAGCCGGTGCCGCGCACTGCTGGGGCGCGGGGCGCCGCGGCCAGCTCGGCGACGGCACCCAGACGACGAGCAACGTGCCGGCCAACGTCAGCGGCGGCCTCGTGTTCAGCGCCCTTGCCGCCGCGACCGGCGGCGACCTGGCCTGCGGCCTCAGCGCCGGCGCGCTCTACTGCTGGGGCAGCGGCTACTACGGCCAGCCGGGCAACGGCAGCGTGTCGCAGCTCGCCCCGGTGCCCTACCGCGTCTCGCCGACGCAGACGTTCGCCGCGCTGGCCGCCGGAGAGGTGCACGCGTGCGCGCTCGATGGCTCGGGTGCCGCCTTCTGCTGGGGGGCCAATCACGCGGGGCAGGTCGGCGACGGCACGCTCGTCGATCGCACGCTGCCGGTAGCCGCGCTCGGCGGCCGCAGCTACACGCAGATCGTGGCCGGGCTCGGCCACACCTGCGCGCTCGACGCCGGCGGCGCGGCCTACTGCTGGGGTGCAGCGGGCCGCATCGGCCGCGCGAGCGCCAGCGTGGCCGACCAGGCGACACCCGGCGCCGTGGCCGGCGCGCAGCGCTTCGTGCAGATCGCGGCCGGCGGCTGGCACACCTGCGGCATCGACAACGCAGGGCAGACGTGGTGCTGGGGCGACAACTCACGCGCGCAGTTCGGCGACGGCACCCTGGCGTCGAGCCAGCTGCCCGTGCGCATCGCGGGCCTGCCCGCATTCACGCAGATCACCGCCGGCGGTGGCCACACCTGCGGCGCTACCGCGGCCGGCGCGGTGTGGTGCTGGGGGGCGGATACGTACGGGCAGAGCGGGCGGCTGTTGTGAGTGAGGTGGGGTTGCAGCGGGCGTCGTGTGGAGCTGGTAGGGCTGCGCTCGCTGCTTGCGGAGGGGTAGTCAGTTCCAACCCGTTGCGGGCCCGCGCCTGGCGCGTGGCAATGCCCGCTCCGCAGCGCAGGAGACGGTCGCTCTCGGGGAGTGAACTCACGGCAACCTCCTGCAACCCGACCTTCGCAGCGGCCGGCGCTGCCATTGGCGTCAGCAATGCGCGAGACAGTTGCTCTCCGTCGAGCCAACGTGCTGCCTCGCATCATGAACAGCCGGTCCGTGTCGGCCGTGGGCTCCGGTCGACTGTATGCAGTCGACCGCAGCGCGCCGCGGCCCGCAGGCAGGTCTGGCGTCGGATGACACTGACGGGCGACCCCGCGCTGACCGCCGCTTTGCGGCCGTCGAACCTCCGGAGCCACGCGGCAGCTTGAGTGCCAAGACAACGCGCTGGTAGTGAGCCGGTCAAGACGTGCACTAACAGGGCGTCGAGAAGAAGGGACGTCAGCGGCGCCACCTACGGGCGCTACCTGAATTCGAGCTCAACCGCCTTCGCCGACTTCAGCTTCGTGTGGCCATGTATGCCATCCCTCGCGTACACCTGGCAGAACCCTTCGCTGATCTGTGCATTCGTGTGTAGCATGAACCGAACAGGAGCGGGCGTCCGACGCATGGATCCAAATCAGCAAAAGGAGGAGTTCAACTACGCATACCTGTCCGCGCTGGCCGCTCATGCCGGCCTTAACCGCGGAGACCTTCGCGTGGACAACGACAGCGTCGATGTTCTGTTCCAGAGCGTTGGCTACCGAGGGAGAAGGTTTAGAAACCCGCAGATCCAGATTCAGCTGAAGTGCACGTCGCAGAACCTTACCAGGGACGGTGTTATCAAGTTCCCGCTACCTCGAAAGAACTACGACGACCTGCGTGGCGACGATGTGATTACGCCTCGCTACCTCGCGGTCCTGCTCGTCCCAGCAGACACGGCCCAATGGATAGTGCATCACGACGGCCACATCGCCCTCTACAACAATTGCTACTGGGTCTCCCTTCGGAACTACGGCCCGACTGACAACGAGCACAGTGTCACCGTCGACGTTCCCCTCGAGCAGCGCCTGACCAGCGACACGCTGCTCACCATGATGGATCGCGCCAGCGAGGGGGAGTGGCTGTGACAGAGATCGTCAAGCGCTTCAAGGAAGTCTCGGCTGAACAAGTCGAGGCGTACTTGCGCAATGCACATTGGATTCAGACTGGCAAGCTTCGCAGCGTTGCGACCATCTGGAACCGACAGGACGACCTTGATGCGGAGGTCGTGCTCCCGCTGTCGCGCTCCGTCAAGGACTATGTTCCGCGCCTTCGCGATGCACTGGCGGCCGTTGCTTCGTTTGAGAGGCGCGGTGTGCTTGAAGTCGTCAGCGATATCGGACGAATGTTTGCGAACGTCATAACCGTTCGCGTCATCCATGCCGATACAGACGACGGCACGATCCCGATCAACGACGGGGTTCTGCTAATTGCTAAGGCCAAGGACTTGCTATCTGCAGCCGCGCAAGCGATCTACGCGAAGCGAAAGCATTTCACCGGCAATCCAACGCCTGATGCGAAGGAGTACGTTGACAGACTGCTGCTTGGGCAGACGGAAGTCGGCAGCTACGTCGTCAACGTCATCGCACCGGTTCAGGGGGGGCCATTGGCGCCAGGAGAGGTGGAGTCAGTGCCGCTCGCGAAGGCGGTCACGCTGAACCTCGTGACCGGCCTGGAAGCCCTTAAGAAGGCTAGTGAGCGATATCAGGAGACTGGGAGCTTGAGGGAGTTCGAGACGACCGTAGTTCAGGGCGCGAGTGCAAACATGTGTGACGCCCTCCTAGGCTTTAGTGGCGTCAACCGGAACCGAGCTTTTGAGATCAAGGTGAGCCCATCAGAAGGCCCCATGTTTGAGACTGATGTGCGCACCTTCAAGTTTGATGCCCCAGAAGTCGAGATACTTGAAAAGGTGTCCAGCTACTTCAAAGAAGACTACGTCCTGACAGGGCGAACGTTGACAGGGTACGTCACGAAGCTCAGCAAGCCGAAAGAGGACGAAGCGGGCACGATCACTCTCGACACCAAGTTTGACGATCTGAACAGAAAGGTGCGAATCGAACTTGGCAAGGATGACTATCACACGGCCGTCATTGCCCACGACACGAGGCAGTACGTGCAGTGCACCGGGGATGTTCATGTGAAGAGCAAGACTGCCAGCCTGCTCCACCCACGAGGCTTCCGCATCGTGGGCGTGAACGAACTCTTTTGAGGCGAAGAATGCTTGGGGCCTCGCCTCTCTCGGTCAGGACGGAGGTCGGCATCTTGGGCGCAGCCGCAGGCCCGCTAACCCAGGGTTGAAGGGCGGCTTTCGGCCGGGGCCGACGTTCGACGATGGATCTGCTTCATGTGCAGCGCCGTCATGGACTTGGCACCTGCGTCCCAAACGGATTCCGGACTTGTGGCCGGCGGGCAGCCTCGGCTCCCTCGGACCTTCCGCGTGGCGAAGCGCACGCGGTCTCTTGCTGCATCGTTGCGCGGCGTCGATTCAAGTCTCGTGCGGCGCGCTGCCGCACTATTGCGGGTAGGTGAAGCGCGCCATTTCGATCCCGCGCTCGTCCATGATGATGGCGGTGTCGCCCTTGTTGTTCCAAACCGCTGCGCGCCGCCCCCAAAACAGATTGGTGGGGTCGTCCGTTCCGCTTTTGGTCCAGACCGTCACTTCGGTGTCGCCTTCAAGTACGAAGGTCGGAAACGAGTAGACGTGATTGGCTGCGTCACGCAGGGTCCAGCCACTCAACTCCACTGCTGCTGCCGTCTCGTTGACGATGACAACCTGCTCGCCGGAGATGTCGCTACCGGGCGGATCGAAGACGACGCGCTGTATCCTGATCGGTGAATCGGACAGTCCGCAGCGAGCGGTGAAATGATTGTCGAAGGTGCGCACAACGCCCCCTCGCGTAAGTGTCCGGCGCGTCTGCTTCCAGACGTCGAGACGCGGATACGCGCGATCGACGTCCGCGGCCACCAGGTTGTTGTCGTCGTACGCCATCCCCCAATGTTGGATACCACCGTGCTCGCGCCCGAGCGCTTCAAGGCCAGCGAAGAGGGCATAGGTGCTGTCGAGCGTGCGAAGGCCGACGAACTCGACCATGCATGTCATGGCGGTTCGCTGCGGCGAAAGGATCGCGCGCGATCGACCGACAAATCGGATTGAAAACCAGCCGCCTAGCATGCGGCCCATCGCCGCTTCGTCTCGGAGCAGCGCCAGTGCGGCGTCGATGTAATCGAGGTGTGCAGTGCCGCCGGCGTCGCAAGCGATCTCAAGCCCGAGTCCACGCGTCGCGCATTCGCCCTTGTTTTTCGGACCCATGGCGTTGTGCGCGATCGCGATGGTTTCTCCTGGACCCTGGAATGTCGTGGTGAGGAGGGTCGTGAGCGCCCCGACTAGTGCAGGCTGCTGGTTAAGGACCCTCCCGACCAGGTCCCCAATAGCGCCCGGACCGGCGACCTTCAGCCCCTTGATCAAGAGGTCCGCTGCGACCACAGCGGTCGTCGCGGCACCTGCCGCAGTCACGGCAAGACCAGCGAGTGTCGGCAAGGCGCCCGGAATCGCGACGACCGCTGCCATGGCCAGTGGAGAGAGCTCCAGGGCCGCCATCAGCGCGGGGAGAACGACCGCCGGCGTGCCGAGAGCCTCTCCGGCTTTGAACAGCAATGCAATGAGCATGTCGCCTTCGCAGAAGGCCCCGAGTGCATCAAACGAGGGGCTTGCACTAGGGGCGCTGTTGACTTCATCGCGCTGCACCAGGATGCAGTTGGGATCGTTGCTGCCAACGCTACCCGCGTCGACAGTGACGGCCAGGCCGACAATGCCCTGCGTGAATACCGAACCCGGGCCCGCGAGCAGCCGTGGCCGGAGCGTCGACCAGGTTTCGGCGGTACGTTTTTCGCGCAGCGTGTATTGGTAGCGCACCTCGAGAACATACGAATAGACGATGCCGAGCGAACCGACCGAGACAAGGACGGTGTCGAACCATGCGTCGTCGTGCAGGATCGTGACCTCGGGGCCTAACACATCTTGCAGCGTTGCCTTGTTGTTCGGGTCAGTGATCGGCCGATCCGCTGGCTCGATCCAGTACTGGGCGCCGTCCGGTCCGACAAGGTGGATCGCTCGCACCCAGTCGGAAATCGGCGGCAGTCGGAAATGCGAGCCGTGCACGCTGGTCGAGACGACGCCTGCAAGGGTCTGGCCCGACGCACCACCCATCGTCGCCGGCGCCAAGTTCTCACTGTCAAGGTAGGTCATCAACTCCTCGAGTTGAATACCCGCCTCGACGTGTACGAAGAGCTTCGATGGCACCGCGGCGCCGCCCGACCCCGGATCGACAGAGGTCGGGTTGGCAATCAACGCAGCCGGGAAGCCCGCGTCGAGGACCCTGTTGAGCTTGCGCGTCTCCACGACGTAGCCGGAAGTGACGGCGATATCGGAAAACGACCAGCTGCTGCCGACCGCGCGCACGCGCTTGCCTTTGTGCGTCGCGGTCCTGACGATCGCCACCAACTCCTCGAGGCAGGTCGGCTCGCAGTGTCCTTCGATCGGGTCGGTGACGCGATTGCCCGCCCAGTTTGACCAGCGATCCGGGCCGTAGGCACCGATACCGGCCGGCCAATGGAGCAGCGGGTTGTTGCTTCCGGACTGGATGCCGAAGACATCCATGCCATGGGCCGTTCGCACCGCGGCCAGGCCGCCAGCGCCCAGGCCCGAGTCGTATGCGCGTGGTTCGCGCCATTCTTCGTCAAACCGCCAGTGCACCAGCGGTCCGCCGTTGAAGATTCCTCCTTGACCGATCGCGAACAGATCAAGTCTTCGGCCCCGTGCGACAACCGCCGGGATACCTACGGGCAGTGCCCACGCGCCCGGCGGGATCGCCTCGGGCGCAAAAGTCTGCGCCGCTCCCGCCATGCCTTGCGCCGACCAGGACCGCATCGTGCCGTCGTCGGCGATCGCAAAAAGTTGGACGCGCCCCAACTCAGTGGACACGGCAGCGATGCCACTGTCGACGTGCACCGGCGTGCCGATCCGGCGCAGTGACCACGCGCCATCGAAGCGCCAGTGCAGCAGCAGCCGGCTTGCAGGATCCACGGCGAATACGTCGATGTTCCCGGGCGACGCGGAGGTGGCAGCGAGCAGGCGTGTTGGCAGGCCATCGCTCTCCGGCAGAGGTGGGTTCGCTGGCAACGCCACATCACCCGCGAAAGAAAACTGCTGCACGCCACTGTTCGTGGTCGCAAACACCTCCATCCGCTGCCCGTCGGGCGAGGCGACGGCCAAGCCATTCCAGCCACCATGGATGACTGCATTGATCTCCGCCTGCCGCACCCAGCTGTCGCCATCGGGCGAACTCCAATGCACCAGCCCACCACCATTGGCGATCGCGTAGACGTGCGCGCTGCCATCTGGCAGCGCGACCGCACACGGGACCGCGGCGACCAGGTTGCCGCCCGGCAATTGACCGGGCGACGTTGACCACTCTCCACGGCTCGACGACCAGACGTTCATGCGGCCGTCGGTAGAAACCGCAAACGCCAGCGCTCGATCTCCCGAGGCAATCGCCACGGGCTGACCAGCCGGCATGTTTGCGCCAAACGATTCTGTCGTCACGCGACCTCCATGGCTGACTCGACGGTTGCCTCTAGCCGAACCAGAATGCGCCTACGGAAACTGACAGCCCAGTAAGTAAGACGGCTGCCACGTGTGGGCACTTTGTCGGGATCGATGACACTGATCCACGCAGTTGGCTAAGATGAAGGAGTAGGTCGGGGCCACAGATCAATCCTGCACCTTGGTCACCTGCCAAGCCACGCATTTCCATTCCCCCGACCTGCACAGGAATACGTGCGTGTTTCGGTATGTCGCTTCGGTGGGCGGCGAGGTTCGCGAGTCCACGGTGGGCAACGCACTGCGAACGACCGCGACTTGGTTGTCGAGGAACAGACAAACCTCGATGTCAGCCGTCGCAACGAGCCGAACAAACTGCGCAGGGCCCGACGAGATCTTTGCAAGCGTTTCGTTGCGATCGACATCAACCTGTCCCTTGCCTCGGATTATCGGAAGGTAGTCGCTCGCCAGGATGCCGTCCGCAATTCGACGAGTCTCTTCGGGACTGTCTCTCGGCGCCGAGAGGTCGTCACCGATGGCACGACTGCCGATACCGTTCTCAGCACGGAATAGCGTACGAACCATCTGCTCTAGTGCCTTCTTGGTCGCGATCGTGGCTGCTTCGTTCATTGGATGGTCCCTTGGTCTCTTGATCGAGAAGAACGTCGTCGAGCAACTCATCCTGACTCGCTGTGGAAAGGGGTGCGCTCGAGTTCGGCCATGGTGCGTTCGGTCGTCAAGTCTGCTCCCGTTCTTGGTCTCAGCGCAAGCCGGTGACAATGTGATGGGTGCCAACTTGACGGATACGAATGACCCGCTCATACTGAAACAAGGCGAACGAGCGAAGGGAGGCTAGTCATGCCTGCATCTGTCGCAATTCCTGATCGACCAGCTGAAGACGAACAGGAGCTATTGGGATTGCCTGGTGGCGAACCTCGGCCTCTGGGCGGCACACTCACGTTCATCGGCGGCCTGATCGTGTTCGTGATCCTGCCGTTGAGTGGTGTGCCCTGGCCCATTGCCCTGCTGATAGCGGGCATCTTTCAGACAGGCGTCACGCTGTACTTCCTGCTTCAGTACGCCGCCAATCCCAACTTCAAGCAGTGACCGGTGGCGTCATCGTCGCCAGGCCGAGGTGTGGGCCGACAACAAGAGAGTCCTGAAGTAGGCAGCTAAGAGCTTGCGCAGGGCCCGTGCGGCGGGTCTGGCGTGGCACTGCAAGGTAGGGGGAGCGCCATGCCGGGTTGGTACATCCATTTGAACGCAGCGCGACGTGCCATCGACGCGCTGGAGACTAACGCCAACAGCGCTCCCTTGTTTGGCGCCAACGGCCCGACGGCGGCACAAGTCAAGGGGATTGCCAAGGCCAACCCGACCTACACAGCGCTAGGTGCGATCGGGCCCGATATCTTCTTTCTGCTGCCCGACTTCAAACCGCCTGTCGGCAGCATGCTGTGGAAACTCGCCACGAGCGTGCGCGACCTCTACGAATTCTGGGACGAGCATTTCCTCGGCCCGTACGAGTCGGCGATGGGGCCGATCGGCAACAACCGCCAGGACGAGATCAATGCGCTGACCGGAGGGTTGCAGAGCTCGATCGAGGGCATCTTCAAGCAGGCTTTCGCCTTCCTGAACGACACGATCCTCAAGCTCATCTTGGAGCAGTACGACTTCTTCGGACTTCTTTCGTCCGGTGTCCCGGCCGGTCACGACGAACAGTCATTCTTCTGGAGCGACATGCTCCACTACCGCGAGACGTATCGCTTTGGCGCGGCTCTCTGGCAGCGCGCTGGCGATGCGAACGTCGCGCTGAGCAACGAGCAACGCGAACGGTTCAAGGCGTTTGCGCTCGGATGGATGACGCACCTCGCGACCGATGTCTCCGGCCACGGACTCGTGAATCAGAAAGCCGGCGGCCCGTTCCGGCTGCACTGGCAGCGCCATCACCTCATCGAAAACCACCTGGACGCGCAGGTGTACAACGCCGACAACGGTGGCGGCGCGATCTACAACGAGGTCTCCAATTCGGCGCTGCACCTGTGGCTGGCGTTCAACCCCGATGGGTCGTCGCGGGTCGACTTTTTCGACGCGATGCCGAACCCTCCCTACCCGCCCGGGGACAGCGGCGCGGACATCACCGATCGGCACGCGGTCTGGGACGTCGATTCCGACATGCCCGAAGACCTTGCGCAGTTCCTGTCGGACACGTTGAAGGCCGTCTACGAACCTTCGCTCGCGCAGAACCCCAAGGGCATGGCGGCCTGCTGTCCGACCATCATCAGTTCGCTGGACAACCGCGTGCCGCTGGCAACGAGCGGTTATGCAGAGAAGGCGGACATCGTCGGAGCGTATTACTGGTTGTTCAAGTACGTCAAGTGGACGACGACGGATTACTACAAGGTTCGCCGGCCCGTGGCGCCTCAACCCTTCGTCATCCCCTCACATCCGAGGCCGCCCGGATCCGGGGACTCGGATCCGGGTCCGGGGGCGACCGACAACGACAGTTTCTGGGACGACGTGCTCGACTTGTTGCTGTCGCTGCTGGCCTGGGCCGAATACCTCACCCAGCTCGCGGTATGGCCCGCTGCGCTCGTCCTCGGAATCATCGCCGGCACGGTGACCTATCCGTTGCGTTTGCTGCTATACGAGTATCTGGAACTGCCGCTGTACAACCTGTGGCTCGCGGTGCACACATACCTCGCCATGACGGGTTATGTGTTGCCGATGTCGGGTGAGATCAACCGCGGTCTGACCACGTTGGGCGTCAGCGTCAGCGACGACTGGCGGACGACCGTGGCGGCGTTGGGAGACCCGGACGGTGGCCTCGTCGCCGACGTGCTGTCGACGGATGCGAAGGCCGCGCAGAAGCAGGCATACCCTAAAGACGTGCTCATTGATCACCCGAACGTGATCAGCGCGATTTTCAGCATGCTGTTCAAGGTTGGCGCGCCGCCGCGCACCGATCATCAACTTCCCAGCGAGTTCACGCGTCCCTGGCGCTACCCGGAGCGCGACAACGCGAACAATCCAGTCAATCTCGAGTTGCCCCGCAATCTTGCGGGTCCCTACCTCGCCGGCATGGATGCGACGGCGTTCTTCGGTGCGCAGCCGGGGAGCAACATTGCGCGCGCGGCATTCGAACGCTGCGAGAGCGAAGAGGAAACGATTCAAGCCGCCAGGAAGCACCTGCCCAAGGGCGAGCACCTTGGCGACCCGGTGGACTACGCGTCCTACGTCATCGCGCAGTTGACGCGCGACAACTTGAATCTGGACGACGTGGCCAACTTCAATTTGGACGCCGACCGCGGCTATGGCTATCTCACCTGGGACTGGGTGCGACTGACCGAGAGCGGCGCGTTTCCGGGGGCGTTCTTTGAAGAGCCCGATCCGAGCGTCGGCCTGCCGAACGATGTCTCGCAGCACAAGTACGAGGTGCCGAAGAGACCGGGATACGGTTGGAATGAGGCCGAGGTCCCCAGCGGGCCGACGGGTGTGACGTTCAATCCGGATGACGCGACCGCCTCCGTGCTCATTCGCTACATCGGCAAGGAAGAAAAGCACCCATGAGCGAGCAAAAACCGCCCAAGTGGTTCGAGGGCCAGGCCCCGTCAGCTGCCGACGTCAAGGATTGGGAGCGCCGCCGTCATGCCTTCCTGAAAGAACTGCCCGGCATCCTGGAACGGCGCAAGGGTAGAGGAAGAGCGGAGAACTTCTATCCGTACCTGCTCGTGCGATCCGTGCTCGGCGACCGCGGTGACCGGCCCTTCAACGCATGCTTCTGGGAAAGCCCGGACATCTGGACCGCTCAGGGCGATCCGGACGCGTCGCCCGCGCTGCCACCCGACCATGGTGGCAGCGTGACGGCCGGCAAGCCGCACACCGTCTACGCGCATGTATGGAACCTCGGTTTTGCGCCTCTCGCCGGCATCTTCGTCGAGTTCTACTGGTTTGATCCATCGCTGGGCATCTCCGGCACCTACGCCAACCTGATCGGTGTCGCACGAGTTGAATTGGCGGGACGCGGGATGCAGGGATCGCACAAGCTGGTCAAGTGCCCGATCGCGTGGGTTCCGCAAATGCAGAACGGTGGCCATGAATGCCTCGTTGTGCGCGCGACCGGCATCGGTGACCCGGCGGGTGCGAACGAGTGGTCGCCATGGCTGAATCGCCATGTCGCGCAGCGCAACATCACGGTGGTGCAGTCCGGCGCCGCCGTTTCGTCACTGCTCACCAAGCTCAACGACAGCCGCCCGTTCAACACGAGGATCCAGCTGATCCAGCTGAGTGCGCAGGAAGCGCACCTGGCTCATCGCATCGCCGCACCGCGTCTGAACCTCGCCAGACTGGACACACGCGTGCTCGGCGAATTGGGCATCGGCAACGAACTTGTGGCCGCCAAGTTCGATCGCCTGCCTACGGGCGCCTTGGCGGCCGTGCACCCGATGGCAGAGGGCGGCGTGCCACTGCCGGCCAGACCGAGTGAAGGTCGCAAGTCGGCCGTGATCGATCTGATGCGAGTGCTGCCCGCGGGCCGTGCGACAGCGCGACGCGAGCCGACGCATCTGGCGCGACTGTTCCGCGGTATCGCGGACTTGAACTTGGGCGCGCCGCGCCAGCCACCACCGGCGAAGGACGAGGCTCAAGTGGTGCGGCTCGCGACCTATTCCGGTGAGCAATTGGTCGGAGGCTACACCGTGCTGGTGACCGGTCGATGAACACCGATGCCATGGGGCGCGTGCCGGTCACGATCGTGACCGGCTTTCTAGGCAGCGGCAAGACGACGCTGCTCAATCACGTGTTGCGCTCGACACATCTCGGCCGCGTTGCCGCGCTCGTCAACGACTTCGGCGCCATTGACGTCGATGCCTCACTGATCCGGGCAGTGAGCGAGGATGTGGTCCAACTCAGCAACGGGTGCATCTGCTGCACGATCAACGGCGATCTGTTGCGCGCCACCGAACGTGTGCTCGCCTTGGACCCTCCGGTCGATCGCATCGTCACCGAGACGACGGGTTTGGCCAATCCACTTCCGGTCGGTCTGACTCTTTTGCGAACCGAGTTGAAGTCGCGCACGGTGCTCGAGTCGGTTGTCACGGTGGTCGATGTCGCAAACTTCGCGCTCGACCTGTTCAAGGCGGACGCCGCGATGGCGCAGATCGTTCACGCCGATCTGCTGGTGCTCAACAAGATCGACTTGGCATCACCCGACCAAGTGGAGCGGATCGAGCGCCGAATGAGGGTGCTCAAGCCGTCGGCCCGGATCGAGCGAGCCGCGTTCGGGCAATTGCCGCCATCCCTGATCTGCGACGGCGTATCACTGTCCGCTCTTGAGGAATCCGAGACCGAGCCGCCACCGCACCTGCTAGCCGATGGTTTCACGGCCATCGCGGTTCCGCTAAGGCAGCCGCTGGCTGCGCGCAAATTGCAGGCGTGGATCGATCGCGGCTTTGCCGAGGGTGTCTATCGAGCCAAGGGACTGGTCGCGCTGGAAACGCCGGCGAATCGTTTCGCTTTTCAGTACTGTGCCGGACGCTCCAGCTTCGAGCCGCTTTCATCGACTAGAGATGCCACCCTGGGTCTGGTCTTCATCGGGCAAGATATCGACCGACGTATGTTGCTTGACGGCCTTGCATCCATGAACTGAGCCGACCTCGAGATCGAAGCGGTGTTGCCCGCTGGGCAGTTTGGTGTAGCGAGCGAATAGCTGCTGTTGCGTACTACCAATCTAAACAGGCCATTGCCGTCACGGGCCTACCGAAACAGGCCGACGCGAGGGCGCCGCCACTTAAGTCAATAGGACACCGCATCGACTCCTGCACGTGACCGCTCGTCGCGAAGGAGTGCAGATTGCGTCGGCAGGTACTGTAAATTCTCCTCGACTCACCATCGGCGGGGGCTCTCAGGATCAGAGCGGCTTGGAGGGAAACGATGGCATCAGCGCAAGTTCAACCGCCAATCCGGAACGCGAGCATGCTCGGGTCGTCCGTCTTCGGTCACAGCGGGGAATTCGGCCCGTCTCGGACCGACCTCTCGCTGCCGGGCCGCGGGCTGCACTTCGCTTTTGTCCGCTCCTACCGCTCGTCGCTCGCTGACCGGGCCGGGGAGCTTGGGCGTGGCTGGACAGCGAGCATCGCCAAGCGCGTGGAGGCAGCCGGCGACGACCTGCTCGTCCATGACGGCACCGGACTTGCCCATCGCTTCGCCCGCGAGGGCAGGGGCTTCGCCTCGCCTCCTGGCTACTACGGAATCATCGCGGTGGAACCCGGAGGCATAGTCCTTCGACATCGCTACGGCGTCGTCACCACGTTCGAGGCGGCGAGTCGCGGCGGCCGGATTCGATCCGTGGCCGACAGGCACGGCAACGCCCTCACCTTCGCCTATGGGGGCGACCGCATCGAGATCCTCGATACGCTCGAGCGGCGAATCGACGTAGCGCTGGCCAAGGGCCGCATCCAGGAGGTTCGCGACCACGCCGGCAGGATCTGGACGTACCGCTACGACGCAGAGGAGCGGCTTGTGGAGGTCGTCCAGCCGGCGACTCGATCCGCGCCGGCCAGGACTCTCCTCCGGTACGGATACGACAATGCGAATCGGCTGCAGTCGATGACTGACGCCAAGGGCCAGACTTGGCTTGTCGTTCGATACGACGACGCGGGCCGGGTGGTCGAGCAGACGCACGGGAGCGGGACGTACACCTTCGCGTACGACACCGAGGGGCGTGGTCGGTCGTCGGTCGCCCGGATCACATGCCGACTCAAGAACGGCGGAACGCTCGTTGTGACTCACGACCCCGCCGGCCATCCGGTATTGCGAACGCTGCGAGTGCGGCGCGACGCGTTCGTACCTGAGGACGTGGCGGGCATCGCCGACGACACCGTGCCGGTTATCACGACCATATCCTACAACCGGCATGGCGAGCGCGTCAGCCGGAAGGCGCCAGCCGGGGACCTGACAACCTGGGTCTTCGCCGCCGACGACCCTGACCCACGCAATCGTGGGAATTGTCTGATTCGCACTGTGACGCCCGCCGCCGGCGTGTCCGCCGCACAGGCATCACTGGTCACGACTTGGAAGTACGACAAGACGTTCCAGGTCCCGCTCAGCGTCACCGATCCACGTGGCAGCACGACGACCTATCGATACGACCCGAAGGGCGACCGCGTCGGGACCACGTTTGCGCCCTTCACGCATCAGCCAGTCGGAACCGACGGCGCCGACCGGCCGACGCCGGTGAAGCTGACGCTCGAGGCGACTTACGCTTACAACTCACGCGGCCAGCTCATTCGCAAGAAGCACATCGACGGCAGCGAGACCACCTTCGAGTACTACCCAGTCAGCGATCCATCCGGACGGGGAGGGCCCGGGACTGCGACCGCGGACCCGAACGCGATCTGCGGCTATCTCGCGAGGGTGACGCGCGACGCAAACGGCGCACGTCGTCAAACCAGCTACCGCTGGGACAACTACGGCACGCTTGCCGAAGTGCTTGACGGACAGCGGAATGCTGTCCGTCTGCGCTACGACGCCATGGGCCGCCTCAAGCGACTCGATGGGCGCGGGCCCGGCGCGTGGATCGAGTATCGCTACGACGAGAACGGCAACGAGATCGAATCAATCCAGCCCTTCGAGCGGCTGGGGGCAGACGCGGATTCCGGCCGGTTCGTGACCCGGGCAGGGACGATTCGCGAGCTGCGGACGTACGACCTGCTGGACCGCATCGTTACGCGGACGATCGCCGGTGACGACATGCGCATCACGGAGCGGTTCGTCCGCGACGCGGATGAGCGGCTCGTTCGCCTCGTTCAGCCGACTGGCGCCGTCACCGAAATTGAGTACGACGAGCGCGATCTGCCGATCGCGTCCACGCGCGCGGCCGGCACCGGGCGCGCCATCACCGAGCGCCGCGCCTATACCATGAACGGCGATTTGCGAAGCGAGACTGACGGCCGGGCCGGAACGACGCTCCATCACTTCGACGGCTTCGGACGCCATGTCCTAACCATCGATCGGCTCGGGACACGATGGGCACGGGAACTCGACGCGGGGGACAACGCCGTGCGGGTGGTCGTCAAATCTCGCGGCGACCGCGGCGCACCGTTCATCGAGTCGACCATATCCTACGACGAGTGGGACCGCCCCGTCCGCATCGACAAGGCATGGCGCGATGCCTCAGGCCGGGCGCTCGGCGCATCCGGATGGGATGGACGTGAGGGCGTCAGCTCGACTGTCGTGGAGTACGCCGCTAATGGACGTCCTGGTCGCATCTGGAACGAGGGGGGTAACGTCGTCGCGGTCGACTACGACAGCCTCGGCCAGGTCGCAGTCATCGGCGATAGCACGGGCGAACGCGCCGAACTCGCCTACGACGTCAACGGCAACCCGACGACGCTGTCGCTTCGCGTTCCAGTCCCGGGCGGCGACGAAAAGTGGTCGACGGTTCGTGCGCGGTACGACGAGATGGATCGGCTCGTGTCCAGGCAGGTGGACGATGACGCCCCGGAGGGGTTCGCGCACGACACTCTGGGCGGTGTCAACGATCATCGGCGCTCCACTGGGCTCGAGGTTCGGCTGCTCCACGACCCGCTGGGACGCAAGGTCGGGCAGGCGTTCGTCGTTGCCGATGCCGGCGACGGCTCGGCGGCATCGATCAGCCGGCGCTTCGAGTACGACGATACCTATCGACTGACAGCGCACACTGACGGCGCCGGCAACCGGACGACCTACCGCTACGACACGCTCGGCCGCCAGGTGGGGATCGTGTACCCCAACGGCGCACTAGCCATCGCGGAGCACGATGCCAACGGCAACATCGTTCGCACCGTCGACCCGCGCGGCGTCGAGATCGTCCTGCGCTACGACGCTGCCGATCGGATCGTGGAGCGACGCACACGCGGGGCGGGCACTGACGCAACCACGGAGATCGAGTCCTTCGAGTACGACGCGGTCGGCCGGCTCGTGCGCGCGACGACGCCGACGGGAGAGCTTCGTCGGACACACGACTCGCTTTCCAGGCTCTTGACGGAGCAATTCGCAGGACGCACGCTCAGCATCACCTACGACGCTGCGGGCCGCCCGGCCGCGCTCGACTACCCGGGCGGGGAGCGAATTCGGCGCACCTTCGACGTCCGCGGACGGGTCGTCGCCGTCAACACGGCGACGGGCGAACCGATTGCCTCAGTCGCGTATCGCGCGGGCGAGCAGGTCGCGCGGCTCACCTTGGGAGACGTGCTCGACGCCACGTGCGACTACGATCGGCAAGGCCGGCTGGCATCAGTACGATATGTGCGACGCGAGGACGGCTCTCTCGTCGAGGGCTTCCGGTATGCGTACGACGACGCGGATCGCGTTGTCTACGAGGTCCAACTGAGTGACGGCGTCGGCGAACGCTACGAATTCGACGCAGCCAATCGGCCGGTGCGCGCCCGCTACGGCATCCGCGACGTCCTCGACCCGGCCAGCCCGTTCGAGGTCGAGACTGTGTACGAGCACTTCCCGGAGGGGCCGTGGCGCCGGCGCCGCGACCTGGACAGTCGCGGTGTGGTCATCGCCGACCAACGCGGGACGATCGACGAGCGCAACCGCTATCGGCGCTTCGGCGGCACGAGCTTCGTCAACGACGCCGCGGGCAACACTGTCCGCAAGGGTACGGACAACCCCGGCTTCTGGCTGTACACCTACGACGCTCTCGGTCGGCTCACGAAAGCCGAGCGCTTCGACGTCAACGGTCGACGTATCCAGACGATCGAGTACGAGTACGACGCGCTGGGGCGTCAGGTGCGAAAGACGGTGACCGACCGGGACGGCGCAGCAACCGTGACCGAGTACGTGTGGTCCGGATCCACGCTCCTCGAGGAGTACGAGAATGGCGTGCTCGTGCGGACATACGTGTACGGCATCGCCACGGATCCAGCGCGGCTGACGGTCGATCGAGGCGGGCGCGCCGACTACTGGTACCTCCACAACGGTCGCGGGCTCGCGGCAGGACTGGTGAAGGCAAGCGACCCGAACTCATTTGCCGAGCGTTATGGGTACGAGATCACCGGCTTCTCGTTCATGAAAGAGATCGGCGGGATCAAGGTCGACCTGCCTGAGCGGCCGGATCGGGCGTCGAGCCTCTGGAACTCGGTGCTCGCCGGCGACGCCTTCGGCACACTCTCGCGCGATTGGGCGAGCGGCACCGTCACGGGCCCGGGTGGTCGCCATCTCGATCCGTTGATTGCCGCCGCGTTGAACATGAGCGCCACCATCGGCGGCGGCACGCACGGCACGCTCAAGATGACGCTCGGCAAGCAGTTCGAGTCGTTCCTCGGCATGCTCGGGCTCGGTGGCCGCAGCAACGGGTTCATCAGCCGTGGCGGGACGGGCGGAAAGGGCAGCAAGGACACGGCCGGCGCGAGCTCGAGTTTGGGGGGCGCCGAGAAGGGCAGCTCTTCAGGCGCGGCCACTGGGGGCGGACAGGGCATCGGCCTCTCGCGCATGGCGCGCGATTTCGCGCTCTATGCCGCCGGCTCCCTGTTCCCGAGCAGCGGCCAGAACCCGGCCTTCGACTTCACTAAGGGTGGCGGTGGTTCGTCCGGAACCTCGGGCGGCTCGTCAGGCGAGTCCACCGGGTTCATGAGCTCTCCGGGCGGTGAGGTCTTGTCGGGCATCCTGACCGGCATTGGCACCGGATTACAGAGCCAGATCTCGGGCGGTCCTCCGAAGGGTGATCCGCCCCCGGGCTCCCCGTCTTCATCGGGCTCCGGTGAAAAGAAGCCGACAAGCGCGGAGCAGGAGAAGGCGTGGAAGGAGCGCCAGGAGAAGGAGGCGAAGGAAAAGGAGGCCAAGGAAAGGGAGGCCAGGGAGAAAGAGGCGAAGGAAAAGGAGGCCAAGGAGAAGGAGGCCAAGGAGAAAGGCGAGAAGGGCAAGGATTCGAAGGACGCCGAGGAGAAGGATGAGACCGACGACAAGAAGGATAAGGGGACCACATACGGGGACCCAGACCAGCAGTACCAGAGCGCCATCGTCACGACGCCCGAGCAGCTTGAGATGCGGTTGAACGGCCGCAAGCAGCCCGTGGATCCGAACGCTGGTGGAGGTGGCTGGGAGATTGACACTTCGTCTCCGCCACCGAACCACGGCGGTCTCGACCCGACGGTGGTGCGCTTCGATGGCGAGACCTTCGGCGGCCTCACACTCGAAGGCGGGGAGCCGAAGTTCCCGATCGGCCCGGTTCGTTACGTCCGCGACTACGAGCCGCCGCAGCCCCCTCACCCACCGAACGGCGGAGGCGAGAACGAGCATGACCTCGGCATCCCGTGACGCACTCCGCCGTACGTGGGACTCAGGGTTGCGCGCCCGCACATGCGCGCGCGTACTGGTCAAACCTTGCCAGGCTAAGGCGGCTATGCCTTGGCATTTGCAATCCCCGGTCGCGCTGCTCACGCGACGAAGTCGACGGCTAGCGGCGGTGCGGGTAGCTGCGCAGTTCGGCGGGGCCCCATCCCGAAATCCCTAAGCATTCTGCGCGCCCGTGCACGCCCACGCGCGTATTGCGGCGCCGCAAGCCGGCTCGCGACTGCCGCCTGCTGCCAAGTCGTTGCTCTGGCAAGGGCTCGGCTTCGAGTCATGTATGCACGGCGCAGTGACTGTCGCGCCACGGGTTTGGCGAGTTGACCAGCTGACCCATCACTTCCCGCTAGCGCTCCAGCGTTCCTGTCCGGCGCTTGGAAGCTTGGAACGCCGGTCAAGACTGCGTGCGGTCGGTCGCGAGGTCGTTGCCGAGTGGCGGCAATTGTTAGGTTTGTTCGACACCCTCCCCGCCCACCCGCCCACCCGCCCGCGCGTCGCCACACTGCGGCGCGCGAACTCCCAAGATTTGGCCAGCACCGAGAGCGTTCGGCTCCCGGGAAGCCAAGGTAAGGTAGTGGCAAACACAGTACCTGAGCCGCCGCTGCGGCCCTCGGCATCGGGCGCTCGGCTTCGACCTCAGCGCGTCTCGGCGTAGACAGCAGCGATCGCACCTACCAGTCGTTGGCGGTCCGGGTAGCGGCCGATCATCTCGGCGCTGACGCGCTCGACGGTGATCTCACGGCTGCGCCCCTCGGCTTTGGCGGCGGCAACGAGGTTGCGGATCTCCTGCAGATAAGCGCGATAGCCGGCGATCAACCCCGCGTCGCCGATCGGCCCGGGGCTGGGCACAACGAGGCTCGGCTTCAACGCATGGACGCATGGAGCCGATCGAGGCTGGCTAGCCAGTGGCCTGCGCTGGAGTAGGGGGCTCGCGAAGGCCGGCTGCGCCCGCATCGCGACGTCTCCAGAGAAGAGCACGGGCCGGTACCCAGACTACCGTAGGTCACCTTGCCTCGCGCCGCACTCAGCGCACCTTACCCGGCCCCCACACAGCCCGCCCCGGTATCGCGCCGGTGTGCTCGCCGTCTCTGAGAACTGGCACCCCGTTCACCAGCACGTGGCGCACGCCTGTCGAGTACTGGTGGGCATCGTCGAACGTCGCCCTGTCGGCGACCGTCTTCGGATCGAAGACCACCACGTCGGCGTACATCCCTTCCGCGAGGAACCCGCGGCCCCCTGGCTTGTCTAGGCCGAGGTTGGTTGCCGGCAGCCCCGAAAGCCGGCGCACCGCCTCGGCGAGCGTGAGCACGTTGTCCTCGCGCACGTACTTGCCCAGCAGCCGCGCCACGTTGCCGTAGGCGCGCGGGTGCGTGGATCCCTCGAGGAAGATACCCTCCGGGGCCATGGAGGCACCATCCGAGCCCAGCGACACCCAAGGCTCCCGCAACTGCGGGGCGATGTTGCGCTCATCGATCATGAAGAACACCGACTGGATGCGCGAGCGGTCCTCGAGCACGAGGTCGAGGATCGTGTCCACCTCGTCCCTGCCGCGCGCCTTCGTGCGACCTCCGCCAGCGTCTTGATCTGAGCCCGCGGGCGCGTGGCACACTGGCCGGGCGCTCGGCCGGATCCGGCCGCTGCAACCCCGCCCCCCCCGAGGAGATGCCGATGCTGACGATGGAGAAGACAGCCGACTACGTGAAGCGCTGGATCGCCGCGTTCGAGTCGAAGGATCTCGATCGCGTGCTTGCCTTCTACACCGACGACGTGATCTTCCACTCACCGCTGATCGCACGCCTGAGCCACGACCCCAGCGGCACCGTGCAGGGCAAGGCGGCGTTGCGGGCCTACGTGAAGAAGGGCTTCGAGGTGTTCGACCACATCAAGTTCACCGTGCTCGACGTACTGCGCGGCGTCGACAGCATTGCGATCCACTACAAGGGCATCACGGGCACGCATGTGGTCGAGGTGCTGTTCTTCGACAAGGACGGGCTCGTGCGCGAGTCGTACGTGCACTACGCGGGCTGACGCGCGCCCTCTTGGCAGGATGCAGCTTTGCCCTCGTGAGGTCGACCTCACGCCGCATGCTGGAGGCGACGAAGTCCGCAAAGGGCACGATGTTCTCGCGCGAGCTTGCCTCGTCCAGTGCGGCCATGTACTCGCTGCGGCGCTCCAGCTCAATCACCGTCCACGGATAGCCGCCCGAGGCCATCATGGCGTTCATCAGGAACCTGCCCATCCGGCCGTTGCCGTCGGGATAGGGGTGCGTGAACACGAACACGAAGTGCCCCAGAACGGCCCGCACGCAGGCCTGCGGCTCGGACTCCAGCAGGTCGAACAAGGCCGGCATCATGTCGCGCACGGCTTCGGCCGGCGGCGGCACATGCGCCGCGTTCCGTATGTAGACCTGGTGCGCGCGGTATCCAGCCAGGTCCTGGGGCTTCAAGAGCCCAGCGGTCACGCTGGGCGCGAAAAGCTCGCGGTACCAGGTTCTGTGATCTCGCGACGCAACGATCCCTGCGTTCGAGCCGGCCAGAATCCTGCCGATGGAGGCCTCCACTTCGATGCGTGCCTGGTAGTAGCCGCGCGCGGCCATGGCGTCGCGCGTTTGCTCGTCGGCTTCGTTCTTCTCCGGGTTCCAGCCACCCTCGGCGACGCGCGCGATGAGTTCGTTCGTCACGCGATAGCCCTCGATGGACAGGGAATGGTAGGCGTCGCGCGCGTACGCGTCCTTGACCGCTGCCATGTAGCCGGCCGGCGCAGCGGGCAGGCCCGGCGCCGGCGGGAAGGCGGCGATGACATCGCCGCGCATCGAACCCCACATCAGCCGGATGCGTTTGACATAGGCAGACTCACCGCGGAGCATCTTCAGCGCAGGCGGTGGGTCCGAGAAGGGGTTGGTTTCGGTCACCGTATGGCCGACGCTCCTCATGGTGGACAGGATGTCGTTGGCGATCTCGTCCTGGCCGCAGGCTCGCAGGGCACCGGCCAATCGGCCGGCGACGACGCTGTGGCTGCCGTCGAGCAGTTGTCGCGCCAGGGCGCTGCCGTCCTTCAGGCCCAGCAGCGCGATCTGTGCGTCACGCGCGTACGTCCGATAGAAGGCCTCCGACACGCGCACCAGCGCGTGTTCGAGCGTCATGGCGCGCAATCCGCCAACAGTGGTGCGGTGGCCAGCGGCCGGGAAGTCCTTCGCCCTGTAGTCGAGGAGGGTGTGTCCGGCTGGCAGCTTGACGACCGAGTTCCCGCCGGCCGGCGCGTTCACAACCACCTGCGTGGGCAACGAGGTGTTCCCTGCGTGCATGCGGATCGAGTGATCGGCACCGACACACCAGTCGCTGCCGAATCTTTCCTCGCAGTAGCGGGCGATGAAGGCATTCGCGCTGGCGTACCAGGCCGTCGTCTCGCCTTCGCGTCCTTCGCCAAATTCGCCAGGCCGGGAAGACATGTACCAGCCCTTGATGACCGATTTCAAGAAGCCGGCGTCGACCAAGGCCTCGCGGTCGTCCCTGCGCAGCTCGTTCGTGCGCAGGACGATTCGCCCACGGTCCTGCAGGCGCTTCAACGAGACAAGCGCGTTGGCCAGCCGCCGCTGAGAGGGTGTTTCGGCAGCCATGATCTTGCCGTCGCCAGGAAATGGCGATGAACCATAGCTATGAGATTGTGCAGTATCAACGCTAGGATATTCTGCTCGACCTGAGCCCGGTCTTCATGTGTTCCATCGAGCCGCCACGCCATCAACGAAGCGCCCGAAGGCATCGAGCAGTGGCGCCGCGTCGAACGCCGGCCCCTCCAGCATCGCCAGCGCCTGCACGGTGGCTTCCAGCGTCGAGACCTGGTCGGCGCGCCGCGCCGCGCGGATGGCGCGGTAGCGGGTGGGCGCCGGCGCGTCCAGCGAGAGCCGCGGCAGCGCGGCCAGGGCCGGGTGCTCGAGAAGCATGCGCAGGCTCTTGCGCCACGTCGCGTCGATCACCACCAGCCGCAGGGGCGCGCCCGCAGGGTGGCCCGGGGCCGGCGGCGCGGGTGCGGCAGGCACGTTGGGGTAGAGCAGGCGCGTGTGCCGCCCGGGGCGCTGCAGCAGGGCCTGCAGTGCCTCGGGTGCGAAGCGCTCGCCGACGCACACCTCGCATTGCGCCAGAGACAGGCGCAGCAGCGCCACGCTGTTCTTCGCCTGGCGCTGTTCCTGCGGGTGCTGCAGCACCAGCACCTCAGTGCGATGAGCGGTCGGCCGCGCCAGCGCGCACAGGCAGGTCGCCTGCGGGCGCAGGCAGCGCAGGCATGCCGCGCGGGGGTGGGTGGACGGGCCGGTCACGCGGGGATGGTCGCATGCGTGTGCCGTCCGCCGGCCGCCCCGCGTCGGCGTCGGCGTTGGCGTTCGCCCGTGATTCCTGAGGGTCGTGAGCGTGACGGGTTAGCGCCTCAGCCGTGCAACGACTTCAGCGCCACCTCTGGGGCCGTGGCCACGATCTTGAGCAATGCCGCCGCAGGGCCGGTGGGGGTCCGCCGGCGCTGCTCCCAGTTCTGCAGCGTCTTCACGCTCACCCGCATGAGTTTGGCAAAGTCGCCTTGCGACAGGCCGGTCTGCTCGCGGACTGCCTTGGCATCCGGCGCCGACAACTCAAACCGTCGCGATGGTTTGGCTCGCCCCTTGGCAATGGCCTTGGCCTCTTTGAGGCTGCCCACGAGTTCTTCGAACAACGTCTTGTCCATGCTCACAGCTCCTTGACCAGCTCGCGCAAGATGGCCGTCTCGCTGGCGCTCAGGTCGTCCTTCTTGGACTTCGGGTAGACGACAAGCATGTAGATCTGGTGCCTGTCCTTGATCCAGTAGTAGATGGCCCGCACGCCGCCGCTCTTGCCCCGCCCTTGTGCTGCGTGTCGAATCTTCCGGATGCCGCCTCCGCCCTTGATCAAATCCCCGCACTCGGGATCTTCGACCAGCGTGTTTTGAAGCCGGCGGTACTCCTCATCGCTCAGCAGCTCGATCACCTGGCGCGTGAACGTGGGCGTCTCGATGAATTCCACCGGAGCATTCTATACGCCAATGGCGTACGAATGGAGTTGGCGAACCAGGTTGGCCGTCGACGGACTGTCTCTGGCCGCTGCCGGCTCCACGGGCTCAAGCGCTCGCAGTCCGTGGACCTTCACCTTGCCGACACTCAGGGCGGTGCACGCCACTTGGCTTGCCACGTGCTCCAATCGCCGCCGTGAGTAGCCGCTCCATCCCCATCGCCGCATCCGGGCCACCGCGCGAGGCAGAGCCCACCCCGCCCCTCACCGCCGCCCAGCGCCGCACCCTGCACGCCGCCGCCGCGCTGGTGGTCCCGCCCAGCGCAGACTTCGGTGGCCTCCCCGGCGCCGACGATCCAACGATCGCCGCCGACATCGAGCGGACGATGGGCCGCGACCGGCCGGCGGTGGTGCTGGCGCTCGAGAAGCTCGACGCCGCGGCCGGTGGCCCGCTCGCCGATCACGATGCCGCGCAGCGCGAGGCCGCGGGCCGCTGGCTGCGCGAGCACGAGCCGGCGCTGGCCGCCGCCTTCGCGGGCCACGTGGTCGCCTGCTACTACCGCGACGACCGCGTCATGCGCTCGCTCGGCCTGGAGCCGCGGCCGCCGTACCCGCTGGGCTTCGAGGTCGAGGCGGGGGACTTCGCCTCGCTGCTCGAGCCCGTGCGTGCGCGCGGGCGGCTGTGGCGCGGCACCGATGCGTGATCGTGAGTGATTGAGCGCGGCGTGAGTTCGCAACCCGCCTCTTCCGGCGCATCCGATCCGGTCGTCGACGTGCTCATCGTCGGCGCCGGTGCCGCCGGTGCCGCGGTGGCCTGGAGTCTGGCCGAGTCGCGCATGCGCATCGTCTGCCTGGAGCAGGGCGGCTGGATGCGGCCCGACGAATACCCGAGCACGCGCCGCGACTGGGAGCAGCTCGCCGTGCGCGAGTACTCGCCCAACCCCAACATCCGCCAGCGCCCCGAGGACTATCCGATCGACGACAGCGATTCGCCGATCTCGGTGGTCAACTTCAACGGAGTCGGCGGCTCGACGGTGATGTACGCGGCGCACTTCCCGCGCCTGCACCCCTCGGACTTCCGCACGCGCACGCTCGACGGTGTCGGCGAAGACTGGCCGATCGACTACGCGACGCTGGAACCCTTCTTCGCGCTCAACGACCGCATGATGGGCGTGGCCGGGCTTGCCGGCGACCCGGCCTATCCGGCGCACGAGCCGCCGCTGCCGCCGGTGCCGATGGGCAGCGCCGGGCAGACGATGGCCGCGGCCTTCAACGCGCTCGGCTGGCACTGGTGGCCCTCGGACACCGCCATCGCCACGCGCGACTACGAAGGCCGCGCCGCCTGCGCCAACCTCGGCCCGTGCATGACCGGCTGCGCCAAGGGCGCCAAGAGCAGCACCGACGTCACCTACTGGCCGGTGGCGCTGCGCGCCGGCGTCGAGCTGCGCACGCACTGCCGCGTGCGCGAGGTGCTGGTCGACGACAACGACATGGCCACGGGGGTCGCGTACTTCGACGAGCACGGCGACCTGCGCGTGCAGCGCGCGCACGTGGTCATCCTCGCCTGCAACGGCGTGGGCACGGCACGGCTGCTGCTCAACTCGAAGTCGGCGCGTTTCCCCGAAGGCCTGGCCAACCGCAGCGGCCTCGTCGGCAAGAACCTGATGCTGCACCCGTGGGGCATGGTGCGCGGCGTCTTCGCGGGCGACCTGAAAGCGCACCTGGGCCCGAGCAGCTGCGCGCTGTGGAGCCAGCAGTTCTACGAGACCGACGCCAGCCGCGGCTTCGCGCGCGGCTACAACCTGCAGGTCACGCGCAGCCACGGGCCGGTGAGCACGGCGCGCTACCTGCTCGGCCACGGCGCGCTGCCCTGGGGTGCGGACCATCACCTCGAGTTGCGGCGCCACTTCGGCAACATGATCGGCATCGGCGTGTGCTGCGAAGACCTGCCCGAGGAGTGCAACCGCGTCACGCTCGACCCGACGCTGACGGACTCGCACGGCATCCCGGCACCGAAGATCACCTACCGCCTGGGCGAGAACAGCCGCCGCATGCTCGAGCACGGCGTGCAGAGCGCGGTGCAGGCACTGCAGGCCGCCGGCGCCACCAGCTGGCGCGCCGAGGCGCCGCTGCGCCAGACCGGCTGGCACCTGCTCGGCACGGCGCGCATGGGGCGCGACCCCGAGCGATCGGTGGTCAACGAGTGGGGCCGCTGCCACGACGTGAAGAACCTCTTCATCGTCGACGGCAGCGTCTTCGTCACCGGCGGCGGAGTCAACCCCACTTCAACCATCCAGGCCGTGGCGTTGCACGTGGCCGATGAGATGAAGAAGCGGCTGGCCGATCTGTTCGATTGAGCAGCGCGCCGCTGAACGCGATCGACGGCCGCAGCGCGCGCGGCAATCCGCATCCTCCTTCGTAGGGATGCATGGGTTCGCCTCGGGGCATCCAATGCGCCGCAACACCTGGGAGGCGCGGAGCGTGGTTACAACAGCACTGTTCCGAGGCACAAGCCCGCGCCGCATGACAAGTGGGGTCGGCCGCAACGTGCGGATGCTTTTTGCACTGGCCGCGGCGGCCGTCAGCGGTTGCTCGGCGATCGTGCACGAGCGGCACTACTTCGCCGCCTTCCGTGACAACCCCGAGGGCATGCGCGAGCCGGTGCAGTTCTACCGCCTGACGGTCGACGGCCACACCTATTTCAGCAACACGCGCTACCTCACCGGCTACTTCGACGAGCGGGCGCTCTCGCTGTTCTTCAACGAGATCAAGGCGCCGGCGAACCAACGCCTCTTCGACGATGCAATGGTGCTTCCCGGTTCCGGCGGCACGAAGCTCCAGCCCCTGAGCCCGACCCAGGACGATGCAGCCTTCGTGATGATCATGAGCACGAATGCCGACGCGGTGGCCAGCACAATCGGAAGTTTCGCCGAGTCTCAGGCGGTCGCCGATGCGGTCACCCGTATGCTGAACCGCGACCGCGTCCTCGCCAAGGACAAGAGCGATGCCACCCTCGCCGTGGACAAGGCACGCGCGTCAGCCTTGGTATCGCAGGTGCAGGCCCAGGCCGCAGCGGCCAGCGCGGCCGGCAGCGGGCGCGAGGCCGCTCGCAGCTACCTGCGAGCGCTGACGGCGCTCGCCCGCGGCCTGGGGTATGACGGAGCCGAGTTCACCGGGACCGAGGGCGCGCGGATGTGGTTCGTGCTTGAGAGCGCGCGCGCCGGAGCGCAGCCATGAACCGGGCGATCCGCGCCTTGGCCCGTCTGGCCACGCTTGTGCTGCCGCTCCTGCACGGTTGCGGCACGCTCAACGTCTCGGTCGACGTGCTCAACCCCGAGCGGGTGAAGACCGAGATGGCCGACGAAGCGTCGCGCAAGGTCTTCCGCGAGATCGTCGCGACGCCGCCAGGCGCCTTTGCGGCACGAGTCGATCGACTGTTCGATGCCTATGCGCGCGAATGCACTGCACTGGCGGGCGAGATTCGCGCGGCGGCGACGAAATTGGCCCCCGAGCCCCGCCGGTCGATCGAGAAGTCGGCCGCGGACCTGGAAACCGCCGTATCAGCCGCCGGCTCTTGGCGCAACGAAGCGAGCCGGGCCGGCACCAAGCTCGAAACCCTGGCGCAGGAGGTGCGCGACCTTGCCGCGAAGGAGGGCTATCGCGGCAGCGGCGCGATGCCTGCTAGCGTGGCCGGCAAGGTCGCCGATTTCCTCGCCGAGTCGCATCGGAACCAGGGCAACCAGATCAAGGACGTTCGCGAGATCGAGCGCAACTTCCGCAACCTCGTTGCCCAGGACACAAAAGAGCGGGCGGGAAGTGCCGCCATTGCGGCTGCAGCTGCTGCGCCGCCGGGCGCGGTCGAGGCCGCCTCGGCAGGCGCGGCGACGCGAACTTTGTCGGCGGCCACCACCGCGATCGCGCCTTCCGTTGCGGCAGTCCAGCAGCGAGCGAGCGCTGCAGTGGCCGAAGCCCAGCGCAGCCCGATTCGCGACGGCAGCCTTGCGGCCAGCGAGTTTGCGTATGTCGTGGCAAGCGCCCCGCCCGAGTACTGGAAGCAGGATTTCAATCGCGCATATGGGAGCGGCACGTTCGGAAACGTCGATCTCGTCATCCGGCTCAACTCGACCGCCGACTTCTCGGTCAAGGGCCTGCTCTTCGACGCGTCCAAGGTCGCCCAGGTCGCCTCCAAGGTCATGACGCAAGCCGTGCTGCTGGGTGCGCAGATGTCCGGTGTCCCCGTGACGATTGCGAGCACGGGCACGCAATCGGGCGGCGACGCGCTCACGAAGGCCTCGACCGACTTGGCGGGGGGACACATGGCACTGGCGAGACGTCAAGCACAGGTCAACGCCCAAAGGGACGCGATGCGCGCCCTTGCCCGCTCGCTGCTCGGCGTGCTGCCTGCGCTGGAGAGCGAGCTGCAGGGAACAGGACCGGCCGACGCTGGTCGCGTCACCGTGCACCGAAGCATCGACAGCGCATTCGACGCATTGGGCCCGTTGTTGCGCCTGCAAGACCTGCAGTAAGCGAAGCGTCGCGACCCAGCGAGGGAAGGAAGACACCATGCCGGCAAAGAAGGCGGCCGCGAAGGGAACCCGGGGACCGGCGCGCAAGCGGGCCGTCCGCGACACGTCTCGCTTGCCGACCGCGATGGCCGCTGCAACTGCGTTCGCAGTTGGCGACATCGTGGTCGGTGCCGACGATCCCGGTCGCGTCGGCAGGGTTTGCACCGTGGTGACAGCCGGACGCAGCTACCAGATCCGCTTCGCCGACAGCCCGATCTGCATGCTGACGCCGCACGCCGCAATAGTTGCGGCGCCGGCCGGCACAGTCGGGCCACCTTGCACTCCTGATTGCTGACGGCAAGACCGTCGGTTCGGTCGTCGCGCGCCATGGCAGTGGTGGTGCGCGTGAGCGCGGTGTATGCCCTGGCCTCAGCTCGGGGCCGGGCAAGGCCCGCGTGCCAACGGAGTGAGAGGTGGGTTTCGCGCGCCTGGGCAACGGGCCGATCGTGAAGCGGGTGCTGCCGTGGCCGAGCCCAGGCCGCAGGCGGGAAAGGATGCTCAATGCCGACATGCGCTTCAGCAATCGCTGCGGAGTAGACGATCGGCAAACCGTTGGCGAAGTCGTACCGGGCGACTGCGCGCCATTGATCTTGCTCTCACCCACCGCTGCCATAGGGCCGCGTGATGATCTCGAGGTAGTGGCCGTCCGAGTCGTTCCAGTACACGCCGCGCCCACCGTCGTGGTGGTTGATGCGGCCCGGCTGCTGATGCGCCGGGTCGGCCCAGTACGGCGGTGCCCGTGCCTTGATGCGTTCGAAGATGCGGTCGAACTCTTCCTCGCTCACGAGGAAGGCGTAGTGCTCGATGGTCAGGTGCTCGTCGGCGCGGATATGGGCCAGCGTCACGCGGTTGTCGAGCTCGACGTCCCAGACCGGGCCGAAGCGGACCGGGGCCGGACGACCCAGCATCTCGCTGAGGAACGTCGCCGAGGCGTGCGGGTCGCGGGCGTGCACGATGGTGTGGTTCAGTTCGATCGACATCGCGTTGCTCCCGGGTGCGTCAATCGAACATGTCGCCCTGCGTCTGCACCAGGTACCGGTAGATCGGCTGGAAGTGCAGCCAGCCGATGTACTCGCTGCCCACGTGCTCGCGGCTGTAGCGGGCCTTGTCGGGCGGCACCAGCAAGGGCTCCACGCCAGTGGCCTGGATCATCAGCTGCTGCCGGCAGCGGCGCTCGAGCGCGATGAACCAGAACGCCGCCGCCTCGATGCTGTGGCGGCTGGCGGTGACGAGGCCGTGGTTCTGGTGGATGGCCGCCTTCACGCCCTTGAACGCGGCGGCGAAGTGGTGGCCGGCCTCCTCTTCGACGGCGACCTTGCCGGCTTCGTCGGCGATGACGACGTGGTCCTCGAAGAAGGCGCAGGCATCCTGCGTGATCGGCGGCAACGGCTTGCCCAGCGCCGCATAGGTCACGCCATAGACCGTGTGCGCGTGGCACATGGCGACGATGTCGGGGTGCGCCTCGTGCACCGCGGCGTGCAGCACGAAGCCGGCGCGGTTGATGGCGTATTCGCCCTGCACGACGCGGCCCTTGTGGTCGGCGAGGACGAGGTTGGACAGCTTGACCTGCGCGAAGTGCACGGCCATCGGGTTGGTCCAGTAGAGTTCGGGCCGCTCGGGGTCGCGGACGGTCAGGTGGCCCGCGAAGCCATAGTCCAGCCCGTGCACCGCAAAGGCGCGGCACGCCGCCACCAGGTGCTGCTGCCGGTGGCGGCGCTCTTCGGCGGGCGTGGCGAAGCTCGGCTTCTCCGGAAACTTCAGGCCGGGCTGCAGCGGCTGGTAGATCGACTCGCGCTTCTGGGCTTCGAGCATGGGCGCGCGCTCCTTCGCTCTCTTCGTGCTCAATCGACCGGATCGGCCGCGCGCGGCTGGTACTTGGCGAGCCAGCCCGGCGTGAAGTCGAAGCGTTCGGCCGCGAACACCGCCGAGAAGCACAGCCCCGAGGTCCCCGAGCGCCAGAGCGTCACGTACTGCCAACGCCCACCGCGGCGAAGCAGCAGCACGTGCGCGGGCACCAGGCCGCCGCGCCGGTACATCGGATAGCGCGACTGCGCGGCCTCCTCGAAGCGGTTGCGGTCCGCGGCGTCGAGGGTCGCCCGCTCGGCGGCTGCCGGCACGCGCAGCGGCGGGCTGCCGCTCACGCAACTGGGCATCTCCTGTTCGACGGCAGGCTGCACCGGCTGTGCAGGCCACGCCTGCTGGGCATGACCCGCTCCCGCGCAAGCAAGGCCCGCAAGGCCCGCGAACACCGCTGCGCACCACCCTTGACGTGACTGCATCGCACTTCTCCCGTGGGACTCCCGTGCGGCCGGGTCGGCAACAGGTGTTGGGAGTCGCATCGGGCAGCGGAGTTCAAGAGTCGCCCCGCCGACGACCCTCGGACGAGGGGCATGCGCAGGAAACCCCGCGCCCGGGCGGGCGGGTTTCGCGGTACTGTCGGCCGACAAGAAGATCCACGCGCCGGGGGGCTGGCGAGGCCAGTGCGCCCGGGCGCAGCGGGAGAAGAACATGGGGGCTACCCGAGTTCGGGCCGCGCTGATGTCACCGGTGCCGCTGATGGTGCTGGTGCCGCTGGCGCTGCTCTGCGTCGAGGCGTTGCCGCAAGCGGTGGGCGCGGGCCCGGCACGCCAGGCCCTGGTCGCCGCCGAGGGCGGCCGCGCCACGGTCGAGGCGCAGTTGCAGATCGATGTCGGCAGCCACGGCGCCGCGGTGCGCCGGTTGGCCGTCGACGTGGCGCGCGACTGGGTGGTCAGCGCCTCGGACGACAAGTCGGCGCGCGTGTGGCGCCTCGGCACGGGCGAGGCCGTGCACACGCTGCGCGTGCCGGCAGGCCCCGGCGAGCAAGGTCGCCTCTACGGCGCCGCGATACATCCGCAGCGCGCCGAGGTGGTCGTGGCGGGCACGGGCCTGGCGCCGCTGCCCGGCGCGGCAACCGAGGCCACGGCGCATGTCTTCGCGCTCGCCAGCGGCCAGTGGACGGCCTCGTTCCGCCTCTGCCGCTGCGAGGTCAAGCGCCTCGCCTGGTCGCCCGACGGCCGCTGGCTGCTCGCCGCCGCCGCGGGGCCCGAGCGCGGCGTGCACGCCTTCGATGCGAAGGGGCACGCCGCCGGTCACTTCGCGACCGAAGGCGACGTCTTCGGGCTCTCGGTGCACCGCTCGCTGGATCGCTCGCAGGATCGCTCGCAGGATCGCTTGCAAGTGCTGGCCACCGACATGTCCGGCCGCCTGCTCGTCTTCCCGCTCGGCGCGGCGGGCCTCGGCGCACCGCGCGTGCTGGCCAGCCCGGGGCCGTTCCCGGTGAGCGTGAGCCACTCGCCCGACGGCAGCCGCGCCGTCGTCGGCCACCTCTCGGCGCAGGCGCCGGCGATCGTCGAGCTGACGGCCGGGCGGGTCCTGCGCACGCTCGAGCCGCAGGAGCGCGGCCTCGATGCCGGGCAGCTCATGACGGTGGCCTGGTCACCGGATGCGCCGACGGTGTGGGTGGGCGGGCGCAAGGCGCGCGGCCGCGACTACCTGCTGTGGCGCTTCGACGCCGACACCGGCGCGCCGCTCGCCGGCACGCCGGTGGCGAGTGATTCCATCCTCGATCTCGTGCCGCTGCCGTCCGACGCTGGGGGCCAAGTGGGCCAACTGGGCAGCGCGGGCCAAGCGGGCGGCGCGGGCCGCGTGGCCTTCGCGTCCTTCGACGGCAGCTGGGGCGTGCTCGACGGCCAGACGGTGGCGCCGCATCAGAAGAGCGCGCTGGCCGGCGCGCAAGCGACCTCGTCCCTGCTCACGGGCCCGGACGGCACGCTCGTCTCCTGGCAACTCGGCAGTGGCGAGCGCCTGCAGTTCGACCTGCGGCGCCGGCGGCTCGCCCGCGTCGAGACCGGCGTGGGCCGCGGCGCGCGCATGCGCGTAGGCGGCGCCTTCAGCGCCGAGGTGCAGGTGGCCGACGCGCGCGGCTTCTTCTCCGGCTTCTACCGGCTCGGCGGCCGCGAGATCCGGCTCGAGCCGGGCGAGACGGCACGCGCCGCGACCTTCGTGCCCGGCAGTTCCGATGCGTTCGTCGGCACCTCGCGCGCGCTGCAGCGCGTGGATGCGTCGGGGCAGGTGCTCTGGCGCCGCGCGCCCGGCGCGGAGGTCAACGCGGTGGTCTTCGCCAATGCCGGGGCAGGCGCGGGCGAGGGGATCGGCGAACGCGTCATCACCGCGCTGAGCGACGGCACGGTGCGCTGGTGGCATGCCGCCAGCGGCGAGCAGCTCCTGGCCGTGCTCGCGCTGCCCACGGGCCAGTGGGTGGCGTGGACGCCCGAGGGCTACTTCGACGCCAGCGCCGGCGGTGATTCGCTCGCCGGCTGGCTGGTGCGTGCGCCGGGCAGCGCGCGTGTCGAGCATCACCTGCTGGCGCGCTTTCGCACCACCTTCCGCCGGCCCGACCTGGTGGACGTGGCGCTCGGCATCGCGCAAGCGCCGCGCGCCGCGGCCGCGCCGGCGCCGGAAGCGGCAGCGCTCCTGCTGCCGCCCCAGCTGGTGGCGCGCGCCGAGAGGAAGGCGAAGTCGACGGGCGGCCCGGTGGCGCTGCCCTTTGCGCTGCGCGGCGCCGAGACGGGCGAGGCACGCGTGAGCGTGCGCCTGAACGGCCGGCCGTGGCTGTCGGCGCGCGTCGAGATGCCGGCACGGCTGGACGGCGAGGCGCCCGGCCGCGCCGAGGTCGCGCTCCCGGCCGGACGGCACCTCGTGCAGCTCATCGCGCGCGATGCGCACGGCACCTCGGCGCCGCTGGACTTCGACGTGCAGGTCGACGCCGCGCCGCCACCGCCCGGCGCCAGGCCGCGGCTGCTGGTGCTCGCCGTCGGCGTGAGCGAGTACGCCGAGGCCAGCCTGAACCTGGGGCTGGCGGCCAAGGACGCGACGGACTTCGAGGCCACGCTGGCCGCGCTCGGCGGCAAGCGCTATGGCGCGGTGACCACGCGCCTGATGGTCGACCGCCAGGCGACGCGCCCCGCCGTCCTGCGCAACCTGGAATGGCTCGCCACCGAGGCCGGCAGCGACGACGTGGTCATCGTCTTCCTGGCCGGCCACGGCGCGCACGACGACGAGGGCCGCTACCACTTCATCACGCACGAAGGCGACATCGCGCGCCTGGCGCAGACGGCCATCTCCGAGGCCGAGCTGCGCGACGCGCTGGCGGCCATCCGCGGCCGCATCGTGCTCTTCGCCGACACCTGCCATGCGGGCAGCGTCACCACCACCCGGGCGGCGGCGCTGAGCCGCGACCATGCCCGCCTGGCCGACGAGCTGCGCGCGCCCGAGAACGGCGTCATCGTGCTCGCCTCCAGCGCGCGCAGCGAGGAATCGCTCGAGGTGCGCTCGCTCGGCAACGGCATCTTCACCAAGGCCGTGGTCGAGGGCCTGCGCGGCCGCGCCGACCTGCTCAAGCGCGGCGAGATCACGGTGAAGGGCCTCGACTACTACGTCGCCTCGCAGGTGGCCGCGATGACGAAGGCGGCGCAGAACCCGGTGAGCCTCATTCCGCCGGGCATGCCCGACTTCCGGCTCATCGAGCTGCCGTGATTCGCCCCATGAGCGAGCCGGCATCGATCCCCCCGACAGGGGAGACGCGACGGCTTCCGGCGTTGTCCTGTTGCGGCAGGGCATCCCGTACGCTGAACGCGGGCTCACACAATCGTGGGGCCGAGGAGCCGCCGCTGCCGGCGGCGCGAGAAGGTCTATTGGAGGGAACGCATCATGCGTGGATGGTCCATCGAACCTTGGCGCATCGGCTGGTACGTCCGCCGTGGCTGCGTCGTGCTGCTGGTGCCTCTGCTGGGGGCCGCTTGCGGTGGCGGCGGTGGTAGCGACGCCCCCCCTGACGACCTGACGCAAGGCGAATTCTCCGGCACGGCGGCCATCGGCAGCCCGGTGGCCAACGGCACGCTCGAGCTGCGCTGCACGAGCGGCACGCGCACCGCCAGCACGGGGCCCGACGGCCGCTATCGCGTCGAGCTGGAGAAGGCGCTGCAGCTGCCGTGCGTGATGCTCGTTCGCGACGGCACGGTGGGCGGCCAACCCAACCGCGAGAGCATGGCCGGCGTGCTGCTGCGCCTGGGCGGCGTGGCCAACGTGACGCCGTGGACGCATCTCATCGCCGCGCGGCTGCTCGGCGGCGAGCCGAACAACGCCGTCCGCACCCTGCCGGCGAGCGAGCTGGCGCGCCTGCTGGCCGACGACAAGGTGGCCGCGGCGCGTGCCTTCGTGCGCGAGCAGCTGGCCAAGGTGCTCGGCAACTCGCCGTCGGCCGACATCGACCCCATCGGCACCGCCTTCGAGGCCGTGCCGGGCAACGGCATGGACGACCTCGTCAGCGCCATCCACCGCGGCCTGGCCGATGGCGGCAAGAGCCTGGGCCTGGCGGCGCAGGAGATCGCCTTGAACGGGCTCGAGATGTACTTCGTGCCCAAGAGCTGCCGCGCCGGCGTGCTGACCGGCTTCACCGGCAGCTTCAACGACGTGCTGGTGCAGACGCCCTATCGGCCGCCGCCCAGCGGCGCGCTCGGTGGCACCGAGAGCTACGGCGGCACGGCCGAGGGCGACAGCGGCGGCGGTGGCGAAGGCGCCGGCGTCGGCGGCTCGCTCGGGCAGTTCCTGCGCACGAAGGTGGAGGTGCGGCGCGCCGACGGCAGCCTGCTCGGCACCGCCACCACCGACAACGACAAGGGCATGGTGACGCTGGTCACCTGCGACTACCGCGGCCCGCTGCGCATCACGCTGCGCGGCGAGCGCGACGATGCGGCCTACTACGACGAGTCGCGCAAGCTCAACGTCTCGTTCTCGGGGCGCAGCATGTGCGCGGTGCTGCCGGGCCGCACCAAGAACGTCGGCGTGACGCCGCTCACCAACGCGGCCTGCGCCTACCTCGACGAACTCGTGAAGAGCCGTGCGGCAACGCCCGAGCGTGCGCCGTGGGCCGACGAGGCGCTGATCGAGCAGGCCAACGCGGCGGCGCTGAAGGCCTACAACGACCACGCGGGCCCGAACTTCCGGCTCGACGACATCACGCGGCTGCCGGTGGTGATCGGGTCCTCGCTGGACCAGCAGCAGGACGTGCTCGGCTTCAACCAGAACGGCATCTACGCCGCGGTGCTGGCGGGGCTCGTGCAGTCGGCCGGGCGCTACGACCCGGACGCGCCCTCGCCGGCACTGGCGTTCACCGACCAGATCGCGCGCGACCTGACCGACGGCACGCTGGATCACAGCACCGCGGCCGGCGGGTCGGCGTTCGCCGGCGGCACGCCTTCGTATCTGGTCGACCAGATGCCGATGCAGACGTTTTCGGACACGAGCGGCAATGCGTTGCGGCTGGGGGATGCGGCGCTGCGGAGCACGGGGACGGCGGTGGTGAAGAGCATCTTCATGCCGAACTGGCACCGCGACAACCACCGCGACCCCTTCTACCCGGTCCAATATTCCGCCACCGCGACGCTGCGCGGCGACGGCGTGGTCGTGGTCAAGATCGTGCGCAACGCCGTCACCGGCTATGCGCCGCGGGTCGACTATCCGGACCTCGTCACGCCCGCCGGCGTGCGCGTCGTCGACTTCAGGTTCATTCCGCCGACCGATGCGCTGCGCGTGACCTCGACACCCGCCAACGTCATCGCGTTCTCCGACAAGGGCGAGGTCTACACACTCAGCGGCCTCGACTTCGCATGGACACCGACCACGGGTGCTCAGGGCAAGGTCGTCGACGTCACCGCCGCCCCGCGCCACCAGGGGTACGCCGAGTACATCCGCCTCACGTCGGACGGTCGCGTCAGCGGCGAGGAGGTGGAAACCAAGCTGCCGAGCGGAGTGCGCTTCGAGGCCATCGGCGAGTTGGGCGGGAGCAGCTTCCACCTGATTGATGCCGACCGCACCCTGAGCGCGTTCATTGGGGGTGGCGACCGATACGACCCCGCCGGTCGCAATGGTCGGTTTGCCGCGATGACGCCGTTTCGAGGGCTGCGGGCGAAGATGGTTGGCGGCAGCGGCAACATCTTTCCCGGTTCGACCGAAGAGGGCACGCTGGTGGTGCTGGAGATGCGCGGGCAAGTCTGGATCGGCCCGGCCAGCGTCCTCGAGTCCAACGCCGGCACGGCGCGGCGCATCGACGGCCTCGAAGACACCTGCTACGTGCATCGCTGGTATGTCGTGCGGTGCGACGGCAGCGTCTACTCGTTGCACGACACTACCCTGCCGCCCTTCAAGATCGCGACTCCTCTCTTTCCAGGTCTTTCGCAGACTTGGCGGGTGTTCAACGGCGAGCAGTCCACAGGGGACGAGGTCACGCGTGCCATCTCCTACACCGGCTGCAGTTACGAAATCCGCTACTCCGCCGCCGCCGGCTGGATGGTGACCCCCGACACAGCGAGCCGCACGCGCAGCGAGTGCGTGAGCCCGCAGTGGAATGGCGACCCGGTGGTGTTCGTTCGCTAGACGAGGCCAATATGAATCGCCCAATGCGGAGCGTCAGCTTGTCACGCCGCCCGTCCTGGCCCGCAAGCATTGCCCTGTGTGCGGTGGCCTGGGTGGCGCTTGCTTCCTGCGGCGGCGGGGGTGGCGGTGGCGCGCCCGAAGACCCGACGCAAGGCGAGTTCTCGGGTACGGCGGCGGTGGGTGCGCCCATCGCCGGCGGCACGCTGGAGCTGCGCTGCGCGAGCGGCACGCGCTCGGCGAGCACCGGCCCGGACGGACGCTACCGCGTGGAACTGGAGAAGTCATTGCAGCTGCCATGCGTCGTCTTCGTTCGCGGCGGCACGGTGGGCGGCCGGACGAATGGCGAGAGCCTGGCCGGCGTGCTCCTGCGCACCGGCACCGTGGCCAACGTCACGCCGTGGACGCACCTCATCACCGCGCGCCTTCTCGGCGGTGAGCCGAACAACGTCCTCCGCGCGATCTCTTCCACCGAGCTCACGAGGGTGCTCACCGACGACAGGCTGGCTGCGGCGCGCGCCTTCGTGCGTGAGCAGCTCGCCAAGGTGCTGGGCAACTCGCCCAGCGAAGACATCGACCCCATCGGCACGGCGTTCGAGGCGGTGCCGGGCAACGGCATGGACGACCTCGTCGTCGCCATCGCGGCCGGGCTGGCCGAGGGCGGCAAGACGATGACGTTGGCGGCGCAGGAGATGGCGCTCGCCGGCCTGGAGATGTACTTCGTGCCGAAGGTCTGCCGCGCCGGCGTGCTCAGCGGCTTTACCGGCCGCTTCGACGATGTGCTGGTGCAGGCCGCGTACCGCCCGCCGTCCAACGGCGGCCTCGGCGGCGCCGACAGCTACGGCGGCACGGCCGAAGGCGACACCGGCGGCGGCGGCGAGGGTGCCGGCGTGGGCGGCTCGCTCGGGCAGTTCCTGCGCACGAAGGTGGAGGTCCGGCGTGCCGACGGCAGCCTCCTGGGCACGGCCACCACCGACAACGACAAGGGCATGGTGACTCTGGTGACCTGCGACTACCGCGGGCCGCTGCGGATCACGCTGCGCGGCGAGCGCGACGACGCGACCTACTACGACGAGTCGCGCAAGATCAACGTGTCGTTCGCCGGGCGCAGCATGTGCGCGGTGCTGCCCGGGCGCAGCAGGAACATCGGCGTGACGCCGCTGACCAATGCCGCCTGCGCGTATCTCGACGAGCTAGTCAAGACCCGCCTACCAACTGCCGGACGCGCGGCGTGGGCCGACGAGGCGCTGATCGACAAGGCGAACGCCGCAGCGCTGAAAGCCTATAACGACAACGCAGGGCCGAACTTCCGGCTCGATGACATCACCCGACTGCCGGTGGTGATCGGGCAGTCGCTTGACCAACAGCAGGACGTGCTCGGTTTCAACCCGAACGGCATCTACGCGGCGGTGCTGGCGGGGCTGGTGCAGTCGGCGGGGCGCTACGACCCCGACGCACCGGCGCCCGCGCTGGCGCTGACGGATCAACTGGCACGTGACCTCAGCGACGGCGCGCTGGACCACGTGGGTGCCGATGGGCAATCGGCGTTCGCTGGTGCAACACCGACCTATCTCGTCGATCAGATGCCGAACCAGGTGAACTCGAACGTAACCGGGAACGCGCAGCGGTTGGGTAGCGTGGCGATGCGCGAGGCGGGAAATCAAATCGTCAAGCATGTCGCCATTCCACAGTACCACCAGGATCAAGATCCTGCTGCTTGCTGTGTCGTCGTCTTCACGGAGGCCTCGGTAGACCTTGCAGGTGACGGGCGGATCACGGTCCAAACTTGGCCGCGCGATGAGCCGAACAATCGCAAGACCATTCGTTCGCCCGAAAACGTCCGTTTCGTTGACTTCCGAGTCGTCGACATGGTGCTGCGCGGCCCGATGCCCAGCCCCACGTCTCCGACGAAGATCGTCGCATTCACCGACGACGGATCGGTACACACTCTGTCGGCCCGCGCGGAGTACCCGTTGACCGGACCACCGGATTGGATTCAGGCGTTCGGTGCACAGTCAAGGGTGGTGGACGTGCTGGCAGCTCCGTCTGCCTACGCGCAGAAGGTCGTGACACTCACATCGAATGGTGAGGTTCGTGGTGATGAAATTGAAAGCAAGCTGCCCGTTGGACAACGCTACGAGGGGCTGGCCGAACTCTCGCTCAACGCCTTCTTGCTAGTGGACGCGGATCGTCGGCTGCACACGTTTTATGCCGACATCAACCGCTTCGTGCCGTCTGGCACGAGAGGTCGCTATGCCTTGATGACACCGTTCGCTGCTGTGCGCACGAAGATGGTCGGGGGGCGCGGCGCGCTCGACTTGGCCTACAACGCGCCCAGCCCGGTTGCCACCGGCAGCCTGCTAGTCCTCGATCTGTTAGGCAAGGTATGGCATGGGCCAGTAAGCGTCGACCCTGGTGCGGCACCGGCCTTGCGCCTCGATGGCCTGCAGGACGTCTGCTACGTGCACTCCTGGTACGCCGTACAGTGCGACGGCACGCTCCTCAACCTGCATCGGCCGACAAGCCCGGTGATCGTGCGTTCGGAAGCTCTTCTGCCCGGACTGTCTCGCGCGTGGCGGGTATTCCGTGAGCCGCAGTCCGAGGGGACGCAGGAGGTCGTGCGCGCACTGACATACGATAGCTGCATATACATCATCAGCTACCAAGCCAACGCCGGGAGCGGCCCGAGCGGTGATAGGTGGGTCGTCAACCCAGTCTTCGCGGGCACTCCGCGGCCTGCTTGCGTCTCAGCTGATTGGGTCCGCGCGCCGGGACCAGTGACGATCGATCCTTGACAGCCGGCGCGACGAGCTGCCTTTCGGAAGGTTGCTTCGCACGCGTGAACCGCAAGCGGACCGGCCGGAGATCGGCCTGCGGAGCAGTTTGATCAGCCACGCTGCTCGATCTCGGCGCGCGCTGGCACACGTCGAAGACAGCGCTGCATGCACTTGGGCGCCTGCTCTGTGGGACACGGCCTGCTCGCTCGCACCAGCCCCTGGCAGCGCGACTCAAGACCGCCCATTAGCTTTCTCGCGTCCCAACACCGACATTGCACCGGCGGCTTCGCTTTGGCGCCGCAACGCCACGCCCGTCTTCGCCTGCAGCTCGTCGAAGCCGAGCCCTTCGGCCATCTCGAGCACGCGCACGCCTTCGGCGCCGATCTCCAGCACCGCCAGCTCGGTGTAGACGCGCCGCACGCAGGCGAGCCCCGTCAGCGGGTAGGTGCAGCGCTCGACGAGCTTGGGCTCGCCGCTCTTGGTGGTGTGCTCCATCATCACCCACGTGGCCTTGGCACCGGTGGCGAGGTCCATCGCGCCGCCGACGGCCGGGATGGCATCGGCCGCGCCGGTGTGCCAGTTGGCGAGGTCGCCGTTGGCCGCCACCTGGAAGGCGCCGAGCACGCAGATGTCGAGGTGGCCGCCGCGCATCATCGCGAAGCTGTCGGCATGGTGGAAGAACGAGCCGCCGGGCACCAGCGTCACCGGCTGCTTGCCGGCGTTGATGAGGTCGTAGTCCTCCTCGCCTTCGCGCGGCGCCGGGCCCATGCCGAGCACGCCGTTCTCGCTGTGCAGCATGACTTCCTTGCGCGTGTTCGAGCCGGCGCCGAGGTGGTTGGCCACCAGCGTCGGCAGGCCGATGCCGAGGTTGACGACGGCGCCGTCGTGGATGTCGCGCGCCACGAGGGCGGCCATCTGGTCCTTCGTCCATTTGCCCATGGGGTCGCTCCTCAGGCCGCCTGCGCCGGTTTCGCGGGCGTGGCCGCAAAGCCGCCGGCGCCGGTCTTCACGCGCGCCACCTTCACCACGCGCTGCACGAAGACGCCGGGCGTCACCACCGCCTCGGGGTCGAGCGCGCCGAGTTCGACGACCTCGTGCACGCTGGCCACCGTCACCTTCGCGGCCATGGCCATGATGGGGCCGAAGTTGCGCGCCGTCATGCGGTAGGTGAGGTTGCCCCAGCGGTCGCCGCGCTCGGCCTTGATGAGGGCGAGGTCGGCGTGGATCGGGCTCTCGAGCACCATCCAGCGGCCATCGATGAGCCGCGCTTCCTTGCCCTTGGCGAGCTCGGTGCCGTAGCCGGTGGCGGTGAAGAAGCCGCCGATGCCGGCGCCGGCGGCGCGGATGCGCTCGGCGAGGTTGCCCTGCGGCACGAGCTCGAGCTCGAGCTTGCCCGCGCGATAGAGCCGGTCGAAGTGCCAGCTGTCGGCCTGGCGCGGAAAGCTGCAGATGATCTTGCGCACGCGCCCAGCGGCGAGCAGCGCCGCGAGGCCGTGGTCGCCGTTGCCGGCGTTGTTGTTGACGATGGTGAGGTCCTTCGCGCCCTGCTCGATGAGCGCTTCGGTCAGCTCGTTGGGCAGGCCGGCGGTGCCGAAGCCGCCGATCATCACGGTGGCACCGTCGGCCACATCGGCCAGCGCCGCGGCGGGCGTGGGAAATATCTTGTCGATCATCGGAGCGATCCTATCGAAGGAGACAAGGCAGGCCTCAGGGGCTGGGTGCCAGCGACCCGAGCCCGCAATGCCAGGGTCGGATCTCGACGAAGCCGTAGACGCCGGCAGCGACATACGGGTCGTCGTCGATGAAAGCCTGCACCACGGCCCGGTCGTCGGCTTGCACGACCAGCATCGTGCCATTCATCTGCTGCGCATCGTCGAACGTGGGGCCGGCGAGCAGGACCTGCACCGCGTGCGGCTGCGGCGCGCGCAGGCGTGCACGGTGCGCCTCGCGCACCCGTTGCCGCGCCGGCAGGGCGCCGGCACGGTCGGTGGCCCAGACCACGAACATCGTCATCGCGCCCCATCCGGCAGACCTTCGGGCCGACCTTCGGGCCGACCTTCGGGCCGACTTTCGGGCCGCTCTTCGCGCAGACCTTCGGGCACCACGAGCCAACGCTGCGTGGGAAACAGGTTCCAGCCCCAGCGCTGCTGCGCATAGCCCCACAGCCCCTGCTTGAAGTAGAGGGTCACGACGATCGCCATCAGCCCCAGGCCCAGCAGATACCAGGTGCCGAAGTCGCTGAAGAGCTTGTTCAGCGAGAAGAAGATCAGCGCGCCGACCAGCGGCCCCTCGATGCGCCCGATGCCTCCGATGACGACCATGAAGATCGCGAAGGCCGTCCAATTGACGCTGAAGGCCGCGTCCGGGCTGATGCGCAGGTTGCCGACGAAGTAGAGCGCACCGGCCAGGCCGGCGCCGAAGGCGGCCACGACATACACGGCGAGCTTCATCTTGCGCACGCCGATGCCCTGGCTCTCGGCCGCCACCTCGTTGTCGCGGATGGCCAGCAGCGCCAGCCCCTGCTTGCTGCGCAGGAAGAGGTAGACGAGCGCAATGCTGGCCACCACGCAGGCGAGCGCCATCCAGAAGGTCGTGCTCTCGCGCGTGGCCTTGCTGATGCCGCGCAGTGCCGTGAGGCTGGTGCCCGAACCGCCGCCGACGAAGCTCATGTTGGCGAAGCCGAGCCGGAAGACCTCCGCGATGACCCAGGTGCCGATGGCGAAATAGCCCCCCTGCAACCGGAAGGCGACCCAGCTCACCGGCAGCGCGGCCAGCGCCGTCGCGAGCGCCGCCAGCGGGATCGCGACGAAGGGGTTGAAGCCGGCGAAGTTGCCCAGCACCAGCATCACGTAGCCGCCGAAGCCGAAGAAGGCCTGCTGCCCGATCGACACCATGCCGCCATAACCGGCGAGCAGGTTCCACATCATCGCGAAGATGAAGTAGCAGGCGATCTCGACGAAGTCGCGCATCCAGCTCGACTCGGCCCACAGCGGCATGCTGGCGCCGACCGCCACGAGCGCGAGGCCGACCCACAGCGCCGCCCGGCTGGCGCGCGTGCTGCGGATGACCTGGGCTGCGGCCATGCCGGTCACCCCAGCGTCTTCGGGAACAGGCCCTGCGGCCGCACCACGAGCACCGCGAGGAAGACCCCGTGCCCGATCCAGATGCCCCAGCCCGGGTCGAGCCGGAAGCCGACCTGCTGCGCGAGCCCCAGCACCATCGCGCCGACGAAGGTGCCCCAGAACGAGCCCATGCCGCCGATGATCACCGCCTCGAAGGCGAAGAGCAGCAAGAGCGGCCCGTCCGAGGGCGACACCGTCGTGCGCAGGCCCTGGAACAGGCCGGCCAGCGCGATGGGCATGAAGGCGATGGCCGTGGCGAGCGCGTAGACCTTCTTCGAGTCCAGGCCCATCAGCTCGGCGATCTCGCGGTCGTCGCTGACGGCGCGAAAGCTGCGGCCGAGTGCGCTGCGCGCAAAGAGAACCTGCAGGCCGCCCGTGCAGGCCACCGCCACCGCGAAGATGACCAGAGGCAGCACACCGATGGCCAGGCCTTCGCCGAGCGCCAGGCTTTGCGTATTGAGCCCGCCCGACTCGAGCGAGCGCGGATCGGCCGAGAACACCTCCAGCAGCGCGTTCTGGATCACGATCGAGAGGCCGAAGGTCACCACCAGCGAGGGCAGCGGGTCCTTGCCGAGCGTGCCGTTGAGCACGTGGCGCTGCACCGCATAACCTGCCGCGAAGGCGGCCGGCAGCAGCAGCACCGCCACCAGCGCGGGCCCGGCAACGGGCGCGGAATCTGCCGCGGGCAGCACACCCGCCAGCGTGATGGCGCCGAAGGCGGCGAGCACGATGAAGTCACCCTGCGCGGTGTTGGTCAGGCGCATGACGCCGAACATCAGCGAAAGGCCGAGCGCGAAGAGACAGTACAGGCCACCGAGCAGCAGCCCCTGGATCAGCGTTTCGAGCATGGTGCGTTCGTGCCCTGTCGTCCCGTCGTGCTGCTTGCCTGCTCGCCTGCTCAGAGGCTGAGAGTTTTTCGAGCGTGCCCGAGCAGCGCGCCAGAAGGTGTCCGATCTAGGCGCAAATGCGAGCCATAGCGTGGGCTATGGCGAGCATTTGCAACGACGAGCGGGCGCCTTCTGGAGTGATGAGCGGGCATGATCGAAAGACTCTCAGCCTCTCAGACGCCGAAATACGCGGCGCTGATCTGCTCGCGCGTGAGCGCCGCGCTTGCCCCGGCGAGCGCCACGCGGCCTTCCTGGAAGCAGTAGACGCGCCGCGACACGCGCTGCGCCATGCTCACGTCCTGCTCGACGATGACGACGCTCATGCCCTCGGCGGTGATGGCCGGCATCGCGTCGTAGATCTCCTTGATCACGATCGGCGCCAGCCCGAGCGAGAGCTCGTCGCACAGCAGCACGGTGGGGTTGCTCATGAGCGCGCGGCCGATCGCCACCATCTGCTGCTGCCCGCCCGACAGCGCCGTGCCCGGGATGCGCTTCTTCTCCTCGAGGATCGGGAACATGCGGTACAGCCGCGGCAGGTCCCACGGCCCCTTGCGACCGGCATGCGCGCCCATGCGCAGGTTCTCCTCGACGTTGAGGCTCGGGAACAGCCGCCGGCCTTCCGGCACCATGGCCAGGCCCAGGCGCACGATCTGCCCCGGCGGCAGGCCGCCGATGGGGCGGCCGTCGAAGCGCACGGCCTCGCTCTTCACCTTGACGAGCCCGGTGAGCGACTTGAGAAACGTGCTCTTGCCGGCGCCGTTGGCGCCGATGATGGCCACCAGCTCGCCGGCATCGAGCCTGAAGTCGATGCCGAAGAGCGCCTGCGCGTCGCCATAGAAGGCGGTCAGGCCTGCGGTCTCGACGAGCGCTGCGGCCATCAGGCTCAGGCCTCCATGCCCATGTACACCCGCTTCACCTCGGGGTCGTCCATCACCGCGCGCGGTTCGCCTTCGGCCAGCAGGCAACCGAAGTTGATGACGAAGAGCCGGTCGGCGATGGCCAGCAGCGCGTGCACCACATGCTCGATCCAGATCATCGTCATGCCCAGCGCCTTGATGCGCTTCAGCTCGTCGACGAGAACGCGCGCCTCGTGCTCCGTCAGGCCGCCGGCGATCTCGTCGAGCAGCAGCAGCTTCGGCCGTGTGGCCAGCGCCCGCGCCAGCTCCAGCCGCTTGCGGTCGAGCAGCGTCAAGCCGCCCGCGGGCCGGTTGGCATGCGGCACGAGGCCGGTCTTTTCCAGCACCTCGAGCGCCGTCTCCCAGGCCTCGGCCTCGCGCTGCCCGCCGCCGAAGCAGGCTGCGGTGACGAGGTTCTCGAAGACCGTCATGTGGCCGAAGGGCTGCGGCACCTGGTAGCTGCGCCCGATGCCGGCGCGGCAGCGCCGGTGCGGCGGCAGCAGGGTCACGTCCTGCCCCTCGTATTCGACGCGGCCGGCATCGACGCTCGTGTCGCCGCTGATGAGATTGAACAGTGTCGTCTTGCCGGCGCCATTGGGGCCGAGGATGCCCAGCGTCTCGCCCTGCTGCACCGCGAGCGTGATGCGGTCGGTGACCTTCACCGCGCCGTAGCTCTTGCTCACGTCGTGCAGGGCGAGCAGGTTCACGGTGCGCTCGATTTCTTGCTCGTGCCCGTGCCCGTGCTCGTGCCTGTGCCTGTGCCTGCGCGGAAGCTCACGATACCCACGCGCTTGCCGTACGACGCGCGCTCGGCGAGCAGGTCGCACATCACGCGCGCCAGGTCGGCATAGCCGGTCTCGCCGCTGCCGGCCGGCAGGTCTTCGTAGAGCCACTGCACCGATCCGGCCGATGCCGTCGATCCGGCCGCGCTGGCCGGGATGTCGCCCACCAGGGTGAGCGGGCACATCAGGGTCCAGTCCAGCCCGCTCGCGCGCAGCGTCTCGAAGTTGCGCACATGCTCGGCGGCGACATGGCGATACACCTCGGCCTGGCCATGCTGGCTGCGATAGCCGCCCTCGGGGTGGTCCAGGGCGCCGGCCGAGGCGACGGCGACGATGCGCCGCACGCCGTGCCGTTGCATGCCGGCGACGATGGCCCGCACGCTGTCGGAGAAGTCCGTGGCCGGCACGGTGATGTCGTGCATGCCGAGCGTGCAGATCACGGCGCCGACTTTCGTGCCGACCTTCGTGCCGGGGCCCCCGCCGGGGGCCACGAGCACCTCGTCGATGGCCGCGCTGTCGCGCGAGTCGCCGACCACGACCTTGAGCGCATCGCCGTCGGCCAGTTTCCCGGCGCTGCGAACGAGCGCGCGCACCGGCCAGCCGCGCCGGCGCGCCTGCTCGAGGACGAGCGAACCCGTGCGCCCGCCGGCGCCGATCAATGCCACTGCCATGGGAGGACTCCGTCGGGGCCGGCGCGGTTGCCCGGCCGGCCAGGGTTGCGATCAGCCGATATTTACATCAGCTTGATCGCACCGGCGACGGGAATGTTCCTTGCCGCTTCGTTGTTGACGATGACGAGCTCGACCTTGTTCTTCGCGCCCGCGCTGCTCTTGACCCATTGGCCGAGCACGAGCGGCGTCTTGCTGACGTTCTTCATCGGGCCGCCGCCACCCCACTTGACCGGCCCGACAACCGTGGCGAGGTTCGTCGCCGCCACCGCGTCGCGCACATCGGCGGCCTTCGTCGACTTGGCGCGCTTCAGCGCATCGGCGGCCACCTCGAACAGCGCATGCGCGAAGCCGATCGGCTGCGTCCACTGCTTCTTCGCGCTGCCTTCATAGGCATCGGCCAGGGCCTTGGCGGTCTGCTTGGTGAGCGACGACGTGAAGGGGTGCGAAGGGCTCCACCACACCTCGGTCGTCAGGCCGTAGCCCAGTTCCCCGAGCGCCTCGATGGCGCCGGGGAAGAGCAGCGCCTTGCCCAGCGTCACCACCTTGGGCTTGAAGCCCTGTTGCCGGGCCTGCGTGAGGAAGGTCTTGGCATCGGGCGGGATGACGACGCCGGTGACGATCTCGACGCCGTCCTTCTTGAAGGCCGCGATCTGCGCGCTGAAATCCTGCGTGCCGTTCTGGAAGCGGCCGGGGTCGGTGAGCGTGTAGCCCATCGCCGCCAGCGGCTTCGGGAAGCCGAGCTCCTTGTCGCCCCAGGCATTGCCGTCGCCGTCGTTGGGGAACAGGCCGCCGACCTTCTTGTTCGTTGCCACGCTCTTCCAGGCGTTGGTGAAGTTCGCGATCACGTCTTCGAGGCCCCAGAACATGTGATAGGTCCAGTTGAAGCCCTTGGCCGGGTCGCCCTTGCGGCCGAAGAACCAGGGCTGCCAGGGCACGACGCTGCTCACGCAAGGCACTTCGTTCAGCTCGCAGGCATCGCTCACCGGGTTGGCCGTTTCCGGCGTGCCGGCGGTGAGCATCAGCGTCACCTTGTCCTTCAAGATGAGGTCGTTGGCGACCTCGCCGGCGCGGTTGGGGTTGCTCTGGCTGTCCTTGAGGATGATGGTGACGGCGTGCTTCTTGCCACCGATGACGATGCCGTCTTTGAAGGCGGCTTTCATCTGCTCGATGACCCAGCGGTCGGCTTCACCGAAGGGTGCGAGCGGGCCGGTCTGCGGCGAGACGTAGCCGATCTTGACGGTGTCGCTTTGAGCGAAGGCGTGCGGCACGGCGACCGCGCCGGCGACGGCGGCACTGCCTTGCACGAAGGTGCGGCGGTTGATGCTCATCGAGATGTCTCCTCGTGGGTGAGTTGTGGGGTCGGACTTGCTCAGGCCTGTGCTCAGGACTGCGGCGGCTCGCCGTCGAACGCGCGTTGCAGCATGGCCCGCAGCGCCGCGCGTTCCAGCGGTCGCGGGTTCGGGTAAGGGTTCTGCACGGCGAGGTCGGCCACGCGGTCCAGGCCGGCAGCCGGCATGCCGATGGCCTGCAGCGACGTGGGCGCACCCATGCGCTTCGCGAGCTCGAAGAGGCGCTGCGGCGCATCGGCGGCACCGGGCGCGGCGCCTGATGTGCCCGGCGCGGCTTCGGATGCGCGCAAGGCGCGGGCGATGCGCGCCATCGCCTCGGGCGCCTGCGGCGCGTTGTAGGCCAGCGCATGCGGTAGCACCACGGTGTGCGTCTCGGCATGCGGCAGGTTGAAGCTGCCGCCCAGCGTATGGCACAGCTTGTGGTGCAGGCCCATGGCGACGCTGCCGAGCACGGTGCCGCACAGCCAGGCGCCGTAGAGCGCATCACTGCGCGCATCGATATTCTGGGTGTCGAACATGAGCGGCGCCATCGCCGCGGCACTGGCCCGAATGCCTTCTTCGGCCATCAGGCCGATGATCGGATTGCCGTCGTGCGCATACAGGCCCTCGGCGGCATGGGCAATGGCGTTGAGCGCGCTCGTGATCGTCATCGAAAGCGGCAGCGTCCGCGTCAGCTCGGGGTCGTAGATGACCGTGCGCGGCAGCACCTTGGCATCGCGCCCGGTCTTCTTCACGCCGGCCTCGGTGATGCCGTAGATCGACGTCATCTCGCTGCCGGCGTAGGTGGTGGGGATGGCGAGGATGGGCAGGCCACTCTCCAGCGCGATGGCCTTGCCGAGGCCCGTGGTCGAGCCGCCGCCGATGGCCACGGCGCAGTCGGCGCCGAGGCGGCGCGCTTCCTCGCGCGCCTCGCGCGCCGTCTCGATCGGCACATGCATCACGGCCTTGGCGAAGAGGCCCGCGGCGCGATCGCCCAGCAGATCGGCCACCTGCTGCGCGCTCGCCGCCTGCTCGGGCGTGCACAGCACGAGCGCGCGCCGGGCGCCCAGCCGCTCGATCTCACGGGGCAATTCGGCCAGCGCGCCGGCACCGAAGACCACGCGCGCCGGGTTGGCCTGGTAGGTGAAGGTTTTCATGCGCGCGATTGCATCAAGTCAGCGGCGGTGCGGATAGCTTGCGGCTGAAGAAATGTTTTCCGGCGAACTGCAACTCAACGCGAGTACCAAGGGGGAATCTGCGCGTCGACATTGACCCACACGCTCTTGACCTGCGTGTACTCGCGCATCGCATCGAAGCCCATCTCGCGGCCATAGCCGCTCTGGCCCACGCCACCGAAGGGCGAGCCAGGGTTGACGCGCTTGTAGCTGTTGATCCACACCATGCCGGCGTGCAGCTCGCGCGCCATGCGATGCGCACGCTGCACATTGCTCGTCCACAGGCCCGAGCCGAGGCCGTAGTCGGTGCCGTTGGCGATGGCCAGCGCCTCGGCATCGTCCTTGAAGGTGAGCACCGTGACGAAGGGGCCGAAGACCTCTTCCTGCGCGACGCGATCCTTGAAGCTCTTCGCCCTGACGATGGTGGGCTCGACATAGCAGCCCCGGGCCAGCTCGGCCGCGGCCGGCGCCTTGCCCCCGGCAATGATCTCGCCGCCTTGTTCGCGCGCCACGCCCACGTAGCCGAGCACCCGGTCGCGGTGCAGCGCGCTCGTGAGCGGCCCCATCTCGGTGGCGGCGTCGAGCGGGTGGCCGAGGCGGATGCTCTTCGCGAGCGCCGCAAACTTCTCGAGAAATTCATCGGCGATGCGCTCGTGCAGCATCAGCCGGCTGCCGGCGATGCAGGCTTGGCCCTGGTTGTGGAAGATGGCCCAGGCGCTGCCGTTGATGGCGGCCGTCAGATTCGCATCGTCGAAGACGATATTGGCGCCCTTGCCACCGAGCTCGAGCTGCACCTTCTTGAGGTTGCCGGCGCTCGCGGCCACGATGCGCCGGCCGGTCGCCGTGCTGCCGGTGAAGGCCACCTTGGCGATGCCCGCATGCTCGGCGATGTGCTGGCCCGCCACCGCACCCAGCCCCGGCACGACATTGACGACGCCCGCGGGCATGCCGGCCTCGGCCATCAGCTCGGCGATCTTCAGTGAAGTGAGCGGCGTGATCTCGGCCGGCTTCATGACGACGGTATTGCCCGCCGCCAGCGCCGGCGCCATCTTCCAGCTCGTGAACATGAGCGGGAAATTCCACGGCACCACCTGCCCCACCACGCCGACGGGTTCCCGCAGCGTGTAGTTCAGGAAACCGGCTTCGACGGGGATCGTCTCGCCCTGGAACTTGTCGGCCATGCCGCCAAAGTAGCGGAAGCAGGCCGCGGTGCGCGGCACGTCGAGTGCGCGGCTGTCCTTCAGCGGGTGGCCGGTGTCGAGCGACTCCAGGCGCGCGAGCTCCTCCGCATTCGCCTCGATCAGGTCGGCGAGCTTGAGCAGGATGCGCCCGCGGTCGGCAGCGGCAAGGCGCGCCCACTTCGGAAACGCGCGCGTGGCCGCCGCGACGGCGCGGTCCACGTCCTCGCGGCCGGCCAGCGCCACCTCGGCGATGGTGCTGTTGTCGTGCGGGTTGAGCGTGGCCAGCGTCTCGCCGTTGGCCGCGTCGACGAATTGGCCGTCGATGAAAAGCTGGTGGCGGATCGGCGAGCGCAGGCCCGCCGCGGCCTCGATGTCCGCGAGCTTCATGGGGTGCTGCGCCACGTCAGAAGGAGACCGGGACTTCGGGCGCCTCGCCCTTCTGGATCTCGTAGACGAGGTTGGGGCTGCCGTTCTCCCACACCAGCAGCATGCTGCGCTTGGGGCTGTAGCCCTGGTGGCGGCAGTAGGCGGGCATGGCGGCCATGTCGCCGGCTTTCATGATGACGCGCGCCAGCGGCTTGCCGCTCTCCTTGTGCGCGCAGTCCCAGTGGATCTCGTCGCACATCTGGAAGAACCACTCGACGCGGTCGTTGCCGTGCACGATGGGCAGGATGTGCTCTTCGGTGGTCGGGCACATGAAGCTGTACTTCACGACGCTCGTGAAGCTCGGGTTCCACGTCACCTGGCTGCGCGAAAGGAAGGCGAAGAGGTTGAACGCATGCACCTCGTTTTCGAAGCCGGGCTCGGGGTGCAGCTCGGGCATGTCCTGCGGTACATCGGCGAAGGCGCGGTTGACGAGCGTGCCGCGCTCGTCGGTGCGCAGCGCGAGGTCACCCTTCAGGCCGACGCAGCGCGTGGCGAGCTCTCGCGCCCGCGTGATGGCCGGGCGGTTGTGGCCGCGCTTGCGGCCGTAGGGCGTGCCCGTCTCCTGCGGCGCGGCGAAGGGATCGAAGCCCTCGTTGGTCCAGTCGTCGAGCATCTGCTTGAAGGTCTCGCCGATCTGCTCGGTCGGGAAGTTCTCCAGCAGGTCGACCTTGGCTTCCTTCATCGTCGCGTTGTAGCTGCCGGCGAAGAAGTCGACCGAGGTGTAGTGGTTGATGGTGCCGATGACGTGGTCGAAGTTGACCCAGCCGTAGAAGAAGCCCCAGCCCACGTCGCGCATCAGGGCGCGCAGGTAGTTGCCGATGTCCAGCGTGTGGCTGAGCGGCCGGCCGTCACGCGTCTTCCACGTGATGTGGGCGAAATACTCGTCGCGGCGGAAGGTGAAGCTGCCGAGCGTGAAGCTGCGGTAGCCCATGGTCGCGTCGGGCTGCGAGGCGATCACTGCAGGCGCTGTGGTGGTGGCGTTCATGATGTCTGGTCCTCGATCTGCGGGCTCATGTTCACGATCAGCTGGCAAGCCGGCCGCTCAGGCGGTCTGGCAGATCTGCGCCCAGCGCTCGATCGACAGGTCGCCCTTGCAGGTCTGCAGAACCACGACACCGGGCTTGCCGCTGCGGAACTGGTAGGCGCTGTTCCTGGGCAGCAGCGCCTGGTGGCCGCGCTTGATCTTCATCCAGCCCATCTTCGCGCCCTTGGGCGAGCCCTTCACGAGCACGGCGCCGTTGTGCTCGGCATCGGGCACGATCTGCTCGCCCTCGAGCTTGACGAGATGGATCTCGACCTCGCCGTCCATGCTGAGCGCGAACTCGTCGTGCGCGCAGGTGTACCAGGGCGAGGTGCCCTCGGCGCGCAGCGCCTCCAGCACGTAGATCTGGTTCTGCCCGAACACCACGCGCTCGTAGGGCTTGGACTTCGAGGCGATCTCGAAGCAGTTGCTGAAGGCGTAGTGCTTGACGTTGTCGTCGATGACCTGCACCTGGCCCTTCTCGAACTTGTCGAGCGAGCCGAACTGGGTCTTGTAGGCGACAGGTGCTGCGGCTTTTGCGGCTTGTGCGGCGGCTTGGGGCATGGTGTCTCCTGGCGTTTGCGGCCTGGGCTCCGGCTCTCGTTTAGAGCGGGCGGCCTTCCGAGGCTTGTTCGCCGACGTTGGCGAATGCGGCGCAGTCTAGGCAGCTGCCTGCTTGGTGGGTAGCGCCGCCGGGGCGACTTCATTGTTCAGCGATGCCGAACAATTGTCCGGGTTAACCCGAACCCAAAGACTCGCTCTTCACTCGATCAGCGCCTCGGCCACGAGGCCCTTTTCGATCAGCGCGGCATCCCAGGGCGGCGTGCCGGCGAAGCTTTGCACCAGCGCTTCGAGGAAGAGCTTGAGCTTCAGCGAACTGCGCGCCGCCTGTGGATAGAACACGCTCAACCAGAACGACGTGAGCTGGTGCTTCGGCAGCACGAGCACGAACTCGCCCGACAACACCGCCGGCGAGGCCACGAGCGTGGGCAGGCAGACGATGCCGGCATGCTCGGCCGCATACTCGCGCAGCAGGTGCACGCTGTTGCTGAGAAGCGTCGGCTTGAGCTCCAGCGAGACGGGCGGGGCGTCCGCCACCGCGCCCGAAGCGGCGGCCGCCCCCGCGTTGCGCGGATGGAAGGCCACCCGCTCGCGCGTCGGATAACCCGAGTACCAGCCCAAGCGGTGCTTGAGCAAGTCGCGCGGCTCGCGCGGTACGCCGAAGCGGCGCAAGTACATCGGCGTGGCGCAGAACACCCGCCGCACCGGGAACAGCTTGCGCGAGACCAGTTCCTCCGAGCGCGGCGGGAAGATCTGCAACGCGCAGTCGAAGCCCTCCTTCACCGGGTCGATGGCAGCGTCGTTGACGACGATGTCGAGCACGATCTGCGGGTAGCGCGCCTGGAATTCCTGCAGCATGCGCGCCAGGTGTCCGAGCACGAAGCCGGGCAGCGCATGCACGCGCAGGCGCCCCACCGGCGAGGTGGTCACCTCGCGCATCTGGTCCACCACCTCGTTGGTGCGGCCGACCAGCTCGATGCAGTCGCGCAGGAAGGTCTGGCCGAGCTCCGAAAGGCGCACGCTGCGCGTGTTGCGATGGAACAGCGGCGAGCCGACGAACTCCTCGAGCTGCTGGATGCGCGCCGTCACCACCGAGCGGCTCACGCGCATCTGGCGCGCCGCCTCGGCAAAGCTGCGCGCCTCGGCCACGCGGACGAAAGCGTCGATGGCGAGAAAGCGGTCCATGGCGGGTGGAGTCTAGGGCGGCTCATGCCGTGCCCTGCCCTCCCACGCCGCGCTGCACCGCACCGGCGATGCTCGCGGGCCCGTTACGGGTCAGCCCGGGGTCGGCAGGCAGATGCTTCGGTGCTCAAATGCCAAGCCCTCGCCGAGCGTCCGACGCGCGCCACACCGCCGAATGCACACGCACACGCACACGCATACGCACAGTGAACCCCACCATGCTCTTCCCCACCACCCTCGTCGGCAGCTTCCCCCAACCCGACTGGCTGATCGACCGCGAGAAGCTCGCCGGCCGCTTTCCGCCGCGCGTGCGCGCCAAGGAGCTGTGGCGTGTCGCCGAGCCGTACCTGCAGCAGGCCTGGGAAGATGCGACGCTGCTCGCCATCCGCGCGCAGGAGGATGCGGGGCTGGACATCGTCACCGACGGCGAGATCCGGCGCGAAAGCTACAGCAACCGCTTCGCCACCGCGCTCGAAGGTGTCGACCTCGACAACCCCGGCAGCGCGCTCGACCGCTCGGGCCACCCGAACCCGGTGCCGCGCATCTGCGGCAAGATCCGCCGCAAGCATGCGGTGGAGGTGGAGGACCTGCGCTTCCTGAAGGCGCACACGAAGAAGTCCGTGAAGATCACCGTGCCCGGCCCCTTCACGATGAGCTGCCAGGCGCAGAACGACTTCTACGCCAGCGACGCCGAAGCGGCGCTGGACTATGCGGTGGCCGTGAACGCCGAGATCCGCGACCTCTTCGAGGCCGGGGCCGACGTGGTGCAGATCGACGAGCCCTACATGCAGGCGCGGCCGGAGAAGGCACGCGAATATGGCCTCGCGGCGCTCAACCGCGCCCTCGACGGCATCACCGGCACGACGGCCGTGCACATCTGCTTCGGCTACGCCGCCGTCATCCACGTGCGGCCGAGCGGCTATTCGTTCCTGCCCGAATTGCGCGGCTGCGGTTGCAAGCAGGTCAGCATCGAGACGGCGCAATCCAATCTCGACTGCTCGGTGCTGGCGCAGTTGGACGACAAGCAGATCATGGTCGGCTGCATCGATCTCTCGGACATGACGGTGGAGACGCCCGAGGTCGTGGCAGCGCGCATCCGGCGCGCGCTGCCCTATGTGGCCAAGGAGCGCGTCATCCTCGCGCCTGATTGCGGCATGAAGTACCTGCCGCGCGAGGTGGCGGTGGGCAAGCTGCAGTCGATGGTGGAGGCGGCTCGCATCCTGCGGCGCGAGTACGGCGGCGGTTGAAGGCCACTTCGACGATCGATCCGTCGCGATCGATCGTGAGATCGAAGTGCCGCACTTCGACCGGCGGTGGTGGGATCGGGCCGACGGGGTGCCCTGCGCCGCGAATGTCCTCTTTCGGCGGCCCTGCTCCGCAAGCTCCGCAGGTCCCCCGAATGCCCCCTTGATTTCGCTGCGCAAGGCACCCCATCGTCCCGATCCGGCATGAGCGGTGGCACCCCGCCACCCTCACCCCAGCCCTCTCCCACAAGTGGGAGAGGGGGTCCATCCCATTGCCTGCGGCATGACATCGTCGAACGCCTACCCTGGTGCCACGCCAAGGACGCCGGGTGGTCGGCTCAGCGAGGTAAAGGGGGCATTCGGGGGACCAGCGAAGCTGGGCCGCCGAAAGAGGACACGAGCAGAGGCGACCACCCGGCGGCCTTGGCGCGCCACAGCCTTGGCATGCGATGGCCTGGCGCGCGATGGCACTCTGTATACAGAACTCCGTGTCCACTGCTAGCATGCCGCCGATGCCCGCCGACCTGCTGCGCCTCGAAGCCGCTCCCGACTACGTCGACCAAGTCGTTCGCGCCCTGGTCGACGCCATCGCCGCGGGCCTCTTCGCGCCGGGCGAGCGCCTCACGCAGGAAGACATTGCGCGGCGCCTGAACGTCTCGCGCCAGCCGGTGCTGCAGGCGCTGCGCCTGCTGAAGAAGGACGGCCTCGTCGAAGACGCGCCAGGCCGTGGCCTCCAGGTGAGCCCGCTGGACCAGGCGCTGGTCGTGCATGTCTACCAGCTGCGCGGGGCGCTCGACCGGCTGGCCGCCGGCCTGGCGGCGCGGCGCCGCGCCGCCATTCAGCCGGCGCTCGTGGCCGCCGGCCGCCGCGCCGTGCGCAGCCGCGACGTGGGCGCGATGATCGAGGCCGACCTCGCCTTCCACCACGCCGTGTATGCGGCCTCGGGCAACCCCCTGCTCGCGCAGGCCGCCGGCGTGCCGTGGCAGCAGGTGCGGCGTGCCATGGGCGCCGTGCTGCAGCGCTCTGCCGTGCGCCAGACGGTGTGGGACGAGCACGAAGCCATTGCCGCGGCCATCGCCGCCGGCCAGGCGGCCGAGGCCGAGCGCCTGATGGACCGCCACACATCGCAGGCCGGCGAACACATGCGCCGCCACCTGACCCTCGACGTGGCCACCGAGGCGCATGCCGGGCCGCTGTCCGGTACGCGTGTCGCACGTGCAACACGTGCGGCGCCCGCTGCCTCCGTTGCCACCGGTGCACCGGCTCCCTCCCCCGCTGCGCGCACCCGCGCGCGCACTGCTTCCGCCTCCCGACGCACGGAGACATCGCGCCATGCATCTCACCGCTGAGCAGATCGCCGCGTTCCAGCGCGATGGCTACCTCTTCTTCCCCGGCCACTTCAGCGCCGCGGAGATCGCGCTGCTAAACGCCGAGGTGCCGGCGCTCTATGCGCGGCGCGAGGCCTACAACGTGCGCGAGAAGGGCAGCGACGCGGTGCGCACGAACTTCGCCGCGCACATGTACTCGGCGCCGTTCGCGCGCCTGGGCCGCCACCCGCGCATGGTGCTGCCGGTCGAAGAGTTGCTCGGCGAGAAGCTCTACATGCACCAGTTCAAGATCAACGGCAAGATGGCCTTCGAGGGCGATGTTTGGCAGTGGCACCAGGACTACGGCACCTGGAAGGCCGACGACCTCATGCCCACCGAGCGCGCGATGAATATCGCCGTCTTCCTCGACGACGTGAACGAGTTCAACGGGCCGCTGATGTTCATCCCGGGCAGCCACAGGACAGGCGTGCTCGAGGCGGGGCACGACCTCACGACGACCAGCTATCCGCTGTGGACGATCGACCACGCGCTCATCAGCCAACTCGTCGAGCGGGCCGGCGGCAAGCAGGGCGGCATCGTCTCGCCCAAGGGCCCCGCCGGCTCGATGATCGTCTTCCACTCCTGCCTCGTGCACGCGAGCACGAGCAACCTGAGCCCGTGGAATCGCGTCAGCGTCTACCTCAGCCTGTGCGCGGTGAGCAACCATATCCGCCGCTTCAAGCGCCCGGAGTACATCGCGCACCGCCAGTTCGAAGCCATCGAGTGCCTGGCCGACGACTGCCTGCTGGCGCGCTCGCCGGTGACACTGCCCTGGGCCAAGGGCATGCCAGGCAGCGCGCTCGAGACCTCGCCGGATCCCATTCAATGAACCTCCGGCCCGATCACCAAGCGAAGGCCGCAGCGCTTCGGCGCGAAGGAGCCCCATGAGCCTGCACACCAAGCTGCAACAACGCGCCGCGGCCGGCAAGCCGGTGCGCGTGGGCCTCATCGGCGCCGGCAAGTTCGGCTCGATGTACCTTGCACAGGTGCCGCGCACGCCGGGCGTGCAGGTGGTGGCCATCGCCGACCTCTCACCGGCCGGCGCCCGCCGCAACCTAGTGCGCGTCGGCTGGCCCGAGGAAGCCTCGGGCGCGAAGTCGATCGACGAGGCGGTGGCGCAGGGCCGCACGCACGTGGGCGAAGACTGGCAGGCGCTGGTGGCGCACCCGGCCGTCGACGTGGTGGTCGAGTGCACCGGTCACCCCGTCGCCGCCGTCGAGCATTGCCTGGCGGCGTTCAAGCACGGCAAGCCGGTGGTCAACGTCACCGTCGAGGCCGATGCCTTCTGCGGCCCGCTGCTCGCTCGCCGCGCGGCCGAGGCCGGCGTCGTCTATTCGCTCGCCTTCGGCGACCAGCCGGCCCTCATCTGCGACCTCGTCGACTGGGCGCGCAGTTGCGGCTTCCCGGTGGTGGCGGCGGGGCGCGGGCACAAATGGCTGCCGCACTTCGCGCAGAGCACGCCGGAGACGGTGTGGGGGCACTACGGCCTCACGCCCGAGCAGGCCGCGCGTGGCGGCCTCAACCCGAAGATGTTCAACAGCTTCCTCGACGGCAGCAAGCCGAGCATCGAGAGCGCTGCGGTGGCCAATGCCACCGGGCTGGCGGTGCCGAGCAACGGCCTGCTCTACCCGCCGGCGAGCGTCGCCGACATCCCGCGCGTCACGCGCCCGAAGAGCGAAGGCGGCGTGCTCGAGCACAAAGGCATGGTCGAGGTCATCTCCAGCCTCGAGCCCGACGGCCGCGCCATCCCGTACGAGATCCGCATGGGTGTGTGGGTCACGGTCGAAGGCGAGACGGAATACATCCGCAACTGCTTCGAGGAATACAACGCGCACACCGACGACAGCGGCCGCTACTTCACGCTCTACAAGCGCTGGCACCTGATCGGCCTGGAGGTGGGCGTGTCGGTGGCGAGCGTGGCGCTGCGCGGCGAAGCGACGGGTGTGGCCTCCACCGAGAAGGACGGCTGGCGCGCCGATGTCGTCGCCACCGCCAAGCGCGACCTGCAGCCCGGCGAAGTGCTTGACGGCGAAGGCGGCTACACCGTCTGGGGCAAGCTGCTGCCCGCCGAAACCTCGCTGGCGCTGGGCGGCGTGGGCGGCCTGCCGCTCGGCCTGGCGCACGAGGTCAAAATGACGAGGCCGGTCAAGCAGGGCCAGTGCCTGAGTTGGGACGATGTCGCCATCGACACGCGCACCGAGGCCTACCGGCTGCGCCGCGCGATGGAAGATCTGTTTGCCCCTGCCAGAAATCCCGCCCCCCGGCGCTGAGAGCGCGGATGCGGCCGCGAGTGCCGCCACCGCCGCCGGTGCACCCGTCGCCGCGCGCGCCGCCCACCCCGACCGCGCCGTCGCTGTCGCCGCCCCCGCCACGCTGAGCACACGCCTGCGCCGGCGTGCCGCGGCCTGGAGCCCGACCACCCGCGGCCTGCTGTGGACGGTGGGCGCGGGCCTGTGCTTCACGCTGCTCAACGCCTTGATGCGCGCGCTGGCGCAGTCGGTCGACCCGATGCAGTCCCAGTTCATGCGCTACGCGATGGGCCTCCTCATCCTGCTGCCGCTGGTGTGGTGGCGCGGGCCGCGGCACTACATGCCCAGGAGCATCGGCGGCCAGTTCTGGCGCGGTGGCTTCCACTCCTCCGGGCTTATGCTGTGGTTCCTGGCGCTGCCGCGCATCCCGCTGGCGGACACCACCGCCATCGGCTTCACGACGCCGCTGTTCATCATGATGGGCGCACGCATCTTCTTCGGCGAGCCGATGCGCTGGGAGCGCTGGCTGGCGACGGTGCTCGGCTTCGCCGGCGTGCTCATCGTCGTCGGGCCGCGGCTGGGGCTTAGCGGTGGTGGTGGTGGCGGCAGCGGCGCCGGCGAGCTGTGGCATCTGGTGATGCTCGCGAGCGCGCCGCTCTTCGCCGGCAGCTTCCTGCTCACCAAGGCGCTCACGCGGCACGAGACTGCCGGCGTCATCCTGCTGTGGCAGTCGATCACGGTGACGCTGTTCAGCCTGCCGCTGGCCCTGCTCTACTGGGGGCCGCTGACGGCGCTGCAGTGGCTCGGCTTCCTGCTCTGCGGCCTGCTCGGCAGCGCCGGGCACTACTGCGTCAACCGCGGCCTGGCGGCGGCCGACATCTCGGCCACGCAATCGGCGAAATTCCTCGACCTCGTCTGGTCGGCCTTCTTCGGCTTCGCGTTCTTCGGCGACATCCCCACCGAGACGACGCTGCTCGGCGGCTCGGTCATCGCCGCGGCGACGCTGTGGGTGGCGCGGCGCGAAGGGCGGCGCGGCGCCGGAGCAGGCGACTGAGCACACGCCGGCACGGCAGTGCCGCCCCGCCCGGGCGCGATACTTCGCCCCGCCGGAGACCCGCTTGAACGCCGCCGAAGCCCCCTCACGTATTCGCATCGCGCGCGCCGACCTCGACGACGCGGCCGCAGGCGGCCTGCTGCCACCGGAGGCAGTGGCACCCCTGTGGAACCACCTCGCCGCCAGGGACGCGGGCGCCGCACCGCGCTCAGCCGCTGCCGCAACAGCCGCACCCGACTCGCCCCGCTTCAGCTTCACCCACCTCCTCTACTACTTCGGCGGCCTGCTCGCCATCGGCGCGGCGACGCTGTTCATGACCGAGGGCTTCCAGCGCCTCGGCTCATGGGGGCTGTTCGCCATCGCCGTGGCCTACGCGGCGGCCTGCGTATGGGCAGCGGGCCGCCTCGACGCGCGCGGCCTGGCCATCCCCGCGGGCATCGTCGCCACGCTCGCGATCTGCCTCGTGCCGCTGGCCACCTGGGCGATCCAGCATGCCTTCGGGCTCTGGCCCGAGGGCGGCACCGGCAACTATCGCCAGTACCACACGCACATCGACTGGCGCTGGCTGACGCTCGAGTTCGTGACGCTGGCCGCCGCCGCGGTGGCGCTGTGGGCGCTGCGCCATCCGTTTCTGATGATGCCGGTGGCCATCACGCTGTGGTACATGAGCATGGACCTCGCACGCCTCGTCGTCGCGCCCGGCTCGGGCAGCGAGACCTGGACCTTCTACCGCGACTTCTCGATGTTCTTCGGGCTCGCGATGGCGCTGCTCGGCTTCTGGATCGATGCGCGCAGCCGGGCACCCGGGGCCAGCCGGCGCGACTACGCCTTCTGGCTCTACCTGCTGGGCATGCTGACCTTCTGGTGCGCGCTGACGGCGCGGCGCTCGGACAGCGAAGTCGACAAGCTGCTCTACGGCCTGCTCAACCTCGGCTTCGTCTTCCTCGGCGCGGTGCTGCAGCGGCGCATCTTCACGATCCTCGGCGGCCTCGGCGTCGCGCTGTACCTCGGGCACCTGAGCTACAAGGTGTTCAAGGACAGCCTGCTCTTCCCGCTCGCGCTGACGCTGATCGGCTTCGCCGTCATCGCCGGCGGCATCTGGTGGCAGCGCCACGAGGCGCGCATGCAGGCGCTGATGCGCGCGCGCCTGCCCGCCGCGCTGCAGCGCTGGCTGCCGCCCGCCGCTGGCGGCTGAACCGCCCCTCCACCGCCCTCCACTGGCCTGAACGCGGCCCGCGGCCCGTACGCGCCAGACCCGAACAACAACGACACAAGGCCCCTGCCATGGACGCCTGGTACAGCGACCACCACCAAGCCCACCACGACCAGAGCGAGCTGATCGGCGGCCAGCTCGTCGCCGGCTTCGAGCTGCCGCTGCGCGCCGAGCGGGTGCTCGACGCCTTTCTCGAGGCGGGTGTCGGCCTCGTGCACGCGCCGCCCGATGCCGGCCTGGCACCGATCCTCGCCGTGCACGACGCCGACTATGTCGACTTCCTGCGCGGCGCCTGGGACGCCTGGCGGGCCATCGGCTATGCGCATCCGGCGCTGCCGATGGTCTGGCACGCCGGCCTCGGCCTGCCCACGGAGTGCCCGCGCCACATCGAGGGGCAGCTCGGCTACTACGCGATGGATGCGGCCAGCGCCATCGTCGCCGGCACCTGGACAGCTGCCTACTGGAGCGCGCAGTGCGCCATCGCCGCCGCCACCGAGCTGGTGCACGGCGCGCCGGCCGCCTTCGCGATCTGCCACCCGCCCGGCCACCACGCCACGGCGCGCGCCATGGGCGGCTACTGCTACCTCAACAATGCCGCCATCGCCGCGCAGCAGCTGCGCGCCCTCGGCCAGCCGCGCGTGGCCGTGCTCGACATCGACTACCACCACGGCAACGGCACGCAGGCGATCTTCTGGCAGCGCGACGATGTCTTCTTCGCCAGCCTGCACGCCGACCCGCACGACGACTACCCCTACTTCAGCGGCCACGCCAGCGAGCGTGGCGCCGGCGAGGGCTACGGCGCGACGCTGAACCTGCCGCTGCCGGCCGGCACCGAGGCGCCCGAGTACCTGGCGGCGCTCGAGCAGGCCCTCGACGCCGTGAACGCGGCCGGCTGCACCGCCGTGGTGGTGTCGCTCGGCGTCGACACCTTCGAGCGCGACCCGATCTCACGCTTCCGGCTGCACGAAGAGGACTTCGGCGAGATCGGCCGCCTGCTGCAGCGGCTGCCGCGGCCGGCGCTCTTCGTCTTCGAGGGCGGGTATGCGACTGACGAGGTGGGGCGCAACGCGGTGGCGGTGCTGCAGGGGTTCGAGGGCGGTTGACGCGGCGCGGCCCTCAGCCGGCGCTCATGCCGGCGCGTGCCAGCCCGCGTCGACCCACAGTTCGCCGCTGACGGCCGAGTTCGCGAGCATGAAGCAGATCGCATCGGCGATCTCCTCGGGCGTGATCAGCCGGCCGAGCTGCGTGAAGGGCAGGATGTTCCTGGCGACGTAGTCCGCGCCCATGGCGCGCACCATTGGTGTGTCGGTGAAGCCGGGGTGGATGACGCTGCAGCGCACGCCGTAGAACATCGCCTCCTTCATGATCGTCGCCGCCGCGCCTTCGAGGCCGGCCTTGGTGCTGGCGTACGAGATCTGGCCGCGGTTGCCCTGCGACGAGATCGAGCCGATGAAGACCACCGAGCCCTGGATCCGCTCGTCGGGCATCCAGCGCTTCAGGCCCCTGGCGGCGCGGTCTTCGGCGATGCGGCCGATCATCTCCAGCGCCCAGTACACCGGCGCGATGAGGTTCACGTCGACGACGAGCTTGAATTGCTCGAGCGGGTAGATGCGCGCCTTGCCCGTCGCCTTGTCGACGCGCACGGCGAGATCGTCGCGCGTGATGCCCGCAGCCGGCACGCACAGCGTGACGGGGCCGTGCGCGGCGCTGACCTCGTCGAAGACCGCGGCGCGAAACCGTGCGTCGGTGGTGTCGCCCTGGAAGGGGAACGCAAAGGTGCGCCCGGCCTCGGCGTTGAGCGTCTCGGCAACGCCGTGCACGGCCTCGCTCACGTCGACCAGGGCCACCGCGGCCACGTCGCGCCGCGCCATCGCAGCGGCCACCGCGCGGCCGATGCCGCTGGCGCCGCCGGTGATCACCGCGGCCCTGTTCGGGAACTCCATGTCACGCCTCCTGCCTCGTTCGTTGCGCCGCGGCACTGTAGTGGATCAGCCGACGCGTCCCCCGGAATCGCACGCGCGCAGGCCGCGCTTGCGTCGGCCTTCTGGAGTGCTCTCCCTAGGCCGCGCGCCGACTTTAGGTTTCGCGCACTACGCGCCAGGCACGACACTGGTCGCGTTCTCACTGTTCAACCAGACCCGCGAAAGACAACAGCCATGCGCACCCAGACCCTCACCGATGTCACGCTGAAGACCCTGCACAACTACCAGACCGCGGCGACGCAGGCCGTGGCGGCCTACCACGCCGGCGGCCAACGCCTGGTGGGCCTGGTCAACGGCACGCTGCAGGCGCGCCTGTATCCGCAGACCGCCAGGTTCGCGCCCCGTGCCACCGAGCGCATGAATGCGCTGCGCGGCAACGTCAGCGGAAGCGTCGTCAAGGGCATGGACCAGGCGGCAGAGCGCACTTCGCAGGCCATCGAGCGTGGCGCCGAAGCCGCTGCCGCCGGCCTGACGAAGGTCGCCGGCCTCGCCACCGAGCTCGGGAACCCGTATGTCGCGGGCGGCCTCGATGCGGCCGCGCGCCTGTCGCTGCCGGCGGCCAAGCTGGCGCTCGCCGTCTCGGGCAAGGTGGCCGAAGGCGCCACGACGCTCGCCACCGCCGCCGGCGCACATCCGGTGAAGAAGGCCGCACGGAAGGTCGCCACGGCGGCCAAGCGCGCGCACAAGTCGGTCAAGGCCGCAGTGCCCAAGGCGCGCAAGACGGCGCGCGCTGCGGCCTGATCGAGCCGCAACTGAGCCGCGACGGACCGGGTCGCTCCGGGCCGCCTGAGCGCGGGCGAACGAGTCAACCAAACCGGCTCGCCCGGCGCGGCATCAGGTGCGCAGCTGCGCGTTGAAGAACGCCACCGTGCGCTGCCAGGCGAGCCTGGCCGCAGGCTCGTCGTAGCGCGGCGTGGTGTCGTTGTTGAAGCCGTGCTGCGTGCCCGGGTAGCTGAAGGCCTGCAGGCGCACGCCGGCGGCCTTCAGCGCCTGCTCGTAGGCGGCGGCGCCGGTGTTGACCCAGTCGTCCTTCTCGGCGTTGTGGATCATCAGCGCGGCCTTGATCTTCGCCGCGTCGGCCGTCGGCTGGCTGCCGCCGTAGAACGGCACCGCCGCGGCGAGCCACGGCAGCCGCACGGCGAGCAGGTTGGACATCGCACCGCCATAGCAGAAGCCGACGACGCCGACGCGCGGGCCGACATCGCCCAACGCGCGCAGCCACTCGGCCGCCGCCGCGAAGTCCTCGCGCGTCTTCACCTGGTCGAGCTTCGCGAACGCCGCGCGCGCCTTGTCCTCGTCACCCGGATAACCGCCGAGCGGGAACAGCGCATCGGGCGCGAAGGCGACGAAGTTCTCGAGCGCGACGCGGCGCGTCACGTCCTCGATGTGCGGGTTGAGGCCGCGGTTCTCGTGCACGACGAGCACGCCGGGCAGCTTGCCGGCCGCGTCCTTGCGCTTGACGAGATAGCCGCGCACCTTGCCGTAGCCCGCCGGCGAATCGATCTCGACGAAGCGCGCCACGAGCCGCGCATCGTCGGGCTTGACCTGCTGCGCCTCGGCGAACCTGGGGTTCAGCGCCTCGAGCAGCATCGCCGCCGTCACGCCGATGGGCGCATGGCGCGCCGCGCCCTCGAGAAAGCCGCGCCGGTCGATGCGGCCGTGCACATACTGGTCGAACAGGCGCATCACCTCGGGGTCGAAGTCGCGCGCGCTCAGGCGGGGTTCAATGGGCATCGAGGGCTCCAGCGAGTGTCCTGCAAGGCGTCCGGCAAGGCGTCCGGCAAGGCGTCCGGCAAGCGGCGGGCAGCTTAGACTGGCAGAGAAGCCCCAGTGCCCCCACGGAGTTCGACATGACGAGTTCGACATGACGGGTTCGAAATGACCGCCGCCATCCCGATGCAGCTCGACGCCGGCGCGATCGACGTGCTGTCGCAGGTGACCACGGCCACGCTGACGACGATCCTGCTGAAGAAGGGGCTGCGCAACGTGTGGATGCGCGGCACGCGGCCGCTGCGGCCCGGCGGGCCGCGCATCGTCGGGCGCGCCTTCACGCTGCGCTTCGTGCCGGCGCGCGAAGATCTCGCCACGCCCGAGTCGTGGGCCTCGCCGATCTCGACGCGCGCGGCGATCGAAGACATGCCCGCCGGCTGCGTGGCCGTCGTCGATTCGATGGGCGTGGCCGACGCCGGCATCTTCGGCGACATCCTGTGCGCGCGCATGGCCCGGCGAGGCGTGGCGGCGCTGGTCACCGACGGCGTCGTGCGCGACCTCGCCGGCGTGCTCGGCACGGGGCTGCCGGTGTGGTGCAGCGGCGCCGCCGCGCCGCCCTCGGTGGCCGGGCTCACCTTCGTCGGCTGGCAGCAGCCCATCGGCTGCGGCGGCGTCGCCGTTTTCCCCGGCGACGTGGTGGTGGTGGACGACGACGGCGCCGTGCTCATCCCGGCCAACCTGCTCGCCGAGATGCTGGTGCTGGCGCCCGAGCAGGAGCGGCTCGAGGCCTGGATCATGGCCGAGGTCGAGCGCGGCGCAGCGCTGCCCGGGCTCTACCCGCCGAACGCGCAGAACAAGGCGCGCTACGAGGCCACGCGCAAGAAGTAGCGGCCGGGACCGGCAAGTGGCGACGCCCGCAGCGGCCTGCCCCGACGCAGTGCGCGCGGCTCTGGCCTCGAACGTCTCCCTCAGGCCTCGAACGTCTCCGTGTCGACCTCGCTCGACGCCTGTGCGCTGTAGCGCGGCCCCGAGACGCTCTTGTGGTTGACGAGGGCACCGGCGCGTTCGATCACGGCAGCGGGCAGGCGCAGCGTCGCGGCGCCGAGATCTTCGAGCAGATGGTCGACGCGCGTCGTGCCCGGGATCGGCACGATGTCCTCGCCCTGCGCGAGCAGCCAGGCCAGCGCCAGCTGTGCCGGCGTGGCGCCAGCCTCGCGGGCGAGCGCGACGAAGCCTTCGCGCAGCTTCAGGTTGGCCGCCCAATGCGCCGGCTCGCTGAAGCGCGGCATGCCGCGGCGGATGTCCTTCGCATCGAGCTCGCTCACCACGGGCGGCGCGGCCGTGAGGTAGCCGCGCGCCACCGGGCTGAAGGCGACGAAGGCGGCGCCGAGCTCGCGGCAGGCGGCGAGCACGGCGATCTCGGCATTGCGCGTCCACAGTGAATACTCGGTCTGCACGGCGGCGATCGGGTGCACGGCGTGCGCGCGCCTGAGCGTCGCCGCCGACACTTCCGAAAGGCCGAGCGCGCGGATCTTGCCCTCGGCCTTCAGCCGCGCCATCTCGCCGACGCTCTCTTCGATGGGCACCGCCTTGTCCCAGCGGTGCAGGTAGTAGAGGTCGATGACCTCGGTGCCGAGCCGCTTCAAACTGTCTTCGCAGTTGCGGCGCACGGCCTCGGGGCGGCCGTCGATGACGCGCTTCATGCCGTCGTCGAAGGGCACACCGGCCATGCCGCCCTTGGAGCTGAGGACGATGCGGTCGCGGTGCGGCGCGAGCACGCGGCCGACGAGCTTCTCGTTGCCGCCAAAGCCGTACAGCGCGGCCGTGTCGAACAGCGTCACGCCCGCCTCGAGCGCCGCCAGCAGCACGCGCTCGGCCTGCTCGGGCGGCGGCGGCGTGCCGTAGGCGTGGCTGAAGTTCATGCAGCCCAGGCCGATCGGGCTGACGCTGAAGGGGCCGATGCGGCGCGCTGCGGCGCGTGTCGTCTTGCTGGGGGATGCTTCGGTCATGCCGTCTCCGCCTGTTCCGGGTTGCGGCACGAAGTATCCCCGCTGGTGCGCGGCGCTCGGGTCCTCAGGTCTTGCCTGTCGTCTGCTGCGTCTGCTGGGTCTGCTGCATGCGCGGCGAGGCGGGCGCAACGAGTGCCGTGCCGGCACCCGCCGCCAGCGGCGTGAGCTGCTGGCCGTCGACCTGCACCGGCTGGCCGACGGCGATCGACTGCGACTGCGTGACGGTGCGCGTGCTGCCGTCGGCCATGCGCACCTTCACCTGGTACACCGTGCTCGCACGCTGGCGCTTCTCGACCTCGTGGCCGGCGACACCGCCGCCCACGGCGCCGATCACCGTCATTGCGTCCTTGCCCCGCCCGCCGCCTATCTGGTGGCCGACGACGCCGCCGAGCACGCCACCCACCACGGCGCCGACGCCGGTGCCCTCGCCCTTGCGCTGCACCGGCGTCACGGCCTGCACGACGCCGCAGTTGGCGCAGGCGGGCATGGCGGGTGCGGCGTTCGCGGGCCGGGTGTCCAGCGGTGTGGTGCGGCCGGAGTTGGCGCCTTGGCCGCCCGTGCCAGGTGCCGGCGCGGCGGCATGGCGCTCGGGCGTGGCGTTCGGTGCAGCGTTCGGTGCAGCGTTGGGCGCCGCCAGGGACGGCGCCGCCTGTGGCGTGCTTGCGTCAGCAGCCGCAGCGGCCTCGGGTGCGCGCACGTGCATGTAGCCCACGGCGCCGACCGCGCCGAGCGCGACCAGCGCGACGGCACCCGCCGCCAGCCAGGCCAGATGCAGGCGTTTCGTCGAATCCGTGGGGATGGTGTGGGTATTCATTGGCTACGACTCCGGTTCGAGGGGACACGACTCTTGTGATGCAGCGCAGCAGCGCGGGTGCCGCGCTCGCTGTATCGAGTTGTGACTCGAGTGGCGACCTCGAGCGGTGACCTCGAGTCGTGGCGACGGCCCAGGGCTATGCTGCGGCGCCTCGTTGAAGGAGCATCCGATGGACCTCGATGACAAGGGCCTGGCCACGCGCCGAGCCGTGCTCGGCGCCGCCTACGTCGACAACGCGCTCGCCAAGGCCACGCCGTTCACGGCGCCGTTGCAGGAGCTGGTGACGCGCCACGCGTGGGGCAACACGTGGCAACGCAAAGGCATCGACCTGCGCACGCGCAGCATCGTCACCGTCTCGATGCTGGTGGCGCTCGGCCGCATGCACGAGCTGAAGATCCACGTGCGCGGCGCGCTGAACAACGGCGTGACGAAGGAGGAGCTGCAGGAGATCTTCCTGCACGCCAGCGTCTACTGCGGCTTTCCGGCGGCGGTGGACGCCTTCCGCAACGCGGCCGAGGTGATCGACGCCGCGTGAGGATGACCTGATGTGGCGAAGCCCGCGGGCGCGCACCGCGCCGGTCCTCGCACATCACCGTTCACGCCACGCGCCCGAACCACAGCACCGCAAGCCCCGCCCCCGCCGCGAGCAGGAGGGCCGCGGCCGCGGCCAGCAGGGCCGTCAGTTCGGTCTCGCGCCTGCTCACCTGCAGCTGCGAGCCGAGGTTCTGGTAGACGCTGCGCAGCGCCTCGGCGGTGCCGGCGTGGTGGTACTCGCCGCCGGTCATCTTCGCCACTTGGCGCAGAGTGGGCTCGTCCAGTTGCAGGTAGGGGGCCATGCCCTCGCCCATGGCGAGATGGCCGTCGGGGGTGCCCAGGCCCACGACGTGGATCCGCACGCCGCGGTCGGCGGCCATCTTCGCCGCCTCCACCGTGTCGACGCCCGTGGTGCGGCGGCCGTCGGTGAGCAGGATGATCGCGGCCGCGTCGTAGGAGCCGGGCGGCACCGGCGTGATCTGCTTCGGCGGCGCTTTCGCTTTCGCCGGTCTCCCGGCCCTGTCGTCCAGGCTGCGCCCGCTGCGGCGCGCGCCGAAGGTCATCTCGGTGAGGTCGATGCCGTGGTCGGGGAACAGCTCGGCCAGGCAGAGCACGATGCCGTTGCCGATGGCCGTGCCCAGCTGCATCTGGATGGCCTCGACCACACCGACGAGCGCGGCGCGGTCGAGCGTGGCCTGCTGCGCCACCTGGGCGCTGCCGGCGAAGGTGACCAGCCCCACTTCGATGTTCCGCGGCACCTCGGCCAGGAAGGCCTTGGCCGCTTCCTGCGCGGCCACCATGCGGGTGGGCTTGACGTCCTCCACGCGCATGCTGCGCGAGATGTCCATCGCCAGCATGATCGTCGACCTGGCCCAGGGCAGCGTCACCGGCGCGGTGGGGCGCGCGAGGGCCAGCCCCAGCAGCGACAGTGCCATCAGGATGAGTGCCGGCGGCACATGCCGCCGCCACGGGCGGCCCGCCGCCGCGCGAGCGACGTTCAGGCTGGGGAGCTTGAGCGCTGTCTTGGCCCCGCGACGCAGCAGCCACAGGTAGAGCACCACCATCAAGGGCAGTGCCAGCAGCCACCACAGGTTGTCAGGCCACAGGAAGTTCATCGGCTCCTCCGGGCGCACCGGGCCAGCGCGTTCCCCAGGTGCGATCAAGGCGCCTGCGAGAAGGGCACGAGGCGCGCATTCTGTGAGCGATCGAGCGTCCGCGCACCGCCCTCGTCCGCGAGGACTCCTGGCGGGCATGACGCCGGCGCCCCCAGGCCGACCACCGCCGGAAGTGAGCGGCCCGCCGAACCGCGCCCCGTCAGGCGCCGAAATACCTCCACTGCCCCTCGGAGATGACCTCGACCTTGCCGCCCGCCACCTGGATGGCTGTCTCGTCGTCGATGGCGTAGGCCGGGCCGCCGATGCGGGCGGCCCACTTCTCCGCGTGGGCCATCGTGTTCTCGGCGAAGCCCGGGTAGTCCAGGTGCGGGAAGATCGAGAAGCCGACGACCCCGAGCGCCGCGTCGTCACCGGTGATGGAGGGCTTCGTTTCCACGAACTCCTCGCCCACGCGCGGCGTCATCACCATGCTGCCAGCGCTCAAGCCCACCCAGACGGTTCGCTCCAGCGAAGGCAGCAGCGAAGCGAGCCCCGATTGCCGCATCCAGTGGCACAGGTACAGGGCATCACCGCCCTCCACCAGCAAGACGTCCGCCTCCCGGACCCAGGGCACCCAGCGCTCTGCGCCGATGCTGGGCAGCGCGGTGAGCTCCAGCACGCCCAGGGACTTCCACCCCAGTTCGCACATGGGACAGCCGGACTGGCCCGTGATGAACCGCCAGGCGCCGCCGGGGCTGCCTTGCGGGTGCCCGTACAACGCCGTGGGGATGCACAGGGCATGGGCCTCGGCGATGGGCTTGCCCAGCAGACCGACCAACGCGTCGCGGATGCTGGTGTTCTTGAGACCCCCGGAAGTCAGAAGAAGCTTCATAGGCCTTCCTCCTGAAGTGCCGCTGGACGTGCCTCCAAACCGAAGATCGTCTTTGCCATGAGGCCTCCTGTGGTTGCCTGAGGTTGGCGCCCGGTGGACATGGGCGCCCCACGCGGACGACGAACGACCAAGTCGAAATTCGACATGCTCGTCGGTGGTGGCGCATCGGCACTCGAGCTCCTTGAGCTTGCTCAACGCGACCGGCGTGCCCGCCTTCAAGAATGCACGCACGCCCTGACGCGTCCTGAATGCGGCGCGGTTCATTCAGTGGCGCAAAGCAGAAGGGATGGATAGCGTGATGCGGCGAACAAGGCCCCTGCCTTTCCGCGGGCTCGCCCTGGCGCTCACGTTCAGCCTCCTTCAAGGGGCTTGTGGCGGCGGCGGCGACGCCGGAGGCGACGTGACGCCACCCGCCAACATCACGGGCGATGCGGTGCTCGAGATCCAGATCGTCGATGGTGGCCGCAACAGCACGCCCCCGGCGCCACCGGCGGGCTTCAGGTTACTGGACATCGACCTGAACGAGGGGACCGGCGGCAACTACATCTGGCTGTACTACAGGACCGGCAAGGCCGACGGCTCCGAAGGTCAGCCGGTCAGCCGCATCTACACGGTGGACGAGCACGACAACGAGACTCCCCAGGGCGGCGTGAAGCTGCCGGTCAACCTGAACGAAAACGCCTACGAAGGGGGCGTGCCCAAGCTGCTGTGGCTCTACATGGTCAAGGGCAACTGGCCGGTCGCCCGGTGCGTGGTGGTCGACAACCGGACCAAGGGCAAGAGGGTGTACGGCCCACCGGAAGCGGCGAGCAAATACCAGATCGAGTGGGTGCGCGAGTTGCTGCCCGACCAATGGGGGCCGCCCTACTCCGACCTCCCTTCGGATGTCCAGGACCTGAACGAAGGGGAGTCCTTCCCTCCCTTCCTCATCAGCGACTACATCTACATCGGTTACTGCAAGGACTAGAAGACCCGGCGCCATGGGACTGACCTATCGATCGCGGCTCGCGCTGCTGGTTCTCTTTCCTCAGTTGTGGTCGTGCGGCGGCGGCGGCGATTCGAGCCCGCCCGATTCCAGCGTCGGCCCCGAAGGGGGCGAACTGGCGGTGAACCCCAGCGACCCCGCCTACGGCTTCAAGATCGTGATCCCGGCCGGCGCCTTGAGCGAGCGCCGCACGATCGTGATCGACGGCTTCCTGGCCGCCTATCCGCCCACGCTGCCGGGCCCGGGCCTGCATCGCTACGCCGCGGGAGCCGTCGGCCTGAGGACGCACGGCGACAAGCCGTACGGCCTGGCAATGACCGTGCACGCCCCGCTGGGGACGATGGCGATGGCGGCGGGTGAGATCGCGTGCCTGTTCGGCTACGACGCCTCCACCGACACGTGGCATCTGATGGTGCCCGATGCCGTCGCGCGCGACGCCGCCGGCTCTGCCCGGATATCGGTCACGACCACCTATCACGACTACTTCGCCTGGGGCAAGGTCGTGCTGAGCGAGATCCCCGAGGTGTACTTGAGGCAGGTGGTCGACGCGAGGTTCGGCGGCGGCATCTCGGCCGCCGCCGCCGCTGAACTCGCACGCATCGCCCAACGGTCGGAGTTCGCGCAGGTGTCGCCCAACCGGGCCTCGCTGCTCGCCTTCCGCAACGGCTTCCTGGAGTTGTTCAAGCAGGGGCAGGCCACCTATCTGCTGGCAGAGCAAGCCAAGCTCGGCGCCTGCGGGACGGCCTGCGACGTGCTGTCCGACCGGTTCCTCGACGACGCCATGAGCTACGCCGGCAACCTCATCAGGATCAAGTGGTGGAGCTTCTTCGTCGGCGACATCTCGACCATCGCCGACGTGCTGATGTGGATCCACCTGATCAACCTGTACGCGGCGAACGAGCGCTTTCCCTGCAACTACAAGTGCGTCACCGAGACGTGCGGCGGCACCTTCTGGCAGGTCTATGCGGGGTATTGGTTCGCGGTGATCTGCCAGGAACTGATCGACACGGCCATTGCGAACGGGTGGGTGGACTGAGCCGGTAGTTGACGGCAACGCAGCTCGTGCCGTTGCAGCGTTGTTGCTCACGAGCCGAGCGGGCGACTTCGACCGCCAGTGCGGCAAGGCCGCCTGCGCCGAGCCGCCGTCGGGGCTTAGGTCGGCGGTCGGCGCCCTGAGGGCGCCGACTCCGCTGCGATGCTCGCACCCGCGGCCCACGCCGCGGAACTCGCTGCGCTCACTTCGTTCGCTCTGCTCAGACACCCGCGGCGAGCCAGATGACGATGCGCGCGAGTACGCGCGCGGGCCACGGGTGCTGCGCTTCTCGCCGCCTCCGATGCGCCCCGCCGGCG
>JACRPO010000008.1 GCA_016223165.1 Burkholderiales bacterium
GGGACAACGTGAGCATCACGGTCAAGCTGATTGCGCCCATCGCGATGGAGGAGGGGCTGCGCTTTGCGATCCGCGAGGGCGGGCGCACGGTGGGCGCCGGCGTCGTGGCCAAGATCATCGAATAAGGGATCGACGCCATGGCCACCAAACAGAAGATCCGCATCCGCCTCAAGGCATTCGACTACAAGCTGATCGACCAGAGCGCGCTCGAGATCGTCGACACCGCCAAGCGCACCGGCGCCATCGTCAAGGGGCCGGTACCCCTGCCTACGCGCATGCAGCGCTTCGACATCCTGCGCTCGCCGCACGTCAACAAGACGAGCCGCGACCAGTTCGAGATCCGCACGCACCAGCGCTTGATGGACATCGTCGATCCGACCGACAAGACCGTGGACGCGCTGATGAAGCTCGACCTGCCGGCCGGCGTGGACGTCGAGATCAAGCTTCAGTAAGCTCATCGGCTATACTTCGCAGCTTTCCCCGCTCCGGCGGGGAAGTGCAATCGCCTCGATGCCCTTTAGGGCAGCGCAGGTAGTCCGCCCCGGCCAATCGATGTCGGGAACGTGAACAAAGGCCTCCTGATCCTTGAGTGGTGCGGGGGCCGGAGAAAGACCATGAGTCTGAGCGAACAGCTCGGCCTGCTCGGTCGGAAGGTGGGCATGATGCGCATCTTCACGGACGATGGCGACGCCATCCCCGTGACGGTGCTGGACGTGTCCAACAACCGCGTCACGCAGGTCAAGACCAGCGCCACCGACGGCTACGATGCCCTGCAGGTGGCCTACGGCAAGCGCAAGGCGAGCCGCGTCAGCAAGCCCGAAGCGGGGCACCTGGCCAAGGCCGGTGTCGAGGCCGGCGAGGTGCTCAAGGAGTTCCGCGTCACCGCCGAGATCGCCGGCCAGCACAAGCCCGGCTCGGTGCTGCCGGTGACCTTGTTCGCCCCCGGCCAGAAGGTGGACGTGCAGGGCACGTCCATCGGCAAGGGCTTCGCCGGCACGATCAAGCGCCACAACTTCAGCTCGCAGCGCGCGTCGCACGGCAACAGCCGTTCGCACAACGTGCCGGGCTCGATCTCGATGGCGCAGGATCCAGGCCGCGTGTTCCCCGGCAAGAAGATGACGGGGCACATGGGTGACGAGACCGTCACGACGCAGAACCTCGACATCGTGCGCGTCGACGAGGCACGTTCGCTGCTGCTGGTGAGGGGTGCCGTGCCCGGGTCGAAGAACGGTCATGTCGTCGTGCGCCCGGCCGTGAAGGTGCGTGTGCGCAAGGCCGGTGCCGCCGCCGAGGCCAAGAAGGGAGCCGCGTGATGCAACTCGAGCTCCTGAACGACCAGGGCCAGGCCACGAGCAAGGTGGAAGCGCCCGACACCGTGTTCGCGCGCGACTACAACGAAGCGCTCGTGCACCAGATCGTCGTCGCCTTCCAGGCCAACGCGCGCCAGGGCACGCGCTCGCAGCTGACGCGCGCCGAGGTCAAGCACTCGACGAAGAAGCCGTTCCGCCAGAAAGGCACCGGCCGCGCCCGCGCCGGCATGACCAGCTCGCCGCTGTGGCGAGGTGGTGGCCGCATCTTCCCGAACAAGCCCGACGAGAACTTCTCGCAGAAGGTCAACAAGAAGATGTACCGGGCCGGCATGGCCAGCATCCTCTCGCAGCTCGCCCGCGACGGCCGCCTGGCGGTGGTCGACTCGATCGGCATCGAAGCCCCGAAGACCAAGCTGCTTGCCGCCAAGTTCAAGGCCATGGGCCTGGGTGACGCGCACACGTCGGTGATGGTGATCGCCGACCACGTCGACGACAACCTCGCGCTCGCTTCGCGCAACCTGGCCAACGTGCTGGTCGTCGAGCCGCGCTACGCCGACCCGCTGTCGCTGGTGCACTACAAGAAGGTGCTGGTCACGAAGGCGGCGATCGAGCAGCTCAAGGAGATGTTCGCATGAGCGGCGCACAGAAGAAGTTCGACGAAGGCCGCCTTGCCCAGGTGCTCGTCGCCCCGATCATCTCCGAGAAGGCCACCAAGGTCGGCGAGAAGCGCAACCAGGTGCTCTTCAAGGTGCTGCGCGACGCCACCAAGCCCGAGATCAAGGCCGCGGTCGAGCTCATGTTCAAGGTCGAAGTGGCCGAGGTGAACACGCTCAACCAGAAGGGCAAGCAGAAGCGCTTCGGCCGGGCCATCGGCCGCCGCGACCATGTGAAGAAGGCCTACGTGTCGCTGAAGCCGGGCCAGGAGCTCAATTTCTCCGGGGAGGCCGCTTAAATGGCCGTCGTCAAAGTCAAGCCCACTTCGCCCGGCCGCCGCGCCGTGACGAAGGTGGTGCACAAGCACCTGCACAAGGGCGCGCCCGAGGCTTCTCTGCTCGAGCCGCAGTTCCAGAAGGCCGGCCGCAACAACCGCGGCATCATCACGATGCGCCACAAGGGTGGGGGCCACAAGCACCACTACCGCGTCGTCGATTTCCGCCGCAACAAGGACGGCGTTCCGGCCAAGGTCGAGCGCATCGAGTACGACCCGAACCGCACCGCGCACATCGCGCTGCTGTGCTACGCCGACGGCGAGCGCCGCTACATCATCGCGCCGCGCGGCGTCGACGCGGGTGCCACGCTGGTGAGCGGGGCCGAGGCGCCGATCAAGGCGGGCAACACGCTGCCGATCCGCAACATCCCGGTAGGCTCGACGATCCACTGCGTCGAGATGCTGCCGGGCAAGGGCGCGCAGATCGCGCGCTCGGCCGGCTCGTCGGTGACGCTGATGGCACGCGAGGGCACTTACGCGCAGGTGCGGCTGCGCTCCGGCGAGGTGCGCAAGATCCACATCGACTGCCGCGCCACCATCGGCGAGGTCAGCAACGAAGAGCACAGCCTGCGCCAGTACGGCAAGGCCGGCGCGCGCCGCTGGAAGGGCATCCGCCCGACCGTGCGTGGCGTGGCCATGAACCCGATCGACCACCCGCATGGCGGCGGCGAAGGCCGCACCGGCGAGGCGCAGCCGCAGGTGTCGCCGTGGAACACCCTCACCAAGGGCTACCGCACGCGCAGCAACAAGCGCACGCAGACGATGATCGTCTCGCGCCGCAAGAAGTGATGAAGGCCTGACAACATGGCACGTTCACTCAAGAAGGGTCCCTTCGTGGACCACCACCTGATGGCCAAGGTCGACAGGGCCTCCGCCATCAAGGACAAGAAGCCGATCAAGACCTGGTCGCGCCGCAGCACCATCCTGCCCGAGTTCATCGGCCTGACGGTCGCCGTGCACAACGGCAAGCAGCACGTGCCCGTGTACGTGACCGACCAGATGGTCGGACACAAGCTCGGCGAGTTCGCGATGACCCGCTTGTTCAAGGGGCACCCCGCGGACAAGAAGGCCGCGAAGAAGTAAGGAGGCCTGGACATGGCAACCGAAACCAAGGCCTCCGTGCGAGGTGTGCGCCTGTCGGCCGACAAGGGCCGGCTGGTGGCCGACCTCATCCGCGGCAAGAAGGTCGAGCACGCGCGCAACATCCTCAAGTTCACGCCGAAGAAGGCGGCCGGCATCGTGCTGAAGGCGCTCGACAGCGCCATCGCCAATGCCGAGCACAACGATGGCGCCGACGTCGACGAGCTGAAGGTCAAGTCGATCTACGTCGAACAGGGCGCGACGCTGAAGCGCTTCTCGGCCCGCGCCAAGGGCCGCGGGGCGCGCATCAGCAAGGGTACCTGCCACATCTACGTGACGGTCGGCCAATCCGACAAGTAAGCGCGAGCCAGGAACACACATGGGACAGAAAATCCATCCGACCGGCTTTCGCCTCAGCGTCACGCGCGCCTGGCAGAGCCGCTGGTTCGCCAACAACCGCAACTTCGCCGGCATGCTGGCCGAGGACCTGCAGGTCCGCGACTACCTGCGGGCCAAGTTGAAGAATGCCGCGGTCTCGCGCATCCTGATCGAGCGCCCGGCCAAGAACGCGCGCATCACGATCTTCTCGGCGCGGCCGGGCGTGGTCATCGGCAAGAAGGGCGAGGACATCGAGAACCTCAAGACCGAACTGGCCAAGCGCCTGGGCGTGCCCGTGGCGGTGAACATCGAGGAGATCCGCAAGCCGGAAGTCGATGCCCAGCTGATCGCCGACAGCATCACGCAGCAGCTCGAGAAGCGCATCATGTTCCGCCGCGCCATGAAGCGCGCGATGCAGAACGCCATGCGCCTGGGAGCGCAGGGCATCAAGATCATGAGCGCGGGGCGACTGAACGGCATCGAGATCGCGCGCACCGAGTGGTACCGCGAAGGGCGCGTGCCGCTGCACACGCTCAAGGCCGACATCGACTACGGCTTCAGCGAAGCCAAGACGACCTACGGCGTCATCGGCGTGAAGGTGTGGGTCTACCGCGGCGACCGGCTCGCCAACGGCGAGGCGCCGCAGCTGCCGAAGACCGAGCACGAAGGTGACGACCGCCGTGCGCGCCGTCCTGGTGGTCGCCCCGGTGCACCGGGCGCAGGCCGTGGCCGCCCGGCTGGCCCCGGCGGCGACCGTGGCCCCCGCGGCGATGTCGTACCCCGCGCCACCGAGGGCGCGGCTGCCGCCCCCGCGGCCGCCCCGAGCGGCGACGCGCCGGCCAAGGGCCCCGGCCCGGCCGTCAAGCGCGTTCGCCGTGTCGCCCCGCCCGCCGGCGGTGCGGGTGGCGAAAACAAAGGAGAGTGACGATGCTGCAACCCAATCGTCGCAAATTCCGCAAGGAACAGAAGGGCCGCAATACCGGCATCGCCACGCGCGGCGCGGCGGTGTCGTTCGGCGACTTCGGCCTCAAGGCCACCGAGCGCGGCCGCATCACCGCCCGCCAGATCGAAGCGGCACGCCGCGCGATCAGCCGCCACATCAAGCGCGGCGGGCGCATCTTCATCCGCATCTTCCCCGACAAGCCGATCTCGCAGAAGCCGGCCGAAGTGCGCATGGGCAACGGCAAGGGCAACCCCGAGTACTACGTGGCCGAGATCGTGCCGGGCAAGGTGCTGTACGAGCTCAACGGCGTGCCCGAGGAGCTCGCGCGCGAGGCGTTCACGCTCGCCGCCGCCAAGCTGCCGCTGCGCACGACCTTCGTCGCACGCCAGGTCGGCGCCTGATGCCGCCGGGAAGGACCACATGAAAGCATCCGAACTCAGGGCCAAGGACGTGGCCGCGCTGGAGAAGGAAGTCTCCGATCTGCTCAAGGCCCACTTCGGCCTGCGCATGCAGAAGGCCACGCAGCAGCTCACCAACCACTCGCAGCTGGGCAAGACGCGGCGCGACATCGCGCGCGCCAAGACCATCCTGGCGCAGAAGAAGAAGGCCGCCAAATGAGCGAACAGCAACAAGCCGCCACCAGCGCCGCGGCCAAGCCGAAGAACACGCGCACGCTCGTCGGCCGCGTCGTCAGCGACAAGCGCAGCAAGACGGTGACGGTGCTCGTCGAGCGGCGAACCGCGCACGAGCTCTACGGCAAGATCGTCGCCAAGTCGCGCAAGTACCACGCGCACGACGAGAAGGGCGAGTACAAGATGGGCGACACCGTCGAGATCGCCGAAGGTCGCCCGATCAGCAAGACCAAGAGCTGGGTCGTGACGCGTCTGGTCGAGAAAGCCAAGCTGGTCTGAGCAAGACCCCACGCACACCACGCTCGGCCGCGTGCTGGAGACTCCAGCCCGCGGCCGATCCGCTTTCCGGCTGCCTTGCGCACACCGAACAAATGCATCTACAGGAGAACGCCAGATGTTGAAGGTTGGAGACAAGCTCCCTGCGGGCAGCCTGCAGGAATTCGTCGAAGTCGAAGGCAACGGCTGCTCGGTCGGCCCCAACACGTTCGACATCGCCAAGCTCGTGGCCGGCAAGAAGATCGTCGTGTTCGGCCTGCCCGGCGCGTACACGCCCACGTGCTCGGCCAAGCACGTGCCCGGCTATGTCGAGAAGGCGGCCGACCTGAAGGCGGCCGGCGTCGACGAGATCTGGTGCGTCTCGGTCAACGATGCGCATGTCATGGGCGCCTGGGGCCGCGACCAGAAGACGGCAGGCAAGGTGCGCATGATGGCCGACGGTGTCGCCGACTTCGCGAAAGCGACCGGCCTCACGCAAGACCTCACCGCGCGCGGCATGGGCGTGCGCTCCCAGCGCTACTCGATGCTTGTCGTCGACGGCGTCGTGAAATCGCTCAACATCGAGGCGCCCGGCAAGTTCGAGGTCAGCGACGCCGGCACGATGCTGGGACAGGCGAAGCAGATCCTGGCCTGAACGCAGCCGCCCACCGCGGCTCGATCTGCGGCTCGACGCCGGCGATTGACGCGCCGGCGCCAAATCGCGCATAATGCGCGGCTTCGCTGCCACGGCAGCCCCGGCTCCGGGGCGAAAGCGGCAGCCCCTTCCCAGGCACTTGCCACCACGGGCCCAAGACTGGCCGCCAACGCTCCGGGATCCTTCGATGGGCCCTGCGCACCGGCAGCTCAAGTTGGGATGACAACATGATCCAAATGCAATCGCGGCTCGACGTGGCCGACAACACGGGCGCGAAGTCCGTCATGTGCATCAAGGTGCTCGGCGGCTCCAAGCGCCGCTACGCCGGCATCGGCGACGTCATCAAGGTTTCCATCAAGGAAGCCGCGCCGCGTGGCCGCGTCAAGAAGGGCGAGGTCTACAGCGCCGTCGTCGTTCGCACCGCCAAGGGCGTGCGTCGCCAGGACGGCTCGCTCGTCAAGTTCGACGGCAACGCCGCCGTGCTGCTCAACGCCAAGCTCGAGCCGATCGGCACGCGCATCTTCGGCCCGGTCACGCGCGAGCTGCGCACCGAGCGCTTCATGAAGATCGTGTCCCTGGCCCCCGAGGTGCTCTGAGCACCGCCTTCGAGGTTCGCTGAAATGAACAAGATCCGCAAAGGCGACCAGGTCATCGTGCTGACCGGCCGCGACAAGGGAAAGCGCGGCACCGTCACGCAGCGCGTCGACGAGGAGCGCGTCGTCGTCGAGGGCGTCAACGTCGCCAAGAAGCACGTCAAGCCCAACCCGATGAAGGGCACGACCGGCGGCGTCGTCGACAAGACCATGCCGATCCACCAGTCCAACGTGGCCATCTACAACGCCACCACCGGCAAGGCGGACCGCGTGGGCGTCAAGCTGCTCGAGGGCGGCAAGAAGGTCCGCGTCTTCAAGAGCAGCGGCGAAGAGATCAAGGCCTGAGCGCCACCAGCTGAGGACCCACTCCCATGGCAAAGTCGAACGAAGCGCCGAAGGCCGCTCCCAAGCAGCCTGCAAAGGCCCCGGACAAGAAGGCGGAGAAGGCGAGCGCCAAGGCGGCCAAAGCCAAGGCGCCTGTCGAGGCCGGCACCACCAGCAACGCCACCCGCTCGCGCCTGCAGGACATCTACAAGAGCCAGATCGTCCCCGATCTGATGAAGAAGTTCGGCTACAAGACGGTGATGCAGGTGCCGCGCCTCACGAAGATCACGCTCAACATGGGCGTGAGCGAGGCGGTGTCGGACAAGAAGGTGATGGACAACGCCGTCGGCGACCTCACCAAGATCGCCGGCCAGAAGCCCGTGGTCACCAAGAGCCGCAAGGCCATCGCGAACTTCAAGATCCGCGAGAACGTGCCCATCGGCACCATGGTCACGCTGCGCGGCGTGCGCATGTACGAGTTCCTCGACCGCTTCGTCACGATCGCGCTGCCGCGCGTGCGCGACTTCCGCGGCATCAGCGGCCGCAGCTTCGACGGCCGCGGCAACTACAACGTCGGCGTCAAGGAACAGATCATCTTCCCCGAGATCGAGTACGACAAGATCGACGCGATCCGCGGGCTGAACATCTCCATCACGACGAGCGCGAAGACCGACGAGGAGTGCAAGGCACTCCTGCAGTCCTTCCGCTTCCCGTTCAAGAACTGAGGCGGAGCGAAGAGCAAAGCATGGCCAAGACCTCCATCAAGCAACGCGAAGACAAGCGCGAGAAGCTCGTCGCCAAGTACGCCAAGAAGCACGCCGAGTTGAGCGGCATCGCCAACGACGCCAAGAAGAGCGACGAGGAGCGCTACGCCGCGCGCCTTGAACTGCAGAAGCTGCCGCGCAACGCCAACCCGACCCGCCTGCGCAACCGCTGTGCCGCCACCGGGCGCCCGCGCGGCACGTTCCGCATGTTCGGGCTCGCCCGCAGCAAGATCCGCGAGCTCGCCTTCAAGGGCGACATCCCGGGTGTTGTGAAGGCCAGCTGGTGAACTGACGACCCCCGCCGCTGCGCGGTGGCCCCAACGGGGCGTGCGCAGCCGGGACGAGCGAAAGAACTAGGAGTCATTGCATGAGCATGAGTGATCCCATCGCCGACATGCTGACGCGCATCCGCAATGCGCAGAGCGTGGACAAGGCGGCCGTCACGATGCCGTCTTCCAAGCTCAAGGTCGCGATCGCGCAGGTGCTGAAGGACGAGGGCTACATCGACGGCTTCGCGATCAAGGGCGAAGGCGGCAAGGCCGAGCTCGAGATCGCGCTGAAGTACTACGCCGGCCGGCCGGTGATCGAGCGCATCGAGCGTGTCAGCCGCCCGGGCCTGCGCATCTACCGTGGTCGCGAAGCGCTGCCCACGGTGATGAATGGCCTCGGCGTCGCCATCGTGACCACGCCCAAGGGCGTGATGACCGACCGCAAGGCGCGCGCCACCGGCATCGGTGGCGAAGTGCTGTGCTACGTGGCCTGATGACGGGGAGACGGAGCTTATGTCCCGCGTAGGAAAGATGCCGCTCGCGCTGCCGCAAGGCGTCGATGTCGCGATCACGGCCGATCAAATCACCGTCAAGGGCGCGAACGGCACGCTGTCGCGCAAGCTGAATCCGCTCGTCACGGTGAAGAAGGAAGGCAACGTCGTCAACGTCGCCGCCACCGCCCAGACGGCCGAAGCCGATGCGATGAGCGGCACGATGCGCGCGCTGCTGGCCAACATGGTGGGTGGAGTGAGCAAGGGCTTCGAGAAGAAGCTGAACCTGGTAGGCGTGGGTTTCCGCGCGCAGGCGCAGGGCCAGAAGCTGAATCTGCAGATCGGCTTCTCGCACCCCGTCAGCAAGGACATGCCCGCCGGCATCAAGGTGGCCTGCCCGACGCAGACCGAGATCGTCATCAGCGGCGCCGACCGTCAGGTCGTGGGCCAGATCGCCGCCGAGGTGCGCGCGATCCGGCCGCCCGAGCCCTACAAGGGCAAGGGCATCCGCTATGCCGACGAGCGCGTCGTGCTCAAGGAAACCAAGAAGAAGTAAGGAGCGCACGAGATGAGCCTGAACAAGAAGGACCAGCGTCTGCGCCGTGCGCGCCAGACCCGGGTGCGCATCGCCACCAACATCGCCACCGCGGCCGAAGGCGGGCGGGCGGCGCGCTTGGCCGTGCACCGCACGAACCTGCACATCTACGCCAGCATCCTGTCCGCCGACGGCGGCAAGGTGCTCGCCAGCGCCTCGACGGCCGAGAAGGCGGTGCGCTCGGAACTCGGCGCCGGCGGCAAGGGCAGCAACACCGCCGCGGCCACGCTGATCGGCAAGCGCATCGCCGAGAAGGCGATGGCGGCCGGCATCAGCCAGGTGGCGTTCGACCGCTCGGGCTTCGCCTATCACGGCCGCGTCAAGGCGCTCGCCGAGGCCGCGCGCGAAGCCGGCCTGAAGTTCTGACCGCCCGCGCACCAGGCGAGCAAGGATTACCCAGATGGCAAAGTTCACTCCCCGCGCGCAGACCGAAGCCAACGACGACGGTCTGAAGGAAAAGATGATCGCGGTCAACCGCGTCACCAAGGTCGTCAAGGGCGGCCGCACGCTCAGCTTCGCGGCGCTCACCGTCGTCGGCGACGGCGATGGCCGCATCGGCATGGGCAAGGGCAAGGCCAAGGAAGTGCCGGTGTCGGTGCAGAAGGCGATGGACGCCGCGCGCCGCAACATGTTCAAGGTGGCGTTGAAGAACGGCACCGTGCACCACAACCTGCGCGGCGAGCACGGCGCGGCCAAGGTCCTGCTGGCGCCCGCGCCGGCCGGCACCGGCATCATCGCCGGCGGCCCGATGCGCGCCGTCTTCGAGGTGATGGGTGTCACCGACATCGTCGCCAAGAGCCTCGGGTCGACCAACCCGTACAACATGGTGCGCGCCACGCTCGACGCGCTCAAGCGCTCGACCACGCCCGCCCAGGTGGCGGCCAAGCGCGGCAAGATGGTCGAAGAGCTGTTCATCTGAGCGGCGCAGAGAGAACGACGATGGCTGAAAAGAAGACCCTCACCGTCAAGCTCGTCAAGAGCGTCGCCGGCACGCGCGAGGACCATCGCGCCACCGTGCGCGGCCTGGGCCTGCGCAAGCTCAACAGCACGCGCACGCTCGAGGACACCCCTGCCGTGCGCGGCATGATCAACAAGGTCTCGTACCTGGTTCTGGTGCTGTGATGGAACTGAACTCGCTGAAGCCCGCCGAGGGCAGCAAGAAGGCGCGCCGCCGCGTCGGCCGTGGCATCGGCTCGGGCCTGGGCAAGACCGCGGGCCGCGGCCACAAGGGCCAGAAGAGCCGTGCCGGCGGCTTCCACAAGGTCGGCTTCGAAGGCGGCCAGATGCCGCTGCAGCGCCGCCTGCCCAAGCGCGGCTTCAAGAGCGCGCAGCTGAAGTACGCCGGTGAAGTGACGCTCGCCCAGTTGCAGGGGCTGGAGGCCGCCGAGGTCGACGTCCTCACGCTCAAGGCCGCCGGCCTGGTGCGCCAGCTCGTCACCAACGTCAAGGTGATCAAGTCGGGCGAGATCTCGCGCAAGGTGGTGCTCAAGGGCGTCGGCGCGACCGCCGGCGCGAAGGCCGCCATCGAGGCGGCCGGCGGCTCGGCACCGGCGCTCGAGGACGCGCCGGTGGTGAAGAAGCTGCCGAAGAAGGCCGCGGCCTGAACCACGGCCACTGACAGGATCTTCAGGGAACTCCGTGGCAACCTCAGCAGCCCAGCTGGCCAAGAGCGGGAAGTTCGGCGACTTGCGTCGCCGGATCATCTTCCTGTTGATGGCGCTGGTCGTCTACCGCATCGGGGCGCACATCCCCGTGCCGGGCATCGACCCGGTGCAGCTGCAGCAGCTCTTCAAGAGCCAGGGCGGCGGCATCCTGAACCTGTTCAACATGTTCAGCGGCGGCGCGCTGTCGCGCTTCACCGTCTTCGCCCTGGGCATCATGCCCTACATCAGCGCCAGCATCATCATGCAGCTGATGACCTACGTGGTGCCCTCGCTCGAGGCCATCAAGAAGGAAGGCGAGTCGGGCCGCCGCAAGATCACGCAGTACACGCGCTACGGCACGCTGCTGCTGGCCGTCTTCCAGAGCCTGGGCATCGCGCTCGCGCTCGAGGGCTCGCCGGGTCTCGTGATCAACCCGGGATTCGGCTTCCGCATGACGGCGGTGGTGAGCCTGGTCGCGGGCACGATGTTCCTGATGTGGATGGGCGAGCAGATCACCGAGCGCGGGCTCGGCAACGGCATCTCGATCCTCATCTTCGCCGGCATCGTGGCCGGGCTGCCGGCGGCCATCGGCGGCCTCTTCGAACTCGTGCGCACCGGTGCGATGAGCATCATCGCGTGCCTTTTCATCATCGCCATCGTCATCTTCGTGACCTTCGCGGTCGTGTTCGTCGAGCGCGGCCAGCGCAAGATCCTCGTCAACTACGCCAAGCGCCAGGTCGGCAACAAGGTCTACGCCGGCCAGAGCTCGCACCTCCCGCTCAAGCTCAACATGAGCGGCGTCATCCCGCCGATCTTCGCCAGCTCCATCATCCTGCTGCCGGCCACCGTCGTCGGCTGGTTCGCCACCGGCGAGGGACTGCGCTGGCTGAAGGACCTCTCCGCGGCGCTGTCGCCGGGGCAGCCGATCTACGTGCTGCTATACGCGGCGATGATCGTCTTCTTCTGCTTCTTCTACACGGCGCTCGTCTTCAACAGCCGCGAGACCGCCGACAACCTGAAGAAGAGCGGCGCCTTCATTCCCGGCATCCGCCCGGGCGACCAGACGGCCAGGCACATCGACAAGATCCTCGCCCGCCTGACGCTCGCCGGCGCCGCCTACATCACTGCAGTGTGCCTGCTGCCCGAGTTCCTGGTCCTGCGCTACAACGTGCCGTTCTACTTCGGCGGCACGTCGTTGCTCATCATCGTCGTCGTGACGATGGATTTCTGGGCCCAGGTGCAGAGTTACGTCATGAGCCAGCAGTACGAGAGCCTGCTCAAGAAAGCCAATTTCAAGATGAGTTGAGGGCCGCCCCGCAAGACCCACGCACCCCATGTCCAAGGACGATGTCATCCAGATGCAGGGGGAGATCATCGAGAACCTCCCCAATGCCACCTTCCGCGTGAAGCTGGAAAACGGCCACTTCGTCCTCGGTCACATCTCCGGCAAGATGCGCATGCACTACATCCGCATCCTGCCCGGCGACAAGGTGACGGTCGAGCTGACGCCCTACGACCTGACACGTGCGCGCATCGTGTTCCGCGCCAAGTGATCGGGTCGCGAAGAGTTGAATGATGAGTTACCCCGGATTTCCAAGGACTTCCAAGGAGCACAGGCCATGAAGGTCGCCGCATCGGTCAAGAAGATGTGCCGCAACTGCAAGATCATCCGCCGCAAGGGTGTGGTGCGCGTGATCTGCACCGACCCGCGCCACAAGCAGCGTCAAGGCTGATTCAGAGGTATTACATGGCACGCATCGCCGGCATCAACATTCCGCCGCACAAGCACGCCGAGATCGGCCTCACCGCCATCTACGGCATCGGTCGCTCGACCGCGCAGAAGATCTGCGAGCAGGTGGGCATCCCGTACGCCAAGAAGATCAAGGATCTCGACGACCACGAGCTCGAGCGCATCCGCGAGGAGATCGGCAAGATCACCATCGAGGGCGACCTGCGCCGCGAGCTCTCGATCAACATCAAGCGCCTGATGGACCTCGGCTGCTACCGCGGCCTTCGCCACCGCCGCGGCCTGCCCGTGCGCGGCCAGCGCACGCGCACCAACGCGCGCACGCGCAAGGGGCCGAAGAAGTCGGCCATGGCGCTCAAGAAGTGAGCGCGGCGTCACCCTGAGCAAGCAATCGGTCCAGGCGCACTGAGAGAGCAAACGACTATGGCCAAGCCTCCCGTCAATACCGCCGCGCGCCGCGTGAGCAAGAAGGTCCGCAAGAACGTCGCGGACGGCATCGCTCACGTGCACGCGTCGTTCAACAACACCATCATCACCATCACCGACCGCCAGGGCAGCTCGCTCGCCTGGGCGTCCAGCGGTGGCCAGGGCTTCAAGGGCTCGCGCAAGAGCACGCCCTTCGCGGCCCAGGTCGCTGCCGAAACCTGCGGCCGCGCTGCGCAGGAGCAGGGCATCAAGAACGTCGACGTGCGCATCAAGGGCCCGGGCCCGGGGCGCGAGTCGAGCGTGCGCGCGCTGGCTTCGCTCGGCATCCGCATCAACTCGATCAGCGACGTGACGCCGATCCCGCACAACGGCTGCCGCCCGCAGAAGCGCCGCCGCATCTGATGCCCCTCGCAGGCCGAGACATCCGATACGAACGACACCGTAAGCCCACTGTCCGCGGCGCACGTGCTGCGGACTCGCGCGGGGGGGCTCGCCACCTAGGTGGTCGAGCCCTTTGCCGCGTCAGAAGACAGACCCAAGACGAGGATTGAACCGTGGCACGACTCCTGGGCCCGAAGGCCAAACTCTCCCGCCGTGAAGGCACCGACCTCTTCCTGAAGAGCGCCCGCCGGGCCATCGCCGACAAGGCGAAGTTCGACAGCAAGCCGGGGCAGCACGGCCGCACCAGCGGCTCGCGCACCAGCGACTTCGGCGTGCAGCTGCGCGAGAAGCAGAAGGTCAAGCGCATGTACGGCGTGCTCGAGCGCCAGTTCCGCCGCTACTTCGCCGAGGCCGAGCGCCGCCGCGGCAACACGGGTGCCAACCTGCTCCTGCTGCTCGAGTCGCGGCTGGACAACGTCGTCTACCGCATGGGCTTCGGCAGCACGCGCGCCGAGGCGCGCCAGCTCGTCAGCCACAAGGCGCTCACCGTCAACGGCGAGGTCGTGAACATCCCCTCGTATTCGGTCAAGGCCGGCGACGTGATCGCGATGCGCGACAAGAGCAAGGCCCAGTTGCGCGTCACCGACGCGCTCAAGCTTGCGCAGGGCAACGGCCTGCCCGACTGGGTGTCGGTGGATGCCACCAAGATGGAAGGCACCTTCAAGAAGGCGCCCGACCGCGACCAGCATGGCGCCGAGATCAAGGAAGCCCTCATCGTCGAGCTGTACTCGCGCTGACGAGGGTTGCCCGCCCGCCCTTGCCTGCCGGCCGTTCCGGCATGGCGGCGCGGAGCGGGGCGCAGGCGCTCGCCATGTCCCGCCGGGCATGTGGCGCAGCGGCAGAACGACTCGCCCGGCGTGGTCCCGCAGCCTTATCGGTGTAACGAGCCGAGGGTATTGACAGGAACTGAAGCACCCCATGCAAACCACTCTTCTGAAGCCCAAGGCCATTCAAGTGGAGCCGCTCGGCGGCCATCGCGCGAAGGCCACCCTCGAACCCTTCGAGCGCGGCTACGGCCACACGCTGGGCAACGCGCTGCGCCGCGTGCTGCTCGGCTCGATGGTGGGCTACGCGCCCACCGAGGTCACCATCGCGGGCGTGCTGCACGAGTACTCGGCGATCGACGGCGTGCAGGAAGACGTCGTGCACATCATGCTCAACCTGAAGGGCGTGGTCTTCCGCCTGCACAACCGCGACGAGGTCACGCTGGTGCTGCGCAAGGAGGGCGAAGGCCCGGTCACCGCCGGCGACATCCAGACGCCGCACGACGTCGAGATCATCAACCCCGAGCATGTCGTCGCGCACCTCGCGCATGGCGGCAAGCTCGACATGCAGATCAAGGTCGAGAAGGGCCGCGGCTACGTGCCGGGCAACCTGCGCCGCTTCGGCGACGAGCCCACCAAGAGCATCGGCCGCATCGTGCTCGACGCCAGCTTCTCGCCGGTGCGCCGCGTCAGCTATGCGGTCGAGAACGCGCGCGTCGAGCAGCGCACCGACCTGGACAAGCTCGTCATGGAGATCGAGACCAACGGCGCTCTGGCGCCCGAGGAAGCGATCCGCCAGAGCGCGCGCATCCTCGTCGAGCAACTCGCCTTCTTCGCCCAGATCGACGTGCAGGGCACCGACATCGTGATGCCGGTGGCGCCGCGCCGCGACACCTTCGACCCGATCCTGCTGCGCCCGGTCGACGAGCTCGAGCTGACGGTGCGCTCCGCCAACTGCCTGAAGGCCGAGAACATCTACTACATCGGCGACCTCATCCAGCGCACCGAGACCGAGCTCTTGAAGACGCCGAACCTCGGCCGCAAGAGCCTCAACGAGATCAAGGAAGTGCTCGCCTCGCGCGGCCTGACGCTGGGCGCGCGGCTCGAGAACTGGCCCCCGCAAGGCCTGGACAAGCGATAAGCGAACCAGACGATTCAACGGTGCACCCGGCCGTACCTGACACGGCGGCCGGCTCTAAGGATGGAAAGGAAATAGCACCATGCGCCACCGCAACGGCCCCCGCAAGCTCAACCGCACGACCTCGCACCGCCTGGCGATGCTGAGGAACATGTGCAACTCGCTGCTCACGCACGAGGCCATCAAGACCACGCTGCCCAAGGCCAAGGAGCTGCGCTCCGTGGTCGAGCCGCTCATCACGCTGGCCAAGGAGCCGACGCTGGCCAACCGCCGCCTCGCTTTCGACCGCACGCGCGACCGCGCCGTCGTCGGCAAGCTCTTCGACGTGCTGGGCCCGCGCTACAAGGCGCGCCCGGGCGGCTACACGCGCATCCTGAAGATGGGCGTGCGCCTCGGCGACAACGCGCCGATGGCCTTCGTCGAGCTGGTCGACCGGCCCGAACCCACGGCAGCCGACGAAGGCAAGGCGGCCGACGCCTCCTAATCGCGGGCTGGTCGCCGGTTGATCGCCGGTGATCACCCGCGGATCGCCTCGCCGGCACGGCGCACCCCTCCTCTTGTGGAGAGCCGCGGCATGCGCGAGCAGGCACGGGTTACCTAAGTCACGCGGGGCCTCGAGCCCCGCTGGCTATTCTCGGGCGCCATGGTCGAGCGCCCCACTCCCGAGAGTCCGTCCGAACGCTCTTTCAAGGGCCTGCCGCATGCGCCGGGTGCGCCGCGTCGCTCGGCGCTGCTGCGCCTCGCGTCGCTGACGGTGCCCCTGGTCGTCCCGGCGGCATTCGCCGGCTGCGGCATGTTCGGCAGCAAGCCGCCGGCGGTGGCGCTGCCGCCGCCGCCACCACCACCGCCGCCCCCGCCGACCCAGGTGCGGGCGCAGCCGGTGCCGCTTTCGGGCACGGTGAGCGCTTCGGCCGACCTCAACCCGAGCGCCACGCAGCGGCCTTCACCGCTCGTGCTGCGCATCTACGAGCTGCGCTCCGACACGGCCTTCGGCAAGGCCGACTTCATCGCCCTGTACCAGTCCGAGCAGTCCACCATCGGCGCCGACCTCGTGCTCAAGGACGAGTTCATGCTGATGCCGGGCGAGTCACGCCCGTACCAGCGCACACTCAGCATCGAGACGCGCTACCTCGCCGTCTTCGGCGCCTACCGCAACATCGAGCGCGCCGTCTGGCGCGCGATTGCCGCGGTGCCGCCCGGCAAGTCGCTCAAGCTGGCCATCCGCGCCGAGAGCCAGGCCCTGTCGCTGACGCTGCAGCCCTGAGGCGCTGCAGCGCGCCGCCCAGGCACGGAGGAACATGTCCACCAAGCACCGCGTGATCTGGTCGCAGGGCATGTTCCTGCAGCCGCATCACTTCCAGCAGCAGACGCGCTACCTCGAGGGCCTGGTCGACGCGCGTGCGCGCGCCGCCATGCCGCACGCCTGGGGCTTTGCCGAGCTCGTGCTCGACGAGGGGCAACTCGCCACCGGCCGTGTCGCACTCACGCGTGCGGCCGGCCTGCTGCCCGACGGCACACCGGTCTCGTGCCCCGACATCGACGCCATGCCGCCGGCGCTCGAGATCCCGGCAGACATGCAGGGCGAGCTCGTCTGCCTCGCCGCCCCGCGCGAGCGCGCCGGCGCCACCGAGGTCGACTTCGGCGACGGCCAGGCCGACCCGCTGGCGCGCTTCGCCGTGCAGGAGCACGATCTGCGCGACCAGACCCACGCCGCCGACGACCCCGAGCCGGTGCAGCTCGGCGCGCTGCGCCTGCGCCTGCTGCGCGGCCGCGACGCCACCGATGCCTTCGCCGTGCTCGGCGTGGCGCGCGTCGTCGAGCGCCGTGCCGACGGCCAGGTCGTGCTCGACCGCAACTACATCGCGCCGCAGACGCGCATCGAGGCGAGCGGCCAGCTCTCGGCGCTGTGCACGCTGCTGCACGGCCTCGTGCAGCAGCGCGCGCGCACGCTGGCCGCCTCGATGGGCCAGCTCGGCCAGGGCGTCTCGGAGGTGGCCGACTTCCTGATGCTGCAGCTGCTCAACCGCAGCGAGCCGCTGCTGCGCCAGTTCTCGGGCGCGCCGAGCGTGCACCCGCACGCGCTGCATCTGGCGCTCGCGCAACTGGCCGGCGAGCTCGCCACCTTCTCGCGCGGCGAGCGCCATCCGCCCGACTATCCGCTCTACCGCCACGAAGATCTGCAGGGCAGCTTCGCGCCGCTCGTGCAGGACCTGCGCGACTACCTCTCGGCGGTGATGCACCGCCACGCCGTGCAGATCCCGCTCACCGACCGCACCCATGGCGTGCGCACGGCCGTCGTCAGCGACAGCGAGTTGCTGCGCACGGCCGGCTTCGTGCTCGCTGTGCGCGCGCAGCTGCCGGCCGAGCATGTGCGCCAGCGCTTCCCGGCGCAGAGCAAGTTCGGCCCCGCCGACCGCCTGAGGGATCTCGTCAACCTGCAGTTGCCGGGCGTGGCGATGCGCAGCCTGCCGGTGGCGCCGCGCCAACTGCCCTACCACGCCGGCAGCCACTACTTCGACCTCGACCGCCAGGGCGAGCTGTGGAAGCAGATCGAGCGCACCGGCAACCTCGCCCTGCACGTCGGCGGCGACTTCCCCGGCCTGGAGCTCGAGCTGTGGGCCATCCGACAGGCCTGACAGACCCGATGGCGCAAGAGCTGGCAGCGAACTCAACGCAAGCGACGCAAGCGATGCAGGACATGCGCGATGGCCGGTGAACGCCCCCCCATCGACGACCCGTTCGGCCCGGTCGGACCGGCCGGCGTCGAGCGCACCTTCGTCAAGCCCAACCCGGGCGGGCGCCAGGCGGCGCCGGGCGCCGGCTTTGCGCCGGAGGGTCACACCATCGTCGGCGGCGGTGGCGGTGCCGACGCCCCGGTCGACCACGGGCTGAGCCCGCTGCTCGCCGCGGCCAACCGCCTGCTGCTGCTCGTGCCCTCGCTGCGCCAGATGCGCAGCGCACCCGACCCGGCCGCCCTGCGCGCCTCGCTGGCGCAAGGCGTGCGCGACTTCGTCACCACCGCGCAGTCGCACGGCGTCGCGCCCGAGCGCGTGATGGCGGCGCGCTACATCCTGTGCACGATGCTCGACGAAGCGGCTGCCGACACGCCCTGGGGCGGCGGCGGCACCTGGGGTCGCCACAGCCTGCTCGCCGAGTTCCACAACGAGGCCTCGGGCGGCGAGAAGGTCTTCCAGCTGATGGCGCGGCTGGCCGACAAGCCCGGGGCCAACCGCGACCTGCTCGAGCTCATCTACGCCGCCATCGCGCTCGGCTTCGAAGGCCGCTACCGCGTCGTGCAGGGCGGCAAGGCGCAGCTCGAGGCGGTGCGCGCCAAGCTCGCGCAGATCCTCGCGCAGGCGCGTGGTCCCTATCCGGCGCCGCTGGCGCGGCACTGGGCGGCGCAGCCGCTGCCCGAGCGCAAGGCGCTGAGCTGGCTGCCGCTGGCGCTCACCGCGCTCATCGCCGTGCTCGTGCTCGGCGGTGCCTATGCCGCGTTCTCGACGACCCTCGCCACGCGCTCCGACCCCGTCTACGGCCAGATCCAGGCGCTGCGCCTGGCGCCTCCGGTGGCCGCGGTGGCGCAGCCCTCGCCGCAGCCGCGGCTCGCGGTCTTCCTCGAGCCCGACATCCGCGCCGGCATCGTCGCCGTGCGCGACGAGATCGACCGCAGTGTCGTCACCGTGCGCGGCGACGGCCTCTTCGCGCCGGCCAGCGCCACCCTCGTGCCCGAGCGCGAAGCGCTGATGCGTCGCATCGGCGAGGCGATGGCGCGCGTCGGCGGCAACGTCATCGTCACCGGCTACACCGACAACACGCCGATCCGCACGCTGCGCTTCCCTTCCAACTGGCACCTCTCGGACAGCCGCGCGCAGGCGGTGCGCGGCCTGCTCATGGCCGCCGGCGTGCCGCGCGAAAGCGTGCGCGCCGAAGGCCGCGCCGAGGGCGACCCGGTGGCGCCCAACGACACGCCGGCCAATCGCGCGCTGAACCGGCGCGTCGAGATCACGCTGCACGCCGCCACGGCCACCGCACCGGCCGCACGCGCGGGCGCGGCGGCCTCGGCACCGCGCTGAACCGGCAGCGCACAACGCACGCATCCCGCACGTTCACATGGGCAAGATCCTCGGTCTCCTCTTCAACCGCTGGACGCTCGGCGCCTTGCTGCTGGCCGCCTTCCTCGCGGTGCTGTGGATCATCGGGCCGCTGGTGGCCGTCGGCACCTGGCGGCCGCTGGAGAGCAGCACGTCGCGCTGGGTGCTCACCGGCATCGTGCTGGCCCTCGTGGTCGCGCTGGTCGCCTGGAAGCTCGTCCGCGCGCGGCAGGGCAACCGCAAGGTCGTGGAGCAACTCGCCGCCACACCGGCCGGCGCGGCGGCCGCACCCGAGAGCCCCGAAGTCGCCGCCGTGCGCAAGCGCTTCGCCGAGGCGCTGCTGACGCTGCGCAATGCGCGCTTCGGCACCGCCGCCGCTTCGGGCCAGGGCCTGTGGGCGCGGCTGAAGAATCAGCTCGGCGGCCGCTACCTCTACCAGCTGCCCTGGTACCTGATCATCGGTGCGCCCGGTGCCGGCAAGACCACCGCGCTGCGCAACGCCGGCCTCAACTTCCCGCTCGCCAAGCAGCTGGGCGAACACGCCGTGCGCGGCGTCGGCGGCACCCGCCTGTGCGACTGGTGGTTCACCGACCAGGCCGTGCTCATCGACACCGCCGGCCGCTTCACCACGCAGGACAGCGACGCCGCGCAGGACAAGGCCACCTGGAACGGCTTCGTCGACCTGCTCAAGCGCTCGCGCAAGCGCCAGCCGCTGAACGGCGTGCTCGTCACCGTCTCGGTGGCCGATCTCGTCGGCAAGAGCGCCCACGAACGCGAGCTGCACGCGCAGTCCGTGCGCGCGCGCGTGCAGGAGCTGCACGAGCAGCTGCGCATCCGCATCCCGATCTACCTGCTCGTCACCAAGTGCGACCTGCTTGCCGGCTTTGCCGAGCACTTCGCGGCGCTCGACAAGGACCAGCGCGCCGCGCCCTGGGGGTTCACGTTCCCGCTCACTCCGGCGAGCGCCTGGAGCGAGCGCCTGCAGCCCGAGTTCAACGCGCTGCTCGAGCGCCTCGACCAGGGCCTGATCGACCGCCTGCAGGCCGAGGGCGACACGGTGCGCCGTTCGCGCATCTACGGGTTCCCGAGCCAGTTCGCCAATCTCGCGGCGCCGCTCGCCGACTTCACGCGCCAGGTCTTCGCGCCGTCGCCCTATGAGGCCGAGCCGATGCTGCGCGGCCTGTACTTCGTCAGCGGCACGCAGGAGGGCACGCCGATCGACCGCGTGCTCGGCGCCGTGGCGCGTCGCTATCGCATCGAGCAGTCGATCCTGCCGCCGCAGAAGAGCAGCGGCCGCAGCTTCTTCCTGCAGCGCCTGCTCACCGAAGTGGTGTTCGCCGAGCACGGCCTCGCCGGCACCGACCGGCGCTGGGAGCGGCAGCGCAACGCCTGGGCCATCGCCGGCTACGCGGCGGTCGGGCTCGTGAGCCTCGGCCTGCTCGGCGCGTGGACGATGAGCTGGCGCAACAACGCCGCCTACGTGCAGGCGGTGTCGCAGCGGGTGGACCTCGTGCGCCGGCAGGTGCAGGAGACGCCCAACCGCACGACGGCCGACCTGCTGCCGGTGCTGCCCGCGCTCGAGGCGACGCGGCGCCTGGCCACCGACGCCGGGCCCGTGCCGACAGCCGGCGACGCGGGCTCGGTGCCCTGGTCGCTCGGCTTCGGCCTCTACCAGGGCGAGAAGCTCGACGGCGCCGCCCGCGGCGCCTACCAGCGCATGCTCGTCGATGCCGTGCAGCCGCGCCTGGCCTTGCGCATCGAGGAGCAGCTGCGCGCCAGCGAGCAACCCGATTCGCTCTACGAGGCCCTCAAGGCCTACCTGATGATGTACGAGCCGGCGCGCTTCGAAGCGCCCGCGCTCAAGCAGCACATCGAGGCCGACTGGGAGGCACGCCTGGGCCGCGAGATCAGCGTCGAGCAGCGCGCCGCGCTCTCCGGTCACCTCGACGCCCTGCTCGAACGCGGCGCCACCGTCTCGCCGCTGCCGCGCGACCAGGCGCTCATCGAGTCCACGCGCACGCGCCTGGCCGCCGTGCCGCTGCAGCAGCGCGTCTACAACCGCCTGCGCCAGCGCGGCCTGGGCGCCGAGTTCCGCGAGGTCACCGTGGCCGAGGCGGGCGGGCCGAACGCGCAGCTCGTCTTCGTGCGCGCGAGCGGCCTGCCGCTCACCAAGGGCGTGAGCGGCCTCTTCACCTACGACGGCTACCACAAGGGGTTCCAGAAGGTCGTCGGCGAGGTGACGAAGACGCTCGCGGCCGAACAGAGCTGGGTGCTCGGCATCGAGCCCGTGCCGATGCTGACGACGGCCGCCGCACCGGGCCAGACAGCGGGCCAGGCCGCCGGCCCGGTGGTGGCTCAGGCCGCGGATGGCCTGCTCGGCTCCGGCAAGCTCGTCAACGACGTGCGCCGCCTCTACCTCAACGAGTACCGCGAGACCTGGCGCGCGTACATCGCCGACGTGCGCCTGCAGCCGCTGACCAGCATGGCGCAGGCGATCGAGAAGACGCGCTTCCTCGCCGGGCCCGACACGCCGCTCGTGCCGATGCTCAGGCGCTTCTCGAAGGAGACGACGCTGCTCGCGCCGCAGCCCGGTGCCGCAGGTGTGGCCGGCTCGCTCGTCGAGCGGGGCCGTCAGGCGGTGAGCGGGGCGCTCGGCGGGGCGGCGCCGTTGATCGCGCCCGGCGAACGGCTCGAGAACATCGTCGACGACGAGTTCCGAACGCTGCGCGCGATGGTCACCGGCCCCGAAGGCGGCAAGCCGCCGATCGAGGGCCTGATCGAGCGTTTGAAGGAACTGCAGGTGCACCTGATCGCCGTCGATCAGGCGCTCAAGGCGAAGGCGCCGCCGCCCACCTCGCCGCTGCCCAACCAGCTCAAGGCCGAGGGCGGCAGCTCACCCGAGCCGGTGCGCGGGCTGCTCGATTCGCTGGGCAGCAGCGCCGGGCGTGCCGCCAGCATTGCCCTGCGTGGCTCGCTTGCCGCCGAGGTGCGCTCGGCGGTCGGCGAGTTCTGCCAGCAGGCCATCACGGGCCGTTATCCGTTCGACCCGACGGCGGCGCGCGAGGTGACGCCGGCCGACTTCGCGGCCCTCTTCGGCCCCGGTGGCAAGTTCGAGCAGATGCAGACCAAGCTCGCGCCGTACATCGACACGAGCACGCGGCCCTGGCGCTTCCTGCCGGTGGACGGCGCGCCGCTGGGCACCGACCTCGGCACGCTGCCGCAGTTCCAGCGCGCCAAGGAGATCCGCGACGCCTTCTTCGCCACCGGCCCGATGCCCGGCGTGCGCCTGGTGATGAAGCCTTTCGAGATGGACGCGCGCCTGAAGGAGTTCCTGCTCGACGTCGACGGGCAACTGCTGCGCTACGACCACGGCCCGCAGATCCCGGTGGAAATCAAGTGGCCGGGGCCGCGCGGCAGCGGCGTCGTGCGCGTGACGGTGCAGCCGGCCGGCGGCAGCGGCCTCGTCAACGACGGCGCGTGGGCGCTGTTCCGCCTCTTCGAGCGCGTCACCATCACGCCGGGCAACTCCTCCGAGAAGTTCCGCGCCACCTTCGATATCGACGGCCGCAAGGCCATCTTCGATGTCACGAGCAGCAGCGTGCGCAATCCGCTGCGCCTGCCCGACGTGCGCTCGTTCCAGTGCCCGAACGGGCTCTGACGGGCGCGGCGGCCGGCCACGCACACCGCAGCCCGGGCAGCCGACGATGGGGCACGACGCAGGCGTGAACGCCGGCCCGCCGGGCTGGTACGGCAAGCTCAGCACGCTCGGCGACTTCGCCTCGCGCCGGCTGCCGCCCGTTGCGCAGCAGGCGCTCGACCGCTGGCTCTCCGACATCGTGGCCGGCAGCCGCCACCAGCTCGGCGAAGACTGGCTGCAGCGGTATCTCGATTCGCCGCTGCAGCGCTTCGTGCTCGGCCCCGAGGTGATCGACGGCAGCTGGTGGTTCGGCGCGATGATGGCCAGCTGCGACAACGTCGGCCGCTACTTCCCGCTCGTCGTGCTGCAGGCGCGCCCGGCGCCGCCGCTCGAGTGCCTCGGCCTCGACCACCTCGAGCTGTGGTGGCAGCGCGTGGGCGAGGCGGCACTGGAGACGCTTGCCGACGAGGTCGACGTGGAGCGCTTCGATCGCGCGCTGGCGGATCTGCCCCCCTGGCCCGCGCCACGGCAGGTGCCCGCCTGGCTCATGCCCTGGCCCGTTCACGTGCCTGCTCACATGCCCGCTCACTTGCCCGATGCCGCCGATGCGGCCGACGCTTCCCACGGTGCCGCGGTGGCCCGGCTGCCGCCCGCCTGCACCCCGGGCGATCTGGTGCAGGCACTCGCGGCGAGCGACTGGATGCGGCGCCTGCGCGGCCACAGCCTGTGGTGGTCGTGGCGCCCGCAGGGTGGCGAGAGCACCTGCCGCATCGTCGCCGGGCTGCCCTCCGCGGCGGTGTTCGCCGCGATGCTGGGGCCCGCGGCCTGATTCGACTCCGGCGCGGCTGGCTACACGAAGTCCAGCGCCGGCATCTCCGCCGTGCCGGTGTGGCAGTGCCAGAGAAAGATCGCGAGGCCGGGGTCGCCCGTCCAGAGCGTGTTGCGACCGTGCCCGTACTGCTGCCGCATGCGCTCGCATTGCATCACGGCGTGCATCGCGAAGGCCCTGGCGCGCTCGAGCCACAGCGCATCGCCGGTGCGCCGGAAGAGCTTCAGGAAGGCATAGCCGTTGCCGGCCGTGCCGTGGCACAGGCCATGCCCCTTGGCGAGCGGCCCGGCGCGCCAGACCGCGCGGCCGGCGCGCACGAGCAGATCGTCGAACTCTGCCGAACGACCGGCCGGAAAGTCGGCCAGAGCCGTGATGAACCCTGGTGCGCCGTGGCACCACTGCATCAGCATGCTCGTGCTGCCCGCGCGTGGCGTGAACGTGCCCGCGGGCCAGTTGACGGCGCCGTCCCCGCCAAGCTCACCGTCCTCACGGCCCGCTCGCTTCGCCGTCATGCGCAGCATCGTCACGCAGCGCTCGTAGAGGATCTCGCGCCGCTCGTCGTCGAGCAGCGCCGCGCCCTTGAGCAGCGGATAGGCGTTGCCGGCGAAGCCGTGCCCGGCGCCGAAATACTGCACGACCTTGCCGTACAGGTCCTGCGTCCAGAGATGGCAGCCCGCCTTCTCGTCGGGGAGCCAGGTGCGCCACACCTCGTCGACGTTGTCGAGGAAGAGCCGGCGCCAACGCTCCTGGCCCGTGGCCTGCCACAGGTGCCAGGCCGCGACCATCGTGCCGGGCGCGCCCCACAAGGCTTCGTTGGTGGGGTTGGCGATGTTCGACCGAATCGAGGCGAAGAGGCGCTCCTGCGCATCGGGCGCGCCGGTGAGGCGCCAGCGCACGAGCTGCACGCCGGCCTCGCCGAGGAAGTAGGAGGGCAGCACGGCGCCCGTGTCCGGCTCGTCGAGGTAGGCCGCCGCGGCCTGCTCGATGCCCGCGGCGGCGTCCAGCGCCTGCGGCACCGCGCCTTCGCGCTGCAGGCAGGCCAGCGCCCACAGCACGCCGGCGCTGCCGAGGTACAGACCCTTGAACCCGGTGCGCGGCGCGTCGCCGTCGGCGTCGAGCGGGTGCAGCGGCCAGCGCGGCCACGCACTGCCCGGCAGCCGCTCGCGCACGACGCCTTCGACGATGGCGCCGATCGCGGCGCGGGCGCGCTCCTCGCTCCAGGGTGCGCCGCCGAGGGCCTCGTGGCGCTCGGGCTCGAAGAGCGCGATGTCGGGCATGCGGCCGTGGCCCCTTGGTTGATTCATTCGCAGGCTCCCCTCTCAGGGCATCCTCAAGGCAGGCTCCGCGGCCTCGTGTCCTCGAAGCGCGCGATGGTCATCTCGCCCGGGTTGCCCACCCACAGCGCCACCGCGGTGTAGTTGTCCTGGCGCGGCAAGGCGCGCCCGGCAATGTGCCGGCGCATGTCGTCGAGCCACTCCTCGGGGGAGTCGGCACGGTGCAGCGCGGCGGCAATGTCCTGCGGCTCGAAGCTGTCCCACCAGCCGTCGCTGCACAGCAAGAAGGCATCGCCCTCCATCAGCTCGACCGGCCGCGCCACGGTGTGCGGACTCACCTCGCCTTCGATGCCGAGCGCCGCCAGCAGGTGGTTCTTCTGCGGATGCGCGCGACCCTGCTCCTCGCTCAGCATGCCCGAGCGCACCATGTGCTGCACGATGCTGTCGTCCTGCGTCAGCAGCTCGCCCTGGCCGTGGCGCACGCGGTACAGGCGCGAGTCGCCGACATGCGACCACAGCGCCTGCTCGAGCGACGGGTGCACCCACAGCGCGACGACGGTGGTGTGCATGCGGTGTTCGGGCCGCCGTTGCCCCTGCTGCTCGTCGAGCAGCTCGGCATGCGCGTCGCGCACGACGCGCGTGAGGTGCTCGGGCGAGAACTCCGCCTCGGCGGCGGCGAGGGCGCGCGCGATGCTCTCCACCGCGCGGTACGAGGCCTCCTCGCCGCGCGAGTGGCCGCCGGCGCCGTCGGCCAGCACGGCGTAGTGGCCCGCCGGGCCGCTGCCGTGGCGCAGGTCATCCTCGTTGCCGCCGCGCGCCCCGGGGTCGGTGCAACTGGCGATGCGCAGGCGCGACATGGTCTTGCGGGGCTTCTTGGGTGTTCTGGTTGGCTCGGACGGCGCGTGCCCGGGGCCGGGGGCGACGGTTCGTCATCATCATCGACGACAAGCGGCTGCGCGGGCAAGCACCCAGCTTGTCGACAGGCGCGGGGAATCCTCTCTTTGCGGGCGGTCGCCGATGCGCTCCAGCCGCTCAGCCGCTCAGCGGCGGGAGGCACGCTGGCGCTGCCGTTGCTGCTGCTCCAGCCGATCCACCTGCTGCTCGTAGGCGGCGACGAAGGCGCGGCCGAACAGGGTGTGGAAGTCCTCCTCCGCCTCGTCGCGGATCTGCCGGTGGTGCTGCAGGTACAGCTCCCACAGGCGGGCCTTGCGGTTCATCGGCAGCAGGTTGGCCAGCGGCGAGCCGGCCCCGAGCTTGCCCTCCAGCGCCGCCGGGTCGAAGCGGTCGAGCATGCCCTCGATGGCCGCGCGCATGCCGGCCACGGTGCCGATGGAGTGGCCGACGAGGTCGAGCATCACATCGTCCATGGCCGTGGCGCCGTCCATGAAGCCGCGCTGAGGCGGCGAAAGCAGTTGCTCGAGGCCGCTCACCGCATCGGGCGAGAACTTCAGCGGGTTGTTCATCGTCGAGCGGATCTGCGTCACCGACGCGCGCATCTCGTGCTTGGTGCTCGCGCGCACGGAGACGAGCTGCAGCGTGCCCTCCACCGCCGAGCGCAGAACGCGCCCGATGTGGCGCATCAGCGCCTCGCCCTCGCCGGCGGGCACCGGCAGGTCGACACCCGCGCCCTCGCAGAAGGCGCGCCACATCGCCGCGGTGTCGGCCGCGCCGGCCGGGCGCGCGGGCGCGAGCGGGGCCGGCGGTGCGGATGGGGTGGGTCTCGCCGGGCGCGCTTGCGGCGCCGGTTGAGCCGGGTGCGCGAGGGGTGCCGAGTAGGCCGGCGCGGCCGCGGGGCGAGCTGCAGCGGCAGGCGCGGCGGCCTTGGCGGGCACGCGGGCTTCCGGTGTCCCGGCCCGGGGCGGTGCCGGCGCCGCCGGCTGCGCCACGACGGTGGCCGGGATGAACGCTGCGCCCGCCGGCGGCTGCGCCGGCGTTGGCACGCGCGGTGGCACGTAGGCCCCGTGTATCGCAGGGAGGTCGTCGGGCAGGGCTACTGGGCCGCCGCCGACTCCGGCTGGCGGCGTGCCGGCAGCTGGCTTCGGCGCGCGCGCGGCCGCGCCATCGTCACCGAACAGCAGCAACGGATCCGTGGGCAGCCCGCCGCCGGACCCCGGCGTGGGCGCAGCGGCGGTCTCTCCGCCGACGAAGCGGGCCAGCGCATCGGCGCCGGCGTCGCTCGACCCGAGGCCGAAGGCCTGGTCGATGGAAGGCGCACCGGCGGGCGCCCCCGAGGTGTCGCCGAACAGGTCGGCAAACGGGTCTGCTGGCGATGCGGCCGGGCCTAGCGGGCGGGGTTCGCCACCGAGGTTGCCACCGAGGTCGCCACCGAAGCCGCCACCGAAGCCCGTGAGCGGCGCTGGAGACGGCGCGCCGAACATCGGCGGCGCAGGCCGCGCAGGCGCCGCCGGCGTCCACGCCGGCGCTGGGCCCGGCGCGGGAGGCGACGCACTCGGTGGCGCGAACGGATCGAAGTCGTCCGGCAGGCGTGCCGGCCCGGCGGGTGCGGCGCTGCCCACGCCGCCGAGTGCCGGGTCCAGCCCCGCCGGTGCCGGCATCAAGCCGGCGAAGGGGTCGTCGCTCGGCGGCCCTGCCGGCACCGGCGCGGCGCTCGCGGGGGCCGCGGGTCCGAGCAGATCGGCAAAAGGGTTGTCGCTGGCCAGCGGCGGCGAGGCGGCGAAGGCCGCCCCAGGTGCCGGCAGCGGCGGCGGCGCAGGCCGCGCTGCCGGCCGTTGCGGCTGCGGTGCGTGCGGCGCCGGCGGCGAGGGGGGTCTTGCCGACGCCGCGCCGGCCGGCCCGGCCGGCCTCGCGGGTCGAGCCTGCAGCGGTGCGCTCGACACCACGGTGGCCGCGACATCGCCGGCCATCGGCCGTGCACCGTCGCCCGCGCGGCACTCGGCGCGCAGCAGATAGCCGCCGATGCGCACGTCGTCGCCGTGCTTCAGCGGCGCCGTCTCGCCGGCGGCCAGCGTGCGCTGCGCCACCGTGATCGGGTTGGCCGCGCCGACGTTGCGGATCATGAAGCGGTCGCCGACGAACACGATCTCGGCCTGCTTGCGCGAGATGAAGCGCTCGGGATCGGGCAGCGCCATCGTGCTGTGGTCGGCGCGGCCGATCGTGCCGCCGCCGGCGTCGAAGGTCGCCTTGATCGGGCGGGACAGCGCCTGATCGTTCAGGGAGACCGCCAGCAGCGTGAGGATCATGGGATTCGGGGGTGGGTACGCTGCGCCGGCCGCGGATCGTATCGACGGTCGCCGGCGAGGGCGCCCTCGGTCCGGAGGAGGGAGAAGGAGAGAAGGCAAACGGGCGACGGCATCGTCACGGGCGCGTCGCACAGGGGCAACCGACCAAAGTCACGGGGGCATGCCCCGGCGGACCGGCGGCACGCCCTGGCGCAGGCGCGCCCGGCGCCGCTGCCGAGCGCTGCCGTGACCGCCCGCTCAGGGCCGGGTGGCGAACGCGTCGGTGCCGATCAGCCCGCGCAGGCGCGTCTTCAGCGCCCGCGCCGCGGCCAGGCTCTCCAGCGAACCGATCAGCACGCGATGCAGGCCTTCGCGTTCGATCACGCGCACCACGCTCTCGCCGGCGCTGAGGCCAGCGGCGCCGGCCAGGCGGGCTGCGAGGTCGGCGCGCATCGCCTGCGCCGACGCTTCCAGGCGGAAGGCTCCGGCCTGCAAAGCGAAGGACCCGCTTGACGGGACGACTGAAGCGGCCGAGGGGCGCGCCACGGCCACGGCCACGGGCGCCGGCGCGGCCAATGGGGGTGGGGCTGCCGCAACCGCGGCGGCCCCAGCGGCAGCCGTCGTCCCTTGCGGCCCGGGCCCGGGTGTCGCCGCCGCCGGCGCAGCGGCGGCCACATCGGGCGCCGCCGCTGCCGGCGCGAGCGGCGACGGCGCGGCGGGCGCCGCCGAGGCCCGCTCGCCGCGCGCGCTTTCGAGCGCCTGCATCACCAGCGAGCAACCGTGCAGCTGCGGCACGGCCAGGCAAACGGCGAGGATCGCCGTCCGTCGGACTCCGGCCGCGGCGAGAGCGATGCGGGGTCTGCGCATGGTCCTGCTCCTTTCGCGAGGATGGCGTGCTGGCGACTGCGCTGCGGTCACCGTGTGGTGACGGCGGCGTCGAGGATGCACGTCGCCGGACCCACCACCGCTGGCGCCGCCGATTGTCATCGGCGCAGCTGCCGCTGCCTACGCACGCCGGCTCCACCAGCATCGGCTGACCTGTGGATGCACCCCTCACGCCGCGCCGCCATGCGCGGTAAAAGGGTCGTCGAACGCGCGGCATAGCGAACCGCGCGTCGTGGAGGGGCTTGCCATGGCGCGAGGTCGACGGTGGGGCCGGGCGCGCAGCGGGCTCGGCGTGCTCATGGCGCTGGGGCCGGCAGCGTCGATGCTGGCCTTCGCGCAAGCACCGCAGCCGGCGTCCGCCGCGCCGGGCGCCGCGTCGCCGGCCGCCAGCGCCGCCCCCGCCGAAACCGCGGTCGAGGTGCGCCGCTACCAGGTCGAAGGCAACACGCTGCTCGATGCGGCGCAGCTCGACGCCATCACGGGCCGGCAAGTCGGGCGCATCACGCTGCAGCGGCTGCGCGCCGCCGCTGCCGCGGTGCAGGACGCATACCGCCGTGCCGGCTGGGGAGGCGTCGTCGCCTTCCTGCCCGAGCAGGACTTCAAGGACGGCGTGGCGCGCATCCGCGTCGTCGAAGGCCGCCTGGCCCGCTACGCGATCAGCGAGAACAAGCACTTCAGCGCTGCCAACATCCGCGCGAGCCTGCCCTCGCTGGTGCGCGCGAGGCCGGTGAACGTGCGGCGCGTGGACAGCGAGATCCAGCTGGCCAACGAGAACCCGTCCAAGACCGTCCAGGTACTGCTGGAGCCGGGCGACCAGTTCGGCGCCGTCAACGCCTTCGTCACGGTGCTGGACAAACCGCCCACGCGCTTCACGGCCCGCGACGACAACGGCGGCGGCCGCGCCGGCGGCCGCTGGCGCGCCGCGCTCGGCTGGCAGCACGCCAACGTCTGGGACCGCGACCATGTCTTCGCCATCGAGGGGCAGACGGCGCCGAAGGATCCGCAGGCGGTGAAGGTGTTCAGCACCAGCTATCGCGCACCGCTCTACGGCCCTTCGATGGCGGTCGACGCCTACTACGCCTGGAGCAATGTCGACGGCGGCACCGTCGGTACCGCGGCAGGTGACCTGCAGTTCTCCGGCCGCGGCACCATCGCCGGGCTGCGCGTGTCGTCGTTCCTGCCGCGCCTGGGCAACGTCGACCAGCGCCTCATCGCCGGCCTGGAGTCGCGCGACTACCGCAACAGTTGCACGATTGCCGGTCTGCCGCCCGGCGCCTGCGGCGCGGCAGGCGAGAGTGTCTCGGTGCAGCCCGCGAGCCTGACCTACACCGCGCAGGCCGCCGGCGAGTGGCGCTGGGGACTGAGCTTCGGCATCCACCACAACCTCGCTCTCGGCGGCGAGAACGCGAGCCAGGCCGCGTTCGAGGCCGTGCGCAGCGGCAGCCGGCGCCGCTACACGCTGGTCCGTGCCAACGCCACGCTGGCCACCTCGTTCGGCGAGACCGGCGGCGCGAGCGCACGGCTTTCCACACAGGGCAGCCGGCAGCCGCTGGTGCCGGGCGAGATGTTCGGCGTCGGCGGCGCGATGTCGGTGCGCGGCTACGAAGAACGCGAGCTGAGCGGCGACAGCGGCTTCGCGCTGACGCTCGAACTGAGCGGCTGGAACTGGGGCGCGCAGCTCGGTGAGTCGTTCGCTGCCTGGCGCGGCAGCGAGCTGCGCCCGGTGCTGTTCGCCGACGCCGGCCAGGTCGGCAACCGCGCCGGTTCGCCGTGCCGCCCGGCGCAGACGCGCTGCCGCATCGCCGCGGTGGGCGCCGGGCTGCACGGCGGCTGGCGCGACCTGCAGCTGCGCCTGGACGCCGGCCGGGCGCTGGCCGATGCCGGCCCGACGCGCCGCGGCGACGCGCGCGTGCACTTCAGCGTGTTGTTCAACTTCTGATCGTCGACTTTCGATCTGCCCACATCGAACGCAGGAGACCGCCATGCGAAGCCCTCTGTCATGCCCCACCTGGCGGACCCGGCCGTTGCGGCGGCGTGCCCATCCGCCGCATCGCAGGGCGCCACTGGCCCGCGCCGCGGCCACGGCTTGGCTGCTGGCGGCGCTGCCACCGGCGCTCGCGCAGACGGCGCCCCTGCTGCCGCAAGGTGCGCAAGTGCAGGCCGGCCAGGCCACCATCACGACGCAGGGTGCGCTGATGACGGTGCGCAACGCACCGAACACCGTGCTGAACTGGCAGAGCTTCAACATCGGCGCCGGTGCCGGCGTCTACTTCGAGCAGGCCAATGCCGCGAGCCGCGTGCTCAACCGCGTCACCGGCAACGATCCATCGGCGATCTTCGGCACGCTCGCGAGCAACGGCCAGGTGTGGCTGCTGAACCCGCACGGGGTGCTGTTCGGCAGCGGCGCCCGCGTCGACGTCGCCGGCCTCATGGCCGGCACGCTGCGCCTGGCCGACAGCGACTTCCTCGCCGGTCGCTACCGCTTCGGTGTCGCGCCCGGCGACGCCCCGGCGCTCGTGCGCAACGAAGGCACGCTGCGCACGGTGTACGGCGGCCAGATCGCGCTCGTCGGCACGCGCGTCGAGAACGCCGGCGAGGCGAGTGCCCCCGGCGGCCAGGTCACGCTCGCGGCTGGCCGCAGCGTCGAGCTCGTCGACACGGGCCTGCCGAATCTCGTGGTGCGCCTGCGCGAAGGCGCGGGAGAGGCCATCAACACCGGCCGCCTCGTGGCCGACGGCGGCCGCATCGACCTGCACGGTGCCATCGTCAACCAGGAAGGCGTCGTGCGCGCCGACACGCTCGCGCCGGATGCCGAGGGCCGCATCGTGCTGCGCGCCAGCGATACGCTGACACTCGGCGAACGAAGCGTCACCGCGGCCACGGCGGCGCCGATGTCGGCATCGCCGGCACGTGGTGAAGCGCCGGTGCCGGCGCGTGGCGAAGCACCGGTGCCGGCGCGTGGCGATGCGCCGCCGTCGCCACGGGCGTCGGCACGTGGCGGCAGCATCGACCTGCTCGGCTCGCAAGTGGCGCTGGTGGGAGAGGCACTGGTCGATGTCTCCGGCGCTGCAGGCGGCGGCACCATCCGCCTCGGCGGCGGCCTGCAAGGACGCGACGCCAGCGTGCCCAACGCGCGCGCCGTCTTCATCGGCCCGGCGGCCGAGCTGCGCGCCGATGCCTCCGGCGCGCGCGGCGCCGGAGGCCGCATCGTCGTGTGGAGTGACGATGCGACGCGCGCCTATGGGCGCTTCAGCGCCACCGGCGGCCGGCTCGCAGGCGATGGTGGCTTCGTCGAGACCTCGGGCGGCTGGCTCGATGCGCGGCCCGCCGCCATGGACCTGAGCGCACGGGCCGGGCGGGCCGGCACCTGGCTGCTCGATCCCCACGACATCCTGATCACCAGCGCCGCCACCGCCATCGACGAAGACATCGCACCCGGGCCAGGGCCGGTGTTTACCTCGGTCGGTGCCTCCTCGATCCTGACGACGCGCACGCTCGCCGCGGCGCTCAATGGCGGCGCATCGGTGCGTGTCGTCACCGGCAACGACGACAACAGCTTCCAGTTCGGCCACATCGAGATGCGCGACGCCACGCTGGCGGTGGCGCCTCCCATCGGGGTGACGCTGTCGCTGGAGGCACACCGCGACATCGTCATCAGCGACAGCGTCATCACCTCGACCGGCGCGCCGCTGTCGTTGTCGCTGTCTGCCGCCGGTTCGGGCTTCGGCGCGATCGAGATCTCCGGCAGCCGCATCGCCACCAACGGCGGCAACATCACGCTCGGCGGCACGCTGGCGAGGCAGTTCACGCGCCCGGACGGCACGCTCACGCCCGAGCGCCGCGTCGCCACCGCCTGGGCCTTCGATGGCGACGTGGAAGGCCCCCAACCTGCCGCCGCCAACGGCAACACCTACGGCATCGAGATCCGCTCCTCGACCTTCGACCTCGGCGCCGGCACGTTTGCCGCGGCCGGATACTCCGACACCGGCGCCGGCATCCACATCGGCGCGAGCCCGTTCTCCGAGACGGCGGTACGCATCGACGCCAGGAACATCGAGCTGTTCGGGGTCGGTGAGGTGGTCGGGACCGAGGAGACGACCGGGGTGCTGCTGCGTGGCCTCACGACGCTTGCCGCGACGCAGTCGATGAGCATCGAAGGCTCGGGCCGCACCGGCGTGCAGATCGAAGCCGGAGCGCGGCTGGCGTTGAACGGCGCCGCCGGCAGCGGCGCGTCGCTCGCGATCGCAGGCTACGGCAGCGCCGGGCACGGCGTGTGGCTCGTCGCCGACGTTCCCACCGGCGAGGGCAACGAAGCCGGCCCAGGCTCGCGCGTCACCGTGGACAACGGCAGCCTCGCCGTGCAGGCGCGCTCGGCAGCCGAGGCGGGGCTCGTGATGACAAACGACGCCGGCGCGCCGGGACCGCTCATCGACCTCACTGGCGCGACCGGCGCCACCTTCGACGTGCCGGCGTCGGCGGCGGGCACCTTCGGCTCGACCTCGATCCTGCTGGACAACGTGACACTCGCGCTGCCGGCGGCAGGGAGCACGAGTTTCAGCGGCAACCTCGGCATCACCTGGAACGGGGCCGCTGCCGGCGGCGGCAGCGGCAGCCTCTCGCTCAGCGGCCCCGGGGTGCATCTGTTCAACTCCACGATCACCGGCGCCGGGCTCGCGGTCAACTTCGCCGCCACCGGTGCGCAGCGCGAAGGCGTCAGCCTCGAGGGCAGCACGATCACCACCGGCGGCGGCGACGTGCGCTTCGGCGCCGAGCAGATCGCGACGTCGCCGCGGCTGGGCACGACGGCCGCCGCGATGCCCTGGATCGAGATCGACGGCGGCGGCAGCGACAACGCTGCGCTCAGCGTCTACCTCAGCACCATCGATGCCGGCAGCGGCAGCATCCGCGGGGGCGGCGCCAACCGTGCAGCCGGCGATGGCGTGGAGATCCTGAGCAGCACACTCAGCGCGCGCGAGATCCACCTGGCCGGCCGCTCGGAAGCCTGGACCGGCTTGCGCCTGCGCGTGGCCACGCTCGACGCGACGGCGCAGCTGACGCTCGATGGCGCGAGCGCGGGCAGCAGCGCCGCCGGCAGCGCGGGACTGCGTGTCCTCGAAGGCAGCACCCTGCGGCTGCAGGCCGCGGCCGGCGGTGGCGGCGCGCAGATGCGGCTGCACGGTGAGAACCTCTTCGGGGGCCGCGGCCTCGTCGTCCAGGGCGGCACGCAGGCGCGCGGCAGCCTGCCGACGCAGCTTGTCGTGAACGGCGCGTCGCTGCTGGTCGAAGGCCTGGCCGCGGGCCAGGTGGGGCTCGAGCTCCTCGGCAACCTCGCCGGCCAGGGGCCGGAGCCGCAGCCGCTGGAGCCGCAGGCGCGACTGCAAGGCGTCGCCGCGAGCCCGCTGGGCCTCGGCATCGACGCGCTCGGCGCCACCGCGGTCACGCTGCGCGGCAGCTCGAACGCCGGTGCGAGCGCCAACACGAGTGCGGCGCTGGTGATGCAGACGGCCGAACTGCTCGGTCCCTCGGCCGCGGGAGCCTCCGTGACGCTGGACGCGACCGGTGCGCTGACGCTCGCCGATTCGCAGCTTTCGAATGCGGGAGCGATGACGTTGCGCGCGCGCGGCGCCGGCGTCAACGGCTCGTTGCTGAGCTTGATGAACTCATCGCTCACGGCGGGTGGCGCGCTCATCGTCGACGGGCAGGCGAGCAGCGGCGGCATCGGCGTTTCACTGCTCGGCGGTGACACGATCCGCGGTGCCAACGTGCAGGTCAACGGGGCCGGCAGCGGCGCGTCCGGCGTCCTCTTCAGCGCGCCCGCAGTCGCCTCGACGCTGGGCGCCACGGCCGGCAACCTCACGATCGACGGCGGCGCCACCAGCGGTGCCTTGCCCAGCGTCACGTTCGCCGGCGGCTGGGCGCTGCAGGCGTCGGACACGTTGACGCTGCGCACGCGCAACGGCCTGCCGCTGGTGGCCGGGTCGCAACCCGGGCTGCAGCCGGCCTTCAACGCCGGCCGGTTCTTCGTGCTCGCCGGCGATTCGCCTGCGGCGCTGGCCATCGGTCAGGGCGGGGTCATCGACTCGGGTGCGTTGACGGCTGCGCTGGCCGGCATGCCAGCGACAGCGACGACGGTGCTGCTGGCGCCAGCGGCCGGCGGTTCGATCACCATCAGCGGCGCGATCGACGTGCCCTCGCGTCTGACACTGCAGGCCGAGCGCATCGACATCACCGGCGGCGGGTCGCTCGCGTCGCGCGCCGGCGGCGATGCCATCGTGCTGGGCGGCGCATCGTCGGCCAGGCTCGCAGGCTTCGGCAACAGCAGCACCGCCGGTGCGGCCGCGCTGGCCGCACCCAACGGCCGCTGGCTGTTGCTGGCCGATGACCCACGCCAGGTGACCCTCGGTGGTCTGGTGGCCGACTTCACGGTGTTCGGCCTGCAATCCGGCGGCGACTCGATCATCCCGGCCACTGGCAACGTGTTCGGGTTCGGCGTCCCGGTGGTCACGCTCACGGGCAGCGCCGGCGACCCGGCCACGGCGAGCAGCAACCACACGCTGGAGGCCGCCCGTGCCGCGGTGACGGTGCACACGGCTTGGAGCACGCCCACCAAGAGCCGGCTCTTCGACGCCGCGGTCGCCCTCGAAGGCGGCGAAGGCATGTCCGAGCGCACGCTCGACTGGTCGAGCCTGCCGCGCGAGGAGGCGATCTCGCTGCTGGCGGCGCGTGCGCGCTACAAGCAGAAGGTGTTCGCCAACGGCGTCTACCGCCTGCAGCAGGACCCGCGCCTCGGCGATGCGCCGGTGTGCGCCAACGAGACCGAGGCGCAAACGGGCCGCTGCATCGTCACCGAAGCGCTGAAGCGCCAGCTGCTCGCCGTGCGCACGCCACCGGGCGGCGTGAACGCGGAGGCGACGCTCGGTGCGCAGCTGCCCCGGCCAGGGCAGCGCCGCGTGACCCGTGCCGAGCTGCCCGGCATCGAACGCAAGCTGGCGCTGCTGATCGGCACCAACCGCTACGAAGACCGGCGCGTGCCCGAACTGACCGGCGCCGTGCCCGACGTGCGCGCGGTGCGCGAGCTGCTCGAGGGCCGCCTCGGCTACGAGACCACAGTGCTGGAGAACGCCGGCCGCGAGGAGATGTTGCGCGCCTTCAACCGGCTCGCCTTGCTGGCGCAGCCCAACGACTCGGTGATCGTCTACTACGCCGGCCACGGCGTGGTGGTGCCGATCGCCGGCATCGACACCGGTTACTGGCTGCCCGCCGACGCCGACGCGGAGTTCCCGGCGACATGGCTCGCCAACGCCGACATCGCGCGCCTGGTGGCCGCCGTCAGCGCGAGGCAGCTGATGCTCGTCTCCGACAGCTGCTACTCGGGCACGCTGGTGGGCAAGGAACGCGTGGAGCTCGGCCGCGGCACCTTGAACGCCGAAGAGCTGCTCAGGCGCCGCGCCGCGGTGGCGATGAGTTCCGGCGGCGACGAGCCCGTGGCCGACAGCGGCCGCGGCGGCCACTCGATCTTCGCCTGGCACTTCATGCGCGCGCTCGAGGACCTGGACCGCTGGCAGGTCGGCGGCAGCCTGTACGAACGAGTGAAGGCCGCGGTGCTGCGCGACTTTCCGCAGACGCCGCAGTACGGCGCCTCGCGCAGCGCCGGGCATCAGGGAGATACGGACTATCTGTTCGAGAGGAGGGCGCTGGAGGGGCGAGCGCCTTGAAGGGCGTGAGTGGGCGTGAGTGAGCGATCGCGCGGCCGGCCTGAGTCTCGACAGCGTCGCAGCGCCACCGAGCGCGGGCGGCGATGCCAGGTCCCGGTTCCACCTGAATGCTCGGTCAGCCGCACCCGTGCGGGCAATCCGGCCATGGCGTCCGCTTGCCGGATGAAGTCATCGCCATCGAGTCGGCGCGCCGATCTTGTCCCCGCCCTGGGCGTCACCTATTGTCGAGGTCGAGCGACCGCACGACCCGTGCGCACCCGTCCTGTGCAGCAGCCGGTTCGGCCTGTCGGCTGCCGGCCCCTCGAGGAGAACAACCATGCCACTGATTTCGCCCAGGTTCACATCAAGCACGACCTTGCGCAAGGTCGAGCAGAACTTGGCGGTGCTGAAGGTGGGCGCGAGCGGCCGGGCGGTCCACCTGGTCCAGATGGCGCTCATCGACCTCGGCTTCGCGCTTCCGGTGTCGACCGCGGACGCGACCTACAGCCCTGACGGGATCTTCGGCGACGAGACCCGCCGTGCGGTGATGGCCTTCCAGAGGTCGGCCCTGCCACCCCTGCCCGACGATGGGGAGGTGGGTCAGAACACTCTGCGCGAACTCGATCGCCGCTGCGGCGGCTTCAGGCATCGGGTGCGGCTGCACTTTCGTTCGATTGCACTCACCGATGTCCCGTTCCAGCAGAGCCTGAGGAACGCGGAGCTCGTGTTCGGCCAGTACGCGATCAAGGTCGAGTACGCGTCGGGGCAGTCGCTCCTGCTGGACGAGGCGCAAAGCCGGCTGTTCCGTCAGATCGACCAGGCCTGTGAGTGGAACCTCTCGTCAGGCGAGTTCCATCAGCTGCAGGGCCTGGGAACGCCGGCACCGGCGAGCGACGTGCTCGTCTTCCACGTGAACCGGTTCGCCGACGGCAACGTGCTGGGCTGCGGCGGGCACGCCCCCGATCGCCCCGCGTGCACGGTCACGGCCAATGCCCTGGCCTGGGACACGGCGCACGAGGTCTGCCACGTCCTGCTCGGCTCGACATTCGCGCCGGTGCACGTCGACGACCGCAGGAACCTGATGCATCCGCATTCGCGCAGGTTGGAGAGCATCCCGGTGCTGACCGACAGGCAGGTGGCGCGGGTGCGGGCGAGCGCGAACTGCTTGCCGGTGTGAGTCAGGTCAGACGATCGGCGGGGGCGCGCACACCGGCCGGCCGGAAAACGCTGCGCGCGCGGCCGCATCCCAGCGTGCTTCGAGATCGAGCCGCTGCAGCCCCTCGCGGTCGAGCTCACTGTCGACCCGTGCGCCGGCGCACCAGCGCGTGCCCCCAGCCCAGTGCTCGCCATGGCGTTCGAGTAGCGCACGGGCTCTCTCGACGTCGGGCAGCCAAACCGCGGGCGCCATCTCTCGTTCGAACTCGTCGGCCCCGTCGGAGACGGGCAGCGTGCGCCGTTCGCCGCGCACGTCGTGGCCCGTGAGGCGCGTGAAGGCTTCGCCCGCGGCGGCGGCCAGTGCCGGCGCGGCAGGGTCCATCCAGCGCAGCAGCGCGTTCAGCGCCATCGGATGGCCGTAGCGCGCCAGGACTTCGCAGCGCACCGCCCCATCTTGCAGGGCCAGCACCAATTGCTGGACCAGCGGCGCGTCCTCGGCCGCGCCCAACACGGCGAGGCCCTCGAGCGCGACGCCATCGCCTTCGCGGCTGCGCTCGCGCAGCAAGGGAAGAACCGCCGCATGGCCGCCCCAGGCCGCGGCCCACCAGGCAGCACGTCGCAGCGCGGCATCGTCGTGCTTCAGCGCTGCGGCGTAGGGCCGCGCCGCTCGCGTGGGCGCCGCGCCCAGCGCATCGGCGGCCGCCGCAGCGCGCCATGCGAGCGCGGCGACATGCGCATCGTCGTGCTCGACGAGCGCGGCCAATCGCGACGACGAAGCATCGAGCAGGCGATGGTTGGCCAGCACCACGGCAGCCGCTGCTGCGGTGGCGGGCTTGGCCTGTGCGAGCGCCGATTGCATCTCGGCAACGAAGAGCGCCGGCGGCGCGAAGCTGAGCGCGTCGCGCAGACCGGTGAGGGCACCGCCACCGGCGCGCGAGAACTCGACGACGACGCGCTGCGTCGCCCCTGCATCGGCCAGGCGCAGCAGCGCATAGGCGGCGGCGAAGGCCTCGTCGCAATCGCCGGTCGCCAGAGCGGGGTCGATGCGCTCGATCAGCTCTGCGGCCGGCGCGACCAGCAGGCCCTGCAGATGCGCTTCGATGCGCTCGCCCAGTTCGTTGAGCTCGCGCAACCTGTACAGCCGCGAGCCGAGCGCAGCGCGGCGCTGGCCCCACAGGAACGCCAGGTCCTCGGCATGGCGCGCGAGCAGGGCCGGGATGTAGCGCGCGCGCGGCATCGCCTCTTGGTCTCGCCGCGAGTTCGTGCTGCTTGTTCAGTTGATCGACACGGTGCCGGCGCGGATGCGCTGCGTACCCTTGGCGCGCACGAGCACGTCGTCGCCGCGGATCATCAGCTTGCCGTCGGCGCGCAGGTCCAGCGAAGACTCGCCGCACTTCAGGCGCAACGTCTGCGTTGCCTCGAGCGTCAGCTCGGCCGGCGCGCCCGCGGCCGGCGGCACGTAGGGGCCGATGCGGCCCACCACCACCGGGCGGGTGCGCCCGGCCACGGCGGTGAGCAGGAGCTCGTCGCCGATCTCGAGTGCGGGAGCAGGGCCACCGGAGCTCATGAGCCAGTCGCAGGCGAGTTGGGTACCGTCGCCGAGCAGGGCGACGAGCGTGCCGTCGCTGCCGATCTCGGCCAGGCGCGCTGACACGGGGGTCGGCGGCAGGACCGCGGCGAGGGCGTCGGCAACGGCTGCCGCAGCCTCGGGGGAGCAAGGCTCGGCGGTGTCGGCGGGCGCCTGGCGCAGATAGCGCAAGTTCAACATGGTGGTCCTTCCTGAATCGTGGTCATCGCCATCAAGGTGCCGCCCAGCGGGCATGGCGCAAGGTATGTCCGGAGTCGCCCGGCTCGGCCCAAACGAGATGCCAATCGCGACCGATCTGCTGCACCGCGAGCTGGTCGCCGCGCGTGTCCACGCGCAACTGGGCCACCGAGGTCCACGCCGCCGCTTGGTAGCGCAGCACCGCGATCTCGGGCCCTTGCTTGCCGGCGTGCATCGCGAAGAGCCAGGGCTGGCCGTCGTCCGCGGCGGCGAGCGCGAAGGCCGTCAGAGCGCCGAGCCCGTGCGCCGCCGAGAGGTCGGTGACGGCGCCGCTTGCGCCCGTGCTCACCAGCAGCCGGCGCGGGCCGGCGTCCGCGCCGCGCCCGTAGCGCGGCAGGCTCCAGAATGGCCGATAGGCAGTGCCGGCGCGCAGGAAGGCCCGGTGCAGTTGACCGCCGGCCATCAAGGCCTGCGGCTCGGCGGCATTGGGCAGCGGCGGCGCCGGCGGCGTGGCGGCCGGCGCCGGCGGCCGCTGCGCTGGTGCCGCGGTGCCTGCCCGCGCGGGAAGAGGGATCTGCGCCAGCGGCGAAGCCCCGGCGGCGGGCGCGGCCGCGGCGGCCTTGGCATCCAGCAGCACGGCCTGCCCGTCTGCGGTGTTGGCGATCACGAGGGTGTCCCCCGCGCCAAGCACCCAGCGCGGGCTGAACAGCCAACGCCGGGGCGCCAGGAGGTCGGCCACGTTCCATTGATCGCTCGGGTCGAGCTTCACCGAGGCGGCCTCGGCCGCGCCGAGGTGCAGTTCGTGCAGGTCGGCAAATTCCGGCGCCGGCGAGCGCGCCTCGAGCAGCGGCGCGAGTCTCGTGCGCGCCAGCTGCAGCGGCCAGCCGTGGTTGACCTCGAGCACGAAGGCCAGCTCGTCGCCCTGCACCAGCGCATCGGCGCCACGGACACCGACATCGTCGTTGTCGATGCGGCGCAGCGTCTGCGCGGGGCCTTGGCCGATGCGCGCGACGAGCAGGGTGCTGCGCGTGCGTGCCTCGTTGCGCTCGATGAGGCCGATGTGCGGCTGGCCGGCGTGCACGAAGGGCCACAGTGCCACCAGCTGCGGGCTTTGGTGCAGCGGCGTGGATTTCAGATCGGCCATTCGCTTGTCCCCCGTGGCCGACGCGCCGCAGCCCTGGGCCAGGGCCAGGGCGAGCAGCGCGAACCGGCGTGCAATGGCGCGCGCAACATCGCGTCTGAGCCGCGCGCGGGCGAGGTGCTCACAAGCCGGGCGGCCTCTTTCAATTGCTCGCACCATCGGATCGGTCCAGCGAATGGCCGCCGACCTCGTGCGCCAGCCAGGCGCGCGACTGCTCCTTCTTCAGCCACCCGGTCTTCACCGTCGTGTCGGCCAGCGTGCCGACCAGCCAGCCCGCCAGCGATGCCGTCGCGTAGGTGGTCATGCTGTTGGCGTGCATGCCGCCGTAGGAGGTGTCGTAGAGCTTGCCGCCGACGAGCACGATCCAGTGGTTCGAGAAGCCCAGGGGCGCGAGCGGCTGCCCTTGCGCCGGCACGCCGGCACGCTTGCGCATGTCCACCTTCAGCTTGGGCAGGGTCTTGCTTGGCCCGTGGTCCTGCGTGAGCGATGTGCCGATCGGCTTGTTGAGTGGCGGTGACTTGGACGGCAGCCAGGTGCCCGCGTAGTAGAGATCGGTGCGCACGTTCCAGTTCGGCAACGGGGTGGCCGCGACATCCCAGTTCTGAACGAGGAACATCAGCGCGTCGGCGGGTGCCTCCGGGACGACCTCGGTGCACTGGATGCCGTTCAGCGCCAGGCACTCCATGAAGGTGTGTGCGATGGCGCGGCAGCTCCAGCCGCGCTGGTAGACGCGGCTGTCGGGCGAGACGAGCGTCTTCAGGTCCTGCACCGGGTCGTTGCTCTTCCAGTACGCGAAGCCCGTGACATGCGGCACCTGCGCGCCTTTGCCATCGGAGAACTTCGACCACAGCGCGGCGAGCACGTCCTTCTCGCCGGCCTTGCCGGCGGCCCAGCGCGTGGCCCAGTCGACGACGCGCAGGTAGTGGGCCTTGTAGCCGAAGCTGCCCGGCCAGCCGATCGGCAGCGGCTTGGCGTCGACGAAGAACAGGCGCACCGGCGAGCCGCCGGCGCAGTCGACCGTGGTACCGCCGGCGGTGACCTGCCAGCGCAGCGGCACGCCCCCGCCGAGGTTCGTGACCTTGTCCGGGCGCTTGGTGAAGGTGCAGCTCACATCGGCCTTGCCGCGCGCGCCGCTGATGCTGAAGTCGCCTTCGATGACGATGCTGCCGTCGCGCGTGCTGCCCTTGAGCTTGGCGCTGCCGTCCAGGCCCTGCTGCGCCCACTGCGCCTGCACGACGAGATCCTTGGTCTCCCCCTTGCCGCCCTCGCGGACGTAGACCGCCGGGTAGATGTTCTTGCTTTTCCAATGCGGCGTGCCTGCGGGCGGCAGTTCGTTCTCGCCGCCGCCCTTGACCACCTCGAACAGCTTGATGCCGCTGTCGAAGGTGATCGAGAGCAAGGCTACCGCCAGCGCCTTGGGCTGCTTGGGCGGCTTGGGCGTGATCACGCCGGGCTTGACCGATTCGCCGACCTGCGTCATCGCTGCCTCGTCCTCGTTGCAGTGAGCTGGCGGTGGCTGCTCAGCCGCAGATGTTCTTCTTGTTGTGCCACAGCGGATCACCCATGCGGCAGACGTTCTTGCCTTCGAGCATGACGTTGAACGAGTACATCATGAACTCGCACTCCTGCTTGAAGACGCCGCTGATGATGCCGCCGATGCTGCCGGGCTCGTCGCCGGCGCTCATCATGTACTTCGCGCCCTTGACCATCACCATCTGACCGTCGGCCTGCACCTTGGTCGTTCCTTGCGAGGTGTCGGAGGCCTTGCCGATGTTCGGGTAGGGGATCGGGATCGGCCCGGCCGGCGGCGCGGGTGTCTTGCACACGTCCGGGAAGACCATGCTCATGCCGCCGCTGCCCTTGTGCGCAAAGCCGGTGATGTTGTGGACGGTGCAGGGCATCGACAGGTGCTCCGTTCGTGGCAGGGGGTCAGTGCGCGCGCGCCAGCAGCGCGGCGGCCCGCTCGCCGCGGTCCGACGAGGCGTAGACAAGGCAGGGTCCGGCGCGGTAGCCGTGGCGGATGCCATGCGCGGCCAGCGCGGCGAGGGCCGGGCCGAAGGCCGCGCCGATGTCGCCGAAACACTCGGCCGGGTGCTCCATCGCCTGCTCGGCGACGAACGCCTTGCCGTGGCGCAGCCGTGCGACGCCGAACTCGCGCGCCCAGTAGCGCTCGCCGTTGAAGCTGCAGAACACGGTGGCAATCGGGGCCGGCGGCGGCGAGCGAGACAGCAGCGCCGCGAGCGTGCCGGCCAAGCCCTCGCCGAGGTACTTCTCGTCGCTGTACAGGTGTCCGGGCTCGAAGCCGTGCGCGTACCCGAGCAGCTTGGCCAGCGGCTTCAGGCCGCGCGCCGAGGCGGTTTCCGCGCGCGCGAGCAAGAGGAAGGCCGCGCCTTCGGCCGGCGTGAAGCCGTCGCTCGTCGTTTCGTTGCGGATGCGGCCTTCGATGTCGAGGCGCTGGACCAGGGCCTCGTCGAGCAGGCTGTCGACGCCACCGACGAGGATGAACTCGCTGTCGCCACGCAGCAGGCGCGCCGCAGCTTCGTTCAAGGCCATGAGGCCGGCGGCACGCCCGCGAGGGGCCGCGACACTGCGGCGAGCGTCGATGAGCCCATCGGCCTGCCGTGCCAGCCGCGCGATGAATGTTGCCGGGTCGATGGGCACCGCGCCCGGGTGCTCCGGCAGACCGAGCAGCAAGGGCAGCGGCGCCGTCGCGGTAGATTGCCGTGCGGCAACGCGCAGGGGAGCCAGCGCCTCATCGAGCGCGGCATGCGCCAGCTGCAGCATGCGTACCTCGCGTTCACTGGTCTGCTCGGCGCTCAGCGCCGCATCCGGTTCGGGCAGGCCTTCGTCGGGCACGCGGCCGACGATGAAGGGCTCGAGCTGACCGTCCAGCCACTCCGATTCGCCGAGCCGCGCCATGCGGGCGCGTGCCGCGGCCGCCGTCTCGGCGAGGCTCAGTCCCACCGGCGAGACGAGGCCTGCGCCGGCGATCACGAGTTCCGTGGGTGAGGTGCCCATCGCTGCTCCGGCTCTCAGGCAGGCTGCAACGAAGCCGCGGGTGCGCTTTGCGCGCGCTGCTCGTAGCGCGCGCTGTGGACGGCGGCTTGCGTCAGGCGCAGCAGCTTCTTGTCCACCGGCAGCGCCGCGCGCCAGAGCATCTGCACGCGGCCGGCGTCGGGCTCGAAGAGCACGGTCTCGAGCTGAGCCGCTCGGGTGACTGAGCGGCCGTCGAAGTCGAATTCGATCTGCACATCGGCGCGCGGCAGCGCGAAGGCGAGCGGCGCACCGACGCTGAACCCGGACAGTTGCACTGGCTCGCCGCCCTGCAGGAAGCCCGGTACCACGAGCTCGGGCGGCGCGACCTGGAAGTAACGCGCGTCGAAGTCGAACGGCAAGTACGGAGCTCGCTCGCGCGTCCAGGCCTCGTCATAGGTGCCGACGTAGCGGCGGCGCGGCATCCAGGTCGGCGCGACCGGTGCGAAGCAGGCCGGCGTGGGCCGCTGCTCCGGCGACTCGAGCGGCGCGGCCGGGTCCTCGAGGTTGGGCAGCGGCTGGCCCTGCACAGGCTGGGCATCGGCGGGGACGAAGCCGCGGCCAACCGGATTGCGCGGCTCGTAGTCGACGAGGCCATCCGCTCCCGCTTCGGGTGCCGTGCCGCCGAAGGCCAGTTCCCAGCGCAAAGGCATGCGCGACCAGGGCTCGGGATCACTCCCGACCCAGCGCCCGCCTTGCTTGCGCCATTGGCGCTCGCCGAACACGCGCACGCGCCGGCGCAACGCGCCGACGGCCAGCTCCACGTCCGCGACGCGGGTGTCCTCGGCCGGTGCGATGGCGCGGCCGGTGAGCAGCACGTCGGTGGCCGTCTTCAGCAGGCCGAGTTCGCCCGCCGCACGCAGGCTCGACGAGGTCGGGTCGGCCCAGAACACGTCGGCAGGCAGGAGCGGCAACTGCACCGGCGCCGGCGCGTCGCCGCCGAGCACGAACGTGGCCTTGACGGCGGCATAGGCCGTCTCCACGCCCGTGGCATCCGGGAACACCGACAGCGCGGCGCTGAAGGGCGTGAGGTTGACGATCTGCAGCATCGTGGCGTCCCTGGGGTCCTGGCGCGACCGAGGTTCAGTTCTGCGCGATCTTGCTGCCCTTGATGACGACATCGCCCGAGGCCTTGACGCCGATCTTGCCGCTGCCGGTGACCGTGATGTCCTTGCCCTTGATCTGGATCGTGCCGTCCTTCTTCATCGTGATGCTGGCGTCGCCGGTCTTGATCATGATCTCCTCGTCGGCCTCGAGCACGAACTTCTTGCCGATATGGAGCGTGTCGTCCTTCGCGATCTTCGTGCCGCGACTGTCGGCGACGAGGGTGTCGCCGCCCCCAATGTTGATCATCCTTTCGCCGCCGATGCTCTCGTTCACCTGCGCACCCACGTTCACGGTCCGATCGGCACCGACCGTGAGGGTCTGGTTGGCGCCGACGCTGACCGTCTGCGAAGCACCGATCGCCACCGCTTGCGCGGCACCGATGACCACCTCCTGCGCCGCACCGATGGCGATCGTCTCGTTGATGCCCACCGTGTGCGTGCGCTGCAGGGCCACGGCCGCCGTTTCGCTCTTGCCGACCGTGATGACACGGTCGCCGATGATCGAGATGCCCTCGTTGCGACCCACCATCTCGGTGCGATCGCGGCCGATGCTCGTGACCTCGTCGCGCTCGATCGTCTTGCGGCGATCGTTGCCCACCGAGTGCGTCTCGTCGTTCTCGACCTCGATATCCATGTTCTTCTCGGCATGGATCCACAGCTGCTCCGAGCCCTTCTTGTCCTCGAAGCGGATGGCGTTCGCATTGCCGTAGGCGCCGCCTTTGCTGCTGCGCGTGAGCACGCCGCTTTGCGTGGCGTTGGCCGGCAGGTCCCAGGGCGGCATCTGCTCGGCGTTGTAGACGCGGCCGGTGATGATGGGCTGGTCGGGGTCGCCTTCGAGGAAGTCGACGATGACTTCCTGGCCGATGCGCGGGATCTGCACGAAGCCGAAGCTCTTGCCCGCCCAGGGTGTGGACACGCGCACCCAGCAGCTGCTCTTCTCGTTCTTCTTGCCCAGGCGATCCCAGTGGAACTGCACCTTCACGCGGCCGTACTTGTCGGTGAAGATCTCCTCGCCGGAAGGCCCCACCACCACAGCCGTCTGCGGACCTTGCACGAAGGGCTTGGGCGTGCGGCGTTCCGGGCGGAAGGCCTGGCTCGAAGGCGCAGCAGTGAACTGGCACTGGAAGTCGGCGCTGCCGCCGCCCCCGCCCGTACTCCCCGCGCCGCCGGCCGCGCCACTCTCGTAGGGCGCCAGGTGCGCGCTGACATTGAGCTGCGCGCACAGGTACTGCGCATTCTGGTCGGCACGCGGGTGGCGTTCGAGCGTGAACAGGTGCCCCACCGCGAGCGCGCGCGCGTTGGTGCTGCCGGCCAGGCGCTCGAAGCGCGCCTGCTGCTCGTCCAGCCGCACGTCGGCGATATGCTGGCCGTCGGGCTTCTGCGTGTAGTCGCCCTCGAAGTCGAACTGCTCGAGATCGTCGAGCGAGTGCGAGCGCGCGTGCGCCTGCTCCACCAAGAGCGGCGTCGAGGGGCGCTCGAAGTCGTAGCTGGTGAACGCGCATTTCCCGGTGCGCACCTCGCGCACGCAACTCCAGCCGCTCACGTAGTCGACATCGGGCGGCGCGCTGCCGGTGAGCGCGTGGTACGGCAGCGTCTCCGCACCGGCGGCGGGGGCGAGCGAGCCGATGTCGTCCACCAGCATCAGCTTGTGCGTGCCTTCACCGTGCTCGAAGAACCAGTAGATGCCCTCTTCCTCGAGCAGGCGGGCGACGAACTGGTAGTCGCTCTCGCGGTACTGCACGCAGTACACGCGCTTGCGGTAGCTGGCGAAGAGCTTGAACTCGAAGTTGGCGATGGCGCCATGGTCGCCGAAGACCTTCTCGACGATCTCGGGCACCGTCATGTCCTGGAAGATGCGGCAGTCGGAAGTGCGCGTCAGGAACCACAGCCAGGGCCGCAGCGTCGCGTGGTAGCGGTAGTGGCGCCCGCGGCCGCTGCGGCCCATGCCGAAACGCGCAACGATGCCGTTGAAGTGGCGCTTGCCGCCTTCACGCAGCAACACCTCCACGCGCGCCGGCTCGCCGAGCAACTTCTCGGCGGCGATGTCGTTGCGCGGAGAGACGAGCGTGACCTCGACCGCGTCCAGCGCCGAGACCGCCTGCGTCGCCGTCATCGACTCGAAGCGCAGGTCATCGGCGGGCAGCGGGCAGATGAAGGTGATGGGCGATGGCATGGCGGCTGGGTGCGAGGCGCGCAGCGTGCGCTGCGCGCGGTTGGAGTCATGCTCGGCCAGGGTAGACGGGGCGACCAGCGTCGAAAGTCATGCACCGCCTGCACTGTCCTCCCGGTGAAGGGTCGCATGGCGAGCGGCCGCGCGGAAGGACACCGAAGGATCATCCATCGTGATTCACCACCGCGCGCACCGGGTTCGGCTGCGGGTAGTACATCGGGTTCAGGCTCGCGAAGTTGTAGCCGGCCAGATTGCTGGCCATGCGTTGATTGAAGCTGGCCAGGCTCTCGTTGGTGGCGAAGCCGCGGATAGGGTCGATGGTCACCACCTCGCTCTCGCTGCCGCGCGTGATGAGGCCGACCGTGACGATGGCGTGCGGAAACCCGTTCCACGAACCGAAGAAGACGTAGGGGCCGTAGCTGCGCAGACGGGATTCGACGTCTTCGGCCGTCCATGCGCCGAAGGCGGGGCGGTCGAAGCCGCGGAAGCCCGAGATCGAGCGCAGTCGGGCAAAACCGGCGCGGCTTTCCGGCAGGCCATGCCGGTACCACTCGTAAGGCTGCAGGTAGGTTTCGGCGTGGGCTTCGATGAGCAACGGGTCCCGCGTGGGGTCAAGCGCGCCGTACACCATGTCGCCGATGCCGTCGTCCGGCTGATTCCATGGCCGCGCAAATTCGGCGTTGAACTGCCACGGGTAGGTGTAGTCGCGGCCGTAGTACTCCAGCACCATCGCCATGCTGGCCCACCAGCACGACATCTGGCTCGTCTGCACACGGCCCGGGACGCGCAGTTCGATCGTCATGTCGCTGTGCCCCCGGCGGCGGCCTTCAACGCCGTGACGAGCCATCCCGGCACGGGCTCGCCACCTTCCATGCGCAAGGTCTCGGCCTGCAGCGGGCGGGCTTCGAATCCGGCCGCGGCGAGCGCCGTGCGAAGGTAGCTCGCGCCGTGTGCGTAGCGGCCATTGGCCTGCAGCCGGTGCGCCGGGACGCGGCTCTTCTCGTTCGATTCGGGCAGGGCCTCGACCGTGAAGACGAGGGCGCCGCCCGGGCGCAGCGCAATGTGCGCCGCCGCCAGCGCCTCATCGAGAGCGCCGAAGTAGCACAGCGTATCGGCCGACACCACGGCGTCGAAGGCGAGCGGCTGCGTGCGCAGGTAGTGCATCAACTCGGCCTGGTGCAGCACGTCGTAGAGGGCGCGCGTCTTGGCCCGGCGCAACATGCCCTCGGAGAGGTCGCAGCCGGCGAGCCGGTGCGCGAAGGGCTTGAGGCCCGGGCCACACAGGCCCGTGCCGCAGCCGGCATCGACGATGTCGAGCCGGCGCTGCGGCGCGCCCACGGTCGCACGCAAGGCCTCGACGACGAGCCCGGGCGCACGGTAGTTCAGCGCTTCGAGCTTGGCATCGAAGGAAGCGGCAAAGCCGTCGAAGACCTGCTGCACGTAGTCGTCGCTGGCCCGTGCGGGCACCGCGTCGCCGGCGCTGGCCTCGGCGTTGGAGTCGGCCAGGCAGGCCGCGAGCATGTGCTCGGCGACGGGGTTGCCCGGGTCCTCGGTCAGCCATTCGCGCAGCAGCCTGGCAGCCCGTTCGCGCTCGCCCAGGCGCGTCAGCGCGCGGATGATCTCCTGCCGGGACTGCGCTTCCTCGGGCCACAGCGCCACGGCCTTGCTGTGCGCCATCAGGCCCTCGGGGATGCGGCCCGTGTCGAGCAGCGTGATGGCCAGGTTGTACCAGGCGTCGGCGAAGTCCGGGTCGCGCCGCACGGCCTCGCGCAGCGCGAGCTCGCTGCGGTCGATCTGGTGCAGCTTGCGGTGCAGCACGCCCAGGTTGCTGAGGGCGCGCACGGCTTCCTCCTGCGCCACCGCACCTCCCGTGCCGACCTGCACGGCACGTTCATAGGCCTCGGCGGCCTCCTCGCCGCGGCCGGCCAGCAGCAGGACGTTGCCGAGGTTGTTCCACGCACCCGGGAAATCGGGCATCGCGGCCAGCGCCTCGTGAATCAACGAGATCGCCTCGTCGATGCGACCCTGCGTGTGGCGCAGTACGCCGAGGTAGTGCAGCGCGTCGGGCTGGCCCGGCCAGCGCGCGAGGATCGACTCGAGCGCCGGCTCGGCCTCGTCGATGCGCTCCTCGCGCAGCAGGCCGATGGCCTCGGCGAGCGCCTTCGACAACTCGGCCGAGGGCACCGTTGCCGCCGCCGAAGCCGCCGCGCTGGCCGTGGGGGTCTTGCGCACCTTCATCAGTTCCGCCGTCGGCGCCGTTTCACTCGAAGCGATAGCTGAAGTTGCCGTCGGCCACGCCGACCTGCACGCCGCCGACCGGCTTGCCTTCGAGCAGCCGCTCCAGGAACGAGCGGCTCACGTCGGGCAGCATGGTGTTGGTGAGGATCGCGTCGATCATGCGCCCGCCGGATTCACTCTCGGTGCAGCGGCTGACGACGAGCTTGACGACATCGTCGCCCACTTCGAAGGGCACCTTCCAGCGCTGCTGCACGCGCTTGCTGATGCGGGCGAGCTGCAGCTTGACGATGCGGCCGAGCATCTCGTCGGAGAGCGGGTAGTACGGGATCGTCACCAGCCGGCCGAGCAGCGCCGGCGGGAAGACCTTCAGCAACGGCTCGCGCAGCGCCTTGGCCATGCCCTCGGGATCGGGCATCAGCTCGGGGTCCTTGCACAGGCCCGCGATGAGGTCGGTGCCGGCGTTGGTGGTGAGCAGGATGAGCGTGTTCTTGAAGTCGATGAAGCGGCCCTCGCCGTCTTCCATGAAGCCCTTGTCGAAGACCTGGAAGAAGATCTCGTGCACGTCGGGGTGCGCCTTCTCCACCTCGTCGAGCAGCACCACGCTGTAGGGCTTGCGGCGCACCGCCTCGGTGAGCACGCCGCCCTCGCCATAACCCACGTAGCCCGGCGGCGCGCCCTTGAGCGTGGAGACGGTGTGCGCCTCCTGGTACTCGCTCATGTTGATGGTGATGAGGTTCTGCTCGCCGCCGTAGAGCGCCTCGGCGAGCGCCAGCGCCGTCTCGGTCTTGCCGACGCCCGAGGTGCCGGCGAGCATGAACACGCCGATCGGCTTGCTCGGGTTGTCCAGCCCCGCGCGGCTGGTCTGGATGCGCTTGCCGATCATCTCCATCGCGTGGTCCTGGCCGATCACGCGCTCGCCGAGCTGCTTGGAGATGTTGAGGATGGTCTCGATCTCGTTGGCCGCCATGCGACCCACGGGGATGCCGGTCCAGTCGGCGACGACGCTGGCCACCGCCTGCTGGTCGACCGTGGGCAGGATGAGCGGCGTCTCGCCTTGCAGCGCGGTAAGCCTGGCTTGCACATCGCGCAGCTTGGCGAGCGTCTCGGCGCGCTCGCCTTCGCTCAAGGCGGGTGCGGCCGCCGGTTCCGCCTTGGCCTCGGCTTCGAGCTTGCTGCCGGTGCCCTCGACGACATCGGCGGCACCCCGAAGCTTCGCGCGCAGCGCGAGCAGCTCGTCGACGAGCGCCTTCTCGTCGCCCCAGCGCTTCTCCAGCGCGGCCAGCCGCTCGCGCTCGGCGGCGAGCAGCTCGTTCGCCTGCACCTCGCGCGCCGCAGTGTCGATGCCGATGGCCTTCTCGCGGCCGATGATCTCGAGCTCTGTCGTCAAGGCCTCGATGCGCTTGCGCGAATCGTCCACCTCCGCCGGCGTGGCGTGCAGGCTGACCGCGACACGCGCGCAGGCGGTGTCGAGCAGGCTCACGCTCTTGTCGGGCAGCTGGCGCGCCGGGATGTAGCGGTGGCTCAGCTTCACCGCCGCCTCCAGCGCCTCGTCGAGGATCTGCACGCGGTGGTGCTTCTCCATCGTGCTCGCGACACCGCGCATCATCAGCACGGCCTTCGTCTCGTCGGGCTCGTCGACCTGCACGCTCTGGAAGCGGCGCGTGAGCGCCGGATCCTTCTCGATGTGCTTCTTGTACTCGGCGAAGGTGGTGGCGCCGATCGTGCGCAGCTGCCCGCGCGCCAGTGCCGGCTTGAGCAGGTTGGCTGCGTCGCCGGTGCCGGCCGCGCCGCCGGCGCCCACCAGCGTGTGCGTCTCGTCGATGAAGAGGATGACGGGTTTGGGCGAGGCCTGCACCTCGTCGATGACGCTGCGCAGGCGTTGCTCGAACTCGCCCTTCATGCTGGCGCCCGCCTGCAGCAGGCCGACGTCGAGCGCGCGCAGCTCGACTTCCTTGAGTGTCGGCGGCACGTCGCCGCGCGCGATGCGCTGGGCGAAACCTTCCACCACCGCCGTCTTGCCGACGCCGGCCTCGCCGACGAGGATGGGGTTGTTCTGCCGCCGCCGCATGAGGATGTCGACGACCTGGCGGATCTCGTCGTCGCGGCCGACGATGGGGTCCATCTTGCCGCCGCGCGCCTGCTCGGTGAGGTCGGTCGTGAAGCGCTTCAGGGCCTCGCCCTTGCCCATCTGCGCCGGCGCGATCGCGTCGCTCGCTTCGCCGGGCGCGGCGCCGCTGGCGCTGGCCTTGGCGCCTTGTTCCGGCGAGCCGGCCAGCAGCGTGCCGAATTTGGCCGCAAGGTCGTCGACCGGCACGCGCTCGAACTGGCGCGAGATGCCCATGAGCGCGCCGCGCAGCGAGGCCGTCTTCAAGAGACCGACGAGCAGGTGGCCGGTGCGCACCTGGCCCTCGCCGAACATCAGCGAGCCGTAGACCCAGCCGCGCTCCACCGCGGTGTCGACGAACTGCGAGATGTCGCTGATCGAGCTGGCGCCGCGCGGCAGGCGGTCGAGCGAGTTCGTCAGGTCGGCAGCGAGTGCCGCCGCATCGAGCTCGTAGTGGCGCACGATGCGGTGCAGGTCGCTGTCGGGCGCGTTGAGGATCTGCACCAGCCAGTGCTGCAGCTCCACGAACGGATTGCCGCGCAACTTGCAGAAGGTGGTCGCGCCTTCGAGGGCCTTGAAGGCGAGCGCATTGAGTTTGCCGAACGAAGCGGCGCGCGAGATGTCAGGCATCGTGGTGCACTCCAGCGCGCGCATTGGCGCGCGTTTCGCCGTGGTGGGCGAGGAACGAGGTGTGGGGGCGCAGGCGCAGCGGCCGCGTCGGTGATGTTGCGGCGGCGGGCGCCGCGCCGCCGATGCGGCTGGTCAGGCCGAGCCGCGGCGACTGCCCCGGCGTGCGCCCCAGTCTCGGGGCCGGCTGGTCGGCGGCGGCGAGGTCGAGCTGCAGCTCCCACTGCATCTCGCGGCCCGCGAGCAGGCGCACCCAGTGCAGCAGGCGCGGCCAGGCCTCGCCACCGGGCAGGAAGGCCAGCGTCTGCGCATGCGTGAGCGGGCCGAGCTGCAGGCGGAAGCGATATTGCCGGTCCCACACGCGGCTGCCGGCATTGGCGCTGCGCCCGAGCGCGGCCGGCGGCGTGGCATTGCGCTCGGCCCGGTTGCGCGCGAACGAGAGCCGCGTGCGGTCTTCGTGCGCCATCGGCAGCCACTGGCCCACATGCTCCTCGACGCGCGCGTGCACGCCGAAGAATTGGCCGATCACCTTGGCCAGCATCTCGGGGTGGCGGCTGCGCGCGGTGAGCCAGCCGGCCTGGTAGGCCAGCGCCTGCGGCGGCAGGGCGCCGCTTCCCGATGATCCACCCGCTGCACCTGCCTTCCCCGGCACCCCGGCCAGCGCACCGAGCCAGACGCGGAAGCGGTCCTCGGCCGGGCGGTCCAGATGCACCACGGGCTGCGCCTGCGCCCACGCGCGATAGAACAGCGAGAGCAGCCGGTGATGGAAGAGGTCGAGGAAATGCGCCAGGGTCGTATCGCCATGGTGCAGCAGCCGTTCGCGCACGACCTCGGTGAAGTGCAGCGGCATCGGCCCCATCGGGCCGAGCAGGCCGAAGAAGCGCACGACGAGCCGCGGCGCGGTCCGGCCCGATTGGGCGCTGGGCCACTGCAGCGCATGCAGCGGTGCCGGTGCGAAGTCGAGCTCGGCGGCCTGCGCCAGGCGCAGCGCCTCCTGGCGAGGGCGCGGTGCCTCGCCGGTGCGCGGCAGGCTGCGGCGCAAGGTGTCCACACGCCGCAGCAGCGCAAAGAAGTCGAAGGCCGAGGGGTCGGCGTGCACGGCCTGCAGCAGCTCGGCCAGGGCCGCGGCGGCGGCGCCTTCGTCCTGCAGCGGGGTCTCGACTCGGCTCATGGGACAACCCTCCGCGCTGCGCGCTGCGGGATGAGCGCTTTGGAGCGGCCACGCGCGCTCATCGGAGCACCTTCGCGCTGCGCGCTCCGGTATGAGCCCTTCGGGCGGCCGGGCGGGCTCATGCCGTCGCCCGCCCGCCCAGCCGCGGTGGCCAGGTCTTGATGAGGCCGCGTGTCGTGCCGCGCAGCGTGAATTGCGTGAAGCTGTTGATGGCCGCGTGGCGTGCGAAGAAGCGCTCGAGCACGCTGCCGAGCAGGAAGGCACTCGTGCCCTGGAAGGCGGCGTCGTCGACCTCGAGCTCGAGCGCGATGCCGCTGCCGAAGCTGAGCGGCCCGGCGAAGGGCAGGCGGCGCACGACGGTGCTCACGCGCAGCTGGCGCAGGCCGTCGGTCTGGCGGATCCAGGTGTCGTCGGCCGGCCCGTACAGGCGCAACGCGGCGCGCAAGGCCGCCGCCGCCTGCTCCGGGTCGTCGCCGGGGCTCAGGTGGTGCTGGGTGAGCTGGCTCACGAGCTGCCAGCCGGGGTCGCCCTCCGTGCGCCGCGTCACCGGGCGTGTCGGCCCGCGCAGGCAGCGCACGCTGGTGATGGGGCCCGGCGCGTCGAGCTGCCACAGGCCCTCGGCGCCGCCGGTGTTTCCCGGGCCACCAGGGCCACCAGGGCCGCCAGGGCCGCCAGCGCCACCTCCCTCGCGCGGCAGTAGCACCGGCAGGTCGCGGTTGCTGACCCAGGCCATCACCGACAGCTGGCGCAGGCTCTCGCGATACGGGCCATGCTCGCCGTCGACGAGCGAGAGGTAGACCTCGTCGCCGAGGTAGCTCGGCACGCGCGCGCCGACCAGGCGCTGCCGCTCGGAAGGGCGGCGCTGCGTGCGGCGCAGCGAGAAGTAGCCGTCGCCCGCCGGCAGGCTGTGGTGCGTGGCGCGGTACAGCGGCGCGAAGTCGCGTGCGCTGTCGGTGCCCGAGGGACCGTGGCCGATGACGCGCTCGATGTGGTGCACCTCGTAGTCCATGGGCCGCATGCGGTCGGGCACGACGTGGTACTCGGCGCTGCCTGGGCCGAGCATCACGCGGTCGAGGCGCTTCGGAAAGAGATTGATCGCCGGCGTGCAGAAGAGCGCCAGGCTCTGTGCATCGACGAGCGGCCCGAGCTCGGCCTCGCCGCGGTCGAACAGCAGCACGATCTCGGCCTCGTTGCCGCGCAGCGTGGCCAGCCGCTCGCGCAACTGGTTCACCTCGAAGAAGAGCAACCGCTGCGGCAGCGCAGCCACCTCCTGCAGCAGGCGGTGGCCGCTGAACATGCGGTCGAACTCGGGCAGCAGGGCTTCGTCGGCGCCGAAGCCGACGGCCTGGATGCTGCCGGCATCGCGCCACTGGCGTTCGTCGGGAGAGATGCCGCCTGCCGCCGCCGCACCCGCCGGCGCCACCAGGGTGCCCGTGCCGTTGCCGAGCACGAGGCCGTGCAGCCGCCAGGCCACGTCGTCCTCGGCGGCGATGTGGAAGACGAGGCGCTCCAGCGGCAGCTTGTCCCAGGTGAGCCCGCCGCCGAGCGCGAGCTTGATGCGCAGCCCGCCTTTGGCGGCGCGCGCCGACGGGATGCGCGTGAGGCCGAGATCGGGCGCGTGGCTGAAGTAGCGCGCCTCGGTGATGGCCAGCGGCCACAGCATCACCGGCATGGCGGTGCGGAACTCGACCGCCGTCTCCTGGCCGCGCAGCAGCCGCGAGCGCACCGTGGCGCCGCGCGCCACCTCGAAGCCGCGTGAGAGGTTGGGGTCGGTCGCGTCGACGTCGAGCCGCACGATCATCGTCGAGGGCACGGGCGACGAGAAGTTCGGGTACAGCGTCTGCAGGATCTGCTCGATCAGGCGCGGCTGCTCGGCGTCGAGCTTGAGGCGCACGCGCGCGGTGAGGAAGGCGAAGCCCTCGAGCAGGCGCTCGACATAGGGGTCGGCGACCTCCATCTCCTCGAGCCCGAGGTGGCGCGCCTTCGGATGCTCGCGCGCGAACTCGCGGCCGAGCTCGCGCAGGTGCGAGAGCTCGTCCTCGTAGAGTCGGATCAGGCGTGCGTCCATGGTCTTTCAGCGGGCAGGGCGGAGGGGCGCCATCGCTGCGGCGGCGGTGGTCAACGCGCGCGCGCTGGCGTGTCTCGACGTACTCGCGCCGGCGTGGCTCAACCTGCCGGCGCCGGCGTTTCTCAACGTGCTCGCGCCGGCGGTTCTCAACGTACTCGCGCCGGCGCGAGGGGGCCGGCGGCCTCGCGCACCTCGACCTGCCCGGCCTCGAGGTCCATCTGCGTGCGCAGCAGCAGCTCCAGCGGCACCGGCTGCGCCCACAGGTGGCCGCGGATCTCGAACTCGATCATGTTGTGCGTATCGAGCACGCTGCCCGTCTCGATGGCATGCACGGTGAGCGTGTCGGGCAGGATGCGCGGCTCGAAACGCCGGATGGTCTCGGCGATGGTGCGTTCGAGGCGTGCGATGTCGAGCTTGGAGAGCTGCCGGCCGGCCAGCGGCGGCATGCCGAAATTGAGCACGGTGCCCGCGAGCGCGGGACGCTGCTCGTTCCAGTCGGCCTGCGTCTGCGTGGCGTTGAACAGCCACGACAAGTCGCGCAGCACCGCCTGGCGCAGCTCGGATTTGGAGATCACGCGTGCCGCCTCGCCCTCGTCGCGGATGAGGCGGTCCAGCAGCGCGGGTTGCAGGCGGTCGCGCGGCTCGATCTCGGTGGTATCGCGGCGGCTGCTCATGGGCTCATGGACTCAGGAACGGCACATCGTCGCGATGGCCAATTTGGACTCGGTAGCGTTCGCACGCCGCGGGACGAATCAGCTCGCCACCGCAGGCGGCGGCGTCACCACCAGGCGGCGCACCTCCAGCAAGCCGCGCTCGGCCGCATCGGTGGCGAGCACGCGTTGGCCGACGCCGCGGTACTGTCCGGATCCGGGCGCCAGCTCGATCCACTCGGTCTGGCGAGACATCGCGAGCGTCCCGCCTTCGGCCAAAGGCGTGCCGGCGTAACGCGCAGGCAGCAAGGCTACGGTGTCGCCGCCGTTGCTGAAGGTGAGGTGCGCCGGCGCCCAGACGAGGTCGCGCAGGTCGACCACAGGCTCGATGCTGACCTCGCTCAGGTGCGTCATCGGCAGCCAGCCGTAGCGGCCGTTGACGATGACCTCGAGCACCGGGCCCAGGCGCGAGTCGGCATCGGCGATCCACTCGAAGGCCTGGCTGCCTTCCGCGTCCTCGATCGTGCCGGTGCAGGCCTCGGCGTGTTCGAGCGCCTCGGCCCGCTGCGCGGCGGCCGCGGCGCCCTGGCCCTCGGCATCGAGCTTGAGCGCCTGCGCCAGCAGCGCCACCCATTCGGTGGGCGGGCCGAAGACATGCGGCAGCGTGCGCCCGGCAAAGACCGCCTCGCGCACCGCCTCGCACTGCAAGGCGGTGCGGTAGGTGTTGACCATCGCCAGCGTGCCGGCATCGAGCTCGCCGCAGACCTTCAGCTGGTCGGTGGCGCGCTGCCATTGCCCGAGCACGGCCAGCAACTGGAAGAGAAACGTGCGCAGCCGCACGTCGGCGGCGTTGCTGCGCACCTTCTGCTGCAGCGCCTTGAGCGCGCCTTGCGGGTCGCCGGCGGCGAGGAGTTCTTCGGGGGTGGCGCTCACTTGGGTCGACCCCGCGGCTTCAGGTGCGCGCCGGCAGCGAATCGGTGAAAACGGTGCTCGCGCCGCGACCGCCGGTCGCGCGCTGGCCGCGGTACTCCACCTCCACCTGCGTGAAGCTGATGGCCACCGTCTCGCGCGTGTCGCCCTTGTCGTCGACCTCGTGGTTGACGGAGGCGATGCGCGCGTCCTTGAGCGTGATGAGGAAGAAGTCCTCCTGCTCGCCGCCGGCGCGGCGCATCGAGAGCTTGGCTTCCTTGATCTCGTCGTTGGTGACCAGCGCCGACATCAGCGCCGTGGTGGCGCAGTCGATCGACTTGATCACCGTGAGCGCGTTGTACGAGCGCAGCGAGGTCTCCCGCGTCATGCCCACCGACGAGCTGACCGAGAGGCCCCAGCGCCAGCCGTCGACGACGATGTCGTCGGTGTGGCCGGTGCTGCGGGCCTCGCCCTTGACCTTGCCTGCGCGCTTGGCCATCACGTGCAGGAAGATGTCGCAGGCGCCGCTGCCGTGGCTGCCGTTGGGGGCGGAAGGCATGGCGCCGCTCCTCGTCAGGTGATTTCGGTGGTCTTGACGTTCCAGCCGAACTTCACTTCGCCGCCGAGGCCGCCCTTCTCGTCTTGCGGCTTGTAGGCGAAGTCGATGCTGCCGTAGCTCATCGAGACCGACTCGATGAGGTCGCCGCCGGAGCTGCCGCTCGGTTGCACGGAGGTGATGAAGACTTCCTTCATCGTGATCTTCAGGAAGTCCTTCTGGCCTTCGCCGGCCTTGCGCGAGGTGATCACGGCTTCCTTGAAGTGCTTGCCGTTGGCGCAGAACTTGGACAGCACGGGGCTGGCCTTGTCGTAGCGGTGCGTCAGGTGCAGGTCGCCGGGCGAGGCCTTGCCCTTGCCGCTGCCGCCGCCGGCGCCGTGGCTGGCGTTGCTCACGCCCCAGGTCCACGAGAGGACTTCGATCTCGCCCTTGTGGTCCTTGTGGGTGGACTCGCCTTCGACGCCGTCGAATTTGATATGGGTGTCGGTGGATGCCATGGTGAGGGAACTCCGGGTTGGGTGATGACGGATTCAGTATCTGCGGGCTTCGTCGGGGAGCCAACGACACCGTGGTATCAGTGCTTCTACTGCTTCTCCGAGGGCAGCTTGGAAACCAGGCGCAGCGACACCGTCAGCCCTTCGAGCTGGTAGTGCGGCTTGAGCATGAACTTCGAGCGGTAGTAGCCGGGATTGGACGGGTCGGCCTCCACGGTGACCTCGGCCGCAGCGAGCGGCTTGGAGGCCTTCGTCACGTCGGACGAGTTGGCGGGGTCGCCGTCGACGTAGTTCATGATCCAGTTGTTGAGGTACTTCTCCATCGCGCCGCGGTCCTTGAAGCTGCCGATCTTGTCGCGCACGATGCACTTGAGGTAATGCGCGAAGCGGCAGCAGGCAAAGAGGTAGGGCAGGCGCGCGGCGAGGTTGGCGTTGGCGGTGGCGTCGGCGTCGTCGTACTCGAAGGGCTTCTGCGCCGACTGCGCGCCGATGAAGGCCGCGAAGTCGCTGTTCTTGCGGTGCACGAGCGGCATGAAGCCGTTCTTGGCCAGTTCGGCCTCGCGCCGGTCGGAGATGGCGATCTCGGTCGGGCACTTCATGTCCACGCCGCCGTCATCGGTGGGGAAGGTGTGCGCGGGCAGGCCCTCGACCGCGCCGCCGGATTCGACGCCGCGGATGCTCGTGCCCCAGCCGTAGAGCTTGTAGCTGCGGTTGATGTTGACCGCCATCGCGTAGGCCGAGTTGGCCCAGGTGTACTTGCTGTGGTCGCCGCCGCCGGTTTCTTCCTCGAAGTTGAAGGCCTCCACCGGGTTCGTCTTGGCGCCGTAGGGCAGGCGCGACAGGAAGCGCGGCATCGTGAGGCCGAGGTAGCGTGCGTCTTCCGATTCGCGCAGCGAGCGCCAGGCGGCATATTCGGGCGTCGTGAAGATCTTGGTCAGGTCGCGCGGGTTGGCCAATTCCTGCCACGAGCCCATCTGCATCGTCGTCGGCGCACCGGCGCTGATGAACGGCGCGTGCGAGGCGGCGGCGATCTTGCTCATCTCGCCGAGGATCTCGACATCGGGTGCCGAGTGGTCGAAGTAGAAATCGCCGACCAGGCAGCCGAACGGGTGGCCGCCGAACTGGTCGTACTCTTCCGTGTAGACCTTCTTGAAGACCGGGCTCTGGTCCCAGGCCGTGCCCTTGAAGCGCTTGAGCGTCTTGCCCAACTCGCTCTTGGAGACGTTGAGGACCTTGATCTTCAGCATCTCGTCGGTCTCGGTGTTGTTGACGAGATAGTGCAGGCCGCGCCAGGCGCTCTCGAGCTGCTGGAAGTCGGCGTGGTGCAGGATCGCGTTGACCTGCTCCGAGAGCTTCTTGTCGATCTCGGCGATCATGGCCTCGATCGAGACGACGACATCGCTGCCGATCAGCTTGGTGTTGGCCAGCGCCTGCTGCGCCAGCGTGAGCACGGCGGACTCGACCGCCGATTTCGCCTCGTCGCTCTTTGGCTTGAATTCCTTGTTCAGCAGCGCGGAAAGGTCGCTGCCTTCATAGGCGACGCCTTGCAGGGCCTGCGTGGTCTGGGACGTTTGGTCAGCCATGGCGGTTCACTCGCTTGCTAAATGGGTTCGGGTCGCGGCCTGCGTGGTTGTGCTCAGGCGGCCTTGTCGCCCGTCTTGTCGCTTTCAGGCGCCTTCGCCGCGGCGAGCGCCTTCAGCAGCGCCTCGTCCTTGACGACCTTGGCGATGAGCTCCTCGGCGCCGGTCTTGCCGTCCATGTAGGTGACGAGATTGGCCAGCTGCTGGCGCGCCTCGAGCATCTGCTTCAAGCCATCGACCTTGGCCGCCACGGCGGCGGGCGAAAAGTCTTCCATGCTCTCGAACGTGAGATCGACGGCGATGTTGCCCTCGCCGGTGAGCTTGTTGGGCACCTGGAAGGCCACGCGCGGCTTCATCGCCTTCATGCGCGCGTCGAAGTTGTCGACGTCGAACTCGAGGAACTTGCGGTCGGCCACCGGCGGCGGCGGCTCGTTGCTCTTGCCCGAGAGGTCGCTCATCACGCCCATCACGAAAGGCAGCTGCACCTTCTTCTCGGCGCCGTAGAGCTCGACGTCGTACTCGATCTGCACGCGCGGCGCTCGGTTGCGGGCGATGAATTTCTGGCTGCTGGTGGCCATGGGTGGGCTCCTTCGGTGGGTCGGGCGGTTCGTGGAGTGTCGAGCTCGGGGCGGGCAAGCCCCTCAGCTCTCTTCGCGCGGGCCGGCGATGGTCTCGACCTGGTCGAGGCCGGCGCTGGCCATGTCGCGGATGATCTCGATGAAGCTCATGTTCATCAGGCGCTGCGCCCGGCGGATGAGCAGCGGCGCGGGATTGCTGGGCTCGTTCTGCTCGATCCAGACGGCGATGCGCTCGAGCTCGCGCGCGGCATCGGCGCGCGTGCGCAGTGCTCCGCCGGCCGCGCCGCGGCCGGCGCGGGCGCCACCGCTCTCGGACGCGCCGCCTTCGGCATCGCCGCCGGCGGACTCGCTGCCCTCGTTGTCGGCGCCGCTGCCTTGCAGCTTGGCTACGGCATCGCCGCCCGCCTTCAACAGGCGCACGAGCGGGCCGCCATCGGGCGCGCGCATGCCGACGGCCGACTGCACGGTGTCGGTGATCGACTTCGCCGTCGCCGCGGCGGCGCTGAGCGTATCGGCCACCGCCGGGTGCTTCTCGATCAGCGCCTGCAGGCCTTCGAGCACGCCGGCCTCGGTGGGCAGCACTTCGCCGTCGCGCGGGGCGTCGCGGCCGAGGCCGAGCTCGAGCTCGCGCAGCGTGAGGCCGCCGCGCACCGGCGCCACCGCCGCGGCGCGCAGGTCGGCCAGCGCGCCGTCGGCGGCGTAGAGCGGCAGCAGCGCATTGAGCCGCATCGTCGGGTCGTTGTCGTCGCTGGCGTCGAGCTGCGGGTGCAGGTGGTCCCAGTGCCGCTCGAGCAGGCCCCGCACGAGCCGCAGGCCCGGCAGCGCGCCCGCCAGGCCCTGGCCGCGCGCCCCGCAGCGCAGCAGCCACACGGCCACGCGCAGGTCGCGCGTACGTCCGGCGAGCGCGAGGGCGTGCTCGCGCACGGCCTGCCAGTCGGGGGGCTCGGCCGGGAAGACCTTGTCGCCGTACTGCCGCTCGGGGGTGCCGGCGCCGGCCTGTTCGAGCGCCTGGAAGACGGGGTCGTACTCGAGGTCCGGGCCGCACGGCGCGCTGTCGTCCAGCGGGGCGAGCAGGGTCTCGGGGTCGAACAGGTCGGTGGCGGGCATCGGTTCGTCGCAGGCGGTGGGCACGGCGTGGCGGGCCGGCCCCGAAGACAGTGCGGCGACTCTAGAAGCGGGGCTGGCGGGCCACAGTGTCCGAAAGTCATCTGGACCGCCGGCCCTTCCCTACGAGGGAGGAGGCCGGGCCTGCCGCCCGCCGCCTACTGCAGCGCCGCGCGCATGGCCTCGAACAGCTGGCGCGGCTGCACCGGCTTGAAGAGCACCGGGTCGGTGCCCGCCACCACTTCGCGCAGTGCCTCGCCGGCCGTGTCGCCGGTGACGAGGATGGCCGGCACCTCGCGCCCGCACAGGCGGCGCACGCTCGCCACCACCTCGCGCCCGCCGGCACCGCCGCCCAGGTGCAGGTCGGAGAGGATGAGGTCGACGCGGCCCTCCAGCGCACTCACGGCGCGCTCGGCCTGCACGGCGTCGGCGGCGGTCATCGCCTGGTAGCCCCACTCCTGCAGCAGCAGGCGCAGGCCCTCGCGGATCGGCTCCTCGTCGTCGACCACCAGCACCATCTGCGCCACGTCCACGGACATCGGCAGCGTGTCGGCGGGCGCCACCTCCTCGTCCCAGCCGTCGAGCGTGCCCACCGGCACGCCGACACGAAAGAGCGTGCCGCGCCCCGGCACCGAGGCCACCTCGAGCCGGTGGCCGAGCAGGGCTGCCAGCCGCTTGACGATGGCCAGGCCCATGCCCAGGCCCTGGCTGCGGTCGCGTTCGCCGCGGCCGACCTGGAAGAACTCGTCGAAGATGCGCGGCAGGTCGGCCTGGGCGATGCCGCTGCCCGTGTCCCACACCTCGATGTTGATGTGCGTGCGCGTGCTGCGCGCCACCACCGCGATGCCGCCGTGCGTGGTGAAGCGCATGGCGTTGTGCACAAGGTTGCCGACGATGCGCTCGAGCAGCTGCGGGTCGCTCGTCACCGACTTGCCGCCGGGCGAGAACCGCAGCGCCAGGCCGGCCAGCTCGGCCTGGCCGGCGTATTGCATGTGCAGGCGGCGGAAGATGTCGCGCAGCGGGAAGGTCTGCGAGCGCGGCGTGACGGCGTCGCCATCCAGGCGCGAGATGTCGAGCATGGCGTTGAACGATCGCTCCAGGCCGTCCACCGAGCGCATCAGGTTGCGCGCCAGCGCCTCGTCGGGCGAGGCGTGCAGCCGCTTGTGCAAGGTGGCCGCGAAGAGGCCGAGCGCGTGCACCGGCTGGCGCAGGTCGTGGCTGGCGATGGCGAGGAAGCGGCTCTTGTCGGCATCGGCGCGCAGGGCCGCGTCGCGCGCCGTCTCGGCCTCGCGCAGGCGTGCGGCGTGCTCCAGGCTGAGCAGCATCTGGCGCCGCCAGCGCCGGCGCAGGTGCCAGCCTACGCCGAAGGCGAGCGCGCCGCCCCACAAGCCCGCCACCGCGAGCGCGGTCACCGAGCCGCCCGCCACCGCCGGCGGGCCGGCGGCAAGCAGCGGCCGCAGCGCCAGCGCCGCCGCAAGGGGCGGCGCGAAGGCCACCGCGGCAGCGGCCGGAGCCGAGGGAGCGACTGTCGCGCCCACCGCGGTGGCGAAGGCGGCCACCACCCACACCCATGTCGTCGCAGGCGCGGCGGCCGCGGCGTCCGACGGCATCAAGGCCACGGGCGCCGCCGCCAGCAGCGCCCCGGCACCGACCAGCACGGTCAGCAGCGGGCTCGAGGCGCCCGGGCGCCACCGCCGCCGGGGCCAGGCCAGCATCGCCAGGCCCAGGGCCGCGCACCCCGCCGCCCACAGCCACACCGCCGCGGAAGCCCAGGCGGGCGTGGCCACCGCGGCAAGCAGCGGCACGAGCACCAGCACGAGCCAGCCGACCACGTGCATCTGCTGGAAGGCGCTGCGCGCGGCGGCGGTGACGAGCACCAGGTGCCGCCGCGCGCGCAGCGAGTGCGAGGCATCCCTGCCCTTCGCCTCGGAGGCGCCTCGGCTCTCGACGGCGACGTACCGGCCCACCGCTGCGGGTGCTGCGGGCGGTGCGTGCGGTGCGGCCGGCGCGTGAGGAGCGACGGGCGGCGGCGGCGCTTCTCCGGGCGGCACCGAAGGCGGCTCGTTCGAAGCCAGGGTTGCCGGCCGGGGCGGCAAGGCGGCGGCGGCTTCGGCGAGTGGGCTGTCCACGAGGGCGGCCGGGGGTCGGTCAGCGGAACAGGCTGATCAGGTGCGAGCGCGACCGCACGTCCAGCGCCAGCAGCAGCGAGGAGACGTAGTTCTTCACCGTGCCCAGCGACAGCTGCGTCGACTGGCTGATTTCCTGGTTGGTGCAGCCCGAGAGCACGAGCTCGAGGATCTCCAGGTGCCGCGGCCCGAGCTCGGCGACGCGGTCGTACATGGCGGTGCGCGGCAGGCGCGGGAAGAGCGCCTGGGTCGAGGGCGTGTACGGCCCGGGCGGCACGCCGGGACTGCCGGGCGGCGCCAGCAGCGCGAGCAGCGTGTCGCGTGTCTCCGAGGTCATCCGCCCCTTGCCCAGGTAGGCCGCGGCACCGAGCGCGCGCGCCTGCCGGATGACGAACTCGTCCTGCGTGCCGCTGAACACCGCCACGCGCGCCGCCGGGTGCGCCTGCATGAAGATGCGCAGCCCCTGCAGCCCCTTGCAATCGGCGAGGTTGAGGTCGAGCAGCACGGCGTCGATGTCGCCATGGTCGCGGTACAGCACCAGCGCCTCGGCCAGCGTCGCCGCCTCGAGCCACTCGATGGCCAGGCCGAGCAGCTCGCCATAGCTCGCCTTCACCCCCACGCGCACCAGTTCGTGGTCGTCGACGAGCAGGACCTTGCGTGATGCCGTCATCGCTGTACCACTCCGCCCACTCCACCGCTGGTTGCGTTGCCCGGCTGCCCCCGCCTCGCGGGTGCCCGGCCACCGGGCATGTTAGCGGCGCGGGCGGTGGCGAGGACGCGTGATCGGACGCGTGATCGGACCCGTGATCGGACCCGTGATCGGACCCGTGATCGGCGCGCGCTGCGCGACGTCACTGCCGCGGCGTTCCGCCCCCGCACGGGCTGCGCACGGCCAAGCCGGACGCCGGCCGGGCAGCGCAGATCGCGTATACTCTGGCGCTTCAGCCGCGGGGTGGAGCAGTCTGGTAGCTCGTTGGGCTCATAACCCAAAGGTCGCAAGTTCAAATCTTGCCCCCGCAACCACGAATTCGTTCTGTAGATCAAGTGCTTACGAAGCCCGCAGTGACGCGGGCTTCGGCGTTTTCGGGCCTCTGTGCCCATCCTGTGCCCACTTTGTGCCCAGGCCGTGCCCACGCTGCGCGCCGGCGAGCGCAAACAGACCGTTGGGCACTGTGCCCAGAAGCACGGGTCCTGACATCGCCCGCGGGAGGTCCGAGTACTTGGTTGCCGCAGTCGGCGACGGCGTCGAGGCGGGGTTCCCGCCGGGCGCAGAATGCGCGTCATGGAAGGGTTCGCCGCCGGCAACGTCGCCACGCCCATCTTCATTGAGAAGCGTGAGCCCGCGGTCGTGCTGCGAGCGCGGCGGAGCTGGTCTGGACCGTTCGAACCTGTCTACGTGAAGGTTCTGCCGGTCAACGGCCGATGCATAGAGGCGGTCTGTGCGTGGCTGGCTCGGGAGATCGGCTTGCCAGCCCCCGAGCCCCTGCTGCTGACCATGCCCGCCAACAAGATGCCTCGAGGATCTGAGTGGCCCTTCGGCACTCAGTCGCGGCAAGTCTGCTTCGCGACCAGGGCGATCCCGGGTGCACTCGCTCTGCGGCGAGTGGCATCCGATCAAGTTGGGGGCATGCTGGACCGTTGGCCACACCTCGCCGCGGCGGCGGCTTTCGACTCGTTGATCGCCAATGACGACCGCACTGAGGGGAACATCCTGCTGGACCCGGCTCGAGCCCTTTGGCTCATCGACCATGCCCGCTCGCTTGGCGGCGGTGGGGAGCGCCTCTTCTCAACTGACGTCACGCCAACAGCCCCCACGTACTTCCTCTCACGGATAGCCGGCTACGCAGTTCCAGAACGCGTCAGACTCCGCACAGCCTTGATCGCGGTTTGTACGAAGCTGTGTGCCGCCGTACCGCGCATACCCTACGACACGCTCTTGGTTCCGGAGAACATCGCCATGCAGATCGAAGATTTCCTCGTTCGTCGAGCACACGTTCTCCAGGCGATGGTCTTGCAGGCGATTGGCGTGCCCGATTTGTACAGCGAGGGCAACCACCCCGAGAGCCTGCAGTGATGGCTACGAGTCAGTTGGAACTGCCTTCTGAGGCGTACGAGGCATCGACGCGGTTTCTGCCGGTGCTGATGCCGGTTGGGCAACTCGACGAGCGCCTGTGCATCGCCGTCGTCGGCGCTTCGCCGTCACACGGCTTCTGGGCCCGTTCCGTGGTTGCCAAGCCGCTGACTTGCCTACCAGGTGAACTGGGCGTGGCGCTGCCGTCGTTCGGCTCTTTGGTGGCCGCCGACTTTGTCGAGTGGTGTACCAAGGGCCGACCCCCCGAGTCCTGGCAACCGCCTCTTGCGGGGCTGAGCACGGGCGACTGGATGGACGCATCAGGCTTTGACTTCGATGACGCCCTCAGGGTGTGCCTGTCGCTTTGCTCATTGTCGGCTGTTGACTCAATCGGCGAGGGCAAGGCACGCCCACCCAGCCTTGCACCCCGGACCGGCGATGAGGGCCGTTTCCTGGACTCTGTCATGTCTGAAATCGGTCGCACGCGCCCGAACCTGTCTCGCTGTTTCAAGAAGACGCTGAGCCTGACTGGCAAGGGCGCGGCGGGTGAGTTGGACTTCGTGGGAAGTCACTACGTCACCTGCTATGCGGCTGTGAATCCACGAGGCCGCATCTCGAGTCGTGTCCAAACCGCTTCCGCCGCTCTGTGGCGGCTGGCGCGTGCCCGAGATGCCTTTGGCTTTGCTGCCCCTGCAGCGATCGAGCTCACTGCGTGGGTTCCGCCGAGCGACATGCCCATCTTCACCGCCAATGACTACCGCATCGTCGACGAGACTGTGGCGGAACTGACAATGCAGGCGAGCAAGGAGCAACTCGCAGTCTTTCCAGTCGTTGATGTTGGCTCCGCGTGTCGGCGCCTCATCGAGAAGGAGTCTGAGAGAGTTACTCAGTGAAGCCAGCGCGGCGTGGCGCAAGGCGCAGGCCCGTCGCTGACTATCGGCTCGCCACGAGTTCGACGTAGCCAACCAGCTCCGGGGAGTAGCCGCCGCTCTCGGTAGCGGTCGCACACTGGCGAAGCCCACGTTGAAGTGCTGGCTCGGCCGCGCTTGCAAGCAGCTTCATGCGATCCTCGAACGTCCAGGCCGGGCGCGCTGGAGCTGCTCGCAGCACCGCGTCGACATGACGTTCGATCGATGGCAGGCGCCGGCCTTCGCTGTCGACCGCAGCCGCATGCAACCGAACCTCTCGCTGCCCGGTCCGAGTGCCGACTTCCACTCGCCACAGGCACAGCATCGCGTTCTCGTCCAGGTTGCAGAGGACTGGCTGGCTGCTGATCGGTGTTGGCTAGGCCGTCGAACCAGGGCCCCAGTCGCCCTCGTCACAAGTGCATCCAGGCCGGGCACGCGGTCACGCGTGGTCGTGTCTGAGCTGGTGCCTACCGCGATCGAACGGTAAGCGTCTAGCCGCGGCATCTTGAGCGGCGATGGCCGAAGGGTGACGATGGTGTCCACCTAATTCTCAGGTGGACACCTGTGGCTACGCACCCCAGACACGCATCACGTCGGCGCCATGCCGCTGAACTGAAGGACAAGGTTTTGGCCGCTTGCGAGGAGCCTGGCGCCTCGGTGGCTGCGGTGGCGCAGGCCCATGGCCTGAATGCCAATCTCGTGCACAAGTGGCGGCGCTGTCAGGATGACCGACGAGTGTCGTCGACGGCCGGCGTCACACCTGCGAAGGCAGCTGAGTTGTCCTTGCCGCTGCAGTCGCTGGCCGTAGCGCCAGCGGTGGCGTCGGTTGCAGCAGGGGGCGCGGTGGCGGCGCAGCGGCCGGACGTCACACGCGCGCTGAGCGACGCCGCCGCGGCCTTCGTGCCGCTGCAGCTCGAGATGCCGCGCGCCGCGCCGCCCAATATTCGGCTCGAGCTGTGTCGCGGCGCTGCGACGGTGATCGTCAATTGGCCCGCCCAGGAAGGCGCCGCGTGTGGCCGCTGGCTGCGTGAGTGGCTCGGATGATTCGCGTCGATGCCATGTGGCTGGCCGTCGAGCCCGTGGACATGCGCGCCGGCGTCGATCGGCTGCTCGCACGCGTCGTGCAGGTCTTCGGCGCCGCTCGGGCGCACCACGGCTACCTCTTCGCCAACGCGCGATCGAACCGTATCAAGCTGCTGGTGCATGACGGATTCGGCGTGTGGTGCGCGGCACGCCGACTCAACACTGGCAGCTTCGAATGGCCGCGCGCGGGCGTCGTCGACGCTGCGCCGCTGACGCTGACCAAGGATCAATTCGACGCCTTGGTCCTCGGACTGCCCTGGCAGCGCCTCGAGCAAATGCGACTGATCACTCGCATGTGAGACAGGCCGTGCAGTGGCTGGCGCGTGCAATTCGAATAAGCACCGATGGCCTGCTCTCTATGGGCCGTGCACACTGAATGCATGCTCGATGTGCATGCAACACGGACCACGGACATCAAGGCGTTGAGCCCGGCCGCACTGGCCGAGTTGGCGGCGCAGATGCTGGCCCACATCGCCGAGCAGAGCCGGCACATCGATGCGCAGAGCAAGCGCATCGACACGCAGGCGCAGGCGATCAAGTGGCGCGACGCGAAGATCGAGAGCATCACGTTCCAGCTCGCGCGGCTGAAGGCCTGGAAGTTCGGCGCCAAGAGCGAGCGCATGAACGCCCAGCAGCGCGACATCTTCGAAGAGACGCTGGCCGCCGACCAGGCCGACCTCGAGGCCCAGCTCGCTGCCCTGCAAGCGAACTCCCCCACGAGCCGCAGTGCACCAGACAAGCAGCAACGCCGCCAGCCCAAGCGCGAAGCACTGCCGCCACACCTGCCGCGCGTGGACCAGCACATCGAGCCCGAGGACACCCGCTGCCCGACGCCCGAGTGCGGCCGTCCGATGCAGCGCGTGGGCGAGGACATCAGCGAGCGGCTGGACATCGTGCCGGCGAAGTTCTCTGTGCAGCGCCAGATCCGCGGCAAGTGGGCCTGCAAGTGCTGCCAGCTCCTGGTGCAGGAGCCGGCTGTCGCGCAGGTCTTCGACAACGCGCTGCCAACGCCGGGCCTGCAGGCCCACACGGTGGTCAGCCGCTTCGTCGATCACATTCCCTACTACCGGCAAGAGCAGATCAACGCGCGCTCGGGGGTGCACACACCGCGTTCGACGCTGGCGGCCTGGAGCGGACACACGGGGCGCAGCTGATGCCGCTGTTCGAGGCGCATCGGGCCTTCGTGCTTGGCTCGCGGGTGCTTCACGCCGATGAGACGCCGATCTCGCTGCTGGACCCCGGCAGGGGCAAGACCAAGAAGGCCTACATGTGGGCCTACGCGCGTGGCGCCTTCGATCCCGAGCCTGGCGTGGCGTACGACTTCTGCGCCGGGCGCGGGGGGCAATACCCCAAGGAGTTCCTCACCGGTTGGTCGGGCACGCTGGTCGTCGATGCCTACGGCGGCTATGACGAGGCCTTGAACGTGCGGGGGCGCAGCGTCGCCCATTGCCTGGCCCATTCGAGGCGCAAATTCGACGAGCTGTTCAAGGCCAACGCGAGCGAGGTGGCTGCGCAGGCCATCCAGCGCATCGCCTGGCTGTACAGGATCGAGGCCGATGCCCGCCAACTCAGTGCCGAGCAGCGACAGCTCATGCGACAGGAGCGATCCAAGCCGCTGTGGGAGGAGTTGCACGTTTGGCTGAAGCTCGAGCGCCTGCGTGTGCCCGACGGCAGTTCCATCGCCAAGGCAATCGACTACAGCCTGAACCGCTGGCAGTCGCTCTCGCAATTCCTGCTGGACGGCGAGGTGCCTATCGACAACAACCATCTCGAGAACCAAATGCGGCCCTGGGCGCTCGGTCGCCGTAACTGGCTGTTCATCGGCAGCCAGCTGGCCGGCGAGCGAGCCGCGATGGTGATGAGCCTGCTGCAGTCGGCCAAGCTCAACGGGCGAGACCCTTGGGCCTACCTCAAGGACGTGCTCACACGGCTGCCCACGCAGCTGAACAGCCGAATCGAGGAACTGCTGCCCCATCGCTGGCAGCCAGCCGACTGACGTCGACCAGATCGAACAAGCGCGCTGCGCCCAAAACGCGGCCATCCGTTGGCCCATGCAGGCAAGCAAGGCGCCGATCCACAACCAGCGCGCGAGCCAAGCCCTCGCTGCCTTGCAGGTCGCTTCCACCACGTTCGCCATGAACGCGATGCTCCGGGGTCATCCGCCTCGGCTCAAGGTGCCGCGCCCAGACGCTTACATCGAACGAACTTTTTGAACATGCGCTCCGCAGCGAAGTACAAGTCGCGACGAGGTCGGGAGCAAGCTACGTAGAGCTTGTTGCGTGTCAGGGTCGCTGACGGCTTCAGCCTGCCTGCGCTGAACAGCTTCCAGTTTTCCGCGCTCAAGACGACACACACATCTTCGTAGTGGTCCAAGCCCTTCGCACCACCCCAGTTCAGTGAGTGGCACGCGTACTCGTCGTGCTTGCTGTAGAAGAGCTTGAGGACCTTCGAGTCAGCGTGCAGTCGATCGACCTCTGCTTGCGTCTCAACTGCTTCCACCTTGCTCCTGCGAGCCGACGCCGCAAGGAGCTGCACTCCAATGTGATCTCTGACGAACTCGCATACCGTCGAGCTGCATCGATGACTCAAGGACAACGACTCGATGTCGACCTTGAAGCCGTGGGAGGCGAACCTGCGACGGTAGTCCCCATAGTCGTCATGCAGCCCTGCATTCACGTTCCCGTCGCGGCTTGTAGAGAACGTGTGCTGATAGAAGTCGCCGACGAGGTGCCACGCGACTTGCGCCTTGGTCAGATCCATCAACAGGTTGAAGTCATGGCCTCCGAAGTCCTGCACCTCGTCCACGAGCACAGAGTCGTAGTAGCGCTCGATGCGTTGGCGCAACGCTGGCAGACATCCACGGCTGTCGACTAGCTTCGCGAGGCGGTTGTGGTAGAGGCGTCCCCCGCCGTCCATGTAGCGCCGTATGTCGGTCAACGGATGAATGTTCGCAAACTTGCTGGGTGCAGTGAAGGATATGCCGCGGTCCTGCACCTGATGAAAGAGCAGGGGTCGGTAGCAGAACTGGTTGAGGAACGAGAAGTAGGTAAGGACAGCGATCTGCCTGGGCAGGAAGCCGAACTTCTCGATGACCCGCCTGCAAAGGTCTTCCTGCGTGTTGTTCGTGTACGTGATAACTAAGGCACGGCTGTCTGGGCGAAGCTGCTCGACCAGGCTTCTGGTCTTACCCGCACCGGCGACAGCGAACGTCACGCAGCGATCCAAGCGATCGCTTCCTGGATGTACTGTGGTGCAGTGAGCCGCCCTCCGCTTCCTCGGAGCAACTGCAAGGCCGCGTCGGTCTTGTTCCTCAGCATGTAGTCTTGCACCGTGAGCTTCTTGCGCCCAGGTCCTAGCACCTCTTCGCAAACCCCTGGATTGTCCGAGTAGAGGCAGATCTCGAAGGTGCACCGAGCGTTGTCCGAATCAGCAAAGACCCCAACTGCCGGGCTAACGTATTCGGCATACGCCTCTACGCAGTTGCCCTGGTAGTCGCCGTCGTTGTCCCGTACTACCGCGGTCTTGACCCGTAGATGCTTCGCGAGATCCAAGTAGCGCTTGAAGCTCGTACCCCCGACTGCGATCACATGGACATCGGACTCCTTGAGAGTCTTTCCAGCAGAGTGCTTCCGAAAGAACTCTTCGATCAGTATGTACTCCGCGTCACCCTCGACCAGCATGACCTTCTTCGACAGGGCGAACTCAAGCACATAGGTGTCCGGGGCCTTCATGAAGAAGTCCGCTGTTTCCGCTGGCAAGTCTTGGAGCGTGACGACCTGTTCGGGTTGCAGACCTAAGAACAAGGCTTTCCGAAGGTCCAGGCGCGAGCAGATCATGCTGAGTGCGTCGCCACAATCACCTGGCGCTCCTGGGCCGCCGCGAGACTTTCCACTAGCTTGCGCGTACTTGTGTGACTCAGGTGATTCTCTGGCTCTTCGAGCAGTAGAACGTCAAGGCTGTCTCCTGACGAGCGCCTCAAGGCAAACGATGTCTTCAGGAAGTTCTGGCGACCCCGCCCTCGTAGGTCCAGTGGCAAGTTGTCTTCATGAATGGCAAGGTCCGTTTGGAGGTTCGATTTTGTGCTCGTTCGTACAGCAAACGCATGACTCTCGATGCCCTTGTTGATCTTGCCGAGGTAGTCGCGGGAGAACGCCTCTTTGCTGCGACGGTAGTCGCTTTCGAGCCTGCTTCTTTGGCTAACTGGAACGTGAGCCATGAACAGGGATAGCGTGTAATCGCGCGAAGCCTGTTCGGAGTCGACGCGGGAGCTGTCAAGAACCAAGTGCCTTATGGGCTTGCGATAGCTGGTGTAGGAAGTGCCAGCGAAGGTGCAGAACTTGGTCTCGTAGTACTCGAACGGGAATGGTGCGTCGGGTTCCTTTAGCAACTCCGCGACTGCCTCCGAGTTCTCGTGCGGGACCCTGCACTCCATCCTCAATCCATCGAGCTCCACGCCGCGAGTGTTGTTCACGCCGTTGTAGGAAGGATCAGTGCCCGTCGTGAGGTGGACCTCAACGAGCACTTGCGGTAAGTCGTTGAAGGACCTCTTCGGTGACTCCCTGAACGCGCGGACCTTGCCAACGGGGAGAAGGCTCTCTATCCCAAGTGCGTCGACCTTGTATCTGCTGGCACTCAGTACCAGGTCGATAGCGAGGAGCACAGAGCTCTTGCCGGTTTCGTTGTCCCCAAGCAGGATGTTGAGGTCGCCTGAAAGCGCCAGGTCCAGCTTCTCGAACCGCTTGAAGTCGCGAAGTACGACTCTGGCAATCTTGGGCATACGACTTTCCCGTGCGCTGACAACTTCACAACTTCAGCAGTTATTAGCACACGTCTCGGGCGAACTGGGAGCTTTTCAGGGAACGGCTCCTACTCAAAGTGCACGAGAGCACCGCCCTCAGAACTCCCCGCGAGTACAGCTCAGCCAGCTCCTCGTCCTGCAGGCAGATGTAGGCCAGCGTGACCGCGGGCGACGAGTGCCCGTACGCCTTCATCAGATTCTCGATGCCGACCCCGTGCACCGTCCGCTGCATGTAGCCCCACGTCTTCCGCAGCGAGTGCGCTCCGTACCGGCCCTTCAGCCCCGCCTCTTGGCACCACCGCTTCACGAGCCGCCCGAACCACCCTACTCCGAGCGGCTTCCCGTCCGGCCCGACGCGCGCGGCCGGGTTTGCGGCTGAGCCCTCTCGTAAATGCGTGCCCCGCGCTCATCGCTTGCGAGCCTTCAAAGGGGCCTTGGTTGCTGCCGTCTCTGCAGTCGCTCCAGACAGATCTGGCAATGGTGTCACCTGCTCGAAGAGCTCGCCCACGGTGACCCCGAGGTAAGCACACAGGCGATCGATCGTCTCGAGGTCGACTTTGGCCGCTGTCTCGTCGTAGAGCAACGAGACGGTGCCGCGGTAAAGGCCCGTCGCCCTCGCTACGTCGGCGACCTTCAGCTTTCTCTCGCCCATCAACCTGGACAGATGGCACTTGATCACGTTGCCTCAACGCAAAAAATGTTGTTCGGAACCAAAAAAAGTGTTGACAGACCGCATTGGCGGAGCAAAATGTCGTGCGGAGCGGCAAAACGTGTCTTCATGGCGCAATTTGCTGGCTCGATTCTCACCTGAACTGACAGGAGGCGCCAAGTGCCGGACACCACTTACCTGACGACTGACGAGCTCGCCGCTCGCATCAAGTACGACGTGCGGACGATCCGCGAACGGCTGAAGGACAGCGTGCTTCTGGAGGGCACCCACTACGTTCGCCCGTTCGGCGGACGAAAGATTCTCTTCGTCTGGGAAGCCATCGAGCGCGACATGCGTGCGATGACAGGCGTCGATCGCATGGCGATCCCCATGGCCAACGGGGGTGTGATCCATGGGTAGCGTTCGCGCTCGGAAGGACAACGGTCTGTTGTTCTTCGACTTCCGGTACCGCGGCCAACGCTGCCGCGAGCAGACCCTACTGGCGGACAACGCCGCGAACCGCAAGCGCATGGAGAAGGTGCTCGCGAAGATCGAGGCCGAGATCAGCGCCGGCACGTTCGACTACGCGTCGGCGTTCCCAACCAGTCGAAGCGCACAGCGTGCGAGCGAGGTACCTGCTTCGGTGCCAGAGAAGCAGTCGACGCCCGTTGCCGCGGCCGCGGCATTGGCATCCGAACCGGCACTTCCCTCCTTCCGCGGCTTCGTTGCCACCTGGCTCGCCGAGCACCAGATTGAATGGCGCCGCTCGCACATCAAGGTGCTGAACTCGACCCTGGAAGGCCACCTGCTGCCGGCCTTCGGCGACAAGCCCGTCGGCGCGATCGTCAAGGCCGACGTGCTGGCCTTTCGCGCCAAGCTCGCTGACAAGCCCGGCCGCACCGGCGACAAGCTCAGCAACAAGCGCATCAACAACGTGCTGGGGGTGCTCCGCCAGGTCCTGGCCGATGCGGCCGACCGCCACAACTTCGTCTCGCCCTGCGCGAACCTCAAGCCGCTGAAGATCCGCAAGTCCGACGTCCAGCCCTTCTCGCTGGACGAGACGCAGTTGCTCACCACCACGGTGCGCGTCGACTGGCGCGACTACATCACCTTCCGGCTCCTCACCGGCGTGCGCACCGGCGAGGCGAACGGCCTCAAATGGAAGTACATCGACTTCGAGCGCCGCCTCATCCTCATCCGCGAGACCTTCGTGCTAGGCGAGGACGAATACACCAAGACCGACAGCTCGCAGCGCGACATCCAGATGTCGCAGCCGGTCTACGAGCTCCTCAAGCGCCAGCGGGAAGTCACCGGCAAGTTGAGCGAGTACGTCTTCTGCAACCGCGAAGGTCACCCGATCGACAACAAGAACTTCAGCGATCGGGTCTGGTACCCGCTGCTGCGTCACCTGGGCCTGGCCAAGCGCCGGCCCTACCAGATGCGCCACACCGCGGCCACCCTGTGGCTCGCCTCGGGCGAAGCGCCGGAATGGGTGGCCCGGCAGCTTGGCCATGCCAATGCCCAGATGCTGTTCACGGTCTATAGCCGCTTCGTTCCGAACATGACCCGCCAGGACGGCTCTGCCATCGACCGGCTGCTGGCCACGCGCTTTGCGACGGGCAATCTCACCAAGGGCCATGTCGCGATGGGCAGCGCCGAGAAGGTCGATGCCGCCGGCGGCAATCGCAGTGGCGCCCAGGCCACCCCGGGCAGCACGCCGGCGGCCAATGACGCCCAAGGCCTGGCCCAGCCCCCGCCCGTGAGCGTCCGTCTCGCGGCCTGACCGCACCCCAACGCTGATTCCCACTTGTCACGAGGCCGTCGCCGGGCCTCGTCGGGCGAACTCACGCCTGCGTGCCAGCGAGTTCGCTTCGCCCAAGGAGTCCTTCATGTCCGCCTCCCATCTCGCCACCCAGACCGGCGCGTCCGTCGTCTGGCTGCGCGTCGCCTTCTCCGAGCGCCACGGCGCCGACCCCCAACTGCGCATCGGCGCCGGCCTGAACCAACTGCTCGCTCGCAGCGGCATCGCGGCCCAGGCCATGTCCTTGCGCATCGTCCTGCTCGGCTACGAGCGTGCGGTCACGCCGCGAGACTGGTCGCGCGTCATCGGCTGGCTGCTGTGCAAACCCGAAGTCGTCTTCGTCTACCGCGAGTTCCCCGTCACCCGGAGGCACCATGTCCCGGCCCGCTGATCGCCAGCCCGGCAAGGGCAGGCGCATCCAGGCCGACGAGCGGGTGGGTTTCATGCTGCGCCTGGAAGTCCGCCCGGGCCTGCCGCCCAAGGACTGCCGAGACCTCGAGCGGCGCCTGGAGGACTACGCCGAGCAGCGCGACCTGCTGCTGTCGGGGCATCAGCTCGTCCACCTGGTCACGGCCGCGGACCGGCCGCTGTCGGTCAACGACCAGGTGGCGCTGCTCGACTGGCTCGTCGACCTGCCCGGGCTGGTGTCCGTACGAGTCGGCCCGCTGGTCTCTGAGCGAGAGCTGCACGACGAAGAGTCTGCCTTCCTGCAGGTGCTGCCCGGAGAGCTGGCGCTCATCGGCCTGACGCTGCTGTACCGCTGCGGCCGCATCACGCCGGCGCTGTACCTGCAGATCCTGGGCGGCTGCGTCCGCCCGGCCCACATCCACTGACAGGAGCCGCGCATGCCACGCCTGCTCAGCACGACCTTGCGCGCATCGATGTGCGCTACTTTGCACACGCCCGCGCGCAATTCTCAGCCGACCGGCCCAAACCGGGCCTGCGTCTACGTCCTCGCGCGCCGCGACCGGCGCCGCTTCAAGCTCGGCTGGGCGCGCAGCCCGATGCATCGCGCCCGGCAACTGCCCGAGTTCCGCCGCGATGAACTCGACCTCGACGGCTCGCGCGTGATCTGGCTGCCCACGCGCCCGCGGGCCGAACAGATCGAGCGCTCAATGCACAAGACGCTCGCGCCCTACCGGGTCGACGCCGAACACCGCGCCGCCGGCAGCCAGGAGTGGTTTGCCGGCCATGCCCAGGACACGGCCTTGCGCATGCTCGGCCAGATGCCGCTCGGCGAGAGCAGCCACCTCACCGCCCGCGTCGTGCGGCTGACGCTGCCGGCGCCGCCGGCCGACGCCTTGACCATCGCCATGAGCATCGAGACCGGCCCCCAGGAGACCTGGTGGCGGCTGGAGGACCTGTTCTCGCGACTGGTCATGCACTGCCGCATCACCGTGCAGGAAGGCGACGAGCTGGTGCTGACGGTGCACAGGTTGCGCCTTCACACCGGCCCCGAGATGGCCGAGCTGCGCCGCGCCGCGCTCGATGCCGACTCGTACCAGTGCTGGCGTGACGGGCGGCCGCTGGCCTTCGTGCAGATCTTCAGCTGGCAAGGCGACGACCTGGTCCTGCGCATGACGCCGATGAAGGTCCTGGAGCGCTGGGAGGACGGGGCGGAGCTGGCCTGGCAGGTGCGCGGATTCCTTGCCCGCTTGAAGCGCCAGGCGCCACTGCGGCAAATGGCCTGAGCGCGGGCCGTGCTGGGCTGCATTGCGCCCAAACCGTACGCGCATTCACACGAACACGTATTCACACATCCGAGGAAGCGATCATGAGAATCATCGTCTTGTCCGACCACGCCGCCGATCAGGCCCGGCAGGCCCAGGACGCCAGGGAGGCGAGGCACCAGCAAGCTCTCGAGGCTTGGCAAGCCGCCGTCTACCGTCGCCAAGCCACGATCACCGCACACCGCAGCGCCATGGCCGCCGCATGGCGCGAGCGCCGGCTTCTCGACTTGCTGGCAGGCCTCGGGCGCTGGCTCAGCGCGGCGCTGAGCAGCGCACCACCGTCACCAGTACGCCAGGCACCCAGCGACCAGGAGGCGCGGTGGGTCAGCGGCCAGGAAGGCGAGGCGCGCGTCCAGGACCGCCTGGCGCGCCTGCTCGGCGACGAGTGGGCGGCCCTGACGGGCTACTTCAATCGCGGCGGTGAGACCGACTTGCTGCTCATCGGACCGACCGCCGTGCTCGCCCTCGAGGTCAAGTTCGTCAACGGCACCGTCCACGCTCGCGGCAACGACTGGCGGCGCGACAAGAGCGACCGGTACGGCAACGTCGTCGAACGCGACGTCCCCATCCGCGACCGCAAGGGCCGGGCACCGAACGAGCAGATCAACGCCACGGCCGATGCGCTGCAGGTCTTCCTGGCCCGCCGCGGGCAGCCGATCAGGGTGCGCCGCGGCGTGATCCTGGCGCACGATGCGTCCAGGCTCGGCGTCGTCAGCCAGCCCGGCGTGGACTTCATCGGCGTGCTGCAGCACCCGCAATTCGAGCACGACCTGCAACAGACGCTTTGGCCGGCGCCGGGCGAGCCAACGCTGAACGTGCAGGCACTGGAACAACTGGTCCGGCAGGACCACGTGTTCCACACGCAACGACAGGTCGACCGGCGGACTGAACAAACCACCGACAGGCAGGACGCGCAGCCGGTGGCCGCCACGGCGCCCGCGGCAGCCCCGCCCGTTGCCGCCAAAACCCAACCGGTGCCCCCGGTGTCGCTCAAGCCGCTTGCGCCATCGGCCGGCGCGGGGCGTGAGCTCTCCGAGCTGGAATTGCGGCAGATCGACTCGCTCGAGCGCGACATCATCGCCCTGCATCGGAGCCAGGGCACGAACCCTGCGCGGGAGAAGCGGGTGCGGCAGACCGTCTCCGGACATCTGCAAAGCGGTGCTCGCTATACCGTGTTGAGCGCGGCCAGGAGCGGCCTGCGACACACGCACGGCAGCGCGGGCGACGCACGGGACAAAGCCGAACGCGAGCAGCATTGGGCATTGCTGTCGCACCTGATCGCCGAATGTCGCCAGACGGTCGAGCTCGAGGATCGGACCCTCACGGCCATCGTGGCGCCGCTGGCGGTGCGCTGGCCCATGCCCGAGGGCGCGGCCCGGGAGAGCGTGAGGGTCACCGAGGGCGACCAGATGTACGTCTCGAGCCCGGCCCTGTTCATCAGGAAAGCCACCGGCGCCCACACGGTGCGCTTCAGCAGGCGCTTCTATGCAGGCAAGAATCTGCAGACGCTTGACGCCCGGCATTTGCGGCAGGCGTTGCTGGAGATCGAGGCCGGCAGCGAGCCCACCATGCCGAACCTCAAGCCGCTCGCGCTGGCGCCGTCCGCCAACGCCGACTGGGAAATGGTCTACCTGCTGGGCGTGGCCGTGATGTCACCTGGAGAGCGGCTCGAGCTCGACGACGAGCAGGTCCAGCGCGAACTGGCGCGCCAGGTCGAAGGGCTGCATGCCGTCTTCACCATCGCGGCCATGGACGCGACGCGGACACACCACGACGTGGCCGAAGGGCATGCCGAGGGTGTCTGGACCCTCGAGGCCGGGGTGCGGCATGGCCAGATGCTGCAACGGCGGCACGCCCTGGAGAGCCTGCTGACGACGGCCGATGGGGACGGCCGGCTGCGCTGCTGGTATTCGCTCGACCTCAGGAACGACATCCAGCTGCTGCTGGACTGGGGCGCGACGCGCGTGCAGCGCGAGTTCACGACCGATCCGGACCGTGGCCAGGGTTTCAGGGCCTCGCTGGAAGCGGCCATCGCGGCGCAGGTGCCGGCGGGAACCGAGGTCGAGCTTCAGGAGCTGAGCGCGTACGACTACCAGCGCCAGGTGCAGTCGCTGGGGATGAGCTGGCTGGGCCAGGCGCCGGGTTCCCGGCGCCGCGGTGGGGCAGGGCGAGCCCCTTCAGCGCACCCGGCCCCGGGAGGGCCTGGGCGCGGCCCGCGGGGGCGATCGGCCGGACCGGGCTGAAGCCCCCACGCCATCCGGCGCACCGGCCTGGAAGAGCAGCGGCACCGGCACGCCCAGGCTGCCGGCCAGCGCATGGATCATCGTCAGCGTCGGGTTGGCCTGCCCGTTCTCGATGCGGCTGAGGTAGGTGCGGAACAGCCCGCAGTGCTCGGCCAGGTCGTCCTGCGTCATGCCCGCTGCCTGTCGCAACTCGCGCACTCGGGCGCCGAAGGTCTTCTGGGGCGACAGCGCTCGGGATGGCACCCAGGCACTGTGCAAAAAGTGCATTCATTCATACACACACTAATTCGTACACTGGAGCCATGAGCAACACGAGCCACCAAACCCGTCCCGCCTGCGCCGCGACCGGCAAGGCAAGACTGATGTCGATCGCCATCGCGACGGCATCGACCATGTTGGCGCCCGCCGGTGCCGCGGCGTTCGGCGACGGACTGCGAGACGGCGCGCGCGCCGAGTGCATGAAGCGCAACTCCCGCGCCTGGTGTGTGCTCGATGCCGCCGATATGTCGCACAAGCTGCGCGACACGCGCCGCGAGAGCCTCGATGCCGCCCTCAAGGAGTCGGGTCTCGCTGCGGTGGACATCGCCTTCGCGGCAGGCGTTGCCGGGGGCTTGCTCCCGCCGCCGAAATTCGGCACGAAGTGGACCGATGTCACCATGTCCCTGCTGAGCGTTCTGACCGAGAAGAAGCCCGCCGTGCTGGGCTACGACAAGGTCATCGGCTGGATGCCCTTCGAGATGGCCGCCAGTGCCGACGATGCGGACGAGCTGCTGAACAACATGGTTCATCGCGCCACGCGCGAAGCACTCAAGGCTTCACGTTTGCGCCCGCGACGTTCCCGATGAACCCCTGGCGTGCGCGATCGCTGCAGTTCGATGATCAGCAGGGCTGGCTGCTGACGGGCCCGGGCTGCCCTCCAGGCCAATGCCGACTGTGGAACCGGCGTGACAGGAGCGCGTCCCCGGTGCCGCCCAGGGAAGGCAAGGCTCCGGAATGGCTGGGTGGCTACAAGGCCTGGGTGTTCGAGTTCAAGAGCGGACCGTCGATGCACGAGCTGTGGACGGGCGAGGCGTACGAGTCGGTGCGCTATGCCAGCGCGTTGTCGAGGCTCCTGCCGGAATGGGTGTTCCTCTCGCTGTCCCCGGAGCATGGCTATTCGGGCGAAGCGAACGCGAGGCCCGTCACCTTCAATGCGGGCCTGCGGATGCCGCTCGTGATGAACAAGGGCCAGGCCTGGCTGCCGGTGTTCCCCGAGCTCGAAGTCAAGCCCGAAGGAAGCGGCAAGTGAAGGCGCAAGACTCGATTCGCTTGGTCGCGACCTGTGTCGCCGCAGCAGGACTGGTCTTCGGACAGCCGATCGCGCAGGCCGGGTGGTCCGATGTCCCGCCCGAGTTCAGGGGGGAGATCTCGTCCGTCGTCGCAGTCGTCGGCGCCGTGTGGGACGACGACGAGCGGCTGGTTCAGTTCCACCAGCGGCTGGCAGAGCGCTTCAAAGACACGCCGGAGATCGAGCGGTTCAGAGGCGAAGAACAGTGGGTGTCGACCTACTCGTCGCGCAGCGTGCGCTTCCCCGCAGCGTTCAACGCCCGATCCTCCAAGAGCCTCAATCTCCGGGTCGGAGACATCGTTCGCGTTCGCATCGACGACTATCGCAAGGTCGACTCCTACTACCGGATCAAGTCGGTCGAGGAGGTGCTGTGCAGGGCCGCCGATCCTGGTTTCGACGCCTGCTCCGAGCGCCACCCACTCGCCTGGACACTGAAGTCCGGGCAGGAAGTCCGGCGATAGCGGGGTAGGCCGCAGCGACAAACCGCCGCCAGGCGACCTCAACCACGTCGCCGGGCATCGGCACCACCGCCGGCGAGGCTTCTGTGAACCACCCGGATGGGTTGGCGGTTGGACAACTCGACAACCAGGTCGGCCCAGCGGACGCGCCGCCTCGAGAACATCGGCATGTGCCACGCTCTCCCGCTTCGGTAGCTGAGGTCGATAGGGAGGGTGTGAGAGCCTAGCAACTGGCGTGAAGACAACCCGTGGCCTCCCGGCTTCTTCGAGGAGGTGACGGGCCTGCTGGTCCTGGAGGACGGCACGCACTGCGATGACACCCGCGCCTTGGCCGAAGGCAAGCTGGCGGCCGTGCGCGAGAAGCTGACCGATCTGCGCCGCATCGAACGGGCACTGAAGGGCTTGATCGATCGTTGCAGCGAGCACGAGTCCAACATCTCCTGCCCGATGATCACGGCGCTGCAGATCGGCCCCCGAGGCCACCCCCGAATTCGAGGCCGAAGTTCGCGCTAGCAGTGGGCTAGCAGAGGGCTGGCAGTCCGCTGGCAGTCGGCTGGCAGCGCGCGGAGGTCATCGGCCCGATGTGCTTGCAGGCGATACGACGCGCATCAGATGGCCGCCCGGTGCCGAGGAGCGCGCCGGGTGCGCCACAGCCACAGGTAGGCCGCCGCCAGCGCCGCGTAGTTGATGGCGATGGCCCAGGGCGTGTTCCATGCGACACCGTCGAACCCCTGGCGCGTGATCGGGTAGAGGAACGGCGAGGGGTAGTAATCGGCCGAGTGCGTGAACACGTCGATGACGATGTGCGACCACCAGCCGAGCAACGGAATCCACAGGCTGCGCAGCCATGCCCACATCAGCAGCGTGAGCACGCCGGCGATGATCGCGCTGTGGGTGAGACAGTGCAGATGGTGTGAGAGGAACTGAACCATCGAAGGCAGCGCGGGCTCCTGGCCCGGGATGGCGTTGGCATAGCCCGCAACCGCTGCCGCGGTTCCGTCTCCGAACACCGACCAGCCCAGAATCGGCACCAGGTGCGGCAGGTCGGGCGCGACGGCGAGCGCGAGCGTGAGCGCCGCCGTGCGCGGCGACACGGGCCATCGACGCTGCGCCAGCATCACCCCGGCGCCGGCCCACAACGCGTGTGCAAGGATGTCCATCGCCTCTACTGGGGTGGTTGAAACGTTCCCGCCCGGTCGATCAACAAGGCAGCCCGGAGCAACTGCTGGGCGACCACCGGAATCGCCGGCGACACCATGTAGAACGCCATGGCCAGCATGGCGACGCCGAAGACCCTTTTGATCGACTCGGTCCCATGCGCCCGTCTTCGGCAGCAGCAACCCGGCCTTCGCGCCGACGACGATCAGGGGCAAACCCCTTCCGACCGCCATCACGAACAGCGCCGTGCCACCGAGCACGACGTCGTGCGTCCGGCCGATGTAGGGTGGCCTGTGGCTTCGGGCCCGGACCGCCTGTGCCGGGTTGCGCCAGCACTCCGGCCGATGCGACCAGGCACAACCGGACCAGACGCCGCCACGCGACTCCTGCGGTCATCGGTTCGGCCCCCAATGCACGTCAACGGCGGCCTGGATCTGCGCCGCGTCGGTGACGCCCTTGCGCGTCATGTCGTAGGCGATCTCGGCGGTGCCCAGGCACACCTGGCAATCCTCGGCCATCCTGTCCTCGAAGCACTGCAGATTCGAGCGGTGTTCGCCGCGGTTCTCGCAGCCGCACCAGCAATAGAGCTTGTTCAGCACCGCGGGGATCCGCCTGGCGATCCGGTAACCGTTGCGCACCTCCGACCGGGAGAAATGCTCGGCGCCGAGCACCTTCGATGCGTCGTCATGCCCGGTCACGATGAGGCGCAATCCGTCCGGCCGCAGCATGCCCACCTTCCATGCCGATCCGTCCGCCGATGCGGCGCTCTGCGCCGCGCCGTCGCCGCGCGCGGCCTTCGGGACCGGGGCGAGCCAGATCGCCAGCACGACCGCGCAGGCGAGTGTCAGCGCACCGACCAGGACGGCCATGGGAAGTCGCCGCCGAGCCGGCGCGGGCGCAGCGGGTTTCGCAGGGTGCTTGTGATGGGTGTTCCCATGGTGTTTCATCGGTCATCTCCTCGTGCACTCACGCCTCATGGTCTTGCTGATCTGCCCAGTCCCTTCTCCAGCTTCGCGAGGGGAACGGCACCGACGAATCGGCGGCCGTCCGCCAGAACCGTGGTCGACGTGCCGGTGATCCGGTGCTGCTTCGCGAATTGGGCGATCCGGCGGATCGGGTTGTCGCAGCCCACGTCGAGGTCTAGGCCTTCACGCGGTAGTTGCGCATCAGGCCGGAGTCCTCGTGCTCCAGCATGTGGCAGTGGTACAGGAACAGGCCCGGGTAGTCCGCGAAGCGCAGCAGGATGCGCACGCGCTCGCCCGGCATCACGAGCACGGTGTCCTTCCAGCCTTCGTCGACGAGACCGGCGCTGACCGTGCCGTATTCGTTCGAGAACTTGTTCGACACCGAGCGCCCGATGACGCGGAACTGCACGCCGTGCACGTGCATCGAGTGCGGCATGACCATGCCCATCATCGAACGGCGGCCGTCGTTGCGGAACTCCCAGACCTCCTGCGTGCCGAGCTTGACGGTTTCCAGTTCGCTCGCGCCGAGCATGTCGAACCCCGCGCCGTTGATGCCCCAGACCATCATGCCCATCGTCAGCTCGAACACCTTGGGGCGTTCGGCGTTGACGGCCAGGCGAGGCTCGGGCGCTGGGATCGCCGACAGGCGTCGCGGCAGCGTGCCCGCTTTCGCGGCTCCCGCGCCCACCCTGAAGCTGTGGACCGCGAAGGCCGCGCCGTCGGGCAAGGCAGCGCGCCCACCCATCATGCCGCCCATGTCCATGCCGCCCTCGAAGGCCAGGCTGCGCAGCGTGAGTTCGGTGCCCGGCGGCCAACGGCCGAAGTCCACCCAGAGGTCCGCGCGTTCAGCCGGGGCCAGCATCAGGTAGTCGCGCTGCACCGGCGCGGCGAGCAGCCCGCCATCGGTGCCGATCACCGTCAGCGGTGAAGCGTCGTTCCACGCCAGCTTGTAGGTGCGCGTGTTCGACGCGTTGAGCAGGCGCAGCCGGTAGGCGCGCCGCTCGACTTCGCGGCCGGGTTGCAGGCTGCCGTTGACGAGAATCTGATCGCCCAGCACGCCCATCATGCCGGCCATCATCGAGCCCATGCCGCCGCCCATCATGCTGCGGCCTGTGCGGCCGCCCATCATGCCGCCGCCCATCATGCCGCCGCCCATCATCCCGCCACCCTGCTTGCCCGCGCCGTCCCCGCTGCTGCCGAGGTAGACGAACTGGTTGTCCGCGTCGAAGGTCCGGTCCTGCAGCACCAGCGGCAGGTCGTGTGCCCCGTCAGGGAGTCCGAGCGCAGCCTCCTCATCGTCGCTGATCAGGAAGAGCCCCGCGAGGCCGGCATGGACCTGCTTGCCGGTGCGCCCATGCGGGTGCGGGTGGAACCAGTAGCTGCCGGCGCGATTGGCCACCGTGAACTCGTATTCGTAGCGCCCTGCGGGTGCGATGGCGAAGCGCGGATGCCCGTCCATGGTGTCCGGCACGTGCAGGCCATGCCAGTGAACGATGGTGGACTCGGGCAGGCCGTTGACGAGATCGATGCGGACGCGCTGGCCGGCACGAACGCGGATCACGGGTCCGAGGTAGCCGCCCGCGCCGGCCTCGAGGGCAGCCGCGTCGCCGCGCAACAGCCGGCTCCGGTAGCGCCAGACCTGCGTCGTCGCCCCCGGCCGGATCGCCACCCGGTCGGGCCCGGCGTGCAGTTCGATGTGCAGGTCGGGAGCGTTGCCGCGTTTGGCGGGGGCGCCCAGCGCCGGGAGGCCGATGGCCGCCGCAGCGGCCGCGGCCGAAGAACCGATCAGCAGGTTTCGGCGTCGTGTGTCCATGTCGGGGGCTCCATTCCATGCCCTGTCGATCGATCCGCGCTCAGCAACCCATGCCGGCCGCCATCGAGCCGTGCATCAGCGTCATGCCACTGACACTGAGCAGCACGACGGCACCGATGACGGCAAGCACGACGAGGCAAACCCGCGCGACGGTGCTGTCGAGTTCATTCACTTGTGGCTCCGCTTCGGGCTATCGAGGTCCAGGTGCGTCCTTCGTCCTTGCTCAGAAGGACGCTGCGCTTGAACGTGGCGATGGCGATCTCCTTGGGGCGCGCGGGGTTCTGGGCGATGTACGCCACCGCGTCCTCTCCGAGCGGTGGAATCGGCAGCGCTTCGGGCGACGCACCGGACTTCAGGGCGATCCGCAACAGGGACGCGGTGCCCGCGTAGCCGCTGAACCACATGTGCTGGCCGTCGAGCGCGAAGGCCGCGGCGAGCACCTGCCGCCCACCGACGAGGCGCTCGAAGCGCGCGGCAGCGTTGCGCGAGAGGTACAGGCCGTCGGCCGTGCCGGCGGCGACGACCGCGGCATCCGTGGGGTGCACGGCCAGGCTCCGCAGATCGCCGCCGAGTCCCTGGGCCGCGGCGCGAGTCCACTTGAGCCCGTCGTTCGTGGTGAAGTAGATCCCGGCCTGGCTCATGCGTGAATTCGCGGCGTGGTTGACCACGTAGACCGCGTTCGTGCTCCAGCCCGTGGCCAGCGTGTGGAAGTCCGACTCGCCCTCGAGCCCCAGCTTGCTCCAGGTCTTGCCGCCGTCGCGGCTCTTGATCAGCCCGAAGGGGTTGGTCTGGCCGGAGCCGGGCGCCGGGTGCCCGCTGCTGTAAAGCGCATCGCGCGTCGCCGAGTAACCCATGTAGTCGTGCGCCGGCCCGGCGGCTTTGGACCAACGCGCACCTTCGAAGATCGCTAGGCCGTCATGACTCGGGATCATGAGGCGTGCGCCGTCGGCGCTGTAGGAGAGGCCATGGACGTGCGTCAGCGTCACCGGCTCGCCCGCGCGGGTGGGCGCCGAGACGGCAGCGCCAAGCGCCAGTGCGAGCGAAAGCAGGGACGCTGTTCGAGTGATCGGGCGCATGGAAATCCTTGACGTGGTGGGAGGATTGGAGGATTGGCGGGCGCTCAGGTCTTCAGCAGCCACGCGATGTGGACGTAGAGCGCGCCGCCGTGCTCGACAACGTGCCATGGGCACCTTTGCGCAAGTGGAAGAAGTCCTCGACGGGCATCACCGCGACCACGCCCGTGCCCGGCACGTCGGAGCCGGCGGCCTCTCGCAGCAGGCCGAGCAGCGCACCGAGGTGCGACTCGTCCACGAACAACTCCGCCTTGGCGTGTTCGGTGAGCCAATCGCCGGAGAAGAAGTTCTTGTAGTTGCCGAAACCCTTCACCCGGGTCAGGGTGATGCCGCCGACGCCGATCCGGGTCAACTTCGCCTCCAGCGCCGGCACGGCCTCGGGCCGCAGGATGGCAATGACGTACTTGAATGCCATGGGGAACCTCTCGCGCATGCGGCCCGGTGGTTGGTGCCATCGAGGCCGTCGGGGCCGTTCGGGCCGTTCGGGCCAGCCGGCGCGAGCGGAAGTCCGCGCGCAAGCCGTCCCGCCGAATGCTGGTCCGCCGGTCGGTCAGGCGGTCAGCACGCGACGAAGCGAGAAGTCAAATGCGGAAGCAGCAGTGCAGGATCGCGAGCGGCGGACCCACCGCCGGGGGCGGACGGTCGACCCGTACCCGCGTCGGCGCCGATTCCGCAAGCCCTGCCGACGGCACGACGGGGTAGAAGCTTGCCGGCAACGCGGGGGGTACCGATGGCGCGGGTTTCCCATCGACGTTCTGCTGGCCGGACTGGCAATGCGCCGCACACAGGTTCGGCTGCGCGGAGTCCAGGCGCGAGGAGCCGGCCGGCATGCCGTTGCTCCCGAGGCCCGGGCGGGACTGCTCGCCGAGCATGGCAGCCGGCTCCTTGCCGCTCATCGAACCGGCAGGCATCACCGGGCAGGCGTAAGCGGACAGCGCCGCCTGTGCGAACACCAGCACGCCCACCAGCAGGCGGGCGATGAAACGGTTCATGTTCCGGCTGATCGACACGACGATTGGTGATTCAAGCTCGGGCAAAGGTTCCGCTTCGCGCGTCCAGAATAGCGCAATCAGTGACCGCCTGCCCATGCCATGCTAGACGGGGGAAAGCCCGATCCTCGTCTACCCGGGCGCCTACGCCACGCATGGCGTGCGGGCCGCGCTGCTGCTGTGGCTGATGCTGCGCGGGCCTGGTGCCCTGTCGCTGGATCACTGGATCGCAAGCCGGCGGCGTTCCTGACCGTGTACACAAGGCCTAACGTTTGAGTTCACCCGCCTGCGGAAGCGGGCGAAGCCCGCTGTAGCAGGTCGGGTGCACGTCGGGTGAACACGCATGTGCGACACACTCTTTGAGATACGCCATGATGGCACCCTTGCTGAGGCAGCCCGCGTCCGGGAACAGAACGTAGCCTTGCTTGACAGGCGAGTTCTCGAAGTACCGCAATGGTGATGCCTGCCCGGACTCGATCAACTGCGAGCAGCGATGCCGGGGTAGTTTGAAAGCGAGGCCAGCAGTTGTCAGCGACGCGCAGATCTTGGTGTTCGAGTACAAGGCGGCACCGCTGAAGAAGTGTTTGCATACTAGGCCTGGGCTACCGGGCAGCTCACTGGCGACCAGGTCCTCCAATGTCTTCAAGTACGGTTGGGCCACAACAGATCCTGGGACGACGCCAAACTTGTTTGTGGACCAACCGCAATCGCTGGCTGAGGTTGGCCCACCGGCATTGTCTACCTCCCCATTGCGGGCCTCGTTGCGGCCCCTGAACGGGTGCCACCCGGGCGAAGTTCGACAGGCGTTCGCCCGCATCCCGGAGTCGCTGGTCGCGTTGCTGGCGCGCTTCTCCATCTCCGCGGTGTTCTGGAACTCGGGCCAGACCAAGGTCGAAGGCTTTGCGGTCAACCTCGTCTCGGGCACTTTCGAGCTGGGCTGGCCGCGCCTGTCGTCAACGGCGGCCGACCTGTTCCGCGACGAATACAAGCTGCCGCTGCTGCCGCCCGAAGGGGCCGCCGTGATGGCCGCGATCGGCGAGCACGCGCTACCGCTGCTGGTGCTGCTCGGCCTGGGCACGCGGCTGGCGTCGTTCGGGCTGCTCGTGATGACGGCGGTGATCCAGACCCTGGTCTACCCGGGCGCCTACGCCACGCATGGCGTGTGGGCCGCGGCGCTGCTGTGGCTGATGCTGCGCGGGCCCGGCGCCCTGTCGCTGGATCACTGGATCGCAAGCCGGCGGCGTTCCTGACCGGGCTCGCATGCCTGGAGGCGGCCTTGCGCTTACTGGCGTGGCTGGCAATGAATCGTTCGCTGCATCCCGGAGCGCCCTTCAAGGGGCCAGCGAGCGGCTGCGCTGTGCCAACCCGACGAGCATCTGCGCTACTTGGCCTTGGCCATCGCAACGAACTCCACGTTCGGCTCCACGCCCGCCAGATGATTGCAGTAGTTGGTGAACGTCTTTTGAGCGACGCCCATGACCACCTCGAAGACCTGCGCTTTCGTGTAACCCGCGCTCAGGAAGGCATGGATCTTCTCCTCGTCCACTCGTCCCCTCTGCTCGACCAACGCAGCGGTCAGGTCACGCAGCGCATTCAGCTTGCGGCTCTCGAGCGGCCCTGCATCGAGAGTCGCATTGATGGTCGCGGCGTCGATGCCCGCTTGGCGTCCCAACCCCACATGGACGGTGCGGCAATAGTTGCAGTCGTTGCTCACGCTGGCCGTCAACAAGACCAGCTGCTGCTCCTGAGGTGTGAGTGAAGTGCTTTCGAAGGCCGCGATGAGGTTCAAGAGCGCGTCGAGTGCCACCGGAGACTCGGCGATGGTCGCCCCGAGGTTCGGAATGAACCCGTAGCGCGCCTTCACCTTCGCCAGAACCTCGGCGGAGCCCTTCGGTGCAGTGATGTCGGTGTGCTGAGTGAAATCTCCCATGGCGTCCGGTCCTCGTGATTGCGGCCGAAGTTGACCGGTCAGTCAAGACTACTGGTTCTTTACCGACCGGTCAAGTGGTGCTATCTTGCTTGCGATGCTGCAACTCAAGAAGCGCCGCGCGCAGGAGAGCCTCATGCACGAAAACGAGGGACCGGGCACACGAGAACGTCTCATCAGCGCAGCGGTCGATCTGCTGTGGGAGCGCAGCTATCAGGCCGCCGGTGTTGACGAACTCTGTGCTCGAGCAAACGCCAAGAAGGGAAGCTTCTATCACTTCTTTCCGTCCAAGACCGACCTCGCCATTGCGGCCGTAGACGCATCGTGGGCCGCTACCAGGGGGGCCATATTCGATCCCATCTCCGAGAGCGGCAAGGGCGGCCTGGACCAGCTTCGCGCACTGATCGATGCGATCGACCGCTTCCAGGCGACCACCAAGAAGCGCAAGGGAGCTTTCCTGGGCTGCCCTTTCGGGAGCCTCGGGCAGGAAATGGCCCACCAAGACGAGCGACTCCGCAAGGCGCTGGATGAAGTGTTCAGCGCTCACTGCGTCTACCTCCAACGAGCGCTGGAGCTTGCGCAGAGGAGCGGAGAGATCCCAGCAGGCAACAGCCGTCAGAGGGCGGAGAACGTGTTCGCGTTCCTCGAGGGCGCGCTCTTGGTCGCGAAGGTCGCAAACGATCCTGCGAAGTTTCGGCGTATCGCTTCGGCCATCGAAACAATTGCTGCCCGGTAGGGAGTCGCCACAGTTTCGTGATAGTTCGGTGATGCATCCGCTGGGGGCATGCAGTTCCACTGCAAAGCCCGCATGCACCTCGCGCGCGGGCGCCTTTCTTTGCCCAAGGAGCACCGCATGTCGATCCCCCCTCCCGCAATCACGCGCCGCCTGGCGTTGTGTGCCCTGGCCGCCGCCGCCGTGAGTGCGCAGGCCACCGAGCCGCACGGCCGCTGGCTGTACGAAGTGAGCGTCACCAACATCACCTACAACCAGCGCTTTACGCCGCTGTTGTTGGCCACGCACAAGCCCGAGATCCGCTTCTTTACCCTCGGCCAGCCCGCCGTTCCCGAGCTGGCCACGCTGGCCGAGGAGGGCAACGTCGCGCCGCTGCGCGCGCTGCTCGATGCCAGTGCGCTCGTCACGGCCACCGCTGCCGCCAGCGGGCTGCTCGATCCCGGCAAGACCGCGACCTTCCAGATCCAGGGCAACCCTTGGCGCGACCGTCTGAGCGTGGCCGCGATGCTGATCCCCACCAACGATGCCTTCGTGGCCCTCAACGGCGTGCCGCTGCCGCTGCCGCACCAGGGCGCGCAGACGTTCACCGCCCTGGCCTACGACGCGGGCAGCGAGGTCAACGACGAACTGTGCTCGTCGATCCCCGGCCCCTTCTTCGCCGAGTGCGGCGGCCCGGGCGGAGGTGCGCGCGTGGGTGGCGGTGAAGGCTTCGTGCATGTGCACCGCGGCGTGCACGGCGTGGGCAGCTTGCAGCCCAACCAGCGCGACTGGCGCAACCCGGTGGCATCGATCCGCGTGCGTCTGGTGCGCTGAAGCACTCCAGCACCGTTCGAGCCTCGGGCAGCCGAATGGGGTGTGCCTGGGTCTCGAGCGGTACGATGTGCTCGCCGTTCCTGCCCGCGCTTCGCCCGAGGAGACCTCGCCCCATGAAGCCCCATGCGGTCCACGCAGCGAGCCGCCCAGGGCTTGGCCTGGCGGCGCTGCTGGTTGCTTTGGCGATGTCGTTGGCCGGCGCGCCCATACCGGCCGGCGCCGCGGAAGCAGCCACGGTCAGCGCGCGCAAGGACAAGCACGGCCAGTCGTTCCCGCCGCTGCCTGCCGCAGCCCGCGAGGCCCTGCCGGCCGAGGTGCAGCGGGCGCTCGCCGAGCTGGCGCCGGCGCTGCGCGAACTTCGCTTCCCGAGCGCCGCGGTGCAGCGCATAGGCGCTGCCGGCGACGCGCGCCTCGCGTGGGTGCTCTACGACCTGCTGCGCTTTGCCGGCCGAGACACTTTCGGCGAAATCGTCTCGGCCTTCGAGCGGCTGACGGGCGCCCCGTTGCCGAGCGAGCCCATCACCGCGATGGGCGACCGGCTGCTCGCCTGGGACCTGCCGGCCCCACCGGGCTACCGGGAGGTGAAGCGCGACCTCTTCCTGTTGATCGAGCCCGCTTGGGCGCCCTTCTTTGCAGATGCCGATTCGGCCATCGATTGGCGCCAGGTCGGTTGGGGAGGTGTCTTCATCGACGATCGGCTCGACGCCACGCAAGGCGAGACCTGCCCGCGCGGCTGCATCCCGGCGCTCGATCAGCCCAAGGTGACGCCGGCGTCCCAGGGCGGCTGGTATCCCGACAACGCCATCGTGTTCGGCATCGTCGTCAACGGCCAGGCCCGGGCCTACCCCAAGAACATCATGGAAGTGCATGAGATGGTCAACGACACGCTGGGCGGGCGCCGCATCGGCATTCCGTACTGCACGCTGTGTCTTTCGGCGCAGGCCTACCTCACCGACCGGGCGAGCGGCTTCGAGCCGCTGCTGCGCACCTCGGGGCTGCTCGCGCGCTCCAACAAGTTCATGTACGACAGACGCACCTGGTCCGCCGTGGACACCTTCACCGGCCGGGCCATTTCGGGCCCTCTGCACAAGGCCGGGGTGACGCTGCCGCAGACGACGGTGGTCACCTCGACCTGGGGCGCCTGGCGCAAGGCCTATCCGCGCACCACCATCGTGGCCAAGGACGGTGGCGTGGGACGCAGCTACCCGCTCGAGCCGCTGCAGGGCCGCGACAACAACGGCCCCATCTTTCCCGTCGGCGATGTCGATGCGCGCCTGCCGGTGCACGAGGTGGTGCTGGGCGTCACCGCACCCGATGGCCGGCCGCTGGCCTTCCCGCGCGTGGCGGTGCAGATGGCGCTGCGGGCCGGCGAGCCGGTGCGCATGGGCGGCGTCGAAGTCCGCCGCGACGCGGGCGGGCTGCGTGCCTTTGCCGGCAAGACCGAACTGCCCAGCCACGAGGCGTTCTGGTTTGCCTGGAGCCAGTTCAAACCGGGTACGGGTTTGTGGCTGCGCGGGGGGCGGGAATAGCGCCGTCCTTGGTAAACAGGAAGTTCATGTCCTCAACGGCCTTTCGATCGACCCCGAACGTGCGATCGAGGTGATCCGCTCACGCCTGCGCAAGAGGTGACGTCGTCGTCCGCCGCTGATTCGAGGTCAGAGGCCGGCAAGCACCTCGGTCTTCGGGTGGAACGCAAACCACGCGAACCAGAACGCCATCACCGAGGGCAACGGCTGGCCCGCCGCATCGAAAGCCTCGGCGCTGCGGTGCGTGCGGTCGAAGCGGATCTGCACCGGCACACCGCCGAGGCGGTCCTGCAAGCGGCCTTGGGCATCCACGCGCTGCGCCAGCGCCGAGAACGGGTAGGCCTTGGCCTGGCCGCCGGCGCGCAGGCCGAGCACCCATTCCTTGGCCGGCAGGCGATCGTCGCGGTGCTGCACGTCGAACATCAGGCGCGCAACGTTGTCGTAGCCGGCGTAAGGGTCGCGCTTGTAGTCACGCACGTGGCCGGTGTCGGTGGACAACACTTCGGTGCGCGGATGGCGCGCACGCCAGTCGGCCCAGCTCGTGTGCGTGAGCGGCACCGGCTTCAGCTTCGTGCCCTTCAACGGGCCGCTCACCGCCTGCTCGAGCAGCTGCGACCACAACGATTCGCTTCCGCGGTCGTACAGCAGCACGTCGCTGTTGTAGAGCAGGCCCGAGACGCCGAAGCTCGAGGCCGCACTGCCGCCCACGCGCGCATCGAAGGCCATGCCGGTGCCACACAGCGGGCAGTAGGTGACGGCGATCGCTTCGCTGCCGATCTGGTCGTTGACGACCTCGTGCCAGTTGAGGATGCGCACCGGGTAGGCGCGCGCCACGCCGCTGCGTGCGAGCGCCAGCACGCGGTCGCCGTCCGCGAGGCCGCTGCGGGCGGCGCTCACGAAGCGCGGCTGGTCGATCGACGGGATGCCGTCGCGCGGCGGGCCGCCCTGCTCGATGGCCTCGAGGGGGATCAGCGCGCCCTTCAGGTCGAAGCCGTTGAGCGATTGCGCGAAGGTTTGCGCGAAGGCGCGGCGCGGCATCGCGGCGGCGCCGAGCAGACACGACGCGCACGACACGAGCATCCGGCGGCGTTTCATGCAGCGATCTCCAAGGCTCGAGGCCGGTCGGCCCATTGCAGCGTGTGGTGGTCGAAGCCCACGGCCAGCGTCGGCTTGACCACCTGGAAATACGGCGAGACATCGAAGTCGCGAGGCACGAACAGGCTGTGGTGCCGCACATGCAGGATCTCGTCCACGCAGGCCGGGCACAGCGGGTCCTTGCCCGGCCGCTGCTCGATGATCGGCAGGATCGGGTAGCGCACCGACTGGAAAGCTTCGGCCACCAGCGTCGAGCAGATGGCCCGCGTCGGGTCGCCACTGCCCAGCGCAATCAAGCAGCGCCGCCAGGGCACCGGCACCGGCGGCGTGGGCAGCAGCCAGCGCACGAGGTCGATGATGTTCTTCAGGTCGTAGCGGTGGCCCAGGCGCGCGATCGCATGGTCGATCACCGCCAGAACTTCGCCGGCGTTCAAGCCCACCGGGCGGCAGATGCGCAGATGCAGGCCGGCAAAGGTGTCCAGGCCGACAGCGCGCACGCCTTCGACGACGTCCGCCTCGATCACGCAGGCACGCTCGCCGCTGGCCGAGCGGCGCTCGCCCAGGCGCTCACTCGGGCGCTCACTCAGGCGCTCACTCAGACGATCGCCCACGTAGAGCGCAGCGTGCGACCAGGTCGATTGCGTCAGGTACTTGATGCCGGTGGAGAAACGTGATTCGCCTTCGACCAGGATCACGTCGCACGGCTGCAGCGTCGCGGCCAGCGCGGCCAGGTTCGTCGGCGCCGAGGTGCCGTGCACATGCCGCCGCGCGGCCAGAAAACGCGCCAGCGCGGCGCCGAGGAAGCCGGCCAACCGGGAGGGGGCAACAACGTCGGCCATGACACCTGCTCATTCGCCACCCGCGGTGCCTTCGTTACACCGCGGGCCCGCGATGCGGTCCGAGCAGCCCCGTCGCTGACTCGTCGGTGACGCGTTCGTCGAACGACGTGCGTGGGTTACATCGGCCGGGTCCCGATTCGGAGGGTGTCACGTTGGGCGTTCGCCTGGCGACTCATGCACGACGGCAACGCAGACAGCGACCGTCGCCACTTCAGACCACACCCTTCTGGAAAGGAACCATCATGTCCAAGCTCGCGCTCGCTGCCACGCTGCTGGCTACCTCGTTCTCGGCCTTCGCCGATGGTGCGACCTACGACTATCCGGTGCCGGCGGTCTCGAACATCACGCGCGCCCAGGTGATGGCCGAGACGCGCCTGGCGATCGCCAGCGGCTCCATCGTGCAAGGCGAACAGTCCTACGTGGCGCCCGCGGTAGGCCGCGCCAACAGCCGCGCCGAGGTGCAGCAGGCGCTGGCGCTGGCGCTGGCGCGTGCCAGCGGCCAACTCTTCGTGGGCGAGCTCTATCACTTCGCTGATGAAGCACATGCGTCCTCCGGCGTCACCGCAAGGGTCGATTCGCCGACCGCGCTGCGCTGATGGCGCCCGCTCTCACCGAGGGGCGGGCGGTGAGCCCGCCCGCTCTTCGGCCCCAACCGCCAAACGCCGCTACGGCAGACGGTGTTGCGAGTGCCTGCGACTGTTCGCAATTCTCCAGTCGTAAGGCATGAAACGTCAGCGCAAGTCCAGCGGCGCCGCTTCGGGCGCGTAGCGATTCGCGTAGGCCAACAGGCTCGTGGCGGGCCGCGGCACGAAGTCCTCGGGGTAGAAGTCCAGCAGCTCGCTCAGCCACACCGTGCGCTGTTCGATATCGATGCGGAAGTTCTCCGGCCGCGCGAAGAAGGCGCGCGTTTCGCGCTCGAGTTCGGCGTCGAGCGCCTCGGCTGTAAAGGGCGCCCGCGGCAGCACCGGGCACGAAACGGCCATGCAGTTGAGTGCGAAGTGCACACGCGGGTCGTCGATGCGGCGCGCGTAGGGCCGGATCACGTCGTTCTCGAACGTGTACAGCGACATCGACTGGCCGCCGATGTCGAACTTGCGCAGCACGAAGAAGCGCAGCTTGGCCCAGCCGGCATGCGTGGCGGGGATGCCGCTGTCGAGCACGTTGAACATCGACAACGCGTTGTAGGCGTTGATCATGTGGGCCAGCCGCACCGGCCCCTCGGGCAGGCTGGCCAGCGGCGTCTGCGCCACGTGGCGCAGGTACCGGTCGAGGTCGGTGCGGTCGCGGGCCAGGGCTTCGAAGTCCACCTCGCCACGCGCATCGACATGCTGCGCGAGCACGCGCGCCCAGGCGGCGCGCGCGGCGGGCGGCGTCGGCTCGGCCACCTGCGGGGCTGGCACGAGCGTCGTGCAAGCGGCCAGGGCCGCGAGCAAGAGGGCCGCCAACGCGGTCCTCCGCCAATGCGTCACGGTGCTCTCCCCGGCGCTGAGGCTGTGGCACAACGGGCCCGTAGGGCCGCCGCGCGCGAGCGCCCCTTGAGCCACTTGATGGGGAAGCTCGCCACTGATGCCGCCGGCACGGTCGGCACGCCCTCGCGCGCATGTCGCAGCGGCTGCCAGTTGCCCGCGGCGGTTGGCAGCGGCCGCAGCAAGAAGTCGTCGCGCCGCGCGTTGTAGGCACACATGCTCAGGGGGCCGTCCTGGGTGATGGCCATGAACACGCAGGCGTCGATGCGCTGGGCGTCCAGGTGGCAGGCGTCCATGAAGTTGTGGCTGAACAGCGTGAGCTTGTGGACACGCCCGCGGGCCGCCACCAGATCGCGCCGCATGCGCCAGGCCGACGCCACAACCCAGCGCAGCGCTGCCAGCGTGAGCGCCGGCCTCGCCAGGGCCGCCCTCACCAAGGAGCGCAGCGCACGCCAGGGTGTGTCACGGTCGATGCGCAGGTGAGCAGTCTCGCGCATGAAGCGCTGCACGAACGCACTGTCGGCGAAGGCGTCATGAGCGCGGCCGTCGGCCACCAGCAGCACAGCGCTGCGGTTGCAGTCGTGGTGACCGGCGGCGAGCACGTTGAACTTCAGCTCGGGCAGGCCGGTGCCTCGACGAAGGCGCTGCGCGAGGCTGTCGTTGTGAATCTGCTGCAAGCGCGCGCCGAGCACGCCGCGGCCGGTCTCGGCCTGCAACTGGAACGACGCGAGGCGCACCACGTCGGCATGGGTGACGAAGAAGGCGGCCAGCATCGGCACGTCGTCAAAGTTGCCGGCGTGCACGGTGGTGTTGAAGAACACGCCGAGGGGCAGGCCGCGCGCGCGCTCGATGTACTCGCGGCGCAGCTCGTTCAGCTCCACTTCGGTGGCATAGCCCCCGCGTTGCTGCGTCGTATCGACGTGAAAGGCCACGTCGGTGAGGCCGGCTTCGCACAACTGCACCAGAAGCTCGCGGCTGGCCTTGATGCCGTTGGTGAGCAGAGACGCGCGCAGGCCCCGGCTGGCCAGGCAGCGCACGATGGCCACCAGGTCGTCTCGCCGGCGCAGCGTGGGCTCGCCGCCCGAGACCTGCACGTCGGTGCCTGGCCCGTAGTGCCGGTGGATCATCTCGATGCGGCGAAACAGCTCGTCGAGCGGAAAGTCACGCACCGCTTCGGCCGACTCGCTCAGGTAGCACAGCGTGCAATCGAGGTTGCAGCGCTGCGTGATCTCGAGCGAGACGCAGGCCACCGGCCAGCGCCGCCCGGCCATCTGGTGTGCATGCCACTGGCCGCTGCGCTGCTGGCTCGCACGCATCTCGGCCAGCGCATCGCGCGCGACACGGGCGGATTGCTTGTGCTCCATCGCCTCTCTATGGTTGCTATCCCGTCACGGCCGAGTCACGCGACTCGACCATGCGTGCATGAGGGCGCGCTCTCCAATGATCGCCGGTGCCCACTTGCCAGTTCGTGCGCGCGGCTCTTGGAGTTACAGCCCAAGTCGGTTAGCGTTTGCCCAGCCCTGACGTGAGCATGCGCTGTAACCAAACGGCGTGTCGGTACGAATGAGGCCGCGGGCCGCCACGTGGGCCGGCGGCTCCGCGTGAGCCGTTCCAGCGCATCGGCCGTCGAGCATGTTCATGTTCATGGCGTCACGCAGCACCTGTGGACTCGCTACCCAAGAGGAGTAACGCATGAATCCGATCCGTACCTTGTCCGCACTGAGCGCCGCAGCAGTCCTTGCCGGCTGCGCCGCGGCCCCGCCTGGCGACAACGGCATGGTTGCCGTGAAGAGCCCGTACAGCGCCACCGAGACCTTGTCGCGCCTGGAGGCGCAGGTGCGCCAGCGCAACCTCGCCGTCGTGGCGCGCGTGGACCACGCCGCCGGCGCGCAGCGCGTGGCGCAGACGCTGCGGCCCACGGAGGTGATGATCTTCGGCAACCCGCAGGCCGGCACGCCGCTGATGCAATGTGCGCAGGGCGTCGGCATCGACCTGCCGATGAAGGCACTGGTGTGGGTGGATGCGCAGCAGCAGGTCTGGCTCGGCTACAACGACCCGGTGTGGCTGGTGCGCCGCCATGGCGGCGCCGACTGCCCGGCGGCCGAGAACGTGCGCAAGGCGCTGGCCGCCATCGCCGGGGCGGCGGTCGCGAGATAGCCCGCACGAGCCCACACGAGCCCACACCGGGCTTCGCCAGCCCGCCCGCTGGGAGCCCGCAGGGGGTGGCCCGAACGCTAGGCCAGAGGCGATCGGGCGGCAGGCGGCCAGGGTCCGATCGCGGCGTCCACGTCGTCTGCTCGCTTGGCGCGCGAGGTGTGGGTGGGTGTGCCGACGACGATCCACGCCACCAGCGTTTCGCCTTCGGCGCAGAACGCCGACACGACATCCGCGTCGCGCACCGAGGCGCCGCTCAATGTCTTGGCGCCAAAGTCCATCAGGTGCAGCGCGTTCAGGAAGTTCATCAGCCCGGCGCCGACGCTGATCCACTGCTCGTGCACGGGGGTCTGCTCGAGCCCGTCACGGATACGAGCGACCAGCGCCACCAGGCCAGGCCCGTTGCCCGCCCGCGCGCGGGCGCGCTCGACTTCCTCGGCGAGGTGCCCGCGCCGCGCCGCGTCCTGGGCAAACAAGCCGGCAAGTCGTTCGCGCTGGTCGTCGCCGACGACGACGAAGCGAAACGGCCGCAAATCGCCATGGTCCGGCGCGCGCAGCGCAACGGCCGCGGCCTGCCGCCATTGCCGCGGCGACGGGGCTGGCGGCACCAGGTACTTCGGCCCCACCGAATGGCGCCGCAGCATGCACGCCAACCCATCCTCGCCGAACGCGGACGGCGGGTCCGGCAGGGCCGGGGCACACGGGGGGCGCAGATCGCGCCCAGAGGCGTCACGCGCGCGGTCCGAGGCTTGCATGCGTCGCTTCCTTTCCGGTTTGCGCAGCGGCGCTACTTCGTCCTCAGCGCGTAGCGCAAGACGGTCTTGATATCGGCGTCAGGCACGCCCGGGTTCGGCGGCATCGGCACCGGCCCCCAGACACCGGCGCCCCCGCGCTTCACCTTGGCCAGCAGTTTGGCCTCGGCGCCGGCCGCGCCGGCGTACTTCTTTCCGATCTCGGACCACGACGGCCCCACCAGCTTCTGCGCCGGCGCGTGGCAGGCGGCGCAGTTGTTCTTCTGAGCGGTCTTCAGCGCCGCCTCGTCGGCAAACGCCGGTACGGCAAGAGCGCAGGCCGTGAGTGTGAGCAGGACTTGGGTTTTCATGTTCTCGTGCGCGCTTTCAGGTCAGGCGATATTGCGCGGCTTCAGGCTCATGGCCGTGAAGTCGCGTTTGTACGGCGACTCGCCCATCTTCGTCAGCACGCCGCGGCCGAGCTTGTAGCGGTAGTTGTTGGTCAACGGGTCGGGCACGGCCGAGACCACGGCGTTGGCCGGTGCGCTCGGGAAATTGAAGTTGGCCATCGCCACGCCCTCGCGCATCTCGTCGCTGACGATCGCCACCGCGACGAACTGTCCTTGCGTGGTCTTGATGTGGCCATCCTTCATCAGCTGGTTGAACGTGAGATCGGCGTCGAGCACACCTTGCGGCTGCCCGGTCTGCACGAAGACGGTGTCGTTGTGCACCTGCACGAAGTCACCCGATTCGATGCCCTTCTTCTTCGCGTCGCCGGGGTGGACGATGATGAACGGGTAGGGCCAGCGCTGCGCGAGATAGGGCTTGCGCAGATCGTCGAAGCCCGACTGCCAGGTCTCGTTGATGCGGCCGTTGGTGACCCAGATCTCGCCCTTGTCGGCACGCGGCTTGACGGCGTCGTAGAACTGGATCCAGCCGGCGAACTTCCACGGGCTCTTCAGCAGGATGGCCTTGCCACTGTGCGTGTTGAACGCGTACAGCGACTGAAGCTGCACTTCGGCCTGCTCGAGTTCGCCCCAGTTGTTGGTGGGGTCGTGTAGGCGCTGCGTGCCGACGAGTTCGCCGTTGCGCACGCGGATCGGCGTCTGGATGCCCTCGGTGCCGTAGCCGCGCAGCAACTCGTGGCCCTTGACGCCCTTTTCCTTGGCCTTGCCCACCAGCGGGTGGTAGTTCAGCACGCCACCGCGGCTGAAGCGAGCCGCTTCCTCGAAGACGTCGTTGGAGTTCTTCCACTGGTAGCTGCCGTCGGCGTCGAAGCCCATCTTCTGCGCGAACTTCTGCACCGCCCACCAGTCGGGCTTGGCATCACCTGGCGCGTCGTAGAACTTGGAGTACAGGCGCAGCCGTCGCTCGGAGTTGCAGCGCGTGAAGTCGTCCTCGCCCCAGGTCGCCGCCGGCAGCACGATGTCGGCGAACTCGGTGCCCAACGGCACGCAGGGGTAGATGTCGGAGTCGACCATCACCATGCCGCCGGCATCGACGCGCTTCTTCAGCACCTCGAAGATCGCGGCGCGGTCCAGGTGCGTGATCTGGTGCGGGCTGCCGCGCGTCAGCTGCTGCATCTTGTCGGCCAGCGCTTGCGAGGCCATCATCGCCGCCACCCAGGTGGTGCCGAAGACCCACGCGAACTTCACCTCGCCGGCCATCAGCCAGCGGTCGAGGTTGAAATCCTTCTTGCGCCGCCCGGGGTACTTCTCGGGGTTCAGCCAGCCCGAGCCGCCGCCGGCGCTGACCATGCCGCGCTGGTGGCCGCCGCCGCGCGAGATCATGCGGCCCGGCCGGTTGCCGGCGCCGCAGATCAGCCCCAGCGCCGACAGCGACGCCGTATTCATGTAGTTGTTGGACCAGTAGTTGCCCTTCTCCAGCATGAACGAGGTCTTCGGCGCCTTGCCGTTCACGGGCTTGGCGATCCATTCGGCGGCCTTGCGGATGTCCTGCGCATTCAGTCCGGTGATCTTCGCGGCCACGTCGAGCTTGGACTCTTCCTGCGCGAGGATGAACTTCTTGTAGTCCTCCCAGTCGCTTTGCCAGGTGCCCCAGGTGGTGCGCCATTGCCAGCCGGTGTTGCGCGTGCCGCGGCCATAGCCTTCGTCGACTTCCCAGGGTGTGGCGACCCACTTGTCGATGAATTCCTGATCCTGCCAGTTGTTCTCGATGACGATGCGCGCCAGCGCCATGTGCAGCACGGTGTCGGTGCCGGGGATGATCGGCAGCCACAGGCCGCGGCCGTTCTTCACCGACCAGGCCACGCCCATCGTCTGGTGCGGGGTGACGAAGATGAACTTCTTGTCGCCCGGCATCATCCAGGTGGTGAACAGCGTCGTCTTCGACTCGTAGGGGTCGACACCGGAGCAGAACGCCACTTCGCAATCGGCCCAGTCCTGGTAGCTGGCGGCGAACGAGTCGATGCCGGCATCGTCCAGGCCGGTGGCGTCGTTGGTATTGGCGCACTTGTCGTGCGGCGCGATCGAAGGCGTGCCGATCGAGGTCATGCCCAGCCGCGTGATGGCGTAGGTATTCTCGAAGTACTGGTACGAGTACATCTTGATCGCCCAGGCATGTTCACCGTGCTTGGCGATGACGTACTTCGAGATGTCGGCCATCACCTCGGTGGCCAGGTCCCACGACACCGGCATCAGCGTGCCGCGCACGCGGATCATCGGGTACTGCAGCCGCTCGCTGGTGCGGTTGTCGGGGTTGAAGCACTTCTGCGCCAGCGTGCCGCCGCGCACCGAATGGTTGCCGCCGACGTTGACGACCTTGGCGTCCTTGTCGGGCACGACGACCACGTGGTGCGGCTTGCCCTTGTGGCGCACGATGTTGTGCTGCGAGGGGCTGATCCAGGCCGCGGTGTTGAGCATCTGGTTCGGGAAGTCGGCGCCGAGCGCGTTCTGCGCCGACCGTGCGCCGCCCTCCTTGCCCACCGGCCAGCGGTAGACCTTGTAGCCGCAGGCCACGGTGCAGTAGTCGCAGGCGGTGGTCAGGACATCGGCGTCCTTGGGCGGCAAGGGCACGTAGTCCTTGGCGAAGACGCCGTAGTTGCTGCTGGTGCTTCTTTCGCTCATGTGATTCTCCTCAGGCCCGACGGCCGCCGAGATTGGCCGAGTAACCCCAGATCAGCCCCAGCACACCGACGGCGTAGATCTCGTCGCCCTGCGTCTCGAGCAGGATCTGCGGCAGGCTCTCGGTGCCATGGCCCGAGACCACCATGCCGTGCCGGGTGAGGTCGAAGGTGGTCAGGTGCAGCGGGCAAGGCCCGAGCACCTGGTGCGCCGGCTTGTAGCTGCCGTCCAGCGGGCCGCCCATGTGCGTGCACTGCTGGTTGAACGCCACCACGTCGCTGTCGGCACCGACGCCGGCACCGGCCGGGGCGCCGAGCTTGACGAGCATGTTGCGTACGTTCGGGTAGGGGTAGTTGAAGGTGACCGGCTCGCCCGGCTTCAGTGCCGACAACCGCCCGATGCGCACGCGCGGGTAGTCGGCACGCAAGGCGTGCAGCGGCGCGGCCAGCGCCAGCCCCGGCAACGCCGAGAGAGAGACCACCGAGCCGCTGGCCAGCAGGAACTGGCGCCGGTTCATGCAGGCGCGCTCGCCGTCGTGCTCGTGCTCGTGCTCGTGCGCTGGCCTGCGGTCAAGCTCGTGCAGGGGAATGTCTCGAATGCTCATGTCCGGCTCCTACTTCGATGCCTTCAGCGGCTGGTACGACGGCAGTGCAGGCGTGTCCATCAGCAGCGGCTCATCCATGCTCAGCGCTTCGAGGAAGGCGACGAGGTCCTTCTTCTCCTGCTCGCTCAGGCCCAGCGGCTTGATCAACGGCGACTTGTTCGGCCAGTTCGCATCGCCGCCGCCCTTGTTGTAGAAGTCGACCACCTCGTCGAGCGTGTAGAAGATGCCGTTGTGCATGTACGGCGCCGTCACCTTCAGCTCGCGCAGCGAGGGCGTGCGGAATTTGCCGATGTCTTTCGGGTTCTTGGTCTGGTAGTACAGGCCCATGTCGAGCGCCGCGCCGCGGTAGCCGGCGTGCGTCACGCCCTTCTGGTAGTGCTCCCAGCGGTGCGTGATCTGGTACAGCGGCTCGGTCTTGAAGACCTCGTTCTCCGGCACGCCCAGCGAGTAGAACTTGTGGTCAGCGGCCAGCGCCCCGTTGTGGCACTGGATGCAGCCGGCCTTGCCGTGATAGACGGCCATGCCGCGCAGCGCACTCGGCGACAGCGCCGAGCGGTCGCCAGCCATGAAGCGGTCGAAGGGCACCTTCTTCGGGTCGGAGACGAGCGTGCGCTCGAACGCGGCGATGGCCTGCCAGGCCTGGTTGATGCGCGGCCACTCGATGCCGAAGACCTGCTTGAAGCGCTGCACATATTCCGGGATGAAGCGCAGGCGCATTTCCATCAGCGCGGGGTCGCCGTTGCCGGCCACGTTGCCCTCGGCAGCGGCTGGCGCCTGGCCCTCGAGGCTCGTGACGTTGCCTTCCCAGAACAGCTTGTTGTAGAAGGCCGAATTCAGCACCGTCTGCGAATTGCGCCAGTGCTGCGTGCCGGGGTAGCCGCGCGAGATCTCGCCGCCGTCGCCCCAGCCCTTGGAAGGCTCGTGGCAGACGACGCAAGGTGAGGAGCCGTCGCCGCTGAGGCGACTGTCCCAGAACAGCATCTTGCCCAGTTCGATCTTGGCCGCCGCCTGCGGGTTGTCGGCCGGCACCGGCACCGGCGGCAAAGGCCCCAGCGCCGGGAAGCCGGCCGGCTGGGCCGCCGCCTTCGGCGCCACGGGCTTGGCCGCAGGCTTGTCGGCGGCGTTCACCACCGGCGCCAGCGCCACGGCCCCGGCCACGAGCGCGGCAGCGGTTGCCGCGATCAGATTGCGCCTGTTCGTCGTCATCTGCATTCCCCTCAGTTCTGGCCGAAGGCACGCACCTGGTAGGCGGGCAGCTTCGGTTTCTCGACGATGACCGCGTCGCCGCTCAAGCCGTCGCGCAGGAAGGCGACCAGGGCCTTCTTCTCGGCCGGAGCCAGGGCGAGCGGCTTGAGCACCGAGCCCGCGCCGCCGCCGCGGTCGTAGAAATCCACCACCTCCTCGAGCGTGGCGAAACTTCCGTTGTGCATGTAGGGCCCCGTGTACTTCAGGTCGCGCAGGCTCGGGGTCAGGAACTTGCCCTTGTCCTTCAAGTCCTTGGTGATGCCGTAGGAGCCCACGTCGGTGTGCGTATTCATGTAGTTAGGCATGCCGTTGGTCGCGTAGTGGCGCAGCATGGTGATGTGGCGCAGCGGCTCGGCCGTGATGGCGGGGTTCTCGGGCACGCCGGTCCTGTGCAGCTTGCCGTCCGAGCCCACCGGCCCGTTGTGGCAGCCCACGCAGCCGGCCTTGCCCTTGAACAGGTCGTAGCCGGCCAGCTGCTCGGCGCTCAGCGCCGAGGCATCGCCCTTCTTGAAGCGGTCGAAGGGCACGTTCGTCGACCGCACCGTCTTCATGTACTCGCCGATGACGTTGAAGATGCGCATGCCGTTGGGGTCGTCGTTGCGGAACTTCTTCCACATCGCGACGTACTCGGGCACCTGCTTGACGCGCTCCTGCATCAGCCGGCTGTCCATGTTCATGAACACCGATTCGGTGATCTGGTCGCGCACCAGCGTGCCGGCGTCGCTGCCGTCCAGCCGGCCGTCCCAGTGATAGCGCGCCTTCAGCGTGGCGTTGAGGATGGTCGGCGTATTGCGGAAGTTCTCCGAAGCCGGATAGCCGCGGCCCAGCGCCTGCCCATCGCCCCAGCCCCTCTTCGGGTCGTGGCAAGAGGCGCAAGACAGCGCCGCGTCGCCCGACATGCGCTCGTCGAAGAACAGGTAGCGGCCGAGATCGGCCATGGCGGCGTTGAATTTCTGCTCCGGCAGCGGCAGCAGATCGGGCGCCTGGGCCTGCGCAAGCGCAACGCCGGCGGCGGCAGCAGCGGCAGCAACGAGCGCCAGCATGCCTGCCTTGCGAGTGAGCTCGAGGGGCTTCATGGATGTCTCTCCGAGGTTGGGCAGGGTCACTTGGCGAACTCGAACGACGCACTCGTCGCGCCCTTGACCGTCACCTGCGCGCTCTTCTCGCCCAGCACCGGGTGCCAGGCCTTGAGCTCGTAGCTGCCGTCGGGCAGCCCGTCGATCGAGAACGAGCCGTCGTCGCGCGTGACGGCGACGTAGGGGTTCTCGGCGGCGAAGGCCCACCCATGCATGAAGTCGTGTGCATCGCATTCGATCTTCACGGCGTTGGATCGGCGCACCTTGATCGGCTGCTTCAGGTCGCCCTTGTCGGGCTGGCCGACGTTGAACATCGTGCGCCTCACCGCGCCGATGATTTCGTAGGTGTGGATGTTGTGCAGCACAGGGTCCGAATTGCGGATCGTCAGCTCGCTGTCCTTCCTCACCACCAGCACCTCGGGCGCGAAGCGACAGCCTTTCTGATCGAGCAGCGCCTTGTCGGCCTGGGCCGCCCAGGGCTTGCCGGCGTCGATCTTGGTCACATACACCACCGCGCCGACGAGGTTGCCGCCCTTGACGTTGACCTCGACGATCTCGCGCTCGCCGCTGCCGCAGACCGCGTTGTCCTTGGAGATGGGCAGCTTCTTCGGGGCCGGTACCGCACCCTTGAACGACACCTTGCCGCTGATGCTGCCCGGGCCCGCGGCCGTGACCTCGTAGGCGTTTGCACCCTGCAGCGCCAGGCCGAAGGCGGCCAGCAAGGTGAGTCGGGTCCAGGGGTTGCTCATGCGCTCTCTCCTCGTTTCGCAGGCCGTGCTTTGATGAAGACAGACCTCTCATTGCAATGCGCATGCCACCCCGGGCGCCGCAACGGCGCAGCCCCTTGCCCTCGGGGCAGTGCACGTTGCGGCGCCTGCGCGTGCCGAGCGGCCGGCCGCTTTTCGACCGCAGCGGCCAGAAACTGACCGCGGGCGAGCACGTGCTGCAACGCAGAGGCCCGGCGCACGCTGCGCGCCGGCGCGGCACGCTGCATGCAAGCGCAACAGCGCATGCAGGACATCGAACACGAAGTCGCCGTCATCGGCGCCGGCATCTCCGGGCTGGCAAGCGCGCACGCGCTGCACCGCGCGGGCCGCGACGTGGTCGTGCTCGAGCGTTCGGGCAGCGCGGGCGGGCGCATCCACAGCGAGCGCCGCGACGGCTTCCTCGTCGAGCATGGGCCGAACAGCATGGTGGCCCCGGCGCCGGCGGCCGAGCAGCTCATCGGCTCGCTCGGGCTCGGCGCACAGCGCATCGAGCGCGGCGAGCAGGTGCGCAACCGCTACCTCGTGCGCGACGGCCGCGCGCGCGCGTTGCCGATCCATCCACTGCGCTTCTTCGCCTCGTCGTTCTTCTCGCTGCCAGGGCGGCTGCGGCTGCTGGCCGAACCCTTCATCGCCGCGTTGCCCGGCGACGAGGCCGTGGCCGGCTTCGTGCGCCGGCGCTTCGGCGACGAGTTGGCGCGCTACGTCTTCGATCCGCTGGTCGGCGGGCTGTATGCCGGTGACCCCGAAAACCTCAGCATCGAAGCGCTGTTCCCGCACCTCAAGCGCCTGGAGCGCGAGCACGGCAGCGTGATGCGCGGCGCGTGGGCGGCGCGCCGCGCCGGCAAACGCGGCTTCGATCCGCGGGCGCGCGCGCTGTTCTCGTTTCAGGGCGGCATGGCGACGCTGCCGCAGGCCATCGTCGCGGCGCTGCCGCAGCGCGTGTTTTGCGGCTGCGCGGTCGAATACATCGAGCCGCTGGCGGCGGGATTTCGCCTCACCGTGCGCCGGCACGAGCCCGCCGGGCCGCCCCCAGGGCGAACACCGGAGTGCGCAGCAAGCAGGGGCCCCGATCAGCAGACCTCGACGCTGCGCGCGCGCGCCGTGGTCATCGCCACCCCTGCCTATGCCGCAGCGCGCCTGCTCGAGCCGCTGGACGCCACCGTGGCCGTCGCGCTGGGCTCCATCGCGCACCCGCCGCTGGCGGTGGTGGCGCTGGCCTACCCGCGCGACGCCATCGCCCATCCGCTGGATGGCTTGGGCCTGCTCGCGCCGAAGGTCGAGCAGCGCGGCGTGCTCGGCCTGATTTTCTCGTCGACCCTGTTCGCGGGCCGCGCCCCCGAGGGCCACGTGCTGCTGACAGCGTACGTCGGCGGCGCGCGCCAGCCCGCACTGGCACAACTAGCCCGCGACGACCTGGTGGCGCTAGTGCACGACGAAGTGCGTGAACTGCTGGGAGCGAAGGCCGGTGCCCGCCCCGTCTTCACGAGCGTTCGCTACTGGCGCCGCAGCCTGCCGCAGCCCGACCTCGGCCACGGGCAGCGCATGGCCGGGCTCGATGCATTCCAGCAGCGCTGGCCGGGCTTGGTGCTGACCGGCAACTACACCGGCGGCGTGTCAACCGCAGCATGCATCGCAAGCGGCGAAGCCGCGGCGCGGCGGGTGGTGGAGCATCTGGGGGCGGAGGTGCCGGAGGCGAGGCGCGCGGCGGGCGTACCGCGGCGGATCAGCGCCTGACTGCGCCGAAGTACATCGTTTGAGAGCCGGGTCGATCGCATGAGTGCGGATGGCGGTTGACGGCCAGGAGCAGTCCCCCAGGTTGTGCGTCCCAGAGCTGTCGGTGGAAGCAGCCTTGACGTAGTCTGGGATTGGTGAAACCATTCCGTTATGCAACTGAGTGGTTATAGAAAGCAGTCGCAAAACCTCGACGCGATCTTTGCCGCGCTGGCCGATCCGACGCGGCGCGCGATCCTGTCGCGGCTGGCGGCTGGCGAAGCATCTGTGAACGAGATTGCCACGCCGTTTGCGATGAGTCAGCCGGCGGTGTCCAAGCACCTGAAAGTGCTCGAGCGCGCGGGGCTGATCGAGCGAAACATCGACAAGCAGCGAAGGCCCGCTCGGCTGAAGGCCGAGCCGATGGCGGCGGCGGTGGGCTGGCTCGAACAGTTCAGACAGTTCTGGTCATCGAGCTTCGATCAGCTCGATGGCCTGTTGGAAACGTTGAAGAAGGCCGAGAAGAGAAGGAGCCGGAAATGAACGACTTGCCCACCTATGTGCTGGAGCGGGAATTCAATGCGCCGCGTGAGCTGGTGTGGAAGACCTGGACCGACCCGAAGCTGCTGCCACGCTGGTACGGGCCGAATGTGGAGACGATCGTCCATCGCCTGGATCTCAAGCGCGGCGGACTGTGGCTCGTCGAAATGAAGTGGGGCAGCAACTCCCACTACCAGCGGATCGAGTACACCGAAGTCAAGCCACCGGAGCGGCTGGTCTGGCTCCACTCCTCTTCGGATGCGAGCTGGAACATCATCCCGTCGCCGATGAAGCCGGACTGGCCGCGGGTGCTGTTGACGACAGTGACCTTCGAGGAAAGCAGCGGTCGGACCAAGATGTGCCTCACTTGGGTGCCCCATGAGGCGACCGAGGCCGAAATCGCCTGCTTTGCCGCCGCGATGGACGGCATCGGCAAGGGCTGGGGCGCCGGCATGGAGCTGCTCGGGCAGCTGTTGGCGGAACTGCAGGCTTGAGCCGATGGCCCGATCGATCGGCGGCAGCTGATGCCGAGCCCCGGACACCGGATCATCTCAACTCACACCAGCGCTGGCGCACCCGCAATGGGCGCGGTGCGGTCGGTGCGTATCGCGCGCGGCGCCACTTGTGCTTTGCACGCAAGCCGCTAGACTACTTGCACTTTACAAGTGACTTTGGGTCGAGTGCGTGTTCCACACGCAGTTGACCCGGCGAGCGAGCGCCCACGGGAGCGAGATGCCATGCCCTCATCGATCGACATCGTGAATTCGTTTCTCCGGGCCACCAGCTCGACAGCTGCCGACTTGGCTGCCGCCACCGAGCTCATGGCGGACGATGTGCAGTTCATCGGCCCTTTGATGCGCACCTCGGGCCGCGGCGAGTACGCCACGCTGTTGCGCCAGTTCCTGCCTGCCCATGTGGCCACAAAGGTGCTGCGGCAGTTCGCCGATGGCGATGAAGTCTGCTCGATCAATCAACTCGTGGTTCGCTCACCGAGCGGCGCCACCGTCACGCTAGAGATGGCCGAATGGTTTCGCCTGCGTGATGGCCGCATCGCCGAGCACCGCATCTACTACGATCCGCGCGAGTTCGCCACCGCATTCGGCTTGGCTGCATAGACCGTTCCGGCCGCCGGTCTTGGCGTCTGGCCGCCCCACACGCGTTCAACCACGCACCACGATATCGGCACCCTGCGCGGGCCGCACCGGCACCCATGGCCCCCGCGGCCGATGGTCGTGCATGAACTCCGGCGTGATCGCCGTGACCGACTCCTGCCGCGCCGCCTGCTCGATCCGCTCCTGAACGCGCGCGCGCACGAAGCCGGGGATGCGTTCGAGCAGCTCGCGCGCCTGCGGCGTCCAGGCCACCGCTGCCCCGTGCGCGGCCGCGCACGGCGGCGTCTCGGGCAGCGCGCCCGGCGCGGGCAGGTAGCCGCACTTGCCATCCTCGGCCATCAGGTCGCCCGCGCTGGCCAGCGCACGCGCACGGCAGCCGCCGCAGGAGATGCGGAAGTCGCAGCGGCCGCACTTGCCGCCCGGCATCTCGTGGCGCAGCCGCACGAAGCCCGCACCCTCGGCCCAGATGCGCGCCAGCGGCGTCTCGCGCAGCCTGCCCTCGGCGTGCGGGATGTACGGGCAGGCCGTGACCTCGCCGGCAGGGGTGATGCGAAAGTAGCTGCGCCCGGCGAGGCAGGCGCTCGACCAGTCGGCGTGCAGCGCATCACCATGCCCGGCTTGCAGCCCGAGCAGGCGCCGCGCATAGGGCGCACAGCGCGCGCGGATCATTAGCTCAGGGTGTATTGCCTGCAGGCGCAGGATCTCGGCCAGCGCGGCGTCGTACTGCGCCCCGCTGAGGTCGGTCTGCGTCACGCCGCGCCCGGTGCAGACGAGAAAGAAGAAGTTCAGCGCCATCGCACCGGTATCCTTGGCCAGCGCGACGAAACCGGCAAGATCACCACGGTTCTCTTCGAACAGCGTCGCCTGCAGCAGCACGCCCAGGCCGGCCTCGCGCGCCGCGCGCGCGCCGTTCAGCGCGCGCTGCCAGGCGCCGTTCACGCCGCGCAAGCGATCGTGAAAGCCGGATTCGACCGAGTCGATGCTGATGCCCACGCCCACCGCGCCGGCGCGGCGCAGCGCCTGCGCGCGCGCCGGCGACAGCAGCACGCCGTTGGTGCCCACCACCGGCATCAGCTCCTGCGCGGCCGCGGCTTCGATGAGGGTGTCGAGATCGCGCCGCAGCAGCGGCTCGCCGCCGGTGAGCACCAGCATCGCACCGGGCGCGAGCGCACCCAGCTCGGCGACAACGCGCAGCGCCTCAACGGTTGCGAGTTCATCGCCCGCCTCGCGGCGGCGCTGCACGGCGTCGAGATAGCAGTGCCCGCAGGCCAGGTTGCACACCCGCGTCAGGTTCCACGAGACGATGCGCGGCGCTGCGGTCATCGGCTCATCGCCCGCACGGCCGCTCGAAGGGCGCTGAGTGCCCCCTCGGGCGGCCGCGAACGAAGCGGGCATGGGGGCGCCCTCTCACCCCAGCATCTCGTTGACCGCACGCTGCGCTTCATCGACGAGCGCCGCGTCGATGCGCGCTTGGCCGGCACGCCGTGCCATCTTCTCGATGCGCAGCCGGGCGTGATCGCGCACCGCTTCCGGTTCGATGCGTTGCAGCCGCGCCAGCGCCTCGGGCTCCCACACCGGCGCGGACTCACCGGCTTGAACGGCCTCACCGGCCTCCGCGCGGCGCGGCGCGAACGGGCAGCCGCTGCCCGCACCTTGCAGCGTGGCCGGATCGATGCCGCGTTTGCCGGCGAAACGGTCCACCGCACCGGCAGGGATCGTGCTCATCAACGAGTCGATGACATCCGAGGTGACGATGCTGTGCCCGAGCTTGGCCGCGTGCTTGACGATGGCCTTGCGCGCCATGCCGCGCGCGAACTCGGGGATGCGCGCCATGCGCTCGCCGGCCTCGTCGCTCCAGGCCATCGTGGCCTCGGCGATATGTTCGATCGGCGGCTCGAAGCAGCGCGCCGAGAGCAGCAGGTTGCAGCTCGCCTGGCGCAGCAGGTTCTCGGTCGCGCTGCCCAGGTCCATGCCGGCCTCGGAATGCACGCCGATGCGCCCGAGCACCATCAGCCAGGGCCGCGTCTCGCGCATGTGCTGCAGCAGCTTCTCGAATGACTTGCCGGCCAGCAGCGTGGTCTTCAACTCGATGCCGCGCTCGCGCGCCAGCCGCAACGCGACGTCGAGGTGGCCCTGGTAGATCTTGGCCAGGCCCGAGTCGATGATCTCCTCGTGCAGCTTCTCCTGCTCTTCGAAGCGGAACACCTTGGCCGCTTCCGCCGAGAGCACCTTGGCGATGCTGTTGAAGGCGACATAGTGGAAATGCGGATCGAATACCGCCACCGCCTCGACCGCGCGGCCGAAGACGGGCGCCAGCTCGAGCGCCGTCATCAGCGCGCCCCACGATTGCGCGCTGCCATCGAGCGCGACGACGATGGCGCCGCCATCTTCATCCGCGCGCGGCGCCGTCTCGCGCACCACGAGCAGGTCGCGCGTGATGCGCCGCGCCACGCGCTCGCAGACGCTGCCGATCTGCGTGCACGCCACCGCGCCGAGGCCGAGCGCGCCCATCACCACGAGGTCGTAGTCGCCCGCGCCGATGTCGCCCACCAGCTGCTGCCAGTTCTTGCCCTCCAGGTTGACGCGCTTGCCGACGAGGTTTGCAGCGGCGCAGCGCGCGTCGAAGACATCGAGGTAGGAGTCGGAGATCACCTGCAGGCCGTGCGTGATGAGGTCGTCGTGGATCTCTCGCTGCTCGACGAGCTTGTCCTCCTTCTGGTAGGGCTCGGGCAGGCCGCCCTCCATCTGGCGGAAGCGCCGGTCGTGCAGCTTGGCCGCGTAGACATGGCTGCCGGTGAGCGTGGCGCCGGTGGCACGGGCCAGCTCGATGGCGATATCCACGCCGCGCAGCGAGTGGGCAGAGTTGTCCAGCGGCAGGTAGATCGAGTGGTACATGGTCAGGTTGTCCCAGGGTCTGATGGCTGCGGCGCGCGAGCGGCGCCTCCGCCCTCTTCCGATGGCTTGGCCAGGTCGCGGCGCTCGGTGCGGCGCCGCCGGCGCAGCAGCCAGAACTCGCCGGCAAGCGTGAGCAGCGCCAGCCCTGCGGGCCACAGGTAGGCCGTCATCGGTGTCGCCGGCTGCGCGAGCACGTGGTACCAGGTGGACAGCGCCATCTTCATGCCCTCCTCGCCGTTGTCGCCGTCCCAGAGCTGGAAGGCGACGGGCACGAAAGCGCCGGGCTCGATGGGCACACTGCCGTCGCCGCCCTTCAGCGGCCGGCGCAGGATGACGCGGTACTGGCCTTCCTTGTATTGGCCCTGCGCGAGCACCTCGCCCGCCGCGCGCGGGGACTGCCGCTCGGCGCCCCGGGCCGTCACGCGAACCAGCCCCTGGCCCGGACTCCAGCGCCACAGATCGACGGCGTTGCGCGCGTCGCCGAGCACGAAGTACGGCTTCTCGCTGCCCTCCAGCGCGGCGGCGGGGAATTGCAGCGCCACCTGGTCCGTCGGCTTGCCGCCCTCGCCCTTGTTCGGCGTGCCGTCGTCCCATTCGAGCAGGATGGCGAGCTCGCGCTCGTTGTACAGCGCGCGCGCAGTGATCACATCGTGCACGGGCTGGAACCAGCGCGGCTCTCGGATCACCTGGCCGGCGAGCGGAAAGTCGGTGAACTCCGCCTGCTCCCAGGCCTTGGCCTGCGCATCGGCGGGAATCTCGCCGGCGACGAAGGCGGCGCGCAGCACCTGGCCCGTCTTCAGCGGGCGCGCGAGGCTCTTGACGTAGCCCGCCAGCGCCCAGCGATCTTCCGCCGCGGGGATCGCATCGACGAACGAAGGCATCGGCGTGCCGTTGAAGCCGGTGGTGAAGGTGCGGTAGATGTCCTCGATGCGGTCGCCGCCGCGAAAGCGCCAGGCCTTGGTGAAATTCACCGGCCGGATCGCCTGCCCCCACTCGTCTTTCTGCCCCGTGGCCGAAGGCCCGTCGCCGCGGCCCTGGGCGCCGTGGCACTGCCAGCACTTCTTGTCCTGGTAGAGCTGCTTGCCGCGTGCAATGAGCTGCGCGGTGACCTCGGGCGGCTTGTCGATCGCCACCTGCTCCTTCGGCGCCTCGTCCTTGAACAGGCCGAGCGAATCGAAGGTCTTGACGTAGTGCGCGAGCTGCCAGCGCTCGGCCTCGGGGATGAAGCGCTTCCACGCCGGCATCGAGGTGCCGGGCAGGCCCTCGCTGATGATGTTGAAGAGGTCGTGGTCGGTCGGCAGTGCGCCCGAGGGCGTGCGCCGCACCTTGTAGATCGCGAGCGTGAAATCGCGCGGGCGCGGATAGACGAAGTCGGCCGCCGGGCCGTCGCCCTTGCCTTCGTTGCCGTGGCACTGCGTGCACCAGCGCTGGTAGAGCGCCTTGCCGGCCGCGAGGTCGGCCGCCACCGGGGTGGGCGGCACCGGCTCCATCTTCACGGCCGGCGCGCCGGCCGCCAGCAGCGGCGCGGCGGCGATGAGCAGGCCGAGGGCCGTTCGCAGCGCGGTGGCTCGCAGCAGGCGAGGCGGCCTACTTGTGGTGATCATGCTTGACCTCTTCGTCCCAGGTGCGCGGCGTCGCGCCCGAGCCCTCGTAGATGTAGAGCACGACCTTCCAGATCTCCTCTTCGCTGAGCATGTGTTGCCACACCGGCATTGCCGAGAGCCACGGCGTCGCGCCCTTGGGCAGCCCCGGCCCGCCGGTGGCGATGCGCCAGTAGACGTAGGACTCCTGCAGCATGCCGATCGTGCCGACATCGCGGAAGTTGGCCGGCAGCGGCGTGAAGGCACCCGCGAAATGACCGTCGCCGGCGAGCGCGTCGCCGTGGCAGTAGAAGCAGTTGCGGTAGTAGATGGTCTTGCCCTCGGCGATGTGCCGGGCCAGCGCGGCGGCGTCGCCGGTGCGCAGCGGGTTCTTCAGCGCCACGGTGTCGATGCGTTTGCCATGCGCGCTGAAACTCGATGGCGGCTCGGGGTGCACCACACGCGGCTCGAACGGCGCGTCCCAGCTCGGCGCCGTGCGCTGCCAGGTGCCGTAACCCACGAGCAGCGGCAGCCCGGCCAGCACCAGCGCCTGCACCAGCCGCGGCGCGCGGCCGTCGAACACCGCCTGCAGCGGCGCGAGGAAGTCGCGCCAGCGCGCCTCGTTGGCGGCGACATAGACACCGATGCCCAGCGTGGACAGCACCATGTAGATCATCAGCACGCTGGCCGGCATCGGCGGCTGCACGAGCAGCTTCAGGCCGGCCAGGATCGCCAGCCACAGCGCCAGCGCGAGGGTGAAGGTGTGGCGTTGCATCAGGCCGCTCCACCCGCCGCTGCACGCGCCGCGTCACGCGCCACATCACGCGCTTCGCGCCGGCGTGCCCAAGCCAGCACGAGCAGCATCGCGATGTTGAAGACGGCGATCACTATGCCCAGCCGCACCCCTTCGTGCGACCAGGGCGACGTCGCGCCGGTGGGGCTGTAGGTCTTGCCGGCCAGGCCCGCGAGGTAGGCGGCGATCTCTTGCCGGTCGCCCTCGGCGAGGTCGGGTCGCGCCGGCATCAGGCCGGCCTGGAAGCCTGGCGACGTCCACAGCGCCGGGTCAGCGATCTTCTGCGCGATGCGCGCCGGCTCGATGCGCGCGGCCACCGCGCTGAGGTCGGGGCCGATCACACCGCCCGCGCCTTCGAGCTTGTGGCAACCGAGGCAACCCTGCTCGGTCATCAGCGCCTTGCCGCGATGCACCGGCCCGGCGGCCGCCCGCTCGACGGCGACATCGGCCGCCAGCACCTTGACCGTGACCTCGGCACCGCCGAGCGACTGCAGGTACGCCACCACCGCCTTGACCTCGGCCATCGACAGATTGGCCGGCGGGCGCATCGAAGGCGGCATCATCTTCGGATAACCCTCGACCAGATAGGCCTCGGGTTCGAGCAGCGATTCGATCAGGTAGGCCTCGGCCCCGGTGCCCGGCTTGCGCGTGGCGGCCTTGGCCGCCGCCTGGCGCAGATCGGGGCCGCGCACGTTGCCCTGCTCCTGGTCCTTGTGGCAGACCAGGCAGCCGCCCTTGCCGCGCAACAGCTCCTGGCCGGAGGCGACGAGTTCGTCACTCGGCGTATCGGCGGTGATCACCTTCTTCTTCGGCGGGTGCTCCTCGAACTGCGGCACGAGCTGGCCGACGTAGGCGTACACGCTCACCGTCGCAACGACGAAGGCGAAGACCTTGAAGAACGTGCTCATGCGGCCAACGTCGCTTCGCGCACCCGGTCATGGCGCGCGGCAAGCGCGAACACCACCGAGACGAGCAGGAAGAAGATGACCACGATGACCGAGACGATGATCGTCGCGTCGCCATGCTTCATCGTGTAGGCGTTGGCACTCTCGTCGGCGATGCGGCCGTAGACGTGCCAGTACTGGCGGATGCCCGAGCGGATGTAGCCCATCAGGCCCATCAGCCAGGTGAAGGCCACCGCGAGGAAGAACAGCGCGTACTGCGCGCGTGCCGGAATCTGCCCCCAGCGGATGGCACCGATCTCGCGCGCGCCCCTGAGCAGCGCGATGTCGATGGCGACGAACACCGCCATCGCACCCAGCACCGCCGCCACCTGATAGACCGAGAAGCCGATGCGCGTGATCGAGGGCACGAAGTAGCTGTAGACGCCGTAGCCCAGCACCACCGCCGCCGCGGCGGCGATGGCCAGCGCCTGCACCGCCTTGCCGGCGCCGGCCCAGCGCACGACCGGGATGCGGTTGCCGCGCCGGTACAGCATGAACGAGAAGAAGGTGGTGAGGATCATCAGGTTCACCGCCGTGTTCTTCGCCGCCATCACGCCGAACAGGCCAAGGAAGGGGTGATGCGAGCCGCCCATGCGCGCCATCTCCATGCCCGTGGCCATGATCGAACGCGGCGTGGCCCAGACGATGAAGCCGAGCGTGAGCACGATCATCATGCCGATCTGGAAGCGCGTGTAGCGCTCGCCGCCCGGGATGCGCCCCATGCCCAGCCAGAGGTAGAAGTTCGAGGCCAGGAACAGCGAGCCGATCAGCATCGCCTGCAGGATCCACAGCCAGGCGAAGCTGCCACCCATCATCGACACGCCCATCTGCTCGGAGAACTGGTAGATCTCGCGCCCGAGCCAGTAGCCGGCAAACGGCAGCGGGATGAAGGCGGCGATGGCGATGAACGAGCCGACGTAGCCCATCCAGTCGAAGCGCGCGCGCTCTTCGTCTGTCTTGGCGTCGAGGAAGCGATACGCCGCGTAGGCCGCCACGATCGCGCCACCGAAGGCCACGTTGGCGAGCAGGCGGTGGATGTTGATCGGCATCCAGGTGTGGTTGTTGATCGCCGCCCACAGGCTCGTGAGCCGGTTGGCGTCGTCGATGCCGTTCGGGCTCATCATGAAAGTGACCCACGCGTCGGCCACGAACAGCAGGGCCGTGCCCCACAGGTTGACGAGCCCGCCGAGCAGCAGGTGCCACTTCTTGCGCCGGCCCTGCAGCAGATCCCAGCTGAACCAGTACAGGGTGGCGACGACGACCTCGCCGAAGATGAGCACGATGTAGAGCAGCCAGGTCGGCTTGAACAGGCCCGACAGGTAGCCCGTGAGCTTCGGGTACAGCACGATGAACAGCACCAGCAGCACGCAGCCGAGCACCGCGGTCAGCGTGTAGGCCATCGCCAGCAGCTTGGTGAACTCGCGCGCGAGCTCGTCGTAGCGCCGCTGCTTCGTCGCCACGCCGATGATTTCGGTGATGAAGGCGAAGATGGGCACGCCGAGCACGAAGGCGGCGAACATCAGGTGCAGCTCGGCGACCACCCACACCGCGGTGCGGTTGGAGAAACCGAACAGCGAGCGATAGTCGGCCGCCGGCAACCATGCCGTCAACGCCATGGCCACCAGGTAGGTCGCGGCCAGCATCACCGAGATCTTGAGGACGCCTTTGTAGGTCCCCGTCAGAGCCCGGTGCGCCGATGGCGTGGTCGCGCTGCTGTGCAAGCGCCGCTCCTGCAGTGAAATGAATGGCCGGCGGCGCCGCGCCCGCGGCGCGCCAGGGCATGCATTTGCAGCAACCGTGCCAGATGCGCGCGAGCGCTATGCGCGGCGGCGCTGGGGCATGCCCCACGCGAGGCGGGTGGGTCATACCCATTCGAGATCGACCCGCCGGAAGTCAGGTCTGATCGGATCGCACTGCGACGTGCGGTGGCGGGATCGGGCCGACGGGGCGCCCTGCACCGCTCGTGTCCTCTTTCGGCGGCCCGGCTCGCAAGCTCGCAGGGCCCCCGAATGCCCCCTTTACCTCGCTGTGCAGGGCGCCCCATCGGCCCGATCCGGCACCCGCGGTGGCACGCGCTCGTCGAATGCAAACCCTGGTGCCCGCCGAGGACGCCGGGTGGTCGGCTCAGCGAGGTAAAGGGGGCATTCGGGCGCCCTCGAGCTTGCGAGCCGGGCGGCCGAAAGAGGACACGAGCAGAGCCGACCACCCGGCGGCCTCGGCGCGCCACGGCCTCGGCGCGCGCCCCCCCCCGGCGCCCAAGCACCGCGCGCAGCCCAGCAAATCGCCTTCTTATGCCACCGAACGCAAGGGCGTATCAAGCCATCAGGCGGTCAGGAACTGACCGCGCGGACAGAAACTTAGCGGTCGTCGCCCTCAGGCTGTTCGAGGAATTCGCTCCAGCCGTAGGCAGCGACCTTGGTGCGCAAGGTCAGCCGCGTGATTCCCAGCAGCTTGGCCGCGCGCGTCTTGTTGCCGCGGCAATGTTCGAGTGCGCGCCGGATGTGGCGCTTCTCGATCTCAGCCAGCGGCTGCAGCGTCAGCCCGTCGGCGTCGGCCGGCGCGTCGCGCCGGCTGGTCGCGGCCACCACCTCGCGCGGCAGATGCTGCGGCGCCACCGGCGTGCCGCCGGAGAGGATCAGCGCGCGCTCCATCACGTTGCGCAGTTCGCGCACATTGCCCGGCCAGGCGTAGTGCTCGAGCAGCGGCGCTGCCTCGGGCTCCAGGCGCGGATCGTGGATGCCCATCATCGTGCCGGCCTCGGCCAGGAAGTGCCGCGCCAGCGGCAGCATGTCGTCCGGGCGCGCACGCAGCGGCGGCACGTCGATGCTGCCGACGTTGAGGCGGTAGTACAGGTCTTCGCGGAAGCTGCCGGCCTTGACCATGGCCTCGAGGTCGCGGTTGGTGGCGGCGACGAAGCGCACGTCGACCTTCAGTTCCTTCTGGCCGCCGACGCGGCGGAACGTCTGCGTTTCGAGCGCGCGCAGCAGCTTGGGCTGCAGCGCCAGCGAGAGATCGCCGATCTCGTCGAGAAACAGCGTGCCGCCGTCGGCGAGTTCGAGCAGGCCGCGCTTGGCGGTCTTGGCGTCGGTGAAGGCGCCGCGTTCGTGGCCGAACATCTCGGATTCGAGCAGGCCCTCGGCTAGCGCCGAGCAGTTCAGCGTCACCCACGGGCCCGCGGCGCGCGGCGAGAGCTTGTGGATGGCCTGCGCGACACGCTCCTTGCCGGTGCCGGATTCGCCACGGATCAGCACCGGCACGCGCGGCGCGGCGGCGATGCGGCGTGTCACCTCCACCATCGCCAGGAAGGCCGGGCTGGAGCCGATCATCCCCTCCACCGGGCCGGCCTGCGGCGCCGCGACGCGCAGCCGCTCGACCTCCAGGCGCAGGCGGCGCGTCTCGAGCGCGCGCCGCACGACCTCCTTCAGGTCGTCGAGCTCGAAGGGCTTGTTGAAGTAGTCGTAGGCACCGGCCTTGACGCAATCGACCGCGGTGCGCACCTCGGGGTAGGCCGTCATCACCACGACCATGGCCTCGGCGTCGGACTCGCGCATCGCGCGCAGCACCTCGAGGCCGTGCATGTCGGGCAGGCGCAGGTCGAGCATGACCAGCGCGTAGCTGTTGGCGCGAAAGCGCTCCAGGCCGCCGGCGCCGTCTTCGGCCAGGTCGACGCGGTAGCCCTGCTTGCCGAGCACGTCGCGCAGCGTGAGGCGGATGGTGGTGTCGTCTTCGACGACGAGGATTTGTTCAGCCATGACGGGCCAGTTCCACACAGGCGGCCTGGCGCGCCGCGGCGCGCAGGCTCTCAAGTTCCTCGCCCGGGGCGATGGGCCAGACGAGCGTGAAGCAAGTTCCCCGCCCGGCACCGGACTCCACAGTGATGTCGGCGCCGTGCTGTTGCGCGATCTTCTTCACCACCGCCAGCCCCAGGCCCGAGCCGTCGGCGCGTGTCGTGTAGAACGGATCGAAGATGCGGGGCAGCACATCGCCGGCGATGCCGACGCCGGTGTCGCGCACGCAGAAGCGCATCCTCGGCACCGCGCCTTCGAGATCGCCGGCATTGGCGCGGCCGGCGCACATGCCGATCTCGATGCGCCCGCCGTCGGGCATCGCGTGGATGGCGTTGATGACCAGGTTGAGCAGCACCTGCTTGAGCCGGTTCGGGTCGGCCCACAGGGCAGGCATGCCAGGTGCGCCCGGCATGCCCTGCGCGCAGGACGAAAAGCCGATCGTCACGCCGCGTGATCGCGCCTCCTTGCGCGTCCACAGCAGCACGTCGTCCAGCACCTGTGCGAGCCGGCAGGCCACGGGCTGGAAATCCTGCGGCGCGCTGAAGCCGTGGAAGGTGTGCAGGAACTCGCTCAGCCGGTTGACCTCGGCGAGGATGCGTTGCAGGTACTCGCGATCTCGCTGCGAAGGCGCCTCCTCGAGCAGCATCTGCGTCACCGCCTTCATGCCGGCCAGCGGGTTGCCGATCTCGTGCGCCAGGCCCATCGCGATTTCGCCCAGCGTCGTCATCTTCTCGACCTGGAACATCTGGCGGTCGAGCTCGCGCCGCTCCTGCTGCTCGCGCTCGAGCGCGGCGGTGCGCACTTGCACCTCGCGTTCCAGTTCGCCCCGGCGGTCTTCGAGTGCGCGGTAGGTCTGCTCGAGCTTCGTGGCCATGGCGTTGAAGCGGCGGCCGAGGTCGGCGATCTCGTCACGGCCGCGGATCTCGATGCGATGCGCGAAGTGCCCCTCGGCGATCTCCCCGGTCTCGCGGCTGAGCAGCTCCAGCGGCCCGAGCAGCCGGCGCGACAGCAGGAAGCCGGCGATCGCGGTGCCCACCAGCGCCACCGCCAGCACGCCGTACAGCAGGTAGAGGTTGAACACGGCCTCGAACAGGCGCTTGCGCGGGAACGACAGGGCCAGCGCCCAGCCGACGGCACCGTCGCCGCGGTCGGCCAGGGTCTGGCCGGGCCCGATCGGGGCGTAGGCGAGGATGTCGTCCTCGAGCAGCTGCGTGCCCTTCTCGCGCTGGATGATGCGCGCGAGGTGCTCGCGCGGGATGGCCGGCGTCAGCGTCTCCACCGACTGCATGCGAAACGAAGTCGGCTCCGCGGCTTCGGCCGAGCGTGAGACGTAGAAGCCCGAGCGGTCGAACAGGTAGGCCACGCCACTTCGAGCGCCGGCCAACTCCTGGATCTGTTCGAGGACGAAGGCGGCATGCAGATTGATGACGAGCAAGCCGCGCTTGGTGCCCGCCGCGTCGACGATCGGCGTGGCGAAGCGGATCACCGGCCGCTCGGGTGACTCGGCCACCCCGCGCTCGAAATTCAGATCCAGCGGCGAGACATAGACCTGGCCGGCCTCGTGCTCCAGGCCTTCGTGCACGTAGTAGCGGTCGGACTTGTCCTGCAGCTCTTGCGGCGGCACGGTGTACAGGCGCGACTCGTGTCGATCGACGCGCACCACCTCATGCCCGTCGGCACCGAGCAGGCGCACCTGGTAGATGTGCGGGTAGGCGCGGGCGAAGGCGGCGTAGTCGCGCTCGAGGCGCTGCCGCACCTGCGGCTCCAGTGCCTGCCGACCGCGCGCCAGGGCCTTGGCAACGTCGTGCAGCGCCGACGAGCTGGCCAGGTACAGCAACTCGCTGGCCAGCTGGTCGAAGAAACGCCCCATGCCCTGTGCGCGGCTGCCGACCTCCCGCTCGAGGTGCTGCAAGGTCTCCTTGCGCAGCGCTTCGAGCGAGAAGTGGATCCCGACCAGGCCTGCGACGAGCGTGGGCACAACCGCTGTGACCAGGAAGGCGAGGTAGATCCTGGCGGCGAGCCCGCTGAGTCTCAGTCGCATCGCCGCTGCCGCTCGATCGCCATGGTCGGAAAGACTAGCACGGCGATCGATCGCTCAGTTCAGATCAGATCTCAGCCGGTGGATCTGTGGGCCGCAGCGCCGCGGGCAGCCCGCCGGGCAGCTCAGCGGGCGTGCGCCACATCGCGCACTCGGGGTTCGATATCGTCGCGCACCGCCTGCGCGGGCGTGTAGTCGGGGCCGCGCTGGATGCGCTCGAAGTACGAAGCAAACGCGTCGCTGCCCGGTGGCCACAGGCGCAGGAACTCGCCGTCGAAAGCCGCGGCATCCCACTCGAGGGCCAGCGCCTCGTGATGCACGCCCGCCTGATGCACGCCGAAGCGCCGTTCGCGGCCGCGCCAGGCGCGCGTAGCGATGCGCGTGACGAGGCCGCTGCGCTCGCCGCGGAAGTTGGGCATGCCCGCCGCGCCGTTGTTGAGCACCCAGCGCTCGCCCGCGTCGGTGTGCAGGCGCTGGAATACCGGCAGGCAGGTGTGGCTGCAGGCGAAGGCGTGCACGTTGGCGCGCGCCAGCCAGCGCCGCACCTCGGCGCGGTGTGCGGCATCGGCCAGGTGCTCCTGGGCGAAGCCCCAGCCGGCGAGCGACGTCGCGTCGCCATGCACGACGGCGATGCGCAGGCCGCCGACATCGGCGCGTAACCACATCGGCAAGGTGGCCAGCTGGCAGCGCTGCTCGCGCGTGGTCGCGGTGCGAAGGCGGGCGTGAATGCGGTTGGAGCGTTCGACCACGCCCTCGCCCACCCAGTCGGGATAGGCGCAGCCACACCCGGCCCCGCCCTCGGCGGCGGCGCTTTCGTCGCCGAGTTCGGTTTCGACGTTGCCGCGTGTCGCTTCGAAGGCCAGCACCTGCTGCTGGATGCCCGCGAAGGCCTGCGGCTCGGAGTCGAACCAGTGGAAGTCGCCGTTGAAGATCAGCCGCTTGCGCCCCTGTTCGCGCTCAAACAGCGCCAGCACACGCGCCAGCGCGGCGGCATTGCCGTACAGACCGCCGACCACATAGAGCACCTCGAGCTCGCGCAGATGGGGTGGCGCGGCGCTGTCGAACAACGCCGGGTCGTAGCGGTAGTGCAGCGGGCAGCTGCGGCCGGGCGCCTCGGCGGTGGACACATCGGCGCGCATCAGGGCGGGTCTGCGTGCGCAGAGGGCAGCGGTGCGAGCCACGGCATCACCGACGTCGGCGCCGGTGCGAAATGCTCGACCCGTGCGGCCGGTGCGTACAGGCGCGCGAGCTCGCCGGCCAGGTCATCGAAGTGGGCCGCGTCGCAGGCCCGGTCGAGCACGATGCGGCCGGCCTGCAAGCCGATCACGCGGTCGGCCAGGCGCGGCAGCAGCGCCGGCTGGTGCACCACGGTCACGAGCGTGATGCCCGGCGCCGCATCGGCGGCGGCGCGCAGCCAGCCGCAGGCTTCTTCGGCCGCGGCAGGGTCAAGATTGGCCGTGGGCTCGTCGGCCAGGATCAGGCGCGGGTGTTGCAGGCGCAGGCGCGCGATCGAGATCTTCTGCCGCTCGCCGCCGGACAGGCGGTCCACGCGCTCGTCGGCGCGCGCGAGCAGGCCCACGCCCGCGAGCGCGGCGTCGGCCTCGGCGCGCAGCGCGCTCGGGTAGAGCCGCGCCCAACCGCGCCACCCCGGCATGCGCGCCAGCGCGCCGATCAAAACGTTCTCGCGTGCGCTCAGCCGCGACACCAGGTGCAGGCCCTGGTGCACCTGGCCGATCTCGGCACGCAGCGCGCGCAGTGGCGCAGCGCGCAGAGGCGCGGTGAGTTCCCGCCCCAGCACGCACACGCGCCCCGCGGCCGGCCGCACGAAACCGTTGAGCACGCGCAGCAGGGTCGACTTGCCGGCGCCATTGGGGCCGACGATGGCCACGCGCTCGCCGGCTTCGATGCGCAGGCGCGGCACCTGCAGCAGCGTGCGCGCCGCGGTTTGCACGACGAGCTGGTCGATGGCGATGATCGCGGCCGTCATGAGAGCGCCTGCCGGATGCGGCGCGACAGCGCGTCGAAGACCACCACCATGGCGATCACCACCAGCAGGATCGTCGCCAGGCGGCTCCACTGGAACAGGCTCACCGCCTCGGAGATCAGCAGGCCCAGGCCACCGGCGCCGATGAGGCCGAGGATGGTCGAGTCGCGGATGTTGAACTCCCACACGTACAGATGGTGGCCGACGAACTGCGGCAGCACCGCCGGCCAGACGGCGTTGAAGAACACCTGCGGCGGCGAGGCGCCGGTGGCGCGCACGGCTTCGACGCTGGCCATGTCGAGCGCCTCGATGCTCTCGGCATAGAGCTTGCCGTAGGTGCCCATCGAGTGCAGCGCAATGGCCAGGATGCCCGCCGTGGGCCCGAGGCCGACGATGCCCACCAGCACGAGGCCGAACACCAGCGTGTGCACCGCGCGTGCCGTGTCGAGCAAAGCCTTCGCCGCCCAGGCCAGGAGCCTGGGCGCGTTCAGGTTGCGCGCGGCCAGCAGCCCGAGCGGCAAGGCCAGCAGCGCCGCCAGCAGCGAGCCGAGCGTGGCGATCTGGAACGTCACCCAGGTGGCGCGCGCCAGCGCCTGCAGGAAACTCGCTTCCACCGCGCGCCGGTCTTCGACGCGCAGCAGCGTGCCGTCGTCGCTGCGGAACTCGAGACCCTCGGCGCCGAACCAGACGTCGAGGAAACTCGGGTGCGCAAAATCGCCGATCGCCTTGCCCAGGTTGGCCAGCGGGTTGCGGCCGAGCGAGAGGTCGCCCGCAGCGGCGAGGCTGGCCAGGCAGGCCAGCACCAGCGCGCCGTACAGCAGCACGAGGCCCAGGAAGCGCGCACGGCCCGGCCAGGCCAGCGGGTGCAGCAGCGTCGAAGCGGTGGCGCTCATGGGCGCGCCTCGTGACGCGCTGCGGCGCGAGCGGGCGGCGGTGGAGGCGCTGAGGGCCCGAGGCGGGTCATCGGGGCATCACTGCTGCCGCGGCAGCAACTTGCCCGTGGCCAGGCCGGCATCGCGGATCGGCTTGTAGAACGCGTTGTCGGCATCGACGAAGCCGCCATAGCGTGCCGGCAGCAGCTTGGGTTGCGCCGCCAGCAGCGGCCCGACCTCGGCCAGCGCCGCTTGCAGGCGCGCGACGAAGGCCTTGTCCTTGAACAGGGCCTCGCTCACCGCCACGGCATCGTTGGGCAGCGGCGGCGACTGCCAGATGATCCTGCTGCGCTCGGCCTTGATCAGGCCCTGCTCGATCATGCCGTTGCGGTTGCGGTTGTAGTCGGCGCCGGCATCGAGCTGGCCCGCCGTGACCTGCGTTTCGATCGCCTGGTGCTTGGTGTGCACGACGCGCGCGAAGTGCTTCTCGGGGTCGATGCCTTGCTGCATGAAGAAGTGCAGCGGGATCAGGTAGCCCGAGGTCGAGCCCTTGTCGCCGAAGGCGAAGTGGCGGCCCTTGCCCTTGGCGCCGAGCAGATCCTGCACGCTGTTCAGGCCCGATTCGGGGTGGGTGACGATGATCGCGAAATATTCGGGCTTGCCGTCGTAGAGGATCGCCGAAACCGCCTGCGCACCGGCCGTGTGATTGGCCAGCACATAGCCCCAGGGGCCCATCAGCGCAATGTCGGTCTCGCCATTGGCCAGCGACTTGGCCAGGCCCTCCCAACTGTCCACGGTGCGCAACTCCACCGGGCGGTTCAGGCGTCTTGCCAGATGCTCGGCCAGCGGCCGGTAGGTGGCGTCGTTCTTCTCGCGGTCGGGCTGGAACAGGCCGACGCCGAAGCGGATCGGCGCCAGCGCCGCGGCCTGTTGCCCGAAGGCCGGCAAGGCGGCGGCCAGCGCCACGGTGCCGGCCAACAGGGCTCGACGATGAAGTGCGTGGCGATGAAGTGCGCGGCGATGAATGGGGCTGTTCATGCAGGGTCTCCGGTGGCAAAGGCTTCGAGCGCGCCGCCGCAGCTGCTGCCCTGGCCGGCGGTGCAGCCGTAGCAGTGGTCGGCGATGCGGATGTCAACGCCTGCCGGGTCGTGCGCCAGCAGGTCGCGCAGGTGCGGCCGCGGCGCGCCGCCGAGACGCGCGCGCAGGCCCAACATCTGGTTGAAGTCGCAGTCGTAGAGATCGCCCTGGTAGTCGACGCTGACCAGGCTGCGGCACATCACCGTGTCGAGGTTGTCGGCCCGATACGCGCCGCGCAGCAGCCGCATGTAGCTGGCGAAGCCGCCCTTGCTGACCAGCGTGCTGCCGAAGCGCTGGATCGGCATGTTGGTGAGCGCGAACAAGTGGTCGAAGCGGATACCGAAGTGCGCCAGCAGCTCGCGCTTGTAGTCGGCTTCGAGCGCGCCCTGCGGCGGCGGCAGCGACGCGCCTTGCGGGTTGTAGACGAGGTTGAGCACCAGGCTGCTGCCCTCGCCGTCTCCGCCGTCTGCGCCTTCTTTTCGCCCTTGCCCGTAACCGAGTGCATTGAGTTGTCGCAGCCCGGCGATGCTGCGCTCGAAGACGCCTTCGCCACGCTGGCGGTCGACATTGGCGGGCGAATAACAAGGCAGCGACGCGGTCACCTCGACACCCTCGGCGGCCAGGAACTCGGCCAGGCCTTCCTGGCCGGGCTCGGAGAGGATCGTCAGGTTGCAGCGGTCGATGACCCTGACGCCCAGCGCACGCGCCCCTTGCACCAGCGAGCGGAAGTGCGGGTTCAGCTCCGGCGCGCCGCCGGTCAGGTCCAGCGTGGCGATGCGGCGCGCGGCAAGCACGCGCAGCACCAGCGCCGCGAGCTCGGCATCCATCATCTCGGTGCGGTTCGGCCCCGCGGCGACATGGCAATGCAGGCAACTCTGGTTGCACCTGTAGCCGAGGTTGACCTGCAGCGTCTCGAGCTTGCGGCGGCGGATCGGCGGGAAGTCGGTGGCCGCGAGCAGCGGCAAGGTGGCGTGCATGGGCGCAACAACTCCTGGTGACGGCAAGGCACTCGGGTTCTATTCGCCACGCCGCGGCCCGTGGTTACACCACGGGCAGAATGCGCGGCCGCGCCCTTCGCGGCTTCGCGCTGTAACCAGTTCGCCCACCCCGACGAAATGCCTGACGACGCCACCCGGGACGACTTCGAGTCCGGCCTGAAGCCGCTCTGGATGCGCGCCCAGTCGGGGGACGAAGCGGCCTACGCCCAGGCACTGACCCGCATCGGCCACCGCCTGCGCGGCTACTTGCGCCGCCGCATGCAGAGCCTGCCGGACGAGGTGGAGGATTTGGTGCAGGAAACCCTGCTCGCGCTGCACCTGCAGCGTGGCACCTACGACCCGGCCGTGCCCGTGAGCGCCTGGGTGCTGGCGATCGCGCGGCACAAGCTGGTCGATCTGTGGCGGCGCCGTGGCCGTCGCGACGCCCTGCACGATGCGCTCGACGATGTCGACGAAACGGCGTTGGCCGCCGCCCCCGAGCATGGCTCGGCCCGGCGCGATCTCTCCAAGCTTTTGAGCGAACTGCCCGAAGCGCAACGCCGGGCGATCGTGCTGACCAAGGTGGAGGGTTTGTCGGTGGCGGAGGCGTCGGCGCGCACGGGAGCCTCTGAGTCGGCGATCAAGGTGCAGGTGCACCGGGGCTTGAAGCGCCTGGCGCTGCTGGTGAAGGTGGCAGGCGCCACATGAAGACGGACGCGCTCATCGAACTGCTGGCCCGTGGCGCCGGCCCGGCGCCGCGCGCGGTGGCGGCACGCCGCCTGTGGCCCGCCGCGGCCCTGGGCCTGGCGCTGAGCGCCCTGCTCGCCCTCACCCTGTTCGGGCCGATCCCCGCATCGATGTACGCGACGCCGGTGCCGTGGATGAAGCTCGCGTACGCGGGCACGCTGGCGGCGGCGGCGGGTTGGTTGACCGCCCGGCTGGCGCGGCCTGTCGCACGTTTGCAGGTGCCACGCCTGGCGGTGCCGGCAGTGATCGGGGTGATGGGGTTGCTCGGGCTCCTTGTGCTGATGGCGGCGCCGAGCGGCGATCGCTGGGTGGTCCTGCTCGGGTATTCCTGGCGCACCTGCCCGCGCAGCATCCTGGCGCTTTCGCTGCCGGCGCTGGCCGCCGTGCTGTGGGCCGTGCGCGGCCTGGCGCCGACGCGGCCGCGCGCGGCGGGCTTCGCGGCGGGGCTGTTGGCCGGCGCGGTGGGCGCGCTCGGCTATGCGCTCTCGTGCCCCGAGGTCTCTGCCGCCTTCGTCGCCGTCTGGTACACGCTGGGCATAGGCCTCACGGGCGCGCTCGGCGCCCTGCTCGGTCCGCACGTGCTGCGCTGGTGACGCGCGAAGAACGCTGCGCCAGCAGCCGAGCGCCGTCGAGCGCCGTCGAGCGCCGTTGAGTCCCGCCAGCTCCGGCGAGCTATACGGCGCCGGCGTACTCGCCACGGGCCGGGTAGTTCTTCGCCAGCGCGAAGTCGATCGCCGCCAGCAACTCGTCGAAGTGCGGCCGCGCAAACGGCATCGTCTGCACAGCGCCGTAGTACAGCGTGCCGTCGGGGCGGACCATGAACACGCCCGGCTCGGAGAACAGCGCCGGCTCCTCGACGCCGATCGAGGTGACGCCGCGCGAGGTGCTGACGTACAGGCCCCACTGGCGCGCGCTCGCCAGCGCGAGGTCGTAGCCCATGCGCAGGTCAGGCGCCTTCAGCTTTTCGGCCAACGCCTGGGCGCGCTCGCGGCCATCGCCGGACACGGCGATCACCTTCACGCCGCGCTTGTCGAACTCGGGCTGCAGCCGGCCCAGTTCCAGCAGGTACTTCAGGCAGATCGGGCAGTGCAGGCCCCGGTAAAACACGACGAGGGTGAAGTTCGGCGCGGCATCCTCGGCCAGCGAGAAAGCGCCATGGGCTAGCGTCGGGACACGCAGCGCGGGCACGGGTTGGCGGGGCATCAGCATCACGGCTCTCCTGAGTGACGCTCCAGTCTACGGGCCACGCGAGACGTTAGGCCGCCATTCGTCTCCGTTGATATACGATTCGTCTCATGTCGGACCGCCTATCCGCCCTGCTGCAGCGATTCGAGCTGAGCGCGCGGGTCTTTCACAGCGGCGCGCTTTGCGGTGCGGCCGCCTTCGACGCCGAGCACGGCGTGGGCCATCTGCACCTGTTGCGGCACGGCCGCCTCGGCGTCACCGATGCCCAGGGGCGGCGCTCCGTGCTCGACGAGCCGAGCGTGCTCTTCTTCCCCCGGCCGGCGGCGCACCGACTGGACGCCGACCCGAAGCAGGGCGCCGAGCTGGTGTGCGCCGCGGTCGAGTTCGGCGTCGGCGACGAGAACCCCTTGCTGCGCGCCCTGCCCGTCCGGTTGCTCGTGCCGCTGGCCCGCCTGCCGGGCCTGGAGCTCACGCAGCAGCTGCTGTTCGGCGAGGCCTTCGGCCAGCGCTGCGGCCATGACGCGGTGGCGAACCGCCTGACCGAGGTGCTCATGATCCAGGTGCTGCGCTACGCGATCGAGCAGCGCCTGGTCGATGGCGGCCTGATGGCGGGCCTGGCCGACCCGCGGCTGCACAAGGCACTCAGCGCCGTGCATGCCGAACCCGCGCGCGCCTGGACGCTGCAGTCGATGGCCGCCGAGGCCGGCATGTCACGCGCGCGTTTCGCGGCGCACTTCGCGCAGCTCGTCGGCGTGCCGCCCGGCGAATACCTGATCGGTTGGCGGCTCGGGCTGGCGCGAGCGATGTTGCGCCGCGGGCTGCCGGTGAAGCACGTCGCAGTGGAGGTGGGCTACGCCAACGCCAGCGCGCTCGGCCGCGTCTTCTCGCAGCGCCTGGGACAGAGCCCGAGCGCCTGGCAGCAACGCCGCGGCACGCTGCAGGCCTGACCGCGCGCTGACCGCGCCCTGACCGCGCGCCTGGCGAAAGGCCCGTGATGATTCGGTGAGGACTTGGCCGCGCGACGCGGTCAGGATGGGACCTCGCCAAACGAACGGACGGTTGCGGCATCATGCCGCGAGCGTCCATTCGGCAACCGGATTTCGAACCATGGTGGGGACGACAGGCCATGCCACGCGCGACATCCTCGTCATCGAGGACGAGCGCGACATCGCCGAACTGATCGCGTTGCACCTTTCGGACCTGCCGGCCAACATCACGCTGGCCAATGACGGCCCGGGCGGCCTGCAGCTGGCCCTGCGCCGGCCCTGGGACGCCATCGTGCTGGACATCCGCCTGCCGGGCCTGAACGGCCTCGATCTGTGCCGCGAGGTGCGCGCGCAGACTTCGCACGTGCCCATCCTGATGCTCACGGCACGCAGCGGTGAACTCGACCGCGTGCTCGGCCTGGAACTGGGCGCAGACGACTACCTGGTCAAGCCTTTCAGCGTGCTGGAGCTGCAGGCGCGCGTGAAGGCGCTGCTGCGCCGTGCCGGCGTGAGCGCCGCCCGCGCCGCGGAGGCCGCCGCCGAGCGGCCTTCGTCGATCGAACAGGGCCACCTGCGGGTGGACCGGGTGCAGCGCCGCGCCTGGCTGGCCGGCGCCGAGATCGTGCTGACGCCGCGCGAGTTCGACCTGCTGTGGCACTTCGTGCAGCACCCGGGCCGCGTGTTCACGCGCACCGAGCTGCTGGCCGATGTCTGGGGGCATGGCCACGACGGCTACGACCACACCGTCAACAGCCACATCAACCGCCTTCGCAGCAAGCTGGGCGACGAGCGCGAGGAGGCGGCGTTCATCCACACCGTGTGGGGCGTGGGCTATCGCTTCGAGGTGGCCGCATGAAGCGCGTGCCCGCGAAGGCGGCGCCCTCCGTCTGGCGGCGCCTGCACGTGCGCGCGGCGCTGGTGGCCGCGCCGCTGCTGCTGGGGCTGGGCGCGGCGATGTACGTGCTGCTGCAGCACTACAGCGCGCAGACCGCGCTCGAGGCCGGCCAGCGCATGAACCTCGGGCTGGCACGCTACGTCGTCGACCACCAGCCGCCGGGGCTGATCGGCGCCGACGGCCGCCCCGACCGCGCGCGCATGAAGGAGCTGGCGCTGCACGTGATGATGATCAACCCGGCGGTGGAGGTCTATCTGCTGGACGCGAACGGGCGTGTCCTCGACCATGCACTCGAGGGCCTGCAGGGGCCGGACCCGGTGGGTGCGCAGGTCGACCTGGTGCCCGTGCGGCGGCTGCTGCGCGCGACGAACGACGCCACCGTGCTCCTGCCCGTGCTGGGCACCGACCCGCGCGACACCGGGCGCGCGAATACGTTCTCGGTGGCGGCCGTATCGCCACCGGGCGGGGGCATGGGCTATCTGTACATCGTGCTCAACGGCCGCATGGCGCAGAGCATGTCGGCCAGCCTGGCGAACTCCGACGCCTTGCGGGCCATGGCCATCGGTGCGGCGCTGTCCACGCTGCTGGCGGCGGCCGTGTTGTGGCTCGCGTGGCGACAGCTGACCCGCCCGCTGCGCCAGCTGACCGGGGAGCTCGAGTCCTTCCGCGACGATGGCGATGCGCAGGCGCGCAGCGAGCCCGGCGATGAGATCGGTGTGCTGCGGCGGGCGGTGCATGCGATGCAGCAACGCATCGCCCAGCAGTTCCAGCGGCTCGAAGATGCCGACCGCCAGCGGCGCGAGCTGGTGAGCAACATCTCGCACGACCTGCGCACGCCCCTGTCCAGCATCCAGGGTTATGTGGAGACGGTGCTGGTTCGTGGCGAGGCCCTCGACGCGCAGGCGCGCGCGACGCACCTGCGCACGGCGCTGCGCCACGTCGAGCTGCTGGGCAAGCGCATCACCGATCTGTTCGAGCTGTCCAAGCTCGACGCCGGCCGGGTCGAACCGAAGCAGGAGGTCTTCTGCCTGGCCGAGCTGCTGCAGGACGTGGTGCAGAACTACCGCCTCGCGGCGCAGCAGCGCGGCGTGTCGCTCAGCCTCGCCGCCGGCAGCCACATGCAGGCCAAGGTGCTTGCCGACATCGCGATGATCGAGCGCGTGCTGCAGAACCTGATCGACAACGCCTTGCGCTGCACCGCATCGGGCGGCACGGTGATGCTGGCCATCGAGGACCACGGCGCGTTCATGCAGATCAGCGTCAGCGACACCGGCCGCGGCATTCGAACCGAACACCTGCCTCACATCTTCGAGCGCTACTGGCGCGCCACCGACGCCGACGAGAACGCCGCCGCGACCAGCTCGGGGCTCGGCCTGGCCATCGTCAAGCGCATCCTGGAACTGCATGGCAGCGTCGTGCGCGTGCACTCCGAGCTGGCGCGTGGCACGCGCTTCGAGTTTCTGCTGCCGCAAGCCACCTGAAGGCGGCGGCCCGGCCCGGCCCGGCGCTGCGCGCGCTGGATGCTGCGCGCGGCCGGGCCGCCGCCTGCGCCGGCGCTCAGTTGGCCGCGAGGCCGTTCGAGCCCGCGGGCAAGCCGCTCGCGGCGCCCGTGGCGGTGAGCGAGCCGTCCCGGGCGATAGCGAACGACGTGATGCTGTTGCCGCCCGCATTGAGCACGAACAGGCCGCGCCCGTCGGCCGAGATCGCCGCATCGATGGGGCCGGCGCCAGACGTTGCCGCGACGGCTTGTGCCAGCGCGATCTGGCCGGACTTGCGCACGCTGTAGCTGCTGATCGTGCCGCTGCCGGTGTTCGTCACATAGGCGTGGCGGCCGTCGGGCGTCACCACGACCCAGCAGGCGGCCGTCTGCGTCGTGCCGACGCTGGTGCTGATCAGCATCGGCCTGGCCGGCGCCCAATCCTCGAAGCCATAGGACGACACCGCGCTGGCGTTGGCCGCGCCGCCGAAGGCTTCGGACACCAGCGCATGGCCGCGGCGATCGAACGCGAAGCCGAACGGCGTCGCGCCTGCCGAGGCGGTGACCACCGGCGCGCCGATGCGGCCGCCATGGCGCACGCGGTAGCTGGTGAGCTTGTTGGTGGCCTTCTCGGTGACGAGCAGCACGTCGCCGTCGGGGCTGAACCCCACCTGGGCCGGCCCGGTGCCACCCGCCGCGGACAGCGGCTGCGTGCTGCCCGGCAGCGGCTGCAGCATGCCCGCGACATTGCGGAAGCCCGTGACGTTGCCCGCGCCTTCGGCGTTGAGCACGTAGACGATGCCGCCGTGCTCGGTCACGCTCACCGGGCGCTGACCGCCGGAATCCACGGTCGAGCGCAGCAACAGGCCGTGACGGCGGATCGCGAAGGTGGAGACGCTGTTGCTCAGCGCGTTGACGACGAAGAGGAAGCGGCCGTTGCCGCTCAGCGTCACCGCGCCCTGGTTGCCGAGACCCGTGCCCGTGCCCTGGCCCTGGGTCGCCAGCCGGGCCCGCAGCGTGAGTGCGCCGTTCGGCGGCGCCGCATAGACCAGCAGTTCGTTGCCGGCCACCGCGTTGGTGCTCGTGAAGACGTGGCCGGCACGGGTGCCGTCCTCGTCTTCGTCGTGGCCATGCGCCGCCGCCGGCAGCGTGGGGCCGCCGAGGGCCAGCACCAGGCCGAGGATCTTGAATGTATGACGTCGGGATGGGTTCATCGTGAGGCTCCGTGGGTCGATTGAGGCAGTGCCCGCGCTGCGGACTGCAACGCGCCAGGCAGTCTTGGGCTCTGCCTCGGCCATGTCCTCACGGAACCGTCACCGGTTTGTGCTCATATGGAGAGCCTGCGCGTTCCCGCCGAACGGGCGCGCGCTGCCTTCAGCGTCGCCGTCGCTTTGCTACTTCGACGGCAGCGCGCCGACGTACTCGGAAGCGAGGTCGATCCACCGATCGAGGTCGGCGCCCAGCGCGTTCGGCGCCGACACCCAGACGAAGCCGCGCATCGGCCTGCCGGTGATGTCCATCGGGCTGGCACCGGGCCGGGCGAGGGCAGCCGGCTCCAGGGTCGGTCCGACGCGAAACATGAATCGGCCGACCTCGACACCGCACAGCATGTTGCCGTTCAGCATCCAGCAATACCCGCCGAACATCTTCTTCTCGACGATCCCCTTGCGCGAAGCGAGCGCGGACCTCATCTGTGCGGCGAGTTGGGGGTCGTAGGGCACGCCGCGCCTTCAGGCCGTCGCGGCGCCGGGCGCGCGGCGGCCGGCAGCGCCATAGGCCAGCGCGACCAGCGGCGAGACGATGAGGAACTGGACGAAGGTGAACGCCGTTTCGAGCAGCATGAAGTCAGTCACCGAGCTCATCCGGTACTTGGCCGCGACCGGCAGCACGGCGAACGACCAGGCGAGCAACCCGAAGAAGAGGCCGAAGGCCAGGCTGCCGCGCAGCCACCGGTCGCGGTAGGCGGCGAACAAGCGCGGGTACGCCCAGGCAAAGAGCAGGGCCTGGACGAGCATCGAGGTCAAGCCGAGCGGAATGATCACCTCGTCGCGATACATGGCGAGCTGGTGGTAGCGATCCGCAAACGTCACCAGATGCCAGAAGTAGCCGAGCGGGAACGTCGGCAGCACGTAGGCGAGTACGGCGAGCCAGTAGGACCTTCGCATGGATGCATCCTCCTGCAGCGTGTTGCGTGTTGCACTGCCTGCTGCCGCCGGGGACCGGCTTCGCGCTCGCGAATCGACCGCTGCTTCCGGCGATGCGGCAGTATCGCATTTCACTTGCAATGTGCAAGCCTATGCCAGAATGCGACGATCCGACATGACTGCTCCGACGGCCCGAGACCAGCGATCCGGCTGCCCCATCAGCATCGCGCTCGAGTTGCTGGGGGATGCCTGGTCACTGCTGATCGTGCGTGACCTGATGTTCAAGGAACGCCGGACCTACAAGGACTTCCTGGAGGGCGGCGAAGGGATCGCCTCGAACATCCTCGCCGACCGCTTGCGAAGGCTCGAGGCCGCCGCCATCGTCCGCAAGCAGCGCGATCCGGCAGATGCGCGCAGCTTCGTCTATCGGCTCACGGCCAAGGGCATCGATCTCGCGCCCGTGCTCGTCGAGCTGGTGATCTGGTCCGCCCGGCACGAGGTCACCGACGCACCGCCCTCGGTGGTCAAGACCATGCGCAACGATCGAACCGGCTTCATCGCCGATGTTCGAAAGCGGTGGCAAGCCGGGGCTTGATCGACTCGCCGGCTCACCGATTCACTGATTCGCCGACTCACTGACTCGCTGACTCGCCCACTCACTGATTCGCTGCGCACCTGCCGCCGAAACATCAGTCCGCCGCCAGCGCCTGGATGATCGGGCAACCGCTCTCCCTCGCCCCGGCATCGCACCGGCGCAGCAGCCCTGTCAGCGCCTTGCGCATCGCCTTCAGGCCGGCGAGCTTGGCCTCGGATCGAGCGGTTCAGAGGCGAAGAACAGTGGGTGTCGACCTACTCGTCGCGCAGCGTGCGCTTCCCCGCAGTGTTCAATGCCCGAACCTCCAAGAGCCTCAATCTCCGTGTTGGAGACATCGTTCGCGTACGCATCGACGACTATCGCAAGGTCGACTCGTACTACCGGATCAAGTCAGTAGAAGAGGTGCTGTGCCGGGCCGCCGAACCTGGTTTCGACGCCTGCTCCGAGCGCCACCCGCTCGGCTGGACGCTGAAGTCCGGGCGGGAAGTCCGATAGAAGCGTGGACCGCTGCGACAAGCCGCCGCCAAGCGACCCGCGACCAGGTCGCCTGGCATCGACACCACCGCCGGCGAGGCTTCTGTGAGCCACCCGGATGGGTTGGCGGTTGAACCACTCGAGGCTGGCCCAGCGGACGGGCCGCCTCGAGAACATCGGCATGCGCCGTGCACTCCTGCCTCGGTAGGTTCATCCCCGGTCGCTTACCGCCAGGCTGACGATGCCTTCGATATGGAGGCGCTGTTCCAGACCGACAGGAGATGGCGGTGCGCCCGACACGACCTGCGGCGGCGGGGACCGACACTGCCTACGTTGTCCGCGGGATCGCGCGGTCAACCATCGCCCGCAACAGCGTCGCGGGCCTTCCCCTTGCCTTCCGCATACGCCTGCATCACCTGCCGAATCGTCTTCAATTGCTTGCGGTAGTTCGTGCAGCCGCTGCACATCATCAGATGCGCGCGCAGGGACACCTGCTCGCCGAGCTTCAGCGGGCGCTCCATCTCGGCCGAGCAGACCTCGGTCACTTCCTTGCAACTCAGCATGACGCACCCTCCGGCCGGCCCCATCCGGTATCCATGCATGCCCTGAGCTTGAGGCGGGCCCGATGCAGGATGACGTGGCAGTTGCTCGTCGTGATGCCCAGCTGGCTGCAGATTTCGTCGGTTTCGAAGCCCAGGAACTCGCGCATCATGAACACCCGCGCGGTGGCCGGCGGCAGGTGGTCCAGGCAGGTCTCGAAGACGGCCCAGAACTGCCGCGTCTGCATGGACTGCTCGGGGTCGGGCCAGGCCGCTGGACGAGGACCGTCGCGCCAGCCGCCCCGTTCGTTGAACAGTGCCTCCAGGTTCTCCTGCCAGTCGTCGTCGTCGTTGACCAAACTTGACATGGTGACGGTTCGAGGGGCCTGTCGCAGATGGTCGATGATGCGGTTGCGCAGGATGGCGAAGACCCAGGTCTTCAGGGCCGATCGACCGGCGAACGACGATGACTTGCGCAACGCGGCTTCGATGGATTCCTGCACCAGATCCTCCGCGGTCTCGGCGTGGCGTAACTGGAGCTGGGCAAAGCGCAACATGTCGGCTCGCAGGGACAACAGGGCCTCGGCGCCGATGCCTCGCACGGAGCCATGGGTCCCTGCCGCCGCCCCTGGCTCGGACACTTCAGCCGATGCGCGTTGCACTCAGCCGCCCTTCACCCGCTCGGCCTCGTTGCGCGCCGCGCTGTAGCTCGACACGCAGAAAGGCACGACAAAGTTCATCGCCACCTGCCACAGGTTCACCGTGTGATGAGTCCAGAACTGCTGGCCGTTGTTGATCAGATTGAGCACGGTTCCAACCACGAACGCCACCTTCAGCGCGGCCCAGGCAATGCGCCGGCTGTACATCAGGGCGAAGACTGAAGGATGGCGCAACGAGGTGCCAGACGATGCGGCTGTCGGCTCCGGCGCGCTCATCGACATGGCCAGCCCTCAACCGAAGTGAGACCGCAGGGCCTGCACAGCGGCCTCCTGCAATCCGCCGGCAAGCAGGTCCTCCTTGCGCAGCACGAGGAAGGTCGAGGCGCGGTCCTGCGCGGCACCACTGCGGTAGTCCTGCGGGGCGACGATGACCGGCGCGCTCACCAGGGCCTTGACCGCGCGTTCCGTGCTCAGCCGCATGGTCGCGGCATCAGCCATGCCGGCAAAGACCACCGGCAGGCGCGGCAACCGCTCGCGCACCCGGCGGAACACCGTCGCGGCATCGGCATCGACGGTCGAGCTCACGGCCGTCGAGATGATGGCGCCACACAATGCGCTGCCCAGTTCCTGCGCCAGGTGCTCCAGGTCCCGCGCCCCAACCGGCGTGTAACCCGCCTCGAGCAAGAAGGGCCGCATCTGGTTGACGATGAAGAAGTGCGGTCGGGCAAGCAGAACGCGTCTTTCTGTGGCCATCGAGGGATCCTATGGGGTGCTTGGTCTCGACCACTTCGGCTGGCAGGCCCGAAAACTGAAGCGCGGGACGGGTCGAGCGGCCCTTCATGTGACCGAAGCCGGACTGACGGCGCCCTTCTGATCTGACGACTCGATGCCGCCGCACTCTCGGCCGCGCCGGCATCGGGCAACGCACGCCGACATCATCAACGACTGGCGGCCCTGCGCGACGCCAGCCAGTGGTCCACCGACCATTTGCCCGGACCACGCGCCATGAGGTAGAGCAGCACCGCGGCCCAGGTGCCATGCGTCGCGTAGGCGCCGGGATAGACGAAGACCTGGATCACCAGCGTCATGCCCAGCAGCGCCAGCGCCGAGAAGCGCGTGGCCAGTCCGACCAGGATGAGCACAGGCAGCACATGCTCTGCGGCGGCTGCCATCGGGGCCGCGATCCCCGGCCCGATGAACGGCAGCTTGTACTCGTCCTGGAACAACGCCAGCGCGGACTCCGAAAGGCTCGGCCAACCGAGCTTGAACTCGCCCGAGACCAGGTTGATCACCAGGCCCTGGATCTTGGTCTGCCCCGAGTTCCAGAAGACCGCCGCGATCGAGAAGCGCGCGATGAACGCGATCAGCGTGTGCGGGATGCGTTCGAGCAGGCCGATGGCCAGGCCGATCAGACGCGCGATCGGCGACCCGGCGGCTGGGGCGTTGTCGTGGCCGGTCCGTGCCGTGGACGTTGCGGACGTGTTCATGCAGGCAGCCTTGGCGGTAGGTGAAGGGAGGTGAGCACACCGTGGGCCAGCAGTGGCGACAAGGTGGCAGTGAGATCGAACGCCGGCGCGGCGGCCCCGGCGCGCGCAGCCGCCTCGCCCAGGTCGAGCCCGAGGCGTAGGGCATCGACAAAGGCGACCGCGCCCTCGGGCGCCCGCAGCACCAGCACATCCAGCCCCGACCGAAGGACCAGGGCGCTCTCCGGCGCATCGACGTCGACCGGGGCCATGCCGCCTTCGATGCCGCCCTCGGTCTGGTGGGCCACCCACAACGTGACCACGGCAAACGGCGACTGGAGCGTCGACAGCGACGGATGCAGAACCAGCTGCAACTCGCCCATCCTGTCGCCGCTGGCCAGCGCCAGGCTGACCACCTCGTCGGACACCGGGTCCGCATCGGCGGCGTGATAGGCCGCCACCCGCGCCACCTCGAGACGCGCGACATCGGCGAGGTAGGGCAGCGCCCGCGCGGGCTCGAACGCGGCGATGAAGGACGGGAAGTCCCGACCATAGTGGGCCAGCACCTGCGAGCGGGGCGGCGACTGGCGCACGAAGATCGCCGCCATGGCACGGAAGAACTCCTGACCCACCAACTGCTGGATCACGGGGAACGTTTCGGCCAGCGCATCGACCAGCGAACTGACGACGTTGTTGCGGTACACCGCCAGACGCGCGCGCGGGTCGGAGCCGTTCCAGGCGCGCAAGCCCCGCGGAACGGCGAGTTGTGGATCGAGCAACGCAGCGGCGAAGTCAAGCTGGCTGCCCGACGCGCCGGAGGTTCCCTCGCGAGCCGCCGTCATGCGCCACCCCAGTACAGGCCACGGCCGAGATCGCAGCGGCTCGGCTCAGCGTGCGCGCGCATCACCTCCTCGGCGCGGCCGGCCTCGGCCAGCAAGGTGGCCAAGGCGGGCACGTCGTTGTCGCGCTCCAGCAGCGTCGGCACGGGGCCCAGCCGCGCGATCACGCGGGCATACAGGCCCCAGACCACGTCGTCCACCGGGCTGCCGTGGCTGTCGATGAGCAGTGGCGCGCCGGCAGCATCCTGGTCCCGCGCGAAGCCCGCCAGGTGAACCTCGCCCACGTCCCTCAGCGGCAGGTCGCGCAGGTAGGCCAGCGCATCCCGGCCGTGGTTGGTGCAGGACACATGCACGTTGTTGACGTCCAGCAGCAGCCCGCAGCCCGTGCGCTTCAGGACCTGGCGCAGAAACTCGGTTTCGCTCATCGTCGAGGCTTCGAACTCGACGTAGGTCGACGGGTTTTCGAGCAGCATGCGACACCGCAGCCGCTCCTGCACACGGTCGATGTGGTCGCAGACGCGGTCGAGCGTGACCCGGTCGTAGGGCACGGGCAGCAGGTCGTTGAAGAAGGTGCCGCCGTGGCTGGACCACGCGAGATGTTCGGAGAACGAAGCGGGCTGGTAGCGATCGATCAACGCGGCCAGTCGGTCGAGGTGGCCCTCGTCCAACGGCTCGGCGCCGCCAATCGACAAGCCGACGCCGTGCAAGGACAGCGGGTAGTGTTCGCGCACCCGGCCCAGGAAGTGATGAAAGGGCCCGCCTTCGACCATGTAGTTCTCGGCGTGCACCTCGAAGAAGCCGATATCGGGGCGCGTGGACAGCACCTCGCGGTAGTGTTGAGGCTTCAGGCCGATGCCGGCTCGCCACGGCAAGCCGGCCGCCGCGCCACGCACACCCGCCGCCGACGACGGGTCGGCCGCAGTCCGGCGGAGGGCTCGATCAGCGATCGGCATGGGGCGGCGGCTCGGTGCGCACAGCAGGTCTGACGGTCAGGCCTTCTTTTCCTTGAAGGCCGCCAGTTGACCGAAGCCCGTGGGAGAGGTCTTCGACGCGGTCTTCTCGCAAGTGCCCTTGGGCACCAGCGACCAGGCGTTGCCCTGGTAGTCGACCTTGGAGGTGCCGGCGCAGGTGGTTCCAGGGCCGGCCGCGCAATCGTTCTTGCCCTTCAGGGCGACGCCGAAGCACTTGTCCTTGTCAGCCATCTGCGCGGCGGCCGGCAGCGCCGTGAAGGCCGCACCGAGGGCCAGGGCCAGGGCGATCGCGGGAATCTTGGGGTTGGTTTGGGTCATGGGACTCTCCTGAAACGGTTGAGGGTTGAGGCGGATTCGCTCGCCGATCAGCCGCGCCGGGGCGCGACCTTCGCGATGTATAGACGAGCCTGGCTGCCGTGGCCTTACAGGTCGGCCGGAGATTTCGTGGCGCCAGTCCATCCCGGCATGCGATGGGGCATCCCGCTGCGGCGCCGACGTTGTAAGGATCCAGGGCGCCACCGCGTCTATGAGGAGCCGAAAGCGAACAGGATTTCGCAAATGAAATGAGAAGGGATGCGTCTGGACAAGTGGTGGTGGTTGCGGGTGGTGATGCTGACATGACCCGTCCTTCGGAAGCCACCGTCCTGCTCGACCTGCCGGCTGTGGCAGGGCGCAGCGCGCTGCGTGCCGGCCTGATGGCCATGCGCGTGGCACCGACGGCCTTGCCGGCCGACCGTCGCGGCCGGGACTCCGTGCTGCGGACCCTGGCAGACAGGCCACGCGCGGTGGCCTTCGTCGACATCTCCCAAGGCGGTGCCAGCATGCCGCCGACCCTGCTGCAGCTCGACGCCACGCTGCCGCGAGACGCGAGCCGGCAGCGCATCGTGCTCACGCGCCTGGCAGCGGGCCCGGGCTTCGGCCACGTCAGCGATGCCGATCGCCGCTGGGTGCGGCACCTGGGCTTCGCCGACCTGATCGCCGAATTCGACGCCCAGGACTGCGAAGGCAGCTTGCGCGGCGCGCTCGACCTCGTTGCGCAGGCCCTGGCACTCGAGCCGCTGACGCCAGCCGAACTGGCCCGATATGCGCGGGTGATGAACGAGGTGCATGACGGGGCCTCGCCACGCGCCACGATCCGCACGCTCTGTGGCCTGTCCGCGGAGGCGCTCTGCGCGCTGCTCGGCCGGTCCCTGGACATCGCCGAGCGGACCTACCACCTGCAGCGCTACCCCCAATGCTTCGTCGGCAGCGAGGCGGCGGCCTGGATTTCGCGCCATCTCCAGCGTTCGGTGCCGGAGGCGTTGGCCTTGGGGCAGGCACTGATGTCGCTCGGGCTGTTGGTGCATGTGGCACATGAGCATCCCTTCCTCGACGACAAGCTCTTCTACCGCCTGGCGGCGTCGCACGCTGCGGGCGCGCTCGACCCCGGCGACGTGCTGACGGAGTTGATGGGAAGCAAAGGTGTGTCCATCGCCGACCGGAGCCACCTGGGCAAGCCCTACCCGCGCTGCTGGATCGGCTCGGAAGGCGTGGACCATCTCGTGGCCCGGCACGGCTTGCAGCGCCACGACGCCTGGGTGCTGCTGCACCGCCTGATGCAGTTCGGCCTGATCGAGCACGTCGTTCACGCACGGCCCTTCATCGACGGGGCCTTCTACTATCGCTTTGCCGGCCTGCCCGCGGACGGAGAACACCGATGACACGCGCCCGCCCGGCTCGCCTGGACACCTTGCCCCGCTGCAGCTACGCCCGCTGAGCGGCGAGCCAGGATCACTCCATCACACCCCATGGCCGGCTTTCTCGACAGCATCACGCGCTGGCTCGGCGGACGGCTGAGCAGCTACCTGAGCCAGACGCACCACACGCACAGCCTGGCCGCGCCCACGGCTGCGGCCCGGTTGATGGCCTGCCTGCAACCGGGTGACGTGCTGCTCGTGGAAGGACAGAGCCGCTTCAGCGTCGCGATCAAATACCTGACGCAGTCCACCTGGTCGCATGCGGCCTTGTATGTCGGAGGCGCCAGCGGCTTGATGGATGCGCTGGGGCGCCCCCGCTGCTTCCTGGAGGCCGACCTGCGCGAGGGCGTGCGGGTGGTCAGCGTGGCCGAGTACGCCGGCCTGCACTGCCGCGTATGCCGGCCGGTGGGTCTGGATGCCGACGAGGTCGACGCCCTCATCCGCCATGCCATGGCCCGGTTGGGCCACCAGTACGACCTGAAGAACGTCATCGACCTGGCGCGCTACCTGCTGCCCACACCGCCGGTGCCGGTGCGCTGGCGCCGCCGCATGCTGGCGCTGGGCAGCGGGGACCCGACGCGCGCGATCTGTTCCACGCTCATCGCCCAGGCCTTCCAGTCCGTTCGCTACCCGATCCTGCCCATCATCGAGAACGTGCCGTCCAAAGACCCGATGTGCGCCGGTTGCATTGACGAGATCCTGCATGTGCGCCACCACAGCCTCTTCGCGCCGCGTGACTTCGACGTGTCGCCCTACTTCGCGGTGATCAAGCCGTCCCTGGCTTCGGGGTTCGACCCCCATGCGCTGGCGTGGCAGCTCGACGAAGTGGCGGCATGAGGATGGCCGTCGCCTGCGCTGAGCCGAGCGCCGGCCTGCGCCAGGTGCAGGTGGCCGTGCTGGCCAAGGCCCCGATGCCCGGCCTGGCCAAGACGCGCCTGATACCGGCCCTGGGACCGCAGGGCACGGCGCGCCTGCAGCGCCGGTTGACGTGCGCCGCCGTGCGCACCGCGCTCGACGCCCGGCTGGGTGCGGTGACCTTGTGGTGCGCCCCCCACGCGCAGCATCACTTCTTCCTGGCCTTGCACCAGGCCACGGGCGTGCAGTGTCTCGTGCAGCCGAGCGGCGACCTGGGTCAGCGCATGCGCACGGCTTTCCGCCTGCACTGCGAACAAGGCCCGCTTCTGCTGATCGGCACCGACTGCCCTCCCCTGACACCCGCCCACCTGCGCCAAGCCGCGCAGGCCTTGCTCGACGGCAGCGACGCCGTGTTCCACCCCGCCGAGGACGGCGGCTACGTGCTGGTCGGCCTGCGACGCCCGCAGGCCGAGCTCTTCGAAGGTATCGCCTGGAGCACCGCCGCGGTGATGGCCCAGACGCGCGAGCGAGCGCTGGCGGCAGGCTTGCGCATGCGCGAGTTCGAGACGCTGTGGGACCTGGATGTTCCGGCGGACCTCGTGCGTTGGCATGCGTGGCAAGGCCAGCCGCAGGCATCGACGTCGGCGCCCGCGCAGTCTGCAGCGGTGGCGACGTGAAGCGGCTGGTGCTGCTTGGCGGCGGGCACGCGCATGTCAAGGTGCTGGCCGACCTGGCCGAGCAGCCGCTGGCCGGCTGGGAGGTCCATCTGGTCGCGCCTTATCGCCGCCAGATCTACTCCGGCATGTTGCCCGGCTGGGTGGCCGGCCACTACCCGATCGAGGCGTGCGCGATCCGACTCGATGCGCTGGCCCGTCGTGCGCGCGTGGCATTTCACGGGACCGCGGGCAGGGGTCTGGATCTCCACTGCAACACCGTGCAATGCGCAGACGGCAGCACCCTTCGCTTCGACGCGCTGTCCATCGACACCGGCCCCATGCCCGCGCTTCAAGACCTGCCTGGCAGCGCAGAGCACGCATTGCCCGTGCGGCCCATCGAGCAGTTCATCGCCGCTTGGCCGGCGCTTGTGGAACGCATCCGCCGCCCGTGCCGCCGGTTCGATCTCGTCGTGCTGGGCGCCGGCGCCTCCGGCGTCGAACTGGCCTTCGCAATCCAGCGGCGGGCCACCACCGAAGGGTGGTCGCACCTCGTCATCACCGTGCTGGGCAGCGATGCGCTGCCCTTGCCCGGCGCGCCATTGGCGACCCGCCGACGCGCCGCCCGTCTGCTGGCCCGGCGCGGCATCGCGTGGAAGGGCGACTGCCGCGCCACACGACTGGAGGCCGGTGAGATGCATGTCGAGGGTGGTCCGCCACTGCGCTTCGATGTCTGCATCGCGTCCACGGGTGCAGCGGCGCCGGCCTGGACCGTGGCCAGCGGTCTCGCCACCGACGCGCGCGGGTTCATCCAGGTCAGTCGATCGCTGCAAAGTGCGTCGCACCCGAACGTCTTCGCCGCCGGCGACGTGGCGTCGTATGCGGACGAACGCCCGAAGTCAGGTGTCTTTGCCGTCCGCGCAGGGCCGGTGCTGGCGAAGAACCTGCGCGCGTTCTGCGCGGGCCAGGCGATGCAACCCTGGACACCGCAGTCGCACGCGCTCTACCTCATCAGCACCGGCGAGCGGCACGCGCTGGCCACCTGGGGCCGCTGGTCCTGGAGCGGCTGCTGGGTCTGGCGCTGGAAGGACCGCATCGACCGGCAATTCATGCGTCGCTTCGGCACCGAGGCCGACGGGAGCCCACGTCCTTGAGCCGCCCGGCCGCCCCAAGGGCTCATACCGGAGCGCGCAGCGCGAAGGTACCGCGGTGAGCCCGCCCGCTCAAGCCACGGCAGCCGTGACCGACTCCACCACGTTCAGAGCCCGCACGTAGCGTGCGGCGGCATCCGGCGACAGCGGCTTCGAGACCAGGTAGCCCTGCGCCTGATCACACCCCAGCGCGGCCAGCACGGCCGATTCCTCGGCGCGTTCGATGCCCTCGGCCGTGACACACATCTTCAGGCTGTGGCCGAGCTCGATGATCGTGGCGAGCAGGGCTCGTGACTCCGGACTGCGGTCGGCGCCGGCAACGAAGCTGCGGTCGATCTTCAACTCATTGACCGGCAGGCGCTGCAGGTAGGCCATCGATGAATACCCGGTGCCGAAGTCGTCGATGGACAACTGCACGCCGAGTGCTCGCAGTTCGTGCAGCACCGCCCGCACACGTCCAGGATCCTCCATCACCGCGCTTTCGGTGATCTCCAGCCGCAGCCTTTCCAATGGGGCACAGAGCCGACGGGCCTGCTCAGCGACACGGCCGGGGAAGCCCGCATCCCGCACGTCCAGCGCGCTCACGTTGATTGCGATGCTCAGGTCGGGATGGTCCCGAGACCAGGTCGCCAGCAGTTTGAGGGCCGACTCGAGCATGGCCGCGGTCACGATGCCGATATGGCCCGTGCGCTCGGCGAACGGAATGAACTCCGCCGGCGACACGTAGCCCCGTTCAGGATGCCGCCAGCGCACCAGCCCCTCCATGCCCAGGATGCGGCCGCTGCGCAGGCACTGCTTCGGTTGCAGCCACATCTCCAGTTCACCGACGGCCGCGGCATGGCGAAGGTGGGACAGCAGGCTGAGTTGCCGGGCTCGCGCCGCGTCGTCGGCAGCCACGTGCCAGGCCCAGCCCAACTGTTGCCGCTTGGCCTCCCCAACCGCGAGTTCGGCGCGCTGCAGCAGGGTGTCGATCGTGACGTGCCCGGCCTGCGCCGAGGCAGGGGCATCGGCACCGGCGAGCCCGTACACCAGTTGCACGTCCACCGCGTGTCCGCCACAAGCCACCGGTGCCGTGATGGCGCAGTCCAGTCGGTCGCGCAGCGCCTCAACCGCCGGCCGGTCCAAACCCTGGCTGACGACAGCGAAGACGCCCCCCGGCAACCTGGCGAGGACCGGGGTGGGTTCGGGCGCCGTGGCGCCGCCCAGGCTGGCGAGGGCGGCGCGCAGGCGATCCGCGATCTGCACCAACAGCGCATCGCCCGTCTCGAACCCCAGCACCTCGTTGACCGTGCGCAGCCGTGCCACGTCCATCAGGACGACCGAGGCGCGCCTCCAGGCGCCTTCCTGAGCCAGCCGTCTCAGCATGGTGCGGTTGGGCAGGCCAGTCAGCCGGTCCACGTACGCCAGGCTGCCGATCACCGCTTCGCGAGCGGCCACAGCCTCGGCCATCGAGTTCATGGCTCGCGCCACCCGGCCCAGCTCATCGCGCGAGTGGAGCTCGATACGGGCCGCATAGTCGCCGCCGGCAATGCGCCCGGCGGCCGCCACGACCTTGGCCAGCGGGCGCGCCACACTCACCGTCGTGCGCCAGGCCAGGACCAGCGACAACGCGACCGCGGCCAGCGCTAGGCCGCGCAGCAACCACTCCGACCGGCGGATCTGCGCCTCGATCTGCTCTTGACGTTGGGCGAGCCTCTCCTGCTCGTGCCGCAGGAGCGCCTGCGAGGCGGCCAGCAAGGAGCGCATCGCGACCTGGCCCTGGCCGTTGAACATCGCGCTGGCCTTGGGCGGGTCACCGGCTTCGATCTCGGTGACGATGTCGATGAACACATCCCGGTATCGAGTGCCGCGCAAGGCGACCTCGCCGAGCGCTGCCGCAGCCGCCCCGGCGGGCGCCCTTTCCGACAGCTCCGCCAGAAGGCCTTCGATGGCCGCGTACTCCGCGTCGACCACGGGGTAGATGCGCTCGCGCTCGCTGCGCGGCGAGGTAAGCAGCCGTGCCATGGCGCTGCCGTGTCCCTGCACGTGCTGGTCGATCTGCTGCACGCGCAACATCCGCTGCAAGTCTTGTCGCATCATCCGCTCGCCGTGCCCGGCCAGTTCACGGAACTGCAGCGTCGCCAGGCCCACGACCACCAGCATCATCGCCACGAGCGCACTGAAGCCCAGCGCCAACCGGATCGACAGCCGGGGGTTGCGCCAGGAGTGAGGCCCGTGCGGTGCAGAAGTCATTCGGCAGGACATGTGTCGTGCTGGACAGGCGTCGGGCACGGAGCTCGGCGCACTGTGGTTGATCGAGATCATCGGCCATGCACGCCCGGACTTTAGGCAACGGGCATCAGCCAGGGGCTTTGCGCTGCAACTCGGCCGCAGAAGTCCGCCGCGATTCGGATCTCCGCGAAACACCAGTGCGTGCCGCGGTCACATCCAGAATTCACCTTGCCACCGACCGCCGCGAAAGTTCAAGCGCACGCGCTTGGGGGCAAACTGCTTCGAAGCCGCGGTATCCAGTTCGGTCTCGGGCTGCCGCCCGAGCCGCTCGGCCACCTCCATCGTGCACGCGGTGGAGGTGACGCTGCGAAAGCACAGCATCAGCTTGTCGCCGACACCAACCGCCGCCCGGCCGGCAGGCTCGTCGTGGAAACGGACGAACTTCTTGACCAGGCAAGAAAAGTAGAGCTCGAGTTCGACGACCAGCGGCCGACTGCGATCGACGAGCGCCCGTTCCGCCGACCGCGTCCACTCGATCGAAACCGATTTGCCGTTGATCACAACGGCCGAACGCTTGTCCATGGCTCAGATCTCAGGCCGGGCGGTTCAGGATCGCGCGCGGCATCGGTGCCCTCTCGGCCACTGCGCGCACCGATCGGCCCCCGCGTTTGCCGCGGGCCAGGCGGCTGACAACTTCCGGCCCCAGCGCGCCGCCGCCCTGCGTGTCGGGGATCTGCTTGTCCACCAGCGGCGTGCCGCTCGTCGATCTGGTGACAAGAGCGGTTTTCCGACGTGGCATGCAACATCTCCCTGCGTGCCGTGACTGAGACCGGCTGGACGTACCGACCTCGGGATTCCTTACGCGTGATGCACGCGCAGGCCACCTGTCTCCTCGATACTGTCGCACGCACCTCGCATCGCATCATTGCATCGACCGGATCGTCGATCGGCAGCAGGTCCGGGGCCGCGTGGTGGCGCAGGCGCCGGCGCAGTGTCGAGTCGCTGTCCGTTCAATCGGCGAGACCGAATCGGCGCCGCAACCGGATGCCCAGCCACGTGCCCGGCAGCGCCGCGGCGATCCACAGCCAGCCGTGCAGGCTGCCCGACGCCACGCCGGAGACGAAGGCACCGATGTTGCAGCCGTAAGCGATGCGCGCGCCGTAGCCGATGGCCAGGCCGCCGAGCAATGCCGCCGCGACCGAGCGCCACGGCATGCGCGCCGTTGGCGCAAAGCGCCCGGCCAGCGACGCTGCGCACAACGCGCCGAGCATCAGCGCCAGGTCCATCATCGAGGTCGTGTCGGCGAGCACGCCGCCGGCCAGCACCTCGCGCGGCCAGCCGTCTTGCCAGAACGCGCTCGACGCTGGCTGCCAGCCGAGCAGCGTCGCGCCCTTGGCGCCCCAGAGCGTGAAGGCCCAGGTGATCGACCAGGGATGGCCGGCGATCGCCAGCGTCGCCAGATTGCCGAGCGCGAGCAGGATCGCGCCGGCGATGATCGGCCAAGGCCCGGCAAGGACGGATCGCCAATCGCGCACCCGCGAACGCGCGGCCGGCGTCGGTCGAGCCAGGCGGCGCAGCAGCCAGGCCAGCAGCCCGAGGACGGCGAGCTGCACCGCGGTGGCCAGCGGCCAGCCCAGGGCATCGCCCAGCACGACTGCATCGTGCGACGGCAGCCGCTGCCACCAGCCCAGATGCAGGCTGGCCCAGAACGAACCGGCGCAGGCAGCGCCGAGCACCATCAGCATGCGCAAGTTGCCGCCACCGGCCGTGTACAAGGTCCCTGAACCGCAGCCCCCGGCGAGCTGCATGCCGATGCCGAACAGGAAGGCGCCGACAACCACCGACACCCCCACCGGCGCCCAGGCGCCGCCGACGTCTTGGCCGAAGACCGAGCCACCGGCCAGCACTGGCGCGAACAGCAAGGTCGTCAACGCCAGCTGCAGCAGTTGCGCCTGCACGCCGCGCATGTCGCGCTCGACGAACATGCGGCGGTAGCCGCTGGCAAATCCGAACGACGCGTGGTAGAGCGCGAGCCCGAGCGCGATCCCGACCAGCCACAACAGCGGCGGCCGCCATCCGTCTTGCGCCACGCGCAGCGCACCGAGCGCGGCGGCCAGCAAGCCGACGACGAGCGGCCAGCGCTGGATCGCCCGGCGCGGCAGCGGCGCCGTGGCCAGCGTCAGGTCAAGGGCCGGCGGCATCGCGCGCGATGCGCTCGAAGATCGGGTCGAGCTCGCGCACCAGGGCATCGAGCCGGTCGTTGCGGTACGGCGCGAACAGCGCGCTCGGTGTGCGCCAGCTCAGGCTGGCACTGCCGTCGGCGTTCTCGGTCACGTAGAACCTGATCGGCGCCTCGATGCCGGCCGGCACGCTGGCCTGCAGCATGCGCACCGCGTAGTCGTTGCGGAAGACCATCAGCACCGCATTGCCGGCGATCTTGACGCCCCGCCCTGCCGCGCCCCGGCTGGCGCTGGCCTGCGCGACGAGGCCCATCTTGTTGGCCTCGACCGCCGCTTCGACGCGCGTCACCAGCACGTCGAAAGCGTGCGAGGTGGCCAGCGTGCGGGTGCCGGGCGGCACGGCCTCGGCGGCATGCGCCGGGGCGCCGAACGGCAGCACGGCCGGCAGCAGCAGTGCAAGGACCAGAACCATCGGCAAGCGATGTTGCGACATGGTGGATCTCCTTGCGCTCAGTGCGAGACGCATGGCAGGGTGCGGTTGATGATGTTCAGCGACCCAGGCTTCTGGACAGCCCGATCTGCACGAAGTTGATGCCGGGATTGGGCTGCTTGATGCTGCCGTTGGAGGTGTGCTCGAAGCGCACGAAGAAGTCGTAGTCGCCGCGCGTCACCCCGGCGCCGATGACGGTGCCGAACTCGAATGCCGTACCAAAGCGATGGCCGGGCGCAATGCGGGTGCCGGTCCACAGGCGCGGCCCGACGCCGAAATCGACGAAGGGCTTGCCCGCGGCGGAGCCGGCGAAGGTCCAGCGCAGCATCGGGAGTGCGCCCACGCCGAGCAGCGTGCCCGGCGCGTCGGCGCCGGCCCGCCCGTGCCAGACATTCAAGCCCAGTTCGAAGCGCGGATCGGCGCCGGTCCAGGCCAGCCAGCGCGGCATGTACTCGTCGCGCGGCGGCGCCCAGACGGCGGCGGCGCGCAGCGACGACACGCCCGGCGCACGGCCCGCGCTGAACGAGACGGCATCGACTGCAGCTGCACGGCCGGCGATCGCAAGCAGCATGCAAGCCATCGCAGACGAACGAATGCAAGACCGCAAAGACGCCATGACGCTCGCCTCGAGCCGCGTGCGCACGACACGCAGGAGCTGTGGTCATGACTAGACGGCCGAGAACGCAATACCTGACGCGCTCACTTCTTCAACAGCGCGGTGAACTTGGCATCGGCCTGCCGGATGAAGCCGGCGGGGTCTTTCAGCCACAGCGCCTGCACCTCGGCGTTGTAGTTGAGATAGAGCTTGCCTTCGCGGACGCTGAACTTGTCGGGCTCGATGCTCACCAGGTTGTCTTGCGCGACGCCGTAGGCGCAATAGCCGCCGTACTGCGGCGCGTACTTCTCGGGATCCGACTTGAACAGATCCAGGTTCGACTGCGACGCGAACTTCCACTTCGCGCCTTTCCACTCGGTGGCGAAGCGGTCCTGCCCCTTCACCGGCTTGCCCACGGTGAAATAGGCCACGGTGTCGTAGCCCAGGATGGCGGTGTCGCTGCGGCGCGAGATGACACCGCCGCCGAGCGTGTTGATGGGCGGCGCAGCCAGCGCAGGCGCGCTGGCGAGCAAGCCGGCGGCGGCCAGCGCGAGCAGCCAGCGCCGTTGGGTGCGCGAGACAACAGAGTGAGACATGACAGAACTCCTTTGCGCGCCGCAGCGCACATACAGCATCAACGGGCCGGCACTTCGATCGTGAACTGATAGCTGTTGCCGCCGATCAGTTCCACCGTCGGCCGGTACAGGCCCGGCAGCGATCCCGTCTTGAACTGGATCGCCAGCAGGCCGAGGTTGGGCTTGCCACCACCCGCCGCCGCGGGATAGCCGGTGCTGCGCAGCACCTCGCCCGACAGCAACGGCGTGCCGTCGGCGGCCAGCGCGCTGGTCGCAGCCTGGCCCGTGGCGCCTTGCGGCGCCGAGCCGATGATGCCGCCCACCACCTTGTCGGTGGCCGGGTCGAGACGACGGTCGTTGTTGGTGTCCTGCACCAGCAGACCGCCGGTGTAGCGTGCAAACCGCGTCAGGTCGCGCGGTGCGATGCCCACGCCATTGAGCGCGGCGCCCTGTGCACCCCACAGCAGCAGACCGAGGTGGTTGGGCGCCACCTGCCCCGCAGCCACCTTCTGGTAGTCGCCATTGACGCCCGGCGCGAGGTGGAAGTTGGTCGGCGCCAGGCGGGCCGCCGGCGCGTCGTCGAGCACCTTGAGCTGGCCCTGCCAGGTGGCGATCGGCTTGCCGTCGGCGGCGGCGTGCGTGACGCTCACCGGGTAGTCCCCCGGCATCGGGTTGACGAAGCTGCGTCCGCGCAGATGGATGACCTTGATGCCGGGCGCATTCGCGCCGCCGGCGGGGATGTCCTGCAGCGCGGTGACGGTCACGTGGTGCGTCTTCTCGTCATAGCCGACTCTGTACTGGCCGGCCAGCCGCACGGCACCCTGGGGCCAGCCTTTGGTCAGCACGAGGTTGGCGTCGGTGTCGGCGCTGATGGCGACCGGCGCATTGCGCTTGAAGGCGCTCGGCATCGCCAGCCGAAGCGATTCGCCCGCGCGCAGGCCCAGACCCGGCACCGCCGGATTCGGCTCGGCCACCAGCAGGAAGACGTAGTCGGTGGCCTGGCCGGCGACGTGGCCGTCGAAGGTGATCGGCGCGGGCGCCGTCATCAGCGAGCGTGCCACCGGCGCGGGCGCCGTGGCGCAGGCACCCAGTGCTGCGGACACTGCGATCGATACGAGCGTCTTGTGTTGCATGAGGTCTCCTGTTGTTTGTGGTGAGGCGTCTCAGATGCCGACCGTGAGGTTGACCCAGGCGTCGGGCAGCCACTGCAGCACACGCGCCTCGAGCCACTTGTCGCCGCCGGTCAGGATGGCCACGCCCAGCGCGCCGAGCAGCAGCGCGAAGGCGTGGCGCACGCGCTCGATGCGCGTCAGCACCCAGTCGCGCACGCGCGCGAAACCGCGGCGCGAGGCATAGGCCACCGCAATCAGCGGCAACGCCGCGCCGAGGCCGAAGAGGCCGAGCACGACCCCGCCCCGAGCCACGCCGCCTTCGCTGGCCACCAGCGTCAGCGCCGCACCCAGCAGCGGCCCCGAACACGGGCTCCAGACCAGGCCGAGCACGCCGCCGAGCAGCATGGCGCTGCCGAGCGAGCCACCATCGAGCCGGGCCGAGGCCGCGTGGGCGCCGCTGGCGATCGGCAGCATCCACTGCGTGAAGCGCTTGCCCAGCGCCGGCACCAGCATGACGAGCGCAAAGGCGATCAACATCGCCGCGCCCGCCATGCGTACCGTGTCGCCGTCAATGCCCAGCGCCGGCCCGAGCGCGCCGACCGCCATGCCGATGGCCGCGAACGACGCGACCATGCCCAGGCCCATCGCCACCGGCGCGAAGCGGTTGCCTTGCAAGGCGCCGCCGAGCACGAGCGGCAGAATCGGAAGGACGCAGGGCGACAGCGTGGTCAGGCCGCCAGCAGCCAGGCTCAGGCCCAGTTGCGGGACGGACAGGGCGATCGACATCGGCGCGCGCCGATCAGAACGCGGCCTTCAGCGCACCGCGGATGCGGTCGGTCGAGGTGTCGCCCAGCAGCCGCGCCACTTCCTGCTGGCCCTTGAAGACCACCAAGGTCGATTGCGCGCGCACACCGAGGCGGCGCTTGAGATCCTTCTCGGTGTCGTAATCGGCACGCAGCACGGTGAGGTCCAGGCCGGGCTCCGTCTTCAGCGACTGCAGCACCTTGTCCTGTGCGCGGCAGGTCGGGCACCAGTCGGCATGGAAGTGCAAGGCCACCGGCAGGTTGGCCTTTTGCGCCGCGGCCAGGGCCTCGGCCGAATAGGGTTTGACGTCGAGTGCGTGGGCCAGCGCCGCGTTGGTGAAGAGAACGGCAGCGACGATCAATCGTCTTTTCAGGGTCATGGGTCTTCCTTGGGGCCGCCAGGGCCATGGGTGCAAGTTCGCTCGCCACCCGCTGCGAGTTACACGCCGCGCCGACGCGCTTCGGATTCCAGGGCATCCAGGTCGGCCGCCCAGTCGATCGGCGCGCGGCTCAGCAATTCGAGGCGGTGGTCGCGCCGTGCTTGCGCGGGGTCGGCCCGGCGAGCCAGGCGCTGGTCTCGTCGTACGAGCAGGTCGGCGATCAAGGGTTGGTACAGCCGCACGAAGCCGGTCAGCCAGCGGCATGACAACGCATGGCCTTCGATCGCGCCCAGCTCGAAGCGCTCGACGAAGGACATCGTGGTCGCGGCGTCGAACCAGTGGCCGTCGGTGACCCATTGGTTGACGGTGAACAGCTCCACCGGCGCGCCGCGCGCATCGAGCGAGACGGCGATCAAGTGCGTCGGTGCGCTGCGCACCCAGCGCGCGCTCTCTCGTCTCGCGTAGCGGCGGCGCCCCGACGCGGTGGCGTGCCAGAACAGGTGCAGATGGCCATGCTCACGGCCAGTGTCGCGGTGCGAGTGGTAGTAGAACTGCGAGCCGCGCCGCGGGTCGATCACGTCGCCTTCGGGGTAGTGCTCGAACTCGACGACCTCGCGGCCTTCGATCCAGCTCTGCAGCACCGAGCCGGACGCCGCCGTTGCCTCGGCGAACGCCGACACGCTCGCGCGCGCACTCTGCAAGGCACGCGCCAGCCGGGCGTCGGTGGCTTCGCGCCAGTGGCGCCGCAGACTCGACGATGTATTCATTTCATTGAGCTCAGGCGCGGGAGACCGCCGTCGGCTGGTGCCCCGAGGGTATCCCGTGCGATGCAGCAGCTACTTCTTGGCGGCGCAGGCACCGCATTTGGCCTTGGCAGCACCGCACTTGGCAGCCCCGCACTTGACCGCTGCGCACTTGACCGCTGCGCACTTGGCCCTGGCGGCACCGCGCTTGGCACCGCACTTCGCGCTGCATTTGGCCTTGGCGGCGCTGGCCGCGCAGGCCGCAGGCTTGGCCTTGCACGCACCGCACTTCGCGGCGGTCTGCCTCGGACCGCATTTGCTGGGCGCACAGGCGGCCATGACGTTGCCGCTCAACGCTGCGGCGCTAACGACGGCCGAGGCCAGCGCTTTGGACAGGGTGGAAGAAAGCTGGTTCATGAAGATCTCCTGAAGACACAAGGTCAGTGGGTTGAAGAACGCCACCGAGCCGTCGGCGCCGGGGCGGGCATGCGCGGACCGCGCTGGCGCGATCCGTGGCATTGGGGTCGATGCCGCTGCAAGGGTTTTCCAGAAGTGCCAGGCGGTCGAGACGCGCCTCGTCGGGCGGGGGGATCTTGGCAGTGGCCGGTGTCATCGGGTGCGCGGGCAGTCCAGCAAGGCATGGGAAGCCCGGCGCAAGCCGACCTCTCGATTGCATGGACGAGGCAGACCGCCGACTGCTTACACGGGTTTGTCCGACAGCCATCGCGGCAACACGGCTTTGCGCAAGAAGCGTGACGCTCGCGCGTCCATTCGGCAGCCCGTGTCATGCATGCCGCGTCGGCAATCAAGAACAAGTCTCGATGCCCATGAACGAGCGTTGGACGCACTTGCCGTGGCGTCACTGCTTGGCCTGCAGCAGCGCGAAACTCGCAAGCCGCAGCAGACGCCAGCCGCGCGCGGCCAACACCAGACCGCACAAGGCGACCGCAGCGTGCAGCGCCGCCGCAGGCGCCTGCCATCCGGTCCAGGCAACGCCTGCGGCCAGCACGCCCATGGCGGCAACGATGGCCCATTCCGCGGCGGCGTGTGCGCGCCCGCCGGCCGCGGCGATCAGCGCCCAACCCAGAACCAGCACCGCGGCCGATGTCGGTGACGTCGTTCCGGGCGTCCACCACCCCCGCAGCGCGAGCAAGAGGGCCAGCAGCACGAGGACCGCGAGCAACAGGGCACCCAAGCCCGCGGAGGCGCAACGAATGGCTGCCCGCCAGGCGTCCCAGGGCGCCTGCCGGCTCATCGACGCACCGAAGGCGCGCATCGCGAGCAAGGCGGCGCCGCTCGCCAGCGCGAGATCGAAGCGCGCGATGCCGGCGGCAAACACCAAGGCCGGCACGAGTACCAACGTGCCCGTGGCCAACGGCGGCTCGGCAGCGGGCCGCGCCGCCATCCGCCGAGAGCCCGCCCACCAGGCGACGATCCGATCGAGCACACCCACCCCCAGCGTTGTCAGTCAGGCGCCGCGGGTCTTGGGAACCGAATCGATGCGCACTGCAAAACGCAACCCGCGACGCATGCCAAGTCGTCGCAGCGGCCACTTGGGTTACCGCAGCGCGGCACGGCGGACTGTTTCGTGCGGCGCAACGGTGTCTTGGCCGGCGCGCGGATTCTGTTGCCCACGTCGAATCGGGCAGCTCGCCGGTACGCACGGCGATGTCCACGCCCTCGTCCATCAGGTTGATCACGCGGTCGACAAACCAGCGTGACGCGCTGACGTCGGGGCGGCGGTTCAGGTACTCGGTGACGATGGGCATCACGTGCTTCGCACCGAACAGCACCGGCGCGGTCAGCAGCAGATGGCCGCGCGGCCCGCGTCAACAGGCGCACGCCGAGCTGCCCCTCGAGCTCGGCGACGGCGCGCGTCACGGCCGGCGGCGAGAGGCCCAGCTTGCGCGCCGCGCCGGCAGAGCTGCCCGCATCCACCACGGCGGTGAAGACGGTCATCAGGTGAAGTCGGTCCGGGCCCACGGTTGCAGGCGCTGAGCGCGGTTGGGTCAATGCAGCAAGTTCGTTCACAGCGGTGTCACGCCGCCCGCCTGTTCCACGACAAACACTTCGACGATTCGGGAACGCGGTGGGTCAGATCGTCGACCGCATCCGACGCTCCCACTGCAAGTTCCGAAGGAGTTCGCATGAACAAGCTCGTCATGGCCTTTGTCCTCGCCGGCGTGGCCGGCGGCGCCTCAGCGGACCCAACCGCACCGCCAACCGAGGCTGTGCCCTCGCTGAATTTGGTCGCGAGACAGGCTGCGCCGGTCTCGGCCGCGCTCGAGAGTGCGGAATACCGCCGTGCCGCACTCGCCTACATCGATGGGCTCGCTTCGCAGCGTGATCCACGCGCGCAAAGCGGCGGAGTGTGGGTGCCGGGCCCACAGGCATTGCGACTGGCTCGCAGTGGCACGGACATGCCGGATGCGATCTCGGCAGCGCGCGCGGCAGGCGAGTGCCCCCGATTCATGTCGGCCGACGTGGCGGTGCGGGCGCTGCGCGCTGCCGAGGCGGCAGCGGCCGGCGATGGCGTAGCGTTGGCGCGTTCCGGGCTGAACTCGAGATAGGGTTCACTTGCAGCACCACGGTCGTGTCGCGTGCCGCATCTGATCCCCGACACCGCCAAGGCGCGCGGCATCAGCGATGAGCAGGTGGTGCGCGACGTGTTGTTGGCGGCGCAGCCGACCAAGCGCTTCGGCACCACCGACGAGGTGGCGCAACTGGTGGCCTTCCTGCGCACCGACGCCGCCGCGTCGATCACCGGCACGGTGATGCCCATCGACGGCGGCTGGACGGCGCATTGATGAAAGCGAGCGCGACCCAAGCCCCCGCGGCGACGCAACGACGCAATGGGGCCAGGCAGCAGCCCGCTTCAGCCGCCCGCCGCGCCAAGGTGCGCGCAGACCACTGCCCGCCGTCGGCTGATCGCCAGGTCGTGCTCGTGTTGCCTGGTGGCGGCGCACTCGGCGCCTACCAGGCCGGCGTGTACGAGGGCCTGCACCGGGTCGGCATCGAGCCCGACTGGGTCATCGGCACTTCGATCGGCGCCATCAACGCCGCACTGATCGCCGGCAACCGGCCCGAGCGCCGCGTACAGCGCCTGCACGATTTCTGGCAGACCGTCGCCTTCAAGGGCCTGCCGGCGCTGTGGCCGGGTCTGCCCGGCATGCCCAACGCCTTCACGATGTTCAATGCGCTCAGCCGCGGGCTGCCGGGCTTCTTCGCACCCAACCACCGCGCCTGGCTGAGCCCCCACCTGCCGCTGGCAGAAGACGACGCGGGCTACTACCACACCACCGAGTTGCGCAACACCTTGAACGCGCTGATCGTCCCCGGCCTGCTCAACGCCTGTGCGCCGCGCCTGACGGTCGGGGCGGTCAACGTGCGCAGCGGCACGATGCGCTACTTCGACAGCCGCGACGAGCCGGTGGGCATCGAGCACGTACTGGCCTCCGGCGCCTTGCCGCCCGCCTTTCCGGCAGTGCCCATCGGTGGCGAGCTGTACTGGGACGGCGGCATCTACTCCAACACCCCGATCGAGACCGTGTTCGACGACGCGGCGCGGCAAAGCGCCCTCGTGTTCGCGGTGCAGCTGTGGAACGCGGCCGGTGCGGCGCCGTCCTCGATGACGCAGGTTAACAACCGGCAGAAGGACATCCAGTTCTCGAGCCGCATCGACAGCCATGTGCAGCGCCAGGCGCAGATCCACCGGCTCAGGCACATCGTGCGCGAGTTGGTCAAGGCACTGCCTGCCGCCGCGCGCGCACGGCCCGAGATCGCGGAGATGGCCGGCTACGGCTGCGGCACGGTGATGCACCTGATGCGCCTGGTCGCGCCGCGCCTGCCCGACGAGGACCAGACCAAGGACATGGACTTCCACACCTCGCGCATCCAGGCGCGCTGGCAGGCCGGCATCGCCGACGCGCAGCGCACCATCGCGCGGCGCGCCTGGCTGGACCCGATCGATGCGACACAGGGCCTGGTGGTGCACGACCTCGAGCCCGACACCGCACAGGCGCCGGTGACGGCATGATCGCCGGAGCGCGCGCGCGGCGTTTGCGCGAAGGAGACTGAATGGCCAAGGACTTCGACCTCATCGTCCACCGCGTGGCTGAGCCCCCTGCCGCTCGCAGAAGACGATGCGGGCTACTACCACACCACCGAGTTGCGCGACACCTTGAACGCGCTGATCCCGAGGCATTTCGCTCGAGCGAGCGCAGCCCGACACGCGCCGCCAGCGTGATACCGCGGCCGGCGAGCGCGATGGCCTGAGCGAACGCGTGCTCTGCATCCACATGATCGGCGCCGACGCGCCCGAGATCGTGCGAAGCCTGGCCGTTGCGCTGACCTGCGGCGCGACCAAGCGCGACTTCGACCGCACGGTGGCCGTGCATCCGACCGCGGCCGAAGAATTCGTCTTGATGCGCGAACCGTCCGCCGCCACGGTTCGGCGCCGCCGGTGGCGGCGTGATGCGCGCGCCGCGTGCCGCGGCCGCGGCGGCACCCCAGGCTCGGCCCCGGGGTGGCGCCGGACGCGCCTCGCTCGCGGCGCGCCTGTCATGCCGGCCCGCCCTCGACCGTCTAAAGCGGCGACGGGGTACGCTGGCACCGTGAGCACAACGCGGCACTGGCCAAGCCCACCGTTTCACACCGGCACCTCGTCACCAACATTCCAGCCCCGATCCACGTGTCATCGACCGCGCTGCTCGACATCCTGGCTCTTTGCTGTGCCGCGTTGATCGGTTTCGCGGCGCACCGCGCCAGCCTGTGCAACGTGCGCGCCGTGGCCGAAGTGATGACGACGCGCAGCGCCCACATGCTGTGGAGCCTGCTGCAGGCGGTGGTGTGGATGGTCACCCTGACCGGCGTGCTGGTCCTCGGCTTCGGCCTGGTGCCGCAGCCGGCACTGGCGCGCACGCCGATGCTCTTGGCCCTGGCCGGCGGGCTGCTGTTCGGCATCGGGGCGGCCGTCAACGGCGGCTGTTCGCTGTCCACGCTGACGCGGCTGGCCGACGGCCACATCGGCATGGCTGCAACGCTGTCGGGCTTCGCGCTCGGTGTCGCCACCTGGCTCGCCGTGCCGGCGGTCGGGTGGCAGGCAGCCTTGACGCCCCTGCCATCACCCTGGCTGCGCTGGCCCGATCTGGCGCCGGGGCTGCTGGCGCTGCTGCTGGCATGGGCGCTGCATCGAGCGTGGGGCTTGTGGCAACTGGCTCGCGCGCGGCCGCAGGGCCCGCGCAAACCCTGGCTGCTGGCGCCGACCTACCCCCTGTCGGTATCGGCAGCGCTGATGGGCCTGGCCGCGGGCCTGCTGTATGCCACACAGGGCGCGTGGTCCTATACCAGCTACCTGCGCACCGAGGTCCTTCACACCCTCGGCGATGTGCCGGCGGCTTCGGCCTGGCATGGCGGGCTGGTGCTCTCCCTGGTGGCCGGCATGCTGGCGTCGTCGCTGCAGCGCCGCACGTTCGCCTGGACGCGGCCGCAACGCCTGGGCGGATGGCTGCGCCATGCCGGCGGCGGCGTGCTGATGGGCGCGGGCGCGGCGATGGTGCCGGGTGGCAACGACACGCTGCTGCTGGGCAGCCTGCCGACGATCACGCTCGCCGCCGTCGGCACGTACCTGTGCATGCTCATGGGGATCGCGCTGGTCCTGTGGATGATGCGAGTCGCCCGTGCGCCGATGCCGGCGCTGGCTTGTTCCGCGTCGGGTTGCGACGAACAGAGCGCGTCGCCGACGAAGCCTGCTCCACGATAGGTGCCGGGCCGCCAACCGACGGCCGGCGCTCAACCAGGTACGACTTCGACCCGCAAACGATCGGGCGATAGTTCGGTCGGCGTGTATCACCGCAGTCGCCGGCGCACGAACTCCAGTTGAGCATCGACCGAGATCGGCAACCAGCTCGTGACGTCGAGGGCCCGGTCTTCGAACACGTCTTCACCAGGGTGAGCCTGCTGCCAGAGCGCGACTTGCCGGTCGCGCTCCGCGAGCAGCAGTGCCATCTGCGGCTGGAACAGCACGAACATCGCGCTGATCCAGCGGTTGGCGGGCCACGACGGGCCGGCATGGTCGATGCGGAAGCGCTCGAGCAGTTGCGTCGCGTCAGCAGCCGTGTACCAGGCCTCGTCGGTGACCCAGCGGTTGGTGGTGAACAGCCCGATCGGGTAACCCCAGGCATCCATCGAGATCGACACCAGGTGCGACAGTGCCGCGTCGCCCGCGGGCCAGGGTTCGCTGGCGCGCTCGGCAACAGGACGCATGCCGGCCGGCATGCCGGGTTGGCGCACGAAGGTGTGGAAGTGGCCGTTCTCGCCGGGCAGGCCGCGATGGGCGTGGTAGTAGTACTGCGACTGTGTCTCGGCGTCGAAAACGTCGTCGTCGGGATAGTGCTCGAATTCGAGGAACTCGGGCGCACCGCGAAGCAACTCACCCACCACGTTGAGCTTGGCCTTGCGCAGCACGCGCCAGCATTCCTGCACCTCCTCGCCGGCGGCCAGGAGTCGGGTCAGTTGCGGTGAGTCCAGGCGCTCGAGGGCCGCCTGGACTCGTTCGAATGGCAGTTCTGCAATCACGGGCGCGGCAAGACCCTCAGTGCATGACGGCATCGTCGCCGAAGCCGCGCTGATCGCCAAGGTCTTGCGCGCCGGATGCAGGCTCAACGCTTGGCGGCGCACGGATTCCTGGCCGCGCCGGGGCTCTTCGCCGCACAGGGGCCCTGGCTCCTCGCCGCGCACGGTCTCTTGGCGCTGCAGGGGCTCTTGGCCGCACACGGGTTGGGTTTGAAGCCGGCCTGCACGACGCCGGTGTAGGCGGTCAGCGCGGCCAGATCCTTGGAGTTCCAGGCCATCGGCTTGGTGGCCATCGGCACGACCAGGCAGAACTGAACCATCTCGTCGAGCGCGATGCGCTTGAATCCGCCCTGCTCCTCGGCCATCGCAACGTGGTGCGGATAGGGCTTGGCGAAGCCGGCCGAAAAGTTCGCATTGCCGGTGTGGCAGGACGCGCACGACAGGCCGTTGCTCGACAGCGCCTTGTCGTTCCACAGGCGTTGGCCATCGGCCACCAGCACCGCCTTGTCGCCGCTGGCCAGACGCGTGCCCTGGGGGCGTGTCACCAGCTTGGGATCGACCTTCGCGGCCGCCGCACAGGGGCTCTTCGCCGCGCACGGGTTCGGGGCCGCACGAGGGACTTTCGCAGCGCAAGGGGTCTTGCCGGCGCAGGGACTGGTACGGCGCGGCGCGCACGGCGCGCAGGGGTTCTGCGCCCTGGCGGGCGACCCGGCACAGGCCAGACCGACCAGCGAGGCTGCCAGGGTCGATCGAACGACGGGATGGGTTGAAGGCATCAGGTTCTCCTCGAGGTGGAACACAGGCGGAGCGCTCGAAGCACCCCGCCAGCTAGTTCGGCCGGGCTCGGATTCGGTGACGGGGGTTTGCACCGAGTCCGATCGGCGTGGCTTCAGCACGCGCCATGCGATTGGTCGATGTCGTGGCGCGAGGCGTGACAAGCGGCCGCTGCTTCGAGTCGATGTGTTTGGGCTGTCACGGCACGCGACGTGTCGCCGACCAAGGCCATGACCGTGTGAGGAGCAAGGGCGCTGCAGGCACCGTGCCCCGCACACGGTTGCCGATCCAGGTTCACTGGTCGCTCACTGATCGCTCCACCCTTGACCAAGGCCTTGGTTCGAGCCGAACATCGCCCCAGCGCAGGCCCTTGACGACACGCTTCAATTCGGGATCAAGCCATGAACCTCATGCACTCGTGCAAGCAGGTCGCGCAACTGCTGACGCGCGCCTGCGACGAGCCCCTGGGCATCGTCGATAAGCTGCGCCTGCGCCTGCATCTGGCGATGTGTGAAAACTGCAGCAACATCGCCAAGCAGCTCGACGGCGTGAAGACGCTGACCGAGGACATGTTCGGCGACTTCGGCTCCGGCGACGACGAGCCCGCAGGCCCGCGACCCGGCACCACGGGCTGATTGCTCGCTCGCGCGGCGCCAGCACTCGCGGCGAAACGCAGCGGCCGCCTCACCAGCGCAACACCCGTGGCCCGAGCCAGGCCCCGAGCGCACCGGCCAGCGCGATGCCAACGCTGTACCAGAGCCCTATGAATGCAGGCGAGACCTCGACGCACGACAGCGCGTAGCCCACCGCACCGACCGCGCCCGCCATCACGCCGGCAGCGAAACCGGCTTCTCGCAGACGCGTCGGCGCCAGGCCGCGCAGCACCCACAGGGCGCCCGCCAGCGTGGGCAGGGACAACAGGAACACATCGGTCGGGCAACGCAGCCACGACTCGCCGAGCAGCGTGTCGATGCGCTCACCGCTCGGCGCGACCGTCATCGACCACAGCACCAGCGCAGTCATGCCCGACACCACCAGGAAGGCACAACGCGCGGGCGCCTGCGGTCGCGCTACCGGACGCGACAGGCGCACGACAAGCCACGCCGCCGCCAGCGCCACCAAGCCGGCGTAGCCGAGCTTGATCCACGGCGCAGGCAAGGCATACATCTCGCGTGGGGCGACCCCGAGCAGCAGCAGCGCTGCGGCAGCGCTGAACGCGGCGCCACCGGCCACCACCGGCGCCAGCCTGAGCACGGCGTTCGAGCGTGGCGCGGCGCCGGCTCCGCGAGCCAGCAGGTCGATCAACTGGGCGGTCTTCATGGTCTCTTCCTTCACTGTGGCCGTGCCGCGCCCTGCCTGACCAGCGCGGCCAGGCGCTTGAGTCCGCGATGCACCTGCACCTTGATGGCCGATGCCGACGCGCCGGTGCGTTGCGCGGCCTCAGCCACCGACAGGCCTTCGACCTTGGTGAGCACGATGGCCTCGCGTTGCGCGGGCGGCAACTCCTGGAGCAACGCGCCCAGATCGCATCGGGCGCAACCTTCGTCGTGCGCCGCTGGCATTTGTGCCTCGTCGAGATCGTCGATCGGATCGTGCAGTGCCTCCTGGCGGCCACGGCGGCGCCACAGATCGATCAGCTTGTGGCGTGCGATCGCGAACACCCAGCTGCTGACAGGCAGCGCGAGGTCACAGCTGGCGCGCTGCAGATGCAGTGCGAGCAGGGTCTCCTGCACCAAGTCCTCCACGTCGTCCGGCATCGACTGCATGCGTCGGCGCAAGAACTGCCGCAGCCGAGCCGCGATCCGGTTCAGGGCGTCGCGGTAGGCCGCCTCGTCGCCCGCCTGCGCGCGTCTCCACAAGGGCTTCAAGACGGATTCGAAGTCGCCGGGAGCGGCCTCGCCGGTCAAGTCGTTGGAGACGCGGTTGGCCTTGCCGCGCCGGGAATGCGCCGCGTCGGGCCGAGGGTCCGGCAGGCCGGACTCGAGGACCAGCGCCAGGGCTTCGGCCCGCACCGCCGCGCTGATGCCGCCGCGTAACGGCATGACGCGCGCCAAGCCGCTTCGCATCGTCGCCTACTGAAGCGCCTGTCCCGGCGCCCGCGCTTCGATCCAGCGCTGCTGCATGCAGCCGCGCAAGCCCATGCGCGCGCGGTGCAGCAGCTGGCGGCAGTTGTTGGCCGACAGACCCAGGCGTTCGGCGATCTCGGCGGTTTCGAAGCCGAGCCACTCGCGCATCATGAAGACGCGGCCAGTCTGGCTCGGCAGTGCGGCCATGCAGCCGTTGAGCACGCCCATCATCTGGCGCGCCTCGGTCTGGTTTTCGGGTTGCTGCCATGGCGGCACCGGGTCGGCGTAGGCGCCCTCGGCGCTGTACAGCGCATCGATGCTGTCGCCGAGCTGCGCGTCGTCCTCGGTCGGCTGGACCATGCGGCGCCGCGCCGGTGCGCGGTACCAGTCGGCGATCTTGTGCTTGAGGATGGCCGTGGCCCAGGTGCTGAGCGAAGCGTCGCCGCGGCGCTGGCCTTCGCTCTCGAACACCGCCATCAGGGTGTCCTGCACCAGGTCTTCGGCCGATCCGGCGTCGTGCATCACCATGCGCGCATGGCGCATCAGGCGTTGGCGCAGGGCGGGCAGTTGATCGTTCAGGGGCGCGGTCGCGCCGGGCAGTGCGCTCATCGTGGCCTCGGCCTTTCGCTGCTCGTCGGGTTGCTTCTTGTCTGGCAGTGAATTCGCGCGGCTGCGGGCGCGGGTTACAGGCTGCTCGCCACGCAGAAATATTCCGCGACGATGTAACCATCGAACGACCCGCATCGAGTGCACGTCACTCGATCTTCGAGTGACCTTCATTTCGAGCGAGACACGAAGCGCGGGCACCGGTGTCCGGCGGGGCGCGACCTTCGAACTCCCCGGCGGCACTCGGCCGACTCCTGTCAGCGCCGCGAACGACGCGCGACCCTGAACCGCCCGCCGCTCCCCGGCACGGCTCAGGCCGGGCGCAGTTGCTGCAGCAACGTCGGCACGAGTTCGGTCACCGTCGGGTGGATGTGAACGGCTCGTGAGATCACGGTGTACGGCTGGTCGGCGGCCATGATGTCGAGCAGCGAGTGCACCACCTCGTCCCCGTTCAGGCCGAGGATGGCGGCCCCCATCAACCGCTGGCTGTCGGCGTCGACCAGCACCTTCATGAAGCCCTGGGTCTCGCCGGCCTCGCGGGCGCGGCCGACGCGCTGCATCGGCATCTTGGCGCGCAGCACGCGCTTGCCGCTGGCCAGCGCCTCGGTTTCGGTCATGCCGACGCGACCGAGCGCCGGGTCGATGAAGAGCGCGTAGCAGGCGATGCGCTCACCGATGCGGCGCGGGTCGCCGTCGAAGAGATTGGCGACGACGATCTCATGGTCGTTCCAGGACGTGTGCGTGAACGCGCCACGCCCATTGCAGTCACCCACGGCCCAGACGCCTTCGGCACTGGTGCGGCACTGGTCGTCGACCTCGATGTAGCCGCGCGCGTCGGTGCGGATGCCGGCCAGCTCGAGACCCAGATCTCCGGTGTTTGGCTGGCGGCCGGTGGCCAGCAGCACATGGCTGCCGGTGACGCCCTCGCCCCCGCCGCAGGCCGCGCCGACGAGGATGCGCCCGCCCGCGCGCGCCAGCGACAGACACTCGGCGCCCAGCTCGAAGCGCACGCCTTCGGCTTCGAGGATCGAGCGGATGCCCTCGGAGACGTCCGGGTCCTCGCGCGGCAGCAGGCGTGCCGAGCGTTCCACCACCGTGACCGCGGCGCCCAGCCGGCGCATCACCTGCGCGAACTCCAGGCCGATGTAGCTGCCGCCGACGATCACCAGATGCTCGGGCACCGCGTCCAGCTCCATCACCGAGACGTTGTTCAGCGTCGGCACCGTGTCGATGCCCGGCAGCGCAGGGCGCATCGCGCGCCCGCCGACGTTGAGGAAGATGCGCGGTGCGCTCAGGCGGCGCCCGCCCACCTCGAGCGTGCCGGGGCCGGTGAAGCGGGCATGGCCGACGATCACCTCCGCGCCCTTCAAGCCACGCATCCAGGCTTCCACGCCCTCGCGCGACTTGGTGACGATGGCGTCCTTGCGTGCCATCACGCGGGCCATGTCCACGCGCAGCCCCGCGACATCGAAGCCGAACTCCGCACCACGCTGCGCGAGCCGCACGGCGCGCGCGCTGGCCACCAGCGTCTTGGTCGGCACGCAGCCCACGTTGACGCAGGTGCCACCGAAGTGATGGCGCTCGATCACCGCCGTCTTCAGCCCTTCACGGCTGCAGCGCGCGGCGATGGCGGGCCCGGCCTGACCGGCACCGACGATGATGGCGTCGAAACCTTCGGTGTCCATGGGTCGCGCTCCCGGGTGATCGTCGAAGTGCCAGTATGAGCCCTGCCAGCCGTCCGCTCTGCCGGTTGCGGTCTCGTCGTGATCGCGGCCGTCGGGCTCGGGGCCGTGCAAGCGCACTGAGCCGATGTAATGAATCCGCACGGTGGCGCGTCCAACAGGCGACGAGGTCGGCCCGGGTGATGAGCACAAACGTGGCACTTGCAGCGCCGGCGTTTCACACCCGGGGCCTCGTCGCCAACGTGCCGGGGAACCACGATTGAATCGCCGCCGTCTGCTGCTGGTCCTGGCCGCGCTCGTGTCGTTGGGACGCGCGGGTGCGGCAGTCGCCGAACCGGTGTTGAACGGCTTCGATCTGGCCGGCGCCTCCGTTCCCGTCCACGCCATCGAGCGTGGTGGCCCACTGAGGGACGGTATCCCAGCGATCGATCGTCCGCGCTTCGTCGGGGCGGCTTTGGCGAGACTCACCGACGACGACCGCGTGCTGGGCATTGCGCTCGGTGGCATCGCGCGCGCCTACCCCGTGCGCATCCTGAACTGGCATGAGGTGTTGAACGACCGGTTCGGCACGCGCGCCATCGTGGTGACCTACTGCCCCCTGTGCGGCACCGGCATGGCCTTCGAGCCGCCTGGAGAGGCAGGCTCGGCGGGCTTCGGCGTGTCGGGCCTGCTCTACAACAGCGACGTACTTCTGTACGACCGGGCGACCCAGTCGCTGTGGTCGCAGATCCTGTCCACGGCAGTCAGCGGCCGGCTCAAGGGAACCGTATTGCCACCGGTGCTGCTGACCCACACCAGTTGGGCCGATTGGCGCCGCCGCCACCCGGCCACCGAGGTGCTATCCACCGAAACCGGCTTCGAGCGCGACTACGCGCGCGATCCCTACGCCGGCTACGACCGCGTGCAGCAGCTGATGTTCGACGTGCAGCACCGCGACGAGCGCTTCCCGCTCAAGGAGTGGGTGCTCGGCTTGCGCGTCAACGGCGCGGCGAAGGCCTATCCCTTCAGCGTGCTGGAACCTGCGGTGGATCGGGCCGGCGAGTTGAACGACACAGTCGGCGGGCAGCGGCTGCGCATCCGCTACGACCGCGCGCACCGCACGGCCGAGGCCTTCGATGCGCAGGGGCGCCCGCTGGCTGGCACCATGGCCTTCTGGTTCGCGTGGGTCGCCTTCCACCCGCGCACCGAGGTGCTGCGCGCGCCGTGAGCACGCACCGGCACACCGGGCCATGACGCACCGAAGCGCACTCGCCCGTTCACCCATAGAAATACGAGGAGATTCCAGATGGTCCATGTCCGTGGCAACGCGCGGGTGCCCAGAGGCGCGCAGCCCGGCCCGGTCGAGGTCGGGGCGGAGGTTGCGGCCGGCGTGGCAGCCGACGAACCCAGCCTGGCATCGCAACTGCCCGCTCTGCGCGCCCGCCTGATCCGCCGTGCGCGCTACGCCTTGCACGACGACGGGCTCGCCGAGGACCTGGTGCAAGACACCCTGATGGCGGTGGTGGAGCAGCACGCGAGCCGGCGAGGCGAGTCATCGCTGCTCACCTGGGCCACGGCCATCCTCAAGCACAAAGTGGCCGACTGGTACCGCTCACCGGCGCGCCGGCGCGTCGTGTATGTCAATGCCGACGATGAGAACGGCGAGCACGCCATCGACGCGCTGTACACCGCCGAAGGGGCTTACGTCGAGCCGATTCCGGCCTGGCAGCAACCGGACAACCGCACCGAGCAGCGCCAGATGATGAGCGTGCTGGAGCGCTGCGTCAGTTGCCTGCCGCGGCAGACGGGCCGCGTCTTCATGATGCGCGAGTGGCTGGGCTTCGAAACCACCGAGATCTGCCAGCGCCTGGGCGTCAGCGCCGGGAACTGCAGGACGATTCTTCACCGCGCCAGGATGGCCCTGCGCGAGTGCATGCAACGCAACTGGATCGATACGAGGGCGCGCGCATGAACTGGATGTACTCCTGCAAACGGGTGGCCGAACTCCTGTCACAGCGACTCGACGAGCCCCTGGGCCTGATCGACGAGATGCGGCTGCGCCTGCACCTGTCGATGTGCGGCAACTGCGGCAACGTGGCGGAGCAGCTCCACGCCGTGCATGCAGCGACCGCGGAGCTGATGTCCGACGGGCTCGAGCTCGATGAACCAGGATCGCTGCCGCCGTCGCACTGAGCGTGCCGGCCTGTTCTGCCCTCCCTCTGCGGGCAGAACAGGCGTCACGTTCGGACATCGGCGCACGACCAAGTCCATGTCAGCACGGCGATTCGCAGGGCTGACATGGGCCAAGGTGGCCCAGACGTTGAACCTGAAGGAGTCACCATGAAGACACTCATCACGGCCGCCGCACTGACGATCGCGACGCTCACCGCCTTCGCGCAGGAGGCCACGCCGGCACCCGAGTTCGACAAGTTCGTCTCGACGCGAACGCGCGCCGAAGTCCGCGGCGAGTTGCTGGCCGCCATCGCCAACGGCACGCACCGCCCGCAGGGCGAAGCCGCGTACGCCCCCGAGTACGAGCGCTTCATCTCGACGCAGACCCGCGCCGCGGTGCGCGGCGAGCTCCTGGCCGCGATCGCGCGTGGCGAGCACACGTCCTACGGCGAAGCCAGTCCGGAACCGCTGACCTTGCGCCATGCCGGCCCGGTCCCGGCGGCGACGTTGGCAAAGCGCAGCACCCACGCGCTGCAGTGATGCGGCCCGGCAGCCCGCAGCACTGCCCCGTCAGTCCGCCGCCAATGCGCGGATGATGGGGCAGGCGCGCTTTGACGCGCCCGCGCCGCACTCGCGCACGAGCGATGTCAGCGCCTCGCGCATGGCCTTCAAGTCGCCGAGCCTTCGCTCGATGACCTCGATCTTGCGCTCGGCGAGTTCGCGGGTGTCAGCGCAGGCATGCGCCGCATCCAGTGCCAAGAGGCTGCCGACTTCTTCCAGCGTGAAGCCCAGCACCTGCGCGCGCTTGATGAACCGCACGCGGCTGACGGCATCGCCGGCATAGCGTCGCTGCCCGTTGATCGGCCGGTCCGGCTCAGCGTCGCCGGCACGCACCCCTTATGTTGATTTCGCGGTGTGAACAAGGGATCAATCCACTGAGCCAATCAATGCTTCTGCAGGGTGTCGATCAAGGGACACGACACCTTGCCACGGCTCACGCAGCAGTCGCGCACGAGGGAGGCCAAGACCGACTCGATGCGCCGCAGATCCTTCAGCTTCTTGCGCACGTCCGCCAGTTTGACCTCGGCAAGTTTGCGCCCTTCATCGCAATGTGTGCCGTCATCTAGCTTCAGCAGGCCTGCCACTTCGTCCAGGCTGAAGCCCAAGCGCTGTGCGGCCTTCACGAACTTCACGCGGGCGATGTCCTCGGCCTCGTAGCGCCGGATGCCGCCGTAGGGCCGATCAGGCTCGGGCAGCAAGGCCCGGCGCTGGTAGAAGCGAACCGTCTCCACGTTGACCCCGGCCGCCTTGGCGACGGCCCCAATGGTCAGGCCGTTCTGATCACGTTCCATGCCGCTTGACTCCGTACATGAGTACGGAAATAAGCTTACGCCACCGTCTCGAGACTCGCCAACGAAAGCGCATGACAGAAACGCCGAGCGGGCGCGGAGCCCTCTTCGCAGGAGGACTGGCCGCAATTCTCGCGTCCACGTGCTGCCTTGGGCCGCTGGTGCTGGTGGCCCTGGGCTTCAGCGGCGCCTGGATCGGCAACCTCACGGCACTGGAGCCCTACCGCCCGATCTTCATCGGCGCTGCGCTGCTCGCCATGTTCTTTGCCGGGCGACGCATCTATCGGCCGGCACAGGCCTGCAAGCCCGGCGAGGTCTGCGCCATTCCGCAAGTCCGGTCCACCTACAAGGCCATCTTCTGGATCGTCGGCGCGCTGGTTCTGATCGCGGTCGCCTTCCCCTATGTCCTTCCGCTGTTCTACTGAGCAGGAGTTCTCCATGAAGAAGCTGTTCCTGACCACCATGCTCGCCATCGCCGCCGCCGCGCAGGCGGCACCTCAAACCGTCACGCTCGACGTGCCCGGCATGACCTGCGCAGCCTGTCCGATCACCGTGAAGAAGGCGATCTCGAAGGTCGAGGGCGTGAACAAGGTCGACGTGAGCTACGAGAAGCGCCAGGCCGTCGTGACCTTCGACGATGCCAAGGCCAGCGTGCAGAAGCTGACCCAGGCGACCGAGAACGCGGGCTATCCGTCCACCGTCAAGCGCTGAACCGCAGCAGCGGTGAGGAGGCCACCATGAACGTCAAGACGCGCATCGCCGACAAGGCCGGCTCGCTGGGCAGCATCGTCTCGGCGATGGGCTGCGGCGCCTGCTTCCCGGCCCTGGCCAGCCTCGGAGCCGCCCTCGGGCTCGGCTTCCTGAGCCAGTTCGAGGCATTGTTCGTCACCGTGCTGCTGCCGCTGTTCGCGGCGCTCGCGCTGTTGGCCAATGCGCTGGGCTGGCTCAGTCACCGCCAGTGGCACCGCAGCGTACTCGGCATGATCGGACCGGTCATCGTGCTGTTCGCCAGCTTCACGGTGGCCGAGAAGCTGCTCTACGTCGGCCTCGCGACGATGGTCGCGGTATCCGTGTGGGACTTCGTCTCGCCTGCAAACCGGCGCTGCGGCCCTGACGGCTGCGAAGTCCCGGCCGGGCAGTCCTGAAGGCGCCGAGCCAGCTCCTGTGAAAGCAAACCCCATGACCGAACTCGTGATCAGCGGCATGACCTGCGACTCCTGCGCCACGCATGTTCGCCAAGCGCTGGAGATAGTCCCCGGCGTGCGCTCCGCGCAGGTGTCCTACCCCGAGGGCACGGCGAGGCTCACGCTCGCCCGCGGCACGCCCATGACGGCGCTCGTGTCGGCCGTCACCGCTCTCGGCTATCGAGCCCGCGTCGCCGATGGGATTGCCGACCGGCCGCGCGACAGCCTGCTCGACAAGGCGCGCAGCTGGCTCGGCGGTGGCCAGAAGGCACCCGACGGGGACGAGGCGTTGCACGTCGCCGTCATCGGCAGCGGCGGCGCCGCGATGGCCGCGGCGCTGAAAGCGGCCGAACGCGGCGCGCGCGTGACGCTCATCGAGCGCGGCACGATCGGCGGCACCTGCGTCAACGTTGGCTGCGTGCCGTCGAAGATCATGATCCGAGCCGCGCACGTGGCCCACATGCGGCGCGAGAGTCCGTTCGACGCCGGCATCGCCGCGAGCGCGCCCGCCATTCACCGCTGCCGGCTGCTCGCGCAGCAGCAGGCCCGCGTCGACGAGCTGCGACACGCCAAGTACGAGGGCATCCTCGCGAGCACACCGGCGATCAGCGTGCTGCACGGCGAGGCGCGCTTCAAGGACGCCCAGCACCTCGTCGTCAAACTCAACGACGGCGGCGAGCGCGAACTGGCGTTCGACCGCTGCCTGATCGCCACCGGCGCGTACCCCTCCGTGCCGCCGATCCCCGGGCTGAAGGACGCGCCGTTCTGGACCTCCACCGATGCACTGGCCAGCGACGTCATCCCGCCCCGTCTCGCGGTCATCGGCTCGTCGGTGGTGGCGCTGGAACTCGCGCAGGCCTTTGCGCGCCTGGGCAGCAAGGTGACGGTGTTCGCGCGCCACACGCTGTTCCTCCGCGAGGATCCCGCGATCGGCGAGGCCGTCACGGCGGCGTTTCGTGCCGAGGGCATCGATGTGCTCGAGCACACCCAGACCCGGCAGGTTCGGCACGCCGATGGCGAATTCGTGCTGACGACCGATCACGGCGACCTGCGCGCCGACCGGCTGCTCGTCGCCACCGGCCGCGCACCCGACACGCAGGGCCTCGGACTCGACGCGGCCAGCGTGACCGTCGACGCGCAGGGCGCCATCGTCGTCAACGCGTCGATGCGCACCAGTGGTGCGAACATCTACGCCGCCGGCGACTGCACCGAGCAGCCGCAATTCGTCTATGTCGCCGCAGCGTCCGGCACGCGCGCCGCGCTCAACATGCTGGGCGGCGACGCCACGCTCGACCTGAGCGCTATGCCGGCCGTGGTCTTCACCGACCCGCAGGTGGCCACTGTCGGGTTGACCGAAACCGAGGCGCGCGCCAGGGGCATGGAAGTCGACACGCGCGCGCTGACCCTGGACAACGTACCGCGCGCGCTGGCCAACTTCGACACGCGGGGCTTCATCAAGCTGGTGGCCGAGGTGGGTAGCGGGCGACTGCTGGGCGTGCAGGCTGTGGCACCGGAAGCCGGCGAGCTGATCCAGAGCGCCGCGCTCGCGTTGCGGGCGCGCATGACGGTGCACGACCTGGCCGAGCAGCTGTTCCCGTACCTGACGATGGTCGAAGGGCTCAAGCTGTGCGCGCAGACCTTCACCAAGGACGTCAAGCAGCTCTCGTGCTGTGCCGGCTGAAGCGCGTGCGCCACTGGCGCTGGCCCGCGCATCGCCGAACTCGACGGTCTGATTCGGGCGATCGAGTGCGGCGCCCATGATGAACTGGCAGTGGCTCGTCGCATGCTGGTGGCCGCCATCGAAGATCGGCAGGCCGCCTTGAGGAATTTGGCAGGAATGTTGTCGAGTGCCTGCTGCCCAGTGGCAGTTGGGGCTGCGCTGTGACGCGGCTGCGCGGCGAGGCCCAGGATGAGGCCACCCGGGCTCCAGACCCTCGCAGAGCGCTTGTGCTGTGCGGTGGCGGGGCCCGCGGCGCGATGGAGGTCGGCTTCTACCGCCCCATCAGGGAGCTGGGCCTCTCGTTCGATCTCGTCGTCGGCAGTTCGGTGGGCGCGCTCAACGGAGCATGCATCGCCGGCGGCATGCCGCCTGATGAACTGGCTCAGTGGTGGCGGCGCGTTGGCCGCGCCGATGTTGTCGGCTGGCATTGGCAGGCACTCTGGCGCGGTGGCGGGCCGTGAGCTTCGACCCTCTGCGGCTGCGACCTGCAGCACCATCGGCGACAGGGCGTGGTCGTGCGGGTCGTCGAACCCCGCCTGGACATCGATGTCGGGCTGCTCGACTTCGGACACGCCGATGCGTTGATGGATGCCGCCTATGAGCAGACCCTCGCGGCCTTCGAAAAGTCGGATGACGATGCTCGGCCTGCTGCGCGCTTTTAGGCCGAAACGACACCATGACGAATCAGATGACTTCGAATCACCAGACGGCGCGCCAGCGCCTCGGCGCCTACCGGCTCGCAGCGTTGGCTGTTGTAACCTGCCCTTGCCACTTGCCGATCTGGATCGCGGTGTTCTCCGGCACCTCTGCCGGCGCGGTCCTCGGCGAACACTGGGGTCTTGCGACCCTGACACTGACCGGCCTGTTCGTTGCGTCCGCGGCCGGCGCGATGCGGATGTTCGGCCGGAAGGGGTGATCGTTGTGTGGGTAGCTGAACCTATCACCTTGATGATCACCGCGATGCCGAGTCAGCCCGCCCGAGAAGCCGGTTCAAGCCTCAGGCACCACGACTCGAGCAGGTCCTGCTGCCAGGGGTATGCATCAGAGCAACGCATCGGCATGAGAGCCGTGCCGACGCGTTTGCCCTCTTCGTGCTTCAGAACTTCAGACGCATGCCTGCCGTCGCGAAGGAGACCTCGTCGAAGCTTGCGCCGGGCCGGTCCAGCTTATGCTGCTTGAGGCCGGCGTACACATCGAGCCACTTCTCGGCCGCGTACACGTAGCCCACCCCGTACGACTCCGACCGGTCGCCATCGAGGGCGAAGTCCTCACCACGGCCGTAGTCGATCGCCACGGAGTGCTTGCCGCTCGTGTAGCCGATCTTGGCGTAGCCGAACTTCTTCTTCGGGAGCGCGGGGTTGTCGTCCTCGCTCGTGCCGCCGCCGAGCGTGAAGTTCAAGCCGTTGGCCAACAGCACGGACGCCGAGCCGCCGACCGTGTCCTCGTTGCCCGACACGCCACCCTTCTGCTCGCGCGAGAAACCCAGCGCAGCAGCCAGCTTGTGGCCGCCGCCGATGTCAGTGCTCAGCCAGGCGGCTGCCTCGTGCACGTCGTTGTTGCCCTTGTTGCCGTAGCTCAGCGAGAGGTTCACCGGCCCGAGCTTGGGCGAGTCGTAGCGGATGCGGTCGTAGCGGCTCTCGAAGTCGAGGTTGCCGATGGTCGAGTCGATGGCCGGGCCGAAGCCGGCGTCGTTGCGGAATGCGAACTTGCCGCCGATGTCGGTCACGCCCGAGTAGTGGATCACCGTGGTTCCGGAGAGGTCGACTTCCATGCCGCCGTTCGCGGCTCCATCGCCTTGGCCGAAGCTGACCTTGCCGTACGGGCTCAACAAGTAAGCCTCGGCGTGCCGCTCGTTGAAGGTGGCGTCGACGCTGCGCGTCGTCATGCTGATGCCGCTCGACGGGTTGGAGGTGTAGCCGACCTCCCAGTTGATGCCGGCCTTGAGGCCCGGGGCGAACTCATGCGCACCCGTGAACCGGAAGCGCGTCTGCGAGTTGACGTTGTCGGCGTTGAACAGTCGGCTCTGCGTCCCGTCGTCCACGCTCGTCAGCAGGCGGTTGACCTGCCCCGACAGCTTGTACTCGAAGGCATGCGCTTCGAGCGCCACGCCCAGCGCGGCGACGCCAAGCGACAGAGCAGCGAGCGCATGGCCCTTGCGGGCATTGAAGTTCTTCATCGTTGTTCCTTTCGTGAGGGAAAGCCAAGTCACGTTGCCGGACACCAGGGTCTTCGTATCGCGAGCACTCCTCCGGTGACGAACTTCAGCCAAGGCGAACTCGTCCCGATGTCCGTTGCACCGGCCGGCGGCATCACTCGGTTGAGTGAGTGAACCCCCGGTGGGTGTCTCTGAATTGGTCGCGCCTCTCGTCGAAGGCGTGACAGGTGCCATGCACCCGCCATCGCAGTCGCGCTCGATCGTCGACTCGCGATACGGCGGGACAGGAGATCAAGACGTCGGGTGTGTCACCAGCGAGCGTCGCGACCTAGTCTCCGCACACGAGCCGGCCATTGCGGCTCTCAAAGGAAAAGCCTGCCAATTTCTGGACTTATCAGTCCACAACCACTAGAGTGCGAAGGAACAAGCGTGACGCTCAGGTACGAATCGACGGCGTCACCAGGAGTCTCGACCGACATGGACCGCCTCTCGCAACTCCTCGAACGCTTCTCGCTGAGCGCCGGCGTCTTCTACACGGGCAACATCTGCGGCGTGCACGACTTCGAGCACGACGCCAGGCGGGGGCATGTCCACCTCGTCAAGCGGGGCCCGGTGCAGCTCATCGGCGGCCCTGAAGGTGGTCTGTCGATCACCGAACCCAGCCTGCTGTTCATGCCCCGCGCCGACGCGCACAAGCTCATCGCGGACGACCGCCACGGTGCCGACGTCGTCTGCGCGGCGATTCAGTTCGGCGCCGGCGGCTCCAATCCCATCACCGATTCGCTGCCCAGCCTCGTGGTGATTCCGCTGCGCGAGTTGCCGGGTGCGCAGCCCCTTCTGGAGTTGCTGTATGAAGAGGCGTTTTCGCTGTACTGCGGGCGCCAGGCCGCGCTGGACCGCTTGTGCGAGATCCTGCTCATCCGGCTGCTGCGCCATTGCCTCGACCGCGGCCTCGTCAAGGGAGGGGCCTTGTCCGGGTTGTCCGACCCCCGCCTGGCGAAAGCCTTGACGGCACTTCACGCGAACCCTGCCAAGGAGTGGGAACTGACCGAGATGGCGAACCTGGCCGGCATGTCCCGGGCTCGATTCGCCGTTCGCTTCCGCGAAATCACGGGCGAGACCCCGGCGAACTACCTGGCGACCTGGCGCATCAACCTCGCCCAGAGCCTGCTGCGGTCGGGGCGACCACTGAAGCACGTTTCGGTCGAGGTGGGCTACGGAAGCCCGAGCGCGCTCACTCGCGCCTTCGTCCGCAAGATGGGCATCTCGCCCACCGGTTGGCTGAAGACCGTGGAGACGGGCGCCGCAGTCGCCTGAGGCACTGCCCTTGCCGGCGCAAGCGAGACGCGCGGTCAAGAACTCGACACACCGAGCCGGCTCGCGCGGGGTGCCGATCCCTACGATGGCCGTCGGTGCACGTCTCCAAGGGGTCGCGCCCGCAACCAATCCACCGATGGAGTACCCCCCGACATGTCCAGCGTTCCCATGCTTCCGACTCTTCGGCTCCTCGACCATGCCGCCTCACAGGGACCACAGAAGGACATCCTGGACCATGCCCAGAAGCTGGTGGGCTTCGTGCCGAACATGTACCGCGGCATGGCAAATGCCCCGGCCGTATTGAGCACCTACCTGCACGGCTACGGCCTGTTCCGCAAGGAAGCCGGCTTCAGCCCGGCCGAGCAGGAGGTCGTCTTCCTGGCCGTGAGCGCGGTCAACGGCTGCGGCTATTGCACCGCCGCCCACAGCATGATTGCCGAGAAGAAGTCCGGCGTGCCCGCCGACGCGCTCGAAGCGATCCGGGCCGGCAAGACGATCCCCGATGCACGCCTCGCGGCCCTGTTCACGTTCACCCAGGCGATGGTCAGGACCCAAGGCAGGCCCGATGCGGCCACCGTGGCGGCTTTCCTCTCCGCGGGTTTCGACGAGGTGAAGGTGCTGTACGTGATCCTCGGCATCGCCGTGAAGACGCTGAGCAACTTCAGCAACCATGTCTTCGCGACGCCCGTGGACGAGGTGTTCGCGGCGTACAAGGTTGCCTGACGAGCGACCGCCCGGACTGCCCGAGGCGGCGCGCCGAGATTCCCGGAGGCTTCGGTTGGGCAACCTTGCTCCGTACCACACCACCCTGTTGATGCTCTCGCTCGCGGGAGTGCTGTTGGTGGTCCAGCTCATCGTGGCCGACCTCGCGGCCATCCGCAGCAAGCACAAGGCCGGCTACCCCATTGCGGCGGACAGCACACGGTTCCTGTTCCGCTCTGCCCGAGCGCACATCAACACGAACGAAAGCATCGCCGCCTTCGCCCTGCTGGGTTTCGTCGGGGTCCTTCTCAACGCCAGCCCCGCCTGGCTGAATGGCCTGGCCGTCCTCTGGCTCGCTTCCCGGCTGGCGCACATGGGCTTCTATTACGCCAACTGGAAGCCCTTGCGATCTTTGGCCTTCGCGGTGAGCCTGGTCGCACTGCTCGGGCTCGCGGTGACCGACCTGGCCTCCTGGTGATCCGGGTGATTGTGATGGGGGCCGACCGATCGTGACGCCTGGCGACGTGCCGGAGGCCTTCGAGCGGGACATGGGGTGCACCAGCGCCGAGTTGCTGGCGTCGCTCGCGACGGCGCTGCCCGGCGCCGTCCTGCTGGTCAACGCCGAACGGGCGAGCGCGTCGGCCGTCTTCGACGCCGGGGCCTTGCACATTCACTGGAGCACACTCCCCCCACGGCGCATCGCGCTGCTGGTGATTCCCAGAACGCTCGTGAGCTTCCGGTACGAACGCATGAGCCCGGCACGGCGGCACGAGATACAACGCCGATTCGACATGGTGTACCAACGCGGCGGTGGATGAGGGGAGCAGCCCACCACCACCAGGAGGCCACGACGATGCCCTACTTTCTCTCGCTGCCCGTTGACGCCGGTGTCCGGCACATTCTTCGACTCAATCCGGCGGCCGGCCGGGCCCTCATCGAGTTCCACGAAGCCGTTCTCAGAACGGACTCGCAGCTGCGGGCTCAGGACAAGGAACTCATCGCCGCCTACGTATCCGGCCTGAATGACTGCAAGTACTGCTACGGGGTGCACGCCGAGACCGCCGCGGCGTTCGGCATCGACGCCGCCGTTTTCGAGGAACTGCTCGCCGACGTGGACACCGCGCGCATCGACGCGCGGCTCAAGCCCATCCTGCGGTTCGCGCGGCAGTTGACTGTCGATCCGTCGAAGGCCACTCAGGCCCAGGCCGACGCGGTGTTCGAGGTGGGCTGGACCGAGCGCGACCTCCACGATGCGGTCCTCACCGTCGGTCTGTTCAACCTGATGAATCGACTGCTGGAAGCCCATGGGGTCAAGGGCGCTGCGGCGCTCTTCAAGGAGCGTGGCCAAGCGCTGAAGGACGCCGGCTACGCACCGCTGCTGGCCCACCTCAGGCAAGGCTGACCCGCACCAGGCTACTTCAGGGTTGAAACGACGAGGTCGACGACGTTCAGGACCTTCTTCGTCGGTGTGCCGGCCTTCACCATCGTGCGAAGCCCGGCGATGCTGGACATCAGGTAGTCGGCCAATGCCGCCGCCGAACGCGAACGAGTGACCTCGCCTGCCCGTTGCCCGCGCTCCAGCGCCTTCTCCATGACGGCGCGGATGCGGGTGATGCCCGCGTCCACCCACTCGGCAAAGACAGGCTCTCGTTGCCCGAACTCCGCTGCCGTGTTCATGATGAGGCAGCCGATCGGTGGCTCCTTGTGGGCGCCCTCACTTCCGATCTCCACCAACGTGGTGCGGATGAACCCCAATGGCGTGTCGCTGGACTCGAGGCGCTGCCTCAGCATCGCAACCATGCGGTCCGTGTAGGCGGCGATGCACCGGCCGAACAACTGCTGCTTGCCGCCAAAGGCCTGGTAGAGGCTGCTCTTGGACAGGTGAGTCGCCTCGAGCAGGTCCTGCAACGACGTGGCCTCGTAGCCCTTTGCCCAGAAGGCGCGCGTTGCCGCTCCGACCACCCGGTCGGGGTCGAACTCGATGGGTCGTCCTGTTGCCATCGGCGCAGTTTAGGACCGCTCAGTCCCTAAAGCAACGCCACGGGGAGGACCCAGGCGGCTTTGACAACGCAGGGTCGCGTCATCGAGACGGGCGGTATTTCGACTCCACCGTGCGGGTGAGAAGGTCGGCCACTGCCCTTGCGGCGGCCCCCGCGAGTTCACCGATGCACGAGCCGCATGCGGTAGACCTGACCAACGTCGAGATCTTCACGTCGTTGTCGACGCAGCCGTGCCTGCTCGAGTTCTGGGCGCCATGGTGCGCGCCATGCCTGGCGATGGCGCCGGTGATGCGCGAGCTCGTTCACGAGCTGCAAGGCGTCGCGAAGGTGGGACGGGTGGACGTCGAAGCGACGCCCGACATTGCCAGGCGGTTCGGCGTTGCCAACGCGCCGACCCTCGTTCTCTTCGTGGACGGCCAGGCGGTGGCTCGCGTCGTGGGCTTCCAGCCGTCGGCACCGCTGAAACGATGGGTGCGGCAGATCCTGAGGGCAACAGGTCCCAGGTGACAGGCCTGCGCGCTCGAGCGCTGCTTGCGCAGCACCCTGCCGCGAGACGCCCAGTGGTCAGTTGAAGACTCGGGGCAACCCCAGGCAAGTCTCGTGTTCCTACATTGAGCCAAGTGCAATTCCGCACTGCTCACCGTTCTTCTGGAGTCACTCATGCCCCGTATCGCTGCCCTCGCGGACGCTCAACTGCCCGAGGCCTCGCGCCCGATGGTCGATGCCGTCAAGTCCAAGCTCGGCATGGCCCCGAACATCATCCGCACGCTGGCACACGCGCCCGCGGCGCTGAACGCCTACCTGTCCATGTCGCAGGCCCTCGCCGGCGGGGCCCTCAGCGCCGGCGAGCGCGAGGAGGTGGCGCTGGCCGTGGCCCAGGCCAACGGCTGCGGCTATTGCCTGTCGGCGCATTCGCTGATGGCCAAGGGCGCCGGGGTCGCGGCCGACAAGCAACTGGCCGCTCGCCAGGGCGAAGGCTCGCCGCTCACGGCGCTGGCACGCAAGGTGACGCTGACGCGCGCGCAGCTCAACGACAAGGACGTCGCCGACGCGCACGCCGCCGGCCTGAGCGATGCGCAGATCGTCGAGGTGCTGGCCCAGGTGGCGTTCAACACGCTCACCAACTACGTGAACCACGTGGCGGCCACCGATATCGACTTTCCTGTCGTCCGGGTCTGAGGGCGGCGCACTCCGCCTCGACGGGAGGCACCTCGTCCTGGCGGAGCCGCGTTCACGCCGGGCGTCATGGGCCGGGCGCGCCGCGCAGCAAGGCTTGGCCGGCGTGCCGCTCAGGCTTCTGCCAGTCGATAGGCCTGCCCGCAGGCGGCGGGTCGCACGGGCCGGTCTCGCCCCCACCCGGCCTCCAGGCAGGCTCGCCGTTTCCTCCGCGCGCGATGAAGCACGACGTGACAGTTGCCCGTGCTGATGCCCAGGCGCTCGCTGCTCTCCCTCGGCTCCAGCCCGAGCACTTCGCGCATCACGAACACGCGGCTCGTCTGGGCGGGCAAGGTCCTCAGGCACGCCTCGAGCACGGTCCAGAACTGCCGCGACTGCATCGCTTCGTCGGGGCTTGGCCAGGTTGCCGGCCGCATGTCCTCTCGCCAGGCACCTTGAGTGTTGAAGAGCCCGTCCAGGCAATCGTCGAGGTCCGCGCCCTCGGCAGCAAGACTCGACAGGTTGAAGCTCCGGCTTGCCTTGCGCAGGTGGTCGACGATGCCGTTGCGTAGGATGGCGAAGACCCAGGTCTTCAAGGAAGATCTGCCGGCGAAGGCCGAAGACCCTCGCAGCGCGGCCGAGATGGCCTCCTGGACGATGTCTTCCGCCAGCGCGCAGTCGTGCGCCTGCCACTGCGCAAAGCGCAGCATGTCCGGCCGCAGCGCCACCAGCGCCGCGCCGCTGATACCGGATCGGCGGACTTCCAGCGGCCGCACCGACTCACGGCTGGCAACACACAACTCGGCCATCGTCTTCTCCCGAAAGGCGGCTTGGCGACACGGGCATCCGCGGCCGGCACGCTGGGATCACGAGCGCCGCGCTGCGGGGTCGGCCGCCAATCTATGGCCGGCGAAGGCAGCCCGTTTCACCCAACGTCTCGCGTCGGCTACCGTTCGTTCCTATCGCGCGAGTTGGCGCCCGCCCCGCCGGCCCTGTAAGAGACCAGGCGCCTGGGCGTCCAATGCACGGCTCCATCGCTCCATCACCCGGCTGTGGCACTCCCTGCCGGACCCCGAAGAGAGCCGGACGCAACACCCACCGGAGAAGAAACATGCGCGTGAAGGCACTCACCTTCGACACCGGAGGCACCGTGCTCGACTGGCACGGCGGCCTCGTTCGCGCCTTGTCCCGCGCCGGCGTCACTCACGGCGTCACGCTGGACTGGCACGAGGTCGCAAACCATTGGCGACGGTGTGCCATGAAGGCCATCGTCGGCCAGGTCAGACCGGCATTCAACATGGACGATGTCCACCGCTCGACGCTGGCCGAGACGCTCGCCCACTACGGACTGGCCGGCCTCGGCCCCGCCGAAGTCGAAGACGTCTGGTCCGAGTGGCACAGGCTCGACGCCTGGGCCGACTTTCCGCAAGCGCTGGCCGAGCTCAGGCGGATGCTGCCGGTGGTCTCCTTCACGATGCTGCCGACCTCGCTGGTGATCGACGTCTCTCGCAGGAACGGGCTCGCCTGGGATGCCGTCATCTCCTGCGAGATGCTCGGCGTGTACAAGCCGCACCTGGAGGCCTACGCCACGACGGCGAAGTGGCTGGGGCTGGACCCATCGGACATCCTCATGGTCGCGTGCCACAACTTCGACCTGAACGCCGCCCAGAAGGCGGGCTACAGGACGGCGTTCATCCGCCGGCCCGACGAATGGGGTCCGGCCGGCCCGCCGGATCCGCACCCGAACATGGCCTACGACCTCGTCGAGGACGGGTTCGCCGCGCTGGTGCGACGCGTTGAATCGCTTTGAGGTCGCGGTTCGTTGGTGGGTACGTGGCGCGCACTCGCGGCGCCAGCATGCGGGCGCGTTGAACCTGGGTTGCCTGGCGGAGAGGTCGTCTGTCAGGGTCCGCATGACTCCTTGCCTCGCGGGCATTGGGTCTGCTGTCCGCCCATGGGTCCACTAGTTATCCTAAAAACAGCAGCTACCCGGGTGCCGCGAGCGCCGGTGGCGGCGTTGGCAGGCCGATCTGGCCGACGATGCGTTGGCAGATGAAGTCGAGCAGCGTTCGCCATCGGTCGATCTTGGGCACCTGCTCCGCAGCAGCCCTGACGTGGGCGATGGCCGCATGAACATTGGCAATCATCGACTTGATCAAGCCAGCTTCGGCGTGCATCGGCGTGAGGTACAGCGTGGTCTGATTGCCGCTGCTGGTGGCGCGGCCGACGGCGGCCAGCAGCAGCGGCCGACTCGTCAGCACCTCGCGCCGGGCCTGCGGATTGGCCGCCCGCACGTACCAGCTCCACCAGTTGTAGACCAGCGCCACCGCGCGCGCCGTGACCTGGCTGCGATGCATGTCTTGCGTGGTGAAGCCGCCCCAGCCCCATTGGTTTTTCGGCTCGTCGAAGCCGTTCTCGCAGTCGCAGCGATCGCGGTACAGCTGGCCGATCGCGGCGATGTCGTACTGCGCGTTGGTCGCCAGTACCGTGTATTCCCAGACCTGCGCGCCGTCCTGCACTTCGTCATGAGGCAGCGCCAAGACGAGTTGCTCATTGGCCTCGTGCTGGCCGCGCTTCTTGGCCGTCAGCGCAATGTCGTGCTTGATGCGTCGGCGCAGAACGACCACGCGGCGGGCTTTGCTCCAGCCACTCAGACGCAACTCGTCCTCGATGGCCTGCCAGCCCTGGCTGGCCTCGCTGGCGTGCGTCCAGTCCTCGCGCCTGAACAGCCGCTCGATCAGCCGCTTGACATTGGCCGTCTTGCGCAGGCGCAGCAGGTAGCTCAAGCCCCGCTGTTCGCACACGTCGATGATGTCTTCGTTGCCGTAGCCGCAGTCACCGCGCACCAGCGCCGGGGCCTTGTCGCCCAGCTCGTCGAGCACTCGCGCCATCGCGGCCTTGGCGTGGCCCGAGGTGTGTTGCTTGCCCGAACTGAGCACCGCGTCGTGTACCGGGCCCAGGTTGCCGACCCAAAAGGTGTGCAGCACGTGGCTGGGCCGCCCTGGTTTGTGCGGGTTGTAGCCAATCTCGGCGCCTTCCTGGCGGCCTTACTCGGCCGTACAGCGGCTTGATGGCGGCGTCGATGTCAAGCACCTACGGCCGCTCCAGCGCATCGCGCACGCCCGTCATCAGTGCCTCACGCATCCACGGCTCGCTGGCCGGCGCTGCCATCGCCTTGAGCGCACGGCGCACCGAGTCTTCGCTGACCAGGCCGTTCAGGCCCAGAGCCTTCGCGGCCACCGCGTCGCCGCGAACACCGGCAATGTGCGCGTAACGCTTGCTGCCGGCCAAAATCCCCAGCATCAGCGTGCCCAGCACGTCGCGCGGTCGTGATGCATTGGGGCTGCTGTAGTGCAAAGGGCAGGCCTGCACCCAGCGGTCGAACACACCAGCCGTGGCCAGGAATTCAGCGAAGAACACGATCTGTCCGTGCGGCGTCGCTTGGGCGGTCTCGTCCCACCGAACGTGAACCCGCCCGCCCATCGTGTCGGCCACCATCGCCGCCTCACCGGCCTGCGCCAGTGCGGACTTCTTCGGTTCGTCAGATTCACCCATCGGGTGAGTGTGCCAAACCACCTCAAACCCGCGCCGGTGCTGAAGAAACAGGCGACGGCGCACTCTCAACTGCCGTTCTTAGGGTTATCGGAACCGCTGGACCTGAGCGCCATGGCGCTGCGCCGAAAGCGCACAGGCCCCGTATGGCCACTACCGCGCCCCATCCACGCCGCGCGATCCAGCACGCGCGGGCAGCCCAGCGTCTCCACCAAGCGCCGCAACTCGAGCTCGGAGCGCCCCTTCCCGCACCTGCAGCAGCGCGGCCACCGGGCCGGATAAGTCCGAGCCGTCTCCCGGCCCATCCAAACGGCGTCGCCGCACTGGAGTTGCGGCGCCAGCTCGACGTCTCCTACCCGACCACAGGTTCTCGTGCTGCGAGCTCACGGGCGGGACCCCGCGAATGCGCACCACCCTGCGTTCAACAGCTAGGCACGAGGGCGCCTCGTGCCGCTGCGGCACGGGATCAGAGCATCAGATGCGGAAGCTCTCGATCTTCGCACCGCCCCTGATGGCTTCACGGAGCCACACCGGCTGATTGCCGCGACCGGTCCAGGTGTTGCCGTTCTTGTCCCGGAACTTGACCGCCACCTTGCCCGTGCCGCGCTTCGCCTTTGCGGCAGGGCGTTTGGCGGGTGGAGGAGCTACCACCTTTGTCTTCAGTGGAGCACGTACGCCAAGCCCGAGGTCACTTGCCGTGAGCTCGTACTTCAGGATCGCTTCCTTGATCCGTGCGATCACCGTGGCGACTTCATCTTTCCGCAGCGCTTCTGCCTTCGCTTGGAGTTCCTTGATCTGCTTCTCGATGTCCGCGTACGTCTTTGCCACCTAAGGTGCTCCTCGGTTTGTATGTACCCCGGAAGTGTATGACGGGACAAAAGGAACACCTGTCGTCCAAACGCCCGCCGTCCTGACGGATGTGTTTCGTAGTCCCTCAGAGGAGTCCTCGCCGTCCTCGCTCCGCTAAGCTCGTGACCCGTGTCCTCCGACCACGAGGAAATCGAGAAGCCGCACGTCGACGACCAGGAGCGGACTCTTCAGAAACTGGATAACGTGCTCATCAAAATCAGTACGGGTTCAGCGCAGCCCGAGGGATGGTTGTCCGCGATGACCGCGCCGGCCGCATTGAGCTCAAGTGCCCTCCGCACGATCTCGTGGGTGGACAGGGGTCTGGCTCAGTGTTCCCCGGAAGGACTCCTCAGCAAGCAGCAACGATCACCCGGCTGTGTCGCCGGCTCACGTTGCCCGGCCGCCAACCCCTCGGGGTGTCTCGGCGCTGCAGTTTGTCTTGGCGGACAGCGTGGTGGAATGGGAGTCCTCGCTCCGCAAAGCTCGTGAGCCGACCTCGATTAGTGAGCGGCGTGCATGTGCCTTGGGGCTGGTCGCGTGACTGCCGGCGGCACCCGTCACAGCGTCCACGACAACCGGAAAATTGCGTGAGCAAGCGCGCACGGCATGGTTTGTCCCGGCAAAGCGAGCCAAACGCTCGCTTTGCCGGCTCAAAACGGTTCGCAATCGAGTATCCAATCTAGGTCGCCCGAAACTCTTCCAGATGCGACACATGGACAACCCGAAACCAGTGGAGCCGCGTAAACCGGCCGCCCCGCGCAGCCAGCTACTCGACTTCAACATTGCGCTGGCAGGCGTCGCGCTGTCGACGGACTTGGCTAGCGAGGGTCTGTATTTGCTTGCCCGCACGGTTCCGAGGCCCCGCGACGCCGTAGGTGCGGGCCGCGCGTGCGCAGAGGCGAGCAAGGCCGTCACTGCCGCCTTAGAGTTCCTTGGCCAGCCCGTCGAAGCGGCACGGCTTCGCGGCCAGCAGCTGTACGCGCTCGATGCCCGTATGACCTCCGAGCTCGAGACGTCATGCACTGGCAAGCACATCGCCCCGCGCGAGCGGCGGCTCACCAATCGCCCGGCCTGGGGCTCAGCAGAGCCGGCCAGAGGTCTTGACATCCATGCTCTGATCCGAGAACATGCAACTGTCGTGGCAAATGCTGCGGCAACAACTGGGACGATAGTCCCATACGTTGCATTCCACAGCGAATGCCGCATTCAGGCCCTCGGGCCCGTTTGCATGTTCGGCTCCGGGGCCGGCGAACGCTACTCCGGATGCACGTCCCCCGCGATCGCCATGTCGGTCGCAATGGGCAGGCTCGCAATAGTGAGTCCTGCTCAAACGGTGCACGCGTTGGACCCGCGAGGGCAACTGCCCATTGCGCCACGTGGCTTGAGCCAAGCGACCATTGTCGTGCGCTCATGCCAATGCCAACCTGCGCGGCCTGTAATTCACGAGGCTTCCAGGGAATTGGTCAACGCCGATTATTCCAAGGCTCGACGCCCGCGGTGCCCCATTGCGTTTCCAGCGCCGTGGCCCCAAAGACCGCGGCCTGGAACCAAGTCCACCAAGCTTATTGGCTCTCCGAGCCATGAGTAACACCGTCCTCGGCGCCACATGCTCGTTGGCGCGAGCTGTCCGCGTCGGGCGGTCATTCCATTCGGCAGCGTGACTCGTTCGCCGATGTCCTGACCTCCTCACGCTAGGTCCTCGCCCTCGGGGGCCGGCTAGACGCATAGGGCCCGTCTTTTCGCCATTGGCACTTGCAGCCCCTTCTTCGCGCTGCATCCGCGGCCACGCGAGTCACGCGTGGCAATCAATTCATCAGCTTGGCTCCAGTGGATCTGTCCGGGGCAAGGAGTCATCATGTCGAAGAATGTGAAGATCAAGGCCGCCAGGCCACACTCGCAAGATCCGGCCGATCACCCGCAAACAACCGACCACGTACCACGCCAATCACCCGAACCGTCGGCTGGCTCGGATCGTCAAAGGGGCATTAGTCCGCCAGAGCCACTGCCTCCCACAGTCGAAGCGACAAATGTCGAGGCAAGTGCGACCAGCGACAACAGAAGTCAAGACGGCACCAAGCCAAGAACAAGGCGGACATCGCATCAACGGGGGGGTGAGGCAACGACTGCCACCTTGCTCCAGCAGTGGCAGACCAGGAGCACGCTGGATCTTCCTTTCACCAGGGACGAGGACTGCAGCGCGGCTTTGCCCGTCGAGGTCCAGTCCCCCGCACACCTCAAAACGATCTTCTTGGGCGCCGGCCAGCCGCTGAACTACGCGATCGACAGTGCATTCCAGTTCCTCGAACTGGAGCCGGAGTTCTCGCGCGCGTACCAGCCGCGAACGTCTATGCTTGCGCGGGCGGCGCGGGATGTCGTGGCGTCGACGCTCGGACGTGCCCTCAAAGACGTGGATCTGAAGCCCGTACTGTGGCTCGACAAGGCTAGCCACCGGGCGAGTCCTATGTGGTGCATCCGATTCAGGTCGACCGGCCTCGCTGCGAACGCGATGCAGGACATCGAAGGCAACCTCCGCGCACTCGTCGGCCTGATCGCCAGCGATGGCAGGACGCTTTGGGCAACGCCGATCGCGGATCTTCTGCCCGACATCGAGGCGGCTGAGGCTGTCGTCAAAGCCGCCAAAGAGGTGCGGAGCACGGCCGGCGGGAAGCCGGCCGCGCCGGATTGTCGGGTGACTTCGCCGGACTTCTCGACGGAGATCGAACTGCCGACGAAGATCGGATCGGGTCCCGATTCCGAGCAGGAGGCCGTGGTCAAAGTTGGGGTCGGCGAGGTCATGGGCTACAACCGGCAGGCTCGCCAGATGGACTTCCTGATCGATGGTCACTCAACGACGACCGACATCAGCATGGATATGGCCGTCTTCAGGGAGCTGGTGCAGAGCCTGGCGGGCTCCGATGGCAATGAGTGCCGAATCTGGTACCGAATCGACCGCGAGGACGGAAAGGCCGTTCGCACCACGCTGTGCAAGCTGCAGCACATCCAGAGTGACCTGTTCAATCAGTTGCCGGACTTCAAGGAGGCGGAAGTGACAGCGGACCCGGTCACGGCCTGAACGGTCGCTTCCTTGGGCGTGCTCGTTTGCGCAGCGTGCATTACGACCCAGGCAATCAGCAGTTCCTGGGTCGTTCGAATACGACGCGCCGCATCGACCGAAGGAACAAGGACGGCGCGGTTCGTCACCGGTTCGGGCGGATCGCCTTGCTCGGCCGTGTCGAGCCGGAAGTCCTTTCCGGCCTCTTCTGCCGGAGCCACGAACCCGTCGAGCCCCGCTTCGGCGATCCAGTCGCGTGTCCTTGAATGAAGTCCACGCACCGTGACGAGGCGAAGGTCGGTCGGTGTGAGGCCCAGCACCTTCACAAATGATTGGACAGCAAGAAAGTGCTGCCGGGTGTGCAGCACCAACTGCCTACGCGACCCGATCGGGACGCCGAGGTTAGGTACGTCAGTAGGAAGCAGGAGTCCGCCTGAAGTATCCGGCTCGATCAGCGCGGCTAGTTCACGCAAGCGTGCAGCGCCTATCGACTTCAGCGTCTCGGACTTGGTAACGACGGCCATGCCTTCGGCGTCGTGGTTCGGAAGGTGCCGCAGCAGATCGATCAGCGCGTCGAGCTCCTGTTCCGCCAGCCGGGAAGTCTCCAGGGCACTCCCGGGTCGATGGCCGCCGGTCACGAGCGCCAAGAACCTTGTTCGACGCAATGCCAACGACTCGGCTGGGAGCGGGTCCACCGCTGGAAGCACCGGTGCCTGGCCGTAGGCGGCATGCACCTCAACGGCGTCCAGATCGATCAGAGCACCGACGTCGATTCCCGCTCCACCCCAACGGGCGGCCTCAGGCTGCCGCTCCATCATCAGCTCCAGCATGTGCAGGTAGCAGCGGATCGTCGTCGTTGGACTGGCGTGGCCGAGCATCCTGGCGATCGACCAGATCGCGCGTCGGTCCAGCCGATCCGAGCCCAGCAAGAGTTTGCGAGCATGGAGGTAAGCCTCGCGGTCGACCTCGAGGCCGGGCCCGGGGGAGAGACCTCGGAGCAGCGCCAGCAGGCGGCACGCGAACGAGTGCCGCAACCCGTGCACCCGCGCGTCTGCCGATCGTGTCACCTGCTTCAGTAGCGAGCGCAGCGTGCCGGAGATGTTTGCCTTCGCCGCGCGGAAGCTCACCGCGCTGACGCCCGGCAAGAGCAGGGCCGACGCACCTGCGGCGTGATGCAGATTCCACCGTCGGATGATCTCGGCGATCACCTGGCGTTCAACAGGCCCGAGTTGCTCGACGAGTGGCACCTGTCTGCGCGAGTGAAGCGTCTTCAGGCTTCGGATCGCGTTGGAGCGGATCAACACGACGATCGCGCCGTCGACGTCTACCCAATCGTCGCGGTAGAGCCCGACCGCCTCGCTGACACGCAGGCCGAAGCGCGCGCAGGCGATGAGCACGAACGCCGCGGCAAGCCGATGGTCAGGGATCTGGATGATGTCGATACCGCCGACCAAAGCCTCCAGTGCCGCTCTGACTTCGGTCTCGAGGATGAGTGCCGGACGACCGAGTGCGACGCGGGCACCCAGGTCGATTCCGGACCAATCTAATTCTTCGACCCCATACGTCTTTGCCGCGAAGTCCTGAAAGTCCTTCAACTGCGCCACGGTTCGGCGGGCCGCGTCGTACACGCGAGCAGCCTTGCTCTCTTCGGCGGTGAGCTCGCTTCCGGATGAAGCGTTGTTTGCCGGCGTAGCCCCGGTCTCTTCGACGTGCGCGTCCCACCAAGCAACGATGTCTTCGTAGAACTCGCGGATGCTCTCCTCGTCTTCGTCGATAAGGCATCGATCATGAGCCAAGTCGATGAAGGGGCCCGCCAGCGAGTACCAGTACCGGCGGGCCGTCACGGCGCGGAGCCGTAGCTTCTTGCCAGTCCGGCTCTTGCGGGTCAGCAACACGCACGCGAAATGCGCCAGAACCTGCGGCCCGTCACCGTGTGCGAAGCCCGACGCCGCCGTCAGGCGGCGGATCTCGGCGATCGCCGCGCCTGTGTCGTGCAGGTCCGTCTCAAAGAGCTTGGTGATGCCGTCGAGCAGGCCAGCGCAACGCTGGGCCGTCGTCGAGTCCTTTGCTACGCGGCCGGGGTCACCGACCGGGACAACGAAGGGCTCCTCTCCGTCCTCGAACTCGGGAGCATCCTCGGTCGGAGGCGGAAGTACGGGCGCCGACAAGCGCATCAGGCGGAACCAGTCGTGGTGGGGGAGCGCGGCCATGAATTGCCGACCACTCAGGTGCGCGGCTTCCGCACCCGAGTGGTGCCAGGCGTTGAACTGCTGGCGCAGCTGGCACAGGCGACGGACGGCCGCAACCATCGAGGTCGCGCCGTCGGTATGTGTGCGAGCCCAGGCTGTCAGTTGCTCTGGCAGCGGCGCTTCACTGACGTCCCGGCGCTTCGCCGACAGCGCGATGCCGATCCAGCGGGCGGCGCACGCGGTGAGCTCCACGCGAAGGACCGGCCGCCCGTCGACCCAAACGTCCGCGTTGGCGCGTTCGAGCCAGTATCTCTTGTCGAAGCGGATCAGGCGCAGGTTCCGCCGCAGGTGCGCGAGGTCCATCAACGTTGCGGCGTGCGCGAGGCGGCACGCGAGCACCAGTTCGAAAGCGCCCAGCGCGGCCGCCAGCATCGGCCCGGGCTTCCGCGCGCCGATGTCGAATGCGGCGGCGAGTGCATGGAAAGAGTGCAGTGCGGCGTCGACGCGCTCTTCGGCCCGCGGGAAGTCTTCTGTGAAGATGGGCGTGGGCTCCGGCACGGGTCGATAGTGGCGACGCAGGGCAAACAGCGTCCGGTTCGCATCCCAGGCGCTGCGCAGGACCTCCTCGAATACGTCGTAGCGTATCGTCGCGCCCGGGTGCGGCAAACCGCTCTTGCGAAAGAGCATGTCGTGCCCAATGGCCTGCCACTCCTCTGCCGTCAGCGCGGAGGGCGGCCGATCGCCGATCGCGCGGAGGATGTCTTCGCGTGCACGCAGCCTTGCCGCGTCCTGTGATCGCTCATGAGCGATGGCGCGCGCACGCGCACCGAACACGCGCTCCGCGTACGGGTGCAGGTCCGCGTATGCGAGCGGGACGCCGGCCGGCAGTGTCGGCGCAAGACTCGGCAAGCCCAGACCGAATTCGGCCTGGAGCGCGTCCACGTGTGGCCGTGCGGCCTCGATGTCTTCGCGCGGAATTCGCATCGAGTGATCGCCATGCGGCTCGGCTCCGCGATCTCCGTGGCTGAGCAGTGCATCGACGATCTCCGGATGAACCCGACGACGCACGAGGTGCATGGCGTGGACGTGCCTGAAGATGTTCCATGGCAGTGGCCACTCCGCGCCAAAGTGCGCGCTGAGCTGGGACTCCGAAACCTCGAGCCAACCGAAGTCCGGTGCTGCTCGAAGGAAGAACAGGAGCGGCAGGGGTCGGTCGATGTCTGCTTCCTTCAGCAGAAGCTGGGTCAGGGCCGCGGCAAAACGGGGACACCTCGCTTCCAGCAGAGTGGCCAGTGCCTCCAGATGCGGGAGATAGATCGTCTGCAGCAACGCCGTGGCTACCTGACTCAACACGCAGATGCGCGCGCCTGTGGTCGGACCGGAGCGCTTGTCCTCGACATACGCGAGACGACGCGACAAGTCCAGCCAGCTGAGCGACTCGAACGGAGAGTTCACCGGTCGTGCACCCGTGCTCGCGAGCAGTGCGATCACGAGGACACATGTCAACTGGTTGTGCGCTTCGATCCAGCGGCCCGGATCGGCGGCAACATGCTCATAGCGTGAGAGCAGTTCGCCGATGGCGTGAGCCACTCGCTTCAGATCGGCATCGAGCTCGCTGCCAGCGGCATTGAGTACGGCGCCGGCGGAGTCCGCCGGGGGGTGGAAGACGGCCAGCCCCGCGAAGGGCGCCGACGCGAAGGCGTTCGCGACGGCTTCGATTCGGTACGAGCCATACGCGCATGAGGCTGGCAGGGCCGTGCGCGCCTGGGAGCTGAGAAGTCGGGAGAAGACCGCGTCCTGCGAGTCCTCGAAGACCGTGGCGCCGAAAGCGCCACTCAAGATTGGGCCAGTCAGGCGCTTGAGAACGGGCGTGCAGGCGAGGGTGTCGGCGAACCAGTTCTCCAACGATCGTTCTGGGCAGATTTGTCTCCAGAGTGCCCCGACATCCGGTACTCCCTGAGTGGCAACCTCCAGGATGACGCTCGCGGCTTCGTTGCCCAGGTGAAGTTCGAGCTGTTCTGCCAGTCCGAGTAACCAGAAGCCGGCTGTGGGGCCGAGCGAGGCGGCGCTGATCGACCGCTCGAAGCGCGGTGGCTTGCGGCGAACGACGCCGGAGGAGGTGTCGACGGTCCAGTCGTCGCCTAGTTCGGACCCGCACGCGATCGTCTCGGCGTCGAACATGCCGCGTGAGGCGATCCAGGCGACCAGCGTCAACGCAGCACCAAGCCGGTCCACCATCGAATTCGCCACCAGGAGTTCGCCGATGCGGCCGACCAGCGCCGACCGTTCGACTGCCGTCATCCGGTGCCAGGTTGCGGGCAGGTAGAGCGCATGCTCGATCGACTGCAGCAGGATCCTTGTTCCGTGTTTGCGGCTTTGCGCCGGCGTAGCGTTGCGGCGGTTCTCGTGTACGACGAACCGCGAACCGGGTGGGCTTCCTGGGGGGCCGTTGGCAACTCCCTCGGCGCCGTCCGGCGGCAGCGGAGGCGCCGGTGGTGATGCCGGCGGCGCTAGGCCAGGCTCCCGAAGGCATAGAAGACCGCCGGGAAGTTGCCCTCTGGGGCTCTCGAGCGACTTCGGATCCCACCACGCGCCGCCGATCGCCATCCGGCGCAAAGTGGAGTAGAGCTGCCGCGCAGGCGAGGGCAGTGGCGCGTCGGCCTTGTTGCCTGGGGCGGTCCGGGCCAACTTGCACCGATGCTCGAGGTCGGCTTCGAAGTCTGCGAACTCCGAAGTCCTGGAGGCGACGGCACGGAACCACGTGATCTGATCACTTCGCTCACGGTCGCAAGCCTTTCGCACGGCGGTGCATGCTTCCGCGAGGAAGCGGTCTTGGCGCGCCCCGACTTCAAGCAAGTTGAGACCTCGCAAGAGCAGGAAGAGCCGCAGTTCCTCCAGCCAATGCGCGAGGCCGTCGTCCTGCCGGAGGACGGCCCGTCGGGCGGCGATCATCGCGTTGAGTGGCTCGTCGGCAAGCGTTCCGCGCAGTTCGCGCGCCACGAGATGCCCTGCGTTGAAGGGTCGGATCGCGCCGATCAGATCCGGGCGAAGTCCAACGCAGGCGGCGAGCTTCAGGAGATTGGCTGCATGGCAGTTGTCAGGTGCCCACCGTTCCAGAATCGCGAGAACCTCGCGTTGAGTGACAAAAAATAGGTAAGCGCCCACAGACTTTTCTGTCGAGCGCGCATCGGCCCTGAAGCCGGCCAGAGAGAGAAGCTGCTGAAACGGCCAGGTCGCCCGGCCCGAGGCGGCGAGTCGGGCTAGAGTGGCGAGAGGTGCAGCCGGGTCGCTCCCAAGGGTCAGGCCACCGTACGCGGGGTCGGTCGAGGGGATTTGGCGAAGATCGCTAGGCTGTAACGTCATCGACATGATGGATGAATGAGATATCCATCATAAGTCGTTGAAAATACAAGAAGAGTTGTTACACTGCTACGCCAAACGACGATGTGGATCTCAGTACCAGTTCGGGCTCATAAGCCCGCCTGGAGCCCGCCTGAGGCCCGCCCAAGGCGGGCTTTGTCGTTCCTGGGCTGCTCGCCGCGGCCACGATGCTCCGCTTTGTCGAAAACAGGCGCGCGCTCGAACGCCGGCCCCGCCGGCCCGTCGGCCAAGTCCTTGATCCGCTCGTTCGGCAATTCCTGCGGCAAATTCTTCCGAACGTGACCGAACCAATGAGCGGCCTCGGTCAGTTCTGATCAGTTCCGGCGAGAACCGCGGGCACGCGGTTTGCCCTTTTCCCTGTTGGCCTTTGGGTTGGACGAACCGCGCCGCTGCATGGGCGCTAGGCTCGGGAGGGAAGCATGCAAACACTCGAAGTGGTTGCGGCCAATGCGCCGATGCACGCGGCAGAGCCCGAGTGGGCCGTGCTGCTGCGTGAGCTCGTGCGCCTGCGCCGCGGTGACGCCTCGGCGAGCCTGCCCGTCGACTGGGTAGGGCTGCCGGGCAAGGTGGCCGACGAGTTCAACCAGGTCGTGCGCCAGAACGAGACGATGACGGCCGAGCTGACGCGCCTGCGCCACGTGGTCGGCAAGCAGGGCAAGCTCAAGCAGCGCGCCACGCTGGCCCACGCCGAGGGCTTCTGGGCCGAATCGGTGGGCGCCATCAACGAGCTCATCGACGACCTGGTGCATCCGACCAGCGAGGTGGCGCGCGTCATCGGCGCCGTCGCGCAGGGCGATCTGTCCAAGAGCATGGCGCTCGAGGTCGAGGGGCGCGACCTCGAAGGCGAGTTCCTGCGCACGGCCACCACCATCAACAAGATGGTCGAGCAGCTCGGCGACTTCTCGGCCGAGGTCACGCGCGTGGCGCGCGAGGTCGGCACCGAGGGCAAGCTGGGGGGCCAGGCCAAGGTCAAGGGCGTGGCCGGCACCTGGCGCGACCTCACCGACTCGGTCAACTCGATGGCCGGCAACCTCACCGACCAGGTGCGCAACATCGCCGACGTCACCACTGCGGTGGCCCAGGGCGACCTGTCCAAGAAGATCGACGTCGACGTCAAGGGCGAGTTCCTGACGCTGAAGAACACCATCAACACGATGGTCGACCAGTTGCGCTCGTTCGGCTCGGAGGTGACGCGCGTGGCGCGCGAGGTCGGCACGGAGGGCATCCTGGGCGGCCAGGCACGCGTCGAAGGGGTGTCGGGCACGTGGAAGGACCTCACCGACTCGGTCAACTCGATGGCCGGCAACCTGACCAGCCAGGTGCGCAACATCGCCGATGTGACCAAGGCGGTGGCCGCCGGCGACCTGAGCAAGAAGATCACGGTCGACGGCAAGGGCGAGATCCTCGAGCTGAAGAGCACGGTGAACACGCTCGTCGACCAGCTGCGTTCGTTCGCCGCCGAAGTGACGCGCGTGGCGCGCGAAGTGGGCACCGAGGGCAAGCTCGGCGGCCAGGCCGACGTGCAGGGCGTGGCCGGCACCTGGAAGGACCTCACCGAGTCGGTCAACTTCATGGCCGGCAACCTGACCAGCCAGGTGCGCAACATCGCCGAGGTCACCACCGCGGTGGCCGAGGGCGACCTGAGCAAGAAGATCACCGTCGACGTGAAGGGCGAGATCCTCGAGCTGAAGGACACCGTCAACACGATGGTCGACCAGCTGCGCTCGTTCGCCGCCGAGGTCACGCGCGTGGCGCGCGAAGTCGGCACCGAGGGCAAGCTCGGCGGCCAGGCCGACGTGCAGGGCGTGGCCGGCACCTGGAAGGACCTCACCGACTCGGTGAACCTGATGGCCTCCAACCTGACCAGCCAGGTGCGCAACATCGCCGACGTCACCAAGGCGGTGGCCGCCGGCGACCTCGGCAAGAAGATCACCGTCGACGTGAAGGGCGAGATCCTCGAGCTCAAGGCCACCATCAACACCATGGTCGACCAGCTGTCGTCGTTCGCGGCCGAGGTCACGCGCGTGGCGCGCGAAGTCGGCACCGAGGGGCGGCTGGGCGGCCAGGCCGAGGTCGAAGGCGTCTCCGGCACCTGGAAGGACCTCACCGACAACGTCAACTCGATGGCCGGCAACCTCACCGGCCAGGTGCGCGGCATCGCCAAGGTGGTGACGGCCGTCGCCGGCGGCGACCTGAAGCAGAAGCTCACGGTCGAGGCCAAGGGCGAGATCGCGGCGCTCGCCGAGACCATCAACGGCATGACCGACACGCTGGCCACCTTCGCCGACCAGGTGACGACGGTGGCGCGCGAGGTGGGCGTCGAAGGCAAGCTCGGCGGCCAGGCCAAGGTGCCCGGCGCCGCCGGCACCTGGAAGGGCCTGACCGAGAACGTCAACCAGCTCGCGGCCAACCTGACGACGCAGGTGCGGGCCATCGCCGAAGTCGCCACCGCCGTGACGCAGGGCGACCTCACCCGTTCGATCACCGTCGAGGCGCAAGGCGAAGTCGCGGCGCTGAAGGACACGATCAACGAGATGATCCGCAACCTGAAGGACACGACGCTCAAGAACACCGAGCAGGACTGGCTGAAGACCAACCTCGCCAAGTTCAGCCGCATGCTGCAGGGCCAGCGCGACCTGCTGACGGTGGGCCAGCTCATCCTCTCGGAGCTGGCGCCGGTGGTGGGCGCGCAGCAGGGCGAGTTCTACGTGCTCATCAACCCGCCCCAGGGCGCGCAGCCGCGCCTGAAGCTCTTCGCGAGCTATGCCTCGGGCGGCATGTCCGCGCACGGCAAGGAGGTCGGCCTGGGCGAAGGGCTGGTCGGCCAGTGCGCGCTCGACAAGTCCAAGGTGCTGCTGACGCAGGTGCCCGGCACCGCCTTCCGCGTCGCCACGGGCCTCGCCGAGCAGCAGGCGCTGGACGTGCTCGTGCTGCCGGTGGTGTTCGAAGGCGCGGTGCGCGGCGTGCTCGAGCTGGCTTCGCTGCAGCGCTTCAACCCCACGCACCAGGCGTTCCTCGACCAGCTGACCGAGTCGATCGGCATCGTCATCAACACCATCGTCGCCAACATGCGCACCGAGGACCTGCTCGAGCAGTCGCAGTCGCTGGCGCAGGAGCTGCAGAACCGGCAGCAGGAGCTGCAGCAGACCAACCAGGAGCTGCAGGAGAAAGCCCGCCTGCTCGCGCACCAGAACCAGGAGGTCGAGCGCAAGAACACCGAGGTCGAGCAGGCGCGCCAGGCGCTGGAAGAGAAGGCCGAGCAGCTCGCCCTCACGTCCAAGTACAAGAGCGAGTTCCTGGCCAACATGTCGCACGAGCTGCGCACGCCGCTGAACAGCCTGCTGATCCTGTCGGACCAGCTGTGCAAGAACAGCGAGGGCAACCTGACGGCCAAGCAGGTCGAGTTCGCCAAGACGATCCACCTGTCCGGCAACGACCTGCTGATGCTCATCAACGACATCCTCGACCTGTCGAAGATCGAGTCGGGCACGGTGGCCGTGGACGTGAGCGAGCTGCGCCTCGAGGACCTGCATCGCTCATGCGAACGCAGCTTCAGGCACGTCGCCGAGGCCAAGCATCTGGACTTCAGGATCGTCGCCGAACCGACGCTGCCCAGGGCCATCCTGACCGACGTGCAGCGGCTGCAGCAGATCATCAAGAACCTGCTGTCCAACGCCTTCAAGTTCACGCACCGCGGCTCGGTGGCGCTGACGATGAAGGTCGCCAGGAGCGGCTGGTCCGAAGACTGCGAGGAGCTGAACCGCGCCGACCAGGTGCTCATGTTCGCCGTCGCCGACACCGGCATCGGCATCTCGCCGACCAAACAGCAGATCATCTTCGAGGCCTTCCAGCAGGCCGACGGATCCACCTCGCGCAAGTACGGCGGCACGGGCCTGGGCCTGGCCATCAGCCGCGAGCTGGCGCGCCTGCTCGGCGGCGAGATCCGGCTCGTCAGCGAGCCCGACCGCGGCAGCACCTTCATGCTCTTCCTGCCGCAGACCTACAGCGCCGGCCGGCACGCCAGGCCCGGGGCGCCGCGCAAGCCCGAGAGAGAGCCGCCCCCGGTGGTGGTGCTGGGCGAAGGCAAGCCGCCGTTGCGGCCCTTGCCGTCCTTGCCGCCCTTGCACGAGGCCGAACAGCTGCGGCTGGAGGATGCGGCGCTGGCCGACGACACGGCGCTGCCCGACATCGCGAGCGACGACCGCGCCGCCATCCTGCCCGGGGACAAGGTGCTGCTCATCGTCGAGAACGACCTGGCGTTCGCGCACATGCTCCTGCAGGCTGCGCGCCAGGTCGGGTTCCGCGGCCTCGTCTGCGGCAGCGGCGCCGCGGCCCTGGCGATGGCCCAGGACTACCACCCGGCGCTGATGACGCTGGACATCCACCTGCCCGACATGCCGGGCTGGCGCGTGCTCGAGCGCCTGAAGTCCGACGTCGCCACGCGCGGCATCGCGCTGTGCGTCATCTCCACCGACGACGCCCGCCAGCGCGCGCTCGACGCCGGCGCGCTGGCCTTCGTCGCCAAGCCGGTGCCTTCGATCGATCAGATCGATCGCACCCTGGCGGCCCTGTACGAGCATGTCGAGCGTCCGGCGCGCCGGCTGCTGCTGGCGCTGGCTGCCGGCCCGCTGCGCGACGACTGCCTGGCGGCCTTCCGTGATGGCGTCGAAGTCATCGTGCCGCGCGACGGCGCCGCCGCGGCGCGCGCTCTCGCCGCCGGCGGCGTCGACTGCCTCGTGACCGACGGCAGCCTGCCCGAACTCGGGCCGCAGGACGTGATCGAGGCGATCGAGCGCGATGCGGTGGCGCGCCAGGTGCCGGTCGTGCTGGCGGGGACCATGCCGGCGGACGCGGCGGCGCGCTGGGGCCCCTCGAACGAGCGCTTCGCGCTGCGCCGCACGACGCAGCCGGCGCGCACCATCGACGCGGTCTCGCTCTTCCTGCACCGCTCGGCCGACGCGATGTCCGAGCGCGAGCGCGAGGCGGCGCGCGCCGGCCCCGACGACCGCGCGCTGGCCGGCTTCAAGGCCCTGATCGTCGACGACGACATGCGCAACATCTTCGCGCTCGCCACCGTGCTCGACGCCCAGGGCATGTCGATCGTCACGGCCGAGAACGGGCGCGACGCGGTGCGGCTGGTGGCCGAGGACCCGACCATCGACATCGTCCTGATCGACATCATGATGCCCGACATGGACGGCATGCAGACGATGCGCGAGATGCGCCGCCTGCCGCGCGGCACGGAGCTGCCGATGATCGCCGTCACCGCCAAGGCGATGAAGGGCGACCGCGAGAAGTGCATCGCCGCGGGGGCGTGGGACTACCTGTCCAAGCCCGTGGACACCGCCTACCTGCTGGTGGTGGTGCGCGGCTGGTTGCGGCCGTAGGCGAGGATGCTCGGCGTGGAACGCGACCGCGACCTGCCGGACATGCCGGACCTGCGGGACCGGCGGGACCTGCGGGACCTGGCGGACCTGCCGGATGACCTCGGCGACGGCGAGAGGGCCAACATCCTCATCGTCGACGATCTCTCGGAGAAGCTGGTGACGCTAGGCGCCGTGCTCGAGGAGCTCGGCCAGAACCTCGTCTTCGTCCGCTCCGGCCGCGATGCGCTGCGCGAGGTGCTGCGGCGCGACTTCGCGGTCATCCTGCTGGACGTCAACATGCCCGAGATCGACGGCCTGGAGACGGCCGAGCTGATCCGCAGCCACCGCCGCTCGGCGCACACGCCGATCATCTTCATCACCGCCTTCGCCGACGAGTTGCAGACCGCGCGCGGCTACTCGCTGGGCGCGGTCGACTACATCCTGAGCCCGGTGGTGCCGCAGGTCCTGCGCAGCAAGGTCTCGGTGTTCGTCGCGCTGCACGCCATGCGCGCGCAGGTGAAGCGGCGCGCCGAAGACCGCGCCGCGCGGCTGGCGGCCGAAGCGGCGCAGGTCGTCGCCGAGCGCAACGACCGGCGCTCGGCGTTCCTCTCGGGCGCCAGCCGCCTGCTCAGCCGTTCGCTCGACGCCGAGGTCGGCATGCGGCAACTGGCCGAACTGGTGCTGCAGGCGGGGTGCGCGCAGGCGACCGTCGCACTGGCCGACGAGAACGAAAACCTGGAACGCGTCTGCCGCGCCTCGGCGGCGGGCGACGGCGGCGCCGAGTCGGTGAAGTGGCTGGCGGCGAGCGATCTTGCCGACGAGGAGCGCCAGGCCGTGCAACGGGCGATGCAGCAGCGCTGCACCGTGAACGCGCCGGGCTGGTCCGCCGTGCCGATGCTGCTGAACCAGCGCCTGCACGGTGTCCTGCTGGCCAGCGTGCAGGCGAGTGCCCCGCCGCAGGCCCAGCCCGACGCCTCGCTCATCGAGGAGCTGGTGGCGCGCGCGGCGACCGCCCTGGACAACGCGTGGCTCTACCGCAGCCTGCAACTCCAGATCGAGGAGCGGGCCGGCGTCGAGCGGGAGTTGCAGGCGGCGAACCGGCGCAAGGACCACTTCCTCGCCATGCTGTCGCACGAGTTGCGCAACCCGCTGGCCGCGGCATGCTCGGCGCTGCAGGTGCTCGATGCGCTCGTGCCCGAGGACCCGCGGCTGACGCGCGCCACGGCGATCATGGGGCGGCAGCTGCAGCAGATGACGCTCCTGATGGACGAGCTGCTCGACGTGTCGCGCATCAGCCGCAACAAGATCGTGCTGGCCCGCCGGCGCGTCGACCTGAACCTGATCATCGCCAACAGCCTGGAGAGCCTGCAGCCGATGCTGCGGGCGCGGCGCCAGACGGTGCGGATGCGGCTGCCGCCCGAGCCGGTGTGGATGAACGGCGACCCGGCGCGCCTGACGCAGATCATGTCGAACCTCATCCACAACGCCTCCAAGTACAGCGCGTCGGGCCAGGCGATCGAGGTTCACTGCAGCGTCGACGAGGTGGGTGCCCTGATCCGCGTGCGCGACCAGGGCATCGGCATCGACGCCGCCGTGCTGCCGCGGATCTTCGAGATGTTCGAGCAGGGAGCCACCGGCATCGACCGCGCGCAGGGCGGCCTGGGCGTCGGCCTGACCCTGGCGCTGCGGCTGGCGCAATTGCACGGCGGCCACATCGAGGCCAGCAGCGAGGGCGTGGGCTGCGGCGCCGAGTTCCGGGTGCGGTTGCCATGCGTCTGGCTGGCGCACAGCGAGGCCGGCTCCCCGGCCCCGGTGGCGACGGGCGAGGCGGCGCCAGCGGGCACCCGGCTGCGCCTGCTGGTCGTGGACGACAACCGCGACGCGGCCGAGAGCCTGGCCGAGCTGCTTCGCGTGGCCGGCCACGAGGTGCACGTGGCGCTCGACGGGCAGGCGGGGCTCGTGGCCGCCCGGCGCCTGCGGCCCGACGCCATGCTGATCGACATCGGGCTGCCGCTCATCGACGGCTACGAGCTCGCGCGAGGGCTGCGCGGCCAGCCGCAGACGCAGCAGCTCGCGCTGGTCGCGCTCACCGGATACGGCCAGCGCGAGGACCGCGAGGCCGCGCTCAGGGCCGGCTTCGACGAGCACTTCGTCAAGCCCGCGGATGTCGGCGCGTTGCTGCGCTCGGTCGAGGAGATCAGGGCCGGGAGGGCGTCCGTGTCGACCGCGGCGCGACAGAGTCGGGGCCGGCATGGCCGATGACGTGCTGCGCATCGTCGTGGTCGACGACGTGCCCGACGTCGCCGAGAGCCTGGCCGACTTCCTGCGGCTCGACGGCCACAACGTCTGCACGGCCTACGATGGACAGGAAGCGCTGCAGGTGATCGAGGCCTGCCACGCCGACTTCGTCATGCTCGACCTGGGCATGCCCGGCATGAGCGGTCGCGAACTGGCCCGGCAGCTGCGCGAGCGCCACGGCAATGAACTCGTGCTGGTCGCCTTCACCGGCGACGCCGATGTCGACGTCGCGTTCTCGTCGCAGGTCGCGTACGTGGACCACTGCCTGCGCAAGCCGCTGCAGGTGGACGACCTGGCCAAGATATTGCCGCGGCCGCTGTCGGCAGGGGCGCGCAAGCGCGTGACGGGCATTGCCGGGCGCAGCCCGGGTCCGGATGGTGGGCCGCCCGATTCCGGCTGGGCGGACACGATGTCGCAGTGAGCGACGGGCCCCGACCCCCGCCTAGCCGTCGCCTAGCCGATCAGGAGGATCGGGCAAGCGAGCCGCGCGAGGCGTGCCCAACGCTGCGGCGTGGCGAGCGCGCCCGGCATCACGAGCACGCCGGGCGATGGCGGCCGCTGCAGCAGCCGATCGAGGGCCGCCGCGTCGGCGACGGGCACTTCGCGCACGCGCCAATTGGCGGGCATTTCGGCGGCCATGCTCGCCGCCAGTTGCGCGCCGCGCAGCGCGGCAGCGCTGCCGTCGTTCAGCACGGCGAGCACGCAGACCGAGGCGGCGGCCGGCCGGGCGGGGCGCGCGCGCCAGGCCGTCGCACCGAGGAAGAGCAGGTCGGTCTCGTCGAAGAGGGCGCGCGCCACCGCGCCGATCTCGCCGCGCACGGTGCGCATCGACCAGGCAAGCGCGTGCCGCGTGGCGATGGCCGCGCCCATCGCCTGCAGCCGCGTCGCCTGCGCGCGCCAGCCGCGCTCCACGTCCAGCGGCGCGAATGGTGCCCAGGGCGCGCCGGCGTGGGCCAGCACCTGCGTCTGCGGCAGGGCGGCCGCCTGCAGCGCGAGCGTGCTCTGCACGTGCACGACGGTGAGCCCGCGGCCGAGTGCGCGCGCCAGCGCCGCCGAGCATTCGATGAGCAGGGCGCCCGCGGCGCTGTCTTCCAGCACGGCGAGCACCGGACCGGCGGCGCTCTCAGGGCTGGCGGCGGCGTGATTCTTCGGCCGCGTGGCCGTCGTCACCGCGCCCGCCCCTTCGGCGGCGCGGTGCGCGCGCCGTCGGCGTGCACGGACGGCGAGGCGCCGCCGCGGTGCCGCCGCGGCCAGCGCTGCTCGCCGCCGTGCAGCCGCGCATACTCGCGCAGCCGCGCGACGATGCGGCCGTTGACCGTGTCGGCATGCGGCGCGTGCGGTTCGCCGGCGGCCAGGCCCGTCATCACCTCGATGGCTTCGTCGGCGTGGCGCACGGCATGGATCGCGAAGCGCCCGCCCGCCACGGCGGCGACGATGTCCTCGCGCAGCATCAGCTGCGCCACGTTGGCTTCGGGCATGACGATGCCGTGCGTGCCGTCGAACCCACGCGCGGCACAGACATCGAAGAAGCCCTCGATCTTCTCGTTGACGCCGCCGATGGGCTGCACGTCGCCGAACTGGTTGATCGAGCCGGTGACGGCCAGGCTCTGCTTCAGCGGCACGTCGGCGATCGACGACAGCAGCGCCAGCAGTTCGGCCAGCGAGGCGCTGTCGCCTTCGACGATGCCGTAGGTCTGCTCGAACACGAGGCTGGCGAAGATGGCGTGGGCGCGGAAGCGCGAGTAGCGCGCGCCGAGGAAGGCGGCGAGGATCAGCACGCCCTTCGCATGCACCGGCCCGCCCATGTGCGTCTCGCGCTGGATGTCGATGACCTCGCCGTCGCCCAGGCGGGTGGTGGCGCTGATGCGCACGGGCTCGCCGAAGGTCTCGCCGCCCGACTCGTAGACCATGAGGCCGTTGATCTGGCCGACGCGCACACCCGAGGTGGCGATCATCAGCATGCCGCGGCCCACCTCCTCGCGCAGGCGTTCGTCGATGCGGCTGGCGCGCCGCCGGCGGGCAGCGATCGCGCCGTCGACGTCGCTGGCCTCGATGCACGCGTGCCCCGCCGCGCGCGCACGCTGGTCGGCCTCGGTCAGCACATCCAGCAGCCGCTGCACCGAAGCGCTGAGCCGCTGCGCGTCGCCGGCCAGGCGCGCGCCGTGGTCCACCAGGCGCGCCAGCGCGCCGAAGCCGGCCGGCAGCAGCGCCGACGCCGCACCCTGCGCCGTGAGCGACTGCACGAGTTCGCGTTGCACGGCGTCGACGCGCGGCAGGTCATCGGAGAAGTCGGCGACGACGCGGAAGAGCCGGCCGAAGTCGGGGTCGAGCTCCTGCAGCAGCTGGCCGATCTCGCGCGCGCCGAACAGCACCACCTTCACGGCGAGCGGAATGGGCTCGGGCTCCAGCTGCACGGTCGTGACGAGGCTCACCATCTCGGCCATCGACTCGATGCGGATCTCGCGCCGCGTGAGCGCCCGCTTCAGCGCGTCCCACGCGAAGGGCTGCACGAGCAGCTTGGCCGCGTCGATGAGGATGAAGCCGCCGTTGGCGCGGTGCAGGGCGCCGGGCTTGACGAGCCGGTAGTCGGTGAGCAGCGTGCCCATGCGCGCCAGGTGGTCGACGCGGCCGATGAGCTGCTGGTGCGTGGGGTGGTCGATGGTGACGATGGGCGCGCCGTCGGTGCCGGCAGCGTCGACGAGCACGTTCACCTCGTAGGCCGAGAGGTCGATCTCGGCCACGGGGGTGGTCTCGCCGGCGCTGGCTTCTTCGCCTTGGGGGCTGCGGAAGCGGTCGGCCTTGTCGATGACATCGTCGCGCACCGCCTCGAGGTAGGCCAGCACCTCAGGCAGGTCGGCATAGTCGTCCTTGACCTCGTCGACGGCATGCTCCACCGCCACCATGGTCATCGAGCGGTTGAGCGCGCGCAGGCGGTCGGCGTGCTCCTTGCGCAGCCGCACCGTGCCGCGCAGCACCCGGACGAGCTGCTCCTGCGCGGCCTGCAGCGCCTGCTGCAGCCGCGTGCGCTCGGCCTCGGGCAGCGCGGCGAACTCCTCGGGCGTGTAGACGGCGTCGCTGCCGTCCGGGGTGGGCTTGCGCGGCGCGAAGCTCAGGCCGACAGGCGTGCGCACCATCACCAGGCCCTGGCCCTGGGCCTGCTCGCCCACTTCCAGCACCGCGTGCTCGGCGCGCTCCTTGTACTCGGTGTTCAGGCGCTCGACGGCGGTGGCGTACTCCTCCGACTCGAAGGTGGCCGGGATCATCGTGCGCAGGTCGTCGGCGAGCGCGCGCATGTGCTGGCGCAAGGCGCTCGCGCGTCCGCGCGGCAGGCGCAGCACTCGCGGCTGGTGCGGCTGCGCGAAGTTGTTCACGTAGGCCCAGTCGAAGCGCTCGACGCCGTTGCGCGCCACGTGCGCCTCGATGGCGCGACGCACGAGCGTGCGCTTGCCCACGCCCGGCGGGCCCATCACGAAGAGGTGGTGGCCGTCGCGCGGCATGGCGATGCCGTAGGCCACGGCCTCGTGCGCACGCTGCTGGCCGACGATGGCGGCGGCGGGGTTGGCGAGGCCCTGCCGCGCCGGCGCCGCCGCAGGCTCGCGCGCCGGGGCGACGAGCGCTTCCAGCGCCGCGGGGTCGCTGCGCCTGGCGAGTTCTGCCGGGGTCAGCACGCGGCCGGGCATCGATGCTCCATCGCGCGGCGGCACGCTCGCGCGGTCGGGAAGTGCCGGGTCGTCAGAACCCTGCCGGCCCGCCCTCGCCGCCGTCCAGGTGCGGGAGGTGGCGGCCTTCGGCCGGCTCGCCGGTGTCCGGGTCGATCCAGTCGTTGATGCCGATCGCGTCCTCGGCCTCGGCCAGCGTGAGTGCAGGCGCGTGGTCCTCGTCGCGGTCCCGGTCGCGGTCGGCGCGCGCCTCCTCGGCCGTATCGAAGGGGCCGAATTCCTGATGCCCATCCGCGGCGACCCAGTACCAGCCGTCGGGGTGCGAGACGATGCCGCGATCGGCGCCTTCGGCGCGATGTTCTTCGATCACGGCGGCGGCGCCGACACGGCGGCGGGGCTTCGGGTGCTGGCGCATCGAGGGGATCCTCCGGCGCATGGCGTCAGGCTCGCGCTGCAGCCGGTTGGGGTCGCCTTCGGACCCGGCACCGGCACGGCGCCCGGGCATCGTAATCCAGCCTGCCGGCGCGGCGGGGGTTTCCCGCTGCCGTGAAGGGTGTGTCGTCTTGGTGCTGCCGGCGGCAACTGAACTTCGGGCAGGTCTCGCAGGGCGCGGCATCGGTTCCTCCTCGTCAATGCGTTGTGTCCGCTTGCTGGAAGCCGACGTTGCACTCAACGAGCGGCCGCCGCCTTGCGCCCGATCAAGACGGGCCGGGGCCGGCCCCGTGCCCGGATGCATTCAGCGCTGCAACACGTGGCTGCCAGGAGCGGCCTGCAGCGGCGGCAGGCCGCGGCCGGGCGCGCCCATCGCGGGCGGGCGGCGCCAGGTGCCGCTGTGCGCATGCAGCCACGCGAACCACGGCGTCCACCACGAGCCCTCGGTCACCGGTGTGCGCTCGAGCCACTGGTCGGGCGTGAGCAGCGGCTCGCCGGCGCGCCAGCGGCGCAGGCGGTGGCTGGTGCGCGCCGCGCCGGGCGGGTTGACGATGCCCACGTTGTGGCCGCCGGCGGTGAGGCAGAAGGTCTGCTCGGCATCGGTGAGTGCATGCAGCTTGAACACCGAGCGCCACGGCGCCACGTGGTCCTGCACCGTGCCGACGTTGAAGACGGGCACGCGCACATGCGCCAGGTTGATCGGCTCGCCGTCGACCTTGGCCTGGCCGCGCGCCAGCGCGTTGTCGAGGAACAGCGTGTGCAGGTACTCCGAGTGCATGCGATAGGGCATGCGCGTGCCGTCGGCGTTCCAGGCCATCAGGTCGCTGAGCGGGCGCCGCTCGCCGAGCAGGTAGTTCAGGAGCCGGTACGACCACACCAGGTCCTGCGATCGCAGCATCTGCAACGAGCCCTTCATCTGGTGCGCGTGCAGCACGCCCTGGCGCCACATGACGTCGTCGAGCATCTCGACCTGGCCGTCGTCGATGAAGAGGCCGAGCTCGCCGGGGTCGCTGAAGTCGGTCTGCGCGGCCAGCAGCGTCAGGCTCTTCAGCGCCTCGGGGCGGCGCTGCGCGAGGGCCGCGGCGGCCATCGACAGCAGCGTGCCGCCCAGGCAATAGCCCACGGCGTGCACCGGCGCGCTCGGGCAGACCTCGCCGATGGCGTGCAGCGCGGCATCGATGCCGAGGTGGAAGTAGTCCTCGAGGCCGACATCGCGGTCTTCGGGGCCCGGGTTCTTCCAGGAGATCACGAACACCGTGAAGCCATGGTCGACGAGCGCCTTGACGAGCGAGTTGCGCGGCGAGAGGTCGAGGATGTAGTACTTCATGATCCACGCCGGCACGAGCAGGATCGGCTCCGCCCGCACCTGGGCCGTCGCGGGCGAGTACTGGATCAGCTCGGCCAGGCGGTTGCGCAGGATCACCTGCCCCGGCGTGACGGCGATGTCGCGCCCGGCCTCGTAGGCCTCGGCGCCCACCGGCGGCAGCCCGAGCACGTCGCGCCAGGCGTCTTGCGCGGCGTGCAGGGCGCCGCGCGCGAGGTTGGCACCACCCTGCTCGAGCGTGCGCTCGAGCACGACCGGGTTCGTCAGCACGCCGTTGGAAGGCGCCAGCATGTCCAGCCATTGCCGCGCACCGAAGGCCACCATGTCCTGGTGGTGTCGGCTCGCGCCGGGCACGTCTTCGGTGGCGATGCGCCAGGCCTGCTGCACCGCGAGGAAGCTCTGCGCCCACAGGTTGAAGGGCCACTGCTGCCAGGCCGGCGCCGCGAAGCGCTTGTCCTGCGGCAGGGCCGCGGGCTCGCCGGGGACCGGGGTGCCGAGGCCGGGGCCCGTGCCGCCTGCGCCGTCGCCGGCCGCCGCCCACGCGGGCAGGCCGCTGCGCTCGGCGATGCGTGGCACGGCCTCGGCCAGCCATTGCAGCACTTCGATCTGCTTGGCCGGCGATGCCGCGAGGTGCGCCCACCAGTCGAGCGTCGCCAGCGTCGCGGTGAGCGGCGACGTGCCGCCGGTCCACTGCCCGACCGACGAGACGAGCAGCCGGTCGAGGTCGCGCAGCCGATCGCCGCCGGTGGGCGGCGGCGCTTCGCGGCGGCCGAGCCAGGCGCTGGCCGCGCGTTCGCGCATGCCGGGGCCGATGCCGGCCGGCGCCGGCGGGCCGGGTGGCGTGCGGGCCGCCTCGGCGGCCCGCATCGCGGTCCGCCGGGTGGCCGGTTTGACGGCGGCCCTGGTGGCCGGTCTGGTGGCCGGTTGAGTGGCCGGTTGAGTGGCCGGTTGAGTGGCCGGTTGAGTGGCCGCTCTGCGGGCCGGTTTGGCGGCTGCCCTGGTTGCCGGCTCGACGGGCGCGGCGACGTTCTTTCGAGACATGCAAGTTCCTCGTTACCGCCCTGTCTGACCCGGCGCGGCATGAATCGATCCGTCTTCGAGCCTAGGGCGCCGCGGCAGCGCCGCCTTTGCCGCTTCTCAAGCCCGGCGCGATTTGCCGGCGCGTGCGCGGGGTTCGGGTGCCTTGGACGCGTTGCGCACCTTGGGCGCCTTGGCGGGCCCGGCCACCTGGGCCGGCGGTGCGAAAGCCGCGCGCTGCTCGGCCGTGCGGTCGAAGCGCCGGCCGAGGTTGTCGCAGACGAGGTTGCACAGCTCGTAGATGGCCGGATCGGCGATGTGGTAATAGACGCTCGTGCCGCGCGTTTCGCGCGCCAGCAGGCCACGCTGCGCCAGTAGCGCGAGGTGGCGCGACACGTTCGCCACCGAGTGGCCTGTCTCCAGGGCCAGCTCGCCGACGCTACGCGGCTCGTGGCGCAGGAGGTTGAGCATGCGCAACCGGTTCGGCTCGGCCAGCGCCTGAAAGTAGTCGGCGACCTGCGCCAGTGCCTGGGGCGTGAGGTTTTCCATTGGAGCGCACGGAAGGACCGGCCGCGATGCGGCGCTGCCCGGCGGGTCCGGGTTGTTCCACGCGCGCCGGATCATGCCCGATCCCGCGTTGACATTTCGTGCTTGCGTATTTGCATGATTGCGCAAATAATAGATCCAACGAAGCCCTCTTGTCCACCCCCCTTGTCCAGCCTCCTGTCCACGCGCCTGCCCGCCCTCCGATCCGCGACGACCATGAACCTCCGGCACGCTCGCCAGCACCCTGTCTCGCACGCTGTCTCGCGCAGTGTCTGCGCCGCTCTCCTGCTGACGGGCGGTGCCCTGGCCGCCGGCGTCCAGGCCGGCGGGCCTGCTCCCGCCGCGTTGAAGGTCGTCGCCGCGGCGGCCGCGCCGGGCGCCGCCGTGGTCGCCTACGACGGCGTCGTCGAGGCGCTGCGCCAGACCACCGTCGCCGCCCAGGTGCCGGGCGCCGTCGTGCAGCTCGCCGTCAGGCCCGGCGACCGCGTCGCGGCCGGCCAGCTGCTGGTGCAGATCGACGCCCGCGCCGCGGCGCAGACGGCCGAGGCCGGCGCCGCGCAGGTGCGCGCCGCGCGCGCCGCCCTCGACGTGGCGGCCAAGGACCTCGAGCGCCAGCGCTCGCTCTTCGCCGACCGCTTCATCAGCGCCGCCGCGCTCGACCGCGCCGAGGCCGAGTACCGCGCCGCGCAGGCGCAGGCCGGTGCCCAGGTGGCGCAGGCCGATGCGGCGCGCACGCAGACGGGCTTCTTCACCGTGCGCGCGCCGTATGCCGGCGTCGTGGCCGAGGTGCCGGTGACGCTCGGCGACATGGCCATGCCCGGCCGCACGCTCGTGACGCTGTACGACCCCGGCGCCCTGCGCGTGGCGGCGGCGGTGCCGCAGTCGGTGGCCGCGCGTGTCGGCGCCGGGGCGGCGGTGCGCATCGAACTGCCGGCGCTGCCTGCGCTGCCGGGTGCGCGCCGCATGGTGTCGCCGGCCCGCCTCCAGGTCCTGCCGGCCGCCGATGCGGCCACGCACACGCTGACCGTGCGTGCCGACCTCGCGCCGCGCACCGAGGGCCTCGTGCCCGGCCAGTTCGCGCGCCTGTGGCTGCCCGCGGCCACCGGCGCCGAAGGTGATGCCGGCGCGCGCGGCGCGTCGCCGTGGGTGCCGCTCTCGGCCGTCGTGCGGCGCGCCGAGATGACCGGCCTCTATGTGCTCGACGCGCAGGGCCGCCCGCTGCTGCGGCAGGTGCGCCTGGGCCGCAGCGACGGCGAGCGGGTCGAGGTGCTCTCGGGTCTCGGCGCGGGCGAGCGCGTCGCCGCCGAGCCGCAGGCCGCGGCGCGTGTCGTCGCGGCTCGCTGAAGTGCAGCCCATGCCGAACGCCGACACGCCCGGCCTGGGCATCTCGGGCCGCATCGCCGCCGCCTTCCAGTCGGCGCAGATCACGCCGCTGCTCGCTGCCGTGGCGCTGCTGCTCGGCGTCTTCGCCGTGCTCGTCACGCCGCGCGAGGAAGAGCCGCAGATCAACGTGACGATGGCCAACGTGCTCATCCCCTTCCCCGGCGCCGCGGTGAAGGATGTCGAGCAGATGGTCACCACGCCAGCCGAGCAGGTGCTGTCGCAGATCGCCGGCATCGAGCACGTGATGTCGGTCTCGCGCCCGGGTCTGGCCGTGGTCACGGTGCAGTTCAAGGTCGGCGTGCCGCGCATCGAGGCGCTGGTGCGCCTGCACGACACGGTGCGCGCCAACGCCGACTGGCTGCCCACGGGCCTCGGCGTCGGCGAGCCCATCATCAAGCCCAAGGGCATCGACGACGTGCCCATCGTCAGCTTCACGCTGTGGCGCAAGCAGGAGGCGGCGGGCAGCTTCGATCTCGAGCGCGTGGCGCACAGCATCGAGGCCGACCTGAAGCGCGTGCCCGGCACGCGCGAGGTGCGCACGATCGGCGGCCCGGGCCGCGGCGTGCAGGTCGAGATCGACCCGCAGCGCCTGGCCGGCGCCGGCGTGACGGTGGCCGACCTGCGCCAGGCGCTGCTCACGGCCCATGCGGGCGCGCCGATCGGCGACCTGCTCGGTGGCAACCGCAGCGTCACGCTCGAGGCCGGGCCGTTCCTGCGCGACGCCGACGACCTCGCGCAGCTCGTCGTCGGCGTGCAGGGCGGCAAGCCGGTCTTCCTCGGCGACGTGGCCGCCGTGCGCGACGGGCCGCTGACGCCCAGCAGCTACGTCTGGCACGGCGTCGCCGGCAAGCGGGGCAGTCCCGAGCCCGGCAAGCCGGATAGGGCCGAGGCCGGCGAGTACCCGGCGGTGACGATCGCCGTCACCAAGAAGCCGGGCGAGAACGCCATCGACGTTGCCAACGGGCTAGTCAAGCGCATCGACGAGCTGCGCAACACCGTCATCCCGCACGACGTGCAGGTGAGCACGACGCGCAACTACGGCGCCACCGCCAACGACAAGGCGACGCAGCTGATGGGCAAGCTGCTCTTCGCCACCGTCTCGGTGGTGGCGCTGGTCTTCTTCGCGCTCGGCCGGCGCGAGGCGGCCATCGTCGGCAGCGCGGTCGTCCTGACGCTGACGGTGACGCTCTTCGCCTCCTGGGCGTGGGGCTTCACGCTCAACCGCGTGTCGCTGTTCGCGCTCATCTTCTCGATCGGCATCCTCGTCGACGACGCCATCGTCGTGGTCGAGAACATCCACCGCCACCAGCACCACCACCCGGGGCGGCCGCTCGCGCAGCTCATCCCGAGTGCCGTCGACGAGGTGGGCGGGCCGACCATCCTCGCCACGCTCACGGTCATCGCGGCGCTGCTGCCGATGGCCTTCGTGAGCGGCCTCATGGGGCCGTACATGGCGCCCATCCCCATCAACGCCAGCATGGGCATGATCCTGTCGCTGGCCATCGCCTTCGTCGTCACGCCCTGGCTGGCGCGGCTGTGGATGAAGGCCTTGCCGGCGGGCGCCGCGGGCGGGCACGGCGCGGCCGGGCACGCCGCGCACGCTGGCGGCCAGGGCCTCGCCGGCAAGGTGGGCCCGCTCTTCCAGCGCATCTTCAAGCCGCTGCTGGACGAGCGTCGCGGCACGCGCAACCGCCGCTGGCTCGCGGCGGGTGTCGGCGCCCTGATCCTCGTCTCGCTCGCCTTGCCGCTGGCGGGCCTCGTGCGCCTGAAGATGCTGCCCTTCGACAACAAGTCGGAGTTCCAGGTGATCGTCGACATGCCCGCCGGCACGCCGGTGGAGCAGACCGCGGCCGTGCTGCATGAGCTCGGCGTCTGGCTCGCCACGCAGCCCGAGGTCACCGACTACCAGGCCTACGCCGGCACGGCGAGCCCGATCAACTTCAACGGCCTGGTGCGCCAGTACGACTTCCGCGCCGGCGGCGAGGTCGGCGACCTGCAGGTCAACCTCGCCGACAAGGCGCAGCGCAGCGAGCAGAGCCACGCCATCGCCATGCGCATGCGGCCCGAGCTGCAGAGGATGGGCGCGCGCTTCGGCGCCAACGTCAAGGTGGTCGAGGTACCGCCCGGCCCGCCGGTGCTCGCGCCCATCGTCGCCGAGGTCTACGGCCCCGAGGCCGAAGGCCGCCGCCAGGTGGCCAAGGCCGTGCGCGCGGTGTTCGAGAAGACCGCCGGCGTCGTCGATGTCGACGACTCGAGCATCGCCGCGGCGCCGCGCACGCTGCTCGTCGTCGACCGGCGCAAGGCGGCCATGCTGGGCGTGCCGCAGCAGGCCATCGTCTCCACGCTGCGCGCCGGCCTCGCCGGCGAGGCCACGGCCTACCTGCACGATGCGAGCAAGTACCCGGCCGCCGCGGTGCTGCAGCTGCCGGCCGAGCGCCACGGCGACCTCGATGCGCTGCTCGCGCTCACGGTGCGCTCGGCGGCCGGCAAGCTCGTGCCGATCCGCGAGCTGGTGACGCCGACCGACACGCAACGCGAGCAGCCGGTCTTCCACAAGGACCTGCTGCCGGTGAACTACGTCGTCGGCGACATGGCCGGCGCCAACGACAGCCCGCTGTACGGCATGTTCGCGATGCGCGGCGAGCTCGCGAGCCTGCGCACGCCCGACGGCGGCACGCTCGGCGAGACCTTCATCCGCCAGCCGACCGACCCCTACCGCGGCTACTCGATCAAGTGGGACGGCGAGTGGCAGATCACCTACGAGACCTTTCGCGACATGGGCGCCGCCTACGCGGTGGGCCTGGTGCTGATCTACCTGCTCGTCGTGGCGCAGTTCGGCTCGTACCTGACGCCGCTCATCATCATGGCGCCGATCCCGCTCACGATCATCGGCGTCATGCCGGGGCACGCGCTGCTCTCGGCGCAATACACGGCCACCAGCATGATCGGCATGATCGCGCTGGCCGGCATCATCGTGCGCAACTCGATCCTGCTGGTCGACTTCATCAACCTGCAGGTGCGCGAGGGCGTGCCCTTCGAACGCGCCATCGTGCACTCGGCGGTCACGCGCGCGCAGCCCATCGTGCTCACCGGGCTGGCGGCGATGGGCGGCGCCTTCTTCATCCTCGGCGACCCCATCTTCAACGGCCTGGCGATCTCGCTCATCTTCGGCATCCTCGTCTCGACGCTGCTGACGCTGGTGGTGATCCCGATCCTGTACTTCGTGGCCTGGCGCAACCGCTTGCACCGGCTCGTGCCGGCCCCATCTTCTTCTGCGCTGTCTCCCAACCTCTCTCCCTCCACTTCAGAGCAACCTCGAGGAGCTTGACCATGACTTCCTGGCGCATCGTCCGCATCGTTGCCGGTGCCTTCATCCTGCTTTCGCTGGCGCTGGGCATTCCCGGCAGCCCGCTCTACGTGAGCCCGTGGTGGCTCGCCTTCACCGCCTTCGTCGGCGCGAACCTGCTGCAAAGCGGCTTCACGAGGTGGTGCCTGATGGAGCAGATGCTGCGCAAGCTCGGCGTCACGCCGGGCGCCTGAGCCCGCGGCCAGGAGAGTCCCCATGAGCACGGCCATGAAGCATCTCGTCTGCCCGCAGTGCGGCGCCACCAACCGCGTGCCCGAGGCGCGGCTCGACCATCACCCGGTGTGCGGCCGCTGCAGCACCGAGCTGATGGAGAGCAAGCCGGTCGCGCTCACCGATGCGGTGTTCGACAAGTTCATCGCCGGCACCGAGCTGCCGGTGCTGGTGGACTTCTGGGCCGAGTGGTGCGGCCCCTGTCGCATGATGGCGCCGCAGTTCGAACAGGCGGCGCGCGAGTTGCCGCACGTGCGGCTGGCCAAGGTGGAGACCGACGCCAACCCGCAGGCGAGCGTACGCAACCGCATCCGCAGCATCCCGACGCTCGTGCTCTACCAAGGCGGGCAGGAAATCGCGCGCCGCATGGGCGCGACGGCCGCCGGCGATCTCGTGCGCTGGGTGCACTCGGCGCTCGCCCAGGCGCAGGCGGCCTGACGGCACCAGCCGCGGCACGCCCTCGTCGAGTGCCAGCCCTGGTGCCCGCCGAGGACGCCGGGTGGTCGGCTCAGCGAGGTAAAGGAGGCATTCGGGCGCCCTGCGAGCTTGCGAGCCGGGCGGCCGAAAGAGGACACGAGCAGAGCCGACCACCCGGCGGCCTCGGCGCGCTACGGCCTCGGCGCGCCACAGCCTCGGCGCATCAGGGCTTCAGCCCGGCGCAAGCATCGCGGCGTGGCTGCGGCAGCGGCGCCGTGACGCCGCGTTCCTTGGCGCGGGCCGCCATCAACTCGTGGTGCTGCTGCTGCATCGCCTTGCACTCGTCGTAGGTCTTGGCCGACTGCATGCGCGCGCGATGCTCGTCGCGTTCCTTGGCCGTCATCATGCCCCAGCCGGGCGTGAAGTCAGCGCCCCAGTGCGGGCCACGACCGGCCTGGCTGCCGGGGCCCATGCCCATGCGCATGCCGGGTCCCGGCGCGCTGGCGCCTCGTGCTCCAGGCCCGGCCCCCGGGCCCGAAGCGCGCGGCCCCGGCGCGCTGGCCGGTTGTGCGCTCACCTGCACCGCGCCGAGCGCGGTCAGGGCTACCAACGAAAGTGTGCGGATGATCTTCATGGCGGTCCTTGCATCGGGTGTGCGGTGCGGCCAGTCGTCCGACGTTCTCGCGCGCACCGCTTACTCATGTTCCCGGCACGCACCACGCGCTGGCTTGCGCAGGCGCAATCCCGGTTGAAATGACGCACGGGCCGCCGCCCGCGTCCATGCCTCGATCGCTGCCGCAGCGCGAACGCGGATGCATGAAGGAGGTGCGCCGGCCGCGTGACGGGTGCAACATTGCGCCCGATCAACCCGGCCGGCCCTTGCTTGCGATGTCATCGCCGGCGCCACCGCATCCGGAGACCTTCATGACCTACCGCCGCCTTCTCGTGCCCATGGACGACTCGCCCACCGCGCAGCGCGGCCTCGGCGAAGCGATCGCGCTGGCGCGCGAGTTGCGCAGCACGCTCGTGCTGCTGCACGTGATCGAGCTCATGCCGATGATGCCCGAGGTCGGCACCGCCGAAGCCTGGGAGGCAATCCGCGAAGGCCTGAAGGCCACGGGCCAGCGCGTGCTCGACGAGGCGGGCCGGCAGGTGCGCGCCGCCGGCGTCGCCTGCGAAACGGTGCTGGGCGAGCTCGACGCGCGCCGTCCAGCCGACGTCATCGTCGACCAGGCCGCTGCGCAGCGCTGCGACCTCATCGTCATGGGCACGCACGGCCGGCGCGGCATCGGCCGTGCGCTGCTCGGCTCGGATGCCGAACTCGTGCTGCGCCAGAGCCCGGTGCCGGTGCTGCTGGTGCGCGGCGCGGGCGCGGCGAAGACCTGACGGAGGGGTCCGAGGCGCCGCGCGACCCGCGGGATGCGGGGCTCGATCAGCGCCGCTGGCCCGCCGGCGCGCCAGCGAGCGCGATGATCCGCTTGAGCTTGCCCGTGCGCCCGAGCGGCAGTTGTGGCAGCGAGGTCGTGCTGACGCGCAAGGCCAGCGCGCCCTGTCGTTCGGCGAAGTCGGCCAGCACTCGCCGGCAACGCTCGCGCGCGCGCTCGCCGCGCGCGGCGCTCGGGCCAAGGCACAGGCGCAGTGCGTCGGGCGCCGTCTGCTGCAACTGGAAGTCGAAGGCACCGGCCTCGTCCTCGAGCACCGTGGTCAGTGCCAGCGGCAGCAGCGGCACGGGCTGCCCGGAGCGCCCGCGCACGACGAGGGTGTCGTCGCGGCGGCCCTGCACCTGCACCACCGGCAACGCGGAACCGCAGGCACAGCGCGCGTTGCCGCCGCCGGCGGCGCCGAGCACGATGCGGTCGCCGATGTCGAAGCGGATGAGCGGCTGCACGTGGTTGGCGAGGTTGGTGAGCAGCGTCGTGTGCGACAGCGTGCCGGCCGGCACCGGGCGGTACTGCGCATCCACCGCCTCCAGCATCACCCAGTCGGCGTTGACATGCAGCTGCCCGGCCGCGCACTCCCAGGCGATGGGCAGGAATTCCGAGGCGCCGTAGCTGTTGCGCAGCGCGCAGCCGAAGGCCTGCTCGATGAAGGCGCGCACGACGCCGCCGAGCGTCTCGCCGCCGGTCCACACCTCCTGCAGGCGCAGCTTCAGGCGCCCGGCGCGTGCTTCGTCGGCGAGCATCGCCGCCGCCGTCGGATAGGTCGCGAGGATGGTCGGCTGCAGCGCATTGAGCTCGGCCACCAACGCCGGCAGCGGCTGCAGGATCGTCAGGCTCTGCCAGCGCTGCGTCGCCCAGGGGTAGGTGCGGCGCAGCCGCTGCACCGAGACATGGCTGGCGAAGTGGCCACCGATGGCGCTGACGAACGCCAGGCGCTCGCCGAGGTACAGCGGGTCGAACCAGCGCACCCACGGCCGCGGCGAATCGCGCCGCGAGGCCTCGAGCGCGTCGTAGACGGCCATCGCCGGCGCGTCGTGCACATAGATCCCGGGCTCGCCGCTGCTGCCCGAGCTCTCCCACACCCAGTAGCGGCCGAGGAAGGGCTTCCCGACCTGCTCGGGCGCGCGCATGAAGTCGCGCAGTGACGCGCGCGTGACGGCCGGGTCGGCGACGGTGGCGTCGAAGTCCTGCATCAGTTCGCGCTTGCCGCACACCGGCAGGTCGGCGAGGCGCCAGCTCTCGGCGGCGCGGCCTTGCAGCAGGGGTCGGTAACGCGGCACGGCCGCGGCAGCACGCAGCAGGTCCGCGAGGCGCCGTGCCTGGCGGGTGGCGATGCCGGCGGCGTCGGCATGCGCTGCGGCGGCGATGTCCAGCGTCGTCGTGACGCTGTCAGCCGCCTGCACGAGCGCGCCCGCGCCGCGCGCGGGCGGCGTGGCGGCCGCGTCCGGCGCGCACTTGCGCATCTCGCTCATGGTGCCAGCATCGCGCCGCCTTGCGCACTGTCGTTGAGCGAGCGCAAGGGTTGCCCAGGGGGCCTCGGCAGGCTCTTCAGCCTGCGACGCCAGCGCGCAGCCGTGCCAGCAGCGGCGTCCAGTCGGCCCGCGGCGCAGCGCCGTCGGCGCTCGCGTGCGATGGCACGTCGAAGGTCGCCTCGAGCTCGTCGGCCTGCAGCGGCTCGAGCGAGCGCATCTGCGCCGCGAGCACCGCCTCGTCGGCCTCGGAGGCGTCGATGCCGAGGGCGGCGCGCGAGCGCACGCGCGCTCGCAGCACCTCCGGCGCCGCGGTGAAGCGCAGCAGGACGAACGGCACCTGCAGCCGCGCCGCGCATTGCCGCGCTTCGTCGCGCGCGGCGCGGCGGATGAAGGTGGCGTCGACGATCACCGGCCAGCCCCCTTGCAGGACGTCGGCGGCAGCTTCCAGCAGCCGCGCCTGCGTCGCCTCGTTCATCGCCGGCGTGTACAGGCCGGCGCCGGGTGCCGAGCCGCTGCTGTGCAGCGGCGCCAGGCCGGCGAGGCGCTTGCGCTCGATGTCGGCGCGCACGCGCACGGCGCCGGCCGCCTCGACCAGGCCCTGCGTCAGCGTCGTCTTGCCGCTGCCCGGCAGGCCATGCGTGACGAGCATCGCGCGTGGGCGCTCGGCGGCGAGCTGCAACGCGAGATCGAAGTAGCGCCGGGCGGCCGCGAGCGCGTCGCCGCGGTCATGATCGTGCCGCCGAGCTTGTTCGGCGTTCGCGGGCGCACCGGCCGCTTTCGTGGCTTTGGCCCCTTCCGCCCCTTCGGCCGCTTCGGCCCCTTTGGCCCCATCCGCGCCACCGGCCGCGGCCACTGCCGCACTTGTCTGCGCCACGCGCAACTGCGCCACCTTGGCGCGCACGAGCGCCCGGTGCACGAGGTAGTAGCCGAGCACACGCAGGCCGTCGTAGTCGCCGCAGGCTTCGAGGTAGCCGTTGACGAAGCGGTGCGCCAGCGCCGGCAGGCCGTGCGCGTGCAGGTCCATGGCCATGAAGGCGACCTCGTCCATCACGTCCAGCCAGCGAAACGCCTCGTTGAACTCGATGCCGTCGAAGACGAGGCAATGGTCGTGCTCGCGCGCCACGTTGCCGAGATGCAGGTCGCCGTGGCACTCGCGCACGCGGCCGGCGGCGAGGCGGCGCGCCATCGCCGGCTCGGCGCGCGCGAAGGTCTCGGCCTCCCAGGCGCGCAGGCGTTCCAGGGCGTCCAGGCCGGCGGCGTCGGGCCAGCCGGCGCGCGCCGCCAGCGCCTGCAGGTCGCGCAGGCTGTCCAGCAATGCCTGCCGCACGAGTATCGGCGAGCCAAACGTGGAGGATGCGCCGGCGGCCGGCGCGGGCGCCGCCTCGGCGTGGAAGCGCGCCAGCCGCACCGCGAGATCGTCGATGTCGGCGACACGCAGCTCGCCGCGCTGCGCGAGGCGGTCCCAGAGGCCCTCTTCGTCGAAGCTGCGCATGCGCACGGCCATGTCGAGCACCGGGCCCTCGCCACCGAAGCGCGGTGCCTCGGGCGTGCCGGTGATGGCCACCGCGTCGAGGTACAGGTCGGGGGCCAGGCGCCGGTTCAAGCGCAGCTCCTCGGCGCAGGCCCGGCGGCGCAGCGCCAGCGTGCTCTGGTCGAGGAACGACGTGGCGATCGCCTTCTTGATCTTGTAGGCGTGCCCACCGTGCAACAGCACGTGCGAGATATGCGTCTCGATGTGATGCGGCGGCGAGCCGCCCGCGGTGGCGAGCGCGGCCGCGAGGGCGCGCACGAGCCGAGCCTGCGCCTGCTCGGTGAGCTCCGGCGGCTGCGTGGACGGCGCAGCGGGCGAGGCGCTGGACGTGGGTGGTTCAGCCGGTGCCGTGGGCATCCCGCGAGTGTGCCTGCGCCAGCGGCCCCGGCTCGGGCAACGGCGCCGAGGCCTCGGCAGCGGCTTCGGCGCGTGCATGCTGCCCGACGAGCCTGGCGATGAAGGCGTCGATCGCTGCACGCGGGCCTGCCTCGACCTGTGCCTGGGTGAGCGCCAGCGTGGCGCGGGCGCGCTTGCCGCACACATCCTGCATCTGCGCGAAGACGCGCTCGGCGCCCGAGCCGCCCAGCGTGCAGAAGAACGCGGCCTGCGCCGAGCCGAGCGGGTGCGCCTTCAACCAGCCGCGCACCGGCGCGGCCAGGCTCCAGCACCACACCGGGCTGCCGATCAGCACGAGCTCGTACTGCGCGGGGTCGCAGCGGGCCGCCTTCACGCTCACTGCGCGGCCCATCGCCGCCTCGAAGGCGCAACGGGCCTCGCTCGGCGAGCGGCCGGCGGGACCGGCGAGGACGATCTCGTCGACGTCGGCCTTCAGCCGGGCCGCGAGCATCTTCCCGATGCGCCGCGTGCGTCCGGTGCGGGAGTGATAGACGACGAGAGCGCGTGGAGTGGGAGTCATGTCAACGATGGATCGAAGCCCGATGCCGTTCCATCATTGGCCAGCGCCGCGCCAATCGGTTGAGCCCGATCAACGGCCGGCGCAACGGGCGGCGGCATGGTTGCCCACCCTGTCCACCCATGGGAGCCGAGAGATGAGCCTGAGCGACGAGCTGACCCGCCTGCACGACCTGCACCGCTCGGGGGCGCTGTCCGACGACGAATATGCGGCGGCCAAGGCGCGCGTCATCGCCGCCGGCGGCGGCGCCCCGCGCGAGGGTGCGGGTTCGGGTGCCGGCGCAGAGGCCGCCTCGGCCATGCAGGCGGTGAACGCCCTGCGGCGGCCGCGCGCTGATCGCTGGGTGGGCGGTGTCTGTGCCGGACTCGCTGTCGCCACCGGGCTCGAGGCCTGGGTGTGGCGGCTGCTCTTCGTGCTGCTGGCGCTGTGGGGCGGCGCCGGGCTGATGGTCTATGTGCTGCTCTGGATCTTCGTGCCGAGCGAATGAGTCCGGGCCGGGCGCTGCCGGGCGCATCAGGCGTGCGACACGGCCGCCTTCAGGCGCTCGCGCAGGTCCCTGCGCCCCGTGCTGTTCGTCGCCCGGTAGGCCGCCAGGGCGAGTTCCATGAAGGCGGTCTCGGCCGCGGTCGGCGCACTGGAGGTCCTTGCTTCATCGAGCCAGCCCGCCGGCCTGCCGCACAGGGCTTCGATCTGCCGCGCCAGCTTGTCGCCGATCGGCCGCGACGACTTGACCTGGCTCCACATGCTCGGCGAGATCTGCAGCTGCGCCGCGAACGCCTGCTCGAGGCCCTTCGGCGCGGCGCCCGCGGCGAGCGACTTCTCGGCGAAGTCCTGGAAGAGCGCGGCGGCGTTCTGTCGGCGCGTGACGGTGAGGTTGGGCACGGTGATGTGAGAACGATGCAACGCGGGCAGGCGCCATTTTCGCCGGGGGTTGACGCAGGCGTAAAGACTCTTTACAGTCCGCCCCGCAGTGAACGGCCCGTGTCCTCGGGCCGTGTTCTTCTCGAAGATTTTTCTCGAAAGGCCACCAGCGTGAAATTGCACAACGTCCACGGAACCCACCGGCCCGTCTCGGGTGCGGGTGCCTTCGTGTGCGCTGCGCTGGCGATGCCAGGCACGGCGCCGCGCGGGCGCGCCGCCCACGGGCGACCGGCGGTGCCGCCGAGCCTTCGCGGGCTCGAGTGGGCCGAGGACCCCATGCCACCGGGAGAGGGAAGCGCAAGGATGAACTGATCCGCGCGCGCCCTTCAAGCTCTGTTCGCAGAGGCCCGGCTCCGAAAGGATCCGGGCCTTTTTCATGGTCGGCTTCAACCGGCCTGCGCCTCGGCGCAGGCCAGCGATCAATGGATCGCACCACCGTGTTGCGGTGGCCGCTCTTTAACAAGTTGCCGCAAGGCAGCCTCGGGACCCTGAATCAGGCCGACGGCATGCCTTGCACCTTTGCGGATGTAGCTCAACAGGCAGAGCTCGGCCACGCCATGGCCAGGACGCGAGTTCGACCCTCGCCATTCGCTCCACTCCGGGTGTGTCCTTGCACTCCGCGGCCACGCGACATGGTGTTGGTGGTGCGGGATGTGCGCGGTCCTTGGCCAGACCACGTGCAGCGAGACACCACGTCCGACGGGACGCTCGCGCTTGGGCACAGCCGAAGTGGAATCAATGGCCTCGTCGCCCAGCGGGCCGACGGCGCCACATGTGTCGCGTTCGTCTAGCGGAGAGGGTACCGGGCCTTCAACCCGGGGACGCGGGTTCGAGCCCCGCACGCGATACCAACACAACGGAACCCTCGTCGCACCTGCGCCCGGAGGGTGGAAATCGGCCGCAACGATTGGGCGGCGCCGGAACCCGTGACCGGATGGTTTTCGTCGAGGGATTGCAGCCCTCGCTCGGCATCGGCAACCAGAACCTCGTTAGCTCAGTCGGAACCCAGAGCGCCGGTTCGCGAGGCCGGAGGTCGCACGTTCGAATCGTGCACGAGGTCCCAGTTCTCCTATCGGTGTGGCGCAGTTGGCAGCGCGCGTGTTTCGGGAACACGAGGCCGCAGGTTCGAAACCTGCCACCGAGACCAATCATCAGCGTGCGCTTGGGTGTGGCCGTAGCTCAATGGCAGAGCCGTGGGATGTGAACCCGCCGGTGCCGGTTCGATCCCGGCCGGCCACCCCCAAGCGCATGCGCCAATGCGTCGCGAACTCGAGCGGCAGAGTACCGGGCTCTTAACCCGGTGTGTCAGGGTTCGAGCCCCTGGCGACGCACCAACATCAACCCCTCGTGGCGGAAATGGCAGACGCACCGGTCTCAGAAACCGGGGCCCGCGGGCATGTCCGTTCGACTCGGACCGAGGGGACCAAACGACCCGTTCCATCCAACCGCCGAGGAGGTGCGCCATGAAACCGATCGACGAAGACGACGTGTGCTTTCGAGGTCACGAGCAAGCGACGCAAAGGCTTCCCGTCTGAAACCAAGGTCAAACGGGGCGACCGCACCGTGTGCGGCACCAAGGAGCTGGCCGAGAAGCTCGGTCGCAACGACCCATGCCCGTGCGGCTCAGCGAGGTTGTTTCAAGCGCTGCTGCCTGCGCAGTGGCTGTTTTTGACGGCGTGAACCGACATCACTATCGACGTTGACCCAAGAGACGCGGCGTAGTCGAGTGGCCTCGACACCAGGCTTTGAAGCTGGGACGTTGGTTCGTATCCAACCGCCGCTGCCATCAATCAGCCCCTCAGGGGCTACCCGTTGTCGATGCGTCCGTAGCTCAGCGCGTGTACCTGCCGTATGTGCCGAGCCGCTTCGAGGATTTCCTGCTCGAAGGCCGGCACATCCGCGCCGACGTGCACGCGTGGCTGGCCGCGCGCCTGCCGAAGGGATCGCGCCCGAGCCGAACCGCTCGAGGCGCTCGAGAGTCTGTCGTCGAAGGCAAACGCTGAAAGGCCAGGGGTTCGTGAACCCCGCCGGTGTGCGGCACCCGGACTCGTCCGTCGGTGCCGCACATGCCGCCTTGCCGGAAGCGACGGAATGGTGATGCATCGGTTCGGCCCGCAAGGGCCCGGGTTCGACTCCCGGCTCACCGCCATCGTTGGCTAGCTCAGTGGAAGAGCAGCGCGCTCGAAACGCGTCGGTCGCGGGTTCGACTCCCGCTCCAACTCCAAGAGACCGGTCGAAAGACCACCGCCGGACGTGGGCCGAAGGCCTCGTCGCCGCAAGGCGCGGGGCCCGAGGCCCATCAGCGGCGGTTGCCGGCGCCGGACAAGCGGGGTTCGCGTCCGCGGCCAGCCGAAGCGGCAGCACTGCCGCCATGGCGCACCGTGGCACCCGGGCCCAGGCACCCGTCGTCCGCCGCCGCTGCTGTAACGGCACCCCATTTCAACGCACGCTTCGAAGACAAGGAGAACACCATGAAGATCAAGCGTGTCACCGTGAAGAAGAACGAGCGCGGCCTGCTGCTGCGCAACGGCGATTTCGAGCGCGTGCTGCAGCCGGGCACGCATTGGCTGTTCGCGGGCCTGGACACCGTGGCTGTCGAGATCCACGCGCTGGAGCGCCCGGCCTTCGTGCACGAGCTCGTCGACTATCTGTTGGCCAAGGAGCCGGCGCTGGTGGCGGCCGAGTTCGTGCGCGTCGAGCTGGGCGAGAACGAGGTCGGCCTGCGCAGTGAGAACGGCGTGCTGGTCGAAGTGCTGGCGCCGGGCACCCGGGGCCTTTACTGGAAGGGCCTCGTCGACGTGCAAGTCGAGGTGGTCGCCCTCGACGGCCCTGCGGCCTCGGCCGAGGTGCCGGCAGCGACCGCGGCGCGCCTCGTGCAGACGCAGCTGCGCCAGCGCGCGGTGGCGGGCCTGGCCGGTGTGCTGCAGGTGCAGGTGCCCGAGCACGGTGCCGGCCTGCTGTGGGTCGACGGCAAGGTCGAACGGCTGCTGGCGCCGGGCTCGCACGCGTTCTGGAAGTTCGGCCGCAACGTGTCGGTGGAACTGGTGGACCTGCGGCTGCAGGCGCTGGAAGTCTCGGGCCAGGAGATCCTGACCCGCGACAAGGTGGCACTGCGCCTGAACCTCTCGGCCACCTGGCGCTACACCGACGTGCTGCAGGCCTACAAGGCGCTGGCGAAGCCGGCCGACCACCTGTACCGCGAGCTGCAGTTCGGCCTGCGCGCGGCGGTGGGCACGCGCTCGCTCGACGAGCTGCTGGAGAACAAGTCGGTCATCGACGAGGTCGTGACCGCCCAGGTCACCGCGAAGCTGGCCGGCTACGGCCTGCAGCTCGAGGGCGTGGGCGTCAAGGACATCGTGCTGCCGGGCGAGATGAAGACCATCCTCGCCCAGGTGGTGGAGGCCGGCAAGGCCGCGGAGGCCAACGTGATCCGCCGGCGCGAAGAGACGGCCGCGACGCGCTCGCTGCTCAACACCGCGAAGGTGATGGAGGACAACCCCGTCGCCCTGCGCCTGAAGGAGCTGGAGACGCTGGAACGCGTCGCCGAACGCATCGACAAGATCAGCGTGTTCGGTGGCCTGGACCAGGTGCTCGACGGCCTCGTCAAGCTGCGGTAAACGGGTCTGTCGCAACATGGCACCGTCGGCTGTCGGCGGTGCCGCTGGGGGAGGCTGCATCGGCAGCCTCCCCTGTGCCTGGACACCAGGACGATTGGAGAAACATCATGGAAATCAACTACATCGAAGAGGAAGTGCCGGGTGGCGTGCCGCTGAAGATGTGGACGCGCGGCGTACCCGTCGAAGACGAAGCCAAGCGCCAGCTCACCAACGCGGCGCGTCTGCCCATCGTCTTCAGGCACATCGCGGCGATGCCCGACGTGCACTTCGGCATCGGTGCCACCGTCGGCTCGGTGATCCCGACCCTGAAGGCCATCATCCCGGCCGCGGTGGGCGTGGACATCGGCTGCGGCATGATCGCCTGCAAGACGACGCTGAAGGCCGAGGACCTGCCCGACAACCTGGGCCCGCTGCGCTCGGCGATCGAGCGCGCCGTGCCGCACGGCCGCTCGCCGGGCGCGCGCGACCCCGGCGCATGGCAGAAGGCCCCCGGTTCGGTGAACACCGCCTGGGCGCAGCTCGAGCCCGAATTCACCGAGCTCTGCCGCGACTACCCGAAACTCGCGAAGACCAACCACATCCAGCACCTGGGCACGCTCGGCAGCGGCAACCACTTCATCGAGGTCTGCCTCGACGAGGCGGGCCACGTGTGGTTCATGCTGCACTCGGGCTCGCGCGGCGTGGGCAACTTCATCGGCACGATGTTCATCGAGCTGGCCAAGCAGGACGCGATGCGCAACAACGCGAACCTGCCCGACCGCGACCTCGCCTACTTCGAGGAAGGCAACCGCCATTTCGGCGACTACGTGCGCGCCGTGGGCTGGGCGCAGAAGTTCGCTGCCATCAACCGCGAGGTCATGATGAAGCGCGTGATCGAAGCCGCGAAGACGGTGATCCACAAGAACTTCCAGAGCCACATCGAGGCGGTGAACTGCCACCACAACTACGTGCAGAAGGAGCACCACTTCGGCGAGGACGTCTACGTCACGCGCAAGGGCGCGGTGAGCGCGAAGGCCGGGCAGCTGGGCATCATCCCCGGCAGCATGGGCGCGCGCAGCTACATCGTGCGCGGCAAGGGCCATGCCGAGAGCTTCGAGAGCTGTTCGCACGGCGCCGGCCGCGTCATGAGCCGCGGCGAGGCCAAGCGCCGCTTCACGCTCGCCGACCACCGCGCCGCCACCGAGGGCGTCGAGTGCCGCAAGGACAAGGACGTCATCGACGAGACGCCCGCGGCCTACAAGGACATCGACGCGGTGATGCAGGCGCAGCGCGACCTGGTCGAAGTCGTGCACACGCTCAAGCAGGTGGTGTGCGTGAAGGGCTGATACGGACTTGCGTTCAATGTCGGAGAGGCGAAAGCACAGGAGGATCGCGCGAAGCACTTGCTCGTGCTCGTGCTTGTGCTTGTGCTTGTGCTCGCGCGCCGAAACCGTGGCGCGCCGAGGCCACCGGGTGGTCGGCTCTGCTCGTGTCCTCTTTCGGCCGCCCGGCTCGCAAGCTCGCAGGGCGCCCGAATGCCCCCTTGACCTCGCTGAGCCGACCACCCGGCGTCCTCGGCGAGCACCGGCGTTTGCATGCGACGAGCGCGTGCCGCCGGTGGTGCCGGATCGGGCCGATGGGGTGCCCTGCGCAGCGAGGTAAAGGGGGCATCCGGGGGCCTGCGAGCTTGCGAGCCGGGCCGCCGGAAGAGGACACGAGCGAAGCAGGGTGCCCCGTCGGCACGATCCCGCCACCGCCCGTGAAGTGCGATCCTGATCAGGCAGTCTTCAGAATCGAATCGAATCGATCGATCGCGAAATCGTGTGACGCAAGCAAAGGAAGCCGTTCGGGGCGCTGACGAGAGTCGGCGCCCCTTTTCTTTGTGCACGAGCGCCTGCGGTCACACGCCCAGGCAGGACGCGAGGGCGTCGCCGCCGCGCAGGGCGGCGGCCGGGCCCTGCAGCACGACGCGGCCTTTCTGCAGCACGACGAGCCGGTCGGCCTGCGCCGCCACGCGGCGATGGTCGCGGTCGACGATCAGCGTGGCGATGCCGTCGGCGCGGATGGTCTCGATGACGCGCCAGATCTCGGCCACGACCTGCGGCGCCAGGCCCTCGGTGGCTTCGTCGAGGATGACGAGCAGCGGGTGCGTCATCAGCGCACGGCCGATCGACAGCATCTGCTGCTCGCCGCCGGAGAGATGCGCGCCGAGGTGGCCGAGGCGCTCGGCGAGGCGCGGAAAGGTCGCGAGCACGCGCTCCATCGTCCAGTCGCGCCGGCCGTCGACGCCGGGGCGCGCCGCCATCACGAGGTTCTCGCGCGCCGTGAGGTTGGGGAAGATGCCGCGGCCTTCGGGCACGTAGGCCACGCCCAGCCGCGCCACCGCGTGCGGCGAAGCGCGCGAGACATCGTGGCCGCGCACGGCGATGTGCCCGCGGCGCTCCCTCACATGACCGAGCAGCGTGCGGATCAGCGTGCTCTTGCCCATGCCGTTGCGGCCGAGCAGGCCGACGGTCTCGCCGCGGCCGACCTGCACCTCCACGCCGTGCAGCACCGGGCTCGAGCCGTACCACGCGTGCAGGGCGCGGGCCTCCAGCAGCAGGGGCGCCGTGGTCGCCGGCGGGTTCATGGTGCTGCTCATGGCGCTGTTCATGGCGCTGCTCACGGCGCGCCCTCCTCGGCACCGAGATAGGCCGCGCGCACGCCGGCGTGCGCGCGCACCTCGGCCGGCGTGCCGCAGGCGAGCACGCTGCCGTTGACCATCACGGTGATGCGGTCGGCGATGCGGAACACCGCATCCATGTCGTGCTCGACGAGCGCGATCGCATGCGCCGGCCGCAGTTCGACCAGCAGCGCGAGCATGCGCTCGGTCTCCTCGGCGCCCATGCCGGCGAGCGGCTCGTCCAGCAGCAGCACGCTGGGGCTGCCGGCCAGGCACATGGCGATCTCGAGCTGGCGGCGCTGGCCGTGCGAGAGCGTGCCGGCGGTGCGCCCGAGCTCGCCGCCGAGCCCGGCGCGTGCGGCCGCGTCGCGCGCCGCCGCCGCGCTGCGCGGGCACCTCGACGCGTCGGACCACCAGTCCCAGGGCCGCTGCCAGCGCGCCTGCGCCGCCAGTCGGCAGTTCTCGAAGACGCTGAAGACCGGGTACACCGACGTGCGCTGGTAGCTGCGCCCGAGCCCGGCGCGGGCGCGGCGCGGCTGCGACCAGCCCGTCACGTCGCGGCCGTGCAGCTCGACGCGCCCGCCGCTGGCCGCGAGCTCGCCCGCCAGCACGTTGAGCAGCGTCGACTTGCCGGCGCCGTTGGTGCCGATGACGGCGTGCACGGTGCCGCGCCGCAACTCGAGCGAGACGCCGTCGACGGCGAGCACGCCACCGAAGCGGCGCGTCACCTCGCGCGCACGCAGCAGCACGTCGCTGCCATCGCTCATGCCGTTCACGCCGTTCGCGACAGTCACGGCGTTCACGGCATTCACGGCTCTCACGGCATTCACGACGGGCCCCCGGCGCGGCGCTGCAGCCATGCCGCGACGCGCTCGCCGGCGCCGATGAGGCCGCGCGGCAGCAGCGCGACGCTGACGATGATGGTGACGCCGAGCCCGAGCAGCCAGTGCTTGGCGAAGGCGCCGAACACGGCTTCGGAGCGGAACAGCTCCTGCAGCAGCGCGAAGGCGAAGGCGCCGAGCACGGCGCCGCGCAGGTGCCCGAGCCCGCCGAGGATGAGCATGATCAGCACGGTGCCCGAGAGGTGCCAGCTCAGCAGCTCGGGGTTGACGAAGCCGTCCTTGACGGCGAAGAGGAAGCCGCCGAGCCCGGCGATGGCGCCGGAGATCACGAAGGCGGCGAGCTGGTACGGATAGGTCGAGAAGCCGGCGGCGCGCATGCGCGCCTCGTTGATGCGGATGCCGGCGAGCGCGCGGCCGAAGCGGGCACGGCCGAGCAGCGCCAGCAGCGCGAACACCGCCGCCAGGCACGCGAGCACGAAGTAGTACATGACGAGCGGCCGGTCCAGGTCCAGCCGCAGCGTCTCGCCCAGCGCCGCCACCGGCCGCGCGTTCAGGTAGATGCCGTCGGTGCCGCCGCCCAGCGGCGTGTCGTGCGCCACGTGGTAGGCCATCTGCGCGAAGGCGAGCGTGACCATGATGAAGTAGACGCCGCGCGTGCGCAGCGACAGCGCGCCGACGACGAGCGCGCCCGCCGCCGCCAGCGCCACCGACGCCGGCAGCAGCCACCAGAGCGGCGCGCCGGCATCGGCCGGCGAGAGCCGCACCACCGCATAGGCGGCAATGCCGAAGAAGGCCGCCTGGCCGAAGCACACGAGGCCGGCGCTGCCGACGAGCAGCTGCAGGCTGAGCGCCAGGACGGCATGGATCATCGTCTTGGTGGCGAGGTCGAGGCCGTAGGTGCCGGCCGCGAGCGGCCACAGCGCCAGCGCCGCCGTGCCCACGAGCACCGACAGCGCGCGCGTGGACAGCCACGCCGGGGCGCTGCCCAGGCGCACCGCCGGCCAGCTCAGGCCGCCTTGAACAGACCTTCGGGCTTCCACAGCAGGATCACCGCCATCAGCACGTACACGAGCAGGCCGGCGGCCTGCGGGAAGACCACCTTGCCGAAGGTGTCGACGAAGCCGATCAGCAGCGCCGCCAGCAGCGCGCCGCGGATCGAGCCGATGCCGCCGATCACGACGACGACGAAGCAGACGATCAGCACCTGCTGGCCCATGCCCGGGTAGACCGACGACACCGGCGCGGCGACCATGCCGGCGAGCACGGCCAGCGTCACGCCGGCGGCGAAGACGAGGCGGTAGAGCCAGCGGATGTCGATGCCGAGCGACTGCACCATCTCGCGTGAGCTGGCGCCAGCGCGCACGGTCATGCCCAGCCGCGTGCGCGCGAGCACGAACCACATCGCCGCCGCCAGCGCCACGCACACCGCCGAGATGAAGAGGCGGTAGACGGGGTAGGTCATCAGCTCGCCGAGCGGGATGGAGCCGGCGAGCCAGGCCGGCGGCTGCACGCCGTGCACGTCGTCGCCGACGGCGAGGCTGCGCAGCTCCTCGAACACGAGGATGAGGCCGTAGGTCATCAGCACCTGCTGCAGGTGCTCGCGCTCGTAGAGGAAGCTGAAGAAGGCCCACTCGAGCGCCACGCCGAAGAGCACCGCGAGCGCGCCGCCCAGCGCCAGCGTCGTGAAGAAGCCGCCGCCCAGGGTGGCGCCGACCCAGGGCGCCAGCGCATGCGCCATGTAGGCGCCGATCATGTAGAAGCTGCCGTGCGCCAGGTTGATGACGCCCATGATGCCGAACACCAGCGTCAATCCCGAGGCGACGAGAAAGAGCAGCAGCCCGTACTGCAGGCTGTTCAGGCACTGCACGAGGAAGGTCGCGAGGTCCATGGCTGCCTTGTCGGCCGTATCGGCCCTATCCACCCGTCGGCCTCATCGGCCTTGCTCGCCGGCGTCGCCGGGGCTTGTCCCGGCGGGTCCTACATGCGGCAGCCGCGGCCCGGGTCGGCGAGCGACTTGGCGGCGACGCCGACCACCTTGTTCTCCTTCGCGCCCACCTGGCGCAGGTAGATGTCCTGCACCGGGTTGTGGCTGGCCGAGAGCGTGAACCTGCCGCGCGGGCTGTCGATGGTGGCCTTGCGCAGCGCGGCGGCGAATTCGGCCTTGCGGCCGATGTCGCCCTTCACCGCCGCAAGGCCGCCGGCCAGCATCTGCGCCGCGTCGTAGCCCTGCACGGCATAGACGTCGGGCTGCAGCTTGTAGGCCTTGACGTAGGCGAGCCGGAAGGCGTTGTCGCGTGGCGTGCCGAGCGCGTCGGCATAGTGCAGCGTCGTCCACACGCCTTCGGCGTCGGCGCCCTGCGCTTCGAGCGTGCCGTCGGTGAGGAAGCCGGCGCCGTACAGCGGGATCTTGCCCTTGAGGCCCGCCGCCGCGTAGTCCTTGACGAACTTGACCGCGCCGCCGCCGGCGAAGAACGTGTACACCGCGTCGGGCTTGCTGGCCGCGATCTCGGTCAGCAGGGCCTGGAACTCGACGTTGGGGAACGGCAGCGTCAGCTCCTTCTGGACCTTGCCGCCGCGCTTCTCGAGCGCCTCCTTGAAGCCGCCCACCGACTCGTCGCCGGCGGCGTATTTCCAGGTGATGGTGACCACCTTCTTGTGGCCCTTCTGCGCCACCACGTCACCCATCGCATAGCCCGACTGCCACATCGTGAACGAGCTGCGGAAGATGTTGGGCGCGCACATCGCGCCGGTGATGGCGCCGGCGCCGGCATTGGGCACGATGAGCAGCGTGCCGCTGTCCCTGGCCACGCGCGCCATCGCCATCGCGACGCCCGAGTGCACGCTGCCGACGAGCACGTCGACGTTGTCGCGCTTGACGAGCTTGTTGACGTTGTCGGTGGCCTTGGCCGGGTCGCTCTCGTCGTCGACCTTGGAGAACTCGATCTCGCGGCCGCCGAGCCTGCCGCCCTGCTCGGCGAGGTAGAGGCGGAAGCCGTTCTCGATCGCCGTGCCGAGCGCGGCATAGGTGCCGGTGTAGGGCAGCATCAGGCCGACCTTCAGCTTGGCCGGTTGCTTCGTTGGTTGCCCGGCCGGTTGCGCCGGCGCCGGCGCGGTGGCGCCGATGGCAGCGACGGCGGCGGCGGCGAACAGGGGCTTCAGGAGGCTTCGGTGCATCGTCATGGCGTTCTCCAGGGGTCGTTCCATGGGTTGCGGTCGGGGGTCGGCGCGGGGTTCGTGGCGGCCAGGCGCGCGAGGTGGGCCCAGCCTTCGTCCACCTCGGCCTGCAGCGCGTCGATGCCGGCCGCGTCGAGATGGCGGTAGCGGCGCTGCAGGCCGAGGTAGTCGGCGAGCGGGCGCGTGCGCTCGGAGTTGATCGTCCAGTGGCGGCCGTCCTCGATCTCGAGCACCGGGAAGGCGCCGGTCTGCACGGCCAGCCGCGCCGCCGCGAGGCCGGCGTCGTCGTCCAGGCCCCAGCCGTCGAGGCAGGGGATGAGCAGCGTCAGGAAGCGCGTGCCGCGCATCGCCTTGGCGCGCGCGAGCTTGCGCTGCAGGTCGGGCAGGTGCGCGACGGTGGCGCTGGCGGCGTAGGGCACGCCGTGCGCGGCCATGATCTCGAGCAGGTTCTTCTTGCGCGAGGTCTTGCCCGCCGGCGTGGAGCCGGTCTGCGCGAGGTGCGGCGTGGCGCTCGACTTCTGCGCCCCGGTATTCATGTAGCCCTCGTTGTCGAGGCAGACGTAGAGGAAGTCCTCGTTGCGCTCGGCCGCGGAGCTGAGGCACTGGAAGCCGATGTCGTAGGTGCCGCCGTCGCCGGCCAGCACCACCACCTGCGTGGCGTGCCGGCCCTGCGCGTTCAAGGCCCGGCGCAGCCCCGAGGCGGCAGCGGCGCTGGCTTCGAGCGTCGGCTGGTAGACGGGGATCTTCAGCGAGCTGTACGGTTGCGGGCCGGCGATGATGGCCATGCACGAAGGCGGGATCACGGCCACGGTGTCGGGGCCGAGCGCGGCGAGCACGTGCCGGGCCGAGAGCGCATCGATGCAGCCGGGGCAGGCGGCATGGCCGGCGCACAGCATCTCGGGCTCGCAAGTGGCGAGCGTGTGCGGTCCCAGCGGCTTCTGCGGGTCCTGCGGCTGCCGTGTGAGCCACCGCGGCGGCGAGGCCGAGGGCGCGGCGGTCATCGAGGCCCCCACGGCAGCCACTGCGACTCGGGCCGTTCGTCGGCCTGCGCGGCGCCATCGACGCAGGCGGCGATGCGCTCGGGCGAGACGTTGACGCCGCCCACGCCGGCCAGCAGCCCGTGCACGCGCGGCGGCCGCGGCATGCCGTACAGCGCCGCGCGCAGCTCCTGGTGCAGCACGCCGCCGGCACCCGGCGAGTGATTGCGGTCGAGCACGACCACGTCGCGCACCTCGGCCAGCGCGGCGCGCAAGGCCGCCACCGGCAGCGGCCGGAACAGGCGCAGCTTCACGAGGCCGACGGCGCGGCCGGCCTCGCGCAGCGCGTCGACCGCCTCGCGCGCCGTGCCGGCCATGCTGCCGAGCGCCACCACCACCGTCGCCGCGCCGTCGCAGCGGTAGCGTTCCACGACGCCCCACGAGCGGCCGAAGCGCTCGCCCCACTCGCGGTCGGCCGCGGCGGCGAGCGCCGGCACCTCGGCCATCGCCGCTTCGAGCGCCTGGCGATGGCGGCAGTACATGTCCTGCGTGACGACGTTGCCCCACGACGAGGGCGCGGCCGGGTCCAGCCGCTGCGGCGGGTCGAAGGCGGGCAGCCAGGCATCCACTTCGGCCGCCAGCGGCACGCACACCGGCTCGAGCGCGTGCGAGACGTAGAAGGCGTCGAGGTTGACGAGCACCGGCGCGCGCGCCGCCTCGCCGACGCGGAAGGCCTGCAGCACCGTATCGAGCGCCTCCTGCGCACTCTCGACGTAGAACTGGATCCAGCCGGTGTCGCGCTGCGCGAGGCTGTCGGTCTGGTCGGGCCAGAAGGCCCAGGGCGAGGCAACCGTGCGGTTGATGTTGGCCATGACGATGGGCGCACGCGCGCCGGCGGCGTAGTGCAGCAGCTCGTGCATCAGCAGCAGGCCCTGCGAAGCGGTGGCGGTGAAGACGCGCACGCCGGCCAGCGAGGCCGGGATGCAGGCCGACATCACCGAGTGCTCGGATTCGACGGTGAGGATCTCGGCGTCGAACTCGCCACGCGCCTGGAACTCGGTGAGCAGTTCCAGCACCGGCGTCTGCGGCGTGATCGGATAGACCGGCACCACCTTCGGCCGCGCCAGCCGCGCCGCCCAGGCGACGGCGTGGTTGCCGGTGAGCAGCACGCGGGGCGGGGCGGTCTTCACCGGCACTCCTCGCGCATCGTCATCGAGCCGGTGGGGCATTCGCGCACGCACAGGCCGCAGCCCTTGCAGTAGTCGCCGAGCACCTCGTAGCCGCCGGCCGCGGCGTGGCGCACGGCGAGGTCGGGGCAGACGGTGATGCAGTTGTCGCAGGCGATGCAGGTGCCGCACGAGAAGCAGCGCGCGGCCTCGGCGCGCGCGGCGGCGGCGTCGAGGCCGAGTTGCACCTCGTCGAAGCCAAGGCGCTGCGCGGGCGCGAGGCGTGGCGCGGCGGCGCGCGGCGTGGCGGCGTGGTACCAGGTGGCGATGGCGCCGGCGCCGACGGCCGGTTCGCTCGCCGGCGCCGCTGCGGCGCTCGTGGTGGGCGCGTCGGGCAACCGACCGACCAGGACCGCATGCATCGCGAGCGCCGCGCGCTGGCCCATGCCCACGGCCTCGGTGAAGTAGCGCGCCAGGCTCGCGACGTCGCCGCCTGCCCAGACACCCGGGGTGCCGTTCGTGGCGCTCATGCCACTCGTGCCAGGGATGCCGGGCATGCCGGCCGCGCCGTTCGCGTCGATAGCGATCAGCGGGCCGGCGCGCGCCAGCGTGTCGCCGAAGGCCGCGAGGTCGGGATCGGCGCCGATCGACGCGAGCAGCGCGTCGGCATCGAGCTCGAAGTCGCTGTCCGGCAGCGCCTCGAGCGTGAACGCGCCGCGCGCGGCGCCGGGCACGAAGCGCACGCGCCGGCATTGCAGCCGCAGGCCGGCGCCCCCGGCCACGGCGTGCACGAGCAGCGCGCCGTCGACGAGGCGGATGCCTTCTTCGAGGGCCTCGTCGACCTCTTCGCGCTGCGCCGGCAACTGCCGGCGTGCTTCGAGCGCGAGCACGGTCACCTCGTGGCCGAGGCGGCGTGCGCTGCGCGCGGTATCCCAGGCCGCGCTGCCGCCGCCGATCACCATCACCCGCTCGCCCAGCCGCGGCGGCACGCCGGCGTTGGCCGCGCGCAGCCAGGCCGCGCCGTCCAGCACCCGAGTGCCGTCGTAGTCCAGCCCGGGCAACCGCCTGGCGTGCGCTGCCCCGGTGGCGACGAAGACCGCGTCGTGGCGCGCGCGCAGCGTTGCCCACTGCGACTCGCTCGCCAGAGCCTCGCCGCAGCGCAGTTCCACGCCAAGCGCGACGATGCGTGCGATCTCCGCGTCGAGCACGTCGCGCGGCAGCCGGTAGGGCGGGATGCCGTGGCGCAGCAGCCCACCCGGTTCGCCGGCCGCCTCGTAGACGGTGACACGCCAGCCACGCCGGCGCATCTGGTAGGCTGCCGAGAGGCCGGCCGGCCCGGCGCCGACGACGGCCACGTGCTCCAGCCGCCCCGGCTGCGCCGCCATCGGCGCCGCGGCCGGCAAGGCCCAGTCCTCGGCAAGCGCCCGGTCGCCGGCAAAGCGCTCGAGCCGGCAGATGGAGACGGCCTCGTCGTGCGCGCTGCGGTTGCAGGCGCTCTCGCAGGGGTGGTGGCAGATGCGCCCGGCGACGGCCGGGAACGGGTTGTGCCGCACCAGCGCCTCGAAGGCGCGGCGCCAGTCGCCGGCGCGCGCGTGGCCGATCCACTCGGCGATCTCGCCGCCGACCGGGCAGGCCTGGTGGCAGGGCGAGGGGGCCTGGATGTGGCGCGGCAGCGCGGCGCGCCAGGTGCCGGTCTTGAAGACCTCGGTCGTGCCGGTGGTCCAGGTCGGCGGCACGGCCGAGAGCGGCAGCGGTGCGTTCATGACGACAGCGGCGACAGCGCCTGCGACGGCTGCAGTGTCCGCGCGAGGTGCCAGCCGTCGCGGCAGGCGGCGAGGTTCTCGTCGCGCAGCTTCGGCGAACCCTCGCCGAGCACGGCTTCGAGCACCTCGAGGCTGGGTGCACCCGCAGCGCCCGCAGCGCTGCCAACGCCGAGCGCACCGAGGGCGCAGCCAAAGGCCCCGAGCAGGGCCGAGTTGACGATGCGACCGAGCCCGTGCCGGCGCGTCAGCGCCAGCGCATCCACCGGCAGCACGCGCCGCCCGGGCAGAGCGAGCGCGAAGTGCGCCGCGTCGTGCGCCGAGTTGACGACGATCAGCGTGCGTTGATCGGTGCAGGCCAGCAGCGGCCCGGCGAGCAGGCTTGCATCGAAGCACAAGAGGGCGTCGGCGCGCTCGATGTCGCAGCGCAGGCGGATCGGCCGCTCGTCGACGCGCAGCGAGGCGCTCACCGGCGTGCCGCGCCGCGCCCCGCCGTAGGAGGCGAAGCACTGCACCTCGCGTCCGGCGGCGAAGAACGCCGCGGCGAGCAGGTGGCCCGCCGTCTGCGCGCCCTGGCCGCCACGGCCCTGGATGACGATCTGCAGCACTGGCGGTCCCGGCAGCGGGTGGGCGACGCGTGGGCGACGTGCGGGCGACGTGTGGGCGGTGCCTGCGCTGCGGCTTCAGCGCGCGCGGCGCCGGAAGTCCGGCGCCCGCTTCTCGTTGAAGGCACGCACGCCCTCGCGCGACTCGTCGGTGTCGTAGTACAGCTTCAGCGCGTACAGCCCCATGCCCGCGATGCCGGCCTGGTGCGCCGTGTCCATGTTGAAGGAGCGCTTGGCGATGGCGAGCGCGGTCGGGCTGCGCTGCTCGATCTCTGCGCACCAGCGCTCGACCTCGGCGTCGAGCTGGTCGTGCGGCACGACCACGTTCACGAGGCCCATGGCCAGCGCCTCCGCGGCGCTGTAGCGGCGGCACAGGTACCACATCTCGCGCGCCTTCTTCTCGCCCACCACGCGCGCCAGCAGCGCCGTGCCGTAGCCGGGGTCGACCGAGCCGACCTTGGGGCCGACCTGTCCGAACACCGCCTTGTCGGAAGCGATGGTCAGGTCGCACAGCGTCGCGAGCACGTTGCCACCGCCGATGGCATAGCCCTGCACGCGCGCGATCACCGGCTTGGGCGCATCGCGGATGGCCGCGTGCAGCTCCTCCATCGGCAGGCCGATGGTGCCGCGGCCGTCGTACTGGCCCGCGCTGCCTGCCTCGTGCGCACCCTGGTCGCCGCCGGTGCAGAAGGCGCGCTCGCCGGCGCCGGCGAGCACGATGGCCGCGACCTCGCGGTCCCAGGCCGCGCGCTGCAGCGCATGGATCAGCTCGTCGCAGGTGCGGCCGCGAAACGCGTTCATGCGCTCCGGCCGGTTGATCGTGATCCACTCCGCGCCGCCGCGGCGCTGCACGAGGATGTCCTGGTCGTCCATGGTCAGTTCGGGTTGCGCGGCAGCACCGCGGTGGCTTCGAGTTCGATGCGGGCCGGGTGGTCGAGCAGGTCGGCCACGAAGATCATGCTCATCGCGGGGTAGTGCCGGCCCATCAGGCGGCGCCAGACGGCGCCCAGCTCGCGCCGCGCTGCCAGGTAGGCGGGGCGGTCGACGCAGTAGGCGGTGATGCGGCAGACGTGGTGCGCGCGCCCGCCCGCCTCGGCGAGCACGTCGAGCAGGTTGCGAAGCGCCTGCTCGAACTGCGGCACGAGCTCGGCCGACTCGAACACCTGTTCGGCATTCCAGCCCACCTGCCCGGCGACGAAGACGATGCGGCCTGCGTCGATCTCGACGCCGTTGGCGTAGCCGACCGGTTCCTTCCAGCCGGCGGGCAGCAGCGTGCGCATGGTCGTCGGCCCTCGCTCACTCGCTCAGTCGACGTAGCGCGCCGGGTCGGGATCGGCGGCCCAGTCGGGGCCGGGCCGCGCCACCTTGTCGAGCCAGCCGCGCACGAGCGCCACGTGCTCCTGCTCCTCGGCGCGCATCTGCTCCGCGGCGCGGCGGATCGCGTTCACCGTGGTGGTACGCGCCAGCGCGTCGAAGAAGTCGACGGCGCGCTGCTCGGCGGCAAGCGCCAGCTGCAACGCGTGCCACGGGTGCATGAGGTAATGCATCTCGTCGATCGGCACCGTCTCCGGCGCCTCGGGCGTGGCCCAGGCGCCGGCGCGGCGCGGCGCCGTTGTGTCCTCGGCCCAGCCCATGTCGGCGAGGATCTGCGCGACGTGGTGGCCTTCGTATTCGGCCATCTGCCGGAAGAGCGCCGCGACCTCGGTGTTGTTGTGCACCTCCATCATGTCGGCGAGCTCGGTGTAGCGGGCCACGGCCTCGCGCTCCATGGCCAGCGCCTGCGCCATCAGGTCTTCGAGCGACTGCGGCGCGTTCATCGTTGGACCTTCGCGCTGAAGCGCTGCGGCATTCGCCTTGGGACGGCCCGGCGGCTCATTGGGACGGCCTTCGCGCTGAAGCGCTGCGGCATTCGCCTTGGGGCGGCCCGGCGGCTCATTGGGACGGCCTTCGCGCCGAAGCGCGCCGGCATTCGCCTTGGGGCGGCCCGGCGGCTCATACCTCGAACTCCCGTTCGAGCGCGGCGAGGTCGGTGCGATCCTTCGCCGGCCGTGCGTAGACCGGCCGCTGGCCAGCGTAGAGCACGCCGATGTTGAAGCCGTCGTCGGTCATGATGCGGCGCGCCGCGCGTGCGGCATCGTCGGTGCCGGCCACCGACGCGGCGTGCACGAGGTCTCGCCAGCCGCGCTGCTCAGGCCGGAAGGTGACGCAGGGGCTCAGGATCTCGACGAACGAGAAGCCCGGGTGGCGGATGGCCTGCGCGATGAGGTCGGCGGTGCCGTTGGGGTCGCCCGAGAAGGCGCGGGCGACGAAGTTGGCGCCCGAGGCGAGCGCGATCACCAGCGGATGGAAGGCGCGCACGCCGGTGCCGCCGGGCGCCAGCTTGTTGTCCCAGTCGGGCTCGGTGGTCGGCGAGGCCTGGCCCTTGGTCATGCCGTAGACGTGGTTGTCCATCACCAGGTAGGTGAGGTCGACGTTGCGGCGGCAGGCGTGCAGGAAGTGGTTGCCGCCGATGGAGTAGCCGTCGCCGTCACCGCCGGTGACGACGACGGTGAGATCGGGCCGCGCCACCTTGAGCCCGGTGCCGGCGGCGAGCGCGCGGCCGTGCACGCCGTGAAAGCCGTAGCACTGCGTATAGGCCGGGATGCGCGAGCTGCAGCCGATGCCCGAGACCACCGCCACCTCGTGCGGCGGCCGCTGCAATTGCGCCAGCGCCTTGGTCAGCGACGACAGCACGGTGTAGTCGCCGCAGCCCGGGCACCAGATCGGCTTGTAGTCCGACTTGTAGTCGGCGGCTGTGTAGCAGCCACCGCTCGCGGGCCCCGCAGGCCCCGCCGGCATCTGCGGCGGCAGCGTCATGTCGTTCATGCGGGCTGCTCCTCGCGGGCACCGGCCGCCACGGCGCGCGCCCAGTCGCTGAAAGCGGCGGCCAGTTCGCCCGGGCGCAGCGGCAGCGGCCCGGCGCGGTGCAGCCCGCGCGGGTGGCCGGGCAGGTCGACGCGGCCGCGCAGATAACGCAGCAACTGCCCGCCGTGGTTCTGCTCGACGACGAGCACCTCGCGCACCCCGGCCAGCGCGCCGGCCATCGCCGCGGCCTGCAGCGGCGCGAGCAGGCGGATGGCCACCAGGCGCAGCGCCGTGCCCTGCGCGGCGACACGGTCGATCGCCTCGCGCACGGCGCCGGTCGTCGAGCCGAAGGTGATGACCGCCAGCTCGGCGTTGCCTTCCACGTCGGCCCAGCGTGGGCCGTAGGCATGGCTCGCGAGCTTGCGCGCGCGCTTGTCGAGCTGGCGGCGGTGGTCGGCGGCGCCGCTGCTGGGGATGCCGCGCTCGCTGTGCTCCAGGCCGTCGGCGGTGTAGACGGTGCCCGGCGTGCCGGGCCGCGCCATCGGCGAGACGCCGCTGGCGGTGTCGGCGTAGCGCCGGTACGGGGGCGCGGCGGTGCCGGTGCCGTCGGCGCCGGCGGCGGTGGTGTCCGCGCTCGCGAAGAGCCGCTGCGCCGGTTGCGCCCCCTGCGCCGGACGCTCGATGACGGCGCGCGACTGGCCGAGGAACTGGTCGTTGAGCAGGATGGCCGGGCATTGCAGCGCCTCGGCCAGCTGCACGGCCCATTCGCTGGTGGCCACGCAATCGGCGATCGAGGTCGGGGCCAGCACAAGGTGCGGCGCGTCGCCGTGCAGTCCGTCCACGGCGATCGAGAGGTCGCTCTGCTCGCTCTTGGCCGGGATGCCGGTGGAGGGGCCGCCGCGCATGACGTCCACGACGACGATCGGCACCTCGGCGGCGACGGCCAGGCCGATGCCCTCGATCATCAGCGCCAAGCCCGGGCCGGCGGTGGCGGTCAGCGAGGGCACGCCGCCGTAGCTCGCGCCGATGATCATGTTCACCGAGGCCAGCTCGTCCTCGGCCTGCACGAGCGTGCCGCCGACGCGCGCCAGCGCCGGCGCCATCCACTCGAGCATCTCCGTGGCCGGCGTGATGGGATAGGCGGCGACGAAGCGCACGCCGCCGCGCAGCGCGCCGTAGCCGGCCGCCTCGTTGCCCGAGAGCAGCCAGCGGCCCGCCGGTGCCTTGCCTGCGAACGCGGCGGCACCGGCCAGCGACGCCAGCGACGCCGGCGACGCCGGCGGCTGCGGCAGCCCCTTGGCCAGCGCCACGCCCTGCGCCAGCGCCGCGAGGTTGGCGAGCAGGGCCTCGGGGCCGCGTTTCCAGCCCGCCTTCAGCGCCGCCTCCAGCGCCGCCGCCGGCAGGCCGGCACAGGTGCCGGCCAGACCGAGCGCAACCATGTTGACCCAGCCACCGGCCGCCTTGGCGCTCTTCTTCAGCGGTAGCGCCGCGAGCGCCGCGCCGCCCTGCAGCAGGGCGGCGGGTGCCTCGCCGGCGTCGGCGTCGCCGATGACCAGGCTGCCGGCCGTGAGGGGAATCTCGTCGGCGAAGCGCACGAGGTTCTGCCAGTCGATGGCCACGAGCAGGTCGAAGCGATCGTCCAGCGTCGCCACCGGCTGCGGCGCCAGGCGCAGGAGGGCGGCCGCCTCGCCGCCGCGGATCTGCGGGCCGCTCGTGCGCACCATGAGGCCGTACAGGCCGGCGCGCGCGGCGGCGTCGAGCAGCAGCTCGCCGGCGGTCATCACGCCGGCGCCGCCGCTGCCGGCAAGGGCCACGGAGAAGGTGGGCGGGTGAGGGCTGGCAGGGGTGGCACCGAGCGACATCGCAGGTCCTGTTCGCATCCAGTTCGCTTCCGTGCCGACAGTGAAACGGCAGCGGCCGCGCGCGTCCCTGAACCAGATCAAGGAAACGGCGGCCGGCCAGGCTAAAAATGGTATTCAGGTACCGATTTACGGGTAAACCCCGAGATCGGCGCCCAGGTCACTCCCTCGCGGCCCGTACGACAAGGAGAAGCGCATGCCGATCGCCGCCCACCGCTGGCTGATGACCGCCCCCCGCGAGCCGCTGGTGCGCGCGCCCTTCGAGGCCGAGCCCGGGCCGGGCGAGGTGGTGGTGGCGGTCGCCGGCTGCGGCGTGTGCCACACCGACCTCGGCTACTACTACGACGGCGTGCGCACCAACCAGTCGCTGCCGCTGGCGCTGGGGCACGAGATCAGCGGCCATGTCGCCGCCGCCGGTGCCGGCGCTGCCGAGTGGCTGGGTCGCGCCGTCATCGTGCCGGCGGTGCTGCCGTGCGGCGAGTGCGACCTGTGCCGGCGCGGCCTCGCCACCATCTGCCGCGCGCAGAAGATGCCCGGCAACGACATCCAGGGCGGATTCGCCTCGCACATCGTGGTGCCGGCGCGCGGGCTGTGCGCGGTCGACGAGCGCCGACTCGACGCCGCTGGCCTGACGCTGGCGCAGGTGTCGATCGTCGCCGATGCCCTGACCACGCCGTACCAGGCGGTGCAGCGGGCCGGCGTCGCGCCCGGTGACGTCGCCATCGTCATCGGCGTCGGCGGCGTCGGCGGCTACTGCGCGCAGATCGCGCGCGCCGCCGGCGCCGAAGTGGTGGCGATCGACGTCGACGCGCGCAAGCTCGACGCCCTCGTGCGCGACGGCGGTGTCGCGCTGGCGCTGAACGCTCGCGAGGCCGACGCCAGGGCGCTGAAGAAGGCGGTGACCCACTTCGCGAAGGAGCGCGGCCTGCGCGCCACCGAATGGAAGATCTTCGAGTGCTCGGGCACGGCGGCCGGCCAGAGCTCGGCGTTCGGCCTGCTCGTGCACGGCGCGACGCTCGCGGTGGTCGGCTTCACGATGGACAAGGTCGAACTGCGCCTGTCCAACCTGATGGCCTTCGACGCGCGCGCGATCGGCAACTGGGGCTGCCCGCCCGAGGCCTATCCGGCCGCGCTCGAACTCGTGCTCGACGGCCGCGTGCAGCTCGCGCCGTTCGTCGAGACGCATCCGCTGGCCGACATCAACCACGTCTTCCACGCCGTGCATGCGCGCGAGATCACGCGCCGTGCCGTGCTCGTGCCCTGACCCAACGCGAACAGGAGCCTCCACGATGAACGCGCCCGAACTGCTGCCCCGGCACGACTTCAAGAACCACGACCTCGTCGACGACACAAGCAAGCCCGGCGTCAAGGTCGAGCAGCGTCCCGCCCGCACGCCCGCGGGCGAGGTCGTGCCGGGCCTCTTCAACACCTGGATCTGGCTCGACAACCCCGACCAGTTCAACAGCTACACGACCGACATGGTCAAGGGCGTCATCCTGGCCATGCGCGCGGCGAGCAACGCGCGCGACGTCAATTGCGTCGTCTTCACCGGCGTCGGCGACAAGGCCTTCTGCACCGGCGGCAACACCAAGGAGTACGCCGAGTACTACGCCGGCCAGCCGCAGGAGTACCGGCAGTACATGCGGCTGTTCAACGACATGGTGAGCAGCATCCTCGCCTGCGACAAGCCGGTGATCTGCCGCGTCAACGGCATGCGCATCGGCGGCGGGCAGGAGATCGGCATGGCCTGCGACTTCAGCGTCGCGCAGGACCTGGCGCGCTTCGGCCAGGCCGGCCCGAAGCACGGCTCGGCGCCGATCGGCGGCGCCACCGACTTCCTGCCGGTGATCGCCGGTGTCGAGCGTGCCATGGCCGCCTGCGTGCTCTGCGAGCCGTTCAGCGCGCACAAGGCCTACCACATGGGCGTGCTCACCGACCTCGTGCCGGCGCTGAAGGTGGACGGCTGCTTCGTCGCCAACCCGACCGTGGAGACGCAGCACATGGTCGACGAGTTCGGCCGCTTCTGCTTCGGCGAGCCGAAGAGCGGCAGCGCACTGGAAGAAGGCAAGGCGCTGATGAAACGCGGCGTCGTCGATCTCTCGCTGCTCGACGCCAAGGTCGAGCAGCTCTGCGCGAAGATGCTGCTCACCTTCCCCGACTGCATGACGAAGACGCTCGAGGAGCTGCGCAAGCCCAAGCTCGACGCCTGGAACCGCAACAAGGAGAACTCGCGCGCCTGGCTGGCCCTGAACATGATGACCGAGGCGCGGGCCGGCTTCACGGCCTTCAACGAAGGGCCGAAGGAAGATCGCGAGGTCGACTTCGTGCTGCTGCGCCAGAAGCTCGCCGCCGGCCAGAGCTGGGTCGGGCCGCTGCACGACGAGGTTCAGCCCGGGGCCAGGCATCGTGGCTGAGGTGGAGACCGGCACGGCGCCGCCGCTCCAGGTCTGGCGCGAGCGCGAAGGCGCGCTGCTGCGCCTGCGCCTGGCGCGCCCGAAAGCGAACCTCTGCGACGCGGCCATGATCGCCGCGCTGCACGCGGCCTTCGACGCCCACCGCGGCGAGCCGCTGCGCGGCGTGCTGCTCGACGCCGAGGGGCCGCACTTCAGCTTCGGTGCCAGCGTCGAGGAGCACCTGGCCGAGCGCTGCGCGGCGATGCTGGCGAGCCTGCACGCGCTCATCCTGGCCATGGCCGGGTTCCCGGCGCCGGTGCTCGTCGCCGTGCGCGGGCAATGCCTGGGCGGCGGCCTGGAGATCGCGCTCGCCGGCGGGTCTATCTTCGCCGCGCCGCAGGCGACGTTCGGCCAGCCGGAGATCAAGCTCGGCGTCTTCGCGCCCGCGGCGTCGTGCCTGCTGCCCTGGCGCGTCAGCGCCGCGGCGGCCGAGGAGCTGCTCGTCAGCGGCCGCAGCGTCGGCGCCCCCGAGGCGCTGACGCTGGGCCTCGTGCGCGCCCTTGCCGAGGACCCCGAGGCCGCGGCGCTGGCGTGGTTCGACGAGCACCTGGCCGGCCGCAGCGCCGCGGCGCTCGCCTGCGCGCTGGCCGCCGTACGCGCGCCGCGCCTGCGCGAGCTGCGCGAGCGCCTGGCCGAGGTCGAGCGCCTGTACCTCGACACGCTGATGAAGACCGAAGACGCCAACGAGGGCCTCGCCGCCTTCCTCGGCAAGCGCACGCCGCGATGGCAGCACCGGTGAGCGCCCTGCTTCGAGACCGCCACGAAGGATGCAAGCGATGGACGCCCCGACCCCCGAAGTCCTGAAGATCGTGCAGCGCTGCGAGGCGCTGTTCGAGGACCTGCACTTCAACGCCGTCAAGGCCTGGAAGGAGGCGGCGCCCGGCCGCAGGGCCATCGGCTACATGCCGGTGTACGTGCCGCGCGAGATCGTGCACGCCGCCGGCATGCTGCCGGTGGGCATCCTCGGCGGCGGCGACCAGATCGAGGTCATCCAGGGCGACGCCTACTACCAGAGCTACATCTGCCGCATCCCGCGCTCGACCCTCGAGCTCGGCCTCACCGGGCGCCTGGCGCCGCTGGACGGCATGCTCTTCCCGAGCATCTGCGACGTCATCCGCAACCTCTCGGGCATGTGGCAGATCCTCTTCCCGGACAAGTACGTGCGCTATGTCGACGTGCCGCAGAACTACCGTGACGACATCGGAGGCCGCTTCTACGTGCAGGAGATGCAGCACATCCGCGACGACCTCGGCCGGCTGCGCGGCGCCGCCATCACCGACGCCGAGTTGAACGCGTCGATCGCCACCTACAACGCCAACCGCGCGGCGCTGCGCGAGCTCTACGCCTACCGCGCCGCCAGGCCCTGGCAGGCGCCGACCTCCGAGGTCTACCTCGTGCAGCGCGCCGGCATGGTGCTGCCGGTGGAGGAGCACACCGAGCTCGTGCGCGCGTACCTCGCGGCGGCCGAGAAGTGGGCACGGCCGCGCCGCGACAACGCCCGCGTCGTGCTCACCGGCTCGTTCTGCGAGCAGCCGCCGCTGGCGCTCATCAAGTCGATCGAGATGGCCGGCTGCTACGTCGTCGACGACGACTTCATGCTCGTGGGCCGCTGGCTGCTGGACGACGTGCCCGCCGACGGCCAGCCGCTCGAGGAGCTGGCCAAGGCCTTCCTGCACCACTCGGCCTCCACCGCCGCCAAGTACGACGAGAAGCGCGAGGAGAAAGGCGTCTTCCTGCTCAAGCAGGTGAAGAGCCGCGGCGCCGAAGGGGTGATCTTCGCCGCGCCGAGCTTCTGCGACCCGGCGCTGCTCGAGCGGCCGATGCTGCAGGACGTGCTCGGCAAGCACGGCGTCCCGCACACCGCTTTCAAGTTCGCCGAGAACACCGGGCAGATGGCGCCGATCCGCGAGCAGGCCGGCACCTTCGCCGATTCGATCAAGCTGTGGAGCGCCGCATGAACACGACCGCCACCGTCGCGATGCCGGGCCCGAGCGGGGCCTCGAAGAAGCCGCAGAGCGTGCAGAAGGAAGACGCGATGTGGCTGCAGAAGGAGCTCATCAACAGGAACTACATGGAGCTCGCCACCGCGCACGGCCAGGGGCGCAAGGTCTCCGCCACCTTCGTGCCCGGCAACCTCAACGAGCTGCTGATGTGCTTCGACTTCGCACGCAGCCTGCCGGAGACGAATGCGCTGCAGAACGGCATGCGCAAGAAGAGCGGCAAGCTCATCATGGACGCCGAGCGCGACGGCCAGAGCGAGGACGTCTGCACCTACGTCAAGGCCGACCTCGGCATGATGATGGGCGGCGAGATCGGCCCCACCGGCGAAGCGCTGCCGCGCCCCGACGTGCTGCTGCTCAGCTACACCGGCTGCTTCACCTTCATGAAGTGGTTCGAGCTCATCCGCCACAAGTACGGCTGCGAGACGGTGATGCTGCACGTGCCCTACCAGGCCGAGGGCCGCATCGCGCCCAACATGCGCGAGTACGTCGTCAGGCAGCTCAAGGAGACGGTGATCCCGACGCTCGAGCGCATCTCGGGCGTCAAGTTCGACATCGACCGCCTGCGCCAGTACATGCGCGAATCGGCCAAGGCCGAGGAAGACCTGGTGCACGTGCTACAAAGCGCGAAGAACCGGCCGAGCCCCATCGACGGCTACTTCGGCGCCGTCTACTACATCGGCCCCATCTTCACCGCCTTCCGCGGCACGCCCGAGGCGACCGAGTACTACCGCGTGCTGCGCGGCGAGATCGACGAGCGCGTGCGCCTGGGGCTCGGGCCGGTGACGCCGGAGGGCGCCATGGGCGAGGAGAAGTACCGCCTCGTCGTCGAAGGCCCGCCCAACTGGACCAGCTTCCGCGACTTCTGGAAGATGTTCTACGAGGAAGGGGCGGTCGTCGTCAGCTCCACCTACAGCAAGGTGGGCGGCGTCTACGACTTCGGCTTCCGCCACGACCCCGAGCACCCGCTGGAGTCGCTGGCCGACTATTGCCTGGGCTGCTACACGAACCACAGCCTGCCCTCGCGCATCGACATGATCTGCAGGTACATCGACGAGTACCAGGCCGACGGCCTGCTGATCAACTCGATCAAGAGCTGCAACAGCTTCTCGGCCGGGCAGCTGCTCATCCTGCGCGAGGTCGAGCGGCGCACCGGCAAGCCGGCCGCCTTCATCGAGACCGACCTCGTCGACCCGCGCTACTTCTCGGCCGCCAATGTGAAGAACCGGCTCGAGAGCTACTTCCAGATGGTCAAGCAGAAGCGGCTCGCGCATGCGCACGCGCCGATGCCGTTCATGCCGATCACGCCGGTCGCCGCCGCGGCGCCGCAGCGAGGAGCCTGACCATGCGCTGCTTCATCGGCATCGACCTCGGCTCCACGACGACGAAGGCGGTGGTCATCGACGAGCACCAACGGGTGCTCGGCCGCGGCATCACCAACTCACGCTCGAACTACGACACCGCCGCCGCGGTGGCCAAGCAGGAGGCGCTGCTCAACGGCCGCTTCCATCTCTTCCGCCGCGCGCTCGCCGACAGTGGCGCGCTGAACGGCGCGCTCGAGTCGTTCATCGGCCAGCTCGAGCGCGACTTCCGCGCCGAGCAGTATCTCGAACAGCTCGCCGACCTCGAGGCAACCTGCCGCCGCAACCACGACAAGACCCACTTCGGCGACGCGCAGGCGGCGGTGCGCGAAGCCCTCGATGCCGTCTTCCGCCAGCTGCAGGCCGAGGCGGCGGACCTCTTCGCACCCGGCGCGCGGCGCAAGAGCGACTTCTTCCGCGACATCGCCGGCAGCCAGTACCTCGCCGCCGGCGAGGCGGTGGCCAGGGCGATGGGCCTGCGCTACGACTTCCTGCTCAACCTCTTCGACCGCAGCATCATCGAGGTCGAGAACCGCGTCTACGGCGACTCGATGCGCCGCCACCTGCTCGCCGCGCTCGAACGCACCTTCGCCGCGCTGCCCGAGACGCACGGGCGGCGCGCCGCGGTCGAGGCACCGATCAAGGGCGTGCTCGACACCGCGATGGAGGAGACGTATACGGTGGGCACCGGCTACGGCCGCGCGCGGCTGCCGTTCAGCAAGGAGCACATCCGCAGCGAGATCCTCTGCCACGGCCTGGGCGCGCACGTGATGTACCCGGGCACGGCCACCGTGCTCGACATCGGCGGCCAGGACACCAAGGCGATCCAGGTCGACCCGGCCGGCATCGTCGAGAGCTTCCAGATGAACGACCGCTGCGCCGCCGGCTGCGGGCGTTACCTCGGCTACATCGCCGACGAGATGAACATGGGCCTGCACGAGCTCGGGCCGCTGGCGATGCAGAGCACGAAGACGATCCGCATCAACAGCACCTGCACCGTGTTCGCCGGCGCCGAGCTGCGCGACCGCCTGGCGCTCGGCGACAGGCGCGAGGACATCATGGCCGGGCTGCACCGCGCCATCATCCTGCGCGCCATGTCGATCCTGGCGCGCTCGGGCGGCATCCGCGACCAGTTCACCTTCACCGGCGGCGTCGCCAAGAACGAGGCGGCGGTGAAGGCGCTCACCGAGCTGGTCGAGGAGAACTACGGCCGGCTCACGCTCAACATCGACCCCGACTCGATCTACACCGGCGCGCTCGGCGGCGCCACCTTCGCGTGGCGCGCGGTGGTCGAGGAGGGCAAGACGGTGGAGGCGAGGGCATGAACCACGAAGGCACGATCACCACCGTCGGCATCGACATCGGCTCGGGTGCCGTGAAGACGGCGCTCTTCCGCGGCCGCGCCAGCGAGGGTGCGAGCACGGGCGAGGGTGCGAGCACGGGCGCGGGGGGCGGTCTGCGCGACACCGGTGCCACCTGGCTCGCCAAGCGCTGCGAGCGCATCCGCCGGCGCGACCCGATGGTGCTGGCGCAGGAGGGGCTGGACGGCGTGCTCGCCGACGCCGGCCTCGCACGCGACGATGTTCACTACATCGCCACCACCGGCGAAGGCGAGAACGTCAAGTTCGCCACCGGCCACTTCTATTCGATGACCACGCATGCGCGCGGCGGTGTCTTCCTCGACCCCGAGGCGCGCGCCGTGGTCGACATCGGCGCCCTCAACGGCCGCGCCATCTCCGTCGATGGGCGCGGCAAGGTCCTCTCGTACAAGATGACCAGCCAGTGCGCGAGCGGCTCGGGCCAGTTCCTCGAGAACATCGCGCGCTACCTCGGCGTGGCGGTGGAGGAGATCGGGCCGCTGTCGTGCACCAGCAAGGATCCGGAGAAAGTGAGCTCGATCTGCGCCGTGCTCGCCGAGACCGACGTCATCAACATGGTCAGCCGCGGCATCGCCACGCCCGACATCCTGAAGGGCATCCATCTCTCGATGGCCTCGCGCATCGTCAAGCTGCTGAAGGTGACGGGGGTGAAGGACGGCATCGCGCTGCTCACCGGCGGCCTGGCGCTCGACGCCGGCCTGCTTGCGGCGATCCAGGAGGAAATGGTCAACGAGAAGGTGAGAGTGCAGGCACGTTCGCACCCCGACTCGATCTACGCCGGTGCCGTCGGTGCGGCGCTGTGGGGTGCCTACCGCCACCGCCGCCTGCACGCGCTCGAAGGGGCCGCCGTCGCGGCCTGAAACCAACTGCCTCCCGCAAGTAGGAGCTCGCCACCATGGCCTTGCTGATCAACGACAACTGCACCGCCTGCGACGCGTGCAAACCCGTGTGCCCGAACGAGGCCATCTCGGTCGGCGACCCGCTCTACGTCATCGACCCGCTGCGCTGCACCGAGTGCGTGGGCGCCGAGGACGAGCCGCAATGCAAGCTCGTGTGCCCGGCCGACTGCATCGTGGCGCACCCGGATTTCGTCGAGACACCCGAGCAGCTGCAGGAGAAGTACGAGTCGCTGCACGGGTAACGCGGGTGCGCGGGCCGTGCCGTCGCGCGGCACGCGACGCCGCACGGTACGCGCCGCCACCATGCCGCCGCGCCGGCTCGAAGAGCTCGTAGGCGTTTGTGGCCACGCGGCGCCGGACTCTGGTGTGGAGCGCCCCGGCGGCGCACACTGTGGCCGGGCTCGGCGCGCGGTGCCACCGCGTGCCGGGTTGCAGGGGATGGTCCGACGATGCACGGCCACTCCAGCGCGGTGCCGGTGCATCGACGATGACTTCGAGCGCGTGCACGCGCCCGGCCCACCTGTCTGCTCCACGCCCCGGGAGAAACCCATGAGCACTGTTGCCGAGATCCTGAAGTCCAAGAGCGATCCGTCGCTGTACAGCATCGCGCCAACGGCGGCGGTGCTGGAAGCCGTGCAGGTGATGGCGCAGAAGAACATCGGCGCCCTGCTCGTCATCGATGCCGGCCAGGTGGTCGGCATCGTCACCGAGCGCGACTATGCGCGCAAGGTCGTGCTGATGAACCGCTCGTCGAAGGCGACGCCGGTGCGCGACATCATGGGCAGCCCGGTGATGTTCGTCGAGCCCGGCCGCACCAGCGAGGAGTGCATGGCGCTGATGACCGAGAACCGCGTGCGCCACCTGCCGGTGTTCGACCAAGGCAAGCTGGTCGGGCTGGTCTCCATCGGCGATATCGTGAAGCACATCATTTCCGACCAGCAGTTCGTGATCGAGCAGCTCGAGCACTACGTGACCGGGCAGCCCCGCTGAAGCGGCGGGGAAGAGGCTGCGCCGACCCGCGCCGCGGCCCGCGGCCGGTCGCGATCAGAGCCTGTGAATGAGACAGCCGCGCCCGAGCGGCGCGCCAGAAGGTGTCGGATCGAGGCGCAAAGCGCAGCCATATCCGGAGATATGGCGAGCATTTGCAGCGAAGAGCCGGCGCCTTCTGGCGTGGCGAGCGGGTGTGGATGATTCGTTCACAGGCTCTTCAGCCGACGATCATCGCCAGCACCAGCAGGACGACGGTCAGGGCCTGGAAGCCCACGCGTCTGAACATCCAGTCGTTGCTGCTGTGATGGCCGACTTCGCCGTGCGTGGCCATCGCCGAAACCCCGGCCACCAGCGAAAAGATGGTCGCCGCCAGAGCCAGGATGATGAGGATCGTCAGGGCGTTCACGGTGCTCTCCTCACGTTGCGGCGGTGGCATCCAGTGCCACCGCCATCGAGGGTGACTGAACGTCGGCTGTTATCCGCCTGCTGCTGCGGTTCTCCTTGATCTGCGTCAACACGCGCCCGAGGGGAGGTCGCCGGCGCGAACCGGGGCAGCGATACCGTCCGCTCCTCGCGACCCGGCGCGCTTGAACTGGAACAAGGACCCCGGCGCCTGCACGCATCAGCATGGCGCCCCCGCGCATGGCGAACCCCTCGATGCCCGATAGTCTCCTGGCGCCTGCCGCGCCACCGCGCAAGCCCGACCTCGTCTGCCCCGCCGGCTCGCTGCGCGCGCTGCAGATGGCCGTCGACGCCGGTGCCGATGCCGTCTACCTCGGCCTCAAGGACGCGACCAACGCGCGCAATTTCGCCGGCCTGAACTTCGACAACGAGCAGGTCGCCGAGGGCGTGCGCCACGCGCACCGGCGCGGCGCCCAGGTGCTGATGGCGCTGAACACCTTCGCCGACGCGCGCGACGACACGCCGTGGCGGCGCGCCGTCGAACGCGCCGCGGCGCTGGGGGCCGATGCGCTGATCGTTGCCGACACCGCGGTGATGGCCTACGTGCGCGACCACCTGCCGCAGCTGCGCCTGCACCTGTCGGTGCAGGCCTCGGCCACCACCTACGAGGCGATCGAGTTCTACCGCGAGCGCTACGGCATCCGCCGCGCCGTGCTGCCGCGCGTGCTGACGCTCTCGCAGGTGCAGCACGTGGCCCGCCACACCGGCGCCGAAGTGGAGGTGTTCGGCTTCGGCAGCCTGTGCGTGATGGTCGAAGGGCGCTGCGCGCTCTCGTCCTATGTCACCGGGCAGTCGCCGAACACCGCCGGCGTGTGCTCGCCGCCTTCGGCCGTGCGCTGGAACGAGACGGCGGCCGGCGTGGAGGCGCGCCTGAACGGCGTGCTCATCGACCGCTATGCGCCCGACGAGCCTCGCGGCTACCCGACGCTGTGCAAGGGCCGCTTCGTCGTCGAAGGCGTGCGCGACTACGCCATCGAGGAGCCGACGAGCCTGAACACGCTGGCCATTCTGCCGCAGCTCATCGAGGCCGGCGTGGCCGCCATCAAGATCGAGGGCCGCCAGCGCAGCCCGAGCTACGTGGCCGCCGTCACGCGCGTGTGGCGCGAGGCCATCGACCAGGCCTTCTCCGGTGCCCGCTGGTCGGTGCAGCCGGCCTGGACGAGCGAGCTCGGCCGCTGGGCCGAGGGCCAGCAGCACACGCTCGGTGCCTACGACCGCCCCTGGCGATGATGGCGATGGACGACACGCAGCACCCCGCACGCATCGAGCTCACCGTCGGCCCGCTGCTCTACTGGTGGCCGCGCGATGCGCTGCTCTCCTTCTACGCCGACATGGCCGACAGTCCGGCGCGCACCGTGGTGCTCGGCGAGGTGGTCTGCTCGCGCCGCAACGAGATGCGGCCGGAGGACTGGCTGGCGCTCGCGCGCGACCTCGCCGCGGCGGGCAAGGAGGTGGTGCTGGCCACGCAGGCGCTGCTCGCCGGCGAGGCCGAGCTGCGCGCGATGCGGCGCATCGCCACACAGGACGAGTTCGCGGTCGAGGCCGGCGATGCCTCGGCGCTGCGCGTGCTCGCCGCCGAAGCGCGCGCGCGGCCGGCGCGGCCGCCCTTCGTGCTCGGCCCGCACATCAACGTCTACAACCGCGCCGCGCTCGCCGAGCACGCGGCGCTGGGGGCCGGCACCTGGGTCGCGCCGGTCGAGCTCGCGCTCGATGCGGTGGCCGCCACCAACCCGCCGCACGCGCCGGTGTGCGGTCCGGCCGGCGCGGTGGCGAGCGAGGTCTTCGGCTTCGGCCGCCTGCCGCTGGCCTTCTCGGCGCGCTGCTTCACGGCGCGCCACCACCGTTTGCCCAAGGACGGCTGCGACTTCCGCTGCCGCAGCGACGCCGACGGCCTGCTGCTTGCCAGCAGCGAGGGTGCGCCCTTCCTCGTGCTCAACGGCATCCAGACGCAATCAGCCGCGGTGCACGCGCTGCTGGCCGACGCACCGGCGCTGCGCGCGGCCGGCGCGCGGCGCGTGCGCCTGTCGCCCTGCGCGAGCGGCTTCGCCGACGTGCTTCGTCACTTCGACGCCGTCTACAACGGCGGCGCGGCGCCGGCCGATGCCCTCGAAGCGCTGCGCGGCCTCGGCCTGCCGGGCACGCTCGTCGACGGCTTTGCACACCGGCGGCCGGGGCTGAGCGCCGGCCCCTTCCTCCTCGCGGCCGAGGCTTGAGAGGCCAAGAGGTTCCTCCATGAGTGCTCCCCTTCCTTCCCGCACCGCGAACGCTCCGCACGCGCCCGCCCGGCCGGGCGCGCTGCCGCCGCTGCCCGCGGCCCTCGGCGCCGCGGTGGCGCGGGTGCGCGGCATCGTCCGCCGCCTGCCGCCGCAGCCGCCCTCGTGGCTCGCGGCCTTGTGGCTCGACCGCGCACTGCTGCCGCGCCTGAGCGCGTCGCAACGGCGCTCGCTCGCCGATCATGTCGTCGAGCTGGAGCTGCTCGAGCCCGGGCTGCGCCTGCGGCTCGTGCTCGGCGAGCGTGGCTTCGCCGCCGCGGGCGCCGGCCGAGCGCCGGTGCTCGTGATCCGCGCGCGCACGCAGGCGCTGTGGCGGCTCGCGCGCGGCGAGGACGATGCCGACCGCTTGTTCTTCGACCGTGCGCTCGTGATGGAAGGTGACACCGAGTTCGGGCTCGAACTGAAGAACGCGCTCGACGCCATCGGCCCGCTCTGGCGGTGACGAGCGGGCCGGGGCGTCCGGCGCTTCAGGTGCTTCAGGTGCTTCAGGTGCCTCAGGTGCCTCAGGTGCCTCAGGTGCCTCAGGTGCCTCAGGTGCCTCAGGTGCCTCAGGTGCGCAGGGCGGCCGCCTCGGCCATCTCGCCGGCGATGCCGCGCGCGGTGGCGAGCAGGGCCTCGGCCTCGGTGGCGTCGAAGTCCTCGTGCGAGCGCTTGCGCACGCCCAGGCGCCAGAGCTCGAGGTAGCGCGTGGGCACGACGCGGTGGCGCGCCAGCGTGCTCCTCACGCAGGCCAGCGCGCAGCCGTCGATGGCGAGGATGCCGCGGCCGCCGGCGCGCGCCTCGTGCGCCACGCGCACCAGCGTGTGCACGTCGCCGCCGAGGCCGGCGACGCACGACATCTCCGCGCGCCCCTCGCGATCGAGCCGCACGGCCAGATGATTGGCCAGCTGCGCCGCGCTCGAGCAGCCTGAGCAGGCGTAGACCAACGGCAGCATCAGTTCACGCGGAAGTCGATGACGACACCCTCGGGCGCACGCTGGCGGTACTCGACCGCGATGTGCGGGCCGTAGCGCTCCTCGATCTGCGCCAGCAGCGGCAGCGGGTCGTGGTCGTTCGCGAAGCGCATCGTCTCGCCGGCGCGCAGCGCATCGAGCGCGCCGAAGATCGCCGCGTGGCGGAAGCGCTTGGCGATGCCGCGGGCGTCGAAGGGGTAGATCGCATCGGGCGACAGGTGGATGTGGGGGGTGGACATCGAGAGGCTCCTTCTTTGGGTGAATGACGGTGGGGTGGGTTGCTGGGTCGGCTGGTTCGTTGGTGTGCGGGTTCGCGGAGAGGGGTGGCGGGATCGGGCCGACGGGGCACCCTGCGCCGCTCGTGTCCTCTTCCGGCGGCCCGGCTCGCAAGCTCGCAGGGCCCCCGGATGCCCCCTTTACCTCGCTGCGCAGGGCGCCCCATCGGCCCGATCCGGCACCAGCGGTGGCACGCGCTCGTCGCATGTAAACCCTGGTGCCCGCCGAGGCCTCCGCAGGCGACTGCGCGCCACGACCTCAGCGTCAGCGCGCCACCCGCATCCTCCGGACCTCGGCGAACGCCCTTAAGGCGCCCGTCAACAAATGCAGCGTCGGGGTGGCGCGCCATGCTTCAATGCCGGCCCATGCAGGCACATGAGTTCGTCAAGAAGTGGCAGCCGGGCGCACCGGCCAACGAATTGAACGAGCGCGCAGGCGCGCAGACCCACTTCATCGACCTGTGTCGGGTGCTCGGCGTGCCCGAGCCCGCGGACCCCGAGAACTACTGCTTCGAGCGCGGCGTCACCAAGACGGGCAGCGCCAGCGTCGACGGGAAGTTCCGCAAGGATGGCTTTGCCGACGTGTGGATGCGCGGCCACTTCGCCTGGGAATACAAGGCGCCGGGCAAGAGCCTCGAAGGCGCGTTGAAGCAGCTGATGATGTACGCGCTGCCGCTGGAGAACCCGCCGCTGCTGGTGGTGAGCGACCGCCTCGCCATCGAGGTACACACGCACTTCACCGGCACCCCGAGCGAGCGCCACCGCTTCGCGCTCGAAGAGATCACCGACCCCGCCGTGCAGCACAAGCTGCGCGCGCTGTGGCAGGAGCCCGAGCGCTACAAGCCCAAGCGCACCAACCGCGAGATCACGGAAGAAGCCGCGCGCACCTTCGCCGGCACCGCCGAGCGCCTGCGCGCGGCCGGCGTGCCGCCGCCGCAGGCGAGCCACTTCCTCACGCAGTGCGTGTTCTGCTTCTTCGCCGAAGACGTGGGCCTCTTGCCCGGCCGGCTCTTCGAGCGGCTGGTGGGCGTGGCGGTGCCGCCGGCCACGCTGCGCGCACAGTTGCAGGCCCTCTTCGTGGCGATGAAGGACGGCGGACTCTTCGGCGTCGACGCCGTGCCGTGGTTCAACGGCGGCCTCTTCGCGAGCATCGACGTGCCGCCGCTCGCCGAGCCCGACGTGGCCGCGCTCAAGGCGGCGAGCCGCCTCGACTGGAGCGCGATCGACCCGAGCATCCTCGGCACGCTCTTCGAGCGCGGGCTCGACCCGGCCAAGCGTGCACAGCTCGGCGCGCACTACACCGACCCGGCCACCATCCTGCGCCTCGTGGAGCCGGTGGTGCAGCGCCCGCTGCTGGCCGAGTGGGCGGGTGAGAAGCAGCGCATCGAGGCAGCGCTTTCGAAGAGCAAGAAGCACAACGACAAGGTCTGGCGCGACGCGCAGGCCGTGTTCGTGGGCTTCCTCGAGAAACTGAAGGCGTACAAGGTGCTCGACCCGGCCTGCGGCAGCGGCAACTTCCTCTACCTCTCTCTGAAGGCGCTGAAGGACATCGAGCACCAGGTGAACCTGGAGGCCGAGGCGCTGGGCCTGCAGCGCCAGCACGACGTGACCGGACCGCACAACGTGCTCGGCATCGAGCTGAACGAATATGCCGCCGAGCTGGCGCGCGTGACGGTGTGGATCGGCGAGCTGCAGTGGCGCATACAGCGCGGCTACGGCTTCCGAACGAACCCTGTGCTGGACCCACTCGACCACATCGAGTGCCGTGATGCGGTGATGGGGTCGAACGGCAAGGAGGCCGAGTGGCCGGCAGTGGATGCGGTGGTGGGGAACCCGCCGTTCGTGGGCGACAAGAAGATGCGTGGTGAGCTGGGCGACGCCTACACCGAGGCGCTGCGCGCCGCCTACAAGGGGCGAGTGCCGGGCGGGGCGGACCTCGTGTGCTACTGGTTCGAGCGGGCGCGGGCGGAGATCGAGGCGGGGCGGTTGAAGCGGGCGGGGTTGGTGGCGACGCAGGCCATCCGGAACGGAAAGAGCCGCCGCGTACTTGACCGAACTTGTTCAACTTCCCGCCTGTTCGATGCCTGGCGGGACCAGCCTTGGGTAAATGAAGGCGCAGCGGTACGAGTGTCAATGGTCAGCTTCGGATCCAGTGCGCAGCAGGCTCGGTTGGACGGACTCGACGTCGCAGAGATCTACCCCGACCTAACTGCACGCGAAGTGAATGCATCCGGTGTAGATCTCACCACGGCAGTGCCGCTTGTCAGCAACGGAAGCTCCTCATTCCAAGGAGTGATCCCGAGAGCTGAAGTACAGAAGAAGCGGAAGCTGGTACTCGGTCTTCCGGACGCAAGCTTCAACCTGGATGGACCTCGCGCAAGAGAGATCCTGCGGCTGCCGGCGACACCAGCAGGTCAGCCGCAGTCAGAGGTTGTCTTTCCCTACTGGATCGCGGATGACATAACGACCCGGCCTTTAGACCGCTTCATCGTCAACTTCGGAGATCGCACTGAGGCTCAAGCCGCCTTGCACGAGGAAGCCTTTGCAGCGATTGCCAATGTGCGACTGCACCGACTCGAGATGGAGCCGGGAAAGGATCGAACGAACTGGTGGCAGCTTGCCAGGTGGCGCCCGGCCATGTTTCGCCAGTTGCACGTCATTCCTCGCTTCATCTCAATTCCGCGCGTCTCCAAGTTCCACCTGTGCGCCTGGACGCACAACATCGTGGTTCCCGACTCCAGGCTGGCGGTGGTTTCGCGCGCTGACGACGCCAACTTCGGCATGTTGCACTGCCGTGCTCACGAAGTCTGGGCGATCCGGACGGGGTCTCGACATGGGGTTGGGAACGATCCCACCTATAACCCAACCACTTGCTTCGAGACCTTCCCCTTCCCCGCGGGCCTGACGCCCGCCGACACCGCGCACCAGCGCACCGAGCCGCTACCCTCAGGCGCGCTGATTCCCGCCGACCTGCCCGAGCCGCAACGCACGCACGCCGCCGCCATCGCCGAGGCCGCATTCCGCCTGAACGCGCTGCGCGAGAACTGGCTCAACCCGCCCGAATGGACCGAGCGTGTGCCCGAGGTGGTGCCGCTCGGCATGAGCACTTCGCCCTACCCCGACCGCATCGTCGCCAAGGCCGGCCACGAGGCCGAGCTCGCCAAGCGCACGCTCACCAACCTCTACAACCAGCGCCCCGCCTGGCTTGCGCAGGCACACGCCGCGCTCGACGCCGCCGTGGCAGCGGCCTATGGCTGGGCGGACTACACGGCCGCGATGCCCGACGAGGAAATCCTGCGCCGGCTGCTCGCGCTGAACCGCGAACGGAGCGCCACCGAGGCGGCAGCCGTTGCGAAGGCGGTCAAGCCGCAGAACGACTGAAGGTTGGCTTGGGGACGGCCGAAGCGGGCGCCGCGCATGAGTACGACTCCCCACACCGAAGACCGCCTCGTGCCCTGGGCCGAGTTGCCGGCCGGCATCCGCGAGCGCATTGGCCCCGCGTTGCCTCCCGGGCACGCCGTTTGGGCTTGTCCGCGCAAGAACGGCCGCGGCGGCATTCACATCGAGTGGTGGTGGATCGACGCGCGCGGCGAGCTCATCGAGGCGTTCTGGTTCGAGTGACGCGGCTTCGCGATCCATCGACCAGAAGCCGCTGATCGGGTCGCACTGCGCCGTGCGGTGGCGGAATCGGGCCGACGGGGCACCCTGCTTCGCTCGTGTCCTCTTCCGGCGGCCCGGCTCGCAAGCTCGCAGGGCCCCCGGATGCCCCCTTTACCTCGCTGCGCAGGGCGCCCCATCGGCCCGATCCGGCACCACCGGTGGCACGCCCTCGTCGCATGCAAACCCCGGTGCCCGCCGAGGACGCCGGGTGGTCGGCTCAGCGAGGTAAAGGGGGCATTCGGGCGCCCTGCGAGCTTGCGAGCCGGGCGGCCGAAAGAGGACACGAGCAGAGCCGATCACCCGGCGGCCTCGGCGCGCCACGGCCTCCGCATGCCGAATTGCCGTCGGCTCCACCACACCACCCGCACCCTCAATGCCGCGCGTACACGCTCGTGCGCCCACCCGCACCCACGAGCAGCGTGTTGAACGCCTCGCGCCGCACCTCGTGCTCGCGGCCGGCGTTGTCGAGGATCGTGCAGGCGGTGTCGCACACGGGGTTGTAGCTCTCGCGTCCCGGCGCACCGCGCGGCAGCCCGGGCACCGCGAGGCCGAGCGCCTTCGGCCGCTCCTTGAGCAGCAGCAGGATGTCGGCGGCCGGCACATGGCCTTCGATGAAGTAGCCGGCGACACGCGCCGTGTGCACCGACTCCAGGGCCGACGGCACGTTCAGCCAGCGCTTGAGGCGCGGCATCTCGGCCAGCGGCTTGTCCTCGATGGTGACGCTGAAGCCGTGCCGGCGCAGATGCTCGGCCCAATCGATGCAGGCCAGGCACGGGCTGGGTGCATAGACGACGACGGGCGGCAGCGCTGGCGGAGTTGCCACTTCGCCGCCCTGCGCCGCCGCCGCGGCGAAGAGGGCGAGAAGCGGCGCGAGCAGCTTCAGCACGGTTTTTCGGGCTTGCAGCCCTTGAGGATCCACAGTGAGACGACGCCAGCGAGCTCGTCGGCGCGCACCTTGCGCGCCATGCTCAGCACGTCGCGGCCGGCGTCGGTCTTGGCGAGCGGGTCGGCACCGCCGCGCAGCAGCAGCTTGGCGTTGTCCGTGCGCGTGGCGAAGGCCGCCATGTGCAGCGGCGTGCGGCCTTCGGCATCGCGCGCGTTCGGGTTGGCGCCGGCGGCCAGCAGCGCCTTCAGCGGCCCGGGGTCGCCGTTCATCGCCGCGTGGTGCAGCGGCGTGGCCCCGAGCGGCGTGCGCGCGTCGCGCTGCGCGGCGTCGGCCGCGAGCATGCGCACGACATCGGCCTGCGTGCCCTGCCGTGCCGCGTCGTGGATCGGCCGTTCGTGCCGGGCGGCCGCGGCCGGGGCCTGTGCGGCCACCGGCACGACCGCAAGCCCCGACAGCAGCAGCGCTGCGGCAGCCAGCGCAAACGTTCCCCGGCCGCTCATGGCGCAACCACCTTCGCGCCCTGGATCGAAGTCAGATAGGCCAGCATGTCCAGATGCTCCTGTTCGGCGAGGCGGTTGAGGATGCCGCCGGTCTCCACCTCGTCGTGCGGCCTCTCGCCCTTGACGAAGACCTCGATCTGGCGCTTCAGGTAGGCGGTGTACTGGCCGACCAGGCGCGGGAACTTGCCGCGCCCCATGCCGTCCCTCGCATGACAGGCGGCGCACTCTTTCTGGTACAGCGCCCCGCCACGTTCGAGATCACCCGGCGCGCGCGGGATGATCATGACCTTCTCCATCGCCGTCAGACGCGTGAGCGCGTCGTCGCCGGGCTTGAACTCGGGCCACTGCGTCGGCAGGTCCACCTGCGCCAGGTAGGCCGAGACGTCGGTGATGTCGTCGTCCGAGAGCTCGCGCTCCTGCGTGTAGGGGAACATCGGGATGTTGATGCGCGCACGCTTGCAGAACGCCCGCAGCTGGTCGATCAGGTGCGCCATGCGCTGGCCGGCCAGGCGCGGGTACTCGCCGCGCTTGCCGCCCTGCCCGAACTCGCCGTGGCAGCCGGCGCAGGTGGCGTTGATCTCGCGCCCGCGCTCCAGGTTCTGCGCACCGGCCGCCATGGCCGCGCCGAGCAGGACGGCGGCGACCGCGGCCCGCGCCCATCCCCGCCGCGCACTCACCGCTTCGCCGGCGCCGTCCCGCTGAACGTGCTCGCCACCAGCGGCTTGGCGTCCACCTGCGGCACATGGCAGGTGTTGCACTGGTAGCGGTCCATGCGCAAGTCGCTGGCGGCGGTGAGGTGCCGTTCGCCGACGCGCGGCGCGTTCTTCGCCTTCGCGGTGGCGGGGCTGTGGCACTCGAGGCACTGGTTGTCGGCGAGCGTGATCTCGTCGAAGTTGTCGATGGCGTGCGGCACCAATGGCGGCTGCTCCTTGAAGGTGCGCACGATCGGCTGGCCCGAGCCGGGGCGCTTGCCGGCGTAGGGCTTCGTTTCGGGCACCTGGTCGACGGTGCCGGCATCGCTGCCGCGCAGCGTGTGCACGCCGTCGAACTGCGCGCAGCCGGGGATGACACCGAACGCGGCGGCCGCGAGCGCGAGGCTCGACAACCACAGCAGGGAGGGCTTCTTCATGGGACTTCCTTTCCTCTGGCGCAAATCAAATGGTCAAGGCTCGGCGCGTGCCGGCACCGCGGTGCTGGGCCGCGCGCGCGCCGGCCGCAGGCCGAACTCGAAGACATCCTTCGAGCACACGTCGATGCAGCGGGCGCAGTTCGTGCACTGCGCCGAGGTGATCACGGGCCCGGCGCCGTCCACCGCCTTCAGCGCCGGCTTGATGACGAGCGGCTCGGGGCACACGGCGTAGCAGTCGGCGCAATCGTTGCAGGCCTCGCGGCGCGCTGCCAGCACGCGCAGCGGGCTCCAGCGTGCCGGCAGGCTGTAGAAGGCGCCCACCGGGCACAGGTGGCCGCACCAGCCGCGTGGCGCGACGAAGAGGTCGAAGAAGAAGATCGCCGCGATCACGGCCGCCCCGGCACCGAAGCCGAAGATGAGGCCGCGGTGCATCATCGACACCGGGTTCACGAGCTCCCACGCGATGCTGCCGCTGAGAGCCGCGACGACGAGCGTCATCGCCAACAGCCAGAAGCGCATCTGGCGCGACAGCACCGCGCCGCTGCGCAGGCCCATGCGCCGGCGCAGCCAGGCGGCGAAGTCGGTGACCGGGTTGACCGGGCACACCCAGCTGCAATAGACGCGGCCGCCGACCAGAAGGTAGAAGCCGAGCACGATGGCGGCACCGATGAAGGCGCTGGCCAGCGGCACGTGGCGGGACGACAGGCCCGCGACGAGCGACTGCAGCAGCACGTAGGGGTCGGTGAGCGGCAGCACGCCGAGCGTCAGGCTGGAGGCGAGGTTGCCCTTGACGATCCACAGGCCGAACCAGGGGCCGGCGAGGAAGAGCAGCAGGATGCCCGCCTGCGTGGCGCGCCGCGCGAGCAACCAGCGCTGCGAGCGCCACCAGCCCTTGGCGGCGATGGCGTCGGCGCCGACGCGCGAGGTCTTCGCTGCGAGGCTCACAGCTTGTTTCCTTGCAGCGCGCGCGGTCCGCGCGCAGGCGCCGGGGTAGGCACGCGTGCAGGCGCCGCGTTGGGCGTGTGTGCAGGAGCCGCGTCAGGCGCGGGTGCCGCCACAGCGTTGGGCGCGGCCCCGGTCCCCGGTGCCGCCGCCGAAGCGGCCGCGCCGGGCTCGCCCGTCAGGCCCTTGCCGGGCTCGTAGCGCATCCCTTCGGGCAGGTTGTAGCGGTGCTCGGGGTCGGCGGGCACGAGCGGCTGGCCGGCCTTGTCCTTTTCCACCCAGCCGAGCCGGTAGTGCCGCCCCGGCTCGCCCTTGGCGAGTTCGATCGGATAGACCTTGATCGCCGCCACCGGCAGCGGGCAGGCCTTCTCGCACTTGCCGCAGCCGGTGCAGGGCTCGCTGTGCACCACCGGGATGAAGAGCGCGTGCCGCCCGGTGCGCGGGTTGATCAGCTGCTCGAGCGTGATCGCCTTGTCGATGGCCGGGCAGACGCGGTAGCAGATGTCGCAGCGCAGCCCCAGGTGATTGAGGCAGTTCTCCTGGTCGACGAGCACCGCCAGGCCCATCTTCGCCTTCGTGATCTCGGTCAGGCCGTGGTCCAGCGCGCCGGTGGGGCAGGCCTTCACGCAGGGGATGTCCTCGCACATCTCGCAGGGCTTGTCGCGCGCGACGAAGTACGGCGTGCCGGTGGTCACCGGCTGCTCGGGCGTGGCGAGCGTGAGGATGTCGTAGGGGCAATCGCGCACGCACAGGCCGCAGCGCACGCAGGCGGCGGCGAAGTCGGCCTCGTGCAGGGCGCCCGGCGGGCGCAGCGCCAGCGGCGGCAGCGCGCGCGCGTGGCGCGCCTGCAGAGCCAGCATCAGGCCGATCGCGCCCGCCCCGCACGCACCCCTGGCGGCGTCGAGCAGGAAGCGGCGGCGTTCGCGCGCGGCGGCGAGCGGCAACAAGGTGCGCCTCCCGTTGCCTCAGCCAAGCGGCCGCCGCGGACCCGGCTTTGCCGGTCCGCCGGCGGCGCCCCCCGGGGCCACGCAGTGGCCCCTTCGGGTCCCTGGGCGAGGCGACCGCCGGTCGCTCCTGGGGGAGGTCATGTCAGGCCTTCAACACCTTCACGGCGCACTTCTTGAAATCCGTCTCCTTGCTGATCGGGCAGGTGGCGTCCAGCGTCAGCTTGTTGGCCAGGCGGTGCTCGTCGAAGAAGGGCATGAAGACGAGGCCCTCGGGCATGCGGTTGCGGCCGCGCGTGTTGACGCGCAACTGCACCTCGCCGCGCCGCGAGGCCACCTTCACCGGATCGCCGTGCTTGAGGCCGCGCCGCTCGGCGTCCTTCGGGTGCATCCACACCACCGCGTCGGGGAAGGCGCGGTAGAGCTCGGGCACGCGCCGCGTCATCGTGCCGGTGTGCCAGTGCTCGAGCACGCGGCCCGTGCACAGCCACAGGTCGTACTCGGCATCGGGCTGCTCGGCCGCCGGCTGGTAGGGCAGCGCGAAGATGGTCGCCTTGCCGTCGGGCTTGCCATAGAAGCGCACGCCCTCGCCGGCCTTCACGTAGGGGTCATAGCCCTCGCGGTAGCGCCACAGCGTCTCCTTGCCGTTGATGACCGGCCAGCGCAGGCCGCGCACGCGGTGGTAGTGGTCGAACTCGCCGAGGTCCTTGCCCTTGCCGAGGCCGAACTTGCGGTACTCCTCGAACAGGCCCTTCTGCACGTAGAAGCCGAAGGCCTCGGTCTCGTCGTTGCTGTAGCCGGCCCAGGCATGCGCGTTGACGCGCGCCGCCTCGGCACGGCCGTACTGGTTGACGGCGCCATTGGCGTAGAGCACGTCGTACAGCGTCTTGCCCTTGTATTGCGGGTGGCGATCGAGCAGCTCGGCCGGCCACACCTCTTCGGTCTTGAAGCGCTTGCTGAACTCGATGTACTGCCACAGGTCGCTCTTCGCCTGCCCGGGCGCAGTCACCTGCTGGCGCCAGAACTGGCCTCGGCGCTCGGCATTGCCGTAAGCGCCCTCCTTTTCGGTCCACATGGCGCTGGGCAGGATGAGGTCGGCCGACAGCGCCGTCACCGTCGGGTAGGCGTCGGAGACGACGATGAAGTTGCGCGGATCGCGAAAGCCCGGGTACCTCTCCTGGTTGAGGTTGGGCCCGGCCTGCATGTTGTTGGTCGTCGAGGTCCAGTAGAAGTTGAGCACGCCGTCCTTGAGCATGCGGTCCTGCTGCACGGCGTGGAAGCCGACCTCGCCGCGCAGCGTGCCCGGCGGCAGCGCCCAGATGCGCTCGGCGATCTCGCGGTGCGCCGGGTTGGCGATCAGCAGGTCGGCGGGCAGCCGGTGCGCGAAGGTGCCTGCCTCGCGCGCGGTGCCGCAGGCACTCGGCTGGCCGGTCAGCGAGAAAGGGCTGTTGCCCGGCTCGCTGATCTTGCCCACCAGCAGGTGCACGTTGTAGATCATGTTGTTGGCCCACGTGCCGCGCGTGTGCTGGTTGAAGCCCATGGTCCAGTAGCTGGTGACCTTGGTCTTCGGGTCGGCGTAGGTCTTCGCCAGCGCCTCCAGCTTGTCCTTGGGCACACCGGTGAGCTGCGCCGTGTAGTCGAGCGTGTACGTGCTGACGAAGGCCTTGAACTCGTCGAAGCTGATCGGGCTCGCGGCCATCGGGTTGCCCTTGGGCTTGCCGTCGGCGCCGGGGTAGCCGTTGTTGCCGGCCACCTGCTCGAGCGGGTGGTTGGGCCTGAGGCCGTAGCCGATGTCGGTGACACCCTTCTGGAACGTCACGTGCTTCTTGACGAAGTCCTCGTTCACCGCACCGCTCGTGATGATGTGGTGGCAGATGTAGTTGAGGATCGCGAGGTCGGTCTGCGGCTTGAAGATGAGCTCGGCGTCGGCGACCTCGCACGAGCGGTGCGAGAACGTCGAGAGCACGTGCACCTTGACATGCTTGGCCGTTAGGCGGCGGTTGGTGATGCGGCTCCACAGGATGGGGTGCATCTCGGCCATGTTGCTGCCCCACAGCACGAAGGCGTCGGCATGCTCGGCGTCGTCGTACACGCCCATCGGCTCGTCGGCGCCGAAGGTGCGGATGAAGCCGAACACGGCGCTGGCCATGCAGTGGCGCGCGTTGGGGTCGATGTTGTTGCTGCGGAAACCCGCCTTCATCAGCTTGTTGGCGGCATAACCCTCGAACACCGTCCACTGGCCCGAGCCGAACATGCCCACGCCCACCGGCCCCTTGGCCTTGAGCGTGGCCTTGACCTTCTCCTCCATGATGTCGAAGGCCTGCGTCCAGCTGATCGGCGCGAACTCGCCGTTCTTGTCGAACTTGCCGTCCTTCATGCGCAGCAGCGGCGTCGTCAGGCGGTCGGCGGTGTACTGGATCTTGGCCAGGAAGTAGCCCTTGACGCAGTTCAGGCCCTTGTTCACCGGCGCGTCGGGGTCGCCTTGCGTGGCGACGATGCGCCCGTCCTTGACGCCGACGAGCACGCCGCAACCGGTGCCGCAGTAGCGGCACACGGCCTTGTCCCAGCGCACGCCGTCGCTGGCGGCCGCGCCGGCGCCGGCCGCGGGTTGCGCGAGCGCCGGCGCGGCCGCGGGCTGCGCAAGCGCCGGCGCGGCCGCCGCGAGCGGCAGCGTGATGCCGGCACTGGCCGCGGTCGCGGCGGCGGCCTTTTGCTTGATGAACTCGCGCCGCGACAGCACCTGGATGGCGTTGACGGGGCTTTGCACTTCAGCAGTCATGACGAGCCTCCTCGGGGGCATCGGTGGATCCGGTGGCGAACCCGGTGTCGGGTTCGGGTTCGAACTGGTGGTAGACGAGCGCGACGCTCATCACGCCGGGCAGCGTGCCGATGCGCGTGAAGCATTCGCTCGACTCGCGATCGGTGGTGGTCTCGACGGTGACGACGAGGCGGCCGTCGGGCGCCGCGGCTGGCACCTCGACGCCGGGCCAGGTGGAGAGCTCGGCCCGCACGGCCGCAACCTGCTCGGGACGCACGTGCACGACGAGACTGGAGATGTTCACGTGCGTGCGCCTTCTGGCTCTTCGTCGATGGGTCGCATGACCCTGTTGAATTCATTCTTCGCGCTCCGTCCCGGCCGTTCCTTGAAGCGGTTCAAGGACGCGGCGAACGGCCCGCCTCGAACATGCCGGCATGCTTGGCGGGCGCGTGGCAGCAGCGCTGTTTCTCGCGGTCGCCTCGGCGGCGGCGTTGGCAGGGTGCGTCCCGGTGGTCTGCGCCGGCGCGGCGCCCGCCCTGCACGCACCAGCGAACGACACCGCGCCCGCGGCGACGCCGATGGCGTTCAGTGCCGACGGCCGCCTGATGCTGGTGATGCAGGCCGATCCGCCCTGCCTGGTGGTGTGGCATGCCGAGCATGACGTGCCCGTGCACACGATCACGCCCGCGACGCGCGACGGGCGCATCGCCGCGCGCGTCGCGGCGCTGCGCACGGCCGTGCTCAGACGCAGCTTCATCGTCGCGCCGGCCGACCTGCCCGAGCTGTGGGAGATCTCGTACGACCCGAAGGCTGAGGAGATCTACGACGGCCTCGTGCACGACTACCGCCTCGGCGAAGGCGTGCCGCGGCGCGGCTACCTCGGCCTCAGGCGCACGGCACTGCCCGAGCCGCTCGCCGACTTCGTGCTCGACGAAGACGAGGCCGAGGCCTGGGGTCTGGCGCCGCCACCACCGGCCGGCAGCGGCGAGGGCCAGGTGATCAACCTCGACGTGCGCCGGCGCGTCGCGGTGGAACCGGCAGCACGGATGCAGGCAGCGATGCAGGCGCTGCGCGACTCGCGTGACCTGCGGGCGCGAGGCGCGCAGGCGCAAGCCGCCGTGCAGATGCGGGCGCCATCGCCGCTCGCGGACCTCGCGCAAAAGCGATCTGCGTCAAGGCCCTGGCCCTGCGCTGCGCCTAAGGTGCCGGGGCCATGAACCCTTCGATCCGCCGCGCCATCGACACGCTGGCCCACCGCATGCCGCGTGCCTTGCTCGGCACCTTCTGTGCCACAGGGCTGGCTTGCGCGCAGGCGCAACCGGCCGTGAGCAGCGCGACGGCCGGCGCGACGATCGCCGCCTCGAGCCCCGCGCCGCAGGTGGTGGTGATCTCGGCGACGCGGCTCGCGATGGCCATGGCCGATGCGCCGGCGGCCATGAGCGTGGTGCCACGCGAGACCATCGAGCAACTCGGCGCCGACGACCTGCTCGAGGCGCTGCGCGGCGAGTCGGGCATCACCCTCTTCGGCCGCACGATCGGCGGGCGCAAGACGCTGGCGCTGCGCGGCATGGAGAGCCGGCACACGCTCTATCTCGTCGACGGCCGCCGCATCGGCGCGAGCGACGGCCTCATCGGCCACACCGACTTCCAGCTCGGCTGGGTGGCGGTGGAGGAGATCGAGCGCATCGAGGTCGTGCGCGGGCCGCTGTCGGCGCTGTACGGCGCCGAGGCCCTGGGCGGCGTGCTGCAGATCGTGACGCGCGCGCCTTCGGCGAAGCTGGAAGGCAGCGCCACCACCGAGGGCTCGTGGGCCGAAGGCGGGCGCGGCGGCGGTGGCCATCGCGCCGCGGCGCGCGTCTCGGGGCCGCTGGCCGAAGGGATGCGCATCGCCGTCGTCGCGGCCGACACGCGGCGCTCGGCGATCGCCTCGCCGAGCGACCCGCGCATCTCCGAACTCGAAGGCCGCCACAAGCACGACGGCGGCGTGCGCGTCGCCTGGGACGCGGCCGCGAACCACCGCATCGAATTCGATGCGCGCAGCGGCCTCGAGGAGCGCTTCGGCCACGCGGTGGAGCGCAGCGGCCGCCGCCGCGTCTACTTCACCGACACCGACGTGCGGCGCAGCCACGGCGCGCTGAGCTGGTTTGCCGACTGGGCCGGTGCGGGTGCATCGGGTGCATCGGGTGCAGCGGCCCCATCGGGCGAGTGGCGCAGCCAGCTCGCCGCCTACGGCAGCCACCTGGCGATGGTGAATGCGCGCAGCAACGGCGTCGCCGCGCTGCGCTCGAACGCGCTCGCCGACGACGTGCTCGACGGCCAGGTTTCCGGCCGGCCCGCGGCCGACCACCTGCTCGTCGCCGGCTTTGAGGCGCGCCGCGAACGCCTGTCGAACACCGCGCTGCCCGGCGGGCGCAGCTCGGCCGAGCACCGGTCGATCTATGCGCACGACGAGTTCGCGCTGCGGCGCGAGCTGAGCTTGAGCGGCGGCCTGCGCTACGACGAGCACGAGCGCTTCGGCAGCGTCTGGAGCCCGCGCCTGTATGCGGTGTGGCAGGCGGCGCCGCAATGGACCGTGAAGGGCGGTGCGAGCCGCGGCTTCAAGCCGCCGACGCTCAAGCAGATCACGCCCGGCTATGCCGAGGACGAAGGGCCCAACACCTTCTTCTCCGACCCCACGCTGCAACCCGAGACGAGCACGGCGTTCGAGCTCGGCGCCGGCTTCGACGAGCACGACTTCGGTGCCACCGCGATGCTGTTCCACAACCGCGTGCACGACCTCATCGTGCCGCGCTTCCTCGGCACGGTGGCGGGGCGCGACCAGTACATCTACGCCAGCCTCGACGATGCCCGGCTGCAGGGCCTGGAGCTCGCGTTCACGTTGCGCGAGGGCCGCTTCACGCTCACCGGCAACTGGCAGTGGCTCGATGCGAAGGACGGCGCCGGCCAGCGCCTGGAGCGGCGCCCGCGCGTCGCCGCCGGCCTCGGCCTGCACTGGGACGAAGGGCCGTGGCATGCGCGCTGGCGCGCCGACCACGTGAGCACGCAACTGCTGGCCGCCGCGGCAGCCGGACAACCGCCGCAGCGCGTGCCCTCGTTGACGACGATGGCTGCGTCCCTCGGGCGCCGGCTCGACCGCGGCCTCGACCTGGAGCTCGGCGTGAACAACCTCGACGACCTCAGCCTGGCGCAACGCTCGCCGCTCTTCACCTGGGCCGAGGCGCCGCGCACGTGGCGCCTCACCTTGCGCGGCCGCTGGTAGCGCGCGCCGCCCCACGCTCCACCGAGCACCTCACGCCCCGCGCGCTTTTTGCGCCCTCCTTTGCGCCCTCCTTTGCGCCCTCCCTTGCGCCCTCCCTCGCCCCCTCACTCGCGCCCGCCCACGCGCCCCATGCCGGACCTCGATCGATCCGCGACGCCGCCGCATCCGCAGCCGACCCCCGCCCCTCGGCCGGCCGAAGCGCCGGGCGGCGACGTCGGCGACCCCTGCGCCGTGCCGGCGCTGGCGGCGCTGTGCGCATGCCACGAGCGTTTCGACGACGTGCTCGACATGCTGCGCGACCTGGCGCCGCACCTGAAGCGCGAGGGCCCGGACGAACGCGCCCGGCGCGCCGCCGCGCGGGTGCTCGCCTTCCTCGACTTCGAAGCCCCCGGGCACCGCGCCGTCGTCGAGCGCGAAGTGCTGCCGGTGCTGCGCCGCGTCGGCGGCGCGGCCGGCGTGGCGCTGGCGGCGCGGCTGGAGGCCGAACAGGGCCTGCTCGCGCGTGCCTGGAGCCAGTGCCGCCCGGCGCTGGCCGATCTCGCCGAAACCGGCCGCTGGTCGAGGGAATCGGCGGCGTTCGAGTTCGACCGCTGGCGCGACTTCTCGGCGCTGGCCATGGCCCACCTGCTGGCCGAGCACGGCGCGGCCTTCCCGGCCGTGGCGGCGCATCTGAAGTGAGAGCCTGAACGAATCATCCTCAGGCTCTGATCTCTTCGCCGATCAGGGCACGACGTAGTTCCGCGGCCCGAACAGATCGATGCCGCAGTCGAGCTGCTCGACCCAGTCGATGAACTCGCGCACCGCGGCGCCGACGAGCGGCGCACCGTGCTGCGGCGCGATCATCTTGATCGGCAGTCCACGCACCATGTGCGCCCACCACTGCAGCACCTTGCGGCTGACCATGTAGCGGCGGTGGAAGGCCTCCATGCGCGGCACGTGCGGCGCCAGCTCGTGCACCGGCACGCTCGCATCGACGCCGATCGAGACGCCGAGGTCGCCGGAGAAGAGGATGCCGCTGGCCGGGTCCCAGAACTGGAAGTTGCCCTCGGCATGCATGAAATGCGCCGGCAGCGCGACGAGGTCGTGGCGTCCGACGCGGATGCGCATGCCGGGGTCGGGGATCGCCACGACGCGGCCGTGCGTCTTGCCCGGCTTGCAGAAGTGCGGGATGAAGCGCTCCCAGACGCGCGAGATGTAGACCGGCGCCTGCGTCGCCGTCATCCAGCGGTCGAGCGAGGCCACGATGTCGGGGTCGGCGTGCGAGGCGATGATGGCCGACAGGCGGTGCGGCGCGAAGTGCTGCGTCATCACCAGGTACAGCTCGGCGTAGGCGAGGTTGCCGCCGGGGTCGATGACGGCGCCGGTGTCGTCGTCGACGATCAGGAACTGGTTGGCCTGCACGCCCTCGGTGCCGTCGACGGTGTCATGGAACATCAGGCAGCGGTGGCCTGGGGAGCTGTGCAGTTCAACGGGCATGCGGTCCTCGCGGAGGGCCGCAGGGCTCGGGCGGCCTGCGCACTGTGCGGGCTTGGCGCGCCGGCGCGGTTGATGATCCTCAAGGCCCGCGCCGGCCGGGCGGCACGGTGCCACAGCTGGGCCGCGTCTGGCGCGGTCCGCCCTCGGCGCACGGTGCCGGCCCGCTCCTGCGCCGGCCCCCGGGCCGCCGAGCCGCGAGGAGTGGCGCCCAGCCGCGCGCTACAGTGGCCGCCATGCAGGAGCAAGGGGCTGACGAGCACGGCGGTGCGCGCGCGAGCGCGCCGGGCGACGCTCGCTTCGACGCGGCACGCGCCGCCTTCACGGCCGGTGTGCAGGCGTTCGAGGCCGGCGACCCGGCGCGCGCCGAGCCGCTGTTCATCGAGGCGCTGCGGCTCGTGCCCGGGCGGCCCTCGGCGCTCGTCAACCTCGCCGCCGTGCGGCAGCGGCTCGGCCGGCCGGCCGAGGCGCTGGCGGCGCTCGACGAGGCCCTCGCTGCGCAGCCCGACGATGCGCCCGCCTGGTTCCACCGCGGCCAGCTGCTGCAGGTGCTGGCGCGCCCGGGCGACGCGCTGCAGTCCTACGAGCGCGTGCTGGCCATCGACGCCACGCACGGTGCGGCGTGGACGCAGCGCGGCAGCCTGCTCAAGGACATGGGGCGCCTGGCCGAGGCGGCGCAGTGCTTTCGCCAGGCGCTCGCGCATGGCGGCGATGCCGAGCTGAACGGCTACTTCCTCGCCTCGGTGCTGCCGCACGTCGAGGGCGCCGGGGCCGCTGCGGCGGCGCCGGGGGTGTCGCCGATCGCGGCACCGAGGACGCCACCGGTCGCGCCGCGCCACTACGTGGAGGCGCTCTTCGACAGCTACGCCGAGGGGTTCGACGAGCATCTCGTCGGCAAGCTCGGCTACCGCACGCCCTGGCTCATCGCCGAGATGCTGCCGCGCGAGAGCCGCGGCGGCGCGGGCGACGGGCCGGCGGCGAAGCGCTGGCGCGCCGCGCTCGACCTCGGCTGCGGTACGGGCCTGATGGGGCCGCTGCTGGCGCCGCGTTGCGAGGTGGTCGACGGCGTCGACCTCTCGACGCTGATGCTCGGCAAGGCACGCGCGCTCGGCTGCTATCGCCATCTCGTGCACGGCGACCTGGCCGCGCACCTGCAAGGCACGGGCGAGCGGCACGACCTCGTCGTGGCGGCCGATGTCTTCGTCTACGTCGGCGACCTCGAAGCGGTCTTCGCCGGCGTCGCGCGCGTGCTCGAAGCGGGTGGCCTCTTCGCGTTCTCGGTGGAGGAAGCCGATGCCGGCGTCGAGCGCTTTGAGCTGCGCGCCAGCTCGCGCTACGCGCACGCCGAAGGCTACCTGCGCCGGCTGGCGGCGGCGCACGGCTTCGAGTGGCGCGCGCTCACGCGCACGACGCTGCGCCACGAGCAGCGGCAGCCGATCGGCGGCCTGCTCGTGCTGCTGGCGTGGCGCTGAAGAGCCTGTGAACGAATCATCCACACCCGCTCGCCGCGCCAGAAGGCGCCGGCTCGTCGCTGCAAATGCTCGCCGTATCACCGGATATGGCTGCGCTTTGCGCCTCGATCCGACACCTTCTGGCGCGTCGCTCGGGCGCGGCTGATCCATTCACAGGCTCTGAGCGCGATCGGCAGGAGGCCAGGCGCGCGCGCCCCGCCCTGCGCCCACCGCCGGCTAGAACTGCACGACCTCGGCCTTGAGCCCGCGGGCGGCCATGGCGGCGCGCAGGCGCTCGGCGTCGGCGCGTGTCGCGAAAGGCCAGCCGACGGCACGCCAGTCGTCACCTGAGGGCAGCACTTCGAGCTTGAGCTCGTTGCCATGGCCGCCGCGGTAGGCGACATCGCGCAGCGCCGCGAGCATCTGCTCGGACTCGAAGCGGGTGCGCAGGTTGCGCGTGCTCACGGCCCAGGCCACGGCAGGGGGTGCGACGGCAGGCGAGCGGCCTGCCGCGTCGGGCCGCGGCGGCGCCGCGGCGGCCAGTGACGGGCCGGTATGCGGATGCACCCCGTCGCGCGCGTCCGCCACCGAAGCGGCCGGTGCGCGCTCGGCAAGACGAAGCGCCCGCTCGTTGCGCGCCGCCTCGCTGGCTTCGCGCGCGGCGCGCCGGACCTCCTCGGCGAGCGGCGGCGCGAGCGGCCGCAGGCGCGACTCACCCGCGCCCGGCACCGGCCGCAGCGGTGTGGCCGCCGCGCTGGCCGGGCCGGCCTGCGCGGTGGCCACGCTCGGCGCAACGCCGGCCTCGGCCCCCGGTGTGCCCGGATGGGCCGAGGCGGGCGCCGCTGCGGTGGAGGCGGTGGTTGCCGTCGATGGGGTCGTTGCAGCGGTTGCGGTGGCTGTGGCAGGGGCGGCGGATGTGGTGGATGTGGTGGATGTGGCGGATGTGGCGGATGCTGATGCGGCGGCGGCCGTCGATGGGCTCGGTCTGCCCGTCTGAGGTCCACTCGGCGCGTGTCCGGTTGGCGCAGGCGACGCGGCCAGGGTCGGCGCAGCTGCGGCGGCCGGGTCGGGCCATGCCGCCATCGCCATGGGACGAGCGATGGCAACGGCGGCAGGACTCGATGCCGCCATCGGTGTCACCGACGCGGATGCGCCCGGCAATGCCTGTGCAGCGGGCGCCTGCCCGCTGCCCAGCCCCGGTCGCCACAAGGCGACACCGGCCACCAGGCCGGCGGCGAGGGTGCCGGCCAGCACGCCGAGGCGGCCGCGGCCGACGAGGCGCGGACCGAGCACGCGCCGCATGTCCAGCGGCGAGACGAGCACGCGCACGCGCTGCGCACCGAAGTCGATGGCGGCCGTGTAGACCCACAGCCGTGCCACGGTGGCGCCCGATGCGACGGCGCGGCCCCTTGCGCCCGGTCCACCCATGCGCGGCTCGACCTCGCGCGCCAGCGCGTCCGCAGGCCCCGGCCGCTGCGAGCTGCCGTGGCGCAGGGCCCAGCGCGCCACTTCGGCCGGTGAGTGTGGTGCGAGCAGGTCCTCGTCGAAGGCGGCCCGCCAGGCCTTGCGCGCCGCGCCGGGCGGCGCGTGCACGGCGCCACCGCGCACCGGCGGGCTCGGCGCCGTGGCCGAGGCTGTCCGTGCACGGTCGCGCACACGGTCGCGCAGACGGCCGCCGGTGGCTGGGCTTCCGGCGGGTCCGTCAGGTGCAGCAGGCTCAGCGGGTGCAGCGGGTGCAGCGGGTGCAGCGGGTGCTGCGGATGCTGCGGATGCTGCGGGTGCTGTGGATGATGCGGATGCCGCGGGTGCAGCAGGCTCGGCGGGTTCGACAGGACCGGCGTTGACCGCGTTGACCCCGGCGGCCCCGGTGGCCTCCCCCTCGACATCGCTTCCGGCGGCTGCACCCCCGCGCAGCTCGGCCCCGGTCCCAGCGGCCGGCCCCGCGGAGGATCCGATGGCGGCCTCCACGGCCTGGGCCGCCGCCGCATCGGCGTTCACCCGGTACGGGAAGGACACGAGGCCGACCGACACCACGTGGGCGGGCGTGATGCGGCGCGCCAGCGGATGGCGGTTGTGCCAGGCCACCACGCGGGCGACCAGGTCGTCGTTCGGGCGCAAGGCGGCCATGTGGACGCCATTGTTTTGCGGCGCCGGCCGGGCGGGACCGTCGAATTGGCCGGCGACGCGCCCGTTGTTCCGCGCCGCGCGCACCGGCAAACAGGGGCTCGTTCGTGCGCGACCCGGGCACCGGTCGCGCGGGCGGGCAGTGCCTGCGCGAACGTCCACGCACCATGCGTTCCTTCACACCCGGAAGGTGGCCGTGGCCGGCATGGTGAATCTTCCCCGCCGCCGCAGCCCGCTCGGCGTTGAACTAGCACCTGTCGGCATGGGCGGCATCGTGCTTCAAGAGGAGCACGTCGCCCACCCCGGGGAGAACCGCCATGAACGCTCGCCGCTGTCTCAAGATCGCCACGCGCATCGGTGCCCTGCTCGAGCAGGAAATCGGCATCGGCGTCGACGCCAAGCGCATGCTCACCGAGCGCCTGTACATGCGCGACGTGCTGCTCGTGTGCGACGCCAACCGCGGCAACGAGCTGGCCGAGCTGGCGACCTGGTTCCGCCGCTCGGCCGCCGAGGTGCCTTCGGACAGCGCGCCGCCGTCGGGTTTCGGCGTCGACAGCGTCTTCCCGAGCTCGGCCTTCGGCAGCGCCACCTTCGACTCGCAGCGCGACACCATCGGACCGTTGCCGAGCCCGGCCGTGCTCGTGCGGCAGCAACTGGAACAGCAGCGCGCCGCGGCGCGCCACGGCGGCTGGTTGTCGACGATGCGGGCCACGGGGCGCTGAGCCCGCGTCGACGCAGCCCAAGGCGGCGTCGCAAGCGCGGCGCCAGCCGACTGCCCGCCGACTGTCGGCCGACTGCGAGCCAACCGCCAGCTGCTGCCGGCGCCCTGCGCGCCCGCGCCCTACTCGCTCAGCTTGAGAAGCTCGCCGCCCTCGGCCACCTGGTCGCCGGCGGCGTAAAGCAGTTCCAGCACGCGCCCGTCGCGCGGTGCGTGCAGCGTGTGCTCCATCTTCATCGCTTCCATCACGGCAAGCACCTGGCCGCGCTTCACGGTGTCGCCCGCCTGCACGTGGAAGCTGATCACCTTGCCCGGCATCGGCGCGGTGAGGCGGCCGGCGTCGCCGGCGTGGTCGCCGGCATGCGCGATCGGGTCGTACTCGGCGACGAGCGCCTGCGCGGCATCGGCGAAGACGGCATAGCGCTCGGGGCCGGCGTAGACGGCGAGCACGGTGCGCTGCTCGCCCGTCTCGCCAGCACCGCCGAGCGCGGCGCCCGCGAGCCGCACCTCGTGCCGCGCACCGCCGAGTGCGCGGGCGGCGAACTGCCAGCGCTGCGTACCGATCGACAGCACCGTGGCGCCGTCGTGCAGGCGCTGCAGCGCCACGGCGAGTGGCTGCCCGCCGAGCTCCAGGTTCATGCGCCGCTGCGCGCCGCCGTGCAGGCGCCAGCCGTCGCGGCGCGACCAGGGATCGGGCCCCTCCAACGCCGCCTCGGCCGCCAGCACATGCGCGGCGACGCCGGCGGCGGCGAGCTCGGACGCGAGCGGTGCCGCATCGAACAGCGCCGCGCGTTCGCGCTCGATGAGCGCGGTGTCGAGGTCGGCATGCGCAAAGGCGTGCGAGGCGACGACGCGGCGAAGGAAGGCGACGTTGGTGGCGAGGCCGACGATGTGCGTGTCGCGCAGCGCCGCATCGAGGCGCGCCAGTGCCTGCACGCGCGTTTCGCCCCAGACGATGAGCTTGGCCACCATCGAGTCGTAGTAGGGCGTGATGGCGTCGCCCTCGCCGACGCCGCTGTCCACGCGCGCACGCGCCTCGTCGCGCGTGAAGGCCACGTGCTCGGGCCAGCGCGCCACCTCCAGCGTGCCGGTGGCGGGCAGGAAGTTGTTGTCCGGGTTCTCGGCGCAGATGCGGGCCTCGATGGCATGGCCGCGCATCGCCACCTGCGCCTGCGTGAGCGGCAGCGGCTCGCCGGCGGCGATGCGCAGCTGCCACTCGACGAGGTCGAGCCCCGTCACCGCCTCGGTGACCGGGTGTTCGACCTGCAGGCGCGTGTTCATCTCCATGAAGAAGGCCTGGATGTCGCCGTCGTCGCGTTCCTCGGCGACGAACTCCACCGTGCCGGCGCCGACGTAGCCCACGGCCTTGGCGGCGGCCACGGCCGCCGCGCCCATCTCGGCGCGGCGCCTGGGGCTCAGGCCCGGCGCAGGCGACTCCTCCAGCACCTTCTGGTGCCGCCGCTGCACCGAGCAGTCGCGCTCGCCGAGGTGGATGACCTGGCCCTGGCTGTCGCCGAAGATCTGGATCTCGATGTGCCGCGGCCGCGTGACATAACGCTCGACGAGCACGTGGTCGTCGCCGAAGCTCGCCTTCGCCTCGCGCCGGCAACTGGCGAGCGCGGCGGCGAAGTCTTCGGCGCGCTCGACGCGCCGCATGCCCTTGCCGCCGCCGCCGGCACTGGCCTTGATGAGCACCGGGTAGCCCATGCGCTCGGCCTCGCGCGCCAGCAGCGCGGGGTCGTTGTCCTGGCCGTGGTAGCCGGGCACGAGCGGCACGCCGGCCTTCTCCATCAACGCCTTGGCGGCGCTCTTGCTGCCCATGGCCGCGATGGCCGCCGGCGGCGGGCCGATGAAGACGAGGCCGGCCTCGGCGCAGGCGCGCGCGAAGTCCTCGTTCTCGCTCAGGAAGCCGTAGCCGGGGTGGATGGCTTGCGCACCGGTGGCGCGGGCCGCCTCGATGATGCGACGCCATTGCAGGTAGCTGTCGCGTGCCGCCGCGCCGCCCACGCGCACCGCCTCGTCGGCGGCGAGCACGTGGCGCGCTCCGGCGTCGGCGTCGGAGTACACGGCGACGGTGCGCACGCCGAGACGGCGCGCCGTGGCGATGACGCGGCAGGCGATCTCGCCGCGGTTGGCAATCAGGATCTTCTTGAACACGAGGTGCTTCCCCTTCAGAAGGGTGTCCAGACGACATCGTCGTCGACGGCGTAGAGGCGGCAGGTGCGGCCGTTGCGCCACTGGCAGTTGCCGAGCGCGCGGCCGAGCGCCCAGTCGCCGCTCGCCCAGGCGGCGATGCCGGTGGGGCCGATGGCGAAGGCGCGCGGCGGCGGTGACGCGAGGAAGGGCCGGTACAGGCCTTCGCGACGCTCGGCGCTCACCGGCACCTTGTGAATCTCGTCGATGCGCGCGAAGCGCGTTGCCGGCGGTCGCGGTACGAGGCCGCTCATGGCGAAACCGGCATCGGCGAGGAAGGCCTCGACGAGCGGCACCCAGCGGTCCATGTCGCGCACGAGGCCGAGATGGCCGTCCGCCGGCTCGCCGCTCCACGGCGAGAGCTGGTGCAGCTGCACCCGCCCGCCGCCTTCACGCCAGGCCTCGGCCCACTGGCGCGGATGTTCCGCGCCCCAGTAGCGGTCATGCGACCAGTAGATCCACAGCGTCGGCACTTCGCTGGCCGTGGCCGGCGCAGCTTGCGCAGCTTGCGCAGCTTGCGCACCTGGCGCGGCCTGCGCTGCCTGCGCGCCCCACAGCCGCGCCAGTTCGTCGGGGCCGCAGGGGTTGCCGGGGCGGCGTTCGGGGTCGCCGCCGGCGCCGCCCGAGAAGTTGATCGCCGCCACCAGCCCCGGCGGCTTGCGCGACACGACGGCCAGCGTGGTGAGGCCGCCGACCGACTGACCCAGCGCCACCCAGCGCCGGGCATCCACCCACGGCATCTTCTGCGCCTGCGCCAGCGCCGCCAGCACCTGCTCGCTGGCGGCCACGGCCATCGGCTCGAAGCGTTTGCTGTTGCACAGCCCCGAGTCCTCGGGGTCGAAGCCGCGCGCGTGGGTGTCGCCATAGCCCAGGCGTGTGGGCACGAAGACCGCGAAGCCCTTGCTCACGAGGTAGCGCGCGAGCGGCTCGAAGCGCTGCCGCCCCTGTGCCGCACGCTGCTGCGAGTTGCCGCGACCATGGCTCACGATGGCCAGCGGGAACGGCCCGTCGCCGGGCGGTCGAAAGAGGGTGAGCGCGATCGACCCCGTCTCCTGGCGGCTGTAGAGGTCCTTCACCGTGACTTCGATGCGGCGCACCTCCTCGCGCAGATCGGCGGCGATGCGGTCGGCGGCCGGCTGCGCGCGGACCGCGGCCGGGCCCGCAGCCAGCGTCGCCAACGTGCCCAGCACGCCCAGCGTCGCCAGAACGGCCAGCGCGGCCTGCGCCGCACTCGCCCGGCGCGTGGCGGGCGCCGCCCGGGCCCTTGCGCGGCCGATCGGCCACGAGCGCCGCTGGAGCGGGAAGTGCGTCAAGCGGCCGCTCTTGCCGCCGGCGGCGGCATGCCTCGCATCCGGCGCACCAGCGCGCGCAGGAAGCGCCAGAGCACGAACACGAGCAGCAGCGACAGCAGCACCGCCGCCGCGAGCACGGGCCAGAACCACGCCGGATGCTCGACCGCGAGCCACAGCGTCGCCGGCACGACGGCATCGCCGGCGAGCGACAGCGCGAGGTTCGAGAACGGCTCCGGCGACGTGTTGGCCGCGGCGCGCGTCGTCGTCTTCGCCGCGTGCGAGGTGGCCGCGAGGGTGCCGCCGGCCAGCGCCGCCGCCAGCGCCCACGCCGCCCCGTCGCCGCCGAAGACACCTGCCGCCAGCGCCGCGCCGGCAGGGATGCGGATGAAGGTGTGCACCGCGTCCCACAGGCTGTCGAGCCCGGGGATCTTGTCGGCGACGAATTCGATCGCGAACATCGCGAAGCTGGCGATCAGCACCACCGGGTGCTGCAGCAGCTTCAGCCCCTCGGGCAGGGGGATCCAGCCGAGGAAGCCGGCGGCGCCGGTGATGAAGACGACGGCGTACAGCCTGAGGCCGCTCGCCCAGCCCAGCGCCGCCGCCAGCGCGGCGAGCTGGGCGAGATCCATGGTGCTGAGCTGGGTTGCCATGGCGGGCTCTCCTGGGGCGGCGCGGACGGTGGGGAAGGTCGGGCCGGTCGATGGTGCCGGTGGCGGATGCGGAGGGGTCAGCGACTCATTGCCGACTCATTGCCGCCTTCATTGCCGCCTTCATTGCCGCCAGACGCGCAGCCCGCGCAGCGACTCGAAGGCGTCGAAGTCGCGATCATCGTGCAGCAAGGCGTAGTCGCGCTCGATGCAGAAGGTGGCCACGAGCACGTCGACGGCGCTGCGCACGGTGTGGCCACGGCTGCGCAGGTTGCGGTAGTGCTCGGTGGCGGCCAGCGCCGTGCCGGCATCGAGCGTCGGCTCGACCGAGAGGCCCTCCATCAACGCGCGCGCCGTGCGCAGGTCGCGCTCGTGGCGAAAGCCGCGCAGCACCTCGAACAGCACGAGGTCGGGCACGACGATGCGGATCTCGCCGTGATCGAGCAGCTGGTCGAGCAGGTCGGCCTGGTGCGCACGCGCCCCATTGAAGAAGTCGATCCAGACCGAGGAGTCAACGACCAGCACGGCGCGCCTTCTTCGCCGCGGCGCGGCGCGGCGCCGAGGCACGCGCCACGGGTTCGGCCACGATCAGACGCTCGACGGCGGGCTCGTCCTGGGGCGGGCGCGTCCAGTCGATGGACTCGTCACCTTCCCATTTGAGCTTGCCGCGCCACTTGAGCACCTCGCGATAGGCCGCCTGCCGAGCCAACAGCTTGAGCCCCGCCTCCACCGCGTCCTTCTTGGTCTTGAAGGGACCGGCCTTCATCGCCTTGTCCATCAACGAATCGTCGATCTCGATGTTGGTGCGCATGATGTGTACCACAATGGCTGTTGCGCACACATCGTACACTACATGCGGAAGATCCCGAACTTCGGGCTCTCGGGGATCGGCGCGTTCAGGCTCGCGGAGAGCGCCAGCGCCAGCACGCGGCGCGTATCGGCGGGGTCGATGACGCCGTCGTCCCACAGCCGCGCGCTGGCGTAGTACGGGTGCGCCTGGTGCTCGAACTGCTCGAGGATGGGCTGCTTGAACGCGGCCTCGTCGTCGCCCGACCACTGGCCGCCCTTGGCCTCGATGCCGTCGCGCTTGACGGTGGCGAGCACGCTGGCGGCCTGCTCGCCGCCCATGACGCTGATGCGCGCGTTCGGCCACATCCACAGGAAACGCGGCGAATACGCGCGCCCGCACATGCCGTAGTTGCCGGCGCCGAAGCTGCCGCCGACGATGACCGTGAACTTGGGCACCGTGGCCGTGGCGACGGCCGTCACCATCTTCGCGCCGTGCTTGGCGATGCCCTCGCTCTCGTACTTGCGCCCGACCATGAAGCCGGTGATGTTCTGCAGGAAGACGAGCGGCACGCGCCGCTGGCAGCACAGCTCGATGAAATGCGCGCCCTTCATCGCGCTCTCGGAAAAGAGCACGCCGTTGTTGGCGACGATGCCCACCGGCAGCCCCTCGATGTGCGCGAAGCCGGTGACGAGCGTGCTGCCGTAGCGCGCCTTGAACTCGTCGAACTCGGAGCCGTCGACGATGCGCGCGATGACCTCACGCACGTCGTAGGGCTTGCGCGGGTCGGTGGGGATGATGCCGTGCAGCTCGCCCGGGTCGAACAGCGGCGCCCGCGGCGGCAGCGACAGCACCTGCGGGCGCTTGACCCAGTTGAGGTTGGCCACCGTGGCGCGCGCGATGGCGAGTGCGTGCATGTCGTTCTCGGCCAGGTGGTCGGCGACACCGGACAGGCGCGTGTGCACGTCGCCGCCGCCCAGGTCCTCGGCGCTCACGACCTCGCCGATGGCCGCCTTCACGAGCGGCGGGCCGCCGAGGAAGATGGTGCCCTGGTTCCTGACGATGATGGTCTCGTCGCTCATCGCCGGCACGTAGGCACCGCCGGCCGTGCACGAGCCCATCACGACGGCGATCTGCGGGATGCCCTGCGCGCTGAGGTTGGCCTGGTTGTAGAAGATGCGGCCGAAATGTTCGCGGTCGGGGAACACCTCGTCCTGGTTGGGCAGGTTGGCGCCGCCGCTGTCGACGAGATAGATGCACGGCAGCCGGTTCTCGCGCGCGATCTCCTGCGCGCGCAGGTGCTTCTTCACCGTGATGGGGTAGTAGGTGCCGCCCTTGACGGTGGCGTCGTTGCAGACGATCAGGCACTCGACGCCCGAGACACGGCCGATGCCGGCGATCATGCCGGCCCCCGGCGCGGCGTTGTCGTACATGTCGAGCCCGGCCAGCGGCGCGATCTCGAGGAAGGGCGTGTCCGGGTCGAGCAGCATCTCGACGCGTTCGCGCGGCGGCAGCTTGCCGCGCGCCTGGTGCTTGGCCAGTGCGGCGGCCCCGCCGCCCTCGGCGATCTTCGCGAGCTTCGCGTTCAGGTCGGCAACGAGGAAGCGCATCGCGTCGGCGCTGGCCTTGAACTCCGCCGAGCGCGGGTTGAGCTGGGACGCGAGCGCGGGCATGGGGTCTCCTCGATGCGGCCCGGTCGCGTGCGCGTGCTGCCGGGTGAATTGACGTTTGCGTCAATCCCATTCTAGGCAGCGCCTCCGGGGCGCCGGGCGCGCCCGTGAGCGCGCGCGCTGAAGCGCTCAGGGCCCGGGCAGGGACCCGTACACCTCGCGCTCGTCCCACGCGAAGGCCATCATCTCGGCCTCGCGCAGGTGCGCCTCGCTGGGCATGAGGAACTCGTCGAGCTGCGGCGGCTTCACCGACGTGCCGGCGAGCATGGCGTGCACCTGGCCGCGGTGGTGCGTCTGGTGCATGAAGAGGTGCGCGAGCACGTGAACGGCACGGTCGCGCTGGATGCGCCCGCCGCCGCGCGGCAACTCGACGATGCGGTTGCAGTCCACCGCATCGAGCCCCCCGCACAGCGCGAGCAGGCGCAGGTCGCTGGCGCGCTGCGCGGCGACGAGCGGCGCCAGGTCGATGGCCGGGCGGAACCGCGTCCACGCCGCCTCGGGGTCGGGGTCGCCGGCGAGTGCCGCGACGTAGTAGCCGTCGACGGCGAGGATGTGGTTCAGCGTCGCCATCAGGCTCGGGAAGAAGCTCGTGCGGGGCGCCTGCAGTTCCTCGCGCGACAGCGGTGCCATCGCCGCATGCAGGCGCAGGTTGGCCAGCGCGTTGGCATGCGCCTGGATGCGCAGCGACTGCGCCAGGTCGACCACGGGCGGGTTCACGGAGCGCTCGTCACGCGTCGCGCTCATGGCGCGGCCTTGGGGCGGGCCGGCGCCTTCTCGGCCACCGGCGCGCCGGCGGCCTTCCAGGCGCTGAAGCCGCCCTCGACGTGGCCGACCTCGGTGAAGCCCATCTCGAGCAGCGACTTCGTGGCCAGCGCCGAGCGCCAGCCGGCGGCGCAGAAGAGCACCATCGGCCGGCCCTCCTGCACGCCTTCGAAGGCCTTGTGGAAGTACGGGCTCGTCGCGTCGACCCAGAACTCGAGCATGCCGCGCGGCGCATGCACGGCGCCGGGGATGACGCCCTCGCGCTCGAGCTCGCGCACGTCGCGCAGGTCGACGAAGAGTGCCTGACCGGCCGCATGCAGCGCGCGGGCTTCGGCGACGGTCACCGTGCGCACCTGCGCCATCGCCTCGTCGACGAGCTGGCTCGCGGTCTTCTTCAGCTGGATGGGCATGCTGGCAGCTCCTGTCGTCGGCGCGGCGGGGTGCAGCGTACCATCGGCCGCCGCGGCCGGCAGGGTGCGCGGCGGTCGTGCGGCGCCCCCTGCCCCGCGTGAGCGCCGGATTTGACGAGGCACCGAGCTCCGGCCCGCAACGGACTAGAACGGCCCCTCGGCGAGCCAGCGCTCGATCTGCGCCTTGCGGTCGTTGCCCCAGAAGGGCTCGCCGTCGACGACGATCCACGGCGCCCCGAACATGCCGCCGGCGATGGCGGCGTCGCATTCGGCCTTCAGGCGCGCTTTCCATTGCGGGTCGTTCCAGGCCGCCTCGGCCGCATCGGCGTCGAGCCCGTTCTCGGCGGCCAGCGCCTTCAGCGCCGGCGCCTCGTTGATCAGCACGCCGCGCGTGAAGACGGCGCGGAAGGCGGCGCGCGCCCAGGCGGCCGCCGCCTGCGGCGAGACGGTGTCGTGCTGCCACCAGAAGACGCGCGCCGCGTTCTGCGTCGGCAGCGGGAAGTTCGAGGGCATGCGGATCTGCAGGCCCTGGAAGCGCGCCGAGCGCGCGAAGTCGCGCAGCGAGTATTCGCGCTTGAGCGGGTAGGCCACCGGGCTCTTCAGCTCGGCCGCCTGGAAGGTGACGCCGAGCAGCATGGCGTGCCGCTCGACCGCGCGGCCGTGGCGGGCGGCGAGCGCGTCGATCCACTCGTCGACGATGTACGAATAGGGTGAGGAGAAATCGAACCAGAAGTGGATCGGCGAGCTCAAGGCGGCGCTCCGCGTCCGGGCACCGCGGACGCCGGCGCAGCATACGACGTGGGCCGCAGGTCACGCGCCAAGGCGCGGGGCAAGCGCGTCGCGGACGGCACGCTTAGGATCGGCCATGGTCTGGCCCGGCCCCGTCGCTGCTGTCGTCGCGGCATGCGTTGCCCTTGCGGCGCTCGCGCTGGCCTTGGCCCTGCGGCCCTGGCGCAGCCTGCCGCCGAGTGGGCCGCCTTGGCCCTGGCTCGCCTGGTGCGCACTGCTGCCGCTGTCGTGGACCGTCGACCGGCTGGGCGCGATGCCGGCGGCGCAGCCGCTGCCCGGTGCCTGCCTGCTGCTGCTGATGGCCGGCTGGCCCTTGGCGACGCTCGCCTTCTTGCCGGTCGCTGCCTTCGCCGCCTGGCTGGGTGACCTCTCGGCCGGCGAGGCGCTGCAACGTGCATTCTGGCTCGGCCTCGTGCCAGCGACGCTGGCGCTCGGGCTCGGCGCCGCGGTGCGGCGCTGGCTGCCGCACCACCTGTTCGTCTACATCCTCGGCCGCGGCTTCGTCGCCACGGCGCTCGCCAACCTCGCCGCCGGTGCGGCGCAGGCGTTCGTGCAGCCGCTGCCGAGCGGCCTGGCGCTCGAAGACCTGCTGCTCGCCCGCGGCCTCGCCGGCTGGGGCGATGCCGTCCTCACCGGCATGATCGTGGCCATCTTCGTGGCCTTCCGGCCTACATGGCTGGCCACCTACACCGACCGCCTCTACCTGCCGACGCGCAAAGGAGACCCGCGATGAACACCGCCCTGCACACGCGCCCCGAAACGCCCGCCGGCATGAAGGCCGCCCCGGGCGCCGGCACCGTTTCCCGCGACCGCTGCACGCCGCAGGAGTGGGCCGCGCGCCAGCAGCTCGCGGCCTGCTACCGCGTCTTCCACCTGCTCGGCTGGACCGAGCTCATCTACAACCACATCTCGCTGCGCGTGCCCGGCTCGCCCGGCCATCTGCTGCTCAACCGATTCGGCCTGCACTACACCGAGGTGAAGGCGTCCAACCTCGTGAAGGTCGACCTGCGGGGGCGGGTGATCGAGCCCGCCGACGCGCCGGTGAATGCGGCCGGCGTGGCACCGCACTGCGCCATCCACGCCAACGTGCCGAACGCGCACTGCGTGATGCACACGCACACCACGGCCGGCATGGCGGTGGCGAGCTCCAAGGCCGGCCTCACGTACGACAACTTCTATGCCGCGCAGCTGTGGGGGCGCGTCGCGACCCACGACTTCGAGGGCATCACGGTGCACGGCGAAGAGGGGCCGCGGCTCGTCGCGGACATCGGCACCGGCGCCGACGGGCGCACGCCGAAGCCGGCCGTCATCCTGCGCAACCACGGCCTGCTCGCCTGGGGGCCGGCGCTGCCCGTCACTTTCTACACGCTGTGGATCCTGCAGCGTTCGTGCGAGATCCAGCTGGCCGGCGCCGCGCTCGGCGCCACCGTGCCGATCAGCGACGAGATCCGCCTGTCATGCCAGGAGGACGCGAGGAAGGTCAACGCCGAACCCGAGTTCGGCAGCGACACCTTCGCGGCGATGGTGCGGCTCGTCGACCGCGTCGATGCGAGCTGGCGCGACTGACGTCCGCCGAAAGACCCGCTTCACTCGGCCGGCCAGCCGTTGACGCTGCCGATGTAGAGCCAGATCGATTCCATCTCCTCGGGCTTGACGATGCCCTCCCAGGCCGGCATGGCGCGCAGGCCCTGACGCACCGAGCGCAGGAAGCGCGCCTTCTCGCCGCGCGGGAAGGTGCGCAGGTCGAAGAAGGCGCTGCTGCCGACGACGAGGTTGAGGCCGTGGCAGCGCGCGCAGGTGCTCGTGTAGACGCGCCTGCCCACGGCGGCCGAAGGCGCGGACCCCGCGGCACCCGCGGCTCCCGCGACGTTCGTCGGGGCCGCCGATGCCGGCGCGTCCGCCTGCGGCGCCGATGCCGGCGCGTGCGCCTGAGGCGCCGAGGCCGCCGCCTGCTGCGCCGCGGCGCCGCCTGCGGCCAGGGCCAGCGCAAGACCGGCGGCGACCGTCCACGGCGCCCGACGCAGGGTCCACCCGCCGACCAGGCCGCGCCCGCACGCGGCTCGCGCCATCAGCGCATGACGGCGAACGTCCACACCGAGCTGCCGGCGGGCACGTTGGCCAGTTCGGGGTCGCCGGCGAGCGCGCCGTACACCGTGGCCGCGCCGCTCGTCACGGTGATGTACTGCGTGCCCTTGTGCTCCCAGGCGATCGGCAGGCCGGTGATGCCCGAGCCGGTCTGGAAGCTCCACAGCTCCTTGCCCGTCTTCGCGTCGTGGGCCTTGAACTGGCCGGTCTGCGTGCCGACGAAGACCAGCCCGCCGGCGGTGGAGAGCACGCCCGACCAGTTCGGTGCCTTGCTGTTCACCTCCCACACCTTCTTGCCGGCCACCGGGTCCCAGGCGACGAGCGAGCCGCGCATGCCATCCTCCGGCGCGGCAAAGCCGGCCAGCTCGAGGCCGAGCCACCAGTTCGGGCCGCCGGGGCGCGCCTGCTTCACGTACTTGACCTTCATGCCCAGGTTGACGGTGTTGAAGAAGGCGAGCTTGCGGCCGGGGTCGAAACTCATCGGCATCCAGTTCTTGCCCCCGAAGGCGCTCGGCCACACCTCGATGACCTCGGTCTGCTCCTCGGTCTTGCGCACCGCTGCCGTCATCGGCGTGTCGATCGGGCGGCCGCTGGCCATGTCGATGCCGCTCGCCCAGTTCACCTTCTTGGCGAACTGGTTGGCGCGCAGCAGCTTGCCCGACGTGCGGTCGAGCACGTAGAAGAAGCCGTTGCGGTTGGCCTGCATCAGCACCTTGGTCGGCTTGCCGTCGATGGCCAGATCGGCGAGCACCGGCTCGTTGGTGCCGTCGTAGTCGTAGGGGTCGCCGGGCGAGAACTGGTAGGTCCAGACGATCTCGCCGGTGCCCGGCCGGATGGCCAGCATCGAGCAGATGTGCAGCGAGTCGCCGCCGCGCGTGGCCGGGTTCCACGGGCCGCCGTTGCCGGTGCCCCAGTAGACGAGGTCGAGCTCGGGGTCGTAGGTGCCGGTCAGCCAGGTCGGCGCGCCGCCGGTGTCGGCCATGCCGGGCTTCCAGGTGTCGGCGCCCTTGTCGCCGGCGCCGGCGGTGGTCCAGCGGTGCCACTTCTTCTCGCCGGTCTTCAGGTCCCAGCCGTTCAGGAAGCCGCGCGTGCCGTACTCGCCGCCGCTGATGCCGGTGATGAGCACGCCGCCGGCGATGAGCGGCGCGTGCGTCATGCTGTAACCCTGCTTGTAGTCGGCGGCCTTGACCTTCCAGACCTGCTTGCCGTCCTTCATCGACAGCGCCACCACATGCGCGTCGAGCGTCGTGCGGTAGAGGAAGCCGTTCAGCGCGGCGAGGCCGCGGCTGTGGATGCCGCAACACAGGTAGCCGTTGACGTCGGCCGGCAGCTCGATCGGCGTCTTCCAGAGCTGGCGGCCGCTGGCGGCGTCGATGGCCAGCGTGTGCGAGTGCGTCGCCACGTACATCGTGCCGTCGATGACGAGCGGCTGCGTGCTCGCGTTGGCCGAATGGTCCAGGCTCAGGTTCCACACCGGCACGAGCCGCTTCACGTTGGCCGGCGTCACCTGCTTCAGCGCGCTGTGGCGCTGCTGGCCCCAGCCCATGCCGTAGGTGGCGACGTCGCCGGCGGTGGCGGCGTCGTTGCGCAGGTCGGCGAGCGACTGCGCGGCGGCCGGTGCGGCCAGCACGGCAGCCGAGGCGAAGGCCAGCGCAGGAAGGCGGACCCACCCGCGTCCGATGAGAGGTAGCGCCATGGTGTTGTCTCCTGGTGATTGGGGTTCGGCCCCGGCACCCAAGGCCGCGTGGAACTTTATGCTCGCGTTTTCGCCGCGCCACCTCGGGTGTTGTACGAACTCGGCCCTGTTCCGATTCGGAACAGGGCGCCTCCCGGGGTAATCCCGTGCAGGCCGGCGCGCCGCCCGGGCCGATGTCCACCATGACCACCACGTCAGCCAACGGTCTCTTCTTCGGCACGCCAGCGCACCGCGTGGCGCTGGCGCGCGAGCGCTTCTTCGGCGAGAGCCAGCGCCCGAGCGGCCTCGTCGCCGAGAGCGTGATCGGCTCGTGGCAGCGCAGCCTGGCGCACGGCCTGGTGCCGCACCAGCGCCCGGCGTTCGAGCCCGTCTCGCGCGCGCGCGTCGAACGCCTGCAGCAGCGCACGCGCGTGCTGCTGCAGGCGGCCGGCCCGGAGTGCGAACGCCTGGACGAGACGCTGGCCGGCACGCGCTGCAAGGCGCTGCTCACCGACGCCGGCGGCATCGTCGTGCGCACCACGCCCACGCAGGGCCGCGCCGGCCACCTGCTCGAGACGAGCGGCCGCGTCGGCGTCTACCTCGGCGAGCCCAACTTCGGCAGCACCGCGCCGGGCATCACGGCCGCCAGTGGCGAGGCTTGCGTGGTGAGCGGCGGCGAGCACTTCTTCGATCTGCTGAAGGCCATGCACTGCGTCGCCGCGCCGGTGCGCGACCGCGAAGGTCGGCTCGCCGCCGTGCTCGACCTCTCGGTGCAGGACGAGGCTTTCGCCTTCGATGCGCTGTCGCTGGTGCGGCTCACGGCCACGGCGATCGAGAACCGGCTCTTCGCGCTGCAGTCGGCCGGGCAGTGGCTGCTGCGCATGCAGCTCGCGCCGGCCCTGCTCGGCACGCCGCTCGAGGGGCTGGTGGCCATCGACGACGACGGCCGCGAGGGCCGCGTGCGTGCGCTCAACGCCTGCGCCGTGCAGCTGCTGCGCCCGCCGCCGTCGCCTGGCGCGCTTTCGACCGAGGCCCTGCTGAACCTCTCGCGTGCCGCGCTGCACGCGCTGGCCCGCGACGGCCAGGCGCACACGCTGCGGCTGCCCTGCGGCGTGCAGGTGTGGGTGAAGGTGCACGCGCCGGGGTCCGGTGCGGCGTCGAGTGCACCGTCGAGTGCGGCGAATGCGGCGTCGAGTGCGCCGTCGCCGTCGCCGGCGGCGGCCGCGGCCACCGCGGCCGCCGGGGTCTTGGCGGTCGCCGCGGCGAGCTCGCCGCATGACGCGACGACGCCGCGCTTCGATCGACCCGCCGCCGAGGATGCCGTGCCGATGCCGCCGGGCGCGCCGATACCGGCGCCGCCGGACGCCGCGGCTGCCGCGGCCGCGCCGGCATCAGCGTCGCTGCGCGCGGCGAGCGACGAACTCATCGCCGAGACGCTGGTGCGCACGCGCGGCAACGTCTCGCGCGCGGCGGCCGCGCTCGGCGTCTCGCGCGGGCTCGTCTACCGCAGCATCCAACGCCAGCGGCAGGCGACGCGCCGCTGAGCCTCTTCATGCTCGTGCGCGGGCGTTGTCCGGCCCGTTGTCCGGGCTCTTGTCCGGGCTGTCGGCCGGCGCCGCCGCCGGCGGATGCAGGCGCGCGAAGGTCTCGCGCAGCACCTCGGCCAACAGCGGCTGCAGGGCCGCGGGGAGGCCCTGGCTCTGGCCATCGTCGGGCTGCGGGTGGCGCTCGCTGCGGCCCTTCCACAGCCGCTCGAGGGCCTCGCGGCGCGGCTTCAGCGCCTCGGCCACGGCGGCCGGCCAGTGCAGCGGGGCCTCGGCCTCGGCCCACTCGCCGCGGCCGCGGCCGTAGTGCGCCACCGCGAGGTAGCGCAGCAACGCCGCCTCGACGAGCGCCGGCATGGCCGCCACGCCCCAGCCGACCCAGCTCTGGCCGGTGCCGCGCACGAGATTGACGCCGCGCGCCAGACCCGCCGCGCCGAGCGCCCCGAGGATGCCGCCGGCCAGCAGGCCGCCACCGAGCGTGAGCCCGCCGGTGGCGATGTCGGCCTTCAGCCCGGCCAGCGCACCGGTGAGCGCGCCGCCCAGCACGGCGGCGCGCCCCTCGGGCACGCGGCGGTGCGGCTCGATCTGGGCCGCCACGCGCTGCAGGATGCGCGTCACGGCATCGTCTGCGTCGCCTTCGCGCTGCCGCGCGTCGCCGGCCAGGCCATGCAGCGCGAGCAGCCGCTCGGTGCTCGCGCGCACCTCCTGGGCCAGCTCGGCCGCGAGGCGCACTTCGGCCGCGGCCACCGGGTCGTCGGCGTCGGGCCGCACGAAGCGCGCGCCCCACTCGCGCAGGCGCGCGGAGAGTCCCGCGGCTTCCTCGACCGTCTCGCGCGCGCCGGCCACGCGGGCGAGGCTGGCGGCGAGCTCGGCGACCGACTGCGCGAAGACAGCCTCGCGGCGCGCCGACCACGTCGCGCGCAGCGAGGCCATCGCCGCGCTCCGGGCGGCATGCTCGGCGTGGGCGGCCTCACCCGCCAGCGCCTCCTGCACCGCCTGCAGCAGCACCGCCTCGTGCACCCAACAGCGCGCAAAGGCATCGAGCGGCAGCACGGCGCGCACATGCGCCCAGGCGGCGAGGCGTTCGCGCCACTGTTCGATCTCGGCGCGCTCGGCGTCGGCGGCGCGCGGCGGGCCGAGTTGGTTGAGCAGCACGAGCACCGGCTTGCCGGTCCAGGCCAGCAGCTGCATCTCGCTCTGCAGATAGCCGGCCTCGGGCTCGCTGGCATTGACGAGGTAGAGCAGCACGTCGCTGCCCTCCTTCACGTGGCGCAGCGCCTGCTGGCTCATCCAGAAGGCGCGGTCGCGCCAGCGGTCCCACACCTGGCCGAGCAGCCAACCGAGCGGGTTGGCGCTGCCGCGCATGCGCCGCGCCAGGCGCACGCTGTCGCCGAAGCCGGGCGTGTCCCAGAGCATCAGGCGATGGCCGTCGGCGCTCTCGAGCAGCAGGTGTTCGTCGGCGAACTCGGTGACGTGCGGCGCGTCGCGCACCTCGCCGATGTCGCGCCCGAGCAGCGTGCGCGCCAGCGTCGTCTTGCCGGCATTGGTGTGCGAGACGAGGGTCAGCGTGACGGTGGTCACCGCGGGTCCTTCGCTGTCGCTTGCCCACGGAGATCAGGCGGCCTCATGCCCTCATGCCCCCATGCCCCTCATGCCGCAACCGTCCGCACGGCGAGCGCCGCCTCGAGCGCCGCGCGGGCGGCGGCCAGTGCCGCGGCATCGTCGGCGGCCGCCAGCAGGTCGACGCAGGCGAGGCCGACGCCGGCTTCGTCGGCGAGCGCCTGCCAGGCCTGGCGCCGCTCGGCCAGCCGGGGCGACGCGGCGCCCAGGCGCTGGCGGTAGCCGCTCTCGTCGACGAGCAGGGCGAGCGGGCCCGCCGCCTGGGCGACGATCTGCGCGGCGAAGCGCCCCTGCGCCTGCGGCTCGGGCGTGGCCGCGAGGTCGAACCAGGCGATGCGCCAGGCCGTGCCGGGCGGCGGCGTGGGCGGCGCACGGTCTTCGTCGCCGTAGAGGGTGCTGGCGGCGATGTGCAGCACCGCCGTCTCGCCGAAGCAGGCCGCGAGCAGGCTGCGCAGCGCCAGCGTGGCCGCCGGCGCGGGCGTGAAGCCGTGCGGCAGCACCTGGACGCCGCCGGTGCGGCCGGCGCCCGCATGGCGGCGGCGAGCCTGAAGCAGTTTCAGCGAGGGCGCGTCGTCGATGATCACGGCCAATCGCCTGGCGCGCAGCCGCGCGCCGGCAGCGGCCCACAGCGCGAGCACGAGCCGCGGCACGATGACGGCACAGCCGAGCGTGGCAGCGAGCAGGTGCAGCCAGGGCGCGGCCGATCCGAACGACAGGGCCTGCGGCGAGGGGGCCGCGGCGGCGCCGGGAGCGGCCATGCGCAGCGCGGCCACCGCATCGACATCGGGCACGGCGATGCCCGTGAGCGCGCTCGCAGGCGCCAGCAGCACGGCGAGCAGGCCATGCACTTGCGCCGGCTCGAGCAGCGTGCTTTGCCAGCCGACGCGGTAGTCGAAGACGAGCGCACGCGCGTAGAGGCCGGCGACGAGCCCGACCGCCAGCGCCGCCGCCGCCAGGTGCAGCACGGTGGCCGCCCGGCCCGCCGCCAGCGGCGCAGCCACCGACGCCCAGCGCGCCGCGAAGCGCTGCTCGGGCGCATGCGCGTGCACACCCTGGCGCGAGGACGCCCCGGCCAGCCAGCGCTGCACGCCGCGGCGCAAGGGCCCGGGCGATGCCTCGGCGCGGCCGATGCCGCGCCATGCCGAAGCGGCGATCCACAGGTAGACGAGCGCGTTCCAGGCCACCACGGCCCATACCGGCGCGGCGAGCAGATCGACATGCCGCGAGGGGCCGATCAGGTCGGCGGCGGCGCCCAGCAAGGCGCCGGCCAGCGTCGCCCAGGCCACCGTGCGCGCGCTCCAGCCGCCGCGGTTGAACACGCGCGCCAGCGCGGCACGGCGCGGCAGCAGGCGCTGCTGCGCGTGCCGGGCGCGTTCGGCCAGCCATTGGGCGTCGGTCGCTGCCGGCGGCGCCGTGTCATCGGCGAGGCGGCTCGCCCAGGCAGCGTCTTCCGGCGACCAGAGCGCCTCGTCGGGCGGTCCGTCCTCGCAAGCCTGCAGCAGGCACAAGCGACGCGCGCCGTCCTCGTCGAGTTCGGCCGCGTCCGGCATCCACTGTGCGGGTGATCCAGTCACGTTGCGGCGCAATGTAGCCTGAACCCCGGCCTCCTATGATGGGCCGCAACGAGGGGGAAATGCCGTGAGCAGAACGAAGGGACCGGACCGGGCGGCGGCCGCCGCACTCACCGCGGCGCCGATGGCGCGCGCCGCGCTGGTGCCACGGGTGCCACTCATGATGCTGTCGGCGATCGTGGCGCTGCTCGCCGGCTGCGGCACCAACCCGCAACGGCTGACGCTGCGCGACTCCAGCTCGCGTGATGCCGATGCCATCGTCACGGTGCGGCCGGCGGCCTGGGGGCGCAGGGGCGGCCCGGCGCGTGGCTTCGAGGCGGGCTACCAGCAGTACCGCGCCGAGGGCACGCAGGACCTGGCCACCGGCGAGACCTTGAGCGTGCGCGGCACCACGCTCACCGGCCCCGACGTGCTGCTGCAGCAAGCCAAGGTCGTGACCTGGCACTTCGGCTTCACCGATCGCTTCTACTTCGGCCCGGCGTTCGAGCTCGACCTCGGCGTGGGCGGCATGAAGGCCGACATGGACTACGAGCTGCGGCCGCAAAGCGGCGTCGTCGGCACGCAGCCGTTCGCCCGTTCGTACACGCTGCCGTACGGCGCGATCACGCCGCGCTACCGCTTCGGCCCCTATGTCGCGCTCGAAGCGCGGCTGGTCGCCGCCGGGCTCACCGACGATGCCGAGCATCGCCGCTACGACGGCGCGCTGGTGCTGAGCCCGGTGCCGCAGGTCTCGCTGCGCCTGGGCTACTCGCATCGGCGCACGCGCATCGTCGTCTACAGCGACCCGGTCTTCTCGAGTGTGGACGTGACGGTGCGCGGCCAGGGGCCCTCGGCCTCGCTGCGCATCGACTTCTAAGCCGGCGCCCGCGCGTTGCCGCGCGGGCCACGGGACCGCCGCCGCACCGGCGCTTAAGCCGCCGCCTGCGCCGCGGCCCCCGCCGCCACGTCGGCCACCGCCAGCGCCGTCATGTTGACGACGCGGCGCACGGTGGCGCTGGGCGTCAGCACATGGGCCGGCTTGGCCGCGCCCAGCAGCACCGGCCCTACCGTGACGCCCTGGCCGCCCGTCATCTTCAGCACGTTGAAGAGGATGTTGGCCGCGTCGAGGTTGGGCAGCACGAGCAGGTTGGCGCTGCCCTTCAGCGTGCTGTCGGGCAGGTAGCCGGCGCGCACCGGCTCCGACAGCGCCGCGTCGCCGTGCATCTCGCCGTCGCACTCGATGTGCGGTGCGCGCTGCACGAAGAGGTCGCGCGCGGCGCGCATGCGCCTCGCGGAGGCGCGCTGCGAGCTGCCGAAGATGCTGTGCGAGAGGAAGGCCACCTTCGGCGGCAGGCCGAAGCGCTGCATCTCGGTGGCGGCCATGAGCGCGATGTCGGCCAGCTCCTCGGCGCTCGGCTCCTCGTTGACGAAGGTGTCGGTGAGGCACAGCGTGTGGCTGGGCAGCATCAGCGCGTTCACCGTCGCGAAGGTGCGTGCGCCCTTCTCCAGGCCGATGACGTTGCGCACATGCTCGAGGTGGCCGTCGAAGCGGCCGACGAGGCCGCAGAGCATCGCGTCGACCTCGCCGCGCCTGAGCATCAGCGCCGAGATGAGCGTGTTCGAGCGGCGCACGGCCGCCTTCGCCGCCTCGGGCGTGATGCCTTCGCGGCCCATGAGGCTGCGGTAGAGCTCCCAGTACTCGCGGAAGCGCGGGTCGTTCTCGGGGTCGCAGAGCTCGAAGTCGCGCCCGGGCGCGAGGCGCAGCGACGCGCGCTCGATGCGCATCTTCACGACCTCGGGCCGGCCGACGAGGACGGGCTTGGCCAGGCCCTCGTCGAGCACCACCTGCACGGCGCGCAGCACGCGCTCGTCCTCGCCCTCGGCGTAGACGACACGCGCCGGTCGCGACTTGGCGGCGGCGAACACCGGGCGCATGAACATGCCCGTCTGGTAGACGAAGCGCGTCAGCGTGTCGCGGTAGGCCGCGAGGTCGGCGATCGGCCGCGTCGCCACGCCCGACTCGGCCGCCGCCCTGGCCACGGCCGGCGCGATGCGCAGGATGAGGCGCGCATCGAAGGGCTTGGGAATGAGGTAGTCGGGGCCGAAGCGCAGGTCCTGCCCGGCGTAGGCACCAGCCACCTCGTCGCTGATCTCGGCCTTGGCCAGCTCGGCGATCTCGCGCACGCAGGCGAGCTTCATCGCCTCGGTGATCTTGGTCGCGCCGCAGTCGAGCGCGCCGCGAAAGATGTAGGGGAAGCACAGGACGTTGTTGACCTGGTTCGGGTAGTCGCTGCGCCCCGTGGCGATGATGCAGTCGGGCCGCGCCGCCTTCGCGAGCTCGGGCCGGATCTCGGGCTCGGGATTGGCGAGCGCCAGGATGATCGGCTTGTCGGCCATCGTCTTCACCATCTCGGGCGTCAGCACGCCGGCGGCGCTGCAGCCGAGGAAGACATCGCAGCCGCGCACGACCTCGGCGAGCGTGCGCGCCTCCGTCTTCTGGCAATAGCGCAGCTTGCTCTCGTCGAGCCTGGCGAAGTCGTCGCGGCCGGCGCGCACGACGCCCTTGCTGTCCACCGCGAAGATGTTCTCGCGCCGCACGCCCAGGCCCACCATCACGTCGAGGCAGGCGATGGCCGCCGCGCCGGCGCCGGAGGCCACCACCTTCACGTCGCTGATCAGCTTGCCGACGAGCTCGAGGCCGTTGAGCAGCGCCGCGGCGCTGATGATGGCGGTGCCGTGCTGGTCGTCGTGGAAGACGGGGATGTTCATGCGCTCGCGCAGCTTCTTCTCGATATAGAAGCACTCGGGCGCCTTGATGTCCTCGAGGTTGACGCCGCCGAGCGTCGGCTCGAGCGCGGCGATGATCTCGACCAGCTTGTCGGGGTCCTTCTGCGCGAGCTCGATGTCGAAGACGTCGATGCCGGCGAACTTCTTGAACAGGCAGCCCTTGCCTTCCATCACCGGCTTGGCCGCGAGCGGGCCGATGTCGCCCAGGCCGAGCACGGCGGTGCCGTTGGTGACGACGCCGACGAGGTTGCCGCGGCTCGTGTACTCGGCGGCCATGGCCGGGTCGTCCTCGATCGCCAGGCAGGGATAGGCGACACCGGGCGAGTAGGCGAGCGACAGGTCGCGCTGGTTCGACAGCGGCTTGGTCGGCGTCAGCGTGATCTTGCCGCGCGTGGGCGAGCGGTGGTACTCGAACGCGGCATCGCGCAGCGCTGCCTCGGCAGCGGACAGTTGCTTCCTCTCGGCCACACGCGTCTCCTCGGGGGTGGGGCCGGGAGGTTACTCCCGTTGCGGCACGCCATCACCCGGCGTTGTCCCGAGTCCGGGCGTCCCGCCGCGAGCGCCGTGAGGCGCGGCGTGGCGGCTCAGTACATCAACTTGCCCTTGACCGTCACGACGCCGATGTCGACATAGCGGCTGCCCACGTTGCCCTTGCCGAAGTTGACGCGGAAGCCGCCGAGGTCGATCTCGCCGATGCTCTGCAGCGAGCGCGCCAGCGCCTCGGGCGTGATCTCGCCGCTGCGGCGCAGCGCCTCGACGAGCACGCGCGCGCTCACGTAGCCCTCGAGGTGGAAGGACGTGTAGTCCTGGACCGCGGGGAACGCCTCGCGCATGGCAGCGCGGAAGTCGCGCTGCAGCGGCAGCACCACGCCCATCGGATTGGGAAAGGTCTGCGTGATGCCGACGCCACGCGCTGCGGTCTCGCCGGCCGCCTTGGCCAGCAGGCCCGACGGCACGTACGACAGCGTGAAGATCGATTGCGACACGCCGGCCTTGCGCAGCTGCGCCACACCGTCCACCGCATAACGCGGCGCGCCGACCACGAGCACGGCCTGTGCGCCGGCACCGGCGATCTTCTTCGCCGCCTCGGCGAGCCCCGCCTCCTCGGTGCCGGTCTGCAGCCCGCTCACCTCCAGCGTGGCGCCGGCCTTCGCCGCCGCTTCCTTGGCGGCGGCGAAGCCGGAGCTGCCGATCGGGATGTTCTGGTACAGGACGCTCAGGCGCCTGATGCCCAGCGTCTGCGCGTGCAGCACGATCTTCTCGATCTGCTCGCGGTCGCCGGCGCGGATGTGGAACAGGCGCGCGTGCCCGGGTTCGCGCAGCGCCGCAGCGCCCGGGATGGCGTTCAGCACCACGACGTCGTGGCTGTCGAGCAGCTTGTCGTCGAGCATGCGCTTGATCGCCGCCGAGCCGATGGGCGTCAGCAGCGCCACCGGCTTGCGTTGCATCGCCTGCTTGAAGACGGTGACGAAGGTGTCGGCCGAGTACTTGTCGTCGAGCTCGAAGAAGGCGAAGCGGCGCCCGTTGATGCCACCGCGGGCGTTGACCTGGGTCAGGCAGGCCCGGATGCCTTCGTTGACCTGCTTCGCGTCGGGCACCGGAAGGACGGTGAACGGGCCGACCTGCCCGACGACGATGTCCTGCGCGTGCAGCGGCAGCGCGAGGGCCAGCGCCGCCGCGGCCAGGGCCGGGCGCAGTTTGCCAAGGAGTCTTCGCGTCGGCATCGGTGAGCCCCTCGTGTGCGCCTCGCAGCAGGCGCAGGCAATATCGTCGGAAACCGCGGCGGCCTGAATGCCGGGCGCGCGCGGTCCGCGAACTGTTGCGCACCCGCCGCAGCCGCAGGCGCGTCAGCCCTGGGCGCGCCGGGCGAGGATCTCGAACGCCGGCAGCGTCTTGCCTTCGAGCACTTCCAGGAACGCGCCCCCGCCCGTCGAGATGTACCCGACATCCTTTTCGATGCCGTACTTGGCGATCGCGGCCAGCGTGTCGCCGCCGCCGGCGATGCTGAAGGCGCTGCTCGCGGCGATGGCGCGGGCGATGGTCTCGGTGCCCTTGGCGAAGGCGTCGAACTCGAAGACGCCGACCGGGCCGTTCCAGACGATGGTGCCGGCGGCCTTGAGCTTGTCGGCGAGCAACGCCGCCGTCTTCGGGCCGATGTCGAGGATCAGGTCGTCGGGCGCCACGTCGGTGGCCGCCTTCACGGTGGCCGGCGCGTCGGCCTTGAAGGCCTTGGCGACCACCACGTCGACGGGGATCGGCACCTCGGCGCCGCGCGCTTTCATCGCGTCGATGACGGTGCGTGCATCGCCCAGCAGGTCGGGCTCGGCGAGGCTCTTGCCGATGGGCAGGCCGGCGGCGAGCATGAAGGTGTTGGCGATGCCGCCACCGACAACCAGCCCGTCGACGTTCTTCGCCAGGCTCTGCAGGATCGTGAGCTTGGTGCTCACCTTGCTGCCGGCGACGATGGCCACGAGGGGGCGCTTCGGATTGGCGAGTGCCTTGCCGATAGCGTCGATCTCGGCGGCGAGCAGCGGCCCGGCGCAGGCCACCTTGGCGAACTGCGCGATGCCGTAGGTGCTGGCCTCGGCACGGTGCGCGGTGCCGAAGGCGTCGTGCACGAAGATGTCGCAGAGCGCCGCCATCTTGCGTGCCAGCTCTTCGCTGTTCTTCTTCTCGCCCTTGTTGACGCGGCAGTTCTCGAGCAGCACCAGCTGGCCGGGCTCGACCTTCACGCCGTCCACCCAATGGGCCACCAGCGGCACGGTGCGGCCGAGCAGCTCGCCCAGGCGAGCCGCGATCGGCGCCAGCGAGTCCTCGGGCTTCAGCTCGCCCTCGGTGGGGCGGCCGAGGTGCGAGGTGACCATCACCGCGGCACCGGCGTCGAGCGCCATGCGGATGCACGGCAGGCTGGCGCGGATGCGCGTGTCCTCGGTGATCCGGCCACTGTCGTCTTGCGGCACGTTGAGGTCGGCGCGGATGAAGACGCGCGCGCCCTTGGCGCGGCCGGCAGCCGCGAGGTCGGAGAAACGGAGGACGTTCATGATGCGGTGGGGTGGGATGGAGGGAATTGGGGAACGGGAAATTCTAGGAACTCACCAGCCCAGGCCCAGCCGCAGCGGCAGCAGCATCGCCATGCCGACGACGATGGTGCCGAGGATGCCGCGCCGCCACCAGAAGTAGGCAGCCCCGGCGGCGACCGCGAAGAGGCGCGCGTCGAGCAACGTGCCGATCAGGTGCCCTTCGCGCAGCACGATCTCGGGCAGCACGACGGCCGCCAGCGCCGCCAGCGGCGCATAGCGCAGGCCTTCACGCAGCCACTGCGGGAACGGCACTTCGCGCCGCGTGAAGAGGAAGAAGCCGCGCGTCAGCAGCGTGATCGCCGCGAGGCCGGCGATGGCGATGAGCGCGGCGCCGGTGCTCATGGCGTGAGCGGGCCGAGTGTGTCGAGCGGGTCGAGCGCGCCCGCCGTGCGCACCGTGGTCATCGGGTCTCCTTCCGGCCACGCGCCGGCGTGGGCCGCATGTGCTCGATCAGCACGCCCATCGCCACCGCCGCGGCGATGGCGACGACGATGTTCAGGCGCAGCGGCAGCGCATAGGCGGCCACGGCCGCGCAGCCGGCCACGAGCCCGGCGACGGCCGTGGCGCGGTCGCCGAGCAGCGACAGCGTGATGCCCACCAGCGCCAGCACGCCGGCGAAGCCCACGTCCCAATGCACGGGGACGAGGTCGGCGAGCAGGATGCCGGCGATCGAGGGCACCTGCCAGCCCACCCAGCTGAGCACCGCGCCGCCCCAGAAATAGGGCAACTGCCCGGGCGCGGGCCGTGGCTCGGGAAAGCGGCGCGTGAAGAGCGCCGTGTTCAGGTCGGCGGTGAAGTAGGCCAGCCGCACGCGCTCGTGCCAGGCCAGGTGCACCACGTAGGGCCGCCAGACGGCGCTGAAGACGACGAAGCGCAGGTTGACGCACAGCGCCGTGGCCCACACCACCCACACCGGCGCGCCGCTGCTCATGAGCGGCAGCACGGCGAGCTGCGCGCTGCCGGCGAAGACGAGCAGCGACATCAGCACCATCACCTCGGGCGCCAGGCCGCTCTTGCCCATCGCCACGCCGGTGATCAGGCCCCAGGCGGCGATGCCGAGGGTGGTGGGGAACATCTCGACGGCACCGCGCCGGAATTCGGGGTGGCGCCACAGAGGGCCGGGCGCCGCGGCGGACGGGTTGTCGGCAGTCACCGCAGCATTGTCGCGGCGCTGCCACAGCCCTCAGGCCGCAGGGGCACCGGGGGGATCGCGGAAGGCGGCCGGGCGCCGCAGGGACGCACGGACGCAGGCAGGGGCCGGGTGCGCGTGCGGGCGCGTTCAGTCCGCGTTCAGTGCGCGTTCAGTGCGCGTTCGCGTTCAGCGGCGCTTCACCGTGCCGCTGCCGGCCACCGAGCGGCTCACCTCGGCGTCGCCGCTGTAGACCACGTCGCCGCTGCCGGCAATGCTGACCGCGAGCTTCTTCTGCGCGTGCACGGCCACATCGCCCGAGCCGGCGATGCTGACACTCACCTCGTCGGCGCGCAGCTCGCGCGCCATCACGTCGCCGCTGCCGGCGATGCTGATATTCAGCAGCGCCGCGGCACCGTCCGCCTTCACGTCGCCGCTGCCGGAGATGGCAATGCGCAGAGCCTCGGTCTTGAGGCCGGGCAGCGCGGCGTCGCCGCTGCCCGACAGCGCCACCTTGAGCGAAGGCGTGCTGAAGGACTCGATGCGTGCGTCGCCCGAGCCGGAGCTGGCCAGCGCCACCAGCCGTGGCGTGACCACCAGCACATGCGCTTTGCCGCGCGTGCTAAGGCTCGTGCCGGGCTTCCAGCGCACGACGAGGCGGGCGCCCGAAGCGCCGGTCTCGACCCGGGTCTCGAGCAACGGCAGCAGGTTGTCGTCGGCGGTGGCGGTGACGCTCGTCGCGGCGCCCTGGCGCACGGTGATGTCGATCGAGCCTTCCAGGCTGATCGCCTCGAAGTCGCCGGCGCTGCGTGGCTCGCTGGCGGTGCGCCCGGAGCCGACGACGCGCTCGCCTGCCTGCGCCGCAGCGGGCATCGCGAGCGAGGCGATGACGGTGGCGCCCAGAGCAGTGCTGAGAATGGCAGTAAGCGCGATCGAGAGGGCACCGGTCAGGCGGCCGGAGAGCGTGCCCGTCAGGGTGCGGGTCGCGTCGCGGCGACCATCCGACGACAGGACGGGCGACAGGACGGGCGACAGGACGGGCGATAGGACGGACGATCGGACGGGCGATAGGAACATGGGGCGGCTCCTCCGGGTGGCGAGTGCGCCGGACTCTGCCTGAGTGCAAGCGCCAAGGCGGCCATCGTGCGACAGGGTGCCGCTCGACGCGACGGTCGGTTCCGCGCGGCGCCTCGACGGCGCCGCCGCGCTGTGCCCCTCAGTGCGGCTTGGCCGCTGCGGTCTTCGCCGCAGCCCCGGGTTTCGCGCCCTCCGGCGCAGCGCCCTTCGTGCCTGGCTTCCTGGTCGCCGCGCCGGCATGCGCTTCGCCGTCGCCGTCCTCTTCGGCTGCCGCCGCGGCCGGCGGGTCGGCCGCGGGCATGGCTTCGATCTTGTTGTCGCGCATGTAGTCGTTCATCTCGCGCCAGCCGGCGAAGATGGCGGCCTTGTCGGCCTTCTTGTTCGCCGCGTAGCACTGCTCGATCGAGCGCGCGGCATGGCGGCAGGCGCCGCCGACGGCCTTGCCTTCGGCTTCGCGCCTGGCGGCAACGGCGCCGGCGCCTTCGATGCCGAGCATGTCACAGCCGGCCAGCAGCGCGGGCAAGGCAGCGGTGAGGGCGATGAGCAGGCGGCGCATGGAAGCGGGCAACGCGGGTTCGGATGCACTCCGGGCAGGGAGCGTTGCCGTGGTTATCGGCGCACCGCTGCGGCGCTTGAGTGACGCCGCCCGCGCCAGCTGCGGCTGCGTTCCTCGCGCACATGCGGCCGAAGCGGCAGGAACAGGCCGGCCGCGAGCGCGTGCGTTCAGGCCGGCGTGGGGCCGGCGCGCTGCAGCCACTCGCGCACCGGCATGCGACGCCCGCCGGGTACCTGCACTTCGAGGATCTCCAGCGCCTGGCGCGGCGGGCCGCCGCAGGCGACGACGAGGCGGCCCGGCCCCGCCGCGAGCACGCTGCCGGCGGCGGCACCGGCGTCCCCCTGCGCGACCCGGCCGCGCCACACCTTGAGCGGCTGGCCGGCAATCTCCGCGGTGCAGCCCGGGAAAGGGTCGAAGGCGCGCAGGCGGCGCTCGATCACCGCGGCCGGCTGCTGCCAGTCGATGGCCGCCTCGGCCTTGTCGATCTTGTGCGCGTAGGTCACGCCCTCGGCCGGTTGCTCGCGCGCCGGCAGCGCCGGCCCTCGCGCCAGGGCCTCGACGATGAGGCGTGCGCCGAGCCGGGCCAGGCGGTCGTGCAGGGTCGCGGCCGTGTCGTCGGCGGCGATGGGCATCACCTCTTCGAGCAGCATCGGCCCCGTATCGAGACCCGCGCCCATGCGCATGATCGTGATGCCGGTGGTGGCGTCGCCGGCCTCGATGGCGCGCTGGATCGGCGCCGCGCCGCGCCAGCGCGGCAGCAGCGAGGCGTGGATGTTCAGGCAGCCGGCGGCCGGCAACGCCAGCACCCACGGCGGCAGGATGAGGCCGTAGGCGGCCACCACCATGACCTCGGGCGCGGCGCGGCGCAGCGCGGCTTCGGCCGCGCGGGCGTCCTCGGGATGCTTGCCCTGGAGGCGCAGGCTGCGCGGCTGGGCCAACGGCAGGTGCAGGCTCGTCGCGAGCTGCTTCACCGGCGAGGACTGCAGCTTCATGCCGCGTCCGGCCGGACGGTCGGGCTGCGTCAGCACGAGCGTCACTTCGTGCCCGGCGGCGACGATCGCCTCCAGCGCCAGGCGGGCGAACTCGGGCGTGCCGGCGAAGGCGACTCTCATGCGGGGCGAACGTGGATCGCCGCGGGTGGCAGGCCCGTCACCGGCGGCGTTGCTCTTCGCGCGTCTTCTTGAGCATCTTGGCGCGGATGCGCTCGCGCTTGAGCGGGCTCAGGTACTCGACGAACACCTTGCCCAGCAGGTGGTCCATCTCGTGCTGCACGCACACCGCCGTCAGGTCCTCGGCCTCGAGGTCGAAGCTGGCGCCGTCGCGGCCGAGCGCGCGCACGGTGACGCGGGCATGGCGCTCGACCTTGTCGTAGATCTGCGGCACCGAGAGGCAGCCCTCCTCGGCCACGGCGAGCTCGACGCTGCGCGCGACGATCTCGGGGTTGATCAGCACCAGCGGCTTGTCGCGCTCGCTGCTCGTGTCGATGACGATCACCCGCTCGTGCACGTCGACCTGCGTCGCGGCAAGGCCCACGCCTTCGGCGGCATACATGGTCTCGAGCATGTCGTCGACGAGGCGGCGGATGCGCTCGTCCACCGCGGCCACGGGCTTGGCCAGGGTGTGCAGGCGTGGGTCGGGGTAGCGGAGGATGTTCAGCTTGGCCATCGTGGGGCGCATCGGCGTGCGCTTCGCTTCATCGGGGTCAGGTCACCTCGTCTTGACGCACGGGCCGGCGCTTCAACGGGTGAGTCGGGGTGGGTGTGCATCGGCAGGGCCGTCTTCAGAAGCGGGAAACAGGACGCAACAGCTGTCGGGCGGCCGCAACGCCAGCCCTCGTGAAGGCCTGCACGCGGGCCCGGCGGGCTGGGCGGTTTCGTTGCGGCATCAAGGGTTTACGGGCAGAATCTGTCAAACCATATGAGCATTCCCGGCCCGGTCCACGCCGCGTCCGCCAGCACGGGCCTCGCGGAAGAATGCGTGGTCGCGATTGTGGCATCGGCGCCGCTTGACCCTCCGCGGGCGCGCCCAGTTGACGATTCTCCGGCGAGCCCGCTAGACCCTCATTCCGGGCGCGCCATTTCAGCGTGTTCCTCGCGATCCGCCAGATCTGGGAGACCTTCTCGATGAGCAACCGCCCCTCCCGTATCGGCCGCCGGTCGTTCAGCCTGCTCACGCTGTGGGCCGGTGGGTCGTTGATCGGACCTCTCGGCGCGGCCTGGGCGCAGCCGAGCCGCATGCCGATCTACCCGCAGTGGCGCGAGACGGCGCGGCGCGTCGCGGAGGCGGGCGTGCCGCTGGAAGAGCTGGCCCCGAACGCCCCGGACGAATACACGGTGCAGCGCGGCGACACGCTGTGGGGCATCTCGTCGATCTACCTCAAGCGGCCGTGGCGCTGGCCCGAGCTGTGGGGCATGAACCTCGACCAGATCCGCAACCCGCACCTGATCTTCCCGGGCCAGTTGCTGGTGCTCGAGAAGCTCGGCGACCGCGCCCGCCTGACGGTCGGCCAGGGCATCCCGGGCACGGTGCGCCTGTCGCCGCGCGTACGCGCCGAGACGCTGGACAACGGCGCCATCGCCGCCATCCCGCTGCACCTGATCGCCCCCTTCCTGACCGAGGCGGTGGTCTTCGACACCAACGAGCTCGACAAGGCGCCGCGCGTCGTGGCCACGCAGGAGGGCCGCGTGCTCGTCTCGAAAGGCGAGACGGCCTATGTGCGCGGCGATCTCGGCGGGGCGCGCGACTTCCGCCTCTTCCGCGAGCTGAAGCCGCTCGTCGACCCGCAGAGCCGCGAGGTTCTCGGCTACGAGGGCCGCTATGTCGGCACCGCGGAAATGGTCGCCGCCGAAGGCACCACGCCGGTGGCCGCCGGCGGCAAGGGCGGCGGAGTCGTGGTGCCGGCGACGTTTCGCGTCACGACCAATCGGCTCGAGGCCGGCGTGGGCGACCGCCTCTCGCCGGTGCCGCAGCAGGAACTCGTGGCCTACGTGCCGCGCGCTCCGGGCAAACCGGTCGATGGGCGCATCGTGTCCATCTACGGCGACGGCCTGAAGGCCGGACAGAACCAGGTGGTCTCGCTCAACCGCGGCACGCGCGACGGCCTCGAGCGCGGCCATGTGCTGGCCCTGTGGCGCGCCGGCACCGATGCCGTCGATACGACGACGCCGGGGCAGCGCACGCCGATGCGCCTGCCCGACGAGCGGCACGGGCTGCTCTTCGTCTTTCGCACCTTCGAGCGCGTGTCTTACGCGCTCATCCTGAACGTGCAGGATCCGGTGCAGGCCGGCGACCGGTTCACGCATCCCTGAGAGGCTGAGAATCTTTCGATCATGCCCGCTCATCACGCCGAAAGGCGTCCGCTCGTCGTTACGAATGTTCGCCGTGGCCCGCGCTATGGCTCTCATTCGCGCCTAGATCGGACACCTTCTGGCGCGCTGCTCGGGCACGCTCGAAAAACTCTCAGCCTCTGAGTCGCCGGCCATTCGCCGCCGATCGTCGCTGTCCGGCCCAGGTGCCGCGATGACGGGCAGCGGCGAATTCGAGGCCTGGTTCAGGCTGCTCGAGACGCCGAAGCTCGGCCCGACGCACGCGCGCCAGTTGCTGGCCGCCTTCGGATCGCCCGAGGCGGTGCTGCGTGCGCCGCCCTCTTCACTGCGTGGCCTGGTGACGCCGGCGCTGGCCGCGGCGATCGCCGGCCCGGCGCCGGAAGGGTTCGCTAACCGCCTGCGCCGATGCGAGGGGTGGCTGAGCGGCGGCGCCATGCGCCGCTTCATCACGCTCGGCGACGCCGACTACCCGCCGCTGCTGCTGCAGACCGCCGATCCGCCGGCGCTGCTGTTCGCGCAGGGCGCCGTGCACCGGCTCGCCGCGCGCTCGGTGGCCATCGTCGGTACCCGCCACCCGACCACGCAGGGCGAGGAGAACGCGCGCGCCTTTGCCGCCGCCCTGAGCCGCGAGGGGCTCGTCGTGGTCTCCGGGCTGGCGCGCGGCATCGACGCGGCCGCGCACGAAGGGGCCCTGCTCGGCGAGGGGGGAACCGTGGCCGTGCTCGGGGCCGGGCTCGACGACCCCTACCCAAGCCAGAACGCCCGCCTTGCCGCGCGCATCGTCGACCAGGGCGGAGCAGTGATCAGCGAATACGCGCCGGGAACGCCGCCGCTGAAGGAGAACTTCCCGCGCCGCAACCGGATCATCGCCGGCCTGTCGCTCGGGACGCTGGTCGTCGAAGCAGCCCTGCGCTCGGGTTCGCTGATCACCGCCCGGCTGGCCACGGAGGCGGGTCGCGAGGTCTTCGCGATCCCGGGCTCGATCCACTCGCCGCAGTCCAAGGGTTGCCACGCCCTCATCCGGCAAGGCGCCAAGCTCGTCGAAGTGGCCACTGACATTCTCGAGGAACTGCGTCTGGCCGATCCCGCAGTGGCCGTGCCCGGAATGGAGGGCGACGAGGCGGACGATGCCGACAGCGTCGACGATGCGGCCACCGGCCCGGTCCTGCGCGCGCTCGGCCACGACCCCGCCACGCTCGACGCGCTGCAGGCGCGCACGGGCTGGCCCACGGCCGAGCTGGCGGCAGGGCTGCTGGAGCTGGAGCTTCAGGGCAAGGTGGCGCGGCTGCCGGGCGGGCTGTACCAGCGTCGCGCCGCCGCCTGATCAGCCCTGAAACCCCGCGGCAACCGCGGCGCCACCCGAGAACCCCCGAGGGGCTGGAGCGGCTTGCCATGCCACCCCCCACGGCTCGCCGATCGAGCGACGGACGCCTCACCGCCGGCTCAGTTCGCTCGGGTATAGTGGATCGCATGTTCGACGTGCTCGTTTTTCTCTACGAGAACTACTGGCGCCCGGACGCCTGTCCGGACGAGCAGCAGCTTCGCCGCAAGCTGAGCGCCGTGGGCTTCGAGAGCGAAGAGATCCAGGAAGCGCTGCGCTGGCTCGACGGGCTGGCCGATTCGGCCGAGTCGCATGCCCTGGCGCAGTCGCCGGGCAGTCACCGCATCTACACCGCGGCCGAGCGCGAAACCCTGGGCGACGCGTCGATCAACTTCCTGTCGTTCCTCGAGTCCTCGGGCGTGCTGCCGGCCGCCATGCGCGAGATGGTCATCGACCGTGCCATGGCCGTGGGCGGCGGGGCGATGGATCTCGAGGACCTCAAGATCATCGTGCTGATGGTCTTCTGGAGCCTGGGCGAGGAGCCCGACGCCCTCATCCTCGACGAGCTCTTCGTCGATGACGAGGACCGCCTGATCCACTGATCGGCGGGGCGTTAGGCGCCTCCCAGGTGCGCCTCGGCGCGCGTCTGCGGACGCTCAGTGCAGCAGGCGCGAGACGTCGACGTCGAGCTTGGCCAGCGCGCTGCGCGTGGCGCGTACCGTCAGCGACTCGTCCTGCGCCGGCACGATGAGGCCGGCCTGCAGGTAACTCGCGAGCCGGTGCTGCTGGAACAGCACGCAGCGCCCCTGCGGCGTGACGAAGAGCGACAACTGCTTGCGCATGCCGTGCCAGGCCAGCTGCACGGCCTCGGTGCGACCGTTGCGGTCCAGCATGTACCAGCTGCCCACCTGCAGCTCGCGCGCCCAGGCGATCATCGCCGGCGTGGGCATCGAGCCGCCCTCCAGCACCACTTCGAGTTCGCTGCTCTGGTGGCCGGAGAGGTCGAGCACCATCGACTCGTCGATCTCCAGGTTCTCCACGTCGGGCAGCAGTTCCTCGAGGGATTCGAGGCGCTCGGTCATCTCGCGCAGGTTCTCGTCCGGGATGACGGCAGCCTTGGCCGTGAAGGCGGCGGCGAGCGAATTGTTCAGCTGCTGGATCTGCTCGTCCTGCTTCGGCTGGTCCATGCCGGCCGCGGCCATGCCTTCGCGCAGCGCCTTCAGCAGCGGCGGCAGGCGGCGGATGACCTCGGCGCGCTCCTCGCGCGTGACCTTGGCGCTGGCGCTCCAGATGAGGTCGGCGGCGGCGCGCTTCATGGCCTTGGTCTGCTCGCCCTGCGCCGTGTAGCGCACGGCGGTGGTGGCGAGCACGTCGGCCCAGACGTGGAAGAGGAACTGGCGCACGCCCTCCTGCACCGGCATCTCGTTGAGCATGCGGCGCAGCTCGATCGTGTATTGGATGGCCAGCGTCTCGCGCTGCTCGACCTGCTGGGCCAGCGAGACGCCCTTCTTGGTCGCCTCGTTCTCGTTCTTGAAGTAGTGCTCGAGCCACTTCTCGAATTCGGTGAGCACGGTCTGGAAGACGCGCCGCCCGGTATCGGGATACGCCTCGACGACCTGCACGATGCGCTTGATCTCGCGCTCGAGCGCCTCGCCGACGCCCGGACCGCCGGCACCGCTGTCGAAGCCCATGACGCAAGCGCCCATGCGGTCGATCAGGCGCCGCGCGGGGTGGTCGACGGTGGCGAAGAAGTCGGGCTCGGCGACGGCGACACGCAGCACCGGCATCTGCAGCCGCGCGAACCAGACACGGATCGCCGCCGGGATGCGGTCTTCGGTGAGGATGCTCTGGAACAGCAGCGCCACGATCTCGATGGTGGCGCGCTCCTCGGGTGTGGCCGCCGCCTTCTTCAGAGCCTGCTTGCGGTGGTGCAGTTCCTCGAGCAGCGCCGGCGTGGTGACGACGACTTCTTCCCGGCCCTGGTAGACGGTGGGCTGCAGGCGATGCCGGATGCCCTGCGCCGCCGTGTCGATGGCGCGTTCGAGCGCCGCCGAAACCGCGCGCTCGACCGGCGGCCCGCCGCCACCCCCACCGCCACCCCCATAGCCGCCCGCGAACTCGGGCACGTGCCGCGCCACGAGGCGGTTCAGCCGCCCGAGCACGGCCTCGGCGTGCTCGCGGTTGCGCGCCAGCGGCGCGGCGCGCGTCATCAGGCGCGTCTCCTCGCCGACGTCGCGATGCCCGCCGTACCCCCGGCCGTAGCCACCCGGGGCGGTGTAGGGCCCGCCGGGAACGGTCGGTCCGACGCCCAGGCCCAGGTTCTCGCTGTCGTGCTGCGAATGGCCGCCCATCCAGCCGAGCCCGGAGTTCGGGTGCGTGCGCGAGCGCCGGATGAACGGGCGCAGGTCCACCTCGGGCAGCACGCGCTGCTCGACCAGCCAGCGGTTGGTCTCGTGGTACGACTCCTCGACGAGCAGCGCGAATTCCTCGTGCAGCACGGCCTGCAGCTCGCGCCAGCTCTCGAGCGAGAGCCCGGCGGAGCGCCAGGCCTCGAAGACGATGCGCGCCAGCACGTGCGCGCGCATGACGTCGTGCGCGTCGATCTCGGAGCGACCCTCGAGGTGGGCGACGCGCGAGCGCAGGTCGGCGAACTCCCACGACGCGCGGTCCATGATCGCCAGCGCCAGGCGCGAGGTGATGATCTCGCGCTCGATCGTGTCGTCGCTGACCAGCGTCAGGTCGTCGCGCTTGATGCCGGCGAGTGACAACTCGCTGCCGCGCGTGGCCGACTGGCCGATCGCCTGCCGGAGGCCGCCGACGATGCCGCGATGCCAGGTCTGCGCGTTGTTGCCGAGCGTCTGCACGAGCTCGCGCCGGCGCATGAAGACGGCATGCTCGCAGGGCTTGTCGAAGAGGATGCGGGCGCCGTCGATGCTCGCCTGCACGACGTGCACGAGGCCCTTGACGAGTTCCTCGACATACCGTCGCCGCGCCTGTCCGGCCAGGGCTTCGTGCGAGGCGGTGGGCGGCATGACGGCTGCGTGTCTAGGAGGTTCTTTGGTCCACTCTACACCACGGCCCCGGCGTTCGGGTCGCCCGGGTCGTGCTCGCGGGCCCCCGCCTTGACGAGGTCTTCGCGCTTGACGCCCAGCCACATCGCAATGCCGGCGGCGACGAAGATCGACGAGTAGATGCCGAACAGGATGCCGATGGTCAGTGCGACGGCGAAGTAGTGCAGCGTCGGGCCGCCGAAGACGAGCATCGACAGCACCATCATCTGCGTGCTGCCGTGCGTGATGACGGTGCGGCTGATCGTGCTCGTGATGGCATGGTCGATGACCTCGTGCGTGTTCATCTTGCGCATGCGGCGGAACGTCTCGCGCACGCGGTCGAAGATGACCACCGACTCGTTCACGGAGTAGCCCAGCACGGCCAGGATGGCGGCCAGCACCGCCAGCGAGAACTCCCACTGGAAGAAGGCGAAGAAGCCGAGGATGATGACCACGTCGTGCAGGTTGGCCACGATGCCCGCCACCGAGAACTTCCACTCGAAGCGGAAGGCCAGGTAGACCATGATCCCGAGCACCGTCACGGCCAGCGCGAGCGCGCCGTCGCGGGCCAGCTCGGCGCCCACCGAGGGGCCGACGAATTCGGTGCGCTGAAGCTTGAGCGGCTCGCTGCCATCGGCCCTGTTGCACGATGGGCGGCTCACCTGTTCGCCCTGCGGCGTCGTGTACTGGCGAGTGCTCGCCCGGCCCTGCTCGGCTGCGCACAACGCGGCGAAGGCCTGCGCGGCCAGGTCGGCTCCCTTCACGCCACCTTCGCCCTGGCTGCGCACGGGCAGGCGGATCAGCACGTCGCGCGAAGTGCCGAAGTTCTGCACCTGCACTTCGCCCAGGTTGAGCGTTTCCACCGCAGCGCGCGTGCGGGCGATGTCCGCCGGCTGCGCGTACCCCACCTCCATCAGTGTGCCGCCGGTGAATTCGATCGACAGGTGCAACCCGCGCGTGGCGAGAAAGAACACCGCCAACCCGAAGGTGATGAAGGAAACGACGTTCAGCACCAGCGCGTGGCGCATGAACGGGATGTCCTTGCGGATGCGGAAGAACTCCATCGATCAAGCCCCCTCGGCCTTGCCGGCCTTCTTGTGCGCGCCGCGGCCGCGGCTGGCGGCGCGGATCACGACTCCGCCAGCGGCTTGGTGCCGCTGCCGCCATCGGGGCGCCAGACCTGCCCGATCGAGACGCCCTTCAGCCGCTTCTGCCGGCCGTACCAGAAGTTCACGAGGCCGCGCGAGAACATCACGGCCGAGAACATCGAGGTCAGGATGCCCAAGCAGTGCACGACCGCGAACCCGCGCACCGGACCCGAGCCGAAGGCGAGCAGCGCCATGCCGGCGATGAGCGTCGTGATGTTGGAGTCGAGAATGGTGCCCCAGGCGCGTTCGTAGCCCGTGTGGATGGCCTGCTGCGGCGGCGCGCCGCCGCGCAGCTCCTCGCGCACGCGTTCGTTGATGAGCACGTTGGCGTCGATGGCCATGCCGAGCGTCAGCGCGATGGCCGCGATGCCCGGCAGCGTCAGCGTCGCCTGCAGCATCGACAGCACCGCCACCAGCAGCAGCAGGTTGAAGGCCAGCGCCAGCGTGCTGAAGACGCCGAACAGCAGGTAGTACACGCACATGAAGACGGCGATCGCCGCGAAGCCGTAGCTGACGCTGTCGAAGCCCTTGGCGATGTTCTCGGCCCCCAGGCTCGGGCCGATCGTGCGCTCTTCGATGATCTCCATCGGCGCGGCCAGCGAGCCGGCACGCGTGAGCAGCGCCAGATCGGCCGTCTCCTGCGGCGTGAAGCTGCCGGTGATCTGGAAGTCGCTGCCGAACTCGCCCTGGATCGTCGCCACCGAGATGGCCTCGCCCTTGCCCTTCTCGTAGAGCACGATGGCCATCAGCTTGCCCAGGTTGTCGCGCGTGACGGCGCGCATCGCGCGGCCGCCGACATCGTCCAGCCGCACACTGACCGCCGGGCGCTGGTCCTTGTCGATCGTCGCCGAGGCGTTCTTCAGCTGGTCGCCGGTGGCCACCACTTCGCGCTTGAGGCCGACCTGGCGCGTGCTGCCGTCTCGCTCGCGCGTCGGCACGACCTCGGCGGCGCTGGCGGTGTCGCTCTCCACCAGCCGGATCTGCAGCGTCGCCGTGCGGCCGATGATGTCCTTGGCGCGCGCCGTGTCCTGCACGCCGGGCAGCTGCACGACGACGCGGTCGGCCCCCTGCTGCTGGATCACCGGCTCGGCGACACCGAGCTCGTTGACGCGCTTGTGCAGCGTCTCGATGTTCTGCTTCAGCGCCTGCGACTGGATCTCGTTGATGGCCGGCTGGGCGAGCCGGCCGACCAGCCGCACCGAGCTGCCCTCACCGGCGCTCTCGGTCGTCCACTGCACCGACGGCAGCCGGTCGGCGAGGATGGCACGCCCCGCCTCGGCGGCCGCGGAGTCTGGGAAGCCCACCGTCAGGCCCGCCGGCTCGCGCGTGATGCCCGAGAAGCGCAGGCGCTTCTCGCGCAGCGCGTTGCGCGCATCGCTGGCGTAGGTATCGACCGCCTGCTTGAGCGCGGCGCGCATGTCCACCTGCATCAGGAAGTGCACGCCGCCGCGCAGGTCCAGGCCCAGGTACATGGGCAGCGCTCGCATGCGGGCCAGCCAGGCCGGCGAGCGCGAGAGCAGGTTCAGCGCGACGATATAGCGCGCGTCGGACGGGTCGGGATTGAGCGCCTTGGCGAGGGCGTCCTTGGCCTTGATCTGCGCGTCGGTGTCGGTGAAGCGTGCGCGCACCGAGGTGCCGTCGAACTGCACGAAGTCGGCCGTCACGCCGGCCTGCGTGAGCACCTGCGTCACGCGCTCGACGCTCGAGGCATCGACCTTCACGGTGGCCTTGCCGCTGCTCACCTGCACCGCCGGCGCCTCCCCGAAGAAGTTGGGCAGCGTGAAGAGCAGGCCCACCACCAGCGCGATGGCAAGGATCGTGTACTTCCACCAGGGGTAGCGGTTCATGCGGCTTTCCTCGTCGCAACCGTCGACCCTTGCCCGGCGGCTCCGGCATGCCCCCCGCGGCCGCCGGCACGCCGGCCGACCGGCCGGCCGCCCAGGCGCGTCACTTGAACGTGCCCTTGGGCAGCACCTGGATCACCGACGCCCGCTGCACCTGCAGCTCGACGCCGTTGGCCACCTCGACGTGCAGATAGCTGTCGCCCAGCTTGGCCACGCGCCCGAGCACCCCACCTGCGATGACCACCTCGTCGCCCTTGGCGATCGCCTCGACCATCGCCTTGTGTTCCTTCTGCTTCTTCATCTGCGGGCGGATCATGATGAAGTACAGGACCACGAACATCAGCACCAGCGGCAGCAGGCTGACGAGCGAGGATTCGGCGCCGCCGCTGGCGGCCTGGGCGTAGGCGGGAGAGATGATCACGGCTGGTGTCCTTGGCCGCACCGTCGACGGTGCCGGCGGTTCAGGCGGGGCATGGCCGATTTCGGCCGAAGCTCGTGATTTTAGTCGCGGCGCGCGCCCATGCCCCCTGCGGCACTCAGGTCGAGATCATGTCGAGGGCTTGAGGGAGAGCAGCCGGCGCTTGATGGGCTCGAGTTCGGCCACCAGGGGATGGCGCAGCAGGTGGATCCCCACCAGCCAGGCCGCCACCGTGAGCAGGCCGCCGCCGACGCCGAAGACCACGTAGTTGTGCCGGCCCACCCCCTGCACGGCCGCCCACAACGCCACGGGGCTCGCGGTCAGCACCGTCAGTGCCAGGCTGGGCAGGCAGCCCCTGATCAGGTCGGCTGCCTTCAGCCCGACGTGTCGCGACAGGAACCACTGCGACACGAGCATGCCGCCGACCGAATAGGCCGTGGCCCCCCAGGCGGCACCGAGGAGGCCGAACGGCACCCCGACGAGCAGCCCGGCCGCGAGCAGCGCGGCGAGCACGGCCTGCAGGTTGTTGGCTTCCTTGGCCAGGCCGCGCGTCAGGAGCGCCTCGCGCGACAGGCAGTGCACCATCTCGACGGCGCAGGCGACGCACAGCACCTGCGCGATCGGCACCGCGGCGTCCCACTGCGGGCCGTAGACGATCTGGATGGCCGAGTAGGCGGCAATGCCGACGAAGGTGACGAAGGGCCAGCCCACCGCCGTGAGATAGGAAACGCTGCGCACGTAGGCCGGGGCGATGGCCCCCTCCTCGCGGTCGGCCTTGGCGAGGTAGGGCATGCAGACGGTGAAGACCGAGCGCATGACCAGCCGGTTGAACATCTCCACCAGGCCGTTGCCCCGGCTGAACATCGCCACCTCGACGGCACCGAGCGCGCGCCCGATGATCATCTCCGGCAGCCCTTTGGCCACCTGGCTGACGATGTACATCAGGCTCACGAACTTGCTGAAGTGGAACACCGCCGACATGCCGCGCAGCGAGGGCCAGCGCGGAAAGCTCTGCGGCCTGAAGCCCACCGAGAGCGCCACCGTCACGGCGATGGCCGCCACCGTCGACCAGGCGAGAGCCATCGTGCCCCAGCCGGCGAGCGCCATCGCCACCGAGGTGCCGAAGGCGGTGACGTTGCCCGCCACGTTGCAGATCATGACCGGGCGGAAGTCGAGCTCGCGCCGGAACCAGGCCATGGTCACGGCGCCGAAGGGCACGAGCAGGAAGCCGATGGCCTGCACGTGCATCACCTGCTGCACGCCCGGGTAGCCGTAGAAGTGCGCCACCACCGGGGCGCCGAAGAACATCGCCGCCGCCATCGCCCACGAGACGGCGATGTTCAGGGCCAGTGCCGCGGCGATCTTGTCGCTCGTGAGTTCGCGCTCCTGGATCAGGTACTCGGCGACGCCGAAATCGCGGAACATGCTCGCCAGCGTCGAGAACACCGCGGCAATCGCGAACACGCCGATCTCCTGCGGCGTGAGGATGCGCGCGATGATCATCGTGCTCGCGACCTGCAGTACGAGGCCGACGTAGCTGTCGGCGAAGGTCAGCCAGACCGACCTCCGGACGGAATTCAAATCGGGTTCTCCCGGGCCGCGCTAGCGCGGCGTGGCCGCTGCGGACGAGCCCGCGGCATGGGTGCGCGGCGCGCCGCCAGGTGACGCGCGCGTGTCGGCGCCGGCGCTGCCCAGCTTCTTCATGGCCTCGAGCAGGGCGGGCTCGCCCGGCATCACCTTGAGGCCGGCATCGAGCAGGTCGCGAGCCTGTGCACGCATGCCGAGCTTTGCATGCAGCTGCGCCTGCGCCACGTAGGGCGGCCAGTAGTCCGCCTTGGCCTGCCGCGAGCGTTCGAACTCGACGATGGCCTCCGGGTATTCCTTCAGCAGGATGTAGGCCTCGCCCGCGCGATAGAAGAGCTCGGGCAGCAGCACGAACTGATCCTCGCCGTTGCGCTTGGCTTCGTTGACGACGTAGTAGAAGTCACGGATCGCGACACGGATCATGTGGTCGCGGTCCTGCTTCGGCAGGCCCGGCCGGGCCGCGCGCTGCAGGTGGATCAGCGCCCAGCAGTAGTGGTGCACGGCCCAGAATGTCTTGCCCATCACGCCTTCCCAGTAGGGGGCGCGCGGCGAATGCCGGAAGTGCTGCACCCAGCCGGCAGGCATGCCCTGGGCGTCTTCGCAAACGGGGTGCGTCAGGGCCACCTCGCCGGGCGTCATGTTCGTCGGCTGGGCCGTGGCCACCTGCGCCGTCAGCGCGAGCCAGAGGGCGGCTGGTAGAACCCGGAGGAATCGAAACGGCGCTGTAACCATCGTGGGCCGGAGGAGCTTGCGGACATGAGCGGCGGCACGCCGGCAACGCGCGGCGACAGGCCTGCCCCTCACCGAGCGCCGTCGAGTCTAAGGGGGCGGCGATCGTCCGTTGCGGCAGGTTTGCGCGCTTCCCACGCGCCACAGCGGCGTGCCCGCGCCGAGGGCGGCCCGGTGCCGAACAACCTCACGCCGCAGGCCACTTTGTGGCACCGCTCCTGCCGGGCCCCAGCCCTCGCGCCGAGGGCTTGCACGACACTTCGGGTTTGTCCACACACCTGCCGCGCCCGTGAACGACTCCAGTCTGCTTTCCGACCTCGTGCGCGTGGCCGCCGGGCGCAAGCCCGAGGCCGTCGCGCTCACGCACGGCAACCAGCACCTCGACTACGGCTCGCTGCAGGCGCTGGTCGAAGCCGTCGCCCGCGGCCTGGTGGCGCTCGGCCTGCAGCGCGCCGAGCGCGTCGCGGTGTACCTGGAGAAGCGCCCGGAGATGGTCGCCACCTGCTTCGGCAGTGCGGCGGCGGGCACGGTCTTCGTGCCGCTGAACCCGCTGCTCAAGCCCGACCAGGTGGGCTACATCCTGCGCGACTGCGGCGTGCGCCTGCTCGTGACCTCGCCCGACCGCCTGGCGCTGCTGCAGCCGGTGCTGGCGTCATGCCCGCAGCTGCGGCATGTCGTCGTCACCGGTGGCGAGATCGAGAGCGCCTCGGCGACCGCGGCCTGGACGACGACACGCTGGCAGGACTTCGTCGACGCGCCGGCGCGCCCGCCGCACCGCGTCATCGACACCGACATGCTCGCCATCCTCTACACGAGCGGCAGCACTGGACGGCCCAAAGGCGTGGTGCTGTCGCACCGCAACATGGTCGCCGGTGCCAAGAGCGTGGCAGGCTACCTCGGCAACCATGCCGGCGACACGCTGCTCGCCGCCCTGCCGCTGTCGTTCGACGCCGGCTTCAGCCAGCTCACGACTGCCTTCCACAGCGGCGCCCGCGTGGTGTTGCTCAACTACCTGCTGCCGCGCGACGTGCTGAAGGCGATGGAGCGCGAGAAAGTCACCGGCCTCACCGCCGTGCCACCGCTGTACATCCAGCTCACCGCCCTCGACTGGCCCAAGGCCATCGACGGCCACCTGCGCTACTTCGCCAACACCGGCGGGCGCATGCCGCGCGAGACGCTGAATGCGCTGCGCCTGCGTGCGCCCTCGGCCAGGCCTTTCCTCATGTACGGCCTCACCGAGGCCTTCCGGTCCACCTACCTGCCGCCCGAGGAGGTGGACCGGCGCCCCGACAGCATCGGCCGTGCGATCCCGAACGCCGAGATCCTCGTGCTGCGCGAGGACGGCACCGAGTGCGCGCCCGACGAGCCGGGCGAGCTCGTGCACCGCGGCGCCCTCGTCGGCCTCGGCTACTGGGGCGACGCCGAGAAGACGGCCGAGCGCTACAGGCCCCTTCCCGCCGGCATCGGCGGGCGGCCCTCAGAGGAAGAGGGCGGGCTCGTGCTGCCCGAGATCGCCGTCTTCTCGGGCGATACGGTGCGGCGCGACGCCGAGGGCTACCTGTATTTCATCGGCCGTCGCGACGAGATGATGAAGACCTCGGGCTACCGGGTCAGCCCGACCGAGGTCGAGGAGGTCCTCTACGGCACCAAGCTGGTGGGCGAGTGCGTCGCCTTCGGCGTCGATCACCCGAGCCTCGGCCACGCCATCCAGGTCATCGCCACCGCCCCCGACGGCAGCGCCGCGCTGGACACGGCCAGGCTTCTCACCGAGTGCAAGCGCCTGATGCCCGCCTACATGGTGCCGCACGGCCTGCAGGCCATGCACGGACCGCTGCCGCGCAACCCCAACGGCAAGATCGACCGCAAGCTGCTCGCCACGCAATGGCTCGAGCGGCGCGACAGTGAAGCGCCCGCCGTCGGCCCGTCCAGGACCGAGCCAACCGCAGAGGCGGCACGCGCATGACGCAGAGCCCTCATGCCCCTCAGGCGCGGCCGGTGCACGCGCCGATGAACCAGTTCGCCGTGCAGGACGGCGAGTTGATCGTCGGCGGCATGAAGCTCAGCCAGCTCGCCGCGCGCGTCGGCCGCACGCCATTCTTCGCCTACGACCGCGGCCTGCTGCGCGCGCGCGTCGCCGAGCTGCGCGCCGCGCTGCCGAACGGCAAGGACGGCAAGGACGGCAAGGATGGCATCAAGCTGCACTACGCGATGAAGGCCAACCCGATGCCGGCGCTGGTGGGCCTGATGGCCGGTCTCGTCGACGGCATCGATGTCGCCTCCGCGGGCGAGCTGAAGATCGCGCTCGATGCCGGCGCCGACCCGGCCGAGGTGAGCTTCGCCGGCCCCGGCAAGCGCGACGCCGAGCTGCACCAGGCCGTGGCCGCGCGCGTGCTCGTCAACGTCGAGTCGATGCGCGAATTGCCGGTTCTCGCAGCCGCGTCGCGCGAACTCGGGCTGCCGGCGCGCGTGGCCGTGCGCGTCAACCCCGACTTCGAGCTCAAGGGCTCGGGCATGAGGATGGGTGGCGGGCCCAAGCAGTTCGGCGTCGATGTCGAGATCGTGCCCGAGATGCTGGCGCGCATCGCGCAGGCGGGTTCCGACCGCCTCTCGTTCGAAGGCTTCCACCTCTACTCGGGCTCGCAGAACCTGCGCGCCGAGAGCATCTGCGAGGCACAGCGCAAGAGCTACGAGCTGGCGTTGCGCCTGGCTTCCGAGTCGAACCTCACGATCCGCTTCCTCAACCTCGGCGGCGGCTTCGGCATCCCCTACTTCCCGGGCGATGCGCGGCTGGACCTGGCACCGATTGGCGAGAACCTCGCCATGCTGCGCCAGCGCGCTCGCGACGAGATGCCGCAGGCGAGCTTCGTCATCGAGCTGGGCCGCTACTTCGTCGGCGAGGCGGGGATCTACGTCACGCGCATCGTCGACCGCAAGGTGTCACGCGGACAGGTGTTCCTCGTCGCCGACGGCGGGCTGCACCACCATCTTGCCGCCTCGGGCAACTTCGGTCAGGTGGTGCGCAAGAACTACCCCGTCACGATCGGCAACCGCGTCGGCCAGGCCGCCACCGAGACGGCCTCGCTGGTCGGGCCGCTGTGCACGCCGCTGGACATCCTCGCCGATCGCATGGAGCTGCCGGTGTCCGAGGTCGGCGACCTGGCGGTGGTCTTCCAGTCGGGCGCCTATGGTGCCAGCTCGAGCCCGCAGAATTTCCTCGGGCATCCGAACTGCGTCGAAGTGCTGGTGTAGCCGCCGGGACGGCAGGCAGCCTCACCGCCTGGATCAAGCCAGCGCGCGCCCGATCAGGATCTTCTGCACCTCGCTCGTCCCCTCGTAGATCTGCGTCACGCGCACGTCGCGGTAGATGCGCTCGACGGGGAAGTCGCTCACGTAGCCGTAGCCGCCGAAGACCTGGATCGCGGCCGAGCACACGCGTTCGGCCATCTCGCTGGCGTTGAGCTTGGCCATCGCCGCCTCCTTCAGGCAGGGCCGGCCGGCGTCCTTCAATGACGCCGCATGCCAGATGAGCTGGCGAGCGGCCTCGATCTGCGTGGCCATCTCGGCGAGCTTGAACTGCACGGCCTGGTGCTCGAAGATGCGCTGGCCGAAGCTCTGCCGCTCCTTGCTGTAGGCCAGCGCCGCCTCGAACGCGGCGCGCGCCATGCCGACGCTCTGGCTGGCGATGCCGATGCGCCCGCCCTCCAGGCCCGACAGCGCGATCTTCAGGCCCATGCCCTCGTCGGCCAGGCGGTTGGACAGCGGCACGCGGCAGTTCTCGAACAGAACCTGCGCCGTGTCGCTGGCGTGCTGGCCCATCTTGTCCTCGATCCGCGTCACCTTGTAGCCCGGCGTCGAGGTGGGCACGATGAAAGCGCTGATACCCTTCTTGCCGGCTGTCTTGTCAGTGATGGCCATGACGATCGCCACGTCGCCGTTCTTGCCGCTGGTGATGAACTGCTTGACGCCGTCCAGCACGTAGTGGTCGCCGTCCAGCCGCGCCGTCGTCTTCAGGCCACCGGCCTCGGAGCCGACGTGCGGCTCGGTGAGGCAGAAGGCGCCGAGCATCTCGCCGCGCGCCAGCGGCTTCAGGAAGCGCTCTTTCTGGTCCTCGTTGCCGAAGGCCATCAGGATGCTGCATACGGGGCAGTTGTTGACGCTCACCACCGTGCTCGTGGCGCCGTCGCCGGCGGCGATCTCCTCGAGGATGACGGCGAGCGCCAGGTAGTCGAGCCCGGCACCGTCGTATTCGGCGGGCACGGCCACGCCGTAGCAGCCCAGCGCCGCCAGCCCGTGCAACTGCGCGGCGGGGAAGTGATGGCTCTTGTCCCAGGCCGCCGCGTGCGGCGCGATCTCGGCCTGCACGAAGGCACGCACGGCGTCCTGCACGGCGAGGTGGTCGGGTGAGAGGAGCATGAGATGCCGTCCGTGGATGCGTGCGCGAGGGCCGGTGTTCAGGGCCAGGTGAACGAGATCGCGTCGCGGCGAGGGTCGTACCCAAAGCCCTCCGACTGCCAGGCGCGCACGCTGAGCGCGTTGCCGTCGGCCGACCAGCTCATGCGCTCCTTGAGCAGGTCGCTCACGCCGGGCAGCTTGCGTGCCGCCTGCGCGCGCTGCGCGGGCGCCACGCGCTGGCGTTGCAGGGCGAGCACGAGCGCCGTCGCCTCGCGATGCAGTTCGTGGTCGGCATGGCGGGCGAGGTAGCCGCCCAGGGCACCTTCGGAAGCCTCGATGACGGCCTCACCGAACGTGTTGCGCCACTTCACGCGCCCTGCGGGCCCGAGCTGGCGCCGAGCCTGCTGCTCCACCTGCACGCCGGCCAGCACGGCGGGCCACACGTACTCGAGCGTGCCGATCCTGCGCATCCAGGCCTCGTCGATGCGCTGGCGCGTACGCTCGGCATGGAAGCCGATGCCGCGGCTACCGAGCCACGCGACCACCTCGGCCCCCGGGCCCGTGCCCAGCGGCGCCAGCGGGCTCTCGGACATCGCGAGGGCCGCGCCGACCGAGGGACCGACCTCGTCGACCAGCCCGCGCTGGAAGTTCGCCTCGTGGACCATCCAGCGCCGTGCGCCGGCCCTGGTGTCCAGCGGCGCCGAGAGCCAGGGCGCCATGGCCTCGGCGAGCGCGGGATCGCGGATCGCCGCCGCCGCCATCGAGTTGTAGGTGTTGCGGGCCAGCCGCGTTGCGACCATGTGGCCGATGAGCGTGCGCGCGCCGTCCCAGAGCTCGCGGTGCAGGCGGTCGGCGCGACGCAGCTGCACGAGCGCTTCTTCGCGCCGGCCCCGCGCCAGCGCCGCCATGGCGCCGCTTCGGAACCAGCGTGAGCAATCAACCGCCGGCGTCCACGGCATGATCGGCGCGTCGACGCCGCGGCCCGGCGGCAGCAGCTCCTCGAACTCGAAGGCCCCTTCGATCAGCTTGTCGCAGCGCTCGCCGATCGCACCATAGCCGGCACGCTGCCGGGCGAGCGCGTCGCCGGCGGCAAGCCAATCGGCATCACAGGTGGCGCGCTGGCCGTCGCAGTTCAGCGGTGCCCCCTTGGGCGCCGACAGCGTCTTGCCCATGGCGGCGTTGACGCCGGCATCGCGCCCCGCGGCGGCCGGGGCGCGCTGTGCCGGCGGCAGGGCGCTCCACGACCTGTGCGCCGCCCACACGGTGCGCCCGGCGGCCGCCGGATCGCGCCCGGCCTCGGCCAGCAGGCCGGCCACGGCGTAGGCGGCATTGCGCTCGTCGGGCACGCGGGCGGCCGGCAGCTGCAGCTCGGCCGGGCGCGTCTTCGGCGCCACGTCCTGCAGGTTGAAGGGCAACCACGCCGCGATCAGCAGCGCGAGCGCCGCCAGCAGCAGGAGCAAGGTCCACCATGCCAGGCGGAGCATCAGCCGCAGCGCGTTCATCGCACTCCCGTCAGTGGCTTGTGCATGCGTGTCTCAGGTGGCCGCCCGGGCGCTGGCCAGCCGCAGCGCGAGCGCCGCGAACAGGACGGCGCCGACGCCGTGCAGCCATCGCGCCGCCCGCGGCGACGAGGGCAACCGGCGCAGCCGCGCGGCCAGCGCCACCACCGCCAGCAGGAAGAGCGTGCCCTGCACGACGAAGATGACGCCGAGCCCGAGGAAGGCCAGCGTCTTGTCGGGTGTCGCGGCGGCGATGAACTGCGGCAGGAAGGCGAGGAAGAACAACGCTACCTTCGGGTTGAGCACGTTGGTCACGAGGCCGGTGCGATAGTCAACCCAGGCGCTGACGCTCTTCGACGCGGCCGGCGCTGCCGAGCCCGCGGCGCCGCGCCAGGCCGTGCGTGCCATGCCCCAGGCGAGCCAGAGCAGGTAGGCCGCGCCCAGCCACTTGATCGCCGCGAAGGCCGCCGAGGAGACGGCCAGCAGCGCCGCCAACCCGAACGCCGCTGCCAGCGCGTGCACGACGCAGCCGGTGCTGATGCCGAGCGCCGCCGTCGCCCCGGCGCGCGCGCCGCCCTGCAGCGTGCGCGACACCGTGAGCAGCAGGTCCACGCCCGGCGTCGCGTTGAGCACGAACACCGCCGTCATGAAGAGCAGCAGTTCCTGCGGCCCCGCCAGGCCCAGCCCGACCAGCACGCCGGAAGCGGTCACAGCAGCTCCACGGCCAGCGCCGTCGCCTCGCCGCCGCCGATGCACAGCGCCGCCACGCCGCGCTTGCCGCCGCGCTTGCGAAGCGCCCCGAGCAGCGTCACGACGATGCGCGCGCCGCTCGCGCCGATCGGGTGTCCGAGCGCACAGGCGCCGCCGTGCACGTTGACGATCTCGTGCGGCAGCTTGAATTCGGTCATCGCGGCCAGCGTCACGGCGGCGAAGGCCTCGTTGACCTCCCACAGGTCGACCTGCCCCGGTTGCCACGCGGCCTTCTTCAACGCCTTGGCGAGGGCACCGGCCGGCGCGGTGCTGAACCACTCCGGCGCCTGGGCGTGCACGGCGTGGCTGACGATGCGCGCCACCGGCGAGAGCCCGCGCCTGGCGGCCGTGCTCGCGCGCATCAGCACCAGCGCCGCGGCGCCGTCGCTGATGCTGCTGGCGTTGGCCGCGGTGATGGTGCCGTCCTTCTTGAACGCGGGCTTGAGCGACGGGATCTTGTCGAGCTTGGCCTTGAAGGGCTGCTCGTCGAACTTGATCACGGTGTCGCCGGCCTTGCCCTGCAAGGTGACGGGCGCCATCTCCCAGTCGAAGCTGCCGTCCTCGTTGGCTTTCTTCGCGCGCGTCGTGGAGCGAATGGCGAACTGGTCCTGCGCCTCGCGCGTGAAGCCGTACTTCGCCGCGCACGTCTCGGCGAACACGCCCATCGCCTTGCCACGCTCGTAGGCGTCTTCGAGCCCGTCCATGGCCATGTGGTCGAAGATCTGCGCGTGCCCGTAGCGCACGCCCTTGCGCGCGAACATCAGGTGCGGCGCGTTGGTCATGCTCTCCATGCCGCCGGCCACCATGACGTCGGCGCTGCCGGCGGCGAGCATATCGTGCGCGAACATCATCGCGCGCATGCCGCTGCCGCACATCTTGCTCAGCGTGACGGCGCCGGTGCCGTCGGGCAGGCCGGCCTTGCGCATCGCCTGGCGGGCCGGCGCCTGGCCCTGGCCGGCCATCAGGCAGTTGCCGAGCAGCACCTCGTCGATCGCGTCGCCGGGCACGCCGGCGCGCTCCACCGCGGCCTTCACGGCCACGGCCCCCAGCTCCCAGGCCGCGAGGCCGGCGAAGTCGCCGAGCAGGCCGCCGATCGGCGTGCGGGCGGCGGAGACGATGACGATGGGATCCTGTGACATGGTCGGGCTCCTTCAGGTCGGGTCGTTCGAGTCGTCAGCTCGTTTGAGCTCATTCTGGCCCGCGTCGGCCTCAGGCCGACGCGATGAACACGGTGCGGCCCTCCTCGCCGGCCACGCGCGTGATGTAGGTCTGGAACTCCGGGTCCTCGCCACGCAGCAGGAACGGCAGCGCATTGGCGAAGTCGTCGCGGCGGCACCATTCGCGCATGTAGTCGTCCCAGCTGTTCCAGCGGCGCTGCTCGGCGTGCGTCATCTCCGGCTTGTGCGCCACGAGATAGGCCCGCTCGAAGAGCGAGATCAGCATGTCGAAGATGACCAGCATGCGCTCTTTCTGCCCTTGCGTGGCGTCGGGCAGGGCACTGTTGGTGCGCAACTGCAGGTCGCTGTTGGCGAGCACGACCCTGAGGAAGTCGTTGTACGCGTCGGCCAGATGCTGGTAGGCCTCCTCCTCCTCGTTCTCGCGCTCCTTGCGCTGCTGCATGGTGAACACCCACACGGCGAACGGCAGGCCGATCACCGTGACGGCGAAGCTGGCCAGCTCGAGCGCCTCGCGCCAGCTCACTTCGCCACCGCCTCCTCGGGTGCGCACGCGGCGACAGCCCTCACGCGCAGCGAGAAGCGCTTGGTCGCTTCGTACGGGAACACATCGTGCACATGGCCGGCCAGGATGCGCTCCTTGTGCCCCTGCCAGAAGTCGGCATCCAGCAGGTCGGCATGGTGCGCCATGAAGACCTCCCGCACTTCCTCGTTGCCGAGCAGGAAGGGGCCGAAGGTCTCGGGGAACACGTCGCCTTTGCGCACCGCGTACCAGACCTCGCCGCTCATCTCCTCCTCGTCGTTATGCGCCGCCGGCACGCGCCGGAAGTTGCAGTCGGTGAGGTACTCGATCTCGTCGTAGTCGTAGAAGACGACCTTGCCGTGGCGCGTGACGCCGAAGTTCTTCCACAGCATGTCGCCGGGGAAGATGTTGGCCGCCACCAGGTCCTTGATGGCGTTGCCGTATTCGACGACGGCGTGTTCCACGCCCTCGTGGCTCGCTTCCTTCAGGTAGATGTTGAGCGGGATCATGCGCCGCTCTATGTAGAGGTGCTTGATGACGAGCCTGTCGCCGTCTTCCTCGAGCAGGCTGCCGCAGAAGTGCTTGAGCTCGGCGACCAGTTCGTCCTCGAAGCGCTGGCGCGGGAAGGCCACCGAGCTGTACTCGAGCGTGTCGGCCATGCGGCCGACGCGGTCGTGCTGCTTCACGAGCAGGTACTTGCCCATGATCTGCTCGCGCGTTGTCTCCTTCTGCGGCGGGTAGAAGTCCTTGATGACCTTGAAGACGTAAGGGAACGAGGGCAGGTCGAACACCAGCATCACCATGCCCTTGATGCCCGGGGCGATGCGGAACCTGTCGCTGCTGTGACGCAGGTGGTAGAGGAAGTCGCGGTAGAAGAGGTTCTTGCCCTGCTTCTGCAGCCCGATGGCGCTGTACAGCTCGGCGCGCGGCTTGCGCGGCATCAGGCTGCGCAGGAACTGCACGTATCCGCTCGGCACCTCCATGTCGACCATGAAGTAGGCGCGCGCGTAGCTGAAGATCATCAGCAGATCGTCCTCGCCGAAGAGCGCCGCATCGACGACGAGCCTGCTGCCGCCGCCGGGCGGCGCGTCGCCTGCGTCTCCTTCGGGCGACTTGTGCAGGATCGGCAGCGCCACCGGGATCTCGACGAAGCCGTTGATGATCTTGCCCACCAGGTAGGCGCCCTTGTTGCGGTAGAAGAGGCTCGAGAGCACCTGGATCTGGAAGTTCGTGCGCGCCCGGAAGGCGCCGAGCTCGGCCAGCATCGCCTGCGTCACGTTGTCGGCGTCGCGGTCCAGGTCCTCGAACTCGACCTCGAGCTGGAAGTTGTCGATGATGCGCCGCCAGGTCTCGCGCAGGTTCTCGCGCGTCGGGTAGTAGGCGCGGTAGGTGGGCTTGCTCGCCGGCTCGTCGTTCTCGATGTACTCGGTGCTGACCGCCGGCCGTACGAAGATGAAGTCGTTGCGGAAATAGCTGCGGTGCAGCAGCTTGACAGTGACGGAGTTGAAGAAGGTCTCCGCAAGCTCGGGCTGGTGGTGGTCGATCAGCAGGCCGATGTAGTGCAGCTTGGCCTGCTGCCAGGTGTCCATGCCGAGCTGCTCGACCGCGAACTCGTTGCGCAGGCGCTCGACCGCCTCGTTGACGCGCATGTCGTAGAACTCGATGCGCTCGCGCTGCGCCCGCTGCTGGCCATGCCAGTCGGCGCGTTCGAAGCGCTGCTTGGCCGCGGCGCTGGTTTCGCGGAACAGGCGGTAGTGGCGGTTGAAGCCATCGCGCAGCGCCACCGCGATGTCGTAGGCGCGCCTGTCGGTCAGCCGTTGCGGGAACATCGTCGCCCGAGGAGTCGGTCGGTCGGTCCGTCAGGAGGCGGCGTCGGTGCCGGCCTGGCGCGGGTAGCGCTTGAGGGCCGCGGAGAAGACCGGCACCACCACTTCGGGCCGGTCCATCGTCACGTCCAGGTCCCTCAGCAGGCCGTCGGCTAGGCCGTAGACCCAGCCGTGCACGGCCACCTCCTGTCCGCGTGCCCAGGCGTCCTGCAGCACGGTGGACAGCGCGACGTTGCCCACCTGCTCGATGACGTTCATCTCGCACAGGATGTTCTCCTGCTCTTCCGGGGGCAGGTGGTCGATGCGCTTGCGGTGGCGCAGGCGCACGTCGTGCACGTGGCGCAGCCAGTTGTCGGCCAGGCCCACGCGCAGGCCGCGCATCGCCGCGCGCACGCCGGCGCAGCCGTGGTGGCCGACGACCATGATGTGCTCGACCTTGAGGTGCTCGACGGCGAACTGGATCGTCGACAGCGCGTTCAGGTCGGAGTGCACGACCACGTTGGCGACGTTGCGGTGCACGAAGACCTCACCGGGGTCGAGGCCGGTGATCTCGTTGGCCGGCACGCGGCTGTCGGCGCAGCCGATCCACATGTAGCGCGGGCTCTGCTGCCGCGCCAGGCGCGTGAAGAAGCCGGGCTCGCGCGCTTTCGTCGCCGCCGCCCAGCGGCGGTTGTTGTCCAGCAGGTGCCGCAGTGCTTCGCTCATGGCAGGACCTTCGCGCTAGGGCGCCGGCGTCGCCTTCACATCGTCTCGGCAAACAGCTCGCGGCCGATGAGCATGCGCCTGACCTCGCTCGTGCCGGCGCCGATCTCGTAGAGCTTGGCATCGCGCCACAGGCGCCCGAGCGGGTAGTCGTTGATGTAGCCGTTGCCGCCGAAGATCTGGATGCCTTCGCCGGCCATCCACGTGGCCTTCTCGGCGCACCACAGGATGACACTGGCGCAGTCCTTGCGCACCTGCCGCACGTGCTCCCCATTCGACAACTTCGCCAGCTTGTCGAGGTTCTTGCCCACCGTGTAGCAGAAGGCGCGGCCGGCCTGCAGCACCGTGTACATGTCGGCGAGCTTGCCCTGGATGAGCTGGAACTCGCCGATGCTCTGGCCGAACTGCTTGCGCTCGTGCACGTACGGCACGACGTTGTCCATCACCGCCTGCATGATGCCGATGGGCCCGGCGGCGAGCACGGCGCGCTCGTAGTCCAGGCCGCTCATCAGGACCTTGGCGCCGCCGTTGACGGCCCCCAGCACGTTGGCGGCCGGCACCTCGACGTTCTGGAACACCATCTCGCCCGTGTGGCTGCCGCGCATGCCCAGCTTGTCGAGCTTCTGCGCCGTGCCGAAGCCCTTCATGCCCTTCTCGACGATGAAGGCGGTGACGCCACGCGCGCCGAGCTCGGGCTCGCTCTTGGCGTAGACCACCATCGTGTCGGCGTCGGGGCCGTTGGTGATCCACATCTTGGTGCCGTTGAGGACGTAGGTGCCGCCGCCGGGCCCGTCCTTGTGCTCGGCCTTGAGCTTCATGCCGATGACGTCCGATCCAGCGCCCGGCTCGCTCATCGCGAGCGCGCCCACATGCTCGCCGGAGATCAGCTTGGGCAGGTACTTGCGCTTCTGCGCCTCGCTGCCGTTGCGCTTGATCTGGTTGACGCACAGGTTGCTGTGCGCGCCATACGAGAGGCCGATGCTGGCGCTGCCGCGGCTGATCTCCTCCATCGCAACCATGTGCGCGAGGTAGCCCATGCCGGCGCCGCCATACTCCTCGGGCACGGTGATGCCGAGCACGCCGAGCTCGCCCATCTTGCGCCACAGGTCCATCGGAAAGCGGTCGCTCTTGTCCACCTCGCCCGCACGCGGCGCGATCTCGGCCTCGGCGAAGGCGCGCACGGCGTCGCGCAACGCATCGATGTCTTCGCCGAGCTGGAAGTCGAGGCCGGGCAGGTCCATGGGCGGCTCCGTGCGGTGCGATTGAGGTGCGATGGAGGTGCGAAGGAGGTGCGATTGACGTGCGCGTCAATCATACGGGGGCCTTTCGGGTGACCACGGCGGCACCTCGGCGCCTCGGTGGCGCAGCGACGCAGCGACGCAGCGGCCGCAGCAACGTGTGCCCGAGCTCACCGTCGCCGGCGGCGCGCGCCCAGCAGCCTGCGGCAGCGCTCCTCGTGCTGCGCGATCTCCACCAGCGTGATCTCGATGTCCTCGCGCTGCTGCTCGAGCGCCTGCCGGTGCGCAGCCAGCACGTCGAGGAACGCGCGCAGCTGCGGCGCCTGGTCGGTGCCGGCCTCGTAGAGGTCGACCAGCTGCTTGATCTCCGACAGCGTCAGCCCCAGGCGCTTGCCGCGCAACGTGAGCTTCAGCCGCGTGCGGTCGCGGTGCGAGTAGACGCGGTTGCGGCCGGCGCGCGCCGGCGTCAACAGGCCCACGTCCTCGTAGAAGCGGATGGCGCGCGCGGTGACGTCGAACTCGGCCGCCAGCTCGCTGATGGTGTAGGTGCGCGAGGGCGTGTGAGGCATGTCGGCGCCGAATATAGCCACGGGCACCGGCCTGGGCGGCCGCTGCAGGCTCCGGCGTGCGCCAGGGAAAAAAAAGACGGCAGGTCGGGTGAACCCGCCTGCCGTTACCTGATGAGGGCCCTGTACTGCCGGGCCCTACCTTCCCCGATGAAACCTGTGCAGTGAATGACAGCCTGGGGCGCAGTGTGCGCCGTCGACGCCGCACCGCCCATCCTACGAATGGTGGAACGCAGCTGCCAGCAGGCCCCCCAGAGGTGGGGGATGGGGTCGGACCGGCGCGCACCGCGCGACAGCCGGTCCAGCGACCCGGCCCAGGCCTGCACCACGCTGGGTCACAGGCCCTCACTCGAAGGCCGGCAGCACCTCGGTGCGCAAGGCGCCACGCGCCGCCTCGTAGCCGGGCAGCGCCGAGCGCACGACCTCCCAGAACGCCGCGCTGTGATTCATCTCGCGCAGGTGCGCGAGCTCGTGCGTGACCACGTAGTCGATGACCGGCAGCGCAAAGTGCACGAGGCGCCAGTTGAGGCGGATCGATCCGTCGGCATTGGCGCTGCCCCAGCGCGTGGCCGCCGCGCTCAACGCGAGGCGGCGCACGCGCACGTTCAGGCGCTCGGCGAAGACCGCGCAACGCTCCTCGAAGATGCGCCTGGCCTGGCGCTGCAACCAGCTCTGCACGGCGTCGCGGATCTGCTCGGGCTCGGCCTGCTGCGGCAGGCCGAGGTGCAGCGTCAGCGCCGGCACGCCGGGCAGCGTGGCCTCGGCCTGGCGCAGCACCGAGCCGGTGATGCGCGGGTCGATGACGACGATCACCGTCTCGCCGAGGAAAGGCACGCCAGTGCCGTCGCGCCACTCGATGCGGGCGCGCTCCAGGCGGCGCGTGCGCTCCTGCTGCTCGTGCAGCTTGCGCAGGATCCAGTGGCCCTTCTCGCGCAGCGCCGCCTCGACCTCGCCCAGCCCCACCCAGCGCGGTGCACTCACCGTCAGGCCCTCGGGGCCGACGACGAAGCCGATGGTGCGACGGCGCGCGCGCCGGAAGGCATAGGCCACGCAGTGCTCGCCGAGGCGGATCTCGCGCGCCGCGCGCGGGTGGCGGTGCTGCGGCGGCAAGGACGTGGGTGGCGGCGCGGATGGGAGCGCGGAGGAGGGCGCGGACGGAAGCACGGATGAAGACGCGGCGGGCGGTGCCGCCTGCATCACCGGCGGCCCATCACGCGGCCAGCGCACCGGCGAGGAAGCCCCCGCCGCCTCGGCCTCGGGCGCGGTGTCGAACAGCGACAGCTGGATCGGCGGCAGGTTCGGCGATCGGTGCGCCTTGGCACTCGGCATGAGCGGTCATTGTAGGCACCGCGCTGCCCGGCGAGCATCCCCGCGCCGAAGCGCGCTGCGCCTTGCGCGCCGGGAACGGCCGGGCTCAGACGCGCGGCGGGGGCGAAGCGTAGGCCTGCGGGTCGAGCCGGCGCATCTCGGCCTCGATCCAGACCTCGACCTCGCGCATCACCTCGTCGGCGTCGCGCCCGGCGCTCGGTATGGGCGGGCCGATGGACACGTCGATCACGCCGGGCCGGATGAGGAAGCTCTTACGCGGCCAGCAACGCGCCGAGGTGACGGCGATCGGCACCACCGGCACGCCGGTGGCCACCGCCAGGCGCGAAGCGCCGGTCTTGTAGGTGCCCTGGCTGCCGCGCGCCGTGCGCGTGCCCTCGGGGAACATGATCACCCACACGCCCTCGCCGAAGAGGCGCCGGCCCTGCTCGGCCACCTTGGCCCAGGCTTCGGCGCGCCGGCTGCGGTCGATGTGGATCATGTCCAGCCGCCCCATCGCCCAGCCGAAGAAGGGGATGTAGAGCAACTCGCGCTTGAACACGTAGGCCAGCGGATGCGGCATCAGCGTCGGGAAGGCGAAGGTCTCCCACGTGCTCTGATGCTTGGGCGCGAGCAGCACGGCCCCCTTCGCATCGGCGGCGCTGGGCACGTTCTCCAGGCCCGCGACGCGCGCGCGCACGCCACAGATGACGCGGCAGCCCCAGATCGCCACGCGCAGCCAGCCCGCGCAGGCCCAGTACAGCGTCGTGCTGCTGGCGAAGAGCGACATCACGAGCACGGCCAGCGCCCAGGGCACCACGGTCACGACCAGCCACAGGACGAACAGCAGCGAGCGCAGCGCAGCCAGGGCCGAGGACGCAGGCCCCAGTGCCATCAGTCCAGGCTCCCGTGCATGGAGAGATCGGCGTTGTCGCGCTTGAGCACGAATTCGGCGAAGGCGCCGAGGTCGGCATGCGCCGTGGCACCCGGCACCTTTTCGAGCATCTGCCGGACCTGCTCGTCGGTCAGGCCGGCGGCGCGGCCGCTGCGCACCAGGTGCGGCTCGCAGCCGGCCGCCTGCGCCGCCTCGAGGTCGCGCAGCGTGTCGCAGACCATCGGCACGTGGCGCAGATCGACGCCGTAGCGCAGCGCGACGTCGCGCATCATGCCGGGCAGGGGCTTGCGGCAGGTGCAGCCGTCCTCGGGCGTGTGCGGACAGAAGAACACCGCGTCCAGCCGCCCGCCCTGCGCCAGCAGCAGCTGGTTCATGTGCGCGTGGATGGCGTTGACCGAGGCCATGTCGATGAGGCCGCGGCCGATGCCCGACTGGTTGGTGGCGACCACGGCGTGCCAGCCGGCATGGTTCAGCCGGGCCACCGCCTCCAGCGCACCGGGGATCGGGTGCCACTCCGCGGGCGACTTGACGTGGTCATCGCGGTACTTGTTGAGGATGCCGTCGCGGCCGAGGATGACGAGCTTGGTGGTGTGCATGCGGCGCCCTTGCGATGGACCATGGTGGACTGTGCCTCAACGCGCGCAACCGCGGCGGCGGCGCGGCGCCGCTCAGCTCGCCAGCCGCGACAGGTCGGCGACGCGGTTCATCGCCCGGTGCAGCACGGCCAGCAGGGCGAGGCGGTTGCGGCGCAGCGCCGCATCTTCGGCGTTCACCATCACCTTGTCGAAGAAGGCGTCCACCGGCGCCTTCAGCGCCGCCAGTTCGCGCAGCGAGCCGGCGAGGTCGCCGGCCGCGAAGGCGCGCTCGGCACGCGGCGCGACGAGGCCGAGCGCGGCATGCAGGTCGCGCTCGGCCGGCTCGACGAGCCGGGCGGCGTCCACCTCGTGGGCGGCCGCCGCGGCGTCGTCGCCGCCGTCGCTCTTGCGCAGGATGTTGGCCACGCGCTTGTTGGCCGCCGCCAGCGAGGCAGATTCCGGCATCGCCGCGAAGGCGCGCACCGCCGCCAGGCGGCGCGGGATCTCGCCCCAGCGCCCGGGCCGCAGCGCCACCACGGCGTCGACTTCCTGCGCCGAGTAGCCCTGCTCGCGCAAAGCGCCGACGAGGCGCTCGAAGATGAAGTGCTGCACTTCGGCCTGCGCCTGCCCGTGCGTGGGCGGGAAGGCCTGGAACGCGGCGGCCACGAGTTGCGGCACCGCGAGCGGCAGGTCGCGCTCGATGAGCATGCGGATGATGCCGAGCGCATGCCGGCGCAGCGCGAACGGATCCTTGTCGCCGGTGGGCAGCTGGCCGATGCCGAACAGGCCCGCCAGCGTCTCGAGCTTGTCGGCCAGCGCCAGCGCGAGGCCGACATCGCCGCGCGGCAGCGCGTCGCCGGCGAAGCGTGGCCGGTAGTGGTCTTCGATGGCTTCGGCGATGGCCTCGCGGTGCCCGTCGTGGCGCGCGTAGTACGCGCCCATGGTGCCCTGCAGCTCGGGGAATTCGCCCACCATGTCGGTGAGCAGGTCGGCCTTGGCGAGCGTGGCCGCTTCGTCGGCGAGGTCGGCCAACGCGAGACCGCCCTTCCCACCCCCCATCTGCTCGCCGATCCGCTCGCCAATGAGGCGCGCGATCTGCCGCACGCGTTCGACCCGCTCGCCCTGCGTGCCGAGCTTGCCGTGATAGACGACGCGGGCCAGCCCCGGCACGCGCGAGGCGAGCGTCTTCTTGCGGTCCTGGTCGAAGAAGAACTTGGCGTCGGCCAGGCGCGGGCGCACGACGCGCTCGTTGCCCTGCACGACGCGGCTGGCGTCGGCCGGGCGGATGTTGCTGACGACGAGGAAGCGCTCGGTGAGGCGGCCGTCGGCATCGAGCAGCGGGAAATACTTCTGGTTGGCCTTCATCGTCAGGATGAGGCATTCCTGCGGCACGGCGAGGAACTCGCGCTCGAAGCGGCAGGTGAGCACATGCGGCCGCTCGACGAGCCCGGTCACCTCGTCGAGCAAGGCCTCGTCGTCGATCGCCACCAGGCCTTCACGCGCCGCGGCGGCATGCAGTTGGCGCACCAGCTCGGCACGGCGCGCCTCGAAGCCGGCGATGACGCCGCCCTGCTCGTCGAGCTGGCGCGCGTAGTGGTCGGCGTCCTGCAGCACCACCGGGTCCATGGCCGCTTCGAAACGGTGGCCCTCCGTCTGGCGGCCGGACTCGAGGCCGAGCACCGACAAGGGCACGACGTCGGCACCGTGCAGCGCCACCAGGCCATGCGCCGGGCGCACGAAGCTCACGCTGCGCCAACCGTCGGCGAGCTGGTACTGCATCACCTTCGGGATGGGCAGGCGTGCCAGCGTCTCGTCGAGCGCCTTCTGCAGGCCCGCGGCAAGCAGTGCGCCCGCCTGCGTCGCTTCGAGGAAGAGCGCCTCGGCCTTGCCGTCGCCGCGGCGCACGAGGCGCGACAGCACGCCCGCGTCGGCGGCGGCGTCGACACCGAGCGCCGCGAGCTTCTTCACGAGCGCCGGCGTCGGCTGGCCGCTCGCGTCGAGCGCCACGGTCGCCGGCATCAGCTTGTGCGAGACGGGCTTGTCGGGCGCGGCCGGCAGCACGTGGCTCACGTGCGCCGCCAGCCGCCGCGGCGTCGCGAAGGTCGTCAGCACCGAGACCTCGGTCGCCAGGCCCTGGGCCTTCAGCGAAGCCAGCAGTCCGTGGCCGAACGCCTCGCCCAGCTTCTTCAGCGCCTTGGGCGGCAGTTCCTCGACGCGCAGTTCCACGAGCAGGTTGCGGGCGGTCATTGGGCTGCCCTCCGCGCTTCGCGCTGCGGGATGAGCGCTTTGGAACGGCCACGCGCGCTCATTGGGCCGCCCTCCGCGCTGCGCGCTGCGGGATGAGCGCTTTGGAACGGCCACGCGCGCTCATGCGCCGACCTCCCCGGTCGTCTTCCCCGACTTGCGGTCGCGCTCCGCTGCCGCCGCGAGCTGTGCCGTCACCTCGTCGGCCCAGGCGCGCGGCGCCATCGGGAAGCCGAGCCGAGCGCGGCTGTCGAGATAGCTCTGCGCCACCGCGCGCGCCAGGTTGCGGATGCGCCCGATGTAGGCCGCGCGCTCGGTGACGCTGATGGCCCCGCGTGCATCGAGCAGGTTGAAGGTGTGCGCGGCCTTCAGCACCTGCTCGTAGGCCGGCAGCGCGAGCCTTTGCTCCATCAGGTGCTTCGCCTGGGCTTCGTGCGCCCCGAAGGCCGAGAGCAGGAACTCGACGTCGCTGTGCTCGAAGTTGTAGGTGCTCTGTTCGACTTCGTTCTGGTGGTAGACGTCGCGGTAGGTCAACTTTCCCGCGGCTCCTTCGGTCCAGGTCAGGTCGTAGACGTTCTCCACGCCCTGCAGGTACATCGCCAGGCGCTCCAACCCGTAGGTGATCTCGCCGGTGATCGGCTTGCAGTCGATGCCGCCCACCTGCTGGAAGTAGGTGAACTGCGTCACCTCCATGCCGTTGAGCCACACCTCCCAGCCCAGCCCCCAGGCACCGAGCGTCGGGTTCTCCCAGTCGTCCTCGACGAAGCGCACGTCGTTGGCCTTGAGGTCGAAGCCGAGCGCCTCCAGGCTGCAGAGGTAGAGCTCGAGGATGTCCGAGGGCGCCGGCTTCAGCACGACCTGGTACTGGTAGTAGTGCTGCAGGCGGTTGGGGTTGTCGCCATAGCGGCCGTCCTTGGGGCGGCGACTGGGCTGCACATAGGCTGCCTTCCAGGGCTCGGGGCCGAGCGCGCGCAGGAAGGTGGCGGTGTGGCTCGTGCCGGCGCCCACCTCCATGTCGTAGGGCTGCAGCAGCGCGCAGCCCTGGCGGTCCCAGTAGTCCTGGAGGCGGAGGATGATCTGCTGGAAGGTCAGCATGGCGACTCGAAGGAGGAGCGCATTCGGGCGCTGGCGTAAACCCTTGAGTTTACGGGCGGGCGCCTCCGGCTCGGCTCCATTACCCTCGCCGCCCATGACGACGCAGCAACTCGTGCTGAGCCTCGTGCTCATGGTCATGGTGTTCTCGGTGGCGCTCGAGTTGCGGGTGCAGGACTTCAAGCTCGTCGCGCAGACGCCGCGCGCCGTGGTCGGCGGCCTCGTGCCGCAGTTCGTGCTGCTGCCGGTGGGCACCTGGCTGGCGACGCTGGCGCTCGACCTGCCGCCCAACACCGAGGCGGCAATGATCCTCGTCGCCTGCTGCCCGGGCGGGTCGCTGTCGAACTACGTCACCCACTACGGGCGCGGCAACACGGCGCTGTCGATCAGCATCTCGGCCGTGGCGGCGCTGCTGGCGCTCGTGCTGACACCGTTCAACTTCACCTGGATGGTGGCCAGCAACCCGGCCACCGCGGCCTGGCTGCGCCGGCTCGACATCGACGCCTCGGCGATCTGGTGGAGCCTGCTCGCGCTGCTGGCCGTGCCGATGGCGCTCGGCCTCGTCGTCAACCACCGCTGGCCTGAGTTCACGCTGAAGCTGCGCAAGCCGCTCGGCCGCTTCAGCCTCTTCGCGCTGTTCGCGTTCATCGTGCTCGGCCTCGCGCGCGAGCGGCACCTGCTCGACGTGCGGATCCTGCCGCAGCTGGCCATCGTGATCTTGCACAACGCCGCCGGCCTGGCGCTCGGCTTTCTCGCCGCACTCGCCTTCCGCCTCGGCGAGCGCGACCGCCGCGCCGTCGTCATCGAGGGCGGCATGCAGAACTCGGGGCTGGCGCTCGGCATCATCGCCGTGCAGTTCAACGCCGACCTCGGCATGGTCATCATCGCCAGCCTCTGGGGCATCTGGCACATCGTGTCAGGCTTCACGCTGGCCACCTCATGGAGACGCAGGGATGCTCGATCGGGTCTTTGAAGGCGGCACGGTCGTCGACGGCAGCGGCGCCGAGCCCTTCACCGCCGACGTGGCGGTGCAGGACGGTCGCATCGTCGAGGTGAAGCGCGAGGGCCGCATCACCGATCCCGCGCGCGAGCGCATCCGTGCAGACGGCGCCTGGGTGACGCCCGGCTTCGTCGACATCCACACCCACTACGACGGCCAGGCGAGCTGGGACGAGACCTTCAGCCCGAGCATCCACCATGGCGTGACGACGGTGGTGATGGGCAACTGCGGCGTCGGCTTCGCGCCCCACGTGCCCGGGCGCGAGTCCGAACTCGTGGCCCTGATGGAAGGCGTGGAAGACATCCCCGGCGGGGCACTGCTCGAGGGCGTGAAGTTCAACTGGCAGAGCTTCCCGCAGTACATGGATGCGCTCGATGCGATGCCGCACACGCTCGACTTCCTCGTGCAGGTGCCGCACGACCCGCTGCGCATGGCCGTGATGCAGGACCGCGCGCTCGCGCAGGCGCCGGCCACCGCGGCCGACATCGCCGCCATGCGCGCGCTGCTGCGCGAGGCGCTCGAAGCCGGAGCCGCCGGCTTCTCCAGCGGCCGCACGGACAACCACCGCACGTCGCGCGGTGCGGCGACACCGGCGTCGGAGGCGGGCGCGGCCGAGCTCGCCGGCCTCGGCGAGGCTTTCCGCGGCCTCGGCCATGGCGTCGTGCAGATGGTCAACGACTTCGACGTGCTGCGCGGCCCCGACGGCTTCGACGCCGAGTTCGACCTCGCCTTGACGCTGGCGCGCGCCGCCGGCCGGCCGCTGTCGATGAGCTGGATGCAGCGCGACCCCGGCGGCGAGCAGTGGCGGCGCATGCGCGAGCGCGTCGACGCCGCGGTGGCACAGGGGATGCCGCTGTATCTGCAGGCGGCGCCGCGCGGCATCGGCGTCATCAGCGGGCTCGACGCGGCGACGCACATCTTCATGGGCTTTCCGGGCTACAAGGAAGTGGCGCCGCTGCCGCTGGCCGAGCGCGCCGCGGCGCTGCGCGAGCCGGCCCGGCGCGCACGCATCCTGGCCGAGAAGAGCGAGCGGCTCTCGGGCGACGGCAGCTCGGTGCCGCCGCTGGTGGACCTGCTGCTGGCGCGCCTCGAGATGATCGCCTGGCGCATGTTCCCGCTCGATGCCGGCGGCGGGGTCCCGAACTACGAGCCGGCGCTCGCGCAGAGCTTCGGCGCGATGGCCAGGCAGCGCGGCATCAGCGCGCTCGAGGCGCTCTACGACCACCTCAGCGCGGGCGACGGCAGCCGCCTCGTCTACTTTCCCATCTTCAACTACAACGACGGCTCGCTCGAGGTGGTGCGCGAGATGCTCGGCCATCCGCGCGCGCTCTTCGGCCTCTCGGATGCCGGCGCGCACGTGGGCACGATCTGCGATGCGAGCTGCACGACCTTCATGCTCACGCACTGGGTGCGCGACCGCGCCGCCGGCCGGCTGGCGCTGCCGGCGGCGGTGCAGATGCTGACGGCGCGCAATGCGCAGTTCATGGGCCTGGCCGACCGCGGGCGCATCGCGCCGGGGCAGCGCGCCGACCTGAACGTCATCGACCCCGTGCGGCTGGCCGTGGGCACGCCGCGCCTCGTGCGCGACCTGCCGGCCGGCGGCAAGCGCTTCCTGCAGGTCGGCGAGGGCTACGTCGGCACCTGGGTCGCGGGCGAGGCCGTGCAGCGCGAGGGCACGGTCACCGCGGCGCGGCCGGGTCGGCTGGTGCGGATGGGCCGGCGCGGTGCCGCCGGGAGCGCCAGATGAAAGCGCCGACCACCGCCAGCGCCGCCCAGGCCAGCGGCGCCACGCCGAAGCGCCCCGCCCACCACGCATAGGGCGTGACGCCCGCGCGCCCCTGCACCTTGGCCACCAGGGTGCCGCGCGTCTGCGGCACGACCATCGCCGCCACCAGGGCCTCGTGTGTGATGGCGGCGGTGGCGCCGGTGTTGGTGGCACGCACCATCGGCACCTGGAATTCGAGCGTGCGCAGGCGCGAGATGTGCAAGTGCTGGTCCACCGCGATCGTCGGCCCGAACCAGGCGATGTTGCTCAGGTTGGCCATCAGCGTCGGTGCCGCGTCGGCGCCGGCCACGAAGCGGCGCGCCAGCTCCTCGCCGAACAGGTCCTCATAGCAGATGTTGGGCGCGACGCGCTGGCCGGCGGCCAGGAAGGGCGGCGGGTCGAGGCGGCCGCGTGCGAAGTCGCCGAGCGGGATGTTCATCAGCTCGGTGAACCAGCGAAAGCCATAGGGGATGAATTCGCCGAAGGGCACGAGGTGTGCCTTGTCGTAGCGGTAGGGCGCGGCGGGGGCACCGGCGGCCGCAGCGGCCGGCGCCGGCAGCCCGACCACCGAGTTCGTGTAGCCGCGATCGAAGTCGCCGAGCGGCAGGCCGACCAGCGCAAAGCGGCCGGCGCCCGCGCCGCCGGCCGCGAAGTGATCGAGCAGGCCCTGCCAGTAGCCGGGCACGAAGTCCTGCAGTTGATCGGGCAGCAGCGGCACCGCCGTTTCCGGCACGACGACGAGGTCGGCACGCGCCGCGAGCAGCGCCTTCTGCACCGCGGCCAGCGTCTGCGGCAGGCGCCCGGCGTCGAACTTCTCGTCCTGCGGCACGTTCGTCTGCACGAGCGCCACCGCCAGGTCGCCGGCGGCGCGCGTGAAGCTCGGCACCGGCATCCGCGCCAGCAGCAGGAGCACGATGGCCGCGGCTGCCGCCGGCAGCCAGCGGCGCTCCGAGACGCCGAACGCCAGCCACGCCGCGAGCCCGGCTCCGGCGGCGCCGATGCCGTAGACGCCGACCCAGGGCGCCAGGGCCGCCAGCGGCGCGTCGACCTGCGCATAGCCCGAGGCCACCCACGGGAAGCCTGTGAAGACGACGCCGCGGGCCAGCTCGGCCAGCAGCCACAGCGCCGCGAAGAGGAGCGCATCGCGCCCGGCCCGGCCCGAGTCACGCCCCGAGTCCCGACCCGAGTCATTGCCCGTGCGCCAGCGCGAAAACGCCGCCGCCGCGGCTCCGAGGTAGAGCGACAGCAGCGACGCCAGCGCCAGCACGGCCAGCGCCGCCAGCGCCGCCGGCAGACCACCGTAGCGGTGCATGCTGATGAAGAGCCACCAGACGCCGGCCAGCAGCCAGCCCGTGCCGAAGCTCCAGCCGAGGAGGAAGGCGCGCGCCGGCGCGGCCCGCCGCAGCCGCCCCGCGAGCATGGCCGCGGCCAGCAGTGGCAGCGGCCACCAGGCCGTGCGCACGAAAGCCAGGGTCTGGGCTGCGCCCAGCGCGGCCAGCAGCACCGGCTCCAGCAGCGTCAGCCACCGGCGGCCGTCGCGCGGGGGGCCGTCAGGCCGCGCGCTCAAGCGACGTCGCCGCCCTCGGCCGGCTCGGTCTTGGGCACGCGTGCGACGCGAAACCAGCGCACGGCACCGCCGCGCGTCAGCATCACCGTGAAGCGCAGGCCGCCGAGCTCGAGCGCCTCGCCCCGGCGCGGCACCTGGCCGAGCTCGTGCGCGACGAGGCCGCCGATGGTGTCGAACTCGCCTTCGGGCAGGTGCGTGGTGAAGGCCTCGTTGACGGCGGCGATGGCCACGTCGCCGGCGACGCGGTGGCTGCCGTCGGCGAGCGTGTAGATGCCGTTCTCGCGCTCCTGCTCGTCGAACTCGTCCTCGATCTCGCCGACGATCTCCTCGAGCACGTCCTCGATGGTGATGAGGCCGGCGGTGTTGCCGAACTCGTCGATGACGATGGCCAGGTGGTTGCGGTTGGTGCGGAAGTCGCGCAGCAGCTCGTTCAGCCGCTTGCTCTCGGGCACGAAGACGGCCGGGCGGATGAGCGTGCGCAGGCTCAGCTCGGGCGAGCGCTGGCGCTTCAGCAGGTCCTTGGCCAGCAGGATGCCGATGATGTTGTCGCGCCCGCCCTCGTACACCGGGAAGCGCGAGTGCGCCGTGTCGATGACGAGGCCGAGCAGCTCGTCGTAGGGTGCATCGATGTCGAGCAGGTCCATGCGCGGCGCCGCCACCATCACGTCGCCGGCGGTCATGTCGGCCATGCGCAGCACGCCTTCGAGCATGACGCGCGATTCGGGCTCGATCAGCTCGCGGTGCTCGGCGTCGGCCAGGGTTTCCAGCAGCTCGGCCTTGCTGTCCGGGCCCGGCGAGACGAACTCGACCAGGCGTTCGAAGAAGCCGCGCTTGCCTGGGCGCGGCTCGTTGGAGAGCGCGCCGGGGCGCGTCGACGGAGGTTCGGACACGGAGGTGCCGGCAGTAGCGAGGGCGGGGAGGATACCGCAGCGCCCCGCCGGCCGATCGGGGCGCCGCGGGCGCGGGTTCGGGAGGTCGGCGGCGCCGGTTCCGGGGGTCGGCGGCGGCGATTCACCCGCGATTCACCCTCGGCTTGACAGCCCCGGGCACTTGCAAGACATTCCGCCGCCCTCATCTTCCGGGCCCGCGGCATGTGCCGCACCCCCCGCTTCACCGCTCTCGCGCGTCCACCACCATGTCATTGATCCCCGCCACCATCCTCACGGGCTTCCTCGGCGCCGGCAAGACCACGCTGCTCAAGCGCGTGCTCACCGAGGCGCACGGCCAGAAGATCGCCGTCATCGAGAACGAATTCGGCGAGGAGAACATCGACAACGACATCCTCGCCGTCAACACCGAGGAGCAGATCATCCAGATGAACAACGGCTGCGTCTGCTGCACGATCCGCGAGGACCTGCGCAGCACGCTTTCCGACCTGGCCGAGAAGCGGCGCAAGGGTGAGCTGCAGTTCGACCGCGTCGTCATCGAGACCACCGGCCTCGCCGACCCCGGCCCGGTGGCGCAGACCTTCTTCATGGACGACGAGATCGCCGAAAGCTACCTGCTCGACAGCGTGCTGACGCTGGTGGACGCCAAGCACGCCGAGGGGCAGCTCGACACGCGCCAGGAGGCGCGGCGGCAGGTCGGCTTTGCCGACCAGATCTTCATCAGCAAGAGCGACCTCGTGGCCAAGGACGAGGTCGACGCGCTCATCCACCGCCTGAAGCACATGAACCCGCGCGCACCGCAGCGCACGGTGCATTTCGGCGAGGTGCCGATCACCGAGGTCTTCGACCTGAAGGGCTTCAACCTCAACGCCAAGCTCGATATCGACCCGGAGTTCCTGAGCGGCGATGGCCATGGCGGGCATGACCACCACGACCATGACCACGACGACCACGAGCACGGTGAGCACTGCGACCACCCGCACCACCACGCGCACGACGACGACGTGAAGAGCTTCGTCTTCCGCAACAAGCGCCCGTTCAACCCGGCCAAGCTGGAAGACTTCCTCGGCGCCATCGTGCAGGTGTACGGGCCCAAGATGCTGCGCTACAAGGGCGTGCTGAACATGAAGGGCAGCGAGCGCAAGGTCATCTTCCAGGGCGTGCACCAGCTCATGGGCAGCGACCTCGGCCCCAAGTGGGCGCCCGGTGAAGAGAAGGTGAGCAAGATGGTCTTCATCGGCATCGACCTGCCCAGGGAAGTGCTGATGCAGGGCCTGGAGCAGTGCCTGGCCTGAGCCGCCGGAGCCGCCAACCGGCGGCGCCGGCAGAGCCGTGGCCGACTTCGTGAAGGGCCTGACGCACCCCCCAATCCAAGCCTCGTCAACCCCCGCCACCCCGTGACTACAATCCGCGCGCCTCGAAGACCCCCGGCCCCTTGGTCGAGCCCGGCGGGGGCCTTGCAGGGTGGCCGGTCTTGCGCCGTGATGCCGGTCGTATCGAAGTGTTCGTCTGAGGCGAGGAGAAGCCCGTGAGCAAGCCCCCGGCCAAGGCGCCTGCAAAGGCCCCGGCAAAGTCTGCGGGCAAGCCTGCGCCCAAGGCAGCAGCCAAGCCAGCGGCCGCCCCTGCAGCGAAGAAGCCCGCCGCCAAGCCGGCGGCCAAACCCGCCACCAAACCCGCCACCAAACCGGTCGCCAAGCACGTCACCAAGCCGGTCGCCGCACCCGCCGCAAAACCATTGGCGCAGCCGGCCGCGAAGGCCGCCATCAAACCCGAGTCGAAAACCACCCCGAGTCCCGCCGGCAAGTCCGTGGCCAAGCCGGCGGCCATGCCCTCCACCAAGCCGACACCCGCCGCCGCACCGGCCAAGCCGGCCGCGGCAGCATCCGCGCCGGCATCGACCCGGCTGTCGGGGGCTCCGTCACCCATGACGATGGGCAGCGCCGTCGCGCTTGCGCCCGTCACCTCCCACTCCACCTTTGCGGCTCCCGTGTCCAACCGGTTTACCGACCGCTTCGCACCGCCGCGCCCCACTGCACCCGAAGTGATCGAAGCCTCCAGCACCCGCCCGCCGAAGAAGATCGACCCCAAGCTCGCCAACGCCTGGAAGACCAAGGCCGGCCGCGACCTCACCGAAGACGAACTGCTCGCCATGCCCGACAGCGAGTACATGAACGAGAAGCAGCTCGAGTTCTTCCGCACCCGCCTGGCGCAGCAGAAGGACGACCTGCTGTCCAATGCCGGCGAGACCACCGAGCACCTGCGCGAGGACACCTCCATCGTGCCCGACCCGGTGGATCGTGCCACCATCGAGGAAGAGCATGCCCTGGAGTTGCGCACGCGCGACCGCGAGCGCAAGCTGCTGAAGAAGATCTCGCAATCGCTGGCGCGCCTGGAGAGCGGCGACTACGGCTACTGCGACGAAACGGGTGAGCCGATCGGCCTTGCCCGCCTGCTGGCCCGACCCACGGCGACGCTGTCGCTCGAGGCGCAGCAGCGGCGCGAGCTCAAGCAGAAGATGTTCGGCGATTGAGGGTCCGTCGGGCAGCGGCCCGCCGCCCTGGGAGTGTGGGCGGCCTCGTGCGCAATGTGACGCGGCCCCCCGGGGCTCGGCGCTGCCGTGTGCCTGGACCCAGCCGGCGCCCGGAGTAAAGTCAGCCCATGGCCGAGAACGAAAGCTTCTTCCGCAAGGTGGTACGGTTCGTCGCGAACCCGGCCACCGACTGGAACGAGCTCAACTCCCGGCAGGACGATTCACGCGAACTCGACCTCGAGAAGTCCGAGCTGAAGGCGATGATCGAGCGCAAGCGGCGCAACGATTTCGTGCGCAAGCGCGAGTTCGACATGCTGCGTCGCATCCGCCGCGAGGGCCTGTCGCCGGAGCAGGCGGCGGCGCTCGAAGGCGCCTCGCGCATGGACGATTCCGAGGCCCGCCTCACCGACGCGCCGGCGCGCGCCGATGGCGCCGTGAAGGCCAAGATCGACGAGATCGAGCAGCAGATGGTGGGCGAGGGCTTCGCCTCCGGGCCGCGGCGCCCGCCCGCACCGCCGCCCGCGGCGCCCAGCCAGGGCTACAGCCCACCCCCGCGCCCCGCCCCTGCGGCCGAACTGCCGATGCTGCACGACGAGGTGCGCGGCCATGCCGAGGCCGAAGAGCCCGAACTCGACCGGTCCTTGTACGAGCCGCCACCGCCGCCGCATGGCCCGGGCCCGCGCGACACAGGGGGTGCAGCGCCCGCCCCCGCGGCGCGCGGCCTGCCGCCGCTCTCGCACCCCGCACCCGCGCTGGCGCCGGTGCACTTCGCGCCGACCACCGACGCCGCCACCGGTGACCTGAACAGCCCCTTTGCCGTCGAAGTGAGCGAGGTCATGCACGACCCCGAGCTCGACGAGCCGGTGATCTCGTTCGCCAATGCCGACTTCCAGCAGTGCGAAGACGCGCTGCAGCGTCTCACCGGCGCCGCCGGTGTACGCCATCAGCACGCCGAGACCTGGCTGGTGCTGTTCGACCTGTACCGCGCCACCGGCCAGCAGCAGCGCTTCGAAAGCCTGGCGCTCGACTACGCGCAGCAGTTCGGCTGGTCGGCACCGCAGTACTACTCGCTGCCCAAGCTGGTCGCCGAGGCCATCGCCGACGAGCCGGTCCTGACGAGTTCCGCATCGGCCTCGAGCCGCGTCGCCGGCGGTGACGTCGGCTGGGTGAGCCCGCCGCTGCTCGACATCGACGCCGTCGCACGGCTGCGTTCGCAGACCCTGCAGATGCCGTTGCCCTGGATCTTCGACTGGGGCCAGTTGCGCGGCATCGAGGCCGAGGCAGCGATGCAGCTGTCGACGCTGTTCCGCCTGTGGGCCGGGCAGAACATCGAGATGCGCTGGATCGGCGGCGACCGCCTCTTCCAGGTGCTGGCCGAGGCGGCGCCCACCGGCGTGCGCGACGCCGATCCGGCCTTCTGGCTGACGCGCCTGGACGGGCTGCGCCTGGCCAACCGGGCCGACCAGTTCGACGAGGCGGCCATCGACTACTGCGTCACCTACGAGGTCTCGCCGCCTTCGTGGGAGGCCGCGCGCTGCAAGGTGCACATCAGCGGCCAGAGCGTCTCGACGCGCACGCCGCCGATGTCGGTGGTGAGCGACGTGTCGACGAGCTTCATGGAGTCGGGCCTGGCGGAAGACGCCGCCACCGGCGTCGAGGTGGCCAACGTCGAACTGTCGGGCCAGCTCGTCGGCGACATCAGCAACACGCTGAAGAAGCTCGACGGCGAGCTCGGCCAGGCGCCGCTGGTCAACGTCTCGTGCACGCGCCTGATCCGCGTCGACTTCATCGCCGCCGGCGACCTGCTGAACTGGGTGCTGGCGCGCCGCGGCGAGGGCCGTACGGTGCAGTTCGCCGAGTCGCACCGCCTGGTGGCGCTGTTCTTCGGTGCCATGGGCATCAACGAGCACGCCAAGGTTGTCGTGCGCAAGGTGTGAGCTCGACCCTGGCGTAGCGATCCGCCGGCGGCGTCCGGCGAGCCGGCAGGACGGCAGCCCGTGGCGGTCATCGGCCGGGAAGCCCATGCTCCTCTTGGCGGGTCCGGCAACGCCGCTACAGTGCCGGCATGGACCCATTCCACGGCACCACCATCCTGAGCGTGCGGCGCGGCGGCCAGGTCGCGCTCGGCGGCGACGGCCAGGTCACGCTCGGCCAGATCGTCGTCAAGTCGAGCGCGCGCAAGGTGCGCAAGATCTACCGCGACCAGGTGCTCGCGGGCTTCGCCGGCGCCACGGCCGATGCCTTCACGCTCTTCGAGCGCTTCGAGGCCAAGCTCGAGAAGCACCAGGGCCACCTGCAGAAGGCGGCCATCGAACTGACCAAGGACTGGCGCACCGACCGCGTGCTGCGCCGCCTGGAGGCCATGCTCGCCGTGGCCGACAAGGACCACTCTCTCATCATCACCGGCAACGGCGATGCGCTCGAGCCCGAGCACGGCATCGTCGCGCTCGGTTCGGGCGGCCCTTATGCGCAGGCGGCCGCGCGGGCCTTGCTCGAGCACTCGCAGCTGCCGGCGGCCGAGATCGTCAAGCAGTCGCTGAAGATCGCCGCCGACCTGTGCATCTACACCAACCAGCACCATACGATCGAGGTGCTCGAGTGAGCGCCGCCCCCGAGAAGCAGCCGGCGAAGAGCGCGATGACGCCGCGCGAGATCGTCTCCGAGCTCGACCGCCACATCGTCGGCCAGCAGGCCGCCAAGCGCGCCGTGGCGATCGCGCTGCGCAACCGCTGGCGCCGCCAGCAGGTGGACGACAAGCTGCGAAGCGAGATCACGCCGAAGAACATCCTCATGATCGGCCCCACCGGCGTCGGCAAGACCGAGATCGCGCGCCGCCTGGCGCGCCTGGCCGACGCCCCCTTCGTCAAGGTGGAGGCGACCAAGTTCACCGAGGTGGGCTACGTCGGCAAGGACGTCGACACGATCGTGCGCGACCTCGTCGACGTGGCGGTGAAGCAGGAGCGCGAGCGCCAGATGCGCGCGCTGCGCACGCGCGCCGAAGACGCCGCCGAGGAGCGGCTGCTCGACGTGCTGGTGCCGCCTGCGCGCAGCGTGGGCTTCACCGCCGGCACGACGGCGGAACCGGCCGCCGACAACACGGCGCGCCAGGTGATGCGCAAGCGGCTGCGCGAGGGCACGCTCGACGATCGCGAGGTCGAAGTCGAGCTGGCCGAGACGAAGCCCTCGCTCGAGATCCTCGGGCCGCAAGGCCTGCCCGGCATGGAGGAGATGGCCGAGCAGCTGAAAGGCCTCTTCGAGCAGGCACGCGGCCAGCGCAAGCGGGCGCAGAAGATGAAAGTGCGCGAAGCCCTCGAGCGCCTCACCGAGGAGGAAGCCGCCCGCCTCGTCAACGAGGACGAGATCCGGTCTTCGGCGCTCGCCAATGCCGAGGGCAACGGCATCGTCTTCATCGACGAGATCGACAAGGTGGCTTCGCGCAGCGAGACGCAGGGCGCCGACGTGAGCCGCCAGGGCGTGCAGCGCGACCTGCTGCCGCTGGTGGAGGGCACCACCGTCAGCACCAAGTACGGCGTCGTCAAGACCGACCACATGCTCTTCATCGCCAGCGGCGCCTTCCACCTCGCGCGGCCGAGCGACCTGATTCCCGAGCTCCAGGGCCGCTTTCCGATCCGCGTCGAGCTCTCGTCGCTCTCGGTGGCCGACTTCGAAGCCATCCTCACGAGCACGCAGGCCAGCCTCGTCACCCAATACACAGCGCTGCTCGCCACCGAAGGCGTGACGCTCGCGTTCACGCCCGAGGCGGTGCGCCGCATCGCCGAGATCGCCTTCGAGGTCAACGAGCGCACCGAGAACATCGGCGCGCGGCGGCTGGCCACGGTGATGGAGCGGCTGCTCGACGACGTCAGCTTCGACGCGCCGCAGCGCGGCGGCCAGACGGTGCGTATCGACGCCGCCGAGGTCGATCGGCACCTCGGAGAGCTCGCACGCGACGAGGACCTGTCGCGCTTCATCCTGTGATGGCAATGCCGCATCGCGAAGCCACGCGTCCGGGGCACCGCCGCCGCGGCCGCATCCGGGGCGGCGGCGGCGAGCCCTGCCTGCCTACACTCGCACCCTTCGCGCAAGGAGAGCCCCATGCCTGCAGCCCCCGCCCGGCGCCCGCTCGGCCAGAGCGGCCTCGAGGTCGCGCCGATCGCCTTCGGCGGCAACGTGTTCGGCTGGACGGCCGACGAGAAGACCTCGTTCGAGCTGCTCGACGCCTTCGTCGACGCCGGCTTCAACCTCATCGACACGGCCGATGTCTATTCGCGCTGGGTGAGCGGGCATGTCGGCGGCGAGAGCGAGGCGATCATCGGTCGCTGGCTGAAGGCGAGCGGCAATCGCGACCGCGTGCTCATCGCCACCAAGGTGGGCAAGCCGATGGGCGACGAGGGATCGGGTCGCACCGGCCTGTCGCGCCGCTGGATCCGCGAGGCGGTGCACGATTCGCTGATGCGCCTGCAGACCGACCGCATCGACCTCTACCAGTCGCACGACGACGATGCGAGCACGCCTTTCGAAGAGACCTTCGGCGCCTTCGCCGAACTGATCGCCGAAGGCAAGGTGCGCGCCATCGGTGCCAGCAACCACAGCGCGCCGCGCCTGGCCGAAGCGCTGGCAGCGAGCGAGCGCCTGAGACTGCCGCGCTACGAGAGCCTGCAACCGCACTACAACCTGATGGAGCGCGCGGGCTACGAGGCCGAACTGGAGCCGCTCGTGCGCCGCAAGGGCCTGGGCGTCATCAACTTCTTCGGCCTGGCGCGCGGCTTCCTCACCGGCAAGTACCGCAGCGAGGCCGACCTCGCGAAGAGCGCGCGCGGCGGCGGCGTCAAGGGCTATCTCAATGCCCGCGGCTTCGCCGTGCTGAAGGCGCTGGACGAGGTGGCCGCGGCACACGCGAGCGAACGTGCCACGCCGGCGCAGGTGGCGCTGGCCTGGCAGATTGCGCGGCCCGGCATCACGGCGCCGATCGCCAGCGCCACGAGCGTGGCGCAGTGGCAGGAGCTCGCCGGCGCGGCACGCCTCGTGCTTGCCGCCGATGAGATCACGGCGCTCGATCGCGCCAGCGCCGATTGAGGCCGACCGTGGCCGACTGAATCCGACTGCACTCGACCGAACCGACCGACCCTGCTCACCCCCAGATGCCCTCACTGCCCCTCTTCATCGGCCCCGCCCGCTTCGACGATGCCGCCGGCGCGCTCGCGCAGGTGCAGGCCATCTACAAGAGCAGCGTCGAGCACCTGCGCAACGCGCTGCAGCGCTTCGTCGCCGGCGAGGACGTTGGGCACGTGCGTGCCTGCTACCCCTTCGTGCGCGTGCGCACCGATACCGTCGCGCGTGCCGACTCGCGCCTGTCCTACGGCTTCGTTTCCGGCCCGGGCACCTACGAGACGACGCTGACGCGGCCGGATCTCTTCGGCAGCTACTACGCCGAGCAGTTCAGGCTGCTGCTGAAGAACCACGCCCAGAGTGGCCAGGTTCAGCTGGAGGTGGGCACGAGCGCCTCGCCGATCCCGGTGCACTTCTCGCTCGCCGAGAACGACCACCTCGAGGGCTCGCTGCCGCCCGAGCGCCGCCTGCTGATGCGCGACCTCTTCGACCTGCCCGACCTCGCGTCGATGGACGACGGCATCGCCAACGGCACCTACGAGCCGGGGCCGGGCGAGCCGCAGCCGCTGTCGCTGTTCACCGCGCCGCGTGTCGACTACTCGCTGCACCGGCTGCGCCACTACACCGGAACCGCGCCCGAGCATTTCCAGAACTTCGTGCTCTTCACGAACTACCAGTTCTACATCGACGAGTTCATCAAGCTCGGCCACGCGCTGATGGCCGAGCAGGGCGGCGGCCAGGGCAACTACGCCGCCTTCGTCGAGCCGGGCAACGTGATCACGCGCCGCGCCGGCACGCCGGCGCAGCCCGGCGACGAGCTCGGCGCGCCGCCGCCGCGGCTGCCGCAGATGCCGGCCTACCACCTGGTGCGGCCCGACGCGAGCGGCATCACGATGGTCAACATCGGCGTCGGCCCGGCCAACGCGAAGACGATCACCGACCATGTGGCGGTGCTGCGCCCGCACGCCTGGCTGATGCTCGGCCACTGCGCCGGCCTGCGCAACAGCCAGCAGCTCGGCGACTACGTGCTCGCGCACGCCTACATGCGCGAGGACCACGTGCTCGACGAGGAGCTGCCGCTGTGGGTGCCGATCCCGGCGCTGGCCGAGGTGCAGCTCGCGCTCGAGCAGGCGGTGGCCGAGGTGACGCAGCTGTCGGGCTACGAGCTCAAGCGCATCCTGCGCACCGGCACCGTCGCCAGCACCGACAACCGCAACTGGGAGCTGCTGCCCGAGCCCGGCCCCGAGCGCCGCTTCAGCCAGAGCCGCGCCGTGGCACTCGACATGGAAAGCGCCACCATCGCCGCCAACGGCTTCCGCTTCCGCGTGCCCTACGGCACCTTGCTGTGCGTGAGCGACAAGCCGCTGCACGGCGAGATCAAGCTGCCGGGCATGGCGAACACCTTCTACCGCGAGCGGGTCGACCAGCACCTGCGCATCGGCATGCGCGCCGTGGAGCTGCTGCGGCAGGAGCGGCCGGGCAGCCTGCACAGCCGCAAGCTGAGGAGCTTCGCCGAGGTGGCGTTCCAGTAGAGGCGTGCCGCAGGGGCGCGCCGCTGCGGCGGCCTGCGCGCGCTGGTGGGCTGGTGGGGCTGGCGGGGCAGCCTCAGCAAGGTTTCTTTGCCTTCGCGCAACCGCGCGGCACAGCGGTCTTCGTACAAGCCCTGATCATGGACTTGTCTTCGGCAAGAGCACGGCCACGCACGTCGGGCCGCGCAGCAGCCGCCGTATTGCGGCTCGCGCCGCTGCTTGCGCTCGTCGGCTGCGCTTCGCTGCAGCAGCCGCCTGAACCGGGTTCGGCGGGTGCGGCGGGTGCAGCAGCGGCCGCCCCGGTGCCCGCGGCTTGGACGGCCACGGCCCCCGGCGGCGCGGCGAGTGCCACGTCGCCCGTCTCGCGCGCTGTCTCGCTCGCCGCATGGTGGCGCGGCTTCGGCGACGAGACGATGAGTGCGCTCGTGACACGCGCGCTCGACGCCGCCACCGACGTGCAGGCGGCGCGCGCACGGCTGCGCCAGGCCCGTGCGGCGCAAGACCTCGCCGCCGCCGGGCTGCGGCCCTCCGTCGGTGCCAACGCCTCGGCGCAGGCGAGCACCCCCGAAGGCGGGCCGACCAGCCGGCAGTTCCGCGCCGGCTTCGATGCCGCCTGGGAAGCGGACCTCTGGGGCGCCGGCCGCGCCGGCGTCGCGGCGGCCGAGGCCGACCTGCGTGCGAGCGCCGCCACGCTCGGGCAGGCGCAGGTGGCGCTCGCCGCCGAGGTCGCCGCCACCTACATCGACCTGCGCAGCGCGCAGGCGCGGCTGGCCAGCACGCAGGCGAGCCTCGCGAGCCAGGAACACACGCTGCGGCTCACGCAATGGCGCGAGCAGGCGGGCCTCGTCAACCGGCTCGACGTCGAGCAGCAGCGCACCACCGTCGCGCAGACGCGCGCGCAACTGCCCGCGCTGCAAGCGAGCATCGAGCAGGCGATGAACGCGCTCGCCGTGCTCACCGGCGATGCCCCCGGCACGCTGCACGCGCGCCTCGCCGCCGCCGCGCCGCTGCCCACGGCGCCGGCCGATCTGGCGCTCGCCATCCCTGCCGAGGTGCTGAGCCAGCGCGCCGACGTGCACGCCGCCGAGGCGCGCGTGCGCGCGGCCCTGGCGCGTGTCGAGCAGACCGATGCCGAGCGCCTGCCGAGCCTGCAGCTTTCGGGCTCGATCGGGCTCAGCGCCCTCACCGTCTCGACGCTCTACCCGGGCGCCGCGGCCGCCTCGCTGCTGGCAAGCGTCAGCTGGCCCGTCTTCGACGGCGGCCGCCTGCGCTCGCGCGTGCGCGCGCAGGAGGCTGCTTTCGACGAAGCACGCGTGAACCACCGCGCCACCGTGCTCGCGGCGCTGCAGGAAGTGGAAGACACGCTCGTCGCGCTGCGCGCCGCGCGCGAGCAGCAGGAGAACCTGCGCACGGCGGTGGAGGCGGCACGCCGCGCCGCCGAGCTGGCCGAGCAGCGCTACGCCGCGGGCCTCGTCGACATCACGAACGTGCTGCTGACGCAGCGCACCCTGCTGGCGGCCGAGGACGCGCTCGCCGGGACCACGACCACGCTGGCCACGCAGCACGTGCGCCTGTACAAGGCGCTGGGCGGCGGCTGGACCCCCGCGGCGGCGGTGGCCGAAGCCACCGCGTCGACCACCGAACGGAACCCTCGCCCGACTCCTCGCCAGACCTCTGGCCCGACCTCTCGCCCATGAACGACGCCACCACTCCGGCCGCCGTGCGCGGCGCTGCCCACCCTATGGCGCGCGGCACCACGCCCGATGACGGCGCCACCACGCCGACCGCGCCGGCGACGCCGACCACGCCGACCACGCCGACCACGCCGACCACGCCGGCCACGCTGGCCACGCTGGCCACGCCGACCACGCGGGCCGAGTCGGCGACAGACACCTCGGCCAGCCCAGGCGCGGGCGCAAGCGCGCGCGCCCTCGACGACCTGCTCGGCGAGGGCGGCGGCGCCCGCCCGCTCTGGCGCCGGCCGGCCCTGTGGGTCGGGCTCGCGCTGCTCGTCGCCGTGGCAGCCGGCACCTGGTGGTGGCTCGGCCAGCGCCAGGCGGCTGCGGCGCCGCGCTACGTGACGCAGCCCGTCACGCGCGGCGCGCTCACGGTCACCGTCACGGCCAACGGCACGCTGCAGCCGACGCAGCTGGTGGCCGTCGGCAGCGAGCTCTCGGGCACGGTGGCGCGCGTGCTCGTCGACGTCAACGACCGCGTCAAGCGCGGGCAGGTGCTGGCCGAGCTCGACACGGCGCGCCTGGGCGACCAGGTCAAGCGCTCGCGCGCCGGCCTCGCCGCCGCCGAGGCGCAGGTGCAGCAGGCGCGCGCCACGCTGGCCGAAGCGCGTGCCTCGCTCGACCGCTTCGAGGACGTGGCGCGCCGCTCCGGCGGCGAGGTGCCTTCGCGCCTGGAGCTCGACACCGCACGCGCCGCACTGGCGCGTGCGCAGGCGGCCGAAGCGAGCGCCCGCGCCGGCGTCGCCGAGGCGGCGGCGGCGCTCAGCTCCGACGAGACGAACCTGCGCAAGGCGTCGCTGCGCTCGCCGATCGACGGCGTGGTGCTGGCACGCAACGTCGACCCGGGCAACGCCGTGGCCGCATCGCTGCAGGCGGTGACGCTCTTCAGCCTCGCCCAGGACCTGGCGAAGATGACGCTGCAGGTCAACGTCGACGAGGCCGACGTCGGCCGCGTGCGCGAGGGGCAGAAGGCCGCCTTCACGGTGAGCGCGCATGCCAACCGGCGCTACCCGGCGACGATCGCGCGTCTGCGCTACGGCTCGACGACGAAGGACAACGTCGTCACCTATGTCGCAGACCTCGACGTGCCCAATGCCGACCTGAGCCTGCGCCCGGGCATGACCGCCACGGCCACCATCACCACCGTCGAGCGCAACGATGCGCTGCTGGTGCCGAACACGGCCTTGCGCTTCAGCCCCGACGCGGCGCGCGCACCAGCAGGCAACGGCGGCGGCGGCGCCGCGCTACTGACGCAGCTGATGCCGCGCCCGCCACGCTCGGGTGAACCCAAGCGCGCCGGCACCGACACCTCGCGCGCACGCCAGGTGTGGGTGCTGAAGGACGGCCAGCCGCAGGCCGTGCCGGTGACGCCGGGCGTCAGCGACGGCCGCCTGACCGAGGTGACCAGCGAGGTGCTGCAGCCCGGCATGAGCGTCATCGTCGATCAAGCGAGCACGAAGCGCTGAGCGCGACCGAGCACGACCAGCACGTTCGGGCACGTCCGATCACTTCCGATCACTGCCGAGCACGACCGAGCGCGCCCGAACGCAACCGTCCGCGAACATCCGGCGACCCAACCCCAAGGCAGCGAGGCGGCGATGGCCCTGATCGAACTGCGCAGCGTCACCAAGACCTACGGCGAAGGCAGCGCCGCCGTCCAGGCGCTGCGCGGCGTCCACCTTGCCATCGGCGAGGGCGAGTTTGTCGCCGTGATGGGCCCGAGCGGTTCGGGCAAGTCGACGGCGATGAACATCCTCGGCTGCCTCGACGTGCCGACAACCGGCGCCTATCTCTTTCGCGGCGTGCCGGTGCAGCGCCTATCGCGCGACCAGCGCGCCCTGCTGCGCCGGCGCCACTTCGGCTTCGTCTTCCAGGGCTTCAACCTGCTGCCACGCACGAGCGCGCAGGAGAACGTCGAGCTGCCGCTGCTCTACCGCGGCGAGGGCGTGGCCGCCCGCCACGCCGCCGCGCGCGCCGCGCTCGCTGCCGTCGGGCTCGAGGGCCGGGAGCACCACACGCCCGCCGAGCTCTCTGGCGGCCAGCAGCAGCGCGTGGCGATCGCCCGCGCGCTCGTGACGCAGCCGACGGTGTTGCTCGCCGACGAGCCCACCGGCAACCTCGACACGCAGCGCGGGCGCGAGATCATGGACCTGCTCGCCGCGTTGAACCACGAGCGCGGCATCACGGTGCTCATGGTCACGCACGAGCCCGACATGGCGGCGTATGCGCGCCGCGTCGTGCGCTTCGTCGACGGCGTGGTCGCCAGCGACACACGCAACGGCCAAGCCACCGTGCCGCCGGCCGCGGCGCTGGAGGGTGCACGATGAGGCGCGACGCCACCGATCAGGCCGGCCTCGCAACCGGCGAGCGGGTATCGGTCATCGTCGATGCCACGGCCCCGGCGCGCGGCGGCGCGGTCGCCGGTGCGCTCATGGGCCAGTGGCTCAACACGCTGCTGCTGGCGCTGCGCGAGATCCGGCGCAACCTGCTGCGCTCGTTCCTCACCATCCTCGGCATCGTCATCGGCGTCGCCGCGGTGATCACGATGGTGACGGTGGGCAACGGCGCCACGCAGGCGGTGCAGGACCAGATCACGAGCCTGGGCACCAACCTGCTGCAGATCCGCCCCGGCCAGCGCCTCGGGCCCGGGCGCGACGCGGCCGGCTCGCCGCCCTTCCGCGTCGCCGACGCCGAGGCCATCGCGGCGCAGGTGGGCGGCGTGCGCGCCGTGGCGCCGCAGGCCACGGCCGGCGGCACGGCCGTGTACGGCGCGCGCAACTGGTCGACGGTGGCCTACGGCACGACGAACGCCTACTTCGAGACCAACAACTGGACGCTCGATTCGGGCCGCCTCTTCGAGGCCGCCGAGGAGCGCGCCGGCGCCAGCGTGTGCGTCGTCGGCGCCACCGTGCGACGCGAGCTCTTCGGCAGCGTCGACCCCCTGGGCGAGCGCATCCGCCTGCGCCAGATGAGCTGCGAGGTCATCGGCACGCTGGCCAGCAAGGGCCAGGCGGCGATGGGCATGGACCAGGACGACGTCGTCGTCATGCCGGTGGCCACCGTGCAGCGGCGCCTCACCGGCAACGTCAACGTCGGCACCTTGCTCGTCTCGATGGCCGACGGCGCCGACGCCAACCGCGTGAAGGCCGAGCTGACGCGCCTCTTGCGCGAGCGGCGCAAACTGGCCGAGGGCGACGAGAACAACTTCAACGTCCTCGACACCGCGCAGCTGGCGCAGACGCTGTCGGGCACGACCGCGGTGATGACGATGCTGCTGGGCGCCGTGGCCGCCGTCAGCCTGCTCGTGGGCGGCATCGGCATCATGAACATCATGCTCGTGAGCGTCACCGAGCGCACGCGCGAGATCGGCATCCGGCTGGCCATCGGCGCGCTCGGGCATGAGGTGCTGCTGCAGTTCCTCATCGAGGCGGTGGTGCTGGCGGCGCTCGGCGGCATCGTCGGCATCGTGCTCGCCACCGTCGCCTCGGTGGCGCTGACAGAGCTGATGGGGGTGCCCTATGTCTTCGATGCCGCCGTCAACCTCGCCAGCTTCGCGTTCGCGGCGTTGATCGGCGTCGTCTTCGGCTACTTCCCGGCCCGCCGCGCGGCGCGGCTCGATCCGATCGAGGCGCTTCGGCACGAGTAGCCAGCGCTTCGTCTGCCGGGCCCGTCCGGCCCGGTCAGCAGGGTCGGCGGGTGACCACACAGGCGCGCGGGTCTCCCTCGAGGCGCTCACCGGTGTCGAATTGGCGCCGGCCCAATCGTCGTGCTTACGGAGCCATCGCCGAGGTGGCCTTCACTCGTGTACGACATTGCGAAGGAGCCGACGATGGACGCCACCCCGACCAAGATCACCCCGTGCCTGTGGTTCAACTTCAACGCCGAGGAGGCGGTGAACCACTATCTGAACATCTTCAAGCACAGCCGCATCCTCGAGACCTCGCGCTACGACGCCTCGATGCCCGAGTACGCCGGCAAGGTGCTGATGATCGTCTTCGAGATCGAGGGCCAGCGGCTGCAGGCGCTCAACGGCGGGCCGCAGTTTCCGTTCAGCGAGGCGATCTCGCTGTCGGTGAGCTGCGAGGACCAGGCCGAGGTCGACGACCTGTGGAGCAAGCTCACGGCCGAGGGCGGCCGCGAGAGCATGTGCGGCTGGCTGAAGGACAAGTACGGCCTGTCATGGCAGATCGTGCCCAGGCAGGTCGTCGCACTGTTCAACCATGCCGACAAGGCTGGCGCGATGCGCGCGATGAAGGCCATGCTCGGCATGCGCAAGCTCGACATCGCCGCCATCCAGCGCGCCTTCGACGGCCGCTGACCAAGGATCGTGAACAGGCCCGCCCGGACCAGGAGAAGAGAGCATGAGCTACGTTGACGGAATGGTCTGCGCCGTGCCGACGGCCAACCGCGAGGCCTACATCAAGTACGCGCAGGGCCTCGGCACCTTGTTCAAGGCCCACGGCGCGCTCGCCGTGGTCGACTGCTGGGGCGACGACGTGCCCGAGGGCAAGCTCACGTCGTTTCCGATGGCCGTGAAGCGCGAGCCGCACGAGACGGTGGTCTTCTCGTGGGTTCTGTGGCCCTCGCGCGAGGTGCGCGACGCCGCCTGGAAGACCTTGATGGACGACCCGCGCATGAAGCCCGAGAAGAACCCGATGCCTTTCGACGGCAGGCGCATGATCTACGGCGGATTCCAGACCATCGCCGAGGCCTGACCCGGCACCGGGCACCCGGGGGCTGGCCGCCCGGCACCGGGCGCCGTGCCGGCCAAGGCGAGGAGGGTCTACGGTGCGGCGGCCCGCGCCCGCTCGGCCAGCAGCGTGCGCTCGCGCTCGTTGCCGGTGAGTTCCGCGGCGCGCTCGAATGCCTGGCGCGCCTCCCGCGCCCGCCCGAGCTTGACGAGCAGGTCGCCGTGCACCGCATGCAGCAGGTGGTAGCGCTGCATCTGCGGCTGCTGCGCCAGCGCCTCGACGAAAGGCAGCGCCACGGCCGGCCCCGAGGCCATGCCCACGGCGACGGCGCGATTGAGCTCCACCACCGGCGAGGGCTGGTGCTCGAGCAGGCGGCCATAGAGGGCGACGATGCGCGCCCAGTCGGTCTCGGCCGCGGTGCGCGCCATCGCATGGCAGGCGGCGATGGCGGCCTGCAGCGCATAGGGCCCGCCGTCACCTGGGTCGCTATCGTGCAGCGCGGCAGCGCGCGCCAGTGCCGCGAGGCCACGCCCGATGAGCAGCCGGTCCCAGCGGCCGCGGTCCTGCTCGAGCAGCAGGATCGGCCGACCCTGCGCGTCGGTGCGCGCCCGCGTGCGCGAGGCCTGGATCTCCATCAACGCGACGAGCCCATGGACCTCGGCCTCGCCCGGCGCGAGCGCGGCGAGCACGCGACCCAGGCGCAGCGCCTCTTCGCACAGGGCCGGGCGCATCCAGTGATCGCCGGCGGTGGCCGAGTAGCCCTCGTTGAAGACGAGGTAGATCACCTCCAGCACCACCGTCAGCCGCGTCGCCAGCGCCTCGCCGCGTGGCACCTCGAAGGGCACCTGCGCATCGGCCAGCGTGCGCTTGGCGCGCACGATGCGCTGCGCGATCGTCGCCTCGGGCACGACGAAGGCGCGCGCGATCTCGGCCGTCGTGAGGCCACCGAGCAGGCGCAGCGTCAGCGCGAGCTGCGCCTCGCGCGGCAGCACCGGGTGGCAGGCGGCGAAGATGAGGCGCAGCAGGTCGTCGCCGTAGTCTTCGCGCGCGGCATCGATGGCGTCGCTGAAGTCGGGCACCACGTGGTCGCCGCGCGCGTCGGCATCGGCGCCCAGCTCGTCCTGCTTGCGCTCGTGCAGGGCGCGCTGGCGCAGCCAGTCGAGCGCCTTGTTCTTCGCCGTCGCCATCAGCCACGCGCCGGGGTTGTTCGGAACGCCATCGGCCGGCCAGTGCTCGAGCGCGGCGACGAGCGCCTCCTGCGCCAGGTCTTCGGCGAGGCCGACATCGCGCACCACGCGCGCGACGGCGCCGATGACCTTGGCCGCCTCGATGCGCCAGACGGCCTCGATACGGCGGTGCAGCTCATCGCGAGCGGTCGGCACGGTCATGGTCGGCCAGGCTCAGTGCGATTTGCCCGAGGTGATCTGCTCGCGCAGGCGGTCTTCCTGCGCGCGCAGCTCGGGCGTGAACGCTTCGCCGAAATCCTCGGCCTCGAACACCGGTCGGATCTCCACCTCGCAGGCCTCCTCGTGCGGATTCGGGCAGCGGCGCAACCACTCGATCGCCTCGTCCATCGAGCGCACCTGCCACAGCCAGAAGCCGGCCACCAGCTCGTTCGTCTCGGCGAAAGGGCCATGGATGACGGTGCGCTCGGCGCCGTCGAAGCGCACGCGCGCGCCCTTGGCGCTGGGGTGCAGGCCCTCGCCGGCGAGCATGATGCCGGCCTTCACGAGCTCCTCGTTGTAGCGGCCCATGGCCTCGAGCAGTTGCGTGGCGGGCATCTTGCCGGTTTCGGAAGCGCGGGTCGCCTTGACCATCACCAGCACTCGCATCATTTCTCTCCTTGCAGGTTGCTTCGCGCGGAGGTCGGTCGTGCTGCGGCCGATCATCCCACCTCACTTGCACGACGAGCAGCAGCCCCGAGAATCGACGCCACCGCCGACCGAACCAATGTCGACCCATGCAATACCTGCTGCTCGTGTACACCGATCAAAGCCTGCTCGGCCAGCTGTTGCCCCAGGAGTACGACGCACACATGCGCGACTGCTTGCAGCATGCAGACGAGCTGCAGGCGGGCGGCAAGCTGCTCACCTTCCAGCAGCTCGAGCCACCGGCGCAGGCCCGCGCGGTGCGCACGCGCGGCGGCCGCACGCAGGTGCTGGACGGGCCCTTCGCCGAGACCAAGGAGGTGCTGGCCGGCTTCAACCTCGTCGAGGCCGATTCGATGGAAGAGGCGGTGCGCCTGGCCGAGGCGCTGCCCTGGGCGCGCTACGGCTGCATCGAGGTGCGTCCGGTGCGCGACGTGGCCGCCGTGCGCCAGCGCGTCGGCGCCTGAGGGCCTGAGGTTCAGCGCGCCGGGCCGGCACCGAGCAGCGGCCGCAGCGCCAGCAGCCCCAGCAGCGGCCCGAGCGCGAGCCAGGGCAGCACCGCGGCCAGCGAGGCGCCCGCCGCGGCGCGCACGAAGACCTCGATGCTGAGCGCGGAGATCGCGAAGCCGATGCTCTTGGTGAGCGTGAGCACGCTGCCCACCGCGTCGCGCGGCGCATTGGCCGCAGTGAGGGCGCTGAACTGCGGCGAGTCGCCGGCGACCGTCACGCCCCACAACAGCAGCCAGGCAAGGAACAACCACAGCGGAGCCTGCAGCAGCCACGGCGCGGCCAGGCAACACAGGCCGCTTGCCGCGAGCTGGAAGCCGGCCACGCGCGCACTGCCCCAACGCGCCACGAGCTGGCCGCCCGCGATGCAGCCGAGCGCCCCCGCGCCGAGGGCGGCAAACGCCCACCACGAGACGGCCACGGAGTCCGCGAGGCGCGTGGCCAGGATGGCCGGCAGCAGCACCCACACCGTGTACAGCTCCCACATATGGCCGAAGTAGCCGAAGGCCGAGGCACGCACGCGCCGGTCACGCCAGATGCTGGCCAGGGCGCTCAGGCGAAGCCCCGCGGCCGGCGCTTCCGGGCGGCGGGCCGGCTCGGGCACCAGCCACACCATGGCCAGGCCGGCCGCCACGCACAGCGCCGCCACGGCGACGAAGACCGCCTGCCACGGCAGCCCGGCGCCGCCGCTGGCCAGGGCGCGCAGGGCATGGGCCCCGGCGCTGCCGACGACGAGCGCGCCCACCAGCCAGCCGAGCGCAGCTCCGAGCCCGCGCGGAAACCACTGCGCGGCGATCTTCATGCCCACCGGATAGATGCCGGCGAGAAAGAAGCCGGTGATCGCCCGCCAGGCGAGCAGCGCGCCATACGACGAGGCCATCGCCGCGGCGGCGAGCGTGCACGCGGCGGCGGCGAAGGCGCAGGCGAGGAAGACGCGCCGGGCCGGGAAGCGGTCGGCCACCGCCAGCAGCGCGAAGACCAGCGTGCCGGCGATGAAGCCGAGCTGCAGCGACGACGAGAGCGTGCCCACCGCGGCGGCCGGCCAGCCCTGGTGCGCATGGGCCGCCTGCAGGTCGGGCATCACGGCGTTGACGGCGAACCAAGGCGAGATGCCGAGCAGCTGCGCGAAGACGATCGCCGGCAACACGCGGCGCGGCGCGGCGGGCGCGGCGGCGGCCGCCGCCGGCGTGTGCAGGGAAGACATCACCCTTGACCTTACTCAAGCACCTGTGGCGCTGCCACGCGGTCACCACCCTTGTGCGCCTGCGCGCGATCCCTTACGCTGGACCGCCCCGACCCACCCAATTCAATTGCAGGCCGCGCCGCGGCCGTTTGGGGCACGCGCCCCAGTGGCTGCACCGGCTGCGAGGAGTACTCCATGCCAAGCCCAGCCACGTCCGGCACCGCCTTCGCGGTGTCGGCCATCCGCACCCTTGCCCTCGTGGGCCCGGCGGCCTCGGGCAAGACGAGCCTCGCCGAGGCCCTGCTCGTCAAGAGCGGCACCATCGGCGCCGCCGGCAGCCTCGAGCGCGGCAGCACGGTCAGCGACTACGACCCGCTCGAACGCAAGATGCAGCACTCGCTGAGCGCCGCGCTCATGCACATGGAGCACGCGGGCACGCGCATCCACTTCATCGACACCCCGGGCGCCAGCGACTTCCTCGGCCAGAGCCTGCCGGCGCTCGAGGCGGTGGAGACGGCGGCCATCGTCATCAACGCCGCCGCCGGCATCGAGCCGATGGCCGAGCGCATGATGGACTACGCGGCCAGCCGCCAGCTCGACCGCCTCATCATCGTCAACAAGATCGACACGCAGGGCGTCAACCTGAGCGCGCTGCTCGAGCAGATCCAGGCCCGCTTCGGCAAGGAGTGCCTGCCGCTCAACCTGCCCGACGCGGGCGGCGCCAAGGTGGTCGACTGCTTCTACAACCGCGAGGGTCACAGCGACTTCGGCAGCGTCGACAGCGCGCACCGCGCGCTCGTGGAACAGGTCGTCGAGGTCGATGCCGCGTTCGTCGACCGCTACCTCAACGACGGCGACATCGACGCCGGCGAGTTGCACGCGCCCCTCGAGCAGGCGCTGCGCGAAGGGCATCTCATTCCGGTGTGCTTCACCTCGGCGCGCACCGGCGCCGGCATCGCCGAGCTGCTCGACGTGATCGTCAGGCTGCTGCCCAACCCGACCGAGGGCAACCCGCCCGACTTCCTCAGCGGCGAAGGCGCCGATGCCAAGCTGATGCACGCCGAGCCCGACCCCGCAAAGCACGTGCTCGGCCATGTGTTCAAGGTGACCGTCGACCCGTATGTGGGCCGCATGGGCATCTTCCGCATCCACCAGGGCACGGTGACGAAGGATTCGATGCTCTACATCGGCGACGGCCGCAAGCCCTTCAAGGTCGGGCACCTGTTCATGCTGCAGGGCAAGGACCATGTCGAGGTGCCGCGCGCGGTGCCGGGCGACATCGTCGCCGTGGCCAAGGTCGACGAGATCCACTTCGATGCCGTGCTGCACGACGCCGCCGAGGACGACCACATCCACCTCAAGGCGCTCGACTTCCCGAAGCCGGTGCACGGCCTCGCCGTCGAGGCGAAGAAGCGCGGTGACGAGCAGCGCATGTGGGAGATCCTGCAGAAGCTCGTCGACGAGGACCCCTGCCTGAAGATCGAGCACGTGGCCACGACCAACGAGACCATCGTCTACGGCCTCGGCGAGTTGCACCTGCGCGTGCTGCTCGAGCGCATGAAGGAGACCTACAAGTTCGAGGTCAACACGCGGCCCCCGCGCATCGCCTACCGCGAGACGATCACCGCCAAGGCCGATGGCCACCACCGGCACAAGAAGCAGACCGGCGGCGCCGGCCAGTTCGGCGAGGTCTACCTGCGCGTCGAGCCGCTGCCCCGCGGCGGCGGCTTCGAGTTCGCCGACGAGGTGAAGGGCGGCGTCATCCCCAACCAGTTCATCCCCGCGGTCGAGAAGGGCGTGCGCGAGGTGCTGGCGATGGGCGCCATCGCCGGCTACCCGGTGGTGGACGTGAAGGTCACCGTCTACGACGGCAAGCACCACAGCGTCGACAGCAAGGAGATCGCCTTCGCCACCGCCGGCAAGAAGGCCTTCATGGCCGCCATCCGCGAGGCGCGGCCGATCGTGCTGGAGCCCATCGTGCACGTCGAGATCGCGGCGCCCGATACGGCCATGGGCGACATCACCGGCGACCTCTCCGGCAAGCGCGGGCTCGTCAGCGGCACGGCCAACGGCGCGAACGGCACCGTGGTGATACGTGGCCAGGCGCCGCTGTCGGAGCTGGCCGGCTACCAGAACCGGCTCAACGCGATGACGGCCGGCCAGGGTCGCTACACGCTGGAGCTCTCGCACTACGAGGCGGTGCCACCCACGGTGCAGGCGCAGCTCGTGAGCCAGCACCAGGTGAAGGACGAGGACTGAAGAGGTCGTTGAGGCCGAAGAGGTCGAAGGGGCCGGCGCACTTGTCGGATGCCGCGCCGTCGCCAGCCGCGCTCTATGGCGCTTTCATGGCGCACCTCATGCCTCACTTCATGGCGCAGTTGACGCCGCGCTCGACGCCGCGTGGCCCACGACGGCTCGATCGTTTATGTCCCGGAAGGCTCGCGGTGAGCCTGCTTCGTCGCGATGGGGCGATGGCTAGCTCGCCCCCAGCGCCAGCGCGGCGTGGTGAGTGGCGAACGCGGCCAGGTAGGCGAGCGCGAACAGGTAGCCGGCGGCGACGAGCGGCATGGTCCAGCCGCCCGTCTCGCGCCTGATCGTTGCCAGCGTGCTCAGGCACATGGGCGCGAAGACGTACCAGGCGAGCAGCGAGAGCGCGGTGGCGAGGCTCCAACCGCGGGCGATGAGCGGCGTCAGCGCCCGCGCCGTGTCGTCGCCGGCGGCCGAGAGCGCGTAGACGGTGCCGAGCGCGCTCACCGCCACTTCGCGCGCGGCCAGCCCCGGCACGAGGGCGATGCTGATCTGCCAGTTGAAGCCGACGGGCGCGAACAGAACCGCCAGGCCGCGCCCGAGCATGCCCGCGAGGCTGTGCTCGATCGGCGGGCCGCTGGCACCGGGCGGCGGCGCCGGGAAGCTGGCGAGGAACCACAGCAGGACGGTCAGCACGAGGATGACGCCGCCCACCCGGTGCAGGAAGATGAGGGCACGCTGCCACAGGCCGACCGCCAGGTTGCGCAGGCGGGGCCAGTGGTACGAAGGCAGCTCCATCATCAGCGCACGCACCTGGCCGTGCGCGGTGAATCGCTTGAGCACCCAGGCGACGGCGAGCGCGCCGACGATGCCGGCAACGTAGAGCGCGAACAGCACCAGCCCCTGCAGCTCGAGCCCGCCCCACACCTGGCGCTGCGGCACGAAGGGCGGCCTTGATCATGTCCATCGGCACCGTGGCCCAGGCGAACACCGCCTGGAACACGAGCGCCAGCAGCACGGCCAGCAGCAGTGGCCCGAACACGGGGTGCAGCACGAGGCGGTCGATGCGGTCGCTCCTCTCGTGCGGCACGGCGGCGTCTAGGCCCAGGCGCTGCAGGATGCGGTGCACGTTGGCCTGGTCGGCCGAGGGATCGGCGGCGCGCGGCGGCGTGACGGCGCCTTCGGCGGGCGCGCACGCCGGCACGCGCCACTGCTGCGGGTCGTCGAGCAGCGTGCGCAGCTCGTCGGCACCGATGCCTTGCACCGCCACGGTCTTCACCACCCGCAGGCCGAGCTCGCGGCCGAGCGAGCGCGGGTCGATGCGCAGGCCGCGCTGCTCGGCGAGGTCGGCCATGTTCAGGGCCACGACGCACGGCAGGCCGAGCCGCCTGACGGCGAGCACGAGGCGCAGGGTGCGGCGCAGGTTGGTGGCGTCGACCACGCACAGCACGAGGTCGGGACGCTTCTCGCCGGCGGCGCGGCCGTTGAGCACGTTGACCGTCACGGCCTCGTCGGGCGAGCGCGGATGCAGGCTGTAGGCGCCGGGCAGGTCCAGCAGGCGCAGTGCCTTGCCGGCGGCCGTGGCAAGGCGCCCTTCCTTGCGCTCGACGGTGACGCCGGCGTAGTTGGCCACCTTCTGGCGGCTGCCGGTGAGGCGGTTGAACAGCGCCGTCTTGCCGCAGTTCGGGTTGCCTACCAGCGCCACCAGCGGCCCGCCGCGGTGGACGTGGATGACCGCTTCGTTCACGGCACGCCCCTCTCGGACCGACCAGGGGGCGACGGTGTCACCTGCACGCAGGCCGCCTCGGCGCGGCGCAGCGCGAAGGTGGAGTCGCCGATGCGCACGACGAGCGGGTCGCCGCCCAGCACCCCGTAGGCCAGGACCTGCACCGGTTCGCCGGGCAGGAAGCCGATCTCCGCCAGCCAGGCCGCCCATTCGGCGGCGTGCGGCGAGGCCACGGCCACCACGTGTGCCGCCTCGCGCAGGCCGAGTTCGTGCAGCGGCAGCCTGGAGGGATGCGAGGCAGGCTCGTTCGTGCGACTGCCTTCGGGCAGCAACGGCCGGTTGCCGGGCTCGTTCACTTCGGGGCCGTTCAGGGCCGATCGTCGCCGCGGCACTTCGGGTCGGAGCACAGGCCGTAGAGGGCGAGCGCGTGCTCCTGCAACTCGAACCCGCGCTGGCGCGCGATCTCCTGCTGGCGCGCCTCGATGCCGGCGTCGACGAACTCCTCGACGCGACCGCAGCGCACGCACACCAGGTGGTCGTGGTGGCGGCCCTCGTTGAGCTCGAAGAGCGCCTTGCCACCCTCGAAGTGGCGCCGCTCCAGCAGGCCGGCCTGCACGAACTGCATCAGCACGCGGTACACCGTGGCCAGGCCGATGTCGGAGCCCTGCTCGAGCAGGACGCGGTAGACGTCTTCGGCGCTGAGGTGGCGCTGCGCCGAGTCCTGGAAGATTTGCATGACCTTCAGCCGCGGGATCGTGGCTTTGAGGCCGGTGGTCTTCAACTCGTCGATGCGTTCGTGGGTGCTGCGGGGCATGCCGGGGTGCGCTGTTCTGGGTGCTCTACTTGGTGAGGATCAGCTTGCCCAGTGCCGTCTGGCGCAGCCGGTAGACGTGCTCGTGGTGAACGATCTCGACTTCGGTGGCACCGCGGAAGAGGTCGCGGCTGGGCACACGGCGATGGGACGCCCTCGGGTCCGCGTCGCGGTCGGAGACGGAGGAAGCCGGCGCGGCGCCGGCTTCAGGCCCGGGCGGCGCACCGGACGCGCCGGGAATGCCGGGTGTGGGCAGCGAGGCCATGTCAGGCCGCCGCCATCGTGGGCGCGGGCGCCGGCGTCGGGGCCGCCGGCAGAGTTGCCTGCAACGGCGAGGTGCCCGGACTGCAAAGATGGGCGCAGCAACCACCGCCGCGGTGTGCCGCGAACGACTCGGCGGCGAACTCGGTGCATGCGCCACAGCCTGTGCCCGCTCGCGTCGCTTCCTGCAGTTCGTCGAACGTCTTGCACCCGCCTGCCACGGCATGGGCGATGTCGCGGTCCGAGACCCGGTGGCAGATGCAGATGATCATGATGATCTCATCATAATGCGAATCGTTCCTATTTAATAGCCCGCCGCCTTCTGCCCCTCTGCGAACTCGGTCACTTGCCTGTAGGAGTACGGAGGGCGCCGCAGGGGTCGGGCCTTGGCTGCGCGGGGACGACCGTGTGCAGGTCGAAGGCCGAGGCAGCTTCGGCCGCCTCGAGCACGCCGACGCTCTGGGCCCGGCCGCGCAGTGCCGGCTGCAGCCAGCGCGGCACGCCCAGGTCGTTTCGCACGTGCCCGTTGCCGGCCAGCAGCACGATACCGCGGTCGGCATGCGCCGCGACGGCGCGCGCCATCTGCTGGTCGCGCGCCACCTGCGCCAGCGCCATGCGACGCGCCTGTGGGGCGTCGACCTGGCCGCAATGGCTCGCCTCGATCGCTGCGGCCTGGCCCGTGAGGATGTCTTCGGGCTCGGCGGCGTCGAAGCCTCGCGCGGCCAGGCCTTCGCGCACCACCCGGCGCGCGTCGTCGCGCCCGACGTTGACGGCGACGACGGGCCCCGGGTCCGGTGGTCCTCTGCGCGGGGTTATCGACGGGCTGGCGAGCCGTGGCCCGCCGGCGCATCACATCGGAATTCGGCATCCGGCACATCCCTGCCTGGCGATCATGCCCGGGCTCGCGCTCGACACGCCGCCGGCGGCAGGTTGCGGCAGTGTGCTCGCGCTGGCCGGCAGCGGCACGAGCCAGAAGACGAGCGCCGCCACCGCCCCCAGCACCACGGCGGCGCAGGCGTCGTGCCAGAGCTCACGCCGCCGGCGCCGCCGGCGCAAGTCGACAAGCTCGATGTCGATCGTCGTGCTCGCATGCATTCCCGAGGCTCCACGCTCGATCAACTCAATGCAGGCGGACCGGCCGGTGCGGCAGCGTGAAACCCGAGACCTCCGCCGCAAGCGGCTCGACAAGTGCTGGCTTCACACGTGCTGCCTCGACAGGCGCCGGCTCCGGCGGCTTCGGCAGGTGCTCCGGCCCGGGCGCGGCGTCGGCGCCGGGCTCGTCCTGCGCGAGCGGCACCCACATATCCTGCATCCGGGCGGCCACGTGTCGCACGCCCGGCGGTGCATGCGGATGGTGGCGCAGGAAGAAGAGGTTGCTCACGATTTTGCGGGCCATGAGCCGGCGCTGTGCCTGCGCGCAGATGCGCGCCGTGGCCTCGGGCGCGGCGTGGGCAGACATCAGGGCCATCGAGCCGGCGACCAACGCCACCCAGCAGGGCAGGTCGTCGTGCTCGTCGCCACGGGGGTCGGGACGGTCGGCGTTCAAGTCAGTCTCCTTGCCGCGTCGGGGTCGGTTGGGCTGCGGATCGGCGGCTGGGCGCCGTCCAGGCCGAGAGGGCGCGATCGAACTGCGCCAGGCTCGGCCGCTCCAGGTACAGGCAAGGCTTGCCTGTGCGCTCGCAGTGGCGCTTGATGCGGTGGTAGGCCTCGTGGTTGATGCAGGCGGCTTGGCAGATGACGAGGTCGGCGCGGCGCAGCTGCCCGTCGAGGCCCTGGATGCCGTCTTCGATTCCGCCGTCGTGGTGTTCGAAGCGAGCGCCCAGGCGCTCGACGCGGATGCGGTAGCGCCCCGCGGCGTGCCGGATGCCGCCCACGCACAGCACGTTGCGGCCGACGATGGGCTCGGGCATGCCATCCGCCCTTTTCGAGGCACCGGCGCCCGGCGGCGAACCGGCGACGGCCTGCGCCGGCGGCACCGATGGCGCCCACGGCGTGGACGCCGCCGACGACGCCCACTGGGGTGGCCGCCCCGGCCGGGTCAGGGGCGGCGTCTGCGCGGCCGGCCCTTCATCCGCGCTCGGGGCCGCGAGCGTGGCCACGGCGGCAGCCGTTCCCGTTCCCGTTGCCCTGGGCGGCGCCATGCCCACGCCTACCCTCGTCGCCGAACTGCCTGGGTGCTCCTCGGCCAGCGCGCGCCAGCGCGCGGCTTCGCCAGCGGCGCGGGCGAGTTCGGCGCGCAGGCGTTGGAGCGCGGCGTCGGATTGCTGCTGTTGCAACGCGGTTCGCGCCCGCGCTTCTTCCAGCACGCGCTCGGCATGCTCGGCGCGCTGCTGACACTCGTGCTCCACGGCGGCGCGCGCGAGGTGGCTGCGCGCATGGTGGAAGACCCAGGCGCGTGCATCGTGCAACGCCTCGCGCTCCAGTTCACCGCCCTGCGGATGCGTCAGGAGCGCCCACAGTTCGCCCGCCAGGTTGCCGTCGTCTCGTGCCACCCGCCACGCGGCGAGCAGGGCCTCGTACCCGCGCAGCGGCAGCCAGCGTCTCAGCGCCGACGCGTGTCGCTCGTCCAGGCGTCTGTGCAAAGCCTCCGAAATCGCGTTGCGCGTGGCTAGGTCGTGCACCGTCGCGTACAGGACATCGACATCGCGGCCGCCGAGCGTGCATCGCGCCTTGTGCACGTGTCCGAGCACACGCGCGAGTTCGCGGCGCAGCACCTGCGGGCCGATGCCCATGGCCAGCAGCAGCTCGTGTGCCTGCGCCGGCAGCTCCCACAGGCGCCTGCGTCGTGAACCGGCGCCCGCCGTGGCGGCGGCTCGTGGGCCGCCCGGCAGCGGCGGTTCGGTGCATGCCTCCTCGGGCTGCAGGCGATCGTGCGTCACGAGATTCATGCGGGTCCTCGCTCCCGCAGGGCGGCGGAGCGCGCCGCGGGCGCCAACCTGGCGCATGCCGCGAGCGACGCGGGCAGGGTGTGCGGAGTCGGTGTCAGCGGGTGCCCGGCGGCCGGGTCACTCAGGCCGCGCCGCCATCGCCGGCGGCTCAGCATGTGGCGCATGCCGCGCTTTGCGGCAGCCAGCGCGGGTCGGTCACGAGGCTGTCGACCAGGCGCCGCCAGGCGCGCAACTCTGGTCGGCCGGGCTTGCGCTCGCCGATGAACATGGCGATCGTCTCGCCACGCGCGTCGAACAGCTCGACAGTGGTGACGAGGCCGTCGCTGGTCGGCTTGCGCACAGCAAAGGCCTGCGCGACGTGGTCTTCGCGCAAGTGCAGGCTGGAGCCGGGGTCCAGCACGTTCAGCCAGGGCCCGATGGTCTGCACACGTCGCACGGGGCCGGTGTGGATCTGGATCGTCCCGGGGTTGCCGGCGAAGACCATGATCGGCAGCGGCTCGCGGGCGGCCCCCTGCAGCACCTCGCGCGCTGCGGAGGGCTCGATCGGCTGCACATAGGCGGGGTCGGCGAGGCGAAGAGCCTGGGTTCGGCTGACGCCGTGACGCTTGTGCAGTCCGAAGAACTCGTGCGTGTCGCGCGGCGAGGCCCAGCCTTCGTGGAGGGCGGGGATGTCGATCTCGGCGTCCGCGCGGCTGGCGGCGGGCTCGCCGGGCGGCTCGGGAGTGAGGCCTGGCAGTTGCTCGGGGGCGAGGCGCTGCGCGACGAGGCGGTCCCACGCCTCGAAGTCGGTGCCGTCGCGCGCGAAAGTCTTCTGCACGGCCGTGCCCGAGGCGTCGAAGAATTGCAAGCTGCGCTGCACGCCTCGTTCACCGGACTCGGTGACCGCGAGGCCGTGTTTCCAGTGGCGGTAGAAGAGGCGCAGGTCGATCTCGCCGCCGAGCACGAGGCCGATCTCGCGCCCCTCGGGCCCGGCCGCGCTGGCCGCGCAATATGTGCCCGTCTTCTCGTGCACGCAGCTGGCGTTGCGCGTGAGCTCCATCAGCTCGCCGAGCGGCTCGAGCGAAGCGACCAGTGCGGGCCAGGGGCCTTGCAGCCGGCAGAGGCCGCCAGTCCGGTGACGGGTGGTGCGAGCGAGTGCGCGGCAATGAGCTCGCCCTCGCTCACCTTCAAGGACGCCGCGATATCGCGATGGCGTGTCGCCCCGGCGGCGCGCGCCTCGATGTATCCGCGCCGCAGGGCTTGGCAGCGGGTCTGGTCGGCGGTGAGCATCGCGGGGACCTCTCTCGGCCTTAGCGGAGGGTGCCCAGGGAGCATGAGGCGGCGCGAAGGCAGCGCGCAAGGCGGCCGTGCCCGCGTGGCAGGACGACTGGCGGGGTGCTCCGGCGGAGCAGGCAGCGACGGCTTTCGAACACACGGGCTCCTCGCGGGGCCGCAGGCGTGCTGGCTGGTGGCTGGCTGGCTGGCGGATCATGGGACTGGCCCAGGGGCTGGCTGGGTTGTGCATACAATAATGCGAACGCTTCGCATTTGCAAGCGACCATCGGGCCTCGTCGGCGGAGACGGGCAGGTCGATGAACGCGTGTGACTTCCATTCCGCTTCGTGTTTCGGTGGGCAGGCCAGGGGCAACAGTGATCGCGCCGAAGCGGCGGCGCAGAATTCCGCCCTTCCTCACCCGGAGTTCCCCCATGCAAGGCGACGCTCAGGTCATCGCGCTCCTCAACGCGCAGCTCAAGATGGAACTCACCGCCATCAACCAGTACTTCCTGCACGCGAAGATGCTGAAGAACTGGGGCTTCGCGCGCATGGCGAAGCACGAGCACGACGAGTCGATCGAGGAGATGAAGCATGCCGATCGCCTGATCGAGCGCGTGCTGATGCTCGAGGGGCTGCCGAACCTGCAAGACCTGGGCAAGCTGCTCATCGGCGAGAACGCGATCGAGTCGATGCAGTGCGACCTGACGGTCGAGCGCGCTTCGCAGGCGCACCTGAAACTGGCCATCGCGCACTGCGAAGGCGTGCGTGACTATGTCAGCCGCGAATTGCTCGAAGACATCCTCGAGGACACCGAGGAGCACATCGACCACCTCGAGACGCAGCTCGGGCTCGTGAGCAAGGTCGGAGAGCAGAACTACCTGCAGTCGCAGATGGGCGCGGCGGGCGGAGGCAGCTGAGGCAGCGCGCCGGCATTGAAGCGGGCGCGGGCGCGACCTGCGGGCCTTCAAACGGAGTCGTGCGACGGCGCACAGCGGCGTATAGCCGCCTGCGACGCGCTGCACCGGCTAGAGCATCGCGAGAGGTCGCTTGCGCGATGGCGGCGGGAAAGCCCCGTCGAGGTCGGCGCGGTCCTCGGCTGTGAGGCGCAGGGCGCCCGCGCCCCAGTTTTCGCGCAGGCGTGCCGGGTTGCTGGACTTGGGGATGACGATCACGCCGGGCAGCATCAGCAGGGCCGATAGCGCAACCTGTACGGGTGTGGCCGCGTGCCGGCGCGCCACTCGGGCCAGGGCCTCGTGGCCGGCGAGGGCGCCTTGGTCGATGGGGCTGTAGGCCATGAGCGGCATCGAGCGGTCCTGCTGCCAAGGCAGCAGATCGAACTCGGGGCCTCGTTCGCGCAATGACAGATAGACCTGGTTTGCCGCACAGGCGCTTCCGCCGGGGAGGGCCGCGAGCTCAAGCAGGTCGCCCGTGTCGAAGTTGCTCACACCCCAGCGCGCGATGTGGCCACGCTGGATCAGGTCCTCGAAGGCGGCGACGGTTTCGGCCAGCGGCACGTTGCCCGGCCAGTGGAGCAGGTAGAGGTCGAGCCTGTGCAGGCCGAGCCGCTTGAGGCTCGCTTCGCAGGCTTTGCGCATGGCGGTGCGGCCCGCGTTGTGCGGGTAGACCTTGCTGACGACGAGGATGTCGTCGCGCCGGACAACCCGGTCCGCCATGGCGCCGGCCAGCGCCTCGCCGATGACTGCCTCTGCGCCGCCTTCGCCGTACATCTCGGCGGTGTCGATGAGGCGGTAGCCGCATTCGAGGGCGAGACGTAGGGCGCGGACTTCGGCCGCACGGTGGCCGGCTGTCTCGCCGTAGCGCCAGGTGCCGAGGCCGAGCGCGGGCCATTGCGAGCCGTCGGCCAGAGGCACCATCGGGGTGGCTTTCGCAGTGCTCATGCGTGCATGTTAGAGCGTGTGCTGATGAAGGCACGGCCGTTGTGGCTCAACGGAGCTTTATCATCGACGCCGAATATGCGAGCCGGCCCGCCCGACCAAGCACAGGTGCGCTTGGACAACGCCCTGTTGTTGTTCGAGGAGTTTGTCCGCGCAACGGCTCGTCATGCCGACGCGGCGACACTGCGCGGCCTCGAGCGGCGCTTCGCTGAACGGGTGCAGATCCAGCCGAGCTACTGGAGTCAGATCAAGAGCCGGTCGCGCCAGATCGGTGAGCGCCTCGCGCGCCAGTTCGAGCACCTGATGCACAAGCCGCGCGGCTGGATGGACAACGACCACGGCGTCGAGGCGGCAGTCGGTCCAGAGAGGCATGCGCCTGCCGGCGTGGACCCGCAGGAGGGAAGCGAGGGAAGTGCGCCGCGCGATGACGACGAGCGTTTCATCGTCGGCCTCGTGCTCACCTATTACCGAAGGCACCCGCAGCGTGCGCGCGCGCGTCTGCTCGACTTGCTCGGCGAGGTGCTCACGCCCGCAGCGAGCGACAAGCCCGGTGGGATTGGCTTAGGGCGCACAGGTCCGCCGGCAGGCCCGCGTGGGGAGGACGAGCATGGGCTTTGGCTGCGCTCGCAGACCGGCGTGGCGCCGTTGAAACATAAGAAGTGACTTCGGCGGCAAGGGGCGTCGCGTCATCCCACGGCTTAGGGATGCCCCGGGGGTTGCCGCCTCTTGCGCAGTGATAATGGCTTCTTTATCATGAGCGCAAGCCTGTGGGGCGGTGTCCCGGAGCCGCACACAGCCGATCAACCCAACTGTTCAGCCATGACCCACTTCTTTTCGATCGCGATGCACCGCGTAGCCCAGCAAGGGTTGCGTCGCGCCGCTGTCGGCGATAGGGAAGCACGGGTCGCGCGCCTGAATGCTGCAGCCCCGCCCGGGGCGGGAGTGAGTTGACGAGCCTCGAGCGAGAGGCTGTCAGCCCTCTCCAGGCCCGGGTTGCGCAAGCACCCGGGCCTGTTTGCTTTTTGCGTGTCACGTCTTGCCGTTGCCACCGCGCAGGAGAGTCGCATGAAACTGATCATCAAAAGCCCGAAACCGCGCAATCCGTTGGTTGCGCCGAGCTTGGCCCGAAAGGCCGGGGCGCACCGTACGGGGCGGGGCTCGCGCCGGCGGCTCGGCGAGGACGCGCTGAGGCGTGAACTCGTCCGGCTCGTCGATCCGAGCCCTTGATCGGCCCCTGTACCTTCGTCGCAAATCGGCGTCGTCCGAGTCTTCACCGCACGCCTCCTGGAGATACAACCATGCAACGCGAATTGCCTCTCCTCCCGTGGCTCGGGCGTGCGCCCGAGTTGCGCAGCGGTCGCCAGATGGCCGCGGCCGTTCTCCGGCGCGTGAGCGCCATGCTCGCCCGCCTTGCGCTCAGCGTCGCGGGTGCCGCGGCACAGGCGCCGGTGCGCGAACCGGTGCTCGAGTTCTACGCGGAAGCGGGTGCCCCCGAAGGCGCCCTCTATGTCGACGGCGTGCTCGTCGGCATGCTTGCCGGCGTGAGCCGGCTCTGAGATCGGCCGGCCTCCTTCGGCGGGCCAGCGCTGCCATGTGGGGCACACGGTCCCCTTGGCACCTGGCTCTGGCGTAACTCAGACGTCCGCGCCTCGCCGCGCGCGCGTGGGACCTACAGACGACCTACACCGCTCCCCGGGAGGTCAGCTCATCAACCCGGCAACAACTCAAGTGTGGCCGCGGTGGTCCGATATAGCGGTTGTCGCGTCTTGTCGCTTCCAGCGGCCATCCAAATGGACACCGCCAATGAGTCAGGCCATCAATTCACGACGCGTGCGCCCCGCGATGCCGACGCTTGGGCCAACGCGTTCGACCCAATGGCACTACCTGTGCTGGCGTCGTCCGCCGCCCGGGTGGAGGGCTTGCGCGAGATCGAGGACGAGGTAGACGCGCACATGCTGGCGGAGGCGATCGGGGACGATCCGCTGATGTCGCTCAAAGTCATGGCCCATGTGGCGCGGCTGCGGCGCGGTCGAGATGGCGGCGAGCCGGAGACACTGCGCACGGCATTGGTCATGCTGGGTATCCCGCCGTTCTTCAGCGCCTTTGGCGGGCAGCACACTGTCGAGGAACGGTTATCTGGCAGGCCGGACGCGCTCGAGGCGTTCCGGCAGGTCTTGAGGCGTTCGCACCGGGCGGCACGCTTTGCGATGGGCTTTGCCGTACACCGGATGGATCATGATGCCGCGGTGATTCATGAGGCAGTGCTGTTGCACGACTTTGCCGAGTTGTTGCTGTGGCTGCAGGCACCCGATCTGGCCTTCGTGATTGCCCGCAGGCAGGAAGCCGATTCAAGTCTGCGCTCGGCGGTGGCGCAGCGGGAGGTACTGAATATCGAGTTGGCAGAGCTGCAGCACCATCTGATGGTGGCTTGGCGATTGCCGTCCCTCTTGGTGAGCATCACGGACGACCACGCGCCGCTGAAAACACCCCAAATGGCGAACGTTCGGCTCGCCATCCGCGTTGCTCGGCATAGCGCGCATGGGTGGGACAACGCCGCGCTGCCGGACGATGTTGCCGAGCTCGCCGCGCTCCTGCAACTCAGCCCGGCACATGTCGAGCGACTGCTGCGAGACATCGACTGCGCCTGAACCCTGAATGTCTTGGCATGCGCAAAGGCAAAAGGCCCGGTCACTTGACCGGGCCTTCGCTGCTTAATTAGCCTGACAATGTCCTACTTTCACACGGGAACCCGCACTATCATCGGCGCAGAGGCGTTTCACTGTCCTGTTCGGGATGGGAAGGAGTGGGACCACCTCGCTATGGTCGTCAGGCTTGACTTGTCGCCCCGCCGACAACCGCCGGCGTGGCAAATTCATAGAGTCTCTTCAGCTTGATTGCGTACCAGCTCGGCTACAACGATCTGACTCGATTTCGGTCCGGCGCGATTCACGCGCTCGTCAGAGTTATAGGGTCAAGCCTCACGAGCAATTAGTACCGGTCAGCTCAACGCATTACTGCGCTTCCACATCCGGCCTATCAACGTCCTGGTCTCGAACGACTCTTCAGGGGGCTCAAGGCCCCGGCAAGACTCATCTTGGAACGAGTTTCCCGCTTAGATGCTTTCAGCGGTTATCTCTTCCGCACTTAGCTACTCGGCTATGCCACTGGCGTGACAACCGATGCACCAGAGGTGCGTCCACTCCGGTCCTCTCGTACTAGGAGCAGGCTTCCTCAATCTTGCAGCGCCCACGGAAGATAGGGACCAAACTGTCTCACGACGTTTTAAACCCAGCTCACGTACCTCTTTAAATGGCGAACAGCCATACCCTTGGGACCGGCTACAGCCCCAGGATGAGATGAGCCGACATCGAGGTGCCAA
>JACRPO010000009.1 GCA_016223165.1 Burkholderiales bacterium
GCCGCGGAACTCGCTGCGCTCACTTCGTTCGCTCTGCTCAGACACCCGCGGCGAGCCAGATGACGATGCGCGCGAGTACGCGCGCGGGCCACGGGTGCTGCGCTTCTCGCCGCCTCCGATGCGCCCCGCCGGCGGCTCGACACAGGCGGCCTTGCGATCGAGACACCGAGGTGTTGCGAACGACTGAAATCGACCCGTAGCCGACAGTCGCATGGCACCCTGAGCAAAGCACCAGCGCGCTGCCACCGATCACGGGTTCGACGATCAGCCGTTCGCATGAGGAACTCGCTGAGTCACGCGCGTCGGTTGAGTCTCTTGGCCGATGGAGAGCGCTTCGAGCGCGGCCCGCCGGTGGACGACATAGTAGCCATCCTGATGGCTCAAGTCTCCCGCCGCCAGGAGCGACGCGAGCGCGCGGTTCACGTTCTCGCGCGTCGCACCAACGATCGAGCCAAGCGTTGCCTGCGACAGCTTGACGGGAATGCGAAGGCCTGTGCCGGTCGCCTCGCTGTGGGCAACGGCCAGCTGCAGCAGGGCCTGCGCAACACGCGCACGGATCTCCTCGTACGCCACGCCGACGAGCGTCTGGCCGACCCCGCGCGTGAGCACGCTGAGGTGTTCGAACATCCGACGCATCGCGAGCGGGTTGTCCGTGAAGAACTCCAGGACCGGCTCGCGCTCGATCCTCAAGATCCGGCAGGGCGCCATCGCCTCGGCGCTGGCACTGCGCCGGCCGCTCGGATCGAACACGCCGACCTGCCCGAAGAGGTCCCCGGGCAGTGCGAGTGTGAAGATGAACTCGGCACCGTCACGGCCGACGGTGAACTGCTTGAGCTGGCCCTCGGCCACCACGAAGAGCGCGTCGGCAAGGTCACCCTGCGCGAACGCGAGCTGTCCGCGCGCGAGCGAGAGGATCCGCACCGCGGGGAGCAGCGCGGCGATGCGCTCGCGCGAAAGGTCTCCGAAGACGGCCGTCTCCAGCAGCGTGTCGGTCGGCGTCACGCCGAGACGATACGCGTTCTAGGGCGGCGCCGGCACGATGTTCTGGTTGAGACGGAACAGGTTGTCGGGGTCGAACGCGCGCTTGAGTGCGGCCAGCCGGCGGTACTTCGCCTCGCCGAACGCGGCACGGACACGGCCGCCGTCGGCGTCGCTGACGAAGTTGAGCGAGACGTGGCCTGCAGCCCAGGGCGCCAGCGCACTTTCGGTATCCTTCACCCAGGCGATGTGCAGGGCATCTTCGCCGCCCTCCCAGCTGCCGTAGCAGTGCGCCTGCCATGGCGCGGCGCGTCCGCCGAGCGGCGTGGCGTCATCGGGCACGGAGGCCACTGCGTGGCCACCGGGCTGGAGGATGATGTTCGAGAACGGAGACGTCGCGCGGTTCGCGCAGGCGACGATCGCGTCGATGGTGTCGTCGTCGAGCGTGCGCAGGTTGTCGGAGCGCCAGTACTGTCGGCGCCCGGGCGGGTTGCCGGCATCGACGAGCGACTGCAGCGCACAGTAGGGCATCGGCTGCACCAGGTCGGCGGCGGGCGCGACGGCGCGGCGCAGGCCGTCCAGCAACGACTGGCCCCGCGCGTGTTCTCCGAACCAGGCAACGATCACGCCGAGGGCGGGCTCGAGGCGCAGGGTCTTCGGCACGAAGGGTGCGGGGGGTGCGACGAGGAAGACGATGCCTCCGCCGAATTCCGCCGGCGCGTCGCGGAGCAGATCTCGGTACGCGCGGCACACAGATGCGGCGTCGGTCCGTGCGAACAGAAGCATGCCGCCGAGCACGGTCGGACCCACCGGGTGCAACGCGAGCTCGAATTCCGTCACGACGCCGAAGTTGCCGCCGCCGCCCTTGAGGCCCCAGAAGAGCTCGGGATGTTCGGTGGCGCTGGCGATCAGCAGCCGGCCGTCAGCGGTGACGACGTCGGCCGACAGGAGGTTGTCGCAAGCCAGCCCGTGCAACCGTTCGAGCCAGCCGCTACCGCTGCCGAGGATGAAGCCGGCAATGCCGGTGCTGGTGACGCGCCCGCCGGTGGTGGCCAGGCCGAAAGCCTGCGTCTCGCGATCGAGCTCGCCCCAGGTGAGGCCGGGCTGCGCGCGCACGCGCCGCGCGACGGAGTCCACGCGCACGCCCTTCATGGGCCCCAGGTCAAGCAGGAGCCCGCCGTCGATGGTGGAGTAACCGGCGACCGAGTGACCGCCGCCGCGCACCGCGAGCGGGATACGGGACTCGCGCGCGAAGCTGACGGCGGCGATGACGTCAGCGGCGCCGGTCGCACGCGCGATGGCCCCGGGGCGGCGATCGAACACGGCGTTGAAGGCAACCCTGGCGCTGTCAAAGCGCGCGCCATCGGCCGCAGTCAGTACCTCTCCACGGAAGCGCGTGCGCAGAAGCTTGAGATCGACCATGCGCGGCAGCGTATGCGAGTCCGTCGCCGCCGGAAGTGCCGTGCGTCACACCCCCGAGATAGGGCAGATCCGGATGGTGGCGACGCAGCGCCCAAGGCGATCCGGGCGCAGGTTCGCGCGAACTGGCCGACCGTCGGCTCGAAGAAATTGGGTGTCCGTTCTTGGCCGATGCCGATCGTCGAACCACCACCAATATCCCCGCAAGGCCACCTGCGTCGAGCCGCCGGCGGGGCGCATCGGAGGCGGCGAGAAGCGCAGCACCCGTGGCCCGCGCGCGTACTCGCGCGCATCGTCATCTGGCTCGCCGCGGGTGTCTGAGCAGAGCGAACGAAGTGAGCGCAGCGAGTTCCGCGGCGAAGTCGGCGCCCCCAGGGCGCCGACCGCCGACCTAAGCCCCGACGGTGGCTCGGCGCAGGCGGCCTTGCCGCACCGGCCGTGGAAAGTACAGAAGGCAGCGCGCCCCGCCGGGCAGCTACGCGTCGCCCGAAACGCGCCAACGCGCCAGCGCGCTGGTGCTGCCCCACCACGAAATCGACCCTAGGGCTTCCCCGCCCCTGTCACCCGCCGGACGGCTCCGCGCCACCCGCCGCGCGCAGAATCCGCCGCATCTCCAGCCGCCACCCGCGCGCCGCTCCAAGCCCAGCGTGCCCGAACCCCCATGGACCTCAGCTACTCCCCCGAAGAAGAGGCCTTCCGCCACGAGGTGCGCGGCTGGCTCGAAGCCAACCTGCCTGCCGACATCCGCGACAAGGTGGTGGGCTACCGTGGCTTGAGCAAGGAAGACTACGTGCGCTGGCACAAGATCCTCGCCGCCAAGGGCTGGGCGGTGCCGCACTGGCCCACCGAGTGGGGCGGCACGGGCTGGAACATCACGCAGCGCTACATCTGCGACGAGGAGTTCGGCCTCGCCGGCGCGCCGACGCTGCCGCCGTTCGGGCCGGCGATGTGCGCCTCGGTGCTGCTGCGCTTCGGCACGCCGGAGCAGAAGGCGCGCTTCCTGCCGCGCATCCGCGAAGGCGACGATTTCTGGGTGCAGGGTTACTCCGAGCCCGGTGCCGGCTCCGACCTCGCGGCTTTGAAGACGCGCGCTGAACGCAAGGGTGACCATTACGTGGTCAACGGCCAGAAGATCTGGACCACGCTCGGCCACTATGGCGACTGGATCTTCTGCCTCGTGCGCACCGACAGCACGGCCGAGAAGCGGCAGGAGGGCATCAGCTTCCTGCTCATGGACATGAAGGCGCCCGGCATCACCGTGCGCCCGCTCATCCTGATGGACGGCGGGCACGAGGTGAACGAGGTCTTCTTCGACGACGCGAAGGTGCCGCTCGAGAACCTGGTGTACGAGGAGAACAAGGGCTGGACGGTGGCCAAGTACCTGCTCGGCCACGAACGCATGGGCTCGGGCGCCGTCGGATCCAGCAAGCGCGAGCTGGCCGCGCTGCGCGCCCTGGCCGCACGCGAGATGAAAGGCGGCCGGCCGCTGCTCGAGGACCCGCGCTTCCGCGACCGGCTCTCGCGCGCCGAGATCGAGCTCGAGGCGCTGGAGATCACCTCGATGCGCTTTCTCGACAAGATGCGCCGCACCGGCCAGCCGCCGGGGGCCGACGTGTCGATGCTGAAGATCCGCGGCACCGAGGTGCAGCAGGCCATCACCGAGCTGATGATGCAGGCCGTGGGCCCGATGGCGCAGCCGTTCAAGGCGGTGGACAGCGGCAGCATCGACCACTTCACCTCGCGCCTGGCGCCGCGCTACTTCAACTATCGCAAGGCCAGCATCTACGCCGGCTCCAACGAGATCCAGCGCAACATCATCGCCAAGATGACCCTGGGGTTGCCGGCATGAACTTCGAATACACCGAAGAACAGCGGCAGCTTGCCGACAGCCTGGGCAAGTTTCTCGCGAACCACTACGACTTCGAGAAGCGCAAGGCGATCGTCGCCTCGGCCAGCGGCATGAGCGATGCGGTCTGGGCCGCCTTCGCCGAGATGGGGCTGACCGCCATCGCGCTGCCCGAGGCCGACGGCGCCGAGGGAGGTTTTGGCGGCGGCGCAATGGACCTGATGGCCGCCATGGAAGCCTGCGGCCAGGCCCTGGTGGTGGAGCCGCTGCTCGACAACATCGGCCTCGGTGCGCGGCTGGTGGCGCGCGCGGGCTCAGCGGCGCAGCGCGCGGCGTGGCTGCCGGGTTTCATCGACGGCTCGGTGAAGCTCGCCTTCGCGGGGCTGGAGCCGGGCCGGCGCTACGAGCTGGATCCGCAGGCGACCCGCGCGCGCGGCACGCGCGAGGGTTATGTGCTCGACGGCGCCAAGTGCGTGGTGATCGGCGCGGCTTCGGCCACGCGGCTGATCGTCTCGGCGCGCAGCGATGCAGGCGATGGAGGCGACGCGGGCGCCAGCCTCTTCGTCGTCGATCCGAAGGCGCCGGGCGTGACGCTGAACCCCAGCCGCACCGTCGACGGCCAGCGTGCGGCCGATGTGCGCTTCGACAAGGTGAACCTGGGCGCCGAGGCGTTGCTGGGCAAGGCCGGGGGCGCGCTGCCCTTCATCGAGGAAGCCACCGATTTCGCCACCGCGCTGCTGTGCGCCCAGGCCATCGGCGCGATGCAGTATGCAAACGACGCGACACTCGAATATCTGAAGACGCGCAAGCAGTTCGGCAAGCCGATCGGCGTCAACCAGGTGCTGCAGCACCGCATGGTGGAGATGGTGATCCACGCCGAGCAGGCGCGCTCGATGGCCATCCTGGCAGCGAGCAAGGTCGACCGGGCCGCGCAGGCCGGGCACACGCCGGAAGATGCGCGGGAACGCATGCGCGCCGTCTCCGCCGCCAAGGTGAAGATCGCCGACGCCGCGCGCCACGTCAGCCAGGAGGCGGTGCAGCTGCACGGCGGCATGGGCATGACCGAGGAGCTGAAGATCTCGCACACCTTCCGCCTGCTGACGATGATCGCGCAGCGCTTCGGCGATGCCGACCATCACCTCGAGCGTTATGCGGCGCTGACGTGAGCATGACCTGAGCACCGACGGCGACCGTCATGACCCAAAGACTCGCAGGCAAGGTCGCCATCATCACCGGCGCCGGTTCGGGCATCGGCCGCGCCGCAGCGCTGCTCTTCGCGCGCGAAGGCGCCATGGTCGTGCTCGGCGACAAGACCGAGGCCGTCTACGCCACCGCCGAGGCGGTGAAGGCCGCCGGCGGCACGGCCACCGGGCTCGTCGGCGACGCCGGCATCGAGGCCGACGTGCAGCAGCTCGTCGCCTTCGCGCTCGCAGGCGATGCACCTCTCGCCGTCGCCTTCGCCAATGCCGGCATCTCGGGCGGCCTGTCCAACATCTTCGACTCGACGCCCGAGCTGTGGAGCGAGGTGCTGCGCGTCAACCTCATCGGCCCGGCGCTGATGATCAAGCATGCCGGCCGCGCGATGGCCGATGCCGGCCGCGGCGGCTCGATCGTCTGCACCGCCTCGGTGGCCGGCATCCGCTCGGGCGCCGGCGGGCCGGCCTATTCGGCGAGCAAGGCCGGCGTCATCAACCTCGTGATGGTGTCGGCGCAGCAGCTGTGCGAGACGGGCGTGCGCGTCAACGCCATCTGCCCCGGGCTCACCGAAACCGGCATGACCCGGCCCGTCTTCGACTATGCCAAGGACAAGGGCGTGACCGAGAAGCTCGGACGCCTCAACCCGCTGCGCCGCGCCGCGCAGCCCGAGGAGCTGGCCAACGTGGCGCTCTTCCTGGCCAGCGACGAATCGAGCTACATCAACGGGCAGGCGATCGCCGTGGACGGCGGCCTCTCGAGCTCGCACCCGGTCGTGCGGCAGTTGCCGGGGCAGACGGCCGTCTGAGCGCAGCAGGAGCTACGGGCATGGAGGTCTGAGCCATGGAACGGGCCATTCTCGTGACGACGTTCGCGGCCGCGATGGGCACGGCCATCGTCGGCGGCATGTTCTACGCGTTCTCGTCCTTCGTCATGAGAGCGCTCGCGCGCATCGCGCCCGAGCAGGGCGTGGCGGCGATGAACTCGATCAACGTCGTCGTCATCACGCCGAGCTTCATGGTGGTCTTCGTCGGCACGGCGCTGCTGTGCCTCGCCTTGGCCGCGATGGCCGTCTTCGCGTGGCAGCAGCCCGGCAGCCAGCTCGTGCTCGCCGCCTCCCTGCTCTATCTGGTGGGCAACTTCGGGCTCACGATGCGGCTCAACCAGCCGATGAATCTTCGCCTCGCCGCCCTGCCGTCGGCCGAGGCGCTGGCGTACTGGGCGCAGTACCTGCAGGCGTGGACGATGTGGAACCACGTGCGCACGGCTGCCGCGCTCTTGGCGGCGGCACTCTTCATCACGGCGCTGATGCGGTCATAGCAGTCACGATTGCGGAGCTCCACCGATGCAGGCCATGGCCACACCCAGCACCGCTTGGCTCCTCCTCCTGGTGGCCGGCCTGCTCGAGGTCGTCTGGGCGCTCAGCATGAAGGCCTCGCAGGGCTTCACGAAGCACCACTTCACGGCGATCACGCTCGTCGCGGCATGGCTCAGCTTCTGGCTGCTGGGGCTGGCGCTGCGCCATCTTCCCGTCGGCACGGCCTACGCCGTGTGGACCGGCATCGGCGCGGTCGGCGCCGCCGTGTTCGGCATCGCCTTCTTCGGCGAATCGCTCACCGTCGCTCGCGTCGGATGCATCGCACTCATCGTCTGCGGCATCCTCGGGCTGAAGCTGCTCGGCGGCGAGAGCCCGGCCTGACGACCGGCCCAGGCGCGGCGCGCGGCGCGCGCCTGCCCGTCGGCCGCATCGCCCGATCTACCGCGCTGCGGCTGCTGGCCCGCCGAGGTCCTCGTGCAGGCACAGGATGTTGCCTTCGGTGTCCTCGAACCACGCCGCGCGCTCGGCGCCGAGCACGCAGACATGCTCCACCGTCTTCAGGCCGGGCAGGTCGTAGTCGGCGAAGCGCACGCCGCGCGATTTCAGCTCGGCGACGGCACTTGCGATGTCCTCGACACGAAAGCTGAGCGCGGTGTGCTCGGCCTTCGTGCCTTCGGGCTTCGGGAACAGCGCCAGCTCCGTGCCGCCGCAGCGGTAGACGAACTTGCCGTCGGGCTTCAGGCCGACCGGCGGCAGGCCGAGCGCGCGCTCGTAGAAGTCGCGCGCGCGGGCCAGGTCCTTGACCGGCAGCATGCAGGTGACCTGCGCGGACTGGCCGAGCCGGGTGGTGGTCGGAGGCGGTGCCAGGCTTTGGGTGCTCATGTGAATCTCCTGCCGAGGTTGAACGACCTCGGCGCTGCCAGGTTAGGGGTCATGCGTTGGAGCCAGCGTTGGAAAGGGGCGCGGGGCCTCGGTGGGTTCAGCGCGGCGGGTTCCGTGTCATCACGACGCCGTTGTTCCACTCAAGCCGAACCGGGTCGCCAGCAGCCGAGCGTTGCGTGATCTTTCCGGGAAGTCCGGTGACTGTCTGCAGGGTGTCCCCAGAGACGGTCCCCTGCACGTGATCGGACGCGCCGAGGCGGTCCCAGGTGAAGGTATTGCCGGTTTGAATGAAGTTGTAGATGTACTCCGTGCCCACGGTCCATCGACCCGTCAGGCCAACGCCGGCCACGGGCGGCGTGACTGGTGGGGCCACGGGGGGCGTCACTGGCGGCGTCACCGCCGGGGGTGACGGCGGACGTGCCACGGCGACGCCGGTTGCAAAAACGCTGTTGGCATTGAAGCCGCCGCACGCCTGGCCACGGTCGCCGGTGCACGCATAGTTGCAGCTGCTGCTGGCTCCGTACCTGCCATAGCTGTTGCCGCACAGGCAGCTCTCCCCGTACTGCACACCGGCATAGGCGAAGCCTCGCGCCTGGCACACCGCGACGCAGCGCTGCGGCGTGTTCTGCGCGCTGCGCTCGAGATGGCCCTTCAGGTCGAAGTCGGGGGTGTCCTTGAAGCAGCCGACGAAGCCCGCCGCGCGGACCGGCGGTGGCACGGGCGGCTGAGCGGTGGTGCCACGCAACCCCGAGATGACGTTGCCGTCTCGTGTCGGCACCGGCACCACGTTCTTCAACCAGCAGCGCGCCTTCGGCCCTTGCACGCCGGGCTTCACGTAGGTCCAGGCGCGGCACTGCCCTTCCTGCGCACACTGGCCGGCACACAGCCCGGGCGCATCGAATTGCAGATCGAAGCTGCGGTAGTCGCCGCCCCGGCGGTCGATGCCGTACTCAAAGTTCGGGTTGGTCTGGGCCGGTGCCGACAGCGCGACAAAGGCCAGCGCCAGCAGGCCGAGCACGGTGCGAAGGGTGCGCGTGATCATGATTCGGTCTCTCAGGTGGATGTTCGTTCGTCGGTCAAGGGATCGCGGCTTCATCGGATGCCATGCCCATCTCGCCGCGCTCGGTGATGACGGGGTTGCCGATGTCGCCGGCCATTTCGAAAACCGTCCACAGATTGCCGGGCTGGTTCGGCACGTGGAACGTGTAGCTGCGGGTCCCGGCGATGACCAACACGGCAGCACCGGATCGTCCGAGTTCCTGCGGCCGTGCCGCGCCGCCATTGGTGTAGTCGTGCACCGAGTAGCGATACACGCCGCCATTGAGGCGCGTGAGCGTGATCGTCTCGGGCCCGCTTCCGTCGCGGTCGTCGAGGTCCAGCCCCGCATGCGGCGCCGTGGCGGGATTCAGCCGGTTTGCGTAGTACGCATGAAAGCGGCCGCTGACGCCCGGCGCGTTGGGGCCAGTGAGGTGCGCGTCCAGGTCCTCCGGCGCGGAGCCCCAGTTGAGCACGATGCGAATCTCGGGCTCGGCGCCGAGCGGCGACAGCCCCACGTTCTGCTCGCGCGCCACGCCACCGCTCGACACCGTGATCGCGGTGCGCGTGCCGGAAACGTAGCCGATGGCCTGCGCAACCACGGTGTACGTGCCAGCGGCCAGGCCGGAGAACGCATACCGCCCTTGCGCGTCGCTGGTGGCCATCGCGACGATCTCGGGGACGAGCGCGGAACCTTGCCCGCGCTCGAGCCGCACCGTGGCCTGCGCGATCGCGAAGCCCTTGCGGACATCGAGCACCGCACCGGAGATCGTGCCGTCGGACGCAGCGCGCGTGCGCACCAGCAGGACGCTCTCGATCTGGTGGCCGGCCGGCCGCACCTGCGCGCGACTGAGCCGCGTGCTCACGTATCCGGTGGCGTTGGCCGTCACGTCGAGCAGGTACGCATCCGAACGGCCGTCGCTCAGGAAACTGAGCGAAAAGCTGCCATCGCCCGCGGTCGCGACGGCGCCGGTTTGCCCATGGTCCGCCTGGTAAGACACCACCGCACCGGCGATGCCGGCGCCCGTCTCGCCGTCGACCACGCGGCCGGTGACCGGGATGTTGTCCTGGGCTCTGGCGGTGGTCACCGTGACGCTCGCGGCGGCCGTCTTGCCTTCTGCGCCGGCGGTGACGATCGTCGTGCCGACGGACATGGCCTTGATCGTGACCGTGTCGGCACCGGGGCTCACGGTGGCCGCCGCGTCGTCGCTGGAGCTGAACACGAAGGTCTTGCCCGGCAACACCGCGCCGTTGGCAGCCAGCGCTTCGGCCTTCAGCACCACGGTCTGCCCGACCCCGAGCTGGACAGCGGATTGCGTGAGGCGCACCGAAGCCACGGTATCGGCGGGCGGGCTGGACGGGTTGGACGGGGCGTCGCCGCCGCCGCCCCCGCACCCGGTAAAGAACGCGGCAGCCGCGAGCAGGGTCAGCAGGTTCGGCAGGTTGGGCAGGCGTCGCACGGTCGTGTCTCCTTCGGCATGCGGGCCGGCCCGGCCGGGCTGGCGTTGGAGAGACGATCGGCGAGCACCGTTGGAACGAGCGTGGAAACCAGCGTGCAAGCCACGGGCGGTGCCCGACCCGCCGGCCTGTATTCTTCGCAGCACTCCCCCCAACGCAGGAGACCCCCATGAAGATCCCCTCCCTCAAGGAAGTCGTCAGCGCCCAAGAGTGGAAGCTGCGCGTCGACCTCGCGGCCGCCTACCGGCTCGTCGCCGCCTATGGCTGGAGCGACCTCGTCTTCACGCACATCTCGGCGCGCGTACCGGGCCCTGGCCATCACTTCCTGATCAACCCCTACGGGCTGATATTCGACGAGATCACGGCGTCGAGCCTGGTGCTCATCGACCAGGACTGCAACAAGCTCAGCGAGTCGCCGTTCCCGGTCAACCCGGCCGGCTTCACCATCCACAGCTGCATCCACGCCGTGCGCGAAGACGCCGGCTGCGTGCTGCACACGCACAGCCGCGCCGGCGTGGCCGTGAGCGCGCAGAAGGCAGGCGTGCTGCCGCTCAGCCAGCAGTCCACGCTCATCCTCAACTCGCTCGCGTACCACGACTACGAAGGCATCGCGCTGCACGCCGAGGAGAAGCCGCGCCTGCAGGCCAACCTCGGCCGCGCCAGCTTCCTGATGCTGCGCAACCACGGCCTGCTCACCGTGGGGCGGACGATCCCGGACGCGTTCCTGGCCATGTACTTCTTCGAGAACACCTGCCGCATCCAGGTGGACGCGATGGCCGGCGGCGCCGAGCTCAACCTCATCGGGCCCGGGCCGATCGCGGCCAACGCCAACGTCACGCAGCAGTCCACCGCAGGCCAGGGCTCGATGCTTGCGTGGCCGGCGCTGCTGCGCAAGCTCGACCGCGAGAACCCGGGCTACGACCGCTGAGCGCGGCGGGCGCCCCCCATCTTCCCCAGGCCCGCCCGCGCAACGGCGGGCACAAGATCGTGCACCCGCGGCGGCCGCCATGGACTATCAATCCATCCTCGAAGACATCGACGCGCAGGTGCGTCCGCTGCTCGGCCGCGAAGGCCGCGTCGCCAGCTACATCCCGGCGCTGGCGCGCGTCTCGCCGCATCGATTCGGCATCGCCCTGCGCACCTGCGACGGCGAGGAGGCCGCGGCCGGCGACGCCACCACGCCGTTCTCGATCCAGAGCATGTCGAAGGTGTTCACGCTCACGCTGGCCATCCGCGGCCTGGGCGAGGCGCTGTGGCAGCGCATCGGGCGCGAGCCCTCGGGCAGCCCATTCAACTCGCTCGTGCAGCTCGAGACCGAACGCGGCATTCCGCGCAATCCGTTCATCAATGCCGGGGCCATTGCCGTGGCCGACCGGCTGCTGAGCCAGGGCGCAGACGCGAAGGCGCATGTGCTGGAGATGCTGTCGGGCCTGTGCCGCGAGCCGGTGCACATCGACGCCGAGGTGGCGCAGTCCGAGGCCGACACGGGCTTTCGCAATACCGCGCTCGCCAACTTCATGCGCGGCTTCGGCACGCTGGACAACGAGCCCGCGCGCGTGCTCGACGTCTACTTCAACCAGTGCGCCATCGCCATGAACTGCCTGCAGGTGGCGCGCGCCGCGGGCTACCTGTGCCGCGACGGCGCGCACCCCTACGACGGCACGGCGGTGATCAGCGAGACGCAGGCGCGGCGCGTCAATGCGCTGATGCTCACCTGCGGCACCTACGACGCGGCCGGCGAGTTCGCCTTCCGCATCGGCCTGCCCTGCAAGAGCGGCGTCGGCGGCGGCATCGTCGCCGTGCTGCCCGACCGGCTGAGCCTGTGCGTGTGGTCGCCGGCGCTCGACCCCACCGGCAACTCGCTCCTCGGGCGCATGGCGCTCGAGCTCTTCGTGGCGCGCACGGGGCTTTCGGTGTTCTAGCCGCGCCGGCGCCAGGCCGCCGCGCCTCGCCTCGCGCGCTCAACGAATGCCGGTCTGCGTCAGCCCCGGGTCCTTCGTGGCCAGAAAGCGGACGATCGAGTCGACCGTGATGACCAGGTAGGCCTGCTTCTCGTACTCCTCCTGGGTGTGGTCCAGGAAGCTCACGTGCGGGCTGAACAGGCGCGCGCCGGCGCGGCGCAGGTTCGGGATGCGGATGCTCCCCGGCTCGAAGCCCGCGTTCATCAGCCAGGCCTGGGCCGAGGCGCGGTCCTTGACGGCGCCGCGGTCGAGCGCCGCGGCCGTCATCTCCAGGATCCACTGGTTCGAGTTCTGGAAGCGCGTGCTGAAGGGATGCGCGATCATGTTGTAGGCCGGCTTGTGCAGCGCACGCGTCGTGGCCGGGTTCATGAACACGTCGCGCAGCGCCGCCTGCAGCGCGTAGGAAGGCGTGATCACCAGCGCTTCGTATTCGAAGAGATCGACCTCGTAGAACTGCTCGAGCGGCTGCACGGTGATCTCCGACTCCGCCTTGCCGCAGGGGTTGAACAGGTGCAGCGCCAGCCAGCGCCGGCGCACATGGTCGCGCACGGCCACGCCCATGTGCGTGTAGCGCTGGCCGAACTCGCCCAGGTTGAGGCCGACGCGTGCCACCAGCGCGGCCGAGGCACCGCCGGCCTCCAGCCGCTCGCGCACGCGCTCGCCCAGGGCGAGGCCGCGGGCCAGCGCCTGCGGCGTCGGCGCGGCGCGCTCGCCGCAATCCTGGCCGCCCCGGGCCATGCCGCACAGGCACAGGCTGCTCAGCAGCAGCGGCGCGAGCCAGCGCGGCGTCATGGCAGGCGCACCATCTCGACGTCTCCCGGCGCGCCTTGCGCGCCCTGCGGGCCCTGCACTTGCAGCCTTGGCGTGTCGCGCTCGAAGCGCGCCGTGCTCGAGGGCTTGTCCCACAGCACCTGGCCGCTGCCGACATCGATGAGGCTGTGGCTGACGCGGTTGCCGCGCTCCAGGCGCAGCAGCAGCCAGCGCCCGTCGGGAGAGAAACGGGCGTCGGTGGCGACCACGCCGGGCGTCTGGGCCGTCTGGGCCGTCTGCGTGCCGGGCTCGAACGCGCGCGACGTGCGCAGCACCGCCGAACGCACGGCGTCGATCCAGTGCACCGTGCCGCCGGCGACCGCGGCCAGGTACAGGCCTTCGGGCGACAGGGCCTGGACGCTGACGGGCTCCGCGGAGCCCAGGTCGAGCATGCGCTCGCCGCTGCCCTGCCGCCAGCGCACGATGCCGCCGCGCCCGGCGGCCGCCGTGAGCGGCGGCGCCGCAGTGCCGGCGGCCCGCCCCGGCACGCTCTCCGGCGGCGACACCGGGGCACCGGGTCGCGCCGCCACCGCGGTGCTGCGCAGCCGCGCCAGCGCGGCAAAGCGCCCTTGCGGGTACTGCTCGAGATAGGCGCGGTAGTCGGCGGGGTCGCGGCTGTCCTTGACGGCGTCCCAGAAGGCCAGCTCGAGCGCCAGCTCGGTGGCCCCGAGGGCCGGTGCGGCGCCGGCCGGCGGTGCGGTGCCCAGCGGCGCAGCGATCGGTGTGGCGGCAGCCGCCGCAGCAGCCGCGGCCGCAAAGCTGAAGTCGCGATTCAGCGACGAGCTCTCCCACGGCACCTGGCTGTTCCTCGAGCCCGCCGCCACGTCGACACGCACGCGCTTGAGCATCTGCTCGACAGCCAGCCCCGGCGTGGCGATGTGCCTGAGCAGCGCGCCGGTGTAGAGCCCGTTGGCCGCACCCTCGCCGTCCTGCGCCACCGACCCGGGCGCCGTGGCAAAGGCGATCAGCGTGCCGGCCGGCGCGTCCATCTGCGCCAGGCCGCTCTGGCTGCTCCTGAACGAGCGCGCGAACGGGTTGTTGCGGCAGGCGTCGAGCACGACCAGGTTGACCGGCGTGCGCGCCGAGTCCATCTTGTCGAGCACCTCGTTGACTTCGAAGCTGCGATAGGGCACCTCGTCCTCGCGCGCGATGTCGGCGTCGACGGGCACGAGGAAGTTGCGGCCCTTGACCTGCAGGCCGTGGCCGGCAAAGTAGAAGAGCGCCACCGTGGCGCCGCGCAGCTTGTCGCCGAACTCGCGCACGACGCCGGCGAACGCCTCGCGCGAGACGTTCTGGCGCTCGATGACCTCGAACCCCAGGCCGCGCAAGGCATGGGCCATGTCGCGTGAGTCGTTCACCGGGTTGCGCAACGGCGCCGTCTTGTACGCGGCGTTGCCGATGACCAGGGCGACGCGCCGCTCGGCCAGGCCACGGTCTTGTGCCGTGGCCGCACCCATGCCCAGGAAGCCAAGCGCCGCCAGCAGGCAGCCGCAGACCAAACGCCGCATCACCGTCCCACGCCGCGCCGCCGCAGCCCGGCGCGGAGTCTATCCAACGGCGGGCCGCCGCCGAGGCCGTGGAGGGCGGCGCGCGTGCGGCGCGAAGCGGCGGTTGACGGATCTCACGGCGCGCGCGTGCGCGCCGCTCAGCTGCCGACGCGTCCGCCGTCGTTCTTCGTGATGGCCAGCGTCGCCGAACGCGGCCGCGCATTCGCACCGCCCGCGCCGTAGCCGGCGTTGCCCGGCCAGTGGCTGAGGTACGCGGCCGGATTGGCGGCGTTGGCGGCGCTGATCGTCTCGCCCGGATGCTGGATGTTGGCGAAGACCGTGGTGCCGTCGGGCGTCTCGGTGCAGCCGGTGAGCTCGCAGTCCTTCGGGCCGACGAGGAAGCGCTTGAGCGAGCCGGGCGTCGGCCTGGCGCCGACGTAGGTGTCGATGTTCAGCATCGAGGCGCCCACCGTGTAGCTGAGCGTCGTCTTCGCGCCGTCGCCCACCTTGCCGGGCACGCCGAGCAGCATCATGCAGTTGGTGGTGTCGGTGTAGGCGCCGTCGTCGGTCTGGATCCAGCACAGGTTCGTGCTGCGGCTGAACCACAGGCCGTCGGGGCTGGAGAAGTCCTGCTCGCCCGTCAGGCCCGAGAGGTTGACCTTCGCCACGTACTCGGCGTCGGTCATCGTCGAGGTCGCGTCGCGCGCCGACTGCGAACCGAAGAGGTACACGTCCCAGGTGAAGGTGGTGGCGCTCGGCTCGTCGCCGGCCTCGCGCATGCGGATGATGTGGCCGTTGACATTGCCCGGGGAGCCGGTGGCGCTCGGCGCATCGTTGTAGCTGCGCGGGTTGGCGGGGTCTACCAGGCGCTGGATGGCGTCGGGGGCCGTCGTCGCGCTCGGCGTGGCCGGCTGCAGCCTGCGGTTGCTGTTGTTGGTGAGCGTGTAGTAGATCTCGCCGGTGGTCGGGTGCACGGCGCACCACTCGGGCCGGTCCATGGGCGTCGCGCCCACCGCATCGGCGGCCAGGCGCGCGTTCACCGCCACGTCGGCTTCGTCGGCGAAGGCGTAGGCCGTGTAGGCGGCGGGGATGGCGGCACGGTTCAGCAGCAGCCAGGCGCCGGTGCCGTCGGCGTTGAACTTCGCGACGTACAGCTTGCCGGCGTCGAGGTACTTGTCGCCGACGGCGATGCGGTTCGTCGCGCCGGCGTCGGCGGCGTCCCAGTTCGCGTTCGACACGTACTTGTAGATGTACTCGCCGCGCGAGTCGTCGCCCATGTAGACGGCCAGCGGCTTGCCCGCCGCCACCTTGCCGAAGGCGGCGCTCTCGTGCGCGCAGCGGCCGAGCGTGGTGCGCTTCTTGATGGCGGCCGTCTTGTCGTAGGGGTCGATCTCGACGATGAAGCCGAAGGTGTTGAGCTCGTTGCGGTAGTCGTCGCTGCCGTCGGTGGAGGCGCCGAGCTTGCCGATGTTCCAGCGCGCGTATTTGTCGGCCGCCCCCGAGGTCTCCCAGCCGTGCCGGCTGGCGGCACCCTGCCTGCGCTTGTAGCGGTTCAGCGAAACGACGCTCTTGTCGTTGCCGCGCGCCGCGTCGTCGGCCGCGCCGCGGGTGAAGTAGCCCTCGAAGTTCTCCTCGCCGGTGAGGAATGTGCCCCAGGGCGTGTAGCCGGTGCCGCAGTTGTTGATCGTGCCGCGCGCACCCGTGCCGGCCGGCGAGTACAGCGTCTTCATCAACGCGTTGCCGCGCGCCACGCCGGAGAGCTCCACCGGCGTCAGCGGCGTGACGCGGCGGTTGTGGCTCGAGGCCTGCACGTAGGCCCAGGTGGTGCCTGTCTTGCGCACCTCCACGATCGAGACGCCGTGCGCGGGAATCTCCTTGTCCGACTCGGCGGCCGGACGCGGCCGCGCACTGCTGCCGGCCACGTGCAGGAAGTGGTCGGTGAGCGCCTCGTGGTTGATGGCCAGCAGGCCGCGCGTGGAGCCGCTCGCGTCGCGCGCGCCGCTGTCGGCGTTGAGGCCGAAGTACTCCATGCCGTCGTGGTGGTCGCCGGCGCGGTTGTCGTAGTCGGTGTCGGTGCCGTTGTTCGCGAAGGCCGCGGTGGCGGCGGTGAGCGGGTCGCCGAGGGCGTAGATCGGCGTGGCGGTGTAGCCGGCGGGCACGGTGACGGTGTCGGCAGTGCTCTTGGCCACGGCGGTGAAGGACAGCGTCGTGATCGCCGCCGGCGCGGCGACGTCGTCGTCATCGCCGCCGCCGCCGCAGCCTGCCTGCGCCAGCCCGCCCAGCAGCATGCTGGCGGCGGCGCCGACACCGCCCTTCAGGAAGCCGCGGCGACGCAGGCCCGCCTCGAGCACGTCCATGAAGCTCGCGTTGCCGCTCGCGTTGCTGCTCTCTTCTTCGTCGCGCTCGCGACGGGACACTTGGAAATCGGCGGGCTTGTTCATCAGGGCCTTTCTTGCGACTGCAACGAGCGCGCTGCACGAGCGCGCGGGAAGCAGGGACGGTAGGCAGCCCGCATGAAAGGGATTTGACAGAGCGCGCCGGTGGGAGTGGCGGCCGATTCATCGAATTGACACATCGGCGCGCACTGCTCGGCGGCGCCTGCGGCGCGGTCGGTGTTGTCGGCCGCGCGCCCGCCGCGGGTCTTCAGCCGCGCGCCTGCGGCGCGGTGGGCATCTCGCCCATCGCCGCGCGGAAGAGCAGGTCGTCGGTGGCGCGCAGCCGGCGGCACAGCTCGCGGCCGAGGTTCATCTGCAGCAGCGTGAACTGCTCCAGGTCGGCCTCGTAGAGATGGAGCATCTCCTCGGGGCCGAACTCGATGGCCACGCAGGGCTCGAGCGCGCGCACCGCGGCGCTGCGCGGGTGCAGGTCCATCAAGGCCATCTCGCCGAAGCAGTCGCCGGGGCCGAAGCGGTTGAGCTCGATCTCGCGCCCCTGCCACTGCCGCGTGACGACGGCGCGGCCGGACTCGAGCACGTAGACCGAACGCGCCGCGTCACCCTCGCGAAAGAAGTACTCGCCTGCCGCCACCTCGACCGGCCGCGACTTCTCGACCAGCAATTGCAGCGCACGCTCGCCGAGCGCGCCGAAGACCGGCATGCGTTGCAGCAGTTCGACGCGGCGGGCATCCATGCGGATCAGCCTGCGCTGGCGCCGGGGCTGGCCGGGCAGTCGCCTCTTGCCGGCTCAGCCGCCGGCCAGCTGCCGGTCGAGGTCGTGCAGGATCTCGTAGCAGGGCAGCACCTGCCTCGCGCTGGCGTTGGGCTCGCGGCCCTCGCGGATGGCGGCGAAGAACTCGCGGTCCTGCAGCTCGATGCCGTTCATCGACACGTCGACCTTGGAGACGTCGATCTTCTGCTCCTTGCCGTCCACCAGGTCGTCGTAGCGCGCGATGTAGGTGCCGCTGTCGCCGATGTAGCGGAAGAAGGTGCCGAGCGGGCCGTCGTTGTTGAAGCTCAGGCTCAGCGTGCAGATGGCGCCGCTGGCGGCCTTGAGCTGGATGCTCATGTCCATCGCGATGCCCAGCTTCGGGTGAATCGGCCCCTGCACGGCGTTGGCCTTCACGATGGGGCTCCTGGCCTGGTACGCGAACAGATCCACCGTGTGCGCGGCGTGGTGCCACAGCAGGTGATCGGTCCAGCTGCGCGGCTGGCCGAGCGCGTTCATGTTCGTGCGCCGGAAGAAGTAGGTCTGCACGTCCATCTGCTGCAGGTTGAACTCGCCCGCGGCGATGCGCTTGCTCACCCACTGGTGGCTGGGGTTGAAGCGGCGCGTGTGGCCGCACATCGCCACGAGCCCCGTGTTCTCCTGCATCTGCAGCACGCGGTAGGCGTCGCGCAGGCTGTCGGCGAGCGGGATCTCGGCCTGGACATGCTTGCCCGCCTTCATGCAGGCCACGGCCTGCGCGGCATGCATCTGCGTCGGCGTGCAGAGGATGACGGCGTCGACCTCCTTCAGCGCGAGGCTCTCGTCGAGGTCGGTCGTGATGTGCTTGATGCCGTACTTGGCCGCCACCTCCTGCGTCTTGCCGAGCTCGCGGCTGACGAGCGAGATGCACTCGACGCCCTCGATCAGCTTGATCGCGTCCAGATGCTTGATGCCGAAGGCGCCGGCGCCGGCCAGCGCGACCTTGAGGGTCTTCATGCGTTCTCCAGGATGAGGTGGCCGACGGCCGTGTTGCTCGCCGGCACGTGATAGAAGCGGTGCCGCACCTTCGGCGGCGGGCCGCCGGCGACGTCGCTCATCGCGCCGCGCGCGATGAGCCACATCACGAGCTCGATGCCCTCGCTGCCGGCTTCGCGCACGTACTCGATGTGCGGCACCTCGGCCAGCTGCGCAGGCTCGGCGATCATGCGGTCGAGGAAGCGGTTGTCCCACTCGGCATTGATGAGGCCCGCGCGCGGGCCCTGCAGCTGGTGGCTCATGCCGCCGGTGCCCCAGATCTGCACGCGCAGGGGCTCGTCGTAGCTCTCGACGGCGCGGCGGATGGCCTGGCCGAGCTGGAAGCAGCGGCGCCCGCTCGGCACCGGGTACTGCACCACGTTCACGGCGAACGGGATCACCGGGCAGGGCCAGGCATCGCGCGCGGGATCGAGCGCACCGCACATCAGCGACAGCGGCACGGTGAGGCCGTGGTCGACGTCCATCCTGTTGACGATGGTGAGGTCGAAGTCGTCCTGGATGACGCTCTGCGCGATGTGACTGGCGAGCTGCGGATGGCCGACGACCTTGGGCACCGGCCGCGGACCCCAGCCCTCGTCGGCGATGCGGTACTCGGCCGCGGTGCCGATGGCGAAGGTGGGGATCATCTCCAGGCTGAACGCCGTGGCGTGGTCGTTGAAGACGAGGAAGATGACGTCGGGCTTGTTCTGCTTGAGCCACTGCTTGCCGAACTCGTAGCCGGAGAAGACCTTCTGCCAATAGGGCTCGGTGGTCTTGCCGAGATCGAGCGCGGCGCCGATGGCGGGCACGTGGCTGGTGTAGACGCTGGCGGTGATGCGGGCCATGGGAGTGGGAGTCCTGTTGCTCAGAAGCCGGGCTTGGCCGCGCTGCCCTGCGGCTGGCGGTTCGCCTGCGCGGTGCCACCCTCGCCGACGCGGCGGTTGCCTTCGACCGAGCGGCCGCCGGCGACCATCATGTCTCGGTACTCCTCTTCGGTCATGCCGGTCATGGAGCCTGCCATCTGCTGGAAGCTCTTGCCGTGCGTGGCGCCGAGCTTGGCGAGGAAGTAGATGTTGCCGCCTTCGGCGATGCAGCGGTTGAGGTCGCGCGCGAGCACGGCCGCCTTCTGCGCCTCGGTCATCGGCCACTCGTCGAGGACCTTGCGCTGGTCGGCGAGGAAGCGCTGCCGGTTCTCGGCCTTCATCAGGCTCATGCAGAACTGGTTCAGCCAGTAGCCCTTGCGGCTCTGCTCGGCGTCGAAGATGGTGGTGCCGGGAACGTCGGCGTAGGGTTTGTCGAGCGCCATGGGGCGGTGCCTCTCACTCAGTTGCGGACAGGTCTCGGGACGACAGGTTTCACGACACGTGCCCGGGCGCGCCTCAGGGATTGGCGCATTCGAAGCTGGCCGCGAGGTTGGCGTCACCGCCCTTGAAGCGCGGCCACTTTGGCCACTCGCACAGCGGCCGCGTGCGCGTGACGGCGAACGGCGGCTTGGCGTCCTGCTCGGCCAGTTGCAGGTTGATCGGCGCCTCGCTGCGCTCGACCCAGGTGCGCAGCGCGCCGAGCATGTCGACGAGCGCCGGCGCACCGGTGCCGACATGGTCGACGCCCGGCGCGGCGTAGACGCGCATGAACTCGTTGGCTCGCCCGGCGCCCATGTGGCGCTTGACCGATTCGCTGTATTGCAGGCCGGCGTACGGGCTCTGCGCATAGTCGCTCAGGTGTTCGAGCAGGATCAGCTTGTGGCCGCGGGCATGGAAGCCGCCGAGGTCGGGGCTCGTGGAGTCCATGATCGACGACATCACCTTCGTCCATTCGGTGAAGGCCTCCGGCGTGACGTTGCGCGGGTCGGCATTCGGGTCGCGGGCGTAGAAGTGCCGTATCGCGCCGGCGCCGTAGACCCACGCGATGCCGTTGGCCGGCACCGGCGGCAGCACCGGCGCGGCGTTGCCGGTCCACCAGGCGCGCCAGCCGCCGGTGGGGCCGAAGGCCGGCGTGTCCTCGCCACCGATGCCCCAGCCCGGGTACTCGACGACGCCGTTGGCGAGCGCGAACGGAAAGCGGAACGGCGAGCGCAGCGTCTGTATCGCGCGCACCTGCGCCGGGTTGAGGCAGTTGGCGCCGGACGCGCCGGCGGCACATTGCAGGCTCGCGGGATCGAACGAGCGCCGGCAGGCCTCGGTGTTGGAGACGATGCGGTCGGCCACGCCGTCGGCGGCGTCGCACGCGGCAAGCACCGCGTCGTGCACGAACTTCACCTGCGCCGGGGCGAGCCAGCCCTCGCCGAAGAGGGCCGCGCCGTTGCGCGCCCCCGCGAACTGCAGCCCGGTCCAGTGGATCACCGGCACGCGGCTGAAGACGCCGTTGAAGGCCGCCGGATAGCGCTGCGCCATCGTCAGGCCCTCGCGGCCGCCCTCGCTGCTGCCGACGAAGTAGAGGTACTCGGGTTCGCGGCCGTAGGCGCGCTTCATCAGCTCCACCGAGACGTTGCGCACCTTGGCGTAGGACTGGTAGGCGAAGTTGAGCAGCATCTCCTCGTTGGCCGCGAAGGCCATCGGCGAGACGCCGGGCTTGTTGGCGTGGCCGGAGTCGGTGCCCGCGGTCACGTAGCCCTGCGCCAGCGGCGCGGCCGAGTCGTAGCGGGCGCCCGGAACGAGGCCGAGGCCGGTGATGAGCACGCCGTTGAAGCCGCCGCCGCCGAACTGCACCGAGCGGCCGTTCCACACCAGCGGCAGGTTGACCTGGAACTGGATCGGGTCGGCCTTCGGGTCCACGGGCGCGATGCGACCCTGCACGCGGCAATGCGCCGGCATGGCCGGGGTGATGGTGGCCGCGGGGGTGGGCGCACGTTCGGCGACGACGAGCTCGCTCGCAGCGTGGAAGGTGGCGCTCGTGACCATGGCGCTGCCGCTGCGCTGGCCGGGCCAGACGATCTGCGCCGCGCCGATCTCGAGGCCTTTGAACCCCTCGCAGCCCGCCTTCGGGTCGGCGCCGGCCAGTGCGCCGCGCGGGGTGCTGGCGCAAGAGGCGAGCAGCGCTGCGACGGTTACGGTGGCGGTCAGGAAAAGGGCGCGACGCATGGTGTCTCCGGGGGCTCGTTGTGGGCTCGTAGTGTGCTCGCGCGGCGCCTGGCGGCTCTTGCGTTCAGCGGCCGGCCTCGGGCCAGTAAAGCCGCATCGGGTTGTCGACCAGCAGCTTGTTCTGCAGTTCGGCCGTCACGGCGATGTGTGGGATGAAGTCGACCAGCAGGCCGTCGTCGGGCATGTGGTTCTTCAGGTTCGGGTGCGGCCAGTCGGTGCCCCAGAGCACGCGGTCGGGGAACTCCTCGACGACGCGGCGGGCGAAGGGCACGACGTCGCGGTAGGCGGCCTGCTGGCCGTCCAGCGCCGGCGGGCCGTTCACGCTCAGGCGCTCGGGGCAGCTCACCTTGCTCCAGACGTTGGCATGTTCGCGCATGAACTTCAGGAAGAGCGCGAACTCGGGGCCGTCGATGGGTTTGCCCACGTCGGGGCGGCCCATGTGGTCGACGACCACCGTGGTGGCGAGATCGTCATGTACGGCGGCGAAGAAGTCCCACAGCTCCGGCAGGTCCACCGCCTCGAAGTAGATGACGACATGCCAGCCGAGCTTGCCGATGCGCCCGGCGATCTCGAGCAGCTCGTCCTTGGGCGTGAAGTCGACGAGGCGCTTGACGAAGTTGAAGCGCACGCCGCGCACGCCGCTCGCGTGCAGCTCGTGCAGCTCACCGTCGGTGACGCTGCGCTTCACGGTGGCGACGCCGCGCGCCTTGCCGCCGCTGGCGCGGCAGGCGTCGGCCATGGCGCGGTTGTCGGCGCCGTGGCAGGTGGCCTGCACGATGACGTTGCGGGCGAAGCCGAGGTGCTCGCGCAGCGCGAAGAGCTCGCCCTTGCTCGCGTCGCAGGGCGTGTACTTGCGCTCGGGTGCGTAAGGGAATTCGGCGCCCGGGCCGAAGACGTGGCAATGCGCGTCGACGGCACCGGCGGGCAGCTTGAAGCGCGGCTTGCTCGGGCCGGCATACCAGTCGAGCCAGCCGGCGGTCTTGTCGAAACCACCCGAGGTGGGTTTGCCGTTCATCGCGAGGGTTCCTGTTGCTGTTTCAAGTGGGCCAGGATGCGGTCCGCTTCCGTGCGCCAGTCGGGGCTGCGCGCGAAGGCCTTCGTGCCCTTGGCGCCGAAGAGGCCGGCATCGGCGAGGTCGGCCACCCAGGCCTGGCGCTCGGCGGTGCCGGCGGCGCTCCACGGCGTGAGGCCGGCCTCGCGCACGGTGACGGCCACTTCGCGCACCTCTTCGCTGCGGCGGCGGCCATGCTCGATGACGCGCTGGAAGAGGTAGGCACCCTGCTTCTCCCAGTCGATGCCGGGGAAGGTCTCGTAGAGCGACGCGATCACCGCGTCCTCGACACCGTAGTGGCGCGCCGTCGTGAAGGCCTCGATGAACATCGCCTCCAGGCCCTTGATCATCACGCTGCGGCACATCTTGGTGGCGCTGGCAACGCCGAGCCTCTCGCTCGCCACCTTGGGCGCGAAGCCGAGGTCCGCGAGGATGGGGGCGAGCGCCACCGCTTCGGGGCCGCCGAGGAGCAACGGCACCTTGATGCGATAGGGCGGCACCGTCGTCATCACCGCCCCTTCGACATAGCGGCCGCCGGCGGCGCCGACGATGCCGGCGGCGCGGATCTTGGCGCCGGGCGAGGCGGAGTTGAAGTCGAGGAAGAACGCGCCGCGCTTCAAGCCCGGTGCCACCGCCTCGGCCACCGCCACCGCCTGGCTGGCCGTGACGGCCGAGATGACCAGATCCACACCGTGCACGGCGAGCGCATGCGACGAGGCGAGCATCACATCGTGTGCCGCGGCGTGTTCACGCAACGGCTGGCCATGGTCGCTGTCGAGCTTGAGGTCGCAGGCGCTGACGGCGACACCACCCGCGCGCAGGTCCTCGGCCAGGATGCGGCCGACTTCGCCGTAACCGATGAGGGCGATCTGCATCGCAGGCTAGTCGATGTAGCGCAGGCCGGCCTTGGCCAGCGGCTCGCGCATGTTGTACATGTCGAGCCCCAGCACGCCGGCGGCGAGCTTGGCGCGCTTCTCGCCCTCGTTGGCCTCGCGCTTGGTGGCGGCGTCCAGCGCGCCGGCCGCCATCGCGCGCGGCACGCAGACGACGCCGTCGTCGTCGGCGACGATGACGTCGCCCGGGTGCACGAGCGCGCCGGCGCACACCACCGGGATGTTGACCGAGCCGAGCGTCGACTTGATCGTGCCCTTGCTGCTGATGGCGCGGCTCCACACGGGGAACTTCATCTCGGCGAGCGTCCTCACGTCGCGCACGCCGCCGTCGATGACGAGCGCGAGCGCGCCGCGCGCCTGGAAGCTGGTGGCGAGCAGGTCGCCGAAGTAGCCGTCGGTGCACTCGGCGGTGATGGCCGCGACGACCACGTCGCCGGGGCGGATCTGCTCGGCCACGACGTGCATCATCCAGTTGTCGCCCGGGTGCAGCAGCACCGTGACGGCCGTGCCCGACACCTGCGCACCGGCGTAGACGGGCCGCATGTACGGCTTCATCAGGCCGACGCGACCCATGGCCTCGTGCACGGTGGCGCTGCCGAGCGCGGCGAGGCGCTCGGCGATGTGCGCTTCGGTGCGCTGGATGTTGCGGTAGACGACGCCGAGTTCGTACATGTCAGTGCCCCTTCTGCTTGAGCGCCGCGTCCAGGCGCGGGTAGACGCGCCGCGCGTTGCCTTCGAAGATCTGCTTCTTCTGCGCCGCGCTCAGCTGCGTGCTGGCGTCGATGTAGCGCTTGGTGTCGTCGTAGTTGAACCCGGTCTCGGGGTCGATGCCGCGCACCGCGCCGATCATCTCGCTGGCGAAGAGGATGTTGTCGGTGGGGATCACCTTCGTCAGCAGGTCGATGCCCGGCTGGTGGTAGACGCAGGTGTCGAAGAAGACGTTGTTCAGCAGGTGGTCCTTCAGCAGCGGCTTCTTCAGCTCCTGCGCGAGGCCGCGGTAGCGGCCCCAGTGGTAGGGCGCGGCGCCGCCACCGTGCGGCACGATGAAGCGCAGCGTCGGGAAGTCCTTGAACAGGTCGCCCTGGATGAGCTGCATCACCGCCGTCGTGTCGGCGTTGATGTAGTGCGCGCCGGTGGTGTGGAAGCAGGCGTTGCAGCTCGTGCTCACGTGCACCATGGCCGGGATGTCGTACTCGACCATCTTCTCGTAGATGGGGTACCAGTGGCGGTCGGTGAGCGGCGGCTCCTTCCAGTGGCCGCCCGAGGGGTCGGGGTTGAGGTTGATGGCGACGTTGCCGTACTGCTCGACGCACTTCACGAGCTCGGGCAGGCAGGTCTTCGGGTCGACTCCCGGGCTCTGCGGCAGCATCGCGGCCGGGATGAAGTGCTCGGGGAAGAGCTTGGCGACGCGGAAGCAGAGCTCGTTGCAGATCGCCGCCCAGGTGCTGGAGACCTCGAAGTCGCCGATGTGATGCGCCATGAAGCTGGCGCGCGGGCTGAAGACCGTGAGGTCCGATCCGCGCTGCTTCATCAGCTTGAGCTGGTTGGCCTCGATCGTCTCGCGGATCTGGTCATCGCTGATCTTCAGGTCGGCGACACGCGGCTTCACGGCCGGGTCCTTGATGCCGGCGATCTGCTGGTTGCGCCACTCCTCGAGCGCCTTGGGCGCGGTGGTGTAGTGGCCGTGGATGTCGATGATCATGCGCGGGTCTCCTCGCGGTCGCTGTCGAGGCGTTCGGGCCTCAGGCCGGTTCCATGCCGTGGCGGCGCTTGATCTCGGCGCCTTCGGCGGTGTTCATGAAGGCGAGCGCGGCGCGCGCCGCGGCGGCGTTCGCCGGGTCCTTGCCGAGCCCGGCCGAGAAGGTGGTGATGAACTGCGTGGCGCCAGGCATCAGGCCGACCACTTCGACACCGGGCACGTTCATCAGTTCGCTCAGCTGCTGGAAGCCGAGCTCGACCTCGCCCTGGGCGACGAGGCTGGCCACGGGCACGCCGGGCTGCGCCTGCACGGTGCGGCTCTTCAGCTCGTCGGCCACGCCCCAGCGCTCGAAGAGCTTGACGAGAAACACGCCGCTCGGGCCCGTGGAGTAGCCGATGCTGCGTGCGGCGAGCACGGCGCGCTTGAGCGCCTCCTCGCTGGCGATGTCGGGGTTGGGCGCACCGGTCCTCACGGCGATGGCCACCGGCGAGCGCACGAGGTCCACGCGCGAGCCGGCCGCGAGGTGGCCGCCGGCGATGAGCTTGTCGATCGCGTCGGCGGCGAGGAAGACGATATCGAACGCCTCGCCCGCGGCGACACGCTTTGCGGCATCGACACCGCCGACGGCGAGCACGTCGAGGTGGATGCCGAAGTGCTTCTCGAACGCCTGGCCGAGTTCGGCCAGAAGCGCACGCGTGGCCATCGAGGAGATCGCGTTGATCCGGGTCGGTCGGGTCGCCATGCCGTGCATTCTTCGCCAGCACGAGCCATGCATCAATGCGACAGGGACACTAGCTGCTAGAACACTTCGGCATGGTTTGCGAGAATGCGGCCATGGACCTGAAGCAGCTCGACTATTTCGTGCGCGTGGCCGAGCTCGGCAGCTTCACGCGCGCGGCGAGCGTGCTGCGCGTGGCGCAGCCGGCGCTCAGCCGGCAGGTGCGCTCGCTCGAGGTCGAGCTGCGCCAGCCGCTGTTCGACCGCAACGGCCGTGGCGTCACGCTCACCGAGGCGGGCAAGCGGCTGCTCGCGCACGGCCGCGGCATCCTGCAGCAGGTGGAGCGCGCGCGGCTGGACCTCGAGGAGCAGCGCGGCGCCGCGGCCGGCCTCGTCTCGATCGGGCTGCCGCCTAGCCTTTCGCGCTCGCTGACGACGCCGCTGGTCGAGGCCTTCCGCGCCCGCTTCCCGAAGGCCACGCTGAGCGTCGTCGAGGGGCTGTCGACCTATATGCTGGAGTGGCTGATGCAAGGCCGCATCGATTGCGCGCTCGTCTACAACGCGACGCCGGCCGCCGCCCTCGACCTCCAGCCGGTGGTCGACGAGGATCTCTACCTCGTCTCGGCGCGGCGCGGTGGCGGGCTCGTCGGGCGGCCGGCGCCGCTGGCCGAACTGGCCACGCACGAACTCGTCATCCCGAGCCGGCCGCACGCGATCCGCATGCGCGTCGAGGCTGCGCTCGCCGAAGCGGCGCTGAAGCCGCACGTGGCGCTCGAGGTGGAGAGCGTGCCCGCCATCCTCGACCTCGTCGCCCGCCATCCGCTGCATGCCGTGCTCGCGCTCAACGCCATCGTCGGCAGCGCACGCGAGCGCGAGCTCGCCGCGCGGCCCATCGTCGCCGCCGGCGGCAAGCGACTGGCGACGACGATCTGGATGGCCGCCTCGGCGCAGCGCCCGCGCGGCCCGCTGCTCGAGCAGGCGATGCCGATGGTGCGCAGCCTCGTCGAGACGCATGTCGCGCGCCCCGCCGATTCGGGTGCCACACCGTCTGCCAACAGGAAGAATGGCGCGGCAAAACGGACAAAACGTCCTCCGGGCAGAGGGTAGCGCGCGCAGGGCACATGGCAAACTGCCCGCGCGCATCCTCACCTGATGTGTTCGTCCCGCGCGTTCGCCTGATGTCGCGCCCGACGTCCGCTCATCGCCGCCGAATCCCTCTTCCTCCAGGAGCCCGAATGAAGTCCGCCCGCCACGCCGCCGTCGCCTGTCCGCATGGAGATCCCCACGGCCGCGCCCGGCTGCCACGCCTCCCCTTGGCGCGCGCGGCGGCACGGGCGGCCGCCGCGGCCTGCGTGGCCGGCATGGCCGCCTGGGCGACGCCGGCGCTGGCGGAGAACCACGCGCTCATCCTGTGGATCGGCGACTACGGTGACCCGCGCGCCAACCTGCCGGGCATCGACCTCGACGCCGGCTTCGCGAAGAAGATCGCCACGCTCATGGGCGTGCCCGAGAAGAACATCCTCGAAGTGGCCAACGCCCAGCTGACGCCGAAAAACGTGGGCGCGGCGCTCGCCGCGATGCACGACCGCATCAAGGAAGGCGACAAGCTCTTCGTGTACTACTCGGGCCACGGCACGCAGATGGCTGCGCGCGGCGGCACCGGCGCCCGTTGCACCGAGGCGATGTACGTGCGCGGCGGCGTCTTCATGGACAGCGACCTGCAGGAGTCATTGACGCGCCTGGGCCAGAAGGCGAGCCAGGTCGTCATGATGAACGACTCGTGCTTCTCCGGCGGCGCCGCCACGCGCAGCCTCACCGCGCCGGCGGAGGGGGACACGAAGGCAAAATTCCTGCCGCCCGACTTCAAGGCCAACACCGCCGTGGCGGCCGGCTACAGCTGCGGCGATGCGGTCAATACGCGCGGCATGACGCGCAGCCTGGCCACGCTCGAGAAGGACCAGCGCGGGCCGCAGGTCCTCTACATCGCCGCCAGCACCGACACGCAGGTGTCGTTCGCGAGCAAGAAGGGCAGCTTCGCGACGCTGACCTGGGCCCAGTGCCTGGCCGATTCGTCGTCCGACAGCAACCGCAGCGGCACGATCAACGGCGAGGAGCTGCAGGCCTGCGCGCAGGGCTGGCTGAACAAGCTCGGCGTCAAGCAGACGATCATGCTGCAGGGCAATACCAAGCTGCCGCTGACCTTCACGTCGACGGCGACGGGTGGGTCGGCGCTGGCGGCGCCCGCACCCGCGCCCGCGCCTGCCCCGACACCCGCGCCGGCGCCGGCAGCCCCGGCCCCCGTGGCGGCGGCACCGGTGCAGGCACCGGCACCCACGCCGGTGGCCGCTCCAGTACCCTCTCCCGCGGCCCAGGCCACGGGCGCCACCGGCGCGGTGCGTGCCGCCAGCGCCCTCGAAGACATCGCCGCGGCCGGCGACCGCAGCTACCAGGTGCGCATCACCACCGCCAAGGACAGCATGCGCATCGGGCAGGACCTGCTCGACTTCTCCGTCACCACCAATCGCGAGGGCTACCTCTACATCCTGCAGGTGGGCAGCGACGGCAAGACCTTCAACCTGCTGTTCCCGAACAAGCTCGACGGCAACAACCAGGTGAGTGCGGGCACGCATCGCTTCCCGCGCCCGAGCTGGCGCGTGCGTTCGGGCGGTCCGGCCGGTACCAGCTACCTGCTGGCCATCGTCTCGCCGGACAAGAAGGACATCGGGCGCGACATGGACGCCGGCTCGGCCTTCGCCTCGGCATCGGCCAACACCGCCTCGACGCGCACGCTCGTCATCGAGGCCACCGGCGCCAGCGGCGGCAGCAGCGGGCGTTTTGGTGCCAGCGCCGTGGTGGCGATCAGGGAAGTGCAATGACCGTCGCGCGCGCGCCGGCCGCCGCACAGCGGGCCGGCGCCGCGGCGCGCGTGGCCGTGGCGACGATGTCGCTCGGGCTCGTCGGCGCGGTGGCCTGCGCGGCCGCCGGCAAGCCGGGCACCCCAGCGGTCGCGGCCGCTCTGCCGAGAGCCGATGCCGCGGCCCTGCAGGCCACGACGGCGGCGCTGGGCGATCTCGGCCTCGCGTTGCTGCGCGAGGCGCCGGGGCCGAATGCCGTGGTCTCGCCGCTCGCAGTGGCCACCGTGCTCGGCATGGTGCAGTCGGGTGCCACCGGTGCCACCGAGCACGAGATCGAGGCGCTCTTCGGTGCGGGCCGCAGCGGCGCGTTGGCGATGCGCATTTCGCTGCCGGCACTCTCGGCGCAGCTGCGCCAGGGCGACGGCAAGGCGGCCGCGCTGCGCCAGGCCGCGCGCGTGTGGATCGACCCCACGGTGGCCAAGGCCGTGCCGGCCGCCTTCCAGCGCCGGCTGGCGCAACGCCACGGCGCCGACGCGCGGGTGCTGTCGTTCGCCGAGACCGAGGCGGCGCGGACGCAGATCAACCGCTGGACCGCCGAGCACACCGCCGGCCGCGTCGCCGAGCTGCTGCCCGCGGGCAGCCTCGGCGCCTCGACGCAGGTGACGCTGACCGCGGCAGTGCACTTCCGCGCACCCTGGGAGAAGCCCTTCGACGCCGGCCAGACCGAGCCGCGGCCTTTCCGCACCGCTGCCGGTGGCACGGCGCCGGTGCCCACGCTCAACGACGAGCGGGCCGTGGCGCAGGCCATGGTCGAGGGCACGCAGCTCTATGCGTTGCACTTTGCCGCCGCCTACGACCTGGTGGTCGCCTTGCCGCCTGCGCCCGACGGGGCTGCAGGCGGCAGCAGCGACAGCGGCGGCGGCATGGACACGATGCTCAAGAGCCTCACCGGCGCGACGTTCGCGCGCTGGCAGGCGGCATTGAAAGCACCGGCCCCGGCACGCTGCAGCTTCGCGATGCCGAAGTTCGCCTTCGCGCCGAAGGCCGGCTCGATCAAGGCTTCACTCGAACGCCTGGGCGTGAAGACCGCCTTCACCGAGAAGGCCGAGCTGCGCCCGATGCTCGGGCGCGCGGCCCCGGGCTCGCATGTCGATGACGTGCACCACGCTGCCGGCATCGCCATCGACGAGCAGGGCGGTGAAGCCGTCGCCGCCGCCGCCGCGACGGTGAAGCCGAAGACGCTCGCCGCACCGGCGCCGGCCTGCGCCGTCGACCGACCCTTTGCCTTCGTCGTCATGCACCGCGCGAGCGGTGTGCCCGTCTTCATCGGCCGCGTCGGCGACCCCGCCCGCAACGAGTGAGCCGCCACCGGCCCGCCCCGGGCCGCGCGAAACGGCACTACCAACGAAAACGGCGCCGGGCCCTTGCGGGGCTCCGGCGCCGGACAGCCTGCCGGGCAACCTGCCCGGGAGCGGCACTCAGCGCATCTCGGCGATCTTGCGGTTGTACTTGTCGTAGGCCGTGTCGATGGCGCGCAGCAGGCGCGACAGGTGCGTCTTGAAGTCGCCCGGCACGATGAGGAACATCTCGCAGGCGAAGTTGGGGTCGCCGTCGCTGTCGATGTAGGCCTTCACCACCTTGGTCTCGGTGGTCGCGAGGTTGGCGCCCTCGAGGCGCTTCAGGCGCGCCTGCGCCGATTTGTCCTCGGCGCTGAACGAGAGCACGAGCCGGAAGTACTCGGGGTCCTTCTCGTCGACGTAGATGATGTAGAACTTGCCCTCGCGCCGGAAGCGCACGTTGCCGGCCTGCGTGACGTTCGGGTTGTAGCCCTCCTGCGACAGGTAGGACATGAAGGTCTGCTGCAGCTGGTCCTTGCTGTAGGTCTGGGCCAGCGCCGGGCCAGCGGCAGCGAAGAGGAGCGCGCCGCTCAATGCGGCTTGGGCCAGGAGGGTCTTGATCTTCATGGTGTGTGGGTTGTCGTCGTGGTGGTCGGGGATTCCTCGGGCGGCCGGCGGCCGCCGCTCGCTGCACTGTTCACTGCTTGTCGCGGCGCTCACTGCGCCTTCGGCAATGCCGCGCGCGCGCGGTCGGCGTAGCGGCCGTTCGGGTATTGCCGCAGATAGGCCTCGTAGTCGGCGCGCCGGTTGCTCGATTGCGCACGGTCCCACAGCGCGAACTCGGCCGCGGGGTTGTTCGCTGCCGCGGGTGCGGCGGCGGGCGCCGGCGCGGGTGCGGGAGCGGCGGCCGCCGGTGCCGGGGCGCCGAACTGGGCGATGCGCGCGCGCGCCCGGTCGGCATAGCGGCCGTTCGGGTGCTGGCCGAGAAAGGTCTCGAAGGCCGAGCGCGTATTGGCGCGCAGCGCCTGTTCCCAGGTGTCGAATTCGCGCTGCGCGTCCGCGACCGACGGTGCGCCGCCTCCGATGGGTGCCGCCGGCGCTGCGGTGACCCGCGGCGGCGGGCTCGTCACCGGCGGCGGCGCCGAGACCGGCGTGCCGCCGCCCTGCGGCGCGGTGGCGCGCGGCGGCTCGAAAGGTGCCGGCGCGGGCGCGGCCACGGGCACGCCACCGCCCACCGGATAGAAGAAGAAGTCCGACGACGACTCGTCCATCAGCGCCGGGCGCTGCTTGTGGTTCACCTTCTCGGCCGTCGTCTCGACGCTGGCGCGCACCTTGCGCAGCATCTCGACGGCCGACAGGCCCTTGACGCGCATGTGCTTGATCAGCTCGCGCGTGAACAGGCCGTTCGGCACCGGGTCGTTGTTGCCCAGCCGGTCGAGCGCCTGCTGCCCCTTTGACGCGGCCATGATGACGAGCGAGCCCTTGGGCGGCTCGATGCGCGTGAGCGTCGAGCCCGGCGCGATGGAGCGGCCGGTCGCGCTCTCGCGCAGCGGGTCGTCGCGGCAGGCGTCGATGATGATGAGCGAGAAGCGCGCGCGCTGGTTCAGCTCGTCGGTGAGCTTCTCGAGCGACTGGCCGTTGCGCTCGATGACGCGGTTGTCGGTGGGCTTGATGTCCACCGGCAGCAGGTGCGGCCCGAGGTTGGGCGGCTGCGAGCCGTGGCCGGAGAAGAAAAAGACGACCTCATCACCCTTCTGGACACGGCGCAGGAAGTTGCCGAGCGCGTCGTCCATGCCGTCGCGCGTCGCGTCGAGGACGCGGGTGACGACGAAGCCGGCCGACTCGAGCTCGCGGCCGATGGCGGTGGCATCGTTGCGCGCATTGCGTAGCTTGGTGGCGTGCTGGTAGTTGTCGTTGCCGACCACGAGGGCCAGGCGGGCCGCTTGCGCCTCGAGCGCCATGACCAGGCAGGCGGCGGCCACCGACAGGACCGCTGCAAGGCGGCGGGGCCGGCGCGCGCCCGCCGGCCGGGCGAGCACCGGACCCGAAGGTTCGCGGGCGATGTGACCGGCGGGCGGGGCGACAACAGGGGCTGAGCGAGTCATCATGACAACTTATCGGCCTGGGCCGGCCGTACATCAAGGTCCAGCACGCGAAGGCCGTGATCACCGCCCGACGAAGAGCGGCGATTCCCTGCCCCCATATCGGCAGGGACGTTACCCGATGCGGGGGGTGTCCTCAATGACCCGAATGGGTCGCAACCACGCGCCGGCGTGCAAGGCATCACTGCGGCGATCATTGCGGCGCCTTGCGCAGCTCGACGCGCCGGTTGGCCGCCGCAGCGGCGTCGCCGTCCAGCGGCCGCACGCTGCCGAAGCCGTAGGCCGTGAGACGCGCTTCGGCCACGCCCTTGTCGACCAGGTAGCGGCGCACCTGCAGCGCCCTTGCGCACGAGAGTTCGAGGTTGATGCGCGCATCGCCGGTGCCGTCGGTGTGGCCGGCGACGGCGAAACTCTCGCTCGCCAGTGCCGGCGACGTCAGCGCTGTGGCGACGTTGTCGAGCAGGCTGCGGTCAGCGGGCGACAGGCGGTCCGAACCGGTGGCGAACTGCACTGACAGGTTGACGCCCGGCGTGCTGTCGCCGGCGTAGGGCACGACCTCGAGGTTGCGGCGCGTCGGGCCACCGCTGTCCGCGGCGCGCTGCACGGTCGCCGTAGTCGCCGTGGTCGCCGCCCGCGACGCCGGCTTGGCCGACTCTGCGCACAGGTTGCTGGCCGCATCCGGCAGCTGGGTGCGGCGGAATGAACGTGTCGCCGGACCGTCCGCGCGGCCGCCGCCCTGGCCCGATAGCGCGGCGACGAGCGATTCGACGCTCGCTTCGGCGAGCGGGCGCTGGGCCATGGAGGCGGCCGACGCGGCGGCCAGTGCCAGGCCAAGCAGGGCTGGCACGGCGGCGTGCCACGTGGGGCGCTGGGAAGAGTCGATCGGGTTCGGCGAGGCTGTCGGCATGGAAGCGCGGCTTGAAGGGTGAGCGTCATTTCAGCATGACCCGATGGGGCTGCTACCGGCATACGCGGCGCCGCCGTCGGAAATGGCTCACCTTCCTGCGGATTGTGAAGAGGGGCGTGTCACGCAATGCGCGCGCGGGCGCCGCGCGCGGACTCCCGGCGCCTCCCGTGCAGCCGTCTCGGCGCCGCCTCAGCGCCGTCTCAGCGCGTCTCAGCGCAGGTGCCGGCCGAAGAAGGCCAACGTGCGCGTCCAGGCCAGCGCGGCCGCGCTCGGCTCGTACTCGATGATGGGCAGCAGCCTCTTCTCGCCGACCTGGGTTTCGTTGAAGAAAGCGTGCATGGCGTCGTAGCGATGGAATTCGAACGCCACGCCGGCGGCCCGCAGCTTGGCCTCGAGCGCGTCGACACCGGCGATCGGGAAGGGCACGTCGCGCGTCGCCCAGTGCCCCATCAACGGCGCCTTGATCTTCGCCGCGTCGACGTACTCGAGCGGCGGGTAGCCGTAGAAGATGACGCCGGCATCCATCTCCGGCACGTGCACTGCCGACAGCGTCGTCAGCGCGCCGCCCATGCAAAAGCCCGTGACGCCGCAGCGCGCGCTGCCGCTGCCTTTGAGGTAGGCGACCGCGCCGCGCACGTCCTGCCCGGCGGCGTCGCCGAAGTTCAGGTCCGTCATCAGGTGGTTGGCCTCCTCGGCCTCGACCGTGCTCTTGCCGCGATAGAGATCGGGCACGAGCGCGCGATAGCCGGCCTCGGCAAAGCGGTCGGCGACGCCGCGGATCTGGTCGTTCAGGCCCCACCACTCCTGGATGACGACGAGCGCCGGCGCGTTCGGCGCACTCTTCGGCTCGGCCAGGTAGCCCTGCAATGACTGGCCATCGGGGCGGTTGAAACTGACGTTGCGGCCCATGATCAACTCCGGTTGGACCTCGCTGGACGAGGCGGCGAGCTCGGCAGTAGAGACCGCGCGTGCGGCCCAGTCAACCCGGGCCGTCCCGGGGCGCGAAGGGCGCGAGGCGCGCGCGGCGCGGAGCAGGAGGCCAGGAGCGGGCCACGGGGCAAGGCGCAAGGCGCAAGGCGCGAGGCGCGAGGCGCACGGGCAATACACCTGCCCCCGCCGGGGGTGCCTTTCGGATGCATCATCGCGCCGGCTCGCACCCCACCGCGTTGCCGCGATGCGGTGGCTTCGCGGCGGGGCGCCGAGCGAAGCCAAGCCAAGCCAAGCCAAGAACAGGAGACGAGATGGCGCAACTGAACGTCAACGGCCGCGTCATGCAGCACAACGCCGAGCCCGACACGCCGCTGCTGTGGGTGCTGCGCGAGCAGCTCGGGCTCACCGGCACCAAATACGGCTGCGGTATTGCGCAATGCGGCTCGTGCACCGTGCACGTCGACGGCGCGCCGGTGCGCAGCTGCGTGCTGCCGGTCTCGGCCGTGCAGGCCCGCCAGAAGGTCACGACCATCGAGGGCCTGTCGCCCAACACGTCGCACGTGCTGCAGAAGGCCTGGGCGCAGCTCGACGTGCCGCAGTGCGGCTACTGCCAGAGCGGCATGCTGATGGCCGCCGTGGCGCTGCTGAAGGACAAGCCGCGCCCCACCGACGCCGACATCGACGCGGCCATGACCAACATCTGCCGCTGCGGCACCTACAACCGGGTGCGCGCGGCCATCAAGCTGGCGGCCGGCGAGAGCCGTGCCGACCTCGGCATCGTGCACGTGGTGAGGAGCGCCTGATGAAGACCGTGCAGCAGGGCATCGCCGGCCTGAACCGGCGCGAGTTCATCGCCTCCACCGGCGCGGCCGGCGCCCTGGCCTCCGGCGCCTTCGTCTTCGGCTTCCCCGTGCGCGCCCAGGCGCAGGGGGCCGCGCCGGAGATCAACGCCTGGGTCGTGGTGCAGCCCGACGAGCGCGTCATCATCCGCATCGCGCGCAGCGAGATGGGCCAGGGCACGCTCACCGGCCTGGCGCAGCTCGTCGCCGAGGAGCTCGAGGCCGATTGGGCGCGGGTGACCACCGAGTACCCCACACCCGGCCAGAACCTGGCGCGCAAGCGCGTCTGGGGCAACTTCTCCACCGGCGGCAGCCGCGGCATCCGCGAATCGCAGGAGTACGTGCGCAAGGGCGGTGCCGCCGCCCGCGTGATGCTCGTGCAGGCCGCCGCCGACGAGTGGAAGGTCCCGGCCGCCGAGTGCCGCGCCGAGAGCGGCGTCATCACGCACGCCGGCAGCAACCGCCGCACCACCTTCGGCAAGGTGGCCGCGGCCGCGGCGAAGGTGACGCCGCCCGAGAACGTGGCCTTGAAGGATCCGAAGAGCTGGAAGCTCGCCGGCAAGCGCCTGGCGCGCCTCGATACGGTCGAGAAGACCAACGGCTCGCTGGTCTACGGGGCCGACCTCGTGCTGCCCGGCATGCTCAGCGCGGCGATCAAGGACTGCCCGGTCTTCGGTGGCAAGGTGAGGAGTTTCGATGCCGCCAAGGTGAGCGGTATGCCCGGCGTGAGGAAGGTGGTGGCGGTGGGCGACTCCGCCGTCGCCGTCGTCGCCGACACCTGGTGGCACGCGAAGAAGGCGCTCGATGCGCTGGCGATCGACTACGACTTCGGCCCCCACGCCGCCGTGCAGGACGCCGATGTCAAGGCCATGCTGCGCGAAGGCCTCGCCGCCGAGCAGGCGGTGGTGGGCAACAGCAGCGGCAACGTGCGCGAGGCGCTGGCCGGCGCCGCCCGCCGCATCGAGGCGGTCTACAGCTACCCGCACCAGAACCACGCGACGATGGAGCCGATGAACGCCACCGCGCGTTGGACCGCCGAGCGCTGCGAGGTCTGGACGCCGACGCAGAACGGCGAAGCCGCGCTCGCCGCCGCCGCCGAGGCGAGCGGCCTCAAGCCCGAGCAATGCGAGGTCTACAAGCTGCCGCTCGGCGGCGGCTTCGGTCGCCGCGGCGCCGTGCACGACTGGGTGCGCCAGGCCGTGACCGTCGCGCGCCAGTTCCCGGGCACGCCGGTGAAGCTGCTGTGGAGCCGCGAAGAGGACATGACGCACGGCCGCTACCACCCGGTGACGATGTGCAAGCTCACCGCCGGCCTCGATGCGCAGGGCAACGTGAGTGCGCTGCACATGCGCATCTCGGGCCAGAGCATCCTCGCCGGCGTCTTCCCGCAGAACATCCGCGACGGCCGCGACCCCGTGGTCTTCCAGGGCCTCAACAAGGGCGGCGGCGAGGCGATGTTCGGCTACGGCGTGCCGAACCTGCTCATCGACCATGCGATGCGCAACCCGCATGTGCCGCCGGGCTTCTGGCGCGGCGTCAACCTGAACCAGAACACCATCTACGTCGAGTGCTTCATCGACGAGATCGCGCATGCCGCCGGCAAGGACCCGCTGGAGCTGCGCCGCTCGCTGATGAAGGACCACCCCAAGCACCTCGCCGTGCTGGAGGCGGTGGCGCAGCGCGCCGGCTGGGGCACTACAGCGCCCGACGTGCACGGGCAGAAGGTGTTCCGCGGCCTGGCGCAAGCGCACGGCTTCGGCAGCTACGTCGCCGCCTGCGCCGAGGTCTCGGTGAGCGCCGAGGGCGCGCTCACCATCCACCGCATCGTCGCCGCCACCGACTGCGGCCATGCCGTCAACCCGCAGCAGATCGAGGCGCAGATCGAGGGCTCGTTCGTCTACGGCCTCGGCGCGGCCCTGTTCGGCGAGTGCACGGTGAAGGACGGCCGCATCGTGCAGACCAACTTCGACACCTACCCGGCCTTGCGCATGAACCAGATGCCCAAGGTCGAGAGCATCGTCATGCCCTCGGGCGGCTTCTGGGGCGGCGTCGGCGAGCCGACCATCGCGGTGGCCGCGCCGGCGGTGCTGAATGCCATCTTCGCGGCCACGGGCAAGCGTGTGCGCGACCTGCCGCTCAAGCATCACAGCTTGAAGCGGGCCTAGCGGCCGATAAGCGCGCCTGATCGCGGGCCCGAGCTCTCGATGGCCACTGCTGTGCTGCTGCTCGCCGCCGCCGGGCTGGTGGTGGTGGGTGACGGCATCCCGCTGCCGCTGCCCGGCGCCGCCGCCGGCGACGTGGCGCGTGGCCGCGCGCTCGTGGCGAACCGGCAGGTGGGCCTGTGCCTGCTGTGCCACCGCGCGCCCATCGCCGAGGTCGCGCAGCAGGGCAACCTCGCCACCGACCTGGCCGGTGCGGGGCGGCGCTGGAGTGCGGCGCAGTTGCGCCTGCGCGTCGCCGATCCGAAGCGGCTCGACCCGGCGACGCCGATGCCCGCCTACCACCGCACCGAGGGCCTCACGCGCGTCGGCGCGGCGTGGAAGGGCAAGCCCGTGTTCGACGCGCAGCAGCTCGAGGACGTCGTCGCCTATCTGCAGACCTTGCGATGAACCGGCCCCCACCGTCGACAGCCTCGACGCCCGCGACCCCGGCGCCGCGCACGCTCGCGCGGCAACGCCGGCGCCTGCTCGTGCAGGGCGTGGCGAGCATGTTCGCCGGCACCATGGGCTTCGCCGCGCGGCCGGCCTCGGCGACGCCGCAGGCGCTGCGCGAGGCCGTCGCCGCGTTCACCGGCGGCGCGGAACCGCGCAGCGGCCGCGTGCGGCTCGAACTGGCCGAACTCGTCGAGAACGGCAACGCCGTGCCGGTGACGGTGAGCGTGCAAAGCCCGATGACCGAGGCCGACCATGTGCGCCGCATCGCGCTCTTCACCGAACGCAATCCCGACCCGGGCGTCGCCATCTTCCATTTCTCGCCGCGCAACGGCCGCGCCTGGGTGTCGACGCGCATGCGCCTGGCCACCTCGCAGCAGGTGCTGGCGCTGGCGCAGATGAACGACGGCAGCTGCTGGCAGGCGACGATGGACGTGGTGGTCACGCTCGCCGCCTGCGTGGAGGGCTGAGGGGCTGAGATGGCCGATGCCGGTGCCGCCCCCGCCACGCCCGCGGCCGGTGCGCGTGGGCCCGCGCGCGCGCTCGTCACGCTGCCGCCGCAGCTGCGCCGCGGCGAGCCGTTCGAGGTGCGCCTGCTGGTCGCGCATGCGATGGAGACGGGACACCGCGCCGATTCCCAGGGCCAACGCGTGCCGCGCGACATCGTGCGCCGCGTCGAGTGCCGGCTCGACGGCGAGATGGTCTTCGCGGCCGACCTGCAGCAGGCGATCGCCGCCAACCCGTACATCGCCTTTCCGCTCGTCGTGCAGGGCGAAGGCACGCTGGTCGTGGCCTGGAGCGGCGACCACGGCTTTGCGCACAGCGTGAGCGTGGCGGTGAAGCCGCAGTGAGCGGAGCGCTGGCCGCGGGCAAGGCAGCGAGCGCGGCTGCCGGCATGTCCGCGGCCGTGCCGGCAGCGATCCCGGCGCGATGAGCGCGCGTCGCGCCATCGTCGTGGTGGCCACGGCCGGCGCGCTCGCGCTCTTCGGCACGTCGTGCGCGCCGGGCTCGATACCCTCGTCGCCTTCGTCGCCCTCGCCACCCTTGCCCGGCTCGTCCGGCGCGCGCGCCGCGGCGACGGCAGCCAGGCCCAGCACGCATGGCACGGCCGCCGCCGTGTCACCCGCGCGGCCCGAGACGCGCCGCTCGGGCTATGCCGACATGAGCGCAGCGACGCAGGCGATGCAGCGCGACGATGCCGCCAACCCGGCCTGGTTGTGGGTCGAAGAGGGCCGCCAGCGCTTCGCCGCGCAGTGCGCGCGCTGTCATGAAGTGGCGGCGATGGCCGGCGTCGCCGCGCGCTATCCGGCCTGGGACGAGCGCCTGCAGCGGCCACTGACGCTCGGCCAGCGCATCACCGATTGCCATGGGCGCCATGTTCGCGGCATGGGTGACAAGGGCGACGCACGCGCCACAGATGACGCGCGCCCCGACGCCCGGGCGGCGCTGCCCCCCGAGGACGAGACGCGCCTCGCGCTGGAGACCTTCGTCGCGCTGCAGTCGCGCGGGCGGCCCATCGCACCGCCGGCCGATGCCCGCCTCGCGCCCTGGCGCGAGCGCGGCCGCGCGCTCTTCGCGCAGCGCATGGGCCAGCTCGACCTCTCCTGCGCGCAGTGCCACGAGCAATACGCCGGCCGCCGGCTGGCCGGCAGCGTCATCCCGCAGGGCCACCCGACCGGCTACCCGATCTACCGCCTCGAATGGCAGGGCCTGGGCTCGTTGCAGCGCCGGCTGCGCGGCTGCCTGGTCGGCGTGCGCGCGGAACCGTTCGCCGCCGATGGCGAGGAGGCGACGGCGCTCGAAGCCTTCCTGATGTCGCGCGCTGCCGGGCTGCCGATGGAGACGCCGGCCGTGCGCCCTTGATCGCTGCGGGCGCGCCGACCGCGTCGATCACCTCCGGGCCGGGCCGGCGCCCGGCGCGGCGTCAGGTCTTCACCAGGGCCGAGACGACACCGGCGATCGCTTCCTTCAGCTTGTCCTTCGCCAGCGCCTTGCATTGCTCGGCGGTGGCACCGGCCTTGGCGTCGAATGCGGTGGCACGCTTCTCCGGCCGCCACAGCACCGCACGCACGGTGCCGGTGCGCGGCAGCAGCACGACGCGCGCCGTCACCACGCAGATGCCCTCACGCGTGAGGCCGCCCTCGACCTGGCTGAGGAAAGTCCACTTGCCTTCGGGGTAGACCTTCCACACCTTGGCCGGGATGCCTTCCTTGAGCATCGCGCGCGCCGTCTCGCCATCGATCAACGACTCGGCCGAAAGGTCGAGCAGCAGCGACTTGGCCTCGCGCACGGGCTGGGCCTGGACGGCACCGGCGCCGAGCGCGGCGACCAGGGCAAGAGCGCAAGCGATGGGGGCCGCGATGAGGCCGAGGCCGCCGGGCCGCCCGGCGGGCGAATTGCGGCGTGCGCGGCACGAAGGGTTTCCGGTGAGCTTCATGGGGGCGGTCTTCTGGCAGGGGGTGACGAAGCGGCGGCAGTGTAATCAAGCGGCGGCGGCGCCCGCTCAGTTGCCGCCCGTTCAGTTGCCCGCTCAGTTGCCCGCTCAGTGGCCCGCCCACCTGCTTGCTCACTTGCCTGCCCGGTTGTCGGCTCAGGGCGTGCCCCCTGCAGCCGCGACACGTCGTCCGACAGCCGCCCCGCGATGAGGCGCGCCACCTCGAAGCCGAAGGCCGGGTTCTGGAAGAAGAGCCGGCGGAAGCTCACCTCGTCGATCGACAGCAGCGTCGAAGGGTCGACGCAGCGCACGCTGGCGGTGCGCCTCTGCCCCGGCGAGAAGAAGGCGATCTCGCCGAACATCTGCCCGGCCTCGATGGTGCGCCCCGCCTCCACCACCTCCAGCCGTCCTTCGGCCAGCACGTACAGGCGGTCGGCGAGGTCACCCTGGCGGAAGAGCACGGCGCCCGGCTGCAGGCGGCGGCGCTTCATGAACGGCTGCAGCCACACCTTCAGCTCCTCGGTGCCGAGCCGGTCGGCGTCGCGCAGCCGGCGCGTCAGACGCTGCATCTCGAGCACGCGCCACAGGTTGATCGGCAGCAGCACGACGTGCAGCACGAAGACCATCGGCGCCGGATGCACGAGCCCGTAGACCACGAAGCCCACGTTGCCGCCGAGCGCCAGCCAGCGCAGCGGGATGATGGTCTTCACGAGCGTCGAGGCGACGATGAGCGCACCGGCGAGCGCGGCTGCGACCAGTGCCACCTGCTGCCAGGGATCCGCCAGCGTGGCGAGGAACGTCGCCAGGCGCTCTTCGAGGAACGAGGAGAAATCCAAGGGCGGGGGTCGTCGATGAGGACAGCGGCGGCGACGGGCGCGGGTTCCGGCTCAGCCCCCCGTCCGCGCCATGAGGACGGCGATCCAGCCCAAGGGATGGCGCGTCAGCGGCACCGACACCAGCGTCCCGAGCGCGGCCAGCGCCGCGACGAAGAACGCGGCGCGCGCGGCCGGCGTCGGGGCCCGCTTCAGCGCCATCGAGCCGAGCGCGATGTAGAGGACGAGCCAGCCGAGCTTGGCGCCCAGCCAGGCATCGCGCAGCGGGTGCAGGCGCAGCATCGACCACAGCGCCACGCCCGCTGCGAACAGAGCAGTGTCGATGGCCACGCTCGTGCGCCGCGCCAGCGGCGCCATCGCCCAGCGCCGACCTGCGAGCACGCCGGCGCCGCGCGCGGCGAAGAGCGTCGCGCTCAGGCCGACGAGCGCCACATGGGCCTGCTTGACCTGCACGTACCAGTCCACGAGAGCCATGCCGCGAATGATGCCTGCGAAGGGCGGATGAACGATGCATGAACGGCGCACCGAAGGACGCACGAAGGGGCGCACCCGCCTCGAACGCTCGTGGCCGGCCGCCCTTGAACCGGGTCAAGTCGGCAGGACCGTGCACCGTATCGGACCGGCCGGAAAGCCCGGGCGGCGCGCTTCGATACGATTGGTTGTATTGCCGCTCCGCCACGGTCGCTGCGCTGCGGGAAAACGCGGCTGACCGGGGCATCAAAGGCTTCCTAGACTGCCCGCACTTCCGCCCCGCCGGGAGCGCCGGTCCCGGGTCAGGTGCTCGCGGCATGACGCTTGCTCGACGCCCTCCATGGCCGCCGCCACCCCTGCCCCGCTTGCCGCGACCACCGCCGAACCCGGCCCGCTCGTGAAGATCGAGCGGGTCAGCAAGCGCTTTCCCAACGGCACGCTGGCGCTTCAGGACATGTCGCTCGAGATCGGCGAGCACGACTTCATCAGCTTCCTCGGCCCCTCGGGCTGCGGCAAGAGCACGGCGCTCAGGCTGCTCGCCGGGCTGTCGCCTGCCACCTCGGGCAAGCTGACCTGGGCCGCGCACCGCACGCTCGGCGCCTCGCGCACCGACCGCGAGCTCGCCTTCGTGTTCCAGGAGCCGACGCTGATGCCGTGGGCGACGGTGTTCGACAACGTCTACCTGCCGCTGCGCCTGTCGGGCACGACGCGCAGCCAGGCCGACGAGACGGTGCGCGACGCGCTGGCCATGGTCGGCCTGACGCGCTTCGCCGGCGTCTACCCGCGCGAGCTCTCCGGCGGCATGAAGATGCGCGTGTCGATCGCCCGTGCCCTCGTCACGCAGCCGCGCCTGATGCTGATGGACGAGCCCTTCGCGGCGCTCGACGAGATGACGCGCAGCAAGCTCAACAACGACCTGCTCGCGATCTGGAAGGAGCACCGCTTCACCGTCATCTTCGTCACGCACAGCGTCTACGAGAGCGTCTACCTCTCCAAGCGCATCGTCGTGATGGCGCCGCGCCCCGGCCGCGTCGTGCGCGAGCTGCGCATCGACGAGCCCTACCCGCGCAATGCCGGCGACTTCCACGTCTCCAGCCGCTACAACGAGCACGTGAAGGTGGTGCAGCGGGTGTTGCACGCGACGATGGCCGGGATCGACGTGGACCATTGATCGATGCGCGAAGCCGACACCATCCGCCAGGGACCGCCCGCGCCCGCGCCGACGGTCGCCGCCACCGCGGCACCGACGGCGGCCGGGCGCCACCACCGGCGCACCGACGAGCAGCGCGCTGCCGACCGCGCCCGCCTGGCGCGGCGCGGCGAGGCGGCGGCGCGCGTGCTGCTGCCGCTCTTCGTCGTCGCGGCGCTGCTCGGCGTGTGGGAGGTGGTGGTGCAGGTGCAGAAGATCCCGCACTACATCCTGCCCGCGCCCTCGCTGGTGCTCGAGACGCTGGTGAAGAACTGGGCCAGCCTGGCGCCGGCGCTGTGGTTCACGCTGCGGCTCACGTTGATGGCGCTCGGCCTCGCCGTCGTCGGCGGGGTGCTGCTGGCGATGGCCTTTGCCCTGTCGAAGTGGGTGGAGATCAGCCTCTTCCCGATCGCCGTGTTGCTGCAGGTCACGCCCATCGTCGCCATCGCGCCGCTGATCCTGATCTACGTCGACAGCACGACGGCGGCGCTGCTCATCTGCGCCTGGATCGTCGCCTTCTTCCCGATCCTCTCGAACACCGTCATCGGCCTCAAGAGCGCCGACAGCAACCTGCGCGACCTGTACACGCTGTACGGGGCCACGCGCTGGCAGCGCTTCCGCTTCCTGCTCGTGCCGAGCGCGCTGCCCTACTTCCTGGGCGGGCTCAAGATCGCCGGCGGCCTGGCGCTCATCGGCGCCGTCGTCGCCGAGTTCACGGCCGGCTCGGCCGGGCGCAACACGGGGCTCGCCTCGCGCATCCTCGAGTCGATGTTCCGCACCGAGATCCCGATGATGTTCGCCGCCCTGCTGCTCGTCTCCCTGCTGGGCATCGTCATCTTCGCCGTCTTCGCCGCGCTGGCCAGGCTGCTGCTCGGCCACTGGCACGAGAGCGAGATGAGCCGCGAGCCCTGAAGTGGCGCAGTGAGCCCGGGACCCACGACCGTTCCCGTGCCGCCCTCGCACCGCGCCGAGGACCACGGGCTCAACCCGGCACCCGACTGGGCGCGCGTCGCCGCCGAGCTGCACAGCCTGGACGTGATCGCGCAGCCGCGCCAGCGCAAGGCGCTGTCCAAGGACTTCTACTGGTACAGCCCGATCCTCGCCGACGAGCTGCGCGACTGCGTCGCCGACCTCGTCGTGCGCGTCGGCACCGAAGACGACGTGCTGCGCGTCGCCGCCGTCGCCGCGCGTCACCGCCTGCCGCTCACGGTGCGCGGCGGCGGCACCGGCAACTACGGCCAGTGCGTGCCGCTCGCCGGCGGCCTCGTGCTCGACATGACGCCGATGCGCCGCGTGCTCGACATCGCGCCGGGGCGTGTCGCCGTGCAGGGCGGCGCGCGCCTGTTCGACATCGAGATGGCCGTGCGCGAGACCGGCCAGGCCCTGCGCATGTGGCCCAGCACCTGGCGCGTGGCCACCATCGCCGGCTTCATCGCCGGCGGCTTCGGCGGCGTCGGCAGCACGCTGCACGGCGTGCTGCGCGATCCCGGCAACCTGCTGCGCTGCCGCGTCGTCACGGTCGAGCCGGCGCCGCGCGTCATCGAGCTCTTCGGCGACCAGATCCAGCAGGTCCACCACGCCTTCGGCACCAACGGCATCGTCACCGAGGTCGAGGTGGCGCTGAGCCCGGCGGTGCAGTGGCAGCACGTGATCGCGCTCTTCCCGCACTACGCACAGGTGCTCGACGCCTGCATCGCCGCCAGCACGCCGGCGCTCGAGATCTTCCTGCTCTCGGCGGTCGAGTGCCGCTTCGCGCCCTACTGCACGACGCTCGGGCAACGCTTCCCGCCCGACCGGCACGCCATCTTCGCGATGGTGGCGCCGCGCTCGATGGCAGCCTTCACGCAGATCGTGCAGGCGCACGGCGGCAGCGTCAGCATGGCCATGGACGAGGACAGCGCCGAGGCGGCCGGCCTGCCGCCGGCCTACGAGTGCGCCTACAACCACACGACGCTGCAGGTGCTCAAGCGCGACCGCGGCTGGACCAACCTGCAGGTGGCCTACCCGCAGCCCTTCGACCCCGCGCCGGTGTTGCGCCAGCTCGAGCGCTTCGGCGACGATGTCTGGCAGCACCAGGAGTTTGCGAAGATGCACGGCCGGCCCGCCACCTTCGCCATCGTGCTGACGCGCTGGAAGGGCATCGAACACCAGTACGAGCTGATCCGCAGCATCGAGGCCGACGGCTGCACGATCTTCAACCCGCATGTCGTCACCATCGAGGACGGCGGCATGAAGGCCATCGACACGGCACAGATCGAGTTCAAGAAGCGGGCCGACCCGCTCGGACTGATGAACCCCGGCAAGTCGCGCGGCTGGTCACCGGCGATGGCGCGCGCGGCCTGAGGCCGAGCCCCCGCGCGCGGCGTGGCACGGCGCTTCCCGCGCTCGACCCGGCCCCGCAACAATGCAGGGGACCCGGAAGGAGATTCCCGATGAACACCACTTGCTCGCCCACCACCCGCCGCCGGCTGCTGGCCGCGGCCACGTCTGCCGCCGCCGCGGCCCTGCTGCACACCACGCCCGCCCTGGCACAGGACAAGGTGGTCTTCGCCACCAACTGGCGCGCTCAGGCGCCGCACGGCGGCTTCTACCAGGCGCTCGCCGACGGCACCTACAAGCGCTACGGGCTCGACGTCGAGATCCTGCAGGGCGGCCCGCAGGTCAACAACCGGCCGATGCTGCCGGTGGGCAAGATCGATTTCCTGATGACGGGCAACCTGCTGCTCACCTTCGACCAGGTGAAGCAGAACGTGCCGGTCACCGTCGTCGCCGCCTTCTTCCAGAAGGACCCGCAGGCCATGCTCGCGCACCCCGGCCAGGGCTACGACAAGTGGGACGACCTGAAGAAGGCCCCCACCGTGCTCATCAGCAAGGACGGCCAGTTCAGCTTCTGGCAGTGGATGAAGGCCGACCACGGCTTCAAGGACGAGCAGTTGAAGCCCTACACCTTCAACCTCGCTCCCTTCCTCGCCGACAAGAAGGCGGTACAGCAGGGCTACTCGATCGCCGAGCCCTTCAACGTGAAGAAGCAGGCCGGCTTCGACCCCATCGTGCACCTGCTCGCCGACCACGGCTTCTCGACCTACAGCACGACGGTGGAGACGCGCACGCAGCTCGTGCGCGACAAGCCCGAGCTCGTGCGCCGCTTCGTCGAGGCCAGCATCCTCGGCTGGTACAACTACCTGTACGGCGACCGCAGAGCGGCCGATGCGCTGATCAAGAAGGACAACCCGGACATGACCGACGAGTACATCGAGGGCTCGGTCCAGCTCATGAAGAAGCTCGCCATCGTCGACAGCGGCGACGCGCTCACCAAGGGCATCGGCGCCATCGACCCGGCCCGCATCAAGGACTTCCACGACAAGATGGTGAAGGCGGGCCTGTACAAGCCGGGCGAGGTCGACCTGTCCAAGGTGGCGACGACGCAGTTCGTCAACAAGGGCTTCGGCCTGGACGTGCGCAAGCGGCTGACGGGCAAGTGAGCCGAGGCCTGCGCTTCCCACCGCTTCGACCGGCGGCTCACCGATGCGCGTGCTGATGGTCTACTGCCACCCCGTCGAAGGCAGCTTCAACGCCGCCGTGCGCGACCGCGCGCTCGCCGTGCTGCGCTCGGCCGGGCACGAGGTCGAGCTCGTGGACCTGTACCGCGAGGGCTTCGACCCGGTGCTCAGCACTGCCGAGCGCGAGGCCTATCTCGCCGACACGGCGTGGGTCGTGGCGCGCGTGCAGCGGCACGTCGACCTGCTGATGCGCACCGAAGGCCTCGTCTTCGTCTACCCGACCTGGTGGTACGGGCCGCCGGCCATGCTCAAGGGCTGGCTGGAGCGCACCTGGCTGCCCGACGTCGCCTTCACGGTGCCGAAGAAGAAGGGCGAGCGGGCGGGGCCAGGGCTGCGCCACATCCGGTGGCTCTGCTGCATCACGACCTCGGGCTCGCCCTGGTGGTGGCTGCAGCTGATCCGCGACCCGGGCCGCATGCTCTTCGTGCGCGGCGTGCGGGCGCTGATGGCCAGGCGGTGCAAGGTGACCTGGCTGCAGCTGTTCAGCATGAACAACGTGGACGAAGGCGATTTGAAGAGGTTTCTCGAGCGTGTCGGGCGGACGCTGGGAGCTGTGCGATGACTCGTTCGACGTGTGCAGCGAGCAAGGCCGCTGGGGGCTGTGCGATGACTCGTTCGACGTGTGCGGCGAGCAAGGCCGCGGGCGGGAGCGCGTCGGGGCTGATATGCGGCGGTCGGGCCCTGGGGGCCCGACTCCCTTCCGCTGCTCGGGTTGGGGTCGCGCGAACAACTCGCTTCACTCGCTGCGCTCGTTTCGCTCAAACAGTGTTCGCGAGTCAGTTTACGAAGCGCGCGAGTACGCGCGCCGACCCCAGCCCTGCGCTGCTCGCCTTGCAGGCCGCACCGGGCCCAAGGGCCCGGTCGCTCGCCAGGCACAAACAGTCCCCCGGACTGTTTGTGTCCGGGCTCGCCGCCGCAAATGCGCCTCGCCGCGCTCCCGCCCACGTCCTTACGGCACCAGCGGTGGCATGCGAGGGGTCTGCGCTTGGCCGGGCTCGCGCGCGCGGCCTTGCACCGCCGGCAGTGCCATGCGAGTCTTGTGCACCTCGCAGGGCTTCCGCCTGCGGTCTTCTTGCAGGCACTCACGATGGCATGCGCCTGCTCGAACACCAACCCTGGTTCCGCGAAGGGATGTGCGGGCAGGGCGCGGCGCGCATCTGCGGCGCTGAGCAGCGCAGGGGTCCTGGCCGCGCGCGTACTCGCGCGCATCCACATCTGACTCGCGAACACTGTCTGAGCGAAACGAGCGCAGCGAGTGAAGCGAGTTGTTCGCGGGCCAGGACCCCGAGCACGGAAGGGGGTCGGCCCTCCGGGGCCGACCGCCGCAGCTAAGCGACGCGACCTGCCCGCACAGCCCTTCGCCGCCACCTGAGCGACCCGGCATCGACTCGCGCATACCCCTTTGCCGCCACAACCTTCAAAGTACGCCACAACGCCAGCGAACAAATGTCAGCCACCGGCCAACCCCTAGCCCGCTACGCCGCGATGAAGCGCATCGGCGACATGGTCTACATGTCGGGCGTCATCGCCGTCGACCCGGCCACGCGCACCGTCGTGCACAGCTTCGAGCAACTCCCCGCCGACGTGCGGCAGCAGCTCGGCGAAACCGGCGAGATGAGTGTCGACATCTTCCAGGCGCCGGTGCTGGTGCAAAGCTGGTTCGTGCTCAACCGCATCCGCGAACTCGCCGAGCAGGCCGGCGGCGGCATGGGTGATGTCTTCAAGCTGGTGCAGTACTTCACCGACCTGCGCGACTACCCGCTCTACAACCGCGTGCGCCGCCTGTTCTATCCCGGCGAGCCGCCGGTCAGCACCGTCGTCGAAGTGAGCGGCATGCTGCCCAGCCGCGAGGTGCGCATCGAGGTCGAGGCGACGGCGTTCATCCCGGCGGCGAAAGACGCGAAGAGCCCGAAGCCCCCGACAGGCTGAACCCCGAATGCTTGCCCGCACCCTCACCGTGCGCGTCTCGCGCAGGATGCTGATGACGACGGATGTCACCGCCTTCGAGCTCGTGCATCCGTGGGGCCGCGCGCTGCCGGGCTACCGTGCCGGCGCGCACATCGACGTCTACCTGCCCGGCGGCTTCATGCGCCAGTATTCGTTGGCGCAGGCGCCGGTGCCGGCACCGGCGGGGCCCGGCGCTCCGGACCCAGGCTGTGCGCGCTACGTCATCGGCGTCAAGCGCGAGCCTTCCGGCCGCGGCGGCTCGGCCTCGCTGCACGAACGCGTGCAGGAAGGTGACCTGCTCGCCATCAGCACGCCGCGCAACACCTTCCCGCTGCACCCCGAAGCGCGCCATCACCTGCTGCTGGCGGGCGGCATCGGCCTCACGCCTCTGCTGGCGATGGCGCAGCAGCTCGCGCGCGAGGGCGGCGCCTTCACGCTGTGCGTGTTCGCGCGCAGCCGCGAGCACTTGGCATTTGCCGAAGAGCTGGTGGCACTCGGGCCGAACGTGCGCCGGCACTTCGACGAGCCGGCGGATCCCGTTGCGGGGTCGCCGGCGCAGCGGCTCGACATCGCCGAGCTCTTGCGCCGCGCCGAGCCGGGCACCCACCTGTACCTGTGCGGCCCGGCCGGCTTCATGCGCGCGGTGCTCGATGCCGCCGCTCAGTGCCATTGGCCCGAGGCGCAGGTGCACCTCGAGTACTTCGCGCCGCCGGCGGCCGATGCCGTCGGGCTCGACGAGCCCTTCACCCTCGTCATCGCCGGCCGCGGCATCGAGCTGCCGGTGGCCGCCGACCAGAGCGCCGTCGATGCGCTGCACGACATCGGCATCGACGTGCCCACTTCGTGCTCGCAGGGCGTGTGCGGCACCTGCGTCGTGCCGCTGGCGGCCGACGAGACGGCGGGTGGGATGGGTGCGACGGGTGCCACAAGTGCCATGAGCGAGCCCGACCACCGCGACCACTGCCTCACCGCCACCGAGAGGCGCGCCAAGGTGGCGCTGTGCTGCTCGCGCGCCCGCGCCGGCGGGCGGCTCGTGGTGGCGCTGGCCTGACGAAGAACGGAGAAGGCCCGATGAGTGCCCTGCCGCAAGATCCGCACGAGCCGCGAGACCCGCAGGAGCCGCAGGAGCCGCAAGATCGGCGCGAGCCGGCGATCCCGAGCGAGCCACCGGCGCCCACGACCGCCGTGCCCGCGCCCCCCGCTTCCTCGGCTACCCCCGCCGCCTCGCCCACCTCGGCCGCGCCAGGCGTCTCGTCCGTCAACGCCGCCTTCTGGCGCGTCATGCCGCCCGACGCCGACGCGGCCGAAACCGCCGAGTGGCTGCAGGGCTTCGAATCCCTCGTGCGCGCCGAGGGTCGCGAGCGCGGCACCTACATCCTGCGCCGCCTGCTCGACGAGGCGCGCCGCCTGCGCGTGCCGCTGCCGCCGGTGCTGAACACGCCCTACATCAACACCATCGCGCTCGACGGCCAGCCGCAGTACCCCGGCCAGCTCGAACTCGAGTCGCGCATCGCCGGCATCGTGCGCTGGAACGCGCTGGCAATGGTGGTGCGCGCCAACCGCGAGTCGGCCGACCTCGGCGGCCACATCGCCACCTACGCCAGCATCGCCGACCTCTTCGAAGTAGGCTTCAACCACTTCTTCCGCGGCGGCGGCAACGGCGCCCTCCCCGGCACCGGCCGCAACGGCGCCAGCACGAGCGAAGGCGATCTCGTCTTCTTCCAGCCGCACGCCTCGCCGGGCGTCTATGCGCGCGCCTTTCTGGAAGGGCGCCTGTCCGCGCGCCACCTCGAGCTCTACCGGCAGGAGACCCATGGCAGCGGCCTCTCGAGCTACTGCCACCCCTGGCTGATGCCGGACTTCTGGCAGTTCCCCACCGGCTCGATGGGCCTCGGCCCGCTCACCGCCATCTACCAGGCGCGCTTCATGCGCTACCTGCGCGACCGCGGCCTCGCGCGCCCGCACGCCGGGCGCCAGCGTATGGTCTGGGCCTTCGTCGGCGACGGCGAGATGGACGAGCCCGAGTCGCTCGCCGGCCTGAGCCTGGCCGCACGCGAGGGCCTCGACAACCTCGTCTTCGTCGTCAACTGCAACCTGCAGCGCCTCGACGGGCCCGTGCGCGGCAACGGCAGCGTCGTGCAGGAGCTCGAGGGCCTGTTCGCCGGCGCCGGCTGGAACGTCATCAAGCTGCTTTGGGGCAGCGACTGGGACCCGCTGTTCGCGCGCGACCACGAAGGCATCCTCGTCAAGCGCCTGCACGAGACGGTGGACGGCGAGTTCCAGAAGTACGCCGCCACCGACGGCCGCTTCAACCGCGAGCACTTCTTCAACAAGTACCCGGAGCTGAAGGCGCTCGTCGCCGATCTCTCCGACGACGATATCGACCGCCTCAAGCGCGGCGGCCACGACCCGGTGAAGATCCACGCCGCCTACGACGCCGCCGTGCACCCGCGCCCCGGCCAGGGCGGCCGCCCGACCGTCATCCTGGCGCAGACCAAGAAGGGCTACGGCATGGGCCACTGGGGCCAGGGCAAGATGGGTTCGCACCAGCAGAAGAAGCTGGACGACGAAGCGCTGCTGGCGTTCCGCGACCGCTTCGCGCTGCCGATGAGCGAGGCCGACGTGGTGGCGCTCGAGTTCTGCCGGCCGGCCGACGACAGCCCCGAGATGCGCTACCTGCACGCGCGGCGCGAGGCGCTCGGCGGGTACCTGCCGGCACGCCGCGGCAAGGCCGCCGCGCTGCCGCCCTCGGCGGCCATCGCCCCAGCCGAGACCGCCCGCCTCGCCCTGCGCCAGGCGCACCGGGAACAGAGCACGACGATGGTCTTCGTGCAGCAGCTGACGCAGCTGCTGCGCGACCCGGCCATCGGCCGGCACATCGTGCCCATCGTCGCCGACGAGGCGCGCACCTTCGGCATGCAGAGCCTGTTCCGCGAGTTCGCGATCTATGCCGCGCAGGGCCAGCTCTACGAGCCCGAAGACCGCGACGAGCTGCTGTACTACAAGGAGAGCCAGTCGGGGCAGATCCTCGAAGAGGGCATCAACGAGGCGGGCGCGCTGAGCAGCTGGATCGCCGCCGCCACCGCCTACAGCGCGCACGGCGTGCCGATGCTGCCCTTCTACATCTTCTACTCGTGCTTCGGCTTCCAGCGCGTCGGCGACCTCATCTTCTGCGCCGCCGACAGCCGCGCGCGCGGCTTCCTGGTCGGCGCCACCGCAGGCCGCACCACGCTCTCGGGCGAAGGGCTGCAGCACCAGGACGGCACCAGCCTGCTGGCGGCGAGCACGGTGCCCAACTGCCGCGCCTGGGACCCTGCCTTCGGCTACGAGCTCGTGCACATCGTGGCGCATGGCATCCAGCGCATGCTGTACGAGCAGCGCGACGAGTTCCACTACCTCACGGTGATGAACGAGAACGCGCCGCAGCCGCCGCTGCCGGCGGGCGTGACGGCCGCGCACATCACGAGTGGCCTTTACCGGCTGCCGATGCGCGAAGGCGCCGCGGCGCCACGCGTGCGGCTGGTGGGCAGCGGCATGATCCTGCACGAGGTCATCGCCGCCGCCGGCCTGCTGCGCGAGCTCTTCGAGGTCGAGGCCGAGGTCTGGAGCGCCACCAGCTTCGGCGAGCTCGCACGCCAGGCGCGCGAGGTGCAGCGCGAAGGGCGCCTGCATCCGCAGGGGCCCGAGGAGCACCTGACGCCGGTCAGCCACGTCGAGGCCAGCCTCGGCGGCACGCTGCCGGTGGTGGCCGCCACCGACTACGTGCGCGCCGTGCCGCAGCTGGTGGCCGAGTACGTCGGCGCGCCCTACACGACGCTCGGCACCGACGGCTTCGGCCGCAGCGCGACGCGGCGCGACCTGCGCCGCTTCTTCGAGGTCGACCGCCAGCATGTGGCGCTGGCGGCGCTCGTCGCCCTCGCCGACATCGGCGCCTGGCCGCGCGAGGCACTGCCCGAGGCGACGCAGCGCCTGGGCATCGTCGCCGAGCGCACACCGCCCTGGCTGGCCTGAGAAGCCCCAGCGGCGGCGCCAACGCCGGGCGCACTCACCTGCGGCGCCCGGTTCTGCTACGCGGCGCTTGCTCTCGTGGTCGCGTGCGGCGGTCGTGGCGCGCCAAGGACGCCGGGTGGTCGGCTCCGCGAATGTCCTCTTCCGGCGGCCCAGCTTCGCTGGTCCCCCGGATGCCCCCTTGATTTCGCTACGCCGACCACCCGGCATCCTTGGCGTGGCACCGGGGTTTGTCTTCGACGAGGGAACGCCACCGCCGGTGCCGGATCGGGACGATGGGGCGCCCTGCACAGCAAGGTCAAGGGGGCATTCGGTGGACCAGCGAAGCTGGGCCGCCGAAAGAGGACACGAGCGGTGCAGGGCGCCCCGTCGGCCCGATCCCGCCACCACACGTCGCAGGGCAATCCGATGAGACCAGACCGGCATCACGGCCCGCATTGGGGCCTCGGGCGAGCTTCGACCTCAGCTTTCCTCGCTGCCAATGAATCGATAGATGCCCGCGCCAACCAACGCGCCGACGATGGGCGCCACCCAGAACGCCCACAGCTGCTGCATCGCCAGCCCGCCGGCGAAGAGCGCGACGCCGGTGCTGCGTGCCGGGTTGACCGAGGTGTTGGTCACCGGGATGCTGATGAGGTGGATCAGCGTCAGGGCCAGCCCGATGGCGATGGGCGCGAAGCCGGCGGGCGCCCGCTTGTCGGTGGCACCGAGGATGATGATGAGGAAGAAGGCCGTCATCACAACCTCGGAGACGAGGGCCGCGATCATCGAATACTTGCCCGGCGAATGCTCGCCGAAGCCGTTGCTGGCGAAGCCCTTCGCGGCGTCGAACCCCGCCGCGCCCGAGGCGATCACGTAGAGCACTGCGGCCGCCGCGATCGCGCCAAGCACCTGCGCGACGACGTAGGGCACGAGCTGCGAGGCCGGGAATCGCCCACCGGCCCACAGGCCCACCGAGACCGCCGGGTTCAGGTGGCAGCCGGAGATGTGGCCGATGGCATAGGCCATCGTCAGCACCGTGAGCCCGAACGCCAGCGAGACGCCTAGCAGGCCGATGCCCACCTGCGGGAAGGCTGCCGCGAGCACAGCGCTGCCGCAGCCGCCGAGCACGAGCCAGAACGTGCCGAAGAACTCTGCACCGTAGACCTTCATGGAGACTCTCCTCTCGATGTGATGTTGTCGGCGCGCCGCGGCGGCATGACCGCATGACTGCATGACTGCATGACTGCATGACCGTACAACTGAGCGGCCGCGCGCGGCGCGCATCGTCGCACACGCACCCCGCTGCCAGCCCCAGCCGTTGGGCGGGGGCGACGCATCGCTTCGATGCCGCGCTTCAGTCGAACCGTATCCAGTGCCCGCGCACGGCGTTGTCGGGCATCACCACCGGCGTGACGTGGCGCAGCGATGCCCAGGTGATCATCTGGCGGTGGATGGGCAGCACGACGAAGAGCTCCTGCGCGCGGCGCTGCGCCTGCGCGATCAGCTGCGCGCGCTTGGCGGTGTCCATCTCGCTGCCGGCGGCATCGATGAGCGCGTCGAGCTGCTCGTCGCCGACACGGCCGTAGTTGTAGCCACCCTTCTGCGTGCGCGGATCGTGCCGGTGCACGACCGGGTCGAGCAGGCCCTGCGCGTCGGTGGTGCCGCCGCCCCAGCCGAGCAGGTACATGCTCGTGTCCAGCCGCTCGATCTTCTGGAAGAACAGCGTCTTCGGCCGCGCGTCGACGCGCAGCTTCACGCCCACGCGCGCCAGCATCGCGGCCACCGCCACGCACAGCGCCTGGTCGTTGACGTAGCGGTCGTTCGGGCAGTCGAGCGTGAGCTCGAAGCCCTCGCGATAGCCGGCTTCCGCGAGCAGGCGGCGCGCGCGCACGGGGTCGGCCGGCGGGCGACGCTCGAGCTCGGGCGCCAGGCAGCCCACGGCCGCCGTGGCCAGGCAGGCCGTGGTGACCGACTGGCCGCGCATCGTGCCCGTGCGCAGCGCCTCGGCATCGATGGCGAGCGCGAAGGCCTCGCGCACGCGCACGTCCTTGAACGGGTTGCGACCCTTGACGCTGGCGCTGACGAGCTCGTCGCGGAACTGATCCATGACGAAGAACAGCACCCGGTTCTCGGGCCCCTGCACGAGCTTGACGCTGCGCTCGCGCTGCAGCCTCGGCAGGTCCTGCGGCGGCGTGTCGTGCGTGAAGTCGATGTCGCCCGAGAGCAGCGCCGCCATGCGCGTGCTGTCGTTGGCGATCGGCGTGTAGACCATGCGCGTCACGTTGCCCTCGAAGCGGTCCCACCAGGCGGGGTTGCGCGCCAGCGTGACGCGGATGCCGGGCTCGAAGCGCACCAGCACGAAGGGCCCGGTGCCCATGGCATTGCGTGTCGAATGCGCCTCCTCCTTCTTCGTGAAGTCGGGCACGCGTGCCGCGCCATTCGCCTTGCACCAGGCGGCGCTCATGATGCGCACGTTGAGCTGGTGCTCCAGCAGCAGCGGGTTGGGCTTGTCGAGCCGCAGCTCGAAGCTGCGCTCGTCGATCAGCACCGGCTTGCCGAGCTGGCGCGCGAAGTAGGCCTGCTGCGAGCTCGCCTGCTGTGCGCGCTCGATCGAGAACACGGCATCGGCGGCGGTGAGCGCGCTGCCGTCGGAGAACTTGACCCCGGCGCGCATCGTGAAGCGCCAGGTGGTGTCGTTCACCACCGTCCACGACTCGGCCAGCGCTGGCTCGATCTGCTGCTGCCGGTTGCGCCGCGCCAGCTGCTCGTAGACGTGGCCGACGATGTTGTCGGTGAGGCCCTCGTTGAACGAGTGCGGGTCCATCGTGCCGATGTCGCCGCGCCCGGCCCAGCGCAAGGTGTTGGCTTGGGTGGCGGTGGTGGTGGCGGCGCCGAGCAGGCACAGGCCAAGCGCGAGCAGGCGACGGGTCAGCGGGGTCATCGGGCCTCCCGAGCAGGCCGAGCGGCCCGCGGCGGCATTCTGACGCTTCGGGAGCGGCCGCGACGAGTTGCGCGGCGGCAGGGGACGCCAGCCCACAAGCAGATCGTCGGCCACTGGCCACGGCCGCATCGCCCTTGCCGGTCGACGCCCCGGGTGGCCGGCGTTCCGGATCAGGCCAACGCGGCGACCACCGTGATCTCGACCCGCAGCTCGGGCGCAGCCAGCAGCGCCTGCACCGTCGTGCGCGCAGGAGCGGCGCCGGGCGGCAACCAGGCCTCCCACACGGCATTCATCGCCGCAAAGTCGGCGATGTCGCGCAAGTGCACGGTGGCGGCGAGCAACCGGCCGCGCCCGCTGCCTGCCTCGCGCAACAGCGCATCGATACGGCCGAGCACCTCGTGCGTCTGCGCCGTCGCGTCGGCTGCGGGGCTGCCGCTGGAGGTCTGGCCGCACAGGTAGACGACGCCGGCGTGGCGCACGATCTTGCTCATGCGCGGCCCCGTGTGCGCGCGCTCGATGGCTGTGGTCATGTCACGTCCTCCTTGTCGCTCGAAGATGCCGCGGTCTCGGCAGGGGCGGCGCCGGCCAGCGATGCCAGTGCTGCCAGCGGCACGGGCTTCAGCGGCGCGCGGATGCGGTACGCGCCCACCTCGGCCACGCCCTTGCCGTGCTCGGCGGCGAGGATCTGCGACACCACGGTGCCGCACATGCGCCCCTGGCAGGGGCCCATGCCGCAACGGCTGAAGAACTTCGTCTGGTTCGGCCCCTGGCAACCCAGGCGCGCCATCTCGCGCACGCGGCCGGCGGTGACTTCTTCGCAGCGGCACACCAGGGTCTCATCGGCCGGCTCGGCGATGAAGCGCGGCGGCCGGTACAACGCATCGAGGAAAGGTCGAATCTGCTGCTCGGCCTTCAGGGCCTGCTCGAAGGGCGCGGAGCGCCGCGCCAGCTCCCGGGCATCGATGCGGCCCAACGCATGCGCCGCGCCGAGGGCCGCCAGCGTGCCACTGGCCTCGGCGGCCAGCGCGCCGGCGATCGACACGCCATCGCCTGCCACGCGCAGGCCGGGCAGCGAGGTCTGGCCATGGGCATCGACCACCACCTGCCAGGCGAGCTGCTCGTCGCTCCAGACATGGTGCACGTGCAGCAATCGCGACAACTGCGTGTTCGGCACCACGCCGTGGTGCAGCAGCACGGTGTCGGCAGCGAGCTCTTGCGCACGGCCCGCGGCCACGAAGGCGAGGCCCGCCGCGCGATCGGTGCCCGTCACGCGCAGGTTCTCCGCCCGCGTGAACCACGGCACGCGCGCGGCGCGCAGCCGGCGCATCATCTTCAACCCCTTGGCCAGATACGACCAGGCGCGCAGGGCGCCGCCGGCATGGCGCAGCGCCGCAAGGCGGTTGCCCGCCGGCGCTGTCTCGACCACCGCCGCCGGCGCGGCACCGGCGGCGAGCAACTGGCAGGCCACCAGCAGCAGCAACGGCCCGGCGCCGGCCAGCACGATGCGCCCGGCAGGCACGGCGCCGGCGCTCTTCAAGGCGATCTGCGCGGCACCTGCGTTCATCACCCCGGGCAAGGTCCAGCCGGGGATCGGCGATGCGCGCTCCATCGCGCCCGTGGCAGCAATCAGCTGGGGGGCGTGCAGCTGCGCGGCGCGGCCTTCCTGCAGCACCGTCACGGTGAGGTCGCGCGCCACGTCCCACACGAGCGTGCCGAGCCGGCGCTCGGCAGTGCTGCGTTCGAGCGCCTGCACCAGCGACACGCCGTGTGTGTAGTCGGCGCCGAGCAACTGCGCCACCCGCGGCTGCTCGGCCACGACGCGGCCCACGTCGCGGTAGATCTGGCCTCCTGCGCTCGGCTGCTCGTCGAGCACGACGGTGCGAAGACCCAGCCCGGCCGCGGTCGCCGCCGCCGCCATGCCCGCCGGGCCGGCGCCGATGACGATGACGTCGTGCGTCATGGCGGCGTCGGGCCCGGGCAGACGTTCGGGCTTCATGCCCCCGGCTCCGCGCGGCGCGCGCCGCGTTGCAGCCGGACCTGCATGCCTTCGCGCACGCCCAGCATGCACGCTTGCACATTGGCGCGGCCGTCCACCTCCACCAGGCACTCGAAGCACACGCCCATCAGGCACAGCGGCCCACGCGGCGCGCCCGACACCGGCGTCTCGCGCAATGCCGTGACGCCGGCCTGCATGAGGGCCACGGCCAGTGAATCACCTTCGAGCGCGAGCACCGGGCGGCCTTCGACCTGCAGGCTCACCGTGCGTCGCGGCGCCAGCCCCTCAATGCGTCGCAGCATGGCTTTGCCCCTCGAAGCGGGCGGCCTTGAAGCCGGTGATCTCGGCCGGCTCGGCGCCGCCGCGAATCCAGTCGACCAGCGGCCCGGCATGCTGCGCCGCGAGCGTGATGCCGCTGTGGCAGGTGAGCACGAACGCCCCCGGGCACGACGCCGAGGCCTCGTAGATGGGAAAGCCGTCGGGACTCATCACGCGCAGGGCACCCCAGGTGCGCACGATGTTCACGCCTTCGAGGAGCGGAAAGCAGCGCGCCGCGCGCGCCGCGATGCGCGCCAGCTCGGCGAGCGTGGTGCCGTCGTCGAGGCCCACGTCCTCCTTCGAGTCGCCGATCTGCACCACGCCCTCAGCGGTTTGCCGCACGTGCAGAGTGGGGTGCGCGAGGAAGGGCCGCAGCCGCTCGGTGACGAGGATCTGGCCTCGGTTGGGCAACACCGGCGCTCTCAGGCCGACGAGCGGGGCCAGGGCGCGGTTGCCGAGTCCGGCGGCAAGCACGAGCCGGCGCGCGGCATGCACGCCGCCGCCGGCGCGCACCTCGAATGCGCCGTGGCGATGCCGGATGTCCTGCACCGGCACACCGGGTGCCAGCTCGCCGCCCCGTTGCGCGAAGGCCTGCACCAGCGCACGCAGCAGCTTCAGCGGGCTGGTGTGTCCATCCAGCGGGCAATACACGGCACCGACGATGTCCGGCCCGGTGCCTGGCACGAGCGCACGCACGGCCGCCGCATCGAGGACCTCGAACGGATAAGGCTCCCCCAGCTCGTCGCGCAGCGCCGCGAGCTGCGCGCCGCGCGCGGCCAGCTCCTGTTCGCTCAGGCACATCGAGAGACCGCCGGGCTGCTTCAAGTCCACATCGATGCCCGTGCCGGCCGCGAGCTCGGCGGCAAAGCCCGGCCAGCGCGCGGCCGAGGCCAGTGTCCAGCGGGCATAGGCCGGCCGGCCCAGTCCCTTGCCCTGCACCCACACCAGGCCGAAGTTGCCACGCGTGGCGCGAAAGGCATCGTCGCCTTCGTCGAGCACGCGCACACGCTCGCCGGCACGGGCCAGGCCGTAGGCCACCGACATGCCGACCACACCGCCGCCGACGACGAGCGTGTCCACCTCCCGCGCGGCAGCACCCATCTCAGGTCTTCCCCGCCAGCACGCGGTCCAGGCCGTAGAAGCGGTCGAGCGCGACCATCAGCACCAGCGTCAGCACGATCAGCACCGTGGACACCGAGGCCAGCAGCGGGTCGATGGTGTGCGCGATATGGTTGTACATCTTCACCGGCAGCGTCTGCGTCGCCGCGCTGGCCACGAAGATCGACATCGTCAGCTCGTCGAAGCTGTTGATGAAGGCGATCAGCCAGCCCCCGGCGACGCCCGGCACGATGAGCGGCAGCTCGATGCGGCGGAAGACCGTCCAGCCCGAAGCGCCCAGCGATTGCGCCGCCTGCGCGACGCTGCGGTCGAAGCCGGTGGCGGCCGCGACCACGAGCCGCAGCACATAGGGCAGCACGATCACGGTATGCGCCGCCGCCAGGCCCCACAGCGTGCCCGAGGCGCCGAGTTGGGTGAGGAACCTCAGGAGCGCGATGCCCAGCACCACATGCGGCACCATCAGCGGCGAAAGCAGCAGGCCGAGCATCGCTTCGCGGCCCGGGAAGCGGTGCCACGCCATGGCCATGCCGGCCGGCACGGCCAGCAAGGTGGCGAGCGTGGCGGCCACGGCGGCGAGCGCGAGACTGCGCCAGAACGCGTCGAGGAAATCCGGCGCGGCGAAGATGGCCCGGTACCAGCGCCAGCTGGCGCCGTCGAAGGGCATCGCGATGTAGCCCTTGTCGGTGAACGAGACCAGCACCACCATCACCAAGGGCGCCAGCATGAAGGCGACGAATACCCAGTGGAAGGCACTCAGTGCCGGTGGCATGCGCCCGACCTTCACCGGGCTCACGCGAACACCTGCTTCCAGCGCCGCTCGACGAAGCGGTTGAGCGCCAGCGACACCGCGAGCACGATGGCCACCAGCACCACCGCCAGCGCCGCGCCCAGGGGCCAGTTGAGGTTGCCCAGGAACTCGTCGTAGATCGTGGTCGGCACCACCTTCAGGCGCCGCCCGCCGATGATGGCCGGTGTGGCGAAGGCACTGGCCGCGAGCGCGAAGACGATCAGCCCGCCCGAGAGCACGCCGGGGATGACCTGCGGCAGGACGATGCGTGCCAGCACCGTGGGCAGCCCTGCGCCCAGCGACTCGGCGGCCTGCTCGGTGGCCGGGTCGAGCTTCTGCAGGCTCGCCCACACCGCCAGCACCATGAACGGCACCAGCACGTGCACCAGCGCCACGACGACGCCGGTGAAGGTGAACATCATCCGGATCGGCGAATCGATCAGGCCCAGCGCCAGCAGGCTCCGGTTGATGACGCCTTCGTTGCCCAGCAGCACCGCCCAGCCGAGCGTGCGCACGACGACGCTGATGAGCAGGGGCCCGAGCACGATGACCATCGATACCGCGCGCCAGGCCGGCGACAGGCGCGAGAGCACATAGGCCTCGGGCACGCCGATGACGATGCAAAGCGCCGTCACGAGCGCGGCCATGGCGAAAGTGCGGCCGAAGATGGTGTGGAAGTACTCGTCGGTGGCGATGTCGCGGTAGTTCGCGGCCGTGAGTCCTTCGCCCACGCCGGTGGCGGGCACGAACGGATAGAGGCTCATCGACAGCGTCAGCACCAGCGGCAGCGCCACGAAGGCGAGCATCGCCAGCACGCCCGGCGCGCTCAGCCAGTAGGGCAGCAGGTTGCGGCGCTCGTCCATGGGGGGCCCCGACCCTCAGGCGCCGCGCGCGACCACGCGCGCCTGCTCGGCGGCCCAGGCGAGGCCGACCTCGTCACCCTCGGCCACCGCGGGCAGTCCGGCGTTGACCTGCGTGGCCTGCAGCGTGCCCAGCGGCGTCTCCACCTGGAACAACCAGTGGTTGCCGAGGAAGACGCGCGCGCTCACGCGGCCGCGCACCAGCGCGCCGGTGGCGGCGAAGACGAGCCTCTCGGGCCGCACGATGTAGTCCACCGGCCCACGCGGCGCATCGGCCAGGCAAGGCAGGCATACGTCACCGACGAGCACGCCCTGCCCCTCGTGCCGCCCTTCGAACACGTTGGCCTTGCCGAGAAAGGTGGACGAGAAGCGCCCGTTGGGCTGCTCGTACATCTCGAAAGGGCGGGCCACCTGCTCGACGCGGCCCTTGTTCATCAGCACCACGCGGTCGGCCAGCGTCATCGCCTCGGCCTGGTCGTGCGTGACCATGACGGTGGTGATGCCCACGCGGTGCTGCAGCGCGCGCAGCTCGATCTGCATCTCCTCGCGCAGCTTGGCATCGAGCGCGCCCATCGGTTCGTCCAGCAGCAGCACCGGCGGCGAGATGACGAGCGCGCGCGCCAGGGCCACACGCTGGCGCTGGCCGCCGGAGAGCTCTTTCGGAAAGCGCGCGGCAAGCGGCGCCAGGTGCACGAGCTCCAGCGTCTGAGCCACTCGCTTGCCGCGCTCGGCCGCGACCACGCCGCGCATCTCCAGGCCGAAGGCCACGTTGTCGGCCACCGACATGTGCGGGAAGAGCGCATAGCTCTGGAACACGATGCCCAGGCCTCGCCTGCTGGGCTTCAGGCCGGTGATGTCCTGCCCGTCGAGCACGACCCGCCCGGCCGTCGGCGGCGTGAAGCCGGCCACCATCTGCAGCGTCGTCGTCTTGCCGCAGCCGGAGGGGCCGAGCAGGCAGACGAACTCGCCCTTGGCCACCGAGAGGCTGCACTCGGCCACGGCGCTGAACTCGCCGTAGCGCTTCACGAGCCCCTGCAGTTCGAGAAAGGCCATGGCCGTGGTGCAGATGGCCGCGCGTGCGTCAGGCGCTCATTTCTCGACGGCGCGGTTCCAGCGCTGCGTCCACTCGGCGCGCTTGGCGTTGATCACGTGGTAGTTGGGCGACACCAGCGAGGCCACCTGCTGCGGCCCGTAGACCACCTTCCTGGCCACCTCGGGCGAGATCTTGGTGGTCTTGTTCACCGGGCCCCAGGCCACGCCCTGCGCCAGCATCGCCTGCACCTCGGCCGAGACGAGGTGCTGCAGGAACTGCTGGCCGAGCCTGGCCTGCGGCGCGCCTTCGGTGACGCAGGCCGCGACCATGATGACCGGCGCGCCTTCCTTCGGGAAGACGAACTCCACCGGCGCCCCCTGGTCGGCCACCGCCTGCACGCGGCCGTTGCCCCACACGACGAGCGCTCCTTCGCCCGTCTGCATCATCTGCGCCATCTTGCCCGGCGAGGGCTCCCAGGCCAGGACGTTGGGCGCGATCTTCTTGGCCATGGCATCGAAGCCGGGGTCGATCCTGTCCTCGCCGCCGCCGTTGATGCGCGCCTGCATCACCAGCGTCAGCAGGCCATAGCCGTTGGTGATGGGCGGGATCACGACCTTGCCCTTGTACTTGGGGTCGGCGAGGTCGTTCCACGAGGTCGGCGCCTTCCAGCCGTTCTTCGCGAAGACGTCCTTGTTGTAGGCGAGGCCGGTGGCGATGAAGGCGATACCCACCGACTTGTCGCCCACCATGCGCGCGTTGTCGTAGAGCTCGCGGATGGTGCCCGTGTTCTCCACCGGCGCGCACAGGCCCAGCCCGACGGCCTGGTACATGGGGCCATCGTCGATGATGGCCAGCGAGATCTCCTGCCTGCCCTTCTGCGCCTGGATCTTGGCCAGGGTGTCGGTGCTGTTGCCCGGCACGTAGACCACCTTGGCGCCTGTCCTCGCCTCGAAGGGCGGGATGACCTTCTCCTTCATCAGCGTCTCGGTGGAGCCGCCGGAGCCGCCGACGAAGAGCGTGGTCTGGGCCGTGGCATCGGCGCCGGCCAGGGCGATGGCGACGGCGCTCATGACGGAGAGGCATGGATGCATGGAGGACCTCCTGCGGGAACGGGCTGAACCAGCTGCCGGTGCGATCGGCCCTCTGGGGATCAGGGCGAACGCTTCGAAGTGCCCGCATCGTAGGCATCCGCGACGGGAAAGGAAAATCAATCCTCGTGGGCTGCTTATGCTCAAATGGTATGCATGAGGAGCGGCCTCAACCTGCGCCACATCGAGTCCTTCCGCGCTGTCATGGTGGCGGGCAGCGTGGTCGGCGCCGCGCGGCTGCTCAACGTCACGCAGCCGGGCGTCAGCCGCACCATCGGCCTGCTCGAACTGCGACTGGGCTACGCGCTGTTCGAGCGCCGCGGCCGCCGCCTCGTGCCCACCGCCGAGGCCGAGGCGCTGCACCGCGAGATCGAGCAGATCTACCGCGGCATCGAGCGCATCGGCCAGGTGGCGCAGGACATCCGCTTCCAGCGCGCCGGCGCGCTGCGCGTGGCCACGCTGCCGGCGCTGGCGCAGGGGCTGGTGCCGCGCGCCATCGCCCGCTTCCTGGCGCCGCGGCCGCAGGTGACGGTCTTCGTGCAGAGCCTGCCCTCGCGGCAGATCGCCGAGCTCGTCTCGACGCGGCAGTTCGACGTCGGCGTGGTCGAGCTCCCGCTCTCGCGGCCGGCGATCGAGATCGAGCCGCTGCCGCCCGCGCGCTCGATGGCCGTGATGCCGGCCGGCCACCCCCTGGCGCGCAAGCGCGTCGTGTCGATCAAGGACCTGGGCGGCGAACGCATGATCCTGCTCTCGCAGCACAGTTATGTGCGCTACCTGATCGACGATGCCTTCTCCACGGCCGGCGTGGCGGCCCAGGTGGTGGTGGAGACGCCCAGCTCGTCGATGGCGTGTGCACTCGTCGCCGCCGGTGCCGGCCTCACCCTCGTCTCGAGCTGGACCGCCGAACCCTTCGCCGGCCCCGAGCTCGCGGTGCGTCCGTTGAAGGAGGTGCTCGAGTCGCGCTACGGCATCATCTTCCCGGGTGCACAACCGCGCATGGCCTTGGCGGCGGCGTTCGCCGAGGACTTGCGCGCGTGCATGACCGACGGGGCCCGCGCCTGAGGCGCGCGAGCCGCGTCGCGTGTGCGTGAAGGAAGGCGGTGGACTTCAATCCGCCTGCTTCCTCAAGAACGCCGGAATCTCGATCTCCTCCATGCCGTTGCTCGCCAGCGCCTCCACCTTGGCCGCGGCCTGGTCGGCGCGCGGGCGGCGCCACACGCTCGGGGTGTTGAGGTTGTCGTAGTGCTGCGGCGGTTGCTGCGGCGGCATGGCGCCCTGCGGCGCGGTGGCAAAACCCACCGCCGCACCGCCGGCCACGGCAGGCACGGCCTGGTTCAGCACGGGCAGCCCGTCAGTGCCGTTGCGCAGGTGCGCCTGCGCCGGCATGGCGGCCTGCGCATGCGCCTGGCCGTGCGTGTGGCCCTGCGCCGGCGCCTGCGGCTGCTGGTGCACCACCGTCAGCCCCGCGCCGGGGCCTGGCCCGCCCTGCTGCGCCTTGCGCGCGCTCGACAGGCCCGTGGCGATGACGGTGACGCGCAGCTGGTCGCCCAGGCCCTCGTCGTAGGCGGTGCCGTAGATGACATGCGCATCGTCGGCGGCGTAGCGGCGGATGGTGTTCATCACGTTGCGGCTCTCGGCGAGCTTGAAGTTGCTCTTCGCCGCGGCGATGAGCACGAGCACGCCGCGCGCGCCCGAGAGGTCGATGCCTTCCAGCAGCGGGCAGGCCACCGCCAGCTCGGCCGCCTTGCTGCCGCGGTCGGGGCCGCCGGCGTGCGCCGTGCCCATCATCGCCTTGCCCGGCTCGCTCATCACCGTCTTCACGTCCTCGAAGTCGACGTTCACGAGGCCGGGGATGTGGATGATGTCGCTGATGCCGCCCACCGCGTTGCGCAGCACGTCGTTGGCATGCGCGAAAGCCTGCTCCTGCGTGATGTCGTCGCCGAGCACCTCCATCAGCTTCTCGTTCAACACGACGATGAGGCTGTCGACATTGGCCTCGAGCTCGGCGACCCCTTCGTTGGCCTGCTTGTGGCGCTTGCCGCCCTCGAACTCGAAGGGCTTGGTCACCACGCCGACGGTGAGGATGCCCATCTCGCGCGCCACGCGCGCGATCACGGGTGCGGCGCCGGTGCCGGTGCCGCCGCCCATGCCGGCGGTGATGAAGAGCATGTGCGCGCCGTCGATGGTGGCGCGGATGCGCTCCATCGCCTCCTCGGCCGCCGCGCGCCCCACGGCCGGCTTGCCGCCGGCGCCCAGGCCGTTGTTGCCGAGCTGCACCAGCGTGTTGGCGCTGCTGCGGTTCAGGGCCTGCGCGTCGGTGTTCGCGCAGATGAACTCCACGCCCTGCACACCATGGTTGATCATGTGTTCGACGGCGTTGCCGCCGCCGCCACCCACGCCGATCACCTTGATCTGCGTGCCCTGGCTGAAGTCGTCGATCATTTCGATGGGCATAGAGCCTCCTTGGTATGGCGAGTTGCAGTTGCCGGTTCTGTCGAGTGGATAGCCGTTCTTGTCTTCTTCATCGATCCCAACGCAGTCGTCGTTCTTCTCGTTCTCTTGTTGTTCTCAGAAGTTGCCGAGAAACCAGTCCTTGGCGCGCGCCAGCACGGTCTTCACCGAGCCGGCCTGCGCCGCCGCCTTGTGCCCACGCGCACGCGCCACGCGGGCCTCTTCGAGCAGGCCCATCACGGTGGCCGAGCGCGGGTTGGCCACCATGTCGTAGAGCGGCCCGTTGTAGGTGGGCATGCCGCGCCGCACGGGCTTGAGGAAGATGTCCTCGCCGAGCTCGACCATGCCCGGCATGACCGCACTGCCGCCGGTGAGCACGATGCCGCTGGACAGCAGCTCCTCGAAGCCGCTCTCGCGGATGACCTGGTGCACGAGCGAGAAGATCTCCTCGATGCGCGGCTCGATGACGCCGGCCAGCGCCTGGCGGCTCAGCATGCGCGGGCCGCGGTCGCCGAGGCCGGGCACCTCCACCTGCTCCGAGGGGTCGGCGAGCAGCTGCTTGGCCACGCCGTGCTCGAGCTTGATCTCCTCGGCGTCGCGCGTCGGCGTGCGCAGCGCCATCGCGATGTCGCTGGTGATGAGGTCGCCGGCGATCGGGATGACGGCCGTGTGGCGCACGCTGCCGTCGGTGTAGACCTGCACGTCGGTGGTGCCGGCACCGATGTCGACCACGGCCACGCCCAGGCTCTTCTCGTCGTCGGTGAGCACCGCGGCCGAGCTGGCGCTCGGGTTCAGCACGAGCCCGGCCACCTCCAGGCCGCAGCGGCGCACGCACTTGAGGATGTTCTCGGCCGCGCTGCCGGCGCCGGTGACGATGTGCACCTTCACCTCGAGGCGGCTGCCGCTCATGCCGATCGGCTCCTTCACCTCGTGGCCGTCGATCACGAACTCCTGCGGCTCCACGAGCAGCAGGCGCTGGTCGTTGGGGATGTTGATGGCCTTGGCCGTCTCGACGACACGCGCCACGTCCACCGGCGAGACCTCGCGGTTGTCGCGCACGATGACCATGCCGGTGCTGTTGATGCCGCGGATGTGGCTGCCGGTGATGCCGGTGAAGACCGCGCCCACCTTGCAGGCGGCCATCATCTCGGCCTCCTTGAGGGCCTGCTGGATGCTCTGCACGGTGGCGTCGATGTTGACGACGACGCCGCGCTTCAGGCCGGAGGTCGGCGCCACGCCCATGCCGGCCAGGCGCAGCTCGCCATCGGCCAGCACTTCGGCGGCCACCACCATCACCTTGTGGGTGCCGATGTCCAGCCCGAAGACCATGTCCTTGTATTCCTTGGCCATGCCGCGTTGCCCTCTGCGCCGATCGCCCTAGTTCGCCTTCGATGCCGTGCCCGCCGCGCCCGCCGTGCTCACGCCGCGCAGCCTGATCGCATAGCCGTCGGCATGGCGCAGGTCGGCGTGCAGCAGCGGCTGCCGGTAGCGCGCCGTCATCTGGCCCACGGTGCGCAGGAAGCGCTCGGTGCGCTCGGCCACCTCGGCCTCGTTGCCGCGCCCCATCTCGACCACCACGCCCCGGTCCAGCTCGACCCGCCACGAGCCGCGGCCCGAGAGGGTGAGGCGTTCGATCTGCCTGCCCACGCCCAGGCCGTTCGCGCCGAAGGCCGGCTGCAGCCGCCGCCACAGCGCCAGCATCTCGGCCGCGCGCCCCTCGGGCCCGGTGAAGAGCGGCAGCTCCTCGTCCTCGACATCGCCGAGGTTGGCCTCGAACACTTCGCCGAAGGTGTTGACGAGGCGCGTCATGCCGGCCTGGTCGCCATCGCTCGCTTCCCAGAGCGCCTGCACCTCGTGCTCCTCGAGCTGCACGGCCAGCCGGTCGGGCCAGATGCGGCGCACGATGGCGCGCCGCACCCAGGGCACCGATTCGAAGGCGCGCTGCGCCTCCGCGAGGTCGATGCTGAAGAAGTTGCCGGCCAGTTCGGGCAAGGCGTGCGTGCGCAGCGTCGGCAGCTGGCTGCGCGTGAGCGTGCCCTGCACTTCGATGGCGCGCAGCGTGAAGGCGGGCGCGCGGGTCAGCCAGAGCACGCCGGCGGCGAGCAGCGCCGCCACGAGCCCGGTGACGATGAAGGCGAACACCGCGTTCATCAGCCGCACGTCGCGCGGCAGCCGCACCGGCGGGGCGAGCACAGGCGGCATGCGGATGCGATTGAGGCGGGCCATGAAGGTATTGCCTGGTGTTGCCCGGTGTTGCCTTGCCCGCGTCAGGTCGCCGCGGCGGTGGGCGCCGGGCTGTCGAGCGCGGCGGCGCGCAGCAGCTCGAGGCACAGCGCCTCGTAGGACAGGCCGGCGGCGCGCGCCGACATCGGCACCAGCGAGTGGCTCGTCATGCCCGGGCTCGTGTTCATCTCGAGCAGGAAGAAGCGGCCGTCGGCGTTGGCGCCCTTCGTTCGCTGCATCAGGTCGGCACGGCCCCAGCCGCGGCAGCCCAGCGCACGGTAGGCGGCCAGCGTCAGCCGCTTCACCTCGGCCTCCTCTTCCGGCGCCAGGCCGCTCGGGCAGCGGTAGCCGGTGTCGTCGCTGAAGTACTTGTGCTCGTAGTCGTAGTTGCCTTCGGGCGCGTCGATGCGCACCACCGGCAGCGCGCGTGCAGATGCGCCCTCGCCGAGCACGGCGCAGGTGAGCTCGATGCCCTCGATGAACTCCTCGCACAGCACGTCGGGGTCGTAGCGCGCGGCGAGCTTCACGGCGTCCTGCATCTGCGAGTAGCCGAGCACCTTGGTCACGCCGATCGAGCTGCCCTCGCGCGGCGGCTTGACGATGAGCGGCAGGCCGAGGTCGTCGGGCACGGCGCGCAGCAACGCCGGCTGCTGATGCCCGGCCTCGAGGCAGACCCAGTTCGGCGTCGGCAGGCCCTCGGCCAGCCAGACGCGCTTGGTCATCACCTTGTCGATCGCGATGGCGCTGGCCATCACGCCGCTGCCGGTGTAGGGGATGCCGAGCAGCTCGAGCGCGCCCTGCACCGTGCCGTCCTCGCCGTGGCGGCCGTGCAGCGCGATGAAGGCACGCGCGAAGCCCTCGCGCCTGAGCTCGCCGAGCTCGCGCTCGGCCGGGTCGAAGGCATGCGCGTCGACCCCTTGCGAGCGCAGCGCGGCGAGCACGCCGTTGCCGCTCATCAGCGACACCGGGCGCTCGGCGCTCGTGCCGCCCATCAGCACGGCAACCTTGCCGAACGACTGGACAGCCTGGACGGCCTGGGCATCCTGGGGCATGACGGCGCTCATCGAGCCAGCTCCTTCACGCGTGCGGGCACGCCGCCGATCGAGCCGGCGCCCATGGTGATGACCACGTCGCCGTCGCGCGTGCCGGCGGCGATGGCTTGCGGCAGCGCCTGCACGTCGTCGACGAAGCGCGCGCGTGCACCCAGCACCTTCGTCACCGCCTGCGCCAGGGCGCGGCCGTCGGCGCCGGCGATCGGCGCCTCGCCGGCGGCGTAGACCCCGGTGAGCCAGACAGCGTCGAAGCGGCCGAGCACGGCCACGAAGTCGGCGAAGCAGTCGCGCGTGCGTGTATACCGGTGCGGCTGGAAGGCGAGCACGAGGCGCCGGCCCGGGAAGGCACCGCGCGCCGCCTGCAGCACGGCCGCCATCTCCACCGGGTGGTGGCCGTAGTCGTCGATGAGCGTGAAGCGACCACCGTCACCGGCCTTGAGCTCGCCGTGGCGCTGGAAGCGCCGGCCGACACCGGCGAACTGCGCCAGCGCGCGCACCACCGGCTCGTCGGGCAGGCCGAGCTCCATCGCCACGCCGATGGCGGCGAGCGCGTTGCGCACGTTGTGCTCGCCGGCGAGGTTGAGCGTCACCGCGAGGTCGGGCAGCGCCTGGCGGCGCACGTTGAACTGCATCTGCCCCCCGGGCACGGCGCGCACGTCGACGGCACGCAGGTCGGGCTCGGCCGCATCGCCGCCATCGTCGGCGTCATCGGCGCGGGCACCGAGGCCATAGGTGAGCAGCGGCCGCTCGATCGCCGGCACGATGGCACGCACGCCGGCGTCGTCGGTGCACAGCACGGCGCGGCCGTAGAAGGGCAGCCGGTGCAGGAAGTCGACGAATGCGCCGCGCAGCCGGCCGAGGTCGTGGCCGTAGGTCTCCATGTGGTCGGCGTCGATGTTGGTGACGACGGCGATCACCGGGTTCAGCACCAGGAAGCTGGCGTCGCTCTCGTCGGCCTCGACGACGATGCACTCGCCCTGGCCGAGGCGCGCGTTGGCGCCGGCGCTCTCGAGCTTGCCGCCGATGACGAAGGTCGGATCCTCGCCCGCCTCGGCGAGCACGCTGGCCACGAGAGAGGTGGTGGTCGTCTTGCCGTGCGTGCCGGCGATGGCGATGCCCTGCTTCAGTCGCATCAGCTCGGCCAGCAGCACGGCGCGCGCCACCACCGGCACGCGCGCCGCACGCGCCGCCAGCACCTCGGGGTTGTCGGCCTTCACGGCGGTGGAGGTGACCACCGCCTGCGCACCGGCGATCTGGTGCGCGGCATGACCGATGAAGACCTGCACGCCGAGCGAGGCGAGCCGGCGCGTGGCCTCGCCCTCGCCGGCATCGGAACCGGAGACACGGTAACCCTGCGTGTGCAGGATCTCGGCGATGGCGCTCATGCCGGCGCCGCCAATGCCGACGAAGTGGATGTGCTTCACCGCGTGTTTCATGCCGCGGCTCCGAACTTCTTGGCCACCAGCTTCTCGATCTGATCGGCCACGCGCGCGGCGGCGTGCGGCTTGGCGAGCGCGCGCGCCTTCGTCGCCATCTCGAGCAGCTTCGTGCGGTCGAGCGAGCGCAGCACGGCCGCCAGGCGCTCGGCGGTGAGTTCGCTCTGCGGCAGGTGGATCGCCGCGCCCTGCGCCGCCAGCCACGCGGCGTTGTCGCGCTGGTGCGAGGTCGTACTGACGATCAACGGCACGAGGATGGCGGGCACACCGGCCGCGCAGAGCTCGCTCACGGTGATGGCGCCGGCGCGGCAGACCATCAGGTCGCAGGCGGCGAGGCGCGCCGGCATGTCGTCGATGAAGGCCACGATCTCGACCCCTTCGATGCGCGCCGCCGCATAGCCGGCGCGCACGGACTCGAGGTGCGCGGCACCGGTCTGATGCACGACGCGGGGGCGCTCCTCGGGCCGCATCGCTGCCAGCGCCGCCGGCAGCGTCTGGTTCAGCACCTGCGCGCCGAGGCTGCCGCCGACGACGAGCAGCGAGAGCGGCCCGCTCCTGCCGGCGTAGCGCTCGGCCGGTGGCGGCAGCGCCTCGATCTCGGCGCGCACCGGGTTGCCGGTGACGAGGCCGCGGCGGGCGTGCTTCACCGCCTCGCCTTCGAAGCCGAAGGCCACCGCATCGGCCAGCGGCAGCAGCGACTTGTTGGACAGCAGCAGCGCCGCATCCGCGTTGACGAGCATCAGCGGCTTGTTCAGCAGCGAGGCCATCAGCCCGCCCGGGAAGCAGACATAGCCACCCATGCCGAGCACCACGTCGGCGCCGCGACGCCGCATGATGGCGAGGCTGTCCCACATCGCCTTGAGCAGGCGCAGGCCGCCGGTCATCGTGTGCACGAAGCCCTTGCCGCGCAGGCCGCTGAAGCTCAGGCGGTCCATCGCGAGGCCGCTCTCGCCCTCGGGCGGCACGAGGCGGTTTTCCATGCCGTGTGTGGTGCCGAGCCAGCTCACGGTCCAGCCGCGCCGCTGCATCTCGCGCGCGACGGCGAGCCCGGGCATCACGTGCCCGCCGGTGCCCGCCGCCATCACGACGAGATGCGGCATCACGGTCGCCCTCCCCGCATCAGCGCGCGGCTCTCGATGTCCACGCGCAGCACCAGCGCCAGCGCCACCAGGTTCATCAGGATCGCCGAGCCGCCGTAGCTCATCAGCGGCAGCGTCAGGCCCTTGGTCGGCAGCACGCCGAGGTTGACGCCCATGTTGATGAAGGCCTGGAAGCCGAACCAGACGCCGATGCCCTGCACCATGAGCCCGGCGAAGACGCGGTCGAGCGCGACGGCCTGGCGGCCGATGACGAAGATGCGCCGCGTCAGCCAGAAGAAGAGCACGATGACGGTGGCGACGCCGACGAAGCCGAGTTCCTCGCCGATCACCGCGAGCAGGAAGTCGGTGTGCGCTTCGGGCAGGTAGTACAGCTTCTCGACGCTGTCGCCCAGGCCCTGGCCGAAGACCTCGCCGCGGCCGAAGGCGATGAGCGAGTGCGTCAGCTGGTAGGCCTTGCCCTGCGCATAGGCCGGGTCCCAGGGCTCGAGGTAGGCGAAGATGCGCTCGCGCTTCTCCGGGCTGAGCACGATGACGATCACGAAGGTCGACACCAGCACGGCGCAGCTGGCCAGGAACATGCGCCCGTTCACGCCGCCGAGGAAGAGGATGCCCATCGAGATGACGGCCACGACCATGAAGGCGCCCATGTCGGGCTGGCGCAGCAGCAGCGCGCCGGTGAAGCCGAGCGCCACCGCCATCGGCCACACCGCCTTCACGAAGTCTTCCTTCAGCTCCATCTTGCGCACCATGTAGCTGGCGGCGTACATGGCCATCGCCAGCTTGGCCAGTTCGCTCGGCTGGAAGTTCATGAGGCCGAGCGGGATCCAGCGGCGCGAGTTGTTCACGACCTTGCCGATGCCCGGAATGAGCACGGCCACGAGCAGCACGAGCGCGGCGACGAACACCCAGGGCGCGGCCTTCTCCCAGAACTTGATCGGCATCTGCAGCGCCGCCAGCGCGACGGCGAAGCCGATGCCGAGCGAGAACCCGTGCCGCGAGAGGAAGAAGGTGGGCGTGTAGCGCGCGAACTTCGGGTTGTCCGGCAGCGCGACGGTCGCCGAATAGACCATGACGACACCGAGCACGAGCAGCGCGACGACCACCGCCACCAGCGCCTGGTCGAAGGCGAAGAGCCGCACCGGGCGGTCGCCGCCGATGTGCACCTGGTCGCGCACGGGCAGGCTGCCACCGGCGCGCCCGCCGGCACGGCCGAAGCCACCGATGCTCGCCACGCCACCCGCGACGCCCGCGAGCGTGGCGCGGCCGAGGCCTGCCGCCCCCCGGCCCAGCAGGCGCAGCGCGGCGCCGAGCCCGCCGATCATCGCGGCGCCCTTCACACCGCCCCCCGCTCTTGCGCCAGCGCCTGCACCGCCTGCACGAAGACCTCGGCGCGGTGCGCGTAGTGGCGGAACATGTCCAGGCTCGCGCAGGCCGGCGAGAGCAGCACGGCGTCGCCGGGCCGCGCCTGCGCGAAGCACCAGCGCGTGGCCGCTTCGAGCGTCTCGTGCTGCTGCAGCGTCACGCCTGCGGCGACGGCCTCGGCCAATGCCGCCGCGATGGCCGCGGCGTCGCGGCCGATCGTCGCCACGGCGCGCGCGTGCTGTTGCACGGGTGCGGCGAGCGGCGCGAAGTCCTGGCCCTTGCCTTCGCCGCCGAGGATGACCACGAGCTTGGCGGGTGCCTTGTCGGCGCCCAGGCCCTCGAGCGCGGCGACGGTGGCGCCGACGTTCGTGCCCTTGCTGTCGTCGTAGGCCTCGACCTCGCCGACGGTGGCCACCCACTGCACGCGGTGCGGCTCGCCGGCGTACTCGCGCAGGCCGTGCAGCATGGGCGCCAGCGGGCAGCCGATGGCGGTGGCGAGGGCCAGCGCGGCCAGCGCGTTGGCGGCGTTGTGGCGGCCGCGCACGCGCAGCGCGTCGGCGGGCATCAGCCGTTGCAGGTGCAGCTCGATCGCCTCGCCGGGTTTCGCCTTCACGGTCTCGTCGGTGGGCAGCGCGCGCACGAGCCAGGCCATGCCGTTCTCGACGACGAGGCCGAAGTCGCCCGGACGCTCCGGCGCCTGCAGGCCGAAGCGAAGCACGGGGCGCGCCGGCGTGGCCGCCTTCGCCTTGCCGCGCGCCGGCGCCGCCGCTGCGGCCGCTGTGACTGGGGCCATGGCCTCGACGAGGGGATCGTCGCGGTTGAGCACCATCGCGCCCGGCGCGCCGGGCGGGCCGAAGATGCGCGCCTTCGCCGCCGCGTAGGCGGCCATCGAACCGTGCCAGTCGAGGTGGTCCTGCGTCACGTTGAGCACGGCCGCGGCAGCGGGAGCGATGCCCTGGATCCAGTTCACGCCGGTGCCGCCGCCCTCGAGCTGGAAGCTCGACAGCTCCAGCACCCACACCTCGGGCAGCTTGTCTTCGGCGAGCGCGGCGGCCAGCGTGTCGAGCAGCGTCGGGCCGATGTTGCCGGCCAGGCCCACCCGCCGGCCGGCGCGTTCGACGAGCAGCGCCGTCATGGCCGTGGTCGTCGTCTTGCCGTTGGTGCCGGTCACCGCCAGCAGCTGCGGCGCATAGCCGCGCGCGTTCTTCAGCTCGGCCAGCGCGCGCACGAAGACATCGAGCTCGCCTTGCACCGGGATGTCGCGCACGCGCGCTTCCTGCGTGAGCGGGGCGATGCGCGGGTCGTAGGGCGCCAGGCCCGGGCTCTTGAGCACGAGGGTCACGCCCTCGAGGGCCTCGTTGAGGGCTTCGAGGCGCAGCTCGCCGCTCAGCCGCTCGGCCACGGGCAGCTCGCGCGCCAGCGCCTCGGCCTGCGGCGGCGCCTCGCGCGAGTCCCACACGCGCACGCGCGCGCCGGCGCGCGCGCACCAGCGCGCCATCGCCAGGCCGCTCTCGCCGAGGCCGAGGATGAGGACGGTGTCTTGGACGGTGTCGCCGTGCGTCATGTCGTGTTCACCGCAGCTTCAGGCTCGCCAGCCCGATGAGGCACAGCAGCATCGTCACGATCCAGAAGCGCACCACCACCTGGTTCTCGGCCCAGCCCTTCTTCTCGAAGTGATGGTGCAGCGGCGCCATCAGGAAGATGCGCCGGCCCTCGCCGTACTTGCGCCGCGTGTACTTGAACCACAGCACCTGCGCCATCACCGAGAGCATCTCGGCGACGAAGACGCCGCCCATGATGCCGAGGAGGATCTCCTGGCGCGTGATGACGGCGATGGTGCCGAGCGCCCCGCCGAGCGCCAGCGCGCCGACGTCGCCCATGAACACCTGCGCCGGGTTGGCGTTGAACCACAGGAAGGCGAGCCCGGCACCGGCGAGCGCGGCGCAGAAGATGAGCAGCTCGCCCGAGCCCGGGATGTAGGGGAACAGCAGGTAGCGGCTGAAGACCGTGTTGCCCGTGACGTAGGCGAAGACACCGAGCGCCGAGCCGACCATCACCACCGGCATGATGGCCAGGCCGTCGAGCCCGTCGGTGAAGTTGACGGCGTTGCTGGCGCCGACGATGACGAACCAGGCGAGCGCGATGAAGCCCCAGACGCCGAGCGGGTAGCTGTAGGTCTTGAGGAAGGGCACCATCAAGTCGGCGCGCGGCGGCAGCGTCGTCGAGAAGCCGCTGCTCACCCAGCGCATGAAGAGTTCGAAGACGCGCACGTTGGTCGTCTCGGCGACGCTGAAGGCGAGGTAGATGGCGGCGATGAGGCCGATCAGCGTCTGCCAGAAGAACTTCTCGCGCGAGCGCATTCCCTCGGGGTCCTTCTTCACCACCTTGCGGTAGTCGTCGACCCAGCCGATCGTGCCGAAGCCGAAGGTGACGAGCATGACCACCCACACGAAGCGGTTGGTCCAGTCGAACCACAGCACGGTGGCCACACCGATGCCGATGAGCACGAGCACGCCACCCATCGTCGGCGTGCCGCGCTTGCCGAGGTGGCTCTGCATGCCGTACTCGCGGATCGGCTGGCCGATCTTCATCTCGACGAGCCTGCGGATGACGGCCGGCCCGAGCGCGAGCCCGAACAGCAGCGCCGTCATCGCCGCCAGCACGGCGCGGAAGGTGAGGTACTGGAAGACGCGCAGGAAGCCGAGCTCCTCCGGGTACCACGCGAGCAGCAGCTGCGAGAGGCTGAGCAGCATCAGGCCGGCCCCTCTCGCGTCGACCCTTCATCGCCACCCCAGTGCGAGCGCAGCGCGCGCACGACCGCTTCCATCTTCATCGAGCGCGAGCCCTTCACGAGCACCGAGGCGGCCGCCGGTGCCTCGGGCAGCGCGGCGATGAGCGCCGGCACGTCGGCGAAGTGGCGGCCGAAGCCGAGACCGGCGCACAGCGGCCCGGCCGACCAGCCATGCGCGATGCCGCGCGCACGCGCGTGCGCCCCGACCTCGGCATGGAAGGCCGGGCCCTGCTCGCCCACCTCGGCCATGTCGCCGAGCACGAGCCAATGCGGGCCGGGCAGCCCGGCGAGCACGTCGATGGCGGCGCGCACGCTGTCGGGGTTGGCGTTGTAGCTGTCGTCGACGAGCGTGACGGGCACGCCGCCGCGCCGCAGAGCCAGCAGGTTCGTGCGGCCGGCCACGGGGGCGAAGGCGGCGAGCCCTTCGGCCACCGCGGCCAACGGCACACCGGCAGCGAGTGCACAGGCGGTGGCGGCAAGCGCATTGAGCACGTTGTGGCGGCCGGGCTGGCGCAGGGTGGTGCTGGCGCGGCCCTGCGGTGTGTGCAGGTCGAGCCGCCAGAGGGACTCGGCGGCCTGCCAGGAAGCCTCCGCACGCACGTCGGCGGCGGCATCGAGGCCGAAGGTCACGACGCGGCGTGCACCGGCCATCTGCCGCCACACCGGCGTGAAGGCGTCGGCCTGCGGCAGCACGACGGTGCCGTGCCCGGGCACGCAGCCGATGACGCTGCCGTTCTCGCGCGCCACTGCCTCGAGGCCGTGCAGGAACTCCTGGTGCTCGCGCTGCGCGTTGTTGACGAGCGCCACGCTCGGGCGCACGAGCTCGGCCAGCAGCGCGATCTCGCCGACATGGTTGGTGCCGAGCTCGAGCGCCGCGATGCGGTGCCGCGGCCGCAGCTCGAGCAGCATCAGCGGCACGCCGATGTGGTTGTTGAGGTTGCCGCGCGTGGCGAGCGCCGCCTCGCCGGCGGCGGCGCGCAGGATGGCCGCCAGCATCTGCGTCACCGTCGTCTTGCCGTTGCTGCCGGTGACGGCGATCAGCGGCAGCGAAGGGAAGCGCGCGCGCCAGGCGCCGGCCAGCTGCTGCAGCGCGAGCAGCGTGTCGGGCACCTCGAGCCCGGGCAGGCCCGGCGCCTGCGCCAGCCGGCCCGGGTGGGCGAGCGCGGCCACTGCGCCGGCGGCCCCGGCCTCGCGCAGGTAATCGTTGCCGTCGAAGCGCTCGCCGGCGAGCGCGACGAAGAGGTCGCCGGCGCGCAGGCTGCGCGAGTCGGTGTGCACGCGCGAGAAGGCGATGCCGCCGTCGCCACCACCGCCGACCAGGCGGCAGCCGGGCAGCAGCGCCTGCGCCTCGGCGAGCGTCATCATCGTCGCGGGGCCGCTCATGCCGCGGCTCCCGCCGGGCGCGGCGTCGGCGACGCGGCGGACGTGGAGCTGATGGTGGCGCTGGCGGTGGCACCGGCAGCGGCGCCGTCGCGCCCGGCCAAGGCCGCGCGGGCCTCTTCGAGGTCGGAGAAGGGACGGCGCACTCCGGCGATCTCCTGGTAGTCCTCGTGCCCCTTGCCGGCGACCAGCACGACGTCGCCGGGCGCGGCCGCGGCCACGGCGAGCGCGATGGCCTCGCGGCGGTCTTCGATGAACCGTGCGCGCCGCGCCTCACGCATGCCGGCGGCGATGCCGTCCATGATCGTGCGCGGCACCTCGCTGCGCGGGTTATCGCTCGTGACCACGACCTGGTCGGCGCCGCGCTCGGCGATGCCGCCCATCAGGGCGCGCTTGGTGGCGTCGCGGTCGCCGCCGCAGCCGAAGACGCAGGTGAGGCGCCCGCCGCGCGCTGCCGCCAGCGGCCGCAGCGCGGCCAGCACCTTCTCGAGCGCATCGGGCGTGTGCGCGTAGTCCACCACGACTTCGACTTCGCGGCCGGCGATCCGTTGCAGCCGGCCGGGCACCGCCTCGACGTCGCCGAGCGCGCGCGCCGCCGCGGCAAGCGGATGGCCGAGCGCACGCAGCGCCGCGAGCACGCCGAGCAGGTTGCTCGCGTTGTAGTCGCCGACGAGCGCGCTCTCCACCGTGGCCAGGCCGGCGGCGGCGCCACCGGCGCACTCCACGGCTTCGAAGGCGAGGCCGCGCGGCTCGTAGCGCAGGCGCTCCGCGACGAGGCGGGCGGCCGAGCGCGTCGACACCGTCCACAGGTCGAGCGCCGCCGTGCCGCGTGCGCGCAGCTCGGCCGCCAGGGCCGCGCCCTGCGCGTCGTCGACGTTGATCACCGCCGCGCGCAGGCCCGGCCAGGCGAAGAGGCGCCGCTTGGCCGCCCAGTAGGCCTCCATCGTGCCGTGGTAGTCGAGGTGGTCGCGCGTGAAGTTGGTGAAGACGGCGACGTCGACCTTCAGCGCGCCCAGGCGCTCCTCGAGCATGCCGATCGACGAGGCCTCGATGGCGCAGGCGCGGCAGCCGGCATCGACGAGCCGGCGCAGCGTGTCGTGCAGCGTCACCGCGTCGGGCGTGGTGAAGCCGGTGGCGTGCACTTGCGGTGGTTCGCCGACGCCGAGCGTGCCGATGACACCGGCGCGCTGGCCGAGTGTGCGCAGGGCTTGCGCCGTCCACCAGGCGGTGGAGGTCTTGCCGTTGGTGCCGGTGATGGCAACGATCTGCAGCGCGCGGCCCGGATGCCCGAACCATGCGTCGGCAATGTCGCCGCAGGCCGCCTTCAATCCCGGCAACGTGGCCACGGCGCCGGCCGCGGCGCCGCTGAAGTCGAAGGCCGACGCGCCCTCGGCTTCGACCAGGCAGGCCGCGGCGCCGGCAGCGAGCGCCTCGGGCACGAAGCGGCGGCCGTCCACCGCTTGCCCAGGCCAGGCGATGAAGGCGTCGCCCGCGCGCACCTCGCGGCTGTCGGTGCGCAGCGTGCCGGCGGCGGACCCATGCGTCGATGCACGGCTCGACAGCCGCGTGCGCAGCCACGCCACCGCCGCGCCGGCATCGGCCAGCGTGACGAGGGCTGCGCGGCCGGCCGCCATCACAGGCTCTCCAGCTCGGCCGGCACCGGCTTGGCCGAGATCTGCGTCTTCACGTCGACGTCGGGCGCCACGTTCAGCGAGCGCAAGGTGTTCTGCACCACCTGGCTGAAGACAGGCGCGGCCACGTCGCCGGCGTAGTACTTGCCGGCCCGGGGCTCGTCGACCATCACCGCCACGACGATGCGCGGCGCGCTCACCGGCGCCAGGCCGACGAACCAGGCGCGGTACTTGCCGTCGGCGTATTCGGTGCCGACCATCTTCTTGGCCGTGCCGGTCTTGCCGGCCACCGAATAGCCGAGCGTCAGGCGCTGCAGGTCGGGGGCGGTGCCGCCGGGCGAGGCGGCCAGGCGCAGCATCTCGCGCACCTGCAAGGCGGTGCTGGCGCTGAAGACCGGCTGGCCGGGCACGACGCGCGAGGCGGCCATGGCGTCGGTGAGCACGCCGTCGCCCTCGGCCGGCTGGCGCTTGATGAGCGTGAGCGGCGCGATGTCGCCGTTGCGCGCGAACACGGTGTAGGCGCGCGCCATCTGCAGCACGCTGGCGCTGGCGCTGTAGCCGAAGCCCACGCGTGCATGGTCGGTGGGGCGCCAGCTCTTCCAGGCGCGCAGCTTGCCCGTGGCCATGTGCGGAAACTCGATGCGCGGCTTCTGGCCGAGGCCGAGCGCGGCATAGGTTTCCCACAGTTCCTGCCGCTCCATGGCCAGCGCCAGCTTGGCCGTGCCGACATTGGACGACTTCTGCAGCACCTCGCTCACCGTGAGCGTGCCGTGCGGATGCGCGTCGGTGATGGTCGTGCCGGTGACGACGAGGCGGCCGGGCGCCGTGTCGATGGGCGTGTTCGGCGTCACCCGCTTCGATTCGAGCGCGCGCGCGATGGTGAAGGGCTTCATCGTCGAGCCCGGCTCGCTGGCGTCGCTGGCGGCGCGGTTCTGCAGCAGCGAGGCGGCGTGGCTGCCGCGCTTGTTCGGGTCGGCACCGGGGTAGTTGGCCATCGCCAGCACCTCGCCGGTGGCGCTGTCGAGCACCACCACGCTCGCCGCCTTGGCGTTGTGCGCGATGACGGCATCGCGGGCGCGCTTCCAGGCGTCGAACTGGATCTTGCTGTCGATCGACAGCGTGATGTCGCTGCCGTGGCGCGGCATGGCAATGTCGCCGACGTCCTCGACGACGCGGCCGAGTCGGTCGCGCACCACCGTGCGCTGGCCCTTGTGGCCCTGCAGCTGCTGCTGCAGCAGCAGCTCGACGCCGGCCCGCCCGACGTCATCGGTGTCGGTGTAGCCCACGACATGCGCGGCCGCCTCGCCCTCGGGGTAGCGGCGGCGGTACTCGCGCTCTTCGACGAAGCCCTTCAGGCCGTGCGCCTGCGCCAGCGCCTTGATCTCGGTCCAGGCGGCCTCTTCGACATGGCGGCGCAGCAGCACGGTGCCGCCGGGCTCGAGCCGCTCGTCGAACTCGGCGAGGGTCATGCCGAGCAGGCGCGCGATCGCCTTGCGCTGCGCTGTCTCGGCGGCGAAGAGCTTGGTGTCGACCTTCACCGTCGGCAGCGCGACGCTGGTGGCGAGCACGAGCCCGTTGCGGTCGAGGATGCGGCCGCGGCTGGCCGGCAGCGTCTGCGTGTACACGAAGCGCTTCTCGCCCTGGCCCTGGAAGAACTGCGTGGCGACGATCTGCACATAGGCGGCACGGCCGAGCAGCACGGCGAAGCCGACGCCGACGAGCAGCACGACGAAGCGCGAGCGCCACGGCGGCGTCTTGCTCGCCAGCAGCGGGCTCGTGGCATAGCGCAGGCTCTTCACGCTGACGCTGCCCATGCGGCCCAGCTTCGGATTGGCAGCGAAGCCGGGCATGCCCGGCAGCGCCTCGCGCGCGATGGCGCGGGCACTCATCGTGCGCCTCCGGCGGTTGGTGCGAGCGGCATGGCATGCACTGAAGGCCCGGGGTCGTTGACATGCTCGGTCACCGCCGGCGTGGCCGTGCGCATGCCGAGCTTCTCGCGCGCCACGCGCTCGACGCGCAGGTGCGTGGCCTGCGTCTGGCGCTCGGCGTCCAGGCGGCGGTATTCGGCGTCGAGGCGCTGCTGCACGCCCTTGGCACGGTCGAGTTCGGCGAAGAGGCGGCGCGCCTCGTAGGAAGTGCGCACGAGCCACAGGCTGCTGGCGAGCAGCGCGGCGAGCAGCAGGAGGTTGACGCGGCTCACGCGGCAACCTCGGTGCGCTCGGCCACGCGCATGACGGCCGAGCGGGCGCGCGGGTTGGCGGCGACCTCGGCCTCGCCCGGCTTGACGCGCGCGATGGCACGCAGGCGCAACTCGCGCGGCGGTGCGAACGGCGCGCGCCGGTCGGGCACGTCGCGGCTCTCGCGCGCGATGAAGGTCTTGACGATGCGGTCCTCGAGCGAGTGGAAGCTGATCACGACGAGGCGTGCGTGCGGGGCGAGCAGGGCGAGCGAGTCCTTCAGCGCCTGCTCGAGAGCCTCGAGCTCGGCGTTGACGTGAATCCGAAGAGCTTGAAACGTGCGCGTCGCAGGGTCCTGGCCCGGCTCGCGGGTCTTGACGACGCGAGCCACGAGTGCGGCCAGCTCGCCGGTGCGGCCGACCGGCGCGCCGCCTGCGCGGCGAGCCACAAGCGCCTTTGCAATCGGAACAGCAAACCGTTCTTCGCCGAGCTCACGAATGACCTCCGCGATTTCGCGCTCGCTGGCGCGGGCCAGGAATTCGGCCGCGGTCTCGCCGCTCGTGGTGTCCATGCGCATGTCGAGCACGGCATCGTGGCGGAAGCTGAAGCCGCGCTCGGGGTTGTCGATCTGCGGCGAGCTGACGCCCAGGTCGAGCAGCAGGCCCTGCACCTGCGTGCAGCCCATCGCCGCGAGTTGCGGCTTCATGTCGGCGAAGCTGGCGTGGCGGATCGTGAAGCGGGGGTCCTCGATGCGGCGGGCCTCGGCCACTGCCTCGGGGTCGCGGTCGAAGGCGATGAGGCGGCCGGCGGGTGCGAGGAGCGACAGCACGGCGCGTGCGTGGCCACCGCGGCCGAAGGTGCCGTCGACGTAGGTGCCGGCCGGCTGCGTCACCAGCGCCTCGGCGGCTTCGGTGAGCAGGACGGTGCGATGGCTCCATGGGGCGGCGGTCACTGCAGCACCAGGGTGCGCAAGGGCTCGGGCTTGCCCTTGGAAATGACTTGGGATTCGCGCATTTCGCTGCGGCCCGGGTCCCACAATTCGAAGTGCGCCCCGACTCCCATGAAGACCACCGTGCCGGCCTCCTTGAACCCCGCCCAGCGCCGCAGCTCGGGCGGGATGAGGATGCGCGAGCCGCTGTCGATCTCGAGCTCGGCCTGGCTGCCGAGGTACAGGCGGCGCCATTCGTCGGCGTCCTCGCCGGTGAGCTTGACGAGCACGTCGGCCAGCTGGCCGAAGACCTCGGGCGGATACAGCCCGAGGCAGCCGGCCGGATCCTTGCACAACACGAGCTGGCCCCCGGCCTTCTCGTTGATCTGGTCGCGCCATTTCGAGGGCACGGTCAACCGCCCCTTGATATCCAATGTGAGCACTGGCCCACCGAAAAAGCGCCACTGAGACACGACAGACACCAATCCCCACCTTCGCGCACGATTTCCCACTCTATCCGACGAGAACGAGGGGGTCAATTCATCGTCGGGGCGGAAAGCCGTGGTGAATCAAGCACTTAGAACTGGGTTCTCATCCAGTGTGCGCAATAAAATCCCTTATGAATGAAGCACTTGTCTGCTTGACTGAAAGTGCTTTCGAGGCGAGGACTGTGTGTGCATACAGTTACGCCGTTACGCCTTGCAACGGCAACCGCGTGTGCAAAACGACCCGCTCTGGAAGCTGAGGCACGCCCTGGCCGGCGTGCTGCTGGCGGTCGTGGTCTCGGTGCCGATCGCCGCCTTCGTGGGCAGCGCGCTCGGCGAGGCGCTCGGTGGCACCTACGCGTGGCGCGCCGGCGTCTACGGCGCGCTGCTGCTGTACGTGGTGGTGGGTGCCGGCGTTCTTTTCGCCAAGGTGGCGCGGCACGAGACGCGGCCGATGTCGGTGCAGCGCGTCGGCTTGTGGCTGGCGAGCCTGTGGCTGTGGCCGCTGATGTGGCTGCTGGCCGCGAAGCGGCCGGTCATGTCGGCGCCGCAGCCGGCGTCGCCGGCGTCGGCACCGCGGCCACCCTCGACACCCTCGCCGCCGGCACCGCCCGTGCCGCCACCCCCGCCTGCAGCGCCGTCACTCTGACTGCATGATGCGGCGGCCCGCCACGGGCTGCGCCGGCCGCGCGTTCATCGGATAGATGCGCGCGAAGAGTTCCACCTGCTGTGCCGTCACCGTGACCGGCGTGCGCATCACCACCCACTGCACGCCCTCGCTGCACGGCGGCGTGGTGAGCGAGCCCATGTAGGTGTAGTAGCGCCGGTCCTCGGGCAGCAGGTGGCCGGGGTCGATCTGCGCGCGCGCCGGCGCCTCCTCGTTCTTCTCGAGCGGCAGGTTGTTCCACACCGTCTGCACGGCCGGGTGCGCCGGCCCCTTGCCGAGCAACACCCCCACCACGGCGAGGCGACCCGTGGGGTCCTTGTGCACGAGGTGCAGCGACATCTCGAACTGGCGGCCGTCGATGCGCTCTTCGCTCGGGCGGTGGAAGTGGAACTGCACGAGCTCGTAGCGCCGGCCGCCGACCTCGATGGCGTTGCCGGGGGGCAGGTTGACCTGCACGGTGTGGCCGTTGTCGATGACGGAGAAGGCGCTCGGGCGGTAGTCGAACTTCACCGGCTCGAGGTCGACGGCGAGGCCGCCGCGGATGTCGATCGGGCTCTGGCGCTGGCCGTTGGCGCACAGGCCGAATTCGGGCTTCAGCGCGCCCCACGCGGTGGGGCCGGCGGCGCCTTCGTAGGCCCATTGCGCATGCGCGCCGCCGGCGTGGCCCTTGGCCGCGCCGGACGGGCGGCGGGCACCTGGCGCGACTGCATGGGCTGTGTGGGCTGCTTGGGCTGGCGGCGCCGCATGAGCGGCCGGGGCCGTGAGGCTGGCGTGCGCCGCAGCGGCGACGGGCGCCGCCTGTGCCGAGACGCGATGCGCCGGAGCCCCACCCGGTGGGCGCGACCAGGCGATGCCCTCGGCATGGCCGCGTCCGATGTCCTGCGCGATGTCGTGTGCGGGCCGGGCCGGCGCGCCACCCGCATGGGCAGCGGCGTCCGAGCCCTTGGCCGGCGCGCGCGCCGCGCCGGGCGATGCCGTGCGCGTGCCCACCTGCAGGTCCAGTGTGCCACTCACCGGCGCCGCGCCCGGAGCGGCCAGCCGCTCGGAAAGGCGCAGGCGAAGACGCTCCATCGGGTCGATCTCGGCCGCGGCCGCCGCGGCGGGGGGCGCCGCGTGCCGGGGCGCCGGCGCCGATGCTGCCGCATTGTGCTGCGCCGCCGCCTTGGTGCCGCTCTTCGGCGGCGGCAGCTCGGCCGGCGTCGCCTCGCCGCGCGGGGCCAAGACCAGCAGCAAGGCAGGGACGGCAAGGGCGACGAAACGAGACGGGATCATGGCGGAGGCTCCTCGCCTCATTTCGGCCGCCGGGATGTCGGACTTGAGCGAAGGTCGCCCCTTGCGGCCGCTTCGTGCCGACTACGCCGTCACCTGCCGCTTCACCCAGCTCCAGGCGAGCAGCCCGGCCGCCATCAACGCGAACGAGGCGAGCGCGAGCGCCAGCGCCGAGTGCATCACGAGCGGCGCGAGCACGCCGGCCACGAGCGCGTTGGCGCCGCTGCCGATGCTCGAGTGCACCGACGAGGCCATGCCGCGCCGCTCGGGCGCCTGCTCGAGCACGAGCAGCGTCACCACCGGCGTCAGCAGCGACCAGCCGAACGAATACACCGCCACCGGCACGATCGCCCACGCCGCGTGCGGCTCGAGCACTGCGTTGAGCAGCAGGTTCACGACCGAGGCAGCACCGACGACCAGGAAGCCCCAGCGCACCTGCCGGCGCGGCGGCATGCGCCCGGCCAGCCGGCCCGACAGCCACGCCCCGGCCATGATGCCGGCGACGCTTGTGATGAAGAACCAGAAGAACTGCGTCGGCTCGAGCCTGAGCAGGCCGCCCAGCCACGCCGGTGCCGAGAGCACGTAGAGGAACATGCCGTTGAAGGGCACGCCGCTGGCCACCACCAGCGCCAGGAAGCGCGGGTTGCGCACGAGCTGCGCATAGCCGCGCAGCAGGTGCCCCGGGTGGAACGACTGCCGCGCGGACGCGGCCAGCGTCTCGGGCAGCAGCCGCGCGTTGGCGAGCGCCAGCGTGGCGGCGATGCCGGCGAGCAGCCAGAAGATCGAGCGCCAGCCGAGCGGCCCGAGCATCAGGCCACCCAGCACGGGTGCGATGGCCGGTGCGACGCCGAAGAAGATCGTCACCTGCGACATCACACGCTGCGCCTCGGCAGGCGCATGCAGGTCGCGGATGATGGCGCGCGACACCACCATGCCGGCGCCGGCGGCGAGCCCTTGCACGGCGCGCCAGAAGACGAGCGCGCCGATCGACTCGGCGAGCGCACAGCCGACCGAGGCGAGCGCGAAGGCGGAAAGGCCCACCAGCACCACCGGCCGGCGGCCGAAGCTGTCGGACAGCGCACCGTGGAAGAGGTTCATCACCGCGAACGCCAGCAGGTAGCTCGACAGCGTCTGCTGCATCTGCACCGGCGTGGCCGCGAGCGACGTGCCGATGGCCGTGAAGGCCGGCAGGTAGGTGTCGATCGCGAACGGCCCCAGCATGCCCAAGCCCGCGAGCAGCAGCGACAGTGCCCAGCGCGGGCCGCGCCAATGGGAGGCAGAGGGGGAAGTCATCATGCAGGCGGGGGCGCAGTGTAGGCGGGGCCCATGCTTCGATCCGGAGCCGTGATCGGGAGACACGATCGGAAGCTGCGAGCGGGGGCATTCACGGCCGGCCGCCGCACCCGCCTGCGGGGTGCTCCAATCGCGCACGATGAATCCGAACCGCCGCACCTTCGTCGTCACGGCATGGGCCGCGGGCCTGGCCGCCTCCGTGCCCTGCCCGGCCCTGGCCAGCTCGCGCCGTGCGCTGCGCCAGATGACCGACGGCCCTTTCTACCCTCCGGTGCGCTGGCGCGCGCAGTGGAGCGACTGGGACGCCGACCTCACGCGCGTGACGCAGGGCAGCGAGACGCTCGTGGCGCGCGGCGAGCACCTCGGCCTCGCCCTGGCGGTGCTGGACACCGACGGCCGCCTCGTCGACGGCGCCGAGGTCGAGATCTGGCAATGCGATTCGCTGCAGCACTACCGCCACCCCGATGTGGCGCGCGAGGCGGCCGACCGCAGCGTCCGCTTCGATCCCGGCTTCCAGGGCTTCGGCGCGGCGAAGAGCGACGCGCGCGGCGAGCTGAGCTTCCGCACGCTGAAGCCGGTGCCCTACCCCGGGCGCACGCCGCACATCCACGTCAAGCTGCGCCACGCGAGCTTCGGGGAATGGACCTCGCAGCTCTTCATCGCCGGCGATGCCGGCAATGCACGCGACTTCCTCTGGCGCAACGTGCCGGTTGCCGACCGCGCGGCGCTCGAGATGAAGCTGGCGCGCGCGCCGGCCGCCTCGGCTGGCGCGACACCCGCGCTCGCCTGGATGACGCGGCACGAACTCGTGGTGCCGGCCTGACGACGGCCGCGCCGCGGCGGCTCGGCGGCTCGGCGGCTCGGCGGCTCGGCGGCTCGGCGGCTCGGCGGCGACGCCGCGCCTGACGAAGAAAGTGTGAAGCAGGCCGATAGGCCGGATTCTGTGCGGCGCCGCCCCTTGCGAGGCCGCGCCGTGACCGCCATTCATCTGGGCCGGGGGTCACCCACCCGGCTCGGTGCCACCTACCCGCCGGCTCCGCGAGCCACATCGATGCCGGCCTATTTGGTGTTGCTGCCCGTAGAGATTGCCCGTTTCACCCGAGACTCGGGCCACCCCCAGAGGGGGTTTGCGGCACCGCTTGCGCGTTGCCGCACCCGCGCCTCGACTCGTCTCTGTTGCTCTGATCCTCACCTCGCGGTGGACAGCCGTTAGCTGCTACGGTGCTCTGTGCAGTCCGGACCTTCCTCCAGTGCCGGGTTTCCCCGAAACGCACCAGCGGCGGTCTGGCCTGCTTCACGGTGCGGATTATCCGCGCGCTACCGCCGCACGCGCGGCGCAAGCCGCGCTACCAACGAATCGCGAGCTTGATGCCGTAGCTCGTCGCGTCGCCGGTCTTGTCGGCCTCGATCACGAGCGCCATCGGCACGAAGGCGATGTTGACGCCGGCGAAGACCTTGTCCATCTGGAACTTCTCGCGCGTGAGCGTGGTGCCCGGCGCCTTGGTGTCGATCTCGACACGGCCGATGCCGGCATAGGGCGTGAGGAAGAGGATGCCCTTGCTGATCGACAGGTCGACGCCGGTGGCGCGCATCTTCAGCTGGTCGACGCCGGAGAGGTTCATCAGCGAGGCGCGCAGCGCCACGGCCGGCAGCGCGGCATTGCCGCCGATGAAGGCCCAGCGCAGTTCGCCCCCGGCGGCGCGCACGTTGGTGTCGGGCAGGCTCATCACGACGGCGCCGATGTCGATGTCGAAAGGCAGCCCCTTCACCGCGCGCAGCCCGGCCAGCGGCACCGCCTTCGGCACGTCGGCGCCACCCGCGGCCTTGATCAGCGCGGCGCGGTTGGACACCTCGGTGGCGCCGATCGAGACGCCGAGGTCGAAGCCGGTGATGCCCAAGCCCTCGGAAGGAATCATGCCCTTGTAGGAGACGGCGGCGCCGATGTCCTCGGCGAGCAGGCGGAACTCGGCCTGCGTCAGTGTGCCGATGGCGTTGAAATCGGCGGCCTGGGCCGTGGTTACGGTGCCGGCGGCGAGGGCGAGGCCGGCGCCGACAGTGGACAGAAGGCGGTGGGTCATGGGCTTCTCCCTGGGCGTTGGCAGGCTGCGATGTGACTGAGTGGATCGGAATCCGTGCGCATTCTGGCCGCGCGCCCGGCCCGATGGCGCCGCGGGCAGCCGCGCAAGGGGTGACAAAGCGTTGAAGCGTCGGGGCGCGGCAACACAGCACCGATCCGGGCGCACCGCGGCCCGGGCGCGAGTCACTCAGCGACGCCGGCTGCGCTGCCGGATCCAGGCCGCGAACGCCGGCTCGTCGAGCTCGCCCGCCGCCACGGCCAGCATTGCCGCCGTGGCCTCGGCCTGCGTGGCGGCGAGGCGGCGGCCATTCAGCGCCAGGAAGAGGCCCACGGCCAGGAAGACAACGCGCTTGTTGCCGTCCACGAACGGATGGTTCTTCGCCAGCCCGACGCCGTACGCGGCGGCAAGGTCGGCCACATCGGGCGCACCATAGGCTGCAAGGTTCAACGGGCGCGCCAGTGCCGACTCGAACAAGCCTTCGTCCCGAAGACCTGCTGCGCCGCCATGCTCGGCCAGGCTCTCGTCGTGCAGGAGTTCCAGCGCCTGCCGGTCGACCCACCTCCAGGCCATCGCCGCCCGACCTACTTGGCGAGATGATGGAAGGTGTCGCGGAACTCGCGCATGAACTCGCGGCCGAGCTCGAGCTGCTGCTCGATCGTCGGGTCGAAGGGCGTGAGGTTGATGCCGTTGGCCGCCTCGGTGACGAACACCGTATCGCCCTTCTCCAGCTTGAGCCGCGCCAGGATCTCCTTGGGCAGGATGAGGCCGACGGAGTTGCCGATCTGGGTGAGCTTGAGTGCGGTCATGGCAGCCTGCGCAGACGAACGTTATAACGCCTGTAATACTAGCGTTTGGCCCTCGAACGCGCAAGTCCAGGACCAGCACGCCCACGCGGCGAGCCGGCCGCCCTCAGATCGCCAGCCGCGCCTTCACGCCGTCGGCCGCCATGTCGGTGCCGCGCCCGCGCATCACCACTTCGCCGCGCTCCATCACCACGTAGGCGTCGGCGAGCTCCTCGGCGAAGTCGTAGTACTGCTCGACGAGCACGATGGCCATCGGCTGGCCGTCGATGCCGCGCTCGGCGAGAAGCGCCAGCGTGCGCCCGATGTCCTTGATGATGCTCGGCTGGATGCCCTCGGTCGGCTCGTCGAGCATCAGCACGCTCGGCCCCGGCGCGAGCGCGCGCGCGATGGCGAGCTGCTGCTGCTGGCCGCCGGAGAGGTCGCCGCCGCGCCGGTGCAGCATCTGCCTGAGCACCGGGAAGAGCTCGAACAGCACCGGCGGCACCGGCGTCCCCGCCGGCCGCGTCGCCAGGCCCATGCGCAGGTTCTCGTCCACCGTGAGGCGGCCGAAGATCTCGCGCCCTTGCGGCACGTAGGCGAGGCCGGCGCGCACGCGCTCGTAGGGCTCGGTGCGCGTGATGTCGCGGCCGTGCAGCGTGACGCGGCCGGTCTTGACGCCGAGCACGCCCATCATGCTCTTCAGCAGTGTCGTCTTGCCCACCCCGTTGCGGCCGAGCACCACCGTCACCTCGCCGCGCCGGGCCTCCAGCGACACCTGGCGCAGGATGTGCGAGCCGCCGTAGTACTGGTCGAGGCCCATGACCTTGAGTGCGGGCTCGGTGGTGACGGTGGTGGCGGCTGTGGCGGTTGTCGCGGGCACAGCGGCGGTGTCGGCAGGATCAGCGGCCAAGATAGACCTCCACGACGCGCTCGTCGGCCTGCACCTCGGCCAGCTTGCCTTCGGCGAGCACCTGCCCTTCGTGCAGCACCGTCACCTTGCGATGCGTGCCGGCGAGCTGGCCGACGAACTTCATGTCGTGCTCCACCACCACCAGCGAGTGCTGGCCCTCGAGCGAGAGGAAGAGCTCGGCCGTGCGCTCGGTTTCCTCGTCGGTCATGCCGGCCACGGGCTCGTCGAGCAGCAGCAGCTTGGGGTCCTGCGCCAGCAGCATGCCGATCTCGAGCCACTGCTTCTGGCCGTGGCTGAGCAGGCCCGCCTCGCGAAAGGCCGACGACTTCAGCTCGATCAGCGTGAGCAGCTCGTCCAGGCGCGCCGCCTCGGCGCCGTCGTGGTGGCCGCTCATGGCCGGGAACAGGCTGGCGCGCACGCTGCGCGGCCCGGCGAGCGACATCGCGAGGTTGTCCTGCACCGTCAGGCGCTCGTAGACGGTGGGTTTCTGGAACTTGCGGCCGATGCCGGCGGTGGCGATCTCGGGCTCGCTGAGGCGCAGCAGATCGATATTGCTGCCGAAGCTCAGGCGGCCGCTGTCGGGGCTCGTCTTGCCGGTGATGCAGTCCATCATCGTCGTCTTGCCCGCGCCGTTGGGGCCGATGATGCAGCGCAGCTCGCCCGCGTTCACCGTGAGCGACAGCGAGTTCAGCGCCTTGAACCCGTCGAAGCTGACCGTCACGTCCTCGACGTAGAGCGCCACGCCCTGCGTGAACACGGGCTCCAGGTGCTGCAGCGGCCGCCCGAAGCCGCCGCGCGGGGGCCGCGGCGGCAACGCGGCTTTGCGCGCCTCGTAGGCGGCGCGGCGGGCGGCGCCTTCGCGCATCAGGTCGGGCGTCATGCCGCCTGCCCTTTGATCTTGGCGGGCGCTGACACGGACTCGGTCGTCCCGACCGGCGCCACCGATGCGGCGGGCGCAGCAGGCGGCGCGGGCTGTACCGGCGCCACGCCGGCATCCTTCCGGCCGGAATGCAGGCGCTGCATCACCCACTCCCACAGCCCGACCAGCCCCCGCGGCAGGAAGAGCGTCACGGCGATGAACAGCGCCCCGAGGAAGAACAGCCACACCTCGGGCGCCGCGGCCGTGAACCAGCTCTTGGCGCCGTTGACGAAGAAGGCGCCGACGATGGGCCCGATCAGCGTGCCGCGCCCGCCGACCGCCGCCCAGATGGCGATCTCGATGCTCGCCGCCGGGCTCATCTCGCTCGGGTTGATGATGCCCACCTGCGGCACATAGAGCGCGCCGGCGACGCCGCACATCACGGCCGAGAGCGTCCAGATGGCGAGCTTGAAGGCCACCGGGTCGTAGCCGCTGAACATGACGCGGCTCTCGGCGTCGCGCACCGCCTGCAGCACGCGCCCGAAGCGGCTTTGCACGAGCACGCGCCCGAGCAGGAAGAAGGCGATCAGCACGACGCCCGACAGCGCGCACAGCGTGACGCGCATCTGCGGCGTGTTGAGGGGGATGCCGAGGATGCGCTTGAAGTCGGTGAAGCCGTTGTTGCCGCCGAAGCCGGTCTCGTTGCGGAAGAACAGCAGCATCGCCGCGAACGTGAGCGCCTGCGTGATGATGGAGAAGTACACGCCCTTGATGCGCGAGCGGAAGGCGAAGAAGCCGAAGACGAAGGCGAGCAGCCCCGGCACCAGCACCACCATCGCCATCTGGAAGGCGAAGCTGTCGCTGAAGGCCCAGTGCCACGGGAAGGCCTTCCAGTTCAGGAAGACCATGAAGTCCGGCATCGGCAGGCGGTACTGGCCTTCGCTGCCGATCTCGCGCATCAGGTACATGCCCATGGCATAGCCGCCGAGCGCGAAGAACAGGCCGTGCCCGAGCGAGAGGATGCCGGCGTAGCCCCAGATCAGGTCCATCGCCAGCGCGCAGATGGCGTAGCAGAGGATCTTGCCGAGCAGGCCGACGTAATGCGCGCCCAGGTGCAGCGCATGCCCCTCGGGCACCGCCAGGTGCAGCAGCGGCACGAGCACCACCATCACCGCCGTGGCCACGGCCACCGCCGACCAGGCCTTCGGCGAGAGCAGGCCGGTGCGCGACGCCGCGCTCATTGGGCTACCTTCGGGCTGCGCCCTCCGGTATTCGCCCTTGGGGCGGCCCGGCGGGCTCATGCCTCGGCACTCCGGCCCTTGAGGGCGAAGATGCCCTGCGGCCGCTTCTGGATGAAGGCGACGATGAGCAGCAGCACCATGATCTTGGCCAGCACCGCCCCCTGCCAGCCTTCGAGCAGCTTGTTGACGATGCCGAGCCCGAGGCCGGCGTAGACGGTGCCGGCGAGCTGCCCGACACCACCGAGCACGACGACCATGAACGAGTCGACGATGTAGCTCTGGCCGAGGTCGGGGCCGACGTTGCCGAGCTGGCTCAACGCGCAGCCGGCGAGCCCGGCGATGCCGGCGCCGAGCGAGAAGGCGTAGGTGTCCACGCGCGCCGTCGGCACACCCACGCAGGCGGCCATGCGGCGGTTCTGCGTCACGCCGCGCACGAAGAGGCCCAGGCGCGTCCGCGCGATCAGGAGCGCCATGCCGCCGAGCACGATGGCGGCGAAGGCGATGATGGCCAGGCGGTTGTACGGCAGCGTCAGGTTGGGCAGCACGGCGATGCCGCCCGAGAGCCACGGCGGGTTCTCCACTGCCACGTTCTGCGCCCCGAACAGCGTGCGCACCGACTGCATCAGGATGAGGCTGATGCCCCAGGTGGCGAGCAGCGTCTCCAGCGGCCGGCCGTAGAGCCAGCGGATGACCGTGCGCTCGAGCACCGCGCCGACGGCCGCGGCGGCGAAGAACGACACCGGGATCGCGACCGCGAGATAGAGCCCGAAGAGGCCCGGTGCGTAGGCCTTGAACAGGTTCTGCACCATGTAGGTGGCATAGGCACCGATCATCAGCAACTCGCCGTGCGCCATGTTGATGACGCCCATGAGGCCGTAGGTGACGGCCAGCCCGAGCGCCACCAGCATCAGGATGGAGCCGAGGCTGATGCCCGAGAAGAGCACGCCCAGCCGCTCGCCCCAGTCGAGGCGCGACTGCACCGCATCGAGCGCCTGGCCGATGGCCGCCTTCACCTCCAGATCGGTCTCCTTGTCGAGCCGCTCGGCGAGCAGCGCGCGCGCCGCCGGCTCGCCGCTGGCGGCGAGCGCCTTCGCCGCCGCGAGGCGGCTCGCCTTCTCCGGCGCGGCGATCGACGCCGCGGCGACGAGCTGGGCCAGGCGCGCCTTCAGCTCGGCATCGGTCTCGGCGGCGAGCGCGCGTTCGAGCAGCGGCAGCTTGCCGGCGTCGATCTGGTCCTTCAGCTCGGCGATGGCCGCCGCACGCCGGCCGCGATCGGGTGCGAGCAGCGCCAGCGAGGCCAGCGCGCCCTCGAGCTCGCGGCGCATGCGGTTGTTGTTGACGACGTCTTCGGCACCCTCGGGCAGCGGCGCCTCGGTGCCGCTGCCGGCGAGCACCGCCTTGCCGCCTTGCACGACGAAGGCGCGGCCGCCGGCGACCTTCACCTCGTCGGCGAGCAGCGCCTGCAGGAAGGGCGCGAGGGCTGCGGCGTCATCGGCGGCGAGCGCCCTCGAGAGGGCCGCGACGCGCTCGTCGCTGTCGCCGGCGGCGATGGCCGCGGCCTGCTCGGGCGTGAGCGCCTTCGACGGGCCGGCCAGCACCAGGCCGGCGGCCAGCACCACGCCCGCGAGCAGTGCCCGCCAGCTCACCCGAAACGACATCAACGCCTCCGAATCACCGCAACTCACCCAGCCACGCGGGCGCCGCGGAGCCGGCTTTGCCGGTCCGCTGGCGTTGCCCCTGCCCCTGTGCGAGGTGCAGGTGAGGCGCCGCAGGCGCTACCGAGGTCTCAAGCCTTGACCGGCTCGTCCTTCTTGCCCTTGTTCTCGGGGATGAACGGGCTCCACGGGTTGGCCTTCACCGGGCCCGGGGTCTTCCACACCACCTTGAACTGGCCGTCGGCCTGCACCTCGCCGATGAAGACGCTCTTGTGCAGGTGATGGTTCTTCGGGTCCATCGTGCTCGTGATGCCCGAAGGGGCCTTGAAGGTCTGGCCGGCCATCGCCGCGATCACCTTGTCGGTGTCGGTGCTCTTGGCCTTGGTGACCGCCTGCGCCCACATGTTGAAGCCGATGTAGGTGGCCTCCATCGGGTCGTTGGTGATCGGCTTGTCCTTGTGCCCGGCGATGCCCTTGGCCTTGGCGTAGGCGCTCCACTTCTTGACGAACTCGTCGTTGGACGCGTTCTTCAGGCTCATGAAGTAGTTCCACGCCGCCAGGTGGCCGACGAGCGGCTTGGTGTCCACGCCGCGCAGCTCTTCCTCACCGACCGAGAACGCCACCACCGGCACGTCGGTGGCCTTCAGGCCCTGGTTGCCGAGCTCCTTGTAGAAGGGCACGTTGCTGTCGCCGTTGATCGTGGAGATGACCGCCGTGCGCTTGCCCTCGGCGGCGAACTTCTTGATCTTGGCGATGATGGTCTGGTAGTCCGCGTGGCCGAAGGGGGTGTACTCCTCCATGATGTCGGCCTCGGGGATGCCCTTGCTCTTCAGGAACGAGCGCAGGATCTTGTTCGTCGTGCGCGGGTACACGTAGTCGGTGCCCAGCAGCACGAAGCGCTTGGCGGCGCCGCCGTCCTTGCTCATCAGGTACTCGACGGCGGGGATGGCCTGCTGGTTCGGCGCCGCACCCGTGTAGAAGACGTTCTTGCTGAGCTCCTCGCCCTCGTACTGCACGGGATAGAAGAGCAGGCTGTTGAGCTGCTCGAACACCGGCAGCACGCTCTTGCGGCTCACGCTCGTCCAGCAGCCGAAGACGGCCGCCACCTTGTCCTGGCTGATGAGCTGGCGTGCCTTCTCGGCAAACAGCGGCCAGTTGCTGGCCGGGTCCACCACCACCGCCTCGAGCTTCTTGCCGAGCAGGCCGCCCTTGGCGTTGATCTCGTCGATCGCCATCAGCACGGTGTCCTTGAGCACCGTCTCCGAGATGGCCATGGTGCCGGACAGCGAGTGCAGCACGCCGACCTTGATGGTGGCGCCCTGCGCCTGCACGGGCAGGGAGAGCAGCGCCGGCGCAATGCCGGCCATGCCAGTGAGTCCGGCGGCGGGCACGGCGGCGAGCAGTTCACGACGTTTCATGGGTGCGGTTCCTCCAAAGGTGGAATCTGTCGGGGCGGAGTGGAAGGGGCAGCGTCCGGCGCCAACACGGCGGACGAGCTGCGCAACCCTATTCGCAAGCGTTGTGCCAATGGCCGGCCGGGGGCGTGCGCGACGCGCGCGCTTGCGCACCCGCACCAGAGCGGGTCGACCGCACCGCGACAAGGCACGGCGCAGCGCGTGACGGTGCCTTCGGAGGAAGCGCGAAGCCGCGCATCGCGCACCGAAGCGGAGCCAAATTCCCGCGCGAGCGCACCTGCAAGGCGCGCGCGGCCCAGGCTGGCGCACGCCGGGCGCGCGCAGCGGCCGCGCCGACCCGGGAGGCGGCCACCGAGCGGCCACGAACCGGCCACGAACCGGCCACCGAACCGGCCACCGAGCCGGCCACGAACCGGCCGCCGAAACGCCCTTCGCTAAACTGCCCGGCACCGTCCTTCCGCGGCCTTGCGGGCCGTTTCGTCGATGCTCACCGTCAACAAGCTCATCGCGCAGGGCCGCGGGCTCGCGCCGGCCCTGGTGAAGCGCGCCGCCAGCGTTGCGCTCGACTGGGACCTGCGCCAGAAGAGCCGCTTCGAGGCCACCGACTCGAGCGGCCGCCACCTCGGTGTCTTCCTGGCGCGCGGCACCGTGGTGCGCGGCGGCGACGTGCTGGTGGCCGAAGACGGCAGCCTCGTGCGCGTGCAGGCGGCGCCGCAGCCGGTGCTAGTGGTGCGCCACTGCACCGAGCATGGTGCGCCGAGCGACCTGCTGCGCGCCGCCTATCACCTGGGCAACCGTCATGTCGCGGTGGAGCTCAAACCCGACCATCTGAAGCTCGAGCCCGACCACGTGCTCGCCGGCATGCTCCGGCGCATGCACCTCATCGTGCACGAGGAGAGTGCGGCGTTCGAGCCGGAGTCAGGCGCCTACGAGGCCGGCGGCCGCGACGATGCGCACCACGATCACGGGCACGCGCACCACGATCATGCGGCGCATGACCATGGCCATGCTCACGATGACGGCCACGACCATGGGCATGGCCACGACCATGGGCACGGCCACGAGCATGGTCATGGCCAAGACCGAGGCCCCCACGAGCACTGACCGGCCACCTCAGCGTTTGCGCCCGCTACCCATGCCCGGGCATGGGCTGGCCAGTCATGGTGCAGGCGTAGCATGAGCCGCACGGGCCACCAAGGTCCGGTCAACGCAGGAGCGAGCAATGGGTCTGATGTCTTTCTTCAAGGATGCCGGCGAGAAGCTGTTCGGCAAGGGCCAGGCCAAGGCCGCCCAGGATGCCGCCGCCTCGGCACCGACGCCCGAGAACGTCGCGGCGCTGAGCAAGGCCGCAGGCGACGCCATCATCGAGTACGTGCGCGCGCAGGGCCTGCCCACCGACGGGCTCTCGGTCAGCTTCGAGGCCACTACTTCCACCGTCACCGCCGACGGCGTCATGCCCGACCAGGCCACCAAGGAGAAGGTGCTGCTGTGCTGTGGCAACGTGGCCGGCGTCGCCGCCGTCAACGACATGCTCACGGTCGCCGCCAGCGAGCCCGAGGCGCAGTGGCACACCGTGGTGAGCGGCGACAACCTGAGCAAGATCGCCAAGAAGTTCTACGGCGACGCCAACAAGTACCCCGTCATCTTCGAGGCCAACAAGCCGATGCTCACGCACCCGGACAAGATCTATCCGGGGCAGATGCTGCGCATCCCGCCGCTGTAGCCGCTCGCAGGCGCTCCGCCGGCCGGGGCGCCGAGGACCTCTCTCAGAAGCGGAACCAGGCGATGAGCAGCATGGTGACGCCGCACATCGTGGCATTCCCCAGGTTCACCGCCGCGGCCCGGTCGAAGTGCCCGCCGTTGCGCTCGCGCAGCCACAGGGCCATGGTCAGGTTCGCCCCGAACCACGTGCACCAGGTCCACAGCGAGTGCTGGCCCGAATCGCCGCTCGTGTAGATCGCCCACACCGCCGGCAGGTACGCCGCCATGCGCACCGAATTGAAGAGCGTGAACGCCCACCCCAGCACCGTGAGGTAGCGGCTGCGCGGCAGCACGGCGCCGGTGCCGGAGCTAGTGCGCGCAGCCGGCGCCAGCCCGGCCGCTTGCGGCGCGGCCGCGGCACGCAACGTGGCCGGCGGAGGGGCCGGCCTCGGCGCGGCGCGGGTGATCGATGCGGGCAGGCAACCGCTGGCAGTGCTCATGGGTTCCTCGGGTGGTTCGTGCAGTGAGGGCTCGAGGCTTGTCTCAGCCCAGCGCGCGCGCGAAGAAGGCCAGCACGCGCTCGGTGTAGGCCGCGGGCTCGGCGCGGTATGAGCCGATGTGGCCTTCGCTCTCGGTGATCCACAGCTCTGCGCCGGCCGCCGCCGCCAGCCGCTTTGCATCGGCGGCGGGAATGAAGCGGTCGCCGGCGCTGTGGATCAGCAGGCACGGGCGGCCGCCCAGACGTGAAGCGGCCTCCAGCGGCCGCACGCGCTGCAGCGCAACGCCGGTGAGCAGGCGGCCGATGGCCAGCGTGCCGGGCAGCAGGAAACCCGGCAGCCCCGAGAGCTTGCGGTACTGCCGCTCGATCATCTGCCCGAAGTCGGCGAAGGCGCTGTCGGCAACTACCGCGGCGATGGCCGGTTCGTCGGCCGCAGCGAGCAAGGTGCTGGCCGCGCCCATCGAGGCGCCGAGCACGCCGATGCGGGCGTGCCCCCGGGCACGCAGCCAGTCCACCGCGCCCAGCACGTCGAAGCGCTCGCGCTGGCCGTAGGTCAGGCGCGCGCCGCTGCTGGCGCCATGGCCGCGCAGGTCGATCATCAGCACGGCGAAGCCGGCTTCGTTGAGGCACTGGGCCAAGGCGCGCGAGCCGCCCTTGAGTTCGTCGCCGCGGCAGGCGTCCTTGCCGTGCACGAAGACGATGGCGCCGCGCGGTGCCGGCGCGGCCTCGGCCGCCGGCACCGGCAGGTACCACGCGGCGATACGCGCCAGGCCGTCGCGCGCCGGGAAACCGACGCTGCGCGCGCCGCACCCGCCGGGGCCCGCGCCCAGGGCGGGCAGCCGGCGCTGCGCCGAAGTGAAGCGCTGCGCCACGAGCCCGGCGACGCCGGCGTAGCTGGCCAGGAGAAGGGCGGCGGCAGCCGCGGTGGTGGCAAGGATCATGGGGCGGTGCTCCTCGGGCGACAGGGGCGGTGGGCGAATGACCGGCACTGTCGCGAAGGGCGGGCGCGGCGTCATGAAGCCGCTGCAAAACGTTCCAAAAACCCGCCGCGCCGCCGCGGCCGCACGTTTTGGAATGCCTTGCACGCGCTTTGGGACGCCGGCGGGGGCGCCGTCGAACACTGGCATCACGCCGGCCGGACGCGCCGGCGCCCGGAGTCGCCCGATGCAGATCGCTTACGCCACCCCTCACGCCACCCCTCACGCCACGCCTCACGCCGGCCCTCACGCCGGGCTCACGGCAGCTGCCGCTCTGGCCACCCTTCCGCACGCCGTTTCGACCTTGGCGTCAGCCGCCCCGTCGACCGTCGCCTCTCCCGTCGCCCGATCCGAACGCGAAGTGCAGCTGCGCCCGGTGCGAGCGCAGGACCTCACGCCGATGCGCGACTTCGTGCGCTCGCTCAGCGCCGCCTCGCGGCAGGCGCGCTTTCATGGCGGCATCAAGCCGGACTCGGAGCGCCTGCTGCGCTACTTGAGCCAGGCCGACGGCGTGCACCACATCGCGTTCGTGGCCGTGCTGGCGTGCGACGACGGCGACGTCATCGTCGGCGAAGCGCGCTGCGTTCGCGCCGCCAGCGGCGAAAGTTCGGCCGAGTTCGCCATCGCCGTGGCCGACGCCTGGCAGGGCCGCGCCGTCGCGCCGCGCTTGCTGCACGCGCTGCGGCGTGCCGCCGCCGCGGCGGGCATCCGCACCCTCTTCGGCGACGTGCTGGCCGGCAACGCGCGCATGGCCGCGTTCATGCGGCGGCACGGCTTCGCGCCGGCCGGCGCCGCAGCGGGCGGCGTGCAGCGCTGGAGCGGGTACGCGCCATGCGACAGGCTTGCCGCTCCCGGCTCCCCCTTGCGCGAGCCCGGGAACGCGAGCCTTCCGGCCGCGTGAACTGGCGCGCTCCGCCTGCCTTCAGCGGGAGGCTTACTCCACTGAGAGCCTGTGAACGAATCATCCACACCCGCTCGCCACGCCAGAAGGCGCCGGCTCGTCGTTGCAAATGCTCGCCATGTCGCCGGACATGGCTGCGCTTTGCGCCTAGATCCGACGCCTCCTGGCGCGTCGCTCGGGCGCGGCTGATTCATTCACAGGCTCTGAGTCGGGCCCGAGCACCATCCGGTCGGCGGCGGCATCGTCGAGATCGCGCCCTTCGGCCTCGCAGGCGGCGAAGGTGGCCGCATCGAGCACCTGCCGCGCCAGCCTTTCGGCCTCGACGAGGTTGCCGGCCGTGGTCTCTTCGACCGCCTTGCCGCACTGCGCGAACGCGCGCCTGGCGTGGCCCACCATGCGCGCGGCGGCCTCGGCCCGGCCCTCCAGCGCCAGCACGAGCGCGTATTGGTCGGCGATGTAGGGCAGCCCATGGCGGCGCAGCACGCGCGCCGCCGCAGGCGCGGCGGCGCGGAATTCGTCGAAGCGGCGCAGCCTCAGCAGCGACTCGAGCAGCCCGTTCCACGCGTACGCGGCGTTGGCCGACTGCGGGTCGGCCAGGCGCGCCAGCAGCGCGCGCGAGCGTGGCAACGTCTCCTCGTGGCGGCCGAGGTGCTGCAGGGCGCTGACGATGTTGGTCTCGGCGGCATCGGCCATGCCCTGGTTGTCCAGCGCGCGCGCCAGTTCCTGTTCGCGCAGGCGGTGGCGCAGCAGGCCCTCGTAGTCGGCGCGCAGCAGGCACAGGGTGGCCTCGGTACCCGCGAGCAGCAACTCCTGCGCCGGCGGCCACTCGGGGTGGCGCGCGAACAGCGTTCGCATCGTGGCGACGTGGCCTTCGAGATCGTCGCTGGCGACCGAGCTGGCGCGCACGATGTACGAGCGCGCCGTGAACTCGCCCAGGTCATCGCCCAGCGCGCTGAACAGTCCGCAGACATGTTCGGCCATCGCGCGCGCGTGCAGGTCGCGGCTCATCAACCACTGGCGCGCGCGCTGGCTCCACCAGCGCGCCCGCAGGGACGGCGGCAGGGTGCCGCCCTCGACCGCCGCCTCGCAGGCCTCGAGCCAGCCGAGCGCCTCGAGCCGCCAGGCGGTGAAAGTGGCCAGGTGCGACACGTACACGGCCAGTTCCACGGCCAACTGCGGCATGCGCGGCAAGGCCCAGGCGATGGCTTCGCGCAGGTTGTCGTGCTCGGCCAGCGCGGGCGCGCGCTCGACGTCGCCGGCCGCCGGCGCCGCGGCCCGCTGCGCGAGCCCGTGCAGGGCCTGCGCATGTCGGCTGCGCAAGGCGGCCTCGTCGCCGGTGGCAGCGAGGCGGCGCTGCGCGTCGGCGCGCATCGTCTCGAGCAGGCGGTAGCGCGGCGGGTCGCCGGCATCGGTGGCCACCAGCGAGCGGTCGATGAGCTGGGCGAGCGTGTCGATGACAGCCCAGCGCTGCTCTTCGGCCACCGCGGCGGGCGGCCCCGCCTGCGTGCCCATGCCCACCCGGCCGTCCACCGGCGCAGCCCCCGGCCCGGCGCCCTGCTCGGGCACCGCCGCCACCGCCACCAGCAGCTCGAGCGTGAAGCCGCCGCTGAACACGCCGCAAGCGCGGTACAGGCGTTGCTCGTCGGGCGCGAGCAGGCCGTAGCTCCAGTCGAGCGCGGCCTGCAGCGTGCGGTGGCGCGCCGCCGCGTCGCGCCGGCCGGCGTTGAGCAGCGCCACGGGCCGCTCGAGCGCCCGCGCCAGCCCCACGAGGCCGAGCGCGGGCACGCGCGCCGCGGCCATCTCCAGCGCCAGCGGCAGGCCGTCCAGGCGCCGGCAGATGTCGCGCAGCAGCGGCAGCTGCTCCTCGCCGGCGTGGAAGCGGTGGTCGGCCGCACGCGCGCGCTCGACGAACAGCGCCACCGCGCCGCGGTGCAGATCGAGCGCATCGCTGTCCAGCGGCAGCGCAAGCGGCTCGATGCGGTGCACATGCTCGCCGGCCACCGCCAGCGGCAGCTGGCTCGTCACGAGCAGGCGCAGCGCCGGGTCGGCCGCGAGCAGCGCGGCGGCGAGCGCCGCGGCCGCGTCCACCAGATGCTCGGCGTTGTCCAGCACGAGCAGCCGGCCGCGCAAGGCGCGCAACAGCGTCGCGGCGGTGTTCGCGCTGACACCGGCCGCACCTGCAGCACCTGCAGCACCTGCAGCACCTGCAGCACCCGCAGCACCGGCCGCACCCGCAGCACCCGCAACTCCTGCAGCAGCCGCAGCTCCTGCAGCACCGACCCCACCGGCCGCGCCACCATCGCCGCCGCCCACGTTCGCACCCACCGGCGGCGTCGCGACGTCCAGCGCGCGCGCCACGGCGGCAGTCACCTGCGCGGCATCGGTGAGCGGGGCCAGGTCCACCCACACCGCGCCGCCTTCGGCCGCCGCGGCCAAGGCGCGCGCCAGGCTCGTCTTGCCCACGCCGGCCGGGCCGATGAGCGTGACGCAACCCGGCCGCTGCAGCGCCGCACTCAGGCGGGCGAGGTCCTCGTCGCGGCCGATGAGCGTGGGGCCCGGGGGTGGCGCCGATGCCGAAGGCGCCACACCCGGCGCAGGCGTCTGCGCCGCAGCGGCCCCAGTGGCCTCGGTGGCCGCGCTCGCCGGCGAGGCCATCGCCGGCGAGGCCTCCGGCACCGCTTCGGGCCGCCCGGTGAACCGGTAGCCGCGCCCGGGAATGGTGGCGATCAGCTCGCCGCCCAGCACCTTGCGCAGGCTCGACACCTGCACCGTGAGGTTGGCTTCCTCCACGACGAGGCCGGGCCACACCGTGTCGAGCAGCTCGCCCTTGGTGACCAGCTCGCCCGGCCGCGCCACCAGCGCCAGCAGCAGGTCGAACGCGCGCGCCCCCAGCGCAGCGGGCGCCCCCTCGACGAGCAGGCGGCGCTCGCGCGGCTGCAGCTCGAAGCGGTCGAAGCGCAACACCTGCATCGGCATGGACGCGGAGGATATCGCCCGTGCCGGCCTGCTGCCCCGGCGGGGGCGCCTCGGCGGCAACCGTTCAGGAGAAGGTCACCCAGCCGGCGCGCTGCACGTCGTCCAGGTGCGGCAGGCCGTTGTAGCTCACGAGCCAATGGCGCGAGGCCGTGAAGCTGAGCTCGCTCAGCGCGCTGTTGCGCATCTGCAGGTTCAGCGCCACCACGGCCGTGGCGGGCGCCTGCAACACATGCGCCAGCGCGGTGGCGATGGGCCCGCCGCTGCTCACCACCAGCACCTGCTGCGCACCCGAGCCGCGCAGCTCGTCGAGCACCGCGGCCACGCCGCCGCGGAAGCCCGCCCAGTCGCGCATGCCGGGCACCTGCAGCTCGCCGCGCATCCAGCGCTCGAGCCCTTCGCGCAGCAGGCGGAAGTGCTCGCGGCGGTCGCCGCCGGGCGTGTGCACCGGCGGCGCACCGCCGCACACGGCGCGCACCAGCGCCTCGGCGTCGTATTCGTCCAGCGCCGCGGTGGCGCGCGCCTCGGGCAGCCCGGGCAGGCGCGAAGCGATCGCCGCCAGCGACTGCGCATGACGCCTGAGCGTGCCGGTGAGCACGAGATCGAAGCGGCGCGCGCGCAGGGCGAGGTAGTCGCCGAGCGCCTCGCACTGGCGCGCGCCGAGCTCGCTGAGCTGGTCGTAGTCGGCGGCGCCGAAGGACGCCTGCCCATGGCGCACGAGTGTCACGGTCCCCATGCGCACATTGTCGGCAGCCGCGCAGCCGCTCACCGTCGCCGCGGCGACGTCACGGAAGCGACATGCGATGCGGCATCAACGCAGCGCAATCAGCACGGTGGCATCAACGCAGCGCCATCACCGCAGCACCTTCGGCGCCCGCACCGCGGCCTTGCGCTGCGGCTTCAGCGCCGCCGACTGGCTCAGCGCCGCATCGACCAGCGCATCGGCCATCCACAGCGCCACGCGCTGCACCTCGCGCTCGGGCAGGTGCCAGATGTCCTTCAGGATGACGTACGGCTCGATGCCGTAGACCACCGACAGCGCGTGGTGCAGCCGCTGGCGCAGCGCCGGCGTCAGCTCGCCCTTCATCGGCTCGATGGCGTGCTCGAGGATGCGGACGCGGTGGCCGCGCCGGTACGGTTCCTCCTCGAGCAGGCCGGCACGCTCCTGCGCCCACTGCTCGAGCGCGAGCTGCGCCGCGGCGCGCAGCTGCGGCTCGAATTCCTGGAAGCGCGGGAAGGTCTGCTCGAAGAGCTCGCGAACGCGCGCTCGCCCGTCGGGCAGGTTGCTCGACAACTTGCGCACCGGGCCGAGCGAGCTGTCGATGACCGCGGTGACGAGCGCGCTGCGGCTCGGGAAGTAGCGGTAGGCCGTGGCGCGCGAGACGCGCGAACGCACGGCCACCTCGGCGACGCTCGGGATGTGGCCGTCGCGGATGATCTCCATCGCCGTGTCGAGCAGCAGCCTGAAGGTCGCGGCCTTCACGCCGCGCTCGGGCGGCGGCGCCGGCGTGCTCGGCTCGGCGCGCGCCTTGGGCGCCTTGGGCGCCTTGGGCGCCTTCGCGGCCTTCGGCGGCTTCGGCGCCTTGAGCAGGTCGTGCGCCGCGGGCCGCTCAGGCGGGTGCGGCACCCCGGCGGGGCGCAGCTGGCGGGCAGGGGAGCGTCGGGTTCGGGTTTTCACCGGGCTGGCAATCGTGTGATGTTCTTGTGGCCGCGCGGCGCGCGCCCGTATGATGCATCGATCCCGATTTGAGACGCAAGTCTCACGGACCCGCGCCGAGCCCAGAGCACTGCGCGCCGAGCCCCGATCAGTGCCACCGAGCGCCGACCCGGGAGCGTGCAGCGCCAAGCCACCGAGACAAGCAAGCCGATGCGCATCGCCAGCTGGAGCTGGGGCGGCCGCCCCCATGTCGGCCTGATGTCCGCGGATGGGCGTGAGCTCACGCCGCTGGCCGTGAGCAGGCCCGAGCGCGGCGCCTTCGAGCTCGTGCGTTCGCTGGCCCATGGCGACCCGCTGCCCGCCGCCGCCGGCGCGCGCCTGCCGGTGGAGGCCGCCACGCTGCTCGCACCGCTGCGGCCGCGCCGCAACCTCTTCTGCATCGGCCGCAACTACCGCGCGCACGCCGAGGAGCTCTCGGGCACGGTCTTCCGCGACGCTGCGGCCCCATCGCGGGAGCGGGACCTCTGGCCCATCGTCTTCACCAAGGTGCCCGAAACGGTGATCGGCCCCTTCGACCCCGTGCGCCTGCCGGGCCGCGCCATCAGCGAGCAGATCGACTACGAGAGCGAGCTCGCGGTGATCATCGGCAAGGGCGGCATCAACATCCCGCGCTCTCACGCGCTCGAGCATGTCTTCGGCTACAGCATCGTCAACGACGTCAGCGCCCGCGACGTGCAGACGCGCCACCAGCAGTGGCACCTGGGCAAGAGCTTCGACACCTTCTGCCCGATGGGGCCATGCATCGTCACCGCCGACGAGCTCGATGGCACGAACACGCGCGTGCGCGGCTGGGTCACGCCGGCGGGCGGCGCTGCGGAGCTGAGGCAGGACGGGCGGACGTCGGACATGATCTTCGACATCGCCGCCCAGATCGAGGCCATCTCGCGCGGCATCACGCTGTACCCCGGCGACATCATCGCCACCGGCACCCCGAGCGGCGTCGGCATGGGCTTCAGCCCGCCGAGGTGGCTGCGGCAGGGCGACGTGGTGCGCGTCGAGATCGACGGCATCGGCGCCATCGAGAACCGCTTCGAAGAACGTTGAGCGGCGCGCCGGACAAGCCATGAGCATCGCCTGGATCGACCGCATGGCCGTCGACGTGCGCGGCCCCGGCGACGCGAGCGCCGCCATCGTCTTCATCCACGGCCTGGGCGGCAGCATCAACGCGTGGACGCCGCTGCTGCCGGCGCTCGCGCGCTGGCGCTGCGTGCGGCTCGAATTGCCCGGCGCCGGGCGCTCGCACAAGGCCTATGCGCTCGGCGAAGCCACGCCGCATCACGGCCACCTCAGCGCCGAGACGCACGCCGACGCCGTGCTGCGCGTGTGCGAGGCGCTCGGCATCGCGCGCGCCCACCTCGTCGGGCACAGCTTCGGCACGATCATCGCGCAGCACGTGGCCGCCAAGGAGCCGCAGCGGGTGACGAGCCTCGCGCTCTTCGGCGCGCTCGCCGAGCCGACCGCCGCAATGCGCGAGAACATGCTGGCGCGCGCCGCGCTGGCGCGCGCCCAGGGCGTGCAGGGCATGTTCGAGATCGCCGAGGCCATCTCGCAGGCGGCGCTGTCGGCCTCGTCGCGCGAGACGCTGCCGGTGGCCGTGGCCTACGTTCGCGACAGCATCGGCGCGCAGGACCCGGAAGGCTTCGCGCGCAACTGCGTCGCGCTCGGCGAGGCAAGGGCGGCGCGGCTGGAGCTGATCCGCTGCCCCACGCTCATCGTCAACGGCGACGAGGACCTGATCGCGCCGCTGTCGGGTGCGCGCCAGCTCGCGAGCCGCCTGGGCAGCGGCCCCGCGCAGGCGCGGCTGGAGGTCTTCAGCCGCTGCGGCCATTGGCCGACGCTGGAGCGACCCACCGAATCGCAGCGCGTGCTGCGCGAGTTCCTCGACCGAGTGCGGTAGGAGTCAGGGCCATGGCCGACACCCTCTTCACCAACGTGCGCATCTTCGACGGCGGCGGCGAAACGCCCTTCACCGGCGACGTGCTGGTGAGCGGCAACCGCATCAGCCGCGTCGTCAAGACGGCTTACGGGCAGCGCACCGCACCCATCGCCGGGGCGACGCTGATCGACGGCGCCGGCGCCTTCCTCATGCCCGGCATGGTGGAGGCGCACACGCACTTCAGCTGGAACAACCAGCCGACTCTCGACAGCATCCAGCGCATGCCGCCCGAGGAGCACATCCTGTGGTGCGCGCAGGTGGCGAAGACGTATCTCGACATGGGCTTCACGAGCTGCGTCGGCGCCGCCACCGCCAAGCCGCGGCTGGACGTGGTGATCCGCAACGCCATCAACGACGGCACCATCGTCGGCCCGCGCTACATCGCCGCCAGCCAGGAGATCACGGTGCCCGGTGGCCTCGGCGACACGACGGCGCCGCACCTGCCGCAGCACGAGTTCGCCTTCGGCGCCATCGTCAGCGGCGCCGAGGAGATGCGCCGCTGCGTGCGCATGTTCGCCAAGTACGGCGTCGACCAGATCAAGATCAACCTAAGCGGTGAATCGATCACCGGCATGCCGAGCGAGATGAGCCAGTTCACCGAGGCCGAGGTGGCCGTCTGCGTGGACGAGGCGCACCGCTGGGGCAAGCGCGTCGCCGCGCATGCGCGCAGCACCTGGTCGATCAAGGAGTGCGTGCGCCAGGGCATCGAGGTCATCTACCACGCCAGCTTCGCGGACGAAGAGGCGCTCGACATGCTCGAGGCGGCGAAGTTCAAGCACTACGTCGCCCCAGGCCTGGCCTGGCTCATCAACACCTGTCACCACGCCAGCGCCTGGGGCCTGACGCCCGAGGTGACGAGGAAGATGGGCTACCACCGCGAGCTCGAAGCCGCCATCGAGAGCATGAAGGCGATGCGCAAGCGCGGCATCCGCATCCTGCCCGGCGGCGACTACGGCTTCGCGTGGACGCCGCATGGCACCAACGCCAAGGACCTCGAGTACTTCGTCAAGCACGTGGGCATGAGCACGATGGAGGCACTCTTGTCGGCCACCGCCTGGGGCGGGCCGATGATGGGTCTCAGTCGCGATGGTCTCAAGGAGATCGGCCACATCCGCGAAGGGTGCCTGGCCGACATCCTGCTGGTGGACGGCGACCCGCTCACCGACATCACGATCCTGCAGGACCGAAAGCGCATCCTGGCCGTGATGAAGGACGGCGAGTTCCATCGCGCGCCACCGATGCGGACGGGTGCGGGCGTGAGCCGCGCCGGCGCCACGCCCGCGATGACGCGCTGGGCCGCCTGATCGCATTGAGAGACCGAACAGGGAGACGCACCATGGCCGACACCCTCTTCACGAACGTCCGCATCCTCGACGGCACGGGCCAGACCGCGCCCTACACCGGCAGCGTGCTCGTCAGCGGCAACCGCATCCGCCAGGTCGGGCGCAGCACCACCCCCATCGGGTCATTCGCACCAGGCACCGCCACCGTCATCGACGCCGCCGGCGCCACGCTGATGCCCGGCATGTGCGAGGCGCACACGCACTTCAGCTGGAACGACGCCGCCACGCTCGGCGCCATCCAGGCGATGCCGCTCGAGGAGCATGTGCTGTGGGCAGCCAAGGTGGCGCACAACTACCTCAAGGCCGGCTTCACGAGCTGCCTCGGCGCCGCCTGCGCCAAGCCGCGCCTGGATGTCGTGATCCGCAACGCCATCGAGAGCGGCCAGATCCCGGGCCCGCGCTACCTCGCCGCGAGCCAGGAGATCACGGTGCCCGGCGGCCTCGGCGACGAGATGCTGCCGCACCTGCCCTTCCCCGACTTCAGCTTCGGGCAGGTGGTGAACAACGCCGACGACATGCGCCGCGTCGTGCGCATGTTCCTCAAGTACGGCGTCGACTCGATCAAGCTCAACATCTCGGGCGACAACTTCGTGCCCGGGGCGGATGCCAAGACCACCTGGATGACCGACGCCGAGGTCGCTGCCGCGGTGGAAGAGGTCAACATGCGCGGCCGCCGCATCATCGTGCACGCGCGCTCATGCGCCAGCGTGAAGCAGGCGCTGCGGCACGGCATCCACCTCATCTACCACGCCAGCTTCACCGACGAAGAGGCGCTCGACATGCTCGAGGCGGCCAAGGACAAGGTCTTCGTCGCACCGGGCATCGGCATCCTCTGGGCGCTTTTGTGGGAGGCCGAACGCTGGGGCATCGACCATGCCAAGGCGGTGAGCATGGGCTACGAGGAGGAATGGGCCGCCGCGGTGGAGTCGCTCAAGGCCATGCACAGGCGCGGCGTGCGCGTGCTGCCGGGCGGCGACTACGGCTTCGCCTTCAACCCGCACTACCAGAACGCGCGCGACCTCGAGCTCTTCGTCAAGCACCTCGGCTTCACGCCGATGGAGGCGATCCGCTCGTGCACGCTGTACGGTGGCCAGATCATGATGCGGCCGCACGAGCTCGGCCTCGTCAAGGAAGGCTGCCTCGCCGACCTGCTGCTCGTCGACGGCGACCCGCTCGCCAACCTCTCGCTCCTGCGCGACCCCAAGCGCATCCTCGCGGTGATGAAGGACGGCGTCTTCGCCAAGCAGCCGCCGGTGGCGGCTTCGCGGGTCTGGGAGCGCGCGGCGTGAGGTCCTCCGAATGACCCGAACCGAGCGCAACCGCTGGCTCTTCTGGGTGCTGATCGGCGGCCCGATCGGCGTGTTCTCGCTGTGGGCGATGTTCGACAACCTGCGCCTGTACCTGCTCACGCTGCTCAACGGCCTCACGCTCGCCTCGCTCTACTTCATCGTCGCCAGCGGCTTCACGCTCGTCTTCGGGCTCATGCGCAACGTCAACCTCGCGCATGGCTCGCTCTACCTGCTCGGCGGTTATGTCGGCTTCACGATCGCCGAGCAGACCGGCTGGTGGCTGCTCGCCATGGCCGGCGGCTTTCTCGCCGCGGCCGTCGCGGGCCTCCTGATCCAGGTGCTGATCCTGCGCCACATGCAGGGCGAGGACCTGCGCCAGACGATGGTGACGATCGGGCTTTCGATCGTCATCGCCGACATCCTGCTGTGGATCTTCACCGGCCAGGTGCATCAGATGGAAGCGCCGGCGTGGCTGCAGGGGCCCATCCGCGACATCCCCATCATCCGCGCCTACTCGGCCTACCGGCTGAGCCTGCTCGGCTTCGGCATTGCCATCGGCGTCTTCCTCTGGTGGCTGCTCAACCGCACCAAGGTCGGCGCGATGATCCGCGCCGGCGTCGACGACCGCGGCATGCTCGCGGCGGCCGGCGTGAACGTGAACCTCGTCTTCGCCATCACCTTCATGCTCGGCGCGGGCCTGGCCGGCCTCGGCGGCGTCATCGGCGCGGTCGAGCTCTCGATGGTGCCGGGCGAAGACACACGCTTGCTGCTCGCCTCGCTCATCGTCGTCATCGTCGGTGGCATGGGCAGTGTCGTCGGCGCCGCCATCGGTGCGGTGATCCTCGGCCTCGCCGAGACCTACGGGCTCACCTACGCGCCCACCTACAGCGTCGTCTTCACCTTCGTGATCCTCGTGCTGGTGCTGGCCTTTCGGCCGCGCGGCATCATGGGAAGGGCAGCATGAGCGCCGCCTACTGGCGCCGCGCCATGAACACCGGCCTCGCCGCCGCAGCGAGGCCGCTGCCCAGGGCCGCGGCCGCGCCGGTGCGGGTGCCGGCGCCCGACCCCTATGCGAGCAGCGATGCGCCGCGCTGGCTCAAGTTCCTGTGGCGGCAGCTGTCGGCGCGGCATGTGTTCGTGCTTGCGCTCGTGTTGATCTACCCCTTCGTCGCGACGCCGTTCTTCACCTTCCAGATCGCCGGGCAGGCGCTCGCGCTCGGCCTCATCGCGCTGTCGATCACCTTCCTCGGCGGCTACGGCGGCATGGTCTCGCTGGCGCAGATGACGGTGGCCGGCATCGCCGGCTACGCGCTGGCCATCCTCGGCAGCAGTGGCGCCTCGGGGCAGGCGGCGAGCCTCGGCTGGCCGTGGTGGGTGGCGATCCCGTTCGCGCTCGCGATCTCGACGACCGCCGCGACGCTGATCGGCTGGCTCTCGGTGCGCACCGAGGGCATCTACACGATCATGATCACGCTCGCCATCGGCGTCGCGTTCTACTACCTGGCGCTGCAGAACTACTCCGTCTTCAACGGCTTCCAGGGCTTCCAGCGCGTCTACCCGCCCACCGTCTTCGACGTGCACTGGCGCGACCCGGTGCCCTTCTACTTTCTCGCGCTCGGGTGCAGCCTCGCCGGCTACCTGCTCGTCAAGTGGCTGGTGCGCGCGCCCTTCGGCATCGTCATGCAGGGCGTCCGCGACAACCCGCGCCGCATGCACGCGCTCGGCTACAACGTCACCGCGCACCGCGTCGCCGGCTACGCGGTGTCGGGCCTGCTCGCCGGCGTCGGCGGCATCCTGCTCATCTGGTACAACGGCCTCATCACGCCCAACTCGGTGAACACCGGTTGGCTGATCAACATCCTGGTCATCGCCGTGCTCGGCGGCATGCGGCACCCGATCGGCGCCTTCCTCGGCGCCATCGTCTTCGTGCTCCTGCAGACCTTCGCCATCGACGTCATCGACCGCGAGCGCTTCAACCTCGTGATCGGCGTCGTGTTCCTCGCCATCGTGCTGTTTTCCCCCGACGGCCTGCTCGGGCTGTGGTCGAAGCTGCGTACGCGCTTCGGACCCGCAGCCGCGCGCCGGCCATGACCCTCGCCACAACCGTTCTCAGGAGACAGAAAGTGACCAAGCGAGTTCTGATGCGTTCAGTGTTGGGTGCGGCCGTCTTGGCCGCTTTCAGCGGCGGCGCCTTTGCCCAGGGTGCGCCGATCAAGATCGGCCTCCTGGCCACGCTCGAGGGCCCGTTCGCCGCCGGTGGCGCCGACGGCATGCGCGGCGCCGAACTGGCGCTCCTCCAGCGCGGCGGCACGGTCGCCGGCCGCAAGGTCGAGATCATCAAGGCCAGCTCCAACGCCAACCCCGACGTGGCCGTCAACGCCACGCGCAAGCTGGTCGAGCAGGACAAGGTCGACATCATGGTCGGCCCGCTCTCCGGCGGCGAGGGCATCGCCGTCAAGGACTACTCGAAGACGCAGCCGGGCGTCACCTTCATCAACGGCGCTTCGGGTGCGCAGGCCACGACCCTGGTGAACCCGAGCCCCAACTTCTTCCGCTTCAACACCGAGGGCGCGCAGTGGATGGTGGGCCTCGGCAAGGCCGCCTACGACAAGGGCTACAAGCGCGTCATGGTCATCGCCGAGGACTACGCGTTTCCCTACTCGCAGGTGCAGGGCTTCATGTCCGAGTTCTGCCGCGTCGGCGGCAAGGTGCCGGTGAAGGCCTGGGTGCCGCTGGGCGGCAAGGACTATGCCTCGACCATCGCGCGCATCCCGAAGGACGTGGACGCGCTGCTCGTCGTGCTCGGCGGTGCCGACGCGGTGAACTTCCTCAACCAGTACGAGGCGGCCGGTGGCGACAAGCCCTTGATGGGCGGCAGCATCACGGTCAGCCAGGACATCCTCAACTACCGCGGCAAGCGCCGCGACTCGCTGGTGGGCACCATCGCCGCCGGCCCGCTCGCCGACACCTTCGACGGCGCCGAGTGGAAGGCCTTCGTCGCCGACTACCAGAAGAACTTCCCGGTCAGCAAGGGCGGCTTCCCGAGCCCGAGCCTGTTCGCGCTCGTCTACTACCTCAACATGAAGGCGGCGCTCGACGGCCTCGAGGCGGTGAAGGGCGACCTCTCCGGCGGCCAGCTCAAGTACCGCGAGGCCCTGGCCAAGCTGGAGTTGAAGGGTCCCACGGGCGCCGTGAAGCTGGACGGCAACCGCCAGGCCATCGGCACCACCTTCGTCACCGAGGTGGTGAAGGACAGCAAGGGCGATCTGTCCACGCGCGTGCTGAAGAAGGTGGACAACGTCGAGCAGCTGCTCGGCATCCCGAAGGACCAGTTCAAGGTCGGCTCGCGCGACGAGCCGAATTGCCCCTGATCCCGGGTGGACCGGCGAAGTAGCCCGTGGCGTCGCCATGGCCTCTGTGACGCAGCTTCGTCCTGCCTCCGCCGCGCGTGAGCTCGCGCGCGGTGGAGCGCCTTCGTCCTCCAGCGCCCTGGCCTCCAACGACGCCCTCGTGCTGGAGAACGTGACGCGCGCCTTCGGCGCTTTGCGCGCGGTGGACGATGTCTCGCTGGCCGTCGCCGCGGGCGAGAAATATGCGGTGCTGGGCAGCAACGGCGCCGGCAAGACGACGCTCTTCAACGCCATCACCGGCGACTTCCCACCAGGGCTCCAAGGCGGCCCTACGGCCGCGGCCGGACGTATCCGCTTCTTCGGCGAGGACATCACCGAGCTGCCGCCGCACGAGCGCATCCGCAAGGGCCTCAGGCGCACCTACCAGAGCTCGCTGCTCTTCCGCGAGCTCTCGGTGCGCGACAACCTCTTCCTCGCCGTGCGGGGCGTCGCCAACGGCCGCTACAGCTTCCGCCGGCCCGGGCCGGCGCATGCCTCGCAGCGCGCCACCGAAGAACTGCTCGAGCGCGCCCGCCTCGCGCACATCGCCGGCGAGTTCGTCGCCAACCTCGCGCACGGCCAGCAGCGCCAGCTCGAGATCGGCATGGCGCTGGCCGGGGCGCCGCGCCTCATCCTCTTCGACGAGCCGGCCGCCGGCCTCTCGCCGGCCGAGCGGCGCGAGCTGGTGGCGCTGCTGCGCTCGCTGCCGGCGCACATGAGCTACGTGCTCATCGAACACGACCTCGACATCGCCCTGCGTGTCACCGAGAAGGTGACGGTGATGCACAACGGCAGGGTGCTGAAGACCGGCACGCCCGAGCAGATCGAGGGCGACGCGCAGGTGCAGGCCATCTACATGGGGACGCAGCACTGATGGCCCTGTGGTCGCGCAAGCCCGAAGCGGCGACGAAGGGCCCGGTCCTCGTCGTCGAGGGGCTCGACGTCTACTACGGCCGCGCGCATGCGCTGCAGGGCGTGGGCTTCACCATCGAACGCGGCGTGCTCGGCATCGTCGGCCGCAACGGCATGGGCAAGACGACGCTGTGCAATGCGGTCACCGGGCTCATCCACACGAATGGCAACGCGGGCACGGCCGGCGGCAGCGTCAGGCTGCTCGGCGAGGAGATCCTCGGCCTCCCGCCCAACGACATCACGAAGCGCGGCATCGCCTACGTGCCGCAGGGCCGGCGCGTGTGGCCGAGCCTCTCGGTGGACGAGACGCTGAAGCTCGTCGCGGTGAACAAGCGCGAGGTCGAGCGTGTCTACGCGATGTTCCCGCGCCTCGCCGAGCGCAAGGGCCACGGTGGTGCGCAGCTCTCGGGCGGCGAGCAGCAGATGCTGGCCATCGGCCGCGCGCTGCTGCTGGCACCGAAGCTGCTGGTGATGGACGAGCCCACCGAGGGCCTGGCGCCGGTGATCGTCGAGCAGGTGGCGCGCGCGCTGCGCCAGTTGGCCACCGAGGGCGAGATCGCCGTCCTGCTGATCGAGCAGAACCTCGGCGTGGCGCTCGAGGTGGCCGACCGCATCGGCGTGATGGTGAACGGCCGCATCGCGCAGGAGCTGTCGGCCGCGGAGCTGGCCGCCGACCGGGAGATGCAGGAGCGCCTGCTCGGCGTGAAGAGCGGCAACGGCACCGACGAGCCGGATGCCGAGGCCGCCGGTGCGGCAGCGGCGTCCGGCGCGCCGGTGCGCGTCGTCACCGTGCGGCGCGAGCACGGCGACGGCGCCCCCTCGCTCGACGACATGGCGCCGCGCGCCGTGCGCGGCTTCACGCGCTGGAACGCCGGCGGCACGGCGGCGCCGGTGAACGACATCCCGCGCGAGTCGACAACCCTCTCTCCGGCCAGCGCGCCGCAGACCCCGTCGCGCGCCAGCGTGCAGGCCCAGGGCAGCGTGCTGCCCTTCCCCGTCGCCGCCACGAGCGGCCGCGCCGCCTACGTGGCCGGCACCTTCGACACCAAGGGGCGCGAGCTCGGCTACCTGCGCCAGTGCCTCGAGAAACTCGGCCTGCGCGTCGTCACCGTCGATCTCTCGACGGGCGGCAAGGCCAGCACCGCCAGCATCCACCCGCGCGAGGTGGCGCGCCACCACCCGCAGGGCGAGGGCGCCGTCTTCAGCGGCGACCGTGGCAGCGCCGTCACGGCCATGGCCACCGCCTTCGAGAACTTCGTGCGCACGCGGCGCGACCTCGGCGGCCTCATCTCCGCCGGCGGCTCGGGCGGCACCTCGCTCGCCACGCCGGCGATGCGCGCGCTGCCCATCGGCTGCCCGAAGGTGATGGTGAGCACGATGGCCAGCGGCGACACGCGGCCCTACGTGGGGCCGAGCGACATCTGCATGATGTACAGCGTCACCGACGTGCAGGGCATCAACCGCATCAGCGAGAAGGTGCTCGCCAACGCGGCGCATGCGCTGGCCGGCATGATCACGCACGCGCCCGCGGGCGAAGCCGCGGCCGGCACCGGGTACAAGCCGGCGCTCGGCCTGACGATGTTCGGCGTCACCACGCCCTGCGTGCAGGCGGTGACCAAGCGCCTCGCCGACACCTACGACTGCTTCGTCTTCCACGCCACCGGGGTCGGCGGCCAGAGCATGGAGAAGCTCGCCGACAGCGGCCTGCTCGAAGGCGTGATCGACGTCAGCACCACCGAGGTGGCCGACGAGATCGGCGGCGGCGTGCTCTCGGCCGGCCCGGCGCGGCTGGATGTCTTCGCACGCCATGCCATCCCGTACGTCGGCAGCTGCGGCGCACTCGACATGATCAACTTCGGCGCCTGGGACACGGTGCCCGAGCGCTTCAAGGGCCGGCGCCTGTACAGGCACAACCCCACCGTGACGCTGATGCGCACGACGGCCGACGAGTGCCACGCCATCGGCGAGTTCCTCGCCGCCAAGCTCAACGCGATGCGCGGCCCGCTGCGCTTTCTCGTCCCCGAGGGCGGCGTGTCCGCCATCGACAAGCCCGGCGGCCCCTTCCACGACCCCGAGGCCGACCGCGTGCTCTTCGACACCCTCTCGACGCGCTTTCGCGCCGGCCCCGAGCGCAAGCTCCTGCGCCTGCCGCTGCACATCAACGACGAGGCCTTCGCCGACGCGCTGGTGGCGGCGTGGCACGAGATCGCACCCGGCGCGGCGAGCGTGCGCCGGGCCTGAACACACTTCGCGACGAAACCCCCATGCCCCGCATCGACCGCACCGAGCTGCTCGGCCGCCTGAACGCCAAGATCGCCGCCGGCCGGCCCATCATCGGCGGCGGCGCCGGCACGGGCCTTTCGGCCAAGTGCGAGGAGGCCGGCGGCATCGACCTCATCGTCATCTACAACTCCGGCCGCTACCGCATGGCCGGGCGCGGCTCGCTCGCCGGCGTGCTCGCCTACGGCAACGCCAACGAGATCGTCTGCGAGATGGCGCGCGAGGTGCTTCCGGTGGTGAAGCACACGCCGGTGCTGGCGGGCGTGAACGGCACCGACCCGTTCATGATCGCCGACTCGTTCCTGCGCCGGCTCATCGATCTCGGCTTCAGTGGCGTGCAGAACTTTCCCACCGTCGGCCTCATCGACGGCACCTTCCGCGCCAACCTCGAGGAAACCGGCATGGGCTACGGGCTCGAGGTGCAGATGATCGAGCGCGCGCACAGGCTCGACCTCCTGACCACGCCCTACGTCTTCAGCGCCGCCGAGGCACGCGCGATGGCCGCGGCCGGCGCCGACATCGTCGTCTGCCACATGGGCCTCACCACCGGCGGCGCCATCGGCGCCGGGACGGCGCTGAAGCTCGCCGACTGCGTCGAGCCGATCAACGCCTGGGCGGCGGAGGCGAAGGGCGTCAAGCCCGATGTCATCGTGCTGTGCCACGGCGGCCCGATCGCCACGCCCGACGATGCGCGCTTCATCCTCCAGCGCTGCCCGGGCGTGCACGGCTTCTACGGCGCGAGTTCGATGGAGCGCCTGCCCACCGAGACGGCGCTGACCGAGACCACGAGGCGCTTCACGGCACTGACGCGATAGACGGACGAACAAGTCGAGACAGACGGACAGACGGACAGACGGACGGACAGAGACCCCAGGAGACCCACCATGACCGGCGCTGCATTCGGCAGTTTCATCCTCGCGCTGATCGTCGTCGCGATCGTCGTCGCCATCGGCGTGTGGCTGCTGCACTGGCTCTATCTGCGCAGCTCCAAGGAGCGCGCCTTCGTGCGCACCGGCCTCGGCGGCCAGCGCGTGGTGCTCGACGGCGGCGCCTTCGTGCTGCCCATCGTGCACGACGTGATTCCGGTGAACATGAACACGTTGCGCCTGGAGGTGAGCCGCGGCCGCGACAAGGCCCTCATCACCAAGGACCGCATGCGCGTGGACGTGATCGCCGAGTTCTACGTGCGCGTGGCCGCCACCGCCGAGGCGGTGGCCGTGGCGGCGCAGACGCTCGGCCTGCGCACGATGGAGCCCGAGCAGCTGAAGGAGCTGGTGGAGGGCAAGTTCATCGATGCGCTGCGCACCGCCGCCGCCGAGATGACGATGGAGGAGCTGCACGAGAAGCGCGGCAGCTACGTCAAGCGCGTGCGCGAGGCCGTGGCCGAAGACCTGACCAAGAACGGCCTCGAGCTCGAGAGCGCCAGCCTGACGCAGCTCGACCAGACGGCGATGGAGTTCTTCAACCCGAGCAACGCCTTCGACGCCGAGGGCCTGACGCGCCTCACCGAACAGATCGAACGGCGCCGCAAGCAGCGCAACGACGTCGAGCAGGACACGCAGATCGCCATCCGCAACAAGAACCTCGAGGCCGAGAAGCTGAGCCTCGAGATCGACCGCGAGGCCGAGCAGGCGCGCCTGATGCAGCAGCGCGAGGTCGAGTTCTCGCGCGCCCGCCAGCGCGCCGAGCTCGCCGCCGAGCGGGCGCAGCGCGAGCAGGACGCCGAGGGCGCGCAGATCACGGCCAGGCAGGCCATCGACGCGGCGCGCATCCGCAGCGAGCAGAGCATCGAGCAGGAGCGCATCGGCAAGGAACGCGCCATCCAGGCCGCCGAGATCGAGCGGCGCAAGGCGCTCGAGCTGGCCGAGCAGCAGCGCGCCATCGCCATCGCGCGCGAGAGCAAAGCGCAGAGCGAAGCGCAGGCCGAGGCCGAGGTGGCGCGCGCGCACGCCGTGTCCGCCGAGGAGAAGGTGTTCACGGCGCGCGAGGTGGAGATGGCCGAGCGCAAGAAGGCGATCGAGATCATCGCCGCGCGCCAGGCCGGCGAGCGCGAGGCCTTGCGCCTGACGCTGGCCGCCAAGGCCGAAAAGGCGGCGAGCGAGGACCGCGGCGCCGCCATCCGCGCGCAGGCCGAGGCCGATGCCGACGCCGACAAGATCCGCACGATCGCCGCGCGCATCCGCGCCGAGGCCGAGGCCGACGCGATGCGCATGATGAACGAGGCGCAGAACGTGCTGTCGCCGGAGGCGCGCGCCTCGGCGCTGCGCATGGCCCTCGTGGCCAAGGCCGAGGCGATCATCCGCGAGGCGGTGCGGCCGATGGAGCGCATCGAAGGCATCAAGATCCTGCACGTCGAAGGCCTGGGCGGCGGGGGCGGCGGCAGCGGCGAGCCGACCAACGGCAACGCCGGCTTTGCCGACGGCGTCGTCAACTCGGCGCTGCGCTTCCGCGCGCAGGCGCCGATCGTCGACCAGCTGCTGCGCGAGATCGGCCTCGAGAGCGGCGACATCCAGCGCCTGACCACCGGCGCGGCCGGGGGCGCCGCGGCGCTGCCACCAACGAGCAAGGAGTGAACGCGTGACCCATCCGAGCACCACCGCATGATCCGCGTCTACGTCTCCTCGGTCATCGACGCCGCTGCCGACACGGTGTGGGGCCGCATCCGCGACTTCAACGCGCTGCCGCTGTGGCATCCGGGCATCGCCGACAGCCGCATCGAGAACAACGAGCCCGCCGACCGCGTCGGCTGCATCCGCCACTTCCACACGCGCGACGGCGGCATGATCCGGGAGCGGCTGCTGGCGCTCTCCGACTACGACTACACCTGCGTCTACGAGATCCTCGAAAGCCCCATGGGCGTGGCCAACTACGTGGCGACGCTGAAGCTCAGCCCCATCACCGACGGCGGCCGCACCTTCGCCGAGTGGAGCGCCGAGTTCGACTGCGCCGAGGGGCGCGAGCGCGAACTCACCGAGCTCATCGGCAACGGCGTCTTCCAGGGCGGCTTCGAGGCGCTGAAGCGGCACTTCCGATGAGCCCCCAGGCTCTCTTCGTTCGCCACCCCCCGAGGGGGCTGTCCTCGTCCCGGGAGACCCGGGACGAGGACGCCCGGAGATAGCGCCACCGTGCTGCAGAAGGTCGTCCGCTCGACCGTGATCGACGCGCCGATCGAGCGCGTCTGGGCCGTCATCCGCGACTTCAACAGCCACGACCAGTGGCACGACGTCGTCGACGCCAGCCGCATCGAGGCCGGCGAGAGGAGCGACCAGGTCGGCTGCGTGCGCAACTTCACCTTGAAGGACGGCAACCACATCCGCGAGCAGTTGCTGACGCTGGACGACCGCGAGCACAAGAGCACCTACTGCATCGTGGAGGCCACGGTGCCGCTGCAGCGCTACGTGGCGACGGTGACGCTGAAGCCGGTGACCGACGGCAACCGCACCTTCTGGCACTGGGAGAGCACGTTCGCCACGCCGCCCGGCATGGAGCGCGAGCTCACCGACATGGTGGCGCAGGGCGTGTACGAGGCGGGGTTCGAGAACCTGCGCAAGCATCTTCGCGAAGGCGGTGACTTGCGCCACCGCGGGCGCGACGGCAGCGACTGGCGTGCGCCCGGCGCGCCGCGCACGGCACCGGCAGCAATGCCATCCGCAATGCCCAGGGCGCTGCCCGTGGCCTCGCGCCGCATGGTCGTCAGGCACTACGGGGGCCCCGAGCAGATGGTGCTGGAGGATGCCGACTGCCCTGCCCCCGGCCCGGACGAGGTGCGCATCCGCCAGCGCGCCATCGGCGTCAACTACATCGACATCTACCAGCGCCGCGGCTGGATTCCCGGCATGCTGGCCGAGGGCAGCACGCCGGGCATGGAGGCCGCCGGCAGCGTGCTCGACTGGGGTGAGGGCGTGCACGGGTTTCTTGCCGGCGACCGCGTGGCCTACCTCGGCCCCATGCCCGGCAGCTACTGCAGCGTGCGCAACGTGCCGGCCGACTGGGTGGTGCGCGTGCCGCCCACGGTGGAAGACGAGACCGCCGCCGCGCTGCTGCTGAAGGGCCTGACCGCCGACTATCTGGTGCACGACCTCGGGCAGCTCGACCGGCGCGGCCCCGGTGGCGGCGCGGATGGCAAGCGCGTGCTGGTGCATGCGGCCGCGGGCGGCGTGGGCCTGCTCGTCTGCGCCTGGGCGCGCAAGCTCGGCGCCACGGTCATCGGTACCGTCTCCAGCGAAGCCAAGGCGCTTCTCGCGCGCGAGTACGGCTGCCAGCACGCCATCGTGACCGACGACTATCGCTTCGCGGATGCCGTGCAGAAGCTCGGGTCCGGAGGTGGGGTCGACGTGCTGATCGACGGCCTCGGCGAAGCCGCGCGCGACGAGAACCTCGCGGCACTGGCGCGGCGCGGCCACTGGATCAGCCTGGGCGACGCCACCGGCGCGCTGGCGCCCGTGGACCCGCACGCGCTGCTGGCCAAGAGCATCACCTTCTCGCGGCCCGTGGTCTTCGACTACGTGGCCACGCGCTCCGAGCTGGAGCGGCGCGCGGCAAGGTTGTGGGCGGCGCTGGCCGACGGCACCTTGCGCCTGCCGCCGGTGGAACGGCACTCGCTGGCCGGCGCGGCCGAGGCGCATGCGCGGCTGGAGCGGCGGGCAACGAGCGGGGCGCTGGTGCTGATGGCGTGACTGGTGCGCTCGCTCGCGAACAGTGAGCAGTCCGGGCAGCCAGAACACGAAGCGCCAGCGCATGAAGAACTCGGCCTCGGGCCGACAGGGCCGAACGGCGTCAACCGCAGGTTCAGTGCGGCTTCAACGAAACGGGGCGTTCCCGCCCGGTGTCTCGGTGCCGATGATGCGGCCATCGACCATCCGGCGACGACGACCATGAGCATGACTGCGACCGCCTCGACAGCGACACCCACCGGCGCGACCACCTACCTGTCGGTGCTGACGTGGCTCTTCGCGCTGTTCAACTCGGTGCGAGTGCTGGCCTACCTGCCGACGCTCTGGGCGATCTTCAGCAGCCGTGACAGCAGCCAGCACTCGCTGCTGACCTGGGTCACGTGGGTCGGAGCCAATGCCACCATGGCGGCCTGGCTCTACGAGCAGAACCATCGGCGGGTGAACCGGGCCATCGCCGTCAGTATCGGCAATGCGCTGATGTGCCTGGGGACTTCCGTTCTGATCGTGGCATACCGGCTCTGACCGGCGCTTCTGACGCAGGTCTCGGCACCCACCCACCACCCACCCACCAACGCGTGCCGCCGCGAGCTTCCGAGGGACGGTAGAGTTCCGGCGGCAGATCTGCCGCCCGGTGCGGAAGACTTTCAACGCCGGCATTGCTCACGCCACACTCCCCTCGCGGTGGACAAACTCAGGGCCCTTCAATACTTCCTTGCCGCCGCGCAAACCGGCAGTCTGTCGGCTGCGGCGCGCCAGCAGGGCGTGACGCTGCAGGCCGTGGCCAAGCTGGTGGGTGCCCTCGAAGCGCAGCTCGGTGCCACGTTGTTCCAGCGCGGAAGTCGCGGCCTCAAGCTCACCGCCGACGGCGTGCAGTACGCTGAAGCCTGCGCGCCGCTGCTGGCGCAGTTGCAGGCGGCCGACGACGGGCTGCGGCAGGCCAAGCAGCGCCCCCAGGGCACGCTGGTGGTGGGCGGCACGCCCTTCCTGGTGCAGCACTGCATCGTGCCGGCGCTGCCCGCCTTCCATGCCAGCTACCCGGACCTGACGCTCGACCTGCGCAGTGTCCTGCATCTCGACGAGCCGGCCGCCAAGGACTGCGAGCTCCTGCTGCTGCATGGCTGGTTCGAAGCCGGCGCCTGGGTACGCCGCGAACTGCCGGTGATGCCGCAGGTCACCGCCGCCACGCCCGAATACTGGAAGCGCCATGGCATGCCGTGGCACCCGCGCGAGCTGGCCAACCACAACTGCCTGTCGTACCGGAATCCCTACGGCAAGTTGCTCGACCTCTGGCGGTATCGCCAGCCCGGGAAGGATGGCGAGGTCGTCGAAGAAGTGGTCGTGCATGGCTGGCTGAACTCGAACCATCGCGACAACCTGCTTGACCTGGCCTTGGGCGACGGTGGCGTCATGCGCATCGCCTACGCCACCGCGCAGGCCGACCTCGCGAGCGGCCGTCTCGTGCCGGCGCTGCTGGACTGGGAGCTGATGGACCCTCCGCCCCTGGCGATGTATTTCCGTCCCGAACTGCGTCGGGCCTTGCGCCTGCGCGTCTTTGCGGAGTTCGCGGCCGCGCATTGCGCCGAGCTGGCGAAACTGACGAGTGCCAAGGGGCAGTCCAGCGTCGATGGGCGGCCGGCATGGCACCACGGCAGCGGCCGGCGTGCGTCGACCTGGCTGGCCCATCGCTGAGCGAGGTCGGTCGATGCCGGCGCGGGTCTCGCGCACGTGCTGCACGTGCCGGGGCCTCGGCCTGCCGCATCGGCTCGCGCGTCTCGCCGGGCGCGCTCAACGCACAGCGGCGCGCGAACGCGCCGGCCGGGCCTGGCGCCTCGCGCCTTCCAGCGCGCGGGCCACGAGAGCCTCGGCCGCCCAGCGCGTCACCTGGCGCACCTCCTGCGGGCTGAGGCCGCAGACGTCGCGGGCGGCGAGGATCGCCTCGGGGCCGATCACGAGCGCCAGCGCGTGGCGCAGCCGCTCGAGCGCCTCGGGATCGAGCTGGTCCGCGAGCGGCTCCAGCGCCGCGGCGATCAGCTTCTGCCGGCGGCCGACGCGGTGCACCCGCTCGGCCCCCTCGGCGAGCGAACGCTCGATGGCGTTGCGCAGGATCATGCGCATGGCGCCCTCGTGCGAGAGGAGAGCGTCGTTGACGGCCTGCTCGACGGCGAGCACGCGCGCCGAGGGTTCGCTGCCCGTCGCGCCCAGCACCTGATCGACGCTCGGGAAGTCCCGGTCCAGCATCACCTCGGCGACGAGGGCGTCGGCCGAGGCGAAGTACCGGTACGCGGTGGCCGTGGAGACCATGGCGCGCAGCGCGACGTCGGCCAACGTCGGGCTCGTGCCTTCGGCCAGCAACTGGTCAGCCGCGTCGACCAGCGCCTGGCGGGTGCGCAGTTTCTGGTTCACGCGTCCGGTCTCGGTGGCCGCGGCACGCGCATCCGTGGGCACGTCCGTGCGCACGACCGTACGCGCATCCGTACGTGCATCCCCGCGCGCACCCAGCCGCGCATCCACCGGTCGCGCCCTCGCCCCTACCCGCTTTGTGCGCCGATCGGTCATCTCGTCCTCGCCTCCATGGCATGCCCCTCTGCGGCCGCTTGACGTGTTCATGAGAATATGTTCTTATAACGACACTACATTGTCGTAGTGCAACCATTTCTCGGGAGCAATGATGCAGCAAGGCACCGCCATTCGCGCGCACGCGATCACGCGGTCGGCGATGGACCGGGCGATCGACGAGCACTTCGCCTACGAGGGCCGCGACGACGTCGCCGGCGTCCTCGCCACGCTCAGCGACGACGTCGACCACGACATCGTCGGCTCGCCGACCGGCCCGCTGCGGGGAAAGGGCGCGGTCCGCGCCTTCTACGAGCAGCTCTTCGCCGACCTGAGGCAGGAGCGCGTGACCTCGAAGCACCGGTACTACGGAGAGGACTTCGTCGTCGACGAGAGCGTCTGGCGCGGCACGGCCGTGGGCAACCCGCTCGGGTTCGCCGGCCGGAACCGCCCGCTGCAGTTCCGCATCCTCCACCTCTTCGAGTTCGGCAAGGCCGGCGCCATCCGCCGCGAGAACGTGTGGATGGACACCGGCGCCATCGCCGCGCAGTTGGACGTCGGCGCGCCCGACTCGGCGGCAGGCCACGGCGCAACGGCTGCGCAGCTGGGCGCGAAGGAGACGGTGATGGCCTTCTACGCGGCCTTCGACCAGGGATCCCTGCGCAGCTTCCGCGGCATCGGTGCGGCGTTCGAGGCGAAGGTCTTCGGGGCCACCGTGCTCGACTGGCCGGGCTTTCTAGCCTTCGGCGAGGCCTTCCGCGAGGGCTTCCCGGACGGCCGGCACGTCTTCGACTTCGTCATCGCCGAGGGCGACAGCGTGGCCACCATCGGCCACTACCGCGGCCGCCACACGCAGCACTTCATGGGCGTCGCGGCCACCCGCCGGGAGGTCGACTTCACCGTCATGCACGTCGACCGCGTGCAGGACGGCCGCATCGTCGAGCACCGAGGCATCGGCGACATCAACACGATGTGGAGCCAGCTCGGCGTCACGCCGCCGGGCAGCGACCGGCGCTGACTGCCCGGTGCGCATCCGCCATGGCCTGTGCACGCAGGGCCAGATCCATGACCCGGAAGCAATGCGCCTGCGCCATGGCGGTCTCGGTGCGATGCACGACGTCGCCGGCAAGGTGGGCAAAGTACGGCACGCCGGCGCTCGCGGCGTCGATGTGCTCGCAGCGCTGGCCGTTGACGAGGAACAGGTGATCGGTGCCGTGGCGCCCCGCCACGTCGACGTACTTGCGCAGCTCGATCGTGCCTTGCGTGCCGAGCACGAACAGGCGGCCGTCGCCCCAGGTGGGCAGCGCATCGGGGGTATACCAGTCCACGCGCACGTATCCCTGCCCCGCGTCCCCGCTGAGCAGCAGCTGGGCGAAGTCCTCGAACTGAGGATGCTGCGGATTGGCGAAGTTGCCGCTCGTCGCGGCGACGATCTCGACCTCCGTCGATCCCGTGAAGAGCATGAACTGGTCGATCTGGTGCGATCCGATGTCGCACAGGATGCCGCCCGTCTTCGCCGGGTCGTAGAACCAGGGAGCGCGCGTCTCGGGATTGTGGCGGTGCGGCCCGAGCCCGACGGTCTGGACCACGCGCCCGACGGCCCCCTGCTGCACCAGCTCGAGGGCCTTGGTCACGGCCGGCACCTCGAAGCGCTCGGAGTAGTTCACCGACCAGATGCGTCCCGTGCGCGCGACGGTCTCGCGCAGCTGCGTCAGGTCGGCCAGGGTCGTGCAGCCCGGCTTGTCCACCATGACGTCTTTGCCGGCCTCCATGGCCGCGATGGCCAGACGCGCGCGGTCGCACGGCACGGCCGCGATGAGCACCAGGTCGACCTGCGGGTCGTCGAGCACGGCGCGGTGGTCCGTCACGCGGATCAAGGAGGGGAAGCGCTTGCGAAAGCCCTCGAGCGTGGGCGGCGTGCCGGCCGTCCACCACGAACGCGCCACGGCCCCGACGTCGAGCATGCCCTGCAACATGCCGTAGATGTGGCGGTGGTCGCAGCCGAGCACGCCCACGCCGATGCGCCGCTCAAGCAAGGTCTGCGTCCTTCGGCGGGCTGCGTGCCAAGTCGACCCGGCGCCCCTGGCGCGACGACTCGAGGATGGCGTCGATGAGTCCGTGCACGGCCACCACCGAGCGCGCGGTGACAGGCGCATCGCGGCCCGCCGAGATGGCCTGGACGAACTCGCGGATCACGCCGCGGTGCAGGCCGTGGTCGAAGGCCATCGGGTCCGCCCCGGTGCCGCTGGCCACGGAGTCTTCCGTCCGCTCGACACGCCCGTCGCGCCAGCGAACCACCAGTTCGCCGTGGCCCAGCTCGACCGAGCCCCGCTCGGCATCGATCGACAACACCTCCGAGCCCCCGGGAAATGCCGCCGTCGTGGCCACCACGGCACCGAAGGCGCCGCTGTCGAACTGCAGGCCCGCCACCGCGGCGTCTTCGGTTTCCATCCGGTGCAGCGGCGTCGTGGACGTCATGGCCATCACGCGGGCCACCGGCCCGACCAGGTGCAGCATCAGGTCCAGCGCGTGGATCGCCTGCGAGATCAGCACGCCGCCGCCGTCGCGCGCGGAGGTGCCGCGCCCCGGCGTGTCGTAGTACGGCTGGTCGCGCCACCATGGCACGGTCAGGCGCACCAGCCCCACGCGGCCGAGTTCATCGCGTTGCAGCAGGCGGGCCAGGGCGCAGGCCCCACGTCGCTGGCGATGCTGCAGCACGACACCCAGCGGCACGCCCGCGGCCTCGGCCATGGCCACCATCCGGGCCGCCTCGACCGTCGTCCGGCCGATGGGCTTTTCCATCAGTACCGGCTTGCGATGGGCCAACGCCATGTCCAGGAGGTCGAACCGCTCGTTGGGCGGCGTCAGGAGCAGGAGCATGTCCGTGCGGGCGTCGGCGATCAGCGCCTGCGCGGAGGCCGCAGCCGGAAAGCCGTGCGCCGTGGCGAAGGCGGCGCGCCGCTGCGGGTCGCGCGAGTAGACGCCGGTGACGTGCACGTGGCTGGCCCGCAGATCCTGCAGCGCGCGCGCGTGCGGCTTGGCAGCGTTGCCCAGGCCGATGACGCCCACGCCGATCTTCCCGGCAGTCACGGCCGGCGCCTTCTGGCGTGGCGAACGGCCGGTGATGGTTCGTTCACGGGCGCTCAGAGCCTGTGAATGACTCAGCCGCGCCCGAGCGACGCGCCAGAAGGTGTCGGATCGAGGCGCAAAGCGCAGCCATATCCGGTGATCTGGCGAGCTTTGCAACGAAGAGCCGGCGCCTTCTGGCGTGGCGAGCGGGCGTGGATGATTCGTTCACAGGCTCTCAACCGAAGAATCGCACCGGCCACAAGGTCAGCGCCGGCACGAAGGTGACCAGTGCCAGCCACACCAGCAGGGCGGCCATGAAGGGCCGGCAGGCGCGGTAGGTGTCGGGCACGGGCGTATCGGTGACTCGCGCCGCGGTGAACACCAGCACCGCAAGCGGCGGCGTCAGTGCGCCTATGCACAGGTTGGCGACCATGACGATGCCGAAGTGCACGAGGTCGACATTCGCCGCCTTGAGCAGCGGTACCAGCAGCGGCACCAGGATCACCATCGAGGCGATCATCTCCATCGCCAGGCCGACGACGATCAGGAAGACGTTGATGACCAGCAGCAGCACGAGGGCGCTGCCCGCCAGGGTGCCGAGCTGCAGGGCGATGCGCTGCGGCACCTGCTCGATGACCAGGGCGTACGCGAACGGCGCCGAAGCGGCGATGACGATCATCACCGTCACCGTCTCCGACAGCGCGGCACGCGTCGCCTGCAGCAACTGGCGGCCGCCGGCGTTGCGGTAGACGAGCACGCCGCACAGCAGCGAGTACAACGCCGCCACCGCGCCGGCCTCGGTGGCCGAGAAGGCGCCGTAGCGGATGCCGCCGACGATCAGCAGCGGCAGCGCCAGGGCCGGCAGCGCCAGCTTCGTCGCGATTCCGCGCTCGGCCCAGGTGGCCCTGCGGCCGGCCGGGCCGTAGCCGTGCCTGCGGCACGACAGCCACACCACGATCGACAGCGCCGCCGCCATCAACAGCCCCGGCACGATGGTGCCGACGAAGAGCGCCCCCACCGACACCGCCGCCAGCGACGCGTAGACGATGAGGCCGAGGCTGGGAGGGATCAGGTTGGCGAGGATCGACGCCGAGGCCGTCAGCGCCACCGAGAACGGCTTCGGATATCCCTGCGCCGCCATCGGCAGCACCAGCGTCTTCGCGATCGCCGCGGCGTCGGCCGTCGACGAGCCCGAGACGCCGCCCATCAGCGTGTTGGTGAGCACGTTGACATGGCCGAAGCCGCCGCGGAAGTGACCGACCAGCGACACCGCCAGCGCCACCAGACGATCGGTGATGCCGCCTGCATTCATGAACCCGGCGGCGAGAATGAAGAACGGGATGGCCACGAGCAGGTAGTCCATGCCGTTGACCATGCCCTGCGGCACCGAGGTCATCAACAGCGGGCCGCGCGGCAGGAAAGCGGCGCAGGTGCCGAACACCAGCGCGTCGACCAGCGGCACGCCGAGCATCATCAGCCCGATCACCAGCAGCACCAGAGCCGCCGCGATCGACTGCGGGAATCCGAACAGGCCTTGATCGCCCATCCACGCCAGTGCGCCGGCGATGCCCAGACCGGCCGCGACCGCGAGAGCGGCCGGCACCAGCCCGCGCATCCCGGCGACCGGCGTCAGCAGCTTGAGCAGCAGCGCCAGCGCAGCGCCCACCGGCACGGCCAGGTACAGGTAGGTGTGCGGCCACTCGAGCGCCGGCGACACGAACGAGGCCGCTCGCGTGAGCTGCCAGCCGTAGATGAGCAGGAAGCCCGACGCGGCGGCCGATACCGTGCGCGCGAACGCCGCGTGCCAAGGCAGCCAGCGCCCGGGCAGCGAGCGTTGCAGCATGTCGATGGCGATGTGCTGGCCGCGCCGGGTGACCATCGCCGCACCGACGAAGACGAACCAGACGAACAGGAACTTGATCGCCTCCTCGGGCCAGGCCAGCGCACCGCCGAGCACGTAGCGGCAGAACACCTGCAGCAGAGCGATCGCGGTGGTGGCCAGCAGCAGTGCGATGGCCGCAGCCTCGGCGGCGCGTTCGATCGCGTCGCCGAGCCGCACCGCCGGCACGGCCACTGGCGGCGGCGCAAGCGCGACCGTCACGCCGCCAGCGCGCGGATGCGCTCGATCATCCCCTTGGTGGCCGGACTCTTGGCACCGAACTCGTCGTACAGCCTGGCCGTGGCCGAGCGCCAGGCGGCGGTGTCCTGCAGCGTGTGCACCGACACCCCAGCGGTCTTCAGCTGCTCGAGGGCGCGCGCGGCGTTGGCGCGGTTGGTCTTGCGCTGCGCGGCAAAGACCTCGACCGCGCTGGTGCGCACCAGCGCCTGCAGGTCGGGCGGCAGCGAGTCGAGCCAGCGTGCGTTGACGCGCGTGGCCTTCGGCAGGAACCAGTGCGAGGTCAGCGTCAGGTGCTTGGCCTGCTCGTGCCACTTGAAGCCGACGACCGAGAAGACGTCGGACTCGAGCGCGTCGATCAGGCCGGTGGACAGCGCCGAGTACTGCTCGGCGTAGGGCAGTGGCGTCGGGCTCGACCCGACGGCGCGCCAGAAGTCGACCCACAGCTTGACCTCCGGCGTGCGGATCTTCAGGCCCTTGGCATCGGCCATCGTCAGCACCGGCTTCTTCGACAGGATGTGGCGGAAGCCCACCTCGCCGTAGGCGACGAACTCGACGCCGGTCTTCTCGCGCGCGATGCGCGAGATCTCGCGGCCGATGTCGCCCTGCAGCACGCGATCGACGTGGGCATCGTCCTTGTAGATGAAGCCCGGCGCGCCGCCCGTGGCCGCGATCTCCGGTGCGATGTTCTCCTCGGTGTCGGGGCCGCCGGTGGTGACCTGGATCGTGCCCATGCGGTTCTGCTCGACGTTCTGCGAGTACGACCCGAGCTGGCTGGCCGGGAAGTGCTGGGCCTCGATGCGGCCGCCGCTCTTCTCGTTGAGCAGCTTGGCCCAGGTCTCGAAGGCCATCGTCAACGGCGAGCCGACGGCTTCGGAGTGGCCGATGCGGCAGACGAACTTCTGCTGCGCGCGCAGCACGCCGGGCATGGCCACGGCACCGGCGGCGAGTGCCGCCACGCGCTTGATGGCCGTGCGTCGGGGCAGTTCCCGGCCGCTGTGTCGCTGGTCTTTCATGCGTCGTCTCCTGGTCATGAGGGATCGGCCGTTCGCGCTCGCGCCGGGTGAACGCCGGCGCGCATCGTGCGCGCAAACGTTTGTCCTGTAAATGCCTGCGCGCTGCTACGATCTCAGGGTATTCACTGGGCGGCGAACCGTGCAAGCGATCGTGCAAGCGATTGCACGGGCCCGTCGCCACACCATGACCTCACCGATCAAGCTCAAGGACCTTGCCGCCTCGCTCGGGCTGTCGATCTCGACGGTGGCGCGCGCGCTCGCCGACTCGCCACGCATCGGCAAGGGCACCATCGAACGCGTCAAGGTCGAGGCCCGACGCCAGGGCTACGTGGTCGATCTCGCGGCCCGCACCATGCGACAGGGAACGTCCTCACTGATCGGCTTCATCGCGCCGGACCTGCAGAACGACTTCTACGCCACGGCCGCCCGCGCCGTGTCGGTGTGGTGCCAGGAACGCGGCCTGCAACTCGTCGTCTCGGTCACCAACGACGACGCGGCGACCGAATTGCAGCACGTACGCAATCTCTACTCGAGCCGCGTCAAGGGCATCGTCCTGATCCCGAGCGTGGAGATCTCGACCGAAACCCGCAAGTTGCTGGCCTCGGTGCCGCATGTGCAGCTGGTGCGCCAGTGCGACAAACTCGCGTCCGACTGGTTCGGCATCGCCGACGAGGAGGCCATGCACCTGGGCGTGGCCCACCTTGCATCGCTGGGCCACCGGCGCATTGCGTACATCGGCTCGGCCGTGACGATCTCCACCGGCGCCAAGCGGCTGGACGGGTTTCGTCGTGCGCTTCGCGAGGTCGGCCTGGATGCGGACGATGCCGTCACGGAGTCCGGCGGCTGCGATGCAGAGTTCGGGCACGCCGCCATGGCACGCATCCTGGCGCTGAAGCGGCGCCCCACCGGCGTCGTCACGGCCGGGGCGCGCATTTGCACCGGTGCCTACTCGAGCGCGCGCGAGCAAGGGGTGGCCGTGCCCGGCGAACTGTCCTTCGTCGGGTTCTCCGACGCGCCCGCCCTGCGCTGGTGGGGCGACGGGCTCACGACCATCGCCCTGCCGGTCGAGGACATTGCCACGGCGGCGATGGACTGCCTGCTGCGGCGTGCCGAGCAGCGCGACGGCGCGGCGAAGCGGCCGATGCACGTGATGCACCGACCCGTGCTGATCGTGCGCGGATCGACGGCCGCACCGCCGCGCGGCCGGCCAGGCTCATCGCAACGGCAGCGCGCCAGGCGACCCGTCGCTGCCTGACAAGGCTGTGCGTCCGGCGCCGTAACCTTCGAGGGACAGCGTGAAGCAGACTCTGAGCTTGTTCATGCGATCTCCTTCGTCAGTGCCGCCTCATGGCGAGACGCCTTGCCAAGGCAGTTCGAGCTGCATCGCGACGACTTCGGCCGTGCGCGTCCCGTAGCGGCGCGCGATGCCCGCGAGGGCGTCGTTCAACGCCTGCGCCGGCGGTCGGCTTCCGATCTCCAGCAGACGCTGCCCCGCCGGCCAGGGGGTTGCGACCTGGTCGGGAAGGATGCGAATGCCGCTGCGGGCCTGGAGCGGGCCGGCGACCCCGGCAAACGTCACCGCGCGCGACCGATAGGTCCGCGACCACGCGTCGGCGACGAGAGCGAGCGACACCTCGTCGACGCCGGGCGAAAGCCCGATGCCGAACTGCTCCCGGTTCCAGAAGGCGAGCCGGTTGCCCATCACCGTCAGCGCGAACCGGCGCGTCACCTTGAAAACGGCGCTGGCGTGACGCGCGTCCCATTGCCCGAGGCCGAGGCTGCGCGCGACCGCCGCCGCCTTGTCCCGGCCGGCGATGGCCTCGACCAGGGTCAACGACATCGGCATCGACGCCGAGATGCCGGTGCTCGTCGCCACGCCCTGGTCCACCACGAATCGCCGGTCGGCGACGTAGCGGATCGACGGACTTGCGCCGAGCAGTCTGTCGCGGTAGTACCAGTGCGTCGTGGCCCGCTTGCCGTCGAGCAGCCCGGCGGCGCCGGCGACCTTGGCGCCGGCACACACGGCGACGATGACCGCGCCTTTCGCCGCCTGGTCGCGGATCCACTGCAGCGCCGCCGGGTCGTCGTCGCGGCTCATGGCGGGGACGATCACGTAGTCGGCGCCTTGCGGATGCTGCGCGTCGAAGCTCGCGATGGTCGCGTCGGGCTCGACCTTCAGCGCGGGGTAGAGCGTCACCGGCCCGGGCCCGGTGGCCAACGCCACGACGTCGGCAACATCGGCGCGCCGAAGGATGCCGTAGGGCATGAGGTAGTCGGTCGTTTCGGTGGCGTCGTTGAGGCCGATCACCGCGACCAGCGGCCGCTTGCGCTTGGGCGGCTTCAGCGCCGCGAGCGTGGCATCGGTCTCCGCCTGCGTCACCTCGGGCGCGGGCGCGGCGGCCGGCGGCGACGGCAACGAGGCGATCCAGCCTGCACCGATCACCAGAGGGAGGATGACGGCACCCAGGGCGCCGTACCACAAGGCTCGTCTCTTCATCGCGTTCGATCCGTGTGCGGCGGGTTCGAGCGCCGTCGCCAGGTCACCTCGGCTGAAACGCGGCAGAATGATTCGCGTCTCGCCTCTTCGTGCCATGAGCGTACAAGCCTCCCTGCGGCCGAACAATGACGCAAAGGCCGCAATTCCTGCCAGGGACGTCGTCTTCGTCGTCTTCGACGGCGTCGAGGCGATCGACATCGCCGGCCCGGCCAGCGTGTTCAGCAAGGCCGAGCAGTTGTGTCCCGGCACCTACCGCCTGCACGTCGCATCGCCGGCCGGCAAGACGGTGTTGACGAACTCCGGCCTGAGCCTGGCCGGCACGGCCGCACTCGATCAACTGCCCACGCGCATCGACACGCTCATCGTGTCCGGCGGCGACGAGCCTGCCGTCCGTGCCGCCATCGTCGAGCACAGGGTCGGGGCCTGGCTTGCGCTGCGAGCGCCGCGTGCGCGCCGCGTCGCGAGCGTGTGCAGCGGCGCCTTTGCCCTGGCCGCGGCCGGCCTGCTCGACGGCCGCGAGGCGACCACCCACTGGCGCGTGTGCGACCAGCTGCAGAAGATGCGCCCGCAGGCGCGCATCCGGCGCGAGCGCATCTACGTCAAGGACGGGCCGGTCTGGACCTCGGCCGGCGTGACCACCGGCATCGAGCTGGCGCTCGCACTGGTGGAGGACGACCTCGGCCATGCCGTGGCGATGGAGATTGCACGCACGCTGGCGCTGCCGTTGCTGCGCGGCGCGGGTGAACCGCAGCTCAGCCCGGCGCTGCAGGCGCAGGCGGCCGCCAGCCGCCGGCTGCGCGAGGTGGTGGCGTGGATCGGCACGCATCTGCAGGACGACCTCACGGTCCAGGCGCTCGCCGCGCGCGCGCAGATGAGCCCGCGGCACTTCGCACGCGCCTTCGCGGCGCAAGCCGGCTGCACGCCGGCGCGCTTCGTCGAGCACGCCCGCGTCGCGGCGGCGGCGCAGTTCCTCGTCCAGACGCAGTGGCCGCAGGACCGCGTCGCCAGCCGCAGCGGCTTCCGCTCGGTCGACGCGCTGCAGCGCGCGTTCGCGCGCCGACACGGCGTCACGCCCAAGGCCTATCGGGATGGCGAGGCGCGCGCCACCCGCGGGATGGGGGCACCCGGAGGCCGGCCCGCCATGCCGGAAGCACCGGCGGCCTGAACGCCCGCGGCGACCTCACCGGGCGCCGGCACCTGCGGCTGGCGTGGGTTGGAGCACTGCCTCGATGACCGAAAATGCCGCCGCAGCGGGAAGCATGCGCCGCCGCATCAGGCGCGCCGACGACAGCAGCGCGTCGTAGTCCTCAACCGTGCGTTCGCGGCCGCCCAGGCCGACCAGCATGTTGAGGTCGCTGCGCGTGGTCGTGCGGTGCTCCGGCAGGTCTTGCACCTGGCCGGGCATCACGCGTTCGATGACCAGCACCCGGCCATCGGCTGCCAGTGCCTCGCGTGCGCGCTGCAGGATGCGCACCGCATCGCCATCGTTCCAGTCGTGCAGCACGCTCTTGAGCAGTACCACGTCCACCGGCCGAGGCAAGGCGGCGAAGAAGTCACCCGACGTGACGGTCACGCGCCCGGCCACGCCGGCCTCGCGAAGGTGCGCCTGCGCGCCCTCGACGGCGTGCGCCAGGTCGAAGAGCACGCCGCGCAGACCGGGCCGTGCGCGCAACACCTCGACCAACAGCTCGCCGTGGCCACCACCGAGGTCGATGACGACGCCCGCCTCGGGCAGCGCGGGCGAGCTCGCCAGGTCGGCCGCCACCAGCCGCGTCAACTCCGCCATCGAGCGGTGGAACAAGTGCGCGGATTCGGCGTCGGCGTCGAGGTGATCGAAGCCCTTTTGCCCGTGCTCGCGCTGGCGCGTGCTCTGCCCGGTGCGCACACTGCCCAGCAGGTCCGACCAGACGTCCCAGGCCTGGCGGGACCACCACTGTGCATGCGAGTTCAGGCCCAGCCGGGCGTCACGGCGCAGCAGTTCGCCGATGCCGGTCAGGCTGCAGCGGCCGTCGCCGTCGAGCTTCAGCACGCCCAGGGCGGCCAGGCCGCGCAGCAGTCGATGCAGGGCACCCGCATTGCAGCCGCAAGCGCGGGCCAACGCATCCACCTGCGTCACGCCGGACGCCACGTGGTCGGCCAGGCCCAGCCGAGCCGCCACGCCGATGGCCTGCGTGGCCCAGTTGCCGCCGATCAGTTCAACCAGTTGGCGGGCGGCAGCGCGCTGCTCCGCGGTTGCCGAGGTCTGCAGGGTCACGCCACCCTCCTTGCCACGTGGACGAACTCGAAGCGCGCGGCCGCCGCAAAGCCGAGCGTCTCGAATCAGTCGATGCTCGCGCCGGTCTCGCGGACGTACTGCATGTATTGGGCCTCGGCCTGCAACATCAGCTCGCGGGTCTCGGCCGGCGAACGTGCCGCGCCGACGATCAGCAGGCGGTCCATCTCCTGCTTGAAGTCCGCCGTCTGCGCGGCCTGGCGCACCGCGGCGGCCAAGCGCTCGGCGATCTCTACCGGCAGCTGCGGCGGCCCGAGCACGAAGTGCGCCGTGATCAACGGCGCGGCGGCTACGCCGGCCTCGCGCAGCGTGGGCACCGTGGGCAACGCGGCGATGCGTTCGGCCATGCTGCAGCCGAGCATCACCAGCCGTCCCGAACGCACGTGGGGCGCGCTGAAGCCGACCGGCAGCACGGCGGCCTGGAGGCGGCCCTCGAGCAAGTCCGGCAGCATCTGCGGGGCGCCCTTGTAGGGCACGCGCTCGAGCTTGATGCCGAGCGCGCCGGTGACCTGGCCTGCAACCATGTCCTCCGAGACGTTGTTGGAGCCGCGCATCAACGGCTTCGCGCTGGCCTTGGCATGCGCGGCGAACTCGGCCAGCGTCCTGGCCGGCACGCTCGCGGGCACCACCAGGCATTGCGTGTTGCCGCCGATCGTCGAGATCGGCGTGAACTCGGCGAGCGACTTGTAGGGCGACGCCTTGCTCAGGTGCGGCAGCCCCGAGTTGGACGCCAGCGCGAAGAGCAGCGTGTAGCCGTCGGCAGCGGCGCTCAGCACTGCCCCCGCGCCGACGCCGGTGTTGCCGCCGGGGCGGTTCTCGACCAGCACCTCCTGGCCGAGCCCGGCGGTCAGGCCCTTGGCCAGCGCACGCGCCGCGGCATCGCTCGGACCGCCGGCGGCGATCGGCACGATCAGGCGGATCGGCTTGCCGGGGTACGTCGTCTGCGCCGATACCGATACCGATACCGAGGCCGTCATCAGCAGCGCCAGCGCGCCGACAACGAGGCCTGTGTTCAATGGGTTCATCTCAATGCTCCGGTCCGAGTGAATGGGGCGCAGTCTGGCCGCAGGCGGGCCGGCCGGGAAGGAGGCGGCCGTTGTGGCTGGCCTGAACTTCCGGTTCAGCCCGCCTCCTGGCTGAGCTTGCCAACGCTGCGCGACGCGCCGGTGAGCGGTGCGGCCCCGAGCTGGCACTGGACGGCCCGGATGGCCCGGATGCGCCGGATGCGCCGGATGCGCCGGCGCGCACTCTCGCGCATCCGGCAGGGCACCGGCGGCGCATCGCCGTCGTATAAGGTGGAGCCGCACAGGCGTGGAGCAATCGAGATGAGCACGGCACCCGAGAACCGCACGGCGACGAGAACCTACAGCCGCACGGCGCGCGCGCTGCACTGGGCGACCGTGGCGCTCGTTGCCATCCAGGTGCCGGTCGGGTTCACCATGGCCTATCGCGGCAACACGTTGAAGGTCTGGGACAAGCTGACCGGGGCGCTCTACAACGGCCACAAGGTCGTCGGCGTCACGATCCTGGTCCTCGTGCTCTGGCGGCTCGCCTACCGGTTCACGCGCGGCGCGCCGCCCGACGAACCGACGCTCGAGCCCTGGCAGAAGCTGGCGAGCCACGCCAACCACTGGGGGCTGTACCTGCTGCTGGTGGCCACGCCGGTGGCAGGCTACGTCGGCATCTCGCTGTTCCCGGCGCTCGACATCTTCGGCCTGTTCAAGCTGCCGGGCATCGTGGCGCCCGACAAGGCCGCCGCCGGCACGGCCTTCGCCGTCCACCTGGCGCTGGCGATCGCGCTCGTCGGGCTGATCGGCATGCACGTGGCCGCGGCGCTGTTCCACTACTTCGTGCGCAAGGACAACGTGCTCGGCCGCATGCTCCCGCGCCTGCTGCGCTAGCTGCCCCACGCAGCGGCCGCACTCGGCCGCGCTCAGCCCCGACTCAAGCCCCGGCGGCGGCTCCGCGCAGGCGGCCTGGCCGGGCCGGCCGTGGCGCGCCCTCGTCCGCGCGCCCCTCGGCTGCCATCGCATCGAAGCCCAGGTGGGGCTGCGCCAACATCGCCGCGGCGCGCGTCTCCAGGCGGGTCAGCGCCAGTTGCAGCGTCTGCTGCTGCGCACCCGTCAGGCACGCCAGCAGGTTGTCGTTGCGCTGGCGCGCCGCTGCGGCGATCGATGCGTAGGCGCGCTGGCCCTTGGCCGTGAGGCGCAGCAGCAGGCGGCGGCCGTGGCCGGGGTCGGCCGAGCGGCGCACGTAGCCTCCCTCGATCAGGCGCTCCACCGAGCGGCTGACCCACGCCTTGTCGGTCATCAGCCACTGGCTGATCTGGTTGGCGCTGATCTCGCCGCCGGCGTGCAGCGCATCGATGACGCGCCACTCCGCCAGCCGCACGCCGAAGCGTCGCGGGTAGTAACGCGACGCCGCCAATGCCAGCGTGTTCGACAGCACCAGCACGCGATGCGACAAGAGGGCGCTCAGCAGGCGCGGGTCGTCGGAGCGTTGCATCGCCGGCGATTCTAGGCAGTGCGCTCGCGCCGCCCGGCGCGAAACGGCGCCCGCAACGAAGCGGCGCCGACGTTGACGAAATGGTGTCATGACAACTACTATCGCGGCCCCACGGAAGGACGGCCCTTGACGCTCGCCCCCAAGAACCTGCTCGTCCTCATGTCCGACGAGCACAACCCGCGGTTGCTCGGCGCCGCCGGCCATCCCCTGGTTCACACGCCGAACCTCGACGCGCTGGCCGCGCGCGGCACGCGCTTCACCAGCGCCTACACGACCTCGCCCATCTGCGTGCCCGCGCGCGCCGGCTTTGCCACCGGCCGCTACCCGCACGAGATCGGCTACTGGGACAACGCCGATGCCTACGACGGCGCCGTTCCGAGCTGGCATCACCGGCTGCGCGAGCGCGGCCACCGCGTCGACTCGATCGGCAAGCTGCACTTCCGCGGCTTGCCGGGCGACGACCACGGCTTCTCGCACGAGGTCCTGCCCATGCACGTGGTCGACGGCGTGGGCGACGTGAAGGGCCTGGTGCGCGAGAACATCCCGCGCCGCAACGGCTACGACAAGCTCGCCAGGCTGGCCGGCCCCGGCGAGACGCCGTATGCGCGCTACGACCGCGACATCGCCGCCCAGGCGCAGATCTGGCTGCACGAGCAGGCCCCGCGCGAGCACGGCAAGCCCTGGGCGCTGTTCGTCTCGTTCGTCTGCCCGCACTTTCCGCTCACGGCGCCGCCGGAGTTCTACTACCGCTATGCGCACGAGCGCATCGCACTGCCCAAGCAGTACGCGCCGGCCGAGCGCCCAAGCCACCCCTACCTGCGCGACTACGACGCCTGCGTCGCCTACGACCTGGGCTTCGGCGGCGATGCGGCCCTCGTGCGCCGCGCCATCGCCGGCTACATGGCGCTGGTGAGCTTCATGGACCAGCAGGTCGGCCTGGTGCTGCGCGCGCTCGAGGACGCCGGCCTCGCGCCGCACACCCGCGTCGTCTACACCAGCGACCATGGCGACAACGTCGGCGCACGCGGCCTGTGGGGCAAGTCGACGATGTACGAAGAGTCGGCCGGCGTGCCGCTGATCCTGGCCGGCCCCGACATCGCGCTCGGCGCCACCTGCGCGACGCCGGTGAGCCATGTCGATCTCTTCCCGTTCTTCCTGGAATGCGTCGGCGCGCACGGTGCACCTTATGAAGGCCATGGCGTGTCGCCGCTCGACGTGGCCGCTGGCGCGCAGCCCGATCGCGCCGTGCTCAGCGAGTACCACGCCATCGGCTCGACGGGCGGCGTGACCCTGCTGCGCCAGGGCCACTGGAAGTACGTGCACTGCGTGCGGTACCGGCCGCAACTCTTCGATCTGCGGGCCGACCCCGAAGAGCTCACCGATCTCGCCACGCATGCGTCGAGCCGCGGGCAGATCGAGCGGCTCGACGCACTGTTGCGCCGCTTCTGCGACCCCGCCGAGGTGGACCGGCGCGCGCGTGCCCGGCAGGCCGAGCTGCTGCAGCGTCACGGCGGGCGCGACGCTGCGCTCGCGCGCGGCGATCTCAGCCACACCCCTGCGCCCGGCCAGCCTGCCGACATCGACTGAGGAACCACCCGCCATGACACCCGCGCGCCGCCTGTTCCTGCTCTCGTTGATGTTCACGATGCTGCTCGCGATGGCGGCGGCCAGCCGGCACGCCGCGGCACAGGCCTTTCCGGCGCGGCCGGTCCGCCTCATCGTGGCCGACGCGGCGGGCGGCGCGCCCGACCAGCTGGCGCGCATCGTGGCGCAGAAGATGTCCGAGGGCCTGGGGCAGCAGGTCATCGTGGACAACAAGCCGGGCGCCGGCGGCGCCCTCGGCGCCGAAATGGCCGCGCGCGCGCCGGCCGATGGCCACACCCTGCTGATGACCACCACCGCGATCTACGCCATCCTGCCGAACCTGAAGAAGAACCTGCCCTTCGATCCGGTGCGCGACTTCGCTTCGTTGTCGCGCATCGCCACCGCGTCGAACGTGCTGGTGGTCAACCAGGCGCTGCCCGCGGCGTCGGTGGGCGAGCTGGTGCAGCTGGCCCGCAGCAGGCCCGGGGTGCTGAACTACGCCTCGGCGGGCATCGGCACGCCGGCGCATCTGGCCGGCGAGATGCTCAACCAGCTGGCGGGCGTCAAGCTGACGCACATTCCGTACAAGGGCGCAGCGCCGGCGCTGCTCGACGTGATCGCCGGCAACGCGCAACTCATCATCACCTCGCCGATCGCCGCCGCAGCGCACCTCGGCGAAGGCCGCGTGCGCGCGCTGGCCACCACCGGCACCGAGCGCAATCCGAGCCTGCCGCAGCTGCCCACCGTGGCCGACGCCGTGCCGGGCTACGAGATCACGCAGTCGTGGGGCATCGTCGCGCCCGCCGGTACGCCGGCGCCGCTGCTCAAGGTGCTGACCGACGAGGTGGTTCGGGTGATGAGTTCACCCGACGTGCGGGAACGCATCGCCAAGACCGGTGCCGTGCCCGGCACCGACGCCGGCAGCGCGTTCGACGCCTTCATGGCGCGCGAACGGAAACGGCTCGGCGAGGTGGTCGCCCGCTCGGGCATCGTGCTCGCCGAGTAGCCGCCCGCGGCATCGCGCCCTCGAGGGGCGATGCGTCTGCCTGCACGTGCCCCTGCCCGGCACCCCGGCGCAAACGCAGCCCCGGGTTCGTGAGGATCCGTTCGACGATCTCCCGCTCCAGAATCGCGGCATCCATCGCGGGAGTTCATCTTGGAGCGGGAAGCAGGTTCTGCGGGCAAGGGCTCTTCGGCGAACACCGGTCCGGGCGCTCGGCACGATGCGCCGGCGGCGGCGGGGCCTTCGCCGCCGCCGGACCAGACGGTGTTGCTGAGCGACCTCGGCCGCGCAGCCGTCTCCGCAAGTGCGGAGGCGGCGGAGACCGTCGTGTTGCCGCGCGCGGCGCACTCGGGCGGCGGTGCCACCGGCGAAGCAGCTCCGCAGCCGGCCTCATCCACTACCGCGGCCGGGCTCGAACCCAGTGCGAGCAGTGCGAGCAGTGCGGGCCGTGCGGGCCTGGGCACCGGGGTCCGCCTGCTCGCGCTGGCCGTGGCCATGGCGGGCCTGCTCGGCCTGCTGGCCACGGCGGTGGCCCCGCGGTTTTCGGGGCGCGGCGCGCAGCAGCTCGCGGTGCACGAAGCGATGACGCAGGCGCAGCGCCTGGCCAGGTCGGTGTCGCAGGCGGTGCTGGGCAACGCCGCGGCGTTCCCGGAAGTGCGCGAGAGCGTCGAGGTGCTGGCGCGCAACCTGCGCGCGCTGAAGGCGGGCCAGGGCGCGGTGCCCGGGGTGCCGGCCCTGGCCGGTGGCCTGCAGCCGCTGCTCGCGTCGGTGCTGCCGCTCGTCGAGCGCGCCGAGAAGAGCGCGGCCGTCGTGCTGACGCAGGAGAAAGCGCTGCCCCGGCTCGCCGAGGCGCTGCGCGCCGTCAGCCGGCAAAGCGCCGACCTGCTGGAGGTGGCCGAGACGCTGTCGTCGCTGCAGCTGCAGCAGGGCGCCTCGGCCGCCGAGGTCTACGCGGTCGGCCAGCTCGTCATGCTGACGCAACGCATCGGCAAGAGCGCCAACGAGTTGCTCACCGCCGAGGGCGTCAGCGGCGAGGCGGTGCCGCTGCTCGGCAAGGACCTCAACACCTTCAAGGAGATCGCGCAGGGCGTCGCCAACGGCAACCCCGAGCTGCGCCTGCCCGGCACGCGCGACGCACAGGCGCGCGCGCTGCTGCAGCAGCTGCTCGCGCAGTACGAGCAGTTGCGCCGCGACGCCGGCGTCGTCCTCGGCAACCTGCAAGGGCTGCTGGCGGCGCGAGAGGCCGAGGACAGTGTCGTCAAGGACAGCGAGCCGCTGCGACGCGGCCTCGACGAAGTGGCCGCGCGCCTGCGCGCCGGCGAGTCCGGCCCCTGGTGGTCGCTGCTGTTGGGCCTCGTCGTCGCCGTCGCCGTCATGGCGCTGGCGATGCCGTTCCCGGGCCGGGGGGAGATCGGGCGCATGTGGTCGCGCAGCCGCTCGTCGCCCCCATGACCCGCGCCGCTCACGCGAAGGCCAGGTGTCGAAAAGGCGACGGCGGCGCAGCAGCAGTCGGAGGGCGCCGCGGCTACGGGGCGCCGATCGGCACGAACGCGATCAGCGGGTCGTCGGTGAGCGTCACGACCACCAGGCCGTCGGGCAGCACGACGAGCTGCGCAGCCTTCAGCGCCTTGGCGTAGCCGGCCACCTTGTAGCCCTGCAGCAGGGCGCCGGCCGGGGTGTAGAGCCAGAAGTCGTAGGTGGCATACCAACCCGAGATGCCGCAGATGGGGCGGCCGTCGCTGGTGACCTCCACGTTGTTGGGGTAGGCGTCGCCGCCCGGCAGCGCGCCGATGAAACTGCCGGTGGCGCCGTCGGCCACGCCGCACTTGTAGCCGCCGTCGGTGCCGCCCCCCGAGGCGCCGTAGATGCGGCTGCCGTCGCGCGAGACGGCGATGTCCTGCGGGTTGCCGCCGGAACGCACGTCGACGAAGCTCATCAATGTGGCGAACATCGTGCCGCCCGCCATCGCCGAGTAGTCGAGCGCGTGCCGCGAGCCACCCAGGTTGAAGGCGCGCAGGCCGTCGGCCGTGGCCGCGATGACCGCGCCCATCGGCCCCGTGCCCTCGCCCAGCACGCGGCGACCATCGACGTAGGCCGTGCCATCGCCCACCAGGACGACGTCGACGCCGTTGGGGCGCGCGACCTGCAGGCCGCTGAACGAGTTGACCGCGAAGTCCAGCGGCCAGGCACCCGTGCGCGTCTGCGTCGCCAGGTCCACCACGGCGAGCGTGCGCGTGGCCGTGTCCAGCGCGTACAGCAGGCTGCCGTCGGGCGAGACGGCCATCTGGCCGAGCGCGGAGCCGACATTGGCGATGGTCGCGATCTTCTGGGCCGAGTAGCCGTGATAGACGTCGATCGAGGTGCCGCCGTCGTGGGCGTAGACGTAGGGCCGGATCGCATCGGCCACCAGCCAGCCGTAGCTGATGCCGAGCTTGGCGGTGGCGCCGAGGCCGGCGTCGTTCTTCCACAGCGCCACGCGCACCTGCGCGGGCTGCACCCCCGGGGTGGCCGTGCTCACGGTCACGGTCGCGGTGTTGAGCGAGCCGTTGGCCAGGGCGGCGGGGTCCGCGCTGAGCGTCAACGTCGAAGCACCTCCCGTGCTGCCGCTGGCGGTGACGCTCAGCCACGGCGCGCTCGAGCTGGCCGTCCAGGCCAGCGTGCCGCCGAAGTTGTCGCGAATGGTCAGCGTGCGCGTCAGCGCCGCGCCGGTGGGCGTGGCCGCCAGGCCGACGCCCCACTGCGAAGGCAGCAGGCGGCGCTGGTCGAGGTTCAGGTTCACCGTCAGCGGCAGCGCCACGGTGTCGCCGTTGACGCGCGCCGTCATCGTCACCGTGGCGCTCGTCGAGCCCGGCGTGGCCGCGGCGAGCTGCGGTGCGAATGACAGCGATGCGCCCGACTGCGCCACGGCCCCCGTGCCGGTCGAGCTGCCGAGCCAGGCCGGCAGCGCCGACAGCGTGAACGGCCAGGCATTGGCGCCGGTGTTCAGGCTCACCGAGGCCTGCACGGGGCCGGTGTCGCGGCCCTTGGGGCCACCCAGCGTCAGCGTCGGCGTGGGCGTCGACAGCGTCGCCGGCGAAAGCGCGAGCTGCGTCGTCACGTTGCGGCTGGGCACGCCGGCGGAAGCCAGCACGAGGTCGGCCTGGTGGTTGCCGCTGGCGAGGAGGCCCCGCGCGGGATCGGGCTGCAGCGAGATGGTCGACGGCGTGGTGCCGCTCGTGGGCGTGGCCAGCAGCCAGTCGGCCGTGGTCGACGCGCTCCAGGCGCTCGGCACGCCGTTGTCGAGCGCAAAGCCGAGCGGCTGCGCGGCGATCGGCGCGCCATTGATCGCGCTGAAGCTCGGCACGCCGGAGGTCAGCACGAACTGCGTGGCCAACACGTCGAGGCTGACGGCAACGCGCACCGTCTGGCCGTCGCTGGAGCGCACCACGACCTCGCCCTCGTGGCGCCCCTCGGCGAGCGCGGGCGTGTCCAGGCCGATGCTGAACGGGCCCGGGCCGCTGCCGCTGCCCGGCGTGACGCGGATCCACGCGGCCGAAGGCGTGGCCGTCCAGGCCGTGGTCGTCGACGCGCCGACCTGCACCACCGCCGTGGTGGCGAGCGCGCCGCCACGATGCACGGTGAACGAGGTGCTCGCCTGCGGCACCGCCGTCAACGGTGCCGGCGTCACGGTCAGGTCGTAGGGCAGCGGTACGGGCGAGCCGGCCACCTGCGAGGCACAGGCGATGTCGTTGCACAGCCTGACGCTGAACTCGCCCGCATGCCGGCCGACGGCTAGCGTCGGCTGCGTGTGCAGGGTGGCAGAGACAGTGCGGCTGTCCACGGCCGCCAGTTCGATCGACGGCAGCAGCACGCCCGCTGAGTCGATGACGAAAACGTAGACCTGGCGCGAGAACAGCGCGGCATCGGTCGCGGTCGCGCGCACGGTCAACGTGGCTGAAGTGCCGGCCTGGACGTTGGCGACCAGGCCGCCCGGCGCGAAGGTCACGGCCGGCGTCGCCGCGCCGCCGCCTTCGCCGCCACCTCCACCACCGCCGCAAGCGGCCAACAGCAGCGCCAAACCGGCGCCAGCGGCCAGGCGCCGCCGGCGCGCCGCGAACCCTCCGAACATCGATGCCTCCCTCGTTGCCCGACCGGCCCAGGGCGCCGGCGGAGCGGGAATTCTTCCATCGGCTCGCGACCGCTTTCGCCCTCGCACCACCCGCGATCCGGGGGCGCCGTGGCCCTTCAGGTGGGCGGTGCAGGCGGACCGTGGGAGCAGACGCGAGAAGCAGACGCGAGAAACAGACGCGCCAGCGCTCGAGCGCCAAGCGCAGCGCTCAGCCGCGTGCCCCTGTGCGGATGCACGCATGCACTCGGCAGCTGGGCAAGAACGCGGCCCCTAGAATCGCCGCCCCGACCCCGCACACGGAGCAACGGTGATCCGCCTCAAGATCGTCTCGGGCAGTCGCAGGGGCGCCACCGTGAGCTTCGGCCGCGAGCCGGTGCGGGTGGGGCGCAGCGCCAGCGCCGAGCTGCGCTTCGCGGGCGCGCAGGACGCCACCGTCTCCACGCACCACGCGCAGATCGTCTTCGAGCGCGGCGCCTACTTCCTCGTCGACACCGGCTCGAAGAACGGCACCCTGGTCAACGGCCGCAAGATCACCGGCAAGCACGAGCTCAGGTCGGGCGACCGCGTGGGCTTCGGCTTCCCCGGCGGGCCCGAGGCCGAGGTGGAGATCGACGCCGCCGAGCCCGCCGCCGTGCCCGGCGCCACGGCGACCGACGCCGAGGCCGACACCGTCGCCCTCGCGCCCCGCGCATCGCAGCCCGTCTACGACGCCCGGCAGGACGCCCTGCGCATGGCCGCCGCGCTGAACAACGGCGCCCAGGACACCAGCGCCATCCGCGTGGCCAACGAGGCCGCGCGCAAGGTGGCCGAACGCCGGGCCCGGGTGGGCGGCGAGCGCTCGGGCGACACGGTGTTCCTGCTCGCCGAGGCGATGAACCAAGTCACCGAGGTGGTCCGCAGCCGCACCCGCCGCAAGTGGGTCCGGGTGGTCGCCGGCCTGGGCGGTGTCGCGCTGCTGGTCATCGGCGTGCTGGGCGGGGTGGTCTTCTACCAGCAGCGAGAGATCGACCGGCTGGTCAGCGCCAAGACCGGCATCGACCGCCAGATCCAGAGCCTGCAGGAACGCATGCGGACCGAGACCGACGCGGCGAGCCTCGCGGCCCTGGAAGACAACCTCGTCGCCCTCGCCGGCTCGGCCCAGACGACGCTCGAGGAACTGCAGCGCAAGGACAAGGCGCGCGCGGCGCAGCTCGCGGCCGGCGGCGACGAACTCGATCGCGAGATCCGCAAGATCCTCGTCAAGTTCAACGCCTCGACCTACGCCATCCCGCCCATCTTCCGCGAGCGGCTGCAGTTCCATATCGACGAGCTGGCGACGGCAGGGAATCGCAGGCTGATGTTCGGCCGCAAGCAGCGCTACTGGCCGGTGATCACCAGGGAGTTCGGCGCCCTCGGCCTGCCCGAGGAGATGGCCCATATCGCCTGGGTCGAATCGGGCTTCGACCCCGGCGCGCAGAGCCCGGCCGGCGCCACCGGGCTGTGGCAGATGACGACCACGACCGCGCAGTCGCTCGGGCTCACCGTGAACGGCACCGTGGACGAGCGCCTCGACCCCGAGAAGCAGACCAAGGCCGCCGCCACCTACCTCGCCCGCCTGCTCTCGGAGTTCGGCGAGGACTCGTTCATGCTCGTCCTGGCCAGCTACAACCGCGGCGAAAACGGCGTGCGCCGAGCCCTCGGCCAGGTGGCCCGCGAGCCCGGCGGCTTCCGCAAGGACAAGCGCGACTTCTGGCACCTCTACCGGCTCAAGCTCCTGCCGGAGGAGACCCGCGAGTACGTGCCGCGCGTGCTGGCCGCGGCGATCGTCGCCGGCAACGCGCAGAAGTACGGGCTCGTCAATTAGTCAGTGCCGATGCGCTTCCAAGGTCGCTTCTTCAACGCGACGCACGCGCATGATTCGGCGTCCTGAAGCTCAGGTACCAAGCCTGCCCGTTGTACAGCTCGCGGTACTCGAGCTGCTCCATGCCGTGCGGGATCAATTCGGTCGGCGGCACGATCGGCCGCTGCTGGTGCCTGAACCAGGCCCTGACGCCGGGGACCGACTCGAGCCTGCGCGCGACCTTTTCGGTCTCGTCCATGATGACGATCTTCGATCCGCCCCGCGCGACGCGAACCATCTCGCGGATGGCCTTGGCCTGGTCGCTGAAGAAGTTGATCCCTCCCATCTGGTAGACCATGTCGAAGCTTCCGTCCTTGAACGGCAGGTGCTCGGCCTGACCGACGAACAGCTCGGCGCCGATGCCCTGCCGGCCCATCTTCCTCTGGCAGATCCTCAGCATCTCCGGCGACTGGTCGAGCCCGTGGAACTCGCAGTCCCGCGGCAGGAACTGCAGGTCCGAACCCGTGCCGACCGAGGTCGCCAAAACGCGGTCACCGGCCTTGATTTCCAGGTTCGCGACGAAGTCCTGGCGCAACTTGATCTCGGACACGCCCAGCACATACAGGCCGACCCGGCTCAGCAGGTCGTAGAACGGGGCCCAGTCGTCGTAGATCTTGCGGAAGCGACTGTTGATGCCGGTGATCTGGTGCGCCTCGATGAACACCGGGATGCCGTTGCGGATCGGAAACCGCAGCCCGAGCTCCGGGTTGACCAGGCACTGGGCGGATTCCCCGCTTGCCAGCACCTCGCTGGCCAGATGCAGGGGCGCATGTTCCAGCGGGCTGCACACAATGCCTTCGGTACTTGGGCTCATTCGAGTGGGCTCCTCCCCAGTGGCTCGATCGACGCAGGATTCCAGGGCGAAGTATCACCTCGCCGGCACGCCGGAAAGCCGGTCACCATGGCGGGCCGCGGTTGTTGCCGCAGATGCCGGAATTCAGGATGGCGCCTGGCATCGAGGCGGTGCCGCTGTGGGCGGCGCTGGGGGGAGCGACAGCGTGGCGGATCTGCAGGCTGATGCGGGCGGCAGGCCTGCTCCAGCGCAAAACCCTCCCAGCTCGCGCCGCAGCGCGGGTGCGCGAGCAGTTGCTCGAGCGTGGCCACGTCCATCAGCGCATGCTGCCGCCCGCTGTCGCGGGCATAGACCTTGAGCGATTTCACCTGCCGCCTGGCGCGGTTGGCGTGCCAGGGCGACCGAGCAAGGACTCACCGGCCTGCCGCAGCAGCGCCGACGCGGCGCTATCCAGCCCATGAAATTCGAACACTGCTTGTTCGTATTTCATGGATGCGCGGTGGCAACTCGGCGAAGTCGGTTCAGCGCCCCGCCACCTTCCCCGCGCGCACCGTGTACACGCCGCTGATGGCCAGCGCCAGGCTGGCCAACGCCAGCGTCGGCCCGGTGCCCAGGGCTTGCGCCCCGAGCCCGAACACCAGCGGGCCGGCTGCCTGCGCCGTGCCCACCAGGGCCAGGCGTGCGCCCAGCGCCTCGCCCACCCGCTGCTCGGGCACCGACTGGTGCAGCAGCGACTGCGTCATCGGCTGCGCCAGGCCCAGCCAAGCCCCGAGCACGAACGACAGCACCGTCAGCGCAGGCGCCGACAACACCTGCGCGTACAAGAGGAGGATCGCGGCGCTGGCGAACAGGGTCAGGCTCAAGTACGTCCACTCGCGCAGCCTGGCGATGAACAGCCTGCTGGCCAGCCTGACCACGAAGGAGCCCATCGCGAAGGCGGAGACGATGCCGCCCACCGTGGTGGCCGCGAAGCCCTGCGCCTGGCCGATGATGGGCGTGAGAAACCCCAACGCGTCGCCGGCCACAGTCAGCATCACCGTGGCCACGGCCAGCGGCCACAGTGGCCGCGTCAGCAGGGGTGAGCGTACAGGAGCCCCCGCCACCGTCGCCACCGCGGCCAGCGCCGGCGCGGGCGCGGTGACCGGCGCGGCGCCTGGCGGCAGCTGCCAGCCCAGGCTCAGCATCCACGCCAGCATCGGCAGCACGGCGAGCAATCCGAACACGGCCCCGGCCGCCAGCTGGTCGAGCGCCCTGCCCGCCAGCAGCGGGCCGGCGAACGAAGAGATGGAACTCGCCGTGGCCAGCGTGCCGAAGTTGCGCTTGCGCCTTTCCGCCGCCGACAGGTCGATCTGCTTCGCGGTGGGCGGCAGGCCGCCGATCAGCTTCTGGATGCTGACGGCGAAGGCGTTGAAGCCCAGACCCACCAACGCCGCGGCCGCGGTCAGCACGGCGGCGCCGTGCGGCAACCACCACAAGGCCGCACCGGCGCCCACCAGCAGCCAGAGGCACCCGTGCAGCAGCGCCCGCACGCCATGCCGGTCGGCCGCGCGCCCGATGCGCGGCGCCAGCAAGGCCGGCAGCAAGGCGTAGGCCATCATGATGACGCCCACCGTCGCCGGAGCGTCCGTCATGCGCAACGCCGACACCGCCAGCGCGAGCCGGGTGCCGGTGTAGAAGCTGTGCGCGCAGATGGCGGCCAGGCAGGCCGCGTACAGATTCAGGGCTGGCATGAGTTCAGCGGCGGTGGGGCCACGGGTGCGAGCATCGCAGCGGTCGGTGCCCCAGGTACCGACCGCGCCAAAGCGCTGACGCTAACGCAGCAACTACTAGTGCAGCAACTCGAGCATCGAGCCTCGAACGGGAGCTTGGGCGAACCATAGGGGACTTGGACCTGGCCGAACAGGCACTTGTCGCGATTCGCGCGGGTGTCGCCACCCTGAGAACCTCGCCCTTCACGTGCCGCAAGGCGGGCCAGAGCCCCTTTCTGCGCGAGCTGATCATTCCGTTTGGTCGCACGGGCCATGTCGCACTATTCGAAATCGTCGGCACCACCGACGTCATCGTTTCGGCAGTACGCCACCGAGGACTACCACTGAGCGGCGCCAGCCGATCATCGCAGCGCTCCGGGAACATGCCCGGATGACCCGGCCCCGTTGATGGGGCATGCTCGGCGCTCGACCAGCAAGGGGGAGGTGTGCCTTGGTGGGCCTCGAGATGATCCGGCCGCGGCGGCGCGACCTGTTCCTGCTGCTATGCCTGGCCGGCGTCGTTCCCGCGTTGATCACGAACACGCTGCCGACCACCACCTGGCTGCCCGGCGTGGAGGGCTTCCGCTGGGCGTGGGTCGACCTCGCCGGCAGCCGCTGGCTGTTCGGCGCGGCGCTGCTGGCGGCCGGCGTCGTCGGCTGGCGGTTGCGGCCGCGCTGGCTGTGGCTGGCCACGCTGCCGCTGCTCGCGCTGGTGCTGACTCCGGCACCGCGCATCGGCGCGGCCGAGGGGCCGCTGCACTGGATCGAGCAAGAGACGCCCGACCCCACCCTCGAGGCCGAGCGTGCGGCGAGCGAGCGCTTGCTCGCACCCGACGGACCCGACGGCCGCATCGCAGCGCTGCTGGCGCGCCTGCCGCCCAGGCTGCCCGACGCCGCGGCCGCGATGCAGCCAAGGTGGCAGGCGGTGGAGGAGTGGGCGCGCCCGGAACGCCGCGTGCTCATGCGCATCCGGCAGGAGCGCCAGCGGCTGGAGGCGATCGCCGCTGCCGCGGCGTCATCGGCCTCGCGGTTGTCATCGTCGTCGCCATCAGCATCAGCCTCGCCATCGGCGGCGTCATCGGCATCCGTGCACGAGGCCATGCGCAAGGAGCTCGCACCGCAGCACGCACAGCTGCGGGCCGACGAAGAGCGCTACATGCGCATCGTCGCCGCGCTGCCGCCCCCACCCGCTGCAGCGCTGTGGGAGCTGCGCCTGGGCCTCGGCCTGCACGAGCTGTGGCGCGACGACAAGCGCGCGCGCTGGGTCGAGGTGCCCTATCAGGTCGCCAGCACGCTGCTGGTGCTGGCGGTGGTGGCAGCGCTGGGCGTGGGCCATCGCGTGACGCTCGGCTTCCTCGGGCTGGCACTGGTCGCATCGCTGGTATCGGCGGCCACGCGCCTCACGGGCGGCGGCCTCGCGCTCGTGCTGGCGGCGCTGCAGCCGGTGTTCGTCGGCACGCTGGCGCTGTTCGTGCTGCGCGTGCTGGCGCGCGGCTGGCTCGACAACCGCGAGATCTGGCGCAGCACGCCCAAGCCGGCGCTGCGCCGTGCGCTCGCCTGGTCGCTGGTGCTGTGGAGCCCATTTGCGCTCGTGCTGGCCGCCAACTTCTGGGCCGGCGCCGCCGTCGCCGGGCGCATCGAGGCGCGCATCTACTGCCCCTCGCTCAATGCCGAGTCGTGTGCGCGGCCCTCGGGCTCCTCGGGCCGAGGCCTCGTGCGCAACAGCGACCCCGAACGCGACACGCTGCGCGAAGACCTGCACATCGCGCTTGCACGCGCCTTCGCGGCGTTCGAGGAGCGGGCGCTCGGCGCAGCGCGCAAGACGAGCGGCACGGTGGCGAAGATGTCTGCCGAGCTGCACAAGGGCGTGCTCGGCGCCTACGACGAGGTGTTCCCGGATAGCCTGTTCAAGTTCCCCGGCATGCCCGAGCGACCGCGCTGCCACCTCTTCGACCCACTGGCCTGCCTGGCGAGCATTCCGTTCGACGCCGCCGAGGCGGCCTACCAGCGGCCACGCAAGCGCACGCGCTCGGCGCTGGCCGAGCGCGTGCGCGCAGCGCTCGGCTCCGTCAACCAGGCGGCCACCGCCGCTTCGGGCGACGTGCAATCGGCCCTGCGTGGCCAGGCGGTGCAGGCCTCGCGCCTGGCGCGCGAGCAGGCCGACGCGACGCTCGTCGCGGCCGCCGGCGTGGCCGCCTTCGGCAACGCGGCGCTGCTGTTCGTGGCTGCGCGCGCCTTCCTGCTCGTGCTGGCGCGGCTGCTGTTCGCGCAGAACAAGGCCGCATTCATGACCATCACGCCGCGCGAGAAGCCGCTCGGCGAGCAGGCCGCGCCCGTGCGGCTGGACGTACCCGAAGGCGACGAGCTGCACATGCGGCTGCACCACGACCGCCTGCTGATGAAGCCGGCCTTCGACGTCGACGGCGCCGCACCCAACACGCTGTGGCTGCCGCCGCAGCCCTGGCGCGCGGCGCTGGCGCGCCTGCGCAACGGCTGCTGGTTCCTCAAGGAGATCGAAGCCGGCGACGAGGCGCTTTCACTGACGCTGAAGTCCACGCCGGGCACCAACTTCTTCTGCTGGACCATCCCCGAAGGCGCCGAGGTGGCGTTCCGCTGGGACCGCTTCGCCGGCATGTCGGGCTCGGTGCGCGTGCGGCGCATCTTCAGCCTCAAGCTCGGCACGCTGGTGCTCGGCCGCGTCACCGTGGCCGCGGCGCGCGGGCCCGGCCTGCTCGTGCAGCACGCCTACACGCGCGCCAGCGCGCAACGCAACTCGGTCTCGCAGGCGCGCGTCGTCGGCTGGGTGGTGGGCACACTGTTCCGCGTGGAGTCGGGCAAGAGCAGGAAGAACGTCTATGTCGATCACTGCCACGTCGTCTGTGCCGAGCCCGGCATGGCCGTGCACGAGGCCGCGCGCGAGGGTCGCGGCGGGCACGGCCTGTGGCGCGAGCTGGTGGGGCTGCTCAGGCCCTGAAGAGCTGTGAACGAATCATCCACACCCGCTCGCCACGCCAGAAGGCGGCGGCGCGGGATCGCACGAGCGCCATCCCCGGCGCTCCACCGTCGCTCAGAACGAGCTCAGTACGACACCTGCCGCCCGTCGACGTCGATGTGCACTGACTCGCTGCCAAGCATCGTGGCGGCGGCGCGCGCGAAGTCGGCGCGCAGGGCCTCGTCGGCCTCGAATCCCTGGGCGCCGATGGCCTCGGCCAGCGCGATCAGCTTGTCGCGCGTGAGCACCTTGCCGAGCGCGCGCAACGGTTCGCACTCGTAGGCCACGAAGCGATCGTCGAGCCAGCGCCGCGCGTCTTCCAACGGCTGGGCAGCGCCATCCTTCGGCAGATGGCAGATGACCTCGGTGGGGCCGAAGGAGAGGCGGACGGTCGCGTTCATGGCAGCAAGGCACTTGGACTGTGGTGTGGCACCAGTCTACGCCGCGGCTGCGGCCAGCCGGGACGGCCGGCCAGCCGATGCACCCGTGGCTGCTGGGAGTGTGGGCGGCAGAAATCCAGGCCCGCGTTGGAGCCGCATGGGGGCGCAGGCAAGGCGCGCCGCGCAGCCCGGGCTGGCCGCCCGGGCAAGCGGCGCAACGCCGCATGCGCCCCCATGCGGCTCCAACCCGAAGGGCCGGGGCGATTCAGGGTGCCGGGCGGTGTTGCACGCTCGTTGTGTGGGCCCGCCACACGCCTCGCGTGCGCCTTGCCCGGCGCCCTGACTCGCCCCGGCGCGGGCCTGGATTCCTGCCGCCCACACTCCTAGGCCTCGCGCCGCGCCAGCGCGAGGAACGCGCCCAGGCTCACCATCGTCACCCCGGACACGCGCGTCAGCAAACGCGCGCGCGCCGCACGCGCGGCACCGGACTTCAGCAGCCGCTGCGCCATGAACACGACCACCACATCCACCAGCGTGTTGAGCACCACGCAGATGGTGCCCAGCCACACGAGTTGAGGCACCAGGGGCGAGCTCGCTGACGCGAACTGCGGCAGGAACGCGAGGAAGAAGAGCGCCGTCTTGACGTTCAGCGCCTCGACCACGATGCCCTCGAACAGCGCGCGCCTCGCGCCGCGCGAAGCCGCCCCTTGCGAAGGCACGGCCTCGACGGCGAACGACTCGGTCTTGCGCATCAGCATGCGGATGCCCAGGTAGACGAGATAGGCCGCGCCCAGGTACTTGACGACGTTGAACGCCACCGCCGACTGCGCCACCAGCAGCGACAGGCCGAGCGCGGCGGCAAACACGTGCAGCATGCCGCCGAGGCCGGTGCCGATGCACGAGGCCAGCCCCTCGGAACGCCCGCCTGCGACGGTGCGTGCCACGACGTAGGCAATGCCGGGGCCCGGCGTGACGGCCAGGACGACGGCGGCGAGCAGGAAGGCGATGAAGGACATGGCGTGGGTGGGGTCTGGAAGTCCGTTGCACGGATTCTCGCTGCTCTGTTCGCCCGGTCCGACCAGGTGGCAGGTCTGCGAACGACGGCGGCGCCCGGCCTGCGACCTTCCGGTACGCTCTCGCACCGTGAATGCGTGCACCGCACCGCCGACGATTTCGTGGTCGTCGGCAGCCAGTCGATTGCAGACGCCATGAGCGCAGACCCCGCGAACCAGGACCCCGGCGTGTTGCGCCGCCTGCTGCGCGCCAAGGACCGCATGGATGCCGCCTCGCACGAGGCCTGGCCCGTGCCGCGGCTGGCGCGCGTGAGCGGCTTCAGCGGTGCCAGCGAGGCGCACTTCGCGCGCGCCTTCAAGCAGGCCTTCGGCGTGCCGCCGCACCGCTACCTGCTGACGCGGCGCATCGAGCGGGCGACGGCGCTGCTGCGCGATACCGAGCTCGCCATCACCGAGATCGCCTTCCAGACGGGCTGGGAGAGCCTGGGGACCTTCGGGCGCACCTTTCGCGACGTCACCGGCGAGAGCCCGAGCGCCGTGCGTGCGCGCGCCCGCGCCGCGGCGGCGGAACTCGGCCGCGTGCCCGCCTGCATCGTCAGCGCCGCGCACCGCCCCGACCTGCGCACCGCAGTTTCGGAGAAGCGGCGCCGGCAGGAGGGCGATACAACCGGCGCCTTGGGCAACAAGGAGGTTCGATGAGCCAGGGCATTCAAGGGGCCGTTCAGGTGGTCGGCCTGTACGTGCGCGACCAGGACGAGGCGCTCGCGTTCTACGTCGACAAGCTCGGTTTCCGCGTCCACACCGACGTGCGCAACGGCGACTATCGCTGGCTGACCGTGCAGTGGCCGGAGCAGCCGTGGTTCCAGCTCGGCCTGTTCACGCCGGGGCCGCCGGTGCACGACCCGGCCACGGCGCAGGCGTTGCGCGCCGTCGTCGCCAAGGGCGCGATGCCGCCACTGGTGCTGAGCGTGGACGACTGCCGCACCGCCTACGAGCGCCTGCTCGCGCGCGGCGTCGAGTTCACGCAGGAGCCGGTGGAGCGCTACGGCAACGTCGACGCCGGCTTCCGCGACCCTTCGGGCAACGGCTGGAAGATGATCGAGGCGCGCCGCTCATGATGAAGCGGACCGCCGACACGAACGCCGCGACGGGCAACGCCTCCGCACTCATCGACGCGCGGATCGCCGGGCTCCCCGGCTGGCGCGGCGCGATGCTAGCGCGGCTGCGTGCCCTCGTCCGGGCGGCCGACCCCGAAGTGCTCGAGGAGTGGAAGTGGGGCAACCCCGTCTGGTCGCACGACGGCCTGATCTGCACCGGCGAGTCGTACAAGAGCGTGGTGAAGATGACCTTCGCCAAGGGCGCCTCGCTGCCCGACCCCACGGGCCTCTTCAACTCGAGCCTCGAAGGCAACGTCCGGCGCGCCATCGACTTTCATGAAGGCGCGAAGGTGGACGAGAAGGCGCTGAAGGCGCTCATCCGCGCCGCCGTGGCGCTGAACCAGGCGGCCGGCCGCGGCGCACCCGCGAAGTCGACGCGGTCGCCCGGCAGCGCGGCTTGATGAGCGGCGCAGTGGGCGTATAAAGGCGCCAGCGCGGATCTCCGCAAGACCGCCGCGGGCCACCTGGGTTGGGTGCCGCGACGGGCCGGCACGGCACCGAACGCGCAACACCATGCCCTACGCAGAACGCCCACCCCTCGCCGGCAACAGGCTTGCCGGATGGGCGGCTGTCGTGCTGTTCCATGCGCTGCTCGGCTGGGCGCTGTTCCACGGCCTGGCAGATCGGGTGGTGGAGGTGCTCCGCAACCCGATCGAAGTGAGCATCGTCGAGGAGGTGCGTGCACCGCCGGCGCCGGCGCCGAAGCTGCCGGCGCCGCCCAGGCCCGCCGCGCCACCACCGCCGTTGATCGTCCCGCCGCCGGAGGTCACCGCGGTGACCGAGCCGCCGCCGGCGACGATGGCCGCCGCCACGCCGCTTGCCGTGCAGGCGCGCCTCGAGGCCGGCACCTGCGACAAGCCCGACTACCCCACCGCTGCGTTGCGCGCGGAGGCCACGGGCACGAGCCGCATCCGCTTCACCGTCGACGCCAGCGGCATGATGACCCGAGCCGAAGTCGAGCGATCGGCCGGCCCGACGCGTGAACACCGGATGCTGGACCAGGCGGCGATCGGCGCGCTCTCCAAGTGCCGCTTCAAGCCCGGCCTGGACAAGCAGGGCCAGGCCGCCGGCGGCGTCGCGGTGGTCGAGTACGTGTGGAAGATCGACTGAGCGGCGGACGGCATGGCGGACCGCCGCGTCGCGCCCCGGTAGACACGGCCGATGGTGGTAGGGCTCGGCCCCGGATGCTCGGCCGACAACCTTCAGGGATTGACGACCAGCTGCACCGGGATTGACGTGACGGTGCCAACCGGATTCGAGACGATCACCGTGTATACGCCGGCATCGGCGGCCGTCACGTTGCTCAGCCGCAACGACGGTGCGGTGGCCTCGTTCGCCAAGCCACTGGGCGATGGAATGTCGACGCCATTGCGCTGCCACTGGTAACCGACGCCGACACCGTCGGTCATGACTGCAAAGCCCACTTCTGTGCCGGCACTCGCCGTCACGCTGCGCGGCTGAGCGGTAATGGTCGGCCCCGCGGCAGCGGTGGACGAGATGCCGATGTACATGCCCGCGGATGGGTAGCCTTTCGAGACCCCGCTCGACGTCACTGCGTACTGGCCGTCGGTCAACGTGCTCGGACCGACAGCCACGCCATACGAACCGTTGGTGGCACTCGTCGACAGCGTGAGCTTGATTCGGCCGCCGCCGGTGAACGGCGTGGGCAGGTTGAGCGGTACCCGGTGCGGGGCCCAGGCAACGTTGTGCGGGTCGATGCTCCAGCTGTAGATCTGCCCATCGGGCAACTCAAGGGTGGCGCGCAGCGGCGCGTCGAGCATGGGCGCATTCACCGGCGAGCGATTGTTGCCACGGCTGCTGTCGGGCGTGCGTTGAAAGACAGAGGGCATCAGGCTGGCGATCGGCGCGCTTCCGGCAGCCACGGTCCACGTCTGCGACACCGAACCCGTAGATGAGATCGCGAGTTGGGCCTGGTACGGCGTCGGCGCTTCCGCCGCCTTCGGATTCGCGATCGGGAACGAGTAGGTGGGCTGGATGTCGAGCGGCAGGATCTGGCCCGAAGAGTCGTAGGTCAGCGGCACCATGAACAGCCCGGCCAGCGCGAAGTTGTCGTCGCCCGATTGCGAGAGCGTCGTCCCCGGCGCGGCCGTCGCGCTAGAGCGGTAGCGTGCGAGCGTGACCAGCACGTTGGTGTTGCCGTTGCGGTCGGGCAGCATCACTGCGCCTACCGGCTGGGCGTTGCCGGAGGTCGTCGACAGCGTCGTCACCACGACCGGCGAGGCGTTCGATCCGCTGGCCGGGCTGATCCAGGGGCCGAACGGGTCGCGCGCCATCGCGTAACCGAATCGCGCCGCAATGCAGTTGCCGCAGATCGGCGTGCCGGTGAGATACCACCAGCCGTTGTGGTAGCTGAGGCCGATGCCGCCGAACAGATTGCCGGTGTCGGGTTGCATCACCGACTTCGCGGCCACGCCCCTGCGGTCGTCGGTGAGGCGCCACAAGTTGACCGCGTCGGAGCCGCCGTTGAACGCCCCGTGCGAGGTGGCCATCCAGGCGCTGCCGTCGGGGCCGACGTTGATGCTCATGTCCGGATACAGGTCGGCCTCGTCGACGGTCATCGAGTTGACCGGACTCGTGGGCGCGCTCCACGGTCCGATCGGTGTCGATGCGGTCATGATCTTGATGCGCGGCGTGCCGTCGCCTTCCGAGCCCTTGTCGTGCACCCACATGACGTAGTCCCTCGTCGATGGCGCGTAGACGACTCGCGGCTTCTTAACGGCGTAGACCTTGCCGGTGCTGGGGTCCTGCGGCAGCACGCGGGCGGCCAGCTTCCAGTGCATCAGGTCGTCGGACTTGTAGATCGCGAGGCCGCAGTAGCGGTAGCGCGATGCCGGCGTGGTGTTCGACAGCGGGGCCATCGAGACCACCGGCGAGTAGTCGAACGAGCCGCATGACTGCGACGTCCCGTAGAGGTAGTACGCACCTTCGAAGAATCGGATGTCGTTCTCGCGTGTGGCCTCGACGGCGTCGCCATCGACGTCCATGACGAGATTGATGCCCCCGTAGTTGTTGGTGATCGCAGGCGAGGTGGGCAACCCGTTCTCGCCGCTCAGGGGGTCCGGGCTGATGAAGTTCAGGATCGTCGCGACGTACGACGATGCGGGCTGATCGGCTGGCTCGTCACCGCCGCCGCAGGCCACCAGGGCGGTGACTGCGGCAGCTGCCAATGACCAGAACGCGCGCTGGTTCGCAGGTTTCATGTCGTCTCCGAGTTTGTTTGTAGGGGTACGTGGCTGCGGTGGCCGCGCTACCAGCGCATCGACCCCAGATCGATCAGCCGCCCGCCGGGCACCGCCTGCGGCATCGGCAGCATCGTGTCGCTCCAGTTCTGCCATTGCTCGCGCATCCGCGCCAGGCGCTCCGGCTGATCGGCTGCGAAGTCGCAGCGCTCGCGCCAGTCGGCCTCGAGGTCGAATAGATACTCGCGGCCGTCGATCAGCAGGTACTTCCATCGCCCGTCGCGCAGCGCCCGCTGCTCGGGATCGCGCATGCGCCAGTAGAGCTGGCGCTCCACGTCGGCTGCGCCATCGGCCCATTGCGGCAGCAGGTCGATGCCGTCGTGCGGCGTGTCGGCGGGCACCTCCACGCCGGCGGCGGCCAGACAAGTCGTGGCCAGGTCCATCGAGATCGCTATCTGCGCCGACACTTGATGAGGCGCGATGCGCGCCGGCCAGCGCGCGAGCAACGGCACACGCAGTCCGCCTTCGAGCAGATCGCGCTTGCGGCCGACAAACGGCCACATGTTCGAGTAGCGCTCGCCGCCGTTGTCGCTGGTGAAGATGACGAGCGTGTCGCGCTCGACGCCGGCGTCGCGCAGCGCGTCGAGCACGCGGCCGATGCCGGCGTCCATCGTCGTCACCATCTCGGCGTAGATGCGCGGGGAACCGCCGTCGTGCGACAGGTGCTTCGCGGCGACCTTCAGCTCACGCGCCCGAGAGGCTTCTGCATCCGACGGTGCCGACCAAGGAAAGTGCGGCGCGGTGTAGTGCAGGCTGAGGAAGAACGGCTGCTCGCCCTGCGCGCGGTCGCGGACAAGGTCCACGGCGCGGCCCGACAGCAAGTCGGTCAGGTAGCCCTCGCGCTCAATCGTGGCTTCGCCCTCGTACAGGTCGGGGTCGCCGCCTTCGCCGAGGTGCGTGAAGTAGCCCGCATGCCCTCCGGAAATGCCGAAAAAGGTCTCGTAGCCGTGCCGCAGCGGCCCGTGCTCCGGCACGGCGCCGAGATGCCACTTGCCGACCAGCGCCGTGGCGTAGCCGGCGTCACGCAGCAGCGACGGCAGAGTCGGCACGCCCGGCGGTAGGTGCATCCCGGGCTGGTAGCGGTCGGCGTGCCGCAACGGCTCGGCGATGCCGAGCGGGCAGCGGTATTGCCAGCGTCCGGTGATCAAGGCGACGCGGGTGTTCGTGCACAGGCACGAGTTCGCGTAGCCCTGCGTCATGCGCACGCCTTCGCGCGCGAGACGGTCGAGAGCAGGGGTCGCGAAGTCGAACTGGCCGTAACAGCCGAGGTCGGCGTAGCCGAGGTCGTCGGCCACGATCATCACGATGTGCGGGCGCCCGGCCACGCTCACTCCCGCGCGATGTTCTTGACGGTGATCAACTCGGTCCAGCGCTTCTTCTCGCTCGACAGCCAGCGCTGCGCCTCGGCGCCGCTGGAGTTGACCTTCAGGTAGCCGTTCTTGTCCAGATAGGCACCGACCTCAGGCGTGTCGACCGCCTTGCGCGACTCGGCGGCGATGCGGTCCTTCACGTCCTGCGGCGTGCGGGACGGCACCAGCAGCACGACCGCGTTTTCGACCGTGAACTCGCGCTTCTCGAGCTCTTCGACGGTGGGCACGTTGGGCATCTGCGCGAGGCGTTTGCCACTGGCGATGGCGAGCGCGGAGAGCTTGCCGGCCGTCAGGTGCGGGATGACGTTGCCCGAGACGATGAAGCCCGCATCCACGTCGCCTGCGAGCACCGCGTTGATGGCTGGCGCGCCACCCTTGTACGGAACGTGCGTCAGCTTCAGCCCGCCCACCAGCGAAGCCAGATACTGCGTGGCCAGGTGGCTGGTCGCGCCGACGCCCGCCGACGAGTAGGTGACGCCAGACGTGCGTGCCTTCTGTATGAAGTCGGCGTAGTTCTTGATCGGGCTGCCGGCCTTGACGGTCAACACCGCCGGCTGGATGGCCAGGATCGACAGCGGCTCCAGGTCCGCCGGCGTGTATCCCAGCGAGTCCTTGAACAGCAGCGGGTTGACCGTCGTGTACGCCTCCGACGTGATGAGCAGGGTGCGGCCGTCGGCCGCGGCGCGGGCTGCGGCGGCGGCGCCGATGTTGCCGTTGGCGCCGACGATGTTCTCGACGACGACGGTGTTGCCGGTGCTGCGTTGCATGCGCTCAGCCACCATCCGTGCAAGCACGTCGCTGGCGCCGCCGGCGGCGAACGGCATGATGATGCGCACCTGCTCGGCCGCGCGCACCGGCAACGAGCCGACGGCAGCAGACAGCGCAAGGGCGAGGGCAGCGGAACGGCGAGTGAATGTCGGCATCTGGTCTCCTGGTTGTTCGTGGATCGGAAGCACTGCGTCAGTCCGCGAGCGGCTCGAGGACGTAGCGCTCGTACACCTCGGCCGGCACGTCATGGCGTGCCAGCACGGCGGTGGCAGCGGCCTTCAGCCGAGCGACGACCTCGGGGGCATCGATGGGGCGGTTCTGTGCGTAGTCGTCGCGCAGATCGAACAGCATGCTGCGTGTGTCCAGAAAGCCGCCGTTCAGCTCGGGGCGCTCGCCCTCGCGGAGGGCGGGAATGCGAAGCGGCCGCACCCCTTGCGTGAAGTCGAACGCGCGCCCCAGCGCCAGCCCGCGCAGCTGCTCGACGGGGAACATGCGGTTCATGTGCGTCGGCATCAGCGTGTATTCGTAGAGCCCATCGCCCGACAGATCACGCGGATAGTGGAAGTAGGTGTAGCGGCCGTCGGTCACGTTCAGGCTGCCGCCGAAGATGCCGTACAACGCCACGTCGCGAAGCGCTTCGTCATGTGCCAGCAGAGGCAGCAGCGAGGCGCCGGTGATTTCGGCATCCGGCCCGCGGCCGAAGTAGTCGAGCAACGTGGGCGCGAGGTCGATCGTCTGCGTCAGGCTCGTGCAGCGGCGGCCCGCTTGGGCGGCCGCCCCCGGCGTGTAGACCATCAGCGGGATGTGCGCGACCTCGTTGTAGAAGGGCATCCGGCATTTGCCCCACCAGTCGTGCTCGGACAGCAGGAAGCCGTGGTCGGTGGTCAGCACGAGCGCGGTGTCCTCCCACATCGCGTGCCGGTCCATGTAGTCGAGCAGTTCGCCGAAGTAGTGGTCGCACATGCGCACGAGGCCAGCGAAATTGGCGCGCATCTGCTCGCAGGCGTAGACGTCTTCGACCACGGCGTCGTAGCGCGGCCAGTCCAGCACCGGATGGCTTTCGTCGACGCCGGCCGCGGTGCGGAAGCGCTCGGGCGCATAGAACGGCTCGTGCGGGTCGAAGCATTCGATCTGCAGCAGCCAGTCGTTGGCGGTGCGGTTCTGATCCAGAAACTCGAGACCACCGCGGAAGCACTTCACGCAGGGAAAGTCGGCTTCGTCCTTGACGAACTCGCGGGTGATGCAGTGCATCATCCGTTTGCGGTCTTCCGGCAAGGTGTAGTTGCGCGGGTCGTACATCTTCTTGAAGCGCTCGATGGGCGGCTCGACCATCGCCTTCCACTTGTCGTTTTCCTGGCCGCGAATGAAGTCCCACGAGGCATAGCGCTGGTGATAGGTGGCGCCGCCATCTTCGAAATAGTGGAAGTGGTCGCTGACAAGGTGCGTGTACACGCCTTCGCGGCCCAGGCGCTCGAAGACCGAACGGTCGAACGGTTCTAGCGGCCCCCAACCGCGGTGCAGGAAGTTGTAGCGGCCCGTGTGCATCTCTCGCCGGGCAGGCATGCACGGCAGGCTGCCCACCCAGTGGTTGTCGAACGTCACTGCGCGCGCTGCGAAACGGTCGAAGTTCGGTGTCGGGATCCAGCGCCCGCCGTAGGCGCCCAGGGCGTTGCGGACGAGCGAGTCGAACAGGACGTAGATCAGCTTCATCGCGGGGCCTTGGGATCGGCGAAGCGCACTCTAGGCTGGCGGGGCGATGACCGCCAGTCATAGAATTTCATGTTCCGATAACCTTTGGTAAGCCGCCGATGCGACTGCTGTACTCCCGGCACCTTGAGCACTTTCTAGCCATCTGCGAAGCGGGCAGCCTTCGGAGAGCCGCCACGCAGTGCGGCGTGACACAGCCCGCGCTGACGAAGAGCCTGAAGTTGCTTGAGTCGGCCTTCGGCGTAAGCCTGTTCGAGCGCGCTCCGGACGGCATGGTGCCGACGCCCGCCGCGCACATATTGCGCCGGCACGCGCTGCAGATCGTCAACAGCGCTCGCTACATCGAGATGGAAATCGGCATGCTGCGCGGCGGCGAAGGGGGAACGCTGCGCATCGGCGCCGGCATCGTGTGGAGCGCGACCCGGGCGCCGGCGTTGGTGGCGGCACTTCGGCAAGATTTTCCCAGGCTCACGCTGACGGTCCGCGTCGGTGTGGCTGACGATTTACTGCCGCGGCTGCTGGATGGCGAGCTCGACATCGTCGTCGCGTCGTTGTCGCAGCAGCCGTTGCCGGCAGGCTATACGACGATCGAATTGCCCGCGACGCAGATGATGATCTTCGCGCGGGCCGCGCATCCGTTGGTGAATCGTCGCCGCCCGGTAACCCTCAATGAATTGTCCAAGGCGGAAGTCGTCGGCTTCGTGGATGACACGGCGTGGCAGCGGCAGACCAAGGCGATGTTCGCGGCGCACGGTTATTCGGTGCCGACGATGCGGTTGCAGTCGAGCTCGCTCGAAACCTTACTCGCCGCGGTAGGCGAGTCGGACAGCGTCACCTTCCTGGCCGAACTCCTCGCGCCGCAGGCCAAGGCACACGGCCTGAAGCGCATCCCCACCGCGCAAGACTTGTGGGCAATTCGGCTCGGCGTCAGCTACCGCACGCAGCTGGCCGAATTCGCCCCATTAAATGCCTTGCTGGCCGCTGTCCGAGGCGACGAAACCTCCGGGCGCGGCGGAAGAAGCAGACAGTAGCCACGATTGACCCAACAGGTTGCCGCCGGATTCGAGCAGTACCGCCGAGCCACGCGGCGCGACGCGTTCCTGGCGACGATGAACGAGATCCCTCGCTCGACGGCCGTTACGCTCCAGGCGGTCGCCGCCACGGATCACCCCCCTCAAACCCGCGCCGTCTTCCACGCCCCCCGGCTGAACAGCCACAGCGTGAACAGCCCCACCGAGGTCTCGGAGACGAACACGGCCCAGAAGACGCCGGTGGCCTGCAGGTCGAGTTGCAGCGCGAGAAGCCACGCCAGCGGGATCTGGATCAGCCAGAAGAACACGAGGTTGATCTTCGTCGGCGTCACCGTGTCGCCGGCGCCGTTGAAGGCCTGCACCGAGACCATCCACCAGCCGTAGACGAAGTACGAATACGAGAGGATGCGCAGCCACTCGGCGCCGATGTCGATGACCGCACGCTCGTCGGTGAAGATGCCGATCAGCTGGCGCGGGATCAGGAAGAACAGCACCGACACCGCCGCGGTGAAGACCATGTTGTACCAGCCGATGCGCCACACCGAAGCCTCGGCGCGGCCGGGCTCGCCGGCGCCGAGGTTCTGGCCGACCAGCGTCGCCGCGGCGTTGGACATGCCCCAGGCCGGCATCAGCGTGAACATCATCAGGCGGATGGCGATCGTCGCGCCGGCCACGGCCTCGCTGCCGATGGCGGCCAGGATGCGCATGAGAAAGATCCACGCCGTCATGGCCACGATCATCTGACCGATGCCGCCGAGCGACGTGCGCACGATGTTCCACAGCGTGGTCGCCTCGAGCGCGAGCTGCGAGGTGGCGACGCGGATGTGCCGGCTGCCGCGCAGCAAGACCCACAGCTGCATCGCCACGCCGGTGCCGCGGCCGATGACGGTGGCGATCGCCGCACCCTCGACGCCGAGCGCCGGCACCGGCCCGAAGCCGAAGATCAGGATCGGGTCGAGCACGATGTTCAGGCCGTTGGCCACCCACAGCACGCGCATCGCCACCGCCGCGTCGCCGGCACCGCGGAAGATCGCGTTGCAGACGAACAGCAGCATGATGACGATGTTGCCGCCGAGCATCCACTGCAGGTAGCGCGCGCCGTGCGTGAGCGTCCACGCGTCGGCACCCATCAGCTGCAGCAGCTCGCGCGCCCAGACGATGCCCACGGCCGCGAACGGCAGCGACACGAGCACCGCGGTCCAGAACGCCTGCGCCGCGCTCACCGCCGCGGCCTCGCGATTGCCTTCGCCGACGCGCCGTGCGACGACCGCCGTCACCGCCATCGCGAGGCCGATGCCGATGGCGTAGAGCAGGAACAGGAAGGTCTCGGTCAGCCCGACCGTCGCCACCGCCGAGGGGCCGAGCTTGGCGACGAACCAGATGTCGACGACAGCGAAGGTCGACTCGAGCACGAGCTCCAGCACCATCGGCACCGCGAGCAGGAACACGGCGCGCCGCAGGGGGATCTTGGTGTAGTCCGCGCCGGTGCCGCGAATCGCGTCGCCGAGCTCGCGCCACAGCGGGCGGCGCGGCGCGCCGCCGGGAACATCGGCAGGGGTGACGGTGGGTGGGTCAGTCGAACTCATCGGATCTCCATGGCATGGCATGCGGCCCGCGCCGCCCTCGGCTTCTGACTTTCAAGAGACGACGAACGAGGCGGGACGGAATCGACACCGGGCACCATGTTGCGCGAGAAGGCTGTTCCGGTGGCCGTGCAGTGGCTTCGGCCGGCCTTCTCGGCCTTCTCGGCCTTCTCGGACGTGCGCCGCCTAAACTCCCCGCCGTCGGGAGGGACGGATCACAGAACTGAGCGCACGAGCGTCGCTGGCCGCTGGCTCGCCCCGTGAGCCAGCGCCCCGGCATGCTGCGCAGGTGCCTGCCGCCGACCCACGCATGAAGCCCCCTGCCGACGCCCTCACCCCCGGCCTGCTGGTGCTGCACGGCAACCGGCTCGAAGACTTGGCCGCGGCGGTGTTCGAGTGGTTGATGCGCCACCCGCTCGCGCCGCTCGAGGAAGAGACGCTGCTCGTGCAGAGCAACGGCATGGCCGAGTGGGTGAAGACCGAGCTGGCGGCGGCGCACGGCGTGTGCGCGGCGGCGCGCGTGGAGCTGCCCGCGCGCTTCATCTGGCGCACCTACCGCGCGGTGCTCGGGCGAGAAACCGTGCCGGTGGTGGCGCCGCTCGACAAGCTGCCGCTCACGTGGCGACTGATGCGCCTGCTGCCGGGCCTGATGGCCGAGCCGGTGTTCGCGCCGGTGGCCGGCTTCCTGACGGGCCGTGATCATGAGCCAGGCGACCCGATCCACCCCGGCGACCCGCTGCGCCGGCTGCAGCTCGCGCAGCGCCTGGGCGATCTCTTCGACCAATATCAGGTCTATCGCAGCGACTGGTTGCGGGATTGGCAACGCGACGGGCAGTCCGACGGGCCCGACGGTCGGCGCCGCGGCCGCGACATGCTGCGCGCACCCACCGGCGCCAGCGTGCCCGTGCCCGACGGGCAAGGTTGGCAGCCGGCGCTCTGGCGCGCCGTCGTCGCGACGCTGGACGACGCCGACCGCCAGGCGACGCGGCCGGCGCTGCACGAGCGCGTCATGGCCGCGCTCGCCGCTTCTCCCGCGCCGCAGGCTGGCGGCGAAGCACGGCCGCCCGCCGGCACGCCGCGCCGCGTCGTGATCTTCGGCACCACGCACGTGCCCACGCAGACGCTCGAGGCCGTGGCCGCGCTGGCACGCGTGAGCCAGGTGCTGCTGGCCGTGCCCAACCCATGCCGCCACCACTGGGCCGACCTGATCGAAGGCCGCGAACTGCTGCGCGCCGAGCGGCGCCGCCATGCGCACCGCGGCGGGCGCGACCTCGGCGCGCTGCCGCTCGAAGCGCTGCAGGCGCACGGCCACCCGCTGCTGGCCGCGTGGGGCCGGCAGAGCCGCGACTTCATCCGCCAGCTCGACGCCTACGACGACGCGCAGCTGGCGCGCGAGCGCTTCGCGCTGCCGCGCATCGACCTCTTCGACGAAGGCGAGCCCGCGCAGACGCTGCTGCAGCAGGTGCAGGCGCACATCCGCGAGCTCGTGCCGCTGGCCGAGCACGAGCATGCCGCCATCGCGCCGCACGACCGCTCGATCGTCTTCCACCAGGCGCACAGCGCGCAGCGCGAGGTGGAGGTGCTGCACGACCAGCTGCTCGAGCTGCTGGCGCGGCCGCCCCAGGCCGGCAGGCGCAGCGCGCGCGCAGAACTCGCGCCCCGCGACATCGTGGTGATGGTGCCCGACATCGACGCCTTCGCGCCGGCCATCCGCTCGGTGTTCGGCCAGCATGCGCGCGGCGATGCGCGCTTCATCCCCTGGGGCATCGCCGACCAGCGCGAGCGCGCGCACAACCCGCTGCTGGCGGCGCTGGAGTGGGTGCTGCGCGCGCCGCAGCAGCGCTTCACCGCGACCGAGTTGCTCGGCCTGCTGGAAGTGCCCGCGGTGGCGCGGCGCCTCGGGCTGCAGCCCGAAGGCGACCTGCCTTTGCTGCAGAACTGGATCGCCGCCGCCGGCGTGCGCTGGGGGCTGGACGAGACGCAACGCGCCGCGCTCGGGCTCGCGGCCTGCGGCGATGCCAATACCTGGGCTTTCGGGCTGCGGCGCATGCTGCTGGGCTATGCGGTCGGCGAGCCTGTCGCCGCGGTCGCCGCGGGGCTCGACGCCGGGTTTGAAGCGGGGCTTGACGCCGCACTCGATGCGCATGGTGACGAAGCCACCGCCACCGGCCGCCTCGCGGCCATCGAGCCTTGCGCCGAAGTGGGTGGCCTCTCGGCCGCCTTGGCGGGCACGCTCGCCGAGCTGCTGGCGCTGCTGCAAGCCTGGTGGCGCGACGCCGCGATAGCCCGCACGCCCGCCGCCTGGGGCGAGCGGCTGCGCGAGCTGATGGCCGCGCTGCTCCTGCCCGGCGACACGGCCGAGCGCGCGACGATGAGCGCGCTCGACGACGCGCTCTCGGCGTGGCTGCAGGCCTGCGAGGCGGCATCGTTCGACGAGCCCGTCGAGCTGGCTGTCGCGCGCGAAGCGTGGCTCGACGCGGTCGACGAGCCCACGCTCGCGCAGCGTTTCAAGGCCGGCGGCGTCACCTTCTGCACGCTGCTGCCGCTGCGCGCCATTCCGTTCGAGGTGGTGTGCCTGCTCGGCATGAACGACGGCGACTACCCGCGCCGCAGCACACGCAGCGACTTCGACCTGATGGCCCTGCCCGGCCAGGCGCGCCCGGGCGACCGCTCGCGCCGCGACGACGACCGGCAGCTGATGCTCGATGCGCTGCTCTCGGCGCGCCGCGTGCTGTACGTCAGCTGGTGCGGCCGCAGCCAGCGCGACAACCAGGCGCAGCCACCCTCGGTGCTGGTGGCGCAGCTGCGCGACTACCTCGTCGCGGGCTGGTCGGAGAGCGTGGTGAAGGCGCGCACGACGCAGCACCCGCTGCAGCCCTTCAGCCGCGCCTACTTCGAGGAGCGCGAGGGGCTCTTCACCTACGCCGCCGAGTGGCGCGCGGCGTTCGACGACACCGCCGTGGCCGTCGATGCGGCTTCGTCGCCCGGGTTGGCGGGAGGTGCGCCGGTAGTTGCGCCGGACGATGCGCCGCAAGACGCGGCGCCGCCGCTGACGCTGGACGCATTGGCGAGCTTCCTGCGCAACCCGGTGAAGAGCTTCTTCCGCCGGCGGCTGAACGTCGTCTTCGACGAAGCCGAGGCCGCGCTCGAGGACGACGAGCCGTTCGAGTCGGGCGGGCTCGACCGCTGGCGACAGATCGACGAGGTGCTGCGCGAAGCACGGCGGCGGCTGGGCGAGGACGGCGAGGACACCAGGAACGACACCGATGGCGGCGACGACACGCGGCTGCAGCGCCTTGTGTCCGCTCAGGTGGCGCGCCTGCAGGGTGCCGGCGCCCTGCCGCTGGCCGGGCCGGGCGAGCAGGCGCGTGCGGCGCTCGAGCAGACGCTGCAGCCGATGCTGGCGCAGTGGCAGCGCGAGCTCGCGGCGCGACCGCAGCGCCACGCGAAGCAGCCGCTGCGCCTGAGCCACCCCGCTCTGCCCGGCATGCGGCTGGAGGATTGGCTCGTGGGCGTGCGCGGCCCGCGCTCGGGCAGCGAAGCGGGTGCCGCCTGGATCGAGCTGCGCGCCGGCAAGCTGGCCGACAAGAAGGGCACGGCCTTGCTGCCCAGCAAGCTCCTGCCGGCCTGGTTGCGCCTGCTGGCCGCGAGCGCGTGTGATGCCTTCGGCGACGAGGCCTCGGGCCGCGACGGCGGCGTCGGCTGCGTGCTCATCGGCAGCGACGTGGTGGCGACGCTGCCGCCGATCGCTGCACGCGACGAGGCGCGGCGCACGCTGCTCGACTTGATGGCGGCGTGGGCCGGGCAGGGCCGCGCCGATGAGCCGCTGCCCACCGCGCTGCGCACCGGCCTCGCATGGCTCGCCGGCGGGGCGGACAAGGCGCGCGCGGCCTACGACGGTTCGCAGCAAGGTGGCTTCGGCGAGCGCAAGGAGGTGTGCCTGGCGCGCCTGTTCCCCGACTTCGAGACGCTGGTGGCGCAGCCCGGCTTCGATGAGGCCACGCAGCGCATGTACGCCGCGTTCCACGCCTGGGCGACCGCCGACCTGCCGTTCGCGCCGCTGCCCGGCGCCGCCGCCGAAGACGACGAAGGCGAGGAAGGCAATGAGTGAGCCGCTGAATGCGCTCACGCTGCCGCTGCGCGGCAGCCGGCTCGTGGAAGCCAGCGCCGGCACCGGCAAGACGTGGACGATCGCGGCGCTGTACGTGCGGCTCGTGCTCGGCAACGGAGAAGGGCTCGGCCGGCCGCTCGCGCCCGGCGAGATCCTGGTGATGACGTTCACCAAGGCTGCGACGCGCGAGCTGTCGGACCGCATCCGCCGCCGGCTCGTCGAGGCGGCGGCGTTCTTTCGCGGCAGTGGTGGTGGTGACAGCGGCGAGGGCAGCCACCGACCCGCGGACGATTTCCTGCGCGCGCTGCGCGAGAGCTACGCGAGCGGCCCGGCGCGCGACACCGCGGCATGGCGCCTGGCGGCCGCCGCCGAGGCGATGGACGACGCCTCGGTGCACACCATCGACGCCTGGTGCCAGCGCATGCTGCGCGAGCACGCGTTCGACAGCGGCTGCCTCTTCGACGAGGAGCTGCAGCCCAATGAGACACAGTTGCTGCGCCAAGCGGCGCAGGACTACTGGCGGCAGCAGGTGTACCCGCTGCAGGGCGCGGCGCTGGCCGAGGTGCTGCGGCAATGGGCCGGCGTGGGGGCGCTCGCCGAGGACGTGCGGCAGCTGATGGAGAAGCCGCTGCCGCAAGGCACAGGAGAAAGCGATCTGGCCGAGCTACTGCCGGCCCTGGTGCGCGAGCGTGCCGCGCGCTGCGCCGAGCTCAAGCTGGGCTGGAGCCTGCGCGTGCGCCGGATGAGGGCCTGGCTCGACCGTGAGCTCGCGCGCAAGCCGAGGGTGGTCAACCTGCAGGCCCAGCACGTGCCCGGTTGGCTGGACGCGCTGCAGGCGTGGGCCGACGACACCGCAGCGGAGTCGCCCAGGCTGACCGACACCGCCTGGGAGCGGCTGACGCGCGAGGACCTGGTGGCACGCGCGAAGGGCGCGCTGCCCGCCGACATGCCCGAGGCCTTCGACGCCATCGCGCCGCTGCGCGCCGCGCTGCAGGCCCTGCCCGAAGTCGCGCCGCAGCTGCGTGCGCACGCGCTCGTGCGCGTGCGCCAGCGCATGCAGCACCTCAAGCAGCAGGCCGGCCGCTACGGTTATGCCGACATGCTGCAGCGCCTGGACGACGCGCTCGACGAGGCGAAGCGCGGCGCGCATGCGCGGCAGCTGCGCGAGCGCATCCTCGCGCAGTACCCGGCGGCGCTGATCGACGAGTTCCAGGACACCTCGCCGCGCCAGCTCAGCATCTTCGAGCGCGTCTACCGCATCGCCGACGACGACCCGGCGCGCGCGCTGCTGCTGATCGGCGACCCCAAGCAGTCGATCTACGCCTTCCGCGGCGCCGACATCCACAGCTACCTGCAGGCGCGCACGGCCACCACGGGCCGCCACCACGCGCTCGCCACCAACCACCGCTCGACGCAGCCGCTGGTGGACGCCGTCAACGCCTTGTTCGAGCGCGCCGAGGCACGGGTGGGGCGCGGCGCGTTCCTGTTTCGACGGCCGGGCGAAGCGACGCCCGCGAGCGATGAAGACGGCCTGCCCTTCGCGCCCGTGCGCGCCGCGGGCCGGCAAGAGGTGCTGCAACGCGGCGCCCGAGACGTCCCGGCGCTGACCTTCTGCGTCGACCGCGAACTGCGCAGCCTCGCCGACCACCGCGCGCGCTTTGCAGCGCTGTGTGCCGAGCGCATCGTCGGCCTGCTGAGCGATCCGTCCACCGCGTTCGCAAGCGCGGGCGAAGCACCGAAGCGCCTGCAGCCCGGCCACATCGCCGTGCTCGTGCGCACCGGCGGCGAGGCCGAGCTCGTGCAGCGCGCGTTGCGCCGCCGCGGCGTGGCCTCGGTGTACCTGTCGGACAAGGACAGCGTCTACCAGCGCCCCGAGGCCGCCGACCTGCTGCGCCTGCTGCAGGCCGTGGCCGAACCGCGCCACGTGCGGCTGGCGCGCGCGGCCTTCGCGACGCGGCTGCTCGGTCGCACGCTGCCCGAGCTGCTGCGCCTGGCCGCCGACGACCTCGCCTTCGATGCGCTGTGCGAGCACCTGCGCACGCTGCACGGCGTGTGGCAGGCGCAAGGCGTGCTCGCGATGCTGCGGCGCGCGCTGCACCTGTTCGGGATCCCGGCGCGGCTGCTCGGCTCGGGCGGCGACAGGTACGGCGAAAGCGAAGGCGAAAGCGACGGCGAAGGCGAACGCCGCCTCACCAACGTGCTGCACCTGGCCGAGCTGCTGCAGGCGGCCAGCGGCGCCGTCGAAGGTGAACCGGCGTTAGTGCGCTGGCTGATCGGCCAGATCGACGCCGCGCAAGGCGACTTCACGCCCGCCGAGGAGCTGGTGCTGCGGCTTGAGAGCGACGCCGACCTCGTGCAGGTGGTCACGGTGCACAAGTCGAAGGGGCTCGAGTACGACGTGGTGTTCGTGCCCTTCGCCTCGGGCTACCGCGACGGGCAGCTCGACGACTGGGTGATCGAGCGCGACGCCGCCGGGCACATGCTCCGTCTCGACCTGGCGCCGGACAAGGCCGCGCTGCTGGCGCACGACGACGAGCGCCAGCAGGAAGACCTGCGCCTGCTGTACGTGGCCTTCACGCGTGCGCGGCACGCGTTGTGGGTGGGCGCGGCGGCGCTGAAGTTCGGCAACGGCAAGGACTGCCAGTGGCACCGCAGCGCGCTCGGCTACCTGGTCTCGGGCGAGGCGCCGTGCGTGCCTTCGCAGATCGTCATCGACCTGCAGGTGCTGGCCGCTGAGGCGCCTTGCATCGTGCTCGACCTGCTCGAAGAGCCGGCCCCGGTGCCGATGACGCGCTGGCAGCCGCCGGCGGCCGCCGCGGCGCTGCCGCCGGCGCGCGTCTACGACGGCACATTCGATCGTCGCTGGGCGCTCGCGAGCTACAGCTCGCTGGTGCGCGATGCGGTGCACGGCGCGCCGCATGCCGCGGCCGCGCCGATGGAGCAGGTGCCCGTGCACTTGCAGCATCTCGACGATGACGACGACGAGATCGTCGCGGCCGCTCTCGCGCAGGCGGGACCGCAGGCCGACCGAGGCGAACGAGGCGAACGAGGTGACCGGCTCGACCGCGGCGACCGCCCCTGGCACCGCTTCCCGCGCGGCGCCTTTGCCGGCAACTTCCTGCACGACCAGCTCGAGTGGCTGGCCGGCGAGAGCTTCGCGCTGGCCGACTCGCCCGCGCTGCGCGAGGCGCTCCTGCGCCGCTGCGAGCGGCAGGGCTGGGGCCACCGCGCCGCCGATGTCGTGGCCTGGCTGCAGCAGGCGGTGTCGCAACCGCTGCCGCCGCTCGGCACTGCGCTGGCGAGCCTGCCGGGCCGCGCGCTGCCCGAGATGGAGTTCTGGCTGCCCGCCGACGGGCTGGACATCGGGCGCCTGGACGCGCTGTGCCGTGAGCACCTGTTGCCGCAGGAGCCTCGGCCCGCGCTTACGCCGCGCGTGCTGCGCGGCCTGCTGATGGGCTTCGCCGACCTGGTGTTCGAGCATGCGGGCCGGGAGTCAGCCGAGGGCGGCCAGGGCGCGCACGGCATGCACGGCATGCACGGCATGCACGGCACGCGCGACATGCAGAGCATGCACGGCATGCAGGGCACGCACGGCACACGCTACTGGGCGCTGGACTACAAGTCGAACTCGCTCGGCTCGCGCGATGCCGACTACACCGAAGCCGCGATGAGCGCCGCGATGCTGCGACATCGCTACGACGTGCAGGCGGCGCTGTACCTGCTGGCACTGCATCGCCTGCTGCGCCGGCGCCTGGGCGAGCAGCGCTACGAGCCGGCGCGCGACCTCGGCGGCGCGATCTACTACTTCCTGCGCGGCGTGGGCCACGCGAGCGGCGGCTGCCGGCACGTGGTGGCGCCACCCGCGTTGCTGCAGGCGCTGGAGGCGATGCTGCCATGAGCGGCGCCGCGGCAGCGATGCTCGACGTGCTGCAACGCTGGCGCAGCGCCGGCGCGCTGCGCGCGCTCGACGTGGCGCTGGCGCGGCTGCTGCACGAACTCGATGCCGAGGCACCGGCCAGCCTGCTGCTGGCCGGCGCGCTGGCCGCGCAGATGGAAGGACGGGGGCACGACTGCGTCGAGCTGGCGCAGCTCACGCCCGCATCGGCGGCCGACATGCTGGGCTGGACCGCGCCCACGGCGGACGAATTGGCCGCGGTGGTGCCCGACTGGGCCGCGGAGCACGGCGCGTGGTCGGCCTCGCCACTGATCGACGTCGATCCCGAGAACCACCCAAAGAGCCCTGTGCGTCGCTCGTGGTCGTCGCCGCTCGTGCTGCATCGTGGCCGCCTCTACCTGCGGCGCTACTGGACCTGGGAGTCGCGCGTGGCGGCGCAAGTGCGCGCCCGCACGTCGCCGGAGGCCATCGCAGACCTGCCCGTGGACGCCATCGAGGCAAGGCGCTGGCTCGACCGCCTGTTCCCCACCCCGCCGCGCGCCAAGGGGCGTGGCGCCAAGGAGAGCGAGCCGCCGGTCGACTGGCAGAAGTTCGCTTGCGCGCTGGCGCTGCAGGGCCGCTTCACCGTCATCACCGGCGGCCCCGGCACCGGCAAGACGACGACGGCGGCGCGCCTGCTCGTGCTGATGCAGGCGCTGCACCGCGGCCGGCACCCGTTGCGCGTGGCGCTGGCCGCCCCCACCGGCAAGGCCGCGGCGCGGCTGCGCCAGGCCATCGACACCGCGCTGGCCGAGCTGCGGCGAACCATCGAGCCCGACCTGTTCGGGCACGACCCGACGGCGCCACCCGGTGCCGCACGCACGCTGCACGCGCTGCTGGGTGCGCGGCCCGGCACGCGGCGCTTCCGCCACGACGCGAGCGAGCCGCTCGAGGTCGACGTGCTCTTCGTCGACGAGGCGTCGATGGTGCACCTGGAGATGATGGACGCGCTGCTCGACGCGCTGCCGCCGCATGCGCGCGTCGTGCTGCTCGGCGACAAGGACCAGCTCGCCTCGGTCGAAGCCGGCGCCGTGCTCGGCGATCTCTGCGCCGGTGCCGAGGCCGGCGGCTACACCGCCGACACGCTGCGGCAGGTGCAGGCGCTGGCGGGTATCACGGTGCCGGCGCGCTACGCACGCAGCGGTGGCGATGGCGCAGGTGCTGGCGATGGCGCAGATTCTGGCGATGGCGGCGACAGCGCCGACAGCGAAGACAGCGCCAGCGCGTCCCTGGCACAACACACGGCCATGCTGCGCGTGAGCCACCGCTTCGGCGGCGCCATCGGCGAGCTCGCTGTCGCGGTCAACCGCGGTGACGCAGCGGCCGTGCGGGAGCGCTTGACCTCGAGGACCGACCGCGCCGTCGTGCACGCGCCGGCGGCGCACGAAGGGGCGGCGCTGCGCACACTGGCCCTGGAAGGCCGCGACGGCGCGCCCGGCTATCGCGCGTGCTTCGAACAGCTGCGCGAACGCCCGGCCGACCCCGAGGCGTTCGAGGCCTGGGCGCTCTCGGTGCTGAGCGCCTTCGACCGCCTGCGCGTGCTGTGCGCGGTGCGCGAGGGGCCGCAAGGCGTCGAGACGGTCAACACCGTCATCGAGCAGGCGCTGGCCGATGCGAAGCTGCTGCCCGCGCGCCGCGGCGAGTGGTACGAGGGCCGCCCGGTGATGGTGACGCGCAACGACCCGGCCCTCGGCGTCTTCAACGGCGACATCGGCATCGCGCTCAGGCCACCTGGGCGGTCGCCTGCGATGCCATCTGTGAAGCAATCTGTGAAGTCATCTGTGACGCCATCTGCGGCAGCACCCGCGAAGCCGCCCGCCCCCGCCGAGCCGCCGCTGCGCGTGTACTTCCTCGACGCCGGTGCGCTGCGCTCGGTGTCCAGCAGCCGCCTCGCCGACGTGCAGACGGCCTTCGCGCTGACGGTGCACAAGAGCCAGGGCTCGGAGTTCGAGCACGTGCTGCTGCTTCTTCCGCGGGAAGACGTGCCGGTGCTGACGCGCGAACTGCTGTACACGGCGGTGACGCGCGCGAAGGCCGCGTTCACGCTCGCCACCGCCGAGCCGGCGCTGGTGGAGACGGCCGTGCGCCGGCTCACACGCCGCGGCAGCGGGCTGCGAGAGCTGCTGGCGGCGCGCGAGGCCGCGGCCTGACAAGGCCGCTCTGCCGCCGCACCCGCCTACTGGAACTCGCTGGAGGCGGCGAATTGTGCCCAGTCCACGATGCAGTAGCGGTCGCCGCTCGTGCAGTTCAGGGAGTCGAACTGCTCCAGGGTGATGACCATGCAATACGAGCCGCGCGAGGGCGAGGTCGCGCTCAGCGTTGCGGCCGGTATGTCGACCTTCACGCCATTGCCCAGCTGATTCGAGCCGCCGGCGAAGACGAGCGGGGCACGCGCGACGACCTGGCCGGTGAGCGTGCCGCCCGTGTAGCTGCCGCTCGTCGCCCAGAGCGAGACGCGCAGGCTGCCCGAGACCGCCGTCGAAGGCAGCGCCGGGTTGAAGTAGGTGACGTCGCCCGGGTCGAACAAGACCGTCCCGCTCGCGCCTGCGCTGGTGGACAGGCCATTGAAGCTGGCGGGGCCCGAGAGGTCCAGGCCGCCGGTGGCCGGACCGTTGGTCAGGCCGCAAGTCCGAGGCGCAATCGCCGCGCTCGCTGTCGCTGGCGGATCGTCGCCGCCGCCACCACAACCAGCAGCGATGACGGCCGCGGCCAATGCACCGAACGCGATCCGCCACCGGCGCGCGCCGGCCTGCATGGGTGCCTCGGCCCGCGTGGGCGGCGTTGTGCTTCTGCGTTGTTGCCGCGGCTCCTGCCGCGCCGCGGCGTTGTTGTTGTTGCCAGACTCGTTCATCGTCATCCCTCCAGAGCGATCCCCGTGACCGCCATGCACTGGAGACTGGCCCCTCACCGTTAGGCAACCGTTAGCGAAGAGCACCGGGGGTGATCGTCGCTAGACTGCTGGCGTGCGGCCGTACGTACGCCCATGCGTGCGCCCATGCGCGCGCCCATACGTGCGGCCGTGTCGGCCGTTCATGGCCCCATCACCAGCGAGCAACTCGAATGAAGAAGCGAAGTGAATTGGCAGCGCGCGCCGCGCGCATGTTGGCCGTCGTCGCCGCGGCGGCAGTCCTGGCGGCCTGCGCCGCCCCACCGGCCGCGCCGCGCTGGCAGGGCGAGGCGCCGAGCTCCCTGCTCTGGGTGGGCAACAGCTTCTTCTACTTCAACAACAGCATGCACGGGCACCTGGGCGGCCTGCTCAACGCCGCCGGCGTGCGCGGCACTCGGCAGACCTCGGTGACCATCAGCGGCGCCGGCCTCGACTGGCACGACGTGGCCTCGCACTTCAAGCCGGGCACGGGCATGCTGCGCTACAGCTTCACGCCCACCAACGACGTCGCCTTCAATTCCTTCGAGCGCGCCTACGACATGGTGCTGATGATGGATTGCAGCCAGTGCCCCATCCACCCCAAGCTGCAGCAGGCCTTTCACGACACGGCGAAGGCGCATGCCGCTGCCGTCCGCCAGGGCGGCGCCGAACCGGCGCTGTTCCTGAGCTGGGCCTACCAGGATCAGCCGCAGATGACCGAGCAGCTGGCGGCTGAGTACGTCAAGGCGGGCCGAGCGAACAACATGCGCGTCGTGCCGGCCGGGCCGGCGTTCGCCGCTTCGATCGCCAAGCGCCCCGACGTCAATCTCTACGCGCCCGACAAGCGCCATCCGAGCCTGGCCGGTACCTATCTCGGCGCGGCCGTGGTGATGGCGAGCCTGTTCAAGAAGTCACCGGTGGGCAACACCTACACGGCGGGTCTTCCGGCCGACGTGGCACAGCACCTCCAGGCGGTGGCCTGGGAGACCGTGCAGTCCTTCAAGCCTTAGCGCTTAGCCGGGCCTTGGCGCGCCGCGCGAGGACGCGCCGCGCGGCCTCGTCGCATGCTGGCGCCTTCGCGCCGCCTCAGCGCTCGTAGACGAAGCCAGGGGCGGGCGGTTGAATCTGCGCGATCGTGGCGTTGGCGACGATGCCGTCGGCCAGGATGATGACGCTGCCGGCCGCGGTGACCCTCGTCGTCACGGACGCGGGAGCAGTGGCCCGGACGTGCGCGCCGGCGGCCACGGTCGTGGTGGTGGTCGCGGTCGTGTTCGCCATCGCATTGCCGGTCGCGGCCGGCGGTTTCGGCGCGCCTGCCGCGGCCCTGAGCGTCGTCGTCGCGGCCGTGCCCCCCTGCTGCACGGGGGACTGTGCGAAGGCGTGCGTGGCCAGCAGCGCGCAAGCCGAGATCAAGGTCAGCTTCAGAAGACAAGGTTTCACGAGAGCCCCGGCGTGGATGCGACCAAGATCCGAGATCAGGTCGTACTAGGCCGGTCTCTTCGGACGGGGGCTGCGTGACTTGAGGCAGGCAGGCGGTATGCTTCGAGGTTGCCGTGACCCCCGGCACGGCTCGTGCGTCGCCGACGAGGCAAGCGAAGGCTACCGGCGCGGCTTGATCGCCAGCAGCTTCCGATCAAGCGCCTTCGGCGGCGGCGGCACGCGCGCCGCGGCCAGCGGCTCGGGCTCGCGCATCTTGGTCGCGATGGCCTTCGGCGCCTTCTCGCGCACCGGCTTCTTCGGCTTGGGCAGGTCGAGTGCCGGCACCTCGGCGAGTTCGACACGCGCCAGGCGCGCCACCTCGATATCGCGCCGCTGCGCGACGATGCGGTAGCTGCAGGACACGCTCTTCGTCACCGCGCCGCCGGCATCGGGCAGGGCGCGGATCTCGAAGCCTTTGTCGCTGCGCCGGCTCACGTACAGCGAGGCGGGGCCATAGGGGCTCAGGAAGACGTGATAGCCGCTGGTGCGCACGAGCGCGGCGAAGTCCGGGTCGAGCGCCACGCTGCAGGCGCCGTCTTCGACGAGCGCCTCGCCGAAGTCCTCGAACCAGCTCTGCGGGCTCTCGACGCAATAGAGCTGCCGAAACGAGCCGTCGCGGTGCGGCACGACGGCCGACTTCGGCCCGCCGATGACGCGAAAGGCGCCGTACACATCGACCGCGCCGTCGAAGCGCGCGGCCAAGCTCGCACCGGCCTTGGCATACAGCGAGGGCTGGCCGGCGCTGAAAGCGGCAACGCCGAAGCCGGTCTGCGAGGCGCCGACCACGCCGTGACCGGCGCTGATCTGGCTGGAGTTCTGCATGCCCAGCACGGCGATGCCCGTGGCACTCTCGGCAAAGAGGCCGTAGCCGCTCAGCGAACGGCCGTGCAGCCCGCGCGAGCCGGCGCTGTAGCCGGAGACGCCGGCGCTGCCGCTCGTCGTCCAGCCGTGCACGCCGTTGCCGTTCGTCGACATGCCGAGCACGCCGTAGTTCGCGTCCGAGTCACCGCGCACGTCCGGCTGCGCCGTGGCGGCGCCGTAGACGCCGATCGACTCGGCCGAGAGGCCGTGCACGCCGACGCCGCGCGTCGAGCGGCCGAAGACACCGTCGTAGCTCACGCTGATGCCAGCCACGCCGGCGCTCGAGGCCGAGCGGCCGTACACGCCCTGCGAGGTGTTCGACTCACCGCGCACGCCGATCGACGTGGCCGAGCGGCCGCTCACGCCCGCGCCGCTGGTGCTGTCACCGGCCACGCCGGCGCCCGAGGCCGACTTGCCCTGCACGCCGACCCCTCCCGGGTCCTGGCCGAGCACGCCGAAGCCGGCACTCGCCGCGCCGTGCACGCCGACGCCGTGCGCACCACTGCGCCCGGCCACGCCGGCACTGGCCAGCAGGATGACGCCGCCCTCCTCGAGCATGCCGCCGTCGCTCTGCCCGAAGACGCCGGTGGTCTGCGCGAAGCCGACGACACCGGTTTCGCTGGACAGCAGATTGGGGCCGAGCGGCAGCGCGCGGCCGAGCACGCCGACGCCGGCCTTCGGCCCGAAGGCGATGAAGGCGGTCTGGTTCGAGCCACCCGGCCCCGTGGTCGAGACGAGCGAGGTTGGCGCGGTGGCGCTGTTGAACATGCCCTGGATGAGCGGCTGACCATTGGCCATGTCGGCCCTTTCTTCGAGGTGGTGGCGGTGCGGTGCAGCATAGGCATGGGCCCGCGCCGCGAACGGGGAATATTTCGGCATGCGGCAAACGGGGTCAAACGCGGCCGCACGGCCATGCGGCCGGGCTCGTTAACCCCATGGAGTAGGCGCCCGTTCGGCCCGACACTGCGCGCCGCTGCCCGCGTTGCCCGCATTGCCCGCTCAAGAGGCCCCCGAGGAGAACCGATGCCCATGCTGCACCCGCGCGTCGATGCCTACATCGCCCAGGCCGCGCCTTTCGCCAAGCCCATCCTCGAGCGCCTGCGCGCCGACGTGCATGCGGCCTGCCCCGACGCGGAGGAGGCGATCAAGTGGAGCATGCCCTTCTTCATGCACGGCGGCCGCAATCTCGCGCACATGGCGGCCTTCAAGGCGCATTGCGCCTTCGGCTTCGAGCATGGCCGCGCCGTCGTCGACCTCGGGCGCGAGGCGCAGGCGATGGGGCAGTTCGGGCGCATCACCAAGCTCGAGGACCTGCCGTCGTCAGCCGCGCTGCGCAAGCTGGTGGCCAAGGCCGTGGCGCTCATCGACGCGGGCGAGAAGGCGCCGCGTGCCCCCAAGAGCGGCGGCGCGGCAGCCAAACGCGCCGGCACACCGCGCGGCGCGGCGGCGCGCACCACGCCCATCGGGGCCGGGCCCGAGCGCTGAATGGCGCGCTGAATGGCGCGGGCGCCAAGGCGCGCCCGCGCCGGGCTCAGAGCCTGTGAGTGAATCGGCCGCGCCCGAGCGACGCGTTCACAGGCTCTTCAGAACCCGCTCATCCAGCGCAGCCCGCGGCAGGCTGCGCTGCCGCGGCCGCCGACGAGGCACTTGGCCGCTTCCGGGTCCTTCTTGAGCACGAAGAGCGCACGCGCCGCCACCGCGGTGTCGGTGAAGTCGGTGAAGAGGCCGTCGACACCGAGCTCGTAGAACGCGAGGTACTCGTTGACCGGGTTGCCCTTGAAGTTGCTGGCCAGGCGGCGCGGCTCGTTGCGGAAGGTGTAGGGGTGCACGAGCAGGCCGAGGGCATGCGCGTGGGCCACCACCTGCGTGGGCGGCAGCAGCTTGCGGTCGGCGTCGTTGACGAGGCCGTCGCCGTTGATGTCGGCGCACTTGCCGGCGACGAGGGTGACGCAGGCCGAGCTGATGAGGTAGGGCTTCCACGGGCCGACGCCGTCGGCGTACGTGCGCACCTCAGCCAGACCGGCCGGCGTGAGCAGGTCGCCGAAGGTGCCGGCGCGCCCGCTCACCGCCCAGTCGTACGGGCGGTCGAACGGCGCCGCGTAGGTGATGCTGCCGTCGGGTGCCACGTCGTCGGCATCGACCAGCTGCACCAGGCGCACCGAGGTGCGGCTGCGCAGGTATTTCAGGTTCGCCTGCTCGAAGCTCTGGATGAAGACCGGCGCGCCGCGGTGGTTCCAGCCATGGCGCTGCAGCACCTGCAGCAGGCGCTCCTCGAGGGCCAGATGCAGGTTCTGGTGGTAGGTGGGATGCTTGGTCTCGGGGTAGACGCCGATGACGCGCCCGACCTCGGCGCTCTTGCGCTTGGCCAGCTCGATGACCTCGTCGAAGGTGGGAATTTCGAAGCGGCCGTTGAAGGCCGGGTCGCGTTCGCCGAGCGGCTGGATGGCGCGGATCTGCTTGATTTCGGCGAGCGTGAAGTCGCTGGCGAAGAAGCCCTCCTCCTCGATGCCGTCGACGACCGCCTTGCGCTTGCGGCTCGCGAACTGCGGCAGGTCCTTGACGTTCGTCGTCGCGATCATGTTCGGCTCGTGCCGCGCGATCAGGTGGCCGTCCTTGGTGGCCACGAGATCGGGCTCGATGAAGTCGGCGCCGAGCTCGATAGCCAGCGCATAGCCCTCGAGCGTGTGGTCGGGCAGATGGCCGGCCGTGCCGCGGTGGCCGATGACGAGCGGGATCTTCGGCGCGGCGCCCGCCGCGCCGGCGGCCTGCGCGGGCACCGGCGTCATCAGTGCCAGGGTCAGGACGACGCCGAGGCCACCGAGCCAGGGCATCCGGGTCTTCTTGTTCATGCGTGTCGCTCCTCTTGCGGCATTGCTGTGGAATGGACGGCGCAGGTTAGGCGCCACTGTTGTCAGCCGCGTGACAGTGGCATCGTCGCACGCTCGCCGGCGGCCGCATCCTCGTCTGCCCGGCCGATGGCTGCGGGCCGCGCGAAGAGTACAAACAGCGCCCTTCGCACGCGAGGCTGGAGGCGAGCATGCCCACCCCTTTGATGAAGATGCACGACCCGCGGCTCGGCCGCCTGGCGCTGTGGGCCGCGCTCGCGGCGTTCGCGCTGCATGTGCTGGGCAGCGTGCTCGCGCTGCCCGGCGGCCAGGGGCCGGAGCCCTTCCTCGGCCTCGGCGCGGCCGAGGCGGCGGAGCTCGATACCGTGCGCGAGGCGTGGAGCCGCCTCGTGCTCGTCGCCGTGGGTCCGCTGCGGGCGTCGCTGTCGGCGGTGGCACTGGTGTACTTCGCGCTCGACACCATCGTCTTCATGCCGCTGTACGGATTGCTGTTCTTCGAGATCGCGCGCCGGCTCGCGCTCGCGAAGGCAGGCGAGGGCTATGCACCGGCGGCCGTGCCCGGCTTCGCGCGCTGGCTGGTGGCGCTGGCGGCGTGGCTGCTCGCCGTGGACCTGGTGGAGAACAGCGGCGGCCTCGCGCGCCTGGCCGGCGGTGGCGCTTGGGCGCTGGCGCTCGTGGGCGCGCTCGCGGCCGGCGCCGCCGCGCTCGCGTGGTGGCTGTGGCGCGGCCCGCTCGCCGGGCCTGCGGTGCTGAAGGGCCTTGCCGAGCTGGGTGACGTTCCCGACCGTGCACATCTCGCAGCGCGCGAGCGACGCCTGGAAGCGGTGTCGCCCTTCACACTGCGCTTCGCACTGCGCCTCGCGCTGCGCCTTGCGGCGCGCCTCGCGCTCGGCCCATCGCTGGGCCTGTCGCTGCGCCTGCTGCCGCGGCTGCTGGTCGCGGCCGCCCTGGCCGCGGCGGCCTTGGTGCTCGCGCACGCCTTCGCGCCGGTGGCCGCCGCGGGCACCGTGGCCCTCGTGCACGGCGCCAAGCAGGCGCTGGTGGCGGCCGTCGCGCTGCTCTTCGGCGCGCTCGCGCTCGTCTGGCTCTTCCGGCGCGACGGCGCGAATGGCGGCCGCGCCGCCTTGCGCCTGGGCCTCGCCGACATCCTCTGGCGCACGCGCTACGTGCTGGTGGCGCTGGCGGCGTTGATCGGCTTCACGCTCGTGCTCGACCAGTGCCGCGACGTCGCCATCGGCATGGCCGACGGCCTCTTCGCGTGGCCGCAGGCGCTGTGGGCCTGGCCGACGGCCTTCGTGAGCGTGCTCGCGGTGTGGGCGCTGTCGTTCTCGTGCTGGCTGTGGACGCGCCTCATCTGCCGCATGCCGGCGCCCGGCAGCGCCGCGCAGGGACTGCCCGAAGACGTGGAGGCCACCTTGCGCAGCGCAGCGCGTGGCGCGGCGCGCCTGCTCGGCGTGGCGCCCGCCGTCGTCGCCGCGCTGATGAGCGCGGTGGCGGCACGCGATGCCGTGTGGGCCGCGGCGCGCGGCGAAGCGACATGGATCCTCTCGCCGCTGCTGCTGCTCGGCATGGGCATCGCCTGCCTGCTCGGTGCATTGGCCTTCCTGTGGGATCGCGAGCGCATGTCGGGCAGATCGGGCAAGCCGGGCACGGCGGGCACGGCGGGCACGGCGGGCACGGCGGCCGCCGCGCCGGAGGACTACTACAACGACCCTGCCCTCGCCCCCCGCAGCGACTGGCTCATGCAGGTGGCGGGAGAGAAGTACCGCTTCATCGGCGCGCGCGGGCCGAACGCCTTCACGCTGCCGATCCTCGCGCTCGCGCTCGCGGTCGGCCTGCGCTGCATGGCGGTGGCCTTCGAGCCGGGCGTGCCGCTCGCCTTCGCGGTAATCGTCTTCTCGCTCGTGGGCTGGCTCGGTGTCTTCGGCTGGCTCTCGGTGAAGGAGCAGCGCGATGCACGGCCGTGGCTGCTGCTGCTGCTCGCCTTCATCGGCGCGGTCGGCTTCGCCGGCCTCACCGACAACCATGTCGTGCGCGTGATCACCGGCGCGGAAGCGGCGGCGCTGCCCGGCACCGGCTGGCAGATCGCCGGCACCGTCGGCCTCACCGTGCTCGTGCTCGCCACCGCCTGGGCGGTGGTGCGCGGCGCGCGCGCGTCGTGGCCCAAGGTGCTGGTCGGCGTCGGCCTGGCCGCGGTGCTGCTGCTGGTGGGCTTCGACCGCGCCAGCCGCAACGAAGGTGCCGCGCCGGGCGCGCAGGCTGCGGCGCAGCGGCCGAGCGCCGAGCAGGCCATCGAGCGCTGGCTCGACGCGCTGTGGGAAGGCAGCGAGGCGGGCCAGGGCGCGCCGCCGCAGCGCGTGTTCCTCGTCGCCAGCGAGGGCGGTGGCGTGCGCGCCGCCTACTGGACGGCGCGCAGCCTGCAAGGGCTGCGCGAGCAGGTGCCCGACTTCGACCGGCGCACGCTGATGCTCTCGGGCGTCTCGGGCGGCGCCGTCGGCGAGGCGGTCTACCGCGCCTGCGAGGGCGAAGGCGCCTGCATCGACCGCTTCGGCCAGGCCGACCTGCTGACGCCGCTGCTCGGAGCCTGGCTCTTCGAGGACCTCCTGGCGCGCGTGCTGCCGACCTCGCTGCCCTCGCAGCGCTGGGCGGGCGGCCTGTGCCGGCAGCCCGGCTGCGGCTTCCTCTCGCGCGGCATGTGGTTCGAGCAGGCGCTCGAGCGTGCGGTGCCCGGCCTGGCAAGCGGCATCGGGAAGCGCAGCGGCGGCAGCGGCGGCGCGTCAGTCACACCGCATCTCTTCCTCAATGCCACCTGGGTGGAGACGGGTGACCGCGCCATCGCGTCGAGCGTCGTCGCCGACTGGCAGGGCGACCGCTTCACCAACGTGCGCGACCAGATCGAGGCGGCCGGCCGCGGCCGCCGGGAGCCGGTGGACATCCCGCTCTCGGCGGCGGCGCACAACGCGGCCCGCTTCCCCTTCGTCAATGCCATCGGCCGCCTGCGCAGCAGCGAAGGCCGGGAGGGCCACCTCGCCGACGGCGGCTACTTCGACAACGCCGGCGCGCACACGACCATCGACATGCTGGCGCTGCTGCGGCGCCGGATCGCGGCGCGCCCGCCCTGCGCCGAAGGCGACGAGCCCTGCCGGCGCCGCCGCGCCTGGCTGGACAACCTGCGACCGACGGTCATCGTCATCCAGAACGGCGTCACCGAACCCTGCACGCAGCCGGCGCCGCAAGCGCGCGTGGCCTGCCTGCGGCGCAACTGGGGCCTCGGCACGGGGCCCGAAGCCGGCATCGACGCGGCGACGGCGCCCGCGCCCTTCGAGCCCGCGGCCCCGGCGCGGGCGGGGCGGCTCGCGCTCTTCGCCGACCTGCTGGGGCCGCTCGTCACCGTCGTCAACGTCGCCGGCACCGGCGCCAACGGCCGGCGCGCCGAGGCGCTGCTGCGCCGCGAGTGCCAGGCCTTCGGCGACCCCGACTGCCTGGTGCAGCTGGCGCAGCGCAGCGATGGGCTGCTCTATCCGCTCGGGTGGTATCTGTCGCCGACGGCGCGCCACGCGCTCGACGAGCAGGCGCGGGCGCGCGTCAAGGAACTGGCGGCGAGATTCGACCGCTGAACCTTGAGGCGCGATGCGCGCGGCGTGAGCGTCGGGTGGCCCTCGGCGGGGCCTCAGCCGACCACCTCCGGCCACGCCGTGTGGAAGGCCTCGCCGGCCGGCCGGTCGACGCGCTGGTAGGTGTGCGCGCCGAAGAAGTCGCGCTGCGCCTGCAGCAGGTTGGCCGGCAGGCGCGCGCTGCGGTAGGCGTCGTAGTAGGCGAGCGAGGCGCTCATCGCCGGCACCGGCACGCCGGCGCACACGGCCAGCGCCACCACCTCGCGCCAGGCGCCCTGGGCGCGGTTGAGCACGGCTTCGAAGAACGGGGCCAGCATCAGGTTGGCCGGTGGCGCGGCGGCGCCGGCAGCGGCCCCTGCGCGATAGGCCTCGGCGATGTGGCCGAGAAAACGCGCGCGGATGATGCAGCCGCCGCGCCAGATGCGCGCAATGCCGCCGAGGTCGAGCGACCATTGCTTCTTCTCGCTCATCGTGCGCATCAGGTCCAGGCCCTGCGCGTAGCTGACGATCTTGCTCGCGTAGAGCGCCTCGTGCAGCCTGGGCACGAGCTCGGCGGCGCCGATGTCGAGCCGCGGCGCGGGCCCGAGCAGCCGCGCACTCGCCGCGACGCGCGCCGCCTTCATCGAGCTCAGCACGCGCGCCTCGACGGCGGCGTTGATGGTGCTCACGACCACCGCGTTGTCGGCGGCGCTCGCGAGCGTCCACTGGCCGGTGCCCTTCTGCCCGGCCTTGTCGAGGATGACGTCGACGATGGGCGCGCCGGTGAAAGCATCGCGCTGCGCGAGGATGCGCGCCGTGATCTCGATCAGGTAGCTCTGCAGCTCGCCTCCGTTCCAGCGCGTGAAGACCTCGGCCATCGCATCGGTGCTCATGCCGGCGGCCTGCATCAGCGCATAGGCCTCGCAGATGAGCTGCATGTCGCCGTACTCGATGCCGTTGTGCACCATCTTCACGTAGTGGCCGGCGGCGCCGGGGCCGATGTGCATGACGCAGGGCTCGCCGTCCACGCGCGCGGCGATGCTCTCGAAGATGGGCCGCAGCACCTGCCAGGTGCTGGCCGGGCCGCCGGGCATGATCGACGGGCCCTTGCGCGCGCCCTCCTCGCCACCCGAGACGCCGGTGCCGACGAAGCGCAGGCCTCCCTTGACGGACGCGGCGAGCGCCGCTTCGCGCCGCTCGGTGTCGGCGAAGTGGCTGTTGCCGCCGTCGATGACGATGTCGTCGGCGTCGAGCAGGGGCACGAGCTGCTCGAGCACCGCGTCGACCGCGGCGCCGGCCTTGACCATCAGCATGATCGTGCGCGGCCGCGAAAGCGTGGCCACGAACTGCGGCAGCGTCTTGGCCGGTGTCAACCGCCGGCCCGGATGCGCGGCGACGAAGGCCTCGGTGACGTCGGCGCTGCGGTTGAACACGCTCACCGCGAAGCCGCGGCTCTCGACGTTGAGCACGAGGTTCTGGCCCATCACGGCCAGGCCGATGAGGCCGAAGGGGTTCAGGGCGGGCATGGGCATGCGGGTGAAACCGGGAGGGCCGGGGCGGCGCTGCAATGTAGCCTGACAATGGCTGCGTGCTTCGCCGAGCGACGCGCGCACCGACGCACCGACGCACCGACGCACCTCGACGCACGACGCACCGACGCCTATCGCCGCACCTCGACGCCAGCCCGGAGCCGCCCATGATCCAAGGCATGAACCACTTCACCATCACCGCCGAAGACCGCGCGAAGACGCTCGATTTCTACTGCGGCCTGCTCGGCCTGGTGGAGGGACACCGCCCCGACCTCGGCTTCCCCGGTGCGTGGCTCTACCCGCCCGGCGGCAGGCAGGCCGTGCTGCACATCTACTGGGACCGGCCGATGCCGAGCCAGCGCACCGGCGTCATCGATCACCTCGCCTTCACTGCGAGCGACCTGAGGGCGGTGAAGGCGCGTTTCGACGAGCGCGGCCTCAAGTACGACCTGCGGCGGCAGGCGGGCGCAGGCACGTGGCAACTTTTCAGCCACGACCCCAACGGCGCCAAGGTGGAGCTCGATTTCGACGCCACCGAGGAAGTCTCCTGACGCCACGCGCGCGCGCTGCGTCGATCCCCGCACGCGAGCGCCAGACGCCCAGGCCATCGCCGACGCGTCATCGCACCCACGCCACCGGGTAGTCCGGCACCCCTCCTGGCGCTTGCGTCACCGGGCTCTGCTTGCCCTGCGTCAGCTCCTTCACGCGCTCGCTCACGTACAGGTCGAGCATCTTGTGCGTGATGCGGCCGGTCTTCTGGTAATCGGCCTTGCCGCCGAGCCCCTCGACCAGCGCCTTGGTGAAGGCGCCGTTGCCCCAGGCGTTGTCTTCGTAGCTCAGCTGGCGGCCGGTGGAGCTGCTGAAGACGACGACGCCGTTCTCGGCGCTGGAGAGCTCGTTGATGACGCCGCGCACGTCGTTGCCGAATGCGCTGCGCGCCTCCCTGCCGAGCGCGCCGTGCACGCGCGGCCCGAGCACGTTGCCCGAGTGGCAGGTGTCGAAGAAGAAGAGCGCCTTGCCCGGCAGCCGCGACAAGGTCTTCTTGAATTCGTCCATCGGCACCGCGGTCGAGCGCAACCGCTCGGGGTCGGTGTTGACGGGCAGGAACGCGTAGCCGAGCTCTGCGTCGTTCAGCCCGTGGCCGGCGATGAAGACCACGCCCACGTCGTGCTGCGTCACCTGCCGCTGCAGCCAGTCGAGCCCGTCGATCACGCTGTCGCGGGTGGCCTGCGCGTCGGCGAGCACCTTCACCTGCACGTCGCGGTAAAGGCGCCCCTTCTGGCGCTGCAGCGCGGTAGCGAAGTCGCGTGCGTCCTTGGCCGGGAAGGCGAGCTTGTTGACGCCGCCGTGCGCGTAGGCACCCACGCCCACGGCCAGCACGTACAGCTTGGGCTGAACGTGGAAGCTCTCGCCTGCCGGGCCGGGCTGGCCGGCCGGTACCGGTGTGCTCGCGCCGGCCCACTGCACCCGGACCGTGGCGGCAGCGGAGACGCCGTGGCGGTTCTCGGCGAAGACCTGCACTTCGCTGTCGCGCGCCGGCACACCGAGCGTGAGGTCGCGCTCGACGGCGCCGGCCGCGGCGCCGCTGCCCGGCACCGCCGCGCTGCGCACTTCGTTCACCGCCTGCCCGTTGACGCGCACGCGCCAACCGGTCACCGGCGCGTCGGCGGCGCCGCGGCCGCGCACGCGCAGCGTGATCTGCGGCACCGCGGTGCGCACTTCGGTGCCGGCGAGAACCTCCACCACCGGCGGCAACACGTTGCCGACGGCCGCGGCCTGCGCCTGGGCCGGCGGCGCGCGGTGCGCCATCGCCGCGTCGGCCTGCGCGACGGCAGCGGCCTCGTCGAGCGTGTCGAGCACGCGGTCGATCACGTCGGGCCGGTGGAAGCGGGCGCGGAAGCGGCTGGCGGGGAAGAAGTCGGCCATCTCGTTGTGGCCGCGGTTGACGTGCCAGCCGATCAGGTCCTCGCCACCCGGGCTCGCGTCGTAGTAGCCGCCGGGGGTCCACAGCACCCAGCGCTTGAGGTCGGCGTGCATGAACAAGGTCAGCAACTGGCGGCCGTCGTGCAGGCGGTACCAGCGCAGTGTGCCGTCGGTGAAGGTGGCGGCGACGACCTTGCCCGCCTGCGGACCCTCGCGCAGCACGTTGACGCCGCGTGCGGTGGCGCCAACCGTCCGGGACCACCGAAGCGCGCCGGTGGGCGCGTCGTAGTGCCGCAGATACCAGTCGGTGCCGAGTACGAACGAGCCGTTGCCCGGCGCAATCGCAAGCGCGTACGCTCGGTCACCGCGCGCCATCGCGAGCGGCTTTCCCTGCAATGTCGGCTGCGGCTGGAAGCGCCAGTTCTCAACGGGAACGCCCGCGGTGATCGGCTCGCTGGCGCCGCTCAGGCGGCCCGCCACCAGCGTGCGCGCGTCCAGGTCGAACACCTGGACAGTGGGACTGTTTTCGCCCGTCAACTGAACATGGCGGCCGTTCCTGGCAAGAAGCAAGACGTCGTTGCCGCGGCCGACACTTGCGAGCGCCAGCGCCGGCGGGTCGCTGCGCGGGATCCACTGACCAGCGCCTTCGAGCACACCCCAACCGCCGTCTGCGCTGCCCAACAGCCAGCCGCCGCCGGCCAGCGGCACCACATCGGTGATCGTTTGCGCGGCTGTCGCCACGTCGCGTGGTTCGCCCCGGCCGCCCTCCGGCCACAGCCGCACGCGGCTACGGTCGGCGCCCCAGCGCCCACCGGCCACCAGCGTGCGACCATCGCGGCTCCATGCGACGGAGGTCAAGCTACGCCTAGGGGGCACGCCACGAACGTTCGGCCAGTGCAGCAGCTCCAGGCGCTGTGCGTCGACGACGGCGACACGGGAACTGTCCAGGAAGCCCACCGCGATCTGCTGCCCGTCGGGGTGGAACGCCACGGCGCGTGGGATCCCTCCATCGGGCGCGAACGACTCGGCCAACTTGTTCAGCGCTGCAGTGCTGCCACGGACCTCGGGGCGGTACAGCCGCAGCCTGCCGTCGGAGGACGAGACCACCAGCCGGCCGTCGCGGCTCCAGTCCAGGCCGTGACTGTCGGAACCGTGGAAGATGTCCGACAGTGGGGCGCCGCCGCCACGCCAGTCCCAGACGTGCAAGCCTCCCAAACGTCCCAGTGCCGCGGCCAGCCAGCGGCCGTCGGGGCTGAATGCGAGTTGCCGGGATGGCCTGTCGTCAGTCCCTCTTATGTCGTCAGTCGCTCTTAAGTGGCGCTGCAGCGCGCCCGTTGCCAGATCGAACAGGAAGACGGGCTGCTCGGTGTCCTTGCGCGTGTCGCCCAACACTCCCATGGCCAAGGTCTTGCCGTCGGGCGAGACCGCAACCGCCGTGACATAGCCCTCGAACCCGGGCACGAGCGGTGGTCTGATCACCCGCAACAGCCGACCGCTGGCCCGGTCCCACACGCGAGCGGTGTTGTCGGCGCCGGCCGTGACGACGAAGCGGCCGGCCGGATCGGCAGCGATCCTCCACACCGCCCCGACGTGACCGCCGGCCTCGATGCGCAGCACGGGGTCGGTGAACGCGGCAGGCGGCGTTGGCGTCGAGGGTGGGGTTGCCTGCGCGGCCTGCTCGGGCGCGCCCGTCGCGGGAGACGGCTGCGCCACTGCTGCCGGAACGCTGCCCGCGCCCGGCGCCGTCGCGCAGGCGCAGCACACGCTCACCAACGCTGCCACCGCCGTCCAGCGGCCCGCCACCCAGCGGCTTGCCACGCACTCCGTCCTTGTGCTCGACATCGCAGCGCCCTCCCGGCCCCAGCGGTTGCGCTGCGAGAATACGCTCGCGGCACCGTGCGGACCACCCCTTCCACACCGCCTCGGTCAGCGCGCCGTGGCAGCGCGCCGAATGTGAACCGAAGCACCGATGGCCAAGCTGTACTTCCGCTACGCGGCGATGAACGCCGGCAAGAGCACGGCGCTCCTGCAGGCTGCCTACAACTACGAGGAGCGCGGCATGACCGTGGCGCTCTTCACCGCCGCGCACGACGAACGCAGCGGCCGCGGCGTCATCGGCTCGCGCCTGGGCCTCACGCGCGCGGCGGCCACCTTCGGGCCCGAGACGCGCTTCGAGCGCGCAGCGCTGCCGGCGCAGCTGGCCTGCCTGCTCATCGACGAGGCGCAGTTCCTCACGTCCGAGCAGGTGGTGCAGCTGCACCGCATGGCCCATGTCGAGGGGCTGCCGGTGCTGTGCTACGGGCTGCGCGGCGACTTCCGCGGCGAGGCGTTCCCGGGCTCGGCGAAGCTCTTGACGATCGCCGACGAGCTCGAGGAGATGAAGACCATCTGCGCCTGCGGCCGCAAGGCGAGCATGAACATGCGCATCGACGCCGAGGGCCGGCGCGTGCTGCACGGCGAGCAGGTGCTGATCGGCGGCAACGACCGCTACCGCGCCGTCTGCCCCTCCTGCTACTACGCCGGGGACGGCGTGGACATCCACCAGGCGCCGGGGCTTTTCGGCTGAGCGGCCGCGGGGCCACACGCAGCGCCGTGCGGCCGCGCTAGCATCGCCGGCGCCGTCCACCTCGGGCGGCGCACAGGTCGAGGCGAGGAACACAGTGGCCACAGTGGCAAGAGCGGGCTGGCTCGAGTGGCTGGTAGTGATCGTGGGAGCCCTGCTGCTCCTCGGCTCGCCGCGCCTCACGCACAGTGCCGAGTGCCCTTCGCGCTTTCGCATCGCGTTTGCGGACGGTTCGAGTTCCTGCCTGAGCGACCACGCGCTTGCGCACGACGACGTGGTGGGCCAGTTCGGGGCCGACGTGCGCCGTGTCGCGCCTCCGAACGGCTACTACGCCATCGCCACCACGCCCAGGCTGCCGCAATGCAAGCGCGCGGTCGGCATGGGCACCTTGGACGTCACGCTCGCCGCGCCGGCGCTGACCGCCGACGCCGCTTCGCGCGGCGAGAAGGCCGTGCGGGATTGCCGCCTGCGCACCCGCGGCGCCACGGAGGAGTGCCGTTGCCGGCTGATCCTGGTGGACGGCCGCTCGCCGCTCACGCGGGCCGAGTTCGCGCGATATGCCGACGCGGCGCCCGCCGTGGCCGCCGCGCCGGCAGCGCCCGCAACCTCGACCACCCCGAGCAACCCGCCGACGACCACGGCGACGACGACGCCGACCACCGCCCCGACCACGCCGACCTCCGCCACGCCGACCTCCGCCACGCCCGGCCCCGCGGCCGTCTCGCCGGTGCCCGCGGCTGCCCCGTCTGGCAGCGCGGTCGGCCCCGTCCGGCCGACGGCCACGGCCGAGGAGATCGCGGCGTTGAACCGGCGCGTGGACGAGCTGCAGGCCGCCCTCGCCCGCCCCCCGTCCACCACCGCCGAGCCGGTGCGCGCGAGGCAGCGGGCGCGCGCGCTCGTCATCGGCAACGGCCGCTATGCCCACCTCGGCACGTTGCCCAACCCGAAGCGCGATGCCGAGGCCATCGCCGCCAAGCTGCGCGGTTTCGGCATCGAGGTCGACCTGCATCTCGACACCGACCGCCCGGCACTCGTGCGGGCGCTCGCGGCGTTCCAGGCGCGCGCCGCGGGCTACGACGTGAACATCCTCTTCTACGCCGGCCACGGGCTGCAGGTGGCGGGCATCAACTACATCGTGCCGGTGGAGATGAACGCCGAGGGCGCCACCGTCGGCGCGGTCAAGCTCAACGGCGTCTCGCTCGACGACGCGCTCGACTACCTGCCGGCGGCCACGCGCCTGGTCTTCCTCGACGCCTGCCGCGACAACCCGATCGCGCGCTCGCTGCGCAGCACGCGCAGCGGCGCGGGCGTCGGGCTGGCGCCGGTCTCCACGGTGAGCGGCACGCTGCTGTCCTACGCCACGCGCGACGGCTCCACGGCCGAGGACGGCACGGGCACCAACAGCCCCTACACGACGGCGCTGCTGCGGCACCTCGATGCCGACGAAGACATCGCGCTCGTCCTGCGCCGCGTGCGGCAGGCCGTGCTGCAGGCCACCGGGCAGCGGCAGGAGCCGTGGGAGTACGGCTCGCTGGTCGGCGAGCAGCTGGTGCTGTCGCGGCTGGCGCGCTGACCGTCGCCCTGCGTGAGGCCGTCCACGGTGGCGGCCGGCATTTGCTGCACCGCCGCATGAGGTTCAGGGTTTCCACTTAGGATGCGCGATGGCACTCCTCGCGGGGCGCCCGGCGCATGAACCCCAGACCCATCAACTTCCGCACCCTCGACCTCAACCTGTTGCGTGTCTTCAACGAGGTGATGGTCGAGCGCAACGTCACGCGCGCGGCCGAGCGGCTGGCCATGTCGCAGCCGGCGGTGAGCAACGCCCTGCGCCGCCTGCGCCAGGCCACGCATGCCGAGCTCTTCGTGCCCACGTCCACCGGCGTCATGCCCACGGCGCAGGCGCAGGCGCTGTGGCCGGTGGTGCGCCAGGCGCTGGCCAGCCTGCGCCAGGCGCTCGCGCCGCAGGACTTCGACGCCCGGCACGAGGAGCGCCGCTTCACGCTGGCCATGGCCGATGCGACGGCGGCGCTCTTCCTGCCCGTGCTCGCCGACGCGCTGCAGCGCGAGCAGGCGCAGGTCGACCTGCGCGTCGTGAGCCTGACGAGCCGCGACCCGCGGCCGCTGCTCGAGCAGGGCGAGGTCGATGCCGCGCTCGGCTTCTTTCCGGACGTGAAGAGCGCGCTCGAGACCGAGGGCGACGGCGCGCTGACGCGGCTGGAGCCGCTGTACACCTGCCGCTACCAGGCCGTGATGCGCCGCGGCCACCGCCTGGCCGCCGAGGGCGCGCTGACGCTCGACGCCTACTGCGAGGCGCTGCACCTGCGCGTCAACTTCGCCGGCCGGCCGCAGGGCTTCGTCGACGATGCGCTGGCGAAGCTCGGCCGGCGCCGGCGCGTGCTCATCACCGTGAGCCAGTTCGCCACCGCCGGCGCCATGGTGCAGCAGTCGGACCTCATCACCGTGCTGCCGCGCAGCTACGTGCCGGCCACCGGCTTTGCCGCGGAGCTTGTGATGCGCGACCTGCCCTTCGAGATGCCGCGCATCGACGTCGGCCTGCTCTGGCATCGCAGGCACGAGCAGGACACCGCCCAGCACTGGCTGCGCGGCACGCTCAGGCAGGCCGCCACGGCCGTCGCTGGCAACCTGCACTGATCCAGAGCGCGCCCAACAGGCGCCCTACAGGTGCCCAACGGGCGGCACTTGCGAAGGCGCCGCCGCCCAGGCACCGGGCGTGGGCGCATACGGTCCGGAATGTCGCCCAAGGGGGTGCTTCCGAGGCATTCGCCGAACTCATAGGCGCATTCGGACTCGTGATTTCCAATCGATGAGGGTTTACCCTAATCTCACCATGTGGTCGGGCGCGGTGCCCGGCTCCAGGGCCTCACGAGGGTCCTGCGGACCACCGGAGATAGGGGAGTTCTCATGCACCAGGAAGTCATCTCGATCATCCCGCCCGCCCCCGTGCGCGAACCCCGCGCAGCCGACGTGGCCGCTCACATGGCCCTGTGGATCCAGCGCGGCGTCCGGGTGGGCACGTGGATGCGGCAGGGCGCAAGCCTGGTCCGCCGCGCCGGACGGGCCGTCTGGCGCGCGCTGGAGGAAGAGGGCCGCCGGCGCGCCGAGCGCGAGTTGAAGCTGCGCGGAACGTCGTTGGCCGCGCTCGAAGCGGCCAAGGTGCGGGCGCTGGCCGACCTGCACGAGCGCAGCGACCCGCGGTTCGCGGCGGAGTTGCGCGCCGCGGCCGCGCGGCACGAGGTGCTGCACGGTTTGGCCTGAAGAGCCTCTACATCGACAGCGAGCCCTCGCGGAACTCAGTCTTGTCGAGCCACACGTTGACGAGCACGGCCTTGCCCTGGCGGGCCAGCTCGCGCGCGCGCCGCAGCACCGGGCGCACCTCGTAGCTGCGCTGCACGAGCAGGCCCTCGGCGCCGAAGCCGGCCACCACGTCGTGGTAGTTGGAGCGCGCGAGCACGGTGGCGACATCGTCGCCGAGCATCTTCACCTGCTCGCGCGCGATCTGCGTCCAGCCGGCGTCGTTGCCGACGACGGCGATGACGGCGATGCCCTGGCGCACGAAGCTGTCGAACTCCGCCAGGCCCCAGCCGCAGGCGCCGTCGCCGAAGACGATCCACACCTCGCGCTCCGGGCCGGAGTCGGCCGCGGACGTCGGCCGTGCGAGCGCCGCGCCCATCGCGAAGCCGGCGCCGACCCCGAGCGTGCCGAAGGCGCCGGGGTCGAGCCAGGTCAGCGGCGCGCGCGGGTGCAGCACGTAGCTCGCGGTGGCGACGAAATCGCCGCCGTCGGCGACGAAGACGGCACCCTCGCTCGCCTCGGCCTCCAGCGCCCGGAAGAAGGCGAGCGGATTGACGAACTGGCCCTGCACCGCCGCCTGCTTGTCGATCTCGGCCTCGCGCTGCAGGTCGCGCGCGCGCAGCGTCGCCGTCCACCCGGCCCAGTGGTCCACCGCGGTGGGCAGGGTCTGCGCGAGCGAGCGGATGAACTGGCCGGCGTCGCCGATGGCGGCGACGTCGGGCCGGCGGTTCAGCCGCGCATCCTTGGCGCTGCGGTTGGCGGCGATGAGCGTGGCGCCGCGCCGCACGTGGCGCCCGTAGTCGAGGCGAAAGTCGCAGGGCACGCCGGCCAGCAGCACGCAGTCGGCCTCGCGCAGGGCCTGCCGGCGCGCGTGGCGCATCTGCAGCGGGTGGTCGCGCCCGAGCAGGCCACGCGCCATGCCCGAGAGATAGACGGGCACGTTCAGGCGGCCCACCGCCTCGGCCAGCTCGTCGGCCTCGTCGGCCATCACGACGGCCTGGCTGCCGATCACGAAGAGCGGCTGCTTCGCCCGCTCCAGCATCGCCGCGGCGCGGTGCAGCGCGGCGTCGCTCGCGCGGGGCACGACCACCTGGCGCGGCGCCGAGGGCCGGGAGGCGGGCGCACCGGCGCCGGCGAACATGCGTTCGGCGTGCCGGCTCAGGTACCAGCGCAGCGCGCGGTCGGGCAGCGCCCGGCCCTGGCCCGCGGCCTCGGCGTACCACTTGCGGATCTCGGCCTCGGGGTACAGCAGGTCGACCGGGCACTCGATGAACACCGGCCCCGGCACGCCCGACATCGCGAGCTCGAAGGCCTCGGCCACCGCCGGCGCGAGGTCGCGCACGCGCCGCATCTTCAGGAAGCGCTTGACGTGCGGCTCGACGAGCGGGCGCTGGTCGATGTCCTGCAGCGCGCCGCGCCCCTGCAGCGCTGTGGGTGCGGCGCCACCGATGAGGATCACCGGCGACTGCGCGGCCTGCGCGTTCTTCAGCGCCGTGATGGTGTTGGTGATGCCCGGCCCCGCCGTCACCGCGGCGACGCCCGGGCTGCCGGTGAGGCGCGCCGTGGCGTCGGCGGCAAAGACCGCGGTCACCTCGTCGCGCACGTCGACGATGCGGATGCCGCGCGCCTTGGCCGCGGCGAGGATGGGCGAGATGTGGCCGCCGCAGAGCGTGAAGATGCGCTGCACGCCGTGCGCGCGCAGCGCCTCGGCGATGCGGTCGCCGCCGTGGGCCGGGGTCGTCGCTGGCGTCGTCACCCTCTCAGGCCCACAGCACGCGCTGGCCGCGCACATACCAGCCCTCGACCTGCGCCGCCACCGCCGCCTCGATGCGGGCGCGCTTGATCTTCATCGTCGGCGTCAGCGTGCCGGCCTCGATGGTCCAGGGCTCGCGCGCGACGACGAGCATGCCGAGCTGCTCGTAGTCGGCGAGCTGGGCGTTGACGCGCTCGAGCAGCGCCGCCATCTCGGCCTCGAAGCGGCCGCGCAACTCGCTTTCGGCGCTATCGGCGGCCAGGCGCGGCCGCAGGTCCTCGGCCGGCACCACCAGCGCATAGGCCGAGGGCTGGCCGACGCCGGAGACCATGCACGACTCGACCATCGGGTGCGCGAGCAGCAGGTTCTCGATCGGTGCCGGCGCGACGTATTTGCCCTTGGCCGTCTTGAACAGTTCCTTGGCGCGGCCGGTGATGCGCAGGAGGCCGTTCGGCCGCCGCTCGCCGAGGTCGCCGGTGCGGAAGAAGCCGTCTTCGGTGAACGAGGCCGCGGTGAGCTCGGGCTGCTTGTAGTAGCCGCTGAACTGCCCCGGTGACTTGATCAGCACCTCGCCTTCGGGGCTCAGCTTCACCTGCACGCCCTTCATCGGCACACCCACCCACCCGGGCTCGGCCGCGCCTTCGATGTCGATGCGCGAGCTGTGCGAGAGCGAGTTGTCCTCGGTCATGCCGTAGCCCTCGACGAGCTTGAGGCCCAGGCGCCGGTACCAGCGGATGAGCTCGGCGGGCAGCGGCGCCGAGCCGCTGCCCGCCGAGACCACGGCATCGAGCCCGAGGCCGGCCAGCACCTTCCTGGCGACGATGCGCCCGAGGATGGGGATGCCGAGCAGCCGGTCGAGCTTGGCCGGCGGCATCTTCGCGAACACGCCCTGCTGGAACTTCAGCCACAGCCGCGGCACCGAGATGAAGAGCGTCGGCCGCGCGCGCTTCACGTCCTCGACGAAGGACTGCAGCGTCTCGGCGAAGAAGAGGCGGCCCCGGCCGTCCACCAGCGAGGCGCCTTCGACCCAGCTGCGCTCGAAACTGTGCGCCAGCGGCAGGTAGGAGATCATGCGATGTTCATTGTGCCCGCCGATGCGTTCGCGCACGTCCGCGGCGATGGTGGCCGCCGCACGCGAGAAGGCGCCGAAGGGGTTCATCACGCCCTTGGGCTGCCCGGTGGAGCCGGAGGTGTAGATAAGCATCGCCAGCTCGTCGGCGCCGCGCGTCGGCCGCCCGGCCAGCGGCGCGGTGCGCGCGGTGATCGCCTCCCAGCCCTCGAAGGCGCCGCGCGCCTCGGCCGGCGCGAGCGGGAAGGCGATGCACGGCAGCCCCTTCGGCACACCGGGCTGCTGCGCCGGCCAGCTGTCGAGCTTGCCGACGAAGAGCAGGCTCGCCTCGCTGTGCTCGAGCACGTAGCGCACGGTCTCGGCGGTCTCGGTGGGGAAGATGGCCACCGTCGTGTAGCCGCCGAGCCAGATGGCCAGCTCGGCCATGATGAAGTGGGCGCAGTTCTTGGACAGGATGGCCACGCGCGCGCCATCCTTGCCTTTCGGCAAGCCGAGCGACTGCAGGTGTGCGGCCATGCGCCGCGCTTCGCCGAGCACCTGGCCCCAGGTGTAGTCGACCACCTGGCCGCCGCCCGTGGGCTGCGTGAGGTAGATGCGGTCGGGCTGGCTCGCTTCGTGGTCGAGAACGTGGTCGAGGATCAGGCGGTCCATGCGATTGGGGGGTTGGCGGGAGAGCACGCGACGGAACGGAACGCGCCCCGGTCCCGCGACGAAGGGCGCCGGAGGTTAAGCCGGGAGGTGCGGCCGGACATCTGGGGCAACCCTGATCGCCCCCCCCCCCGCGCTTTCGCCCATCCGTGCGCGCTTGCGCCCCAAACCCAAGCGCCGCCGGGAGCCGCGGTCGGGAACGCCCCCTCAAGCGAGGGCAGGCGCCGCCGGGCTTCGCGGCAGCACCGCGTGCGGGCGCGTGCCGACCTCGAAGCCGCGCCGCACGCGCGCGGCCGTCGCATCGGCTTGCGCCGGCTGCGCATAGCGAAAGCCCTGGAACTCGTCGCAGCCCAGGGCCAGCAGGCGCTGCTCCTGCAGCGCCGTCTCGACGCCCTCGGCCACGACGCGCTTGTCCAGCGCGCGCGCCAGCGCGATGACCGAGCGCACGATGGCCTCGGCCGAATCGCGCAGGCCGAGCTCGATGACGAAGCTGCGGTCGATCTTCAGCACATCCACCGGCAGCTGCTGCAACGCGCCCAGCGACGAATAACCCGTGCCGAAGTCGTCCAGGGCGACCGTCACCCCCAGGTCGCGCAAGGGCTGCAAGGCCCGGCGCACGCCGGCCACGTCGCCGGCGCAGACGCTCTCGGTGACCTCGATCTCCAGGTCCTGCGGCGTCAGGCGATGGCGCTGCAGCCCTTCCTGCACTCGCGCGGCGAAGGTGGCGTCCTGCAACTGCAGCGCCGAGACGTTGACCGCCACCGGGCCGACCGGCAGCCCCTCGTCACGCCAGCGCCGCGCCTGCGCCAGCGCCGCATCGAGAACGAAATCGCCGAGGCGCCCGATGAGGCCGCTGTCCTCGGCCACCGGCACGAAGCGCGCCGGCGACACCATGCCGCGCTCGGCGTGGTGCCAGCGCACCAGGGCCTCGACGGAGGCGACGCGTCCGTCGCTCGCGGCGATGCGCGGCTGGTAGTGCACCTCCAGCGCACCGGCGTCGAGCGCGGCGCGCAGGTCCCTGACGATCCAGGCGCGCTCGCTCGCGCGGGCGTCCAGCGCATCGGCGTAGCGCCGCCAGCAACCGCGACCCTCGGCCTTGGCGGCATACATGGCCAGGTCGGCGCGACGCATCAGCTCGTCGCGGCCCGTGGCGTCATCGGGATGACAGGCCACGCCGATGCTGGCGCCGATGTGCAGCGCCAGCCCCTGGACATGGAACGGTAAGGCCATCTGCCGGCACAGCGTCGCGGCCAGCAGCTCCGCCTCGGCCGGCGTGGCCGGCGCGAGCACGACGAATTCGTCGCCGCCGGGCCGCGCCAGCGTCGCCGTGCCGGGCACCGCGGCGCGAAGGCGGCCGGCCACGGCCCGCAGCAACTCGTCGCCCAGCGCATGCCCGAGCGTGTCGTTGATCTCCTTGAATCCGTCCAGGTCGAGGAAGAGGAATGCCTGGCCCTGCCCGGGCAGCAGCGGCGCGGCCAGCGCCTCGTCGCAGACGTCGGCGAGGCCGTTGCGATTGAGCAGCCCCGTGAGGCTGTCGCGGCGGGCGCGCTCGACGAGGTGATGCTCGCGCGTGGCCGCCGCCAGCGCCACGGCGACGCGTTCGCGCAGGTCCTGGATCTCGCGCTGCTGCGCACCTTGCCAGGCAAACGCGCCCGCTGCGGCGAGCATGAGCAAGGCCACCTGCTCGCCTTGCCAGTGCACCGGCACGAACGACGCGGCCGTGCCGACGGGCGCCACGCCGAGCGCCTGGCGCAGCCAGTCCGGCTTCTCCGCCGCCGGCGGCCAGTGGCACGCCAGGCCGTCGGCGGGGAGGTCCAGCGCCTCGCTGCCCGGCGTGGCCGATGCGGCGAGCGCACCCGCGCTGCCGTACAGGTGCCAGCGACACCCGCCCACGTCGCGCGCGGCAATCACCGCCCGCGCACCCGGCACGATCGCCTCCAGGCGCAGCGCCACCCGCGCCAGCACGGCCGCCGCGTCGGCGCCGTCGAGGATCTCGCGGTCGATCGCCGAGTGCACGGCCATCGCCTGCACCTGCCCGGCGATGTTCGCGGCCATCGTGTTGAAGGCCGTGGCGAGCTGGCCGAACTCGTCGCTGCGGTCCAGCGTGACGCGCGCCTGCCAGTCGCCGCGGGCGAGGCGTCGCGTGCCGTCGGCGAGCTGGGCAAGTGGCTCGACGGTACGCCGGACCATGATCAGCCCCAGGGTGGCGATGAGCAGCAGCGTGGCCAGCAGGCCGAGGGCTGCCAGGCGGGGCAACGACAGCTCGCCGGAATCGCCGCTTTCGCGGCCGGTGCCGCCGCCGCCGTCGCCGCCGTCGCCGCCGTCGCGATAAGGCGCCTGGCCGATCAAGCGCCAGTCGCCGCTCGCGAACTCCGCGGACATGAACAGGCGCCACTCGTGCGCCGTGCTCACGGGGCCGCCGGCGGGGCAACGCAGCGGCTGGCCGCCGGTGTCGGCCACGCAGACGCGGGCGGCGGGCCCATCCACGCCGAAGTCCTCCCACAGATAGGCCGGCTCGACCTCGGCCACCCACCAGCCGCGACCCTGCTCGTCGGCATGGCCCAGCATGACGCGCGCCGGCGCAGCGGCCGTGGCCGGGCGCCAGCGCAGCCGCGCGCCGGCCTTGGTCTGGCCGGCCTGCCAGTCGGTGGCCAGCGCCGCGTTGCCGGCCACGAACTCGCCGTCCGCGCGCACGGTGGCGATGCGGCTGAGCAATCGGCGCGACGCCGCAGGTGCCTGGGCGGGGGCGAGCCAGCTGCCGTCGGCCGCGCGCACCGCCAGCAACCCGCGCGCGGCGGAGAGGCGGTCGAAGGCACGCAGGCCGATGTGCTTGAGGTAGTCGTTGTCGGCCCGGATGCGCTCGGCCTCGGCGCGCGCCTGCCACGCCGGCACGCCGATCGCCGCGAACAGCGCCAGCGGCACGAAGGCGGCGAGCAGCAGCGCCCAGAAGATGCGCTGTCCGACCTTGCTGGCGAGGAACAGACCCCGGATCCGCAATCGACCCCCTCTCGCGCCCCGCGCGGGCGTTCAGAACAGCGAAGCCGGGCCGACGAACTGGCCGTTGCGCGCGCGCAGGATGTCGTCGCGGCTGGCCCGCGCCGTCAGCGGCCCCACCGACGCACGGTCGGGGCCCATGCTGTAGAGGTCGTAGTCGCTGTTCAGCGGCACCAGCGAGTGGTCCTTGCGCGCCTTGCCCTTGCCCTTGACCGAGGCCAGTTCCTGGTACTGGTAGGCCGAACCCCAGGGGTCGAGCAGGCCGGCACGACCGATCGCCGCCAGGTCGGCCGGCAGCGCGCCGGTGTCGGCGAGGTAGGCGTCGATCACGACCGAGATGGCGATGATGTCCTCCTGCGCCTTCTTCACTCGAACCTTGTCCTGCCAGCCGTTGTAGCCGGGGATGGCCAAGCCGGCGAGCACGCCCAGCACCAGCAGCGCCAGCATCAGCTCGACCAGCGTGAAACCGCGACCGCCGAGACCGAGGCGCGGCGAGGGGTGGGCTGTGTGTGGCATGACATCGGGTCATCGGCTCGCCGGCCACCGACTTGAGACATACATGCCCGAGTACCGCCACCGCCGTGACGGAGGGCATGGGCATGGGCCGCGTGCAGGGCCGTGGCTGCCGTCGCGAACCGCCAACTCGGTCACGCGCCGGCCGGCGCCCCTGCCGGGTACTCGTCTACGGGGGCGACGCCACGGATCGGCGGCAGCTCATCCAAGCGTCCACGGATTCACGATGGTCAAGCCGCAACCGTCGAAGTCTGCGACGTTGCGCGTGGCCAGTTGGAGCCGGTGCGTCTTCGAAATCGCAGCGATCTGGGCGTCGAACTGTGCAACGGGTCGACCCCTCTCGCGGCGGGCGACCACGATGTCCGCGTACGACGAGGCACAACGGCCGTCGAACGGAAGCACGTGTCCGGCGAAGTCCTCGCGGAACATCGCTTCCAGCGCATCTTCCAGTTGCTTGCGGCGCCTGCCCGCGGGCAGCAAGCGCGCGCCGAGCAGCATCTCGACCTGTGTCACCGCGCTGACGAACAGGCTGTCCGCCGGCTGAGCGGCCAGCCAGCCCAGGACGGCCGGCTCGGGCGCTGCGCGCAAGAGCTCCGACAGCACATTGGTATCGAGCAAGCTGCTCACTTGGGGCGCCGTGGCGCCGGCCGCCTGGCCACCGTGGCGCCCGCACGGCCCGTGGCGGGTGTGGGTGCGCTGCCGAAGTGCGGCGGCTCGCGCACGGGCTCACGCACGGGAAGCGCCAGTTCGACGTTACCTAGATCGGAAAAGCGGCCACGGATCCTGGACACGATGTCTACTGCCGGTGCGGACGCATCGGCCAGGGCGGCGCGAAGGATCTGCCGCGCCTCCTCTTCCATCGATCGATTGCGGCTGGCCGCGCGCGTCCGCAGCCTGCGCTTGAGCGACTCGTCGAGATCGCGAATGGTCAGTGTCGCCACGGATGTGTTCTCCTGCACGCAGTGTAGTCAATGACAGCATTGCCAGCATCGCGGCCCCCCCCCCACACACGGCCCGCTACATGCTGCGCCGGTACTGCCCTCCGACCTCGAAGAGGGCATGGGTGATCTGCCCGAGCGAGCAGCCCCTCACCGCGTCCATCAGCACCTCGAACACGTTGCCGTTGTCGATGACGGCCTGCTGCAGGCGCCTCAGCATCGCCGGCGACTCGGCTGCGTGGCGGGCGTGGAAGTCGGCCAGGCGCTCGAGCTGGCTCTGCTTCTCCTCCTCGGTGCTGCGCGCGAGCTCGATCGGCATCGGCACCGGCTCGCTTCCGTCCAAGGTGCGCGGGTTGCGGAAGGTGTTGACGCCGATGATGGGATGCTCGCCGGTGTGCTTGCGCATCTCGTAGTGCATCGACTCCTCCTGGATCTTGCCGCGCTGGTAGCCGGTTTCCATGGCACCGAGCACGCCGCCGCGCTCGGCGATGCGCTCGAACTCCGACAGCACCGCCTCCTCGACGAGCTCGGTCAGCTCGTCGATGACGAAGGCACCCTGGTTCGGGTTCTCGTTCTTCGCCAGGCCCCATTCGCGGTTGATGATCAGCTGGATGGCCATGGCGCGGCGCACGCTCTCCTCGGTGGGCGTGGTGATCGCCTCGTCGTAGGCATTGGTGTGCAGCGAGTTGCAGTTGTCGTAGACGGCGATGAGCGCCTGCAGCGTCGTGCGGATGTCGTTGAAGGCGATCTCCTGCGCGTGCAACGAGCGGCCGCTCGTCTGGACGTGGTACTTGAGCTTCTGGCTGCGCTCGTTGGCGCCGTAGCGCTCCTTCATGGCCACCGCCCAGATGCGCCGCGCGACGCGGCCGAGGACGGTGTACTCGGGGTCCATGCCGTTGCTGAAGAAGAAGCTCAGGTTGGGCGCGAAGTCGTCGATGTGCATGCCACGCGCGAGATAGGCCTCGACGAAGGTGAAGCCGTTGCTCAGCGTGAAGGCGAGCTGGCTGATCGGGTTGGCCCCGGCTTCGGCGATGTGGTAGCCCGAGATGCTCACGGAGTAGAAGTTGCGCACGTCGTGGTGCACGAAGTACTGCGCGATGTCGCCCATCACCTTGAGGCTGAACTCGGTGCTGAAGATGCAGGTGTTCTGGCCCTGGTCTTCCTTCAGGATGTCGGCCTGCACCGTGCCGCGCACGTTGGCCAGCGCCCAGGCGCGGATCTTGCCGGCCTCGTCGTCGGTGGGCTCACGCTTGTTGTCGGCGCGGAACTTGTCCAGCTGCTGGTCGATGGCGGCGTTCATGAACATCGCCAGGATCGTCGGCGCCGGGCCGTTGATGGTCATGCTGACGCTCGTGTTCGGCGCGCAGAGATCGAAGCCCGAGTACAGCACCTTCAGGTCGTCGAGCGTGGCGATGCTGACGCCGGAGTTGCCGACCTTGCCGTAGATGTCGGGGCGCAGGTCGGGGTCGCTGCCGTACAGCGTCACCGAGTCGAAGGCGGTGGAAAGGCGCTTGGCCGGCATGCCCTCGCTCACGAGCCTGAAGCGGCGGTTGGTGCGGAAGGCGTCGCCCTCGCCGGCGAACATGCGCGTCGGGTCCTCGTTCTCGCGCTTGAAGGCGAAGACGCCGGCCGTGTACGGAAAACTGCCGGGCACGTTCTCGAGCAGCAGCCACTTGAGCAGCTCGCCGTGGTCTTCGTAGGAAGGCAGCGCCACCTTGCGGATCTTGCTGCCCGAAAGCGTCGTGTGCACGAGGCCCGTGCGCAGCTCCTTGTCGCGGATCTTCACGACGTACTCGTCGCCGGCGTAGGCCTTCTTCATGTCGGGCCACATCGCGAGCAGCTTCCTCGCGCCGGCGTCGAGCTTCGCCTCGCGCAGCTCGGCCTGCTCTTCGAGCGCGCGGCGCGCCCTCGACTTGGTCGGGATGGCCTCGTGCAGCATGCGCGAGCTCTCGCGCAGCTGCTGGATCTCGCGCGCCAGGCGCGCCATCTCGCCGGCGCGCCGCTTGTAGCCGCGCACGGTGTCGGCGATGTCGGCAAGGTAGCGCACGCGAGCGCCCGGCACGATGGGCGTCTGGTGCGTGCTGTGGCGCGTCTCGGCCCGGGGCAACCTGCTCTCGCCGACCCGCAGCCCGAGCGCCGCCAGCCGCGGCAGCAGGGCCTGGTACAGCGCCGTCACGCCGTCGTCGTTGAAGCGGCTTGCCATGGTGCCGAACACCGGCATCTGCTCGGGCGGCGTCTTCCACGCCTCCTTGTTGCGCTGCACCTGCTTGGCCACGTCGCGCAGTGCGTCGGCCGCGCCCTTGCGGTCGAACTTGTTGATGGCCACGAACTCGGCGAAGTCGAGCATGTCGATCTTCTCGAGCTGGCTGGCGGCGCCGTACTCGGGCGTCATCACGTACATCGGCACGTCCACGAGCGGCACGATCGCCGCGTCGCCCTGGCCGATGCCCGAGGTCTCGACAACGATGAGGTCGAAGCCGGCCGCCTTGCACGCGGTGAGCACGTCGGGCAGCGCCCGGCTGACCTCGCTGCCGAAGTCGCGTGTGGCGAGGCTGCGCATGAAGACGCGCGGGCCACCCGGTGCGGCAGCACCGGCTTGCAGGTTCGGCGCGCCGGCGCCGGCTTGTCCGCTCGACCACGGCGAGATGGCGTTCATGCGGATGCGGTCGCCGAGCAGCGCGCCGCCGCTCTTGCGCCGGCTCGGGTCGATGCTGATGACGGCGATGCGCAGCGTGTCGCCCTGGTCCAGGCGCAGGCGGCGGATCAGCTCGTCGGTGAGGCTCGACTTGCCCGCGCCACCGGTGCCGGTGATGCCGAGCACGGGGATCTTCGCCTCCCTGGCCGCCTTCGTGAGGGCGGCCTTCGATGCCGCAAGTCGTTCTGCCACGGCCTGCTCGGCCGCGGGTGCCCTGCCGTTCTCGAGTGCCGTGATCGCCTGCGCCAGCGCGCGCCAGGCCGCCTCGGTATGGCCCTGCAGCGCCGACGCGTCCTTCGGTGCATGCCCCGACAGGTCCTGGTCGCAGCGCATGACCATCTCGCCGATCATCCCCGCCAGGCCCATGCGCTGGCCGTCCTCGGGCGAGTAGATGCGCGCCACGCCGTAGTCCTGCAGCTCGCGGATCTCGGCCGGCACGATGACGCCGCCGCCACCGCCGAACACCTGGATGTTGGCGCCGCCGCGCTGGCGCAGCAGGTCGACCATGTACTTGAAGTACTCGACATGGCCGCCCTGGTAGCTGCTGACGGCGATGCCCTGCACGTCTTCCTGCAGCGCCGCCGTCACCACCTCGTCGACGCTGCGGTTGTGCCCGAGGTGGATGACCTCGGCACCCATGCCCTGCAGGATGCGCCGCATGATGTTGATGGCCGCGTCGTGCCCGTCGAACAGGCTGGCGGCGGTGACGAAGCGCACCTTGTTCGTCGGACGGTACTCGGCGAGGGCCTTGAACTCGGCGGAGAGGTCGGTCATGGCGGCAGGCAGAAGAGGTTTCGAACGGGGCCGGGGCCCGCGGTGGCCGGCAGGCTGCCCGGGCGCCAATTGACGTTAACGTCAATTGCCGCGGCCGATGATGCCATCGCCCGCCGGGCGGTGCGAGCATGGCGACCCTGCCGGGCCACCGCCGGGCTCGGGGGCCGGTGTGGCGGCGGCGCCTCGCTACCATTGCGCCGCCCGTACGGCCGCCCGCCGGGCCGCCGAGTTCCGAGAGGGCGCAGACTGAAGGCATCCCGATGAGCCCAGCCGCCCGCCCCGCGACCACCTTCCTCGCCCTCGACGTCGGCAACACGCGCCTGAAGTGGGCGCTGTACGACGCACCGCGCCCCCGCGCGACGCTGCTGCAGCATGGCGCCGTCTTCCTCGAGACGATCGACGAGCTCGGCGACGGCGACTGGAAGAACCTGAGCGAGCCGGCGAGCATGCTGGGCTCCATCGTCGCCGGCGACGCGGCGCGCCGGCGCGTCGAGGAGCAGATGGCGCTCTGGGAGATCGAGCCGCACTGGGTGGTGCCGGCCGCCGCCGAGGCCGGCCTCGTGAACGGCTACGACCATCCGCACCGCCTGGGCGCCGACCGCTGGGTGGCGCTGGCGGGCGCGCGCCAGCGCGTTCTCGCCGCCGGCGCGCCGCCGCGCGCGGCACTGGTGGTGATGGTCGGCACGGCGGTCACGGTGGACGCGCTCGATGCCGGCGGGCGCTTTCTCGGCGGCCTCATCCTGCCCGGCTTCGGCCTCATGCTGAAGGCGCTCGAGATGGGCACGGCCGGCCTGCGCGTGCCCACGGGTGAGGTCGTCGACTTCCCGACCAACACCAGCGACGCGCTGATGAGCGGCGGCACCAATGCGATCGCCGGCGCCATCGAGCGCCAGTACCGGCGGCTGCGCGCGCTGGCCGGGCACGAGCCGCTGCTGCTCATCTCCGGCGGCGCGGCGGTCAAGCTGGGGCCGACACTGGACCTCGCCTTCGAAACCGTCGACACGCTCATCTTCGAGGGCCTGCTGCACCTGCAGGCGGGCCGCCTGGCGCAGGCGGCGAGGCCGCGGGGCGCGGGCGGCGCCTGACTTGGCGAGGACGTCAGGGGACGTCCGTGACGCCGGGAGCTCGCCCGGAGCTCGCCTAGAGCCAGCGCCGCAGCAGGTCGAACAGCTGCTCGCGCGAGTAGGGCTTGGCGAGGTGGCCGTCCATGCCGGCGGCCATCGAGGCGGTGACGTCCTCGTCGAACGCATTGGCCGTGAGCGCGACGATGGGCACGCGCGGCAGGCGCAGGCGCGATTCGCGTTCGCGCACCTGGCGCGTGGCGCTGAGCCCGTCGAGCACCGGCATCTGCAGGTCCATCAGCACGAGGTCGACGCGCTGGCGCTCGAGCAGCGCCACCCCCTTGGCGCCGTCCTCGGCCTCGATGACCTCGACGCCCAGCGAGCGCAGCATCTCGGCGCCGACCAGGCGGTTGACGATGTTGTCCTCGACGAGCAGGACCATGCCCTGCAGCCGGTCGGTGGCGCCCAGGCGGCCGAAGTCGCTGTCGGTGTTGGGCAGCACGACGTTGGGCGCGAGCTCGAAGTCGAGCTCGAAGGTGAACACCGAGCCCGCGCCGACACGGCTCGTGACCTCGATGCGCCCGCCCATCGCCTCGATGATGCGCTGGCTGATCGCCAGGCCGAGGCCGGTGCCGCCACGCAGCCGCGCGCGCGCGTTCTGCACCTGGTGGAAGGGCAGGAAGACCTCGGCCAGCGCATCGGGCGGGATGCCGATGCCGGTGTCCTTGACCTCGAAGCGCACGCGCCGGTGGTCGGGCCGCTGGCCGGCCGAGACGATGACGTCGGCCTGCGACAGGCGCAGCGTGATGCCGCCGCGCTCGGTGAACTTGACGCCGTTGCCGATGAGGTTGAGCAGCACCTGCTTCAGGCGCGGCGCGTCGCCGATGACACCGTCGGGCACGCCCTCGCCGATCTGCAGCGTGATCGTCAGGCCGCGCGTCTCGGCATTGGCGCGGAACAGCGCCGCCGCCGCCGTGACCACCGAGTGCAGCGACATCGGCGTCGTCACCAGCGAGAGCTTGCCGGCCTCGATCTTGGAGTGGTCGAGCACGTCGTTGAGGATGTCCATCAACGACTCGCCCGAGGCCGCCGCCGTCTTCACCAGGCGCTTCTGGCGCATGTCCAGCGGCGTCTGGCGCAGCAGCTCGAGCGCGCCGAGCACGCCGTTCATCGGCGTGCGGATCTCGTGGCTCATGGTGGCCAGGAACTGGCTCTTGGCGAGGTTGGCCGCCTCCGCCGCCTCCTTGGCCTGGCGCAGCGAATCGTTGGCCAGGTCGGCCTCGAGGCTGTGGCGCATCGCGTTCATCGAGGAGGCGCGGAACTCGCGAGCCGCGCGCACCATGGCGAAGCCGTACAACGCCACCAGCACCGCCATCGGCACCGACTGCACCGCGGGGACGACGAGGCTGACGCCGATGAGCGAGCCGAGCTGCAGCACGCCGAGGATGACGAAGCTGCGCCCGGCCAGCGACATGAACGACGCCGCCACCGCGACCGAGCCGCAGACGATGACCACGTACACCGTGGTCGACATGCCGGTCAGCAGCGGGTAGATGGTGGCGGTGGCCAATGCCCACATGACGCCGACGATGCCGGCATTGAGCTCGAGCTGGTGCACGGCGCCGCGGATCTCGGCCAGCGTCAGCGCCTCGGTCTCGGCATAGCGCCGGCGCAGCCACAGCCGCCACGCCGACACCGGCGCGCCGAGCACCACCACGGCCACGGCCGGCCCGGCCTGGCCGGCGTGCCAGCCGACCCAGGCGATGAAGCTGAAGGCCATCACCAGCAGCGCGACGCTGCCGGTGGAGGTGCGCAACGCGAGGCGCAACATCTCGCGCTGCACCGAGGTGGCTATCGTCTCCGAGACAGCGGCTGGGGCAGCGAGGCCGTTCATCAGCCTGCGAGGATATCCCTTGTCGGCACGCGCAGCCCCTGCACGCGCAGCCCCCCAATAGGCCGCCGTCCGCGCGCTGCCGCAGGCGGGCGCCTGCCGCGCCGCTCAGGACTGGATGTAGCTCTCCAGCTGCGCGATGGTCGACTCGTGGTCGGCGATGATGTCGTCCATGATGTCGCGGATCGAGATCATGCCCAGCACCGTGGTGCCGTCCACCACCGGCAGGTGGCGGATCTTCTTCTCGCTCATCAGGGCCATGCAGGCGCGCGTGCCCGTCTTGGCGCCGACGGTGATGACGTTTCGCGTCATGATCTCCGCGACCTGCGTCTCGCGCGAATTGCGCCCCTGCAGCGCGATCTTGCGCGTGTAGTCGCGTTCGGAGAACACGCCGACGAGGCGGCCGCCGTCCATGACCATCAGCGCACCCACCTCGTAGCCGGCGAGCAGTTCGAGGGCGGCGTAGACGGTGTCGCTTGGGCGCACGTGCCAGAGCGTGCCGTCGCGCTTCTTGAGCAGTTCGGAAACGGGCTTCACGGCGATCTCCCATGCAAACGCGCACACGCGGGTGCCTAGCCTGCCGAAAAACGGCCGCCGGGGCAAGGGGGATGCGAACCCTAGGGGTGTCCGGGGCGAGGTTCGGCCCAGGCACCCGGCCCGGGCGCGGCTTGCCAGCCCAGCGGTGCGGGTGCATGCTGCGCGGCCGATCGGGCACCGCGGGTGCCTGGCCAGCCACCGGAGCCACGCTCGATGCCCAGCCCTCCGTCCACGTCTTCCAGGCCCCCCACGGCGTCCACGTCGGCGGCGGCCGCCTCGCTGCCCGTCGCCGAGCGCCTGCCGGTGCTCGACATCCTGCGCGGCTTCGCGCTGATGGGCATCCTGATCATGAACATGCCCGGCTTCTCGACCTCGTTCTTCGTCGAGGCCGACGGCTCGCACCTGTGGAAGGAACCGTACGACCAGTTCGCCGAGCAGGTGCGCGAGGCGCTCTTCTCGGGCAAGTTCAACAGCATGTTCAGCCTGCTGTTCGGCATCGGCTTCACGATCCAGTTCGCGCGCATGCAGCAGCGCGACCCGGAGCACGCCACCGCGATGTACCTGCGGCGCCTGGTCGCGCTGCTCGCCTTCGGCGTCGTGCACGCCTGGGTCTTCTGGCCGGGCGACGTGCTGCACACCTACGCCCTGCTCGGCATCGTGCTCGTGCTCGGCCTGCGCCGCGTCGGCGACCGCGGCCTCGTCGCGCTCATCGCCTGCGGGCTGCTCTACCCGGCCGTCAACGGCCTCGTGCGCCTGGCGGTCTTCACGAAGGAGCTCACCGCCGAGCGGGTGCGCATCGCGCAGGCCTTCGAGGCGAGCAACAACGCCGCTTTCGGCGGCGGCAGCTTCGTCGACATGGTGCGCGAGAACACGCGCATGATGAACCACTTCTACACCGACTGGATCAACCTCTGGGGCACGGCCGGCTGGTACGTGATGCTGGGCATGACGATGCTCATCGGCGTGCTCGCCGGGCGCCGGCGCTGGGTGCAGCACATCCCCGAGCTGATGCCGCAGATCCGCCGCCTCACCTGGTGGGCGCTCGGCATCGGGCTGGCCTGCGGCGTCGCCTTCACGGTCATCTTCGAGCTCAACCGCGAGCCCGGCCCCTCACCGATCAAGCTGCTGGGCAGCGTCTGCTACAGCCTCTCGCGCGTGGCGCTGATGATCTTCTACGTGCTCGTCATCGTGCGCGTCGCGCAAAGCGCGGCTGGCCGGCGCTGGATGGCGCCATGGGAGGCGGCGGGCCGCATGCCGCTCACCAACTACCTGATGCAGACGGCGATCTGCCTCGTGCTCTTCCAGCACTGGGGTCTCGGCCTGTGGCTGAAGGTCGGGCCGGCGCTCGGCCTCGTGCTCTCGCTCGCCATCTTCTTCGCCATCCAGGTGCCGTGGAGCCTGTGGTGGCTGAAGAGCCACGAGCGCGGCCCGATGGAGGCCCTGTGGGCGCGCTGGACCTACGGCGGCAACGGAAGCTTCAGGCGCCCGCACGCAGCCTGAAACGCTGCAGCTTGCCCGTCTCGGTGCGCGGCAGGCTCGTGCGGAACTCGATCTCGCGCGGGTACTTGTAGGGCGCGATCGTGCGCTTCACGTAGTCCTGCAGTTCCGCCACCATCGCCGCGTCTCCGCCGTGGCCCGGGCGCAGCACGACGAAGGCCTTGACGACCATGCCGCGCGCCTCGTCGGGGCGGCCGACGACACCGCATTCGGCCACCGCCGGGTGCAGCAGCAGCGCGCTTTCCACCTCCGGGCCAGCGATGTTGTAGCCGCCGGAGATGATCATGTCGTCGGTGCGCGCCTGGTAGACGAACTGGCCGTCCGCGTCCTGCAGGTAGGCGTCGCCGGTGACATTCCAGCCGCCTTGCACGTAGTTGGCCTGGCGGGCGTCGTCGAGGTACTTGCAGCCGGTGGGGCCCTTGATCGCGAGGCGCCCGACCTGGCCGCGCGGCAGCTCGCGCCCGTCGTCGCCGAGCACCGCGGCGCGGTAGCCCGGCACCACCAGGCCGGTGGCGCCGGGCCGCGCATGCTGCTCGTCGGCGCTGATGAAGATGTGGAAGAGCTCGGTGGAGCCGATGCCGTCGATGATCTCGATGCCCGTCGTGTCCTTCCACAGCTTGCGTGTCGCTGCCGGCAAGGCCTCGCCGGCCGAGACGCACTTGCGCAGGCGGGTCAGGTCGGGGACGGCCGAACTCGATGAACCCGAGGAAGGTTGCGCCGCGACCTGCGCCGCGATCTGCATCGCCATCGCACGGTACGAGGTCGGCGCCGTGAAGCACACCGTGGCCTTGAATTGCGCGATGGCCGGCAGCAGCGCGTCGGGCGTCGCCTTCTCGATGAGCACCGTGCTCGCACCGATGGAAAGCGGAAAGGCGAGCAGGCCGCCGAGCCCGAAGGTGAAGGCGAGCGGCGGGCTGCCGATGAAGACATCGTCGCGCGTGGCACGCAGCACGTGCGGCGGCCAGCAGGCGCAGGCGGCCATGATGTCGCGATGGAAGTGCATGGCGGCCTTCGGCACGCCCGTGGTGCCCGAGGTGAAGGCCATCAGGCAGACGTCGTCGGCGGCGGTGTCGACGTTGTCGAAGTGGGCGGGCTTCGTGGCCGCCAGCGCCTCGAGCGAGCCCGCCTCGGCTATGCCGAAGCGGCGCACCTGCTTCAGTGCCGGGCATTGGGGCAGGGCCAGGTCCAGCTCCTCGGCCAGCCGCGCATCGACGAGGGCGTGGCTGACCTGCGCCTTCTGGGCGATGCCGACGAGCTCGCGCGCGCGCAGCAGCGGCATCGTGCCGACGACGATGCCGCCGGCCTTCACGACGCCGAACCAGCAGGCGGCGAGCATCGGCGAGTTGGCGCCGCGCAGCAGCACGCGGTTGCCGGGCACGAGGCCCATATCCTCGACCAGCACGCGCGCGATGCGGTTGGCGTGCGCCTGCAGCTCGGCGTAGCTCCAGCGCACGCCGCCATGCCCCAGCACGGCGGGGCGATCGCCTTCGCTCCCGCGCCCGACCCAGCGGTCGAGCAGCTCGGTGGCGCAGTTCAGCCGCGGCGGGAACTGCAGCTCGGGCAGCTCGAAGAGGCACTCGGGCAGCGCATCGGCGGCGGGCAGTCGCTCGCGCGCAAAGGTGTCCACATGGGCCGTGGCGCCGCCCGCGACGCTGCTGCTGCTCGATGGCATGGCGGCATTTTTCGGGTATATAGTTTAGTTGTCAAGTAATTGGAGCCGCGATCCGGCACCACGACACCCCGGGGGAACGCGCCATGCCAGACACCAACCGCTCCTCCGCACCCGCATCCGCACCCGCACGCGGCGCACCGCGCGAGCCGGCCAGCCGCGAGCACGCCCTTGCGCTCGACGCCGCCGACCCGCTGGCGCCGCTGCGCGAGTTGTTCGACATCCCGCCCGGCGTCATCTACCTCGACGGCAACTCGCTCGGCGTCCTGCCGCGGGCGACGGCGGCGCGCGTGCAGCAGGTGGTGCGCGAGGAGTGGGGGCAAGGCCTCATCCGCAGCTGGAACGCCGCCGGCTGGATGACGCTCGCCTCGCGCATCGGCGACAAGATCGCGCGCCTCGTCGGTGCCCGCCCCGGCGAGCTGGTGGTGGCCGACTCGACCAGCGTCAACCTCTTCAAGGTGCTTTGGGCGGCGCTGTCGATGGTGCGTGCAGAGAAGTCGGAGCCCTCGCCCTTGCCGGCGGCCCGTCGGCTCATCGTCTCCGAGCGCAGCAACTTCCCCACCGACCTCTACATCGCCGAGTCGATCGCGCGCGAGCGCGGCTTCGAGCTGAAACTGGTGGACGCCGAGGACATCGCGGCTCACCTGAGCGGAGAGGCGGGCGCGCGCACGGCGGTGCTGCTGCTCACGCATGTGAACTACCGCACCGGCGCGATGCACGACATGGCCGCGCTCTCGCGCGCCGCGCACGAGGCCGGCGCGCTGGCCATCTGGGACCTCTGCCACAGCGCCGGCGCGGTGCCGGTGGACCTGCACGCCGGCGGCGCCGACTTCGCGGTCGGCTGCGGCTACAAGTACCTCAACGGCGGGCCGGGCGCGCCGGCTTTCGTGTGGGTGCACCCGCGCCACGTCGAGCGCTTCCGGCAGCCGCTGGCGGGCTGGATGGGGCATGCGGCGCCGTTCGAATTCAAGCCCGGCTACCGACCCGCCGCCGGCATCGCGCGCTACTTCTGCGGCACGCCGGCGGTGCTCTCGCTGGCGGCGCTGGAGTGCGGCGTCGACACGTTGCTGGCGGCCGAGCCCGTGGCGCGCGCGGCCGGGCAGCCGAGCGCGATGACCGCGCTGCGCGCCAAGTCGCTCGCGCTCTCGCGGCTCTTCGCCGCGCGCGTCGGTGCGCTGTGCCCCTCGCTGACGCTCGCCTCGCCGGCGGAGGACGCGAGGCGCGGCAGCCAGGTGTGCTTCTCGCACGCGAGCCCGCATCCCGCGAGCGGCTACGCCATCATGCAGGCGCTCATCGCGCGCGGCGTGATCGGCGACTTCCGCGCCGGGGACCCAAGCCATCCCCCCGATGCCGCCGACATCCTGCGCTTCGGCTTCACGCCGCTGTACCTGCGCTTCGTCGACGCCTGGGACGCCGCCGAGCAGATGCGGCAGGTCCTCGACGGCGAAGAGTGGCGCCGGCCCGGGTTCAACCAGCGTCACGCGGTGACCTGAACCGAGGCAACGCGATGACCACCCCCACCGAGCACCACGGCGCCAAGCTCGACTTCAGCGCCGACATGAGCTACGGCGACTACCTGCACCTCGACCAGGTGCTGAACGCCCAGCATCCGCTCTCGCCCGACCACAACGAGATGCTGTTCATCGTGCAGCACCAGACGAGCGAGCTGTGGATGAAGCTGATGCTGCACGAGCTGCGCGCCGCCATCGGCCACATCGGCGGCGACCGCCTGGCGCCGGCCTTCAAGATGCTCGCCCGCGTCAGCCGCATCATGGAGCAGCTGGTGCATGCCTGGGACGTGCTGGCGACGATGACGCCGCCCGAGTACAGCGCCATCCGCCCGTACCTTGCCAACAGCAGCGGCTTCCAGAGCTGGCAGTACCGGTGCATCGAATTCAGCCTCGGCAACAAGAACGCGGCCATGCTGCGCCCGCACGAACACCGGCCCGAGCTGCTCGCGCAGGTGCGCGCCGCGCACGAGGCGCCCTCGCTCTACGACGAGTCGCTGCGCCTGCTGGCGCGCCGCGGCCTGCCCGTGCCGGCCAGCCACCTGAAGCGCGACTGGACGCTGCCCTACGCCGCCAGCGACGAGGTGGAGGCGGCCTGGCTCGTGGTCTACCGCGACCCCGAGGCGCACTGGGACCTCTACCAGCTCGGCGAGGAGCTCACCGACCTCGAGGACGCCTTCCGCCTCTGGCGCTTCCGCCATGTGACGACGGTGGAACGCGTGATCGGCTTCAAGCGTGGCACCGGCGGCACCGGCGGCGTGAGCTACCTACGCAAGATGCTTGACGTGGTGCTGTTCCCGGAGATCTGGAAGCTGCGCACGGATCTGTAGTGGCGCAGCGCGCTTGACACTCTCTTGCGGGTCCTTGCAGCCGGGATCTACAGGTCAAGAGTGGAGCGGCGAAGGGCTGTGCGGGCAGGTCGCGTCGCTTAGCTGCGGCGGTCGGGCCCCCAGGGCCCGACCGCCGCATACAAGCCCCGACGCGCTCCCGCCCGCGGCCTTGCTTGCTTCAACCGTCGAACGCCCCCCGACCGTCGAACGCCCGCCCCCAGCAACTGCAAGGGCGCCACCAACCGCGGCTTCAGAACAGCTTCGCAGCCAGGAACGAAAGCGCCCGCCCATGCGCCAGCGCTGCGCTGGCCGCGTGATACGACCCGCGCGCCCAGCAGTTGAAGCCGTGGTGCGCATCGGCATACACATGCATCTCCGCGCGATCCGGCCCCATCGCCTGGCGCACGGCAGCCACCGCCTCGGGTGGGATGTGGTCGTCGTGGCCGGCGAAGTGGAACTGCACCGGGCAGCGCACCGTGGCCGCGTGGTGCAGGTGCAGGTGGATGCCGCCGCCGTAGTAGGGCACGGCCGCATCGACGCCGGCGGTGGCGGCCGCGAACCAGGCCATGCGGCCGCCCATGCAGTAGCCCAGCGCGCCGATGCGCGCTTCGCCGGACCCGCCGACCTTCGAAGTGCCCACCTCCGCCCGTGCGCGCAGCGTGCGGGCCGCCGCGCCGATGTCGGCGATCGCCTGCTCGGCCGTGTAGGCCGTCATCAGCGCGCGCCCCTGCGTGATGTCCGCACCTTCGTAGCCGAGCTCGACACGCGGTGCCTGGCGCCAGAAGAGATCGGGCGCGAGCACGACGAAGCCGTCGAGCGCGTATTGGTCGGCGACGGCGCGGATGTGCTCGTTGACACCGAAGATCTCCTGCATGAGCAGGATGCCCGGCCCGCGCCCGGCCGGCGGCAGCGCAAGGTAGCCGGCGTAGCCCGGGCCGATGTCTATCCAGCGGCGCTGCACGGGGTCGCTCATGACGTTCTCCTCGGTGGGCCTTGACGAAAGGTGCCGGCGCAGGTGTGGTGCGCCTTCGGGTGCGCCTGCGCATGCAGCGCGATGATGGCGCACGCCGTCAATACACACGGCCCTTGCGGTATTGCGCGTGCGCGCGCGGTGCCAGCGGCGTGGCCGCGGCCATCGCCGCCAGCGTCGCGGCGGCATGCGCATGCACGATGGCCAGGCCCAGCGCATCGGCCGCGTCCTTGCCCGGCAGGCCGGGCAGCTTGAGCAGCCGGCGCACCATCTCCTGCACCTGCGCCTTGTTGGCCAGGCCGTGGCCGACCACGGCCTTCTTCATCTGCAGCGCCGTGTACTCGGCCACCGGCAGGTCGCCGCGCACGAGGCCGGCGAGCGCCGCGCCGCGCGCCTGCCCGAGCAGCAGCGTGCTCTGCGGATTGACGCTGACGAAGACGATCTCGGTGGCGGCGCAGTCGGGGGCGTAGCGCTCGACGACCTCGCAGACCCCCTCGAAGATGATCTTCAGCCGCAGCGGCAGCTGGCTGCGCGGCGCATCGAGCGTGCTGATGGTGCCGCTCGCCACGTAGGCCAGGCGCGCGCCCTGCGCTTCGATGACGCCGAAGCCCGTGCGCTGCAGGCCGGGGTCGATGCCGAGGATGCGCAGGGGGGCGGCCATCGCTACACGAAGTACCAGCGCACGGAGTGGAAGAACAGCGGCGCCGCGAAGCACAGCGGCGCCACGCGGTCGAGCAGCCCGACGGCGCCGGTGAGCGAAGGGCGGTTACCCCACCAGAGGACGCCGGCGTCCTTCTTCAGCGCCCGCATCACGAGCTCGCCGAGCGTGCCGCAGCCGCCGGCCACCGCCGCCATCACCGCGGCGCGCAACGGGTCCACCGGCGTGATCCAGAACAGCGCCGCGCCGACGATCGCCGCCGCCGCCACGCCGAGGCCGAAGGCGCGCAGCGAGAAGCTGCGATCGATCTGCCGCGCCAGCGGCCGGCGGCGCAGGCTGCGGCTCGCGACCTCCTGCACCAGCTGCGCCGCCGCCACCACCATGACGAGGAAGAAGACGAGGAAGGCGCCGCGGTCCTCGTAGCCGCGGAACTCGAGCAGCAGCAGCGCCGGCGCGTGCGAGAGCCCGAACACGCAGACCATGATGCCCCACTGGATCTTGGCGTTGCGCTCGAGAAAGCGCCCGGGGTCGCCGGCGAGCGCGCTCGCCACCGGGATGGCGAGGAAGGCGTACACCGGCACGAAGACGCTGAAGAGGTCGAAGCGCCTGAGGCCCACGAGCAGGTACTGCAGCGGCAGGATGACGAAGAAGGCGAGGATGAGCCCGCGGTGGTCGGCCCGCCGCGTGTGCACGAGCGTGATGAACTCGCGCAGCGCCAGGAACGAGAAGATGCCGAAGGCCAGTGTGGCGCCCACCGGGCCCGAGACCCAGGCGAGCCAGAAGACGATCGCGCCGATCCACACCGCGCGCAGGTCGCGCTGCAGGGCCCGGCGGCGATCGTGACGCTCGTGCCGCTCATGCCGCTCCTGCCCGCCCTCGTCGCGCGCCGGCGAGAGCGCGAGCAGCGCGACGACGAGGCTCGCCAGCACGAGCAGCCCGAAGAGCGAGACGAAGAGCAGCGCGACCTGGCCGGTGGCGTCGAGGCTGCGCAGTTGTTCCATCGGCCCGGATGCGGCTCAGGTGCCGCTCAGGCGACGCGCGGCCGCTCGGCCAGCACCGCCTCGCGCGCCCGCTCGAGGAAGCTGCGCTTGTCCTCGCCCGGCCGCAGCGTGATCGGCGCCCCGAAGGTCACCGTGCACAGGATCGGCACCGGCACCACCTCGCCCTTGGGCATCACGCGCTGCACGTTGTCGATCCACGCCGGCACCAGCGGCAGCTGCGGAAACTGCTCGGCGAGGTGAAAGAGGCCGCTCTTGAACGGCATCGGCTCGCCCTTGGCGCTGCGCGTGCCCTCGGGAAAGATGACGAGCGAGTCGCCCGCCTTCAGCGCCTCGACGAGCGGCTCGAGCGGGTCTTCGTCGGCGGTTCGCTGCCGGGCGACGTAGACGGCGTTGAAGACCTCGCTCGTCAGCCACTTCTTGAACGGCGTCTTCGTCCAGTAGTCGCGCGCCGCGATCGGCCTTGTCGTCGCGCGCAGGTCGTGCGGCAGCGCCGCCCAGATCAGCACCCAGTCGAGGTGGCTCTGGTGGTTGGCGAAGTAGATGCGCTGCTCGGCCTTGGGCGGGCAGCCGCGCCAGTGCCCCTGCGTACCGGTGATGAGCCGCGCGATGAACGCCAGCAGCATGCCCATGAGCGCGGCCGAAGACATGCGGCGATGCTAGTGCACGCGGGTGCACGGCCACGGCGGGCCGGCCGGCCACCACGGCTCTCAGCCGGCGACGGGCGCGCGCTCGGAGGCGGTGATGGTGGTGGTGGTGGTGGTGGTGGTGGTGGTGGTGGTGGTTGTGATGGTGGTGGCGCCGTCGGCGCCGCTGGCCGAGACCGCTGCGGCCGCGGGTCCGGCCGCTGCCAGCCAACGCCTGAGCGCCAGCCGCCCGGCGCCGCTCAGGTTCTCGAAGCGGCAGCCGAGGCGGTGCGCGCTGCGGCCGAGCGCGGCCACGTGCTGCACGCGCGCATCGGTGACGATGAGCTGCGCGTCGTCCAGCTCCAGCTCGACGCGGCTGAGCGCGCTGCCCGGCGCCGGCGGCACCATGCCGGCCGGCAGCATGACCGCGCAGCCGAGCTCGCTGATGTCGAGCACGCGCAGGTTGCGCGTGCTCACGAGGTGGTGGCCGCCGCAGAAGCGCAGCACCGGCGGCTGCGGTGCCAGCGGTGCCCTGCCGGGCGACGAAGACCCGCGGCCCGCCACCAGGCGCGCAGCCTGCCGGCGCGAGGTGCGGTAGATCTCGCGCGGCCAGCGCGCCTGGATCAGGAAGCGCTCGCCCGCCGGGCCGCCGCCGATCCCGCGGCCCGCGCCCTCGCGCGCCGCGCTGGCCGCGGCGAGCGCGAACTGCACGCGCAGGCCGCGCAGCAGCGCCGCGGCCCAGGCCGGCCGCGCCTGCAATGCCCGCGCCACGGCGATGCCGTCCCCGGAGCTCACGAGCACGATCTGGTTCTGCAGCAGGTCGACGAACTCCAGTGTCGCCGTCACGCCGCGCGTGCCGGCGGCGCCGACATGCAGCGCGACGGCGCGGTCGCACAACTCGCGCAGCACCTCGGCGTGCAGCGTGCCCTCGTCGTCGGGGCGACTGACGCGCCAGCCCACCGACTCGAACGGGTCCTCGATGTCGACCAGCGGCACATGAACGGCGCCCATGGTCGGGCTCAGAGCTTGTGAAGCATTTCGGCGCGCCCGAGCGGGTGGTCCAAACGGTCCCAATCGAGGCGCAAAGCGCAGCCATAGCCCGGGCTATGGCGAGCATTTGCAACGAAGAGTGGGGCCGTTTGGGCCGCACGAGCGGGTGTGCCGGAATGGTTCACAAGCTCTCAGGCCACCGACAGCGGCTGGCGCGCGCCGTGCGCGCCGAACAGGCTCTCGATCTGCGCGCGCCGATGCAGCAGCCGCTCGAACTCGGGCACGCTGACGGCGCGGCTGGTGAGAAAGCCCTGGTACTGGTCGCAGCGCACCGACTGCAGGAAGCTCAGCTGCGCCGGCGTCTCCACGCCCTCGGCGACGACCTTGAGCTTGAGGCTGTGCGCGAGGGCGACGATGGCGCTGACGATGGCCGCGTCGTCGGGGTCGGTCTCGAGGTCGCGCACGAACGAGCGGTCGATCTTCAGCGCCGCGATCGGCAGCTTCTTCAGGTAGCTCATCGAAGAGTAGCCGGTGCCGAAGTCGTCGATCGACAGCATCACGCCCATCGCCGCGAGCTCCTGCGCGATGCTGATGGAGAGCTCGGGGTCGGCGAGCAGGATCGACTCCGTCACCTCGATCTCCAGGCAGCTGGCCGGCACGCCGTGCGCCGCCAGCGCCTGCGCCACGCGCGCCGGCAGCCCGCGCTCTCGCAGGTGCGTCGAGGCGAGGTTGACGGCGATCGGCACCGGGTTCAACCCGGCCGCCGCCCAGGCGGCGCTTTGCCGGCAGACGGTCTGGATGGCCCACTCGCCGATCGGGATGACGAGGCCGGCGTCCTCGACGAGCGGGATGAACTCGGCCGGCGGCAGCAGCCCGCGCTCGGGGTGCTGCCAGCGGATCAGCGCCTCGGCGCCGACGATGCGCCCGCTCACCACGTCCACGCGCGGCTGGTAGTGCAGCACGAACTCGTCGCGCTCCAGCGCCCGGCGCAGGCGCGTCTCCATGTGCAGCCGGTCGAGGGCGAGCGCATTCATCGAGCGGTCGTAGAGCTGGAAGCCGCCACGGCCGAGCGCCTTGGCGCGGTACATCGCGGTGTCGGCGTTCATCAGCAGCGTGTCGATGTCGGTGCCGTCCTCGGGATAGGTGGCGACACCGACGCTGCCGCCGACGAAGACCTCGGTGCCCTGCACGGTGATGGGTTCGGCCAGCGTCTGCACGAGGCGCTGCGCGACACCGGCGACATGCTCGACGGCGTGCACGTCGGTGAGCATGACGATGAACTCGTCGCCGCCCAGGCGGGCGATGTTCTGCTCCGGCAGCACGCTCGCCTCGGCGCCGCGCGCCAGCGCGTCGTGCGCGCGCAGGGCGCCGGCCAGGCGCGCGCTCGCCTTGCGCAGCAGCTCGTCGCCGGCGCGGTGGCCGAGCGTGTCGTTGACGCGCTTGAAGTTGTCGAGGTCGACGAACATGATCGACAGCCGGCGCGCGTGGCGCGCCGCCTGCGCCAGTGCGCGCTCGAGCTGCTCGACGAAGAGCAGGCGGTTGGGCAGCCCGGTGAGCGGGTCGTAGTAGGCGAGGCGCCGGATCTGCTCCTCGGCGTCCTTGCGCCGCGTGATGTCGTGCACCACGCCGGCCAGGCGCAACGCCTGGCCCTCGGCGCCGCGCTCGGCCACTTCCACCTGCTGGTGCACGTGGCGCACGCCGCCGTCGGCGAGCTGCATGCGGTGGTCGAAGGCGAAGCCCTCGCCTCGCGCCGTCGCGCCGGCAAAGGCGTGGCGCAGGCGTTGCGCGTCCTCGGCGTGCACGGCGGCAAAGAAGTCCTCCGGCCGCGCGGCGCGCGGCAGCTCGGCGTGGCCGAAGATGCGCCAGGCCTGCTCGGAGGAGCTGACGCGGTTGTCGCGCAGGTCCCACTCCCAGTCGCCCATCTCGCCGATGCGCTGAGCGTTGGACAGCCGCTTCTGGTTCTGCTGCAGCTCGTCGATGGCGGCGCTGGCGCGCATCATGTAGCGCACGCGATGCGGCAGCACGGCCCAGTTGATCGGCTTGGTGATGAAGTCGGTGGCGCCGGCCTCGAAGGCGCGTTCGATCGACGCGGTGTCGTCCAGCCCCGTCATCATGACCACGGGCACGCGCTCGCCGCCGGGCAGGCGGCGCAACTCGGCGCAGGCGGTGAAGCCGTCCATCACCGGCATGCTCACGTCGAGCAGCACGAGGTCGGGAATGCCCGCACGCATCGCCTCCAGCGCGGCGCGGCCGTCACCGGCTTCGCTGACCGCGAAACCGGCCCGGTTGAGCGTGGCGCGCGTCAGGCGGCGGCCGCCGGCGTCGTCGTCGACGACGAGCACATGCGGCCGCACGCTCGCCTGTGCGGACGTGGCCGCCTGGGGTGCGTGCAGCGCCTGCAACGAGGTGGGGGAGGTGTTCATGCCGGCTGCTTCATCTCGGCGCGCAGTGCCGGCGCCACGCGGTCGAGCATGCTCTCGATGGCCGCAACGAGTTCGACGAGGCCGCCGCCCTGGGCGCCCTGGCCGTCCTTGCATTGGCGCTCGACGCGCCGGCACATCTCGCCGAGCGCCTTGGCGCCGACGTTGAAGCTCGCGGACTTGAGCGCGTGCGCGATGCGCCCGGCCTCGGCGAGGTCGCCGGCCTCGATGGCGGCGCGCAAGGCGGCGCGCTGTGCCGGCGCTTCGGCCAGGTACATCTGGATCACTTCGGCGAGCACGGTGCCGTCTTCGTCGACGGCGCGGATGTTGTCGAGCGCCGCGCGGTCGAGCACGGCGTGGCGCGTGCCGTCCTTCGCACCTGCCGCACCTGCCGCGCCTGCCGCTGCGGTGGGCTCGGTTCCGCCCGCGCCGCCCTCGCCCCCCTCGCCCGTGCCGGCCGCCGCCGCGCGCGTGACGCGGTCGGCCGGCAGCCAGCGCACCAGCAGGTTCGCCAGCTGATGGCGCGTGTAGGGCTTGGCCAGATGGGCGTCCATGCCGCTGGCCAGGCAGGCCTCGGCATCGCCGACGAGCGCATTGGCGGTGAGGGCGATCACGGGCACGCGCGGACGCGCCGCCGCGCCGCCGCGCTCGGCCGCGCCCGCCGCCACGGCCTCCAGCTCGCGGATGGCGCGCGTCGCCGCGTAGCCGTCCATCACCGGCATCTGGCAGTCCATCAGCACGACGTCGTAGGCGCTCTCGCGCAGCGCGCGCACCGCCTCCTGCCCATTGGGGACGATGTGGAAGTCGCAGCCGAGCGCCTTCAGCATGTTGCGCGCCACCACCTGGTTGACGCCGTTGTCCTCGGCCAGCAGCACGCGTGCGCGGATGCGCGGCAGTGCGGCGCCGGCCGCGCCGACCGCGGCCGAACCCGGCGGCCTCGCATGGCTTGCACCGCCCTCCATGCCGACACCCCGGCCGACACCCGTGCTTTCGCCGCCGTCACTGCCGCCACTGCCGCCACCGCCGTCACCGCCGTCACCGCCGTCACTGCCACTGAGGCACTGCGCCAGCGCGCGGTAGAGCTCCTGGCGCCGCACCGGCTTGGAGAGGTACGCACCGACGCCTACCTGGCGGGCGCGCGCCACCTCGTCGGTGGAATGCAGCGAGGTGACGAGCACGATGCGCGTGCCGGCGAGCGCGGCGTCGTCGCGCACGGCCGTGGCCAGCTCGAGGCCGTCCATCAGCGGCATCTTCATGTCCACCAGCGCCACGTCGAAGGCATCGCCCTGCTGCTGCGCCCGGCGCAGCGCGGCCAGCGCCTCGTGGCCGTTGCCGGCGAGCGCCGAGCGCATGCCGGCGGCGCCGACGTGGTGCTCGAGGATGTCGCGGTTGGTGGCGTTGTCGTCGACGATGAGCACGCGCTTGCCGGCCAGGTGCGCCGGGCTCGGCACCGCCGGCAGGCCGGTGGCGGGCACGAGCGGCAGCGTGAACCAGAAGGTCGAGCCTTCGCCGGGCGTGCTCTCGGCGCCGATGCGCCCGCCCATCAGCTGCACGAGGCTGCGCGAGATGGCCAGCCCGAGGCCGGTGCCGCCGAAGCGGCGCGTCGTCGAGCCGTCGGCCTGCTCGAAGGCCCGGAACAGCCGCTCGCGCGTCTCGGCGTCGATGCCGATGCCGGTGTCGTGCACGGCGAAGCGCAGCGTCCAGTCGTCTTGCGGCTGCACGTCGATCAGCACCTCGCCGTTCTCGGTGAACTTGACGGCGTTGCCGATCAGGTTGGCAAGCACCTGGCGCAGCCGGTAGGGGTCGCCACGCACGGCCTGCGGCAGCCGCTCGTCGATGCGGCAGGCGATCTCCAGGTGCTTGGCATGCGCGCGCGGCGCCAGCAGCTGCACCACGTCCTCCACCGACTGGTAGAGGTCGAAGTCGAGCGTCTCGGTCTCGAGCTTGCCGGCCTCGATCTTCGAGAAGTCGAGGATGTCGTTGATGATCGACAGCAGCGATTCGCCCGAGCTGCGCACGGTCTCGACGAAGGGGCGCTGCTGCGAGTCGAGCGGCGTCTCCAGCAGGAGCTCGGTGAGCCCGAGCACGCCGTTCATCGGCGTGCGGATCTCGTGGCTCATGTTGGCGAGGAACTCGCTCTTGGCGCGGCTGGCGTTCTCGGCCGCCTCCTTGGCGGCGCGCAGCTCGGCCTCGCGTTCGCGCAGCGCCCGCTCGGCGACGGCGCGCTGCGTGATGTCGAAGAAGACGGTGTAGACACCGACCACCTGGCCTTCTTCGTTGATGTCGGGCACATGCCGGCCGGAATGCCACACCGGGTTGCCGTTGCGGTCGATGCGGTGCCGCTCCAGCGGCACGTGATGGCCCTGCAGCGCCTCGAGCAGGCGCGGCGAGATGTCGGCCCACACCTCCTCGTCGACGAGCGTCTGCACGGCGTGGCCGACGACCTCGTCGGCACGGCGGCCGAGCCACTGCTCCTGCGCGCGGTTGACGTAGCGGTAGTGCAACTCGGCGTCGATGTAGGAGATCGTCACCGGGATCTGGTCCATGATGACGCGCAGCCGGCGCTCGCCGCGCTGCGCCGTCTCGATGGCGCGCTGCAGGTCGGTGACGTCGGTGGCGACGAGCTCGCAGCCGGCGATCGCCTGGCGTGGTTCGGGCGGCCGGATCGCCCGGACCGGATCGACCGGATAGGCCCTCGGCAGCGCCACCGCCTCGGCGCCGGGGTCCGGCGCCGGCACCGCCTCCGACACCGACGCGGGCACCTCCTGCCGCGGCGCCACCCCCACGCGCAGCCAGCGCGGCGGCCGCGTCGCGTGCAGCAGCTGGCAGTGCAGTTCGGCGCGCTCGCCGGCGAGCGCGCGGCGCAGGGCCTCGGCGAGGGCGTTGGCATTCAGCGGCCCGAGCAGGTCGCAGGCGCTGCCGCCGCGCAGGTCTTCGGGTTGCAGGTCCAGCAGCTGCGCGAAGGCGGCACTCACCTCGGCGCAGCGGCCGGCGGTGTCCACCTGCACGAGCAGCGCGCTCGCCGGCAGCACCACCTGCGGCGCGCGCTCGACAGCGGCGGCGGCCGTGGCGCGGCGATCGTCGGCGCGCCGGCCGCGCTGCCAGGCCCACAGCATCGCGCACACCGCCGCCGCGGCGCCGAGGTGGGCCAGCCACTCCCACGACGCCGGCAGCACCGGCTCCATGGCCAGGCCGGCGAGCGCCAGGGCACCGAGGACCGGCAGGCCGCGCTGGCGGTCGGCCGGTCCGGGCGCGCGGGCCGAGCCTGCGTGGTCCGGACCGTGAGTGGTCTCGTTCATAGCGCACCCCATGCGGTTTCGAGGCAGGGCCGCTCGGCGAAGTCGAACTCCCAGACCTCGCCGTTGCCGAGCTCCAGCCGATCGCGCAGGCCGATCAGTTCGCCGAGCACGCGCCCCACGCCCTTGCTGCCGACGAGCAGCGGCCGCAGGGCGAGCTGCTGCTTGATCTTGCGCACCGCTTCGGCGACGCGGCGCGTGAACTGCTCGTCCGATTCGCCGCCTGGCGGCGTCATGCGCGCCTCCAGCCACGGTTGCGTCTCGGCGATCGGCTTGAGGTTCCACTGGCCGAGGCGGCGCTCGGAGAAGGCCGGCTGCACGAGCATCGTCACACCCGGCGTCACCTGCGCGAGGCGGCCGGCGATGATGTCGGCGGTCTCGCGGTTGCGCTTGAGGTCGCTGGTGACGATCAGCTTCACCGGCGGCTCGAGGCGCGCGATGTGCTCGGCCACGGTGGCCGCCTGCGCGCGGCCCACGGTCGTGAGCGGCACGTCGAGGTCGCCGCCGCAGCGCACGCCGGCCAGGTTGGGCGCGGTGGCGCCGTGGCGCACGAAGCGCAGCGGCAGGCGCCGGTCAACCAGCGTGGGCACGTCGGTGAGGTCTTCGGGCAGGGCGAGCGATGGCATCGGCGGCCCCCTCAGCGCAGCGCGCTCGCCGGCGCGAACGGGATCGGGCTGCCCGGGTAGGGGTCGCGCGCCGGCGCGTGCAGCACGCTCCACTCCTCGCCGGCCGGGATCTCGCCGGCCAGCCACTGGCGGATGAAGCCGATCTGGTTGCGGTCGGCCAGGAGCGGCGTGTGGCCGGTGTCGGGCACGTGCATCACCGTCACCGCCTTGCCGCGACGCATGCGCTCGAGCGTCGGCGGCAGGAGCGCGTCGGACTGCATGCCGTGGATGAGCAGCACCGGGCAGCGCACGTGCTGCCATTCGGCCCACTGCACGACGCTTTGGCGCGAGCCGCGCCGGTAGGCCTGCATGGCGCGCACGTCGTGGCGGTAGACGCGGCCGCTCTCCTCGTCGGACCAGCGCGTCTGGTGGAACGAGAGGTTGAAGCGGATGTCGTCGCTGACCGGGCCGTCGTTCTTGTTCGACGCGCCGACCCGGCGCAGCAGTTCGGCCGGGTCGCGGAAGACGTAGTGGCGCGCGATCGCCTCGGCGCGCCGCCGGCGCCGCCGCGCCGGGATGTGCGGCCCGACATCGTTGAGGATGAGCCGCTCGACGAGCTTGGGCTCCCGCGCGATCAGCTCGATGGCGGCGCTGCCGCCCATCGACGAGCCGAGCACGGTGACGCCGCGGCCACCCCCGACACCGCGGCGGGCGCGGCCAGCGGGGCCGGCCGGGCCGCCGGCCGCCCCGGGGCCCGGCTCGCCGGCCAGGTGCCGGATCATCTGCCGCAGCTGCTCGGCATAGGTGGCGAGCGAGTAGTCCTCCTCGGCCGCCAGCCAGCCCGAGCGGCCGCGCCCGAGCCAGTCCATGCAGACGACGCGCCAGCGGTCGGCGAGGTCCGAGGCCAGGTAGTGGAAGCGCATCGCCACGTTCGCGACACCGCCGCAGCACAGCAGCACGGGCGCGTCGGCGGCGCCCCACTCGGTGTAGGCCACCGGCGTGACGTAGGCACGCTTGAGGCGCCGCGGCGTGCCCGGCTGCAGGCGCACCGGATGTTCGTAGTCGAAGTGGCGCAGCGCGAAGTGGCCGTGGAAGCGGCCGACCACGCGGCTGGCCAGCGCCATGTATTCGTTCCAGCTGCCCAGCGCGCGCCGCTGGCCGGGCAGTGGCGGCTCCCAGGCCACGTCGGGCAGCGCGCCGCCCGATGACCCCAGTGCCGCGGGGACCGTGTCGCCGAATTCGACCTGGCGCGGGACGACGTTCAGGCGCGGCTTCATCGGGCCACCCTCCGGGCGGGCCGCGCCGGCATTGCCGGGCCTGCGGCCGCCGCCTCTCGCCGTTGTTCTCGCTGCAGATGCAGATGCAGATGCATGGCTTGTTCTTTCTCTGCGCTTTTCGATGCGCTTTTCGGACCCACTTCGGTCCTCCCCGGGTCGCCCTGCGTCGCACTCGTCGCACTCGCCTCACTCGGTGATCTCGTCGCTACCGAGACCTTCGTCCAGGGCGCTGAGCAGGTGATGCGAGCCAGCAGGGGCCGTCAGGCTGCTATCGGTGTGGCCGGCGGTGACTTGAGCGGCCAAAGCGGCGCTTCTCCGCCGATCGGCGCGGCGCGGCGCTGGCAGGCTCGGGTTTCAAGTCGGGGGCTCGGCGTGCCGAAAGCACCGGGTGGGCCGCACGCGCACACAGGCGCACACAGGCGCATCGAATCGCCCGGACCGATGGCAGGAACAACAAGCATGGATTCGACCCAGAGCAGGATGATCGGCGTGGCCGTCGTGGTCTGCGGCTTCGCCGTGGGCATGGCCGGCCTGCTCAACTACTTCAAGTACCGCAGCACCTCCGACCGCCTCGTCACCGAGCGCCTGGTCGTGACCGGCCGCTCGGTCGAGAACTCGATCCAGTCGTCGCTGGCGCTCGGGCTGCAGTTCTCGGACATCGGCACGCTGCCCGGCATCCTCGACCGCGAACAGGCCACCGACAGCCTGATCCAGGGCATCGACATCTTCGATACCGACGGCAAGCTGCTCTACAGCACCGACCGCCTGCGCGCCTCGCGTCCGGTGCCCCAGGCCTGGCTGGCGGCGGCGCGCAAGGCCGGCGACAAGGCCAACTGGCTCGTCGATGACGGCGCGGAGACGGCCGCCGGCATCTCGGTGCAGAACAACTTCGGCCTCACGATCGGCTACCTGGCGCTGCGCTTCTCGGGCGAACGCGTGCGCGACGAGACCTACGCGGTCGGGCGCGAGATCGCGCTGTCCAGCCTGCTCGTCTTCCTCGTCGCCGCCGGCCTGTCGTCGCTGGCGCTGCTCACCGTCATGCGGCGCCTGGGCAGCGATGTCGGGCGCGTCGAGGCGGCGCTGCGCGCTGGCGACTCGGCCCGCGCCACCGCCATCGCCTCGCGCGGGCCGTTCGGGCCTTCGCTGCTGCGCTTCCTGAAGACCACCCGCCTGGCCGAAGCCGAGGTGGCGCGCCTGCGCTCGCTGCTGCAGTCCGGCGAGGCGGCCGGCCCCACCCGGGCGCCGGTCGCGGCCAAGGTGGCGGCGCGCAGCGCGGAGGCCGTGCGATGAGCGCGCAGGGCCGCGCCGCAGCGCTCTTCACGCACCGCGCGGCGCGGGGGGCCTTCCGATGAGCGACAACTACCTGCGCCGGATCTACCTGCGCCTGGCCGGCGCCGTGATGCTCGTCGTCATGGCGGCGCTGCTGGCCAACGCCTTCCTCTCGCACCGCACCTTCGAGCGGGCGCTGGCGCCGCAGCTGGGCAACAAGATGGCCAGCGTCGGCGGCTCCATCTCCGCCCTCGTGCTGAAGGCGGTGGAGAACGGCGTGCCCTACAAGGAGCTGTACGGCGTCAATGAGCGCTTCCAGGAGGTGAAGTCGGAGATGCCCGAGGTCGCCTACCTCGCGCTCACCGACGCCGGCGGGGCCATCCTGCACCAGAGCATGGCTGCGCCCGAGGGCGCGGCCGCGCACTTCGCGCACCCGGCGACGCTCAAGCTGCTCGAGGGCAGCCCGGGCACCTCGAGCGTGCAGCGCGTGGGCGATCTGTTCATGGTCTCGCTGCCGGTCGCCTCGGCCGAGCGCAAGCTCGGCATGCTGCACATGGGCGTCGACCTGCGCTTCGTCGACGACATGGTGCTCGACATGCTGCTCGACGTGCTCGTCGTGCTCGTGGTGGCCTTGTTCTTCACGCTCGAGCTGATGCACTTCATCGCCGGCGCGCGGCTCGATGCCTCGTTGCGCGACCTCGGCGAGACCTTCGAGCGCGGCAGCGCCGGCAACTTCGTGATCCCCGTGCGCGGCGGCGGCGCCGACCAGGCCTTCGGTGGCCTGCTGAAGGCGCTGGACGGCGTGCTGGCGCGCCTGAACGACGCCTACGAGACGCTGGCGCGCGAGCTCGAGCGCAGCCGCCATGTGCCCACGCACGAGCGCCACCCGGGCATGCGCCTGGCGCACCAGGGTGCCGCCGAGCTGGCCGGGCGCTTCCGGTTCGGCCGTGCCCGGCAACCCGAGCTGCGCGACGTGAGCGAGCTGGCCAAGGTGCGCGCGCCGCTCTTCGTCTTCATCCTCGCCGAGGAGCTGACGCGCTCGTTCCTGCCCGGCTATGTCAACGACCTGCTGGTGCCGGTGCCCGGCATCTCGAACCAGATCCTGATCGGCCTGCCGATCGCGCTGTTCATGCTCATCGTCGCGGTCGCGCAGCCGTTCCTCGGCGTGCACTGCGAGCGCATCGGCCACCGGCGCACGATGCTCTGGGGCGCCACCGTCGCGGCGGCGGGCTTCCTCGCCAGCGCCCTGGCGCACTCGGTGCTCGACCTGCTGCTGTGGCGCTCGCTGTGCGCGATCGGCTACGCCATGGTGTTCGTGGCCGCGCAGAGCTACGTGCTCGACCACGCGCCGCGTCAGCAACGCGCGAAGAGCTTCGCGCTCTTCGTCGGCGCGATCATGGCCGCCACCGTGTGCGGCCCTTCGATCGGCGGCATCCTGGCCGACAACGTCGGCGTGCGGCCGACGCTGGTCATCGCCGCGGTGCTGGCGATGGTGTCGATCCTCGTCATCCGCCAGCTGCCCGACAACCGGCCGCGCCAGGCCGACGAGGTGCCGGCGCGCATACCGACCTGGCGCGAGTTCGCCGCGCTCGTCTTCAACCGCCGCTTCATGACCGTCACCGGCCTGGCGGCGATGCCGGCGAAGATGCTGCTCACCGGCATCTGCTTCTACCTGCTGCCGCTGCACCTGGTGCAAAGCGGCAGCACGCAGAGCATGGCCGGCCGGCTGCTCATGGTGTATGCGGTGGTGATGGTGCTGGTGGGGCCGCTCGCGGCCACGCTGGCCGTGTCGCGCGAACGCATGCACTGGCTGGTCGGCGGCGGGCTCGTGGTCTCCGGGCTCGGCGGTGCCGCCGTGCTCGCCGGCGCCGGCGTCGGCTGGATCCTGCTCGCCGTGCTGCTGATCGGCCTCGGCCAGTCGATGTCGATCTCGGCGCAGAGCGCGCTCGTCGCCGAGCATTGCGCCGAGGAAATCGCGCGCCTGGGCGACGGTGTCGTCTACGGCGTCTACCGGCTGCTCGAGCGCATCGGCAATGCGCTCGGACCGGTGGTCGCCGCTGCGCTGGTGATGCACTTCGACTACCAGATCGGCTTCGTCGCCATCGGGGCCGTGGCCATGGTCGCCGGCCTCGCCTTCCTCGCCGTGACACGCCAGCCGCCGGCCGCGGCGCTGGCCACGGTCTGACGCCTTCAGCTGACCCCTTCGAAAACCCTCGCGAAAGAAGAACGGAGCTCGAACGATGGACCCCCGCACGAACCGGCCTCTCATTGACGCCCTGACCCGACCCCTCACCCGCCGCGACTGGCTGGCGCTGGCCGGTGCCTCGGCCACCTCGGCCGCCCTGCCCGCTTCGCTGGCGGCCGAGCCGCAGGCGCGCGGCGGCCCGCGGCCCTTCCGCATCTACGCCGTCACCTTCCGCGGCATGACCGATGTCGAGAAGGGCTTCGCCGAGTACTTCGCCTCGCGCAAGATCCCGGTGCAGATCAGCTATCGCGACCTCAACCGCGAGCCCGCGCGCCTGGCCGGCTTCCTCGAGGAGATCCGGACCACCAAGCCCGACCTCATCTACGCCTGGGGCACCTCGGTCACGCTCGGCCTCGTCGGCCCCTACGACGCCGTCGTGCCGGGCCAGCACATCACCGACATCCCGGTCGTCTTCACGCTCGTGGCGGCGCCGACGCTCGCGAAGATCGTGCCGGACATGAAGTCATCCGGGCGCAACGTCACCGGCGTCACGCACGTCGGCCCCACCGACGCGCAGATGCGCGCGATGGCGCAGTACCGTCCCTTCCAGACGCTGGGCGTGCTGTACACGCCCACCGAGAAGAACTCGGTCGTGGTGCTGGAGGAGATCCGCCGCCTCGGCCGCGAGATGGGCTTCCACACGGTGGAGCGCACCTTCCGCCTCGACGCGCAGCGCAAGCCCGTGGCCGACGGCGCCGCCGACCTCGTGCGCGAGCTCAAGGAGGCGGGCGCGCAGTGGCTGTACCTGTCGCCCGACAGCTTCCTCGGCACGCTCGCCGAAGGCGTGGTCATCCCGACGGCGATGCAGCTCGGCCTGCCGACCTTCGCCTCCACCGAACAGCTGATGCAGGCCGGCGCGCTCTCGGGGCTCGTCAGCCGCTACTACAACGTCGGCCAGTTCACGGCCCACAAGGCCGAGCAGATCCTCGTCGGCAAGACGCCGGCGTCGCAGATCCCGGTGGAGACGCTGAAGCGCTTCTCCTACCAGATCCGCATGCCGGCGGCCAAGAGGCTGAACCTGCCGCCGCCGCTGCCCATGCTGAGCTATGCGGAGCTGATCCACACCGACGCCGTGGCGTCGCAGTGAGTCGCGCGTGGCGCATCGCCGCACAGGCGAGCGCCCGGCGAATGGCCCGAGGGATGCGCTCGCGCCCGGCCTGGAACCCGTCTAGTGCCTGAAGTGCCTGGTGCCCGTGAACACCATCGCCACGCCGCGCGCGTCGGCCGCGGCGATGACCTCGTCGTCGCGCAGGCTGCCGCCCGGCTGGATGACGCAGGCCGCACCGTTGTCGACGACCACGTCGAGCCCGTCGCGGAACGGGAAATAGGCGTCGCTCGCCACCGCCGAGCCGGCCAGTGACAGGCCGGCGTTCGCCGCCTTGACGGAGGCGATGCGCGCGCTGTCGACGCGGCTCATCTGGCCGGCGCCGACGCCCAGCGTCATGCCCCCGGCGCCATAGACGATGGCGTTGCTCTTCACGAACTTGGCCACCTTCCACACGAAGAGCAGGTCGGCCAGCTGCGCCGGCGTCGGCGCGAGCCGGGTCACCACGCGCAGCTCGGCGGCGCCGACGTTCTTCGCGTCGTGCGACTGCACGAGCAGGCCGCCGCCGACGCGCTTGTAGTCGAAGGCGTTGGTCGCCGGGCCGCCGCTTTCCGGCAGCGGCACTTCGAGCAGGCGCAGGTTGGCCTTGCCGGCGAAGAAGCTGCGCGCCTCGGGCGAGTAGCCCGGCGCGATGAGCACCTCGACGAACTGCTTGCTCGCCTGCATCGCCTCGGCGGTGGCGGCATCCACCGGGCGGTTGAAGGCGACGATGCCGCCGTAGGCCGAGGTGGGGTCGGTCTTCCAGGCCTTGGCGTAGGCCTCGGCGAGCGTGGCACCGACGGCGACGCCGCACGGGTTGGCGTGCTTGACGACGACGCAGGCCGGGGCATCGGCGACGAAGCTCTTCACGCACTCCCAGGCGGCGTCGGCGTCGGCGATGTTGTTGAAGCTCAGTGCCTTGCCCTGGTGCTGCGTCCAGCCGGAGAGCAGGCCGGCTGCCGCCGCCGGCGTCGCGGGCATCACCTCGCGGTAGAAGGCGGCGGTCTGGTGCGGGTTCTCGCCGTAGCGCATGTCCTGCGTCTTCGCCAGCTGCAGCGAGAGCACGGCCGGGAAGGGCTCGCGCGCCGGCACCGTCTCGGCATGTTCCTCGGCGCCGGCCGCGAGCGCGGTGAGGTAGTTGGTGATCATGCCGTCGTAGGCGGCCGTGTGCGCGAAGACCTTCAGGGCCAGGCGGAAGCGGGTCGCGCGCGTCACGACGCCGGCGCGCAGCTCGGCCAGCACGGGCGCGTAGTCGGCCGGGTCGATGAGCACGGCCACGTGCGCCCAGTTCTTGGCCGCGGCGCGCAGCATCGCCGGGCCGCCGATGTCGATGTTCTCGATCGCCTCGTCGAGCGTGCAGCCGGGGCGCGCCGTGGCTTGCGCGAACGGATACAGGTTGACCACCAGCAGGTCGATCGAATCGATGCCGTGGCGGGCAAGGGCCTCCATGTGCTCGGGCAGGTCGCGCCGCGCCAGCAGGCCGCCGTGGATGCGCGGGTGCAGCGTCTTCACGCGCCCGTCGAGCATCTCGGGGAAGCCGGTGACCTCGGCCACCTCGGTGACGGGGAGCCCGGCGTCGGCGAGCAGGCGCGCCGTGCCGCCGGTGGAGAGCAGGCGCAGGCCGCTTTGATGCAGTGCGCGCGCGAAGTCGACGATGCCGGTCTTGTCGGAGACCGAGATGAGGGCAGTGCGGGGTTGAGTCATGGGGAAGGACGGAGGACGGGATTCGGACGCTCGGGAGCGGACCGGGCGCTCACTTGACGATGCGGTGGCCCTGCAGCTTGCGCCGCAGCGTATTGCGGTTGATGCCGAGCCACTCGGCCGCGCGGCTCTGGTTGCCCTCGGCGTGGCGCAGCACGACGTCGAGCAGCGGGCGTTCGGCGGCGGCCATGAAGAGATCGTGCAGGCGGTCGGGTTCGGCGCCGCGCAGGTCGCTGAGGTACTGCTCGACGCTGGCGCGCACGCACTCGTCGATGGCTTTGCGTGTCATGGCAAGGTTCTCCGGGCTTCTTGTTCGCGCCGGCTCCGAGGGGCGATGGGCGGAAGGGGACGATGGGGACGATGGGGACGATGGGGACGATGGGGACGATGGGGAGGATGGGGACGGCGGGGGACGGCGGGGGACGAGAGGGGCAGCAGCGCTCGATGCCACTCAGGCGGCGGCCAGCCAGGTCTCGTCGCGCGCATCTTCGTTCGCCGCGGCACCTTCGGCGCCCTCCTGCGGGTGGGGGCACTCGGGCAACCGCGCGTGCCGGCTGGCCAATTCTTCGAAGTAGGCGGTCACGGCGGCCAGTTGCGCGGCGCAGGAGTCGATGCCGTTCATGCGCTGACGGAAGGCGTCGCCGCCGGGCAGCGCCTGCACCGCCCAGCCGATGTGCTTGCGCGCGCTGCGCACGCCGGTGAACTCGCCGTACAGCGCGTAGTGGTCGTGCAGGTGCTCGCTGAGCCAGCGCTGCACCTCGCGCGTTGCCGGCGGCGGCGGCAGGCAGCCCTGCTGCTGCAGGTGCAGCGCGTCGCGGAAGATCCACGGCCGCGCCATCGCCGCGCGGCCGATCATCACCGCGTCGACGCCGGTGCGCGCCAGCACCTCGAGCGCGCGCGCCGGCGTGTGGATGTCGCCGTTGGCCACCACCGGAATGGCGAGCGCGGCCTTGATCGCCGCCACCGTCTCGTGCTCGGCCGAGCCGCCGTAGCCCATCTCGCGCGTGCGCCCGTGCACGGTGACCATGGCCACGCCGGCCGCCGCGGCGGCGCGCGCGAGCGTGAGCGCGTTGCGGCCGCCCTGCGCGCTCCAGCCGGTGCGCATCTTCAGCGTCACCGGCACGCCGCTCGGCGCGCAGGCGGCGACCACGGCCTCGATGATGCGGATGGCGAGCGGCTCGTCCTTCATCAACGCCGAGCCGGCCCAGCGGTTGCACACCTTCTTGGCCGGGCAGCCCATGTTGATGTCGACGATCTGCGCGCCGCGGTCGATGTTGTAGCGCGCCGCGTCGGCCATCTCGGCGGCGTCGACACCGGCGATCTGCACGGCGATCGGCCCCGGCTCGCCGGCGTGGTCGGCGCGCCGCGAGGTCTTCAGCGAATTCCACAGCTCGCGCCGGCTCGTCACCATCTCGCTCACCGCATGGCCAGCACCGAGGCGGCGGCACAGCATGCGGAAAGGCCGGTCCGTCACGCCGGCCATCGGCGCCACGAAGAACGGATTGGGCAGCGTGAAGGGTCCGATGCGCATCGCGAAGAGGAGGCTGAGGCGATTCGACCCGGTGCCCAAAAAAGAGGCGCGAGTATAGCGGCGCGGCGCATGCGCAACCGCATGCGCACCTTCACGCGCACCCTTCACGCGCACCCTTCACGCGCACCCTCACGCGCAGCCCCGCGCGCAGCCCCGTGCGGACGCGCGCCGGGCGGCGCCACGGCACGCCGGGCAGCCCTGCGCCGCCAGGGTGCAACGAGCGTGGCAGGGCGCTGACCATAATCACTCGCGATATGCCTGCCCTCACACACACCGGGTTCGCCGGGCACGGCGGGATGCGCACGCCGCGCGCAGCGCGGTGCCGCCGCTGACATGGAGGCCTGGCTGCATTCATTGCTGGCCACGCTGGCCGTGCCCCAGGTGGGCCTGGTGACGGTCTTCTTCGTCTCGCTCGCCTCGGCGACGCTGCTGCCGATGGCCAGCGTCCCCGCGGTCTACGGGCTCGTCAAGCTCAACCCCGAGCTGTTCTGGCCGGCGCTGCTCGTCGCCACGGCGGGCAACACCGCCGGCGGCGCCATCAGCTACTGGATGGGCTACGGCTTCGAGCGCGCCTACGAGAAGATGACGCACAAGACGCCGCGCGACGCGCGCGCGCTCGCCTGGCTCGAGCGCTTCGGCCCGCCGGCCTGCCTGCTGGCGTGGCTGCCCTTCATCGGCGACCCGCTGTGCGCCGTCGCCGGCTGGCTGCGGCTGGCGTTCTGGCCCTGCGTGTTCTACATGGCCGTGGGCAAGTTCCTGCGCTACCTGGTCTACGTGGGCGGCGCCTACTGGCTCGCTCCCGGCGCCTTCAGCTTCTGAGTTGGCGGGTGCGTTCCGTGCGCGGCCGCGCCGCCTTGGGCCCGGCGGATCACCCTGCGCACTTGCAGCCTTTGCAGGTGGCACCGGCCGCAAGGCGCAAGCCAGAATGCCCGCTTCGCCTCACCAAGCTCTCCCCGCCCATGAGCACACCCACCTACGACCAGCTCTCGTCCACCTGGAAGCGGCTGCACCACCTTTCGCACCTGCAGTCCATCGCCGGCTGGGACCAGGCGGCGAACATGCCGCCCAAGGGCGTCGAGGCGCGCGCCGCCGCGATGGCCGAGATGGCCGCGCTGCTGCACCGCATGCGCACCGACCCCCGGCTACCCGACCAGCTCGCGCGTGCCGAGCAGGAACCGCTCACCGACCCGCAGCGCGCCAACCTGCGCGAGATGCGGCGCGAGTGGCGCTTGTCCAATGCCCTGCCCGAGTCGCTCGTGCAGCGCCAGCAGCTCGCCACCAGCCGCTGCGAACACGCCTGGCGCAAGCAGCGCCCGGCCAACGACTGGGCCGGCTTCGTCGCCAACTTCCGCGAGGTGCTGGCCCTCGGCCGCGAGGAGGCGGCGCTGCTTTCGGCGGAGTCGGGCGTCGGCAAGTACGACGCGATGATGGACCGCTTCGAGCCGGGCATGACGAGCGCGCGGCTGGACGACATCTTCGGCGACGTGCGGCGCTGGCTGCCCGGCCTCGTGCAGCGCGTCATGGCCCGCCAGGCCGACGAGAAGGTGCTGCAGCCCACGGGCCTGTTCCCGATCGACCAGCAGCGTACGCTGTGCGAGCAGGCGATGCGCCTGCTCGGCTTCGACTTCGAGGCCGGCCGCCTCGACGTGAGCGCGCACCCGTTCTGCGGCGGCGTGCCCGAGGACGTGCGCATGACGACACGCTTCCGCGACGACGAGTTCCTCGGCAGCCTGATGGGCACCGTGCACGAGACGGGGCACGGCCGCTACGAGCAGAACCTGCCGCGCGACTGGCTCGGGCAGCCGCTCGCCAACGCGCGCTCGATGGCCCTGCACGAGAGCCAGAGCCTGAGCTTCGAGATGCAGCTGGGCGCCCACCCGGGCTTCGTCAAGCACCTCGCGCCGCTGGTGGCGGCGGCGTTCGGGCGCCAGCCGGCCTTCGAGCCGGCCAACCTGCACCGGCTGATGACGCGCGTGAAACCGGGGCTCATCCGCGTCGAGGCCGACGAGGTGACCTACGCCGCGCACGTCATCCTGCGCTACGAGATCGAGCGCCCGCTGATCGAGGGCGACATCGAGCCCGAGGACGTGCCGGCACTGTGGGACGCGAAGATGATGGAGCTGCTCGGCCTCGATACGCGCGGCAACTTCAAGGACGGACCGCTGCAGGACGTGCACTGGCCCGAGGCGCTGTTCGGCTACTTCCCCTGTTATTCGCTGGGCGCGATGTACGCGGCGCAGTGGTTCGCGGCGATGCGCCGCGGCATCCCCGACCTCGATGCGCGCATCAACCGCGGCGACTTCGCCGCCGTCTTCGACTGGCTCGCCGACAACATCTGGAGCCAGGCCAGCCGCTGGAGCACCGACGAGCTGGCGCGGCGCGCCAGCGGCGAGGTGCTGAACCCGGCGCACTTCCGTGCCCACCTGGAGGCGCGCTACATGGGTGCCTGAGCGCACCCGGCCGACGTGTCCAGCGGATCCACCCCATTCGCCGGCTTCGCACCCTGCGCAGACGGCCGCGGCACCCGCCTCGGGCTGGGCGGCGCGCCGCTGGGCAACCTGTTCGCGCCGGTCTCCGACGACGAGGCACGCGCCCTGCTCGCCGCCGCCTGGGACAGTGGCTGCCGCAGCTTCGACACCGCGCCGCACTACGGCCACGGCTTGTCCGAGCACCGCATCGGCGAGGCGCTGCGCGCGCGGGAAGCCGGCTCGGCCGGTGCGCCCGCGACGTCCACGACCACGTCGGCCGCGGCGCCCACATCGGCCGCGCCGCCCACGACGCGCGAGCGCTTCGTGCTCTCGAGCAAGGTCGGCCGGCTGCTCGTGCCCGACGCGCAGGTGCCGCGTGAGCAGCACGGCTTTGTCGGCGGGCTGCCGTTCCGCCAGCACTGGGACTACAGCGCCGCCGGCGTGCGGCGCAGCGTCGAAGACAGCCTGCAGCGCCTGGGCCTGGCGTGGCTGGACGTGGCCTTCGTGCACGACTGCGACGCAGGAACCCATGGTGCGCTGGCCGCGGCCGTGCGCCGCCAGGTGCTCGCCGAGGCGCTGCCGGCGCTGCGCGAGCTGCAGCGCGCCGGCCTCGTGCGCGCCGTCGGCCTGGGCGTCAACGACGTGCGCATCGTCGTCGACGTGCTGCGCGAGGCCGACCTCGACGTGCTGCTGCTGGCCGGCCGCTACAGCCTGCTCGACCACGCTGCACTCGCCGAGGCGCTGCCGCTTTGCGCCGCACGCGGCGTGCGCGTGGCGCTGGGCGGCGTCTTCAACTCGGGGCTGCTGGCCACCGGCACGCGCGCCGAGGGCGGCGAGAGCGGCGCCGCGCGCTTCGACTACGCGGCGGCGGCGCGGCCCTGGGTCGAGCGCACGGCGCGCATCGAGGCGGTGTGCGACCGCCACGGCGTGCCGCTGCGCGCCGCGGCGCTGCAGTTCGCGCTTGCGCATCCGGCCGTCGACCTCGTGTTCGTCGGCGCACGCTCGGCCGCCGAGTGGCACGATGCGCTGGCGATGGTCGGCCACCCGGTCCCGCCCGCCTTCTGGCAGGCGCTGCGCGCGAGCGACCTGCTGCCGGCCGAGGCGCCCACGCCCGCCTGAGAGCTCTTCACAAGCCTGAACCCGGGCGGCGTGCGCGGCGGCGGTGCGTCAGTGGCCGCGGCGCGCTTCGGCCAGCGCGTCCATGAAGTCGCTCTCGCTGCCCTCGGTGATGATCACCGTGCTCTGCGGATCGTGCGGCGAGAGCTGATGCGTCTGCTGCTGCCGGGCCTGCTGGCGCAGCGAGCGCTGCACCAGGGCGAGCAGGTCCTGGATGCTGCCGTCGGCGGCGTCCAGCGGCAGGATGCGCAGCTGGCCGTGGATCTTGGCCAGCCCCTTCTGCGAGATCGCCGCGACGGCGCCGGCGCCGTGATGGATCAGCGCCACCTCGAGCGCGGCCAGGTGCGGCAGCGCCACGCGCGAACCCTGGACGCGGTCGAGCAGCGCCTGCAGCGAACGCTGCATCAGGCGCCCGCGCAGCAGGTCGCCCGCGGCGGGGGCCGGGACCGGCTGGACCCTCGGCGAGGCAGGGGCCTCGCCGGCGCTGGCGACGAGTTCGGGACTGACGGTCATGGCGGCGGGGGCTGGCTCGGGGCTGGCTCGGGTGAGGCACTTGCGAGACGGCCCGGGAAGGCCGGTTCCATCGCATATCGGCCACCCCCGGGCGGGGCTTGAGCGGGCCCGGCCTGTCATTGCCTTCCTTGCCCGACTTGCCTGTCTCGAACGGAGCCCCGCCCTCGCGGCGTGCGTGTGCCGCAGCGGTGCGAGGCCGAGCAGTGAACTCAGCCTTGCGGCAGGAGGCGTTGCAGGTCGGCCAGCACTTCGTCCAGGCGCCGCAGCGCTTGTGCCGAGGGGCGCTCGGGCCGGCCGGCGGCGGCGTCCAGGCGGCGCCGGCCGAGCAGGCGCCGCGCCGGATCGTCGAGCACGGCATCGTCCAGCGCCAGCCCGTGCCGGGCCAGCACGGGGCGCAGGCTGCCGCGGCGTGAGCGCAGGTCGGCACGCGTGCGCTGATAGGCATGCTCGGCCAGCGAGCGGCGCTGCGAGTAGCTGAAGAGGTTGGCAAGGAAGAGCGTCGGGTCGCGCTGGTCGGGCTCGAAGAGCACGATGTCGGTGCCCGGGTGGCTGGCCTCGTAGCCCTTCATGCCGAGCTCGAGCCGCGAATGGATGAGCGTGCGGAAGGTCTGCGACAGCACCACGGGCAGGCCGCCGCGCACGAGCTGCGGAATGCGCTCGTGCGCGCCGCCGAGCACCCGGTGGTGCCGGTGCTCCTGGCCGGCACCGTGCGCGCTGGCATCGAAGGGCACGAGCGGGTTCAGGCACAGCACGAGGTCGAGCCCCATGTCGAGCAGCACGCGCGCGTGCAGCGTCTTCTTCAGCGCGCCGTCGACGTACCAGCGCCGCTGGCCTGAAGGGGCGGCGCCGTGCGCGCCTGGCGGGTCTTGCGGGCCCTGCTCGTGATGTGCGTGATGCGCGTCGTGCGGACCATGCGGGCCATGCAGGCCCTCGATCGGCACCGGCGGAAAGAGCCCCGGCAGCGCCGCGCTCGCCACCACCGCCTGCGAGATCGGCACGCTGTCCCAGCCGGGCTGGCCGAAGGGGGCGGCGGCGCCGCTGTCGAGGTCGGTGGCCACGACGACGAGGCGGCGCTGCAAGGCGCGGAAGTCGTCGGTACGGCCCGGCTGCGAGAACACTTCGTGCAGCCGCTCACGCAGTGCCGCGTTGCTGAACAGGCCCGTGGGCAGCGCCTGGCCCAGCCGCTCGAGCGCCACCAGCCACGAACCGCGCCCGAGCGGGCCGCCGAATGCGGAACCGAACGCGAAGCCGGAGGCCGCCTGCGCCAGCAGGGCCGGCAGCCGCGCCAGGCGTGCGGCATATTCGCCGAGCGCCGGGCGGAAGAACAGCGAGGGATGGATGCGGTCGGCCGCCGGCCCGTCGCCTTCGATGAAGGCGCGGCAGAGCTGGCGCGGCGTCATGCCGTTGGCCAGCCCGGCGGCCACGAGGGCGCCGGCGGAGACGCCGACGTATCCGTCGAGGTCGTTGATGGCGAGGCCCGGCAGCGCCTCCTCGAGCGCGACCAGGGTGCCGATCTCGTAGATGGCGCCCAGCGGCCCGCCGCCGGCCAGGGCCAGCCCGACGCGGCGGCCTGAAGGGCGCGAAGGGCGCGAAGGGCCTGAATGCCCTGCAGGGCCTGGGCGGCCTGAAGGGAGTGATGAGCGCGAAGGCCGGCCCTCGGCCCGGGCCGCCCGCGCGGCAGGCCGGCCGGCAACGGCCTTGGCGCCGCGCCGATCAGGCATCACCAGCGATCGGCAACGCGCATCAGGCCGCCGCCTTGCGCGTGCGCTTCGCCGCCGGTGCCGCGGTCTTGCCGGTGGCGCGGCTGAGCTTGGCCACGGCAGCGGCCAGTTCGTCGACGCGCGCGGTGAGCGCCTGCACGTCCTTGGCCGTGGGCACGCCGAGCTTGTTCATGGCCTTGGCGGTGCGCTGCTCGAAGATGGACTCGAGCTTGTCCCAGTTCTGCCCGGCCTTGGCGGTGACGCTGCCGGCCATCGCGGTCATCTTGCCGGTGACCTCGGAGATCTTCTCCTCGGCGAGGCCCTGCGTCTTCTTCTGCAGGTTCATGCCTTCCTTGACGAGCGTGTCGAAGACCTTGCCGCCTTCGGCCTGCGCCTTGGAGAAGGCACCCATGCCGGCCAGCCAGATCTGCTGCGCCGAGTCCTTCACCGAGGCGGCGAGCTTGCTCGTGTTGAGGCCGGCGGCGAAGTCGGCCGCGGCGCCCTTGGCCGAAGGCGCGCTCTTGCGGGCACCGGAATCGCCGGCGGCGGGCTTGGAGATCTTCTTGACCATGGTGGTGTCCTCTCGTGGTGGGTGTGCGGGAAGCGACTCGACCTTGCCGGGCGCGTTCGGAAGTTGCAGGAAATATAGGGTTCACCCGCAGGGGCCGCAGCCTGAATCTCTAGTGAGTGCGCTCTATCCTGTCCCCCCTCGCAACAAGCCGGCAACGACCCACGTCTGCCAGGAGAAAGAACGATGCACTACTTCGTCACCGGCGCCACGGGCTTCATCGGCAAGCGCCTCGTCAAGGCCCTGCTCGCGCGGCGCGGCACGACGGTCTCGTTCCTCGTGCGCGCCGGCAGCGAAGGCAAGGTGGGCGACCTGCTCGAGTACTGGGGCCTCAGTGGTTCGGCAAGGTCGCGCGCGATCCCCGTCAGCGGCGACCTGACGGCGAAGAAGCTCGGCGTGAGCGCCGAGACGCTGAAGGCGATGAAGGGCCACATCGACGCCGTCTACCACCTCGCCGCGGTATACGACCTCAAGGCCGATGCCGAGAGCCAGGTGCAGGTGAACGTGGAGGGCACGCGCAACGTCGTCGAGTTCGCGAAGGCGGTCGATGCCGGCCACCTGCACCACGTGAGCAGCATCGCCGCCACGGGCCTGTACGAAGGCGTCTTCCGCGAGGACATGTTCGACGAGGCCGAGAACCTCGAACACCCGTACTTCATGACCAAGCACGAGAGCGAGAAGATCGTGCGCAAGGAGTCGAAGGTGCCGTGGACGGTGTACCGGCCGGCGCTCGTGGTGGGTGATTCGAAGACGGGCGAGATGGACAAGATCGACGGCCCGTACTACTTCTTCAAGGTGATCCAGCGCATGCGGCAGGTCCTGCCGCCGTGGTTCCCGGCCGTCGGGCTCGAGGGTGGGCGCATCAACATCGTGCCGGTGGATTTCGTGGTCGCGTGCATCGACCACATCAGCCACCTGAAGACCAAGCAGGCGGGCAAGTGCTACCACCTCGTCGACCCGATGGGCTACCGGGTCGGCGACGTGCTCGACATCTTCTCGCGCGCCGCACATGCGCCGAAGATGAACCTGTTCGTCAACGCGGCGCTGTTCGGCTTCGTCCCGAAGAGCGTGAAGAAGGGAATGATGGCGCTGGCGCCGGTGCGGCGCATCCGCAACGCGATCGTCAAGGACCTCGGCCTGCCCGAGGACATGTTCACCTTCGTCAACTACCCCACGCGCTTCGATCGCCGCGAGCTCGACGCGGCGCTCAAGGGCAGCGGCATCGAGTGCCCGAACCTCAACGACTACGCCTGGGTGCTGTGGGACTACTGGGAGCGCCACCTCGACCCGGATCTGTTCAAGGACCGCAGCCTGAAGGGTGCGGTCGGCGGCAAGGTGGTGCTGGTCACTGGCGGCAGCTCGGGCATCGGCCTGTCGGCGAGCAAGAAGTTCGCCGAGGCGGGTGCCATCACCATCATCTGCGCGCGCGACGCCGAGAAGCTCGGCGAGGCGGTGAAGGAGATCGTTGCGCATGCGCGCGCGAAGGGCAACGCCAACCCGCAGGTGTTCAGCTACCCGGTCGACGTGGCCCATGCCGAGAGCTGCGCCGAATTCGTCAAATTGCTGGAAGAGAAGCATGGCGGCGTCGACTTCCTCATCAACAACGCCGGGCGCAGCATCCGCCGCGCCATCGAGAGCAGCTACGACCGCTTCCACGACTTCGAACGCACGATGCAGCTCAACTACTTCGGTGCGCTGCGCATCACGATGGGGCTGCTGCCGGGCATGGTGGCCAAGCGCAAGGGGCACATCGTCAACATCAGCTCGATCAGCGTGCTGGTGAGTGCACCGCGCTTCTCGGCCTATGTCGCGAGCAAGGCGGCACTCGATGCCTGGACGGCCTGCGCGAGCAGCGAGTTCGCCGACACCGGCATCACCTTCACAACGGTGAACATGCCGCTCGTGCGCACGCCGATGACGGCACCGACCAAGATCTACGAGAGCATGCCGCTGCTCGACCCCGAAGAGGCGGCGGCGATGGTCACCGACGCCTGCATCCACAGGCCGGCGCGGGTGGCGACACGGCTGGGCACCTTCGGCGCCGTGCTGCATGCGCTGGTGCCGCGCGTGACGCAGATCGTCATGAACACGACGTTCAGGATGTTCCCGGACAGTGCAGCGGCCAAGGGCGAGAAGTCGCCCAAGGCGACGCTGTCGCCGGAGGCGATCGCGATGTCGCAAATGATGCGGGGTATCCACTTTTGAGCAGGTCAGACGCGCTGCGCGCGCTGCCCCGCTCTTCGCGCCCTCAACCGGACGGCTGGCGCCGCCGGTCAGGGCGCGCGGAGGGGGCGAGGGGGTGGCTGGCTCTGGCGCGGCTCGTCCTGCTGGGGGCGGTGGCGATTGGCGCGGCGGGTGGGGCTTGGGGGCAGGGGGCGTCGCGGGCGATTTCGACGTTGGGGGTGTTCTCGCTGCTCGGCGACGGCATCGAGGTCACGGTGGCGCCGGCGCCGACCGATACGCGCACCGACACCGCGCGCCGCGAGAACTTCGAGTACCGCAACATCGGCTTCGACGTCATCGCCGGGCGCGAGGTGCGCGAGGCGGTCGGCAAGCTGCGACCCGGCGTCTCCGTCATCTCGTTCGGCACCAACACCACGCTGCCGGCGGCCGAGCAGCGCCACATCGCCACCGGCGCGCGCGACGGTGCGCTGCCGCCATGGATCCTGCAGGCGGTGCGCGACCGGCGCCTGTCGCACGTGCTGCTGCTCACGCGCCAGCGCGGCGACGTCAAGCTGGTCACGGCCACCAACACGAGCATCGGCCGCGGCCGGGTCGACGGCATCGGGTTCTACCTCGATGCTGAGTACAAGGTGCGCGACGTCAACACCGGCGTCGTCGCCAACGGCGCGCTCGGCTCACACGTGCTGGTCGAGCTGACGCTGATGGACACCGACAGCGCGCAGGTCGTGCGCAGCCACACCATCGACGAGCAGTTCCTGATCGGGCAGCTCGAGTCGAAGGCTGCGGTCGACCCCTGGTCCTACCTGACGGCCGAACAGAAGGTGGCGTTGCTTCGCGAGGGACTCGCGCAGGCGCTGAAGCGCGTGCTGCCGGAGTTGCTCAAGGGGCTCTGAGCTAGCTCAGCTGCACCAGTCTGGGTAGCGCGGAGCTCGCGCAGCCCTGGCGCGCGGTCACTCCTTGGCGACCTCGAGCACGAGCTTGCCGAAGTTCTCGCCCTTGAAGAGCTTGAGCAGTGTCTCGGGGAAGGCACGCACGCCGCCGCTGACCACGTCTTCGCGGCTCTTCATGCGCCCGTCCTTCAGGTAGCCGGCCATCTCGGCGATCGCCTGCGGGTAGCGCTCGGCATAGTCGAACACGACCATGCCTTCCATGCGCGCGCGGTTGACGAGCAGCGACATGTAGTTCTTCGGCCCGACCATGGCGCCGCCGGCGTTGTTGTACTGGCTGATGGCACCGCAGATGACGATGCGCGCCTTGCGGTTGATGCGCGCCAGCGCCGCGTCGAGGATGTCGCCGCCGACGTTGTCGAAGTAGATGTCGACGCCGTTCGGGCAATGCTGCTTCAGGCCCTCGCGCACGGCGTCCCAGCGCTGCACGCCCTCGGGTGCGGGCTTCTTGTAGTCGATGCAGGCGTCGAAGCCGAGCTCACCCACCACCCACTCGCACTTGGCCGGGCCGCCGGCGATGCCCACGGCGCGCAGGCCCTTGATGCGCGCCAGCTGGCCGACGGTCTGGCCCACCGCGCCGGCGGCGCCGGAGACGAGCAGCGTCTCGCCGGCCTTGGGCTGGCCCACGTCCATGAGGCCGAAGTAGCCGGTCATGCCCGGCATGCCAAGCACGTTGAGCCACTGGCTCACGCTGCCCAGGCGCGTGTCGATGCGCGCCAACCCCGAGCGCTTGAGCTGGTCGGGCGCGACGGTCCAGTACTCCTGCACGCCGGGGCCGCCGGTGACCTTGTCGCCGACCTTGAAGGCCGGGTTCTTCGACGCGAGCACGACACCGATGCCGCCGGCGCGCATCACCTCGCCCAGGCCGACCGGCGGGATGTAGCTCTTGCCCTCGTTCATCCAGCCGCGCATCGCCGGGTCGAGCGAGAGCGCCAGCACCTTCACGAGCACGCCACCTTCGGCCGGCTCGGCCACCGGCTCCTCGGTGAACTGCCAGCTGGCGTCGGTGGGCAGGCCGGTGGGACGGGCGGCGAGGCGGACCTGGTCGTTGGTGAGCGATGCGAGGGTGGTCATGGTGGGTGGGTCCGCGGCAGTGAGTCAGAGGCGTCAGGAAGGAGGGCCGGATGATGGGGCCGGTTCCGCCGCCGCGGCGTCACATCCCGGACACCGGTGCACTTCGACGGTCACGTGGCGCAGAGCGGCGATGCCGGCCAGCCGCTCGCGGTAGGCGGCGGCCGTCTGCGGCGCGTCGGCGACGACGGCGAGCGCCGCGCACCAGGCGCTCGTGCCGACCTGCCAGACATGCAGGTCGGCGATGGCGGCATCGCCATCGCACTCGATCGCGCTGCGGATGCGCTGCACGAGCGTCGGCTCGGCCGTGGCGTCGACGAGCGCGCGCGCGCTGCCCTTCAGCACGCCGACGGACCATTGCCCGATGACGACCGCGCCGACGAGCGCCATGGCGGCGTCGAGCCAGAGCCAGCCATAGACGGCACCGCCGGCCAGCGCGACGATGGCCAGCACCGAGGTCAGGGCATCGGCGAGCACGTGCATGTAGGCGGCGTTGAAGTTGTGGTCGTGCGCGTGGTCTTGCGCCTGGTCTTGCGCATGACCGTGCTCGTGGCCGTGACCGTGCTCGTGGCCGTGCTCGTGCTCGTGGCCGTGCTCGTGGCCATGGCCGTGGCCGCGCGCCGCGCCATTCGCCTGGTCCACCTGTCCGGACCGCTGCCCGCGCAGCAGCATCGCCGCGCTGCCGAGGTTGACCATGAGGCCGATCACTGCCACCGCGAGCGCCGGCACGAAGGCCACCGGCTCCGGCGCCAGCAGCCGGCGCACGCCGTCCACCACCAGCCAGGCCGCCACGACCAGCAGTGCCAGGCCGCTCGTGTAGGCCGAGAGCACCTCGATCTTCCAGCCGCCGAAGGTGTAGCGGGCCGCGGCGCCGGGCTGGCCCTGGTTCGCCTCGACGTGCGCCTCGACGCGCGCCGCGAACCGCGTCGCCAGCCAGGCACCGCCGATGGCGAGCGCATGCGTGCCCATGTGCCAGCCGTCGGCCGTCAGCGCCAGCGAGCCGCTCCACCAGCCGGCGGCCAGCTCGAGCGCCATGGTGACGAGCGTCAGCAGCGTCACCGCGCCGAGTGCACGCTCGCGGCCCGGGCGGCCGGCATCGGCGAAGCCGTGCGCATGCGTCGCCGCGCGCAGGTCGTGGGCACGCGCCACGCTCATCGGCCGCTCCACAACGTCGGCGGGCGCTTCACCCGTGCACCGGCGCCCGCCAGAAAGGCAAGGTCAGGGCGCCTTGCTGATCGTGGTGATCGTGAACTGACCGTCGACCTTCTCGGCCGTGAACTTCACCTTGTCGCCGACTGCGAGGCCCTCGAGCAGGCGCGGCTCGCGCACGCGGAAGACCATGCGCATCGGCGGCATGTCGAGCGACTTGATCTCGCCGTGGCGGATCTCGACGCGGCCGCCGGCCTTGTCGACCTTCATGACCTCGCCGCTGGCGCTCGGGCTGCCTTGCGCAAAGACCAGCGCCACACCGGCGAGCGCGCTACCCATGGCGCCGAGGGCACCGGCCAGCACTACGTTGCGTCGCTTCATTCCTGGCTCCCATTCAAAGCGGAACACGCCGGCCCCTTCGCGACAGTGACAGTGACAGTGACACTGACAGCGGCAGCGAGCGACACGGCAACACCATTGTGGCGCGTTCCCGCTTCCTACAATGCCTCGAAGGACACGCTCCTTCCCCCTCCCCTTTCCGTTCCCGTTCCCCTTCTCCCCTCCCCGAACCTGCCCGCCCGCGAGACCACCATGCCCGACCCTGCCCCGCACGCCCCGGCCCAAGTTCAGGCCCATCCTCAAGCCCACGACCTCTCGCACGTGACGCCGCGCGACCAGGCCGAGATCCTGGCGCAGGCGCTGCCGTACATCCGCAAGTACCACGGCAAGACGCTGGTCATCAAGTACGGCGGCAACGCGATGACCGACAAGGACCTGAAGCAGGACTTCGCCGAAGACGTGGTGCTGCTCAAGCTGGTGGGCCTCAACCCCATCGTCGTGCACGGTGGCGGGCCGCAGATCGACGAGGCGCTCAGCCGCCTGGGCAAGAAGGGCACCTTCATCCAGGGCATGCGCGTCACCGATGCCGAGACGATGGGCGTGGTCGAGTGGGTGCTGGCCGGCGAGGTGCAGCAGGAGATCGTCGGCCTCATCAACGCCGCCGGCGGCAAGGCGGTGGGCCTCACCGGCCGCGACGGCGGCATGATCCGCGCGCACAAGCTGCGCCTGCCCGACCGCGACGACCCGAGCAAGGAGCACGACATCGGCCATGTCGGCGAGATCACCGCCATCGATCCGAGCGTCGTGCAGGCGCTGCAGGACGACCAGTTCATCCCCGTCATCAGCCCGATCGGCTTCGGCGAGCACAACGAGAGCTACAACATCAACGCCGACCTCGTCGCGGCCAAGCTGGCCACCGTGCTCAAGGCCGAGAAGCTGCTGATGCTCACCAATACCCCGGGCGTGCTGGACAAGAACGGCAAGCTGCTGACGAACCTCAGCGCGCGCGAGATCGACGAGCTCTTCGCCGACGGCACCATCAGCGGCGGCATGCTGCCCAAGATCGGCGGCGCGCTCGATGCGGCCAAGAGCGGCGTCAACGCCGTGCACATCGTCGACGGGCGCGTGCCGCACGCGCTGCTGCTGGAGATCCTGACCGACCCGCCCTACGGCACGAAGATCCGCTCGCATTGACTGCGCCCGCGTTGCCCATGCGCGCCACGGTCTGGTTCTTCGATCTCGACGACACGCTGCACGACGCCTCCACGGCGTCGATGCCGCATCTGCGCGCCTCGTTCGGCGAATACATCGAGCAGCACCTGCGGATGACCCGCGACGAATCCGACGCGCTGCGGCGCCGGTACTGGCTGCGTTACGGCGCGACGCTGCTCGGCCTGGTGCGCCACCACGGTGTGCGGGCGGCGCATTTCCTGCACGAGACGCACCGGCTGCCCGGACTCGAGGCGCGCGTGCGCGGGCACCGCGCCGATCTGCGGGCGCTGGCCCGGCTGCCCGGCCGCAGGTTCATCCTCACCAACGCGCCGGCCGCCTACGCCGAGCGCGTGCTCGTCGCGCTCGGCATCGGCCACTGCTTCGAAGCCGTGCTGTCGATCGAGCGCATGCACATGTTCGGGCAACTTCGTCCCAAGCCGGACGCGCGCATGCTGCGCCGCATGGCGGCACGCTTGCGCGTGCCGCCCGCCGCCTGCGTGCTGGTGGAGGACACGCTCGCGCACCAGAAGTCGGCGCACCGCATCGGCATGGGCACGGTGTGGATGCAGCGCTGGGTGCGGCCGAAGCCGGGCGGGGGCCGGCCAGCCGGCCACGCTGCCGCGCCGCAGCCCCCCGGGCTGGCGCCGGCCGGCCCCCCCGGGGCCGGCCGGCCGGGCTATGTCGACCGGCGCATCCGCCGCCTAGCCGATCTGTTGCGCCGCTGAGTCACTCGCGGCGCTGGCGAGCGTGTCAGTGTTTACCTGCCCCGCGGGCGCAAACCCCCCTGTGCCAGAATCTTTGAGTCCCCCTAGTTTGTTGCCAGGCTCGTCGCCTGCCGCCCTCGGTCACTCGATGTCTGCCCTGCCCAAAGCTGCCCTCCCGGAGGACGACGAGGCTCTCGATGCCGCCGAGGCACCCGAGGCCTTGCAGGCACACGCGGCAAACAGCGTCGGCGCCAAGCGCAAACGTCCCAAACCGGGCGAGCGCCGGCTGCAGATCCTGCAGACGCTCGCCGCCATGCTCGAGCAGCCGGGCGCCGAGCGCATCACCACCGCGGCGCTCGCCGCCAAGCTCGACGTCAGCGAGGCGGCGCTGTACCGCCACTTCGCGAGCAAGGCGCAGATGTTCGAGGGCCTCATCGAGTTCATCGAGTCGAGCGTCTTCACGCTCGTCAACCAGCTCGTCGAGCGCGAGCCCACGCCGGCCTTGCAGGCGCGCAAGATCACCACGGTGATCCTGCAGTTCGGCGAGAAGAACCCGGGCATGACGCGCGTCATGGTGGGCGACGCCCTCGTCTTCGAGCACGAGCGCCTGAACGCGCGCATGAACCAGTTCTTCGAGCGCGTGGAGTCGCAGCTGCGCGGCAGCCTGCGCGCCGCCGCCGAGGCCGCCGGTTCGGCCACGCCGACGGTCGACGCGCAGGCCATCGCCTCGGCGCTCGCCTCGCTCATCGTCGGGCGGCTGCAGCGCTACGCGCGCAGCGGCTTCAAGCGCCTGCCCACCGAGCACCTCGAGCCCGCCCTGGCGCGACTCGCGCCCTGAGCGGACCGGTCGGTCGCCCGTTCCGCGGCTTGGGCGTGTCGCTGCCCGAGGGCGGTGGCCCAGGGCAGAGTGCGCGAAGTGCGCGAATTTCGGCGCCCTACACTGCTCTGCACCATGAGCTCTCCGCCCTCCCCCAACGACGCCCGCCTCGTCGAGGCGCTGCAGGGCCTCGTCGCGCGCGCCGACACGCTGCTCGAGCGCCTGGCGCCGCTGCTGCCGCCGGCAGCCGCCGAGCCCGACTGGCAAGCCGCCGTCGCCTTCCGCTTGCGCCGCCGCGGCAATGCGCGCGTGCTCGAGCCGGTGCGGCACCTCTCGCCGATCGGCCTTTCCGACCTGAAGGAGATCGACGGCCAGATGGAACGCCTGGTGCGCAACACCGAGCAGTTCGTGGCCGGGCGCGGCGCCAACAACGTGCTGCTGTCGGGCGCGCGCGGCACCGGCAAGAGCTCGCTCATCAAGGCCTGCCTGAACGAGTTCGCGCCGCGCGGGCTGCGCCTCATCGAGGTCGACAAGGCCGACCTCGTCGAGCTGCCCGACATCGTCGACCGCGTCGCCGCCCGCCCCGAACGCTTCATCGTCTATTGCGACGACCTCAGCTTCGACGAGGGCGAGCCCGGCTACAAGGCCCTGAAGAGCGTGCTCGACGGCAGCGTCGCGCAATCGAGCGACAACGTGCTCGTCTACGCCACCAGCAACCGGCGCCACCTGCTGCCCGAGTTCATGGACGAGAACCTCACCTACAAGCACCACCCCGACGGCGAGGTGCACCCGGGCGAGGTGGTGGAGGAGAAGATCTCGCTGTCAGAGCGCTTCGGCCTGTGGATCAGCTTCTACCCGTTCTCGCAGGACGAGTACCTGGCGATCGTCGCGCAGTGGCTGCGCGCCTTCGGCATCGGCGGCAACGAGATCGCGGCGGCGCAGAAGGAGTCGCTCGTCTGGGCGCTGGAACGCGGCTCGCGCTCCGGGCGCGTGGCGCAGCAGTTCGCGCGCGACTATGCCGCCCGGCATGCCGGCTGAAGAGCCTGTGAACGAAGCATCCACAGGCGCTGAGCGCGTCACGACCGTCGATGCGGGCGTGGCCCGTGCGGCGGCACGCGAGCCGGTGGAGGTGGCGGTGGGTGTGCTCCTCGAGGGCCACGGCCCCGGCGCGCGCTTTCTGCTCACCTCGCGGCCCGCGGGCAAGGCCTATGCGGGCTACTGGGAGTTCCCGGGCGGCAAGGTCGAGCCGGGCGAGAGCGTCGAGGCCGCGCTCGCCCGCGAACTGCACGAGGAGCTCGGCATCACGATCGACGGCGCCGAGCGCTGGCAGGTCGAGGTCTTCGACTATCCGCATGCACTCGTGCGCCTCAGCTTCTGCAAGGTCTTCGCCTGGCACGGCGAGTTCGTCATGCGCGAGGGCCAGCAGATGGCCTGGCAGTCGCTGCCGGTGACCGTGGCGCCGGTGCTGCCCGGCACGCTGCCGGTGCTGCGGTGGTTCGCGAACGAGCGCGGCTTCAGCGGCGCCACGCACCGCGAAGTGCCATGAGCTGCCACTAAACTGGCCGCATGGCTGCCCCTGCTGCGCCCCCTCCTGCGCCCCCTCCTGCGCCCGTCAGTCCCCGGCCCTCGGCCGCCTCGACCCCGTCGACCGCTGCCGCGCCCGACTGGCTCGACGCCGTGCGCTGGAACGCCGACGGCCTGGTGCCGGCCATTGCGCAGGAGCAGGGCAGCAAGGACGTGCTGATGGTGGCCTGGATGAACCGCGAGGCGCTCGCCGCCACCGCCGCGCGCGGCGAGGCGGTGTACTGGAGCCGCTCGCGCGCCCGCCTGTGGCACAAGGGCGAGGAGTCGGGCCACGTCCAGCGCGTGCACGAGATCCGCCTCGACTGCGACGGCGACGTCGTGCTGCTCACCGTGACGCAGCTCGGTCGCGAGCCGACGTCGCCGCCGATCGCCTGCCACACCGGGCGCCACAGCTGCTTCTTCAACCGCCTGGAAGACGGACGCTGGCAGGTCGTCGAGCCGGTGCTCGTGGACCCGGAGCGCATCTACCGATGAGCGCGCCACGCATCGACGCAACCGCAGCGGCCACGGCAGCCACAGCGGCCCCCGCCGAGAGCGGCGACGACACGCTGGCGCGCCTGGCCGCCGTCATCGAGTCGCGCCGGCCCGCCGCCGGCGGCGACCCCGAGAAGAGCTATGTCGCGCGCCTGTTCAGCAAGGGCACCGACGCCATCCTGAAGAAGGTCGGCGAGGAAGCGACCGAGGTCGTGATGGCGGCCAAGGACGGCCAGCGCGAGCGCCTCGTCGCCGAGGTCGCCGATCTCTGGTTCCACACCATGATCGCCCTCGCCCACCTGGGCGCGCGGCCGGCCGACGTGCTCGCCGAGCTGGCGCGGCGTGAAGGCCTCTCCGGGCTGGAGGAAATGGCGCTGCGCAAGGCGCGGGAACGCGACAGGGGCGACAGTGGAGGCAGCGGCGACCGCAGCGGGCACGGCGAGCACGGCGCAAGCCCGGCCGCCGCACAAGGCGATGGCGGCCGCGCCGCCGGGCCGGGAGAATCCGGCGCATGAACACTCCCTGGCCCGCCCCTGCCAACGGCGCGCATGCCGAATCGCCGTCCAGCGCCGACGACGCGCTGCGCCCGCTGATGCACGTGATGTACGCGCTGCACACGCTGTCGTGGTTTTCGCTCGGCATCTTCTCGGTCGTGGCGATGGTGCTGAACTATGCCAAGCGCGGCAGCACGCGCAGCGACTTCTACCTCAGCCACTTCCGCTGGCAGGCACGCAGCTTCTGGTTCACGCTCCTGTGGCTGGTGCTCACCTCGCCGCTGTGGCTGATCTTCGTCTTTCCGGGCTACGCCGCCTGGTTCCTGGTCGGCCTGTGGTACCTGTACCGCTTCGTGCGCGGCTGGTGGACCTTCGCCGAGAACCGGCCGATGCCGGTGCCCACCCCCTGACCCCCTGAACGGCCGACTACCGGCCGCCGAGCGCGCGATGACCACCCACTTCGACCCGAACTGCATCTTCTGCAAGATCGTCGCCGGCCAGATCCCGTCGAAGAAGGCGCACGAGGACGAGCATCTGATCGCCTTCCACGACATCAACCCCTGGGCGCCGGTGCACGTGCTCATCGTGCCCAAGCAGCACATCGCCATGTTGTCCGACGTGGGGCCCGAGCACGACGCCCTGCTCGGCGCCATGCTCGGCCTGGCGCCGCGGCTGATGAAGCAACTGGGTGTGACGAATGGTTTCCGCACGCTCATCAATACCGGGCCCGACGGGCGGCAGGAGGTGCTCCACCTGCACATGCACGTCATGGGCGGCCCCCGTCCCTGGGCGCGCGGATGAGCCCGGAGGACCAGGGAGGATGACGGGTCTCCCCTAGAATTCGCGATCCCCTTCCGTGGAGACTGATCATGGGTTCCTTCAGCATCTGGCACTGGCTCATCGTGCTGCTGGTCATCGTGCTGATCTTCGGCACCAAGAAGCTGCGCAACATCGGCGAAGACCTCGGCAGCGCCGTCAAGGGCTTCAAGACAGGCATGAAGGCGGGCGCCGAAGGTGATGGCTCCGCCCCCGCGCCCGGCACCGGCGAAGCACCGCCGCAGGTGACGACTGCCGCCAAGAAGCCCGACGCCAACACGGTGGATGTCGAGGCCAAGACGAAGACTTGAGCCAAGCGTCGAGACGCAGCCGACGAACCCGCCAAGCCCCCCGGCCAGCCTCGACGCCGCACCGCGCCACGGCCTCCGCACCGCCCCGCGCCTATACCCGTCCGTACCCGCAGCACCCGTCAGGCCCGTCCCGCCCGCTCCGCGCCACCCCCACCGCAGCGCCGCTCCAACGCGGCGCCCAGCCCGGCTCCATGATCGACTTCGGTTTCGACAAGCTAGCGCTCATCGGCGCGGTGGCGCTCATCGTCATCGGCCCCGAGAAGCTGCCGCGCGTCGCGCGCACGATGGGCCACCTGCTGGGCAAGGCGCAGCGCTATGTCGCCGACGTCAAGGCGGAGGTCAACCGCAGCATCGAGCTCGACGAACTCAAGAAGATGAAGACCGAGTTCGAGGAGGCGGCACGCGACGTGCAATCGAGCGTGCAGAAGGAGGTCGACTCGGCGCGCTCGGCCTTCGAGACCGACTGGTCCTCGACCACCGCCAGCCTGGGTGACGGCAGCGGCGAGGGCGGCACCGCCGGCAGCGGCGAGTCGATTCCGCCACCACCGCCGCAGTACCGGCATCCGAAGAAGAACTGGCGCCTCAAGCGCGGTGCCACGCCGCAGTGGTACAAGCAGCGCAACGGCGTGCGCACGAAGGCGCAGTCGGGCGCGGCGCGCGTGGCACGCCACCGGCCGCGGCCGCTGGGCACGCCGTGACGCGGCGGCCCGATCGCCTGCCCGCGCCCTCGCGATGAACGCACCCGACCCGAACGCCAAACGCGACGAGCTCGAAGGCACCGAGGCGCCGTTCGTCTCGCACCTGGTGGAGTTGCGCGATCGCCTGATCCGCGCCTTCATCGCCATCGGCATCGCCTTCGGTGCGCTGTGCCTGTGGCCGGGGCCGGCCGGGCTGTACGACTTCCTGGCCGCGCCGCTGGTGATGCACCTGCCCAAGGGCGCGACGCTGATCGCCACCAACGTCATCTCGCCGATCCTGGTGCCGCTGAAGATCACGCTGATGGCCGCCTTCATGGTCGCGCTGCCCGTCGTGCTCTACCAGGTGTGGGCCTTCGTCGCGCCGGGGCTGTATTCGCACGAGAAGAAGCTCGTGCTGCCGCTCGTGGTGAGCAGCACCATCCTCTTCGTCGCCGGCGTCGCCTTCTGCTACTACCTGGTGATCCCGGGGATGAGCAAGTTCATCCAGGCCTTCGCGCCGAGCGCCATCACCGCGGCACCGGACATCGAGCAGTACTTCGGCTTCGTGCTCACGCTCTTCCTCGTCTTCGGCATCGCCTTCGAGGTGCCGGTGGCGGTGATCGTGCTGGCGCGCATCGGCGTCGTCAGCATCGAGCAGCTGAAGAAGTTCCGCGGCTACTTCGTCGTCGCGAGCTTCATCGTCTCGGCCGTCGTCACGCCGCCCGACGTGATCTCGCAGCTCGCGCTGGCCGTGCCGATGTGCATCCTCTACGAGCTCGGCATCATCGCCGCGCAGATCTTCATCAAGAAGACCCAGGCGCCGCCGGAGGCCGCCCAGGCGGCCGAGCCCGCCGCCGCGCCCGCCACCGGCAGTGCCGAGGACAAGGGCGCCGCCGGCTCGCCATGACGGCCCGGCCCGAGCCCCAACCCGAACGCGAGCCGCACGCCGCCCAGCACCTCAAGAGCCGCGGCGGCCTCGTCCGCATCTGGCGCGCCCTCGGCTACTCGCGTGCCGGCTTCACCGCCGCTTTCCGCCACGAGGCGGCGTTCCGGCAGGAGCTCGCGCTCGGCGTGCCGATGGTCGTGCTCGCCTGGTGGCTGGCGCCGACCTTGCTGCAGGCGCTGGCGCTCGTCGGCGTGGTGGTGCTGGTGTGGATCGTCGAGCTGCTCAACTCCGCCATCGAGGCGCTGGCCGACCGCGTGAGCGACGACCTGCACCCCCTGCTCGGCCGCGCCAAGGACCTCGGCAGCGCCGCGGTCATGCTGAGCCTCGTGCTCGCCGGGCTCACCTGGGCGGTCGTGCTGGCCGGCCGCTGGTGGCCGGGGCTGCACGGCTGAAGCCTCGGCTCGCGAGACGACCATGGGTGACGACCATGGATGACGTGAGCCGCATGGTGGCGCGGCAGTACGAGGCCTACGCCTACCCGGCGCCGTTCACCGACCTCGCGGCCCAGATCGCCGAGGGCTATTTCGAATTCGGCAACCCCGCCGACTACGCCGCGCTGCTCTGGCCCGAGGGGCGGCCGCGGCGCCCGCTCAGCATCCTCGCCGCCGGCTGCGGCACGGTGCAGGCCGCCTATCTCGCCCACACCAACCGCGACAGCGAGGTCATCGGCGTCGACCTGAGCGAAGCCAGCCTCGCGCACGAACGCTTCCTGCAGGAGCGGCATGGCCTGGCCAACCTGCGCCTCTTCCGCGGCGACCTGCGCGAGGTGCACGAGCTCGGCCGCCGGTTCGACTGCATCGTCTGCTCGGGCGTGCTGCATCACCTCGCCGATCCCGACGCCGGCCTGCGCGCGCTCGCCGGCGTGCTGGCGCCGCAGGGCGCGATGACGCTCATGCTCTACGGCGCCACCGCGCGCACGGGCGTCTACATGCTGCAAGACGCCTTGCGCCGCCTGCGCGTGCCGCAGAGCGCCGAGGGTGTCGCCTTCGCCCGCCGTCTCGTCGAGCAGCTGCCCGACGATCACTTCGCGCGCTGGTACCTGCGCGGCGCCGCCGAGCTGCGCGACGATGCCGCCTTCGTCGACACCTTCCTGCACCCGCAGGACCGCGCCTACACGGTGCCGCAGGTGCTGGATTTTCTCGAGCGCAACGGCCTCGCCTTCGGCGGCTGGGTCGACAACGCGCACTACTACGCCGACGCCGCGCTGGCCCGCTTCACGCCCGAGGTGCGCGGCGCCGTCGCGGCGCTGCCGGCGCGCGAGCAATGGGCGGTGGTGGAGATGCTGACGCAGAACCTGGGCATGCACATGCTGGCGGCGCGCCATGCCGGCGAAGGAACGCCGGCACCGGAGCCGGATTTCGCTTCGCCCGGCTGGCAAAGCCTCGTGCCCCGGCGGGTGCCCGGACTGCGACGCGCCGAGGCCGGCGGGAGGGCCGGCAGCGCCGGCGTCGCAAGCATCGCCGACAACCCGCGCGCCTCGTCGGCAGCGCCGGCCGTGGCGTTCTCGCGTAGCGGGCAGACGATCGAGCTCGGCCCCGGGCAGGCGGCGCTGCTGGAAGCGGCCGACGGTTCACGCCGCATCGCCGACCTGCTCGCGCTGCCCGCGCTGGCGCAGGTGCCGGCCGCTGCGCGCGAGCCGCTCACGCGCGAGTTCCTGGCGCAGATGTGGCGCCTCGGGCACCTGCTGTTCGCGCGCGGCGCGGCCTGAGCCTGTGCCGGCAGGGCGTCCTGCCGGCAGAGGCCCCAGGGGTTCACCGCTCCCTGAACGCCTCCTGGGTACGCAGCATCGGCCGCAGCAGGTACTCGAGCACCGTGCGCTCGCCGGTGCGGATCTCGGCGGTGCCGGTCATGCCCGGCAGCACTTCAAGCGCCCGGGCGCGCTTGCCTTCGCCGGCCTTGAAGCTGTCGCGGTCGGCATCCACCAGCGCCCGGTACCAGGTGCCGTCGGCAGTGGCGGCGCGCTCGGCGTCGCCGAGCGCGTCGGGGCTGATCGAGACCACCTTGCCGCGCAGCGAGCCGTAGATCGTGGGGTCGTAGGCCGAGAGCTTGATCGCCACCGGCTGCCCCACCTTGACGAAGCCGATGTCGGCGGGCTTGACGCGCGCTTCCACGAGCACGCGCGTGCCGATCGGCACGAGCTCCATGATCGGCGCGCCGGCGGCGACGACACCGCCGAGCGTGTTGTTCTTGATCTGCTTGACGATGCCGTTCACCGGCGAGACGAGCACGGTGCGCTTGAGCGCGTCGTCGCGCACGACCATCTGCTCCTCGAGCAGCGCGAGCTCGGTGCGCACGCGCACGAGCTCGGCGCTGGCCTCCTGGCGGAAGCGGTTGATGCGCTCGCTGTTGCCCAGGCGCAGGTCGTTGACCTGCCGGCGCAGCCGCATCACCTCCACCTCGCTCATCAGGCCGCGCTGCGCCATGCGCTCGGAGACGTTGAGCTCCTCGACGAGCAGCGCGATGCTGCGCTGGTTGGCCGCCACCGCTTCGTCGAGCGCCCGCTTGCGTGCCTCGAAGCTCTCGGTCTCGCCCTGCACCACCGCCGGCGACTTCTTCACCTCGGGCGGAAAGGTCAGCGGCTTGCCGGTGGCCTCGGCCGTCAGGCGTGCGACGGCGCCGCGCAGTGCCACGCGCTTGGCCTGGCCTTCGGCCTGCTGCGCCTCGACGCGCGTGGGGTCCAGCGTCGCGAGCTGCTGGCCCTGGCGCACCTGCTCGCCTTCGCGCACCGAGAGCTCGCGCAGGATGCCGCCTTCGAGGCTGGCGATGAGCTGGTCGCGCCCTTCGGGAATGATGCGCACGGGCGCTTTGGCGACGATGTCGACCTGCGCCGCTGCCGCCCAGCCGAGCGCCGCGGCGAGGATCGCGAGCATCAGGTAGACCGACCACATCGCGGCCGGTGCGGCCTCGACCACCTGCGCGCTGCGCACGGGGCTGAGATAGGCGAGGTCGCCGGGTTCGAGGCGGACACTCATTGCGGCCTTGACGGGGCGCGGTGGCCTCTTGCTGCGAACTGCTTGCTTTTGGTTCCCTGCTTGCAGTCGGTGGCGGCGAAGGGCTGCGCGGGCAGGTCGCGTCGCTTAGCTGCGGCGGTCGGCCCCGGGGGGGCCCGACCGCCGCAACCAAGCCCCGACGGGCTCCCGCCCGCGGCCTTGCCCGCCACGGTCGTCGAACGCCTAACGACACACGAACTCACACCGAAGCCTCCCTCTGCACCGGCTGCGCACTCGGATGCAGATGCAAATTGCTCGGCGCTGCCGCGGCCCCCGCCGCGCCCGCGCCCGTGCCCGCATTCGGCGCCGCCGCCGGCTTGGCCCCCGAGAGCGCCGCCAGCACCTGCGCCTTCGGCCCATCCATCACGATGCGGCCCGCGTCGACCACCACCACGCGCGTCACCAGCTCCAGCACGGCCGGCCGATGCGTCACCATCACCAGCGTGCAAGAGAAGCCGGTCCCCGCGACCACTTCCTTCAGCTGGCGCAGGAAGGCGACCTCGCTTTGCGCATCCATCGAGCTCGTCGGCTCGTCCATGAGCAGGATCTGCGGCCGCGTGACGAGGCAGCGCGCCAGCGCCACCAATTGCCGCTGGCCGCCGGAGAGCAGCGCGCCGGCCTCGCCGACCGGCAGCTCCCACCCCTGCGGGTGCGAAGCGACGAGCCGGTCGAGCCCGGTGAGACGGGCCACGTCGGCCAGCCGCGCCGGGTCGGCCGTGGGCCGGTCGAGCAGCACGTTGTCGCGCAGCGTGCCGTTGAACAGACGCGGGTCCTGCCCGACGAAGCCGACGCGCGCGCGGTAGTCGGCGGGGTCGATCTGGCGCAGGTCCATGCCGTCCACTTCGACATGGCCTTCGGTCGGCTGGTACAGCCCCGCGAGCAGCCTGAGCACCGTGCTCTTGCCCGAGCCGATGCGCCCGAGCACCGCCACACGTTCGCCGGGTTGGAACTGCAGCGTCACGCCCCTCAGCACACGCGGGCCCGGTTCACGGTCGGCGAAGCCGGGTGTCGGATAGGCAAAGCCGACTTCGCGCAGGCCGACGCGCCCGGTCAGCTCGCGCCGCGGCACGTAGACGCGGCCTTCCTCGCGCTCCACCGGCTGGCCCATCACGCGGTCGAGCGCGCGCATCGCCGCGCGCGCGCCCTGGTAGCGCGTGGCCAGCTGCACGACGCTCATCAGTGGCGCCACGGCGCGCGTGGCGAACATCACGGCGCCGATCAGCGCGCCGGCGGTGATGACCTTCTCGTCGATCAACCACACGCCCCACACCAGCATCAGCACCGTCACCACCTGCTGCGACACCGACGAGAGGTTCGTCGTCCAGCTCGAGATGCTGCGCGAGCGCAGCATGGCCTCGGCGGCGGCGACGGTGGCCTCTTCGTAGCGGCGCAGGAAGCGGCCCTGGGCGCCGGCCGCCTTCAGGTCCTCGAGGCCATCCACCGCTTCGACGAGCACGCCGTGCAGGTCAGCCGTCTCACGCATGTGCCGGCTCATCGCCCGGCGCAGCGCGCCTTGGATCATCAGTGCCACCAACAAGAGCGCCGGCACGGCGAGCGCCGGCACCCAGCCGAGCGGCCCGCCGATGACGAAGGCCATGGCGACGAAGAGCGCGATGAAAGGCAGGTCCGACAACGCCGCCAGCGTCGCCGAGGCGAAGAACTCGCGCACCAGCTCCACCTGCGCCAGGATGTGCGCGTAGGCGCCGGCGCTGTCGGGCCGGTGCTCCATGCGCAGCGCAAGGGTCTGCCGGAAGAGTGTCGAGCCGATGATGAGGTCGACCTTGCGCCCGGCCATGTCGATGAGGTAGGCGCGCAGCTGCCGCGCCACGAGGTCGAAGACGATGGCGATGGCGCAGGCCGTGGCCACCGCCCACAGCGTGACGTAGGCCTGGTGCGGGATGACCTTGTCGTAGATGACCGAGGTCGCGAGGCCGGTCACGAGCATCAGCAGGTTCGAGAGGAAGGCCGCGAAGAGCGCCGAGCGGTAGTAGGGCACGAAGCGGCGCAGCGTGCCCCACAGCCAGTGGCGCGCCGGGTCGCGCAGCGCCGCGGCTTCTTCGGCCGATTCGCCGCGCCGCGCGAGCTCGGGCGCCGGCTGCGGCGTCGCGACGAGCGCGAAGCCGCTGTACTCGGCCTCGAGCTCGCCTTGGCTGGCGGAGCAGGCGTGGTGCTCGGGGCCGGGCATGACGATGTCGTAGCGCGTCGGGTCGGCCGCGTCGCGCGCCACCACGATGCAGGCGTCGCCCTCGCGCAGCAGCAGCACCGCCGGCAGCAGCAGGTGGTGCAGCTCGCCGAGCGGGCGTTGCACGAGGCCGGCGGTGTAGCCCGCCTCGCGCAGCACGCGCAGCGCCTGGTCGGGGCCGATGCGGCCCTCGATCGGCTGGCCGGCCAGCAGCGACTGCGGCGAACGCTCGCGCCCGTGGTGGCGCGTCAGCCACGACAACGAGTGCGCCAGCGCGTCGTTCTCGAGATCCCAGGCCGGGGCTTCCGGCAGCGTGGGGGCAGCCTGCAGTGCCATCGGCGGTCAGCCCTGCGCGGGCCGCTCCCGGCGCGCGTCGGGCCCCTCGTGCGCTTGCAGTGCTAGCCGCTCGAAGGCACTCTCGATGTCGCGCACGATCTGCGGCACGTCGAAGAGCGGCGAGCTGCGGCCATGCTCGGCGAGATGGCGCTTCAGCGTCGCCACGCGCGCCGGCGTGCGGCCGAGCAGGATGGCCAGGCGCTCGTAGTCGGCCAGGCTCGTCGTCACGAGGTCGGGCAGGCCCACCGCGCTGAGCAGCGAGCCCGCCATGCGCGAGATGTAGGTGCGCCCGGAGAGCGTGACGATCGGCGTGCCCATCCACAGCGCGTCGCTGGCGGTCGTGCCGGCGTTGAACGGAAAGGTGTCGAGCACGAGATCGGCGAGCGTGAAGCGCGCCAGATAGTCGGCCGGCGAGACGCGCGGCGCGAACACCAGCCGCTCGGGCGCCACGCCCGCCGCCTGCGCCGCGGCCAGCATGTTGGCGCGCGCCGTGTCGTTGTCGGCGAGCAGCCACAGCGCGCTGCCCGGCACCGCGGCGAGGATGCGCATCCACGCCGAGAACATCTCGGGCGTGAACTTGTGGTTGTTGTTGAACGAACAGAAGACGAAGGCGCCCGACCCGGCCGAGGGCAGGCCGTAGCGCTCGCGCGTCTGCGTGACCAGCGGCGCCACCTCGCGCTGGCGGTCGCTCACCTGGTAGCAATGCGGCAGCAGCAGGGCGCGCTCGCTGCAGTAGCGCTGCAGCTCGGGCGGCATCACGTAAGCGTCGGCGAGCATCCAGTCGACGCCCGGCAGGGCCGAAGTGCCGGGCAGGCCGAGGTAGCTCACTTGCACCGGCGCCGGCCGCTGCACGAGGATGCCCGGCCGCGCGCCGTTGGTCAGCCCCTGCAGGTCGACGAGCACGTCGATGCCGGCCTCGGCGATGCGGCGCGCCGCCGCGGTGTCGTCGACGCCGACGAGCGGCACGTGGTGGTCGATGGCCTTGAGGATGCGCTGGCGCAGCGGCTGCGCCGAGGGCGGCGTCCAGTCGAAGGCCCAGACCTCGAAGCGCTCGCGGTCGTGCAGCTCGAAGAGCTCCGCCGTCAGCAGGCCCACCGCATGCATGTGCAGGTCGCCCGAGAGGTAGCCGATGCGCAGGCGGCGCGGCGCGCTGCCGGGTGCGGCGGGCGCCTTCGCGAATTGCCGCCACAGCGGCGCGGCCGCGGGCTTGGGCACCTTCTCGTGCACGAAGCGCTGCGCCGCGAGCAGCTGCAGCGCCGGGTCGTCCGACAGGCCCATCATCGCCAGCAGCGAGGTGCCGGTGAGCAGCTGGTAGGCCGTCACCTCGCCCACCGGCTGCTCGGCCGGCCAGGCGCATTGTTTCTGGCGCACATGCACGTAGTGCTGGATGACGTCGGGCTGCGCCGCCTTCAGCTCGAGGCTGGCACGCATCTCGGCCTCGGCCTCGGGCAGGCGCTTCAGCTGCTCGAGCAGGCGGGCGCGGTTGTTCAGTGCGTGCAGGCGGTGTTCGAGCGCCGGCGCGGGTGTCGCCGAGGACGCCTCGCGCCAGCGTTCGAGGGCGGCGTCGAGTTCGCCGCGGCGCTCGTGCAGGTGGCCGAGGTTGAGCAGGGCCGGCGCGAAGCCGGGCACGCGCGCCAGCACGCGCCGGTAGGCGCGCTCGGCGCCGGCCTCGTCACCGGCCGCCGAGAGCGTCGTGCCCCAGTTGAAGCAGGCCGCCGGCCAGTGCGCGGCGGCCGGATTGCCGTCGACCCAGGCCTCGTACAGGGCGGCCGCCTCGCGCCCCTGGCCGCGCGCGGCCAGGCCCTGCGCACGCTCGATCAGCTCGGGCAGCGCCAAGCGCGCCGCGGCCGGGGCGGCGGCAACGGCAGGCAACTCGGTAACGACGGAAACGGCGGATTCGACGGCAGCCATGGGAGTCGTGCGGCGGTCCGGCAGACGGACGCCATCACGTTCCATGCTAGGCAGCCGGGGTTGCGTGCAAGGGCGCAACAGCGGGGCAAAACCGGGCCAGTTACGGCCCGTGGCGCGCGGCAGCGGCGCGCCGCCGGGCGGCGCGCTTCTTCAGCGCGGCAGGCGCGGGACCTCGTAGGGGACGTACGGCGTGCTCAGGGCCTGCAGGAATGCAAGCAGGTCAGCCTTCTCGCCCTCGCTCAGCGCCAGCGGCTTCATGTTCGGCGACAGGTTCGTGCGCACGTCGCCGCCGCGCACGTAGTGCTCGATCACGTCGGCGAGCCGCGCCACCGAGCCGTCGTGGAAGTACGGCGCGCTGTGCGCCACCTCGCGCAGCGGCGGGGTGCGAAAGGCGCCCTTCATCAGCGGCAGCGCTCGCTCCTTGAAGCGGCCCACGTCGGCGTTGGCCTCGCCCCACTGGCGCAGCCCCACGTTGTGGAAGCCGTTGTCGGTGAAGGTCGGCGCCGCATGGCACCCCGAGCAGTTGCCCTTGGCCGGGTCGAGGAACACGCGCAGCCCGTTCACCTGGGCCGGCGTCATCGCCGTCGCGTCGCCGCGCGCCCAGCGGTCGAACGGCGTGTCGCGCGAGACCAGCGAGCGCTCGAAGGTCGCGATGGCCTTGCCGACCGTGTTCTTGTCGATCGGTTCGCCGGGATAGGCCTTGCCGAAGGCCTCGGCGTAGCCGGCGATGCGGCGGATGCGCTCGATGCCGAGGTTGCCGTCGACGATGCCGAGTTCGCGCGCGCCGGCATTCAGGCTGCCGGTCATGCTCTGCGAGCCGACAGCCTGCTGCTCCAGCGTGCGGTTGCGCCCGTCCCACATGTGCAGCGAATTGAAGGCGACGTTGACCACGGTGGGCGAGTTGCGCGCCATGCGCTCGCCCATGAAGCGCATCGAGCCCGGGAAGCCGTCGCCCCAGCCGCGCTCCGGCGCGTGGCACGAGGCGCAGCTGGTCTGGCCGTGCACCGACAGGCGCGCATCGAAGAAGAGCATCTCGCCCAGCGCCACGCGCTCGGGCGTGATGCGGTTGCCCTCAGGCGCCGGGATGTCGGCCGGCAGCAGCCAGGGTTTCAGGCTCGGGTGCCCTGGTTGCAGCGTCACGCTGCGGCCCTCGGCATCGACGAACGATTGATCCTGGGCTGACGCGAGCGCGACGGCGGCGATGAAGAGGACGGGAAGGGTTCGCAGCGCGATTCGACGCATGGCAACGGCTCCTGGACTTGGGGATGGGATGCAGATCGGTACCGTGGGCGGGAACTTGAGGCGCATCTGCCGCCGAGCTCGAACCCCGGCGCGCGACAGATCTCGCGCGACAATGCCCCCGGCGGGTCGAGCAGTTCGCACAAGCGCTCCGTGCGGCCCGCGGCCCCTTGGGCCCGCGCGACGCCGGCCACCGCGGCGATCGGGCCGAAAGTGCCGAACGAGCCATGCCAGTCCCCACCCGCATTGCCGGCCATGCACCCACGCGTGTTGACGTTGCCGCTTCCGACCCCGTCGCTCGCCGCGCTCACCCTGGCTGCCGCGCTCGCGGCGAGTGCGGCCATCGGCGCTGAGCCGCCGGAGCGCGAAGGCCTCGCCTGCACCGTCGCGAAGCAGTCGCTCGCCGAGGGACTGCGGCTCGAGGTCGTCTTCGCGAACCGGACGGCCGAGCCGGTCTCGCTGCCGCCGGGGCCACACCTGGTGCTGTACCGGGACGCCGCGGCTTTGGATCCGATGGAGATCACCGCGCGCATCGACCGCCTGCAGCGCACGCCCCTCGTCGTGCCGGCACAGGGCAGCGCGGTCGGCCTTTTCGGCGCCGACGCACGGCAGACCGAAGAGCTCCTGTGCAACGGCAGCAAGCCCGCCGCCGCCGGCCTCTACTTCTATCAGTTCAGTCGGCTACCCACGTTCCGCTGCCTGCTGCGCGATGCGCCGCTCGCCGCCTTGCCGATGAAGGCGGATTGCGCCACGGCAAGGAAGGCTGCCCTGCCCGGCCGCTAGCATCGGCCTGAAAGCCGAAGAGGGAGGAGAGACGATGGCGGATTGGCCGAGCGACATCTACACCGAGCCGACGAAGGTCGATGTCGACACGCTGGCCTGCCTTGGCCCGCTGGCGCCGCTGGCCGGCCTTTGGGAGGGCCAGCGCGGCCTCGATGTGAAACCGAAAGCCGAGGGCCCGAAGAAGCAGGCCTACGTCGAGCGCATCGAACTGCAGCCGATCGACCCGCAGACCAACGGTCCGCAGCTGCTCTACGGGCTGCGCTACCACACGCACGTCACCAAGCCGGGGCAGGTCAAGACCTACCACGACCAGGTCGGCTACTGGCTCTGGGAGCCGGCCACCGGCACCGTGATGCACACGCTGACGATCCCGCGCGGGCAGACGGCGATGGCGGCCGGCACCGCCGCGCCTGATGCGAAGAGCTTCGACCTCGTCGCCACCCAGGGCCTGGAAACCTGGGGCATCTGCTCGGCACCCTTCCTGCAGCATGCCTTTCGCACCGTCGAGTTCCGCATCAAGGTGACGGTGAACGCCGACGGCACCTGGGGCTACGAGGAAGACACGGTGCTGGTGATCCAGGGCCAGGCCGAGCCCTTCCACCACACCGACCGCAACCTGCTCGTGAAGGTGGGCGAGGCGACGCCGAACCCGCTGGCAGCGGCGGCGCGGGCCGCAAGAACGGCCGCAGCGGCCGCAGCGCCAGAACCGGCAAGCACGGCGAGCGCGCCCTGAGGGCGGGCGACTAGGCCACGACTAGCCCGCCCTCCTGCCGGCCGCGACAGCGGGCCGCCTTCAGACCAGCCACGCGGCGCGGTAGTCCTTCGCATACTGCGCAAAGCTGCCCGGCGCGCGGCCGAGGATGGCCTGCACCGCGTCGGTGGTGCGCTCGGCATAACCGGCCTTGAAGAAGCCGAGGATGAGCACCAGGAACTCGGCGTAGGGGCGCGGCACCTGCGCGTCGAGCAGGCCCTTCAGCATCGCCTCGGGCGTGATGTCCTCGAAGCCGAGCGTGCGGCCGGTCTCGCGCGACAGGATCGCCGCCACCTCGTGATGGTCGAACGCCTCGGCGCCGGTGAGGTCGAAGTCGCGGCCGTCGAGGTCGCTGCGCGAGAGCAGTTCGGCGGCCACGGCGGCGATGTCGCGCGCATCGACGAAGCTGCCCTTGGCACGGCCCACCGGCAGGAAGATCGCGCCCTGCTCGCGCAGGCCGTGCAGCCAGAAGGTGTTGAAGTTCTGCATGAACCAGTTCGGGCGGATGACGTTCCACGCCAGCCCCGAGCGCTCGAGCGCGAGCTCGGCCTTGCGCAGCGGCGCCGCCTCGTCGGCATTGGCGCCCATGGCCGACAGCAGCACCACTTTCGCCAGGCCGCGCTCGCGCGCCTCTTCGATGAGGGGCACGAGCAGCGCATCCTGCTGCGCATGGCCGGGCGGCGAGAGCAGGAAGGCGCGCGTCACGCCTTCGAAGGCGGCCGCCAGGCCCTGCCGCGTGGCGAGGTCCACCTGCACCTGGCCGGGCTGCGTGGGCGCGCGGTGCGTGCTGCGCACGACCTCGTGGCCGCGGGCGGCGAGCAGGCGCGCGAGTTCGGAGCCGACGGTGCCGCTGGCACCGATGACGAGGGTCTTGGACATGGGGTGTTCCGTGTGGGTGACGAAGGCCTCCAGTCTGGCCGCCCTCATCCGAACCAGGAATGGACATGAATCCGCAATTCATGTCCAATCGTCCGGTATCGCGGACCCATCACCAACCCGCGGCACCGGACCCGAACCCGCACCCGCCCCCCTTGGACCTGCTCACCGACATCCTCCAGCAAGCCGGCCTGCGCCGGCGCCTGCTCGACCTGCGCCGACTCTCCGCCTCGACGGCGCTGCGCTTTCCCTGCGACAAGAGCATCGGCCTGCATGTCGTGGCCCAGGGCACCGTGCACCTGCACGCGCCGAAGCTGCCCGCGCCGCTGGCCCTGCAGGCCGGCGACATCGCCGTCATGGCGCGCGGCTGCGTGCATGTGCTGAGCCAGCACACCGACCCCGCGGCGGTGCCGGTCGAGCCGATCGGCACCTTCAGCGACGCGCGTGCGCTCGAGGAGGGCGGCGCGGACGCCGCTGCGCAGGCGTCCGTGGTGAGCGGCGCCTACCAGCTGTGGAATGCGCCGCTGCACCCGCTCTTCGCCGAGATGCCCGACTGGTTCGTGCTGCGCGCCGACGAGCTGCCCAAGCTCGGCCCGCTCGCGCTCACCGTCGGCCTGCTCGACGAGGAGGTGCGCCATGGCGGCCTCGGCGCCGAGACCATCGTGCACGGGCTGCTCGACGTCGTCTTCACCTACCTGCTGCGCGAGATGGTGAGCCGCCTCGGCCAGGGCGGCGCCGGCTGGGGCCAGGCCGTGCGCGACCCGCAGGTGCGCCGCGCCGTGACGCTGATGCACACCGACAGCGCGCACCCGTGGACGCTCGGCGAGCTGGCCCGCCGCGCCGGGCTCTCGCGCACGACGCTCGCCGAGCGCTTCCGCGCCGCGATGGGCGACACGCCGCTCAACTACCTGCGCACGCTGCGCATGCAGAAGGCGATGCGCCTGCTCGGCGAGACCGACCGGCCCCTCGAGAGCGTCGCCGTCGAAGTGGGCTACCAGGACGCCTTCAGCTTCTCGAAGGTCTTCAAGCGCACCGTCGGCATCGCGCCGCGCGAGTTCCGCCGGCAGGACCTGGCGGCGGAAGACGACCCCTGGCGGTTCAAGGTGGGCTGAACGCCATCTTCATCCATCGCCGCGTGGCGGGATACGCCCTAGTGATGGAACCGGTCTTCGCTTCCTGGCAAGAGATCAGGCTGACCGAGAATCACATCAAGCAGTTCCGATCGAGACCGGCGGCTACAAGACCTCGACCGAGATCGTGCGGCTGGCGGCGCCGGCGCCCGCGACGGCCGGCAGCACGGGTGATATGTTCGCCAGACCCGAGCCACGGCAGGAACCACCATGCACCGCAGCCTCAACCTCGACGACGCCACCCTGGTATCCCCTGGTCGGCGATCGTCGGCATGCGCAATCGCCTGGTGCACGCCTATTTCGACATCGACGCCGACGTCTTCTGGACAGCAGCGACGAAGGAGATTCCCGCGCTGCTGCCGCGACTGCAGGCGCTGGCGGCGAGCGACTGATCACGGGCAACCAGATAGGCATCACCAACCACAGGAACGCAACGGCGCGCCTCGGCCGGCGGCCGGCCCTCCATCGAGCCCGAGCCGTCGATGAGACGCGCCGGTGTCGCGTTGCCCGGATCGCATGCCCGGATCGCATGCCCGGGTCGCGCGTCCCGGTCGCGTGTCGGATCGTGCGGTCGCTCCGGGAGCGCGGTCCGCCGTTTGGGCCCACACTCGCGCATGACCCAGCCGCTCCTGCAAGCCGCCGACCTGCGCGGCGCCGCGCGCCTGACCACCGATGCGGTGGCCGGCCTCACCAGCCTCGTGGAAGCGATGCACGCGCGCATTGCCGGCACCGTTCGCCTGTCCGCGCCCGACGCGCCGGCCGACGAGCGCACCCGCGGCCTGACCGGGCTCGTCTACACCTCGGTGCGCGGCGTCACGCAGGTGGTGGGCGCCAGCGCCGAAGCGCTGCTCGGCTGGCTGGGCCCGGCCCTGGCACCGGCCGACCCCGCGCGGCCACCGCACCCCGAGCGCGAGGCGATCGTCGCCGCGCTCAACGGCGTGCTCGGCGACCACCTGGCCGCCACCGACAACCCGCTGGCCATCGCCATGGCCTTCCGGCACGCCGGCCGCCCGCTGGTGCTGGACCGCTTCGCGATGCGCGCGCGCCTGCCGGAAGCGACGCCGCGCCTGCTGGTGCTGCTGCACGGGCTGTGCATGAACGACCTGCAGTGGCAACGTGCCGGCCACGACCACGGCGCCGAGCTGGCGCGCGAGCTGGGCTTCACGCCGGTGTACCTGCACTACAACAGCGGCCTCAGCATCTCGACCAACGGCCGCATCCTGGCGCAGCAGATGGAGCGGCTGTTCGATGCCTGGCCGATGCCGGTCGAACGCCTGGCCCTGCTCGGCCACAGCATGGGCGGCCTGGTGGCCCGCAGCGCGCTGCACCACGCGCCGCTCATCCAGCGCGGCACGTTGCGCTGGCCGGCGCGCGTCGACACGCTCGTCTGCCTGGGCACCCCGCACCAGGGCGCCCCGCTCGAGGCCGCCGGGCACGGCGTGGACCTGCTGCTTGGCGCCGCGCCCTATGCCGCACCGCTGGCGCGCCTGGGCAAGGTGCGCAGCGCGGGCATCAACGACCTGCGTCACGGCAGCATCCTGAGCGGCGCAGCCGGCGGCGACGACGCCGCCCAGGCCCAGGTGACGGTGAGCCTGCCTGCCTCGGCGCGCTGCTTCGCCGTCGCCGCGAGCCTGGGCCCGGCGGCCGGCAGCCTCAAGGCGAAGCTGCTGGGCGACGGCCTCGTGCCCGTGGCCAGCGCGCTCGGGCACCACCGCGAGCCCGAGCGGCGCCTGGCCTTTGCGCCGGAACACCAGGCCGTGGTGCACGAGACCGGCCACCTCGACCTGCTGTCCAGTGCCGAGGTGTTCGGCCTCCTGCGGCAGTGGCTGAACTGAGCTGCTGTACCGAACTGCTGAACCGAGCTGCTGAGCTGGGCGCTGAACCGCGCGCTGAACTTCGCACGGAAACCAGCGCTCGCACGTCGCTGCGCGCGCCCTCACCGCGAGGGCCGCGTCAACGCAGCCGGAAGCCCGCGTAGCCGTTCGCGGCCACCTCGGCACATTGCTCGGCATAGGCCGGGAAGCCGCCGACCAGCGCCATGAAAACGCGCGGCTTGCCGGGGATGTTGGCGCCCAGGTACCACGATTCGCAGCCGAGGAAGACCGTGTGCCGCGCCAGCTCGAGCATGTGCGCCATCCAGGCCGCCTCGGCGTCCTCTTCGGCTTCGATGCTCTTGTGGCCTTGCGTGTCGAGCCAGGTGATGCAGTCGCCGATCCAGTCGACGTGATGCTCGATCGACAGGATGACGCTCGTGAACGCGGCCGTGCTGCCGGCGCCGGCGACGTGGAAGAGGTTGGGGAAGCCGGCCGTGCCGAGGCCGAGATAGTTGAGCGGGCCGCCGGCCCACTTGTCCTGGATGCGCAGGCCGCCGCGGCCCTGCAACGGCAGGCGCATCAGCGTGCCGGTGACGGCGTCGAAGCCGGTGGCGAGCACGAGCGCGTCGAGCTCGTGCTCGCGCCCGCCGGCGACCACGCCGCGCTCGGTGATGAACTCGATCGGCCGGCCGCCGCCGCTCACGTCCACCAGCTCGACCTGCGGCAGGTTGAAGGTCTCGTAGTAGCCGGCGCTGTCCACGCACAGGCGCTTGCAGCCGATGGGGTAGGTGGGCGAGAGGCGCGCCGCCACCTCGGGGTCGCGCACCGTGCTGCGGATCTTGCCGCGCACGAATTCGGCCGCCAGCGCGTTGGCGCGCTCGTCGATCATGAGGTCGTAGAAGGTGCCGAGGAAGGCGAAGCCGCCGATGCGCCAGCGCGCCTCGAAGCGCGCCTCGCGCTCCTCGGCGCTGGCGGCGAGCGCCGACTTCATGTGCGGCGGGTGTTCGCTGCCGAAGCCGGTGCGCATGGCGCGCGAGCGGGCGCGAAAGCCCGCGTAGTCGGCCTTGACGCGCCGTTCCCACTCGGCATCGAGCGGGCCGTTGTGCGCCGGCACCACGTAGGCCGGCGTGCGCTGGAAGACGGTGAGGCGGCGCGCCTGCTTCGCGATTTGCGGGATCACCTGCACGCCGGATGAACCGGTGCCGATGACGCCCACGCGCTGGCCGCTGAAGTCGACCGCGCCCTGGTCTTCATGCGGCCAGGCGGCCGTGTGCAGCACGCGGCCCTTGAAGCGCTCGAGGCCCGGGAAGGCCGGCATGTACGGCGTCGAGAGCGGCCCCGAGGCCATGACCATGAAGCGCGCCGCGAGGCACTGCTCGCTGCCGTCGGCAGCGCGCAGCGTCGCCTGCCAGCGGGCCAGCGCCTCGTCCCAGCGCGCCGCCACGAGGCGGGTCTCGAGCCGGATGCGGTCGCGCAGCGCAAAGCGGTCGGCGACATGGTTGGCATAGCGCAGCAGCTCGGGCCGCGCGGCGTAGCGCTCGTTCCAGTGCCAGGCCTGCTGCAGTTCCTCGGAGAAGGAGTACGAATACTCGAGGCTCTGGACGTCGACGCGTGCGCCGGGGTAGCGGTTGTGGTACCAGGTGCCGCCGACGCCGGGCGCGGCATCGACCGCGAGCGCGCGCAGGCCGAGCGTGCGCGCCTTGTGCAGCATGTACAGGCCGCCGAAGCCGGCGCCGACGACGAGCACGTCGAGCCCTTCGCCGGCGGTGGCTTGGCTCGACATCGGCGGAACTCCGGCGCGACGCGGCGCGCCTCAGCGCTCGCCGCCGAGCCCATGGCGGGCGAGGAACGCCGCGAAGCGCGGGTCGTCGCGCGCCGCGTCCCATGAAGGGTCGGTGAGCGCGTAGATGGTGTTCGAGTCGCGTGTCGACGCGGCCTCCTCGAGCAGCGCCAGGGCCGCGTCGCGCTCGCCGCGGCACAGCTCGATGAGCGCGAGCTGGTAGGGGGAGACATAGAGCCCGGCAAAGCGCTCGCGCAGCCGCGCCAGCGTGTGCTGCACGCCGGCAAGGTCGCCGAGCTGCCCCTGCGCCAGCGCGACGCCGACGAGGCCGATCGGATGCTGCGGCGCCTTGGCGTCGAGGTGCCGGTAGCGCTCGAGCGCCGCTTCGCCGCGGCCACCGAAGAGGTCGAGCGCGCCGAGCATGTGCAGTGCCGGCAGGTGCGCGGGTGCGAGGTCGAGAATCGACTCGATCTCGCTGCCCGCCTCGGCATAGCGCCGCTCGGCCACGCGCAGCAATGCCATGTGCCAGCGTGCGTTGAGGTAGTGAGGGTCGAGCGCGCGCGCCAGCTGCAGCTCGCTTTCCGCGCGCGCGAAGTCGCCGGCCAGCAGCAGGTGCGCGCCGTAGCCCATGTGCGCGAAGGCCAGGCCCGGCGCCAGCTCGATGGCGCGCCGCAGGTGCCGGCGTGCGCCCGGCCAGTCGAACTGGTAGCGGTGCAGCGTGGCGCCGAGCAGCGTCAGCGCCTCGGCGTTGAGCGGGTCGAGCTCGAGCGCGCGCTGCAGCGCCTCGGTCGCGTGGTCGACCCAGGGCAGCGGCGCCTCGTAGACCTCGGCCACCAGGTTCATCCAGGCGCGTGCTGCACCGAGGTGGGCACCGGCGTGTTCGCCGTCCTCGCGCAGGGCAGCCTCGAAGCGCTGCACCGCCTTGCGCAACGCCTCCTCGCCGCCCTCGCGCAGGAAGTGATAGCCGCGCTCCACGAGGTCGCTCGCGACGCGCGAGCGGGCACTCGGCTGGTCCTCAGAACGCTTGAGCGTGGGCACGTAGCTGCCCACAGGCAGCTCGATGCGCAGCGGCGAGCTGCGCCCCTCGGTGTCGTAGTAGCGCTGCAGGCGCTGGCGCAGCCGCCGCACCTCGACACGCACGATCGAGTCGCGGCTCGGGTCGTAGGCATGCACCGCGCGCTCGAAGAGTTCGAGCGCGAGCACCGATTCCTTCAGCGCCCGCGTATCGCCCGCCACCGTGCGCTCGACCAGGTGGCGCAGCATGCGCTGGTGCCGCGGTGAGGGCTTGAACGCCGCGCTGCCGGTGATGCGGCCGAGCTCGCGGTCGATCATCGCCCGCGAGATCGCTGCGGCAGCGCTGTCGCTGTCGATCAACGAGGGGTCGGCCATGCCCGCAGCACCACCATGCCGGGCCAGCATAGCGGCGCCGCCGCGGGCGCGCCAGCCCGAGGGTGGGGATGGCGCGCGCGGCCTGGCTCGGGCGGCGAAGCGCCGGCCACGAAGGATCGGGCGGCGGGCGGGTCGGCATCGTCATCGGCACTCGATCCAGGGCTTCGCGTCGCCGCGGCCGCTACTTCACCGTCAGCGTGAAGTTCACGGTGTGCGACACCGTGCCGTCGCTCGCCGTGACCTGCACGGCGTAGGTGCCGGCCGGCGTGCCCGCGGGCGCAGGCGGCGGTGGCCCGCCGCCGCCACCCGGATCCCCGGCACCGCTTGCGCCGCCACCTCCGCCCCCGCCACAGGCGTGCAGGCCCAGCGCGGCCGCCGCGACCAGGCCCGCCCATACCCAACGGCGCAGCGCCGGCGCGCCTTCGCGGCGGCGACGCCACCGCGGCAGCGCGAGCCCGGCCATCAGCAGTACCGGTGGCATCCCCGCGAAGACCAGCGCGCCGGCCAGCGCCGCGGTGCGCGCCGTCGTGCTGACAGTGAGCGTCGTGCCGGCCGCCCCCGCGCCCACCGTGACGCTTTGCGGCGCGAACGCGCACGCCGCCGCGGCAGGCAGGCCGCTGCAGCTGAACGACACCGTGCCGGTGAAGCCACCGCTCGGGTTGAGCGTGAGCGTGGTGGTGGCCGACTGGCCGGCCGTCACGCTGGCCCCCACATCGGCCGCGGCGACGCTGAAGTCGCGCGGCGGCGCGGCAGCCGCCGGCACGCTCAGCAAGAGCGTGCTGCCTGCGATCACGTCGGGCTTGCCGTCGCCGTTGAGGTCCATCGCCTTGGCCGCGCCGCCCACCGGCAGCAGGATCGAGCGGCTCGGTCCCGGCGAGCTCGCCGAGCCCGTGGACTGCAGGCTGCCGTCGCCGTTGCCGAGCAGGATGCCGCTCTTGCCGCTGAACGGATCGAGGAGGACCACGTCGAGCTTGCCGTCGCCGTCGAAGTCGGCCACCGCGAGCTGCTGCTGGCTGCCGAGGTACTGGCCGCCGTAGGCCATGAGGATCGGCGCCTTGAAGCTGCCGTCGCCCCGGCCCGGCACCACTGCCACCTGCAGGCTGGCGCTGCCCGTGCCGCCGAGCGCGACGAGGTCGCCGATGCCGTCGCCGTCCATGTCGGCCACGACGATGGGGGCGGGCAGGCTGTCGCCGGCCGAACGCACGATCTGCTCGGGGCCGGCCACATCGACCGGCGTTGCGAAGCTGCCGTCGCCGGCGCCCAGCGCGACCTGCATCTTCGAGACGAAACCGCCGAAGGTGGCGACGGTGGCAGTCTGGGTGGCGAAGATCAGGTCGGCGCGGCCGTCGCGGTTCAGGTCGGCCACCTGCTGCACCTGCGAGGCGAGGAAGAAGGCGGTGTTCGCGGGCCCGCTGTGGAAGACGATGGTCCTCGGCGCCTGGAAGCTGCCGTCGCCATTGCCCAGCTGCACCGCGGTGCCGACGCTGAGCGTGTCGGCGAAGAACGCGGTGGTGCGGTAGGCGTACACGAGGTCGCCTTTGCCGTCGCCGTTGACATCGGCCACGAGCAGGTTGCTCGCGATCAACCCATAGTCGAAGTCCCCGGGAGGCGCGAAGTTCGGCGCAGGCACGAAGGTCGGCGCGGCAAAGCCGCCGCCGCCGTCGCCGAGCGCGACGAGCAGGCCGGGCGAGTAGAACTCGCCCGGGCTGTTGCGCGCCACGAAGTCCTTGCCGAAGAAGAGCAGGTCGGCCTTGCCGTCGCCGTTGACGTCGGCGAGCGCGAACGACTCGATTTCGCGCACCGTGAACGACTCGCCGCTGCCGAGCGTGATCGTCGCCACCGGCAAGGTGGCGCGGGCCGTGAAGCCGCCCCGGCCATCGCCGAGGTAGGCGGTGAACGAGACATCGGCATTGACGCCGACCGCGTCGGGCACGGCGTCGCCGTTCAGGTCGACGAGATTGCGGCCGGTGTGCACGAACGGCAGCGAAGGCGCGCCGCGGAAGCTGCCGTCGCCGTTGCCCATCAGCGCGTAGGCCTGCGCGACATCGAACTGGTCGCCGCCGAAGGTGCCTCCATTGGCCAGGCCGACGTAGAGATCGACGTTGCCGTCGCCGTCCAGGTCGGTGGCGCTCAGGTAGCCGACGCTGTCGTTGGACGCGTAGGCCCGGCCGGCGGTGAACGTGCCGTCGCCGCGGCCGGCGATGATGCGGATGGTCGCGCCGTCGCTCACGGCGACGTCGAGCTTGCCGTCGCGGTCGAAGTCGGCCGCGGCGAGGTTGGGGCCGGCGCTGGAGGTGGCCGGGCGCGGCGCGAAGGCCGTCGCGCCCTCGGTGAAGCGGCCGCTGCCGTCGTTGAGCAGCACGATGCCGTTGGAGCCGACGATGTCCTGGCGGCCCAGGCCGCGGAAGTCGCCGGCGACGAGGTTGGCGATGCGCTGCGTGCCCACGGTGCCGCGCGGCGTGCCGACGTTGAACGACTGCGCGGCGTCGAAGCTGCCGTCGCCGCGGCCGGTGAGCACCGAGACGATCTCCTGGTTCGCCGCGTCGACGGTGGCGACGACCACGTCGACCTTGCCGTCGCCGTTGAAGTCGGCCATCACCGCCGCCTCGGCCTGCCGGCCGGGCAGCGCAATGCTGCGCGCCGCGCCGACGCTGCCGTCGTGCCGGGCGAGCCAGACGGTGATCGATGCGGCCGCCAGGTCGAGGCCGACGACGTCGGCCAGCCCGTCGCCGTCGAGGTCGCCGGCGGCGATGGCGTGCACGTCGGGCTGCGCGAGGTCGATGGCGAACGAGTGCAGCGTCTGCGTGGCCGGGTCGAGGGTGGCGAGGTAGAGCGCATCGGTCCCGGCCAGCCGGTCGTAGCCGGCCGCCGCGAACATGTCCCAGCCCTGGTTGGTGCGACCGAGGAAGAAGCCGCGCCGCGAGCCGACGCCCAGCGTCGGCGAAGCGCAGCCGCCCGTGAAGCGGCCGGCCGCGGTGGCCAGCCCCGCCCGCGCGTGCAGCTGATCCTGGTAGTTGGCCGTGGCGCCGAGCAGCTGGATGGTCAGGCTCGGCAGGTTGACCGCGTACGAGCCGTATTGGTAGCGCAAGGAGCAGTCGGGCTGGCGCTGCAGCACCACGCCCAGGCCGGCCTCGCTGCTGATGAGCGTGCGGTTGCCGTCGAAGTCGGCCACTGCGGGCGTGCTCGCGGCCGGCGCCTGCAGCAGCTTCGCCGTCATCGCCTTGGCCGTGCGCCGCGCGAACATCGCCAGCCGGTCGAGGCGGGCGGCGAACGACAGCTGGCGCCACTTCGGGTGCGCGCGCGCCTGCCGCGCCCGCTCGATGGCGAGGCGCTGCTCGATCGTGTACGCCGGGCTCGCACGCGCCGCCGCATCGATCGCGCCGGGTGCCGAGGCATCGGTGCCGGCCAGCGCCAGCGGCGCGCCGATCACGAGCGCCGCCAGGGCCCGTCGAGTCCGCTTCGCCCACCTGCGGGTCACGAAGGCTGTGCATCGATCCATTGACATCGCTCCCCCTGTTCATCCGCTTGCAGATGAGCCTAGGCAGCGCCTCGCGCGCCGGCAAGCGCGGCCACGTGACATGGGCGTGACATGGGCATGTCGTGGGCACGACGAGGGCATGTCGTGGGCACGACGAGGGCATGTCGTGGGCACGACGTGGGGATGACACGTGCGTGGGGCGTGCCCATCCCCCATCCCGAAAGCGCTTGCGCCCGGTCATGGCAGGCCCATCCCGAACGCATAGACTGGCCCGGATCCTGCATCGTGTGTGCTGCACCCTGCGCCCTGCGGCGCGAGCCCTGCGCCGCCATCAAGGACCTTCCGTGAGCATTCGCAATCTCGACGACCTGTTCGACCCGTCCTCGGTGGCGGTGATCGGCGCCTCCACGCGCGAAGGCAGTGTGGGCTACACGGTGTGGCGCAACATCCGCAGCGGCACCTTCGCCGGCCCGATCTGGGCCGTCAACGCGGGCCATGGCAGCGTGCAAGGCGACAAGGCCTACGCGAGCGTCGCCGACCTGCCCGGCGTGCCGGCGCTGGCCGTCATCTGCACGCCGCCGGCCACGGTGCCGGGTCTCATCGCCGAGCTCGGCGCGCGCGGCACGCGCGCCGCCGTGGTGCTCACCGCCGGCCTCACGGCCGAGCAGCGCCAGGCGATGCTCGAGTCGGCACGCACGCACGTGCTGCGCATCCTCGGCCCCAACTGCCTCGGCCTGCTCTCGCCGCCGGCCGGGCTGAATGCGAGCTTCGCGCCCGACCCTCTGTCGTCGGCGCATGTGGCTGCCGGCTCGCTCGCCTTCGTGTCGCAAAGCGGCGCGCTCGCCACCGCCATGCTCGACTGGGCGCGCGCGCGCGGCATCGGCTTCTCGCGCGTGGTGTCGCTCGGCGAAGGCGCCGATGTCGACTTCGGCGACATGCTCGACTGGCTGGCCAGCGACGCCAAGACGCGCGCCGTGCTGATATACGCCGAGTCGCTCTCACCGGCCCAGGGAGCGGCGCGCAAGTTCATGAGCGCGGCGCGCGCGGCGGCGCGCAACAAGCCGGTGCTGATGGTGAAGGCCGGCCGCAGCAGCGAGGGCCAGCGTGCCGCCGCCTCGCACACCGGGGCGCTCGCCGGCAGCGACCTCGTCATCGAGGCCGCCATCCGCCGCGCCGGCATGCTGCGCGTCGACACGCTGCAGGACCTGTTCGTCGCCGCCGAGACGCTGACGCGCTTCCGGCCGGCGGTGCGCGGCGCCGACGCCGAGGCGCTGGCGCGGCTCACGCTCGTCACCAACGGCGGCGGCGCCGGCGTGCTCGCCGCCGATGCCGCCGCCAGGCTCGGGCTCGAGCTGGCGACGCTGTCGCCCGAGCTCGTCGCCGCGCTCGACGCCGGGCTGCCCGCCAACTGGTCGCGCGGCAACCCGGTGGACATCATCGGCGACGCGCCGGTCGAGCGTTATGTGCACACGCTGCGCACGCTGCTCGCCGCGCCCGCGGCGGGCAAGGTGCTCTTCATGCACGCGCCGACCGCCATCGTGCCGGCGCGCGACATCGCCGCGGCGCTGGTGCCGGTGCTGAAGGAGTTCCCGGGCCGGCTGGCCAGCTGCTGGCTCGGCGCCGGCGCGGTGGCCGAGGCGCGCGCCCTCTTCATCGAGGCCGGCGTGCCGGTGTACGACACGCCCGAGCAGGCCGTGCAGGCGCTGACGATGCTCGTCAACTACCGGCGCAACCAGGAGCAGCTGCTCGAGGCACCTGCGGATGCGCCACCGCCCGCGCTGCCGGACGACCACGAACGCGCCGCACCGGGCGTGCGCGAACTCGTCGACGCCGCGCTCGCCGCCGGCCGCGAGTGGCTCACCGAGCCCGAGGCCAAGCAGCTGCTCGCCGCCTGCGGCGTGCCGGTGGTGCCCACGCGCACGGTGATCGCCTCGCCGATCGCCGCCGTCGCCGCCGCCACCGCGCTCGGCTTCCCGGTGGTGCTGAAGCTCCTGGCGCCCGAGATCACGCACAAGAGCGACGTCGGCGGCGTCATGCTCGACCTCGGTTCGCCGGCCGAAGTGGCCGACGCGGCGACGCGCATGCTCGAGCGTGTCGCGGCGCGCCGGCCCGATGCGCACATCGAAGGCTTCACGCTGCAGCCGATGGTGCGCCGGCGGCGTGCGCTGGAGCTCATCGCCGGCACGCACATCGACCCGCTCTTCGGCCCCGTCATCCTCTTCGGCGCCGGCGGCACGCGCGTCGAGGTGGTGGCCGACCGCGCCGTCGGCCTGCCGCCGCTGAACGAGCCGCTGGCGCGCGCGCTCGTCGCGCGCACGCAGGTCGCCAAGCTGCTCGCCGGCTGGCGCGACGTGCCGCCGGCCGACATGGCCGCGCTGCACGGCGTGCTCATCGCGCTGTCGCGCCTGATGGCCGAGGAGCCGCGCATCAGCGAGCTCGACATCAACCCGCTGCTCGCCGACGCCGACGGCGTGATCGCCCTCGATGCGCGCGTGCGCGTCAGCGCCGCGGCCCCCGGCGGCGAGGCGCGCTTCGCGATCCGCCCCTACCCGGCCGAGCTCACCGAGTCGTACGTGTGGGAGACGCCGGCCGGCCCGCGCACCGTGACGCTGCGCCCCATCCGCCCCGAGGACGAGGTGCGCCACCGCGACCTGCTCGAGCGCACCAGCGCCGAGGACATCCGCATGCGCATCTTCTACTCGCGCCGCACGATCGAGCGCAGCGAGCTCGCGCGGCTGACGCAGATCGACTACGAGCGCGAGATGGCCTTCGTGGCCACGGCGCCCATGCCCGCCGGCGAGGGCCCGGGCGGCGGCGACGAGGAGACGCTGGCCGTCGTGCGCACCGTCACCGACCCCAACAACCACGAGGCCGAGTTCGGCATCCTCGTGAGGAGCGACCTGCAGGGCGCGCGCCTCGGGCAGCGCCTGCTCACGAAGATGATTCACTACCAGCGCAGCCGCGGCACCAAGCGCCTCGTCGCCACCGTGCTGCGCGAGAACACGCGCATGCTGGCGCTGGCCAAGGAGCTCGGCATGGTGTCCGACTCGCAGCAGGTGGAGCCCGGGACCGTGCGGGTCGTGCTCGAGTTGAACTGAGAGGTTGAGAGTCTTTCGATCATGCCCGCTCATCACGCCAGAAGGCGCCCGCTCGTCGTTGCAAATGTTCGCCATAGCCCTCGCTATGGCTCGCATTTGCGCCTAGATCGGACACCTTCTGGCGCGCTGCTCGGGCACGCTCGAAAAACTCTCAACCTCTGAGCCTTCGTCGGGCGCCGCGCCGCTGTCCTGGCAGGCGCGCGGCCCGGAGGCGGTCAGTCCTGCTGCGGCGGCTCGAGCGCCTCGAGATCCGCCAGATCCTTCAGCCGGCCGCTGGCGCGCTTGTTGGCCTTGAAGTCTTCGAGTCCGATCAGTTGCAGCTCGGTGCCTTCCAGCACCACCTGAAGACGACGAGGCCAGCACTCGGCGAAGTTGACGCCGTCGATCTGCGTCAGCAGGTCGATGCGGTTGGGGGGGCGGCCGAGTTGAATCACCGAGTCGCCGCCGAAATCCTCTCGCCGCAGGCCCAGGGAGCCAAAGCCGAAGGCGGCCAGCGCCGCGAGCAGACGCTCGATGTTGGCCGCCTCCGGCGCGATCCAGAAGTCGATATCGCCGGTGTAGCGCGGGTGCCCATGCGCCGCCAGCGCATAGCCGCCGACGAGAAGGTACTCAACGCCGTGCGCGTGGAGCAACTCGGCAAACTCTTTGAAGTCGCGATTGAGCATCCGAGGGCGCAGCGGCGTCGATGGCCTGCGCACGCAAGGTCTCCAGCGCGGCAAGGCGTGCCTCGACGGGCTGGGACAACCAGAACTCGAGATCGGCTCGCAGCTGAGTGCTCCTGCGGGTCACGACCAGGGTGCGTTCCATGCCGCGGATTGTCTCGCGGATTGGCGCGCAATCGCGTGCGTCGGTACGAGCGCCCGGCCCGCCCGGGCCATGCTCAGCCTCGATGCTCAGCCCGCGGCGAGCCGCCAGGCCGCGGCGGCGCTGCGCAGGCGCTCCGAGAGGTGCAGCGCGAGGTTGCGGTAGATCTGCGCCGCCACCGCCGGCTGATCGTGCTGCAGCTCCTGCAGCAGCGCGGCCGGCAGCTGCCACACCGTGCTCGCCTCGTCGGCGCGGGCGTCGGCGGTGCGGCCGCCGCCGTCGAGCACGGCGGTCTCGCCGAAGCACATGCCGGGCGAGAAGCTCACGAAACGCTGGCCGCGTGCGCGGTCGAGCACGCTCACGGACCCCTCGGTCAGCAGGTAGATCGCGTCGCCGGGGTCGCCTTCGCCGAACAGGCGCTCGCCCGCTTGCAGGCGGCGCTCGGCCAGGCGCGGCAGCAGCGCCGCCAGGGCCGGTGCGGGCAGCCCTTCCAGCAGCGCGTTGCGCGCCAGCGGCACCGCAAGGCCGGCCGGGTCCGCGCCCTCGCGCTGCAGCAGCGTGCGCTCGGCCGCCTCGATCGCGTGGTCGGCGTCGGGGTTCAGTTGCCAGGGCATCGGTCCGCCGTCCGCCGGCCGCAGCATCCCTTGCGCCTGCAGCGCACGCCCGTGGCGGTTGTCGACGGTGACGCCGGCCAGCAGCAGCGTGACGCCGCCACCCTCGAGCCGCTCGCGCAGCATCGCCAGCCCGACCGCGCCCGAGGCGTCGATTGTGCTCACGCGCCGCAGGTCGAGCACCAGGAAGCCGCGGCCCTGCCCGGCCGGCCCGGCCCGACCGGCCAGCGCCGCCTGCCCCGCCTGCACGGCCTCCTGCGCCAGCCGGTCGGCATTGCCGAAGAAGAGCGCCCCTTCCAGCTCGATGACCTCGATGCGCGGGCGCAGCCGCTGCAGGCGCGCCTCGAACACCGGCGGATAGACGCGGCGGCTCGCCACCTCGGCGGCGCTGTAGCGCAGGCGCACCAGCGAGCGGTGGAGCGCGCGCATGAAGATGAGCATCGACAGCAGCACGCCGACACCCACGGCCGCGACGAACCCCGCGGCGAGCGTGACGACGCAGACGATGGCCGCGATGACGAGGCTCCACTGCAGCTCGGCGGTGCGTTCGCCGCGCCACCACTCCAGCACGAGCCGCCGCGTCCAGCGGTCCACCAGCCCCCAAGCCAGCATGACCACGATGCCGGCCACCACCGCCAGCGGCACGCCGGCGAGCCAGGGCAGCGCGAGCGCGAAGACGAGTGCCAGCATGACGCAGCTCAGGGCCACCGCGCGGGCGCCGCGTCCGCCGGCCGAGAGCGTGGTCATGGCGCGCAGGCGCAGGTAGGTGACAGGCAGGCCGCCGACGAGGCCGATGGCGACGTTGGCCAGCCCGAGCGCGACCAGTTCGCGGTTGGTGTCGGTGCGTCGTCTCAGCCGCTGGTCGATCGCCGCCAGGTTGAGCGCCGACTCCAGCCCGCCGATCAGCGCCACCAGCAACGCGGTGGTCGCCAGCGTCGACGCGTGCCGCGACAGCGCGGCGAGCGCCGGCGCATCGGCGAGGGCCAACGCCGCCTCGGGCCGCGGCAGGCCGGCGCTGAGGGCGCCGAAGGTCTGCAGCGCACAGGTGCCGGCCGGGGCCCCGCCGGTGCAGGCCGTCTGCAGGGCCAGCACGAGCGCCGTGCCCAGCACGAGCGCGGCGAGACCGGCCGGCACGCGTGGCCAGCGCCATGCCACGGCCGCCATCACGGTCGCCGAGAGGAGGGTCGCGACCAACGCCGGCCAATGCCATTGCGCGAGCGCGCCGAAGCCCCGGCGCGCCAGCTCGTCGGCCGCGACGCCGGCGATGACGGGCAGCTGCGACAACACCATCAGCACGGCCACGCCGTTCATGAACCCGGCCAGCACCGGCTGCGGCACGAAGCGCACCAGCGCACCGGCGCGCATCAGCCCGAACAGCACGAGCACCGCGCCGCTGCCCATGACGGCGAGGCCGGTGGCGGCGAGCAGCAGGGCTGCGCCGCCCGGGGTGGCCGGATGCAGCGCGCTGTCCTGCACCAGCCGCGCCACGCAGGCACCGAGCAGCAGCGCCGTCGACGAGCTCGGCGCGGCGGCGGGCATGGGCGCGCGGCTCGCCAACAGGTAGACCAGCGCACCGAGCACGAGGGCGACGATCGCCCCCGAGACACCCATCTGCACCGCGGCCAGGCCGGCAGCCCCGAAGGCGACGACACCCCAGCTGGCCGCCATCGGCAGCATGGCCACCGTGGCGTTGAGCGCGCCGAGCGCATCGCCCGACCAGGCGCCGGTGCCTGCCGGCGTGGGTGCCGGCATGGGCGCCGGCATGGGCGCCGGTGTGGGTGGCGGCGAGGGTGGCGGCATGGGCGCCGGTACGGGCCCAGGCACGGGCGCCGGAACCGCGGCCGGCTTCATGCTCCGCCCCCGCCTGGCGACGCGGCGGTGGCGCGCGGCGGGCCTTCGGCCACGCGGCGCCGCAAGGCGGCCCAGTGCGGCAAGGCCTGCACGCGGCTGCGCGCCAGGTCATCGGGCAACTGGGCCAGCTGCTCCTGCAAGCGCAGCTGCAGATGGCCCAGCAGGCCCGCGGCACGGTCGTCGGCCACGTCGGCCGCGTCGGCCGCGTCGGCCACGCCGGCCACCCCTGCACGAGCATCGAGCACGCGCACGCAGGTCAGCAGCGCATCGGGGTCCAGCTGACGGTAGCCGGCGTCGCCCGCGTTGGAGGCCGTGGCCAACACCTCGTCGACGGCGCGCAGCGCATCGGCCGCGCGGCCACCGGCGAGGTCGAGGGCGGCGATCTCGCAGCGCATCTGCGCGACCTCCGGCTCGCGTCCCTGGGCCGCGTACAGATCGAGGGCCCGCTGCAACGCCGCTCGGGCGCCATCGGCGTCACCGCGCGCCGCGGCCACGTGTCCCAGGCACTGGTGCACCAGCGGCCGCACGAAGTCGTTGCCGGCGGCCTGCACCAGGCGCATGGCCTGGTCGGCCGCGTCCTGGGCGCCGGCGATTTCACCCAGGGCCAGAGCGGACTGCGCCACATCGAGCAGCGCCGTCGTCTGCAGGCGCGGCATCGCGAGCTCCAGCGCGCACTCGAGTGCCTGCTGCGCCGTGGCGCGTGCCTCCTGCCACGCGCCCAGTTCGTGCTGCGCCCTGTACAGCAGCTGCAGCAGGATGTAGCGGTCGTGCGGCAGCGGCCGCGGCCGGCGGGCCAGGCTCGCGAGGCCGCGCTCGGCCGCGCGCGCCGCCTCGGCATGGCGCTCCTGCAGCGCCAGCGCATGGATCTCGATGCTGCGCAGCTGCAGCTCGTAGCCGTCGTAGCCGCCCTGCGACCCCGGCAGCAGCGCCGTGCGGCGCGCCTGCTCCAGGGCCTCGGCCAGGTGCGGCTCGGCGCGCACGAAGTCACGCCGCCCGACGGCCAGCCAGGCCAGCTCGCCGTGCGCCAGGGTGAGCGGCGGAGCAGCGGCGGGATCGGTGCTGTGCGCCAGCAGCGCGACCGCCTGCTCGGCCAGCCGCTGCGCGTCTTCGGCGCGGCCTTCGTGGTCGGCCCGCAGCATCTTCGCCGTGGCGAGGTCGGCGCGCATGACGTCGTCGTCGCAGGCCTCGGCCCATTCGTGCATCGCCTGCGCCGCCCGCCCGGCCTCCTCGCGGCGCTCCTGGCGGTCGAAGACGATATGGCGCCCGTGCAGCAGGCGGAAGCGGTGGCGCGGCGCGGTGAGCGCCGGTTGCGCCAGCGCCCGGTCGATGAGCCTCAGCGCGGCGTCGTGGGCGAAGCGGGCCTCGGCGTCGCGGCGCGCGCGATCGTAGAACTCGAGCGCCCTCGCGCTGTCGCCGGCGCGCTCGTAGTGCTCGGCGGTGATGACGACGAACTCGCGCTCGCGCCCGACGGCGCGTGCCGCCAGCCAGCGCGCCGCGCGCGCGTGGCCCTCGCGCCTGGCGGCCTTGAGCACGGTGCCGTACGTCACGTCGTGCAGCAGCTGGTGCTGGAAGGCGTATTCGTCGCTCTGCCCGAAGGCGCTCGCCTGCCGGCGCACGAGCAGGCCGCGATGCATCAGCACCGGCAGCGCCGCGGGCGCCGCCGCATCCAGCTCGGCCAGCGCCGACGACCAGAAGACCGGCCCGACGATGCTCGCCTGCTGCAGCGCCGCGAGCTCGGCGGCGGGGAGCGCATCGAGGCGCGCCTGCAGCACGCCCAGCAGCGTCTCGGGCACGCGCAACTCGCTCAGCCGCTCGGCCACCAGGCGCCAGGGGCGCGTGCGCGTGTCGATGACGCCGTCGTCGATGAGCATGCGCACCAGCTCTTCCATGAAGAACGGGTTGCCGCCGGCGCGCTGCAGCAGCAGCTGGCGCAGCGGCTCGGGCGCGCCCTGCATGGCGCCCAGCAGGGCATCGGCCAGCGCGGTGCAGGAGGCATCGCCGAGCGGGGGCAGATGCACGTGCTGCCGCTCCATCTCGGGCGTCTCGGCCGGCAGCGCCCGCGCCTCCGCCCAGCCGGGGCGCGCCAGGATCAGCAGCAGCAGCGGCACCGGCGCCGGCTGCGCCAGCGACTTCACGAAGTCCAGCGAGGCCTCGTCGGCCCAGTGCAGGTCCTCGAAGACGAGCAGCAGCGGCGTGCTCGCGGCCACCGCGCGCAGCGCCTCGCCCAGCGCGCCGAAGGCCTGCTCGCGCAGCTCGCGCGCGCCCAGCGCCTGCACCGCAGCGACGGCGCCGAAGTCCAGGCCCACGAGCTGGCCGACGCGCTGGGCACGCGCCTGCGCATCGGCGCCCAGCCAGGGGCCGAGGCCGCCGACCAGCCGCGCCCGCGCCTCGTCGGCGGTGAGGTCGTCGAAGATGCCCAGCCAGCGCGCCAGCAACTGGCGCAGCAGGCCATAGGCCTGCAGCTCGCTGCTCGGCTGCGCGCGCACGCGCAGGCAGTGCACGGCGTGCGCCGTGGCTGCCGTGACGGACCGCGGGCGCGGCGGCGCCCCTTCGATCGCGCCCACGCGCTTGAGCAGTTCGCGGCGCAGGCGTGTCTTGCCCATGCCCGCCTCGCCGGTGACCACCGCCAGCGCCGCCCGCCGCGTGCGCACGCTGCGCTCGCACAGGCCGAGCAGGCCCTGCAAGGCCGGCTCGCGGCCGACCATCGGCGTCGCCAGGCCCTCGATGCCGCGGCGCACCGTGCGCTCGCCCTCGTCCTCGTCGCGCTTCACGAGAAAGGTGACGAGCGGCTCCTCGAGACCCTTGACCACGAGCGGCGGCTGGGCCTCCAGGCGGAAGAGCCCGCGCACCTGCTCGCGCGTCTCTCGGCTGATGCGCAGGCGCCCGACCGGCGCGCTCTGCTCCATGCGCGCGGCCAGGTGCACGGCGTGCCCGATGGCGCCGCGCTCTTCGTCGACACCGTCGCCGAGCAGCACCATGCCGGTGTGGATGCCCGCGCGCACGCCGAAGCGCGCAATGCCGAGCGGCCGCGCCACGCGTTCGGCGTGCTCGGCCGCCGCCTCGAGGATGCGCAGGCCGGCGCGCACGGCCTGCGCGGCATCGTCCTCGCGCAGGCGCAGCGAGCCGAAGGCCGCCTTCAGGCCGTCGCCGGTGAAGCGCAGCACCTGCCCGCCGTGCGCGCGCACGATGCGCGCGAAGGCCTCGAGCGCGTCGCTCACCAGCGCCAGCGCGTCCTCGGCGCCGACGCGCTCGAGCATCGCCGTCGAATCGGCCACGTCGACGAAGAGCACGCTCACCAGCCGCAGCCGCGGCGCCTGCGCCTGCGGCTGCGCCTGCTGCGCCAGCGGTGCCTCGGGCGACTGCTGCGCCTGTGTCGCCTGCATCGCCTGTGTAGCTTGCTTCGCGTTCGCGCGCAGCGCCCCCACGGCGGCGTCGACGGCGGCGTCGCCCAGCGCACTGCGCTGCGCCTGCAACTGTGCGATGGCGGTTTCGAGTGGGCTCGGCTCAGTCATGCGCGGGCGGGTCACATCGATGGGGTGGTCGATGGCGTGGTTGCGGCCGTTCGCGCCCGGCGAAGGACCCCGTGGGTGACTCCTTTTGCCGTCGCGCCGCCGGCCACGCAAGCCGGGCTTTCCCGAGCGGGCCGGGCCTCGACCCGCCACGCGACAGGGGCCGCACCGGCGGCCGAGAATCATCGCATGACCAGCTCATCGATCCCCGCCGCCACGGCCCTCGGCGGCACCGCCTTCGCCACGCTGCTGCTCATCGCCCTGATGATGGGCGGCAACCACGTCGCCGCGCGCATCGCCTTCGACCACGGCGTCGACGTGGTCACCGCGGTGTGCTTTCGCAGCGGCATCACCGCGCTCGTCGTCGCCTTCATCGTCTGGCGCCAGCGCGTGCCGCTGGCGCTGCAGGCCGGGCACCGCTGGTCGCTGCCGGCCATCGGCGTGCTGATCGCGCTGCAGAGCTATTGCCTGTATTCCGCGGTGGCGCGGCTGCCGGTGGCGCTGGCGCTGCTGGCCTTCAACCTCTATCCGCTGTGCACGGCCTTGTGGGCGCGCGTGCTCTACGGCCACCGCGCCGAGCGGCGCGTGCTGCTGGCGATGCCCGTCATCCTCGCCGGCCTGGCGCTGGCGCTTGATGTGTTCGGCGCCGCCTCGGGCCTGGGCGCCGGCGCGCACTGGGGGCGCATCGGCGCTGGCGTCGCCTTCGCGGTGGCCGCGGCGGTGATCTTCGGCCTCGCGCTCGTGCTCACGCAGCACGAGGCGGGCACGCTCGACGGCCGCGTGCGCACCGCGAGCACGATGGCGCTGGTCGGCCTCATCGCCGGCGCCGCAGCGCTCGTGCAGGGCGGCTTTCACCTGCCGTCGGCACCCCCCGGCTGGTGGGGGCTGGCGACGCTGACCTTCCTCTACGGCACCGCGTTCACGATCATGTTCACGGTGCTGCCGAAACTCGGCGTCGTCGGCAACTCGGCGATCATGAACGTCGAGCCGATCTTCGCGCTCGTGCTCGCCTGGGCCATCCTCGGGCAGCGCATCGCGGCGATGCAGGTGGGTGGGGGGCTCGTGGTCGTTGGGTGCGTGGTGTGGCTGGGGCTGCGGAGGACGAGCACGGTCAGGGCGACGCCGGCACCACGGTGAACTCGATGCGACGGTTCTTGGGCATCAAGACCTTGATCGTGCCCCCGACGTTGTGCACCCCCGCACCCTGCACCTGCGCCATCGTGGCGTTGACGCGGGCCCGGCGCGCACTGAGATGGGATCGGCGCGGCGGCGTCGGCCGATGAGGTGATCCGCCTGACCCTCACGGGAACCGCGTCAACGGCGTGCCATTGACGCTCACCGCAGTAAGGACCTGGGTGGTGTTGGCCGTTTGCGTCTTGACGTTGACGCCATAGCCGACCATCAGCCAGTTCGTCTGGGCCGAGCCGCCGGCAACTTGCTCGGTGACCTTGCACGTCAAGAAAGTGCCGCCGGGCACCGTGATCGTCTCCGTGCCATGAAAGGTGTAGGTCGTGGTCGTCGTCTCGGTTGAGGTCGCCGGCGCGCCAGCCACACCGTTGACTACGGTCACCATGGTGGTGTCCGCTGTTGCTGTCACCGTTTCGCTCTGGCCGGCCGCGAGCGCATAGACGGGGTAGCGTGCCGGCTGCCGCCCCACGATCGTCACCTCGGTGTAGTTGTTGGGGTCGATGCCCAGGCGCACGATGGAGCCATACGGCGTGAGTAGGCGGCTCGTCGTGTCGTAGCTGGAGAAGACGCGTGTGATCGCGGGGAAGAAGGTTCCGCTCGTGTCCAACTTCGCCTCGAACGCCGCGCGCCCCTGGAACGTCGATGCGCCCACGATGGTCAACGTGGCAGACTGCGGCGTGCCGACCACCCCATTGACCGCGAGCGCCCAATCGGACCGCAGCACCATACCTGCGGGCAGCACGTTTGCGGGCACGCAAGTCGTGGGGATGGTGCCCGTGCCGCCGCCTCCGCCGCCCGTCCCAGCGTTCACCGTCAACGTGACAGCGTCGCTCATCACCGAGCCTGACGTGTTGCTCACCACCACGCGGTACTTGCGGCCGGAATCGCCCGTGCTGGTCGCCGGCATCGTGTAGCTCGCGGCTGTTGCGCCGGCGATGTCGTTGAAGGTCGTGCCGCCATCGGTGCTGAGCTGCCATTGGTAGTCCGGCGCGGGTACGCCGCTGGCGGCCACGGTGAAGGTGGCGGCTGCCGGCACGGTCACGCTCTGGTCGGTCGGCTGCTGCGTGATCGCGGGCGCACTGCCGCTCATGCCGTTGACGGTCAAGGTCGCGGCGCCGCTGGTCACGAGGCCCGCACCGTTCTGAATTGCCACGCGAAACTGATGCCCGTTCATCGCCGCATCGACCACGGCGACGGTGAAGCTCGAGCCGGAAGCCCCACTGATGGCCTGCCACGTGACGCCGCCGGAGGTACTGCGGGACCAGGCGTAGTTCAGGCCGCCCCCGGTGGCCGTGACGGTAAAGGTCGCCGTCGCGCCGACTGGCGCCGAGACTGAAGTTGGTTGAGCCGTTATGACCGGCGCCGTAACCACCGGCGGCGTCGCTGCAGAAGGCTCCTCACCACCACCTCCGCCGCCGCAACCCGGAAGCAGCAGGACGAGCGCGAGCCACGCGCAAAGCAAACGCCAGCCTCGCCGCAAGGCGCCGCGCGCGCCGTGTTCACGCGCCGTTGCGGTGCGCCGCGCGGAATCTGCGCCCGCCAACGCCCGGCCTCCCCCGTCGACTGCGCCTCCCAGCGCGCGCGGCTCTCCCTGCTCGACAGCGATCGATGTCATGTCCGGCTCTCCCCGTTCGTCCTTGGCGTGCAGGCAGCCCGGGCCAGCGTGCCGGAACCGGCCCGCGCCGTCCTCGCGGAAACCTCACGGCCGCACGTTTCGCGTTCCAACGTACGCCGGTCGCCGCGGTCGGTGCCTGCGTGGGCGCAGTGCACTCAGCTCAGAAGAACCCGGACAGCGCGTAGGCGGTCTTGTTGAACAGCTGGTCCTGAGCTTCCTCGAGCTTGAGGTTGGCCTTGTTCGCCGTGGTCACGACCCTCGTCCTGTATTCCTTGCGGTCGGTCACCTCGGACACGCGCTGCTGGCTCGAGCCCGCGTCGGAGACTCTGGTGTCGATCTGCGAGTCGCGGCGCACGAGAACGCCCTTTGCGGCGCGTTCCTTCACCGAGACATCGCACACCAGCATGTAGGTCACGTCCTTGACGAGGCTGTTGGCGATCAACGAGCCACCGGCCATCAGGGCTGTGCCAGCCAGGCCGCCGACGGCAGCGCTGCGGCCACTGCCGTTCCGTCCTCCGACCAGGACGCCCGCCGCCCCAGCCAAGGCGGTCTCGCCCTGGTAGCCCGTATTCAGCGCTGCCTGGGCGGCGGTGGGGTCGGCGATTTCGAGATTGAGGACGTAGATCGACAGCATGTACTGCGCCGCATCGGGATCGTCGACGATGCGGTACCCGTTCTCGTTGCGCGCAAACTCGTCCCGGACGAACTTGCCGAACGCGCGGCGGTCGAACTCCTGCACGCCGCTGCGTACGTCGACGTACACCAATCGCTTCTCGCGCGGTACAGGCTCGACGAAGATGGCCGTGCTGGTCTTCGACTGCACCACCAGATCCTTCTTGCTTAGGGCGACCTGCGTCGCTGCGCAGCCCGCGAGCGTTACCACGGCGGTCAGTACCGCCACCAGTTTCATTGTGCGCGTTGCGTTCATTCTGCCTTTCCTCCGAAACTCGAGATTTGGATATGCCTGTCGAACAAGGTCCGGCGTCTCGCGATCGTTCGACGGAACCGGGGGCGGCTCGTGGCTAACGCCAGTAGCGCCCGTACACATGGAAGTAGTAGACGCAGTTCCTGTAGTCGGCGTACGCGTAGGCCGGATGGACGGTCAGGTTCGAGCAACTCCATCCAGGCTGCCAGTGCGTCGGTGCGACAGCAACGGGCTTGACGCCTTCCTTCTTCGCCTGCTCGGCGTAGGCTTGCGCTTTCCGGACGTCGCCGGGGTTGAAGGGCTGCGCGATTACATGCTCGTTGAGCGCGCGCTGCGCCTCCTCGCGAGCCCGGTCGGCATCGTCGGTGGCATGGGCAGCCAGCGACAGCAGCATGGTCAGGATGGGCAATCGGCGGTGCATTCGCAACTCCTTCGCGTGGTGCGGGGGGAGTCCCGCGTGGTTGGGTGGTGGGTCTGCCAGCGACGCACCCGATGTCATCGCGCGCCCCGTGAGGTCGGCCTCGGCATTCCGGGCGCAAGCGCTGGCGCGGGCACAAGGCCAGCGAGCAATCGGTCGAACTCCTGCATTACGCGAGGTGATGACAGGATGCTTTCGTGGTCTTCGTCGAATCCCCTCACCGTCACCGCTTCTGCCTGGGCACGCCAGCTCAGCTGACTTGCCAACGTCACCGTGCCGTCGCTGTTGGACCCGCGCCGCCCAGGTGGCCCCCGGTAACCGAAGAACAGATGGTGTTCGATGCCGGCGGGAAGCGCGCTCGAGAACAGGGCGCGGATGAAGTCACCGTTCGGCGTCATGTCGATCCACGAGGGAATGACAGTCGGCGAAAGTTCCACACCGATGACCGCGAACGGATCGCCACCCCACGGCGTGGACAGCGAGACGAACTGCCTGATCGCCGGCAATTGCGCACCGTGCTTGACCAGCAACTCGCGCACGACCATTCCGCCCATGCTGTGGGCGACGATGACTGCAGTCGTCGGCTGGAGCTTCGCCTGCAGGTTTTCGAGTTGCCAGAACAACAGTTCGGCGCATTTGGCGAGCGCCGCGCCCGATGGGTACCGGAAGATCCACGGTTGGTACCGACGGCGGTCGATATGCTCGATGAAGTAGCGCCAATCCTGCGGCGAACCCGCTGCGCCATGGACGAAGATGATCGGGACCCTGGCCTCGTCGTAGGGCTCGATGAGGAAGACGTTGCTGCCGACGGCGCGTAGCGCCTTCATCGGATTCCAGTAGCCGTCGCGTCCTCTCGCGCTGGAATTGGGGGCATCGTCGAGATGCCCGATCACGCCCGCCTGCGCTCTGCGCGGTGGCCCACCTTCTGGCCCCGTGAACTTCGTTCCCCAGGGCAACGCGCAGACAGTCGCCGGGCCGGCCAGTTCGATGTCAAGCACCTTCCGCCCGACCGATGCAGCCTGGCTACCCACAGCAAGCCCGCAGGGCTCGCCAGGATCGAGGGTGGCGTTTGCGTTTCGGTCCAGGAATGCGGCAACTCGGTAGAGGCCCCTGGGAACGAACAACTCGAAGTCGCCCGAGCTGTCCAACTGCGCGGCGTCGGCGACATCCGGTTGACCTGACTCGGTGCTGTAAGCGGCGACGATCACCCGGCCGATGTCGCCAGGGGCCGAATGCACATGCCCCCGCAATACGGTGGACTCATGGTACGAGCGGATGTCGGCTTGCGACGGCAGAAGGCTGCATCCTGCCGTCCACAGGCACGCGAGGAGCACGGCCGCAAGACGGCAGAACTGCGCCAGTTGGTCGCTTCGGGGGAACATCGGATGTTCCAGGTGCACGAGTGATCGCGAGGGATCAACCCGTGGACGTCCCTCGGTTTAGCAGGGGCGCCGCACCGCGAATGCCAGCGATCGACCGCCGCGTCCCACCGATCCCCCGCTCGAAAACAACCGATGTCATGTTCGCTCCTTCAGCGCGCGGCAGCGAAGGCCGCCGGCGTCGTGGGCGAATTTGTACTAGTCGTCGAGTGACCGGCGAGTGACCGACAGGGGAGACGTACTTGCGGCCTGCGTCGGGGCTCGCGTTCACCGGCCGCGCGCCGGTTAGGCGGGAGCGATCTCCACGCGGTTGAACCCCGCTGACGCCTTGATGCCGAGCGCCTCGAACGCCGGCCCCGCGACCGCGATCTCGGCGGCCATCAGCTGGATGTCGACGACGTAGGTATTGCCGCGCTGGTAGAGGCCGGGCCGAAAGCCTGCCGCGCGCAGTTGCTCCGCCATCCGTTCGGCAGCTACCCGTGGCTGCGTTGCCTTCAGCTTCTGCACGTTGGCGTGGCCGAGCATCTCGGGCGGAGCACCGTAGTCGGGCCGATCGACGATTTGCGTAACAAGCACGGCGCCGATGACCGCCGACGCCGCTAACGCGACCAGCACGCGGCGACGGCGCCACCACGGGAACTCGATTACGTTGGACTGCGGCGGCGCAGGTGCAGGCAGCACGGCGCTATCCGGTTGCTCACGCTCGAACGCGCCCTCGGCCCGCGCGCGCTGCAGCAGCTTGTCCAACTGCGCCTGCCGCGCTTCATCGCTCTTCTCCGCGCGTGGCTCGGTGCGTGCCTCCATCTCCAGACGCCGACGCTCCAACGCGGCGCGCAGGGCAAAGCCTTCGCGCGCAGCCGGCGATGCCGGGTCGACGCCTTCGCCCCTCAGCGCTTCGAGCCACTGCCGATCGGAGTCGCTGAACTCTGGCTTGTCGTAATCAGGGTTGTTCATCGCTTCCCTTCCCCTCGGTTTGGCCATAGCTCCAGGCAGGGCTTGACCAGAGGCCCGAACTTCCTGCGTGCGGAGAACACCTCGGCCTTCGCCTTGAGCGCGTCGCCGCCGAGAAGGCTCGCCGTCTCTTCGAGCGTCAGCTCCTCGACATGCATGAAGACCAGGAGGCGGGCCAAGCGTGGATGCTGCTGCTCGAAGGCTTCCAGCTTGTCGTGCACACATCGGCGGAAGTCCGGCCAGCCGTCATCGGTGCGCCATGAAGGCACGAGCAGCTGAAGTGCCTCCTCCGCCAGTGCCTCCGTCGCTTCGTCGGCCAGGCTGTCATGCCTGCGCTCGACCTTGCGTTCGCGGTCGAAGTAGTGCGTCGCCTTGTGCCAAAGCACCTGTCGCAGGAACGACCGGACTGGCCCCTTTCGCTCGTAGCGGACCGCGCCACGTGCGATGTCCAGCCACAACTCCTGCGTCTCTTCCTCGGCACGGGCCGGCGGCAGGCTCCAAAACTCGAGGCGGCGCACGAACAGGTCGCCGTAGGCCTCGAACAGGGCCAGCCAAGCGGGCTCTGCCAGCGCGCCGCCGGCCGCGATCGCGTCCATCCACTGCTCCTCGGCCGCGTCCCAGGCGGGATTGGCCAGCTTGAAGTGCTGTCGCTTGTGCATGTCCCTGATCGTTCAGCGCGTTGACGACATCTTGTTACATCTTCGCTCGTCGCGCCTCTAACCGACCACGCCGCCGCCGGCCCTCCACGAACGCTGGGAGGACTGCGGCTCGCGCTCGACGGCCGCTCCTTCCCGGCGATTCATCAACCGTGGAAGGAAGCGTTGACATGTACAGCAAGTTCATCAAGGCAGCGGCCCTGGCCGCTCTGGCCGCCGGTGTGGCCCACGCCGCGTCGCCCGATCCGGTCGCGCCGAACTACATTTTCCCCGTCGGTACCTTGTTCGAGGCCCTGCTGTCGCTGTTCCGATAGCTCCTCGACCCGCGACGGTGGCGCCGCCCTGCGGGCGGCGCCCGGTCCGAGCGCCGCGCAAGGCGCGGCGCTTGTCCCTTTCAGCACTGCCATGCGAGCACCGCACGATTCACGGCGTTGGCCTGGGCAAATGCGTGTCGTAACGTCGGCGCCATTCGCACGCTTGCCGCATCGACCCATTGGCGAGCGACTCGCACGCAGGCGATCCGGCGCTCGTCTTCGCCGCCACGCTCGAAAGCCCGCGCCAGATCGAGCAGGACCTCGGGGAGATAGCCCCTAGCACTGAGCCCGCCGGCGACGTGCTCGTCGAGTGATCGTGCGAGTGCAAGCGCAGCCTCGGTCGCTGCCCGTCCGCGTACCTCGAGCCAACGCGCCAGCTCGCGCCAGGCCAACGTGCGAGCAGTGCCATGCATGCCGAGGGCCAGGAGTTCGGCCCGGGCGCGCTGCAGCCGCTCGATGGCCGCGGGTGCCTCTTCGCGGTAGGAGACCTCGAAGTCGACGCCCAGGACCACGGGTAGATCCGCGTGCGCGGTCACCAAAGTGTCGAAACGCTGCCAGTAGGGCCGCGGCGACGTCCGATCCAGTTCAGCGGCGCGCGCCAGCAGCCACAGCGCCTGCAGCTGCATACCCGGCGGAACACCCATGGCAGGTACCTGCAATGCCAGTGCGCGAGCGCGGTCGGCTCGACCGAGCTGCAACCAGACTCCGGCCAGCGCGATGAGTGCCTTCGCTCGCACGGCAGCGGCCGCCTCGGGCCCGGCGCGGTCGACGGCCTCCTGCAGCGCCGCCAGCGCCTCGTCGAAGTTGCCGAGTGCGGCCGCCGCGGCGCCGAGCACGGTGCTGTTGAGGACGAAGGGAGTGCTGTTGTTCGCAAGACCGAGGTCGGCTTGCTGCTTCCGTGCGCTGCTAGCCTGGTCGTAGGTCGCGCGCACGTCGCCCACGCCGGCCAGCAAGGCCGCGAGGCTGATCCGCGAGGCAACCATCAAGGTGCGGTCACCAAGCGCCTCGGCGCAGGCGAGTTCCTCGCGCTGCACGGCCACCGCATCGGCCAGGCGCCCGACTGACCAGTGCACGTACATCTGCGCATTGAAGGCTTTCAGCGCCAGTTGCGGATCGCCGCGCGCCCGTGCCGTCTGCACAGCCTGCGTGGCCTGCACAAGCGCGGCCTCCGTGCGCCGGCTCTGCGCTAGCGCAATGGCCAGCTGGCAGTGAACGCGCAGCGCAAGGTCGGCGTGCGCGGCGGCCTCGTCCAGCGCGCGTTGCGCATCGACCGCGGCGTCGAGCGCCCGACCCTGCTCCAGCAGCGCCTCAATGCGTTCGATGCGGCAGCTCACTCGTTGGGCGGAGGTATCCGCCAGCAGCTCCACCTCAGGCAACGCGGCCAGCACCGCAGCCCCGCCCTGGCGCAGGTGCAAGCACTCGAGCCGCGCGAGCAGCGCAGTGAAACAGGCCGTACGGTCCCCTGCTTCTCGATGACAGCGGGCAGCGGACTCGAGCAGCGCGGACTGCTCCGCCAGCTGGCCGGCCAGTCGCGCCGCCTGTGCGGCCCGATGCCACGCCCTCCCCGCCTCCGACCAACGCAACCCGCGTTCCCAATGCTCGGCGATGCGAGCCGGAAGGGCACCATCTTCATCCTCCAGCAGAGCGGCCCAGCGCCGGTGCAGCGCTTGGCGAAACCCCTGCGGCACCGATCGCAGTGCCGCCTCGTGCACGAGGTCGTGGCTGAACGCCTCGCCGCGCAGGACGTTGCTGGCCTCGAGCTGTGCCCAGGTGTCGGTCAGGTCGAGCGGGGCGCGGGCGAGCAGGCGTGCCGCGCGCTCGACGTTCAGGTCGGCGCCGCCGACGGCGGCGACCTGAAGCAGCTCGCGCGTATGGCCCGGCAGGTCACGCACGCGTGCATCGAGCAGCGCATTCACCGCGGGTAGCTGCTGCAGCGCGCCGGCATGCTGCAGCCCAACGCCCCGCACCACCGCGTCCTGCAGCGTCGCCAGCGTATACAGCGGGTGGCCGCCCGCGTGGCGATAGAGGTGCACCGCCACCCGGTCATCGAGCAGGGTCGGCAACGCCAGGCTGGCCAGCAACTCGCGAAGCTCGGACGGCGTCAGAGGCTTCAGATCGATGCGCGTCGGGCGTTGCGAGTCGGAGAGCCACTCTTGCAGCACCACACCGACACCCTGCTCGGACCATGGCCGCGACGCGAAGCCCAAACGCAATGCCGACAGCGCGGGGCTCGCCGTCAGCCAGCGCAGGGTCTCCAGCGAACCCCGGTCGGCGTTGTGTAGATCGTCGACCACGATGGCACGCAGGCCGCGGGTGAGTGCATCCGAAAGCCAGTCTTCGATGGCGTGCCGCACTACAGCCAAGTTCGCCGGCGTCGCCGGTCGCTCGCCGAGCGCGGGCTGCACCCGTGCCAATTCGGCGCGCTGCGGGGCGCTGCACCTCGGGGCGAAGCGCTGCTCGACCATGAGCAGCAGCCGCCCAAGCAGTGCGTCCGACGATTGATCGTCGCCTGGACGCGCGCGGTCCGCCAGAAGCCCGTCGCGGTCGTGCGCGAACACTTCGAGCAACCGGCTCTTGCCGAGCCCGGCCTCGCCGACCAGCACGAAGGGTTGCTGCCGCTCCCACGCTCCCACCATCTCGGTCCAGGGGCCATGCCGCCCGATCAGCAACGGCGGCCGCAGGAGGCTGGCAGGCACCGGGCGGTTCGGCAAAGGCACGGGCGATGCGCCGGCCGCCTCCAGCGTCTGGGCCAGCTGTTGCGTTTCGCCGCTGGGGCGCACGCCCAGCTCGTCGCGCAGCAGCGCGTGAACGCGCCAGTACGCCTCCTGAGCGGCGGCGCGGTCACCGCTCAGATAGTGCAGGCGCATGAGCCGCCGCCAGCCCTGCTCGGCAAGGGGCATCCACTCGACAGCACGACGGGCCATCGCCACGGCTTCGGCCAGGTGACCGCGTTGCTCTAGGGCATCGGCGTGTTCGGCCAGCCGGCTCGCGCAACGTTCGGCCACGCGCCGGCGCGCGTCAGCCAGCCAGCGATCGAGGTCGTCCTGGTCGCCGAAATCCAGCCCCGCGAGCAGCTCGGGGCTCGTGAGGAGTTTGTCCTCGCCGAGACGTTCGATCTGGCACACGTCCACGATCACTCCGGGGTGCAGCGATGTCGTGGCGCCAAGCTCTACGAAGGGCACCCCCGCCGCCGCGCGCAACCGGCTCGCTCGCTGGCGCAGGCTGGCGGCTGCCTTCTCGGGCGTGCTGTCCGGCCAAAGAAGCTCGCACAAAGTATGGCGCGGCTGCGGGCCGTCGAGGGCGAGCTTGGCCAGCAAGGCCGCATCCTTGCCCGAGAGTGCCAGGGGTTCACCTCCGCCCACGCGCCAAGCCGGCGCACCCATCAGGTGCACCGTCAGCTGGTCCTCTTGCGAATCTCCCTGAGGGACAGCGGCAGCCACTTTCTTCTTCGATGACGCGGCGACAGCGAGGCCGCGCATTGTCTCCGCACGGATGAAGAGCGGGAAGAGCGCGAGCCCCCGCTGCGGCTTCACGCCCAGCGCGGTGCATGAGACGATCGCGTCCGACGAACAAGAGCCACGCGTCTGGGGAGGCGAGCATGGACAACAGCACGCGGTGTGAGCCCGGGTACGAACTTCGCCGTGCCCTTGCTGGCTTACTGTTGCTCGGTGCCGGTGCGCTGCCCGCGCACGCACAGACCGGGATCGCGTCGCAGCTGGCTGAGCCCGAAGGCGAGAAGTTGCTGTGCCTTCCGGTGCACGGCACGATGAACGACGACACCGTTGCACTGCGTTTGGCCGCGCCGCCCCTGTCGCCCCAGATGGGCGCTGGCACACTCCAGATGATCATGCAGCGGCTCATGGGCGGGGGGCTCGGTGTGACGCCTCCTGCGAGCGCAACCCAAGGCAATGCGCTCGCCGGCCTCGCGTTCGGCTCCCCGCCCGCGACGCGCAGCTTGGTCGACGGCAGCGTCGATGCCAACGCTGGGCGCCACGCCGAAGCGCAGCGCCGGCTGAACGAGTGTGCGCAGCAGGCGGCCGGACAGAAGGACAGCCTGCTCGAGGCGGCCTGCCGGAACAACCTCGGCGTTTCGCTCGCCGCTCAGGGACAGTGGGCCCGGGCACGGAGCGAGCTCGAGGCAGCTTTGAAGCTGTATCGCGCGCCGCGCGATCCTCCCGCCGACCTGCCGATGCCCCAGGGCATGGGGGGGATGTTGCCAGGATCGCACCCGGCGATGTCCGCAGTCACGCAGCAAATGCTGGAGCGCATGTCACCCGAGCAGCGTGCAGCCTACGAGGCGCAACGGCCGGCCTTGGAGGAGCAAGTGCGTGCGAGCCAGTCCGCGATGTCCACGGCGCTGGCATCGGCCTTGAGAGAGGGTGCGCCCAGGCAATGGCGCGAGTACGAGCGCCTGGACACATTGCGCGGCATGGAGCGCACGCTGCTCAACCTCGGCAACCTGTCGGTGGCCGCCGGCCGCCTCGGCGAGGCCGAGCCGCTGCTCGAGGACGCGATGCGCGGCCGCGTCGAGGGCGAGTCTGCCGCGTGCGCCACCGCTGTAGCCATGGACCTCGCCCGCCTGTTCCAGCGGCTGCGGCGCACCGCCGACATCCGCGCGCTGATGGCACGGTACCGACTCGAACGCGGAGTCGAGGCGCGCGGCGAGCCAGAGGGCGTCTGGAGCAGTGTCGAGATGGGCGTGGTGCGCTTGGCGGGTAACCGGCCCGAAGGGTCGCCGGCGGTGGTGTCCGCGCCCGCGCACGCTCCGCAAGCCACCAACCCAGGCGACCGAACTGAGTTGTCGATCGACTTCAGTTTTGCGGAGGCCGGCAGCCGATTCGACGACAGTGCGCTTGCAAGGCTGCACCAGCAGGCCGCCGCCGCCGACGCGGCACGAGGACCCGGTGCCTTCCGCGCCTGGCGGCTGCTCTCCTTGCGGGCCCAGGCTGCACGGCGGCCCGACCTGCAGTACTCCGCGCACGCCGCACTCATGAACCTGCACGTGCGTCAGGCGGAGACCGACGCCGCGATCTTCCACGGCAAGCGTGCGGCTAACCTGGCGCAGGCCGTACGCGCAGCCCTGGGCGATGCCTCGCCCTCGCGCGACACGCGCCGGGCGTTCCTGCGCCAACGGCGGCGGGTGTATGTGACGCTGGCGCAGCTGCTGCTGGACGCGCAGCGCCTGCAGGAGGCCGAGTCGGTGCTGCACGTGTTGAAGGAGGACGAAGGGCAGCAGTTCATCGGCAGCGCTGCCGGTGCAGCCCTCGGCACCTTGGCCCTGACAGGCCCCGAGTCCGATGCGACGCGGCAGGACGATGAAGCGGCTGCGCGGTTACGCCGCGGCGAGCAGGGGCGCGTAGCCGCCGTCGCGCAGGTGCCCATGGGCGCGAATGTGCTCTTGATGCTGAAGCCCGCTCAGTTGGAAGTGGGACGGATCAGGGCCGGCCTCGCACTGCCCGGGCTCGCAGCACAGTTGAGGCAGCGGCCGTGGCGCACTCTGGCAGGCGACGAGAAGCTCCGCGCCGCCGCCGCCGATCTGCAGGACTTCTTCGTCGGCCCGAGTGGACGCCTCGAACGATTCCTCGTCCACCTGCTGGAGGACGCATCGGCGTTCGACCCGCCGGTCGCCGCGGCAGACCGGACCCGGCTCGCCGAGACGTTGAAGCGCGTGCCACAGATTCAGGCCGAACTGAGGCCATTGCTGAGCGTCATCCCGGTCGATGCAGCGAGCGCTATCACCACGACGACTCGGCCCGGCGGCAGCGCCGACGCTGCAGCGCCAGAACTGGGCCCATGGGATTTCGCGATGGCTGAACCCGCCGAGCGCTTGTGGCGCGAGCCGCGGGAGGTGGACCGCCTCGAGGCCCGTCACCTGCAGGGAGGTTTCGGCACCGCCCCGCGCTCGCGCACTGCAGAACCAACGCAACCTCTGGCGGGCGTGCAGGAGGAGACGACTGCGCTGATGGCCAGGCAACCCGTGCCCACCGCGTTGCTGTACTACTTGACGGGCGAGCAACGGCTCGACGCGCTGCTCGTCACTGCAAAGGGCCGCCGGCACTTCCGCTTGGCGGTTTTGCAGTCCGAACTGGACGCGCAGATCGATGACTTCGCAAAGCGGCTGCGCCAGCCCGAACGCGACCTGCGGCCGGCGGCCGCCGCCTTGTACCAGCGGCTGTTCGCGCCGGTCGCGCAGGCGATGGCCGACAGCGGTGCGCAGGTGCTCGCGTTGTCCCTGTCCGGAAAGCTGCGCTTCGTTCCTTTCGCCGCGCTCTACAGCGGGCACGGTTGGTTGGTCGAGCGGTATGCGCTGGCGGTCCACCCCGGCGGAACGCTGCAGGGCAGGCTCAGACCGGCGTCACCGAATTGGCGCGTGGCGGCCTTCGGTGCCAGCATCGGCGATGCGGAGTTCCCGCCGCTGTTGAACGTGGCCGGCGAAATCGCCGGCATCGTGCGCCAGCGCGGGAGCCCCGGCGGCGCACTGCCGGGCGAAGCCTGGCTCGACCGGGCCTTCACCGCCGAGCAGCTGCGCCTCGCGCTCGGCGGCGGCGCGCAGGTGGTGCATGTGGCGAGCCACTTCAAGTTTGCCGGCGGCGACGCGGAGGGCTCGTACCTGCTGCTGGGCGACGGGGGCCGCCTCAGCCTCGGCGAGCTGGCCGGCCCGCAATACCGCTTCGATCGCACCGAACTCGTCACGCTGTCGGCGTGCACCACGGGCTTGAGCGCCGACGACACCTACGGGCAGGAAGTGGACGGGCTGGCCGCGCTGCTGATGGGACAGGGCGCGCCGTCGGTGATCGCCTCGCTATGGGACGTGAACGACCGCAGCACTTCGGTGCTCATGGCTTCGATGTATCGCCTGCGCGAGAGCCACAAACTCTCTCGCGTGGTCGCGTTGCAGCAAGCGCAGTTGACGATGATCCGCGCCGGCACGGCGGTCGCGAGCCCGCCGCGTGCAGCGAGTCAGGCCCCTGGCCGGGGCGCATCGCGCGTGCGCCTGCCGGGTGACCCAGAGCCTGGCCCAGGCGAGCGCACCGCGCCCGAAGGGGCAGCGCTCGGCGCGGCGCACCCCTTCTATTGGGCACCGTTCGTCCTGATGGGCAATTGGCTTTGACGGCGGCAGCCACGCTGACGGCGAACCGAACCTTGCCGCGCGCGATGCGCCGCCTCGCTGTCGCGCTCGCGTGCGCGGCCACCGCGACGGCATGTGACGCCACCAACCTCGCCCTGCTCGTGGGCGTGAGCCGGTACCCGGACCTCGCGCCAGAACTGCAACTGCGGGCGCCCGCCAACGACGTACGACTGATGCGCGACGTGCTCGTGCAGCTCGGGTTCGATGCCGCGAACATCGAGATGTTGACCGACGGCAGCGAGGGCGCCCTGCTGCCGACCCATGCCGCCATCCTTGCGGCCCTGCAGCGTCTGGCTGCGCGGGCGCGTGGCGGCGACTCCGTCTACCTCCACTTCTCGGGCCATGGCAGCCATCAGCCCGTCCGCGAGACCGGTGCGGGCTCGGATGAGGGCGCGACCCGCTGGCAACCGGTGTTCCTGCCCCGCGATGTGCGTGGGTGGGACGGCAAGGCCGCGACGCCCGTGCCGAACGCCATCCCCGACACCACGCTGCGCGACCTGATCGACCGAATCAACGATCGTGGCGCCTTCGTCTTCGCGGTGTTCGATGCCTGCCACTCCGCCCGCCTGGTGCGCGGTTCGTTGCCTGGCACCGACGGCTCGCGCGTACGCGTGCGCCACGTTCCGCCAGCCGCGCTCGGGGTGGCCTCCGCGCCCGCACAGGAGATGTGGCCGGCGTGGGCGGAGCCCGGCCGCACCGGGGCGGCGTCCTCTCGCGGTGCGACTTCGGTTGGCGCAACGCCCTCCGACACGAGGCGCGGGCAGGCCGCGTACTTCTACGCGGCGCAGAGCCTCGAGCTGGCCACTTCGCTGCCGCTGCGCGTTGGCGGCAAGGCCGTGTGGCACGGCCTCCTCAGCTGGCACGTGGCCCAGGCGCTTGCGCTGGGGGACCCGCTGACGCACCGGCAACTTGGGCAGCACATCTTGTCGCGTTACGACCAGCTGCCGGCTACTTCCGCGACGCCGCTGTTCAGCGGGGACGGACTCGACCAGCCGGTGTTCGGGCGGCAGGTGGCAAGCGTTCGCCAGTGGCCGCTCGATCACCTGCAGGGCGAGCTCGTGCTGCCGGCCGGGGCGCTGTCAGGACTGGCCGAGGGGGCACTGCTGGCCCTACTCGCCGACCCGCTGGCCCCGGCCGCAACTGGCGATGGAACAGGAGCGGCGCGAGGGTCGACCCGGATACCGCGCGGCACGCTCGGCTTCGTGCGCCTGAAGACGCTCGAGGCGGAGCGTGCGCTGCTGGAGCCCGTGGCTTTGCAGGGCTGGGCGGCACCGATGCCGAACGCGCTTGCGCCGGGCACCTGGGCCCGGCTGGTGAGCAACCCACTATCGTTCGCGCTGCGAGTTGCTGTCGACCCAGCAGGCTGCCAGGGCAACTGCCTCACCGCTCGCGCGCTCGCGCGACTGCAACGTGAAGGAGTTCCCGGGGTCGACGTTCGATGGGTCGCGGAAGCGGACGCGGACATCACGTTGCGCAGCACCGATCGCGGCGTGCATCTGCGTGTCCATGCGATGGGGGGCGCGGATGGCCCCTGGGGCGCACCGGCCCAGGCGCAGAGCGATGCTGCTGCGTTGGATGCGCTCGTACAGGAGACCGCCGGTGCGCTGCATCGAGTTGCCCGAATGCGCAATCTGCTGCAGCTGACGGCACGACTGGCGACCCTGCCCCGGCGAGCCGACCTGCAGCTCACCTTGAAAGCCAGACGGCAAGGCAGCGACGCCGATTTGCCCATCACCAGCGAGCAACTGGTGCCGCTGCGGCCTGGCGACCTGGTCGTGCTGGAGGCGCGCAATGGGGCCGGCGACCCCGTCGACCTGGCCGCCTTCTGGCTGAGCGCAGACCAGAGCATCCGCCGCCTCTTTCCCCTCGACGCACGTGACACCCCCCGCCTCGGCTCAGGCGAAAGACTGCGACCGTTCGGAGTACGCATCGACCCGGGCAGCGCAGGCACAGAGCGCCTGCTCGTGCTGAGCATGCCGATGCGCCGCGGGCACGAGGCGAGCGATTTCCGCTTCCTTGAACAGTCACCGCTCGCACGCCTGCGCGGCGATGTGGATACTGAGTTGCAGGCGCTTTTCGACGCCTGTTTCGCCGACTATCGGTCGCGCGGCGAAGCGACAGCTGCACTGCCCGTGGAACAACTCGGCATGCAGATGTTCTCGTTCCGCATCGGCCCATAGCAGACCAGGAACCCCGCTCAGCGTGGGCAATTGCGAGGGGCGTGCGTCAAGCAGAGGCATCCTCAGCCCGCCCGCAGCCCCCGATCTCTCGCTTCGTGCAGCGCATGCAGCGTGATCTTCCTCACCTCCACCTGGCTCTGGCCGATGTGCCCGCGCAGCACCATCAGCGCCTGCTCGGCCTTGCGCTGAATGATGGCGCGCAGGATCTTGGCGTGCTCCTGGTAGGTGGCCTCGATGCGGTCGTCGCGCGTGAAGTCCAGGCGGCGCACGATGCGGATGCGCTCGGTCACGTCCCAGTGCACGCGCGCCATCTCGGCGTTGCCGGTGGCGCGCACGAGCGTGGCGTGGAACTGCTCGTCGAGCGCGCCGACCTCGGCGCCGCTGGTCAGGCGCTCGGCGGCGGGCACGAGCCAGACGCGCTTGAGCGCCTCCAGCTCGGCGGGCGTGGAGCTGGCCGCACACAGGCGCGCCACGCAGGCCGTCTCGAGCACGACGCGCAGGTCGTACAGCTGCTCGAGGCGGTCGAAGTCGATCGGCTGCACGAACCAGCCGCTCTTGCTCTCGACATCGATGAGCCCCTCGTTGCGCAGGCGGAACAACGCCTCGCGCACCGGCGTGCGGCTGACGCCCAGGTGCTGCGCCATCTCGGCCTCGGAGAAGCGGTCGCCGGGCACGAGCATGAAGTCGTGCATCTGCTGCTTGAGGGCGGCGTAGACCTGCTCGGCCAGCGGTTGTCGTGTCGGTTGCCGTGTCGGTTGGCGCGCCGGCTGGCGTGCGGGCCGCGGCTGCGCCGGCGGCCCGGCCGTCGCGACGGTCGCGGCGGTCGCGGCGGTCGCGGCGGTCGCGGCCGATGACGCCACGGCAACGGGCGGGTTGGCGACGACGGAGCGCATGACCTAGTCTGCCATCAGCACCGGCAGCGGCCATTGCACGCCGAACCGCGCGACATGGCAGGCCGCAAGATGCTCCCGGTCGTGGCGCAAGTCGTGGCCCGGAGAGCGGCTCGCAGCGCGGCCCGTCTGGCTTCCCGGGTGGCTTCCCGGGTGGCTTCCCGGGTGGCTTCCCGGTGGGTGCCCCGGCTGCGCCGCCCCCGCCTGCAGCGGCGGCGCCTCGCGCGAGCAGCGTTCGTGCGCCAGCGGGCAGCGGCTGGCGAAGCGGCACACCTGCGGCGGCGGGTCGATCGGGCTCGACACCTCGCCGGCCAGGCGCACGCGCGGCCCGTGCCCGGGAATGGCCGACAGCAGCGCCTGCGTGTACGGATGCGCCGGCTGCGCGAAGACCTCGGCCGAGTCGCCGACCTCGACGATGCGCCCGAGGTACATCACGGCGACGCGGTCGGTGAGCAGGCGCACGACGTTGAGGTCGTGCGAGACGAAGAGCGTCGTCAGCCCGAGCTCGCGGCGCAGCCGGTCGAGCAGCTGCAGCACGACGGCCTGCACGCTGACGTCGAGCGCCGCCGTCGGCTCGTCGAGGATCAGGAGGCGCGGCCGCGGCGCAAGCGCGCGTGCGATGCCCACGCGCGCCTTCTGCCCGCCCGAGAGCTGGTGCGGAAAGCGCGACAGCAGCTCCAGCGGCAGCCCCACCTGCGCCGCCACCTCGTCGACGCGCGCATCGGCGCTGGCGCGGTCCATGCCGGCGAGCAGCAGGCATGGTTCGCGGATCGTGTCGCGCGCCGTGAAGCGCGGGTTCAGGCTGTCGCTCGGGTCCTGGAAGACCATCTGGATCAACGCCCGCTCGGGCCGGCGCGCGAAGCCGGCGCTGCCGAGCTCGGCGAGGTCGACGCCGTCGAAGACGATGCGGCCGCTGCTCGGGTCGAGCAGGCGGGCCAGCAGGCGCACCAGCGTGCTCTTGCCGCAGCCCGATTCACCGACGAGGCCGAAGCTCTCGCCGGCGCGGATGTGGAACGAGAGGTCGTCCACCGCGTGCAGGAACGAGCCGCGCCGGCCGGCGACCGCAAAGCGCTTGCTCAGGCGCTCGACCTGCAGCAGCGGTGCGGCGGCAGTGGCGTCGACAGCCCGGGCGCCGGCTTCGATGGCGCCCGCCGTCACGGGTGGGGCCACGGCCCTATCCACGGACGGCCTCCGGGAACACGCCCTCCGCTTCGTCGAGCGGGTGCCAGCAGGCCACCGCGTGCGCCTCGTCGCCGCGCATCGCCGGCAGCGGCCCGCGGCAGACCTCGCTCGCACGCGTGCAGCGCTCGCTGAAGCGGCAAGAGGGCAGATCAGACCGGCGCAGGTCGGGCAGGTTACCGGGCACCGGCGCCAGCGAGTCGAGGGTGCCCTGCACGTCGGGCGTGGACGACATCAGGCGCGCCGTGTACGGGTGGCGCGGCGCGGCGAAGAGGGCGCGCGTCGGTGCCGCCTCCACCGCATGGCCGGCATGCATGACGACGATGCGGTCGCAGTATTCGGCGGCCAGGCCGAGGTCGTGCGTGATGAAGAGCGTCGCCATCTGCCGCTCGCGCGCGAGGCCCGTGATGAGGTCCATCACCGCCGCCTGCGTGGTGACGTCCAGGCCCGTGGTCGGCTCGTCGGCGATGAGCAGGCTCGGCCGGCACGCCAGCGCGATGGCGATCATCACGCGCTGGCACATGCCGCCCGAGAGCTCGAACGGGTAGGCGTGATACCGCCGCTCGGGGTCGGCAATGGCCACCTCGCGCAACGCCTGCACGGCGCGCGCGCGCAGCCCCTTGCCGAGCTCGAGGCCGGTGCCGCTGCCCAGGCGCGTGGGTGCGGCATGGCGGCGCAGCACGTCCTCGATCTGCAGGCCGACGGTGCGGATCGGGTTGAGCGCCGTGCGCGGGCTCTGGAAGATCATCGAGATCTCGCGCCCGCGCAGGTCGGCGAGCGTGCGCGCATCGGCGCGCAGCAGGTCGAGGCCGCCGAAGACGGCGCGGCCGCTCGTGATGCGCGCCGCCGCGTCGGAGATGCCGAGCATCGCGTAGCTCAGCACCGACTTGCCCGAGCCGCTCTCGCCGACGAGGCCGACGATCTCGCCCTTGTGCAGGCGCAGGTTGACATGCTCCAGTGCGTGCACGGTGCCGCTGCGGGTGCGGAACTCGAGGCCGAGGTCCTCGACCTCGAGCAGCGGCACGGGTGCGGCTGTGGCGCCGGCGGTCATGTCCTGCGCCTCGGGTCGAAGATGTCGCGCAGCGCATCGCCGAGCAGGTTGAAGGTGAACACGGCCAGCATCAGCATCGCGCCGGGAAAGAAGCTCACCCACCATTCGCCGCTGACGATGAAGGCCGCACCCTCGGCGACGAGGATGCCCCACTCGGGCTCGGGCGGGCGCACGCCCAGGCCGATGAAGCTCAGGCCCGCGGCATTGAGGATGGCCCAGCCCATGTTCAGGCTCACCTGCACCATGGCCGGCGGCAGCGCATTGGGAAACAGGTGCACGGCGAGGATGCGCGCATTGCCGTTGCCGGCCAGCCGCGCCGCCTCCACCCAGCCGGCGCCGCGGCGCACGTTGGCCTCGGCGCGCGCGACGCGGATGTAGAAGGGCAGGTTGATGATGGCCGTGGCGAGCACGATGTTGCCCACGGTGTTGCCGAGCGCCGCGACGATGCCCATGGCGAGCACGAAGAGCGGGAAGGCCATCACCGTGTCGGCCGTGCGCGTGACGATGCGCTCCCACCAGCCGCCGAAGAAGCCCGCCGCCAGGCCGAGCGGCATGCCGATGAGAAAGCTCAGCAGCACCGCCGCGAAGGCGATGCCCAGGTCCAGCCGCGTCGCGACGATGACGCGCGAGAAGATGTCGCGCCCGAGCGCATCGGTGCCGAACCAGTGCGACCGTGACGGCGCCTGCAGGGCCGCGGTGGCGTCGCTCGCCAGCGGGTCGTAGGGCACGAGCACGGGGCCGAGCAGCGCCAGCACGACGAAGACGAGGAAGAGCCCCGCGGCCACGAGCGTGACCGGGTTTTCCGAGAGCACGTGGCGGATATGCGCCGCGGTGGTATTGCTCATGGCCGGCCGCTCATGATTCGATCTTCACGCGGGGGTCGATGGCCACGTACAGCAGGTCGATGGCCAGGTTCAGCAGCACGAAGAGCAGGCCCATCGTCAGCACGAAGCCCTGCACCGGCGCGTAGTCGCTGGCGGTGAGTGCGTCGATGGCGTAGCTGCCCACGCCCGGCCAGCCGAACACCTTCTCGATGACGACCGAGCTGCCGATCATGAAGCCGAAGACCATGCCGAGCGTCGTCACTACCGGCAGCAGCGCGTTGCGCAGCGCGTATCGCACCAGCACCGTCGTCGCCGAGAGGCCGCTCGCACGCGCCGTGCGCACGAAGTCGCTCGACAGCACCGACAGCATCGAGGCGCGCGTCATGCGCGCGATCGGTGCCAGCACGAAGATGCCCATCGTCAGCACCGGCAAGATGAGTTGGCGCAGGCTCGCCCACCAGACCGCGCCGTCGCCGGCGATGGCCGCATCGACGAGGTAGAAGCCGCTCACCAGCGGCGGCGGCGAGAACACCGGGTCGAGCCGGCCGAGCGGCGAAGGCGCCCAACCGAGCAGGAAGTAGAAGACGTAGGCGAGCAGCAGGCCCGTGAAGAAGGTCGGCAGCGAGACACCGGCCGTCGTGATGAGGCGCGCCACCTGGTCGATCCACGAGCCCGGCCGCGTGGCCGCGGCGACGCCCAGCGGGATGGCGATGGCGCAGGCGAACACCAGCGCCAGCAGCACCATCTCGAGCGATGCCGGCAGCCGCTGCAGCAGCTCCTGCAGCACCGGCTGCCCGGTCGTGAGCGAAAGCCCGAAGTCGCCGCGCGCGAGGTCGGCGACATAACGGAAGAACTGCTCGGGCAGAGAACGGTCGAGGCCGAGCTGGTGGCGCACCTGCTCCACCGCCTCCTTCGTCGCCGAGGCACCGGCGAAGTAGGCGGCCGGGTCGCCGGGGATGGCACGCGTGAGCACGAAGGTGATGACGATGACGCCGGCGATGTTGGGCAGCGCGGCGAGCAGGCGGCGGAGCACGGTGCGCAGCATGGGCGGGCTCGAATCTGGTCTGGCCGTGTCAGCGGCCGGGCGGGCTCGGGGCCACGTTCGTGGGCGGGGGCGGCGGCGCTGTCGCGGGCGCCGGCTCGGGCAACGCGCGCAGCACCGCCGCCAGCGGCGCCGCCCAGCCGACGATGCCGCCCTGCGCCACGATCATCTCGATGGCGCTGTCCTTGAAGTGCGGGAAGTAGCTGGCCGTCGCCTCCTCGACGAGCAGGCTGTCGTAGCCGCGGTCGTTGGCCTCGCGCATGGTCGTCTGCACGCAGACCTCGGTGGTGACGCCGGCGAAGACGAGGTGGCTCACGTCGAAAGCGGTGAGGCGCCCTTGCAGCGGCGTGGCGTGGAAGGCGCCCTTGCCCGGCTTGTCGATCACCACCTCGCCCGGCAGCGGCGCCAGCGCCGGCACGATGTCGCAGCCGGGCTCGCCGCGCACGAGCAGGCGGCCCATCGGGCCATGGTCGCCGATGCGCAGCCGGGGGTTGCCGCGCGTGCGCTTGGCCGGTGGGCAATCGGAGAGATCCGGCGCGTGCGATTCGCGCGTGTGCACCACCGGCCAGCCGCGCGCGCGCCAGGCGTCGAGCAGCGCGCGCGTCGGTGCGACGGCCGCTTCGAGGCGCGAGACATCGTTGCCGAGCGAGGCGCCGAAGCCGCCGGGCTCGATGAAGTCGCGCTGCATGTCGATGATGACGAGCGCGGCCCGGCCGGGCGGAAAGGTGAAGGCGAAGGGGCGCGCGGCGATCGTCACGAGCGCCGTCGGTGGCGCGGTGGCCGTGTGGTCGTCGCTCATGCCACCTCCGCCTCGCGCGCCGACGCCGCCTTCGCCGGCGCGGCATCGCCGTGCCCACCCTCGCCCGCGTGGTGGCCGCCCATGAAGCGGCCGAGCTCGTGCCGTTCGGCACCGGCAGCAGCGCACTCGTGCACGAGGCGGCCGCCGCTCATCACGACGATGCGGTCGGCGAGCTGCAGCAGCTCGTCGAGGTCCTCGCTCACCATCAGCACGGCGGTGCCGGCGTCGCGCGCCGCGCGCAGGCGCGCTTGCACCTCGGCCACGGCGGTGAAGTCGAGGCCGAAGACGGGGTTGCTGACGAGCAGCACGTCGGCCGGCTGCGAAAGCTCGCGCGCGAGCACGGCGCGCTGCACGTTGCCGCCCGAGAGCGAGGCGATCGGCGCGCCCGGGCCCTGCGTCTTGACGCGGTAGGCGGCGATGAGCGCGAGGGCGCGTTCGGTCAACGCGCCGGGCACGCGCAAGCCGGCGCGCGCCTGCGGCGGCTCGTCGAAGCTGCGCAAACCCATGTTCTCGGCCACGCTCATCACCGCGACACAGCCGTTCTTCAGCGGCTCCTCGGGCAGGCCGCGCACCTTGAGGCGGCGGTTCTGCGCGCGCGTGGCGCGGTAGGGCTCGCCGGCGACCGTGACTTCACCGGCCTCGCGCTCGCGCTGGCCGGCCAGCGCCTCCATCAGCTCGCGCTGGCCGTTGCCGGAGACGCCGGCGATGCCGACGATCTCGCCGGCGCGCACGTCGAGCGCGAGCCCGGACACGGCCGCCTCGCCGCGGTCGCCGAGCACGGTGAGCCCGCGCACCGCGAGGCGCACCGGGCCGGCGGGCCGCGCTGCCGCGGCCGGTGTGGCGGCGGCTGCCGTGGGCGCACCGCCGACGGCCGCGTTGCGCGCAGCCGTGGCGGCCGCCGCGCCTTCGGCCACCTCGGTGGCGACCTCGGTGGCGACCTCGGTGGCAACCTCCGCCGCCACCTCGGCCGCCTCCTCGGCCTTGGCTCCCGAACCTTCACCGGCCGCGCCGCCGCCGACCATGCTGGCGGCCAGCCCGGGCGCATCGGCCCCCATCACCGCGCGGCTCGCCACCAGCCGCCCGCGGCGCAGCACGCTCACGTCGTCGGCGAACTCGAGCACCTCGCGGAACTTGTGCGTGATCATCACCACCGTGCAGTCGCCGGCGTGCGCGCGCTCGCGCAGGGTCGAGAGCACTTCATCGGCTTCCTGCGGCGTCAGCACCGAGGTCGGCTCGTCGAGGATCAAGAGGCGCGGCTTCAGGTACAGCTGCTTCAGGATCTCGAGCTTCTGCTTCTCACCGGCCGAGAGGTCCTGCGGCGTCGCGTCGAGCGGCAGGCGGAAAGGCGCCGCAGCCATGAAGGCACCGAGCTCGGCGCGCACTGCACGCCAGTTGATGAACGCCGGCAGCGCGCCCTTGGCGAGCAGCAGGTTCTCGGCCACCGTCATGCCCGGCACGACGGTGAAGTGCTGATAGACCATGCCGATGCCGAGCGCGCGCGCCGCGGTGGGGCTGCCGATCTCCTGCTCGCGGCCGTCGAGCAGCACCGAGCCCTGGTCGGGCCGATGCCAACCGACGATGCACTTCACGAGCGTGCTCTTGCCGGCACCGTTTTCGCCGAGCAGCGCATGCACGGTGCCCGGGCGCACGTCGATCGACACATCGTCGAGTGCCTTGAAGGCGCCGAAGCGCTTGCCGAGCGTGTAGGTCTGCAGGGCCAGCGCGCCGGTCGCCAGAGGTGAAGCGGGGTCCTTCACCGGCGTGCCTGCAACGAATGCGCTCATGCAGGTTCCTCAGAACGCCCGCAGCGCTTCGAGCACGGCGGCGGAGTTCGAGACGGCGCCGAACACGCCGCCCTGCATCTGCACCATCTTCAGCGCCGCGGCGTGGTTGCCGGCGTCGGTGGCGCCGGTGCAGTCTTCGAGCAGCAGGCACTCGAAGCCGCGATCGTTGGCCTCGCGCATCGTCGTGTGCACGCACACGTCGGTGGTGATGCCGGTGAGGATGAGGTTGGTGATGCCGCGCGTGCGCAGGACGAGCTCGAGGTCGGTGGCGCAGAAGCTGCCCTTGCCGGGCTTGTCGATCACCACCTCGCCGGGCAGCGGCGCGAGCTCGGGGATGATCTGCCAGCCCGGCTCGCCGCGCACGAGGATGCGGCCGCAGGGGCCCGCATCACCGATGCCGGCGCCGATGCGCTGCGAGCGCCAGCGCTTGTTGGCCGGCAGGTCCGAGAGGTCGGGCCGGTGCCCCTCGCGCGTGTGCATCACCGCGAAGCCTTTGGCGCGCATCGCCGCCATCAGGCGCTTCAGGGGCTCGATGGGTGCGCGCGTCATCGAGAGGTCGTAGCCCATCTTGTCGACATAACCGCCGACACCGCAGAAGTCGGTCTGCATGTCGATGACGATGAGCGCCGTGTTGGCCGGGCGCAGGTCGCCGTCGTAGGGCCAGGGATAGGGGGCGGAGGCGAGGGTCGGCATGGTCGGTCCTTCGCAGAGACGCGTTCAGCGCGTGACGCCGAGCTCGGCCGGCGCGCCGCGCAGGCTCTGCCGCGGCGAGCAGGTCCACACCAGGATGGCCAGCGTCAGCACATAGGGCACGGCGTTGAAGAGGTGGTAGTACCCGCTCACGCCCACCGACTGCAGCGCCGGCCCGAGCGCGCCGGCGCCGCCGAAGAGCAGCGCCGCCCACAGGCAACGCACCGGACGCCAGCGCGCGAAGATGACGAGCGCCACGGCGATGAGGCCCTGGCCGCTCGAGAGGCCCTCGTTCCAGCTGCCCGGGTAATACAGCGACAGCGAGGCGCCGCCGAGCCCGGCGATGAAGCCGCCGGCCGTGGTGGCGGCGATGCGCACGCCGGCCACCGAGGTGCCGAGGGCGCGCGCCGCATCGGCCGAGTCGCCGACCATGCGCACCTTCAGGCCCCAGCCGGTGTTCCTGAGCGCCCAGGCGAGTGCCAGCGCGAGCGCGACGCCGATCGGGAACAGCACGTTCACGTCGAGCGCCGCCGCCACCTTCTGCGAGCTCGACCAGCCGCCGAACGGCAGCGCCGGTATCTGCTCGGCCTGCGGCTGGATGAGAGGCTTGCCGAGATAGAACGCGAGCCCGGCGCCGAACAGCATGATGGCGATGCCGGCGGCGATGTCGTTGACGCGCGGCAGGCTCGCGACGAGGCCGTGCAGGGCCGCGATGAGCGCGCCGCTGAACCCCGCCAGCAGCACGCCGGCCCACCAGTGGCCGGTGAGGTACGAGCCGCCGAAGCCGGCCATGGCCGAGAAGACGAGCACGCCTTCGAGGCCGAGGTTGATGCGCCCGGCCTTCTCGGTGAGGCATTCGCCCAGGCTCACGAAGAGGAAGGGCGTGCCGACTCGGATGGCGCCGCCGAGGACGGCGAGCAGCACGTCGAGGAACTCGCTCACTCGGCAACCTCCACGCGGTGCATGTCGGCACTCGCCTCGGGAGCGGCCCGACGGCTCATTCGGGCAACCACCGCGCTGCGCGCTTCGGTGTTCGCCTCGGGAACGGCCCGTCGGCTCACGCCGCGGCTCCCGCCGGCGCCGCAGCGCCGCCCACCGGCGGCCGCCGCAGCACGAAGAGCTCGCCCAGGCGCCCGCGCAGCGCCTCGCTGGCCAGGATGAGCACGAAGCAGAAGCCCATCAGCACCTGCACCGACGCATCGGGCAGGCCCATGCGCCGCTGCAGCAGGCTGCCGGCGGCGAGAAAACCGCCGAAGAGAATCGCCACCGGCGCAATGGCCAGCGGGTGGTGGCGCGCGACGAAGCTGACGAGGATGCCCGTGTAGCCCAGGCCCGCGATCAGCGACGCGTTGGCCGAGGTGTGCACCGCCGCCACCTCGATGCCGCCGGCCACCCCCGCCGCCGCGCCGCCGAGCGCGCAGGCCGTGACGATGAGCGCCGTGGCCGGCAGCCCGACGAGACGCGCGGCGCGCGGGTTGCCGCCGACCACGCGCGTGGCGAAGCCGTGCGTCGTGAGGGCGAGCCAGAACGCGGCCAGGGCGCAGGCGACGAGGCCGAAGGCGAGCCCCCAGTGCACGTCGCTGCCGGCAATGGTGCCGATGCGCAGCGACTCTTCGAGCGGCAGCGTCGAGGGCTTGTTCAGGCTCGCCGGGTCGCGCAGCGGCCCCTCGACGATGTGCTTGAAGAGCGCGATCGCGACGTAGCCGAGCAGCAGGCTCGAGATGGTCTCGTTGACGCCGCGCCACTGGCGCAGCCAGCCGGCCAGCGCCACCCAGGCCGCGCCGGCCGCGGCCGCGGCGACGAGCAGGATGGCGGTGCCGAGGCTGCCCTGCGGCAGCGGGATGGCGTAGGGCAGCGCCGCCGTCGCGAGCCCGCCGAGCACGAGCGCACCCTCGCCGCCGATGACGGTGAGGCCGGCGCGCGCCGGCAGGGCCACCGCCAGCGCGGTGAGCATCAGCGGCGCGGCGCGCTGCAGCGTGTTCTGGATCGAGAAGCTGTCGCCGAAGGCGCCCTTGAAGAGCAGCGCCCAGGCTTCGAGCGGGCTGTGCCCGCCGAACCAGACGAAGACGCCGAAGAGCGCCAGCCCGCCCGCCAGCGCGAGCACGGGCAGGGCGATCGACTCGGCGGTGGCGCGTGCGTTCATCGGCGGAGCTCAGCACAGCATGGCGCGCCTCAGGCCTTGCCGATGACGCCTTCGACGAGGTAGTTCATGCCCTCGAGCTCGGCATCGGTCTGCTTGAAGATCTTGCCCTTCGGGATGACGACCTTGCCGGTGTTGTCCTTCAGCTCGCCGGCGAAGATGTCGAAGCCGCCGGCCATCATCTTGGCGCGCACGGCCTCGGCGTTCTTGCGCGCGCCCTCGCTCACCATCGCACCATACGGGCTGCTCTTGACGAAGCCGTCCTTGAGGCCGCCGCGCACGAAGTTCGGGTGCGGCTTGCCGGTGCGCGCGGCGTCGACGATGCGCGTGTAGGCGGTGAGCCAGTTCCACTCGGCGCCGGTGAGGTAGGCCTGCGGCGCGAGCTTGGCCTGGCTGGCGTGGTAGCCGCAGACCAGCTTGCCGCGCTTGGCGGCGGTCTCCATCACGACCTTCGGGCCGTCGACGTGGCAGGTGAAGACATCGACGCCCTGGTCGGCGAGCGAGTTCGTCGCTTCCGCCTCCTTCACCGGCATGCTCCAGTCGCCGGTGAAGATGGCGTTGGTGGTGATCTTCGGGTCGACCGAGCGCGCGCCCATCGTGAAGGCGTTGATGTTGCGCAGCACCTGCGGGATCGGCTTGGCGGCGACGAAGCCGAGCTTCTTGCTCTTGCTCATGTGGCCGGCGATCACGCCGTTGAGGTACTGCGCCTCGTCGATGTAGCCGAAGAAGCTGCCCGTGTTCAGCGGGTGCTTGCCGGCCGTCCACATGCCGCCGCAATGGGCGAAGCGCACCTTCTCGTTCTTCGCCGCCATGGCCAGCATGTGCGGGTCGAAGTAGCCGAAGCTGGTGGGGAAGAGCAGCGTCGCGCCGTCCTGCGAGATCATGCCCTGCATCGTCTTCTGCACGGCCTGCGTCTCGGGGACGTTCTCCTCCTCGATCACCTTGACGCCGGCGATCTTCTTCAGCTGCGCGGCAGCCTCGGCGTGCGCCTGGTTGTAGCCGAAGTCGTCGCGCGGACCGACGTAGATGATGCCCACCGTGATGGGCGCCTGCGCGAGCGCCGAGCGCAGCGCGCCGGGCAACGCCAGCGAGGCGCCGGCCAGCGCGCCGCCGGCGAGCAGGTGGCGGCGCAGGGCGGCGGCGGCGGGGAGGCGGGGATCGTCGTGGTTCATGGTGGCTCCTGTTTTTTCGGGTGAGGGAAACGTCGGTTCGGGTTTCGGATTCATGCCGGGTCGTCCGGCGGGAGGTCGATCAAACTCACATGCGCCGCCACCACACGCCACCCTTCGGCCATGCGCACCCAGGTCTGGCTCTGGCGCCCGAGCTTGGTGCCGCCAACGCGGCGGAACTCGGTCATCGTGGTGGCGAGGTCGCGCCCGAAGGTGGTGATCACGGTGTGATGCAGATGCCGTGCCAGGCCCTGCGGCGGCCGCGCCTGGCGGAAGGCGCGGATGGCCTCGATGCCACGCAGGTTCTCGCCGACGCCGTAGCGCACGGTGTGCTCGCTGGCCCAGAAGAGCTCGTCGAGCACGTCGAGCCTGTTGTTGACAAGCGCGTCTTCGTAGCGCGCGAAAACGGCGCTGACTTCGGCGCGCACTTCGGGATCGTTGACCGGCAGGTTGACGGGCACGGACGCAGGGGAGCTTGCGGGCATGTTCGCGGGTTGGTTCATGGGCAGGCCCGCCCGCGCCTACAGCTGCGCCACCGGCGCATGCGTCACCGCTTGGCACTCGAGCGCATGCGCGACGCGCAGCGCGAGGTCCTCGCGCCACGGCGCGGCGATCACCTGCACGCCGATGGGCAGGTGCGGCAGTGCCGCGTTCGTGCGCCAGCGCGGCACCGTCACCACCGGCAGGCCGATGCACGACACCGGCTGCGTGAGCAGGCCCATGCTGGCGCGCGCGGGCAGGCGCTGGCCTGCGATCTCGAGCCACTCGGTGCCGATCTCCGGCGCCACGCACGGTGTGGCCGGCGCCAGCAGCACGTCGACGGTCTCGAAGCTCTTGGCCACCTGCCGCGCAAACCAGTGCCGCAGCCGCTGCGCCTGCACCACCCACGCCGCGGGCAGCAGCGCGCCGGCGAGGAAGCGGTCGCGCGAGAGCGGCTCGAAATCGGCGGCGCGCTTCTTCAGGTCCGGCAAGTGCAGTGCCGCCCCTTCGACGTTGGTGATGAGAAAGGCGGCTGTGCGCGCCCGGTCGACCTCGGGCCACTCGACGATGCGATCGGTGCCGAGCGCGGCGGCCATGCGGTCGACGGCGGCCAGCGCCTCGGGCAACGCCATGCGGCGGAACCAGCCTCCGAGCACGCCGATGCGCAGGCCCTCGGCACCGCGCTCGAGCAGCGGCAGCGTCGGCTCGATCGGCCGCGGCGCCTGCGCCGCATCGTCGGCATCGGCGCCCTGCATCGCGTCGTAGGCGAGCGCGAGGTCGCGCACGCTGCGCGCGAAGGGGCCGAGGTGGTCGAGGCTGGCGACGAACGGGTACGAGCCGGTGCGCGGCAGGCGGCCGAAGGTCGGCTTCAAGCCGAAGACGCCGCACAGCGACGCCGGCACGCGGATGGAGCCGTTCGTATCCGAGCCGAGCGCGAGCGGCACCTGCCCAGCCGCCACCGCCGCCGCCGAGCCGCCCGAGCTGCCGCCGGCAATGCGCGCGAGATCGTGCGGGTTGCGTGTCGGTCCGTAGTGGCTGTTCTCGGTCGTGAAGCCGTAGGCGTACTCGTCCATGTTGAGCGCGCCGACGCAGACCGCACCGGCCGCCTCGAGCCGGCGCACGAGCACGGCGTCACGCGGCGCGGGCTTCGCCTCGCGCTCGATCTTCGAGCCGGCGAGCGTGGGCAGGCCCTGCAGGTCGAAGAGGTTCTTCACCGCGAAGGGCATGCCGGCGAGAGGACCGGTCGCCGCCTTGCCGGCTTCCGGGCCGCCGGCATCGAGCGCCGCTGCACGCGCGAGCGCGCGCTCGGCGAGCACGGCGGTGAAGGCGTTGACGCGCCCGTCGGTCGCCTCGATGCGCGCGAGCGCGGCCTGCACGTTGGCGAGTGCGCTTGCGCTCACGCCTTTCCTCCATGCTCGCCGCGCTCGCCACGCTCGGCGTAAACGCCGCGCGCGCCCGACTGTTCGCCCCGCTCGCCACCCGGCGGCACCGGCACGAAGACATGGCCCGATTCGTCCGCCGGCCCGAGCTCGAAGTCCATGACGCGCGGCGCCATGCCGGCCGCGAGCTGAAGGTAGCGCAGCACGCCGGGGCGATGCTCGGGCGCGATGGGCAGCCCGAGCAGCGCGCTCTGCGCGTCGAGGTACGCCTCGAAGTCCATCTGCGGCGCTGTCATCCCGGGCCCCGGCGCTTCAGCTCTTCCACAGCTGCCGGTAGTCCGGCTGCAGGTGGAACCAGTACATGTAGCCCATGACGTTGGCCTGCATGGCCACGTCCTGGCTCGGCTGCACGAGCGGGATGCGCGGCACCTCGTCGTAGGCGATCTGGATCATCTCCTTCACGGCGCTCTCGTACAGGGGCTTGCTCTCGGCGAAGCGGGCGTTGGTGATGGTCCGGTCCAGCTTCGGGTTCTGGTAGCTCATCGTGTTGAACACGGCGTTCTGGCCGTGGTAGCACCAGAAGAAGAAGTACTCCGGGAAGTCGAGCCAGCCGCCGAAGCGGTTGACGATGAGCGGCATGTCCTTCTTCAAGAGTGCCGAGCGCCAGGTGGCGCCGGGGATCTTGTTGATCTGCGCCTTGATGCCGATCTGCGCCAGCGACTCCTGGATGAGGATGGCGGCGGGCTCACCCACCGTGGCGCCGCCGAGGTCGAGGCTCAACGTCGTCTCGAAACCCGCCGCGGCGCCGGCCTCGGCCATCAGCGCCTTGGCCTTGGCGATGTCGGTGTTGTAGCCGGTGGGTTGCGGCCAGGCGGTGCTCTTTACCTGCGCGCTCGGCGCGCCCCAGAGCTTGGCGCCGCGGCCGTAGAACGCGTTGTCCTGGATCTTGTCGTAGGGCAGCGCGTAGGCCACCGCCTGGCGGATCTTGACCTTGTCGAACGGCGGCTTGGTGACGTTCATGCCGACGTAGAACATGGCGTTCTCCACCGGCATCGTCACCACCTTGACGCTGCCGCCATCCTTGGCGAGCTCGCTGAAGTCCTTGGGCGGCATCTCGTAGGTCATGTCGATGTCGCCCTTCACCAGCAGCGCGCGCCGGTTGCCGGCGTTGGGCACCTCGCGCTGCACGATGCGACGCAGCTTCGGCAGCGGGCCGCTCTTCCAGTCGTCATAGCGGACGTAGACGATTTCCTGCCCGGGGCGGAAGGCCTCCACCTTGTAGGCGCCGCCGCCGGCGGTGTTGTTGCGCGTCCAGGCCAGGCCCCAGGCGTCCTGCGACGTCGCGTTCTTCTTCACGAGCTCGCTGTTGTAGATGCAGGGCACCGGCACCGCGAGGTCGTTCATCGTCAGCTTGTCGGGGCGCAGGAACTTGACGCGGAAGGTGTGCGTGTCCACCACCTCGAACTGCTCGGGCTTCTCGAGCGAGCCGGCGGCCATCTGGAAGGTCGCGAAACCGCCGACGCTGACGGCGCGGTCGAAGCTCCACTTCACGTCCTTGGCCGTCACGGGCGTGCCGTCGTGGAACTTGGCGTTCTTGCGCAGGCGGAAGGTGACGCTCATGCCGTCGGGCGCCATCTGCCAGCTCTCGGCGAGCTCGGGCTCGAGCTTGTTGCGGTCGTAGATGACGCGGCCGTCGGGCAGCGTCTTCCTGCCGTAGGTCATCAGGCGGTCGTAGCAGAGCCAGCTCACGCCGTAGCTCGGGCGGTTGGCGCCGATGGTCTGGATGTCCAGCGAGTTGGGGCCGAACTCGTTGGCGACGATGAGCACGTCCTTCGGCCGCGCCTGCGCGCTGGCGGTGCCCGGCAGCGCGATGGCAGCCAGGCCACCGGTCGTGGTGGCGAGGCCCCCGGCGGTGTGGGAGAGGAAGTGGCGGCGGTCCATGGTCGTTTCCTCGTGAGTGGTCGTGTGGATCTAAGGGCTCGAAGGGGTGGGTGGAACCGGTCTGGCGTCAGCGCGACTGCAGCCAGGCGCGCCAGCCGCCGTAGGGGGTGATGTCGAGCGCGCCCTGAAGCGCCGCGGCTTCGCAGAGGAAGCCGTGCACGTGGCGGCCATCGGCCAGCTCGACGGCGCCGAGCCCGAGCGGCGGCGGGATCAGCGCCAGGAAGCTGCCCACCGCGCGCTGCGGCAGGTGCCACACCTCGAGCTCGATCGCCTCGCCGCCTTCGGGCACGCGCAACAGGCCTGGCTTGGGCGGCTGGCTGCCCGGCAGCTCGTACAAGCGGTAGCGCTTGGCCGTGCGCGTACGTTGCACGAGCGTCGCGCCGCGCTCGAGCAGCTGGCCGTTGAGCGGCAGGCCGGACAGGTGCGCACCGACCACCGCGATGGGCAGCACCGGTTCGCTGGCGGGCCAGGGCAGCGGCGGCTCGGACGCGATGGGCGTCCTGCGTTCGTCGGCTTCGTCGGCTTCGCCGGTGACGTCGGTGTCATCGATGAGGCGCCGGTCGGTGGCGCCGAGCGGTTGTTCGTGCTGGCCCACCGCTCGCTGCCACGCGCGGCCCCAGCCGGCGAGCTGCACGTCGGCCGCCGCCGGACCGATGAAGGTGACGCCGAAGGGCAGCGTGCTTCCCGAGCCTGCGCCATCAGTGGCATCTCCTGCGAATCCCGCCGGCACCGCGAGCGCCGACCAGCCGAGCAGGTTGACGAAGTTCGTGTAGGTGCCGAGCACCGCGTTGGCCCCCACCGGATCGGCCGCCACCTCCTCGAAGCTCGGGTGGCGCGGCGCCGTCGGCACCATCAGCAGGTCGACCTCGTGCCACAGGCGCTGCGCATCGCGCCGGCCGCGCTGCAGCGCATATTGCGCCGCGAAGGTCTGCGCGGCGCTCCAGCCGGTGGCGCGGCCGATGATGCCGGCCACCGTGGGCTCGATGGCGCCGGGGTCGCGCTCGATGAGCGGGCGCACCGCGAGCCATCGCTCGGCCACCCACGGGCCTTCGTAGAGCAGGCGCGCCACTGCGAAGAGCGGCTCGAAGTCGAGCTCGACGATGCTGGCGCCGAGGTCGCGCAGCCGTTGCAACGCCGCCGCCCAGGCACGCGGATAGCCGAGCGCTGCATCGGCCAGCACCTCGCGCGGCACGCCCACGCGCGGCGCGGCGGGCAGGGCCGCCGGGCCGGGCGCGAAGGCGCTGTACTCGTCGCCTTCGTCGGCGCCTTCGACCACCGCGAGCACCGCGGCCGCATCGTCGACGGTGAGCGCGAAGATCGAGACGCAGTCGAGGCTGCGGCAGGCCGGCAGCACGCCGGCGGTGCTCACGCGGCCCGGCGTGGGTTTCAGGCCGACGATGTTGTTGAAGCCGGCCGGCACGCGCCCCGATCCCGCCGTGTCGGTGCCGAGCGCGAAGGCCACTTCACCGCGCGCCACGGCCACGGCCGAGCCCGAACTCGAGCCGCCGCTCACACGCCCCGGGGCGAGCGCACTGGCCGGCGCGCCGTAAGGCGAGCGCGTGCCGACGAGGCCGGTGGCGAACTGGTCGAGGTTGGTCTTGCCGAGCAGCACCGCACCAGCGTCGAGCAGTCTGCGCACCACGGTGGCGTGCTGCTTCGCTTCATGCGCCCATGCGGGGCATGCCGCGGTGGTAGGCCAACCCTCGGCGTCGATGTTGTCCTTGATCGCGAAGGGCACGCCGAAGAGCGGGTGCGTGCGTTGCAGGTCTTCGGTGGTGCGCCCGGCGGCCAGCGCCTGCAAGGCAGCGAGGCGAGCCTCGAGCCGGGCCTCGTCGGCGAGCTCGATGTACACCTGGGTGGCCGGCACGCCCTGCGAGGTCGGCCCGCCCTGCGAGGTCGGCCCACCCTGCGAGGTCGGCCCACCCTGCGCGGCCTGCGCCCGCAGGTGCCTCAGGCGCGTCAGCCGCGCGCGCAGCAGCGCCGGCAGGTCGGCACCGGCGCGCACCGCGGCGTACCAATCACCGATGGTGAGCAGGTTCGCTTCGTTGCGGGGCAAGGCGGGCTGCATGGGTGCACGAACTGGTATACCAGTCAGTGCTCTTGCATGAAGCGTGCCAATGCCGAGGTCGAAGTCGAGTCGGCCGTCGCGATGCGGGTAAGTCCCCTCCCGCCGGGCCGCGACGCAGCGAGGCAGCGAGGCAGAGCGCTGCCGCGCCGCTGCGGCAGCGGGTAGCGGGTAGCGGGTGCCCCGGAAGGGAGGGAGGCGGGCGCTAGATTCGCGGCAGCGAGAACGTCAGCCGCTCGCCGCGCGCCACCACCTCGCGCACCGGCGCCAGGCCCAGCGCGCGCGCAAACCACTGCAGCGTCATCCAGGCCTGCGTCTCGCGCTCGGGGCTCTGCGAGGCCGGCTCGCTGCTGACGGTCACCACCACGGAGACGGCGGTGCCCGAGGCAGGCACCTCGACCTCGAGCCGCACGGCGCGGCCCTGCTGCAAGGCGTGCTCGACCATCAGGTCGAGCAGATGCTTCAGCGCCGCCGGGTTGGCATGCACCGGCTCGCTGCAGGCCGGGCCGTGCAGTTCGACGCCCAGGCGGTCGGCCTCGGCGCTCCACTCGGCCACCGTCTGCAGCAGCGCGAGGCCGAGGTCCACGCTCTCGTGGCGCAGCTGCTGCGCGCGCGCGGCCACCTGCGCCAGCTCCTGCAGCTGCAGGCCGAAGCGCTCGAGCCGGGCCAGCTCGTCCACCACCGAGGCGCAGGGCGACTCGGACGGCCGGGCCTTCGCCGCCTCCTCCTGCATGCGAGCCGTGCTCGCGGCCAGGCGTTCGCCGATGGCCGCCAGCAGCGGCAACGGCACCTGCGCCTGCACGGGCAGCGGCCGCACGTCGGCCGCGCGCGGGTGCGCCTCAGCCGTATCGGTGAGGTAGACGACGCGGACGGTGGGGGGGTTCATCACGTTCCTCGCCTGCTCACGGGTTGCTCATCGATGGCTCATTGATTGCTGGCGGCGATGACCTCGGGCAGGTCCGTCAGCCCTTGCAGCATCTTCTCGATGCCGTCCTGGCGCAGCGTGCGCATGCCCGCCTGCAGCGCCGACTGTTGCAGCTTGGCCGCCGGCGCGCGGCGGCGGATGCCTTCGCGCAGCGGTTCGTCGGCGCGCATCAGCTCGTGCAGGCCGAGTCGGCCGCGGTAGCCGTGGTGATCGCAGTGCACGCATCCCTGGTGGCGCCAGGCGCGCACAAGCCCACCCATGTGCGCGCCCACATGCCCACCCACCTGCCCGCCCTCGGCGCCGCCCTCGATGCCGTACGTGGCCTGCCAGCGCGCCACCGTCTCGTCGATGCCGGGCCCGTGCCCGTTGGCGCTGGCGCGGTACTCCTCGGCCAGCGCGCGCAGCGTGTCGGTGCGCATCGGCTCGGCGACGCGGCAATGCGGGCACAGCCGCCGCACCAGGCGCTGCGCGAGGATGGCAAGCAGCGAGTCGGAGAACATGAACGGGTCCAGGCCCATCTCGAGCAGCCGCGTGATGCTCTCGGGCGCCGAGTTGGTGTGCAGCGTCGAGAGCACGAGGTGGCCGGTGAGCGAGGCCTCGACGGCGATACGCGCCGTCTCCTCGTCGCGCATCTCGCCGATCATCACCACGTCGGGGTCGGCGCGCAGGAAGGTGCGCATGGCCGCGGCGAAGGTCCAGCCGATGCGGGTGTTCACCTGCACCTGGCGCAGGCCCTCCTGCTCGATCTCCACCGGGTCCTCGGCGGTCCAGATCTTGCGCTTGTCGGTGTTGAGCTCGCGCATCACCGAGTGCAGCGTCGTCGTCTTGCCGCAGCCGGTGGGGCCGCAGATGAGGACGAGGCCGTAGGGCTTGGCGATCGTCTGGCGCAGTGCCGCCAGGTTGACTTCGGCCAGGCCGATCTCGGTGATCGGCATCGGCCGCAGGCCCGACAGCAGGCGCAGCACCACGTCCTCGAGGCCGCCGTGCGTGGGCACGGTGACGACGCGAAGCTCGACCTTGGGGCCGCCGAAGCGCGCGAAGGCGATCTTGCCGTCCTGCGGCTTGCGGTGCTCGGAGATGTCGAGATCGGCCATGATCTTGAGCCGCGCCACCATCGCGAAGCGCAGGCGCGCCGGCAGCTCCAGGCAGGGCACCAGCTCGCCGTCGACGCGCAGGCGCACGCGCACCGGGCGCGGCGCTGTCCCGGTCTCGACGTGGATGTCCGAGGCGCGCAAGCGCACGGCCTCGGTGATGAGCGCATTGATCATGCGCACGAGCGTGTTGTCCGATTCGGAAGCGGCGGCCTCCTGGTCCTCGGCGCCGCTGCCGCCGGCCACCAGCTCGGCGGCCAGTTCGTGCAGCCCGGTGCGCAGGGCCACGCTGGGCAGCGGCACCTGGTCGGGTGCGCGGTCGGCGGGGTCGTTCGCGGCGGCGCCGAGGTCGGCCGCCGTCGGCACCACCACGCCGTAGGCGCGCAGCAGCGCGGCGGCCAGTGCCTGCGGTGCGGCGGCCACCGGCTGCACGCGCGCGCCGCTGGCAAAGCGCAGTTCATCCTGCAGCGCGCGGTTCCAGGGGTCGGCCATGGCCACCACGAGCAGGTCGTCGCGCAATGCCAGCGGCAGCGCCTGGCCACGCTCGGCGAGCGCGCGCGGCACGCGCTGCAGCGCCTCGGGCTCGGGCACGAACTCGCGCAGGTCGACCACCGGCACGCCCATCCAGTCCGAGAGCGCCGCGGTGAGCTGCTCGGCCCCGAGCGCGCCCCCGTGCACCAGCATCTGCCCGATCAGCAGATGCGGCTCGCCGCGCTCGCGCCGCTCGGCCTGCGCCTGCAGCGCCTTGGCCAGCGCCGGCGGCGTGATCTGCCCGGCCTCGACGAGTGCCATGCCGAGATGGCGCGCGCGCCGCGTGAGCGGCTTGTCGAGCGTCGCCCACAGCTCGGCCGCATTGCGCGGCGGCGCCGGCGCGGCCACCGGGGCGCGGCCCAGCCAATGCAGCAGCGGCAGCGAGCGCGGCGGCACGTGCCAGGTTTCGCTGGCGCCGTCGGGCAGCTGCACGTCGAGCCAGAGGCCACCGTGCGGCGCGCCGTGCGTGCCGGTGCAGGCCACGGTGAGCGTCTCCAGCGCCGGCAGCGCCATCGACAGGCGGCGCCCGCCCTGCGGTGCCGGGCGCCGCGCTGTCGGCAGGCGCAGCAGCTGCACCTGGGCGCGCGGCACGCTCTCGGTGCCCTCACCCGTTTGCACCTGCAACCGCTCTGCATCGTCGCGCGCCGGCTGCAGTTCGCCGCGCAGGACGCGGCCGTCGGCGGTGTGCAGCTCGCAGGGGCCACCGACCAGCACCTCGATGCGTGCTTCGTGTCGTGCCGGGGTCTCGATCATTCGCAAGGCTCGTGGCAGCAGGGTCGCGGGGCAGCTTACGCGCCTGGGGCCCCCTCGGCGGCGTAGCAATTCACGTCCATGCCCGCCGCGAGCCACTGCTGCGGCCGGCCTTGAGCCAGCTCAAGGGCGCAAGGGCGCAAGGGCTCGAAGGCGCGAGGGCGTGAGGGCGCGCGCACGGGCCGCGCCACCCGGCGCGACCCCATCACCGCGTGCCAAGCCATGTGATAGCGTCGCCGCGCGCCACTCCGGGCTTCCCCGGCCAATGGATGGAACGATGGCTCTGCGCTCATCCGTGTGCTCCGTCTTCGGCACCTTGTGGCTCGCAGGGGCGTGGCTGGCGTCCGCGGCGCTGGCGCAGGCCCCGGGGGTGCAGCCCGGGCAGATCGAACGCCAGTTCCAGGCCCCGCCGCAGCCGCGCAGCCAGGCGGGGAGCTTCCAGGTGCCGCTGCCGGCGCAAACCCCGCCGCCGGGCAGCGAAGGCGTGACGTTCAGGCTGCGCGGGCTCGCGCTCGAGGGCATGACGGTCTATGGCAGCGAGTCCTGGAGCGCCGACTACTCGCGCCTGCTCGGCCGCCAGGTGTCGCTGGCCGACATCTACGCCTTCGCCAACGCACTGACGGTGCGCTACCGCAACGACGGCTATCTGCTCTCGCAGGTGATCGTGCCGGCGCAAACGGTGGAGGACGGCTACGTGCGCCTGCAGGCCGTCGAGGGCTACGTGGCCGAGGTGCGCTTCGAAGGCACGGCCGCTGCGGCCAACTCGCTACTGCAGGCCTACGCCGGGCGCATCCGGGCCGAGCGGCCGGCCACGGCGGCGACGCTCGAGCGCTTCCTGCTGCTGATGAACGACGTGCCCGGCACCTTCGCGCGCGCGCTGCTCGTGCCCTCGGCCACGCAGCAGGGCGCCTCGGATCTCGTCGTGCAGGTGACGGAGCAGCGCTTCGCCGGCGGCCTCAGCATCGACAACCGCGGCGGGCGCGCGCTCGGCCCGCTGCGTGCCAGCGTCGACCTCGAGCAGCGCGGCCTGATCGGCTGGGGCGACCGCACCAGCGTGCGCTTCGTCGGCGCCGAGAAGGGCGAGATGAAGTTCCTGTCCGTCTCGCACGACGAGGCGGTCGGGCGCGACGGCACGCGCGGTGGCGTCTCGTGGAGCCGCGTGCGCTCGCGCCCCGACACGGGCACGAGCTTCATACCGCTGGACCTGGAGACCGAGTCGGACTCGGCCGCGCTCACCCTGAGCCACCCGCTCGCGCGCAGCCGCAGCCAGAACCTCTCGCTGCGCGCGGCCCTCACCGGCCACGACGGCGAGACGCTGCTCTTCGGCGTGCGCGACACGGAAGACCGCATCCGCGCCCTGCGCCTCGGGCTCACCTTCGACCTCGCCGACAGCGCGCGCGGCGTCAACATCGTCGACGTCGAGCTCGCGCACGGCTTCGAGGCGCTGGGCGCCTCGCGCGCCGGCGACGCTTTCCTCTCGCGCGCCAACGGCAAGCCGGCCTTCACCAAGATCGGCCTCTATGCGGCGCGGCTGCAGTCGCTGCAATCGGTGGCGCCCGGCCTGGCGTTGCTGGCGGCCGTGAGTGGCCAGGTGGCGTTCGACGACCTGCTGTCGCCCGAGCTCTACAGCTTCGGCGGCGAGCAATTCGGCCGCGGCTACGACCCCTCGGAGATCGTCGGCGACCACGGCGCGGCGCTGAAGCTCGAGCTGCGCTACACGCTCGGCAGCGAGGGCGCTTTGGCCTTCGGCGCCACCGTCTATGGCTTCTACGACGCCGGTGTCGTGCGCCAGCGCTCGCCCGGCGGCCTCGACGCGCGGCAATCCGCCACCTCGGCCGGCCTGGGCGTGCGCTTCGACGCCGGACGGCTGCTGTCGGGCTATCTCGAGCTCGCCAAGCCGCTGACGCGGGTGGTGGCGGCCGAAGGGAATCGCGACGGGCGTGCCTACGGGGGCCTGTCGTTGCGCTTCTGACGGCCGCTCCCGCCCTCCTTCCTTCGCACCTTTCGCACGTCTGTCGCCCACCCTCTCCCCCTAACTCACGCCATCCCCTTCACAAGCGGGACGCCCTGCCCACCCCGGTTGCGCCACATTTCCCTGCATCGCCAGGTCGCCAAGATCGCCCAACTCGCCAAAGATGCCCGTGCGTCGAAGGAGGCTCCCATGACCACCCCGTGCGTCCGCCAGCGCCGCAGCTCCTCGCGGCCGCGCCTCACGGTGCTCGCCGCCGCCCTCGTCGCCGGCGGCTTGAGCGGCCTGGGCAGCCTGCCCGCCGCCGCCGCGCCCGAGGGCGGCACCGTGCGTGCCGGCACGGCCAGCATCCAGGTCAACGGCGCGCAGACGCGCATCGACCAGAGCAGCTCGCGCGCCGTCATCGACTGGCGCGCCTTCGGCGTCGGCGCCGCCGAGCAGGTGCTGTTCGTGCAGCCCTCGGCGCAGAGCGCCACGCTCAACCGCGTCACCGGCGACCAGCTCAGCGTCATCCTCGGGCGCATCGACGCCAACGGCCAGGTCTTCCTCGTCAACCCCAACGGCGTCGTCTTCGGCCGCGGCGCGCAGGTCAACGTCGGCGGCCTAGTGGCGAGCACGGCCAACGTCGGCAACGCCGACTTCATGGCCGGGCGGTTGAACTTCCGCGAGCCCGGGCGCCCGGGTGCGGGCGTCGTCAATGAAGGCCGGATCACCGCCGCCGAGGGCGGCCTGGTGGCGCTGGTGGCGCCGCACGTGCGCAACGACGGCCTCATCCAGGCGCGCCTGGGCCGCGTGACGCTGGGTGCGGGCGACACCTTCGCGCTCGATCTGTACGGCGACGGCCTCATCAGCCTCGCCGTCGACCCGGCGCAGGCCGGGCGCTTGCTCGATGCGAGCCACGCGAGTTCGACCGGTGCCGACGATGGTTCCACCGCGGCAGGCCGCCCCGCGGGCACCCTCATCGCCCAGACGGGCCGCATCGAGGCCGACGGCGGCCGCGTCGTGCTCGTCAGCGCCGCCAGCGCACGCTCGGCGCTGGACCGGGTGATCAACCTGTCGGGCAGCGTGCGCGCCGACACCGTGCAGCAGCAAGGCGGGCGCATCGTGCTGTTGGCCAACGGCGGCACGGCGCAGGTCAGTGGCAGCCTCAGCGCGCAAGGTCGTGATGCAGGCCAGGCCGGCGGCCACATCGAAGTGCTCGGCGAGCGCGTGCACCTCACCCCGGGCGCCGCCATCGACGCCAGCGGCGCCGCCGGCGGCGGCACCGTGCACGTGGGCGGCGCCTATCAGGGCAGCGGCAGCACCGTGCGCGCCGGCACCACCACCGTCGACGCCGGCGCGCGCATCGCCGCCGACGCGCGCGCGCAGGGCCGCGGCGGTGAGGTGGTGGTGTGGTCCGATGGCAGCACGGCCTACGCCGGCAGCATCAGCGCGCGCGGCGGCGCCACCGGTGGCGACGGCGGTCGCGTCGAGGTCTCCGGCCGCGGCACACTCGATTTCAACGGCATGGTCGACGCCGGCGCGGCCAGCGGCTGGGGCGGTGCGGCCGGCACGCTGCTGCTCGACCCGGCGATCATGAACATCGGCCTCGCCGAAGCGAGCCTCATCAGCCGCGTGCTGCGCACCGGCACCAGCACCACCGTCAGTGCCGAGCTCGACATCAACGTCGGCGCGACCATCGACGGACGCGGCCGCCTGGCCGGCGGCGGCCTCACGCTCGCCGCCGGGCGCGACATCAACGTCGGCGAGTTCATCGTCACCAACAACGGCGCCGTGCGGCTCGACGCCACCACCGGCACCGTGCGCATCGCGCCGGGCCGCGGCATCTTCACCGGCAATGCGCCCATCACCGTGCGCACCGGCGGCGACCTCGCCGCCGGCGCGATGGTCACGAGCGGTGCGCTCAGCCTCACCTCCACCGGCGGCAGCATCGCGCTGGACACGGCGCTGGACGCCGGCCAGGGCGCGGTGACGGTGAACGCCGCCGACGACGTGCGCATCAACCAGCCAGTGGTCAACCTGCGCAACGGCAGCGGCTTCACCGCGGTGGCCGGCGGCGACATCGTCGTCAATGCGCAGATCGATGGCCGCGGCGGCACGCCGGGCGTAGCCAGCGGCGCCGTGGACCTCAGCGCCGGCGGCAGCGTGCGCTTCAACGAGTCGGTGATCACGCAGCTGGCCGACATCCGCGCGCGCGCCATCGCCGGCACCATCGTCACGGCGGCCGGCCAGGGGCTGTTCTCGCTGGGAGCGGCCGGCACGCCGGGCGCCGCGGGTGGTGCGATCGACCTCAGCGCCGGCGGCGACTTCACCACCGGCCTCGTCAGCACCACCGGCCCGCTGCGGCTCACCTCCACCGGCGGCGGCGTCACCATCGGCCAGGGCATCGATGCCACGGTGGGCAACGTCACCATCACCGCGGCCACCGACGCCAACCTCGACACCGACATCCTCAACCTGCGCAGCGGTGCGTCGCTCGCGGTGAGCGCCGGGCGCGACATCTTCGTGCGCGCGCAGGTCGACGGGCGCAACGGCGCGGCCGCGGGCGGCGGCGCCACGCTGGTCGCCGGGCGCCACGTCACCCTCACCGACTCCATCACCACCAATGGCGGCGCCATCGGCATCATGGCGAGCACCGGCACGGTGACGCAGGCCACAGGCGTGCAGCTGCGCACCGGTGCCGCGCCCATCGACGTGAGCGCCGGCGCCGACCTCGTCACCGCCAGCTACGTCACCACCGGCGTGCTCAACCTGCGCTCCACCGGCGGCTCGCTCGCCGTGGCCGAGTCGATCTACGACAGCACCGGCGCCACCACCCTCACCGCCGCCACCGACGTGACCATCCGCCCCGGCGCGCTGGTGGAGAACATCCGCACCGGCGCGCCGCTGGCCATCAGCGCCGGGCGCGACATCATCGTCGACGAGCAGGTCGGCCAGGACCGCAACGCCACCACCCTCACCGGGCCCATCACCTTGACGGCCGGGCGCAACGTCGCCATCAACCAGGACGTGGTGACGCGCGACGCGCCGCTCACCATCACGGCCAGCACCGGCACGGTCACCGTGGCACCGCAGACGGCGGGGCCGAACGGGCCGCAGCCGCAGGTGCGCGCCGGCAGCGGCGCGATCACGGTGGTCGCCGGGGCCGACCTCTACATCGGCACGCCCAGCGCGCCGCGCCCGAACGCCGAGACACCCTACCTCACCACCGGCGCGCTCAGCCTTTCGTCCACCGCCGGCACGCTCTTCATCGAGGCGCCGATCCCCAACACCACCGGCCGCGTCACGCTCAACGGCGGCAACGCCGTGCAAGTCAACGAGCGCATCTACTCCAACGGCGCGGACATCTCCATCACCGCCGGGCTCGGTGGCATCGTGATGAATGCCGCCACCATGAATGTGGTGCATCCGGTGACCAACGTGGTCTTCCCGACGGTCGTGAGCGATATCGATGCCCAGCAGGGCAACCTCACGCTCACCGCGCGCGGCGATATCAACGCGCCCTCGGTGCGCACCGCAGGCACGCTGACCATCACCTCGACCGAGGGGCGCATCCTCAGCGGCGACATCGTCGACAGCCGCGATGCGGCAGGCACCTCGCTCGGCATGCCGCAGCTGGTGCGGCTGGCGGGCGCGCTCGGCATCGACTCGTTCAGCACCCGCAACTCGCCCGACGTCGAGGCGCGTTCTTCGCAAGGCTCGGTGACCTTGAGCGTCAACTCGCCGCAGCGGCTCTATATCGAGGCCGCGCGCGATGTCAGCACGGGCGGCTCCATCGGCGCGCAGGTCGAGCTCGTGGCTGGCCGCGATGTGCTGCTGGGCCGCATTTCGACCGCCGGCCTGCTGCGCGTCAGAGCCGGACAGGACTTCGTATTCGGCGGCGCCGACTTCATCAACGGCTTGCTGGGCATCGCGGGCCGCGACATCCGGCTGACCGGCACACCGCTCCCGGGCACCGCCCTGGTGTGGCTCGAAGGATCGGGCGGCACCATGACGCTCAGGGACCCCGCGAGCCTGGGCACGGAGGTCACGATCCGCGGCCTCTCGCTCACCGCGGGGCGCGATGTGGACCTGCCCCAGCCCGTGCATGTGTCCGACACGCTGCGCGTGAACGATGGCATCGAGCCGAGTCTGCTGCCCACGACGATCAGCGCCGGCCGCCACATCAGTCTCGGCCAGCTCGAGACGACCGGCGATGTGAGCCTCAGCTCCAGCGGCGGCAACGTGACGGTGGGCTTCCCGATCGGCGCACCGGTGCCGGTGCTCGCGCCGGCCATCGGTTTGTGGAATGCGGCGGGCCTGGGGGTCAACTCGCTCAGCGTGAGCGCGCTGGGCACCGGCGCCGTGATCAGCCTGCAAGGCGCGCGCAGCGTGGGCAACATCAGCCTCGTCGCGCCCAACGGCGGCACCGTCAACTTCGGCGCCGCGCTCACCTCATCGGCGGGCTCGGTGACCGTCGATGCGCCGAACCAGAACCCCTCGGTGGTGGCGATTGCGCAGGTGCCGCGGCTCGTTCAGCCGGGTATCGTCGCGGGGGTCGTCTCGCCCGGGCCACTGCGCGCCGGGCCCGACGGGCCGCTCATCGCGGCGGCTCCCGCGCCCGGTGCGCCGGGCCTGCCGGAGATTCTCGTGAGTGCACCGGGAGCGATCGACGCCGGTGCCGGCGCGACGCCGGGCCAGGCTTCGACAGCGTCCGGCGAGACCACGGCCGAGCAGGCGGCCAGCGCCGCACGCTCCTCCGCCGCGGCCACGGCGAGCAGTGAAGGTGCGGAGGCCGAGGCCGAGCCCGCCGCAGGTTCGGCGGCGGCCGCGGCCCGGCCCGTCGTGCTCTACAGCGGCGGCCGCGGCGCGGCGCAAAGCGCGGACCTCGGCCGCAGCGGCAACTACGGCAGCGCACCCGTGCCGCAGGACGACAGCGACGAAGCCCGGAAACGGCGCCGCGCCGCCGCGGCGAAGAAGCGTTGATGTGAAACGACAGGCGCTTGCCGGCGCATTGCGGCCGTTCGCGAGAGGGCGGTGTTGCGTGCCACCACGGTGGCGGCAGGCCGCTGCCGGTGCCCGCGTTCGCAGGCCCATCGCGGGCGACCGACTTGAGACTGCCGCCGCTTCCTCATCAACACCGTCATGCCGTGCAACCGTCCGTCCGACCGCGAACAAGTGCCTGCGCCCGCGGGCACCGGCATCGTCCTGCGGCACCGACGGTGGCGCGCCACCGGGTGGCATGCTCACCGTGGTGGCAGGGCGCGGGGTGTGGGGGGCGCGGACGCAGGGAGGATTCGCGGTCGCCTCCCGGGTTGCAAGTCGAAGCGGTGTTGAAGAGGTGCTGCGCACGCACGGCGCGTGCGTACCGCCGTGCCAAGCGAACGACCGCAGTGCGCCGTCACCCGACGGCCCATTGCATGTGCCGCGGATCGCATGAGGCGCGGCGCCATTGATATGACCCTCCCGCACCGCCCGGCGCGCGCGATCCTTCCGGCCGCCCTCGCTCTGCTGCTGGCCTGGGCAGCACCGGCCGCGGCGCGCGAGCCGACGCCCGAGCCGATGCTGCGCGTCGAGGCCGGCATGCACACCACGCTCATCCGCCGCGTGGCCGTGGACGCGCCGCGCAACCGCCTCGTCACCTGCTCGGACGACAAGACCGTGCGCGTGTGGCAGATGCCCGAGGCGCGCCTCGTCGCCACGCTGCGCCCGCCGATCGACAGCGGCCACGAAGGCCAGCTCTTCGCCGTCGCCGTGTCGCCCGACGGCAAGACCGTCGTCACCGGCGGCTGGACCGGCTGGGACTGGGACGGCGCGGCCTCGCTGTACTTCTTCGACGTGGCCAGCGGCGCTCTGGTCAAGCGTGTCGGCGGCTTCAAGGACGCGATCCACGCGCTCGCCTGGACGCGCGACGGCGAGCACCTGCTGGTCGGCCTGCAGGGCAAGGGCGGCCTGCATCGCCTGCGCGTGGCGAACGTGCAGGACGTGCGCATCGTCGCCTCCGACCCGCAGTACCAGGACAAGATCATGGAGATCGACGAGCGTGCCGACGGCCTCGTCACCGTCGTCGCGCTCGACGGCATGGCGCGCCTGTACGGCCGCGACTTCGCGCTGCTCGGCCGGCGCGCGGTGCCCGGCGGCAGCAAGCCCGCGAGCGCGCGTTTTTCGCCCGATGGCCGCCTCATCGCGGTGGGCTTCATCGACCGGCCCGCGCTCACCGTGCTGCAGTCGCGCGACCTCGGCGAGGCCTTCAAGCCCGCGATGGACGGCGCGCCCCACCTGCGCGAGCAGGCGAGCTTCACGAGCGTCGCCTGGTCTTCCGACGGCCGCCATCTCTACGCCGGCGGCGACTGGCGCGGCCAGGGCGCCAACCCGCTCACCCGCTGGGAAGACGGCGGGCGTGGCGCGGCGCAGGCGATCCCGCTCACCGACAACCGCATCACCGAGATCCAGCAGATGCCCGGCGGCGCCATCGCCTTCGCGGCCGAGGACCCGGGGCTGGGCATCGTCGGCCCCGACGGGCGGCGGCGCGCCTGGCGTGGCCCGGAGATCGTCGACTTCAGCGCCGCGCACGGCCGCATCGAGCTCTCGGCCGACGGCAGCGTCGTGCGCTATCCGCTGCAGCGGCAAGGTGGGCCCGCGCATAGCTTCACGCCGCTGGCGCGCGGCGACCAATCGCTCACGGCCACGGTGAAGACCGAACTCTTCGCGCCGGTGCTGCAGGCGAGCGGGCTCGTCGTCGAGAAGTGGCAGGACAGCTTCGAGCCGAGCATCAACGGCCAGCGCCCGCGCCTGGACGAATACGAGATGTCGCGCAGCTATGCGCTCGCCCCTGAGCGCCGCGCCGTGCTGCTCGGCACCGAATGGGCGCTGCGCCTGCTCGACGCGCAGGCGCGCGAGCTGTGGAGCGTGAAACTGCCGGCCGTGGCGAGCGCGGTGAACGTCAGCCGCGACGGCCGCCTCGCGGTGGCTGCGCTTTCCGACGGCACGCTGCGCTGGTTCCGCATGAGCGACGGCCGCGAGGAGCTGGCCTACTTCCCGCACCGCAACGCTCAGGACTGGATCGCCTGGGTGACCGAGGGCTACTACATGTCCTCGGTGAACGGCGACAACTTCGTCGGCTGGCACGTCAACCGCGGCCGCGAGCTCGCGGCGGACTTCCACCGCGCGGTGCAGTTCGACCGCATCCTGTACCGGCCCGATGCGGTGGCCGCCGCCTTTCGCACCGCCGGCGGGCCGGCGCCGCGCGGCGCCGCGCTCAAGGTGCTGGGTGCGGACTTCGAGATCAAGCGGCTGCAGGAGATCGCGCCGCCGCGGCTGCAGCTGCTGCCGCTCGAGGTGGCGCTCGGCCCGGGCGGCCGCCCGCGCGCCGTGCTCGAGCTGCGCGCCGAGCGCGGCAAGCTCGACGTCAAGGACCTCACCGTCTACCTCAACAACATCCCGGTGACGCCGGCCGCCGAGCGCCGCGTGCCCGGCGGCGAGGCACAGCAGCTCGCGCGCCGCCTCGAGCTCGATCTCGCCGACGGCGCCAACCGCATCCGCGTCGAAGCCTTCAACGGCGTCGCGATGGGCGTGGCCGAGGCCTTCGTCACCGCGCCCGCGGGCGTGCGGCTGGCCGCGCCCCCGGGCGATCTCTACCTGCTGGCGGTGGGCGCCAACGTCTTCCCGCGCCTGCCGGCCAGCATGCACCTCGCCTATGCCGCGCGCGACGCCGAGGAGCTGGCCAAGGCGCTGCAGACGCGCGGCGCCGGGCAGTTCGGTCGTGTGCACGTGAAGCTGCTCAGCGACGACAGCGGCACCCTGCCCGAACGCGCCGCGGTGCTGCGTGCGCTGGAGTTCGTGCAGCAGGCGCGGCCGCAGGACACGGCCGTCATCTTCCTCGCCTCGCACGGCGTGAGCGACGCCGCCGGCAACTACTACTTCGTGCCGCGCGACGTGCGCCTCGAGGACCTGCAGGCGCTCGACAAGGGGCGGGTCGCACCGTCGCTGCTGCCGTGGACGGTGTTCTTCGACACGCTGCGCGGCACCGCCGGGCGGCGCCTGCTCATCGTCGATACCTGCCAGGCGCGCAGCATCGAGGGCCGCTTCGAGGCGCACTCGCTGATGAAGCGCTCGGCCGCGTCGCTGTTCTCGCTCGTCGTGGCCTCGAAGGGCGATGAGGAGTCGCAGGAGTACCCGCCCGGCAGGCACGGCCTCTTCACCTATGCACTGCTGCAGGCGCTGTCGCCCGAGTCCGACGCCAATCGCGACGGCCTGGTGTCGCTGAACGAAGTCTTCGAGGCCGCGCGCCCGCTGGTCGAGCGGCTGCGCAACAGGCGCACCGGCGCGCAGACGCCGCAGATCGTGGCACCCGTGCCGCTCGGCGACCTGCCGTTGATGAGGGTGCCGCGCTAGGCGGCTGGATGTGGCCTCGCCCGCATGAGCGCTCTGCTCAGGAAGCCCCGGGCTCACCCGGCGTTCATCACGGCCGTGCCGTAGCCTGCCAGCACCGGATCTGCCGTCAACAGGATCAGCGGTTCGGCCTGCGCCTGCGCCACCAGCAGACGATCGAATGGATCGCGGTGGATCGGTGGCAGCGCCTCCACGCGCAACGCGTGCGCGGGGCGGATGTCCAGGCGGGCATAGCCGGCTTCATCGAATGCCGCCAGCGCCTGCCCCGCGCTGACCGGCATCGATCCCTTGGCCAGCGCGTGCTTGATCGCGATCTCCCACAGCGTTGCGACGCTGACGAAGACCTCGTCGGCCGCCAGGATGGCTTCGGCCGCCCGCGCCGGCAGCGCCCTGCTGCCGATGACGGCCCACAACGCGATATGGGTGTCCAGCAGCAGCCGCATGGGTAACCGGCCGCGCTCAACCGCCGGCGAAGAGCCGCGCGATCTCGGCATTGGCGGCATCGATGTCGGCCGGCACGCGGAAGCGCCCCTTGGCGACGCCGATGCGGCGGCTCTTGTCGGCGCCGGGGGCTCTCAGCGGAACCAGGCGCGCCGCCGGTCGGCCGTTGCGCGCAATCACGAATTCGGTGGCGGACCCGTCTTCCAGCGCCTGCACCAGGCGCGACAGGCTGGTCTTGGCGTCGAGCATGTTGACGAGCGTGTCCATGGAGCCCTTCAACGGGGTTAGTCAGGATTGGCCAAGTGTACCGGTCGCGGCCACTCGCATCAATGGGAGAGCGAGCAGGTCGCCACCATCCCACCTCAGGACTCGCAAGCAGGCCGCGCGCGAACCTCGCGGTCAAGCCTTGGTGCTGGGCTTGAAGATGTGGATGGTCTCGCCTCGCGCCAGCATCTCCACCAGCTGCGCGATGCGCCTTGCGCGCGTCTCGGCCTTCACGGCCGTCTGTATGCGCCACAGCACCGCGTAGCGATTGGCCGCGTTGACCGTTGCAAAGAAGGCTTGGGCCCTCGGCTCGGCTTGCAGCGCCACCAACAGGTCCTCGGGCACCGCGGACGTGCGCGCTCCGTCGTAGGCCTGGGCCCAGCGTCCGTCGGCCTTGGCGGCCTCGATCTGCGCGTAGCCCGGCGCCCGCATGCGGCCCGCCTCGATGAGCGCCGCGACCTTGTCGACGTTGATCTTCGACCAGATGCTGCGCGCGCGCCGCGGCGTGAAGCGCTGGAGGAAGTGCTGGTCGTCGAGGCCCTTCTTCTGGCCGTCGATCCAGCCCCAACAGAGCGCAATCTCCACCGCCTCGGGGTAGGTGACGCTGGGTTCATTGGCGCCCCGCTTGGCAATCTTCAGCCAGAGGCCGTCGGAGGTGGCGTGATTCTTCTTCAGCCAGGTCTCGAAAGCCTTGGCGCTCTTGAACAAGGTCGGGAAGACGTCGGGCCGGATGGCGGACTTGGCGGCGGGCATCGCGTTCACTGCTTCAACCGGTAGCCGGTGCGGAAGATCCAGCTGACGGCGACCATGCAGACCGCCAGCAGCCCGAGTGTCGCCGCGAGGCTCCAGCCGACCCCGACATCGGCCTGGCCGAAGAAGGACCAGCGAAAGCCGTCGACGAGGTAGACGACCGGGTTGAAGAGCGTCACGGTGCGCCAGAACGGCGGCAGCATGTCGATCGAATAGAACGCGCCGCCGAGGAAGGTCAGCGGCGTGATCACGAGCATCGGGATCAACTGCAGCTGCTCGAAACCCTTGGCCCAGATGCCGATGATGAAGCCGAACAGGCTGAACGTCAGCGAGGTCAGCACCAGGAAGCCGACCATCCATGCCGGATGCTCGATGTGCATGCGCACGAACAGGCTCGAGGTCGCGAGGATCACGAGGCCGATGACGACCGACTTCGACGCCGCCGCACCGACGTAGGCCAGCACGATCTCGACCGGCGAGACCGGTGCGGACAGCAGTTCGTACACCGTGCCGGTGAAGCGCGGAAAGTAGATGGCGAACGATGCGTTCGACAGGCTCTGCGTCAGCAACGACAACATGATCAGCCCGGGCACGATGAACGCGCCGTAGTCGACGCCGCCCACCTGCGGGATGCGCGAGCCGATCGCCGAGCCGAAGACGATGAAGTACAGCGAAGTCGTCATCACCGGCGCGATCAGGCTCTGGCCGATCGTGCGGAAGAAGCGCGCCATCTCGGTGCGGTAGATCGCGACCACCGCGTGGCGGTTGAAGCGCAGGACCGGGGCACTCATTGGGGCATTCACCGGGCGGCCTCCGGCGCGGCGCGGCGGCTCACGAGGCCGACGAAGATTTCCTCCAGCGAGGTCTTGTGCGACTCGACGTCCCGGACGGCGACGCCGCTCGTCGCGAGGCCGGCCAGCAGCGCGCCGACGCTGTCGCCGTTGTCGCCGCTGGCGCCCATCTGGTATTCGAGCCGGCGTCCGCCGTCCGTCAAGTCGAGCGGCCAGCCGGCCAGCGCCGGCGGCAGCGCCGGCAGCGGCTGCGCCAGCTCGATGCGCAGCACGCGCTTGCCGAGCTTCTTCATCAGCGTGCGCTTGTCCTCGACGACGATCAGCTCGCCCTCGTGAATGACGCCGACGCGGTCGGCCATCTCTTCGGCTTCCTCGATGTAGTGGGTCGTCAGGATGATCGTCACGCCGCGCTCACGCAGCCGGCGCACCAGGCCCCACATCTCGCGCCGCAGCTCGACGTCGACGCCGGCGGTCGGCTCGTCGAGGAACAGGATCGACGGCTCGTGCGACAGCGCCTTGGCGATCATCAGGCGCCGCTTCATGCCGCCAGACAAGGTCATCAGCCGCGCGTCGCGCTTGTCCCACAGCGACAGGTCGCGCAGCACCGTCTCCAGGTGCGCCGGGTCGGGCGCCTTGCCGAACAGCCCACGGCTGAACCGCACGGTGTTCCAGACGGTCTCGAAGGCGTCGGTCGTCAGCTCCTGCGGCACCAGGCCGATGCACGAGCGCGTCGCGCGCCAGTCGCGCACGATGTCCATCCCGTCGACGGTGACGCCACCCCCGCTCGGCGTGACGATGCCGCAGACGATGCTGATCAGAGTCGTCTTGCCCGCGCCGTTCGGGCCGAGCAGCGCGAAGATCTCGCCACGACGGATCTCGAGATCAACGTGCTTGAGGGCCTGGTGACCGGTCGCGTAGCGCTTGGACAGCGCGCGCATCGAGACCGCGATCGGGTTGAGGTCTGGGCGCTGCATCGAGTGTCAGTGTGGCACGGCCGCAAATCACTGGTCCGACAACGCTCATGCCACCGCAGCGGCCATCTGCCGCCGTGGCAGCCGCGTGAACCCCAGCGCGGCCAGGAAGGCGCCGATGCCCAGCGCGAACGCGCCGATGAAGAGCCACGCATAGCTGGAAAACGAGTCGTAGATCAGCCCGCCCAGCGCGGGGCCCAGCGCCATGCCGAGGCTGCTGGCCATCGTGGTGCCGCCGATCACCGTGCCCATCATGCGCAGCGGAAAATTCTCGCGCGCGATCACGGCAAACAGCGGCATCACGCCCGCATAGGTGAAACCGAACAACGCGGCGACGGTGTAGAGGCTCCCCAGCTCGCGCGCGGCCACATAGCCCAGCGCCACCACGGCCTGGGCGAGCAGCGCCAGCACCAGGACGCGCGCGGCGCCGAAGCGGTCGCCCAGCAGCCCGAACACGAGGCGGCCGCCCATGCCCGCAAGTCCTTCCAGGCTGTAGATCGACACGGCAGCCATGAGCGGAATGCCGCAGGTGACCGCGTAGCTCACGGTGTGGAAGATCGGCCCGGAGTGCGTGGCGCAGCTCAGGAAGCTCGTCAGGACCAGGATCACGAAGGGCGCGGAGCGCAGCGCTTGCCCGACGGACAGGGCCGGGTCATGAGCGGCATGAGCAGCATGGGCGGATCGAGCGGCGCCCGGTGCGGCGGTGGCCGCCGCGCCTGGCACGGCTGCGGCTTGCGCCAGCGCGGGCGGGCGGCGCACCAGCAGCGCCGCGGGCACCATGATGCTCGCCACGAGAGCCGCGATGATCTGCAGCGAGGTGCGCCAGTCGTAGATCTGCACCAGCCACGCGGCCAACGGCGACATGGTCATCGGCGCCATGCCCATGCCGGCCGACACCAGCGACACCGCCAGGCTGCGGCGCGTGTCGAACCAACCGGTGACGCAGGCCATCGTCGGCGCGAAGATCGCCGCCGCGCTGATGCCGACGACGACGCCGAACAACAGCTGGAACGCCACGAGCGATGTCGCCAGGCTGGCCAGCGCGAGCCCGGCACAGAGCAGCAGCGAACCCGCCAGCACCACGATGCGTGGGCCCACGCGGTCGGAAAGCGAGCCCCAGGCCATGCTGCCGAGCGCGAGCGCCACGAAGGCGAGCGTCATGGCGGTGGAGATCCCCGTGGTGGACCACCCCGTGTCCTGAGCGATCGGCCGCAGCAACACCGGCAGCGAGAAGAGCCCGCCGATCGCCACGCAGCCGAGCATGCCGCCCGCAGCAACGATGACCCAACGGTAGTGCTCGCGCAGTGCGTTCGTCCAAGAAGGCATGGCAGCTCCTTTGCTGATCTGGTGTGACTCGACGTCAGGCTATTGCGGCCTGACCGACGGCGTGAGTAACAAGCGTGGCGTGATTGCGTGCAATCAGGGCTTGCCGCCGAACTCCGGCCCGTCGAGCTGGCGCACCTCGCACTCGACGTCCCAATCGGTACCGTGCACCTTGAGGAATCGCCGCGTCAGCTCGACCGCCTCCGCCCTGGACTGCGCCTCGAGGATGGCGTAGCCGCCGATCACCTCTTTGGTCTCGGAGAACGGGCCATCCACCACTGACAGCTTGCCTCCGCGGTGCAGCCGCACGCGCACGCCTTCCGCTGTGGGCCGCAGCCCCGCGGTGCTCACCAGCTGTCCTGTGCCGGTGAGCTCCTCGATCAGCTTGCCCATGTCGGCCATCAGTTGTTCGCTGGGCACTTGGCCGGCGGTTTCGTCGATGCGGATCATCGAAATGAATCGCATGGTCACGTCTCCTGGGTCGTGGTGCGGCGGAACGATTCCGCCGCCTCACCCCCACGACGAACGAAGACCAGCCGGATCGACACCCGCGGACGGCACGACCAGCCCTTCACACCACGCGGGGCGACGAACCCGGTGTTTCGATCTCCGCTCGTCAAACGGCCATCGCCTCCGCAAGGCAGCGGGCCCGAGTGCCGCCGCAGCCAAGCGCCAATGCCCTCGGGCCCGCTGCTTGGCCGCACCAACGGCGGCATGCCCGCTGCCTCGCCGCACCCGCGGTGGAGTGCCGGGCAGGCGATCGGGACACGGCCCGCGCATGCGCTGAGAGTCATCGTCGCGGTCGACCCCCTCGTGGACGTCGTGCGCCGCCACGTGCACTTGACCCCGAGCGTTGCGAAGGTCATCAGGGGCGACTTCATGCGCCTGTTCCAGAACCCGGCATTTGCTCCGGCCACGGCAATCGCCAAACGCGAACCCGCGGCAGGCACCGACCCGATCCTGACGACCCAGGAAGCGGCCGATCTCGTCGGCGTGTCACGTCCCTACCTCGTGGCGCGCATCGAAGCCGGCGACATCCCCCTGCACCAGCAGGTGGGGAACCAACGGCGCGTCCTGAAGTCGGCCGTGCTCGCCTGGCATCGCCGAGAGCAGGCCCGCCGCCGCCGGGCGCTCGGACAGCTTGGCGCAGACCTCGACAGCGAGATCTTCGCGGGCTGATCGAGCGAACTGAGCCGCGCCCTCGTCGACACCGGCCGCAAACCTGACCGAGCTGCGGCTGTCAGGTGTGAGTGCAGCGGCCGGACGCCTTCCTGCCAACGGGCACAGGGCCCCGTACAGCAAAGACCAGGGTGCGATGCGCTTGCGTTGAAGCCGGCGCCAACGCGCGCGATCCGGCGCGCGTTCGCGCCCCGCTCAGGAAGCCCCGGGCTCCCCGCCGCCTGCGCGCTTGCGCTCGACGAAGCTCACCGCGGCGTCGAGCACGTACCAGGTCAGCAGGAAGCCGCCCGCCTCGAGCAGGAAGCTGTGCCACTTGTAGAACACCTCGGCTATCGCCAGCGCCCCCACCAGCGTGGGCGCATGACGCACCAGCAACTGGCGCGCCGGCAGGCGGGAAATCAGCGAGTACATGGTTCGTATCTCCTGTGGGGTTGCAGGCGAATCAAAGGCGGAAGCGCACGTAGCGCGGCTCGATGTTGCGGCGCGCGGTGCCGCCTTGCAGCGTGTAGCCCGAGGCCACCCATTGGGCCGGGCTGGCATGGTGTCGCACGCAGGAGAGGTAGTCGCCCCAGGCCTGGTTCGGTGGCCCGTGCGAACTGGTGGCGCTGAGCGCCGTGCTCCAGCCCGTGGCCGTCTTCACCCCGACCACGTGCCCCGGATGGCGCGTGCCACCGCCGTAGAAGGCGGTGAAGCCCACCTCCCCTTGCTCGTTCGACGAGGCGGCGGGGTACGCCCAGCCCGAGGTGCGGCTCCAGATGTCGGGCTCGTCGATCAGCGCCTTGTTCGACTCCTTCATGCGCGCCACGCGGATGTACGGCAGCGGGTGGCTGCCGTCGCGGTTGGCCGACCACATGAAGCCGATGGTGCCGGCACCCACCCAGGCGCCGGTGATGCGCGAGTCGACGCGGCCCAGCCAGTTGACCCCGCCCGGCCCCGGCGCCGAATAGGCCCCGCCCGACCACGCGCGCACGTTGACGTCCTTCCACGTGATGCCGGCGGCGCTGTCGGGCCATTGCAGCACGCGGATCTGCGAGGCGCTGTTGTGGCTGCCCATGTACATCGTGCCGACGGCACCGCGCGTGAGCCTGATCGAGCCGTTGCTGGTGGTGGCCCAGAAACGGTAGCCGAGCGAGGTGCCCGCGGCCAGCGTCGCCAGCGGAAAGCGGAACACCACCGCGCGCTGCCACTGGTCGTTGGCGTTGAACATGTTGAAGGTGACGAACAGGTTGGCGTTGGTGCACGCCATGTCGGGGTAGTCGAACCAGTTGTTCGTCCACGCGCTGTTGACGCCGCTGGGGGTGAAGTCCCACCAGTACCAGTTGCCGAAGGTCGCCTCGCGGCTGATGGCCAGCCGGAACAGGTTCTGGCCGTTGCTGCCTTGCACATACTGCAGCAGCCAGATCCAGATGCGGTGGGCCGGGTTGTAGAGCACGACCTGGTCGCAGCAGAAGCCGCCGGCGCTGGCCGGGAACTTCGTGAACGGGTCGACCAGCGTCCAGTTGGCGCCGGCATTGGTGGAGCTGCTGGCGAACCAGTTGCCGGTCATGAACAGCTGCCGCTCGTTGGCCGCCGTCGTGGGCTCGCAGACGCTGGAGGTGAGCTGGCTCGTCGCCGAATCCCCCAGCGCGATGTTCTGAACGAGTGTCAGTGCCATGGTCACTTCCTCCCTTTGCGGCCACGCGGATCGGTGGGCTCCGGCACGACCTCGTTGCGCAGCGCATCCATCGCGCTTCGGCTCATGATGTCGCCCACCAGCGGCGGGCCGGCCGGCCGGCGCGGGCCGGACTTCAGCCGATCACGCAGGTCCAGTTCCTCCGCGCTCGGCCGGCTGGGGGTCTTGCGGGCGGCGCGCGCCGTGCCACCGCCGGTGGCGGGCTTGCCGGCATTCTTTCCGGCCGTCGCTGCTTTGCCCGTCTTGCTGCTTCGTCTCGTGGCCATTGAAAGTCCTCCAGGAGAACGCCTGCGAACCGCCGGCGTCGCGAGCGAGTGGAGTCCTGCGGGCGGCGCACGTCAAGCCCTGGGCGCGGATGCGGCGGCGGGCTATCGACAAGGAGGGGGAGGCTCGAGGCTCGGGCGAGCCGCGTGACTGTGCGCCCGCGATGCCGATGCCGATGCCGATGCCGATGCCGATGCCGATGCCGATGCCGTGCGGCCTGCAAGGCCAGGGCAGCCCGAGCGCCAGCGAGTGCCGCCGCAGCCAAGCGCCGACGCCCTCGGGCCCCCTGCCTTGCCGCGCCGACGGTGGCATGCCCGCCGGCCCCGCCGCGCCACACTGGAGCCCCCTCAGTTCACCCCCGGCAACCAGGTCGCAATCGCCGGGAACAGCAGCAGGATCGCCACCGCCAGCAGCTGCAGGATCATGAACTGCACCATGCCGGCGTAGATGTCCTTGAGCTCCCACTGCGGCACGACGCCCTTCAGGAAGTAGGCCGACAGCGCCACCGGTGGACTGAGCCACGCCGTCTGCAGCGTCACCGCCACCAGCGTGCAGAACCAGACCAGGTCGATCTTCGCGGCGGTGACGATGGGCAGCACGATCGGCAGCACGATCAGCACGATCGGCACCCACTCCAGCGGCCAGCCGAGCACGAAGATCACCGCCAGGATGACGATCAGCATCAGCATCGGCGGCAGCTGCAGCGCGGTGAGCCCCTGCGCCAGGAAGTCGGCGCTGCCCAGGCGCGAGAAGACGCTGCCGAAGAGGTTGCTGGCCGTGACGAGCAGCAGGATCATGCTGCTGATCTCGAGCGTGGCGAGCCCGGCGCGCTTGAGCTTGGCCCAGCTCATGCGCCCCGAGCCCATCGTGAGCACGAAGGTGGCGGCGCAGCCGATGGCGCCGGCGTCGGTGGGCGTGGCGATGCCGGCGAGGATGACGCCGAGCGTCGCTAGGATCACCACCACCACCGGCATCACGCCGAGCAGCAGGTCGACGATCACCGGGCCGAGCGAGGCGGGCCGCATCTCCAGCGGCAGCGCCGGGCCGAGCGACGGGTTCATCCAGCAGCGCACCAGCGTCCAGACGATGAAGATGCCCGAGAGCATCAGCCCCGGCAGCACGGCGGCGGCGAAGAGGTCGGTGGCCGGCACGCCCACCACCGGGCCCATGACGATGAGCATCACCGAGGGCGGGATGAGGATGCCGAGCGTGCCGCCGGCGGTGATGGCGCCGGCGCTCATCTTCACGTCGTAGCCGCTCTTGATCATCGAGGGCCCGGCCATCACGCCGAGCAGCGTGACCGAGCTGCCGACGATGCCGGTGGCGGCCGCGAAGATGGTGGCGGTGATCAGCACCGCGAGGTAGAGCGAGCCGTTCAGCCGCGCCAGCAGCTGCTGGATGCCGGTGAACAGCCGCTCCATGATGCCGCTCTGCTCGAGCAGGAAACCCATGAAGAGGAAGAACGGGATGGCGGCGAGCACCGTGTCCTTCATCACCGAGTAGGTCTGCAGCACGGCGAGGTCGAACACCACCGGCCCGAGCGCGATGAAGCCGGTGGCCAGCGCCACGAAGCCGAGCGTGAAGGCGATCGGGAAGCCGATGAAGATGACGGCGAACAGCACCGCCAGGGCCGCCAGGCCCAGCACCTCGTTGCTCATCGTGCGCCCGCCATGCCGGTCACACCGTCGCCGGCAGCTCGACCGCCTCGGGCGAGGGCCGGTCCGGCCAGGCCCCGGTCTTCAGCGTGTGCAGGCACTTCAGGCACTCGCTCGTGCCTTGCAGCATCAGCAGCACGCCGGCCACCGGCATCGCGAGCTTGAACGGCCAGGTGATCGGCTGCCAGGCGCTGCTGACGAAGGTCTCGTTCGTCGACCAGGCCTTCACGAAGTAGCCCCAGCCGACGAAGGCGAAGACGGCCACGAACGGGAAGAACATGACCGCATAGGCCACCAGGTCCACCGCCGCCTGGCGGCGCGGCGGCCAGGCGGCGTAGAACGAGTCGGTGCGCACGTGCCCCTTGCGCTGCAGCGTGTAGGCCGCACCGAGCATGAAGAAGGTGCCGTACAGCATGAAGGTCATGTCGTAGGCCCAGAGCGTCGGCGCATTGAACAGGTAGCGCGCCACCACCTCGTAGCACAGCGAAAGGATCATCGGCGCGATCAGCCACGCGACGACGTTGCCCGAGGCGAGCGAGATGCGGTCCAGTTGCCGCGCCCACGCTGCGAAGGCAGTGTGGCCAAGCGGCCGCCGTGGATCCGGCTTTGCCGGGCCACTGGCGGCGCCCCCGGGGACTCGAAGAGTCCCCTTCGGAGACTCGGGGGGAGGCGCCGAAGGCGCTCCGGGGGAGGTCATATCACCCCTTGGCGTTGGGCGAGTCGCTGCCCAGGTTGTAGTACAGGCCGTTGATCTTGTTCCAGTACGGCACCACCACCTTCGCGAAGGCACGCTGCGACTCCAGCGCCTCCTTGAAGAACGGGTTCCTGCCCGCCTCGCGCTCGTAGATGAGGTTGGTGGCCTTGATGAAGGCCGGGAAGATGTCGCGCGGCGTGTCGTGGATCTGCACCTTGTGCTCGGTGCGCAGCTTGACGATCGCCTGCGCGTTGCGCGCCACGTTGTAGGTGTAGGTGTCGGTCATCGTCGCCATGCACGCGTCTTCGACGATGGCCTTCAAGTCGGCCGGCAGCTTGTTCCACGCCGTCTTGTTGATGAGCAGTTCGCCCACGTCGGTGCTCTGGTGCAGCCCCTGCAGGTAGTAGTGCTTGAAGACGTTGTGGAAGCCGAGTGCCATGTCGTCGGCCGGGCCGATCCACTCGGCCGCGTCGAGCACGCCGCGCTGCGCCGCCGGCACGATCTCGCCGCCGGGCATGGCCACGGCGTTGACGCCCATCTCCTTGAAGATCTCGCCCACCAGCCCCGGGGGCGAGCGGTACTTGAGCTTCTTCATGTCCTCGAGGCTGTTGATGGGCGCCTTGAACCAGCCGAGCGGGTCCGGGCCCATCGGCTGCACCATGAAGGGCTCGATGTTGAGCTTGAGCGCTTCGCTGAAGAACTTCTTGTACAGCGCATAGCCGCCGCCCTGGAACAGCCAGGCCACGTGCGAGAGCTGGTCCATGCCCGTGCCGCCGCCGGCGGCCGGGTTGGAGAAGAGTCCGGCGGCGGTGTTCTTGCCGCTCCAGTAGTGCGTCCACGCGTAGCCGCCGTCGACGACGCCCTTGTCGACCGCGTCGACGATCTCGAAGGCGGCCACCACCGCGCCGTCGGGCAGCATCTCGAACTTCAGGCGCCCGCCCGACATGCGGTCGACACGGTCGGCGAAGCGCTTGTTGAGGTCGAAGTAGATGCTCGAGCTCGGCACCGCGGTCTGGATCTTCAGCCGCGTCACGCCTTGCGCCACGGCAGGCGCGGCGAGCATCGCCCCGGTGCCGGCGGCGGTGGCGGCCGCGGCGGCGCCGAGCGCCAGGCGCCGGCTCGGATCGTTCAGCGATCGCGCATTCAATCGTTCGTTCACAGCGGTCTCCTTCGCTTTCTGAAGCGTTCACAACCCGGGGCCGCGGTGCCGCCCGGCACCCTGCCCCACCTACGTCGAACCCGTGCACTCGAGAAACGCCCGCGCGCGCTCGTGGGGAAACGCGCGCGCGCGCTCGTGGGGAAACGCGCGCGCGCGTTCGTGCGCGAGAGCTGCTCACCACGATTCATCGCGCGTCCTCGCGCATCATCTCGGCGGCCTTCTCGGCCATCATCACCACGGCCGCGTGCGTGTTGCCCGACACCAGCGTCGGCATCACCGAGCAGTCCACCACGCGCAGGCCCGACACGCCGTGCACGCGCAGCCGCGCATCCACCACGGCGCCGGCCGCGGGCTCGGGGCCCATCGCGCAGGTGCCGCTCGGGTGGAAGATCGTGGCGCCCTGGTCGCGGCAGAACTCGAGCAGCGCGGCGTCGTCCGTCGCCGCGGGCCCCGGCTTCACCTCGCGCCGCACGTACGGCGCGAGCGCCGGCGCGGCGGCGATGGCGCGCGCCGCCTTCACCGCCGCCACCGCCGTGCGGCGGTCGAGCTCGGTGCTCAGGTAATTGGGCACCATCGCCGGCGGCTCGTTCACGTCGGCCGACTTGATGCGCACGTGCCCGCGCGAGCTCGGCCGCAGCTGGCACACGCTCATCGTGAAGCCCGAGAACGGGTGCACTTCGCCGCCGGCCATGTCGGCCGACAGCGTGGCGACGTGGAACTGGATGTCGGGCCGGCTGCTCTCGGGCAGCGCGCGCATGAAGCAGCCGCCCTGGTTGATGCCCACCGCCAGCGGCCCGCGGCGCGCGAGCAGCCATTGCAGGCCGATGCGCGCCTGGCCCCACCACGAGCGCAGCTGGTCGTTGGTGGTGATGGGCTTGCTGCACTCGAGGATGACGCGGAGTTGCAGGTGGTCCTGCAGGTTCTCGCCGACGCCCGGCAGCTCGTGCACGAGCTCGATGCCCTTGTCGCGCAGCAGCGCCGCGGGCCCGAGGCCCGACAGCTGCAGCAGCTGCGGCGACTGGATCGCACCGGCACACAGCACCACCTCGCCGCGGCAGCGTGCCTCGCGCTCATCGCCGAGGGCGCCGAGGTGGCCGAGGTGGCCGCCGCGGCCAGCGCTGGCGCCCCGGCCGCCGAGCCGGTAGCGCACGCCACGCGCGCGCCGCCCGGCCAGCAGCACGGCGCCGGCCATCGCGTGGGTGTGCACGGTGAGGTTCGGCCGCCGTCGCGCCGGCCGCAGGTAGGCGCGCGCGGCGCTCCAGCGCAGGCCGCGCGAGGTGGTGAGCTGGTAGTAGCCCGCGCCCTCCTGCCGCGCGCCGTTGAAGTCGTCGGTGCGCGGCACGCCGCATTGCGCCGCACCTTCGATGAAGGCCTCGATCAGCTCGTGCTTCGCGCCGATGTCGCTCACGCGCAGCGGGCCAGCGCCGCCGTGCCAGGCATCGGCGCCGCGCTGGTTGCACTCGCTGCGCCTGAAGTACGGCAGCACGTCGTCGTAGCCCCAGCCGGGGTTGCCGCGCGCCGCCCACGCGTCGAAGTCTTCGCGCTGGCCGCGGATGTAGATGAGGCCGTTGATCGAGCTCGAGCCGCCGAGCGTCTTGCCGCGCGGCCAGTAGATGCGCCGGCCGTTCATGCCCGGGTCGGGCTCGGTGTGGAAGCACCAGTTGACGGCCGGGTCCCACATCGTCTTGCCGTAGCCGATGGGCAGGTGGATCCACGGGCTCGTGTCGGGCGGCCCGGCCTCGAGCAGCAGCACGCGCGTGGCCGGGTCTTCGGAGAGGCGGGCCGCCATCACGCAGCCGGCGCTGCCGGCGCCGACGACGATGTGGTCGTACTCCTCCTCGCTGGACACCGGCGCGCGCTTTCGGGTGGCTTGCCGGAGCGGAACGATCCGATCCGGAATCGCCCCATGCTAGGGGAGCGGAAATCGGAACACAATGTTCCGGGAACGCGAGGTTTCCCCTACGCCCCCTCGAGGCCATGCCCACACGCCGTGCTGCCGACCCGAGTCCATCGCGACGCGCGCGCGTTGCGCGCCCCGCAACGTCCGCGCACGCCTCGCCGGCCGGGCGCACGGCCTTGCCGCAACGCGCCTCGCGTTCGCCAGCGGAGGAAGAGCCGGCCTCGGGCTCTTCGGCCGAGCGCGCGCTTCGCCTGCTCGCCGTGCTGGCGCACGAAGGGCGCGCGCTCTCGCTCGCCGAGCTCGGCGTGCGCCTCGGCCTGCCCAAGGCCAGCGCGCACCGGCTGTGCGGCCAGCTGCTCGAGAGCGGCCACCTCGCGCGCGATGTCGACGCGCGCTCCTACACCGTCGGCCCCACGCTGCGCCGCCTGGCCCTGGACACGCTCAACCACGGCCTGCTGCGCGGCCTGCGCCACGAGGTGCTGGCCGCGCTCGTGATGCAGGTGGGCGAGACCTGCAACTTCACGACGCTCGACGGCGCACAGGTGCTGTACCTCGACCGCGTCGAGGCGCAGTGGCCGCTCAGGCTGACCCTCGACGTCGGCTCGCACGTGCCGCTGCACTGCACCGCCAGCGGCAAGCTCTTCCTCGCGCGCATGCCGGCCGCCGAACGCGAAGCGCTGATCCGCGAGCTCACCCTCACGCGCATGACGCGCCACACCATCGCCAGCGCGAAGGCGCTGCGCGCCGAGTGCGAGGCGATCGTGAAGAGCGACCATTCCTGCGACCGCGAGGAATTCATCGCCGGCCTCATCGCCGTGGCGGTGCCGGTGCGCGATGCCCAGGGCCAGGTGCGCGCGGCGATCGCCTTGCACGCGCCGGTGGCGCGCATGAGCCTGGCCGAGGCCGAGCGGCAACTGCCCGCGCTGCACGAGGCGGCCGCGCGCATGGGGCGGTTGCTGTAGCTATAGCGGCAGCAGGCCCGCGGCATCGGGGCCCGCTGCTGCTCCTCGGCTCACCCGATCGCCTTGCGGTACTGCACGAAGCCGCTCTTCTCGGCGATGCGGTCGTACAGCTGCATCGCCGGCAGGTTGGTCTCGTGCGTCAGCCACCACACGCGCGTCGACTTCGCCTTTGCCGCCTCGGCATAGACATGCTCGATGAGCGCCCGGCCCACGCCCTGCCCGCGCACCTCGGGCACGGCGAAGAGGTCCTGCAGGTAGCACGAGTCGTTCAGCATCCAGCAGCTGCGGTGGAAGAGGTAGTGCACCATGCCGACGAGCTTGCCGTCGGGCCGCTCGGCCACGGCGCAGTGCACCGGCTCGGCCGGGTCGTGGAAGCGCTCCCAGGTGCGGCGCGTCACCTCGTCGCCGAGGTCGACCTTGTAGAAGGTCTGGTAGCCGCGCCACAGCGGCAGCCAGGGCTCGAAGTCGCGCCTCTCGGCGATGCGGATCTTCATCGGATCGTCTCCTCGTCCTGACCATCGAAGCCGGTCATCGGCAAAGTCTAGGCGCGGGGGCCCGAGCCTTGCGCCCGCCGGGCCGGCCTAGTCGACGCCCAGGGCCGACCTGACGGCCGGCGGCGCGCGTCACTCCGGCAGGATGCCGATCTCCTTCGTGATCGTCGCCCAGCGCGCGGCCTCTGCGTGCAGGAACTGGCCGACCTGCGCCACGCTCATGCTGCCGTCGGCCAGCGGGCCGATCGCGGCGATGCGGTCGGCCACCTCGCGCTCGGCCAGCAGGGCGCCGAGGTCGCGGTTGCAGCGGTCGATGGCGACCTGCGGCGTGCCCGCCGGCGCGACCAGGGCGAACCAGCCCACCATGTCGAAGCCGGGCAGCTTCTCGGCGAGCGACGGCACGTTCTCCCAGCCGGCCACGCGGCGCGCGGCGGTGGTGGCCAGCACGCGCAGGCGGCCCTGCTTCGCGAGTGCCGCGGTCGAGGCGAGGTCGGCGACCATCGCGTCCACGTGGCCGCCCATCAGGTCCTGCGTGCCCACGCCCACGTTGGCGTAGGGCACGAGGTTGGCGCCGGCCTGGGAGCGGGCATTGAGCAGGCGCGCGATCATGCCGCTGAAGGTGCGCGGACCCTCGTTGCCGAGGGTGAGCCTGCCCGGGGCGGCCTTCGAACGCGCCACCAGGTCGTCGAAACTCTTCACCGGCGACTCGGCCGACACCAGCACCGCGAACGGACTGCGCGCGACGAAGGCCACGGGCACGAAGTCCTTCGCAGGGTCGTACGGCAAGCTCTTGAAGAGCAGCGGGTTCGTCACCAGCGCCGCGGTGGTCGCGAAGTAGAACGTGGAGCCGTCGGCCGGTGAGCGGGCCGCGGCCTGTGCGCCGATCACGTTCTGGCCGCCGGGCTTGTTCTCGATCACGATGGCCTGGCCCCAGGCCTTGGACAGCCGGTCGGACAGCAGCCGCGCCACGTTGTCCGGGCCCGATCCGGGCGGCTGCGAGAGCACCCACTTGACCGGCTTGTCGGGCCAGCCCTGGGCACGCAGCGCGTGCGGCGCGGCCAGCGCGGCGGCCAGTGCGATCAATGTCTGTCGGCGTTGCATCGTTTGTCTCCTGTCGTTGTGTGCCGGTCAGCGTGCCAGCCATTGCGCCAGCAGCGCGGCCAGGCCGGCGACATCGGCTGCGCTGCCAAAGGTGTAGTGATCCGGCCGCACGATCGCGGCATGGGCGCCGTGGCGCTTCATCCACGCGGCGACCACGCCCTCGGCCTCGGGCTCGCGGCCGAGATCGACGAGCACCAGCCCCGGCGCGGCATCGGCCGGCAGCGCGCCGTCGACGACGAGCCGCCAGCCGCAGCCGAAGCGGCGGTCCATCAGCTCGCCGCCGGCCAGGCGCGGCTGCGGGAACAGCGTGCCGGCGCCCGGCGTCGCGGTGATCAGGCCGGCACTCAGCGCCGGCAGCACGTCCTGGCGCGGCGTGTCCCTGATCACGCCGCCGCAGTCGGCCAGCAGCCGGGCGTCGCGGGCGCGGGCCTGGGCGACATCGCGTTCGCAGATCACCGCGCCGATCTCCTTCAGGCGCGTGGTCAGTGCGCGCACGTGGGCCTGGCGTTCGATGCCGTAGGAGTCGAGCAGCCGCTGGGCCGCGGCGCCGGCCGCATCGCCGCGCAGCACGGCGCCCAGCTTCCACGCCAGGTTGGCGGCGTCGCGCACACCCTGGCACATGCCCTGGCCGAGGAACGGCGGCTGCATGTGCGCCGCGTCGCCGGCCAGGAACACGCGGCCGGCGCGCCAGCACTCGGCCACCAGCGCATGGAAGCGGTAGCTCGACTGGCGCCACAGCGTGCCGTCCTCGGGGCTCAGCCAGCGCGACAGCAGGGCCCAGGTGCCCTCGGGGGTGGCGGCCTGCTTCGGGTCTTCGCCGGGCCTGAGGCTGATCTCCCAGCGGCGGTGGTTGCCCGGGCCGATCACCAGCGTGCACGGCCGCGCGGGCTCGCAGTACTGCACGCTCGTCTTCGGCAGCTTGGCCAGGCCGCGTTCGTTGACCATCACGTCGACGACCAGCCACGGCTCGTCGAAGTCCAGGTCCGCCAGGCCGATGCCCAGCGCACCGCGCAGGCTGCTGGCGCCACCATCGGCGGCGATGGCCCAGCGGGCGCGCACCGGCGCGCCGGCCACGGTGAGCGTCACGCCTTCGGCGTCCTGCGAGAGGGCCGTGCATTCCACGCCTTCGGCAACCGTCACGTTCGGCAGGGCGGCCACGCGCGCGCGCAGCACCCGCTCCACCGGCGGCTGGGTGAACACGACCGACGGCGTGTAGCCCTGCGGGTAAGGTGGCGCCACCATCGTCATGCGGCGGATCAGCTGCCCGTCGACCCCGAAGTACTCGGAGTCGGTGAATGGCTCGCAGTGGCGCAGCACCTCGTCGACCACGCCGAGCTGCTGGCACACGCGCAGGATCTCGTGGTCCAGCGCGATGGCGCGCGGGATCTCGCAGACGCCGGTGAGCCGGTCGCATACGTGCACCGAGAACCCGGCCTGGCCCAGCAGGCCGGCGGCCACGGCACCCACGGGACCGTAGCCGACGATGGCGACGTCGAAGGTGTCGGCCCCTCGTCCGCGGAGTACCGCGTCCGATCCCCCGAGGGGATGCGGACTTGCTTGGGAGCGGCCCGGCGCTGCGTCGGCCACGGCTCAGGCCTCGGCGACGATCGGGTTGCGCAGCACGCCGATGTGCTCGATCTCGATCTCGATCACGTCGCCCGGCTTCATCCACACCGGCGGCGTGCGTGCCTGGCCCACGCCGGCCGGCGTGCCCATGATGATCGCGTCGCCCGGCTCCAGCGTCATGCACTCGGACAGCAGCGCGATGGTCTCGGCGACGCCGAAGATCATGTCGGAGGTGTTCGCGTCCTGCATCACCTGGCCGTTCAGCCGGCTTTGGATGCGCAGGCCCGTGGCGCCCGGCGCGAGTTCGTCGGCCGTCACCAGCACGGGGCCGAAGCCGCCGGTGCCGTCGAAGTTCTTGCCGATGGTCCACTGCGGCGTGCGCTTCTGGAAGTCGCGCACCGACATGTCGTTGAAGCAGCTGTAGCCGAGCACGTAGCGCAGCGCGTCGGCCTGCGCCACGTGGCGCGGCACCGTGCGGCCGATGACCACGGCCAACTCGGCCTCGTAGTCGAACTTGCCCGACACCCTGGGGCAGATGCCGGGCTGGCCGTGGCCGACCAGCGAGCTCTTGCCGCGGTAGAAGAACCACGGGTAGTCGGGCTTGTCGCGCCCGCCTTCCTTGGCGTGGTCGAAGTAGTTCAGGCCCAGGCAGACGGTCTTGCCCGGCTCGGGCACCAGCGGCGCGAACGTCAGCTCGGCCATCGGCCGGCGCGGCGCGCCGGACGCCAGCGCGGCGCGCCCGGCCGCGAGGAGGTCGGTGCCGGCGGCCAGCGCGGCGCGCAGGTCGGCGGCGACCTCGACGACGCGATCGCCATCGACGACGCCCAGGCGAGGCCGGCCGTCCTGCACAAAGGTGGTGAAACGCATGAGTTGCCTGTCAGAGCGAAGGAGAGAAGAGCACCGCGCGCTGCGCCTCCTTCAGGCGCGCGCTGGGCGGGGCGGAGATGCCCCATTGGTCGACACGGCCGGGCGGCCAGGTCCAGTCGGCCGGGCCGCGGGCGCGGTGGCTGTCGTCGATCTGCTCGACCTCGGCCGTGTACTCGATGACGATGCCGAAAGGGTCGATGAAGTAGTTGAAGGCGTTGTCGCCGGGGCCGTGCCGGCCCGGCCCCCACTCGATGGCGTGGCCGGCGTCCTTCATGCGGCCGCCGCCGCGCATCACCGCGTCCGGCGTGGGCATGACGAACGCGATGTGGTTCAGCGCGTCGTTGTCGGCGTCGCCCAGTGCGATCGAGTGGTGGTCCACGTCGCAGTTCATGAAGGCCATGATCTTCGTGCGGTCGGCCAGCACGAAGCCGAGGGCGCGCTCCATGAACGCCTGGGTGGACGCGACGTCGTGGCTGTTGAGCACGGCGTGCGCCAGTCGCTGCGGCTGGTCGCGCGGCGGCGCTGGGTCGGGCGTGCGGCGCGCGTCGCCGTGCACGATCTCGAAGCGCCGGCCGTCGGGGTCCTTGATGACGACGCGCACGCCGCCGGCGGGATCGCTCGCCGCGGCGACGGGCTGCTCCACCACCCCGCCGGCAGCCACCGCCGCGCCGCCGATGGCAGCCAGCGCAGCCCGCTCGCGTGCGCGCAGCGTGACGGCCAGGATCTGCGGCACGCCGGCGCGCTGGTGCAGCGCCAGCAGGTGGTGGTCGGCGCCGCTGCCGCGGAAGTAGACGACACCCGCGGCGCGTGCAGCGATCTCGAGGTGCCACACGCGCGTGTAGAAGGCCTCGGCGGCGACGAGGTCGGGCACCGTGAGCGCCACGCTGCGCAGCGCCTGGATCCAGGGTGACTTCATGCCGGGCACCTCACGCGTGCTTCAGGCCGGCGGCCGCGATGCCGGCGATCACGATCTGCTCGTCCTCGTCGCCGGTGCCGCCGGAGGCCCCGGCGGCACCGAGCACGGCGCCGGCCTCGTCGGTGATCAGCACCGCACCGGTCTGCGGGATGAACTTCTGCTGCGACGCGACGGACACCGCGCCGAAGAACGCAGGCAGCTGCTTGGCGCGCTCGGCCAGCGTGCGCGAGTTCGCGCCCATGCCGACCGCCGCGGCGGCCTTGCCGAGCGCGATGTCCAGCCGCAGCGCCGTGGCACCGTCTTCCCGCGCGGAAGCGACGACCTGCGCCGCCGCATCGACCACGACCACGCCCATCGGCAGGAACCCCTCCCCGCGCGCCGCTGCCAACGCGTGGTCGATCACGGTGCGTGCATGTGCAAGGGTCAGCGAGGCCATGGCGGCGAAGGTCCGGTTGCGAGAGGGTGCCAGTTTTATATATAAATCGCACGATTGCAACTGTTCACGCACAAATTATGAAATCCTGGGCCGCTGTGTACATTAGCGCCTGCACATGGCCCGCACCCCCGCACTTGCCACCGTCAACGGCGCTGCCACGCGCGCCACCAGCGTGTACGACCAGTTGCGCACCGATCTGCTGGCCGGCGTGCTGGAGCCGGGCAGCAAGCTGGCGATCGAAGCACTGGCCGAGCACTACGCCACCAGCGCCACGCCGCTGCGCGAGGCGCTGAACCGCCTCGTCTCCGACGGGCTGGTGGAGCGGCGCGAACAGCGCGGCTTCGTCGTCGCCGCCATCAGCGCCGACGACCTGGCCGAGATCACCAAGACGCGCTGCTGGCTCGAAGAGATCGCGCTGCGCGAGTCGATCGCGGCGCACACCACCGAGTGGGAAGAGGCGCTCGTGCTGGCCCACCACCGGCTGGCCAAGACGCCGCGCTCGCTGGCGACCGACCGCTTCGAGGACAACCCCGAGTGGGAGCCGCTGCATCGCGCCTTCCACCGCGCGCTGATCGGCGGCTGCGGCTCGCGCTGGCTGCTGGGCTTCTGCGAGCAACTGGCCGATCAGCACCACCGCTACCGGCGGCTGTCGGCGCCGCGTGCCTTCGCCAAGCGCGGCGTGAAGGGCGAGCACCAGCAACTGCTGGAAGCAGCGCTCGGGGGCCGCGCCGACGAGGCGGTGGCGCTGCTGCGACAGCACTTCGAACGCACGGCCCGCATCATTCGCGACGACCCGAAGCTCTTCGCGCCCGACTGAAGCCCGGTGCCGGAGGGTTCGTGCGCGTCGCGGGCGCTACGAGCCGCGCGGCGCGACCGGCGGCACCCAGCGCGCGATCGTCGCGAACATCTCGTCGATGTTGATCGGCTTGGCGATGTGGTCATTCATGCCGGCGGCCAGCGCGGCGTCGCGATCGCCGACCATCGCGTTGGCCGTCATCGCGATCACCGGCAGCGTCTTGCGCAGCGGCGGCTGGCGAAGCGCCCGCGTGGCCGCATAACCGTCCATCACCGGCATCTGGCAGTCCATCAGCACCGCGTCGAAGTCCTGGCGCCCGAGCAGCTCCAACGCTTCCCGCCCGTTGCCGGCCACGCTCACCTCGATGCCGGCACCGCCGAGCACGGCCAATGCCACTTCCTGGTTGACCTCGTTGTCCTCGACGAGCAGGATGCGCGCGCCGCGCAGGCCGGCGCGCGGGTCGGCGGCGGCGGGTGCCCCCTGCGCATCGTGCGCGGCATCGCCGCTGGCGATGCCGAGCGCCGCGTTGCAGGCGTCGACCAGGTGCGAGGGCGTGACCGGCTTGACGAGCAGCGCACCCACGCTCGCCTGCTGTGCGGCCAGGCCCTGCAGCAGCGCGTCGCGCGCCAGGGACTTCGTCATCAGCACGACCGGGATCGGCGCTCGGGGCGGCTCGCGCCGACCCAGGGCCACGGCGGCGGCGAGGTCGTCCGTGCCGGGCACGCCTGTGGGCACGCCTGCGGGCAGGCTCGAGTCGACCAGCAGCAGCTGGTACGGCAGCTTCTCGGCTTCTGCCTGCGCGATCCGCCGCGCCGCCTGCTCGAGGTTGGCCACGGCATCGGCGCGCAGGCCGAGAGCCGCGAGGCTCTTCTCGAGGAGCTGGCGCACTCCGGCACCGCTCTCGACCACCAGCGCGCGGGTGCCGCGCAGGCCCTGGGCACGGCACTCGGGCGAAGTCGGTCCCGCCGCGCCGGCCTGCAGGCCGAAGCGCAAGGTGAAGCTGAAGCAGCTGCCGCGCCCGGGCGCGCTGTCCGCCTGGAGTTCGCCGCCCATCAGCGCAACGAGGTGCCGGCTGATGGCGAGCCCGAGGCCCGTGCCGCCATAGCGCCGGCTGGTGGACGCGTCCGCCTGCGAGAACGGCTGGAACAGTCGCCGCTGCACCTCGGGGCTCATGCCGACGCCGGTGTCGCGGACCTCGAAGCGCAGCTGCACCGTTGCCGCGTCGACCGACTGCGCCTTCACGACGACGGTGACCTCGCCCCGCTCGGTGAACTTGACGGCGTTGTTGCCGAGGTTGCGCAGCACCTGCCCCAGGCGCGAGGGATCGCCCACGAGCGCCTCCGGCAGCCGCGGCGACAAGTCCAGCAGCAGCTCCAGGCCCGCCTGCTCGGCGCGCATGCCGAGCACGTCGACGAGGTTGTTCAGCACCTTGTCGAGCGAGAACGGGATGGACTCCACCTCCAGCTTGCCGGCCTCGATCTTCGAGAAGTCGAGGATGTCGTTGATGATGCCGAGCAGCGACTCCGCCGCGGCATGCGCCTTGTGGATGTAGTTGCGCTGCGCCGGCGCGAGCTCGCCCTGCAGCGCCAGCGCGGACATGCCCAGGATCGCGTTCATCGGCGTGCGGATCTCGTGGCTCATGTTGGCCAGGAAGGCGCTCTTGGCGCTGTTGGCCGCCTCGGCCGCATCGCGCGCCAGGCGCAGCTCGGCGGTGCGCTGCTGCACCGTCCGCTCGAGCTCGTCCTGGTGGCGGCGCTGTGCCGCCTCGGCCTGCTTGCGTTCGGCGAGGTCATAGGCGAGTCCGACGAAGCCGACGATCCGGCCGGCCTCGCCGCGCTGCGCCGTCACCGTCAGCTGCACCGGCGCTCGGGTGCCGTCCTTGCGGATGAAGCTCCACTCGCCTTCCTCGTGCATCTCGCGGCGCGGCCGGGCGAAGAAGACTTCCATGCCCGGTTCGATGGTCTCGCCGAGCTGCGCGGAGAGCCTGCGCGCGTGTGTCGCGAGCTCCTCGGGGTCGTGCCAGGCTTGCGGAGTCAGCTGGCCCACCACCTCGTCGGCGCGGTAACCCAGCAGCCGCTCGGCCGCCCGGTTGAACGTCGTGACCACGCCTTCAGGGGTGACCGAGATGACGCCCGAGCCGACGTTGTCGAGCACGGCGCGATGGAAGAGCGCGAGCCGGCGCAACTCGGCATCGTGCTCCTCGATGGTCTTCATCATCTCGTTGAACCCCTGGCCCAGCCGCGCGACCTCGTCGGCCCCGGCAATGGGCACGCGGTGGCCGTAGTCCGCCCGCGCGCGCACCTGGTCCGCGGCGCGCGCGAGCGCGGCGATGGGCGCAACGACGCTGCGCTGCAAGGCGGCCAGCAGGCCGAGCGCGAGGGTGGCCAGCAGCACCAGCGTCCCCGCGGTGATCATGAGCAGCGCGTCGCGCGTCTGGCGCTCGAGCTCGCGCAGGCTCATCACGAGCAGCAGGCGCGCGCCGTCGTGCAGGCCCTGCACCAGGGTCACCGTGTGCCGGTCCGGCGAGATCAGCACGCCGTCGGGGCGTTGCGGCAGGGCCGATGGCGGCGCCGGCGGATGGTGCGCGCTGTAGCGGGCCAGCAGGCGCCCGTCGGCCAGCACGATCTGCGCCTCGAGGATCTGCGTGTTGGCGCGCAGGGTGTCGAGGATCTCCTGGGCCCGCGCCGCGTCACCGAAAGCCACGGCGGCCTCGGCGCCGACGGAGACGAGCTGCGCATAGGGCTCGACGACACTGCGTGCACGGCCCTCGAGGGTGAGGCGGCCGAAGACGATGAAGCCGCCGCTGATCGCCACGAAGGCGAGCCCCGCCGCGACGAACAGCGCCAGTGCCAGCCTGCCGCGGATGCCCGCCGGACGCCACGGCGTCACCGCAACCTCCTCACGGCGCCGTTCTCGAGCACCTCGCGCGAGACTTCGAGCATCTTCGACGGGATCGTCAGCGCGGCGGCCCGCGCCTGATCGAGGTTGATGCTCATCTCGATGCGCTCGCCGGCCACCAGGCGGATGATGCCGCCCTCGTCGAGGAACTCCGAGGCGTGGCCGACCGTCAGCACCGGCTGCCTCTTCAGCGCGGCGAGCGCAGCACGGCGCAGGGAGGCCTGCGCGAAGTCGACGAAGACGATCTGGCAGGCCGGCAGCTGGTCCAGCCGGGCCACGCGCACGACCTCGAACGAGCGGCCCTGCTCCTGGCGGCCGCGCAAGGTCGCCTCCAGGTCGTCGTCGAAGTGGCTGTCGCCGAGGATGCAGACGAACCACGGCGAGCGCTCGCCGGCGAAGGCGTGCGCCGGCCAGTTGACGTAGCGCGCGAAGTTGCGCAGGAACGCCGCCTCGACGCGGGCCGGCTTCTCGGACGCCGGTTCCTGGGCCGCCGCACGCCCCGGCGGCAGCAGCGCGGCCAGCAGGAGAAGCAAGACGCCCCAGTGGCACGGGCGGAGCGGCGCCCGAGACCTCACAGCGCGGCTCGCAGCGTGAGCAGGACTTCGCGCGGGCGCGAGCGCGTGCTCTGCGAAGGCCGGTAGGTGGCGCCGCCGAGGTTCTTCGCTGCCAGTTCGAGGCTCGTGCGGCGCCCGCCCCACAGCCACGAATGGCCGGCCAGCGCGCTGAGCAGGACGTAGCTCTGCCGCGAAGACGGCGGCCCGTCGGGCAGCAGCGTCTGGTCGCGGACGATGTTCACGCCTGCGCCCACGTAGCTGCCCGCGAGGCCGCCCGACGAGATGTCGTGGCGCGCCCACAGGTTGGCCAGGTGCGGGGCACTCATCTGCAGCCTGGCGCCGTGCAGCAGGCTCACGTTCTTGTAGTTGATCTGCCCGGCGGCATCCAGCGTGGCGGGGTCCTGCGCGAGCACGGCGGCATCGTTGCCCGTGACCTCGACGATGCGCGCGTCCATGTAGCCGTAGGAGAGGTAGACCTGCCAGCCCGGCGCGGGCGCGATCGACAGGTCCACCTCGACGCCGCGCGAGCGCTGCTCGCCGCTCTGCAGGCTGTAGATCACCACGGAGCCGGCGGCGTTGGTCTGGGCCACGTCGTTGACGATCCGGCGGTTGCGCAGCTCGTACACGCTCAGCGTGCCGGAGATGCGGCCGTCCATCAACTCGGCCTTCACGCCGAGGTCGAAGCCCTTGCCTTCGCTCGGCTCGGCGGGCGCGCTCGAGCCGTCGAGGCGGTTGAGGATGCGCGCACCGGGGACGAAGGACTCGGCGTACGAGGCGAAGGCGGAAAGCCGGGGATCGAGCTTGTAGAGCACGCCGAACTGCGGCGTGACCTTGCGCGCGGCGATGCGGTCCGTCTGCCCTGTCAGATGGTTCGTGATGTCGCTGTGCGTGGTGGTCAGCCGCCAGCCGGCGAGCAGCAGCAGCCGCTCGTCGAACAGGCCCAGGGTGCCGCCGGCATGCACGGACCTGTCGACGGAGTCCGAGCGGCTGTCGGTCGGGTTCGCGGTGAGCGCGGAGAGCGCGATCTCCACGTGGCGGTTCCAGGTGGACGGATCGCGCAGGTCCCACAGCGGCAGCGGCGAGGCGATCGGGTCGCTGCCCAGTGCCGGATCGTTCGGTGCCTGGGCGGCCCGGTTGTCGAAGCGCCGCCCGACCCTTTGCGCGCCGAGCAGCACGCGCAGGCTCGTGGCGCCGAAGCGCAACTGGCCGACGGCATCGGCCGCGAGAGTCTCGCCGCGGTTGGTGTAGGTCTGCGCCCGCAGGCGCCGGCCCTGAAGAAAGGTCGAGTTGCTGGACATGCCGAAGTTGCCCGAGAAGAGCGCGTCGACGACGTAGTGCTGCCTCGCGTAGGCGCCGCGAAGGTGCCAGTGCTCGTCGAGCCTGAAGTCGATCCACGCGTTCAGGCCTTCGGTCTCGCTGTGGCGGTAGTCGACGTCCGACATGCTGTTCCAGGTGTCGGCCAGCCCCGGCACGTCCACGCCTTGCCGGTTGGGGTCGGCGGGTGTCGGCACGACGCCGACCTGGCGCCCGTAGCCCGGCTTCTGCATGACCTGCGGCGACTCGACCTTGCGGAAGTTCTCGTACTTCAGCGACACGCTGACGCGCTCGCTCGGCTGCCACAGCAACGCCGGCGAGATGTTGTGCGAATAGGCGTCGTAGGGCTCCCAGTAGTGGATGTCGTGGTCGTACGACGCGGCGAGGCGGTAGCGCAGGGTGGCCGATGCCGGCCCGGTGACGTCGGTCTGCACGCGGTGCTGCCCGTACGAGCCGACGCTCGCGTCACCCGTGGCGGCGAAGCGCGCCTGCGGGCTCTTGGTGATGATGTTGACGATGCCGCCGGGGGCGACCTGTCCGTACAGGAACGACGAGGGTCCCTTGACCACCTCCACGCGGGCGATGTTGGTGAAGTCGAAGATCGAGGGACCGAGGGCGCCGTCGCGCAGGATCTGCGTGCCTCCCGGCACCGAACTGACCGCGAAGCCGCGGATGGCCAGGTTGGCGTTGCCCTCGTTGAAGTCGTTGCTGCGGTAGGTGATGCCTGGCGAGTAGCGGGCGATGTCGTGGATGTCGCGCGGCGCCTGGTCCTTGATGAAGGACTCGGTGAACGCCTGGATGGCGAACGGCAGGTCGCGCACCGGCGCATCGAAACGCGAGGCCGACACGGCATTCGATGCGCGGTAGCCGCGGTCGAGGTGGCTGGACACGTCGAAGGGCGAGACGCGCACGTTCACCAGCTCGGTGATGTCCATGTCGGCCACGTCGCGCGCCGCCGTCGCCGCCGGACGGGCTGGGGGTGCGGCGGCTGACGCGGGGAGCGGCGACAGGCCTGCCAGCACCAGAGCGGCGGATGTCGCCCAGCCTCCTGCCAACCCCACACGGCGATTCGCCATTTGGTGCCCCCACGCGCGCCCCATTGTCGTGCCGGGCCGTCGCCCGCCCCGAGGCGCGAGGCGGGAGTCTGCGAGCGGCGCGGGCCACAATGCAAGGCATGGATTCCCCAGCATCGGCCGCGCGCTCGCTCTGGATCGAGGCCGGGCTGCCGCCGGCCGCTCTCGAGCGCCTGCAGCTGAGCGGCACGGCACCGGTGGTGCCCTCGTCGTTCGCCATCGGCACGGCGATGCAGGCGGGCCTGGGCGTGGCGGCGCTCGCGGCGGCGGAGCTCGGTGCCGCGCACGGCGGCCCGGTGCAGGGCGTCACCGTCGACGCCGCGGACGCGGTGCGCGAGAGCAGCGGCCGCTTCACGCTCGACGGCCGCAAGCCGGAGTTGTGGGACCCGCTGTCGGGCCTGTACCGCTGCCAAGGCGATGGCCAAGGCCAAGGCGACAGCGATGCCGATGTCGCCTGGGTGCGCGTGCACGCCAACTTCGCGCACCACCGCGACGGCGTGCTGCAGCTGCTCGGCCTGCCCACCGGCGCCGCGACGCCGCGCGCGGCGGTCGAGAAGGCACTGCGCACCTGGTCGGCCTTTGCCTTCGAGGCGGCGGCGAGCGAACGCGGCCTCGTCGTCGCGGCGGTGCGCAGCGTCGATCAATGGCAACGGCATGCGCAGGCGGCGGCGCTCGAGACGCTGCCGCTGGTGTCGATCGAGCGCATCGGCGACGCGCCGCCGACGGGATGGTCGCCCGTCGACCCCGCCGCGGCGCCGCTCGGCGGCCTGCGTGTGCTCGACCTCACGCGCATCCTGGCCGGGCCGGTGGCGGGGCGCACGCTGGCGGCCTACGGCGCCGACGTGCTGCTGGTCAACGGGCCGCACCTGCCCAACATCGAGGCGATTGCCGACACCAGCCGCGGCAAGCTCTCGGCCTTGCTCGACCTGCGCGACGCCGCCGATGCCGAACGCCTGCGCCAGCTCGTGCGCGAGGCCGACGTCTTTCTGCAGGGCTACCGGCCCGGCGCGATCGCCGGGCGCGGCTTCGCGCCGCAGGAGCTCGCACGGCTGCGCCCGGGCATCGTCTGCGTCTCGCTTTCGGCCTACGGCCACGCCGGGCCCTGGGCCGGGCGGCGCGGCTTCGACTCGCTCGTGCAGAGCGCCACCGGCCTCAACCTGGCCGAGGCCGAGGCCTTCGGCGAGAGCGCGCCGCGCGCGCTGCCGCTGCAGGCGCTGGACTTCGGGGCCGGCTACCTGCTCGCTTTCGGCGCGCTGGCGGCGCTGCACCGGCAGCGGCGCGAAGGCGGCAGCTGGCTGGTGCGCGTGGCGCTGGCCGGCGTGGGGCGCTGGCTCGCGAGCCTCGGCCGCCTCGCCGACGGGCCACGCGCCACCTGGCCCTCGTTCGAAGGCGCGATGGAAGAGAGCGCGAGCGGCTTCGGCCGCCTCGTCGCCGTGCGGCATGCGGCGCGCCTGTCGGCGACGCCGGCGAAATGGGTTCGCCCTTCGATGCCGCCGGGCAGCCATCCGCCGGCCTGGCCGCCGCGATCGTGTTGAGCCGGCGCCGAGGCGCAGGCGCGGCTGACGCAGGCAGCGGCGCCGGCGTCAGGCTCGCGCAGCTCCGCCGGCCCCCGTCAGTCCCCGTCAGCCTCCGTCACCCGGCGCGTGCGGGCTCGTCGAGCAGCTTCAGCCGCTGCACCTTGCCCGAGGGCCCGCGCGGCAGTTCGCCCACGAAGCGCAGGACCTTCGGCGTCTTGTAGCGGCCGAGCTTCTCGGCGCAATGCGCGCGCAGCGCCGCCTCGGTGGCCGCGTCGGGCGCATGCCCCGCGCGCAGCACCACGCAGGCCAGGATCTCCTGGCCGTAACGCGGGTCGGGCATGCCGACGGCGGCCGCGTCGAGCACGGCGGGGTGCGCGAGCAGCGCCTCGTCGATCTCGCGCGGCGCGATGTTCTCGCCGCCCTTGATGATGAGCTCCTTGATGCGGCCGGTGACGAAGAAGAAGCCGTCGGCGTCGCGGTGGCCGAGGTCGCCGGTGCGCAGCCAGCCGTCGGGCGTGAAGGCCGCGGCCGTCGCCTCGGGGTTCTTGTAGTAGCCGCGCATGACGTTCGGGCCGCGGATGGCGAGCTCGCCCGTCTCGCCGTCGGGCAGGGGGCGCAGGTCGCGGCCGATGATGCGCGCCTCGCAACCCGAGGCGCGGCCGACCGAGCCGATCTTGCGCGCCGCCGCATCCAGCGGGTTGCTGAACGAAGGCGCCACGGTCTCGGTGAGGCCCATCGTCTCGATGATGCCGATGCCGAACCGCGCCTCGAAGGCGCGGTGGTGCTCGGGCGGCAGCGCGCTGCTGGCGCTGCGGCAGAAGCGGATGCGCGCCAGCGACTCGCGCGGCGGCACGCCCTCGCGTTCAGCGCCCTCGAGCAGGTAGGCGATCATCGTCGGCACGACGTTGATCCACGTGCAGCCGCGCGCGACGGCCTGCGCCCAGAACTGCGTCGCCGAGAACTTCGGCGGCAGCACGACGCTGCCGCCATGCGCGAGCGGCGCCAGCATCGTCACCGCGAAGGCGTTGATGTGATAGAGCGGCAGCACGCCGAGCACGCGGTCGCCCGGCCCGAGGCCGTGCTCGGCGCTGATGGCGCGCGCATTGGCCGCGAGGTTGGCTTGCGTCAGCATCACGCCCTTGGGCTGGCCGGTGGTGCCCGAGGTGTACATGAGCAGGGCCACCACGTCGTGCGAGGGAGGGTCCGACGGTGCACCTGAGCGGACAGCCGCCGCCGGCAGCGCCGCCGCCGGATCGACGACCTCCAGCGCAATCGGCCGCCCCGCGCCTTGCAGCAGCTCACGCACCGGCGCCTCCCACTCCGGCGCCACCAACACCACCTTGCAGTCGGAGTGCGCGAGCACGTAGCGCATCTGCTCGGGCTGCGAGAGCAGGTTGACCGGGTTGACGCACCAACCGCCGTGCATGGCGCCGAGCAGCAGCTGCAAGGTCGCCAGGCCATTGGGCATCACGAGCGAGACGGTGTCGCCAGGCGCGCTGCCGAGTGCGCGCAGCCGCTGCTGCACCGCCCGGCACCCGCCGGCCAGCGCGGCGAAGCTCAGCGCGTGCCGCCCTTCAGCGTCGAGCGCGTAGGTCGCGTCCGGCCAGCGCGCCGCGGCGCGCTCGATCAGCTCGTGCACCGAGGCCGGCGCAGCCGCGGCCGGTGCGGCGCCGCTCGCCTGTCGCTCACTTGCGACGCGTGGGGCGCTCACTTGCCGCTCACTTCGCGCTCACTTCGCGCTCACTTCGCGCTCACTTGCCGCTCACGTGCCCCTCACGGGCCGCGGCCGTACTTCGCGAAGAAGGCGCCGAAGACCTGCGCCTCGCTCGGCACGTTTTCAGCAATCGGCACCGCGATGCGCGTGATGTTGAGGTAGTGCCGGTAGGTCAGGTTGTCGGAGAAGTTGTTGCGCCCCCAGGTGCCGCAACCCATGCTGAGCGAGAACGGCAAGCCGTTGTCGAAGCTGCCGCCGGTGGCGATGCAATGCGCCTGGTTGACGATGACGCGCGCAACCGGCAGCGCGAGGCCGAGCTGCAGCGCGCGCTCGGGCCGCCGGCTGTGCAGGCCCACCGAGTGGCCGGCGCCCTGCCAGGCATAGAGGCGCTCGACGATGCGCGCGGCTTCGTCGAAGTCGGCGGCCCGGTACAGCGCCAGCACCGGGCTCAGCTTCTCGCCCGAGAACGGGTGCCCGGCGCCGATGGCGTTGGCGGACTCCTCGACGAGCAGCATGCTCGGCTTCGCCGCCGCGGCCTCGGCGAGGCCGGCGCGCCCGGCGATCACGGCGGCCGACTGGCCGATGACGGCCGGCGAGAGCTTGCCCTCGGGCCACATCAGTGCCTGCAGCCGAGCGCGCTGCGCGGCATCGAGCAAGGCGGCGCCGCGCCGGCGCAGCGCCGCGACGACACGGTCGTAGACGGCGTCGAGCAGCACGAGGCTGTTCTCCGACGAGCAGCTGGTCGCGTTGTCGAAGGTCTTGCTGAGCGTGATGCGCTCGGCCGCCGCTTCGATGTCAGCGTCGGCTTCAGCCGACTCATCGACGATCGCCGCGACGTTGCCCGCGCCGACGCCGAAGGCCGGCGTGCCGCTCGCATATGCCGCGCGCACGTTGGCCTGGCTGCCGGTGGCCACGACCAGGTCGCACCGGCGCATGAGCTCCAGCGTGCCGGCCTTGTCCACCGGTGCCGGCAGCAGCTGCACGAGGTCGCGCGGTGCGCCGATGCGGTGAAACTGCGCATGCACGAACTCGATCAGGCGCTCCGCCGTCGCCCAGCCCTTGGGCGACGGGGCCACGATCACCGCGTTGCGGCCCTTGAGCGCATTGATGATCTTGTTGGCCGGCGTCGCGGCCGGGTTGGTGGAAGGCGTCACCGCGCACACCACGCCCACCGGCCGCGCGATCTCGACGAGGCCGCGTGCCGGATCCTCGGCGATCACGCCGACCGACCTCGCGCCCTGCAGGTCGCGCAGCAGGCCGAGCGTCTTGCGGTGGTTCTTGCGCACCTTGTCTTCGACGTTGCCGATGCCGGTGTCGGCGACGGCGAGTTCGGCGAGCTCGCGATTGCGCGCCGGCTCCATGATCGCCCAGCCGGCGGCGGCGACGAGCTCGTCGGTGCGCGCCTGGTCGTGGCCCTCGGCGATGCGCTGCGCGGCGCGCGCGCGCGCCACGAGGGCGGCGATGCGCCCGGTCAAACCGGGAGCGACGGAGCGGGCGGGATCACTGGCAGGCATTGCAGGTCGAACGATGGGGCCTGATGAGCCCAATGAGCCTACTCCAGCTTGATGTTGGCGTCCTTCACGAGCCGCGCCCACTTGGGCAGCTCGTCGGCCACCACCTTGGCCAGCGCCTCGGGCGTACCTCCCACGCCTTCGCTGCCTTGCGCGAGCAGCTTCTCGCGCACGCCGGCGTCGGCGAGCACCTGGTTCAGCGCCTTGTTCAGCCGCTCGATCACCGCCTTCGGTGTCTTGGCCGGCACGAACATCGCATACCAGCTGTCGACCTCGAAGCCGGCGAGCGCCGGGCCGCCTGCTTCGCTGACCGTCGGCACGTCGGGGAAGGCGGCGCTGCGCTTGAGGGTCGAGACGGCCAGCGCCTTCAGCTTGCCGTTCTTCACGTGCTGCGCCGCGGCCGGGATGCTCACCCACAAGAGCGGCACCTGGCCGCCCATGACGTCGGTGACGGCAGGGCCGCCGCCCTTGTAGGGGATGTGCGTCATCACCGTGCCGGAGCGCAGCTTGAAGAGCTCGCCGGCCAGATGCCCCGGCGAACCGTTGCCCACCGAGGCGAACGACAGCGAGCCCGGCTTGCCCTTGGCCAGCGCGATGAGCTCGGGCAGCGTATTGGCCGGCACCGACGGGTGTGCCGCCAGGAGCTGCGGCAGCGAAGCCACCGTGCCCACGGCCTCGAAGTCGCGCACCGTGTCGAAGCCGAGCTTCGGGTAGATGGCCGGGTTGATGGTGTGCGAGCTGAGCGTGAACAGCACCGTGTAGCCGTCGGGTGCGGCCTTCGCCACGACCTCGGTGCCCACCGAGCCGCCGGCGCCGCCCTTGTTCTCGATGACGACGGGCTGGCCGAGCACGGCCTGGAATCGCTCGTGCACGATGCGCGCGATGACATCGGTGCCGCCGCCCGGCGGATAGGGCACGACGAAGCGCACCGGCTTGTCGGGCCAAGACAGCGCCTGCGCGAGCACGCCAGCCGGCAGGCCGAGCAGGAGGGTGGCCAGCGCAGCGGCGGCGAAGCTGCGGCGGCCTTGCGTGGGGGCGGCAGGGCGCCGGTCGGATCGCGGCATGGGCAGCTCCCGATTTGCGGATAGGGGATGGTCCCGGTGATTCTTGGCGGTGGACCCTGCCTGTCAATGCGAGCATGCCCGGCGCGCCCGGCGCGTGCGAGGGTCGCTTCCTAGAATCGCGGCCCGTGCCAACCCAGCGCTGGCCCAGCGCTGGCCCAGCTCCAGTCCGATCGATCGTCGGCCCTCGCGGGCCCTCGCCGCCTCTTGATCCCCACCTTCGCGCGCTGGACCCACTCGGCGCTGACGCTGCTCGCGGTGCCGGCGCGGCTCGCGCATTTGTGGTGGCGCGGCCGCGAGCACCGCGGCTGGCGGCTGCGCTGGCACGAGCGGCTCGCCTGGGGCGGCGCCCGCGCGCAGCCGGGGGCGCTGTGGCTGCATGCGCAGACGACAGGCGAGGTGCAGGAGGTGGCCGTGCTCGTGGCCGAGCTGCGCAAGCTCAACCCGAGCTGGCGCTACCTCATCACGCACGGCGAGGCCGAGGGCCGCGCCGATGGCCGCGCGCTGCTCAAGCCCGGCGACGTGCAGGCCTGGCTGCCCTTCGACACGCCGGGCGCGACGGGCCGCTTCTTCAAGCGGCACCAGCCGCGCGTGGGCGTGCTGATGGAGCGCCTGCCGCGCCCCAACCTGCTGCGCCGCGCGGCGCACGCCGGCGTGCCGGTGATGATGGCCAACGCACGCCTCTCCGCGCCCGAGCTGCAGGCGGCGCAGCGGCGCCGCGCGCTGCTGGCGCCGGGCTTCCGCAGCCTGGCGCTCGTGCTGGCGCAGAGCAACGCCGATGCGCAGCGCCTGGCCAAGGCCGGCGCGCAGCAGGTGCGCGTCTTCGGCAACCTGAAGTTCGACGTCGAGCCGCCGCTCAAGCTCGTCGCGCGCGGCCTCGAGTGGCGGCACGCGGTGGCACGGCCGGTGGTGCTGGCGGCCGGCACGCGCGAAGGCGAAGAGGACCTGCTGCTCGAAGCCTGGAAGGCGATGCCCGCGCCGCGCCCGCTGCTGGTGATCGTGCCGCGGCGCGCCCGCCGGCTCGCGCAGGTGGGCTTCGCGGTGCGCGAACACGGCTTCATGCTCAGGCGCCGCTCGAACTGGAGCCGCCTGCCGCCCGAGGAGGTGCGAAGGGCCGACGTGTGGCTAGGCGACTCGGTGGGCGAGATGGCGATGTACTACGGCATGGCCGACGTCGCCCTGCTCGGCGGCAGCTTCAAGCCCAAGCATGGCGGCCAGAACCTCATCGAGGCCGCGGCCTGCGGCTGCCCGGTACTGATGGGGCCGCACACGAGCGAGCACGAGAACGTCGCCGAACTCGCCATCGCGGCCGGCGCCGCCGAGCGCCTGCCCGACATGCGGCAGGCGGTGGCGCGCGCCGTGGGCCTGGCCGGCGACCCACGGCGCGATGCCTGGGTGCGCAACGCCTTCACCTTCACGGCCGCGCATCGCGGCACCGTGAACCGGGTCGTCGGCGCCTTGCTGGCGCTCATCACGACGCGGTCTTCGCCCTCCCGGCCCCACCGGCCCCATCAGCCCCATCAGCCCCACCGGCCTCATCAGCCGTCCCTGCCGCCCGGGCGTTGATCACGCAAGCTACTTCAGCACGCCCTTGGCGAACCACTGGCCCCACACGGCCACCGGCGCACCGCCCTTCACGGCGGGCAGGCCGGCCAGTGCCGCCTGCAGCACGCGCTCGTCCTTGTTGCGGCTGAACAGCACCTCGGCCACCGGCCCCGCCTCGAGCGTGTACCAGGCGCCGAACGAGCCCTGGTCCACGAGGCGCTCCAGCATCGCGCGCTGCGCCGCCGCGTCGCCGGTGGACAGGGTCCTGTCGCCGCGCATCAACTGCACGATGCGCCCTTCCTCGATGGCCGTGCTGTCGATGCCCTCGGTGGCCAGCGGCTTGTTGACGAGCGCGGGCACGGCGTTGAGTTTCAGGTAGCCCTCGCGCACGTACTGGTCAGGCTGGAAGTAGTCGGCCAGCACCTGCTGCGACGGTGCCTTGACGATGACGATGCCGCGCTTGAATTCGGTGGGATCCTTCAGTGGCCCGGCGGCGAAGAGCTTCTTCTCGCCGAAGAGGCGCTGGAAGTTCGCGATGTGGCCGCGCTGCATGACCTCGAGCGCGCTGCGTTCGCTGAAGCCGGTCTTGCCCGACTCGAGGAAGACGAACCAGATCTCGTCGCGGCTCGGCGCATGCGCCTCGCGGCTCGCGAAGATCTCGGGCGCACCGCCCACCGTGGCGCATCCGGCCACCACGGCGGCACCGACGAGGGCAGCCAGCACCATCGAAGTGCGCGCAAGGGCGCGGTCGAACAAGGTCATTCAATCCTCCTGATCCGGTCTCGAAACGGGGCGGCATGCTATCTCGACACACGGGCGCGGCCCTGAGGTGGCGACTCCACCCGCGCGACCCGCGCGGCCCCGTGAAAGCCAAGAAAATGCGGCCATGAAGATCCGCACCGCCACGCCGCAGGACGCCGCCGCCGTGCAGGCGATCTACGCGCCCATCGTGCTGCACACGCCCATTTCGTTCGAGGTCGAGCCGCCCACGGTGGCGGAGATGGAACGCCGCATCACCGGAACACTCGCGCGCTTCCCGTGGTTCGTGGGCGAAGACGATGCCGGCCGCGTCAACGGCTATGTCTACGCCAGCGCCCACCAGGAGCGCGCCGCCTATCGCTGGGCGGTCAACGTCACGGCCTATGTGCGCGAGGACTGCCGCGGGCAGAAGGTGGGGCAACGCCTGTATCGCCGCCTGCTCGAGGAGCTCGGTGCCCTCGGCTATCGCCAGGCCTGCGCCGGCATCACGTTGCCCAACGACGCGAGCGTTGCGCTGCACGAGTCCGTGGGCTTCAAGCTGGTGGGCGTGTATCGCAGCATCGGGTTCAAGTTTGGCGCGTGGCGCGATGTGGGGTGGTGGCAGTGCGAGCTGCAACCGGCGGGCGGTGCGGGTGAGCCCGAAGAGCCGCGGGCCTTTGGCGAGAAGGCGGGCTGACGGGCTGCTTACCGGATGGCGGCGGATCGCGTTCGCGAGAGAACCCTGCCGACCGGCGTCGCCGCCTCCCCTGGAACGGCCCGAGGCCGCGCAGCTCTCAGAGCCTGTGAATGAATCAGCCGCGCCCGAGCGGCGCGCCAGAAGGCGTTGGATCTAGGCGCAAAGCGCAGTCATGTCCGGCGACATGGCGAGCATTTGCAACGACGAGCCGGCGCCTTCTGGCGTGGCGAGCGGGTGTGGATGATTCGTTCACAGGCTCTCAGCCGAACAGGCCGCTCAGATCCACCGTCAGGCCGGGCAGCGCGCCCACCGCGGTGGAGCCGGGTGTCTCGGTAGCGGTGATGTCGGCGTAGGCCTCGCCGGCCGGGCGGCGGAAGAAGCGGACCTGCCGATTTGCCAGATCGACGATCCAGGCCTCGGCGATGCCGTGCCGCGCGTACAGCGGCATCTTCACCTGGCGGTCGTATTCGAGCGAGCTGTCGGCCACCTCGATGAGCAGCAGCACGTCGGCGGGGCCGGGGTGTTGCGTCGCGTATCCCTCGGGGCGATTGCGCACGAGCATCAGGTCCGGCTCGGGCTCGGAGTGCGTGCCGAGGGTCAGGGGCGTCTGGCAGGTGACGACGGCACGCCCACGCGCGGCCTCGTGCAGCTTGGCTGCCAGCTGATTCAAGGCCCACGCGTGCGCGCTCTTCATCGGCGCCATGTCGATCACCTCCCCCTCGACCAACTCGACACGCGCGTCGGGCGCAAGGATGCCCGCTTCGGCCATGCGGTAGTACTCGCCCACCGTCACGCGGTGGCGCTGCAGCACGACGGGTTGTTCGTTGGCGCCCATGGCGGAGTGCAGTGTAAGCCCCGGGTTTCCGCCGTGAGCGGCGCCAGGGCACCTGGGTAGGGTATGAGCAGACAGTCGCCGGAGAAGCTACCGCCCCGCCGTCACCACCACCCCCTTGAACTGCCCCGCCTGCGCCACCCGCGGCGGTGCCGGATAACGCGCCGCATCCAGCCGATGCAGCAACTCCGCCTCGCGCGTGCGCGCCAGAGCCACGTTCGCGAGCTTCACGTGCCCGTAGCCGCGCATGGCGAGCGGCACCTGCGCCACCTGCACCGCCACCGCGAGGTTCTCCTGATCGAGTTGCGGCAACAGCTCCGCCACGCGCGCCTCGAATCGTTCGATCGACTCGCGCTCCATGCGCCGCTCCTCGGTGCGGCCGAAGACGTCGAGCGCCGTGCCGCGCAACCGCTTGCCGCGCGCCAGCCACTTCATCGCCGGCAGCATCCAGGCGCCGAGCCGCACCTTCCTCGGCGGCTCGCCGTTCGGCCCCGGCTTGGCGATCAGCGGCGGCGCCATGTGGTACTCGAGCTTCAGCTCGCCTTCGAACTGCTCGTGCAGCTGCCGCGCGAAGCTGCCGTCGGTGTACAGCCGCGCCACCTCGTATTCATCCTTGTAGGCCATCAGCTTGCCGAGGCTCGCCGCGACGGCGCGCGTGAAGGGCAACAACGGATCCGCGCCGAGCTGCACTTCGCGCTCGCGCGCCGCCGCCACCGTCTTGCGGTAGCGGGCGGCCCAGGCCGCGTCCTGCCACGCCGTCAGGTGCGCGGCATGGCGCTCGATGAACGCGTTGAGCGTCTCCTCGGGCACCGGCTCGTCGGCGTGGCCTTCGCGCAAGCGCTCGCAGGCCGCGGGGTCGGCAGCGGCAAGGCGGCCGAGCGCGAAGGCGAGCTTGTTCGCCTCGACGGCCACGCCGTTCAGCTCGATCGCGCGCTGCAGCGCCGGCAGGCTCACCGGCACCAGGCCGCGCTGCCAGGCGAAGCCGAGCGCGAGCACGTTGGCCGTCACCGTGTCGCCTAGAAAGTCGGTGGCCAGCGCCTGCGCATCGAAGGTCTCGACGCGGTCTGCGCCGGCGGCGAAGCGCAGCTTGTCCATCATCGCCGCCACGCGCAGGTCGGCATCGGGGTTGCGCACGCTCTCGGCGACGGGGATCGGATGCTCGTTGGCGAGGGTGCGCGTGCGGCCGTGCCGCACCGTCAGCAGCGCCTCGGGGCTGGCGCCGACGACGAGGTCGCAGGCGAGGATGGCGTCGGCCTGCTGCGCGTCGATGCGCACCTGGTTCAGCCGCTCGGGCTTGTCGGCCAGGCGCACGAAGCTCAGCACCGAGCCGCCCTTCTGCGCGAAGCCCATGAAGTCGAGCACGCTCGCCGAATGGCCGTCGAGGTGCGCGGCCATCGCCGCCAGCGCGCCGACCGTCACGACACCCGTGCCGCCGACGCCGGTGACGAGCAGGTCGTAAGGGCCTGTCCAGTGCCAGCGCTCGGGCAGCGGCAGCGCCGCCACCGCGCGCTCGAAGGCGGCGCGGTCGCGGCCGAGGATGCCCGAGTGCCGGCGCGGCATGCCGCCACTGACGCTGACGAAACTCGGGCAGAAGCCCTTGGCGCAGGAGTAGTCCTTGTTGCACGCCGTCTGGTCGATGCGCCGCTTGCGGCCGAACGCCGTCTCGTGCGGCAGCACGGCGACGCAGTTGCTCTGCACGCCGCAGTCGCCGCAGCCTTCGCACACCGCCTCGTTGATAAAGAGGCGCCGGGCCGGATCCTCGAGTTCGCCCTTCTTGCGCCGGCGCCGCTTCTCGGCGGCGCAGGTCTGTTCGTAGATGAGCACGGTGACGCCGCGCACCTCGCGCAGCTCGCGCTGCACGGCGTCGAGATGTTCACGGCCGTGGAAGGTGGTGCCGGGCGGGAAGTGGCCCTTGATCGCGGCGTACTTGTCGATGTCGTCGGAGAGCACCGCCACGCGCTTGACACCCTCGCTCTCCACCTGCCGCGCGATGGCGTCGACGCTGATCACGCCGTCCACCGGCTGGCCACCGGTCATCGCCACCGCGTCGTTCAAGAGGATCTTGTAGGTGAGCGTGGCGTTGGCCGCCACCGCCTGGCGGATGGCGAGATAGCCCGAGTGGTAGTAGGTGCCGTCGCCGAGGTTCTGGAAGATGTGCGGCACCTTCGTGAACATCGAGTGGCTGACCCAGTCGACGCCCTCGCCGCCCATCTGGATGAGGCCGGCCGTGCTGCGGTCCATCCAGCTGGCCATGAAGTGGCAGCCGATGCCGGCCGCCGCGCGCGAGCCCTCGGGCACCTTGGTGCTCGTGTTGTGCGGGCAGCCGGCGCAGAAGTAGGGCTGGCGCTTCACGGCGTCGCCGGCGTTGCTGAGCAGCTCGGGCGGCGTGAAGTCGCGCACGTGGTGGCGGCGGTCGAGCGCCGCGTCGTGCTTGGCGAGCCAGGCCGCGACGACCTCGATGAGGCGCGACGGGCGCAGCTCGCCGGCCGGCGAGACGAGCGGGCGACCCTCTTCGTCGCGTTTGCCCAGCACGCGCGGTCGCACCCCGGCCGGCGCGTTGTAGAAGAGGTTCTTGATCTGCTGCTCGACCACCGGCCCCTTCTCCTCGATGACGAGGATCTGCTCGAGCCCTTGCGCGAAGGCCTGCATGCGCGTCGTCTCGATCGGGAAGGTGAGCCCGAGCTTCATGACGCGCACGCCGTGTGCGGCCAGCTCGGCCGGCGTGATTTCGAGGCGCCGCAGCACCTCCATGAAGTCGAGGTGCGCCTTGCCCGCGGTGACGATGCCCACGCGTGCCTCGCGCGAGACCACGATGTCGCGGTCGATCGAATTCACGCGCGCGAAGGCGGCCACCGCGGCGAGCTTGTCGAGCGCGCGCGTCTCGATGCGCAGCGAAGGCAGGTCGGGCCAGCGGTAGTGGAGCCCGTCGGCCGGCGGTACGTCGCCGGTGCTTGCGCGCACGGCGTCGGCGCCCTGCCAGCGCCCGGCGCGCCGCTGAATCTCGTCGAGGTCCACCGTGGCCGCGCTCTCGACCACTTCACTCAGCGCCGTGAAGCCGACCCAGTTGCCGCTGTATCGGCTGAGCGCATAGCCGTAGAGGCCGAACTCGATCATGTCGGCCACGTTGGCCGGCGAGAGCACCGGCATGTGCCAGGCCTGGAAGGCGAGGTCGCTCTGGTGCGGCATCGACGAGGAGACGCAGCCGTGGTCGTCGCCGGCCACGACGAGCACGCCGCCCTGCGGCGAGCTGCCGTAGGCGTTGCCGTGCTTGATGGCGTCGCCGGCGCGGTCGACGCCCGGGCCTTTGCCGTACCACATCGCGAAGACGGCTTCGGCAACGCGCTCGGGGTCGCTCTGCACGCGCTGCGTGCCGAGCACCGCGGTGGCGGCGAGCTCCTCGTTGATGGCCGGCAGGAAGCGGATGCCCTGCTCGGTGAACCTGGCGCCGGCCTTCCACACCGCCTGGTCCACCGCACCGAGCGGCGAGCCGCGGTAGCCGCTGATGAAGCCTCGCGTGTCGAGGCCGGCCGCCGCATCGCGCGCGCGCTGCATGAGCAGGATGCGCAGCAGCGCCTGCGTGCCGGTGAGGTAGACGGCACCCGACGTGGCCCACAGCGCGTCGGCGAGCTGGGCATTCGGGCGGACGAGCGGAGAGGGGGAAGAAGTGGCAGAGGTGGGAGAAGTGGGAGAGGTGGGCGAGGTGGGCGGGTTCGGCGCTTCAGTCATGGCGGGCTCCAGGCGCGGTCGGGGGCGGGCGCGTCGCGCGCTGCGGGAGGTTATCTCCGCAACATCAGAATATGCTGTCCGAATCACCCTGCCGGCGTCGGTATCGCAGCAAATCCTTCGCCGAAAGCGCCATGCCCGAGAAGACCACCCTCGACCCTTCGCTCGACAAGTACAGCCTCGCCATCCTCGCCGAGTTGCTGCGCGACGCGCGCCAGACCATCCAGCAGATCGCCGACAAGGTGGGCCTGTCCGCCAGCCCCTGCTGGAAGCGCATCAAGGACATGGAGGCCGCGGGCGTGATCCGCGGCTACACGGCCATCGTCGACACCGAGAAGATCGGCCTCGGCCTGCGCGTCATCGTCGAGGCCAACATGGCCCAGCACAGCGAAGTCACCGTGCGCCAGTTCGAGCGCGCCGTGGCCGCCGCGGCGCCCATCGTGCAGTGCCACGCCACCACCGGCGAGAGCGACTACGTGATGAGCGTGCTCGTGCCCGACATCAAGAGCTACGACCAGCTGCTGCACGAGACGATGTTCAAGCTGCCGGGCATCACGCACGTGCGCAGCGCCATCGTGCTGAAGGAGATCAAGAGCGAGATGCGGCTGGCGCTGCCCGAGCAGGGCTTGCAGCGAGCGCCGCGGCGCCGCGGCAAGGTGTGAGAACCTCGACTTCCAGGAGCGTTACATGGCGACGAGAGAACGGCATACCGGCCGCTTGATCGACCACATCGGGATGGTGGTTCGGGACTTTGCCGCCAGCAAGGCCTTCTACACCGCCGTCTTCGGTGCACTGAAGATCCCCATCGGCGGCAGCGATGAACACAACCTCTGGGCAGACGAACTGTTCATTGGGTCGCCTGCCAGCGAGGAGGTGCAAGGCCCGCTCACCGGGCGGCATCACATCGCGTTCCAGGCGCAGGACCGGGCGATGGTGGATGCCTTCTACCAGGCCGCGATGGCGCACGGTGGCCGGGACAACGGTGCTCCCGGCGAACGCACCTACCACCCTGGCTACTACGCGGCGTTCGTGCTGGACCCCGATGGCAACAACATCGAGGCCGTCTTTCACGGCGAGGCCGTTCGCAGTGCGGCTTCGGTGCGAATCACGTATTGATCACTGCGGGCAGGCGCGCGCAGCCCTTCGGCGCCACCGACTTCGCACGCCCAGCGCGCTCCCCGAGCAGCGTGCCGCCGCAAGCTACTCAGAACTCGTACTCGAACGTCAGCTGCGCCGCCCACTGGCTCTCGCCCTTGGCCTGGCGCGTCGTCAGGTCCTCGAGCGCACCGAGGCTGTAGATGTAGCGGCCGTCCGCGGTCCGGCCCTTGTAGTTGACGAAACTGCGTGCCTGGCCGCCGGCGGACTGGAACGCCACCTCGTCGGTGTGTCCGTAGCGCGGGTTCAGGAAGTTGCCGAAGTTGAGGATGTCCAGCTTGACGCGCGCCTTGTGCCCGCTCGTGAAGCCGGGCAACTCCTGCGCGATGCGCAGATCGATCGTGTTCACCCACGGCGAGCGGCCGCTGTTGCGCGAGACGACACCGCCGCGCGCGCCGCTCAGCTCGGAGTAGGTGTTGACGATGTCCCAGAAGCGCGCCTCCTCGGCCGCGCCGCCGGCGAACACCACCTCGCCGGAGCCCGGCGCGCTCGGGACGTACATCAGGTCGTTGCCGGCCGAGCCGTCGCCGTTGAGGTCGTTGTAGTAGGTCCAGCTGTAGGGCTTGCCGCGCCGGCCTTCGTAGGTGAGGCCGAAGGTCGTCTTGTATTCGTTGAAGATGGCGCGCGAGAAGCTCATCGTGGCGTTGACGCGGTCGCGCACGAGGTAGGCCGAGTCGGCGGCCACTTCCTCGTTCGGGTTGAACACCGAGCGCGCCGCCCAGTTCGAGAACGCCACCGACGAGGTGAGCGGGCTCACCTCCTTGGCGCTCGTGCGCGTGTAGGCCAGCTGCCACAGCAGGCCCGGCGCCGGCTGCTGCGCCAGCGCCAGCGTGAGCGCATCGCCGCCGCCCTTGCCGGTGCCGGTGGCGAGCATCACGTTGCCGAAGCCCGAGTTGTTCAGCGCGCGCGAGGTGACGGTGCCGCCGCAGCCGGCCGCGGTGCTGGTCACCGCGCCCGCAGCACTCCAGCAGTTGGTGTTGTAGCCGTTGGCGTTGTAGAAGAGCGGGCGGCCGTCCGAGCCCGTGCCCGTGGCGGGGCCGAGGTTCAGGTGCTGGTAGTAGATGCCGTTCTTCACTTTCGTGTGCACCAGCTCGGCACCGGCGACGAGGCCGAACCAGGGCAGCTCGGCGTCGATGGCGAGGTTCATCTTCCACACCGAGGGCTGAGTCAGGCTCGGGTCGAGGAAGTCGACGTTGGACGCCGGGTTCGTGCCCAGCGCCGGCTGCGCACCGATGTTGGGGTTGAAGACGCCGGTGGTCGCACAGGCGGCGCGGTTGTTCGTGCCGCCGGTGAGCTCGGCGCTCGTGCCGCAGCCGTAGAACGCCATCGCCACCCCGGTGTTGGAATAGGGGTTGGAGATCCAGACGTTGGCCGCCGCACCCTGGAACAGGCCCAGGCCGCCGCGCAGCTGCAGCTTGCGTTCCTTGTCGCCGAGATCCCAGTTGAAGCCCAGGCGCGGCTGCACGAGCGTGTCGCCGTCGGGCGTGACCGTGTTGTCGTAGCCGAAGCCGCCCGTCTGGCGCGTGCCGGTGCCCAGCCCGGTCACGGTGCCTGGCACCACGGCCGCGCCCGCGGCGGCGTTGGCGATCGGCTGGTCGGGCATGTCGATGATGTCCACGCGCGCGCCCAGGCTGAGCGAGAGTTTGGGCATCGGCTTCCAGGTGTCCTGCGCGAAGAGGCCGTAGTTGTTGAGCTGCCAGCCGGCGACGCCGTCGCCCAGCGTCTTGCCCGGCAGCGGCAGCTGCGCCTGGTACGAGGTGGCGCGCCCGAGGGTGAAGTTCTCGAGCACCGCCGCCTGCCACTCGGCCGCCGTCGCGGTGGCGCAGCTTCCACCGGTCAGCGTGGTCGTCGTGTAGGTGAACGCGTTGTCGCACTGGAATTTGTACTGCCCGTACGCGTCCTGCAGGAAGGCGTTGTAGATCTTGTTCTGGCTGTACTCGCCGCCCAGGCGCAGCTCGTGGTCGCCCAGCGTCCAGGTGGCGCCGCCGAAGGCGTCCCAGGTCTTCGTGAACAGCTTGTTGAAGTGCCGGCTGCGCTCGGTGCCGGTAAAGAGCGTGCGCTCCTGCCCGGTGCCGGCGCCGCCGAAGTCGAACGCCATCAGCGGCAGCTGCGAGCGGTTCTGCGGCTCGCTCGCGTAGTCGCGGTACGACAGGCGCGCCTCGGTGCTGAAGCTCGGCGTCCAGTCGGCGAACCATTGCGCCACGGTGGTGTCGAGGGTCTTCTTCTGGTCGTACCAGTGCGAGGTGAGGCTGAGCGCGCGCGTGCCGTTGTCGGGGAAGAACGGCTCGCTCTGCTCGGTGCGTGTGTAGCGCAGCGTAGCGCGCTGCTGCTCGCTGATGGACCAGTCGAGCTTCACGAGCGCGTCCTTGACCGAGAGGAAGGTGTTGGCCGGCCTGTCGATGGTGCCGAGGTCTATGCCCCAGGTGGTGGCGGCAGCGCTGCGCAGCGCGTCGATCGACGCCGGCGTGATGTTGACGTTCGTGATGCCGCTGCCCACGGGCCCGAAGTCCACGCCCGCCTTCGAGCTCTTGAACTCCTCGTAGCCGACGAAGAAGAAGAGCTTGTCCGGCACGATCGGTCCGCCGAGCGCGAAGCCGCTCAGCACTTCCTTGAACGGCAGCGGATCGCTGTAGGTGTCCGAGCTGCGGTTGTAGGTGCGGCCGGCCCAGTCCTGGTTGCGGAAGCGGTAGTAGACGGTGCCGTGGAAGTCGTTGGTGCCGCTCTTGGTGACGGCGTTGATGTTGGCGCCGGTGTAGCCGCGCTGCGTGACGTCGTAGTTGGCGAGGTTGACCTGCAGCGACTGGATGGCGTAGATCGAGATCGGCTGCTTGGAGGTGGGCAGGTTGTTCGCCTCCAGGCCGAACGTGTCGCTGACGCTGACGCCGTCGATCGTCACCGTGTTGAAGCGGCTGTTCTGGCCGAGCGCCGAGATCTCGCCGCGCTCCTTGTCGGTTTGCGAGATGCGCGGGTCCACGCGCGCCAGGTCCTGCAGGTTGCCGGTGAACGAGGGCAATGCCGCCACCTGGCCGGCCCCGATGGCGGTGCCCGCGCCCATGTTGCCGCTGCCGAAGCGGTCGAGCAGCACGCGCGAGCCGGTGATGACCAGGCGCGCCGGCGCACCGAGCTGCAGGTCGAGCGCCAGCGTCTCGTTCAGGGCCAGGAACACCCCTTCGCGGCTCTCGCGGTCGGCTCCCTTGGCGACGGTGACGGTGTAGGGGCCGCCCACCCGCAGGCCGCGCGCCGACCAGCGGCCCTCGGCATCGGTGACGGTGCTGCTGGTGGCCTTGGACTCGACGTGCACGATGGTCACCGTGGCGCCGGCCACGGGCTGGCCACCGACATCGACCACGCGGCCGGCGACGGCGGCGGTGGTCGTCTGCGCAAGAGCGGGGGCCGCGGCCACCATCGCCACGGCGACTGCCATCGCCGTGCGGGTGAAGCCCATCCAGGTGTCGTGCGGGTGCATCGGTCGAGTCCCTCCGGGTGTGGTTGGTGGCGCTCGTGGCGCGACTGTGCGTGCCATCGGCAAAGCAAGGCTCCTGCCATGCCCGGAAACATTTTGGCAACGCACGATGGCGATGCCATGACGAGTCGTCGCCGTACAACACCGTGCGTGGCCACGCGAAGGCTCCGTGCCAGTGCGCAGCACGGCCGGGATGGCACTCACGCGGTGCGATTCCGCGCGCCCCTGGCGCACCGCCCCGAGCACCGGATTCCCGAGACGGAACTTGCTACGCTCGCGCCCCACACGCCATGCACGCAAGGGACCACGAATGCCGCTGAGGACCTCCACCCCCTGGCCGAGAGCGACGGCTCGGCCCGCACGCGCGTTTGCGTTGGTGTTTTCCCTTCTTTTCCTGACGCTCGTCTTGTCGCAAGCGGCCCGGGGGCAGACGTTGAAGCTGCGGCTGCTGCAGACCACCGACCTGCACATGAACCTGGTGAACCACGACTACTACCAGGACAAGCCGACCGACGAATACGGCCTCGCGAAGACGGCCACGCTCATCAAGGCGGCGCGCGCCGAAGCCCGCAACGTGCTGCTGTTCGACAACGGCGACCTGCTGCAGGGCAGCCCGCTCGGGGACCACGTCGCGCGCACCAGGCCGCCGGCCGAAGGCCAGCCGCACCCGGCGCACCGCGTCATGCGCGCCCTCGGCTACGACGCGGCCAACATCGGCAACCACGACTTCAACTACGGCCTGCCCTTCCTGCAGCGCGCCATCGCGAGCGCCGGCTTTCCGTATGTCAACGCCAACATCGTGCTCGACGACGGCGGCGGCAAGGCCGCCGGTTCGGGTTCGGAGGCGGCTTCGGATGCAAGAAGCGCCTTCACGCCCTTCGTCATCCTCGAGCGCCGCTTCACCGACGAGGCCGGCGCCACGCACACGCTGAAGATCGGCGTCGTCGGCTTCGTGCCGCCGCAGGTGATGCAGTGGGACCGCCAGCACCTGCTCGGCCGCGTGGTGGCGCGCGACATCCCCGAGACCGCGCGCGCGCTCGTGCCGCGCGTCAAGGCCGCCGGCGCCGACGTGGTGGTCGCCATCGCGCACTCGGGCTTCGAGCGCGGCGAGACCGTCTTCTTCGCCGAGAACGCCATCGCGCGGCTGGCTGAGGTGCCGGGCGTCGACGCCTTGCTCTTCGGCCACTCGCACGGCGAATTCCCGGGCCGCTTCTTCAACGCCCACCCCAAGGTGGACCTGGCGCGCGGCACGATCAACGGCGTGCCGGCGGTGATGCCCGGCTTCTGGGGCAGCCACCTGGGCGTGATCGACCTGGTGCTCGAAAGGACGCTCGAGAAGGCAGGCCCGACGTGGAAGGTGAGCGACGCGCGCGCTGAGCTGCGCGCCGTGTGGGACCGCGCCAACCGCAAGCCGCTCGTCGAGGCCGACGCCACCATCGCCGCGCTGGTGGCCGAAGAGCATGCCGCCACCGTGGCGCAGATGCGCGCGCAGATCGCCGAGACGACGAGCCCCATCCACAGCTTCTTCGCGCAGGTGGCCGACGACCCGAGCGTGCAGCTCGTCTCGCTGGCGCAGATCGCCTACGCGAAGAAGGCGCTCGCGGGCACGCCGCATGCGGCGCTGCCGGTCCTCTCGGCGGCGGCGCCGTTCAAGACCGGCGGGCGCCAGGGGAACAACTACTACACCGACATTCCGGTCGGCCCGATCGCGCTGCGGCACGTCGCCGACCTGTACATCTATCCGAACACGCTGAAGGTGGTGAAGCTCACCGGCGCGCAGGTGCGCGAGTGGCTCGAGATGTCGGCCGGCCAGTTCAATCGCATCGATCCGGCCGGGCCTGCCGAGCAGAACCTGATCAACACCGCGTTCCCGAGCTTCAACTTCGACTCGATCGACGGCGTCAGCTACGGCATCGACGTGACGCAGCCGGCCCGCTACGACAACCGCGGCAAGCTCGTCGCGCCCGAGGCGCACCGCATCGTCGACCTGCGCTTCGACGGGCGCGCCATCGACGAGGGCGCCTCGTTCGCCGTCGTCACCAACAACTACCGCGCCAACGGCGGCGGCAACTTCCCGGCGCTGGACGGCGGCAACGTCATCCTCGACGCACCCGACGAGAACCGCGCGGCGCTGGTCACGTACCTGCGCGAGACCGGCCGCATCGAGCCCGCGGCCGACGGCAACTGGCGCATCCGGCCGGTGCCGGGCGTGAAGCTGCGCTTCAGCGCCGGCAGCGGCGGCATCGCGCACCTGCCGCGGCAGCCCACGGTGCGGCTGGTGAAAGACAACGGCGACGGCTCGGCGCTGTTCGAGCTGGCGCCGTAGCGCGCGCCGCGACTTCACGGGCTCTCAGGGAATCTCCGGAGGTGCGCCCGCGTGTGGTCAGGCCAAATTGAGACTCTAACCCATGCGGCCTGACCAATCCGTCGGTTCGACGGGGGCCGGCAACGGGTGAACGAGGAGACTGCCTTGGCCTACGACGATGATCTCGATGCGCCGCAAGAGGCGCCGCGGCGCGGCTTCATGCGGCAGGCCGTGGTGGCCTCGGCCACCTTGGGCACGGCCGCCGTGGCGCTGCTCGGGGGCAACGATGCGCGCACCGGCTCGCTCGGCCTGAACGGCGCCGCCGCCGCCGCCGGCCCGGCCCTGAAGATGGCCTTCATCCAGTGGCAACCGCACACCGTGCCGGCCGCCTGGTCCAAGGGCCTCGAGGAGGTGCTGAAGGGGCAGCCGTCCATCGAATACAAGCTGCTCGACGGCCAGAACAAGGTCGAGGTGCAGGTGAGCCTGATGGACACCCTCATCAACGGTGGCGCCTCGGTGATCTTCCTGCAACCGATCGACAGCGTCGCACTGGCGCCGTCGATCAACAAGGCCAAGCGCGCCGGCATCTCGGTGATCACGCTGAACATCGACGCCAGCTCGGAACACGCCGCGCACGTCGAGATGAGCCACTACCTCGGCGCCATGGACATCGCGCGCACCATGGGCGAGAAGATGGGCGGCAAGGGCGAGGTCGCGATCCTCAACGCGCCGCCGGGCATCGTCATCCGCGACCAGCGCACCAACGGCTTCGTCGAGGGCATGAAGAAGCACCACCCGGGCATCAAGATCGTCGCCGACCAGGTGGCCGACTGGTCGCGCAAGAAGGCGCAGGACGTGCTCGCGACCATCCTCGCCGCGCGGCCCGGCCTCGGTGGCGTCTACGGCGTCAACGATTCGATGGCGCTGGGCGCCGTCGACGTGGCCAAGGACAAGGGCCTGCTCGGCAAGATGGTCATCTTCGGCAACGACGGCGAGAAGGATGCGTTGGAGTCGATCGAGAAGGGCGAGCTCACCGGCACCCAGTACACCGACGTCTTCCAGCAGGGCCGCTTCGCCGCCTCGATCGCGACCCTGCTCGGCGCGGGCCAGGTGCATGCGACGGCGGTGAAGAAGAAGGCGCGCCTGCTCATGCCCTACGTCATCGCCACGCGCGACAACGTCAAGCAGATCCAGCCCAGCCAGCGCTGGTGAGCTGCGAACGCGCGCGTTTGTTCCGCCGCCCGGGTGCGGCCGCGCTGCCGGCGTTCTTCGCGCTGACCTTCGCGTTCTTCAGCGTCGCGGCGCCGCGCTTCGCGACGGCCGGCAACGTGGAGAACCTGATGGCCGGCTACGCGTTCGTCGCCATCGTCGCCATGGGGCAGACGTTCGCGATCCTGCTGCGCGGCATCGACCTCTCGGTGGGTGCCATCGTCGCGCTGGCCGGCATGGTGGCGTTCGATGCGTCGCTGATCCTGCACTTGCCCGGCTGGGCCGTGCTGCCACTGGCCGTGGCCGCGGCCACGCTGGCCGGCACGCTCAACGGGTTGCTCGTGGTCGGCCTGCGGCTGCAGCCGTTCATCGCCACGCTGGCCACGCTGGCCGCCTACCGCGGCCTCGTGTTCGCGATCTCGGGGCGGCAGCTCGTGCCGGCGCTGTCGACGACGCCGATCAGCGACCCCTGGATCGTCGGCCTGGAGACCTACTTCGACATCGGCGCCGCGCTCGGCGTGCAGGAGTGGGTGGCGCTGCCGGCGATCCCGCTGTCGTTCCTTGTCATGCTCGTGCTCCTGGCGGCGTGCCAGACGCTGCTGTCGTGCACGCGCCTCGGCCGCGACCTGCTCGCGATCGGCGGCAACCCGGAGGCAGCGCGCCTGGCCGGCCTGCCGGTGGCGCGCTACATCGTGCTCGCCTACGCGCTGAGCGGGCTGTGCGCGGGCATCGCCGCGCTGCTGCTGGTGGCGCGCCTGACCACCGCCACCGAGTCGCTGGGCAACGGCCTCGAGCTGACGGCGATCGCCGCCGCGGTGATCGGCGGTGTCGGCCTGCGCGGCGGCAGCGGCTCGTTCTGGGGGCCGGTGCTCGGCGCCTTCCTGCTCGGTGTCGTGCTGATGGGCCTGACGCTGTACGGCATCTCGCAGTTCGTGCAGCAGATCCTCACCGGCGCGATCCTGCTCGGTGCGGTGGCACAGGCGCGCTGGCTCGCCCGCCGCAGGGAGCGCGGGCATGCAGCGCCCGTCGGAGCCTGAGATGCCCGCCGCGGCGGCGCTCATGCGCACGCGGGCCGTGCGCAAGGTGTACGGCACGCAGACCGTGCTGCACCCCACCGACTTCGTTGTCTCGCCGGGCGAGGTGCGGGCGCTCGTGGGCGCCAACGGCGCCGGCAAGTCGACGTTGCTGAAGATCCTGGCCGGCGCCATCGAGCCCAGCAGCGGCGAGGTCGAGGTGGACGGCGCCGCCGCGCCGCTCGGCCGCCCCACCGAGATGCTGCGCCGCGGTGTCGCGTGCATCCACCAGCACTCGAACCTGGTGCCGGAGATGTCGGTGCTGGACAACCTCTTCCTCGGCCGCATGCCGACGCGGCGCTTCGGCCTGCTCGACCGCGCGCGCCAGCGCCGCGACGCGCAGGCGCTGCTGGCGCGGCACGGCGTCGAGCTCGAGCTCGACGCGCCGGTGTCCGAGCTGCCTGCGGTGAAGCAGAAGGAGGTCGAGATCCTGAAGGCGCTGGCGCGCGACGCGCGCGTGCTGCTGATGGACGAGCCCACCGGCTGGCTCTCGGTGGCCGATGTCGCGCGCTTGCACGAGACGATCCGCGCGCTGCGCGCGCGCGGCGTGGGCGTCGTCTACACGAGTCACATGCTCGACGAGGTGTTCGCCGTGTGCGACAGCGTGACCGTGATGCGCGACGGCCGCATCGTCGCCGACGCGCCGATCCGCGCCATCGACCGTGCCGGGCTGGTCCGGCTGATGGTGGGCGACGCGCTGGCGCGCGAGGCCAGCGGCCAGGCCATGCGGCCGCCCGTCGCTGCGCAGAGCGGCCCGCCGCGGCTGCGCTGCGCCGGCCTGGGCAGGCAAGGCGTGTTCCGCGACATCGACCTCGACGTGCATGCCGGGGAGATCGTCTGCGTCACCGGCCTCGTCGGCGCCAAGCGCACCGAGCTGATGCAGGCGATCTTCGGCGCCGAGCGGTTCGACACCGGCACGCTCGAGCTGGACGGCCGCGCGGTCGCGTTCCGCTCGCCGCGCCAGGCGATCGCGCACGGCATCGGCCTGGTCACCGAAGATCGGCACCGCGAGGGTCTGCTGCTCAACCTGACGGTGGCCGAGAACCTGGTCCTCGCGACCCTGCAGCGCTACCAACGCGCCGGGCTGCTGCTGGCGGCGCGCGTGCGCGCCGCCGCCGCGCGCTGGATCGCGGCGTTGAACCTGCAGCCCCCCGACCCCGGCATGGCGGTGCGGCTGCTGTCGGGCGGCAACCAGCAGAAGGTGCTGCTCGGCAAGTGGCTCGAGCGGCAGCCGCGTGTGCTCCTCCTCGACGAGCCCACGGTGGGCGTCGACGTCGGCGCCAAGGCCGAGATCTACGCCACGCTGCGCGCCGAACGGGCCAAGGGCATGGCGATCCTCGTCGTCTCCTCCGACCTCGAGGAAGTGATGACGATCGCCGATCGCGTCGTCGTCATGGCCGACGGAAGCATCGTGCGCATGCAGTCGATCGGCGAGACCACCGCCGCCGGGCTGCTGCGCGACCTCGGCGCGGTGCCGGCGTGAACGCGGCGGCAATGCCGGGCCTTCGCCTGCCGCGCTGGCGCGCGCGGCTCGCCGCCTCGGGCCTGCCGCTGGCCGCGGCGGCCGCCGTCGCGCTCTTCGCCTGGTTGCAGCCCGCCTTCCTCGGCGCCGAGAACCTCGTCGGCATCCTGCGGCAGGTGGCCATCGTCGGCATCATGGCCACGGCGATGACGTTCGTCATCATGACCGGCGGCATCGACCTGTCGGTCGGGCCGGTGCTGGCGCTGGCCGGGCTGGCGGCGGTGCTGTCGCTGGACGCCGGGTTCGGGCTGCCGCTGGCCCTGCTCGTCGCCCTCGGGCTGGGGCTGGCGATCGGGCTCGTCAACGGCGGCCTGATCGCGTTCGGCGGCTTGCCGCCGATCATCGTCACCCTGGCCATGCTGAGCGTCGTGCGCGGCTCGGCGCTGTTGCTCGGCGGCCCCGACCTGCACGCGGTGCGCGCGCAGCCCGCCTTCTCGTTCATCGGTACCGGCAGCGTCGCCGGGCTGCCGTTCTCGGTGTGGCTGTTCGGCGCCGTGGCGACGCTGCTCGTGTTCGCGCAGCGGCGCACGACTCTCGGTCTGCGCGTGGCGGCGATCGGCGACAACGAGCGCGCCGCCTGGTTGAGCGGTCACCGCACACGGCTGACGGCACTCGCGCTGTACGGCCTGAGCGGCCTGGCCGCGGCGCTGGCCGGCGTCGTGCAGGCCTCGCAGGTGCACACCGGCTCGGCCACCTACGGCGAGTTCGGCACCGAGCTGGACGTGATCGCCGCCGTCGTGCTCGGCGGCACGCAGCTGAGCGGCGGCAAGGGATCGGTGGCGCGCACCGTGCTCGGCGTGCTCTTCCTCGGCGCGCTCAACAACGCCATGAACATCCTCGACGTCCCGATCGACCTGCAGCTCATCGCCAAGGGCCTGATCATCGCGCTGGCGCTGGGTGTCGGGCAGTTCCGGCAGTGACCTGCGGCCGCGGCGCCGAGCCGAGCCTTCGCCGCACTGGCCCGACCTGGCTGCTTTTCGGGGGCCGCGGATGCCGCGCGCTAGTGCAGTGTTTCGCCCTGAGCAGCGCTTATGGGCCAGCGGATTTGCCTTCGTGGCAAGGCGCGAACCGCAGCGATACCCGAAGGTATCGCGAGGATTCGCAACGCCGCCACGGAGGCAAAGACGCGGCTCCATAAGTGCTGATCAGTGCGAAACACTGCACTAGCATCAGGTCCGATGCAAAGGCGCCTGGCTCTCGTCGCGTTCGCTTCGTTCGGCACGTTCGCACCGGTGGCGCGCCCGGCGCCGGCCGCCGACCCGTTGCTGCCGCAGGCGCTGGCCGTGCCCGGCGGCGTGGCCATCGTCGAGCTGGGTGTCCGCGGTTTCCGTGGTGTCCGAGGTGCGGCGCCGCCGAGCGCGCACTTCGGCGCGACGCCGGTGCTCGTGCGCGCGCGCGGCAAGGCCTGGGTGGCCGTGGTCGGCATCGGCCTCGCCGCCGACCCCGCGCAGCCGCAGTCGCTCACCGTGCGCGAGGCCGATGGCCGCGAGCGCCAGGTGACCTTCACGCTCAAACGCAAGCAGTACGCCGAGCAGCGGCTCGCCGTGGCGCCGCGGCACGTGGAGCTTTCGAAGGAGGACCTGGCGCGCTACGAACGCGAGCGTGCGCACCTGGGCGTCGTGCTGCGGCACTTCTCGGCCACGCGCGAGCCGGCCACGCTGCGCCTCGTGTTGCCGACGAACGGGCCGCGCTCGTCGTCGTTCGGCCTCAGGCGCGTGTTCAACGGCCAGCCACGCAGCCCGCACGGCGGCATGGACATCGCGGCCGAGGCCGGCACGCCGGTGCTCAGCGCCGCCGCCGGCGAGGTGATCGATGCCGGCGACTACTTCTTCAACGGCAACACGGTCATCGTCGACCATGGCCAGGGCTTCCTCACGCTGTACTGCCACCTCGCGGCCATCGACACCGAGCGCGGCAAGGCGCTCGCCCCGGGCGCGCCCGTCGGCAAGGTCGGCGCCACCGGCCGCGTCACCGGGCCGCACCTGCACTTCAGCGTCTACCTGAACGCGCAGTCGGTGGACCCGGCGCTCTTCCTGCCGCCGGCGTAGCGCCCTCGGCCGGCCGCGGGCCGGCTCAGTCGATCGCGACGAAACCCGTCGCCTTGACGATCGGCCCCCAGCGCGCGCGCTCGCGCCGCAACCGGGCCGTGAACTCGCTCGTGGCTTCGCCCGAAACCTCGAAACCATAGTTGCGCACGGCGTCGAGCACGTCCTTGCTCTTGAGCGCTTCCTTCAACGCCGCGTCCAGCTTGCCGACCCGGTCGGCGGGCGTCCTGATCGGCAGGTAGATCCCCAGACCATCCTCGACGATGAGATCCTTGTAGCCCAGGTCGGCGAACGTCGGTACGTCGGGCAGCAGGGCGCTGCGTTTCGCTCCCGACGTCGCCAGCGCGCGCACCTTGCCCGCCTGCACCAGTGCCAAGCCGTCAGCGGTCGATCCGAAGAAGACGGGGATCTGCCCGCCTGCCAGCTCCTGGATGCCCGGCGCACCACCCTTGTAGTGCACGGGCGTCATGTCGAGGCCGGCGGCGCGGGCGAAGATCGCGCCGGTGAAGTGCGGCGTGGCCCCGGCGGCAGGCGTGCCGTAGATCAGGCGCTTCGGATCGGCCTTCACCCAGGTGACGTAGTCGGCCACGGTCTTCACGCTGTCGGGCACCATGGGCCCGACGAACATCGCCAGCGACATGCCGATCAGCCGTGTCACCGGCGTGAAGTCGCGGAAGACGTCGTAGCTCAGCGACTTGTAGACATGCGGGTACAGGAACATCGTCGCGTCCGGCACGAGCATCATCACGCTGCCGTCGGGCGCCGCGGTGCGCACGTAGTCGATCGCGATCCGCGCGCCGGCGCCGACGCGGTTCTCCACGACCACCGTCGTGCCGGCCACGCCGCGCAGCTTGTCGCCCATGAGGCGGGCGAGGCCGTCTGCGGCACCGCCGGGCGCGAAGCCGACCACGATGTAGGCGGTTCGAGCCTGGGCCGGCGAGGCGGGCGCGAAGGGCAGCAGTGCCGCCGCAAGCAACTGGCGGCGGGCAATGTCACTAGGGTGCATCGAGGTCCCGGACATGGCCTTGCATCGCACTGCAAGTCCGCTGGGTGAGCGACATGGCGCTCATGCGGCGGCGCCGTTGCGCAAGGCCACCGACAGCCGCCCGGCCAGATCCACCAGCCCTTGCGCCAACGCTTGCGCGCGCGGCCGCATGCGCTCGAGATCCATGTCGGAGTCCAGGTCGCGCTGCAGTCCGCGCGCCAGCTCGGTGAGGCCCTCCGCGCCGATGCTGGCGCATGCCCCGACGAGCGAGTGCACGGCATTGCGCCAGAGCGCCCGGTCCGGCGTGGCCAGGGCAGTGGCGAGGGCGCGGTCGCCGTCGCCGTAGACGCCGGCAAAGCAGCGCAGCACGCGCTCGAGCGTGGCCATGCTGCCGTTCAGGAGCTGCAGCGCCTTCGTCAGGTTGATGCCTGGCACCGCCAGCAGGCGCTGCTGCAGCTCGACGCCTTCGCCGGGCCCCGACCCGACCTGGGCCGAGGCGGGCGAGGCCCGCACCGGCAGCCAGCGCAGCAACACGGCATAGAGGTGCCCGGGATCGACAGGCTTGGCCATGTGGTCGTTCATGCCGGCGGCCAGGCATGCCTCGCGGTCCTCGCCGAAGGCGTTGGCCGTCATCGCCACGATGGCCGTGCGCGGCCCGGCGCGCCGACGGATCCGGCGCGTGGCCTCGAGACCGTCGCACACGGGCATCTGCACGTCCATCAGGACAAGGTCGTACGCGCGTGCCAGCGCCAGCGTCACCGCACGCTCGCCGTCCTCGGCGGTTTCGACCACGAGACCGGCACTGCGCAACAGCTCCTCGGCGACTTCGCGGTTGACCGGGTTGTCCTCGACCAGCAGGATCTGCTGCCCCGCGTGGCGGGCACGCAGCATCCGCAGCGTTGCCTCGTTGCCCGCGGGCTCACGCGGCGCCGCGGCCGGCGCCTGCCCGCGCAGCACGCGAACGAGCGTGTCGTGCATGGCCGAGGGCGTGATCGGCTTGACGAGCACGGCGGCGCAGTGGACTTCAGGGGCCAGCAGCCACAAGCTCGGCTCGTTGAAGGCGGTGAAGAGGATGCTGGGTGGCATGCCGTCGCCGAGCAGCCCGCGCATGGCGCGCAGCGTCTCGATGCCGTCGAGCCCCGGCATCTTCCAGTCGACCAGCACCACGTCGTAGGGGCGGCCCGCGGCCGCCTCGGCCTGCATGCGCTCGAGCGCCGCCGCACCGCCGGGCTGCGCATCCACGTGCAGGCCGAGCAGTCCGAGGCGGTCCGCTTCCGCGGCCAGCGCCTCGGGCAGGTCGTCCACGACCATGGCGCGCAGGCCGGCCAACCGGATGGGCGCCGCCCGGGCGCCGGCTTCGGCTGCGCGGGCGAGCCGCGCCGTGAACCAGAACGTGCTGCCCTGACCGGGCTTGCTCGCGACGCCGGCGTCGCCACCCATCAGGCGCGCGATGTGTCGCGTGAGCGCGAGGCCGAGGCCTGTGCCACCATGGCGGCGCGACGCGGAAGTGTCGGCCTGCTCGAACGGCGCGAACAGTTCGGCCTGCCGCGCCTCGTCGATGCCGGGCCCCGTGTCCTGGACCTCGAAGCGCACTTGCACGGTGCGACCGTCTTCACCCATGAGCGAGCCACGCAGCCGCACCCAGCCGTGGTCGGTGAACTTCACCGCGTTGGCCAGCAGGTTGATGAGCGCCTGCGACAAGCGCGTGGCATCACCGTGCAGATACGAGGGCAGGTGGTCGGCGTCGAGCACCAGCTCCAGGCCCTTCTCGTGCGCCATGCCGCTGACCATGTGGAAAGCGCCGGAGAGCACCTCGTCGAGCGAGAAATCGGCATCGACGAGCACCATCTTGCCGGCCTCGATCTTGGACAGGTCGAGGATGTCGTTGATGATGCGCAGCAGGTGCTTGGCGGCGCCGTCGATCTTGTCCAGCCGGTCGCGGTGCAGCGCGTCGCGCGTATCCCGCGCCAGCAGGTGCGTGAGGCCGATGATGGCGTTCATCGGCGTGCGGATCTCGTGGCTCATGTTGGCCAGGAAGGCGCTCTTGGCGCGGTTGGCCGCATCGGCCTCGGCGGCCTTGCGGGCCAGTTCGGTGTTCGCGGCAGCGAGTTCAGCCGTGCGCTGCCGCACCAGACCCTCGAGTTCGGCACGCGAGCGTCGCAGGCCCTCCTCGGCTTCGCGGCGTGCCGAGACGTCCAGGTGCAGGCCGATCACGCCCGCGGGCGCACCGTCCGGCCCATCCATGCGCACGCCGGCGGACTCGGCCCAGAAGGCACGGCCATCCTTGCGCAGATATCGCGCCTCGTAGATCGAAGCCTGGCCCTGAAGTGCCTGCGCGAAGCGCTGCGCACCGGTACCGGTGTAGTCGGCCGGATCGGCGTAGAGAAAGTCCGGCCGACGGCCGACCACCTCGTCGGCGCCGTATCCGAACATCGTGGTGAACGCGCGATTGACGCCGACGATGCGCCGCTGGGCATCGACGAGCACGATGCCATGCGGCATGCGCTCGAACATGGCTGCGAACGCAGCTCCGGCGTCCCACGGCGTCGTCGTTGCAGGCGGTGCGGCCGGGTGGGTCACGAGCGCCATCATCACCTGCCGGCGACAGGCGGACAAGCCGACGAATCCCTTAGGTACCCCGTGAGCAGCGTGTGCCGTCCGTCCGGTGGCCGGGCTCGTCGTGCCCGTCCTCAGCCCGGCCAGCCCAACTCGCGCGAGAGCGCCTGCGCCGAGTTCGTCAGCGCGTCGATCATCTCGGCCGGGTCCTGCGGCGCGCGTGTCTGCGGCAGCGACAGGCTGAGCGAGGCGATGACCTCGCCGCGCGCATCGAGCACCGGCACCGCCACCGCGAACACGCCGTCGAGAACCTCGCCGCGCGAGACGGCATAGCCCTCCGCGCGCACGCGCGCCAGATCCTTCGCCAGGCGCGGGCGCTGCGAGAGCGTGGCTGGCGTGAACCGCTGCATCGGCCCTTCGAGCACCTGCTCGCGCAGCGCCTCGGGCGCAAAGGCCAGCAGCAGCTTGCCCGAGGCGCCCGCATGCAAGGCACGCCGGGCGCCGACGGCGCTATGCACGCGCACACCCTGCGAGGAGTCCCACTTCGCCACCATCACCGACTCGAGTCCGTCGCGCACGCGGATCTGCACGTTCTCGTTGAAGCGGCGTCCCAGTTCCTCGAGATGCTTGCGGCCCATGCGCGCCAGGCTCACCTGCTCCTGGGCCGCCAGGCCCAGGGCCAGCGCCATCGGGCCGAGCACGTAGTCGGTCTCGGCCGAACCCCGCTGCACGAAACCCGCCTGCTCCAGCGTGCTCAACAGGCGGAAGGCGCGGGCCTTCGTGTTGCCCGAGCGGCGAGCGATCTCGGTCACGCCGAGGCCCGGCGCGTGGGCCACCTGCATGAGAACGCGCAGGGCCTCGTGCACTGCGGCAACTGTGTACTCCATCGGCAAAGGGGGCCCGGCTCGGGGGCAGTGGACGCGGGATGCGGCTGATTGTGCGCCGGGCCTCTTGCGCAACCGCCGGGGGCGGGGCACAATGTCTCATCTGTCGTATCAGTGTCTCATCATACGATACACGCATTGCACGGCGCACACATGAGCGAGCCGGCCCATCCCCTTTCGAATCCGCCGGTCCCCTTTGCCGTGCTCGGAGCGCCGCGGGCGGCTTCGCCGCTGGTCTTCGATTCACCGCACAGCTGGCGCCACTGGCCGGCCGCGGGCTGGCCGACGCTGGCGACGCCGGCGCAACTGGACACGAGCTGGGACGCCTGGGTCGACGAGATCTGGGCCGAGGCGCTGGACGGCCGCGCGCCGCTGCTCGCGGCACGCTTCCATCGTGCCTACATCGACGCCAACCGCGCCCGCGACGACATCGATCCCGAGATGCTGGCCGGCCCCTGGACCGTGCCGCTGGCGCCATCGGCCACCTCGCGCCGCGGCATGGGCCTCATCCGCCGCACGGTGCTGCCCGATGTGCCGATGTACGGCGCGCCGCTGCCGCCGCACGAGGTGCGCGGCCGCCTCGAGCGCTGCTACGACCCCTACCACGAGAGGCTGGCGCAACTGGTGCGCTCGGCGCACGCGGCGCACGGCTTCAGCGTCTTCGTCGACTGCCACTCGATGAAGTCGGTGGGCAACGCAATGAACGAGGACAACGGCGCGGCGCGGCCCGACCTCGTGCTCGGCGACCTCGAGGGCCGCACGTCCGACCCTCGCCTCTTCGGCTGGGTGGCGCAGGCGCTGCGCGAGGCCGGCTACAGCGTCGGCCTCAATCACCCCTACCCGGGCCAGGAGCTCATCCGCCGCCATGGCCGGCCCGCGCACGGCCGGCACGGCCTGCAGATCGAGATCAGGCGCTCGCTGTACATGGACGAAGCCCGCTGCGAAAAGCACGCCGGCTTCGGCTCGCTCGTCGCCGACCTCGGCCGCTTCGTGCAGCGGCTGTCGGCTGCCCTCGCCGGCGAGCTGGGCGCCAGCCTCGCACGCCGGCCTTCCCCGCCCACACCCGAGGAGTGAAACACGCATGAGTGGCCTACTACACCGGCTCCGCAGGCTCGTCCCTGCCGCCGCGGGCTTGGCAGTCGCCGGCCTGGCCGGCCTGTGGCCCGCGGCCGCGGCCGCGCAAATGCAGATCGGCGGCCAGATCCGCCTCAGCACGAACCGCGTGCAAACCGGCAGCGGCTCGGCGGTGTACGAGCTGCGCGACAACGCTTCGCGCCTGAGCTTTCGCGGCAGCGAAGATCTCGGCGGCGGCCTGCGCGCGCTGTTCGGCCTCGAGATGGGCATCGATGCCGATGCCGGCACGACCACGAGCCCGCCCTACCGCCACAGCTACGTGGCGCTGCAAGGTGCCCCGGGTACCCTCGCGCTCGGCCGCCTCGACTCGGCCAACCCGACCGGCTCGCCGCTGTACTCGCAGGTGACGGCGATCGTCACCTTCGCCGGCAACGACGCCGGCGTCACGGCCATCGGCACGTCGATGCTCAATGCGCGCAACCGCACCTCCAACTCGATCGGCTACCGCAGCCCGGGCTTCGGCGGCGCCGAGGTGATGGCGCGCGGCACCCTGCGCGGCGCCGGCACCGCCACCGAGGCCGAGCACGCCGCCCGTTCGCTCGACCTCGGCGTGCTCTACCGCTCGCCGGCGCTCGTCGCCGCCGTCGGCTTCGCCAAGGACGACCGGGCCGGCGGCCTGCGCGCCAACGAGTTCGACGACAAGTGGCAGGCCGGGCTGCGGCTGAAGATGGGCCAGTTCTCGCCTTACGCGCTGCTCGGTGCGGACCGCTTCAACAGCACCGCGAGCACGCGGCGCAAGGTGGCCTACGCGCTGCTCGGCACCGATGTCCGCCTCGACCTGCACACGCTGGTGCTGAACCTGCTGCAGCGCGACGTGCAGGCGGCCCCGGCCGGCGAGCGACGGCGCGTGCAGGCGGCCTGGCTCTATGCGCTGTCCAAGCGCACCGAACTGCAGGCCTTCGCCGACAACGACGGCATCGACTCATCGCGGCCGAACGTACGCGTGCGCGCCTTCGGGACCGGCATCAAGCACCTGTTCTGAGCCTATGGCTGCAAGGGGTCGACCCATGACGACAAGGATCGCCGCGATGAAGCTGCCCAGCGCCTTGTTCCCCATCCTCCTGGCCGCCGTGCACGCCCTCGCGCCGGGCGCCTTCGCCGGCGCGGCGCAGGCGGCGGAGTTCCCGCAGCGCCCGGTGAAGGTGCTCGTGCCGTTCCCGGCCGGCGGTGCGGCCGACAACGCGATGCGCGTCATCGCCCGCAAGCTCACGGAGTACTGGCAGCAGCAGGTGCTGGTGGAGAACAGCGCCGGCGTGCACGCCATCAAGGCCGGCGCCGCGGCGCCGGCCGACGGCTATCACCTGCTGCTCGCCGCGGGCTCGCAGATGGTGACGGGCCCGCTGCTGCGCGCCAAGCTGCCCTACCACCCGCAGCGCGACTTCGTCCCCGTCGGCCGCCTCGTCACCAACCCGCCGGTGCTCGTCGTGCACCCGGCGCTCGGCGTCAAGTCGGTGAAGGAGTTGATCGACCTGGCGAAGAAGAAGCCCGGCGCGCTCAACTTCAGCTCCAGCGGCATCGGCAGCCCGAACCACCTGGCGATGGAGATGTTCCAGGGCCTCACCGGGACCGACATCGTGCACGTGCCCTACAAGGGCGGGGCGCCCTCGGTGGTCGAGCTCGTCGGCGGCCAGGTGGAGATGGCCATCAATGCCATCCCGAGCGTGCTCATGCACATCCGCTCGAACAAGCTCGTGCCGCTGGCGGTGGCAAGCGCCGAACGCGCACGCGCGCTGCCGCAGTTGCCCACCCTCGCCGAGGCCGGCGTGCCCGGATTCGACTACACGATCTGGTACGCCCTGTTCGCGCCCGCGAAGGCGCCGCCTGCGGTGCTGGACAAGATCAGCGCCGACCTGCAGCGGGCGCTGGCCGACCCCGAGGTCGCCCGCCTGCTGCTCGAACAGGGCAACGAGCCGGCACCTTCGTCATCGGCCGCGCTGGCGCAGTTCATGCAGCAGGACAGCCAGCGCTGGGCCAGGCTGATCCGCGAGCGCAATCTCAAGATCGAGGAGTGAGCTCGGCGCCGGCGCCAAGGGCGGCGCCCTGTCCCACATGTGCGATGCGGCGGGCTCAGGCCACAGAGCCCGCCGCGGCGGCCTCGACGCGCCGCCGCAGCGCGAGAAACTCCCGCCTCGTCTTCGGCCCGTGCGTCTCGAAGCTCGGGTCGGCGTGAGGCTCGTACTCGGCGCGCACCTTGCGCACGCGGTCGCGCTCGAGCTTCGGGCGCAGCGCCTCGGGCTTCAGGCCGTAGACGCGCGCGCCGTTGAGCCCGAAGACCTTGCGCTTGAGCTCGGCGGTGAGCGACGGGTAGCCGAAGCGCTCCTGGAACTCGGGCGAGATGTGGAAGGCACGGAAGGCCTGGATCTGGTCCTGCGGGCTGCCGTACCAGATGGAGTCGGTGCCCCACAGCACGTTGTTCTCGCCCACGTGCACGAGCAGCTTGCCGAGCAGGTGCGCGGCCACCTCGGGGTTGCGCATCACGAGGCGCCAGGTGGTGCCGAGCTCCGCATACACGTTGCCGTTGGGCGCGACGGCGTTGGCGCGCAGCGAGCTCACGAGGTCGTCGACGCCGGTCATGCCGCCGGCCCGGGCGGGATCGAACGGCCCCTCGGGCCGCTGCGTCAGGTAGCCCGAGTGGTAGACGATGAACTTCATGTCCGGGTAGCGCCGCGCCACCACGCCGATGTCGCGGCAGCCGGCGAACTGCGTGCCCGCGGCCGACAGCAGGATGCCCTTGTGCACGCAGATGTTGCGCACGCCGAGCTTCCTCGCCTGCTCGATCATCGGCAGGCCGAGCTTCTCGTCGTCGAGCCACCAGCCGCCAAGTCCGCCACCGGCGCCCGGCGCGGGATCGAACTGCGTGTAGGTCTTGAAGCCGGCCAGCTTGACGCTCGCAGCGTGCTCGGCCATGCGCTCCAGCGCGCCGGGCTCGCCCGGCGAGACGCGGGCGTGCAGCAGCAGCCGCTCGGTGCCGTCGAGCGCATCGAGCACACGCTTGGTGGCCAGCGCCTCCTCGTGCGCGAGCGGGTTGTTCGCGGTGAACGCCGGCACGTGCGAGAGCACGGCCATGCTCGTGTCGCTGTCGAGAAACACATCCTTCAGCAGCCGCTCGCGCGAGAAGCACTGCAGCACATCGCTATCGCCGCAGCCGGCGTTCGGCAGTCCGCGCAGCGCGCGCTCCATGCCGGGCGCGTTCTTGCGCCATGCGCCAGTGGGCGTCACATGGTGCAGTTGCACGTCGAAGATGAACTCGCTGCCGCCCACCGCGGCCTGCGCCAGCTGCGGCTCGAACGCCGCCTCGCGCGGCACCTCGTAGCGCCCTCCGGTGCGGCCAGCGGCGGCGAAGACATGGTCGAAGGCGAGCAGCGTCGCCGCCGCACCGCAGGCGCTGGCGAGGTAGCTGCGGCGGCCCTGCCCGAGACGCTGCGCCGCATCGGCCGTGTCAATGACGGCGACGCGATTGGCGTGCCGCTCCACCGGCGAGAGCGGGATCGGCTCGAACTCGCCGTTGCTGGTGGCGTCCAGCTTGATGGGCAGGCGGAAAGGACGAACGGAAGGGCGAACAGGGGCGGCGTCGCGAATCGCCATGGCATCGGCCTCCAGGGCATTGGACCGGGGGGCGCACCGTAGCGCCGACGGCCGGGAGCGCATACCCCCAGAACTTCCGGCGGGCGTCCTGATCGAAGCGGCCGCGCTGAGCGGCCAGCAAGACATCGTGGGCCGCAGGGCCATGCGGCGCGACGAAACCGCGGGCCGGTGGGATGAACGGCGGTGCCCGACGCGCGGGCCGCCGGGAGAATGGCCGATCGGGCTCGCAGTCGTGCTCGTCATGCCGGCCACGACCGTCTGGCCCGTCATGACTGTCGTGTCTGTCTGGCCGGGAGGGACACCATGCGCACCGATTCGTCAGAAGCTCGTTCCGCAGGTTCTTCCGCGGATTCCGCCGAAGGTTCTTCAACTCTCGGCCCTGCCGCGCGCAGGCACCTCGCGATCGCACAGCGCGTGGCCGACGCGCACCGCGGCATCGACGATGCCTCGCTGCTCGCCTTCGTCTCCGGCTCGACGGTGGACGACCTGATCGACGAGCTCTCCGACGTGGACATGAGCGTGGTCTTCGCCAGGCTGCCGGGCGAGGCCGTGCTGCGCGAGGCCTGCCGCCGAGCCGCATCGGGCCCGGCCGCCGAAGCCGGACGCGTCGGCGAACGCGGCGGCGGCGAAGGCGAAGGCGAAGGCGAGTGGGCCTGGACGCTCGGCAACCTCGACCATCCCACCGAGGGCGGCGTGGTCTCGTTCAGGCTCGACGGCATCGAGGTGCAGATCGGCTACGCCACAGAGGCCGGCCTCGCCGCCGATATCGACGACCTGCTCGTCAGGCACAACCCCGACACGCCCAACCACAAGCTCGCCGAAGGCATCGACAAGGCGCTGCCGCTCGCCGGCGCCGAGCGGTTGCGCTCATTGCAGGCGCGGCTGGCGCACTTCCCCGACGGCCTGGCGCGCGCGATGGTCGAGCACGGCCTCAACGCCAAGCCGACCCACTGGCGCGCGGCGCGGCAGATCATCCATCGCGACGCGCCGCTGTGGAGCCGCGAGATCCAGGTCGAGGCGTGCTATGGCCTGCTGCTCGTGCTGTGCGGCTTGAACCGCCGCTGGTTCACGCGCTTCCAGGTGAAGAGAATGCGGCGGCTGGCGCAGCGGCTGCCGCTCGCGCCCGCGAACCTCGTGCCCAGAATCGAGCAGTTGCTCTCGGCGCCGCCTCGTGAGGGCTTCGATGCATTGCACGCGCTGGAGGCCGAGGTGCTGGCGCTGGTGGCGGCGCAGATGCCCGAGGTCGACCTGGCGCCGGTGCGGCGGCGGCATCTCGCCTACTCGGCGGGTGTGAGCACGGGCTGATCGGCGATGATCGAGCGGTGCTGCGCCCCATGCAACCCCATCTCGCGTGCGTTCAGCCGACCTTGCGCGCGCCGAGCGCCAGCAGCGCCGAGGCGAGCACCACGACCCACATCGCCGCCGTCAGTGAGAGGGCCTGCGCCAGGCCGCCGATCAGCGGCGGGCCGATCATGAAGCCCGAGTAGCCGATCGACGACACCGCAGCAATCGCCGCCGCGCGGCTCGCGCCGGGAACGCGCGTGGCGGCGTTGAAGAGGATAGGCACCACGGGTGCCAGGCCGGCGCCGACGAGCGCGTAGCCGACGATGGACACCACTGCATTGCCGCTCGCCAGCACCACCGCCATCGCCACGGCCGACAGGCCGGCGCTGGCGCGCAGCAGGGTGCGCTCGCTGTAGCGGGCGCGCAGCGCGTCGCCGGCGAAGCGCGCGGCCGCCATCGCGCCGGTAAAGGCGGCGTAGCCCATTGCCGCCACGTCCTGGCTCAGGTGCAGCTCCTGCTCGAGGTAGAGCACGCACCAGTCGTACATCACGCCCTCGGCGCTCATGCCGGCGAAGATCATCAGCCCGATCACGAGCAGCATGCCGCGCGGCCAGGCGAAGTGCAGCTGCGGTTCGCCTTCGGCGGGGGCAGGGTGTGCCTCGAGCATCCAGCGCGCGGCCAGCGCGACAACCAGCGCCGTGGTGATGCCGATCGCCGCGAGCTGCACCCGCGGATCGACGCCCGCACGCAGAAGCGCGCCGGTGAGCGCCGCACCGGCCATCGCACCGACGCTGAACATCGCGTGCAGGTTGCTCATCACCGTGCGGCCCGACAGGCTCTCGAGCGCGGTCCCCTCGGTGTTGATCGCCACGTCGAACAGGCTCATCGCCATGCCGAACAGCAGCATCGCCGGCAGCAGCAGCCACAGGGTGCCCCAGACCAGCGCGAGCGCGAGCATCACGCCCATCACGGCGGCCGCCAGCGCGCAGGCCTTGCGCGCGCCCAGGCGGCCGATCAGCCGGCCGGCGCCGAACAGCGAGATCACCGCGCCAGTGGCGGCGGCGAGCAGCACCGTGGAAAGCATGGCCTCGCCGAGCGCGTACTGCGTCTTGACCGAAGGGATGTGCACGCCCCAGGCGCCGCCCAGCATGCCGAGCGCAGCGAACTGAATGCGCGTGGCCCACACGGCGTCGGAGAGGGCCCGCGCGTCGCACGGCTCGGGACGCGCGGCGACAGGCTGCGCCGCGTCGAGGACTTCGAAGGTCATCCGGCGAGTTTCGCGCAGGTCACCGCGTCGGGCCGGCGCCCGCTGCGTTCGCGCAGGCGCAAGGCGCAGCGGCTCGAGGCCGTGCGGGCTACCCCTTGCAGGTCACCCAGGCGCGCGCTACAGTGAACTACATGGTTCAGTATAAGAGCGCCCACCTCGACGCCTCCTTCGCCGCGCTCTCAGACGCCACCCGACGTGGCGTTCTGCAGCAGCTCGGGCGTGCCGACGCGTCCATCACCGACCTCGCCGGGAAGTTCTGCATGACCCTCACGGGCATGAAGAAGCACGTCGGCGTGTTGGAGCAGGCGGGCCTCGTCACCACCGAGAAGGTCGGGCGCGTGCGGACCTGCAGGCTGGGTCTGCGTCGGCTGGAGGAAGAAGCGAAGTGGATCGAGAGCTACCGCCAGCTCTGGGAAGCGCGCTTCGACGAGTTGGACAAGGTCGTCGAGGAATTGAAACGCAAGGAGAGAGTCAGTGGACGAAGGAAATAGCAGTCAGCCAAGCCCCCTCAAGAATCGAACGTCGGCGGAGCGGAGGTCCGAGCGTGAGCTTGTCGTCACGCGAACCATCAACGCGCCCCCGCGCCTCGTGTTCGAGGCGTGGATCAAGGTCGAGCTGTTCCAACGCTGGTGGGTTCCGAAGTCGCTTGGCATGACGCTTCTTTCCTGCGAGCTCGACGTGCGCGTGGGCGGCGCCTACCGCCTCGTCTTCCGCCACCCTGCCGCCCCGGAGCCCTTGGCGTTCCACGGCAGATACCTCGAAGTGACACCGCCCTCGCGCCTCGTCTGGACCAATGAAGAAGCCGGCGCCAACGGGCAGATCACCACGGTCACGTTCGAGGAGCGAGCTGGGCAGACGCTGCTCGCCATGCGCGAGCTCTACCCCTCGAAGGAAGCGCTCGACGAAGCCATCCGCTCGGGGAGCACGAGTGGTGACATGAACGAGACGTTCGACCAACTCGACGAGCTTCTCGCCTCGACAACCCGCTCGGAGTGATCATGCCGGCGCTCGAGCGCGCCGGTAGTGCATGGCGACCACGCCGCTGCGCAGCGGCGTCGCCGAGACCAGCTCGAGGCGTCGCGTGCCGGGCAGACCGCTCTGGTGCAGGGTCGGGCCGTGGCCGGAGATCCTGGGGTGGACGAGGAACCTGTACTCGTCGATCAGATCCTGCCGGTCCAGCTCGGTCGCGAGCTTGCCGCTACCGAGGAGCACGCCGGCCGGGGTCGCATCCTTGAGCTTCTGCACGGCCGTGCGCAGGTCGCCCGCGATGTGGTGGCTGTTGCTCCACGGGAAGTCCTTTCGCGTCGACGACACCACGTACTTCGGCTTGGCCTGGAGCTTGACCGCCCATTCGCGCATCACCGGCGGCGCCTCCACGTCGCCGCGGGCGACGGCCGGCCAGTAGCTCTCCATCATCTCGTAGGTCACGCGGCCCCACAGCATCGCCCCGGCCTCGTCCATGAGGCGGGTGAAGAAGGCGTGTGTCTCATCGTCGGCGATCCCCTCCTCGTGGTCGACGCAGCCGTCCAGCGTGATGTTCATGCTGAAGATCAGGAGTCCCATGCGTCTAGGCCCGCAAGATCGCTTCTGGCTACAGAGCGAGATTGGCTGGGATGCCCACCCGCCGCCCCGCCGCTCAGCTCCACCCCCCATCGACAACGAACTCCTGCGCCGTGCACATGCGCGCCTCGTCCGAGGCGAGGAAGAGCACCATCGCGGCGATGTCGTCGGGCTGCAGGCGGTCGGGCAGGCACTGGTAGCGCTCGATGTCGCGTTCGCTCTCGGGCGTCAGCCACAGCGCCTTCTGGCGCTCGGTCATCACCCAGCCCGGCGTCACCGTGTTGACGCGAATGCGATGCGGGCCGAGCAGCCGTGCCATGGTGCGCGTGAGCCCGTTGACCGCCGACTTGGCGATGGCATAGACGGGGAAGTCGGCCTGCTTGATCTGCCAGCTGATCGAGCCGATGTTGACGATGGCGCCGCCGCCGCGCCGCTTCATGCCCGGCACCACGGCCTGCAGCGCGAAGAACGCGGCCCGCTGGTTGATGGCCATGCGCTCGTCGTAATAGGCCGCGGTAACGGCCTCCAGGGCGTGGCGGTCGTCGCTGGCGACGTTGTTGACGAGCACGTCGAAGTCGCCGATCGCCGCGGCGGCATCGGCGATGGCCGCCTGCAGCGCCGCGATGTCGCGCACGTCGCAGCGGCGCCACCAGGGCGCCGCCGTGCCGGCCTTGCCTTGCTTGCCGGCCGTGCCCTGCGCGGCGATGCGCTCGGCGAGCGCGCGGCTGTCGGCCTCGGCGATGTCGATGAAGGCGACGCGCGCACCCTGCGCGGCGAAGCGCTCGACAAGGGTCGCGCCGATGCCCGAGCCGCCGCCGGTGATGAAGACCGCGCGGCCCTCCAGGCTTGGGTAGACGCTGGAGGAAGAGCTGGGGTAGGGGCTGGGGTGGCGGGCAGTGGTGTGGGGCATCGCTTCGGGCCTGTCGCGCGTGGCGCTTGATGTCTCTTTGAGGCCGAACACCGGCTTCTCCGCACGAGTCTGCCGGGATAGGATTCCCCGCGTCAAGCCATGTCCGGCCTCGCGATCCCCGCCCCCGTCATTCGCCTCGAAGCCGCCGGCCAGCGCCTGGGCCTCGTGCCCGCACTCGGCGGCGGCGTGGCCGAGTGGTGCCTCGTGCGTGAGGGCGTCGATCACCACCTCTGGCGCCCGTGGTCAGGGGCCAGCAACGACCGCTACAGCCTCGCCTCGTTCGCGATGCTGCCGTGGTCCAACCGCATCTCGGGCGGCGGCTTCGAGCACCGCGGGCGCTTCGAGCCGATGCGGCCCAATCGGGCCGGCGAGCCCTATCCGATCCACGGCGATGGCTGGCTGCAGCCCTGGCAGGTAGCGCGCCAGGAAGCGCGCGCGATCGAGATCGCGCTGGCCTCGCGCGGGCATGGCGGCAACCCCTACCACTACGAAGCGCGGCAACGCTTCGAACTGCACGACGACGGGCTCGAACAGAGCGTCTCGGTCGTGCACCTCGGCGAGCGGCCGCTGCCCTATGGCCTCGGCCTGCACCCGTGGTTCCCGCGCTCGCCCGGCACGACGGTGCAGGCACGCGTCTCAGGCGTGTGGCTCTGCGGCGATGACCCGATCCCGACCGCGCACACCACGCACTTCCCACCCGGCTGGGACCTCGGCGCCGGCGCATCGATGCACGGCACGCTCATCGACAACGGCTACTCGGGCTGGGACGGCGAGGCCACCCTGCGCTGGCCCGAGCGGGGCCTCGTGCTGCGGCTGACGATGATGCCGCTTCAGACGCCGCGCGGGCCGGTGCCGCCGGCCTGGTGCCTTATCTATCGGCCCCCGGCCGGCGAAGCGTTCTGCTTCGAGCCGATCACCCAGCCGATCGATGCCTTCCACCTCGAAGGCCGGCCCGGCCTCGTCGAGCTGGCCCGCGGCGAGGCGCTGACGCTGCGCGTGCGCTGGCGCTTCGACTTCACGGGGGCCTCATGAGCACCACTTCCGACGCGTTGATCCTCGTCACCGGCGCCACCGGCAAGGTCGGCCGCACCTTCATCCCCCGCCTGCTCGCCGAGCCGCGCTTCGCCGGCTGGCGCGTGCGCGCGTTGTGCCACCGGCGCCCGCTGCCCGCGCACGCACCCGACCATGATCGCGTCGAGTCGGTCTTCGGCGCCATCCAGGACCGCGCGGTCGTGCAGCACGCACTCGACGGCGTCACGCATGTGCTGCACCTGGCCACCTGCAAGGAGACGCCCGACGATGCCATGGACGTGGCCGTCAAGGGCCTGTTCTGGCTGCTCGAGGGCTGCCGCGCGAGCCCGAGTTTCCGCCAGTTCATCCTCATCGGCGGCGACGCGGCGATCGGCCACTTCCACTACCCGCACCCGGTGCCGGTGGTCGAGACGCAGCCGCCTTCGGCCTACCCCGGCTGCTACGCGCTCTCGAAGGTGCTCGAGGAGGCGATGCTGCAGCAGTACTACGTCCAGTACGGGCTCGACGGCTGCTGCCTGCGCGCGCCGTGGATCATGGAGAAGGACGACCTGCGCTGGCACCTCAGCTTCGGCCCCGACGTCTTCGGCGCGCCGCGCTGGTGCGACCTCGTCGGCGCCGAGGCCGCCGCCGGGCACGCGGCGCGTGGCGCCGTCCCGGTGCTGCAGGACGCGGCCGGCAAGGGGCTGCTGCGCAACTTCGTGCATGTCGACGATCTCGTCGGCGCCATCCTCGCCGCCATCGACGAGCCGCGCGCCCGCCAGCAGCTGATGAACGTGTGCATGGACGAGCCGCTCGACTACGCGCGCCTGGGCGAGCATCTCGCGCGCACGCGCGGCTGCCCGCTGGTGCCGATCCGCGAGCGCCATCACTCGACCTGGCTGGACAACAGCAAGGCGAAGTTCCTGCTCGGCTGGCGGCCGCACTACGACATGGCGCGCCTGGCCGACGCCGCCTGGGACTACGAGCGCGCCGCCGACGACCCGCGCCAGGTCTGGTATCCGGGCTGAGAGGCCGGATCAGCGTTCGCCGGACGGCATCTCGCCGGCATCACCGGGATCACCGGGATCACCGGCATCACAGATAGCCGGCCACCAGGTGCTCGAGCCGCTCCTGACGCGCCGAGCGCGGCCGCGGCTCGAGGCGGTGCTGCTCGACCTCGCGGGCGAGGTCTTCCAGCGACATCCGGCCTTCGAGGATGGCGCGGCCGCGCTCGCCTTCCCAGCCGGCATAGCGCGCCTGCAGATGGCGCTGCAGGGCGCCGTCGGTCACCATCTTCTCGGCGACGAGCAGCGCGCGCGCGCAGACATCCATCGCCGAGGCATGCGCCCACACGAGGTCGTCGGGCTCGATCGACTGGCGGCGCAGCTTGGCGTCGAAGTTCAGCCCGCCGGCGCCGATGCCGCCGCCCTGCAGCACCTGGTACATCGCCAGCGCCACCTGCTGCACGTTGTGCGGGAACTGGTCGGTGTCCCAGCCGAGCATCTCGTCGCCGCGGTTCATGTCGAGCGAGCCGAAGATGCCGAGCGCCTGCGCGAGCGCGATCTCGTGCTCGAAGGTATGGCCGGCGAGCAGCGCGTGGTTCTGCTCGATGTTGAGCTTTACCTCGTGCTCGAGGCCGTAGGTGCGCAGGAAGCCGTGCACGCTGGCGACGTCGAAGTCGTACTGGTGCTTGGTCGGCTCGGCCGGCTTGGGCTCGATGAGGATCTGGCCCTTGAAGCCGATCTTGTGCTTGTGCTCGACCACCAGCGCGAGGAAGCGGCCCATCTGCGCCAGCTCGCGCCCGAGGTCGGTGTTGAGCAGCGTCTCGTAGCCCTCGCGGCCGCCCCACAGCACGTAGTTGGCGCCGCCCAGGCGGTGCGTCGCCTCGAGCACGTTGCGCACCTGCGCGGCGGCGTAGGCGAAGACATCGGGGTCGGGGTTGGTCGCCGCGCCGGCCATGTAGCGCGGGTGCGAGAAGAGGTTGGCCGTGCCCCACAGCAGGCGCACGCCGGTCTTCGCCATCTTCTCTTCGAAGACATCGGCGAGGCGCTTCACGTTGTCGTTCGACTCGGCCAGCGTCGCACCTTCTGGCGCGATGTCGCGGTCGTGGAAGGTGAAGAACGGCACGCCGAGCACCTGGAACATCTCGAAGGCGACATCGGCCTTGTGCAGCGCCTGCTGCATGGCGTCGCCGCCGTCGTGCCAGGGCCGCGCGAAGGTGGCGTCGCCGAACGGGTCGGTGCCGGTGCCGACGAAGCTGTGCCAGTAGCACGCCGCCATGCGCAGCTGGTCCTCCATGCGGCGGCCGAGCACGAGGCGGTCCTTGTCGTACCAGCGGTAGGCGAAGGGCTCCCCGGCGCTCGCCACGAAGCCCTCGCCCCTGAAACGGAGCGGGCCACCGAAGGAGAAATACGGGCCGTGCGGTCCGGTGACGATGCGGGGTGCGGCGGACGGGCTGGATGGGGTCGCGTTCATGAGTCGGGTTCCAGGTCAGGAGAGCGGTTCGGCGTCAGGCGCGAGGCGCCTGGCGCACTAGCGAATACAGGCCCGACCAGCGCGCATGGGCTTCGTCGTAGCGCTGCACGAGGGACGGCCGGGGCTCGAAAGTGCGGCCGGCGAGTGGCCGCGGGAAATGCGCGCGGCCGGTGAAGGCGGCCTGCGCCAGGCGCGCCGCGCCGAGCGCCGGGCCATGCGCGGCATCGTCGATGCGGCGCAGCGGGATGTTCAGCATGCTGGCGAGCAGGTCGCACCACAGGTCGGAGCGCGCACCGCCGCCGATCAGGTCGGCACGGCCGAGCTTCGTGCCGGCGCCGGCGAGCGCGTCGCGCGCGTCGCGGAAGGCAAACGCGACCCCTTCGAGCACCGCCTGCGTCATCTGCGCCCGCGAGGTGGCGCTGTCCAGCTGCAGGAAGCCGGCGCGCACCGCGGCGTCGTTGTGCGGCGTGCGCTCGCCGCTCAGGTAGGGCACGAACCAGCAAGGCGATGGGGCGTCCACCTGCGCCGCGAGCTCGCCGAGCAGGCGCGCCTCGTCGGCCCCCGTGGTGGCCGCCCACCAGGCGAGCGATGCCGCCGCGCTCAGCAGCACGCCCATCTGGTGCCAGGTGTCGGGCAGCGCGTGGCAGAAGGCGTGCACGCCGCGTTCGGGGGCGGGCGCGTGCCGCGCCGTCGTCACCCACAGCACGCCCGAGGTGCCGAGCGAAACGAAGGCGTCGCCGGCCTGCACGGCGCCCAGCGCGACGGCACCGGCAGCGTTGTCGCCGGCCCCGCCGGCGATGACGGGCACCCGCTCGAAGCCCCAGCGCCGGCGCCATTGCAGCCGCAGCTCGCCGGCCGGCATCGTGCCTTCGGTGAGCCTCGGCATCTGCGATTCATCGAGCCCGCAGGCGGCCAGCAGTTCGCCCGACCAGCGCCGATGCGCCACGTCGAGCCACAGCGTGCCCGAGGCGTCGGACATGTCCTCGATGGCCTCGCCACTGAGCTGCCAGCGCAGCCAGGCCTTGGGCAACAACACGCGCCGGATGCGCGCGAAGACGGCCGGTTCGTGCTCGCGCACCCACAGCAGCTTCGGCGCCGTGAAGCCGGGCATCGCGACGTTGCCGGTGATGGCGCGCAACGAGGGCACCGCCGCCTCCAGCTGCACGCACTGCGGCGCGCTGCGGCCGTCGTCCCAGAGCATGCACGGGCGCAGCACCTGGCCCTTGGCGTCGAGCAGCGTGGCGCCGTGCATCTGGCCCGCGAGGCCGATCGCCCGCACGGCGCGCAGCGCCGTCGGCTGCTCGGCCGCCAGCGTGTCCAGGCAGGTGCAGGTGGCGGCCCACCAGTGCTGCGGATCCTGCTCCGACCAGCCCGGGTGCGGCCGGCTCGAGGCAAGCGGCGCCTGTGCCGTGGCGAGCACGCGGTCGCCCTCGAGCAGCAGCGCCTTGACGCCTGAGGTGCCCAGGTCGATGCCGAGCGTCGGTGCGGCGCCGGTCGAAGTGCCGTTGCGCGCGCTGTGGGAACTTGGCATCGCGAGATCCGTCGGCGGTGTGGTGGAGAGGCCGTGGCGGCGGGCGCGCTGCTCTCTCAGTCGTTCGCGCCGCGCGAGCGCAGGCGGTCGAAGAGCACCGCGACGACGATGAAGCTGCCGACGAAGGTGCCCTGCCAGAACGTGCTGATGCCCAGCAGCGTCAGGCTGTTGCGGATGACCTCGATCAGCGCGGCGCCGACCACGGCGCCGAACGCGGTGCCGATGCCGCCCGAGAGGTTGGCGCCGCCGATCACCGCCGCGGCGATCACCGTCAGCTCCATGCCCTGCCCGAGGCCGGTGGTGATGGTGCCGAGCCAGCCCACCTCGAGGATGCCGGTGATGCCTGCGCACAACGCGCAGAACATGTAGACGCTGAGCTTGATCGCCTTCACCGGCACGCCGGTCAGGTTGGCGGCGCGTTCGTTGCCGCCGATCGCGAACAGGTAGCGCCCCCAGCGTGTCCAGCGGAACGCCAGGCCCGTGATGACGAGCAGCACGAGCAGGAAGATGAGCGGGTTGGGGACCTTGATCGCGTCGACGAAGGGCAGCGCGATCTCGAGGAAGCCGCCGCCCAGCGCCAGCAGCGCGGGCTGGTCGGGCCCGAACTCGTAGACCATGCGGTTGTTCGACAGCACCATCGCCAGGCTGCGCGCGATCGACAGCATGCCCAGCGTCACCACGAAGGGCGGCACGCCGACATAGGCGATGAGAAAGCCGTTGAAGGCGCCGACCGCCAGCGACACGGCGAGCGCCAGCGGCACGGCGAGCCAGATCGACATGCCGGCGTTCATCGTCATGCCGATGACCATGCCCGAGAGCACGAGCACCGCCCCCACCGAGAGGTCGATGCCGCCGGTGATGATGACCGCCGTCATGCCGATGGCGATGATGGCGACGAAGGCGAAGTTGCGCGCGACGTTGAACAGGTTCTGCTGCGTGGCGAAGACGTCGCTGGCCAGCGTCAGCGAGACGAAGGCGAGCAGCGCGGCCATCGAGACCCAGAAGGTCTGCTGGCCCGCGAGCCACGCGAACCAGTGGCGATGGACCCGCTTGTCGATCGCCTGCTCGAGGCTGAGGTCGGTGGAGGTGGCTTCGGTCATGGCGAGAGCGGTGCGTCAGGCGGTGGCGATGGCGCCGGTGATGAGCCCGGTCACCTCCTCGGGCGAGCTCTGCGCGATCGGCTTGTCGGCCACCTTCTCGCCGCGCCGCAGCACGACGACGCGGTCGGCCACCGCGAAGACATCGGGCATGCGGTGGCTGATCAGCACCACGGCGATCTGGTGTTCGCGCAGGCGCCGTATCAACGCCAGCACCTCGGCCACCTGGCGCACGCTGATCGCCGCGGTGGGCTCGTCCATGAGCACGATCTTCGGGTCCGCGAGGCGCGTGCGCGCGATCGCCACCGCCTGGCGCTGGCCGCCGGACATGCGCCGCACGAGGTCGCGCGGCCGCGTCTCGGACTTCAGCTCGGCGAAGAGCTCGCCGGCGCGCTCGAACATCGCGCGGTAGTCGAGCCAGCGCACCGGCCCGAAGCCGCGCGTGAGCTCGCGGCCGAGGAAGACGTTCTCGGCCGCGCTCAGGTTGTCGCACAGCGCCAGGTCCTGGTAGACGATCTCGATGCCCTGCGCGCGCGCGTCCGAGGGCTTGTGGAAGCTCACCGGCCGCCCCGCCATCGTCATCGTGCCGGCGCTCGGCGGGAAGTTGCCGGCGATGATGCGCACGAGCGTGGACTTGCCCGCGCCGTTGTCGCCCATCAGGCCGACGACCTCGCCGCCGTTCAGCTCGAGCGACACGTCGGTCAGCGCGCGGATGGCCCCGAAGTGCTTCGAGATGCTCGCGAGTTGCAGGATCGCCATGCTGCGCGGCAGGTTCCCGGTTCAGTTGCAATCGGGGGCGCCGAACGGCGCCCCCGCCGAGCCCGGCCGCACGACCCCGCCGCCGGGCGTGCCTCGGGCCCCAACGCCCTACTTCGCCTACTTCGCCCTGCTTCGCCCTACTTCGCCGGGCACTTGCCGAGGTTGCCCGCCGTGCACTCGTCGAGGCCGGTGAAGAGCGGATCGGCGACCTTCTTGCCGTTGATGAGGTCGATCAGCACCGCCGGGGCGCGCAGGCCCATCTCGAACGGCCGCTGGCCGATCTGCCCGTGGCTGCGCCCGGCCTTCAGGGCGTCGAGCTGCGGCGGCAGCGTGTCGCCGGCGATGATGACGAGGTCCTTGGACTTCAGGCGCGGCATCACCTGGTCGGTGACCTGCGCATAGGCCTGCGGGCCGAACTGCGCCCAGCCGCCGACGAGGATGAAAGCGTCGAGCTTCTGGTTCTTCGTGAACACGTCGGCCATCTGCTGGTTGGCCAGGTCGATCTGGTCGTTGGTGAAGACCGGGCAGCCGGCGATCTCGGTCCAGCCGCCTTCGCCCTTGAGCCGGTCGATGCCCTTCTTGCCGCTGATGGTGTCGCGGAAGCCCGCGGCGCGCGCGTTGATGTTGTCGGCCGCGACGTTGCCCAGCTGCAGGCAGACGGTGCCGCCCTTGGCCTTGTGCTGCTTCAGGTGCTTGGCCATCAGCACGCCCATGTCGTAGTTGTTGGTGCCGAGGTAGGTCTTGCGCAGCGCGCGGTCGGCGGCGCCGAGGTCAGCGTCGATCGTCATGATCGGCATCTTCGGCTTCTTGGCCTTCAGCATGTTGGCCATGGCCGGCGCGTTGGACGGCGAGATGGCGATGCCGGCCACGCCCTTGTTGATGAGGTCCTCGACGATCTGCACCTCGCCGGCCTCGTCGGCACTGGAGGCGGGGCCGGTGTAGAGGCAGGTGTACTCCGAAGTCGGGTTCTGCTTGTTCCACAGCGCGCAGCCGTCGCCGAGCACGGTGAAGAACGGGTTGTCCAGGCCCTTGACCACGACGGCCAGCGTCTTCTTCTGGGCCATGGCCGGGCCCGCGAGCGTCAACGCCAGCAGCGCGGCGCCCGCCATCGTCAGCATTGCCTTGTTCATCGCATCTCCTTCCTGGCGCGGTTGCGCACTCCGACTTGCTCGTTGCCCCGGCCGAACGGCAGTGGCCACGGCGGGCTCCGACCCGCCGATCGGGCGATGATGAGGTACGCACCTCAGATTGGCGATGGTGTTTTCCTTGATGGCCGCCGTGTCCACCGGCGCCGCGGCTCGAGCGTTCGGCCTCGGCCCCGGTTCAGCCCGGGAGGTAGTCGAAGCGGCTGAAATCGGCATGCCGCGCGCCGCCGGACATGTCGCAGCACACCATGCCCACGAAGGCGCCGGTGAACGAGCCGTAGGCGCCGCGGCCTGACTCGTCGGACACCAGGCTGGCGTCCAGCGGCGGCCCCAGGTCCTGCCAATCGCCGCCGGGCAGCGCGAAGCGGCACTGCAAGCGCTCGTGGTCGACCACCATGCCCAGCCGCACGCTGCCCTGCGCCGGCAGGCGGGCAGGTTCGTCGAGCGCGAAGCTCAGGCGCCCGTCGGGCCAGTCGGCCGGGCTGCTGAAGATCGTGAGCACGCGGCCGCGCACCTCGTGCCAGGTCACGGCCAGGAGGTGGAACTTGTTCTGGTTGTAGTAGTGCGTGAGGCCGGCCAGCTGCTGGTGGTTGCGCGGATCGAAATCCAGCTCGGTCTCGGCACGGAAGACGAAGTCCTCCTGGCGCCTGGCGACCAGGCTCTGCTCGAACCAGCTGCCGATCGACTCGCGGCCGTGCAGCCGCAACGCCTGCCCGGTGAGCGAGAACAGACGCTCGGCTTGCGGCGTGCGCAGCCACTGGAAGTCCAGCGGCAGCGTGTGCCCGTCGAAGCGGTAGCCGGCGGGCTGCGGCTGTGGCGCGGGCGGCGCACCCGCTTCGGGCGCGGGCACCTCCAGCGCCGGCACGACGCCGCCTTGCTCGAGATAGAGCCAGCCGTCGTCGCGCCAGACGCATTTCTGGATCGCCGTCTCGCGGCCGAGAGGCGAGCGGCGCAGGTCGGGCCGCAGCGGCCGCGAACACAGGTGCGTGTGGTAGACCTCGCCTGCAGGCGTCTCGACGATCTGCCCGTGGCCGGCGCGCTGCAGTGGCGCGCCGGGCGCGTTCCGGGAGGTGATGACGTGCACCTGCGGATGCAACTCGTACGGGCCATCGATGCGGCGCGAGCGCGCCATCGTCACCGCGTGGTCGTAGCCGGTGCCGCCCTCGGCGACCGTCAGGTAGTACCAGCCGGCGCGCTTGTACAGGTGCGGGCCCTCGACGAGGCCGAGCGGACTGCCGCGGAAGATGTTCTTCGGCTCGCCGACGAGCTGGCCGCGCTTCGCGTCCCATTCCTGCAGCACGATACCGGCGAACCCGGGGTGCGAAGGTTGGCCGCCCACCGACCCGCCACGGTGGTTCCACAGCATGTTGAGGAACCACTTGCGGCCATCGTCGTCGTGGAACAGCGAGGGGTCGAAGCCCGAGGCGTTGACATGCACCGGGTCGCTCCAGGGCCCTTCGATCGCCGGCGCGGTGACGATGTAGTTGTGGGTGTCCTTGAAGTTGCCGGCATAGCGCTTGACGTCGGTGTAGACGAGCCAGAAGCGGCCGTCGGCATGCGACAGGCAGGGCGCCCAGATGCCGCAGGAGTCGGGGTTGCCCCGCATGTCCAGCTGCGCGGCGCGCTCGAGCGGGCGCTTCACGAGCTGCCAGCGGACGAGGTCGCGCGAGTGGTGGATCTGCACGCCCGGATACCACTCGAACGTGGAGGTGGCGATGTAGTAGTCGGCACCGACGCGGCAGATCGAGGGGTCCGGATTGAAGCCGCGCAGGATGGGGTTGCGGATCATCGGTGGCTCCCTGGTCGGCGTGGCTCAGCCCTTCAGCGAGCCGCTGGTGAGGCCGGCGACGATGTGGCGCTGCGCGGCGAAGAACATCACGATCACGGGCGCGACCGTGAGCGTGATGAACGCGAGCACCAGGTGCCAGTCGGTCGAGAACTCGCCCTGGAAGGCCATGATGCCCAGCGGCCACGGGTACAGCGCTTCGCGGTTGAGCACCACCAGCGGCAGCAGGTAGCCGTTCCAGCTGTGCACGAAGGTGATCACGGCCACGGTGGCGAGGATCGGCCGCGCCAGCGGCAGCACGATGTGGCGGAAGAAGCCGAAGTAGCCGCAGCCGTCGATCACGGCCGCCTCGAACAGGTCTTCGGGCAGGCCGCGGTAGTAGTTGCGGAACAGCAGGATGCTCGAAGCTAACCCGAACGCCACCTGCGGCAGCACGACGCCCCAGTACGTGTCCAGCAACCCGAGGTCCCGCACCTTGATGAACAGCGGCAGGATCGCCGTCGCGGCCGGGAACATCAGCCCGAGCAGCAGGTAGTTGAAGAGGAAGCCCGAGCCGAAGAAGCGCACGTGCACGAAGACGAACGCGGCCATCGCCGACACCAGCACGGTCAGCGCCACCGACAGCGCGGCGATGACCAGCGAGTTGCCCATCTGCCGCCAGTAGCGCGCGCCGGCCAGGATGTCCCAGTAGTTGCGCCACTCCCAGCTGGCCGGCAGGCCGAACGGGTCTGCGCGCAGCTCGCCCAGCGTCTTGAAGCCGCCGAGCGCCGTGGCCACCAGCGGCACGAGCACCGCCGCAGCCACCAGCGCCAGCGCGGCGTGGCGCAGCACGGGGTGGATGTCCGGCGTGGCGGCCATGGCGGCCGCAGGCTCCTCGCGCTCAGTCATCACGCATCACCCAGCGCTTGTAGCCGAAGGCGAAGCCGACGCAGATCACGAACAGCACGACGCCGGTGGCGCTGCCGAAGCCCACCTGCATGCGCGTGACGCCGAAGTTGTACATGTAGCTCACCATCGTGTGCGTGCTGTTGGACGGCCCCCCCTTGGTGAGCGGCATGATCAGGTCGAACAGCTGCAGCGAGCCGAGGATCGCGAAGAACACCGACAGCCGGATCGTCGGCGCGAGCAGCGGCAGCGTGACGAGCCTGAAGCACTGCCACGCGCTGGCGCCATCGACGCGTGCCGCCTCGTACAGCGTGCGGTCGATCTGCTGCAGGCCGGCGATGTACAGCACCATGTGGAAGCCGAAGTACTTCCACACCACGACGACCAGGATCGCCGCCATCGCCGTGCCCGGCTCGGCCAGGAGCTGCGGCGGCTCCGCCCCGAAGGCGGTCCACCAGCGCGCGACGAGCCCGTGGTCGCCGTCGTAGACGAAGCGCCAGATGAGGCCGGCGGCGATCTCGGCCAGCACGTACGGCATGAAGAAGATCAACCGATAGCCGTGCGTGCCGCGCGCGCGGTCGGCCAGCAGCACGGCCAGGGCCAGCGCCAGCGGCAGCTGCACGAGCAGCGACACGGCAATGATGAGGCCGTTGTTGAGCAGCGCGGTGCGGAAGTCCGCGTCGCCCAGCAGCAGCGCGAAGTTGCGCAGGCCGACGAACTCGCTCGGCCGGCCGTAGCCGTTCCAGCGGAACACGCTGTACCAGCCGGCCTCGGCCATCGGCAAGAACACGAACAGCGTGAACAGCAGCAGCGCCGGCGGCAGGCACAGCAGCACGATGGCCGTGCGGCCGCCGATGGGTGGCGCATCGACGCTCGCGAGCGCGCCCGCACTGCGCCAGCGTTGCAGCGGCCGCCGGACCGCTGCTCCTTGCGCGCGCAGGCCCACGACTGCGTGCCGCTGCATCCCGCGCCGCGGCGGCCTGCCCTCAGTTCGCCTGTTGCCAGGCGCGGTGCACCTTGTTCGCCGCCTCGGCCGGCGAGACGCGGCCGGCGGCGAGGTCGGCCGAGACGTCGTTGACCACCGCGCCGACCGACGGCCCGAGCATCTGGTCGTAGAAGAGCTGGTGATACGGCGAGCGCCCGACGTTGCCGGCCACGGCCTTGAGCATCGGCCGCTTCACGGCCTCCGCGGCGCCCTTGGTCACCGGGATGTAGAAGCCGCGCTCGCCGGCGATGCGCTGGTTCTGCACGTCCAGGAAGAAGCGCAGGAACTCGGCGGCCTCCTTCGGCGCCCCCTTGGTCACCAGCCAGCCGTTCATGCCGCCGAGCGTGTCTTCGGGCGCGCCGCGGCCGCCCGGCACCGACGGGAAGGCGAACCAGCCGAGCTTGTCGTCCGGGATGCCGACCTTGTTGGCCGAGTTGGCGGCCATGGCGTTGGAGATCCAGTTGCCCATCAGCATCATCGCGCCCTTGCCGTCGCCGAACTGGCCGGCCGCCTGCGGCCAGGTCGCGGCGAGGAAGCCGGGCTGGAAGGGCTTCAGGTCGACCAGCTGCTTGAACAACTCGCCGGCGCGCACGAAGGTCTCGCCGGCGAAGCCCTGGCCCTCGCCGGCACTGGCCGCCTCGAAGGCGGCCCTGCCACCGACGCGGATGGCCAGGTGCGACCAATAGAAATGCAGGGGCCACTTGTCGGCGCCGCCGGCGACGATGGGGGTGATGCCGGCGGCCTGTAGCTTCTTCACCGCGGCGAGCAGATCGTCCCAGGTCTTGATCGCGTCACCGCCGACGCCGGCCTTCGCGAACAGGTCCTTGTTGTAGAAGAACACCACCTGCGAGGTGTTCATCGGCACGCCGTAGACGCGGCCCTTGACGCTGTAGGTGCCCCAGGCCGAGGGGCTCAGGCGGTCGCGCCAGCCGCCGCTGTCGACGGCGGCGGTGATGTCTTCGATGACGCCGGCCTTGACCTGCTCGCGCAGCACGCCGCCGCCCCAGCTGTAGATGATGTGGGGCTTGTCGGGCGACTGCAGCAGCGTCGTCAGCTTCTTCTTGAACGACTCGTTCTCGAGGAACTGCATCTCCACCGTCGTGCCCGGGTTCGCGGCCTCGAACCGCCTGGCCACGTCGGCATAGAACGCCGCCGCGTCGGGGTTCTGCTCGATGTGCAGCCAGCGCACGGTGCCGGCCTGCGCGCCGGCAGCCCAGGACAGCAGGACTGCGACGATGAGACTCGAAGCTTTCATGGCCACCTCGCGGAAAGCTGCCGTTCGTCGATTGTGAGGTGCGCACCTCAGTTCGGGAAGAGTGTTTTCCCGGCGCGGCACCTGGGCGGCCGCGCCGCGCGCCTCGGCCTGGGCTAGGCCACCCGCTCCCAGCGTTCGCTGCGCTCGGAGCGCCACAGCGCGTCGATCACCCGCATCTGGGCGATCGCACCATCCACCCCCGGGCCGGCCGCCGCCTCGCCGGCCTCGCCACGCACGCGGCGCGAGAACGCCTCGGCCATCAACTGGTACTGGTCGGCCGCGGCCAGCGTTTCCGTCGTGATGGCGCTGCCGTCGAGCGCGCCGCCGGCGTCCACGGCGATGCGCATCGCACCACCCTGCGGCGCGTTGAACGGGATCGCGATCTCGATGCGCGACTCGGTGCCGATGACGTTGACACGCTGGTACGGACAGGCCTGCGTCGAGACGGTGAAGCTCAGCTGCCGGCCGCCGCCGAAGTCGAGCAACGCACTCGTCGTGCGGTCGGTGCCCAACGCCGCGTCGCGGTCGACGAGTGAGACGGCGCGCACGGGCTCGGCATCGAAGACGAGGCGCGCCGCGAGGATGGCGTAGCAGCCGATGTCGTACAGGGCGCCGCCGCCGCAGGCCGGCTGGTTGCGGATGTTGCCTGCGTCGTCGTTGAAGTAGGAGAAGAACACCTGCACGGCGCGCGGCGTGCCGATGCGCCCGGCGCGCACGAGTTCGCGCACGCGCTGCCACTGCGGGTGGTGGCGCACCATGAAGGCCTCTTCGATGTGCACGCGCGCGGCCGCGGCGCGCAGCGGCTCGGCCTCGGCGGCGCTGAGCGCGATCGGCTTCTCGCACAGCACGTGCTTGCCGGCCGCGGCGGCCTGCAGCGTCAGCGGCACGTGCAGGTGGTTGGGCAGCGGGTTGTAGATCGCCTCGATCTCCGGGTCGGCGATCAGCGCCTCGTAGGAGCCGTAGGCACGCGGGATGCCCAGCGCACGCGCGGCGCGCTCGGCCGCCGCCGGCGTGCGCGACGCGATGGCTCGCACTTCGATGAGCGGGCTCGCCCGCATCGCCGGCAACACCTTCTCGATGCCTATCCGGGCCGTGCTCAGCACGCCCCATACGACCCGCTTCATGCTCACCTCCATCGCGCCGGGCCCGCCCACGCCGCGTCGGCGCAACCGCGAACCGCGTCGGCATGAGTGGCGCACCTCATCCCGGCTGGCTATGATAGGTCGATGTCCCCGACGGGACAAACGAGCGCACCACCGACCGGACGACCGACCGGACGACCGAGCCGACAGACGAGAGCGGACCAACCAGTGAGCGGACGAATCAGCCTGCACGACGTGGCGCGCGCCGCCGGCGTGAGCCTGGCCACCGTCGACCGCGTGCTGCATGGCCGCCCCGGCGTGCGCGCGCGCACCGTGGAGCAGGTGCAGGCCGTCGTCGCGCGCCTGGGCTACCGGCCCGACCCCGCCGCCGCGCGGCTGGCGCGCAAGAGCCGTTCGCGCCTGGTCTTCGTGCTGCCGGCCGGCACGAACACCTTCGTCGACATGCTCGACAAGCAGGTGCATGCGGTGGCGCCCTGGCTGGCCGAGCAGCGCGCCGCGGCCGCCGTGCAGCGCGCCGATGTCTTCTCGCCGGTGGCGCTGGCGCGTCATCTCGCCGGCCTGCGCGAGCGCTGCGACGCCGCCGTCGTGATGGGCCTGGACCACCCGCTCGTGCGCGCCGCCATCGACGACCTCGTGGCGCATGGCATCGTCGTCGTCACGCTGGTGTCCGACGTGCCGTCGTCGCGGCGCAGCCGCTTCGTCGGCATCGACAACGTCACCGCCGGCCGCACCGCCGCCTCGCTGCTCGGCCGCTTCGTCGGCGCGCGCACGGGGCCGGTGGGCATCGTCATGGGCAGCCGGGCGCTGCGCGACCACGCCGAGCGGCTGTTCGGCTTCGAGCAGGTGATGGCCACCGAGCATGCCCACCTGCGCGTGCTCGCGCCCATCGAAGGGCACGACCTCTCGCAGCGCACCGAGCCGCTGGTCGCCAAGCTGCTGCAGCGCGAGCCCGGGCTCGTGGGCCTTTACAGCATCGGCGCCGGCAACCGCGGCATCCAGGCGGCGCTCGAGAAGAGCGGCCGCGCCGAGCACATCGTCTGGGTCTGCCACGAGCTCACGCCGCACGCGCGCCAGGCCCTGCTCACCGGTGTCGCCGATGCGGTGATCAACCAGGACGCCGGCCACGAGGTGCGCTCGGCATGCCGCCTGGCGCTGGCGGCGCTCTCCGGCGAGCGCGTGCTGCCCGACCAGGAGCGCATCCGCATCGACATCTTCCTGCGAGACAACCTGCCCTGAGAGCCTGTGAACGAATCATCCACGCCCGCTCGCCACGCCAGAAGGCGCCGGCTCGTCGTTGCAAATGCTCGCCATATCACCGGATATGGCTGCGCTTTGCGCCTCGATCCGACACCTTCTGGCGCGCCGCTCGGGCGCGGCTGATTCGTTCACAGGCTCTGAGATCCGAGCCGCGGCCCCGGTGCCGAGGCCCCACACCCCGCAGGCGGGCCGCCTGCACTTGAGACAGACGAGGAGACAGTCCCATGAGGATCACCAGGAAACTGCCGCTTGCCGGCACGACCTTGATAGCCGCCGCCATCGCCCTGGGCGCCGCGGGCTTCGCGACGGCGCAGCCGAAGAAGACGCTCGTCTTCGTCGTCAACGGCGCCTCGGATTTCTGGAAGATCGCCGAGGCCGGCGTCAAGAAGGCGCAGGGTGAACTGCCCAAGTACAACCTGCAGTTCAAGTACCCCGAGCAGGCCGCGGCCGCGGTGCAGCAGCGCGTGATGGAGGACCTGGTCGCCGCCGGCGCCGCCGCCATCATGGTGAGCGCGGTCGACCCGAAGAACCAGACCGACGGCCTCAACAAGGTGGCCGGGCAGACGGTGCTGTTCACCACCGATTCGGATGCGCCGAAGTCCAAGCGCGTGGCCTACATCGGCTCGTCGAACGTCGAGCTCGGCAAGGACGCCGGCAAGCTGATGCTCAAGGCACTGCCCCAGGGCGGCAAGTGCATCGGCTTCGTCGGCCTGCCCGGCGCCGACAACGCGCGCGAGCGCATCGAGGGCGTGCGCGAGGTGATCAAGGGCTCGAAGGTGCAGCTCGTCGACGTGCGCGGCGACGAGATCGACCAGGGCCGCGCCAAGCGCAACGTCGAGGACGCGCTGGCCGCCAACCCCGATGTCGCCTGCCTGGTGGGCTTCTATTCGTACAACACGCCGCGCATCTACGAGGTGCTCAAGGAGACCGGCAAGCTCGGCAAGATCAAGGTCATCGGCTTCGACGAGGACCCGATCACGCTCGGCGGCGTCAAGGAGGGCACCATCGCCGGCACCGTCGTGCAGCAGCCCTTCGAGTGGGGCTACAAGGGCATGAAGCTGATGGCCGCGGTGCTCGAGGGCAACAAGTCCGGCGTGCCGAAGGACGGCATCATCATCGTGCCCGGCAAGGTGATCGACAAGTCGAACGTCGACGCCTTCACGGCCGGTATGAAGCAGATGATGGGCAAGTGATCGCGCAAGTGAGCGCGCAAGTGATCGGGCAAGTGAGCGGGCAAGTGAGCCCGCCGTTCCTCGAACTGCAGGGCATCCGCAAGGCCTATCCGGGCGTCGTGGCGCTGAACTCGGTGAGCCTCGCCGTGCGGCCCGGCGAGGTCATCGGCCTGGTCGGCGAGAACGGCGCCGGCAAGTCGACGCTGATGAAGGTGCTGGGCGGCGTCGTGGCGCCCGACGCCGGCACCATCCGCACCGACGGCGCTGCCCATGCCGCGCTCACCGTCTCGGCGGCGATGGCCTGCGGCATCGCCTTCGTGCACCAGGAGCTCAACCTGTTCGAGAACCTGGACGTGGCGGCCAACGTCTTCATCGGCCGCGAGCCGCTGCGCGGCGGCTTCCTGAAGCTCGTCGACACGAAGCTGCTGCACCAGCGCGTGCGCCCGTTCCTCGAGCGGCTGGGCTGCGACTTCGGCCCCGAGGCGCCGATCGACGAGCTGTCGCTCGCGCAGCGGCAGCTCGTCGAGATCGCCAAGGCGCTGTCGCTGAAGGCGCGCCTCGTGATCATGGACGAGCCGACCTCGAGCCTGACGATGGCCGAGACCGACCGCCTGCTGCGCGTCATCGCCGGCCTCAAGGCCGACGGCGTGAGCGTCGTCTTCATCTCGCACCGCCTCGGCGAGGTCGAGCGCTGCGCCGAGCGTGTCGTCGTGCTGCGCGACGGCAGCGTCGCCGGCGAGCTGCCGCGCGAGGCCATCAGCCACGTGGCGATGATCCGCCTCATGATCGGGCGCGAGCTGAAGGGCAGCTACACCGCGCCGGCGCGCCCGCCCGGCACCGAGGCGCTCGGCGTGGTGAACGCGAGCACGAGCGCGCACCCCGGCAAGGCGGTGAACCTGAGCGTGCGCGCGGGCGAGATCCTCGGCCTCGCCGGCCTCGTCGGCTCGGGCCGCACGGAGCTGGCACGCGCCCTCTTCGGCATCGACCGGCTGCAGGGCGGTTCGGTGCACGTGGGCGGCGTGCCGCTCGTCGGGGACGGCATCGACGGCAAGGGCGTCAAGGGCGTCAAGGGCAGCAAGGGCGGTGGCGCCGGCGGGCCGCGTGCGGCCATCGAGCGCGGCCTCTACCTCGTGCCCGAGGACCGCAAGCGCGCCGGGCTGCTGCAGGACGTGTCGGTGGCGGAGAACATCTCGCTGCCCAACCTGCGCGCCTATGCGCGCCGCGGGCTCGTCGCCGTCGACGCCGAACGCGCGAACGCCGAGCGCCAGAAGAAGAGCCTGGACATCCGCGTGCCGAAGGTGAGCACCGCCGCGGGCACGCTCTCCGGCGGCAATCAGCAGAAGGTGGTGCTCGCCAAGTGGCTGGCCATGAGCCCGCGCGTCATGATCCTCGACGAGCCGACGCGCGGCATCGACGTCGGCAGCAAGAACGACATCTACGCCCTGCTGCGCTCGCTGGCCGATGCCGGCGTCGCCATCCTGATGATCTCGTCGGACATGGAAGAGGTGATCGGCGTGTGCGACCGCATCGCCGTGATGCACGAGGGCCGCATCGCCGGCCTGCTCGAGCGGCCGCAGTTCAGCGAGCACAACGTGCTGCGGCTCGCTGTCGGTGCGGCCCCGGCCCGAGAGGTGGAAATCCCCGAAACCACGACAGCGGAGCGAACGTGATCTTCAAGAAGGACATCGGGCTGCTGGTGCTGATCCTCATCGTCGGCGCGGTCGTGGCCATCATCAACCCGCGCTTCCTGCTCGCCGCGAACATCTCGAACACGGCCAACCAGATCGGCCTGTTCGGCATCATCGCCATCGCGCAGGCCTTCGTCATCGTCACCGGCGGCATCGAGCTCTCGGTGGGCGCCGTCGTCGCGCTGCTCGGCGTGCTGTTCATCGATCTCATCGTCAACGCCGATGTGCACTGGGCCGTGGCGGCGCTCGTCGTCGTCGGCGCCGGCATGCTGATGGGCCTGGTGCACGGCGCCCTGGTGGCCAAGGTCGGCCTGCAGCCTTTCGTCGTCACGCTGTGCGCGCTGCTCATCTACCGCGGCGCGGCGCGCTACTACACCGAGGACGCGACGGTCGGCTTCGGCTTCGGCGCCAGCTTCCCGACGCTCGAGTGGCTGATCGCCGGGCGCTCGGAGCTGTTCGCGCCGATCACGCGCCTGTTCGGCGGCGACGACGCCCCGACGCTGGCGGTGCCGCACACGCTGATCGCGCTCGTCGTCGTCGCCGTCGCCGCCGGCGTGGTGCTGCACCGCTCGGTGCTCGGCCGCTACCTGTTCGCGATCGGCAAGAACGAGGAGGCCGCGCGCTACTCGGGCATCGCCACGGCGCGCATCACGATCACGGCCTACGTGATCTGCTGCGGCCTCACGGCCTTCAACGCCATCCTGCTGGCGATGTACACGCGCTCGATCTCGCCGGCCGTGCACGGCAACTTCTACGAGCTCTATGCCATCGCCGCCGCGGTGCTGGGCGGCTTCTCGCTGCGCGGCGGCGAGGGCTCGATCCTCGGCGTCGTGCTCGGCACGGTACTGCTGCAGATCCTGCAGAACCTGGTCAACCTGCTCGGCATCCCGAGCTCGCTCAACTTCGCCGTCATGGGCTCGGTGATTCTCATCGGCGTGCTGGCCGACCGGGAGTTCACGCGCTACCGGGCGCGAGCCCCGGCCCAGGCACAGGCGCAGTCCCCGGCCACGCGCGCCGCGACCGGGCACCCCGTCGGCCCCCCGTGACTGGCTCCCTCGCATGGGGCTCGCTCAGGCGGGCTCCTCGGGCCGCCGCCGCGTCACGTGCGCCAGCGCCGCGCGCAAGGCCTGCAGCTTGGGCGGCTTGGCGAGCATCTGGTCGACATGCGCCGGAATCTCGCCGTCGGCGGCGAGGCGCTGGCCCCAGCCGGTGAGCATGATCACCGGCATCGTCGCGTCGGCCTGCTTCACGGCGGCGGCGACGCGGCGCCCGTCGACATAGGGCATGCCCAGGTCGGTGATGACGGCGTCGAAGGCACGGCCGGCGCGCTGCGCGGCAAACACGGCATCGATGGCGGCCTGCCCGCCCGAGGCCACGGTGACGGCGTGGCCCTCCTGGGCCAGGGTCTCGCCGAGCGTCTTGAGCATGATCGGGTCGTCGTCGACCACGAGCAGGCGCAGCGGCGCGGCCGGCACGGCCATGGGCGGTGGCGCGGCCGGCGTCGGCGCGGTGCTGCCGGTGGCCGGCAATCCGATGCGGATGGTCGTGCCGTGGCCGGGGGCGCTTTCGATCTCGATGTCGGCGCCGTGGCGCTGCACGACGCCGTAGACCATCGCCAGCCCGAGGCCGGTGCCGCGTTCGCCCTTGGTCGTGAAGAACGGCTCCAGGCAGCGGCGCCGCGTCGCCTCGTCCATGCCGACGCCGTTGTCGGCCGCCTCCAGCAGCACCGGCTGCCCGGCGCTCGCCGGTGCTCGCGTGCGCAGTGTCAGCGTGCCGCCACCGGGCATCGCGTCGACGGCGTTGAAGACGAGGTTGATGAGCGCCTCGCGCAGCTCGGGCTCGGCACCCAGCACGGCCGGCAGCCCGTCCGCGAGGTCGACGTCGAGGCTGATGACGACGCCGCGCTGCTGCGGCATGTCGTGCCAGCGCGCCCGCGTCAGCTCGACGACGTTGCGCACGATCTCGTTCAGGTGCACGGGCAGCAGCGCCGCCTGCGGTTCGCGCTGGCGGTAGAACTCGCGCAGGCGCGCCACCGTGGCGGCGACGTCGTCGATCGCCATGGCGATCGTCTGCAGCTGCTCGCGCCCGCGCTCGCTCAGGGCGGGCTCGCGTTCGAGCAGGTTCTCGGTGTACAGGGTGATCGGCGAGATGGCGTTGTTGATGTCGTGCGCGATGCCGCTGGCCATCTCGCCGAGCGCGCGCAGGCGCTCCTGCTGCATCACGCTTTGCTGGGTGCGGCGCAGGTCGTCGTAGGCGCGCTGCAGCGAGGCGTGCAGCTCCGCCTGCTTGGCCGCCAGCGCGACATGCGCGCCCAGCTGGCGCAGGAATTCGCACTCGCCGCTGTTGAACGCATGGGGCCGGCGGCGTGCCGCGATCAGCACGCCGAAGACACGGCTCTCCGACTGCAGCGGTGCCGCCACCAGGGAATGCAGCTCGCCGCGCAGCAGCCGCTGCGGGAATGGGAACGGCACCTGCGCGAGCTCGGGTTCGTAGACGAGATGGCCGCGCACGCAACGCGACAGGCCGTTCTCGTCGATCGGCACGCCGGCGTTCTCCGGCATGGCCAGCGCCAGGGCCAGCGCCTCGCTGCGCACGCCGACGCGCGTGACCGTCAGCTGCTCGTCGGCGGGGTCGTAGCGGCACAGGCAGATGAAGTCCACCGGCAGGCGTTCTTCGAGGCTGCGGATCGCCACCTGGTAGATGCTTTGCAGGTCCTGCCGCTCGCCGATGGCGCTGGTGATCTGGTCGAGCAGGTTGAGCCGCTCGATCTGGTCCTGCAGGCGCTGTTCGGCCTCCTTGCGCTCGGTGATGTCGGTCGAGATGCCGAAGACGCCGCGCACGCGGTGGTCGCCGGCATCGCGCAGCGGGCACTTGACCGAGAGGTAGACGTGCGGGCCATCGTCGAGCGGCACCGTCTCTTCGGCGATCACGGGCGCGTCGGCGGCGGCCACGCGCCGGTCCGTCGCACGCACGGCGGCGGCGGTCTCGGCCGGCAGCAGGTCGTCGTCGCTCCTGCCGATGACGTCGGCGTTGTCGAGGCGGAACAGCTCCAGGTAGCGCCGGTTGACCAGCAGGTACCGGCCCTGCAGGTCCTTCACGTAGATCACCGCCGCCGTGTTGTCGATGATCGCCTGCAGCAGTGCCTGGCTCTCGCGGATCGCCGCCTCGGCACGCCGGCGCTCGACGACCTCGGTGCGCAGCTGCTCGGTGCTGCGCGCCAGTTCGGCCGTGCGCCCGGTGACGCGCTGCTCGAGCTCGTCGCGCGAGCGCTGCAGGGCCGAAGACTGCTCCTGGATGCGCTCGGCCATGGTGTTGAAGCTGCCCGCCAGGCTGCCAAGCTCGCCTCGGCCGGGCACCTGCACGCGCGCGCCGAGGTCGCCGGCGGCGATCGCCGACGTGGCCCGCCCGAGCGCGGCGAGCGGGCGCACGATGCTGCGCGCGAACAGCAGCCCGAGCGCCGACGCGGCGGCGATGATGGCGAGCGCCAGCGCGACCTGCGAGCGCGTCTGCCGCGCGATCTGCGCCTGCACGTTGCTCTCGGGCACCATGTAGAACAGCGTCCACGGCACGGTCTCGAAGCGTCGCGCGACGCCGTAGGTCATGGCCTGGCTGGCGGAAGCCAGGCCGAGGAAGATCTCGGGGTCGGGGGCCGGCGCGCGGGCACGTTCGAACTGCTCCGGAAAGACGCGCACGTCTTCGAGCAACGCGCGCGTGCGCGCGCCGAACCGGCGCTCGGCCACCAGCTGGTCGACGGCAGCAGGCTCCAGCCGGCCGCCGGGGTGGAAGACGATGTCGTCGCTGAAGCTGTGGGCGATGCGGATGCCCTGGCTGTCGAAGAGCACGGCGTAGCTTCCCGGCCCCACCAGGCCGTCCGAGGTGCGGATGCGCTGCCAGATCGCGCCGGCACGCACGAGCAGCAGCGAGATGCAGACGACCTGCCCGTCGGGCCCGCGCATCGGCGCGGCGTAGGCGATGGCCGGTGCTTCCCCGCCCTGGGCCACGGTGAGGTAGATGTCCGACAGCGTCGTCGTGCCGCGCAGGGCCGTCTGCACGTAGGGCCGGAACGACAGGTCGGCGCCCATGACGGCCGGGTTCGTCGCGGCCACGACACGGCCGGCGCGGTCGAGCAGCGCCGCGCCGCTGATGCTGGGGTCGCCGGCCGGGAACACCGACAGCAGCTGCACGAGCGCCGCCAGCGCGGCAGTACGGCGCGCGGCGTCGGCCTCGCAGAACGCCATCGCCTCCGGAAAGCGGGCGATGCGTTCGGCGGCGCGCAGGCGGCCGCGATGGAACTCGTCGAGCTCGCGCGCGATCTGCTCGGCCCCGGAGCGCAGCTGGCTCTTCGTGCTGTCGAGCAGCTCGGCGCGCGCGTGCCAGATGCCGATGAAGGCCGACAAGGCCAGCGGCAGCACCGACGCCGCCACCAGCAAGGCCGCCAGGCGCGTGCGCAGTCGCAGGTCGTGCCAGCGAAGCACGCCGGCTGCGATCCGTCGGCGCCAGGACATCCGGCTCATCCCCTTTGCACAGGCGCCGATCCGGCCCGTCCGCTCCGACCCCCGCGAGCAGGCATCTTTAGGCAATCACGGCACCGGCGCAAGGCCAAGGCCGTCGCGGCCGCGCATCGGCGCGACATGGAGCTGAATGTCAGCGCTCGGCATTCATGTGCGGCACCTGCGCCTCGATGCGCCGCAGCAGCGACCACAGCGTCTGCACCTCCTCGGCGCTGAAGGTGGAGAGCAGCCGCACCTGCCGCCGTTGCGCCGACTGGCGCAGCTTGCGGTAGACCTCCAGCCCCGCGGGCGTGAGGCTGGCGACGGCGGCGCGGCCGCGGCGCCGCGTCTGCTCGATCTCCGCCAGGCCGCGTTCGGCCAGCAGCTTCAGGCTCTTGCTGGCGGCGGCGTAGTCGAGGTCGGCCATCTCGGCCACCTCGCGCACGATGCGGTGCGAGCTGGTGCCGATGGCCATCATCGCCCGCCACTCCGACATGCCCATGCCGAAGCGCCTGCGGTAGTGGCTCGAGGCGCCGTTGGCCAGCCGGTTGGCCACGCCCATGATGTAGGCGGCCAGATAGCGGTTGACCTCGGCCTCGCTGGCCGACACCGGCGCCACCGCGCGCCGCCCGACGCGCGGTGGCGGGGCGGCGGCGGCCTTCACGGGCCGGGCGCGGTTCGCGGTGCGGTTCGCGGTGCGGGGCTTCGCAGTGGTCACTCCGGTTGACACGGCTTTTATGGACATGTCAATATTAATCGCGGCGCGGCCGGTGCTGCTCCCGACAATCCCGAAGGCCTCGATGACCGCCTCCCCGCCGCCCCGCCGCCTGCGCAGCAACTTCCCGCGCGGCTCCTACCTCTGGGCCGTGCGCAACGCGCAATGGCAGGGCATGGGCCTCGCGGAGGCCGACAGCGAGAAGCCCAAGATCGCCATCGTCAACAGCTCCTCGGGGCTGGCCGCCTGCTACGCGCACCTCGACGCCATCGTGCCGGTGCTGAAGCAGGCCATCCGCGCCGCCGGCGGCGTGCCGTTCGAAGTCCGCACGACGGCGCCGAGCGACTTCGTCGTCGGCGCCGGCGGCCGCGGCGGCTACATCCTCGCCTCGCGCGACCTCGTCACCAACGACATCGAGGCGCAGGTCGAAGGCGCCTTCCTCGACGGCATGGTCTGCCTCGCCTCCTGCGACAAGACCGTGCCCGGCCAGATGATGGCCGCCGGGCGCCTGAACATCCCGACGCTGATGGTCGCCTGCGGCTACCAGCCGAGCGGCACCTACCACGGCAGGCATGTCGACATCGAGGATGTCTTCGTCGGCGCGATGCACGCGCAGGTGGGCGACAGGGACGTCGAAGAGGTCGTCGGCATGAGCCGCGAGGCCATCCGCGGGCCCGGGGTCTGCTCGGGCATGGGCACGGCCAACTCGATGCACATCGCCACCGAGGCGCTCGGCATGGCGCTGCCCGGCAGCACGCCGGTGGCCGCCAACAGCGAAGCCATGTGGGCCACCGTGCGCGCGGCCGGCGCGCGCATCGTGCAGATGGTGTGGGACGACCTGAAGCCGCGCGACATCCTGACGCCCGGCGCCTTCGCCAACGCCGTGCGCGCCGTGCTCGCCGTCGGCGGCTCGGTCAACTGCATCAAGCACCTGCAGGCCGTGGCCACCGAGGCGGGCTGCGGCGTCGATGTCTACGGCCTCTTCGAGACGCTCGCCGACGAGGTGCCGGTGCTCGCCGGCGTGCGCCCGGTGGGCGAGCGCTTCATCGAGGAGTTCGAGGCCGCCGGCGGCTGTCGCGCGGTGATGAGGGCGCTCGAGCCGCTGCTCGACGGCGGCGCGCTCACGGTCACGGGCGGCACCGTGGCGCAGAACCTCGAAGGCGTGCAGGGCGCGAAGGACGTGGCCGGTGCCGAAGTCATCCGGCCGATGTCGAACCCGATCTCGCGCCGGCCGGCCATCACGATGCTGCGCGGCAGCCTCGCGCCCGAGTACGGCATCGTCAAGACCGGCGTCGCCGAACGCAGGTTCCGCCGCTTCAGCGGCCCGGCGATCTGCTTTTCATCGTCCGACGATGCCATCGCGGCCCTGAAGCGCGGCGACATCCGGCCCGGCCACGTGGTCGTGATGCGCGGCGCCGGTGTCTGCGGCGGCCCGGGCATGGGCGGCGGCTCGTCGCGCGTCGTCTTCGCCATCGACGGCGCGGGCCTGGGCGAGCAGGTGGCGATGCTCACCGACGGGCATCTGTCGGGCCTCGTGTGCAAGGGCCTCGTCGTCGCCGAGGTCTCGCCCGAGGGCTCGGTGTGCGGCCCGCTGGCACTGGTGGCCAACGGCGACACCATCACCATCGACCTCGATGCGCGCCGCTGCGACCTCGAGGTCGGCGAGGCCGAGATGCAGCGCCGGCGCGAGGCATGGCTGCCGCCGCCGAAACAGTTCGACCGCGGCTGGCTGCAGATCTACCGGCGCAACGTCGGCCCGCTGAAGCAGGGCGCGGTGCTCGTCGAGCCGGAATGAGGAACGACGGGACGGCGACGTGACCGGATGACGAGATGACGACATTGACGAGACGACGAAGGGCGAGTGCCGAGATGAGAGCGTCCACCGCACCATGAGAAGCCCACCACGCACCGACGAACGCATCCTCACCTCGGACATCTTCGAGCGCGAGGACAATGGCAGGAGCCGGCCGCGGCCCGACTGGGGCTTCTGGGACGAGCCCGGCCGCCGCATCCCCGTCTACCACCGCTGCGACGTGCTGGTGGTGGGCGGTGGTCCCTCCGGCACGGCAGCCGCCGCCGCCGCGGCGAAGGAGGGCGCCAGCGTCGCGCTGCTCGAGCGCTACAACCACCTGGGCGGGCTTTCCACCGGCGGCCTCGTCATCTGGATCGACCGCATGACCGACTGGCAGGGCCAGCTCGTCATCCGCGGCTTCGCCGAGGAGCTGTTCGATCGCCTGCCCGCGGAGGCGGTGGCCGGCCCACCGCTGGCCGACTGGGGCAGCCAGGACCCGGCCAAGGCAGCCCACTGGTCGCAGCGCACCGCCGCGTACCACGGCATCGTCACCTGGTCGCCGACGCTCGACCCCGAGCGACTGAAGCTGCTGAGCCAGGAGATCGTGCTAGAGCGCGGCGTCAAGCTCGTCTACCACGGCTGGGCGGCCGAGCCGATCACGGAGCAGGATGCCGGAGGCCCCGTCGTCAAGGGCGTCGCCTTCGAGAGCAAGGAGGGGCGCATGGCGATCATGGCCGGTGTCGTGGTCGACGCCACCGGCGACGGCGACCTCTTCGCACGCGCCGGCGCCGCCTTCGACAACGACATCGAGGAGGCCGACATCCACCACTGCATGAACACCGCCTGGCTCTTCGCCGGCGTCGACATGAACCGGTGGATCGCCTTCAAGACCGGCGAGCCCGAGGCCTTCACGGCCTTCATGGCCAAGGGCCGCGAGACCTGCGGCCTCTTCGAGCGGCCGTTCGTGAGCTGGCGCAACGACGTGGCGCTCTTCATGGGCCCGCGCCAGTCGGGCTACTCGGCGCTCGACGTCGACGACCTCACTGCCGTGGAGGTGCGCTCGCACCGTGCGATGGAGCAGCACCTCGAGTACTACCGCGCCCATGCGCCGGGCTTCGAGCACGCCTACATGATGCTGTCGGCACCGCAGATCGGCGTGCGGCACGCGCGGCGGCTCAAGGGCACGGACGCGGTGCTGCGCCGCCGCTGGCCCGAGGGCACGGCGCTGCCCGACGAGATCGGCGTCACGCCGGCCGTGAGCCCGAAGTTCCCGAACATCTCCATCCCCTACGGCGCGCTCGTGCCCGAGAAGCTCGACGGCCTCATCGCCTGCGGCCGCCACATCAGCTGCGACACGAATTCGCACGGCTTCATGCGCGAGATCCCGCAGTGCTGGATCACCGGCCAGGCCGCCGGCGTGGCGGCCGCCGTGGCGGTGGCCGCGGGCGTGCAGCCGCGCGCCGTGGACATCGGCCGCGTGCAGGCGGCGCTGCTGAAGCAGGGGGTCTACCTGCGGCCTGCACAGGGCGCGCCGCAGGCGCAGCCGGCGCTGGCCGCGGCAGGCCGCTAAAGCGCATCCGCGCACCCGCGAACCCCGACGACCTCCGCGCATGCAGCTCACCGACGAAGAACGCGCCATGGCCGACGGCCGCGACGGCCGGGCTGTCGCGCGCGCGATGGACCTGCTGCTGCGCTACGGCCGCGCGCTCGGTGCCGAGCGGCTCGTGGCCACGAACAACGTCGTCGCCTCGGTGGGCGCGACCACACCCTTCATGCGCGAGTTCGCGCAACGCCAAGGCGGCATGGACGCCGTCTTCTCCGAGTTCAGCCTCGACAGCGACGAGGTCGTGCAGATCCCGAAGATCCGCGCCTTCACCACGCACACGCAGCTCGGCTTCGTGCCCGACGAGCCCGAGCGCATGGGCGTGGACGAGGCCACGGTGCAGTTCTATCGCCAGGGCGAAGCCTTCATCACCGGCCTAGGCGTGCAGGCCACGAACACCTGCACGCCCTATCAGGTGGGCAACCTGCCGACGCGCGGCGAGCACTGCGCGTGGATGGAATCGTCGGCCGTCATCTACTGCAACTCGGTGCTCGGTGCGCGCACGAATGCCGAAGGACGCGAGAGCGTCGGCGCGGCCATGCTCACCGGCCGCATTCCCTGCTGGGGCTACCACCTCGACGCCAACCGGCGCGGCACGCACCACGTGCGCATCGAGACGCCCGTGGAAAGCACCTCCGACTGGGGCCTGCTCGGCTACTGGGTCGGCGATCAGGTGCAGGAGCGCGTGCCGGTGATCTGTGGCGTGCAGGCCGTGCCGAACCTCGCACGGCTCAAGCACTTCGGCGCCGCCGCCTCGTCCTCGGGCGGCGTCGAGATGTATCACCTCGTCGGCATCACGCCCGAGGCGCCCAGCCTCGAGGCGGCGTTCGGCGGCGCCGAGCGCGCCCGCGTGGCCGAGGTGCTGCGCTTCGGCCTCGCGGAACATCGCGCCACCTGGGAGAAGATCAACGCCACCGGCAAGGACGCCCAGGTCGACTACGTGATGCTCGGCTGCCCGCACTACACGCTCGAGCAGCTGTGGGAGGCGGCGCGGCTGATCGAAGGCCGCAAGGTGCACGCCGATTGCGCGCTGTGGATCTTCACCGCACGCGCCATCAAGAGTGTCGCCGACCAGAACGGCACGACGAGGATCCTCGAGGACGCCGGCGCGCGCGTCATGGCCGACAGCTGCTCGGCCATGAGCCGCGCCGTACCCAAGGGCACGCGCGTCGCGGCCTTCGACTCGGCCAAGCAGGCGCACTACCTGCCGGCCATCCTCGGCGTGCAGGCGTGGTACGGCGACACGGCCGAGTGCATCGACGCGGCCTGCAGCGGCCGCTGGCAGGGGCGGTTCTCTTGAGCGCCGACACCGCTGCCGCCGTCGCCACTGGCTCGGCCACCCTCGTGCTGCACGGCCGCTGCGTCGTGCCCGGCCGCGCCGAAGGCGAGGCGCTCGTCACGCGCGACCGCATTTCCGGCTGGGGCGGCATCGACTCGCGCACCGGCACCATCGTCGAGACGCGGCACGAGCTGCGCGGCCTGAGCTTCGCCGGCAAGGTGCTCGTCTTCCCCGGCGCCAAGGGCTCCTCGGGCTGGTCGGCCGCCTTCCACATGGCGCGCGCGCTGGGCACGGCGCCGGCGGCGATGCTGTTCAACGAGATGACGACCAAGATCGCGCTCGGCGCCGTCGTCACGCGCGCGCCGGCGATGACCGATTTCGACCTGGATCCGCTGGCGATCATCGAGACCGGCGACTGGGTCACCGTCGACGCCGACCGTGGCATCGTCGAGATCCGCAAACGCCCGCCCCGCACTGGAGACAAACCATGAATCGAGTCCGTCGCCAATGGCTGCTGAAGGCCGGCAGCCTTGCCGCCCTCGCCGGCGCACCCCCTGTCGCCTGGCCGCAGGCGGGCTCGGCCGCGGCCAACTGGCCCAGCAGGCCGGTGCGCATCATCGTGCCCAACGTGCCCGGCGGCGCACTCGACATCCTCGCCCGGCTGCTCGAGAGCGAGCTCACGAAGACCTGGAAGCAGCCGGTCATCGTCGAGTTCAAGCCCGGCGCGGGCACGCTCACCGGCACCGACCTGGTGGCCAAGTCGGCGCCCGACGGCTACACGCTCGGCATCCTCGCGATCGGCGTGCTCGGCATCCAGCCGGCGCTGCGCAAGGACATGCCGTTCGACACGCTGCGCGACCTCTCGGGCACGATGCTCGTCGTCGGCAACATCCTGATGACGGCGACGCCGAGCCTGCCGTTCGGCAACCTCGCCGAGCTCGTCGCCTACGGCAAGGCCAACAAGGGCAAGCTCAGCTACGCCACCGCCGGCGCCGGCAGCTCGATGCACCTGGCCGGCGAGCAGCTCAACCTGCTCACCGGCATCGAGATGCAGCACATCCCCTACAAGGGCGCCGGCGGCGCCTACCCCGACGTGATGTCGGGCCGCGTGCCGCTGCTCATCGACCCGCTGTTCAGCTCGATGCCGCATGTCAACTCGGGCAAGCTGAAGCCCATCGCGGTGATGGGCCTGAAGCGCGACCCGGCGGCGCCGAACATCCCGGCCGCCGGCGAGACCTTCCCGGACTTCGACTTCGCGAGCAACCTCGGCATAGGCCTGCCGCGCGCCACGCCGCCGGAGATCATCGCCAAGATCAACGCCGACGTGAACCAGGCCATCCGCTCCGAGGCGCTGGCGCCGCGCCTCAAGGAAATGGGGCTCGTGGTCACCGGGTCGACGCCGGAGCAGTTCGACGCGCACATGCGCAAGAGCCTGAAGACCTTCGCCGACATCGTGAAGGCGGCGAAGGTAACGATCAACTGAGCATCAACTGAGGATCAACTGAGGATCCACCCAGGATCAACCGACGACAGCCCCGCTCAGCGCACTGACCCGCTGGTTGACCCAGCGCGCCGTGCGCACCACGCCGCCGAAGCTGAACAGGTGCACGCCGACGACGTTGTCGTGCCGCTGCGCATAACGCGCCACCACGGCCAGCTGCTCCGAGGGCTCGGTGTGCACCATCAGCTGCGCGATGCGCGTGCCCAGCGACGACAGCGCGCGCCGCGTCGCGCCCACGCCGCAGCGCTGCGCATAGCGCAGCAGCTGCACCGGGTCGCTCGGGCCCGGCATGCCCACGTACACCGGCAGTTCGGGGAAGTGCTGGTGCAGCTCGGCCAGCAGCGCCACGATGCGCTCGGGCGCGAAGCTGAACTGCGTCACCGCATAGACGCCCAGGCCCTGCGCCGCGGCGAGCTGCAGCTTGCTCTCGAGCGCCCGGCGCAACGCCTCCTGCGCGATGCGCGGGTGGCCCTCGGGGTAGACGGCGATGCCGATCTCGCGCACGCCGGCATCGCGCAGCAGGCCGCTCTCGAGCAGGTGCACGCTGTCGCGCCAGGGACCGAGCGGCACGCTCTCGTCGCCGCCGATCAGCATGACGCGGTGTACGCCGTGCGTGCGCACGGCGCGGCCCAGGAAGGCCGGCAGGTCGTCGCCCGCGGCGACGCGGCGCGCCGCGACGTGCGGCACGGGGTCGAAGCCACGGGCGCGGAGGTCGGCCAGCAGCGGCAGTGACGACGCCAGCGGCCGCGAGGGCAGCGAAGGCACGTAGATGCCGGTGCCGGCGGGCAGCAACGGCGCCGCTTCGGCGAGGGCCGGCGCCTCGCGCACGGTGATCTCGATCGACGCGTTGCCGAGCAGTTCGGCCAAGGTCTCGGCGGCGGGCCGTTCGACGGCGCTGGGCGCAGCGTGCACTGGCATCACTCCCTCTTGTTCATTCCCACTTCTTCATTCGCACTTCATTCGCTCTTCATTCGCCTTCTTCATTCCCTATTCTTCATTCCCTTTTTCGCGAGACCACGTACGACTCGTCGAGGAACCACAGGCTGCCGTGCCGCTTCAGCACCTCGGCGGTGGCTTCCAGGTATTGCGGGCGGCCGAGCACCTGCGCCAGGCGCTCGTCGTCGATCTGCGCCACGTAGACGGCGGCGTTCCAGGCGGCGAACAGCGTCGAAGTGCCGATCGCGGAGGCGGCCGCCGACGACACCTCGCCCGGCAGCGTGTGCATGTCGTAGCGGAAGATGGCGCGGTTGTCGGCGTAGGCGTTGAAGTTGAACTGGCGCGCCTCGCGGCCGAGCTCGTGCCGCACTGCCGCGAGCACGTCGTGGCGCGAGGTGACGAAGGGCTGTTCGCCCGGCCAGATGCGCTGCACGATCTCGAGCCCGGGGTCGTTGCCGCAGGAGTGGATGCCGAGCAGGCGCCCGCCCGGCCCGAGCGCGCGCACGAGCGGCGCGACGACCTTCTGCGCCTTGAACGCGGCGCTGACGCGCGCGCGATAGGGCTGCGAGGCGATGACGAGGTCGAACGCCGCCTGCGCCTGCCCCTGGCGCGGGATGACGCGGTCGAGCAGGAAGCGGTAGTCGTCGCGGTAGAGCACCAGCACCACCGGCCGCTCGTAGACCGGGTTGCCGGTCTTGGCGCTGTGCCGTGCCTGCCAGTGCGTGCCGAGGAAGCGGTCGAGCCCGCCGATCTGCTCGGCGAAGTCGTGCGAGCTCGAGCCGGTGAGCGCCACTTCCTTCCACAGCATCGAGGTGGCCGCCGGCAGCGAACGCGGTGTCAGCCACGGCGCCTCGGCGTAGTACATGTTGGTGACCACCAGCACCGTCGACGGGTGCTCGAAGAAGCGGTCGGCCATCTTGTGCAGCGACAGGCGCACGTCCTCGAGGCTGATCTCCTTGCCGACGATGTAGAACGGCAGCGTCTGGAAGCGCCGGTGCATCTCGCGCATCACGTTCGTGAGCACGGTGCCGTCGCCCATGCCGGCATCGAACAGGCGCAGCGCCGGCGGCCGCGGGTGCAGGTGCGCGAGCTCGAGCCCGACGCGGCGCGCGATCACGTCCTTCTCGCCGCAGGTGGTGACGAAGAGCAGGTATTTCTGGCGGTTGTCGAAGAAGCGGAACTCACGGACGGCCGCCGGTGCTTGCGCATCGCCCGGCGCACCGGCGGCGGCCCCGGCCTGCGCGCCGTCGGCGATGCGGTCGGTGGCGCGCACCAGCGGCATCAGTTCGGGCGGTGCGCTGATGTCCATCTTCGCGCCCTGCGCACGCATGAACGCCTGCAGGCGCACCAGCGTCTCGGGCTTGATGCGCGCGCCTTCGCGCAGGCGCGGCACCAGCTTGCCATCGTTGACGGCGCGGCGGCCGAAGGTTGACTCGGCCACGCCCTTCGCACGGCAGAACTCGGTGATGCTTTCCAGCAGCGTCGGTGGCACGCCGTTGCCCCGCTGCGCCTGGGGTTGTGCAAAGGTGGCCGCGTCCATCGGCGCCACTCTAGGCCTGATGGGAGTGGGACATCAACCCCACGTCGGCCGTGTCGGTCAGAGGAAGATGTGGGCAGTTGCCCAACTGAGGGTGCTCCACGGCCGGCCGTGCCTCCTTTCCCGGCCGGCAGGCCGCGGCCGCCACTTCCTGCCGGCCGCCACCTCCTCCCGGACCGCGACGCCGGACCTCAAGGCTGGCGTGCGACGAACGCCAGCGACGAGGCCGTCCCCGGAGTGACGATGTACAGGTCCGAGTACAGCCCGCCGACGCTGAAGTTCACCGCCGAGGGAATGCCGTCGTTGGCCGAGAACGACGGCTCGTACAGCAACGGCGCGGGGATGTCGCCGAGTTCGATGGTGACGGCGCTGCCCAGGCTTCGCTGCCGCAGCCGGGTTCCGGCGCAACTCGACGAGCCCGCGGGCGGCTGGCAATACAGCACCGCCAGGTTGTCCATCTCGAAGGGCTTGCGCAGATCGCCGCGGCCGACGACGCCGATGGTGCGCGCGCCGGCCACGAGCGTCGTGCGCGCCCCGGTGACGGTGTCGAAGACGATCACGTCCTGCACGCCGGCGTCGGTGGGCACGACGAGGAGCAGTTCGTTGGCGGCGTGGCGGCCGGCATGCAGCGTGGGCACGGCCGCATTCGTGCCTTCGACGATGCGCACGGTCACCGGGCCGCCCGCCGCGGGCGCCGTGTGCAGCGCCAGGCACTTGCGCACCGTGGGGCAGCCACCGGTCGGCACCACGGCTGCGGTGATGTTCGCGGCGGTGGCATGCAGCGAGTAGCTGCTGTAGGCCGGCAGGCTCATCACCGAGACCACGCTGTCGCTGCCGGCGGCGACGGACCACACCTTGTCGCCATCGCCGAAGTAGGTGATCGCGTCGCCATGGCCCAGCCGCTGAGTCGTCGGGCTCGCGGTGAAGGTGTACAGCGCCGGGCCGAGCGTGGCGCTCGTGCCCGTCCAGCGCAGGCGCCGCAAGCTGTCGCCGGCCCCGCGCTGGCCCAGGCGGGCCAGCGCGGCGTTGTCTGCCGCCTCGACCACGCTCATCAGCGACCAGCCCGCCGAGGCGAACCCGCTCGCGTCGGCCACGCCGCCCAGGCGCGCACCGCCCGGGCGATACAGCGCCAGATCGAAGGTGCCGGCCATGTTCGATTCCATCGCGGCGATCAGCGCCTGGCCGCTGGCGGCGTCGAGCAAGGGGCCGAGCGGCGCGTTCGACCACGACCAGGGTGCGGGGTCGGCGGCGGCCAGGCCGCTGCCGAAGTGCGAGTAGCGCAGGCCGGCCAGCGTGGTGCAGGCATCGGCACGCGCGACCAGGTTCCATTCGAGCTCGGTGCCGCCGAGCCAGAGGCGCTGTCCGAAGAGGGGCAGGCAGGCATCGGCGGCCTGGCCGAGTGGGCGCGGCACGAGCGTGGCGCTGCGCGCCAGGCTCAGGTATTGCACGCTGCCGTTGTCGATGAAGGTGACGTCGCTGGAGCGCGTGACCAGGCGAGCCTGGGCCGCGGTGTCGGACTCCACCGCGGACCACAGCGCCGCCACGCCGCCGAGCGCGCGGCTGAACAGCGGTTGCGAGGGCCGCGCCGGGTCGATGACGTGCAGCGTGCTGGCACCCAAGGCCGGGACATTCGGTCCGGCGATGCCGGCCACCCAGTATTGGCTGGCCGAGCGGGAGGCAGAGCCACTGCCCGAGCCCGAGCCCGAGCCCGAGCCCGAGCCGGAGCCGCTGCCTGAGCCGCCGCCGGATCCAGAGCCGGATCCAGAGCCGGAGCCGGAGCCTGAACCAGAGTCAGGCGGCGCCGAGTCGCCGCCGCCGCTGCCGCCGCACCCTGCCAGCGCGAGCAGCGCCGTGAACGTGAGGGCTGGCCACGCGGATCGCCGGCGGCGGTGCGCCACCAACGTGGGCTTGCAGGCCGTCGTGACGGCGGGTCTCAAAGGGGCGAGAGGCGCATTCGGCATGGAGCAGGTCCGTTCGTGATGAGTCGAGTCCGGCATGCTCGGCCGGCGCCGTCACCCGAGCGTCACGCGGCCCACCAGAACGGGCACGATGGAATCAGCCCTCCCTCGTTCACGGGAGGTGGGCTCGTTGCAGCGGTCTCGCGCGCGGTCTGCCAGGCCTGGCCGCGGTTCGGCTCAACGCGCATTGGCGGCGCAGAGCCGACACGCGACTGGCTGCTGCGCGTGGCCCTGCCCAATGTGCCCGCGCGGTATCGGCGCAGCTTCCTGGCCGCCGAGGGGCCGGGGCACCGCGCCATCCTGGCGGGGCTCGCGGCCTGAAAGTGAGGCTGGCGGCTGGCGAGGCTCTACGGCGAGACGATTGCCGACATCGTCGTCGCGAACGAGAACGGCAGGCCGTTGCGGTTGGGCTGCGTGATCGGCGAGCTGCTGCTCGTCGCTGCGATGGTGATGACGTACAGGTGCCCGGGCTTCAGGATGCCCGGGGGCAGGGTCATCGTCGTCTGCGCCGTCGTCAGGCGCGCGGGGAAGAGGAACGCGCTGCGCAGGCCGACGCTGGTGAGCTCGAGGATGCGCACGAAATAGTGGCTGGCCACGCCTCTCTCGGGGGGCGACCAGCTGAGCACCGGGCTCGTGCCCACGCCCAGCTGGTTGGCGAAGAGGGTCTTGCCGTTGATCAGCGGCTGGCGCGGCGGCGTGATGCTCGGCTCGATGGCGAGCGAGGCGTTGTCGCGCCAGGCGGCCTCGAGCAGCAGGGTGGTGGAAAGCCCGCGCAGCAGGGGCTCGCTCACGGTGGCGCCGGGCGCCAGGTAGTTCTTCGTGAAGCCGACGAAGGCGTCGAGCAGGCGGTTCCAGTCGGCCGGGAACGGGTTGCCGTAGCGCAGCGCGCCGAAATCGATGTCGCCGGCGCCGAGGGTGTTGAACTCGAGCAGCGAGTAGGCATCGCTGGGCGTGCCCAGGCCCGGCGGCAAGGCGAAGGCGCTGACGCCGATGACGCTGTCGCTGAGCACGGCCCCCGGCGACACGGCCTCGCCATGGCGCGTGAACTCCGAACGCAGCCAGCGCAGGTGCAGCTTGGCGTTCGCGGCGATATCGAGGAAGCCGGAGTTGACGGTCGTCGTCGTGCCGTCGGGCGTGGTGGTGGGCGGCAGCACCAGCGAGCGCGTGAGCACGCGCACACCGTTCGCCGCGGGGTTGGCGGCGGCCGGCAAGGTGGCCAGCTGGTTGACGTAGGCCACGTCGCCCTTGGCCGCATCGAGCAGGCCATCGAACAGGCCGTTCGGTCCGAGCTCGAAGCCGAAGTCGGCGAGCGCCGTTTCGCCCAGGCGCGGCGCATTCGCCGTCGTTGCGTCGGTGAGCGGCATGGCGAACGAATAGCCGTGCAGGGGCACCACCCAGGCCAGGCTGTCGCTCGTCTGCCAGGCCGCGAGGTTGCCTGCGTTGAGCACGAGGCGCGTCGGCGTGGCCGGGAACAACACGTCGGCACGGCCGAAGAGCTCGAAGCTCCAGTCGACGAAGGGCTGGTCGGTCCAGACATAGCGCGTGCCCAGGCGCACCCAGTGCGGCCCCTCGGGCACGCCGGCGATGGCGTAGGTGCCGTCGGCGCGCTTGGCGCTCGGGAGGATCTGCTCGAAGCCGCCGGCCCCGTCGGGTGCGTAGGCCTCGATGGTGCCCGCGGTCAGGTTCACCGGCTGCTGCACCGAGCCGGCGGCGCTGTGGAAGATGAAGCTCTGCAGCCCGGTGACGGTGCGCCGCTGCACGGCCACGGCCTGGGCACGGATCTCCGAGGACTTCTCTGCGCTGCTCGCGCCGGCCTGGGCCACCTGGCCGCCGGCGGAGGCCTCGGCGACGCGCTGGCGCAGCCACGAGAGCTCACCGGCGTTCAGCGCGACGACACCGGCGGACGAAGACGGCGACGACTCCGATGACGACCGGGACGGCGAGGCACCGATGCTGAGCAGATGCGCGAGGTTCGGACGCACGCCGGTGCCCTTGGCCCAGTAGGCCTCCTGGTCGGGCGAGATGCGCGCGAAGGTTGGCGCGGCAGGGGTCGGGGTCGGGGCAGGCGTCGGCGCGGGTGCGGGCGCAGGCGTGGGTGCCGGTGCGGGCGCGGGCGTCTGGGCGGGCTCGGTGTCGCCGCTCGAACCGCCTCCTCCGCACGCGGCCACGAGCAGGCCTGTCATCCAGGCCAAAGCGAGCGCGGACGTCCTCGGTCGCATCATTTGCGGCTCCTCGGCGGACGGCCCTACCTTGTTGGACCCCGCCGCGGCCGATGCCGTCCTTCGTGCTGCCGCGCGGTGTTCGCGCGGCCACTGTAGGCACGCATTCGGGTGGTGGCATCCCCCCGGTTCGCGTGGTCGTCGTACGGTGGACGGACGAGCGGCGAACGAGCGGGCGCCAGCCTCAGAGCCTGTGAATGAATCAGCCGCGCCCGAGCGGCGCGCCAGAAGGTGTCGGATCTAGGCGCAAAGCGCAGCCCTATCCGGTGATATGGCGAGCACTTGCAACGACGAGCCGGCGCCTTCTGGCGTGGCGAGCGGGTGTGGATGATTCGTTCACAGGCTCTCAGGGCCGGCGAGCGATCGCCGATGCCGTCGCTCACCGCGCGAGCTTGACGCTGCGCGCCGGCCGCCTGAGGGTGACCTTCGACTGCCCTTTCGGTCCGGCCACCTGCACGTCGATGCGCTGCATGCGCTTGTAGGCATCGAAGAGCCCCACGTCCAGGCTGCGCAGTTCGCCCGGCTGCGCGCAGCTGAACTCGTAGCTGGCCTCCAGGTCGGCGTGTTCTTCCTTGTTGGCGCCGGTTGCGGCCTGGGTCCCGGCCGCGGTCCTGGCGTCGGCTCTTGCTGCCGGCTCGAGCACCGGGGACAGCACCTCGGCCTTGCTCAAGGTGCACTGCGCGGCGACATCCGTGGCGAACAGGGGCCTGCCCTGGGCGGGACTGCGCAGCCGGGCCAGCACCTCGGCCGCGGCCTTGCGCTCCGCGTCGGTCCGGGGCGCCCGCTCGAAGCCGAGCAGGTTGTCCAGCGGCGCCTCCATCGCGATCGTCAGCTTGTTGCCCTCGATCGCCACGTCGAGCCTGAGGGCGCCGTGTTCGTGCGCCTTGCCCGCCGCCCAGGCCATGGCGCAGGCACAGGCCAACGCAGTCGCCACGCAGCACTTCAACCAGGGAAGGGTGGGTCGGTTCATGGGGCTCCTGAGGTGGGTGGGAGGGTGCATCGGTGGCTCAGGCTTGCAGGGCCGCGGCAAGGCCGCGGGCGTTGTGCTCGATCATCCGCAGGTAGGTCGCCGCAGGCCCGTCGGGCCCGGACAGGGCGTCGGAGTACAGCGTTCCGCCGACGCGCACGCCGCCCTCGCGGGCGATGCGCTCGACGAGGCGCGGGTCGCTGATGTTCTCGATGAAGATCGCGCGCACGCCTTCCTTCCTGATCTGCCGGATCAGGCGGGCCACGGCCGCAGCCGAGGGTTCGCTGTGCGTGTTCCAGCCCTGCGCCGCCAGGAAGTCCACGCCATAGGCCGCACCGAAGTAGCCGAAGGCGTCGTGCGAGGTGATGACGCGGCGCTGGGGGCGCGGCACGACGCCCAGCCAGTCGCGCACCTGACGATCGAGGCCGTCGATGCGGGCCAGGTAGTCCGCGCCGCGCCGGGCGATCTCGTCGCGCTGCTGCGGCCAACGCAGGGCGAATGCGGCGCTGAGGTTGGTGGCGTAGCGCCGTGCCAGCGCCAGGTCCTGCCAGGCGTGAGGATCGGCGCCACGGTGATCCCCCTTGCGAGGCTGAATGCCCTGGCTGGCCACGGCGAGCGTGCCGCGGTAGCCCGACACCTTGACCATGCGCTCGATCCAGCCTTCGAAGCCCAGGCCGTTGACCACCACCAGGTCGGCCCGGGCCAGGCGTTTGCCATCGGCGGGGCTCGGCTCGTAGACATGGGCATCGGCGTCGGCCCCGACCAGCGCGGTGACCTGGGCACCTGCGGGCGCCAGTTCCTGCGCCATGTCGGCGAGGATGGAGAAACTGGCGACGATGCGGGGCGCGGGAGATTGCGCTCGGCTGGCCGACGGGTGCAGTGCCGCGAGCGCGGCGCCGCCCAGGCCCAGGGCGCGGCGACGGTTCATGGTCATGGTGTCTGGCGTGTCCAACGTGGCCAACCTGTCGAACGTGTCTAACGGGCGAGATGAGTCGTGGCCTGCAGGCGCCGCGTGACGATGCCGTCGCGTGCGCCGAACAGTACGGATGCGACATAGGCCCCACCGCAGACCAGCACGATGCACGGGCCCGTGGGCAGCTCGGCGTGGTAGCTCAGCAGCAGCCCGGCGGCGCCGGAGGCGGCACCGATGGCTACCGACAGGGCTGCCATGGCCGGCAGGCCGGCGACCCAGAAGCGCGCCGCGGCGGCCGGCAACATCATCAGGCCCACGGCCATCAGCGTGCCCAGGGCCTGGAAGGCGCTGACGAGGTTGGCCACCAGCAGCACCAGAAGCAGCATGTGCGCGCGCGCACCGGGGCCGCCCACACTGCGCAGGAAGCCGGGGTCGAAACTCTCCAGCACCAGCGGCCGGTACATCAGCGCCAGCGCCCACAGCGTGATGCTGGCGACCACGGCGATCTGCAGCAGGGCCGCATCGTCCACCGCCAGCACGCTGCCGAACAACATGTGCATCAGGTCGACCTGGCTGCCGCGCAGCGACACCAGCAGCACGCCCAGCGCGAGCGCGATGAGGTAGAAGGCCGCGAAGCTGGCGTCTTCGCGCTGCGGCGTGGCGCGCGTGACGAAGCCGGCCGCCAGGGCCACCGCCAGCGCCGCCACGAAGCCGCCCAGGCTCATGGCCGGCAGCGACAGCCCCGCCAGCAGGAAACCCGCTGCCGCGCCGGGCAGCACGGCATGCGCCATCGCATCGCCCACCAGGCTCATGCGGCGCAGCACCAGCAGGCAGCCGATGGGCGCGCAGCCCAGCGACAGGGCCAGCGTGGCCACCAGCGCGCGGCGCATGAACGGGAACTCGACGAAAGGCTCCCACAGGGACGCGGCGAGAACGCTCATGCCGGTACCCTGCAGGCCGGAGCCGATTCGTCCCAGGCCTCGGCCATCTGCCGCGCCTTGAACAGGTGTTCGGCCTTCAGCACCTCGGCCGTCGGCCCCCAGGCCACGCGCTCGCGGGCCAGCAGCAGCACCTGCTCGAAGTGCTCGCGCACCTGCTCCAGGTCGTGCAGCACGGCGATGACGGTGCGCGCCTCATGCTTCCAGCGCTGCAGCAGGCCCAGCAGGTCGGCGGTGGTGCGTGCGTCGATGGCGCTGAACGGTTCGTCCAGCAGGATCAGGCCGGCGTCCTGCATCAGCACGCGGGCGAACAGCACGCGCTGCGCCTGGCCGGCCGAGAGCTCGCCCAGCCAGCGATGTTCGAAGCCGCTCAGGCCCACGGCGGCCAGCGCTTCGTCGATGCCGCTGCGGTCGGCGGCGCGCAGCGCGCCGAAGCTGCCGATGCGCGACCACAAGCCCATCGCCACCACTTCGTGCACGCGCATCGGGAAGCTGCGGTCCAGCGTCGAGGCTTGCGGCAGGTAGGCCACGCGCAGCGCCGGGTCGCGCTCGATGCGGCCCTCGAAGTGGCGGATCGTGCCGCCCAGGGCGCCCAGCAGGCTGCTCTTGCCCGCACCGTTGGGCCCGACCACGGCCGTCAAGGTGGCGGCGCCGAACGCACCGCTGAGGTGATGGACAGCGGGATGACCACGGTAGGACACCGTCAGGTCGCGCAGACGGATTGCGGGGTCGTCATCGACCCGAGCCGCGTTCGAACTCATGCCAGCGCCCAGGCCACCGCCAGCCACATCGCAGCGATCACCACGCTGGCCCAGAGCAGGCGCGACGGACCGCCCGCAGTCAGCATGGCGCCCTCGCGGCCGTCAGCTGCGATGTCGGTGCGTGTGCGCCTGCGATGGCCGTTGTGCGGACGCCCGGCGCCGGGGGGTTCGCGCAGCGGGCGGCGCGCAGTGCTTGCAGCGCCCGTACAGCGTGAGGTCGTGGTCTTCCACCGTAAAGCCCTGCGGCGCCAAGCGTGACAGGTCGCCTGGGCACGCATGCACGTCGAACACGCGCTGGCATTGGCGGCACTGGAAGTGGTGGTGGTGCCGATGCCCCACCACCTCGAAGCGTGGGTTCTCGCCGGGCAGGTTCACCGGCTGCAGCTCGCCTTCCTCCACCAGCGCCTTGAGATTGCGATAGACGGTGGCAATGCCCAGCCCCGGCACCTCCAGCTGAGCGGCGTCCAGCACTTCCTGCGGCAGCAGCGGGCGGTCGGCCTGGGCGATGGCATCGCGGATGGCGCTGCGCTGGCGGGTATTGCGTTCCATGCATCGAGGGTACCGGATGGCGATGGTGGTGAAGTCCGGGGAGCCGACTGCCGACCGGCAACAAGATGGCGTTCGCAAGCCTAATGATAATGCGCTACCAATACTAACAATGGCCGGGATGCGTGGCAAGGTGGCCGGTGACGAAGGAAGCCAGGCCCTCGAAAGAGCAACATTCGCGGAGCCGACCACCCGGCGGCCTCGGCGCGCCACAACCTCGGCGCGCCACCAGGCGAGCAAACGCCGCCCGGTGTGCTCCGTGAGACTGGCCCTTCCTATCTCATTGACGGTATCTGCGTGTCAGCGGCCGCCGGCGGCGGCTACTCACCACTTCGGCGCGATGCGCTCGCCGGGGAGCACCGTGTAGGGGTCGGCCCAGCCGGGCAGCGCGCGCAGCCGCTCGACCCAGGCGCCGACCTGCGGGAAGCGCGACGGGAAGTCGTAGCCGCTCTCCTCGATCGGATAGAAGAGGTAGCCCGAGAGCGAGAAGTCGGCGATGGAGGGTTGATTGCCGACGAGGAAGGTGCTGCCCTGCAAGTGCCTGTCGACGATGCCGAAGGCGTTGTCGAGCCGCCCCTTCAACCAGGCCATGACCGCCGGGTCGGGCGCAGTCGGCCCGAAAGCCTTCATGAAGCGGTAGCTGGCGAAGTAGCTCGTGAGCTTGTGGTTGTCGAAGAACAGCCAGCGCAGCGCCTCGAACCTCTCGTCGTCGCTCGCGCCGAGGAAGCGGCCGTGCTTGCCGGCGAGATACGTCAGGATGACGCCCGACTGCGTGAGGCGGCGCGTGCCGTCGTCGAGCACGGGCACCTCGCCCATCTCGTTGGTGGCGCCACGCCACTCGGGCGTGCGGGTGACACCGTGCATGAAGTCGACGAAGCGCGTCTCGAAGCGTTGCCCGAGGGCGCGCAGCATGAACGCGACTTTGAAGGTGTTGCCCGATTGGGCGAAGCCGTGCAGGGTGATCATGGCGGCGAGGTTAGCGCAAGCTCATCGTCCGCGCTCACTTCACGCGGCGCGCCAGCGCCTTGCGCAGCTCCTCCACCCACAACACGCTGCTCGCCAGCGCCACGATCGGCAGCAGCACCGCCGGCGCCAGCGGCACGGTGTGGAACATCGCGTTCAGCGGCGGGGCATAGAGCACCAGCGCCTGCAGCGCGATGGACAGCAGCACGCCGCCGAGCAGCCAGCGGTTGCGCAGCAGCCCCAGCCGCAACGCCGAGGCGGTGGACGACTGGCAGTTGATCACGTTGAACCACTGCGTCACCGCCACGAGCGTGAAGACCTCGGTGCGCACGGTCTCGATCGGCACGCCTTCGCGCAGCCGCCACGCGAACCAGCCGAAGGCCACCGCCGCGGAGGTGAGCGCCATCAGCGCCGTGCGCACGAGCATCGGCCGGCTGAACAGCGGGTCGTCGCGCGGCACCGGCGGGCGCTGCATCTCTCGCCCGCTCGCCGGGTCCATCACCAGGTTCACCGTCAGCGTGCCCTCGGTGACGATGTTGATCCACAGGATCTGCACGGCCGCCAGCGGCAGCGGGTAGCCCGCCAGCAACGCCAGCAGCAGCACGATCACCTCGTCCACCGAGGTCGCGAAGAGGTACAGGATCACCTTCTTCAGGTTGCCGTAGACGACGCGCCCCTGCTCCACCGCCGCCACCAGCGTGGCGAAGTTGTCGTCGGTGAGCACGATGCGCGAGGCGCTCTTGGCGACCTCGGTGCCGGTGATGCCCATGGCCACGCCGACATCGGCGCGCGCCAGCGCCGGCGCATCGTTGACGCCGTCGCCGGTCATCGCCACCACCTCGCCGCGCGCCTGCAGCGCCTGCACGATGCGCAGCTTCTGCGCCGGCTGCACGCGCGCGAAGACGGCGATGTGCGGCAGCGCCGCCATCAGCTCGGGCTCGCTCATGCGCTCGAGCTCGCTGCCGTCGATGGCGCTGTCGTGACCATCGCCAGGTTGACCTTCGCGGCGCGCGATGCCGAGCTCGCGCGCGATGGCCAGTCCCGTGAGCTTGTGGTCGCCGGTCACCATCAGCGGGCGGATGCCGGCGCGCCGGCACTCGGCGACGGCGGCGCGCGCCTCGTCGCGCGGCGGGTCGATCTCGCCGACGAGGCCGAGCAGGCGCGCGCGGCCGGCCAGCGGCGGAAAGCCGGCCGCCGCATCGAGCACGCCGTCGTCGACCACGGCCACGGCGAGCACGCGCAGTGCACGCAACGCCATCGCTTCGGCGGCCGCGCGGGCGGCCTCGCTGCCTCCGTCGCCTTCGCCACCGCCTTCGCCGCCTTCGCCGGTACGCGCCGCCGACGACAGCAGCCGCAGCACCGACTCGGGCGCGCCCTTGACGAAGACGCAGCGCCCTGCCGCACCCTTCTCCTGCCCGAGGCGCATCTCGTGGCCTGTCGCCATCAGCTTGGCGTCGGCATCGAACGGCAACTCGGCCGTGCGAGGCGCACCGCTGCGCAGCGCGGCCACGTCGACGCCCGCCTTGGCCGCGAGCACGAGCAGCGCGCCTTCGGTCGGGTCCCCCAGCACCGACCACGCGTTGCGGTCCTGACCAGGCGCCTGGAGCTCGGCGTCGTTGCAGAGCACGACGGCTTGCAGCAGTGCCGCGATGGCCGGCTCGGCGGCCATCGTCACCGCGGCGCCACCGTGCTGCACGGCGCCGGCCGGCGCGTAGCCCACGCCGCTCACCTCGAACTCGCGCCCGCCCTTCTCGCCCCCCGGCAGCCACAGCGCCACCGCCGTCATCTCGTTCTTCGTCAGCGTGCCGGTCTTGTCGCTGCAGATCACCGTGGTGGAGCCGAGCGTCTCCACGGCCGAGAGGCGGCGGATGATGGCGCCGCGCGCCGCCATGCGCTGCATGCCGACGGCGAGCGCGATCGTCATCGCCACCGGCAGGCCCTCGGGCACCATCGAGACCATCTGGCTGATGGCCACCATCAGCAGGTCGGCGAGCGGCAGCCCGCGCGCGAAGCCGAGCGCCAGCACGAGCACGAAGAGCACGATCGCCGCCACCACGAGGGCGCGGCCGAAGGTGGCGAGGCGCCGCTCCAGCGGCGTCGGCGGCTCCACGGCGCGCTCGGTCAGCGCGGCGATGCGGCCGACCTCGGTGTGCGTGCCAGTGGCCACGACGAGCGCGCGCGCGCGGCCGCCGCTCAGGTGCGTGCCGGCGTAGACCATGCAGCGGCGGTCGGCGAGGCCGGTGGCCTCGGGCAGCGCAGGCACCGCCTTCGCCACCGGCACCGATTCACCGGTGAGCGCCGCCTCGGCCGCCTGCAGCTGCGCCGCCTCGAGAAGGCGCGCGTCGGCGCCGACGGCGTCGCCGGCGGCCAGCAGCATCATGTCGCCCGGCACGAGTTCGCGTGCCGGCACCGCCTGCTCCGCGCCGCCACGCAGCACGCGCACCTGCAGCTCCGACAGCCGGCGCAGCGCCGCCATCGAGCGCTCGGCGCGCCCTTCCTGGAAGCTGCCGACGACGGCGTTGACGATGACGACGGCGAGGATCACCGCCGCATCGCCGAGGTGGCCGAGCACCACCGCCAGCACCGCGGCGACGAAGAGGATGGCGATCAGCGGGCTCTTGAACTGGCCCGCGAACAGCCGCCACAGCGGGCGCGGCGGCGGCTCGGGCAGCGCGTTGGGGCCGTGTTCGGCCCGGCGCTGCGCGACGGCGGCGGCATCGAGGCCGAGCGCCGGGTCGACGCCGAGGCGCACCGCCGCTTCGTCCGGCGCCAGCGCGTGCCAAGCCACCGCAGGCGGCTCGTGCGCGGCTTGCGCGCCATGCCCGTCCTGCACGCCCCGCCCGACTTGCGCGACCTGGTTGACCTTGGCGACGGGTGGCATGCCGCCGATGATGCTCGCGCAGCGGCGTGTCCTTCGCTTGACCGGAGTCAAGCCGGGGGCGATCCGCGGCGGCGCCGCGACGGGAGAGCCGTCAGCCCTTCATGCGCGCGACAGCGCCGATCCAGCGCTCGAACGACGCCATCTGGTCGCCGATGAACTTGCGCGTCGCTTCGTCGGTGCAGCGGCCCTCGGCGTCGAACTTGCCGCCGGCCATGCCGACGAAGACCTCAGGCTTGACGAGCGTCATGGCGTTGAGGAAGAGCATGACCTTGCGCAGGTCGTACTGCACGCGCGCCCCGCCCACCGGCCCGGGGGAGACGGTGAACATGGCCACCGGCTTGCCGGCCCAGGGCTGGTCTTCGCCACGGCTCGTCCAGTCGAGCACGTTCTTCAGGCCGCCGGGAATCGAGAAGTTGTATTCCGGCGTCACGATGAGCACGCCGTCGGCATGGCGAATGCGTTCGCGCACGGCGGCCACCGCCGGTGGCAGGCCGGCGGCGAGCACGTCGGCGTCGAAGACCGGCACCTCTCGCCACTCGACGACGTCGAGCTTCATCGACGCAGGCATCAGTTCGCCGGCCAGGCGCAGGGCATGGCGGTTGTACGAGGCTTTGCGCAGGCTGCCGCAAAGGCCGACGATGTCGAGCGTGGTCATTCGGTGGGGGCTCCGGTGTGGGCTCGTGAGGAAGGAAGGGGGAAGCGGGAAGGACGGAAGGACGACAGAAGGACAGAAGGACAGAAGGACAACAGCAGAACAGGACAACGATCGGTCAGGCGGGGACGCGGCGATTCTCAGCCGGCCTGGCCTGCGTGCGCCGAGGCCAGGGCGTCGCGGATGACGACGGCGTAGTCCTCGCCCGCCTCGCCCGCGGCCGCCGCGCCGGCCAGGGCTGCCGCCGCGACATCGGCCACCGGCGTGGCCACGCCGAGCGCGGCGGCAGCGGCGCGGATGAGCGACACGTCCTTCTGCATCTGCGTGACCGTGAAGGTGGGCGTGTAGTCGTGCTCGCGCAGCGCCGGCGCCTTCGCCTTCACGATGGGCGAGGCGGCGGCACTCGACTCCACCACCTGCCACAGCGTGCGCCACTCGAGGCCGCCGCGTTCGCCCAGCGCCAGCGCCTCGGCCAGCATGGTGCTCGTGCCGGCGATGAGCAGGTTGACGGCCAGCTTCGCATAGCGGGCCTCATCGCCGGCGCCGAGGTAGAGCTGCTGCGGGCCCCAGCAGGCGAGCAGCGGCAACACGGCATCGAAGGCCGCGCGCGGGCCGCTCGCGAACACGGTGAGCGCGGCGCGCTCGGCCATCCCGTTGTTGCCGGAGACGGGGCAGCGCAAGCTGGCGATGCCGCGCGCGGCCACGCGCTCGGCAGCGGCGCGCGAGGCCTCGGGCGAGACCGTGCTCGTGTCGACCCAGACGGCACCGCGGCGCCCCGCCGCAGCCAGGCTCTCGGCCACGGCGAGCAGCGCCGCATCGTCGGGCAGCGAGCTGAAGACGAGCGGCGCCTCGGCCAGCGCCGCCGCCAGGTCGGAGGCCACGAGCAGCCCGCGCGCACCCGCCAGCGCGCCTTGCTCGGGCGAGAGGTCGAACACCGTCACCACATGGCCGGCGGCGTGCAGGTGGCCGGCCATCGGCAGGCCCATCTTGCCGATGCCGACGAAGAGCAGGGATCGGGGACTCATGGTGCCGGCAGCGGCCTGGCACGGCCGCGGTGGCGCGCCACGAAGCCGTTCCGCTCGGCGCCTCCCATGGACCGTCGCTTCACTTCAACCCCAGCGCGGCAACGATCTTGCGGCCCGAGGCCTGCAGCGCCGCGAGCCTGGGCGCGAGGTCGACGCCGACGAGCTCGCCGGCACGCTTCTTCCAGCGCCCGGCCACCATCACGCTGTCGATGTTGGCCAGGCTCGCCTGGAACACCACCGCGGCGACGGGGTCGTGCAGCGGCTGCATGTTGATGAGGTCGGCGCGGATGAGCACGAGGTCGGCCTGCTTGCCCGCGGCCAGCGAGCCGATGCGGTGCTCCTGGCGCAGCATGCGCGCGCCTTGCACCGTCACCCAGGCGAGCGCCTCGTCGGCCGTGATCGTGCTCGTCGGCGGGATGCTCCCCTCGGCCTCGCGGAACGCGACGTTGTCCAGGCTCCTCTGGATGCCGAGCGCCACGCGCGCCTGCGTCAGCATGTCGCCGCTGAGCACCGATTCGAGGTCGACGCCGAGCGAAGGCGCGCGCCCGAGCTTGCGCAGGCGGCCGGTGAGCGGGTGGCCGTGGCCTTGCGACATCTCGCTTTCGGCAGCGGCCGAGAAGCTCATGCCGAGCTCGCAGAAGCGCGCCAGCTGCGCGTCGTCGAGCGCGTGCCCGTGCACGATGTTGATCTGCTCGCCGAGCAGCCCTTCTTGCTCGAGCGCCAGCCAGCCGCCGGGCGTGCGCGCCGGGCCGCCGCCCTGGTGCAGCGAGGCGATGACGCCGAGCTCGCGCGCCATGCGGAAATCGTGCTGGGCCACTTCGAGCGTCGAATAGTGCGGGCCGAGCACGGCGGCATGCACGCTGAGCAGGTCGCGGCCCTGGTGCTCGCGCAGCAGCCGCTCGACCTCGGCGCGCGGGTGCGGCAGCTCCCAGAACGGCGTCTCGCCCGGCTTCGGGTCGGGCTTGGGCGTGCCGTGGAAGAAGGCCGCTCGGATGCCCGATTCGAGCAGCGCCGCGATGGCCGCATCGTTGTGCGCCGGCGTGCGGTTGTTGTGGCACCAGTCGACGAGCGTGGTGGTGCCGCAGTTGAGCTGGTTGAGCGCGCCCACCAGGGTGGCGATGTGCAGGTCCTCGGGCGTGAAGACGGTGGCCAGGCCCGCATGCATCTTGCGGAAGTACTCGGGCAGCGTCCAGTTCGCGGCCACGCCGCGCAGCGCCGTCTGCCATGTGTGCATGTGCGCGTTGACGAGGCCGGGGATGACGATGCAGCCGGTGGCATCGATGCGCTCGGCATCGTCGGCAACGATCGTGGGCGCGATCTCGGTGATCGTGTCGCCGGTGACCAGGAGGTCGGCGCGCGGCAGCACGCCTTGGCGGTCCATCGTGATGACGGTGGCGCCCTGGATCAGCGTGCGGGTCACGGGCGTGGCCTCGCGCCCGGGGCGCGGATGTCATCGCGCGCCGAGGTCGTGGCGCGCCGAGGCCGCCGGGTGGTCGGCTCTGCTCGTGTCCTCTTTCGGCCGCCCGGCTCGCAAGCTTCGCAGGGCGCCCGAATGCCCCCTTGACCTCGCTGAGCCGACCACCCAGCGTCCTCGGCGTGGGACCGGGGTTTGTCTTCGACGAGGGCGTGCCACCGCCGGTGCCCGATCGGGCCGATGGGGCGCCCTGCGCAGCGAGGTAAAGGGGGCATCCGGGGGCCCTGCGAGCTTGCGAGCCGGGCCGCCGGAAGATGACACGAGCAGGCGAGCCCGTACACGAACAGTCCAGTGGACTGTTCGTGCCTGGCGAGCGGCCGGGCGCTTGCGCCCGGCGCGGCCTGCAAGGCCAGGGTGCCCCGTCGGCCCGATCCCGCCACAGCACGCGCCCCGCTCAACGGTCGGCGCAACACGCGCAGCCGAACCTCAGCCACCGAGCCCATCATCCACCTTCACGTTCTCCGCCTTCAGCTCGAGCCCCGCGTCCGCCGCCACCTCCTTCAGCAGCACCGCGAAGTCCACGTCGTCGTAGCCGCGCCCCACCAGCCGCGCCACCGATTCGCGCGTCGCCGCCGCTGCCGGCATCGGCACGCCGAGCGCCTTGCCGGCGCCGAGGCCGAGGTCCATGTCCTTGAGCAGCAGCCTGGGCGTGAAGGTCACCTGCTCGAACGTGAGGTTCGTGAGCACCGGCGACTTGTAGCGCGTGTACATGCTGCCGAGCACCGAGTCGTTGATGCTTTCGAGGAACACGTGGCGCGGGATGCCCGCCTTCTCGGCGAGCACGGTGATCTCGCTGAGGCTCTGGATGATCACGCCGAACATCGTGTTGTGCGCGATCTTCCACACGCGCGCGAGCTCGCCCTCGCCCACCCACATCGTCTTGCGGCCCATCGCCTGCAACAGCGGCGCGACGCGCTCGTAATGCGCCTTCGGGCCCGAGGCGACGATGAGCAGCTTGCCCGCCTTGGCCACCTTGGCGTTGCCCGACACCGGCGCGCAGAGGTAGGCCACACCCTGCGCCTCGAGCCGCTGGCGGATCTCGGCCGAGCCTTCCTGCGAGATGCTGGAACTGTCGACGACCATCGTCGGTTTCTTCGGACCGGTGACGAGGCCGCCCTCGCCGAACAGCACTTCCTTCAGGTCGTCGGTCGTGCTCACCATCGTGAACACGACCTCGCAGCCGGCGAGGTCGAGCTTGTGGTCGACGACGGTGGCGCCGTAGTCGGCCAGCGGCAGCGCCTTGGCGCGCGTGCGGTTCCACACCTGCACGCCGTGGCCGGCGGCAGTGAGGCGCTTGACCATCGCCTCGCCCATGCGGCCGAGGCCGATCCATCCGATCGTGGGGGTGGTGTTCGTCATCGTTCCTCCCGCGGCTGCCAGATCGAGCCTCCGGCGCGCAGCGCCTCGTCGTGGTCGCCCAGCAGCGGCGGCGCCGTCACCGCGAGCGCGCGTTCGCCGTCGAAGCTGACCGGCGAGCGCACCGTCGTCCAGCGCTTGCCGGGCTCGCCCGGGTGCGGCGCGTCGACGAAGAGCTGCAGGTGCTTGGCCTGCGGATCGTCGGGCACCTCGTTGGTGTCGTACATCGGCGAGTGCGGTACGTCGAGCCCCGCGAGGCGCCGGCACCACTCGGCGCGCTCGTGCCGGCGGAAGTGGCCGCCGAGCACGTCGATCAGCGTCTCCTGGTTCGCGATGCGCGCCTCGCGCGTGGCGAAGCGCGGGTCGTCGAAGAGATCCGGCTTCTCGATCGCCTTCGCCAGCCCCTCCCAGAACTTGGGCGGCGAGCTCATGTGCAGCGCGATCCACTTGCCGTCGGCGCAGCACAGCACATAGCTCTGCGAGACGCTCGGGCGGCTGTACGGCCCCATCACCTCGCCCTCGCTGAACAGGTGCGTGTAGGCGTCGAGGTTGAAGTGCGTCATCGCCTCGAGCATGGAGACCTCGACCCTTCTACCCTGCGGCGCGCGCAGCTTCTCGCGCTCGTAGAGCGCGCCGAGGATGCCGTAGGCCGCATAGAAGCCGGTGATCGCATCGGCCAGCGCCGGGCCCACGACGCGCGGATTGGCCGGGTTGATGAGCAGCTTGAGGAAGCCGCTCGCCGCCTGCGCCACGGTGTCGTAGCTCGGCCGCGCGGCGTAGGGGCCGTCGGGGCCGAAGCCGCTGATGGCGCAGTAGATGAGGCGCGGGTTCAGCGTGCGCAGCCGCTCTTCGCCGGCACCGATCTTCGCCGCCACGCCGGGGCGGAAGTTCTGGATGTAGACATCGGCCTCGGCGACGAGCTTCTCGAAGAGCGCCAGGTCGCCGGCCTGGCGCGTATCGAGCCGCACGCTCTTCTTGTTGCGGTTGTAGGTCTGGTAGTGCGGGCTGTAGGTGCCGCCGCGAAAGGCGCGGAAGGGGTCGCCCTCGGGCTGCTCGACCTTCACGACATCGGCGCCGAGGTCGGCCAGCAGCATCGCGGCCGCCGGCCCGGTGATGAAGGTGCCATGCTCGAGCACGCGCACGCCGGCCAGGACTTTGCTTGCGGCCATGGCCGTCACCCCTGCGACCCGTGCGGCTTGATCGTCACGCCGGCGGGCAGCGTGCCGGTGTAGCGCTGCTCGCGCGTCGCCTGGTACGAGAGCGCAAAGCCGATCGGGTGCGCCAGCTCCTCGGTGAGGTGGCCGATGAGCCCGGCGCAGCGCGCGAGGATGGGCACGCCCTTCAGCGCCTCGGCCGGGAAGCCGACGTCGAGCAGCACGGCCGGGATCGCCGCCGAGACATTGAGGCGCAGGTCGCGGTTCGTGAGGCCGGGCAGCACCTTCTCCACCGCCTCGGCGATGGCGATGAAGTGCCCCGGCGTGCCCGCCTCGACCGCCACGGCGAACAGGCGCGCCACGCGCGGGTCGCGGTCCTTGTGCAACGGGTGGCCGTAGCCGGGGATGGCGTGGCGGGCGGCGCGCAGCTCGCGCACGATCTCGCTGGCCGCGTCTTCGAGCGAAGCCTTCCTCTCCTTGGCGAGCGCGTCGATGCGCAGGAAGAGGCGCCCCGCCGTCTCGGAGGCGCCGAGGATCACCGAGCCGCAGCCGAGGATGCCGGCGGCCACGGCGCCCTGCACGGCGTCGGGCGCCGCGGCGAGCGTCATGCGCGCAGCCTGCACACTCGGTACGAGGCCGTGCTCGGCGATGGCCACGAGGGTGGCATCGAGCACGCGGCTTTGCTTCGCATCCGGCCGCGTGCCGGTGACGAGCAGCCAGAAGTAGTCGGTGAACGAGACCTTGCCGATGAGGTCGCGGCAGAGGTCGGCGCCACGCACGACGATGGTCTCGTCGTCGGAGGTGCAGATCGCCGATTCGGGGACGGTGGCTTTGCCGATCTTCATGGACGCGCTCCTGCCCGCGGCCTTGCTCGCTCCAACGCTTGCCAAGCGTCCCGAGTGATGCCGCCCTCACCCCAGCCCTCTCCCGCAAGCGGGAGAGGGAGCCAGGCAGGCCCACCCGAACGCACAGCGTTCACGCCGGCGCAAGCACGAAGTGGTACTGCGCCGTGTGGAACGGCTTGTCCATCACGCGCCCGTCCGGTGCCTTGCCGGCGGCGTGGCGCTCGTAGTGCACGACGAGGCTGTCGCGCACGCCGAACACCGCGTCGCTGTCGAGGTAGGGGCTGTCCTCGGCGAACAGGTGCGTCGTGAGCGGCACGTAGCCGTCGCGGTAGACCATCATGTGGATGTGGCCCGGGCGGTTGGGGTGGCGGCCCATCGCGCGCAGCATGTCGCCCACCGGGCCGTCGGCGGGCACCGGGTAGTACGTCGGCTTGATCGACCAGAAGTGGTAGCGCCCCTCGCTGTCGGTGTGGAAGCGGGCGCGCAGGCGCATGCCGGCGTCGGCGCCCATCTGCATGTCGTAGACCCCCTCGCCGTCGCCCGACCAGACGTCGAGACAGCAGTTGGCGATGGGCTTGCCGTGCGTGTCGGTGACGTTGCCGCTGTACCAGGCGGCCTCGCCCGGCATGCCCTTGCCGATGTCGCTGCCGAGCGGCAGCACCGGCGCGCCCTCCCAGTAGAAAGGCCCCTGCACCGTGGCCTCGGTCGGCTTCACGGTGGCGGTCTTGTCGGCGAGCGCCGCCTGCGAGCGCCGCGCCTGGTCGAGCTGCACCACCAGCATCGAGATGCCGAGCGTGTCGGACAGCAGGATGAACTCCTGCCGCTTCTCGTCGCAGGTCTGGCCGACCTTGGTGAGGAACTGGATGGCCGCCATCCACTCGTCGGGCTTCAGGTCGAGCTCGCGGATGGCGGCATGCGCATGCTTCACCACGGTGGTGATGATCTGCTTGAAGCGCGGGTCGGGCTCTTCAGCGAGGCGGCCGAGCACGGCCTGGGTGATGTCGGCGGTCTGGTGCGCTGGGTTGCTCATGGTCTCTCCTGTTGCTCCATCGGCCCGCGAGGGGATCGGCTGATGTCGACGGCCGGGCCCGAGGCCTGCTCGTACATGCTCGTACACGGGCGCCCCTTCGGGCTGCGCCCTACGGTATGCGCCCTCGGGACGGCCCGGCGTGCTCATGGTTTCCGGCTCATGGTTTGCGGCTCATGGCTTGCGGAACAGGTCGCGCGGAATGCCGGCCGCCGCGAACAGGTAGTCACGCGAGGCTTCCAGCTCGCGCCGCAGGCGCGGCAGGTTCACGTCGAGCAGGCGGCCCTTCCACTTGCGCACCTTGCCGGCGACGATGACCGTCTCGACGTTGCTGCGCTCCATCAGCGAGACGACGGCGCCGGGCACGTGGTTGAGCGGCGCTACGTTGATGGCCTCGGCGTCGAGGATGACGATGTCGGCCTCCTTGCCCGCCTTCAGCGAGCCGACCTTGCCGTCCAGGCGCAGGTCGCGCGCGCCGTTCAGCGTCGCCCAGGTCACCATGTCGCGCGCCGTCAGCCGTGGCGGCAGGCTGGTCTCCGCGGGGCCGTTCTCGCCGAGCCCGCGGCTGTTGAGAAGCATCTTCTGCAGCGCCATCGTCGTGCGCATCTGCGTGAACATGTCCGCTGTCAGCGTGCACTCCACGTCGGTCGAGAGCGAGGGCCTGAAGCCGAGATCGAGCGCCTTCTGGATCGGCGGCGTGCCGTGCATCATGTTCATCTCGATCGGCACGGCGAGCGAGATCGCGACGCCGGCGTCGCGCGCCTTCAGCCACGCCGGATCGGACATGCCGGTCATGTGGATGAAGAGGTTGTCCGGCCCGAACTGGTTGGCAGCCGCCAGCGCATCGAACGTCGGCCGCATGCCGAAGGTGCCGACGATGTGCGCGGCCACCTGCAGGCCGAGCTCGCGCCCCAGCGCCCAGGCCACCTCGAAGCCGGGCAGGTAGATCTCGCCGCCCATCACCATCGTCACGAGCTGGTCGCTGGAGCTGAAGTGCTGCGTCTTGATGCGCCGCGCATCGCTCGGGTACTGGTTGCCGGCGACGCCGCCGGCGCTCTCGAAGTAGCCGAAGACGGCGCGCCGCCCGGAGTCGCGCAGCGCCTTGATGGTGGCGTCGCTGTGCGCCGGCGAGTGGTGGATCTGCGAGATGTCGTGCACCGTCGTCACACCGGCGTCGAGCTGGCTGAGCGAGCCGAAGAGGGTGTTGATGTACACGTCCTCGGGCCGGTACTTGGGCGCGAAGGTGAGCAGGATCTTCTGGAAGTAGTTCTGCTCAACCCTCGGGTCGAGACCGTCGAAGAGCAGGCCGTCGGCGAGAAAGCTGCGCAGCGAGGTCTCGAACAGGTGGTGGTGCGTGTCGACGAAGCCCGGCATGACGATGCGGCCGCGTGCGTCGATGGCGGGCACGCCCCAGGCGTTGAGGTGGGTGCCGATGGCGAGGATCTTCCTGCCTTCGATCAGCACGTCGGCCTGCGCGAAGTCGCCGACGCCCGCATCGACCGACATCACCGAGCCGCCGCGGATGAGATAGCGGCGCCCGTGGTGGCCGCTGTGCTCGGGTGCGGTGTCGTCGTGCGCCAGCGCCGCGCGCGGCGCGAAGAGCGCGAGGCCGCCGCCGGCCGCGGCACCGGCAGCGGCAGAGGCCTTCAGGAAGCCGCGCCGCGAGCTCCAGCGCGAACCCTCGCCGGCTGATGAAGAAGGATGCAGTTGTGGTTGGCCTTCATCGCATAGCTTGCACATGTTGTTTGTCTCCGGTGGTCGTTCAGGTGCCCGCGGTGGCCCCGGCGGGCAAGGGGGTTTGGGCGCGTTGCAGGGCCGCGCTCTCGTTCCCAACGTCGTGAGGCACTTCGTAATCGACCTGGTGGCGTTCGCTGCGCAGGTCGCCGAGCGCCTGGCGCACGCGCAGGTGCTCCGGGTGCAGGGCATAGGCGGCGAGCGACTCGCGCGAGTCGAACTCGGTGTAGAGCACCACGTCGCAGGCGTAGTCGATGCGGCTCTCGTCGATGCCCACCTCGAGGTGCAGCAGCCCGGGCACGCGGCCGCGCAGCGATTCGAACTCGCCCTTGACGAGCGCGATGTGGTGCGCGCGGGCGGCGGCATCGTCGCCGCGCACCTTCCACATCACGATGTGCTTGATCACGGCGGTTCAGCTCGCGGGCGGAAATCCGGCCTTCTGCGGCCACAGGTTGACGAAGGCGTGGATCTCGACGCCGGCGTAGAGCCCAGCGCGCGTGAACGGCTCGTCCGCGAGCCAGGCCTGCGCCACCTCGCGCGAGGCGAAGTCGATGGCCAGCACGCTGCCGATCATCTGCTCGCCGTCGTCGTGCGTCAGCGGGCCGGCGAAGGCGATGCGCTCGGCCACGCCGGCGAGATAGGCCTTGTGCTGCGGGCGCAGGCGCCGGCGCAGCTCGGTGGCGCCGGGCTTGTCGAGCAGGCGGAACAGGTAGATCACGGCCTCTCCTTCTTCACGCCCCTGTGGCTCAGACGCCCAGGTAGGCGCGCCGGATCTCGTCGCGCTGCATCAGCGCGTCCGGCGTGCCCTCGGCCACCATGCGGCCTTCTTCGAGCACATAGGCGCGGTCGGCCACGCGCAGCGCGGTGGCGACGTTCTGCTCAACGAGCAGCACCGCGGTCCCCTCGCGGTGCACGCGCCGGATGGCCGCGAAGAGCTCGGTGACGATGAGCGGCGACAGCCCCAGCGATGGCTCGTCGAGCAGCAGCAGGCGCGGCCGCGCCATCAGCGCGCGGCCGATCGCCACCATCTGCTGCTGGCCGCCGGAGAGCTCGCCGGCGGCCTGCGCCAGCTTCTCGCGCAGCGCCGGGAAGAGCGCCAGCACCATCGCCATCGACTCGCCGCGCCGCGCCTTCGCGGCCGGCAGCACGCTGCCGATCTCCAGGTTCTCCAGCACGCTCATCGAGCCGAAGAGGCGCCGGCCCTCGGGCACGATGGCGATGCCGGCCTCGCAGAAGAGGTGCGGCGGCAGCGTGCTGATGTCGCGGCCCTCGAAGACGATCTGGCCAGCCTTGGCGCGCAGCACGCCGGCCAGCGTGTTGATGAGCGTCGTCTTGCCGGCGCCGTTGGGGCCGACCACGCACAGCAGCTCGCGCTCGCGCAGATCGAGGGTCACGCCCCACAGCGCCGGCGCGGCGCCGTAGGCCACCTGCAGGTCGCGCACTTCAAGCATGGCGCGGCTCCAGCCCCGGCGCGGGGGGCGCGCCTGCCGGTGAAGTGGCGGCCAGCGCTGAAGTGGCAGATGAAGTCGCGGCTGAAGTGGCAGATGAGGTGGCAACCGAGGCCGCAGATGACGTCGCAACTGAGGCGGCGCCGCCGAAGCCCGCGCCCGGCTGCGCCTGCCCGAGATAGGCCTCCATCACCTCGGGCCGCTGCATCACCTCGGCCGCCGTGCCCTCGGCGAGCAGCTCGCCATGGTCGAAGACGACCACGCGGTCGGTGAGCGCCATCACGGCGCGCATCACGTGCTCGACGAAGACGACAGTGGCGCCCTGGTCGCGGATGCGCCGCACGAGAGCGACGGCATCGTCGATCTCGGCCGGCGTCAGGCCGCACAGCACCTCGTCGAGCAGCACGAGGCGCGGCCGCGAGGCGAGCGCGCGCGCCAGCTCGAGGAACTTGCGCTGGTGCAGGTTGAGCTCGTCGGGCAGCACGTGCGCCTTGTCCTGCAGGCCGGCGAAGGTGAGCCAGGTGATCGCCTCGCGACGCGCCGCCTCGGGGTTGGGCAGGCCGCCGCCGAACATCGCCGCCAGCGCCACGTTGTCGAGCACGGTCTGGTGGCCGAAGGGGCGCGGGATCTGGTAGGTGCGCGCGATGCCGGCGCGGGCGATGCGGTGCGCGGCATGGCCGGCCAGCTCGCGGCCCTCGAAGACGACGCTGCCGGCGCTGGGCAGGTAGTGGCCGGTGACGACGTTGATGAAGGTCGACTTGCCCGAGCCATTGGGGCCGAGCAGGCCGAGGATCTCGCCGCGTCGCACCTCGACATCCACGCCGGCGAGCGCCTTCACGCCGCGGAAGGACTTCGCGAGGGCGGTGGCCTTGAGCAGCACCGTGCCGGTTGCCGGCGCGGGCACCGGCGGCCGCGACGAGAGAGCCGCCTCGCCAGCCGCAGGCGCAGCGTGGGCCCGTGCGGCCGCCTCGGCCGCCTCGGCCGCCTCGGCCGGATTTGCCACCGCGCCGCGCCGGCGCCCGAAGAGGCGCTGCAGCCGCGGCAGGATGCCGCCGGGCATGAAGAGGATGGCCGCGATCAGGATCACGCCCACCGCCGCCTTGCCCGCGACCGCGTAGTTGGCGGCGGTGAAGCTGTACAGCAGCAGCGTGATCGCCACCGCGCCGATGGCCGGCCCGGCCCAGTGGCGGCTGCCGCCGAGCACGCTCATCAGCACCACCGTCAGCGGCACGGTGATCGTGAAGACCTCGCCCACCGTCACGTAGTTGAGGAAGAGCGCGTGGATGCCGCCGGCCACGCCCGCAAGCGCGCAGGAGATGGCGAGTGCGACGAGCTTGTAGCGGTAGGTGGGCACGCCCATCACCTCGGCCGCGTCCTCGTCGTCGTGGATCGCGAAGAGGCCCGCGCCGAGCTTGGACGCCGCGATGCCCCAGGCGACGAGCATCGTCAGCGTCGCCGCCGCCAGCGCCAGCAGGTAGAAGGTCGACGAGGCCGTCGGTCCGATCTTCGGCACCTCCACGCCGGCCAGCGAGACGCCGTTGCCGCCGTCGACGGGGGTGTTGACGATGACGGTACCGAGCACGAAGGTCACGGCCAGCGTCAGCAGCGCGAACACTTCGCCGCGGATGCCCTTGACGCGGAAGACGATGGCGCCGACGACGAGGCCGAGCCCGCAGGCCACGGCCGCCGCGGCCGGCAGCGTCCACAGGAACGGCCAGTCCCAGCGCGCCATCAGCGTGGCGCTGGTGTAGATGCCGGCGCCGAAGAAGGCGCCGTGCCCGAACGAGAAGTAGCCGGTGTAGCCCGACAGGATGTTCCACGAGGTGGCGAGCACGATCCAGTGCAGGATCAGGTACAGCAGCGAGTCGTAGAACGCCGGCAGGCCGAGCGCGGGCACGAAGGCGAGCAGGAGGCCCGCGCCGACGATGGCGAGCGGCGTGCGCCGCGTGAGCAGCTTCGTCATGCCGCGCGCCCCGGGCGGAAGAGCAGGATGGCGATGAGCAGCGTGAACGAGACCAGCGGCGCCCACGAAGGCGCCGTCACCGCCATCGTCACCGCCTCGCTGACGCCGATGACGATGCCGGCGATAAGCGGCGCCAGCGCGCGCCCGAGGCCGCCCAGCATCACCGCGGCGAAGACGACGCCGACCCAGGCGTAGATCTGCGAAGGCGCGAGCGTGAAGCCGAGCGCCAGGCACACGCCCGCCACCGAGGCCAGCGCCGAGCAGGTGCCGGCCAGCAGCAGCGCGTTGCGGCGCTGGTTGATGCCGAAGGCGGCGGCGATCGGCGCATCCTCGGCCGAGGCGCGCAGCGCGCGGCCGAGGTCGGTGTAGCGCAGCACCGACCACACGGCGAACGAAAGGCCCACCGCGAACACGAGCGTGATCACCTCGGGCAGCGGCACGTACAGGCCCGCCACCTTCCAGCGCTGCTCGCCGTAGTGCGACTCGAGCTTGCGAAAGTCCGCTGTCCAGATCGTCTGGATGATCGCCTCGATGATGCCGGTGAGGCCGAAGGTGACGAGCAGCGAGTTGAACGGCGTGATCGCGAAGCGCGCCATCGCCGCGTGCAGCGCGGCGCCGAGCACGAAGAATCCCGGCACGATGACCAGCAGCGTGGCCAGCGGGTCCACGCCCATCGCCGCCATCTGGTAGCACAGGTAGGCGGAGAGGAAGGCGAAGGCGAAGTGCGCCAGGTTGATCAGCCGCAGCAGCCCCCAAGACAGGCTCAGGCCGAGCCCGAGCAGGCCGTAGAGGGCGCCGACGAAGATGCCCGACAGCACGCTTTGCGCCAGCAGCGTGGCGCTGGGCCAGGTCACTGGAGCACCTTCGTGCTGCGCACTGCGGTATTCGCCTTGGGGCGGCCCGGCGGGCTCACGGTGGCCGCGGGCTCAGTTCGTCTGCACCGTGGCGCCGGGCGCCGCGAACTCCTTCGGCCACACCACCTTCCACTGGCCGCCCTGCACCTGCTTCACGCGCATGAGGTCGTCACCGTACTGGCCGGGGCCGTTGAAGCGCAGCTTGCCCTGCAGCGTTTCGACCTGGTTGGCGCGCAGCCAGGCGCCGATGGCCTTGTCGTCCAGGCTCTTGGTGGCGAGCACGCCCGCCTCGAGGATCTGCCAGGCCGTGTAGCTGGCGGCGGCCTGCACCTCCACCGAGACATCGGGCAGCTTGGCGGCCTTGCCGCGCTCGTGGAACAGCGCGATGAACTCGGCGGCGCCCCTGGCGTTGGTGAACGGCGGGTGCTCCTCGAAGATCGTCACCGACAGCGCGTTCTTCGCCTCCGGCAGCGTCACCAGCTGGGCCGGCGAGGGGTAGATGTAGAAGTGCTGCGGCGGCACGTAGTCGATCTTCTTCATCGCGTCGAGCAGCATGTTGCCGTCCAGCCCGATGGAGCCCACCCACACGAAGTCGGGCTTGGCGTCCTTCACGCGGTTGGCGATGGGGCCGAAGTCGCGGTTGCCGAAGTCCCACTCGAGGAACAGCACCTCGGTGAGGCCGCGCTTCTTGATCGCCTCGCGCGCACCGGCCGAGAGGAACTGGATTGGCGGGAACTTGCTCGTCACCACGGCCACCGTCTTCGGCGGCTTGGGCCCGGCGGCGAGCGCGTCGAACACGCTCTTGGGCACCGTGTTGCCCGGGTCGGCGCCGAGCGACCAGGCCGGGAACGAGTTCTCGTACTTGGCCAGCGACGGAATGCCGAACGTGTGGTGCACGAGCACCTTGCCGTACCGCTGCGCCACGCCCATCGCCGAGAGGATGCCCGGCGTGGCGTAGGGGCCCATCAGCAGGTCGACCTTGTCGACGGTGACGAGCTGCTCGTACAGCGTGCGGGCGAGGTCGGGCTTGCTCTGGTCGTCCTTGAGGATCCACTCGAGCGGCCGGCCGAGCCAGCCGCCCTTCTTGTTCGTCTGCTCGATGAAGATCTCGCCGACGATCTTGTGGATGAGCGCCGTGGCCGACAGCGGCCCGGTGAGCGCGAGCGTGCTGCCGATGCGGATGGGCCCGGCCTGCGCCTGCGCGATGCCATGACCGCCACCGAGGGCGGCGAGGCCGGCGACACCGGCGCCGAGAACGGCGCGGCGGCTCAGCGGATTCTTGCTGGGATGGTCGTTCATGGCTTGTCTCCTTCGGGTTGTGAGTGAAACGGCGGGTTCATTCCGCCTTCAGGCCGGCCGCGCGCACGAGCTTCGTCCAGCGCTCGAGGTCGCGCGCGAGCATCGAGCGGGTCTCTTCGGCACCCAGCGGCAGCGGTCGCCCGCCGGCCTTGGTGAAGGTTTCCTTCACCTCGGGCAGTTGGGCCACGCGCTGCAGCTCGGTGCGCAGGCGGGCGAGCACGGCAGCGGGCGTCCTGGCCGGCGCGAAAAGGCCGAACCACGATTCGAGATCGAGCTCGACGCCGCTCTCGCGCAGCGTCGGCAGATCGGGGTGCATGGGGTTGCGCTGCGCGCCCGAAGTGGCCAGGCCCTTGACGGTGCCGCCGCCCACCTGGCCGCGCGCCGTGGGCGCGAGGTCGAAGAAGAGGTCGACGCGGCCGCCGAGCAGGTCTTGATACGCCGCCTGCGCGCCCTTGTACGGGACGTGCAGCAGCTCGACGCCGGCCTGGTGCCACAGCGCCGCGGCGAGCACATGCTGGCCCGAGCCGTTGCCAGCCGAGGCGTAGGTGAAGGCCTTGGGTTGCGCCTTGGCCTTGGCCAGCAAGTCGGCGAGCGACGCGACGGCGAGGTCCTTGCGCCCCATCAGCGTGTAGCTGTAGGCGACCGCGTTACCGACCGGCTCGAAGTCCCTCACCGGGTCGTAGGGCAGGCTCGGGTACAGGCCGCTGTTGAGCACCATGTTCGACACCGAGCCGACGAGCAGCGTGTAGCCGTCGGGCGCGGCCTTGGCCGCGGCATCGGTGCCCACCAGCGTGCCGGAGCCGGGGCGGTTCTCGACGACGACGCTTTGCCCGAAGCCCTTGGCGAGCTGCTCGGCAAGCGTGCGGCCGACGAAGTCGAAGCCGCCGCCGGGCGGCTGCGGCACGATGATCTTCAGCGGCCTGCCCGGAAAGTCCGCCTGCGCGCGGCCGATGCCAGGCAAGCCGAGCGCAGCGGCACCGAGCAGGACGTTTCGCCGTGTTGGCCCACCCTCGCGCGCGCGGGAGAAGAGGCCAAGGTGCAATGCCTTCGTCATCTCAACGCTCCAGCGGGCCGCCGGCAAGCCAGCGCGCGCCGCGGCGATAGAGTTCCTCGACGACCGCGCCCTTGAGCATCGGCATGTCGAGCTTGACCTTGTAGCCGATGCCCGTCTGGATGTAGGCGAGGTGGCGGTAGCCCTCGGGGAACGAGGCGAGCCGCGCGACGTCGAGCCGCACCACGGCCGCCGGGTCGATGGGGTCGATGCGGTCCTTCTCGTAGATGGGCTGGCGGTGCAGCAGCTTCCACTCGGGTCCTGGGTCGCCCGGGTGCTTCGTCACGAAGTCGTAGAAGCGGCCGGTGCAGACGATGTCGCAGGGCACGCCCTCCACCAGCCCGCGCTGGCTGATCGTCATCTTCGTCTGCGCGACGGCACGGTCGGCATGCACGCCCTGCCCCACCTCGATGGCCGAGCCGCCGAGGAAGTGCAGGATGCTCACGCCCTTGGCCCAGCCCTCCTGCGTGACGCGGATGAACTCCTGGTACGGCCCCTGGAACCAGGTGGCCATCATCACGCCCTCGGGGTGCCAGCAGGTGGCGAAGCGCTCCCAGTCGCCGGCGTCGCGCCAGACGGCCCAGCGCTCGACCAGGCGGCGGATGAGGAGTTCGTCGTGCAGGCTGGCTTCCATGACTGTTCGCTCCGCGCTCACGCCTCGCGCCCGAGGGCGCGCAGCAGTTCGGCCACCGGCCCGGCCGCCGTGGCCGCGGCCGATGGGGTGAAAGTGGCGCGCACGGTCGGCCGCGCCCCGGGCCCCGGCGGCCGGTGCTGGTTGAGCGCCGTCACCAGCGTCGTCAGGCCCAGCACTTCGGACAGCAACGCGAGCTCGTGCGCTTGCTGCGGGTCTTCGGGGTCGTGATCGTTGCCGGGCGGGCGGCCGCCCGCGTTGGTCCCCACGTCCGGCCCCACGTCCGGCCCGACCGTCGGCCCCGTGGCGCGCCCGGCCGCGGCCAGGAAGCGCAGGCCCGAGCGCCACTCGGCCTCGGTGAGCCTGACCTCGCGCGCGAAGGCGTGCAGGTGCTGCACGAGGCTCGTCATCACGTCGCGCAGGCGCGCGTCTTCGGCGCCGGCGTGGCAGGCGATCACGGCCTGGGTGATGTGGTCCTCGTCGATCAGGTGCATGGCGCGCGCTTGGGCTGCGGTCTCGTGCGGGCTTCGGGGATGCGGCGGGATCAGGTGGGGATCGATCAACTGCGATCAGGAGGTGCGATCAGGTGCGCTGGGTGCGGGCATGTGCGGGGTGGCGACCGTGGAGCGCGAATCTAGACTTCCACGCATGGAGCGAAAAGGTCGCGGAGAGAAACCACTTTTCCGGCGGCCGCAAAACTACGGGTAAACATGGATCGGTGGACCGAGATCGCGCTCTTCGTGCAGGTGGCCGAGCTCGGCAGCCTGACGAAGGCGGCCGAGGCGCTGGACCTCTCCAACGCCGCCGCCAGCCGGCACCTCGCGGCGCTGGAAGAGCGGCTGGCGGCGCGCCTGGTGCAGCGCAACACGCGGCGGCTCTCGCTCACCGAGGTGGGCGAGTCGTTCTACCGCCGCTGCAAGCCGCTGCTCGGCGAGCTGCACGAGGCCGAAGCCGAGGTGGGCGCCACCGTGCTCAAGCCCACCGGCGTGCTGCGCATCACCGGCAGCCTCTCGTTCTGCATGATCCACATCGCGCCCAAGCTGCCCGAGTTCACCGAGCGCTACCCCGACCTGCGCGTGGAGATCGTGGCCGCCAACCGCTACTACGACCTGCTGGACAGCGGCATCGACGTCGCCATCCGCACGCGCGAGTTCGAGGCCGACTCCAACATCACCGTGCGGCGGCTGGCCGAGACGCGGCGCATCCTCGCCGCCAGCCCGCAGTACCTGCAGCGCCACGGCGCGCCGGCGACGCCGCAGGAACTGGCGCAGCACAAGCTGCTCATCTACACCAACGCGCACAACCCGGATCAACTGCGCTTTACACGGGACGGCCAGGTGCTGGTGCTGCCGGTGAAGGGCCTGCTCGAAGCCAATGACGGCCAGGTGCTGCGCGCGGCGGCGCTGAAGCACCTGGGGATACTCGTGCAGCCGATGTACATCGTGCACGAGGATGTGGTGGCCGGGCGGCTGGTGCCGGTGCTGAGGGAGTGGGAGCTGCCGAGGCTGACGGTGAATGTGGCGTACCAGTCGCGGAGGCATCTGCCGGCGAAGGTGCGGTGCTTCGTGGACTTTCTGGTGGAGCAGTTTGAGAAGAATGACTATGAGAGGCGGTGGACGGCGTGAGTTCTTGGTCCGTTCTGCCATTGACGCACGCGGTTTAGCACCGAAGCGCGACAGCTGCGGAGCTAGTCTTTCGGGACCAAGGCACTTCCACTGCGCGCCAAATGGAAATCATCGACAACGTCACCCGGTTGCTCGGCGACGACCTGAAGCAAACCCTGAAGCCTGGCTCGCGGCTCAGCGTCGCCGCCTCGTGCTTCTCCATGTACGCCTTCGAGGCCCTGAAGGCGGAGCTGGAAGGAATCGAAGAACTGCGCTTCATCTTCACCTCCCCAGCCTTTCTGCCCGCGGAGGTGACAGACAAGATCCGCAAAGAGCGCAAGGAGTTTCATATTCCAAAGCTCGACCGCGAGCGCAGCCTCTATGGCAGCGAGTTCGAGATTCACCTGCGCAACAAGCTAACGCAGCGCGCCATTGCCAAGGAGTGCGCCGACTGGCTTCGGAGCAAGGCGCGCTTCATGTCCAACCACACGCAATCCCCGATGCAGCCATTTGCCTGCGTCGACAGTGGTGACTCCTCTGCCGCGTACATGCCTTTGCATGGCTTCACTGCAGTAGACCTCGGCTACCAGCGCGGCAACGCCGTCTCGAATCTCGTCAACAAAATGGACGAGCCGCCCTTCACGGCGACCTATCTCCAGCTCTTCGACCAGATCTGGAACGACGCCGAGAAGGTCGAGGACGTGACCGCGGCCATCGTCGACCACGTCGCCACGGTCTACCAGGAAAACTCGCCAGAGAGCATCTACTTCCTGATGCTCTACAACATCTTCAACGAGTTCCTGGGCGACGTGGACGAGGATGTGCTTCCCAACGACCGTACCGGCTACCAGGACACGCAGATCTGGCAGAAGCTCTTCAACTTCCAGCGCGATGCCGCCACCGGCATCATCAACAAGCTCGAGACCTACAGCGGCTGCATCCTGGCCGACAGCGTGGGCCTGGGCAAGACCTTCACCGCGCTGGCCGTCGTCAAGTACTACGAGCTGCGCAACAAGTCGGTGCTGGTGCTGTGCCCCAAGAAGCTGGCCGACAACTGGCTCACCTTCAACCACAACCTGAAGACCAACCTCTTCGCGAAGGACCGCTTCAGCTACGACGTGCTGTGCCACACGGACCTGAGCCGCACCAGCGGCGAGTCGTTCGGCACCGCGCTGAACCGCGTGAACTGGGGCAACTATGACCTCGTCGTCATCGACGAGTCGCACAACTTCCGCAACAACGATGTCTTCAAGGAGCGGGAGACGCGGTACCAGAAGCTGATGAACCAGGTCATCAAGCAGGGCGTCAAGACCAAGGTGCTGATGCTCTCGGCGACGCCGGTGAACAACCGCTTCAACGACCTGCGCAACCAACTGGCGCTGGCCTACGAAGGTGACTCCCAGAACCTGAGCAAGAAGCTCCGGACCGGCAAGTCGGTCGAAGAGATCTTCCGCCACGCACAGGCGGCCTTCAACACCTGGAGCAAGCTACCTGTCGAGGAGCGGACAGCCCGCGCCATCCTCGATGCGCTGGACTTCGACTTCTTCGAGCTGCTGGACAGCGTGACCATCGCCCGCTCCCGCAAGCACATCCAGACCTTTTACGACACTTCAGAAATCGGCCAGTTTCCAGAGCGGCGCAAGCCGCTGTCGTACCACTGCCCCATCACCCACCGCGGCGACGTGATGGGCTTCAACGGCATCTTCAGTCACCTCTCGCGCCTGAAGCTGGCGGTGTACGCGCCGCTGAGCTACATCCTGCCCAGCCGCTTGAAGAAGTATGAGGCGATGTACGACACTCAGGTATCCAGCGGGGGCGGCAAGCTGCGCCAAATCGACCGCGAGCAAAGCCTGCAGGCCCTGATGACGGTGAACCTGCTGAAGCGCCTCGAAAGCTCGGTGCATGCGTTCAGGCTCACGCTGCGGTCGCTGCGCAGCAACCACACGGGCACGCTAGCCCGCATCAACGCCTTCAAGAAGGACGGCCGCGCGGCCAGCGTGGCGGACTTCACCGACGTCATCGAAGACCTGGACCCGGAAGACGACGACCTGCCCGACCTCGAAGACCTGGGCGGCGCTGGCTCGGACGCCGTCGGCGGCAAGATCAAGATCAGCCTGGCCGATATGGACCTGCCGCGCTGGGAACACGAGCTCATCGAAGACCTCAAGCTCATCGAAGCGCTGCTCGCCTCCATGGACCAGGTGACACCGGCAGAGGACGCCAAGCTGCAGCACCTGAAGGCCCATGTGCTGGGCAAGATCGCCCGGCCCATCAATCCCGGCAACCGCAAGGTGCTGATCTTCACGGCCTTTGCTGATACGGCCGACTACCTTTACGCCAACCTGGCGCCCGAGCTGCTGTCGACGTTGCGCCTGCACAGCGCCAAGGTCACCGGCAAGGACAGGCCCGCGTCCACGCTGAAGGCGGGCCACGACTTCCAGGAACTGCTGACGCTCTTTTCCCCGCGCTCGAAGCAGAGATCAGACGTACTGCCCGGCGAGCTGAGCGAGGTCGACCTGCTGATCGGCACCGATTGCATTTCGGAAGGGCAGAACCTGCAGGACTGCGACTACGTCATCAACTACGACATCCACTGGAACCCGGTGCGCATCATCCAGCGCTTCGGCCGCGTGGACCGCATTGGCTCGCCGAACAAGACCATCCAGCTCGTCAACTACTGGCCCGACATCTCGCTGGACGAGTACATCAACCTCAAGGAGCGCGTCGAGAGCCGGATGATGATTGCCGACGTCACCGCCACCGGCGACGACAACGTGCTGAGCGCCCAGGCGAACGACGTCTCGTATCGCAAGGAGCAGCTGCGCCGCCTGCAGGAGGAAGTGATCGAGCTGGAAGACGTGAAGACCGGCGTCTCGATCACGGACCTGGGCCTCAACGACTTCCGCATGGACCTGCTCAACTACGTGAAAGAACACGGCGAGCTGGCCCGCACGCCGAACGGCATGCACGCCGTGGTGCCCGCGCAGCCCGAGCTGGGCCTGATGCCCGGCGTGATCTTCACGCTGTGCAACCGGCACAACGGCGTCAACGTCAACGATCACAACCGCCTGCACCCGTACTACCTCGTCTACATCAGCCGCCAGGGCGAGGTGATCCACGACCACAGCGAGGTCAAACGCCTGCTGGACCTGGTGCGCTCGGCCTGCAAGGGGCGCGGCCAGCCGATGCCCGAAGCCTGCCGCCGGTTCAACCTGGAGACGGCTGACGGCCGGCAGATGCAGGCCTACTCCGACCTGCTGGGCCAAGCCATCCGTTCGATGATCCAGGTGAAGGAAGAGAAGGACCTGGACAGCCTGTTCACCGGCGGCCGGACCACGGCGCTGGTCAACGCCATAGCCGGGCTCGACGACTTCGAGCTGATCACCTTCCTTGTCATCCAGGAGGGTGAGTGACCGGTTTCGCTGCCGGCCCTGCGTCGCACCCCGCCTTCGTGCGCTACCCGGCGCAGACGGCGTTTGGCCGCACGTTGCCCAAGAACAAGCTCTACGCACACAGCCACGCCGGCACGCGGCTGAAGAACCTGTTCGTGCAGCAGGTGGAGCAGATCGTCTGGCAGTTCAAGCTGGCGCCCGAGACCATCAACCTGCCGGCGCGGCCGGCGGTGCCCGAGATCCAGGTCTTCGGCATTCAGTTGAAGACACCAGGACTGAGCTTCGACGTGCTGCGCGCCATCGACCAGGCGGTGCAGTTCCCGATCATCTTCGAGCTGGCGCACGCGGGCCGGACCCAGGTGGTGGCGTGCCACAAGCGCCTCAGCGAATCGGACGCCAGCCGATGGGTGCTGAGTGACTACTTTGCCAGCGGCTGGCTGGCTGAGAATGCCGAACGCTGTGCCATGCCTGTGGCGCTGCACTTGGGCAGCCTGTATGAGCAGTTGCTGCGCGCCTTGGTGCCATTGCCCGCCAGGCCGAACGAGACCTTGGCAGAACACATCGTGAGGCTGGATGCGCTGGCGGCCAAGCAGCGCGAGGCCGACAAGACGGCAGCGAAGCTCGAGAAGGAACGACAGTTCAACCGCAAGGTGGCGATCAATGCCGACCTGCGCCGTCTACAAACTGAGATGGAGGCCCTGCGCCGCTGACGCACTACGCTCAGCGGCCGCTACCAAGAAGACCATGGACAAACTGAAGATGCATTCGCCCGACCTCACGCAGGACCACATCGCACGCCTGTGCGAGCTGTTTCCCGGCTGCGTGACCGAGGCGAAGGGCGAGGATGGTGCCGTGCGGCTGGCAGTGGACTTCGACCTGCTGCGTCAGGAGCTGTCGGGCACGCTGGTCGAGGGGCCGCAGGAGCGGTATCAGCTGAACTGGCCGGGCAAGCGCGAGGCGCTACTGACGGCGAACGCGCCGATCGCGAAGACGCTACGCCCGTGCCGCGAAGAGAGCGTGGACTTCGACTCGACGACGAACCTGTTCATCGAGGGGGACAACCTGGATGCACTGAAGCTGCTGCAGGAGTCCTACCTTGGCAAAGTCAAGTTGATCTACATCGATCCGCCGTACAACACAGGCAAAGACTTCATCTATCGGGATGACTTTGCAGTCACGCGCGACGAGTACTTGCTTCGTTCCAATCAGGTAGACGCGAAAGGCAACCGGCTGGCGCTGAACGCTGAGTCGAACGGTCGACTGCACTCTGACTGGCTATCGATGATGTACTCGCGACTCCGGCTTGCGCGCAATCTGCTCTCGGACGATGGTGCCATCTTCATCTCGATCAATCACAAGGAGCTTGCCAATCTGCGGAGGCTAACCGATGAGATATTCGGTGAAGACAATTTGCTTTGCCTTTTCGCTTGGCGCACCGACGGGAACTTCGATAATCAAGCAAAGTTCAAGTACTGCCACGAATATGTAGTTGCCTACGGCAAGAACGAAGCTTCATTTCTGCATCCATTAGTGGTCGATCCATCCACGCCACCTGATAGCAAGCTCTTTCGACCTGAGATTCGGAACACGATTGTCAAGAATGGCCCCAAGAACCCCGCCAGCGAAGTGACTCTTCCTGCCGGTTTTCCCGCGAGCGCCGAGAGCTTTGAAATCCGATCCAGGTCGGACTCTTGGCCGCACCTGCGTGACGATGTTCAGGTCTCAAACAGCAAAACAGTTCGTCCGCTTCGGGCGTACAGCGGCTGGAGTTCCAAAGACCTTTTGGATGCGTTCATCCAGAACCAATGCCACGAGATCCTGGACGCAAAGGGGCAGCCGACGGTGTTTGAGCTGACGCCGACAGGCGCGATTGAGGCCGTGAAGATCCGAGGACAGCCCAGCCATGTAATCTCCGTACTCGCAGGTTTCGGTGGACCGCAAAAAGCGACGGCCGATCTTTCTGAAATCCAGATTCCGTTCGACGACTACCCAAAACCTGTAGGCCTGATTAAGTACATCGCAAGCATGATCCGGGGCGCTGACTTCATTTCACTCGACTTCTTCGCTGGCTCGGCCACTACTGCTGAAGCAATCTTGCAGCTCAATGCGTCAGACGGAGGCGCACGGAGGTTCTTCCTGGTGCAACTTCCCGAGACATGTCAGCCGACTACGGACGCATTTAGGGCTGGGTATAAAACGATTGCTGAGATCGGCAAGGACAGAATTCGGCGAGCGGGCAAGCGATTGCTCCAGAGCGGTGCGCTGAAGGATGTCGGTTTCCGAGTCCTCAAGGTCGACGCGTCCAACCTCGCTGAGGTTCACTACGCCCCGGACGCGGTCAACCAAGGCGCGCTCGAAGGCTTCACCGACAACATCAAGCCCGGCCGCACCGCCGAAGACCTGCTGTTTCAGGTCATGTTGGACTGGGGCGTCGACCTCACGTTGCCCATCGCTCGCCAGACGATCCAGGGCCGCGACGTGCTCTTCGTTGACAGCAACGCGCTGGCCGCGTGCTTCGATGCGAGCGGCCGCATCGACGACGCCTTCGCAAAGGAACTGGCTACGCACAGGCCGCTGCGCGCCGTGTTCCGCGACGCTGGCTTCGCCGACAGCGCCGCCAAGATCAACGTGGAGCAGATCTTCAAGCTGCTGTCGCCATCCACAGAAGTGAAGTGTCTCTGAGCCGGCCCACCGGAGCTGCCCGCATGGACCCGGCCGCGCTGACCACTCTGCTGAGCGAACTCATCGCCACCTGGGAGAACGAGGTGGTGGAATTCAAGCAGGCCGGCGATGGCTTCAGCACGGACGACATCGGCAAGTACTTCTCGGCCCTGGCCAACGAGGCCAACCTGCGCGGCGCTGAGCGGGCGTGGCTGGTGTTCGGCGTGCACAACAAGGCGCGCACAGTGGTCGGTACGGACTACCGGCGCGAGCCCGAGCGACTGCAGTCGCTGAAGCAGCAGATCGCCGAGAACACGACGCCGCGCATCACCTTCCGCGACATCCACGAGCTGCAGCACACCGGTGGCCGCGTGCTACTGTTCGAGGTGCCGGCCGCGCCGCGCGGCATGCCCATCTCCTGGAAGGGCCACTACCACGCGCGCGCTGGGGAGAGCCTCGCCCCGCTGGGGCTGGACAAGCTGGACGAGATGCGCGGCCAGACTCTGGCGCAGGACTGGTCGGCCCAGCGGGTGCCCGGTGCCGCGTTGGCCGCGCTGGACGAGACGGCAGTACGCAAGGCGCGTGAGTCGTTTGCGCAGAAGCACGCCAACCGCTTCGCGGCGGACGAGGTCGCCGGCTGGCCGCTGGCCACGTTCCTGGACCGGGCGCGCCTGACCATCGACGGCCAGGTCACGCGCACTGCGCTGCTGCTGCTGGGCAAGGCCGAGTCGGCCTGGCACCTTCTGCCCCACCCGGCGCAACTGACGTGGAAGCTGGAAGGCCCTGAGCGGGCCTACGAGCACTTCGGGCCACCGCTTCTGCTGAGCACGTCGCAGCTTTACCAGCGCATTCGCAACATCCAGCTGCGCCTGCTGCCGCAGGACGAGCTGCTGCCGGTGGAGGTGGCCAAGTACGACCAGAAGATCGTGCTGGAGGCGCTGCACAACTGCATCGCGCACCAGGACTACGCGCGCAACGGGCGGGTGGTCGTGACCGAGCAGCCCGCCCGCCTGGTGTTCGAGAACGAAGGCGGCTTCTACGAGGGGCAGCCGCTGGACTACCTGGAAGGCCACAAGATCCCGCGCCGCTACCGCAACCCCTTCCTGGCCCAGGCGATGGCAGAGCTGAACATGATCGACACCATGGGGTGGGGCATCCACGACATGCACGCCCGGCAGGCACGGCGCTACTTCCCAATGCCGGACTACGACCTCAGCGACCCGGCCGCGGTGAAGCTGGCCATCTACGGCGGCGTGGTGGACCCGGCCTACAGCCGGCTGCTGATCCAGAAGACCGACCTGCCGCTGGCCGACGTGCTGGCGCTCGACCGCGTGCAGAAGAAGCTGCCGATCCCCGATGAGGCGGCGGCGGGGCTGCGGCGCGCGGGGCTGATCGAGGGGCGCAAGCCGAACTACCACGTCTCGGCGCAGGTGGCGGCCGCCACGGACCAGAAGGCCGACTACATTCGCACCCGCGCCCAGGACGATGAGTTCTATGCCAAGCTGCTGACGGACTACCTGCAGCGCTACGGCAGCGCCACGCGTGCGGAGATCAACAAGCTGCTGCTGCCCAAGCTCAGCGAGGTGCTGTCGGCCGAGCAGAAGTACGTCAAGGTCAGCAACCTGCTGGCCAAGCTGCGACGGCGAGGAACGATCGTGAACACCGGGTCGGACACGGCGCCGCGCTGGCAACTTGCCGAGAGGAATTAGAAGCATGCCGAGAGCTTTGGCGGGCCTGCCGAGAGCCCCCGCAAAAAAACTGAGCTCCATCAACGGCTTGGCGCAGCCAGGCCGCACGGCGCCGCCGAGAGCTGGCCGAAGCGACGCCGAGAGCCGGACCTGCCCCGAATGAAGCTCAAGTTCAAGACTCAGGCCTACCAGACGGCCGCCGTGCAGGTTGTGGTGGACTGCTTTGCCGGCCAGCCACCGGCCACCGCCGAGGCCATGAGCTACCGCATCGACCCCGGCACCGGGAGGGGCAGCACCGAGGATCTCTTTGCAGACGGCATCAAGAACGCCGAGATGAAGCTGTCGGAGCGCAGCCTGCTGGAGAACATCCAGAAGGTGCAGCGGCACCAGAACCTGCCGATCTCCGACTCGCTGGTGAAGACCAAGGTCTCGCCGCTGAACCTCGACATCGAGATGGAGACAGGCACCGGCAAGACCTACTGCTACATCAAGACGATCTTCGAGCTGAACAAGCTCTACGGCTGGAGCAAGTTCATCATCGTCGTGCCCAGCATCGCCATCCGTGAAGGCGTGGCCAAGTCGCTGGCGATCACGGCCGAGCACTTCCTGGAGGCTTACCAGAAGAAGGCGCGCTTCTTCATCTACAACTCCAAGCAACTGCACCACCTGGAGAGCTTTTCGTCCGACGCCGGCATCAACGTGATGGTGATCAACGTGCAGGCGTTCAATGCCACGGGGAAAGACGCACGGCGCATCTACGAGGAGCTCGACGACTTCCAGACTCGGCGCCCCATCGACGTGATCGCAGCCAACCGGCCCATCCTGATCCTGGACGAGCCGCAGAAGATGGAAGGCGGCAAGACGCTGGACTCGCTGGTGAACTTCAAACCGCTGATGGTGCTGCGCTACTCGGCCACGCACAAGACCGCGCACAACAAGGTGCACCGGCTGGACGCGCTGGACGCCTACAACCAGAAGCTGGTGAAGAAGATCGCCGTGCGCGGAATCGCGGTGAAGGGCTTGGCGGGCACCAACGCCTACCTGTATCTGCAGTCGATCGAGATCTCCACCAAGAAGCCGCCCGAGGCGCGGGTGGAGCTGGAGCAAAAGCTCGCCAGCGGGCAGATCAAGCCTGTCCCGCGCAAGCTGAGCAAGGGCCATAACCTCTTCGACCTGTCGGGTGGACTCGACCAATACCGCGGCTATGTGGTGTCGGAGATCGACGCGACGACCGACACGCTGAGCTTCACCAACGGCGTTCAGCTCTTTGTGGGCGAAGCGGCTGGCGACGTGAACGAAGCCACCCTGCGCCGCATCCAGATCCGCGAAGCCATCAAGGCGCACTTCGACAAAGAACAGGCCCTATTCGCGCAGGGCGTCAAGGTGCTGACGCTCTTCTTCATTGACGAAGTAGCCAAGTACCGCGACTACGCGTCGCCCGACGAGCAGGGTGAGTACGCCCGGGTGTTCGAGGAGGAGTACCAGGCACACCTTAACGAGGTACTGGGCCTGGACGAGACGGCCTACCTCCAGTACCTGAAGGGTATCCCGGTCGGCAAGACACACAGCGGGTACTTCTCCATCGACAAGAAGAGCAAGCGTCTCGTCGACCCCGACGTGGCAGCACGCGGCGAGAACGCGGGGCAGTCGGACGACGTGGACGCGTACGACCTGATCCTGAAGGATAAGGAGCGCCTTCTGTCGCTGACGGAGCCGGTGCGCTTCATCTTCTCGCACTCGGCGTTGCGCGAGGGTTGGGACAACCCCAACGTGTTCGTCATCTGCTTTCTCAAGCACCCCGACTACAACAACGAAGTGACTCGACGACAAGAAGTGGGGCGCGGGCTTCGCTTGTCTGTGAACCAGCACGGCGACCGGATGGACCACCCGGCCACGGTGCACGACGTGAACAAGCTGACCGTCGTCACGAGTGAAAGCTACGCAAAGTTCGTCGCTGCACTACAGGAAGACATCAGCAAGTCGCTCTCAGCCAGGCCGCGGTTCGCAAACGAAGAGTTCTTCACCGGCAAAGTGCTGCAGACCGCCGCCGGCGACGTCCAGGTCACTCCGCAGATGGCCAAGCAGATCTACAAGTACCTGTTGAAGAACGACTACACCGATGACGACGACCGCGTCGCAGCGGCGTACCACGAGGCCAAGAGCGCCGGCGCGCTCGCCACGCTGCCGGCGGAACTGCAGCCCTATGCAGAGCAGGTATTCCAGCTGATCGACAGCGTCTTCAGCGACAAGCAGCTGCCGCAGTTCGACGACGACCGCCGGCCGAAGAAGAACCCGCTGAACGACAACTTCGACAAGCAGGAGTTCAAGGCGCTGTGGAGCCGCATCAACCGCAAGGCCGCCTACAGCGTGCGTTTCGACGGCGCCGAACTGATCGGCAAGGCGGTGGCTGAGATGAACGCGCACCTGCGGGTGACGCCGCTGCAGTACACGATTCAGCGAGGCGAGCAGACTGACCTCACGACGCTGGACGAGCTGAAGTCCGGCCAAAGCTTCGTGCTCAAGGCCACCGAGACCGAATCGAACCGCCAGCACTCGGTGCACTCCGCGGTGAAGTACGACCTGGTCGGCAAGTTGTCCGAAGGAACGCAGCTCACGCGGCGCACGGTGGTGAACATCCTCAAGGGGCTGAACGTCGCGGTCTTCGGCCAGTTCAAGACCAACCCCGAGCACTTCATCGCGGAAGCGAGGAGGCTGATCAACGAGCAGAAGGCCACGATGATCGTCGAGCACCTGGCCTACGACCCAGTGGATGAGCGCTACGAGCTGGACATCTTTACCGCAGGCCAGACCAAGCAGGACTTCAGCAAGTCAGGCGCCAAGCTCGGCCGGCACATCTACGACTACGTGCTGACTGACTCGGAGATCGAGCGCAAATTCGTCAAGGAGCTCGACACGGCGTCTGAAGTGGTGGTCTACGCCAAGCTGCCACGCGGATTCCTGATCCCGACCCCAGTGGGCGACTACAACCCCGACTGGGCCATCGCCTTCAAAGAGGGCGTGGTGAAGCACGTGTACTTCGTCGCCGAGACCAAGGGCTCGTTGTCGTCGATGGAGCTGCGGAAGATCGAAGAGACGAAGATCGCCTGCGCTCGAAAGTTCTTCGACCAGCTGAACCTGAAGTACGCGCCGGAGAACGTGAAGTACGACGTCGTGAACAGCTTCGATAAGCTGATGGACTTGGTCAGGTAGTTGGCCAGGTCGCCGTAGCCCGTCAGCCAGTAGTCCTGCCGCTCGCCAAAGCGCGAACGGTCTGGGAAGACAGACCCGCCGGCCCACTCGGCTGAGGGCCGACCGTGCGCTGCTGCACCACGCCACTGCCCACCAGCGCGGCGATCGCGGGCTCACCGAGGATGTATGGCGCGTCACGCCATATATGGCATACTGCGCCATATGCCCCCAGCCAAGCTGGTCTTCAAGACACGCGATGCCTACTCGGGCGGGATCATCGAAATCGTGATCTGGTCCGTGCCGCAGCCGGTTCCGCCGAGCGAGCACGGTTTCAAGTACCGACTCGTCTTCGTGCACGATGGTCAGCGTATCGTGGGTTACGACAACGAGCGTGGCAAAGGCGACCGTCGACATCTGCACGGCGCTGAGAAGCCCTACCGCTTCAAGGACGTGGCGACACTACTGGATGACTTCATGCGCGACGTGGAGGCTGCGAAGTGACTTCTCTGACCGACCGGATCCCTGCTCGGGCCGCGCTGCGCGTGCGCGTCGGTGAAGACGTGCATGCCAATCTGGCGCGGGCGCGCGCGGCGATGACGGCATTGCAGCAAGGCAAGCGGCCCAAGCCGCATTTCGCCGTCGGCTTTGCCGAAGTGGGGCAGATGCTCGCCGTCTTCACGCCCAAGCGCTGGGAACTGATCGCCAAGCTGCGCGAGATCGGCCCGGTGACCACCGCGCAACTGGCACGCGCCCTCGAACGCGACTACCGCAACGTGCACGCCGACGTGGCGGCCCTGTCGGAGTGGCTCGCGGTGCAGCGCGAGGAGGATGGGCGTGTCTCGGTGCCTTGGGCGGAGATCATCGTGGACATGAAGCTCCCGCACCAGTTGGCGGCTTGAGTGTGATCGGGCGAGCGGGCTCCTCTCCAATCGACCCACCGGGCCCGCCCGGTTCAGCCGAAGGTGCGCTGATGCGCTACCTGCTGGACATCTGCATCTACGCGATCAACGAGCGCCCGCCAGCCGTGTTGGCGGCACTGCGACGGCACCATGCCGCGGGGCTCGTCATCTCGTCGGTCACGGCGGCTGAGTTGCACTTCGGCGTGACACGAACCGGCTCGCAGCGCAACCGCGAGGCGCTGCGGCGCTTTCTCGACGCGCTCGAGATCAGCGCCTTTGATGCCGCCGCGGCCGAGGTCTGCGGTGCCATGCGCGCGTGGCCGCTGCGCAAGGCACGCCGATCGGTCCTTGCGACGTGCAGATCGCGGCGCACGCCTTGGCCCTGGGCGTGACGCTGGTCAGCAACAACACGCGGGAGTTCGAGCGCGTGCCCGGGCTGAAGCTGGAGAACTGGGTACTCGAAGAGTGAGGATCACGAGCCGCCCTCACGCCGCCGCCCTCTGAAACCCCGGCGTTGACTTCGACGGCGCCACCTCGTCATCGGTCATGTCGGCGGCGAGTGCCACGCTCGCGAGGGAGCGAGGGAATGTCGCGGTGCGCAGCCTCGCTAACGCTTGCCTAACGGTGCGCGGCCACATTGCCGCCACGCACCGGCCGCCGGCGCCTGTCGAACCGACTCCCGCTCGTGGCCCTGGTGCGTGATGTGCCCCCCTTCGGCACGTCCATCGGCGCCTTCATCCACCACGCGGGAGTCCTGGCCATGACGAAGTCCTTTCTTGCCCTGTTCACCTTCCTGTCAGCCGCCGTGCTGGCGGGCTGCGCCGGCCAGATCCGCGGCAACCACAGCGGCGCGGACGCCGGCCGCGTCATCGTCGGGCTGGGCGCGGCAGAGGGCACCAACTTCCATGCCGTGACGATGTACTACCGGCGCATCGACCCCAACGCCGCCCCGGGCGACCGGCGGCCGGTGGGCTCGTTCACCTCGTATCACGGCCTGACGCTGATGCGGGCCACGCAGGCCCGCGACTACGCCAACGACAAGGACTCCGGCGTCGTCCTCGTGCAGTCGATCCCGGCCGGCGACTACGAGATGCACAGCTTCAAGGTCGACATCGGCGGCGGCAACTACACGCCGACGGCGGCATTCTCGGTCCGCTTCACGGTGCGGCCGGGTGAGGCGGTCTACCTCGGCAACTACCAGACCTACAGCGCGCAGTGGACCGACATCCACGGCCGGACGGTCACCGGCGGGCCCCGCTTCGCCGTCTCCAACCGGCTCGACAGCGAGCTTGCGCTGGCACGCGCGAAGGCGAAGGACATCCCGGCCACGGTCACGAACGGCATGCCCGACCTGCGCTCGCTGCGCGGCCCGCTGTTCATCGCCGCCGCCGCGCCGGCGGGCTCGCGGTAGGCCGCGTGCCCCAGTCCCCTTGCGCAAAGGAGAAAACCATGGGACACGACACCATGATGGTCCGCGCAGCATGCGGCCGCGAAGACCTTCGCGCTTCAGGCCGCGGATCAGGCCGCAGAGCAGGCCACGGAAGTGAGTGGCGGCGAGGTGCTCGGCCCTGGCGCGTTGCGGCCGCGGGTGCGGTCGGCGCGGCGCTGCTGGCGGCCTGCGCCACGCCGCCGGGGGCACGCGCCGTGCCGTATCAGCCGTTCGAGGGTGCGGACGCGGCGCGGCTGCGCCTGCGCCTGGTGTATCCGGCCGACTACTGGCCTTCGCTGATGCGAGCGCAACGCCACGTCACCGTCTCGGCGGCTTCGCGTGCTGTGGGCAGCGGCTCCACCTGCGGCGAGGTGGTGGCCTTCGACACGCTGCGCATGTTCTCGCGCCAGGGGGCGTTGGCCGCGCAGCCGCCGCAGACGCCGGGCCTGCCGCCGGCGCCGCTGCCGCAATACCCGCGCGCCGGCATGGTGGGCTCGCCGGAAGCAGAGAGCACCGAGGCGGTGGAGCTGAAGCTGGCGCCGGGCAAGCGCATCGTCGAGCTCGTCACCGTGCGCAGGCTCAACGGCGCCTACGGCGCCGGCACCACCGACACCTGCCGCCACGCCGTGGCGGTGCAGCTGGCGCCGCAAGGGCAGTACGAGTTCGTGGCCGGGTTCGGCAGCAACGGCCAGTGCCTCCTGCAACCGCGGCGACTTCAGGGCGCCACAGCGACCACAGGCCCGGGTGCTCCATGCCGAGCGGATCCCACAGGCGCCGCTGCGTGTAACGGGTGATCGACTCGCCCTTGGCGGCCCGTGCGAGCGCGCGTTCCAGCACCAGCGCGAGCAGCGCGCTGTCGCCCGACCTGTAGGTGAACTGCGGGTCGCGCCCGGGTTTGACCTTCAGCGCCAGGATCTCCTCGCGCAGGTGCGGCGTGTAGTTGAAGCGCACATGCCGGCCGAGCGGGTTGTCGTTCTCGACGTAGTCGACGCCGGAGTCCATCGTCAGCAGACCGACGAGGCGCACGCGGTCGAAGCCGCGCTCGCGCAACTCCGGCACGTACGCGCTGACCGGGTCGTTCACCGAGCGCAGCAGGCCTTCGTCGATGGCCGCGCCGACGAGCATCGAGAGCACCGACTTCGAGACCGAGAACGCCTGCGAGACCTTCGTCGCGTCGTGCCCGCGCAGGTAGCGCTCGAGCAGCAGGCGCTCGTCCTTCAGGACGACCAGCGCGATCGTGGCACTCTCTTCGAGCCAGCGGCTCAGGTCGACGTGGCCGGCCCCCGCCACCGAGAGGCGCTCCAGATCCGCCCGAGGCGCCGGCTCGAAGCGGTGCGGATGCGGGCTCGGCGCGAGCGGCCTGAAGGGATACAGGCGATGGTCGTCGATCGTGGTGTCGCCGTGGGCCAGCATGCGATACAGCGTCACCGGCCCCTGCAGCACAGCCGACACCGCGAGAAGCAACGCAGCGGCGACGGCGAGGCCGGCGAGGCCGACAAGAAGTCGCCTGACGTGCCGACGAGTGCGTTCGCCTGACATCGATCTGCCTCCATGGTGGCCCCATTCAAGCCCGTTGCCGCTGCCGCCGGTCCCGCCGATTGCCGCCGATTGCCGCCGATTGCCGCCGATTACCCCCCGGCGCAGCGCCGGGGCTCATCCTGCACGCGCGCAGTGCATCGGAATTGATCGCCGGCAACATGAAGCCACGCTGGGCGACGAAGTGGCACCGCGCCGGGCCTGCGCGGTTCGGCGTCACGCGCCTTGCGCCGGTGCACGCCTCGCCGGCCATTGCATAAGATCGCGGACCCACTCGTTCACTCGTTCGACGGAGGAGTCGCCATGTCGTCCAGATTCATCGTTGCCACGCTTCTGCTCGCCGGCACCGCGGCCGCGCAGGCGGCCGGCTTCACGCTCGCGAGCCCCACCATCAAGCCGGGCAGCATGCTCACCGACGCGCAGGTGTTCAAGGGCTTCGGCTGCGAAGGCAAGAACATCTCACCGGCGCTCAAATGGAGCGGCGCGCCGAAGGACACGAAGAGCTTCGCGGTCACCGTCTACGACCCCGATGCGCCCACCGGCTCGGGCTGGTGGCACTGGGTGGTGTTCAACATCCCCGCCACCGCCACCGAGCTGCCCGAGGGCGCCGGCGCGGCCGACGGCAAGGGCCTGCCGGCCGGCGCGGTGCAGGGCCGCACCGACTTCGGCGCGCCGGGCTTCGGCGGCGCCTGCCCGCCCAAGGGCGACAAGCCGCACCGCTACATCTTCACCGTGCACGCGCTGAAGACCGACAAGATCGAGGTGCCGGCCGACGCCAGCGCGGCGCTGGTGGGCTTCATGCTCAACGCCAACCGGCTCGGCAAGGCGAGCTTCGAGGCGAAGTACGGCCGCAAGTAGGCACGGCTGAGCGGCGGCCAAGCCGCCGCTCAGGTGAACTGCTCAGGCGGCGTGCTCAGGCGTCGAGTTCAGGCGTCGTACTTGAACGACAGCGAGACGCGCGCGCGGTAGGCAACCACCTTGCCGCCGTCGACCTTCATGTCCAGCTTGCCGACCTCGGCGATGCGCAGGTCGCGCAGCGACTTCGCGGCTGTCTCGACGGCGTTCTTCGCCGCGTCTTCCCACGACACCGAGCTCGTGCCGATGATCTCGGTGACGCGATAGACGCCGGATTCCGCCTTCTTGCCCTTGGCCATGTTGTCTCCTCGTGGTGTGAATGCCGCGGCACGGCCAGCCCGCGCCGCGGGGCGGCCATCATAGGCGCGGGCCGCTGAAGGGCGTCATCGCACCTGGACCCGGGCATCGCCGCCGCCTCCTGGCACTTCCATCGGGAGCAGCCCGCTGGTGCCGGCGCATAGACTCGCGCGGTTCCACCGGCGATTCGAGAGCGAAGCACGCCACGGAGGCCTCGATTGCGGCTGACACTGAGAACCAAAGCGGCCCTGCTGACGACCTCGCTCGTGCTCTGCCTCGTCGGCACGGCCGGCTGGTGGCAATACCAGCAGCTCTCGAGCGAGTACGTCGCGCTGATGCGCAAGCAGCAGCAGGCGCTCACCGACACCGCCGCGGCGGACCTGGACTACAAGCTCGGCACGCACCTGGCCGTGCTGGCCCGCGCCGCACATGGCGTCAGTGCGCAGACGCTCTCCCAGGCGGCGGCGCAGCAGCGCTTCTTCGCCGAAAGCGGGCTCAGGCCGATGTTCGATGGTGTGGCGCTGATTGCCCTGGACGGCAGCGTCATCGTCAACGACCCGCCCAACGGCAAGCCGCTGAACATCGGCGACCGCGAGTACTTCCAGCAGGCGCGCGACGGCCTGCCCGCGGTCTCGCCGCCGCTCTTGGCGAGGTCCGTCAACCGGCCCGCGGTGCTGATGGCCGTGCCGGTCAAGGCGGCAGACGGCCGCGTGCTGGGCGTGCTCAGCGCCGGCCTGGACCTGCACCGCCCGAACGTGCTGGGCGCCCTGAGCCGCGCCGGCGCCGGCAACGGTGACGGTCGCTACTACGAGATCGTCACGCGCGGTGCCGCGCCGGTGACGGTCATGCACCCCGACCCCAGGCGGCTGCTGCAACCGGTGGCGCCGCCCGAGCCGGGCGACAGGGTCGATCGGGCCGTACGAACCGATCGCGCCGAGCAGGCCGACCTCACCACCCGGGCCACGATCGCCAGCACCGACTGGGAGCTGCGCGTGGTGCTGCCCGCCCGTGCGGCGCGCGCGCCGCTGGAGGTGGCCCGCCAGGCCCTGTGGGCGCAGCTGTTCTGGCTGGGGCTGGCCTGCGCGGCGCTGGTCTGGCTGGCCACGGGCTGGTTGATGCGGCCGCTGGAGGCGCTGTCGGCCACGATGCGCGATGTGCGCGGCAACCCGGACCGGCCGATCCGGCTCGACATCGCCGCCGACGACGAACGCGGCGACCTGGCGCGCGAGTTCAATGCGCTGATGCGGGAACTGCGCGACCAGCGCGACCAGATGGCCGCGGTCACCGACGCCTCGCCGCTGGGGCTGTTCCGCAGCGATGCAGACGGTCGATTGAGCTACGTCAACGAGGCCTATCTCGCGATCCACGGGCTCAGCCGCGAAGAAGCCGCCGAAGGCTGGCTGAGCCTGGTGCGCGAGGACATCCGCGAGCGGGTGCGTGAGGACTGGCGGCGCCAAGTCAGGGAGGCGGCTCCCTTGCAACTGACGCGCCAACTCCGGCGCCGCGACGGCGCCGAGGTGCTGGTCTCTCTGCGCAGCCGGCCCGTGCTGGCCGAGGGCCGCGTGGTCGGCCATGTCGGCACCGTCTCCGACATCACCGAACGCGCACGCGCCGAACGCGCGCTGCGCACGCTCACGGCCGTCTTCGATGCCACGACCGACTATGTGGTGCAGACGGACTTCCACGGCCGGCTCATCTACCTGAATCCGGCCGGCCGCCGCCGCTGCGGCCTCGCGCCGGACGCGCCGATCGAGCACCTCACCATCGCCGATCTCAGCCCGCCGCACGCGGTCGAGCGGCACCGCCTGGAAATCGTGCCGGCCACCTTGGCCCACGGCATCTGGGTCGGCGAGACGGTGATGTGGGGCGCCGAGCGCCACGAAGTGCCGGTGAGTCACATGGTCATCGCCCACCGCGACAAACATGGCAGGGTCGAGTACTTCTCCGCCGTCATGCGCGACATCTCGCAGGCCCAGGCGGCCGAGAAGGCGCTGCGCGAAAGCGAACACCGCCTGCGCATGGTGGCCGACAACCTGCCGGTGCTGATCTCCTACCTCGACCGCGAGCTTCGATTCCGCTTCGTCAACAAGACCTATCGCGAGTGGTTCGGCGTCGACGCCGCCGGTCAGCTCGGCATGACGGTGCGGCAGTTCTACGGCGAGCAGGCCTGGAACGCGATCGAGCCGAACATGCAGGCGGCCCTGGCCGGCCGGCAGCTCTCCTACGAGCGCGACATGGTGCGCCCGGAGTGGCGGCGGCGGGTGCATGTGACGCTCGTGCCCGACCGCAGCGAGGAAGGCGAGGGGGGTGAAGCGGGCGAGGTCGTGGGCCTGTTCACACTGATCGCCGACGTGACCTCGTTCCGCGCCGCCGAGCAGGCGCTGCAGGAGAGCGAGGCGCGGCTGCGCACGGTGGCCGACGCGCTGCCGATGCGCGTGGCCTATGTCGATGCCGAAGAGCGCTACCGCTTCAACAACCTCGCCTACGAGCGCGACTTTTCCAAGCCGCGCGAGGCCTTCCACGGCCACACCATGCGCGAGGTGATGAGCGAGGCGGCCTATCGGGCGGCCGAGCCGCACATTCGCCGCGCCCTGGCCGGCGAGCCGACCACCTTCCAGAGCGAGATCGCGCGCGGCGACGGCTTCGCCTGGCACGAAGCGCACTATGTGCCGCAGTTCGCTGCCGACGGCAGCACGGTGCTCGGCTTCCACGTCGTCGTCACCGACATCACGCGCCAGAAGGTCGAGGAGCGGCGCCTGGTCGAGCTGGCCCGGGTGGACACCTTGACCGGGGTCGTCAACCGCGCCGGCTTCGAGCTCCGCCTGGCCGAGGCGATGGAGCGCAGCCGCGCCACCGCGGCGCTGATGGCGCTGATGTACCTGGACATCGACGGCTTCAAGCAGATCAACGACCGGCTCGGGCATGGCACCGGCGACGTGCTGCTCAGGGCCTTCGCGGGCCGGCTGGTCCAGACCCTGCGCTCCACCGACACGGTGGCGCGACTGGGCGGCGACGAGTTCACCGTCATCATGGAGGGCCTGCCGCGCGCCGAGGTGGCCGCGGCCGTCGCGGCGAAGATCGTCGCCGCGATGGGCCAGCCGTTCACGCTCGACGAGCAGTCGGTGCGCGTGACGACGAGCATCGGCCTCGCCTTCTTCCAGGGCGGCGCAGCCACCGCCGCCGAACTGGTCAAGCAGGCCGACCAGATGCTCTACGAAGCCAAGGCGGCGGGCCGCAACAACTTCCAGGTCAACCTGCGCCTGATCGAGGGCGGCCGCACCTGATTGATTTGAGTCGGTGGTCCGGGTCGCCCGTTTCCACGCTCTCGCAAGCGACTCCGGCCGGGCACATCACCGGCCCGAAGCCCCGCCCGCGTCACCGCCGTAGATGACCACGGCCTGCACCCACTCGAGGTCGGTGCGCTCCTTCAGGCGGTTGAACAGCGCGATGAATTCCTTCGGCGACGAAGCGAGCACGACGTAGGTGTTCGGGTTCGTGATCTTCGCGAGCCCGGGATAGCCGGCCGCATCGATGCCGGCCGGCAGGCCTTCGCCCTTCGGCTGGAACGTGATCTCGCCGGTCAGGTAGCCGCGCACCTGCAACGCGTGGTTGAAGATCACGCCGAGGTTGCGCGGGCCGATCGGCGCGCTCTCGCCGGCGCTCGAAAGCCGGTGCTGGACACCGGGCGTGCCCGGCTTCACGCTCGGGGTGGCACGCAGCGTGGGGTAGATCTCCAGCGCCTGCCCCCGGTCCTGGATGACCATGGCCGCGTCGGCGATCACGGCCGGCTTGGCGCGGGCGGCGGGAACGATCTGTGCATCCGTGGGCATGGTGCAACCGAGCAGGGCGGCCGCCACGACGATGAGCAATGCGGATTTCATGAGGGCTCCTTCAGCGGCCGACGAACAGGAAGGTCTGCGGCTGCGTCGCCGACAGCAGCGTCTGTCCCGAGCAGAAATTGAAGTAGGTGATCTTCCAGCTTCCATTGACGGGCTCGCCGTAGAACGCGTTCGAAAGCATCCTCGTGCCTGTCGCCGAGGTCTGGGCAAATCCGTTGGCAGCGTGCAGAAGGATCGACTTGGTTCCCGAAGGCGACACAACCTCGATCTGATTGCACGCGAGGGACGGCGTCGCCGCGATGTTGGGGAAGACGATGACCTGCTCGACCGTCGTGAACGGCTCGTCGACGGCCGCCGTGATCACGTAGCCGCTGGTGGACAGCGCCGGAACGGTGACGCCCGCGCGCGGCGTCGTCGAATAGCTGTCTGATGTCTTCGAGGCCGGCAGGTAGCTCGTGTAGCTCCTGGCCATGTCGACCGCCGCGGCGGCGTCGACGGCCCCGAACCCGTACGAGTTCGAGAACCAGTGGCCGGCGGCGTTCCTGACCCAGCCCTGCTCGAGCGTGATCGCCGCACCGACGACGACTTCCGTGGACGTCACGCTCGCCAACTCCGGGTCGATCCTCCTGGCCGTCTTGGCGAGGATGAACTTGACGTCGCGTGCGCTCAGCCTCGGGTTGGCCTCGAGCATCAGTGCCACGGTGGCGGCGGCATTCGGCGCCGCGGAACTCGTCCCGTTCATCTGCGCGGTGTATTGGCAGTTGAGCGCCAGGCGGTTGTTGCCGGTCACCAGCGCATTGGCCACATCGGGCGCCTTGTTCCGATTTGCACAGCCGGCCCTCGCGGTCGTCACGATCGCCGGCTTGACCATGACGGCCGGGTCGGCAAATCCCGACACGTCGTAGTACGTGGAGTCGAATCCGAACTCGCCGCCCGGCGCCGACACCCACAGCGACGAGGCCGTCGTCGAATAGCTCGAGCGCTTCCCTTCGGCGTTGATCGCGCCCACGATGATCGGCGTCGTGCCACCGAGTCGCGTATCCTGGGCCGGGTTGCCACAGCTGACCCCGTACTGGTTCGCGACGGCACAGAGTGCCGGATCGGCGCCCGCGAACCCCTTGAAGGTGTTGCCCGCCGAGTTCACCAGGATCGCGCCGAGGCCGCCGCGCAACGAGTTGAGGTTTCCGTTGGCGTTGACGATCGCCTGATCGAATGGCGCGAGGGCCGGGGTGGGCTCGCCGAAGCTGGCGTTGAAGATCGCGTTGTCGGCGGAGATCGCCATGCCACCCATCGCGGCAGCGTAGTTCGAGACCGAGTAGCTCTCGAGCAGGTTGTAGCCGCGCAGCCGCGCGCCGTAGGCGACCCCGCGCCCACCCTTGCCGTTGAACGCGACCGAGCCGATGATCCCGGCCACCTGGGTCCCGTGATCCGTGCCGCTGCCCGCCGGCGACGGGTCGCCGGTGCCGGTCAGGAAGTTGTACGAGGCCGCCGCGTCCACGTTCGTGGCAAGGTCCTCATGCCCGATCTCGAGGCCCGTGTCGACGACCGCCACCTTGATGCCTTTGCCGGAGTAGCCCGCCGCCCAGGCGCCGGCGACATTCATGTCGTTGCCGGCCGTCGGCAGCACCGACGAGAACGCCGAGGCACCGTCGTTGCGGATGTGCCACTGGTTGGCCAGCAACGGGTCGGTGTTCAGTGCCACGGTCACGGTGGCGCTGGTCGCTGCCGCCCGGCCATTGGAGACGGACACGGTGAACGTGTCCTGGCCGGCGCTCGGGTTGCCGCTGACCGAGTAGGTGAAGTTGCCGCTGTTCGCATCGACCGCGACGGTGCCGACGCTCGGCGCGGTGGTCACGGTGTAAGTCAGCGGCAGCCCCTGCGGGTCCGACGCGACAACCTTGCCGGTGACCGACGACGGCGCCACTCCCAGCACGTCGAGCGCCACCGAACCCGCCTGTGTCGTTGGCGGCTTGGCTGCGGCCGCAGGCGCGTCACCCCCACCGCCGCCGCCGCAGGCGAACAACATGAAGCCGCTGGCGACGAGCGCCAGCAGGCCAGGCCCGAACGCTCCGCGGCGAGTGGCCGCAAGTGCAACTGCCGTCGGCGGCGCAGTCGCGTCGCCCTCGTGTGATCTCATGGCCGTTCCCTCCTCAGCCGGCGATCCGAAGCGTCGCCGTGAGATGAAGGTTGCGACCGCACCGTTAGGCAACCGCTAGGAATGCGCGACGCAAGGCCACGGCAACATCCTCCGGACGACGGAGGTCCGCCGGGCGAGTTCCGGGTGACGGCGGGCGGATTCATGCGACATCGGGCGACGCCGCGCGGTGGAAACGGGCCGTCGAGCGACGCATCCACTCAACCGCGGGATGCCCCGGGTACCGGCCCATCCATTTGTCCGCATATGATGAGACTGCCTGGGGTCGGGGCCGTGCTGCGGCCTGCTCCTGGCGTGTGCGAAGGACTTGTTCTTGTACGGGGCGGCCGCGCATGGCGCGGTGCCCCGTCCTTTTTTGAGTCCGCGTGCAGCAGCCCTCCCGTGTGTCCGCGGACCTCTATGATTTCCCGCATGCCAGCCCGAAAAACGGCCGCGGCCGCCGTGCCGCCCAAGGCCACCGCCGGCAACGCCACTGACGCAGGCGCCCCCTCCGAACGAGCCGCGCACGCCGAAGCGTCGGTGCGCGTGCTGCGCCGCTTCCGCAGCGTCTTCAACGCCGTCAAGACGCACTTCCAGCAGGTCGAGAAGACGGCGGGCGTCGGCGGCGCGCAGGTGTGGGCGCTGAGCCTCGTGCGCGGCGAGCCGGGCATCGGCATCGGCGCGCTTGCACGGGCGATGGACGTGCACCAGACCACGGCCAGCAACCTGGTGCGCGCGCTCGTCGAGCAGGGCCTGGCCGAGTCGCACCGCAGCGGCATCGACCGGCGGACCGCGCAGCTGAAGGTCACGCGCGCGGGCATGCGGCTGCTCGAGCGCGCACCGGGCCCGTTCGCGGGCGTGCTGCCCGAGGCACTGCAGCGCCTGGACGAGGCCACGCTGAAGCGGCTGGATGCCGACCTGGCGGCACTGCTGAAGCTGCTGCAGACGGACAAGCGCGCCGAGCACATCCCGCTGGCCGAGATGTGAGTACGTGAGCACCGGGGCGCCGGCAGGCGGCGCGCCGGTGCCCCGCGCTGCCGCCGGCGCGTTGCATGGATGCAAATAGAATGCCGCCGATGCACTGGCCGCACCGGCTGCGCTCGCTGATGGCTCGCCTCGCCAGGCCGGTGGCGCCGGGCGCCGGCCCGGCGGCCGCCGTCGCGGCGCCGCCGCCACCCGGTGAACCCGGCCCGAACCCCTGGCCGGCGCTGCTGCGCGAGGTGTCTGCCGGGCATCCGTGGCTGGACCGCGGTGTCGTGCTGGCCTTCGCCGCCTTCGCCGGCCTCGCGGTGGTGGGATTCACCTACCTGTCGGAGCTCGCGACGCATGCGCATGCGGGCCTGCGCCAGGCCGCCGACTGGGCGCCCCTTGCGCTGCTGCTGTGGACACCGGCGCTGACGGTGCTCGTGCTGTGGTGGATGCGGCGCTTCGCGCCCGGTTCGTTCGGCTCCGGCATCCCGCAGGTGATGCGCGCCGTCGAGGACGACGTCGCGCCCGGGCAGCGCCGCTGGCTCGTCTCGCCCGCTCTTTCGCTGCACAAGATCGGGCTCGTCTCCGCGGGCCTGCTGGCGGGGCTGTCGATCGGCCGCGAAGGGCCGACCGTGCAGGTGGGTGCGGGCATCATGGTGGCAGCGCGGCGCTGGCTGTCGCCGCGCTCGCGCATCGACGAACATGACCTGATGGTCGCAGGGGCAGCCGCCGGCATTGCCGCCGCGTTCAATACGCCGCTCGGCGGCATCGTCTTCGGGCTCGAGCAGCTGACGCGCCGTCGCGGCCTGCAGCACAGCACGCTGGCCATCGCCGCCATCGTGCTCGCCGGGCTGGTGGCGGTGGCCTTCTTCGGCAACGCCACCTACTTCGGGCGGCTGCGCGTGCAGACGCTGGGCTGGTCGCTGCTGGCGCCGGGGCTGCTCGTGGCGCTGGCGAGCGGGCTGGCCGGCGGCCTCTTCGCCCGGCTCATGGTGATCTCGGCGCAGAACCTGCCCGGCCGCCTCGGCCGCTGGCGCGTGGGGCACCCCTACCGCTTCGCAGCAGGATGCGCCCTTGCCGTCGCGCTCATCGGCCTCGTCACCGCCGGGCAGACCTCCGGTGCCGGCTATGCGCCCACGCGCGGCCTGCTCGAGGGCCAGGCGGACCTGCCCGGTGTCTACACGGTGCTGAAGTTCTGCGCCACTTGGCTCTCGGCCTGGACGGGCGTGCCGGCCGGTGTCTTCGCGCCATCGCTGGCCATCGGCGCGGGCATCGGCCACGACGTCGCGACCCTGGCTGATGTCGGCCGCGAAGCGGCGATTCCGCTCATCGCGCTCGGCATGGCCGGCTTCCTCGCGGCGACGACGCAGGCGCCGATCACCTCCTTCATCATCGTGATGGAGATGGTGTCGGGCCAGGCGATGGTGCTGAGCCTGATGGCCTGCACGATGGTGGCCGCCGGCGTTTCACGCCTGGTGTCGCCACCGATGTACGACGGGCTCGCGGCCGCGCTGCCGGTGCCGCCGGCCGGGCCGTTGAAGTGACCAGGAGGGCGCTGCCGCAGCCCTCGAGGTTCTCGCAGCCTGTCAGGGCTTCGCCGCCGGGCGCAGATCGGCGCGGCGATTCTGCGACCACGAAGCCTCCTCGTGACCCTCGGCGCGCGGCCGCTCCTCGCCGAAGCTGACCGCCTCAACCTGGTTGTCGCGCACGCCGTAGGTGCGCAGCGCCCGCACCACCGCCTCGGCCCGCTTCTGGCCGAGCGCGAGGTTGTACTCATGGCTGCCGCGCTCGTCGGCATGGCCTTCGACGCGCAGCACCGCCGCCGGCGCCGCGCTCAGGTAGCGGCCGAGCTTCTCGATGGTGGGCAGGTACTCGGAGGCGATCACGTACTCGTCGAAGGCGAAGAAGATGCTCGCCTCGCCCGGCGCCGCACTCGCCGAAGGCAGCGCGGCGCCGCGGTTCGCGTCGTTCGGCGCCACGGCTGCCGGATTGGCCGACATCGCCTGGGGAGGCGCGACCGGCGGTGGCGGCGGCGCCGTCGAAACGGGCTGCGCGGCCGCTGTCGGTGCCTGCGGCGGCGGGCTGGAGCAGGCGACGAGCGCGAGCCCTGCTGCGAGGCCGAGCACGAGCCGGCCGCGAAAAGTGGTTCCGGCGCGCGGGCAGTGAGCGTTCATGGCATCTCTCCTTCTTCGGGTGGTTCGGCGGCAGAGCGCCGGACGGATGCAATTCTACAAATGCATCGCGCCGAGGACTCGAAAGCCTGGCGAGCGCCGGGCTGCCCGCGCCGGCTTGCTCAGAAGCTGTAGCCGATGGCGAAGCTGAGCTGCGGGATGCCCTTGACCTTGCCGACGCCGTCGCGCAGTTCGGCCGTCTCGCGGTCGACGTCGGCCTGCGCGGCGGGCTGCGCGAGCTGGCCGCGCGGCGTGACGGTCACCTTCGCCTTGCCGATCGAGGCGCCGAGGTCGAACGAGAAGCGCAGGCCGCTCTCCGCCTGGTGTCCCCAGCCGAAACCGACATAGGGCGTCGTGCTCGGGAACTTGACCTCCACGCCGAGCCCGTCGCCCGGGCCCAGCGTGTAGTTGGTGCCGCCGACGTTGATGGTGCTGCCGGTGCCCGAGGCATCGAGGTTCAGCTTGTAGTCGTTCGACGTGGCACCGAGCGTGAAGCGGAAGCCGCCGGCGAACGGGAAGAGGTCGGCATAGAGGCCGCCGCGGTTGGTCTTGATCTTCCCCTGGTAGGCAATGCCTTCCTCGGTGGTGTTGCGGTCGCGCGTGCCCAGCGTGACGAAGTCACCGCGCACGCCGAGCCAGCTCGACAGCGGCTGCGCGTAGCCCAGGCCCACGCCCGGCAGGCCCGCCTGCAAGTAGATCTCGCCGGCCTGGGCCGGGCCGACGGCCACCGCCGCGGCGGCAGCCAAGGTGGCGAACAGGAGGCGGCGGGTCCGGGCGCGGGAGACAGCGGTCATGGCAAAGGCCTCGCGGGGTCGATGAAGGGCGCGACGATGCCGCATGCGCCGCGGCGGCCGCTCGGCCGGCGCCGCGACACCGGCGCTCGCGTGATCGCGTTCACGGCAAGAGTGCCGGGCGATGGCCTCCCGCCCGCTGGCTAAGATGCCGCCGACCGCCGGCCACCGGCAACCCCGCACGAGCACCGTCCATGCACGCTCTCCTGGCAACGAAGTCCCGTCTCGCAAGCGTTTGGCGATGGCTCGGCCGGGCCACGCTGCTCTCGACGCTGGCCGTGCTCTCGGCGGCACCGGTGCAGGCCGCGACGCTGCGCATTGCGAGCGCCTTCGACCCGCAGACCATGGACCCGCATGCGCTGGCGCTGCTGTACCACTCGCGCATCGCCTTCCAGGTGCACGAGAGCCTCGTCGGCCGCGACGAGAAGTTCAGGCTCGAGCCGGCGCTGGCCACCTCGTGGCAGATGACCGGCCCGACCTCGTGGCGTTTCCAGCTCAGGCCCGGCGTGAAGTTCCACGACGGCACGGCCTTCACCGCCGACGATGCCGTCTTCTCGCTCGAGCGCACGATGGCGCCGCCTTCGCAGCGCGCCTTCCAGCTCAAGGGTGTGAAGGCGGTGAAGAAGGTCGACGAGCTGACCATCGAGTTCCAGCTCGAAGCGCCCGACGCCGTGCTGCCCGAGAAGCTGCAGTTCATCGCCATGATGAGCAAGGCCTGGGCCGGGAAGCACGGCGTCGTGAAGGCGCAGGACTTCAACGCCAAGCAGGAGACCTACACGGTGCGCAACGCCAACGGCACCGGGCCGTTCAGGCTGGAGAGCTTCCAGCCCGACGTGCGCGTGGTGCTGAAGCGCCACGAGGCCTGGTGGGGCTGGGCCCAGAAAGGCGCCGACGGCAAGCCGCGCCACGGCAACCTGGCCGAGGTGCAGTTCATCCCCATCCGCAGCGACGCCACGCGCCTGGCTGCGCTCGCCTCGGGCGAGGTCGACATGGTGCTCGACCCGCCGTACCAGGACATCTCGCGCCTGAAGGCCGACTCGCGCATCGCGCTCGTGCAGACGGCCGACCTCGGGCAGCAGTACCTCACGTTCGACCAGGCCCGCGACGAGTTGGAGTTCTCCGACGTCAAGGGGAAGAACCCGTTCAAGGACCTGCGCGTGCGCCGCGCCGTCTATCACGCCATCAACGTGCAGCTCATCATCGACAAGGTGCTGCGCGGCCAGGGCGTGCCCACCGGCGCCTTCCTCTCGCCGCGCGTCGACGGCAGCCCGGCCGAGCTCGACAAGCGGCTGCCCTTCGACCCGGCCAGGGCGAAGGCGCTGCTCGCCGAGGCCGGCTACCCGAACGGCTTTGGCGTGACGCTGGACTGCGTGAACGTCGCCTGGCGCGAGAACAGCTGCCAGGCGATGGCCGCCATGCTCACGCAGGTGGGCATCCGGACGACGCTGCGCAGCTCGGCCACGGGCCAGTTCTTCCCCAAACTCAGCCAGGGCACGGCCAGCTTCATCGAGTACGGCTGGACGCCGCAGATCGACGCCTGGGGCTCGCTGAACGGCCTCTTCCGCACCTTCGACAAGAGCGGGCTCGGCACCTTCAATGCCGGGCGCTACAGCAACGCCGGCCTCGACCGCCTGATCGACCAGGTGCGCACCGAGCCCGACCTGACGCGCCGGCGCGCCATGGTAGCCACCGTGCTGCGCCTGGTGGCCGAAGACCTGCCGTACATCCCGCTGTACCGGCGCACGCTCACCTGGGCGATGCAGAAGAAGGTGAGCGCGGTGCAGTGGCCGAACGACACGATCGAGCTGCGCTGGGTGCGGGTGAAGGGCGGCGACGGCGCGCGCTGAGCCTCACACCGGCTGTCCCGCTTGCTCCCGGCCGGCGGCCGGCTATCGTCGTGCGGTCGGCACAGGTGCCATGCCTCCAAGCAAAGGAGCCACGATGCGCAAGACCGTACCCGCTGTCCTGATCCTCGCCATGGCCGCGGGCGCCGCGGCGGCCCAGGACTCGAACTTCGGCATCGCCGCGGGCCTGAAGGCCTGGAGCACGCAGTGGACGACCTGGGGCTACGAGCCCACGGTCGGCGGCGGCCGTGTCATCACCGAGGCCCTGACCAACGACAAGACGGTGCTCGTGCCGATCGTCAGCGTGCGCTACCGCGACTTCATCGGCTCGGTCAGCGCCATCACCTCGACCACCTACTCGTACCCGGATGGCGACACCGTCAGCCGCAAGGAGCACGACGTCAACCTGGGCTACTTCATCGCCCCCGGCGTCGCGGCGACGGTCGGCTACAAGTCGCTGGCCCAGTGGGCCGGACCGAACAACTTCAAGCTGGCCGGCCCGACGATCGGCCTGAGCGCCACCGCCCCGCTGAGCGGGGCGTTCTCGCTCTACGGCGCGCTCGGCCTCGGCCGCATGAAGCCCAAGGGCAACGTCGATCTCGATGCCGACTACCAGCTGAGCGAGGTCGGCGGCGCCTACGGCCTTGCGCTGGGCGGCATCGCGAAATCGCTGACCTTCACCGTCGGCTACCGCACGCAGGTGCTGAAGTCGAAGGAGGCGCTGCCGGGCCAGGACGCGCGCGACCTGACGCAGGGGTTCACGTTCGGGCTGGTGGCGGCGTTCTGAGGGCGCCGGGGCCTCGGCGACGCTGGCGCCGCGCGGCACTCAGAACGAAGGCGGGACGTTCGCCCTCGAAGCCGGCCTGCCGCCGCTCGCCTCGCGCGCTTCGATCTCTTGCCGGCGGCGATCGAGGTCCTCGCGCTCGCGCCGCGCCCGTGCCTCGGCCTCGGGGTCCTGGCAGCCGGCGAAGCAGAACTCGCCGATGAACGAGCCGTAGGTGAAGGGCACCTGGCGCCGGCGCGAGATGCGCTCGGTCTCCTGCTGCACGGCGGCGGAAACGCGCTTGATCAGTGTCTCCACGGTCAGGCCGGGCTTGCCGATGAAGTTGAGCAGGTGCTTGGCGAACGGGCTGTTGCGTTCGCCGCGGCCGCCGTCGGAGGCAACGTCGTTGGCCGCCGTCGAGTACAGCACGATCGAGCCTGAGGGGGCATCGCTCACCGGCGCCAGGCCGCGCTGCGTGGCGCGCGAGAAGCCGCGGATGAACGGGTTGTTGCGGCAGGCGTCGAGGATGATGAGGTTGAAGCCGTTGCCGGCCTCTTCGAGCGTCTGCATGACGTAGCGCAGGCTCAGCGACTCGTCCTCGACATCTTCGCGCGCGTCGATCACGGCCTCGGTGGGCAGCAGGAAGTTGTCGCCGTCGACCTGGATGCCGTGGCCGGCGTAGTAGAAGAGCCCTGCCACCCCCGGGCCGAGCCTGGCGCGGAAGTCCTGCACGGCGCGCTTGAAGTCGCGGCGCGTCTTCACGTCGCGCACGCAGAGGGTGTCGAACGCGAGCTTGCGCAGGGCCTTGCAGAGGTCCTCGGCGTCGTTCGCGGCATTGGGCAGCTGCTGGCCGCCGCGATAGGCGGCGTTGCCGATGACGAGCGCGACACGCTTCTCGAGCCCCTGTGGCTTGGCCGGCGCCGCGGGCTGCGCCGCCGCGGCACCGGCCAGCGCGGCGGCGGCACAGGCCAGCGTGAGTCTGAAGGTGAGGCGCGACCAGCGGAACCAGCGGAACCAGCGGAACTCGAGGGAGGGCATGGCAGGTGGGCTCGGCTGCGGATGAATGTACATCGCTGCCTCGAGCGCATTCGTCCCGCCTGCGAGGGATGGCTCCGTCGGCCGGAGGGCCGGACGGGCTGCGCATCGGGTGCGGCGTCGGCGCGACGCCGCCTGAGAGGGGATCGGTTCGAGATCGCGCCGGAGCAGCTCGAGGACCAGGGGCCCCTGCAGCTACTTGCAGGGCCCGTTCGTCTTGCGGAAGTCCTTCGGCATCACCGCCCCCTGCGTGGCATGGATGCCGCGGCGCAGCGCGATCGCCATGCGCTCCTCCTTCATCAGCGGCCCGCGGTCGTAGCGGCCGCGCGAGCTCCACGCGTGGCCTTCGGCGACCATCTGCTTCGAGAGCGACTGTCCGTCCACCATCACCAGCCCGACGCTGCGGCCGAACTGATCGCGCGCGCTCACGGTGAGCCTGGCGGTCTTGCCGAGCGCGAGTTGCTCGAGCGCCTTCTTCGCCTCGGGGCCATGCGGCTGGCAGATCTCCGGCGCATCCATGTCGCGCAGGCGCACCTCGATCGGCGCCTTGCCTGCGGGCTGCAGCATGAGGCTGTCGCCGTCGATGATGCGGTTGATGACGCCCTCGATGGGCGCGGCCGCGGGCCTCGGCGCCGCCGGTGCGGGCGTCGCCGCCGCGACGCAGGCCGTGGCGAGCGCGATGCACGCGACGCGCAACGGTCGCGGCCGCCACGGGCGCGGCGCGGCCGGCGTCGATGCGGGCTCTGGTTTCGGGTGTGTCATGGGGTCGGGCCTCCACGCGCGAGCGGCGACGCGATGATGCCGCAGGCGGGTGCCGCTCTTGGCTGCGGCTGCGCGCTCAGGGTCTTCACCGGGGTGCAGGGTGGCTGCGGAATCCCTCGGCGGGCATAGATTCCGGTCTGGCCGGGCGGCGCGATGAACGGCGCCCCTGCAGCCCGCGCCACAACCCGCCGAGGAGACCTGAACATGCCGCGCACCCACCCCCTGCATCGCCGCGCCCTGCTGGCGCTGGCGGCCACCGCGCTGGCGGCGCTGACGGCGCCTGCGGCGCTGCCCGCCGCCGCGCAGCAAGCGGGCGCGGGAGCCATCCGCATCATCGTCGGCTACCCCGCCGGCGCCACCAGCGACGCGCTGGCGCGGGTCGTCGGCGAGGGCATGGCGCGCCAGCTCGGGCAGACGGTGATCGTCGAGAACAAGCCCGGCGCGGGCGGGCGCATCGGCAACGAGCTCGTGAAGGCCGCGGCGGCCGACGGCAACACGCTGCTGATGACGCCGGTGGCCACGATGTCGATCTTTCCGCACTCGTTCGCCGGGCAGCTGCGCTACGACCCGTTCAAGGATTTCGCGCCCGTCACGCACCTTTCGAACTTCCAGATCGGCCTGGGCGTCGAGTCCGGCGCGCCGGTGAAGAACCTGCGCGAGTTCGTCGCCTGGGTGAAGGCCGATCCGGCCAAGCGCAACTTCTACGGCTCGGCGGCGGCCGGCAGCATCCCGCATTTCTTCGGCGTGATGTTCGCGCGCGCCGCGGGGCTGGAGCTCACGCACGTCCCGTTCAAGGGCACGGCCGACGCGATGACGGCGCTGGCCGGTGGCCAGATCAGCGCGCTCTCGACGGTGGCGGCCGACATCCGCGCCCTCGTGCAGGGCGGCAAGGCGCGCCTGCTGGCGGTGGCCGGCGAGCAGCGCTCGCCCGCCTTTCCCGACGTGCCCACGTTCCGCGAGCAGGGCTTCGACCTCGTCGCCTCGCCGTGGTACGGCATGTTCGCGCCGGCCGGCACGCCGGCGGCCGCCGTGCAGCGGCTGCACACCGCCATCGCCGCCGTGCTGGCCGACCCGGCCACGCGCCAGCGCCTCGTGGAGATGGGGCTCGAGCCCACCGGGCACGGGCCGGCGCAGCTCGGCGAGATCATGAAGGCCGACTTCGAGCGCTGGGGGCCGCCGATCCGCGCTTCGGGGTTCAAGCCGGGGCAGTGAGCCGGGGCCCACGTTCAGGACGGCCCGCCGGTCGTGAGGGGTGAGGCGCCGGTTGATGCGTCGGTTGATGCGTCGGTGAGGGTGGTCGCTCAGCGCGCCGGCGCGCCGACGATCCAGCCTTCCACCGCATCCACGCCCGGCGGCAGGCCGTGCGCCGGCTGCCGCTCGGCCCAGGCCGCCTGCACGAGGCACAGCGTGGCGTCGAGCGCGTCGCCGCTGGCGTCGTCGATCAGCGATTCGCGCAGCGCGCGCGGCAGCGCCAGCGCGAGGCCGAAGCCGCCCTCGCCGCGCACGAGCCCGCGCACGATGGCGGCACGCGCCTCGGCGCGGTCGGGCGCGTCGCTGTTCTTGTACGAGCGCGCGCCGACGAGGGCGTGTGCGGCGCGCGCCGGGTAGGCCTCCAGCGCCACGCGCTTCGTGTCGCCCGCGCGCAGCCCGGGCAGGTGCACGCCCGCACGCACCAGGCGCGCGAAGCCCTCGAAGTACATGAAGCCCACCGGCACGTAGCGCGTCTGCAGCGGGCTCGACGAGGTGGGCGTGCAGGCGCGGTCGGTGGCCCGGTGCACGAGCCGCTGCCCGGCCGGGCGGCCGTTGCCCCAGCGGTCGACGAGATCGCGGAAGGCCATACGGCGCCCGCCGCAGCGGCGATGCAGTTCGGCGACGACGGCATCGGCGCTGTCGCCGAGCGCATGCGCCTCGACGAACGCACGCGGCAGGCCGAAGGGCAGGTCGAAGCCGCCGCACCAGGGCCCGGCCTCGGCGAGCAGGGCCTCGAACGCTGGCAGTGCGGCGAGGCGGTCGAGCCGCCGCACGTGCAGCGTCTCGCCCTCGCGGTGGCCGCGTGCCACGACGATCGGCTTGCGTGCCGTGGGGGCGCTGGTGAAGTCGACGCCGAGCAGGCTCGGCGCGCCGTGCGTGGCTGCGGGCATTCGATGATTGTCCGGCTCGGGCTACAGTGCCGCGATGACTGCGAACCCGATCCTCGTCGAAGCCTTGCGCGGCGGCATCGCCGAGAGTGTGCACCGCGGTGCGTTGGCGATCGTCGATGCCGAGGGCCATGTGCACACGGCGCAGGGCGACATCGAGCGGCCGATCTTCCCGCGCTCGGCGGTGAAGGCGCTGCAGGCGCTGCCGCTGGTGGCCAGTGGTGCGGCCGAGCGCTTCGGCCTCGGCGATGCCGAACTGGCACTCGCCTGCGCTTCGCATGGCGGCGAGCCGCAGCACGCCGAGACGGCGCTCGCCATGCTCGGCAAGGCCGGGCTCGGTGCCGAGGCGCTCGAGTGCGGCACGCATTGGCCTTATCACGAAGGCAGCCAGCGCAAGCTGGCGACAGCCGGCGCAGTGCCGAGCGCGTTGCACAACAACTGCTCGGGCAAGCATGCCGGCTTCCTGTGCCTGGGCTGCGGCCTCGCCGGCCGGCGCGGCGCGGCCGACTTCGTGCGCGGCTACACAACGCCCGAGCACCCGGTGATGCGCGAGGTGACCGCGTCGCTTCAAGACGCCACCGGCTTCGATCTCGCGCGCACGGCACGCGGCACCGATGGCTGCTCGATCCCGACCTATGCGGTCCCGCTGCGGCACCTGGCACACGCCTTCGCCAAGCTGGCCACGGGCCAGGGGCTCGACGCCGACCGCGCGCGTGCGGCGCGGCGCCTGCGCGAGGCAGTGGCGCGCGCGCCGCAGATGGTGGCCGGCAGCGGCCGCTTCGACAGCCGCGTGGCGCAGCAGTTCGGCGAGCGCGTGTTCTGCAAGGTCGGCGCCGAAGGCGTCTACTGCGCCGCGCTGCCCGGCGCCGGCCTCGGCGTGGCCATCAAGATGGACGACGGCAACACCGCCCGCGCCGCCGAGGTGACGATGGCCGCGGTCATCGAGCGGCTCGTGCCCTTGCAGGGGGACGCCGAGGCCGCGTTGATTCGCTCGCTCAGTGACGTGGCGCTGCGCAACTGGAACGGCATCGAGGTCGGTCGCCTGCGCGCCACCGACGCGTTGCGCCGGCTCGGCGCTGCCTGAGCCCGGTCGCAGTCGCGGTCCTGATAAGCAGGGTGCTGCTTCGGGCCGTTGGGCGAGGGCGCCCGGCGTCAGGGAATCAGCCGCACCTCGACGCGGCGCGCTTCCTGGTTGCTGCCGTCGCCGGTGGTCGACTCGGGCTTGCGCAACGCGATGCGCTCGGGCGCCACGCCGGCGGCCTTGAGCGCCTCGCGCACGGCCTTGGCGCGCTCCTTGGCCAGCTCGGCGTTCTTCGCCGGGTCGCCGGTGGCGTCGTGGAAGCCCGAGAGCACCACCTTGCGCGGCGCCGCGGCCTGTACCGCGGCCGCCAGCGCCTTGAGGGGCTCGGCCGTTTCGGCCCCGAGCGTGGCGACGCCGGTCGCGAAGTAGAGCGTGCCGGCCAGGTCGCCGGCGAGCGGCACGTCCAGCAGGGCATCGGCTGTCGAAGCGGCTGCGGCGGGCGCCCTTGCCGCGGCCACCGCCGCCTTGCGTTCGTTCATCTGTTTGATCGCCAGCCCGCCCAGCAGGCCGAACAGCAACAGCGCCACCACCCCGAGGGCCGTCCACACACCGATGCGTGCGCCGTCGTCCAGTTCGTCCAGCATTGCTCCTCCGTCGAAAGCGGCGCGATTCTAGTGGCGCCCCCCGCGGCGATCCCTGACGGGTGCACGGCGGCAGTTCACCGCCCCTGGCCTCCATGAGTTTCTGTATTGACAGAAACTTCAGACGTTCTATGCTGGCGCCCATGGATTCGACCACCGACCTGCCCGGCTCCGGCCCCGCCCCCGTCACCGCCTCGCGCCTGACGCCCGTGAGCGAGCGCTTCGTGCTGCACTGGGGCGAGATGGGCTCGCGCTGGGGCGTCAACCGCACGATGTCGCAGATCCACGCGCTGCTCTTCGTCACCGGCCGCCCGATGCACGCCGACGAGATCTGCGAGTTGCTCGGTGTCGCCCGCTCCAACGCCAGCACCTCGCTGCGCGAGCTGCAGAGCTGGGGCCTCGTGCGCATCGTGCACCTGCTCGGCGACCGGCGCGACCACTTCGAGACCTCGGGCGACGTGTGGGAGCTGCTGCGCGTCATCGTGCGCGGCCGCAAGGCGCGCGAGTTCGAGCCCACCGTGCAGGCCTTGCGCGAGTGCCTGGCGCACCCGGAACTCGGCCGCGAGAGCGCGCTCTCGCGCCAGCGCGTCGGCGAGACGCTGGTGCTGATGGAGACCCTGTCGGCGTGGGTCGACGAGATGTTGCGCCTGCCGCCCGAGACGCTGATGAAGATCATGAAGCTCGGCGCGCGCATCCAGGGCCTGATGCGGGGCAAGGCCGACTGAGCCGGAGTGCGCCCCCTTTTTTGTCTCTGTGTTTCTCTCATGACCGAAACAACCGAATGAAAGGAAAGCCATGACGACGCGTTCCGTTCCCCTGCTCGGCCCTCTGCCGCCCATGCTCACCGTCTACTACGACGGCGGCTGCGCGCTCTGCCGCGCCGAGATGCAGGAGATCCGCCAGATGGATGCCCACGGCGAGGTTGCCTTCGTCGACTGCGCGGCCGCGGGCTTCGACGACGCGCCGCTGCGAGCGCAAGGTGTCTCGCGCGGCGCGATGCTGCAGGCGCTGCACGTGCGCGACGTGCTCGGTGACTGGCACCGCGGCGTCGACGCGATCGCGCTGCTCTACGCCACCGTGGGCGCGCCGTGGCTGGCGCGCGCCTGGGCGCACCCGCTGACGCGGCCGATCACGCGCCGCGTCTACCCCTGGATCGTGCGCCACCGCCACCGCCTCTCGGCCCTCGGCCTGCACCTCGTGGCGCCGCGCGCGCTGCGCCTGTTCGCGCGCCGGCATGCGCCGCACGCGGCGCCCTACTGCCCGCACGGCAGCTGCCGCGCCTCTCATCCCTCTCATCCCTGAACGCAAGGAGAACCTCATGAGCCTCGAGCTCTTCATCGCCTCTCTCGCCCTCACCCTCGCCACCGTCGGTGCGGCGCTGATGTACCTGCGCACGATCACGCGGCGCGTGCTCGTCCTGCAGTGCGGCCACGACACCGGTGCCGAGTTCTGGCTGCGCTCGGCCGACGTGCTGGCTCTCGCCGGCTCGCTGATCCTCGTGCTCGCCTTCGGCGGCGCCGCCTCCAACGCCGACTGGGTGCAGCAGATCCGCCTCGTGCTGGGCCTCGCGCTCGGCGGCATCTTCGTCACCGTGGTGCTGGTGGCGAGCAACGTGTGGCGTGCGCTGCCCGACACGGCCACGGCACCGGCCGCCGCCGCCGCGAAGGAGGCGGTGTGACGACCACACTCCTGCAGCCAAGTCTGCGCCCGCGCCTGCACCCAGGTCTGCGCCCGGCTCCGCGCCCGAGCCCGTACCCGGGCTTGCGCGCACCGGGCCTCGGCTGGCTGCCCGCCGTCTGGCGCCGCGCGGCGACCTGGAAGACCGTGCTGCGCTTCGTGCTGCTCGGCCCGCTGATCGGCGGTGCGCCGTACGTGGTCTTCCTCTTCCCGATCCCGTTCGCCTACGCGATCGGTGCCTTGCCGGCCCTGCTCGCCGGCTGGCTCTTCGCCACCTGGTACCACGGGGCCGGCCGCACGCCCGGCTGGGCATGGCGCGCGACGATGGGGGCGATGTCGGGCGCGGCCACCGCCCTGGCCTCGGCGGTGCCCTTCGTGCTGCTGGCGGCGCGGCCGCAGTGGTTCATGGTCTGGGTGGTGGCGCTGCATGGCGTGCCGGCCGCGGTGGTGCTGGCCCTGCTGCAGCGGCCGGCGCGGCCACGGATCCCTCGACCGGTGGAGACTGGCCCGTCGCAGCGGCCCGTCTGATCCCTAGTAGCCATTCACGACGCCGGCATGGGTCTCTAGCCTTGCGGCTTTCGCGGTCGATGCGGGCATGCCCACGCATCAACACCGCATCGGCACCACAACAGGAGAGACGAACCCATGAAGGCCATGCTTCGCGACGGACGCGCGCGGCTCCTCGCAACGATCTGCAGCCTCACCCTGCTCGCCGCCTGCGGCGGCGGGGGCGGAGGCGATTCCGGCAGTGGTGGCGGAGGAGGCGGCGGCGGTGGAGGCAGCGGCCCCACCACCTTCAACCTCTCCGGCACCATCGCCATCGCCGAGACGGCCGCGGTCGACTCCGACACCAACGACATCAACCAGAGCGGCTACGTCGCCAACGACACCGCGGGCACGGCGCAGGTGCTCACCGCGCCGGTGCTGCTGGTCGGCAGCGTCAACGAGCCCAACACCGGCCCGCGCGGCAACAACAACGACGGCACCAGCACGCTCGGCGATGTGGACGATGTGTTTCGCGTCGACCTCGTGGCCGGCCAGGTGGTGGAGCTCGAGTTCGCCAGCGACCCGGCCGAGAGCGACGTCGACCTCTACATCTACAACGCCGGCGCGGCGCTGGTCGGCTTCTCGAATGGCACCGACTCGCGCTACGAGTGCGTCACCGTCACGCAGGGCGGCTCGTACTTCGTGCTCGTGAATGCGTTTCGCAACGCCTCGATCTACAACCTGCGCATCGGCGCGCCCGGCACCTCCGCCAACTGCCCGCAGAGCACCACGGCCGAAGGCTTCGCTCCCGGCGAGCTGGTGCTGGAGCCGCGCCGCGCCGGAGCCGCCGGCGGGGCGGCCAAGCCCGAGGCTGCCGCAGCGAACCTCAAGCGCGCGCACGAACTGCTGCGCGCCGCCGGCAGCAAGGTCGAAGGCGGACCATCGGGCGCCGAACTGCAGGCCGGCGTGGGACCGCAGGTGATCAAGCTGCCCGCCGACGCCGTGGCGCGCAGTGCCGCGATGGCCACGCTCGCCGACCTCGCGGCCGGCCGCACCGGCAAGACGGGCGCGCCGCGCGCCCTCTCGGCGCAGGACATGGCGCGCCGAGCCAAGGCCGCCGCCGACCCCTGGCCCGAGGCGCTGGCCACGCTGCGCCTGGCCAAGCAGCTGCGCACGAGCCAGGCCTTCGAATACGTCGAGGTCAATCGCTGGCTGCGCTCCACCGCCATCACCGGCGCCTTCCCGCCCAACGACCTGCGCTACTCGTACCAGCGCTGGCACTACGAGCAGATCAACCTGCCGGCGGCGATGGACCGCATCACCGCCCTCAACCTGCCCGGCACGCAGGCGCGGCCGCTCGTCTCGGTGATCGACGACGGCGTCGTGCTCGACCATCCCGACCTGGCGCCGCAGCTGTTCAGCAACGGCCGCAGCTTCGTGAGCCTCAACGCCACCGGCGACGGCGACGTCAACACCGGCGACAACCCGTTCACCGCCGCGCAGCAGCCCGTCTTCCACGGCACGCACGTCGCGGGCACGGTGGGCGCGGCCACCTACGATGCGATCGGCGGCGCCGGCACGGCACCGATGGCGCTGATCCTGCCGGTGCGCGTGTTCGGCCCCGGCGGGCGCGCGAGCACGGCCGACATCATCCAGGGCATGCGCTACTCGGCCGCCCTGTCCAACCGCTCGGGCGTCGTGCCGGCACGCAGGGCCGATGTCATCAACATGAGCCTGGGCGGCAGCGGCGCCTGCGACGCCGCCTTCGCCACCGCCATTGCCGACGTGCGCGCCGCCGGCACGCTCGTCGTCGTCGCGGCGGGCAACGACGGCCGCAACGCCAGCGGCATCGCCGCGCCGGTGGGCTCGCCGGCCAACTGCGCCGGCGCCATCGCCGTGAGCGCCACCGACGCGCGCCGCAACATCGCCAACTACTCCAACACCGGCCCGACGATCCGCGTCGCCGCGCCGGGGGGCGACACGTCGGTGTCCACGACCGGCAACGGCGCGCCCGACGGCGTCTACAGCGACGTGGCCACCTTCGACGCCGCCGGCCGCCGGCAGCCCGCCATCGGCGCGATGCAGGGCACCTCGATGGCGAGCCCGCACGTGGCCGGCGTGATGGCGCTGATGCGCTACGTCAATCCGGGCCTGTCGGTGACGCAGGTCGATGCCCTCTTCGCCGCCGGCAGCCTCACCGACGAGCTCGGCGCTGCCGGACGCGACAACGTCTTCGGCTTCGGCCTCGTCAATGCGCGCAAGGCGGTCGACGCCGCGCTCGCGGCGCTGGCCACGCCGCCGGCGCCGCCGCCGGCGCAGATCGTCGCGCTGCCCTCGTCGATCGACTTCGGTGCGCTGCAGACGAGCGCGGTGGTCGAGCTCTCCGTTTCCGGCACGGGCAGCGAGACCTTCACCGGCACGCCGCAGGTGGTGCTGCCCGCCGGCATGAACCCCGGCTCGGTGACGGTGGCAGCAACCACGGTGGGCGCGGGCGGCCTCGGGCGCTACACGGTCACCGTCGACCGCAGCGGCATCCCGAGCGCCGGCACCTACTACCCGAGCCTGCGCTTCACCCTCTCGAGTGCGCGGGTGCTCACCGTGCAGCTCGCCATCAACAAGCAGGCGGCGGGCCCGGGTGCCGGCAGCGCGCGCGGCAACTTCGGGCCGGTGTACGTGCTGCTCGTCGACCCGGCCACCGGCAACGTCGAGCACACCGTGCTCGCCACGCTCGCCAACGGCCGCTACACGTGGAGCAAGACCGGCTACGCGAAGACGCGCGTGCAGGTCGTGGCCGGTGGCGACACCGACAACGACGACCTCATCTGCGCGCGCGGCGAGACCTGCGGCGCCTTCCCGGTGCTCGCACCGGGCAAGGACTTCGCCGTCATCGACCTCACCGGCGACCGCAGCGACCTCAACTTCCAGGTGGCGCCGCTGTCGGGCATGTCGCCGGCGGGCACCGACGGGGCGGCGGCGCGCGGCTGGCGCAAGACACCGGCGGACTGAACGGGCTCGCGGCGAGCCGGTTCGGGCCGGCCGCCCCGCCCGTTCGGTGTGGTCGCGTCAGAAGAACGGAAACGACACCACGAACACGGCCCAGATCCCGATCAGCAGGTGCGAGAACACCACGCCCACCAGCGTCGGGTGGCGCGAATACAGCCAGCCCCAGAACAGGCCCATCGGGAAGACCAGCACCGCGAACTCCAAGCTCGTGTGCAGGTGCGTCGAGCTGAACAGCAGCGTCGACATGAAAATCGACATCGGCACGCGGTGGCGCGGGCGCAGGAACATCATCAGCGAGCTCTGGATGCCGCTGCGCGCCACCATCTCCTGGATCGGCACGAAGAGCGCATAGGCCAGCACCACCGCCAGCGTGCCCAGCGTACCGAGGCCGGCCTGGCGATAGAAGTCGAACAGGCTGCGCCCGGCGAAGGCCGGCGAGCTCTGCAGCAGTGCCCACTTCAATGCGACGATCAACACGAGGAAGGGGGCGCTGAACAGCGCCGCCTCGCGCAGGGCCGGCCGCCAGTGGGCAAGCGTGAAGCCGTAGGCGCTCGCCGGGAACATGCTCGTGCGGATGTTCAGGTACAGGCCGAACGCGAAGCCGAGCAGGATGATCACGCTGAACGCGGTGGAGTCGGGCACCAGCGCTTTCAGCGGCTGCATCAGCACGAGCGCGAACATGTACAGGCAGGTGCCGATGAGCACCCGGCTCATGAAGCGGCCCATCTCGACGCGCTTGCGTTCCTCGTGCAGCGCCTCCTCCAGGTGCCGCACGGCGCCCGAGGTGCTGACGCGGATCTTCTGCGCCAGCTCGCGCCCGAGGTTGAGCTGCATCTGCACGGCCGGGTGCGGCGCCCGCTCGGCCGCCTGCTCGAGGTCGCGCACGCGCAGCATCAGCGCCACCGATTCCTCGACAGCGCGCACGGTGGCCGAGCGCGTGCCGCGATCGAGCAGCGCGACCTCGCCGACCACGGCGCCGGGCAGCGCCTGGCCGATGCGGTGGCCGCCGTCGTCCGCTGCCGCGCTGTCTCGCTCGCTGCGCTTGCGCACCTCGAAGCGGCCGCTCTCGATGAAGTAGATCGCGTCGGCAGCGTCGCCTTCGGTGATCAGGTCCGCGCCCGCCGGCAGGCGAAGGCGGTGGCCGACCTCGCGCAGCAGCGCGGCCAGCGCGTGCCGCTCGATGCCGTGAAAGAGGCTCGACTCGGCGAGCAGCCGGTCGATGAGCGGGGCCAGGGCCTCCTCGGTGAGTGCCTCTTCGACAGGCGCCCGTTCGGCGGGCGCCAGTTCGGTGAGTGCCTGTTCTGTGGGCATCGGCGGTGTCCGGGGTCTGGAGTCTCTCGAGGCGTGTGGCAGAGTCCGAGGGTGATCAAGAAGAGCATAGGACGCGCGATCCTGCACCTCGGCGGCTGGGCGTTCGAGGGGCCGGTGCCGGCCATCCACCGCTACGTGCTGATCGCAGCGCCGCACACGTCCAACTGGGACTTCGTCTACATGATGGCGATGGCATGGGCACTCGGGATCCGGCTCACCTGGATGGGCAAGGCCTCGCTCTTCGTCTTCCCGCACGGCGCACTGTTCAGGGCGTTGGGCGGCGTGCCCATCCGCCGCGCCCTGCGCGCCAACCTCGTCGAGCAGAGCGTCGCCCGCTTCGCCGGAGGGCAGGACCTCGTGCTGGCCGTGCCCGCCGAAGGCACGCGAACCCGCGGCACCACCTGGCGCTCCGGCTTCTATCACATCGCCCGCCTCGCCGACGTGCCGGTGGTCCTCGGCTACCTCGACTACGCGCGCAAGCGCGGCGGCCTCGGGCCGGCGCTGCGCCCGAGCGGCAACGTGCGCGCCGACATGGACATCGTGCGCGCCTTCTACGCCGACAAGGTGGGTCGCCGTCCTGCGCAGTTCACCGCGCCGCGCCTGGCCGAGGAGTCGGACGAGCACTGACCTCGCGACCTGACCGGGCCCGCGCGGCAGCGCCGTTCAGTGCTGCGCGCGCACCTCGATCGGGGTCGAGCCCGCCTGCCCGCGCCGCGCGCGGCGCTCGGCGAGTTCGAAGAGGCCTTGCACGAGCAAGGCGAGCACCGCCGCGGGCAGGGCGCCGGCGAGCATCGCCGAGGTGTCGTTGACGGCGAGCCCGGCGACGATGCGCTCGCCGAACCCGCCGGCGCCGACGAAGGCGGCCACCGTGGCCGTGCCGACGTTGATGACGGCGGCAGTCTTCACGCCGGCCAGCAGGGTCGGCATGGCCAGCGGCAACTCGACCAACCGCAGGCTCTGCGCCGGCGTGAGCCCCAGCGCGCGCGCGGCCAGCGACAGCTCCGCCGGCACGCTGCGCAGCCCGGCAAGCGTATTGGCGACGATGGGCAGGAGCGCATAGACGAAGAGCGCCAGCAGCGCCGGTGCAAAGCCGATCGTGCCCAGCGCGGCAATGAGAAAGGCGAGCAGCGCCAGCGAAGGCACGGTCTGCATCAGGCCCACGGCGGCGAGCACGACGCCGGCCGCGCGCGGCCGCCGCCAGGCCACGATGCCGAGCGGCACCGCCACGATGACCGCTAGCGCCACCGAGGCGAAGACGAGCAGCACGTGCTGGCCGGCGAGCCGCGCGAGGTCAGGGGCAAGCAGTCGTTCGACGAAGCCGGCCGCACGTGCAGGTGCAGGTGCGCGCCCAGGTGCGGGCGCCGGCGCGGCCACGGCGCCGCCCGCAGAGGCCGCCGCGGCTGGCGCGGCTGCCGCCGCCGGCGCGGCGCCCGCCGCCGCCGACGGGCGCGCCGCGAGAAAGGTGCGCGCCACCTCGGCGAACGCCCGCCCGTCGAGCTCGGCCTCGGCGTTGAGCGCGATCATGCGCGCCTCGTCGATGCGGCCGGCCAGGGCAGCGAGCGCGGCCACGGCGCGCTCGTCGACGCTGGCGCGCATCAGCAGCACGGCGTCGTAGCGCGGGAAGAAGCTGCGGTCGTCGGCGAGTACACGCAGGCCGTCGCGGCCGATGCGTGCATCGGTGGAGTAGGCGTCGATGAGGTTGACGCGGCCGGCCTTCAGCGCGTCGTAGGCGAGGCCGTGGTCGAGCGCGTTGCCGGGCGCGAACGGCAGGCCGTAGGCGCGCTGCAGCGCCGGCCAGCCGTCTTCGCGCACGATGAACTCGTGCGAAAGGCCGGGCCGGATCGTGCCGGCCGGCAGCCGCGCGAGGTCGGAGATCTTCGCCACCCCCAGCCGCTGCGCCTCGGCCTCCTGCATCGCGAACGCGTACGTATTGTTGAAGCCGAGCGGCACCGCCGCCTTCAGGCCGCGCGGCGCGAGCCACTGGTTCAGCTCGGCCAGCGATGGGTTACCTTCGCGCTTGAGGATGGCGCGCACGACGGTGCCGGTGTACTCGGGGTACAGATCGACCTCGCCGGCAGCGAGCGCCTGCTCGAGGATGCCGGTGTTGCCCAGGCCCTGCCGGTGCGTGCAGGCGCGGCCGGCCGCAACGAGCGTCTGGCAGGCGATCTCGCCCAGGATGTAGCTCTCGGTGAAGCGCTTGGAACCGACGACGAGCGGCTTGTCGGCCATCTGCGCCGTCTGTGCCGTCTGTGCCGTCTGCGCCTTCACCGGCGCGGCGAGCGCCAGCAGCAGCGCGGCGGCGCAGGAGGCGAACAAGGCCCAAGGAACGGGCGTGCCAGCCAGCCGCTGCGCGCGCATGGGTTTCAGCCCCTGCCGGGCTTGCCGGCCTCGCCGGCCCCGGGCGTCGGCGGCGAGAGCAGCGGGATGGCACCGTCGGCGCCCGCGCCCAGCAGCCCGGTGCGCGAGTAGATGCCGAGCTTGTCGCGCGTGTCGGCGATGTCGAGGTCGCGCATCGTCAACTGGCCGATGCGGTCGACGGGGCAGAAGGAGCCCTCGCCCTTTTCCATCGTCAGCCGCTCGGGGTGGTAGGTGAGGTTGGGGCTTTGCGTATCGACGAGGCTCCAGTCGTTGCCACGCCTGAGCTCGATCCACACCTCCCCGGTGATGGCGCGCGCCACCCAGCGCTGCGCCGTCTCGCGCAGCATCAGCGCCTGCGGGTCGAACCAGCGGCCGTGGTAGAGCAGCTTGCCAAGCCGGCGGCCGTTGCTGCGGTACTGCTCGATGGTGTCCTCGTTGTGGATGCCGGTGACGAGGCGCTCGTAGGCCGTGTGCAGGAGCGCCATGCCCGGCGCCTCGTAGATGCCGCGGCTCTTGGCCTCGATGATGCGGTTCTCGATCTGGTCGCACATGCCCAGGCCGTGCCGGCCGCCGATGCGGTTGGCCTCCTCGAACAGCTCCACCGCGCCGGCGAAGGTGCGGCCGTTCAGCGCCACCGGCACGCCCTCCTCGAAGCGCACGGCCACGACCTCGGCCTTCACCTCGACCTCGGGCCTCCAGAAGGCCACGCCCATGATCGGGTTGACGATCGTCAGGCCCTTGTTCAGGAACTCCAGGTCCTTCGCCTCGTGCGTGGCGCCCAGCATGTTGCTGTCGGTGCTGTACGCCTTCTCGACGCTCATCTTGTAGTCGAAGCCATGCGCGACGAGGTACTCGCTCATCTCCTTGCGGCCGCCGAGCTCGTCGATGAAGCGCTGGTCTAGCCAGGGCTTGTAGATGCGCAGCTGCGGGTTGGCGAGCAGCCCGTAGCGGTAGAAGCGCTCGATGTCGTTGCCCTTGAAGGTGCTGCCGTCGCCCCAGATGTGCACGCCGTCTTCGCGCATCGCCACCACCAGCGCCGTGCCGGTGACGGCGCGGCCGAGCGGCGTCGTGTTGAAGTAGGTGGCGCCGCCGGTTGAGATGTGGAAGGCGCTGCACTGAATGGCGGCGATGCCCTCGGCGACGAGCTGCGCGCGGCAGTCGACGAGGCGGGCGAGCTCGGCGCCGTAGGCCCGCGCCTTGCGCGGGATCTCCTCGTAATCGCTCTCGTCGGGCTGGCCGAGGTGGGCGGTGTAGGCGCAGGGGATGGCGCCCTTGGCGCGCATCCAGTGCACGGCGGCACTGGTATCGAGGCCGCCGCTGAAGGCGATGCCGACACGCTCGCCGGTGGGCAGGGATTGCAGGATGTGGGTCATGGGTTTGCCTGATGGCGCTTCGCCGTCGATTGTCGCAATGCCCAGGCTGCGGGTTCTGCCGCACCCGCATCACACTGCGGCCGTGTACACTGCCGCAGTGCATCTGACAGGCCGCGCCCATGAAGAACATCACCCTCAGCGCAGACGAGCGACTGATCGAAGCCGCGCGTGAGCGGGCGAGTGCCGAGAAGACGACGTTGAACGAGCAGTTCCGCCGTTGGCTCGCCAGCTACGCCGGGGTGGCGGGCCAGCAGCAGCGCTACGAAGAGGTGATGGCGTCGCTTCGCGGGCGGCTCAAGGTGGGCCGCAAGCTGAGCCGGGACGAGCTGAATGACCGCTGAAGCGTTCATCGACACCAACGTCTTCATCTACCACCTCGACGCCACCGACAAGCGCAAGCACCGCATCGCCGAAGGCATCGTCCGTGATGCGCTCGCCAGCGGCAACGCCTGCATCAGCTGGCAGGTTGTCCAGGAGTGCCTGAATGCAGCACTGCGCAAGGCGGCCGTGCCGCTGAAGCCTGAGCAGGCACGGAGCTACCTCGACGTCGTGCTGCTGCCGCTTTCGCAGATGGCGCCGTCGGCGGCTGTGTACCACCGCGCGCTGGAGGTGCAGCAACGCTGGCGTTTCAGCTTCTTCGACTCCTTGATCGTGGCCTCGGCGCTCGCCGCCGGTTGCAGGCGCCTCCTGACCGAGGACCTCCAGCATGGCCAGCGCATCGAGACGCTGACCGTGCAGAACCCGTTCCTGGAGTGACGTCGCCGGCCACCACGAGCAGGGGCGCCGCTGGGGCGGCCGCTCCAGGCGACACCCTTTCAGGCCCTGTCTGCCCGCCTGCCCGCCGCCGCACCGGAACCCGGCGGTGGAGGTGAGCGTGCATCCGGGGCGCGGCGCCCTACACGACAATGCGCGGCTCGCACCTTCCCCCAAGCACCCCGGCGAGCCCGGCGAGGAACACACCCCGTGAGCCGCTTCAGCCCCGGCCGCAACGACCCCTGCCCCTGCGGCAGCGGCAAGAAGTTCAAGCATTGCCACGGCCGCGCCGAGGTCGGGCCGGTCGATGTCGAGGCGCACGACAACGCGCTCGACCGGGCCGTGCTGTGGCTCGAGGCGCGGCACCACAAGGCCTTCCAGCAGGCGATGGCCGGGCTGGCCGACGAAGTGCGACCGCTCACCGAGGACGACGGCGAACCCGCGCCGCTGGACGAGGAGACGGTGCGGGCCCTGTTCTCGGCCGCCGCCGAGCACCTCGTCGCCGAAGGCGAGCTGCACACCAAGCGCGGCACGCGCCGCGCGAGCGAGCTGCTGCTGGCCGCCGACGGCTGCCCGCTCGCACCCGGGCAACGCCGCTACATCGAGGCGCTAGCGCACAGCCCGCTGCGCCTGTACACCATCACCGAGGTGCGGCGCGGCGAAGGGATGACGCTGGTCGATGCGCTCGACCTGCAGGCCGAGCCGCTGCACGTGCACGAGCGCGCCGCCAGCCGCGAGGTGAAGGTGGGCATGACGCTGGGCGCGCGCGTGCTGCCGGTCAACGACCGGCTGGAGTTCTCCGGCTCGATCTTCCCCTTCGCGCCGCTGCACACCGCGCAGGCGCTGGCCTCCGTGCGCGCCGAGCGAGAGGCCGAGAGCGCCGCCGGCAGCTCGCCGGCCGATATCGACTGGATCACCGGGCTGTGCATCATCGAGGCCTGGCTGCAGCAGTGGGTCGGGCCGGCGCCGGTGCCGCGCATCGTCGAGGCCGGCAGCGGCGAGCCGATGCTGCTCATCACCGACCACTACGCCGTCGCCGACGCCGCGGTGCTGGCCGAACGCCTGGCGCGCGAGAGCGACGTGCAGGGCAGCGCCGAGCATGGCTGGTCGCGCCTCGTGCATGGCAGCGATGGCCTCGACCGACCGGTGGTGAGCATCAACCCCGGCCGCAAGCCCGGGCGCCTGAGCGTGTTCTACAAGACGCAAACAGCCGCCGACGCCGGCCGCCCGTGGTTCGAAGCCATCGCCGGCGACACGGTGCGCCATCTGACGCGCGAGATCACCGACCCCGGCGCGGCCATGGCGCTTGCCGATAGCGGCACCGACGACGCCGATGCCCTGCCAGCCGACGGCCGTGAGCCGACGGATGCCGAAACTGCCGAGCTGATGCGCAAGGTGATGCACCGGCACTACGAGCACTGGGCCGACGAGCCGGTGCCGATGCTCGGCGACCTCACACCGCGCCAATGCATCAGCACGCCCTCGGGGCTGGAGCGTGTCAAGGGCCTGCTGCGCTACTACGAGGAGAGCGAGGCCGGGCAGGCAGCGGCGCAGAAGCGCGAGCCGATCTCGTTCGACTTCCTCTGGGAGGATCTCGGGATCGTGCGTTGAGGGTTTGGGGAGCGTGACGAGGAGGAGATGCTGATGGCGCCGCCAAAGAAATTGCAGAAGTCGAACGGGCGGGACGAGTCCGTCAAGCACTTCAAGCTCAACAGGCCGAACAAGCCCAACAAGCCCAACAAGCCCAGCAAGCCCGGCAAGCCGAACCCGCGAACGAGCAAGAGCCGGCCGCCGGCGCCCGACGCGCCGCGCCTGCACCGCCACCGCGCGCCTGCGGACATGAGCGCCGAGCAGTGGCAGCGCGCCTTGCGCGAGCAGTTCGGACGCGAGCAGGATTTCGGGCTCGAGAACCTGGGCGAGGACGCCTTCTTCTCCGACTTCCGCGTCAGCAATCCGGTCTCGCGCAGCCGCTGGATGGTGACGATCCGTGGCGCCGCGCCCGGCGACAACCACTGCACCTGCCCCGACTTCGCCAACAGCGGACTCGGCCTGTGCAAGCACATCGCGTTCACGCTGGCCCGCCTCTCGGCCAAGCGCGGCGGCAAGGCGGCCCTGGCGCGCGGCGCCGCACCGGCGGCGAGCGAGATGCACCTCGTGCCGGGGCGGCGGCGGCAGGCGCGGTTGCGCCTGGGCAGCGCGTGCCCGCCACGGCTGGCGGCGCTGGCGCGCGAGCGCTTCGATGCCGGCGGGCTCATCGATGCGGCCCGGCACGCGGAGATCGACGCCTTCATCGCCGCGGCGAAAGCCGAAGGTCACGAGCTGCGCGTGCGCGACGAGGTCTTCGACGCGATGGCGGCGCTGCGCGATGCCGCCCGGCGCCGGGCGCTGGTCGCCGCCGCGTTTCCGCTGGGCGCCAAGGACAAGGCGCTGCACCAATTGCTGAAGGCCAGGCTGTATCCGTACCAGGCCGAGGGCGCGCTCTTCGCAGCCTGCGCCGGCCGCGTGCTGCTGGGCGACGAGATGGGGCTGGGCAAGACGGTGCAGGGCATCGCCGCGGCCGAGATCATGGCCCGCCACCTGGGCGTGCAACGGGTGCTGGTGGTCTGCCCGACATCGCTCAAGCACCAGTGGCAGCGCGAGATTCAGCGCTTCGCCGGGCGCGAAGCGACGGTGGTGCAGGGTGCGCGCGTGCTGCGCCAGCGCCAGTACGCGCAGGCGCTGGCGGCGGCGGGGGAGGACGGAGCGGAAGGAACGGATGGAGCCGACCGAGCAGGCGGCGCCGGCCCGGCCCGCCCGCAGCGCAAGCCCGTGGCCGGGCGCCCCTTGAACCTGCTCGTCACCAGCTACGACAGCCTGGTGCGCGACATCGACCTCATCGAAGCCGCGCCGCCCGAGCTGCTCATCGTCGACGAAGCGCAGCGCGTGAAGAACTGGAATACGTAGGCGGCACGCGCGCTGCGGCGCCTCGCTTCGCCCTATGTCATGGTGCTCACCGGCACGCCGCTCGAGAACCGGCTCGAGGAGCTGCTGGCCATCGTGCAGCTGGTCGACCGCGACGGCCTGGGCGCCAGCTGGCAGCTGCTGCACGAACACCAGGTGCGCGACGAGACCGGCCGCGTCGTCGGCTACCGCGCCCTCGATCGCATCGGCGCCACGCTGACGCCGCTGATGCTGCGCCGGCGCAAGGCCGAGGTGCTGGACCAGCTGCCCGAGCGCATCGACAACACGCTCTTCGTGCCGCTCACCGAGCCGCAGCGCCTGCTGCACGACGACAACGCGCTCATCGTGCGCCGCATCGTCAAGCGCTGGCGGCAGACCGGTTTCCTCTCCGATGCCGACCAGCGCCGCCTCACCTGCGCGCTGCAGAACATGCGCATGGTGTGCAACAGCACCTGGCTGCTCGACCGCGAGACCGACCATGGCCTGAAGGCCGACGAGCTGATGCATCTGCTCGAGGAGATGCTGGCCGAGCCGACGGCCAAGGTGGTGGTCTTCAGCCAATGGGTGCGCACGCACGAGGTGCTGATGCCGCGCCTGCGCGAGCGCGGCATCGGCCATGTGCTCTTCCATGGCGGCGTGCCGGGCGAGCGGCGCGGCGCGCTGGTCGAGCGCTTCGAGCACGACCCGGACTGCCGCATCTTTCTCTCGACCGATGCGGGCGGCGTGGGTTTGAACCTTCAGCACGCCGCCTCCAGCGTCGTCAACATGGACCTGCCGTGGAACCCGGCGGTGCTCGAGCAGCGCATCGGCCGCGTCTGGCGCATGGGCCAGCGCCGCCATGTGCAGGTGGTGAACCTGGTCGCGCAGGGCAGCATCGAGCACGGCATGCTGGGCCTGCTGGCGTTCAAGAAGTCGCTCTTCTCCGGCGTGCTCGACGGCGGCCCGGGCGAGGTCTTCATGGAAGGCGGCCGGCTCGCCAAGTTCATGCAGGCGGTGGACGAGGTGACGGCGGCGGCGCCACCGATGGCGCCAGCCGATGCCGCCGAGCCCGCGCCCAGCGAGGCCGGCGAGTCAGCCCCCACCGATGCCACCGAGCCGGCGCCGGCCACGGTAGCGCCGGCAGGCGCGGTGCCGATGGAGGCGGGCGCCGATGCCGGCGCCATCGATTCGATCGAGCCCTCCTCGACAGCGACAGCGACAGTGCCACCGACACCGACACCGACACCGACGCCGGCCGCCGAGCCGCCGGACCCCTGGGCCGATCTCGTCGGCGCCTTTGCCCAGCTGCTGCAAGGCGCCGGCGCGGGCGCCGCGACGGTCGAGCACGATGCGGCGAGCGGCCAGCCCATCGCACGCATCCCATTGCCGGGGCCGCAGACGCTGCGCCGGCTCGGGACCCTGCTGAGCGAACTCGCCGATCGGCTGCCTGCCGCTCGAGGCGGCCCATGAGCCTGTCGAGAAACAGAGGCCGCGGCGCGCGATCACCCTCACCCCAACCGGGGCGCCCTCAGCCGCGCAGGAAGTGGTCGCCCAGCAGCAGCGCGAAGAGCGCGAACAGGTAGACGATCGAGTACCTGAACGCCGGCATCGCCCAGCGCGGCTCGCGCCGCAACCGCAGCGCCATGTCGACGAAGCGCACGCCGAACGCGGCGGCGCCCAGGCCGTAGAGCCAGCCACTCATGCCGATCGCCACCGGCGCCAGGGCGATCAGCGCCGTGGCGATGCTGTAGTGCACGATGCGCTCGCTGGTGAACGCGATGCCGTGCGTCACCGGCAGCATCGGCACCTCGGCGCGCGCATAGTCGTCACGGCGGTGAATGGCCAGCGCCCAGAAATGCGGCGGCGTCCACAGCAGGATGATCGTGAACAGCAGCAGCGCCCCGGGTTCGACGGCGCCCGTCACGGCCACCCAGCCGAGCAGCGGCGGCGCCGCGCCGGCGGCGCCGCCGATGACGATGTTCTGCGGCGTGGCGCGCTTGAGGTAGGCGCTGTAGACGACGGCGTAGCCCAGCAGCGCCGCCACGCTCAGCAAGGCGCACAGAGGGTTGGTCGTGGCGATCAGCAGGGCCACGCCGGCCCCACCCAGCGTGACAGCGAAGGCGAACGCCTGCGCCGCGCCGACGGTGCCGCTCGGCAGCGGGCGCGCGCGCGTGCGCGCCATCAGGGCGTCGATGCGCCGGTCGATGAGGTGGTTGATCGCCGCGGCCGCGCCGGCCACGAGCGCGATGCCGAGCGTGCCGCCCAGCATCACGCTCCACGGCGGCAGGTCGGGGCGCGCCAGCAGCATGCCGACGGCGACGGTGAAGACCATCAGCGCCACGACGCGCGGCTTGGTCAGTTCGAGGTAGGCGCGCCAGGGCGTGCGCGCGGCGTAGCGGACCAGGGTCCCTTCGGTCATGGCGCTCGCGGGCCTCGGTGCCCGCTCTAGCGGAAGTAGAGCAGGCGCGACAGGTAGGTGTGCCCGGCCTCGGAGGCCATCAGCCCCACGAGCACCATGAGCGCCAGCGGCGGCACCAGGATGGCGTAGATCAGCGCCAGCCGTTCCCAGGCCATGTGCATGAAGACGGCGACGATGAGGCCGGCCTTGAGCATCATGAAGGCGAGGATCAGGCCCCAGCGCAGCAGCCCCTGGAAGTGGAAGTAGTCGACCATGTACGAAAAGGCGCTGAGCACGAACAACAGCAGCCAGACCATCAGGTACAGGCGGATCGGATGTTGTTGCTGGCCGGTCGCGGTGCTCATCGGATCACTCCACAGCGCTCGCCGCAGTGCGCGGCGTCAGTTCGGTTGGTCGGTCGGGTTGGTCAGGCGGGTCGGATGCTCATGGCCGGGTGGTCGCGCCGTCACCACAGGTAGAACAGCGCGAAGATGAAGACCCAGACGAGATCGACGAAGTGCCAGTACAGGCCCGCGATCTCGACGATCTGGTAGTTGCCCTTGCGGTCGTAGGCCCCGCCCCGCAATCGCAGCGCGACGACGATGAGGTAGATGACGCCGGCGGTGACGTGCAGGCCGTGGAAGCCGGTGATCATGAAGAAGGCCGAGCCGAACTGCGCCGCTCCCCAGGGGTTGCCCCAGGGCCGTACGCCCTCGGCGATGAGCTTGCTCCACTCGAAGGCCTGCATGCCGACGAAGGTGGCGCCGAAAGCGGCGGTGACGAACATCAGCCGCGCCGCGTTGATGCGGTCGCGGCTGTAGGCGCAGTTGACGGCCATCGCCATCGTGCCGCTGCTGCTGATGAGGATGAAGGTCATGATCGCGATCAGCAGCAGCGGCACTTCGGTGGTGCCGATGTGCAGCGCGAAGACCTGGCTCGGGTTCGGCCACGGCACCGTGGTCGAGGTGCGCACCGTCATGTAGCCGGTGAGGAACGAGCCGAAGATGAAGGTGTCGCTGAGCAGGAAGATCCACATCATCGCCTTGCCCCAGGCGACGTGGAAGGTGTGCTGGTCGCCCGACCAGTCGGAGATGAAGCCGCGCAGGCCCAGCCCCACGGGGGGGCGGGGTTCCTGCGCGGCGAGATGGCTTGCTTCGGCGCTCATGCTCTCTACCTCCGCGCTGCTCGATTGCGGCCTTTCAGCCGCGGCCGCAGATGAACCGGACGATCTCGGGCGTCAGCCAGCCGAGCGCCGCATACAGCACCACCCAGACGGCCAGCAGGAAGTGCCAGTAGCGCGCGACGAGCGTGATGCGCCAGGCGGCCGTGCGCGGCTCGGCGGCCGCCGGCAGCACATGCTTGGCCACCACGCTCCAGGCGATGAGGCCGCCGATCACGTGCAGGCCGTGCAGGGCCGTCAGCAGGTAGAAGAAGCTGGCCGCGGGGTTGGTGGCGAGCAGCACGCGCGCATCGATCAGCGACTGCCAGGCCCACAGCTGCGCGCACAGGAAGGCCGCGGCGGCGGCGCCACCGGCCAGCCACAGGCGGCGCGCGGCCTCGCGCCGGAAGGCCTGTGCCTGCACGGCAGCGCGGTGCAGGACAGCGCTGCCGGCCACCAGCAGGGCCGTGCTGAGCCACAGTTGCGCCGGCATGCCGATGGCCGACCACTCCCCACCCGATTGGCCGCCCATGTCCATGCGCATCGCGTAGGCGACGATGAACAGCGTGAACAGCACGCTGGCCACGCCGATGAAGACCCACAGCCCCGTGCCGATGGCGCGCGAGGCGCGGTCGGCCGGCCAGGGTGGGTGCAGCACCGCGGTATTCATGTCGGCCGCGCCCCGGCGCCCGCGGCCGGCGCCGCTGGTGCACCTGCCGCAGGCTGGTCTTCGAAGCCGCCGGCCTCGGGCGGCGCGTTCTGCATCACATAGTCCTGCGCCGCGCCCGGCGCGTTGTACGCATAGGCCCAGCGGTGCACCACCGGCAGGCGCGCGCCCCAGTTGCCGTGGTGGGGCGGCGTGTCCGGTGTCGTCCACTCGAGCGATGCGGCCCGCCATGGGTTGGGGTCGGCCTTGGCGCCGCGGAAGTAACTCCACACCAGGTTCCACACGAACACCATCTGCACCGCGCCGACGAACAACGCCGCCACGGTGATGAACTCGTTCAGCGTATGCGCCGACGGCGGGATGAACTGGTAGCCGTCATAGTTGTGATAGCGCCTGGGCATGCCTAGGAAGCCCAGGTAGTGCATCGGGAAATAGATGGCGTAGGTGCCGAGGAAGGTGACCCAGAAGTGGAACTTGCCGAGCCGGTCGTCGAGCATGCGGCCGGTGATCTTCGGGTACCAGTGGTAGATGGCGCCGAAGACGACGAGCAGCGGCGCCACCCCCATCACCATGTGGAAGTGGGCGACAACGAAGTAGGTGCCCGACAGCGGGATGTCGACGCTGACGTTGCCGAGGAAGAGCCCGGTCAGCCCGCCGGACAGGAACGTGAGGATGAAGGCGAGCGTGAACAGCATCGGCACCGTCAGGTGGATGTCGCCCTTCCACAGCGTCAGCACCCAGTTGTAGACCTTGATCGCCGTGGGCACGGCGATGATCAGCGTGCTGGTGGCGAAGAAGAAGCCGAACCACGGGTTCATGCCGGCCACGAACATGTGGTGCGCCCAGACGACGAAGCTCAGGGCGCCGATGATGACGATGGCCCAGACCATCGTGCGGTAGCCGAAGATGGCCTTGCGTGCATGCACGCTGATGAGGTCGGAGACGATGCCGAAGGCCGGCAGCGCGACGATGTAGACCTCGGGGTGGCCGAAGAACCAGAAGAGGTGCTGGAACAGCAGCGGGCTGCCGCCGCGGTAGCCGGTGGCCTGCCCCATCGACATGAGTGCCGGCATGAAGAAGCTCGTGCCGAGTGTCTTGTCCAGCAGCATCATGACGCCGCTCACGAAGAGGGCCGGAAAGGCCAGCAGCGCCAGGATGGTGGCGACGAAGATGCCCCACACCGACAGCGGCATGCGCAGCAGCGTCATGCCTTCGCAGCGCGCCTGCAGCACCGTGGTCACGTAGTTGAGACCGCCCATCGTCGTGGCGACGATGAAGATGACGAGCGACACGAGCATCAGGATGATGCCCCAGTCGTGCCCCGGCGTGCCGGGCAGGATGGCCGCCGGCGGATAGAGCGTCCAGCCCGCGCCGGTGGGGCCGCCGGGCACGAAGAAGCTGGCCAGCAACACGACCACGCTCAGCAGGTAGACCCAGACGCTGAGCATGTTCATGTACGGGAACACCATGTCCCGTGCACCGACCATCAGCGGAATCAGGTAGTTGCCGAAGCCGCCCAGGAACAGCGCCGTCAGCAGGTAGATGACCATGATCATGCCGTGCATGGTCACGAACTGGTAGTAGCGCTCGGGCGTGATGAACTCGAAGACGCCCGGGAAGCCGATCTGCAGCCGCATCAGGTTGGACAGCACCAGCCCGATGATGCCGACGAGGATGGCGGCGCCGCCGTACTGCACGGCGATGACCTTGTGGTCCTGGCTCCAGACGTACTTGCTGATGAAGCTCTGCGGTGCGGGGTGCAACTCGGTATCGACGAAGGCCATGTGGCTGTGCCCCTATCTCTCGGTGCCTCGATACCCTGTGCGCGCCGCCGCGCTCAGGGTTTGCTCGGCGCAGTGCCGAGCGATTTGATGTAGCCCACCAGCGCATCGAGCTCGTCGTCGCTCATCGGCAGCTGCGGCATCACGTTCGGAAAACCCTTGACGTCGCGCGACTTCGGGTCGCGGATGAAGCCGCGCAGGAACGCATCGTCGACGAGCGCGGTGGAGCCGTCCTCCATCGTCTCGGTCTTGCCGAACAGGCCCTTCCAGCTCGGCCCGACGCCGGGCTTGCCGTCGATCGAGTGGCACGCCGCGCAGCCCTTGGAGGCCGCCAGCGCCTTGCCGCGCGCGAGCTGGTCGCCACCGGGCAGGGCCGCGGCGGGGTTGAGGCTGGCGGCAAAGGTCGGCAGCTTGCCGCGCCAGGCGGCGAACGCCGCGTCGTCCTCGACGAGGACGAAGCCGCGCATGTTCGGGTGGCCGACGCCGCACAGCTGCGCGCACATCGACTCGTAGCGGCCGCCCTTCGTGGGCATGAACCAGAACCAGCCCACCTGCCCGGGCACGATGTTCATGCGCGCGCGGAACTGCGGCACGAAGAAGTCGTGCAGCACGTCGTGCGAGCGCAGCACGACCTTGACCGGGCGCGACTTCGGCAGGTGCACCTCGTTGCCTTCGACGAGCAGATCGTCCTGCGCCTGCGGGTCGGCGGGGTCGATGCCGAAGGGGTTGTTCGCGGCCACGAAGCGCGGGTCGCTGCGCCCGAACTTGCCGTCGGGGCCGGGGAAACGGTAGCGCCATTGCCACTGCTGCCCCAGCACCTCGAGCTCCATCGACTCGGACGGCGGGCTGACGTAGTTGGCGTAGACCACCAGCCCCGGCGCCAGCAGCGCGATGATGCCCACCGAGGTGACGCCGATCAGCCAGTGTTCGAGCTTCTTGTTGTCGTGCTGGTAGGAGGCGACCAGCCCCTGCCGGTGGCGGAAGCGCCACAGGCAGTAGACGACGAACAGGTTGATGACGATGAAGAAGAACCCGGTCACCCACATCGTGATGTCGATCGTCAGGTCCATCTGGCCCCAGTTGGAGGCCAGCGGCGTCAGCCACCACGGCGTGACGATGTGGAAGACGACGGAGCCGACGACGATCAGGAAGAGTGCGATGGCGATGGCCATGATGTGTGCGCCGCTTCAAGCCGTGCCGGCAGCGGGCTGGCCGAGACCGCGCCGCGCCAGGCGCACGTACAACATGGCCGTCGCGAGGCCGAAGATGACGTGTCCGATCAGCGTGCCCCAGCCGCTCAGCTCGGCGAACCAGGGCACGAGCGGGATCAGCAGGTGGAAGTTGATGAAGTAGACCGCGGCGCCGAACAGCGCGCCCACGGCCTCGGCCACGCCGAGCTGGCCCACGCGGTGCAGCGCCCCGAGGACCCAGGCGACGACGAAGCCGGAGAAGATGCCGAGCACGTAATGCGTGATCAGCGCGACGGTGACGACGAGCAGGTCGAAGGGCGCGCTCGTGCCGGCAGCGCTGAGCACGGACGGCCCCAGCGTCAGCGCCGCGACGATCTGCGTGGTGCGCCACGGGCCGTCGCCGCTCATCGAGGCGGTCCAGGCCAGCTCCAGCACCATCAGCAGCGCGCCCGCCGCGAAGCCGGCGACGCCGGCGGCGAACAGGTCCATGTCGCGCGGCATGCCGCGGTCCAGATGCATTCGAAGTTCCACGTATCGCTCCTTGCCGGGTGAGCACCCAGGGAGGCCGCTGAAGGTCGCTCAGGGAAAGGCGGGGACGTTCGGCTCTTCGCCTTCGAAGTGCGCTTCCGGGTGCAGCGCCTGCAGGCGCGCCTCGATCTCGGCGACGCGTGAGCGCGGCACGTCGACCATCAGCAGCAACTGGCCGGCCTCGACGGCCGGCTGGAAGCGCTTGAGCCGATTGCTGGGCGTTGCGATGCCGATCATGCTCGAGGCCCAGGCGCCGAAGGCGGCGCCGACGATCGCGAGCACGCCGATCAGGCCCCATTGCGGCTTGTCGCCGACGATGGGGTAGGCGACCGCGAGCACCGCACCGACGATGCCGCCGGTGGCGATGCCGATGCACAGGCCGGCTTCGGCGGAACGGATGAGGTCCGACGTTTGCAGCACGTTCGCCTCGTGCAGGCCCGTCATGTCGGTGCCCTCCTTGGCGACGAAGTGGATGTGCCGCACCTCGATCTGGGCGAGCAGCAAGTCGTCCATCGTGCGGCGAGAACTCGCCACGTCCGGCAGAAGCCAGTAGATCCGCCTGCGCATCGAGCCTCCTCCAAGAAAGGGAAGGATTTGATCCAGATCAAGAACGACTGCGGGAATATGTACTACCGAATGCGCTGGCTGGCAATCCTCGCTTCCGGCATCGGCGGCGCGCGCAATGAGTGCTTCGATCGCCGCATCGCCGCATCGCCGAGGGCCTCGCTGAAGCGGTGGATGCGACCATCGAAATTGGGCGCCGGGCATCAAGAAACTGCGACACCAGCGACACCGAGAAGTTCTGGCACGTGCCGACACGCGCCGTGATTCGCGGCTCGCCGAGAGCGGCGTCGCGACGCAAAATGGCGAGCCTGCTCCGGCGCGCGCGCGACCTGCTGATGTGGCACCCGGCACTCAATCGACCTGAGGCGACCTGAGGCGACCGGAGCCGAACGGAGGCGACCGGAGCACCCCCGCACCGCCGTAGACTGAGAACCATGACGAGCAGCAAGCGGCCCGACCCCTGGGCCCACACCACCTTGCCGGGCGAGCTGCAGCCCAGCGGCCCCGCGCCCGGCTCGAGCGAGCTCGAGCGCTTCGTGCACGCGCAGGATCCGGCCTGGGAGCATGTGGTCGAGGAGCTCGAGGAAGGCGCCAAGCAGACGCACTGGATGTGGTTCGTCTTCCCGCAGCTGCGCGGCCTGGGGCGCAGCGACCTCGCGCGCCGCTTCGGCCTCGCCTCGCTCGCCGAGGCCGAGGCCTACATGGCGCACCCGCTGCTCGGCCCGCGCCTGCGCCAGTGCTGCGAGATCCTCGAGCGCCTGCAGGGGCGCACGGCGCTGGCGATCTTCGGCGCTGTCGACGAGCTGAAGCTGCGCTCCTGCCTGACGCTGTTCGAGCGCGCCGCGCCAGACGAACCGATGTTCACCCACCTGCTCGAGAAGTACTTCGGCGGCCGGCGCGATGCGGCGACGCTGGCGCTGCTGGACAACGTGCGCGCCGGCTGAGCCGGCGAAGACCCTGCCGGCACCGCGGGCGAACGAGCGGCTGCCGAAGCGGGCGACCGAGGAGACGACATGCAAGCCCATCCGGCCCATCCCCATTCGGCCCATCCCCATTCGGCCCATCCCCATTCGGCCCACTCGGCAGGCCATCCGGACCACTCGCATGGCGCGTTCGCCCGCGCGCCGGTCGGCGGGGCGAGCGTGCTGGCCCTTGCCGGTGCGTTCGCTGCCCTCGTCGGCACGCTCGGCGCGGCCGCGCCCGCAAGGGCACAGGCGGCGCCGGCCGCCGCCGAGAGCGTGGTCGTCACCGGCACGCGCATCGCCATCACCCCTGCCGGCCTGGCGCAGCAGGTGACGGTGATCGACCGGCAGGCGCTCGAGCAGATGGGCGCCGCACGCATCGAGGACGTGCTCGCGCGCCTCACCGGCGTCTACGTCGACCAGGCCGGCAGCACCGGCAGCTTCGCGTCGATGTACATGCGCGGCGCCGAGAACAGCCACCTGCTGGTCCTGCTCGACGGCGTCAAGCTCAACGACCCCACCACCACGCGCGGCAGCGCCTACGACCTGAGCTCGCTCGACATCGCGCAGATCGAGCGCATCGAGGTGCTGCGCGGGCCGGCCTCGGCCGTCTACGGCGGCGAGGCGCTCGCCGGCGTACTGCACATCATCACGCGCCGCGCCTCGGTGAGCGGCCTGGCCGGCAGCGGCTACGCGGGCGCCGGCGGCGACGGCCACCGGCGCATCGGCGGCCAGTTCGCCTTCGGCACGCCGGCGCTGCAGGGCGAGGTGAATGCCGGGCGGGGCGAGGAAGGCGGTTCTTCCGATGACGCGAGCCTGCGCGTCGACACGGTGAAGGGCTCGCTGCGCTTCGCGCCGCTGCCCGGCGTCGACGCGGGCGTCTTCGCCACCGAGGTGCGGCGCAAGAGCGCGGCCTTCGCCGACGACAGCGGCGGCCCGCGCCTGGCCGTCGTGCGCGACAAGACGACGCGCGAAAGCCGCGACCGCATCGTCGGCGCGCGCCTGGAGGGCGGGCTGCCGGCGGGCCTGCGCGCCAACATCACCGCCTCCATCTACGAGCGGCGCGAGTCGGCGAACAACGCCGCCGTCGACGGCGGCGTGCGCTTCCCGGTGCCAGCCTTCACGAGCGACACCGACTTCGAGCGCGGCAACATCGCCGCCTCGGTGCGCTGGGAGCCGCCCGGCCTGGGCCTGAGCCTGGTCGCCGGTGTCGAGCACCAGACCGAGGAAGGCACGCTCACGAGCGTCGGCGACTTCTTCGGCGCCGGCACGCCGCAGACGCTGACTTTCGCGCTGCAGCGCGACACCGCCTCGGTGTTCGCCGAGGCGCAGTGGAAGCTGGCGCCGGCCATCGGCCTGCAACTGGGCGTGCGCAACGACAAGGTGCAGGGCATCAAGGCGGTGACGACGCCGCACCTCGGCCTCGTCTGGGAGGTGCGGCCGGGCAGCACGCTCAAGTTCGCCGCCAACGAGGGCTACAAGCCGCCGAGCTTCTTCGCGCTCGGCTTCGCGATCGGCGGCAACCCGAACCTGCAGCCCGAGCGCAGCCGCAATGCCGAAGCGAGCTTCGCGCAGCGGCTCGACGGCGCCGGCAGCACGGCGCAGGTGACGGTGTTCGAGACCCGCTACCGCGACCTCGTCGACTTCGACGGCGCCACCTTCACCAACGTCAACCGCGGCACGATCGTCGTGCGCGGCATCGAGCCCGAAGCGACGCTGCGCATGCTGCCGGGCTGGCGCGTCACGCTCGGCGGGGCGCTGCTGTCGATCGACGAGCGCGACGGCCTGCAGCCGCTGCGCAACCGCCCGGAGAAGACGGCGCACCTGTCGGTACAGGGCGACTTCGGCCGCTTCGGTGGCCTCTTCGCCGGCGTGCGCGTGAGCGGCAGCTTCCTCGACCGCTCCAACCCGACGGGCGACATCTCGATGCCCGGGCATTCGGTGCTGGACGCGGCCTACACGGTGGGCTTCGGCGCCTGGCGCGCCAAGCTCGCGATGGACAACGTGCTCGACGAGCGCTACGAGCAGTTCGTCGGCTTCCCGGCCCAGGGCCGGCGCCTGCGGGCGGAGGTCTCGGCGAGCTTCTGAAGACGTCTCAGCGGTGCCGCCGCGCGGTGGCGGCCTGCACCGCCGCGAAGGCGACGACGGCGAAGGCGATCATCATCCCCATGCCCTCGCGCGCCGTCTCCTCGACCCACCAGACCTCCTTGCGCCAGAAGCCGGGCATCGAAGGCCAGTAGAAGACCATCAGCCCGGCCCAGACGACGAGGCTGGCCCCGAGCGCGGCGCGCCAGCGTGGCCGCTGCGGCAGGTCGCGCCGCCATGCCATCACGCCGGCCCAGAGGGCGGGCACGGTGTAGTACAGCATCCACAGCGGGCCGTCCGGGTCGTTGTACTGCATGGCCACGAAGGCGAGCATCACCAGGCACAGCAGCAGGTTGAGCGCGCGCAGCAGCATCGTGTTGTGTCTCGCTTCAGTTCTCGGCGACGGCCGCGCTCATGGCGAGCGATCACGGCGAGCGATCATGGCGAGAAGCCGTCGCTCTTGATGTAGGCCACGACCGCCATGCGCTGCTCGCGCGTGAAGACGTGCCGCCACGGCGGCATGCCCTTGAAACCGTAGGTCACGCGGTCGAAGATGAACACGGGGTCGAGGCCGCCCGGGCTCAGCTTGGGCGCCTTGCCGGGGTAGGCGCTGTTGCCGTGGCAGTGGCGACACTGCTGCTGCCAGACCTCCCGGCCGGTGGCCAGCACCCTGGTGTCGCGCAGGAAGTCGGCGGCGAAGGTGGGCACCGGTTCGTCGGCTTCCGCCGCCGCAGGCGCAGGAGCGGCAGGTGCGGCAGGTGCGGTCGGCGCCTGCGCACGCACGAGCTGGGTGGCGAAGGCCATCGCGGCGGCCAGGAACACGGCCACCCTCAACGCGGCCACGGTCGGTCGGATCGGCATGCATCGGCTCCACAGCGCGAAGGCGCGCCAGGCGCCCCCCGCCAGAACGAACGTCGCCACCGCGGTGCCGGCACCGCGGTGGCGCCCTTCAGGGCCAGCTCGAGGCGACCCGGCTCAGGGCACGATCTTGTAGATCGTGTCCAGCGACCCGTTCGGGCCCGTGGTGATCGAGGTCAGCACGTAGACCTCGCCGGCCGCGTCCTGCGCGAAGGCGAGCACGTAGGGCGTCTTGCCCTGCATGTTCGTCACCTCGACCTTCTCCATCGTCCACTTGCCGTCGCCGCCCTTGGTGCCGACGAAGAGCTGGCCGTCCATCTCGGCGAAGCTCTTGCTCCAGTCGCCGAAGAAGTACTTGCCGCGCCAGGCCGCGTTGGCGCCGCGGTAGACGTAGCCACCCGTCACCGAGATCCCCATGCAGCCTTGCGGCTTGGCCGTGCAGTTGTTGTATTCGAGGATGGCCGGCGTGATGCCGCTCTTGTCGCACGTGGCCGGGTGGTCGTCGGGCTTGGTGTAGTCGAAGCAGCGCATCATCCCTTCGACCCGGCGCCAGCCCATGTTCTGGCCCTTGCCGACGACCTTCACGGTCTCGTAGCTGTTCTGCTGCACGTCGCCACAGTAGAGCTCGGCCGCCTGGCTGCCCATGTCGAAGCTGCAGCGCCACGGGTTGCGCAGGCCATACGCCCAGATCTCGGGCAGCGCGTTGCGGTTGCCGACGAAGGGGTTGTCGGGCGGGATGCCGTAGGGCTTGTTGCCGGTGCGCTTGTCGACGTCGATGCGCAGGATCTTGCCGAGGTTGGTGCTCAGGTCCTGGCCGTTGCCGATGGTGACGTTGTGGCCGATGCCCCAGTCGTTGGCATATCCGCCGTCGCCGGTGGAGATGTAGAGCATGCCGTCGGGACCGAAGCCGATCCAGTGCCCGTTGTGGTTGAACTGCGGCCACGAGATCGAGTGGATGCGCCGCGCCGAGCTCGGGTCGGCGAGGTTGCGGTCGGTCGACGACACCGTGTACTCCTCGACCACGTTGCTGTGGTCGTACCACAGCATCTGGCCGAGGTCGGCCTGGTAGTCCAGGTGCGCGCTGTAGGTGACGTAGAACTTGCCGTTGTCCTTGAACTTCGGGTGGAACGCGAGCCCGAGCAGGCCGCGCTCGTCGAAGTCGTGGAACAGCGTCTTGATCTTGCTGCGCACGTCGAGGAAGGGTGTCGGCCGCACCTGGCCGCCCTCGAGGATCTTGATGCGCCCGTTCTGCTCGATGATGAACATGCGCGCATCGCCCGGCGGTTGCACCATGGCCAGCGGCGTGTTGATGCCGCGCGCCACGGGCTCGAGCTTGACGCGCGTCTGCGCCGATGCCGGTGTGCCGGCAAAGGCAAGCCACGCAGCGGCGGCCAGGGCCGCGCCCAGTTTCAGAGCGTTGTTCATATGTCTCCTCATGCGTGTTGGAACCCAACGCCGCTCTTGTCGAACCGCGCGGTGGCGGCGCCGGGCCGCGCGTTCGCGGCGGGGCGCCGCCGCGCCTCTCGGCTCAGGCTTGTCGGCAGCGGCGAAACCAGTGTAGGAGTGGGCAACTGCCCCTGACAACGAGCACGGTATTGCCGTGCCAGCGTCGCGGTACAGGGTTTTCGAGAAGATCGCGGGCGTGGCAAGTACCGCCAAGAGGAGAGTCCCATGTCCCGCCGCACCCTGCAGATCGACGACGTTCTCCACGACTACCTGATCGCGCACTCGCTGCGCGAGCACCCGGCCCAGACGGCATTGCGCGAGGCGACGGCCTCGCATCCGCACGCCGGCATGCAGATCTCGCCCGACCAGGGGCAGTTCATGGCCCTGCTCGTCAAGCTGCTCGGCGCGCGGCGGGCGATCGAGATCGGTGTCTTCACCGGCTACAGCGCCTTGACGGTGGCGCTGGCGTTGCCCGAGGACGGCCGCCTGCTCGCCTGCGACATCAGCGACGAGTACACGCGCGTCGGCAGGCCGTTCTGGCAGCAGGCGAGAGTGGCGCACAAGATCGACCTGCACCTCGCGCCGGCACTGCAGACACTCGACGCCCAGCTCGCCGGGGGCGCCGCCGGGCAGTACGACTTCGCCTTCATCGACGCCGACAAGACCGGCTACGACGCCTACTACGAACGCTGCCTGTTGCTGCTGCGCACGGGCGGTCTGATCGCCATCGACAACACGCTGTGGAGCGGCAGCGTCGCCCGCCCGGCGCGCGACGCCGACACGGCGGCGCTGCAGAAGCTCAACGCCAAGCTGCACGCCGATGCGCGCGTGGATCTGTCGCTGCTGCCGGTCGGCGACGGGCTGACGCTGGCGCGCAAGCGCTGAACGCGGCCGTCAGCGGCCCTTCGCGCCGCGCCGCCATGGCGAACCGGCCCTGGTCGGGTATGCGGCCTGAAGCGCACTGCGCAACGTCGGCCGCGTCGTCAGCCCGCCGCCACGCCCGCCTGCTGCGCCTCCTGCGCCGCCCGCACCTCCACCCTCACCTGCTCGGTCAACTCGGCCTTGAGCTCGGTGAACTCGCGCGAGGTCTTGACGCTGTAGTGGCGCGGGTGCGCCAGCGGCACCACGCGGTCGAGCTTGATGCGCCCCGGGCGCGCACTCATCACGACGACGCGGCTGCCCATGAAGACGGCTTCGTCGATGTCGTGCGTCACGAAGAGCACGGTCTTCTTCTGCTCCTCCCAGATGCCGAGCAGCAGCTCCTGCATCAGCTCGCGCGTCTGGTGGTCGAGCGCGCCGAAGGGCTCGTCCATCAGCAGCATGCGCGGGTCGTTGGCGAGGGCGCGCGCGATCGCCGTGCGCTGCTGCATGCCGCCCGAGAGCTGCCTGGGGTAGTGGTGCTCGAAGCCCTTCAGCCCCACCTTGGCGAGGAAGCCGCGCGCGATGGCCAGCTGGTGCTCGCGCGGCAGGCCGCGTTCGGCGAGGCCGAAGCAGACGTTGTCGAGCACGCTGAGCCAGGGGAAGAGCGTGTAGCTCTGGAAGACCATGCCGCGGTCGGCACCGGGCGCGGTGATGCGCCGGCCGTCGAGCAGCACCTCGCCGGCCGTCTGCGTGTCGAGGCCGGCGACGATGCGCAGCAGCGTGCTCTTGCCGCAGCCGCTGGGGCCGAGGATGGTGATGAAGTCGTTCTCGGCCACGTCCAGGTCGGTGGCCTGCAGCGCCAGCGTCGACCCGGTGGCGGAGGCGAAGCGCCGTTCGACGCCGCGGATGGAAAGGATGCCGGGCATGCCGTGCCTCTCTCGTGGTTCTCTCGTGGTTCTCTTTCGGCGTGCTTCAGCGCCCGAGCTGCGCCCAGGGGAACATGCGCCGGTTGGCCCACTTGAACAGCAGGTCGCTGACGAGCCCGATGAGGCCGATGACGATGATGCCGAAGATGATCTGGTCGGTGGCCAGCAGCGCCTGGCTGTCGGTGATCATGTGGCCGATGCCGCTGGAGGCGCCGATGAGCTCGGCGACGATGACGTAGGTCCAGGCCCAGCCGAGCACCATGCGCAGCTGCTCGGCGATCTCGGGCGCGGCGCCGGGCACGAGCACGCGGCGGATCAGCGACGCGTCGCGCACGCCCAGCGTGTAGGCGGCCTCCACGAGGTCGCGGCGCGTGTTGCCCACCGTGACGCTGATCATCAGCACGAGCGAGAAGAAGCTGCCGATGAAGATGACGGCGAGCTTCTGCGCCTCGCCGATGCCGGCCCACAGGATGAGCAGCGGGATGAAGGCGCTCGCCGGCAGGTAGCGCGCGAAGCTGATGAAGGGCTCGAAGAACGCCTCCACCGGCTTGTAGGCGCCCATCGCCACGCCCAGCGGCACGGCGATGACCGCGGCGATGACGAAGCCGCCGACGACGCGGAAGACCGTCATGCCGATGTCCTCGGCGAAGCCCATCTTCGCGAGCAGCGTCCAGCCGCCCTGCAGCATCGAGAACGGGTCGGCGAGGAAGGTCTTCTGCACGAAGCCGCCGAACGTCGCCAGGCTCCACAGCGCCACGAAGACGACGAAGAACGAGACGCCGAGCGCGATGCGTGCGCCCGGCGTGACCGGGACCAGCGGCTTCACTTCAGCGTCACTTCAGGAAGCGCGTGTCGGCCAGCTTCGTGAGGTCGGGGATCGCCTTGATGATGCCGACCTCGAGCAGCAGGTCGGCCGCCTCCTTGCTGAACGCGGCGTGCTCGCCGGCGAAGAACTTCTGGTTCGCCTCGCGGCCCTGCCAGCGCAGGTACTTCTGGCTGGCCTCGAACTGCTCGCCGCTTTGCTTGACGTCGGCGCCCATGATCTCGAAGCTCTTCTTCGGGTCCTTGGCGATCATCTCCACGGCCTCGAAGTAGCTGTCGGCCAGTGCCTTGGCGGCCTTGGGGTTGTCGGCCAGGAACTTCGGCGTGCAGCCGAAGGTGTCCATCACCATCGGGTAGTCCAGCGTCGTGGCGATGATCTTGCCGGCCTCGGGCTTGGCGCGCACGGCGCCGAGGTAGGGCTCGTAGGTCATCGCGGCGTCGATGCCCGCGGTGCCGGCGATCATGGCGTTGGCCGCCGGCTGCGGGCCCATGTTGACGACCTTCACATCCTTCACGCTCAGGCCGTTCTTCTTCAGGATCCAGGCGAGGCCGAAGTAGCCCGCGGTGCCCGGCGCATCGGCGGCCACTGTCTTGCCCTTCAGGTCGGTGATCTTCGCGATGGTGGGCTTCACGACCAGGCCGTCGGCGCCGTAGCTCTTGTCGAGCTGGAAGATCTGCGTCGTCGCCACGCCGTTGGCGTTCCACACCACCCAGGTCTCCACGGTGGTGGCGGCGCACTGGATGTCGCCGCTGGCAATGGCGAGGTGGCGGTCCTTCTGCGGGATCTTCTTGATCGCCACGTCGAGGCCGTTCTTCTTGAAGATGCCGGCTTCCTTGGCCAGCGTGAGCGGGGCGAAGCCCGTCCAGCCCGAGATGCCAATTCCTACCTTGGTCTCCTGCGCTCGTGCACCAGCGGCGAGCGCGAGGGTGGCCAGGGCGATCATCAACGGCAGCTTCATTGCTATTCTCCAGACGGTTACTTGATGAAACAGCCCCGGGCCGCGACACCGCGCCAAGGGGCCAGGGGAGGGATACGAACGATGCGGGTGAACTTCCGGCCCCGAGCCGGCCCGGCAACCGGCCCGGCAGCCGGTTCGGATCGAGCTTGCGAGAACCGTGCCGCACCGGCGGGGAGCGCGGCCCGCGCGGCCTGGATCGTCGCCGTGCTGCTGCCGCTGGTGCTGCCGGCCCCGGCCGCCGCGACCGCCCTGCCCGCCGGCGAGCTGGAGCAGCGCTGCTGGCTCGGCTACACGCGTGAACGCACGCGCGTCGACATGCGCGAGCCGCGCGCGGTGAGCTTTTCCAACCTGCGCGACGGCTACCGTGTCGCCTCGCCGGTGCTGGTGCAGTTCGCGGTGCGCGGCATGGGCGTCGCGCCGGCCGGGCTGGCCAAGGAGGGCACCGGCCACCACCACGTGCTCGTCAACAGGCCGCTCCCGCTGGACGTGAAGCAGCAGATCCCGTTCGACGAGTCGCACCGGCACTTCGGCAAGGGCCAGACCGAGGTACTGCTCGACCTGCCGCCCGGCCGCCACAAGCTGCGACTGCTTTTTGCCGACCACGAACATCGGCCGCATTTTGTCTACAGCCGCGAGATCACCGTGCTGGTGCAGGGCCCGCGCAGCCAGGTGGCGCGCCCGCGCATCGACCCGGCGCGCTTCGAGGCCACCTGCGCCGCCTGGTACGAGGATGAGGTGGCGCGCCCGCGGCCGCCGGACACGCCGCTGCACTTCACCAACGTGCGCGCCGGCGAGCCGCTCGTGAGCCCGTTCAACCTGCGCCTGGGCGTCGACGGCTTCGGCGTCTGCGCCGCCGGCCTCGGCGCGCCGAAGAGCGGGCACTTCGTCCTCGACGTCTTCGGGGTCGGGCGCGCGCCGCTGAACTTCAACCTCGCCAACGGTGCGACGCAGGTGAACCTCTTCATCGGCGCCGGCGACTACCGCCTGCGCCTGCGCTTCGTCGACGACAAGGGAGTCGACCTGCTGCCGCCGTACGACATGCCCGTGCGCGTCATTGCGCAGGATCCGGTCTGAGCGCTGCGGCAGGAGGCGCAAGTGGCGCAAGTGGCGCAACATGCGCAAGTGGCGCGACAAGCGCAACCGGCGGCCCGGGCCGGCCGCGCGCCGATCAGGCGGCACGCCAGAGCACCGGCAGGCCCGGCAGCGTGCGCAGGATGCGGGTGAGCGAACCGTCGGCCACGCGCGCGGCGGCATGCTCGATGTCCGGCGCGAGATAGCGGTCGCTCATCATCGCCGGGCAGTCGCGGCGCAGCAGTGCGTGCGCGGCCTCCAGCGGCGGCGAACTGACGAGCGGGCGCAGGAACTCCACGCCCTGTGCCGCCGCCAGCCACTCGATGCCGAGGATGCGCGCGACGTTGGCGATCATCGGCTGCAGCCGGCGCGCCGCGAACGTGGCCATGCTGACGTGGTCTTCCTGGTTGGCGCTGGTGGGCAGGCTGTCGACGCTGGCCGGGTGCGCGAGGCTCTTGTTCTCGCTCGCCAGCGCCGCGGCGGTGACATGGGCGATCATGAAGCCGCTGTTCAGGCCCGCGTTCGGCGTCAGGAAGGGCGGCAGCCGCGACACGCCGGCGTCGATGAGCATGGCGATGCGCCGCTCGGCGATGGCGCCCACCTCGGCGATGGCGGTGGCCATCGCGTCGCAGGCCAGCGCCACCGGCTCGGCGTGGAAGTTGCCGCCGCTGATCATGGCGCCGAAGGGCTCCGCGCCGAGGCCTCCGGTCTCGGGTGCGAAGACCAGCGGGTTGTCGGTCACCGCGTTGGCCTCGCGCAGCAGCACCAGCGCCGCATGGCGCAGTTGGTCGAGGCAGGCGCCCACCACCTGCGGCTGGCACCGCAGGCAGTACGGGTCCTGCACGCGGTCGTCGCCTTCGTCCGTCAACTGGCTATGCCAGGGACGGACAGCCCCCTCGGGGGGTGGCGAGTGCGAAGCGCGAGCCTGGGGGCCCTTGATATGGCTCTTGCGGATGGCGCTGCCGGCGAGCAGCTGGCGGTAGTACTGCGCCACGTCGATCTGCCCGGGCTGGCCGCGCAGCGCGTGGATGCGCGGGTCGAAAGGGCCGTCGCTGCCGCGTGCCGCGTCGACCGTGAGCGCGCCGACGACGAGCGCCGCCTCGAGCACCGGCTCGAACGTGAAGAAGGCATGTAGCGCGAGCGCCGTGCTCGTCTGCGTGCCGTTGATGAGCGCCAGGCCCTCCTTTGCCTGGAGCCTGAGCGGCGCGATGCCGGCGGCGCGCAGCACCTCGGCGGCGGGGCGGCGCCGCGAGGTGCCGCCCTCTTCGACGAAGAACTCGCCCTCGCCCATCAACGCCAGCGTCATGTGCGCGAGCGGCGCCAGGTCGCCCGAGGCACCCACCGAGCCCTGGCCGGGCACCACGGGCACGAGGCCGGCGTCGTAGGCGGCGATCAGCGTCTCGATGACCACGGGCCGCACGCCCGAGTGCCCGCGCGCCAGGCTCGCCGCCTTCAGGCCCAGCATCAAGCGCACGACGGCCGGCGCCAGCGGCTCGCCGACGCCGACGCTGTGGCTGCGGATGAGGTTCCACTGCAGCGTCGCGAGGTCCTCGCTGCTGATGCGCGTGGAAGCGAGCTTGCCGAAACCGGTGTTGACGCCGTACACCGGCGCATCGCCGGCGGCAGCGCGCTGCACGACGGCGGCGCTGGCGGCGATGGCCGGCCCCGAGGCGGGGTCGAGCGCCAGCTTCTGGCCGCCGGCGTGCAGGGCCTGCAGGTCCTCGAGGGTCAGACGGCCCGGGCGCAGCAACAGGGTCATCGCCGCCATCAGCGCTCCGCGCTCGAAGACATCATGGGCAGGTTCAGCCCCTGCTCGCGCGCGCACTGCACCGCGATGTCGTAGCCGGCGTCGACGTGCCGCATGACGCCGGTGCCGGGGTCGTTCCAGAGCACGCGCTCGATGCGCTTGGCGGCCGCTTCGGTGCCGTCGCAGACGATGACGACGCCCGCGTGCTGCGAGTAGCCCATGCCGACGCCACCGCCATGGTGCAGGCTCACCCAGGTGGCGCCGCCCGCGGTGTTGAGCAGCGCGTTCAGGAGCGGCCAGTCGCTCACCGCATCGCTGCCGTCGCGCATGCTCTCCGTCTCGCGGTTGGGGCTGGCGACGCTGCCGCTGTCGAGGTGGTCGCGGCCGATGACGATGGGCGCCTTCAGCTCGCCGCTCTCCACCATCTGATTGAAGGCGAGGCCGGCACGGTGCCGCTCGCCGAGGCCGATCCAGCAGATGCGCGCCGGCAGCCCCTGGAAGGCGATGCGCTCGCCGGCCATGTCGAGCCAGCGGTGCAGGTGCTCGTCTGCGGGGAAGAGCTCCTTCATCTTCGCGTCGGTCTTGCGGATGTCCTCGGGGTCGCCCGACAGCGCCACCCAGCGGAACGGCCCCTTGCCGCGGCAGAAGAGCGGGCGAATGTAGGCCGGCACGAAGCCCGGGAAGGCGAAGGCGTTCTCGACACCTTCGTCGAACGCGACCTGGCGGATGTTGTTGCCGTAGTCGACGGTCGGGATGCCCATCGCCTGGAACTCGAGCATCGCGCGCACATGTGCGGCGCAGCTCTTCGCGGCGGCGGCTTTCAGCGCGGCGTGCTGCGTGGTGTCGGCCTGCGCGGCTTTCCAGCGCTCGACCGTCCAGCCGCTCGGCAGGTAGCCGTTGACGAGGTCGTGCGCGCTCGTCTGGTCGGTGACGAGGTCGGGCTTGAGGCCGCCGGCCTCTTTGGCCAGGGTCGCGCGCTTCACGAGCTCGGGCAGCACATCGGCCGCGTTGCCGAGCAGGCCGATCGACACCGCCTTCTTCTCGGCCGTGTATCTGCGGATGCGGGCGAGCGCGTCGTCGAGGTCCGTCGCCTGCTCGTCGAGGTAGCGGCTGCGCAGGCGGAAGTCGATGCGGCTCTGCTGGCACTCGATGTTGAGCGAGCAGGCCCCGGCGAAGGTGGCCGCGAGCGGCTGCGCGCCGCCCATGCCGCCCAGGCCCGCAGTCAGGATCCAGCGGCCGGCCAGGTTGCCACCGTAGTGCTGGCGACCCGCTTCGACGAAGGTCTCGTAGGTGCCCTGCACGATGCCCTGGCTGCCGATGTAGATCCAGCTGCCCGCCGTCATCTGCCCGTACATCATCAGGCCCTTGCGGTCGAGCTCGTGGAAGTGCTCCCACGTCGCCCACTTGGGCACCAGGTTGGAGTTGGCGATGAGCACGCGCGGCGCATCGGCGTGCGTGCGGAACACGCCCACCGGCTTGCCGCTCTGCACGAGCAGGCTCTCGTCGGGCTCGAGCTTCCGCAGCGCCCCGAGGATGGCCTCGAAGCACTCCCAGTTGCGCGCCGCCTTGCCGATGCCGCCGTAGACCACGAGCGCGTCGGGGTTCTCGGCCACCTCGGGGTCGAGGTTGTTCTGGATCATGCGGTAGGCCGCCTCGATGAGCCAGTTGGCGCAGCTGATCTCGGTGCCGCGCGGCGCACGCACGGGCCGCGGCCCCGGTGCATGGGCGAGATGGCGCAGCGGCTTCACGTCGGACAGGTCGGTCATCGAAGCTCTCCCGGAACGCAGTGGGATCAGGGTCAACCCGGGGTGCACTGTACTTGTCTAGACAAGCCTAGACAAGTAGGATCGAGCTCATGGTTTCCCCGGATGCTGCCGCCGCGCCGACCGCTCCGCAACCGGGCGCTGCGCAACCGGCCGCTCCGTACGTGCGCGTCAAGCAGCACCTGAAGGGCGGCCTCGCCGCCGGCCGCTGGCCGCCGGGCGCGCTCATGCCCTCCGAGGCCGAGCTGGTGGCCGAGTTCGGCGTCAGCCGCATGACGGTGAACCGCGCGCTGCGCGAGCTGCAGGCCGAGGGGCTCGTCAGCCGCACGCAGGGCGTGGGCACCTTCGCCGCGCCGCTGCACCGCGTGAGCAGCACGCTCACCATCCGCGACCTGCACGAGGAGATCGAGTCGCGCGGGCACCGTCACCATGCCGTCGTGCACCTGCAGCGCGCCGAGAAGGCGCCGGCGGCGCTGGCGCAGCAGCTGGGCCTCGAAAGTGGTCGCGGAGGCGCGCGCGTCTTCCACAGCCTCATCGTGCACCACGAGAACGGCGTGCCGTTGCAGTGCGAAGACCGCTACGTCAACCCGGCCTGCTGCCCGGGCTACCTGGAGGCGGACTTCCGCACGACCACGCCGACGCAACTGCTATTCGAGACGACGGCGCTGTGGCGGGCGCAATATGCGATCGAGGCCGCGGCGCCCACCGCCGAGGAGGCGCGGCTGCTCGGCATCGGCGCGCGCGATCCGTGCCTGGTGGTGACGCGCCGCACCTTCACGCGCGACGCCCCCATCACCATCGCGCGCCTGGTGCACCCGGGCACGCGCTACCTGCTGCAGGGGGAGTTCGAGCCGTGATCCGCGCTGCGCACAGGGCTCGCCTTGCCGCCTTGTCGCCTCTCCGGCGCGCTGCCTGCGGGTGCGCTCCGACGCGGCGCGAACTGTTCCCCCTGCCGATCGGAGCACTTGAATGACTGCCACCCTGCACCGCGTTCGAGTCGAGGATTGCCCCAGCCAGCCCTGGCGCAACGGCGGTGGGCTCACACGCGAGCTGCTGCTGTGGCCCACCGCCACCACGAACACCGCGACGCAGGACTGGTCCGTGCGCGTGAGCGTGGCCGACATCTCGCGCGACGGGCCGTTCTCGTCGTTCCCCGGCGTCGACCGCTGGTTCGCCGTGCTCGAGGGTTCAGGTGTCACGCTCGGCCTGCCCGGCGGCGAGCACCGGCTCAGGCGCGGCGACACCCCGGTGCAGTTCGCGGGCACCGACGCACCCGGCTGCCGCCTCATCGAGGGGCCGACGCGCGACCTCAACCTGATGATCCGGCACGGCGCCGGCCGCATGTGGAAGGCGCAGGCGGGCGAGCCGGTCGACTCGCGAACGCTCTGGCGCGCGCTCTACGCGGTCACGCGGGTGCGTGTGCGCACGCCGGCCGGCAACACCGAGACGCTGGAACCCGGCACGCTGCTGTGGGGCGATTCGCACGACACCGGCCGCTGGGAACTGCTCGACCAGGCGCTGGCCTTCTGGATGACCCTGTCCCGATGAGTCTTCGAAGTACCCCGCCCGATCGGCGGACCTGCTGGCGGCATGCGCGCCTGGCCACGTTCGCGCCCGGCGCCCCTTGGGGCTGGATCGACGACGGTGCCTTCGTCACCGAGGGAGCGCAGCTCGCCTGGGTGGGCGCCGATGCCGACCTGCCGCCAGATCCGCGCGTCGACGCCGAAGTGAATCTCGAGGGCGCCCTCGTCACGCCCGGCCTCATCGACGCACACACGCACCTCGTGTACGGCGGCGACCGTGCCGGCGAGTTCGAGCAGCGCTTGCAGGGCGCGAGCTACGAGGAGATCGCGCGCACCGGCGGCGGCATCCGCGCCACCGTGGCGGCCACGCGCGCCGCGAGCGACGACGAGCTCTTCGCCAGCGCCGCAAAGCGTGCGCGCCTCCTCATGGCCGAAGGCGTGACGACGATCGAGGTCAAGAGCGGCTACGGGCTGGCCGAAGCGCACGAGGCGCGCTGCCTCGCCGCAGCGCGGCGGCTGGCGCGCGAGCTGCCGCTCGAGGTGCGCACGACCTCGCTCGCCGCGCACGCGCTGCCGCCCGAGTTCACCGGCCGGCCCGACGCATACATCGACGCCGCCTGCACCTGGCTCGCCGGCCAGAAGGCGCGCGGGCTCGTCGACGCCGTCGATGCCTTCTGCGACACCATCGGCTTCACGCCGGCGCAGACCGAACGGATCTTCACCGAGGCGCGCCGCCTCGGCCTGCCCGTCAAACTGCACGCCGAGCAGCTGAGCGACCAGGACGGCGCGGCGCTGGCGGCGCGCTTCGGCGCCCTCAGCTGCGACCACCTCGAGCACCTGTCGGCGCGCGGCAGCGCGGCGATGAAGGCGAGCGGCACGGTCGCCGTGCTGCTGCCCGGCGCCTACTACTTCCTGCGCGAGACGAAGCTGCCGCCGGTGCCCGCGCTGCGCGACGCCGGCGTGCCGATGGCCATCGCCACCGACCACAACCCGGGCAGCTCGCCGGCGCTCTCGCTCGTGCTGATGCTGAACATGGCCTGCACGCTCTTCCGCCTCACGCCCGAGGAGGCCTGGCGCGGCGTCACGGTGCATGCGGCGCGCGCGCTCGGCCTCGCCGACCGCGGCATGCTGGCCGCCGGGCTGCGCGCCGACTTCGCCGTCTGGGACGCCGAGCACCCGTGCGAGCTGGCCTACCGCTTCGGGCACAGCCCGTGCCGGCGGCGCGTCTTCGGCGGCCGCGAGACCGATGCCGCGATGCCAGCGCGGTCGGCATGCCGCAATGAATCGTCATGAACGAAATCTTCACCCTGCAGCGCGGCACGGCGCCGCTGCTGATCAGCATGCCTCATGTCGGCACGCACATCCCCGAGGCCCTGCGGCCGCGCTACACGCCACGCGCGCTCGAGGTCGAGGACACCGACTGGTTCCTCGACCGGCTCTATGGCTTCGCGCGCGACCTCGGCGCCGGGCTGCTCGTGCCGCGGCTCAGCCGCTACGTCGTCGACCTCAACCGGCCGAGCGACAACCGGCCGATGTACGCCGGGCGCAACAACACCGAGCTGTGCCCGACGCGGCACTTCACCGGCGAGCCGATCTACCGCGAGGGCGGGGCCCCGGGCGAAGCCGAGATCCGCGAACGTGTCGCGCAGTACTGGCAGCCCTACCACGACGCGCTGCGCGCCGAGACGGCCCGCCTCGTGGCTGCGCACGGCCACGCGGTGATCTTCGACGCGCACAGCATCAAGAGCGAGCTGCCGTGGCTCTTCGAGGGCAGGCTGCCGCAGATGAACCTCGGCACGGCCGAGGGGGCGAGCTGCGCCGCAACGCTCCGTCAGGCGCTGGCCGGCGTCTTCGCCGCGCAGCAGGCCTACGACCATGTGGTCGACGGCCGCTTCAAGGGCGGGCACATCACGCGCGAGTACGGCCGTCCGGCCGAGGGCGTGCATGCGGTGCAGCTCGAGATGTGCTGGCGCGCCTACATGGAGGAGAGCGCGCCTCACCGCTGGCACGAGGGCCGCGCGGCGGCGGTGACGCCGCTCCTGCGGCAGCTGGTGCAGGGGATGATTCACTGGAGGCCGCGCTGATGGCCGGGCCCGCCGCTCTGCTCTGGGCCGGGAGCGCCTGGGTCGAGGGCCGCTGGCGCGAGGCCGTGCTGCTCGAGGCCGGCGCCGATGGCCATTGGGCCGCCGTGCGCCCCGACACGCCGCCGCCGCCCGCCGCCACGCGCCTGCCGGGGCCGGTGCTGCCCGGGCTCGTGAATGCGCACAGCCATGCCTTCCAGCGCGCCTTCGCCGGCCTGGCCGAGCGCCGCGCCGGCGTGCACGACGACTTCTGGTCGTGGCGCGACCGCATGTACGGCGTCGCGCTCGCCATCACCACGGAGGAGCTGCGCGAGCTGGCCACGCGCCTGTACCGCGAGCTGCTCGCCGGCGGCTACACCCATGTGTGCGAGTTCCACTACCTGCACCACGCGCCCGGTGGCGAGCGGCACGCCGACCCCGCCGCGATGAGCCTGGCGCTCGTGCAGGCCGCCACCGATGCAGGCATCGGCCTGACGCTGCTGCCGGTGCTGTACGAGCGCGCCGGCTTCGCCGCGCCCGGCCTGCGCGCGGACCAGCGGCGCTTCGCTGCCGATGCCGGCTTCGTGCTCGAGCTGCGCGAGCATGTGCGGCAGGCTGCCACCGCAGCGAGGGCAGCGAGAGCGGCGGGCGCAGTGGGTTCGGGCGGCACACTTGCCGAAGGCGCGGGCCGGATCAGCGCCGGTGTCGCGATCCACTCGCTGCGCGCCGCCTCCGCCACCTCGATGCGGGCGCTGCTCGACCGCCTGGCCGGCGACGCAGGCCCGATCCACATCCACGTCGCCGAGCAGACCGGCGAGGTCGACGATTGCCTCGCCGCCACCGGGGCGCGGCCGATCGAGTGGCTGGCGCGCGAGGGGCTTGTGGATTCCCGCTGGCAGCTCGTGCACGCCACCCATGCCGAGCCGCGCGAGATCGACGCCGTGGCGGCCAGCGGCGCCGGCATCGTCGTCTGCCCCACCACCGAGGCCAACCTCGGCGACGGCGTGCCCGACCTGCCGCGCTGGCTGGCCGCCGGCGTGCCGCTGGCCATCGGCTCGGACAGCCAGGTCTGCCGCAGCGCGGCCGAGGAACTGCGCTGGCTCGACTATGCCCAGCGCCTCGTGCACCGGCGCCGCAACGTCGCGGCCGACCCGGCGCGCCACGAAGGCTCGACCGCGGCGCGACTCTTCGAAGCCTGCGCTGCCGGCGGGGCCGGCGCGGCCGGCTTCACGCGCTGGGGGCTGCAGCGCGGCGCCCCGGCCGATGCGCTGGTGCTCGACGCCACGGCGCCGGGGATCGCCGGCGTGCCGGCCTCGCACCGGCTCGACGCCTGGGTGTTCGCCACCGACGCGCCGGCGATCGCGCAGACCTGGGTGGCGGGGCGGCGCGTGCGCTGAGAGGGCGCCTCGCTGGAACACCACCGGCAGGCCGCCGGCGTGCGCCCGGTGCACGGCGATGCGTGGGTCGGCGCGAGTGCGCCCACGCCGCGCTACACGTGGATCCCACGAATCGAAACCCAAAGCCCATCGAACTCTCGCGTCCGTGCGGTAGGATTTCACGAAATCCCGCGGGCTCAGTTGGGTGAGCCCGCAACCCCGGCCAGCTGCCGCGCCCCAGCGCCAGGCTGAGCCGGGGAACACAGGAGCGAGCAGAGATGAAGACCCGGGCCTTGGTTTCCCTCGGCGCGGCAGGCGTGTTTGCCGCCGCCTGCGCCACTGTCGACGACAGCGCCGCCATCCAGGCACTGCGCCAGCGCACGGCGCCGATCTTCGGCATCGTGTCGCCGGCCAGCGAGGCCGAGGTCGAGACGCCGCAGGCGAAGCTCGGGCGCGCGCTCTTCTGGGATACGCGGCTGTCGATCGACGGCAAGACCGCCTGCGCCAGCTGCCACACACGCGAGGCCTGGAGCGCCGACAGGCGCGCGGTCTCCATCAACGCCAAGGGCGAGCCGACGACGCTGCACTCGCAGCCGATGTTTATGGCCCAGGACCAGATGGCGCTGCGCTGGTACGGCGACCGGCGCGACGGCGTGCACCAGGCCGAGCGCTCGATCACCGGCTCGATGGGTTACGGCAATGCCGTGGCCATGGTCGAGTCGCTCAAGCGCTCGGGCTACGAGGAGAGCTTCCGCCACGCCTTCCCCACCGCCAGCGAGACGCTGAGCCCCTCCAACTACGCGCAGGCGCTGGCCACCTACCAGCGCACGCTGCGCACGCCGGCGCCTTTCGACGCCTTCCTGAAGGGCGACGACCGTGCCCTCGATGCCCGGCAGCGGGCGGGGCTGGCGAAGTTCGTCGATACCGGCTGCGCCGGCTGCCACCGCGGGCCGCTGCTGGGCGGCGATTCGTTGAAGAAGTTCGGCCTGTACAAGGACTACTGGCTCGCCACCGGCTCGAAGAAGATCGACACCGGGCGCTTCGCGGCCACCAAGAAGGAAGAGGACAAGTACGTCTACCGCGTGCCGATGCTGCGCAACGTGGCGCGCACCGGGCCCTATTTCCACGACGGCTCGGTCGACACCCTCGAGCAGGCCGTGCGCGTGATGGCCGAGGTGCAACTCGGCCGCACGCTGGCGCCGCAGGACGTGAGCGACATCGTCGCCTTCCTCGAGTCGCTCACCGGCGGCATCCCCTCCAACTACTCGCCGCCGGCCTCGCTCGTCGCCACTGGCGCCGCACCGCGCTGAGGTCGCGAGTCGGACCATCATCGAACAATGACGCTGCGACCCTTCCTGTCCACCTTGCTGCCGGCGCTGCTGGCCGTCGCCGCCAGCCTGGCGGCGGCCCAGAACGACGCCGGCCCGATCCTCGTCGGCCAGAGCGGCGGCTTCACGGGCGGCCAGGCCGCCTACGCCGCCGACGTGCGCAACGGCATCGAAGCGGCCTTTGCCGGCGCCAACGCCGCCGGCGGCGTCAACGGCCGCACCGTCAAGCTCGTCACCGCCGACGACGGCGGCACGCGCGACAAGGTGCTGGCCAACACCAGGAAGCTGGTCGAGAGCGACAACGTCGTCGCGCTCATCGGCTACACGAGCGGTGCCGGCACCGAGATCACGCTGCCCTACATCAAGGAGGCGCGCGTGCCGATCCTGAGCCCGGCCACGGGCAACATGGGCATCCGCGCCGAGCACAACCCCTGGCTCTTCCACACGCGCGCCGGCTACCGCGACGAGATGGCCAAGATCGTCGGCCACGCCACCGGCCTCGGCCTGAAGCCGCGCGTGGCGCTGGCCTACCTTGGCGATGTCGGGCCTGCCAACCTGAAGTCGATGCAGGACGCGCTGGTCGCGAACCAGCTCAGCGCCGCGGCCGTGGTGAGCCTGGACCGCAACGCCGCCGACTTCACGCCGCAGATCAACCAGCTCATGGCCGGCCGGCCCGACCTCGTGATCTTCATCAGCAACGCGCCGCCGATCGTCAAGATCGTCACCGGCATGCGCGAGCGCGGTTACTACGGGCAGTTCGCGACGAGTTCGTTCTCGGGCTCCCGCGTCGTCGACGAGCTCAAGCAGCACGCGCGCGGGCTCATCATGATCCAGGTGCTGCCGCAGCCGCACAAGAACGCGCTCGCCTTCCACCGCGACTTCCACACCGACCTGAAGCGCCTGCCCGATTCGGCCAAGGCCAACGCCAACTACACCGTGCTCGAGGGCTACATCGCCGGGCGCACGCTGATCGAGGGCCTGAAGAAGGCCGGCAAGGACCTGACGCGCGACAAGCTCACCGCCGCGTTGAGCGGCATGAACGAGCTCGACTTCAGCGGCTACCGGATCCGCTATGCCCGCGGCAACCACGAGGGCTCGCGCTTCGTCGACCTCGGCGTCGTGACGGCCGACGGAAACCTGAAGTTCTAGATCGGGTCATCGACACCCGCGCCCGGCGGTCGGGCCGACGCTCGAACACGCTGGAGCTAGAACAGCTCGCCCTCGCGGCGCGCGAGCGGTGCCTCGATGGCGAGCAGGCGCTCCTTGGTCGCCACGCCGCCCGGCGCCGAGAAGCCGCCGAGCTTGCCGCCGGCGGCGAGCACACGATGGCAGGGCACGACCAGCGGCCACGGGTTGCGCCCGAGCGCCACGCCCACGGCACGCGCGGCACTCGGGTCGCCGAGCGCGCGCGCCACGTCGCCGTAGGTGCTGGTCTCGCCGGGCGCGAGCCGCTGCGTGATCCCGTAGACACGGCGCTCGAAGGCGCCGACGCGGCTCCACGCCAGCGGCACGGCGGCCAGCGACACCGCCTCGCCGCGCAGCAGCGCCTGCATCCCGGCCACCGCCTCCTGCACGAATGGCGGCCACGGTTCTGCCACCTCCTCGGCGCCGCTCAGGTGGCGAAGCAGCGAACGTGTCGCCGCTGCGTCGCCGGCCGGCAGCAGCACGTTGACGAGCGCCTCGTCCTGCCAGGCGAGGCCGCACTCGCCGAGCGCCGTGGCGAAGAGCGCGCTGCGGCGTGAGGCTGTCGCGTCAGCGTGGGCGGTGCGCATCGCGTCGTCGTCCGCGCCGGCGGCCACGGCGCGCGTCACAAGCCCAGCTGGCGCGCCGCGAGGTCCTTCAGGATCTCCTCGGAGCCGCCGCCGATGACCATCACCTTCACCTCGCGGTACAGGCGCTCGCTCTTCGTGCCGCGCATGTAGCCCATGCCGCCGAGGATCTGCACCGCCTCGCGGGCGCAGAACTCCATCGCCTGCGTGGCCTGGATCTTGGCCATGCCGGTGCGCGCGACGAGCAGCGCTTCGTCGCCGGCCCCGTGCATGAGCCGCCAGGCGAGCGCATGCACGAACTCGCGCGCCACCTCGACCCGCTGCACCATGTCGACGAGCTTGTGGCGGATGACCTGGTGCTCGGCGAGTGCGCGGCCGAAGGTCCTGCGCTCGCGCGCCCAGGCCAGCGCCTCCTCGGTGCAGGCCTGCGCATAGCCCACGGCGCTGGCGGCCATCACGAGGCGCTCGTGATTGAAGTTGCGCATGATGGCCCGGAAGCCCTGGCCCTCGGCCTCGTCCGGGCCGCCGAGCAGGTTGGTCGCCGGCACGCGGCAGCCGTCGAAGCGCAGGTGCGCGGTGTCGCTGGCCCACCAGCCGGTCTTCTTGAGCTCGGTGCGCTCGAGGCCGGGCGTGTCGCCTTCCACCAGCAGCAGCGAGATGCCGGCGGCGCCGCGGCTCGCGGGGTCGGTGCGCACGGCCACGGTGATGAAGTCGGCACGCAGGCCGCTCGTGATGAAGGTCTTCTCGCCGTCGACGACGTAGTGCGCGCCCCCGCCAACGCCCTGCCGCCGCGCCGTCGTGCGCAGCGCCGCCACGTCGGAGCCGCCGCCCGGCTCGGTGATGGCGAGCGCGGCGATCTTCTCGCCGCGCAGCACCGGCGGCACGATGCGCGCCTTCAGCGCCGGGCTGCCGAGCGCGATCACCGGCGGCAGGCCGATGTGCAGCGAGCCGAGCGAGGCCTGCACGCCGCCCGTGCCAGCGCGAGCCAGTTCCTCGGCGGCAATGACGGAGAACATCGGATCGGCCGGCGTGCCGCCGTACTCCTCCGGGTAGCCCATGCCGAGCAGCCCCAGCGCCGCCGCCTTGGCGTAGAGCGAGCGCGGGAAGGTGCCGGCTTCGTCCCACTCGGCCGCGAACGGCGCGATCTCGCGCTCGGCGAAGCTGCGCACGGTGGCGCGGAAGGCTTCGTGCTCCGGGCTGAAGTGATGCGGCGCCGGCGGCAGGTCGAAGGGGCTGGCGTTGCTCATCGCGATGCGGTGACCTTCGGCGTGGTTCGGTGTGGTCTCGGCGCGGAATCGGCGTCAGGCCGCGGCCCAACCCGCGACGAGCGCGCGTGCCCGCGGCGTCAGCTCGGCCACCGCGGTGCCCGGCGCGTAGAGCGACGAGCCGGTGCCCACGCCGCTGGCGCCGGCGGCCTTGAAGGCGGCGAGGTTGTGCAGGCCGATGCCCCCGACCGCGAACATCGGCGTCGCCTGCGGGAACACCGCGCGCCAAGACTTCAGCACCGGCGGGCCGAGCATCTCGGCCGGAAAGAGCTTCAGCGCATCGGCCCCGGCCGCCAGCGCCTGGAAGCCCTCGCTCGGCGTGGCGACACCGGGCATCGTCAGCAGGCCGCGCGCCCGGCCTTGCCGCACCACCGCGGCATCGAAGTTGGGCGCCAGCACGAGGCGGCCGCCGGCGTCGGCGACACGATCCACTTCGGCCGGCGTGAGCACGGTGCCGGCACCGATCAGCAGCTGCCCGCCGAACTCGCGCGCCAGCCGCGAGATGCTGTCGAAGGGCTCGGGCGAGTTGAGCGGCACCTCGATGATGCGGATGCCGCCCGCCACGAGCGCGTGGCCGACCGCGAGCACCTCGGCCGGCGCGACGCCGCGCAGGATGGCGATGACGCCCTGCAGCGGCGCGCTCATGTCGTTGCTTGCGCGTCGGCGCCCGTTGCCCTCACGAGCCCGGCGGCCAGCGCCATGCGCCACTGGCCGCGCGTCGTGGCTTCGGCGCTGGCGCGGTAGTGGCCGATGCCGGCGAGGTCGAGTGCCGTCTCGTAGCGCGAGCACAGCGCCTCGTCGCCGAGCAGCACCACCGCAGCCGGCAAGGCGGGCCCGGTGGCGCTGCCGATCTCGATGCCGATCAGCAGGCCCGAGAGGAAGTCGGGCAGGCCCTCGGCCTCGATGCGACCCATCAGCCCGGCCGTGCGCGCCGCGAAGATGACGTGCGTCGCGTTCGCGTATTCGGCGAGGCCGAGCTGCACGCCCTGCGCGAACGCTTCGGGCCGGGCCTGGCCGGCCTGCATCAGGCGCCCGAGGATCGAGTGCTGCGTCAGCACGGCATAGAGCTCGCCGGTCATGAAGGTCTGGAAGGCGCGCACCGCACCGTCCACACCCGCGCCCTCGCCCATCCAGGCCCACTTGGCATGCGTGCCGGGCAGCACGCAGCAGCTGCCGGCCGCGAGCGCGGCGCCCCAGAGCTGCGTCTCCTCGCCGCGCATCACGTCGTCCTGGCCGTCGGCGCCGATGCAGCTGAGCCCCGGCACGATGTGCAGCGTGCTGCCGGCCGTCAAGGGCACGCGCACGAGTTGCGCCGCCACCTGCGCGAGCCCGGCCGGGCACTCGACGTACGGCGCCTCGCGCCAGCCCTGGCGGCTGCCGATCATGCCGCTGGCGATGACGGGGCAGCGATGGGCCTCGATCCAGTCGCCGGCCAGCGCCATCAGCGCCGCTTCGAAGCGCCGCTCGGGCACGGCCATCACGCCGCCCGCGGCGGCGCGCGTCTCGAGCACGCGGCCGCCGTCGCCGAGCAGGCTGGCGCGCAGGTTCGAGGTACCCCAGTCGAGGGCGATCAGGCGGGCGGACCCGCTCGGGGAGGCGTCGGGCATGCGGGCGGCGTCGGGATGGCGGACCGGCAGTCTAGTGCGTAGCCTCCACCCCGCCCCGCCCGCCTCGAAGTCCCTGGCACCCTCGCGGGTGCGCCGCGCCGGGTTGATCCGGACGCGCCAGATATGTATGATTCAAGCATACCGAATTTGTCTGATACGTCGATTCAGACAGGAGCACGCCGATGGACGCCACCGTGGCCGAACGCGGGCAGATCACGCTGCCCAAGGCCGTGCGCGATGCGCTCGGCCTGACCAAGGGCACCAAGCTCAAGGTCGAGCTCGACGGCGGCCGCATCATCCTGCGCAAGGACGTGAGCGACGCGCTGGCCCGCGCGCGCGGGCGCATCAAGCTGCCGCCCGGCGTGACCACCGACGACGTCATGCGCGGCCTGCGCGGCCGCGCCCCGGGCGACCCCTATCCGCCGCCGGACAACGAGGCCTGAGGCCGCCGCCGGATGATCGCGATCGACACCTCCGTGCTCATCGACCTGATCGGTGCCGGCCCCGGCGCCGATGCGGCCGAGACGACGCTGCGCACCGCGCTCGCCGAGGGGCCGGTCGTGGCCTGCGAGGTCGTCGTGAGCGAGGTCGTGGCGGGGCTGGGCAGCGGTGCCGTGGTCATGGAGGTGCTCGACGAGGTCGGCATCGGCTTCGTCCCGCTGGAAATGCGCTCGGCGGTGCGCGCCGGCGAGATGCAGCGCCGCTACAAGGAGCGCCTGCGCGCCGGCCATGCGCTGGCGGCGGGCGCACGCACCGTGCCCGACTTCCTGATCGGCGCGCATGCGCTGCTGCAATGCGGCGCCCTCATCACCCGCGACGCGGTCTTCTTCCGCGACTACTTCAAGGGACTGAAGGTCATCGTCCCGAAAGCCTGACACTACATCCTTCGCCTTCCGCCAGGAGAAAGAGAAGCACCATGCCTCACGCCTACGCCAAGACGCTGAAGACCTTCAAGACCGCCTCCGGCAAGGAGGGCAACTTCTTCAGCCTGCCGCAACTCGCCAGGACCTTCCCGAACGTCAGCCGCATGCCCGTGAGCCTGCGCATCGTGCTCGAGAGCGTGCTGCGCAACTGCGACGGCCAGAAGGTGACCGAGGAGCACGTCAAGCAGCTCGCCAACTGGAAGCCGGGTGCCGAGCGCACCGACGAGATCCCCTTCGTCGTCGCGCGCGTCGTGCTGCAGGACTTCACCGGCGTGCCGCTGCTGGCCGACCTGGCCGCGATGCGCAACGTCGCCGCCGAGATGGGCAAGAACCCGAAGACCATCGAGCCGCTCGTGCCGGTGGACCTGGTGGTCGACCACTCGGTGATGATCGATCACTTCGGCAACAAGGACGCCCTCGACCTGAACATGAAGCTCGAGTTCCAGCGCAACCAGGAGCGCTACGAGTTCATGAAGTGGGGCATGCAGGCCTTCGACACCTTCGGCGTCGTGCCGCCGGGCTTCGGCATCGTGCACCAGGTCAACCTCGAGTACCTGGCGCGCGGCGTGTTCAAGGACAAGGCCGGCGTCTACTATCCCGACAGCCTCGTCGGCACCGACAGCCACACGACGATGATCAACGGCATCGGCGTCGTCGGCTGGGGCGTGGGCGGCATCGAGGCCGAGGCCGGCATGCTCGGCCAGCCGGTGTACTTCCTGACGCCCGACGTCGTCGGCTTCGAGCTCACCGGCAAGCTGCGCGAAGGCGTCACCGCCACCGACCTCGTGCTCACCGTCACCGAGATCCTGCGCAAGCACAAGGTCGTCGGCAAGTTCGTCGAGTTCTTCGGCGAAGGCACGCGCACGCTCGCTCTGCCCGACCGCGCCACCATCGCCAACATGGCGCCTGAGTACGGCGCGACGATGGGCTTCTTCCCGGTCGACGAGCGCACCGTCGAGTACTTCGAGGGCACCGGCCGCACGAAGGCCGAGATCGAAGCCTTCGCCGCCTACTTCAAGGCGCAGAAGATGTTCGGCGTGCCCAAGGCCGGCGAGATCGACTACACGAGCGTCGTCAAGCTCGACCTCGGCACCGTCGCGCCGAGCCTCGCCGGCCCCAAGCGCCCGCAGGACCGCATCGAGATCACGCACCTCAGCAAGAAGTTCGCCGAGCTCTTCAGCAAGCCCACGGCCGACAACGGCTTCAACCAGCCGGCCGAGAAGCTCGGCCAGGTGTTCAAGGCCGACAGCGGCGTCGAGGTGAAGAACGGCGACATCCTCATCGCCGCCATCACGAGCTGCACCAACACCAGCAACCCCGGCGTGCTGCTCGCCGCCGGCCTGCTGGCCAAGAAGGCGGTGAAGGCGGGCCTCAAGGTGGCGCCGCACATCAAGACCTCGCTCGCGCCGGGCTCGCGCATCGTCACCGAGTACCTCGAGCGTGCCAAGCTGCTGCCCTACCTCGAGGAGCTCGGCTTCAACGTCGCCGCCTACGGCTGCACCACCTGCATCGGCAACGCCGGCGACCTGACGCCCGAGCTGAACAAGGTCATCACCGACAACGACCTCGTCTGCGCCGCAGTGCTCTCGGGCAACCGCAACTTCGAGGCGCGCATCCACCCCAACCTCAAGGCCAACTTCCTCGCCAGCCCGCCGCTGGTGGTGGCCTATGCGATTGCCGGCACGGTGACGAAGGACCTGATGACCGAACCGGTGGGGTACTCGACGAAGGGGGGCAAGAAGGGCCAGCCGGTCTACCTCGGCGACATCTGGCCGACGAGCGACGAGGTCTATGCGCTGATGAAGCTGGCGATGAACCCGAAGGCCTTCCGCGCCAACTACGCGAAGGTCAAGGAGAAGCCGGGCAAGCTGTGGGACGAAGTGAAGGGCACCAAGGGACAGGTCTACGACTGGCCCAAGAGCACCTACATCGCCAGGCCCCCCTTCTTCGACACCTTCAAGATGCAGCCGGCGGCGCTCGAGGCCGGCGTCAAGGGCGCGCGCGTGATGGCGCTCTTCGGCGACAGCATCACCACCGACCACATCAGCCCGGCGGGCAGCTTCCGCGACAGCACGCCGGCGGGCAAGTTCCTGGTCGCCAACGGCGTGGCCAAGGCCGACTTCAACAGCTACGGCGCGCGCCGCGGCAACCACGACGTGATGATGCGCGGCACCTTCGCCAACGTGCGCGTGAAGAACCTCATGCTGCCGGCGCGGGCCGACGGATCGCGCGAGGAAGGCGGCTACACGCTGTACCAGCCCACGGCCGCCGAGGCCGCCGCCGGCAAGGCGCCCGAGAAGATGGCCATCTACGACGCGGCCATGAAGTACATGGCCGAGGGCCGGCCGACCATCGTCTTCGGCGGCGAGGAATACGGCACCGGCTCCTCACGCGACTGGGCCGCCAAGGGCACGCAGCTCCTCGGCATCAAGGCCGTGGTCGCCAAGAGCTTCGAGCGCATCCACCGCAGCAACCTCGTCGGCATGGGCGTGCTGCCGCTGCAGTTCAAGCCCGGCGATTCGTGGGAGAGCCTCGGCATCAAGGGCGACGAGACGATCGACGTCGTGCTCGGCACCGACATCAAGCCGCAAAGCGACGCCCGGCTCGTCATCACGACGGCCGCCGGCGCCAAGCGCGAGGTGAAGGTGATCCTGCGCATCGACACCCCGATCGAGGTCGACTACTACAAGCACGGCGGCATCCTGCCGTTCGTGCTGCGGCAGCTGCTTGCGGCCTGACGACGCTCGGTGGGGGCGGCTTCGGTCGCCCCCGCGCCTTCTGCACCCTTCCCGGCCGGTGCCGACTCGTCGGGGGCCGACTCAGGCGGCCGCCGCCGAAGGCAGCCTGAACGCCGCCACGCGCACCGCCAGCTCGCTCGCCTGCACCTTGAGCGACGCCGCTGCCGCGGCGGTCTGCTCGACGAGCGCGCCGTTGGCCTGCGTCAGCGAATCGAGCTCCTGCACCGAGCGCGTCGTCTGCGTCACGCCCAGGGCCTGCTCGTTGGCGCCGACCGAGATCTCCGACAGCAGCCCGTTGATGCGGCGGGCGCTGCCCACCATCTCGTCGATCGCGCCGCCGGCCTGCACGACGATCTGCTGACCCTGCTGCACCTGCTCGGTGCTGGTCGTGATGAGCGCCTTGATCTCGTTGGCCGCACCCGCGGTGCGCAAGGCAAGCGCGCGCACCTCGGCCGCGACGACCGCGAAGCCGCGCCCCGTCTCGCCGGCACGCGCCGACTCCACCGCGGCGTTGAGCGCGAGGATGTTGGTCTGGAAGGCGATGCCGTCGATGGTCGCGATGATCTCGCCGATCTTCGTCGACGAAGCGTGGATGCCGCGCATGGTCTCGACCATGCTGGCGATGATCTGGCCGCCGCGCGCCGCCACCTCGGCGTTGCTGGCGGCGATGCCGGCCGCCTCGCGCGCGCCGCTGGCCGTGTTCTGCACCACCGAGGCCACCTGCTCCATCGCCGAGGCCGACTGCTGCAGGTTGGCCGCCGCCTGCTCGGTGCGGTCGTGCAGGTTCAGCGCCCCACCGGCGATCTCGCTGCTCGAGCTGACGAGGTTGTCGGCGGCCGTGCGCACCTGCGAGACGATGCCGCGCAGCGAGCGCTGCATCTCGCCCAGGCAGTTCATCAGCGCCGCCGCCTCGTCCTGCCCCCAGGGGCGGGGTTGTGTCGTGAGGTCGCCGGCCGTCATCGCCTCGACATGCTTGCGCACCTCGAGCAGGCCGCCGCGCGTGACGAAGAAAAAGGAGAAGAACAGGTAGCCGGCCAGCGCCAGCGAGACGATCACCGTCGCCGCCACCGACCAGCGCTGGCGTTGCATGGCCGCCACGCGCGCTTCGAGCAGGCCGTCGAGCGCGTCGAGCATGCGCGCGCCGGCACCGACCTGTTCATGATCGAGCTTCGTCGCCGCGGCATCGAAGGCTGCCCAGGCTGCGGCGGCGCCGCCCTCCGGCGCCTGCGCCGCCTGTTGCGCCGCGCCTGCCAGCGCGGCGGCGCTTTCGAGCAATGGCGTTGCCTTCACTGCCTCGCCCAGGGCCGCGTTGGCTGCCTGCGCCTTGGCCATGCCGGCGCGCAGGCTGTCCAGGTGATAGCCGAAGACCGCCGCGGCGCTGGCGAAATCGCGCCATGCCGCCGCCGCGCCGGCACCACCGCCGCGGCCTGCCGCCGCCGCAGCGCGCATGCGGGCCAGCATCTCCTTCATCGGCCCGAGGCGAAACATCGCCGCGTCCATGACGTAGTAGCTGTCGATGTCGGGGTCGAGCGTCAGGTTCGATCCATCCGAAGCCTGGGCCAGCACGGCGTTCAGGGCCTCGGCGCTGGCCACCGCCTGGCCGGCGGCGGCGGCTTTCAGGACGGCCGCGTGCGGCGAGGCGGTGCCGAGCGTGGCGCCAAGGCGCTGCTCGGCCTCGGCGAGCGCCGCTTTCAGGTCGGGCAGCGGCCGCGTCGGGTCGACGAGCCGGTCGAGCAGGGGCAGCACGGCGCGCGCGTAGTCGACGCCCAGGCGCTCCTTGGCCGAGAACTCGATGGCCGTGGCCTTGTCGCCGAAGTAGTTCCAGCCGAGCACGCACATCGGCAGCAGGAAGATCGCCGAGATGATGGCGGCCTTGGCCGCGAATTGACAACGCCGGAAGAGTCGGATGCCGGGCGACCAGACGCCGTGGTAGCGGAAGTAGTCCATCGAACGAGATTGCGGAAAGACGGGGAGGACCGGCATCTTCGGTGCCCCACCTCGCCAGAGGCCGACCGAAATGTGCCCTGCCGCGGCCGCTATTCCGGCCATTGCCTCGGCGGCGCCGCCCGTTGCCGGCACGGCGCGCCTCGCGTCGCCTTGTGGGGCTGCGGCGCACCCGCCAGCGGGCTGAGCTTTCTGCCGCCCACTCCTAGCGGCCGCGCAGGAACAGGCTGTCCAGCTCCTTCAACGTCACCTGCCGCCACGTCGGCCGGCCGTGGTTGCAGGTGTCGGCCCGCTCGGTCGCCTCCATCTCGCGCAGCAGCGCATTCATCTCCTCCAGCGTCAGGCGCCGGTTGGCGCGCACGGCGCCATGGCAGGCCATCGTCGCGAGGATGTCGTCGCGCGCGCGCTGCACGATGCGGCTGGCGCCGCCGCTCTCGGCCGCGCCGAGCTCGGCGAGCACCGAGCGCGCGAGCTCGGCGACGTCGGCATCGGGCAGCGCCGCCGGCCGGCTGCGCACGACGAGCGTGCTGCCGGCCAGGCGCCCGATGTCGAGGCCGAGCCGATGCAGCGTCTCCTGCTCGCTCTCGGCCACGGCGAGCTCGGCGGGCGTGGCTGCGAGCGTGACCGGGATCAGCAGCGGCTGCGCGGGCAGGCTGGCGCCGGCGTCGCCATCGCTGTCGCCGTCGCCCGTGGTCCCGGTCGCGGCGGTCGTCCTGGTCGCGCTCGCGCGCTTCAACCGCTCGTAGACGATGCGCTCGTGCGCCGCATGCATGTCGACGATGACGAGGCCCTGGTGGTTCTCGGCCAGCACGTAGGTGCCCGCGATCTGCGCCACGGCACGGCCGAGCGGCCAGGCCACCTCCGGCTCGGCCCGCGCATCGGCGGCGCCGGCCCGCAGCCCCTGGGGCAGCGCGTGGTCCGGCAGCGCGCCCGCCGGCGGATCGCGCAGCAGGGCCCAGGCAGCCAGCCCACGCACCGAAGGCGAAGGCGGGGCCGCACCGCCGGGCGCGGCGCCCGCACGCCAAGGCGGCGCGGGTTCGTCGACATGAAGGCGCGCGGAAGGCCCTGCATGCCCGGCGGTGCCCGCATCGACGAGCGCCAGCCCGGGCTGCCACATCGGCGTCGCCGGCCCTCCCGCTGCGGCCGAAGGCACGAACAGGCCCGACGCGGCAGCTCCTGCACCCGCGTCGCCCGCCGGCGTCGTGACCGTGGCTGCCGTCTCGCCCGGCACCGCGGCGCGCGTCGGCGCGAGCGCGCATTCGACCGCGTGGCGCACCGCCTGGTGCACGGCGCGGCTGTCACGGAAGCGCACCTCGATCTTCGTCGGGTGCACGTTGACGTCCACGAGTTCCGGCGTGATGTCGAGGAAGAGCGCGTAGGCCGGCTGCCGGCTGCCGTGCAGCTGGTCTTCGTAGGCCGAGCGCACGGCGTGCGCGAGCAGGCGGTCGCGCACGAAGCGGCCGTTGACGAAGAGGTACTGGTGGTCGGCACGCGCGCGCGCCGCCTCGGGGCGGCCGACGCGACCCTCGAGCGTCAGCGGACCATGCCCGGACGCGAGCGCGACGCTGGCCGCCATGAACTCCGCGCCCAGCACGTCGGCGCGCCGCACCTCGGCCGGCGCCGGCCGCCACTGCGCGACGAGCCGCCCTTCGTGCCAGACCGCGAAGCCCACGTCGGGGCGCGCCAGCGCATGCCGGCGCACGGCCTCGGTGCAATGCGCGAGCTCGGTGGCGTCGCTCTTCAGGAATTTGCGCCGCGCCGGCGTCGCGAAGAAGAGCTCCTGCGCCTCCACCGTCGTGCCGCGCGCGCGCGCCGCCGGCGCGATGACGCCGTCGCGCGCATCGAGCCGCCAGGCGTGCGCGTCGTCGGCGGTGCGGCTGACCAGGGCCAGAGCGGCCACCGAGCCGATCGCGGCCAGCGCCTCGCCGCGAAAGCCCATCGTCGCCACCGACTCCAGGTCGTGCAGGCTGGCGATCTTGCTCGTGGCGTGGCGCTTCAGGGCCAGCGGCAGCTCGTCGCGGGGGATGCCCGTGCCGTCGTCCTCGACGACGAGCGAGCGCACGCCACCACCGGCCAGGCGCAGCGTGACCTGCAGCGCACCGGCATCGAGCGCGTTGTCGAGCAGCTCGCGCACCACCGAGGCGGGCCGCTCGACGACCTCGCCGGCGGCGATCTGGCTGACGAGCTCGTCGGGCAGCTCGCGGATGCGCCGAGGCGTCGCGCCGTCCGCCCGAAGCGTCGCGCTGTCCGCCCGAAGCGTCGCGCCATCCGCCCGAAGCGTCGCGCCATCCGCGTTCCCCGCGCCGCGAGCCGCCTGCGAAGCCTCGAAGCTCATCCCCAGGATTCTAGGGGTGCATCACCTGGACAACAGTTGGGCTCGGGAGAGCCGAGTGCGCCTAGACTTGGGTCTCATCAGAGCCCGGCGGGCGCGGCAGACCAGGGCGCGCTCGATAGAGGCTCGCGGGGTCGCTGTCTGCCGTTGGGGATTCCTGAATGTCGACGTTCTTTGCCGACCTGGTCGGCCGGACGGACGAGGACCGCAGGGCGTTCGAAACGCACTCGGTGGTCATCGATGCCGTCGCGCAGGGCATGCCGTTGGAGCGCTACCGCGCGCTGCTGCTCGAGCTGTACCACGTGGTGTGGCACTTCAACCCGGTGTGCGCCGCCGCCGCCAGCCGCATGGGCACGCCGGGGCACGAGCCGCAGCAGTCGGTGCGCCACTTCCTCTACGAGCACATGCACGAGGAGACCGGGCACGAGACCTGGGTGCTGAACGATCTCGAGGCCATCGGCGTGCCGCCGGCCGACGCGCGCGCCCACCAGCCCTCGATCCACACGCTCAGCCTGAACGGCTACAACTACTGGGCCGCCGACCGGCGCCACCCCTGCTCGGTGCTGGGCATGCTCTACACGCTCGAGGTGGTGGCCAGCGTCTACGGCGGGCCCTTTGCCTCGGCGATCCGCGAGTCGCTGCTGCTCGAGGGCGACCGTGGCGTCTCGTTCATCGATTCGCACGCCACCATGGACGCCAAGCACATGGCCGAGTTGCGGCTGGTGCTGAACCAGGTCAAGGATGAGGCCGCGCAAGCGGCTATCGTGGAGTCGGTTCGTGTCAACTTCCATCACTTCACCCGCATCGTCGAAGGTGTCTGAAGGGACCCCCTCCGCCCCGGCGCAGCCTGCATCGGGCCCGCCGGGGGCTGCGGCGCCGGCGCCCGCGGTGGGCGTGGCCGGCCTGCTCGGGCGGCCCTACAAGACGATCCGCCTCGAGTGGACCTCGGACCTGCGCCTGCTGCGCGTGCGCACCTGCGTGCGCCCGATCCAGTGCTACAGCCTCGCCGCCATGGGCGAGCTGAAGCAGATGCTCGACGACATCAGCGCCAACCCCGGCCTCGTGCGGCACTTCGTCATGACCTCCGACGTGCCGCAGGTCTTCAACTTCGGCGGCGACCTCGCGCTCTTCGTGCTGCTCGTGCGCGCCGGCGACATCGAGTCGCTCGAGCTGTACGGCCGCCGCTGCGTCGACCTCGTGTGGTGGATGGAGAACGCCGCCAACCTGGGCATCCACACCACCGTGCTCGCCCAGGGCGACACGCTCGGCGGCGGCCTCGAGAGCGTGCTGCCCTTCCACAGGGTCATCTTCGAGCGTGGCGCGCAGGCCGGCTTCCCCGAGGTGCTGTTCAACCTCTTCCCCGGCATGGGGGCGTGGGACTTCACGATCCGCAAGGCCGGCTTCGCGGTGGCCAACGAAATGATCCTCTCCGGGCGCCTGTACACCGCCGAGGAGCTGCACTTCCGCCGTCTCGTCGACGTCGTCGCCGAGCCCGGCGAGGGCGAGGCGGCGCTCGAGCGCGCCGTGCGCGAGGTCGACCCACGCCTGCGTGGCACGCTGGCGGCGCTGCGGGCGCAGCGTGTCGCCGCGCCCATCCGCCACGACAGCCTGATGGAGATCGTCAAGCTCTGGGCCGACAGCGCGATGGGCCTCACCGACCGCGACCTGCGCCTGATGGAGCGGCTGGCGCGCGCGCAGGCGCGCAAGGCCGGTGGCGCCGACGAAGGTGCGGTCGAGGAGATCAAGCGCCTCGAGCTCGAGAACGCCTGGGGCGAGCGCCGCAGCGGCTTCGAGCGCCGCACGGTCGGCGGCAACGACCGCCGCATGCGCGGCTAGTCGTCGGCTAGTCGCTCGCCTGCACCTCGAGCACGCGGCCGCTGCGCGGCTCGATCTCGCAGCGATAGGTGAACGGCGACGCGAACATGCCCGGCGCGCGCTGCACGCCGCCCTGCCCCACGAGGCGCACGAGGCCGTTGTCGGCCGGCTCGATGCGGCGCGTGTCGGAGCCGAAGTTGATGCGGCCCACGCGCGGGTGGCGCGACTTGAGCAGGCCCGCCACCGCGCTCTCGCAGGCCTCGGGCGACAGGTTCGTCAGGTCGGGCTCGAACGCGCGCGCGGGGGTCGCCGCGCGCTGCGCAAGTGCGTCGCGAAACACCGCGCCCGAGGTGCTCTCGCTCTTGGCGTTGTAGGCGCAGCTGTAGGTGAAGGGCACCGCCGCGCCGCCTGTCATGCGGTAGCGGCCCTCGCCGCGCACGCCGGTCTCGTCGTCGCCGGCGGGCGTGAGCACGCGCCGGCCGGCCACGAACTGCACCTCCTGCACCGCCTTGCCGCGGATGCGGCGCAGCGTGCGCTCGACTTCGGCCTCGCAGCGCTCGGCCGCACGCGCGGAGTGCGCCGTCGTCTCGGTCTGGGCCGCGGCACCGCTCGCGGCAAGCTGAGCGGCCAGCAGGATGGCCATCGATATCAGGAAGCCCGGCGGGACGAGGCGATGTGTCATGGCGATCTGTTCGATGCGGCGCGGCGGACCATAGTTTCCCGCTTTGGCGCCGGCGCCGCCCGCGCGCGCCATCGGCCAGTGGTCAGCGGATGTGTCTTAGCGTGTGTCCGCGAGGAGCCGGCGCCTGCCTTCCACCCGCACCCGCACCCGCACCTGCGAGCGCGATACTGCGCGCATGCCGACCGAGGCCGCCGCCGAAGCCACGCCGCCGCTGTTGCCGCAGCCCCAACGGCCCCAAGCGCTGCCGCAGCCGCCGCACCCACCGCAACCCCAGACGCAGTGGCTGACGCTGCAGGTGGCGAGCGCCAACCTGCTCAACCTCGCGCTGCCCGGGCGCACGTTCTACGTCAACCAGGAGCCCTACGGCGAGGCCGAGTACGAGCGCAAGACGGCGTGGCTGGCCGCCATGTTCGAGCGCCTCGAGGCCGACGTGCTGGGCGTGCAGGAGGTGTGGGACGAGGCGGCGCTGAAGGCGGCCGTGGCCAGGAGCGGCCTGCGCCGCTTCAGCGTTCGCGTGCCGGGCGCGGAGAACGGTGCCGCCGGCACGCCGCGCGTGGGTCTCGTCACGCGCTTCGAGATCGAGCGCCTGGAGTCGCTCGCCGACTTCGCGCCCGCCGAGGCGGTGGCGCTGCCCGAAGTGGGCCCGCTCGCCCGCTTCGAGCGGCCCGTGTTGCGCGCCTGGCTGCGCTCGCCCTGGGGGCAGGCGCTGCACGTGCTCGTCGTGCACCTGAAGAGCAAGCGGCCGAAGTACCTGCAGGACGAGGCCGGCAGCCCGCTCGAGGACCGCGACGACCCGGCCGTCACGGCACGCGCGACCATGCGCTCGCTGCTGCAGCGCGCCGCCGAGGCGGCGGCGCTGCGCCGCATCGTCGTGCAGATCACCGGCCGCGACGGCGACCACCAGGGCGAGCCGCTCGTGCTGCTCGGCGACATGAACGACAGCGCGCATGCGGTGACGACGCAGATGATCGCCGCCAACCAGGCGGTGGCCTACGACCGCGGCGCGCGCGATGTCGCGCTCTATCACGCGCTCGAGGTGGCCACCGAGCCGGCGCTCAGGCGCGACCTCTTCTACTCGCACGTGCACCAGGGCTGGCCGGAGCTGCTCGACCAGGTCTGGGTGAGCGAGGAACTGGTCGCGACCTCGAAGTTCGCCGTCGGCGACATCCGCCGCGTCGAGGTCTTCAACGACCATCTGCAGGAAAGCCGCGAGCGCTGGCGCAGCGACCACGGCTTCGTGCGCGCGCTCGTGCGCCTGCGGCGCTGAAGCGACGCGCCGTCCGCCGCTCAGATCCGCAACTTCCCTGCAAACACCACCGGCCCCGTCGGCGCCCCGGTCGGCGAGCCGCCGGGCGGCTCCACGCTCACCGCCAGTGCCGCCGTGCCGCCCTTGAGCAGCGTCTCGGGCAGGCGCGAGCGCGGCAGCACCGTCGCCCCGCTGGCCGAGACGAGGCCGAGCGAGCGAGGCGCGCCCTGCGGCGGCACCGACCACAGCTCCAGCACGCGATCGCTCTGCAGCGCCAGGGTCGCCGACACCGGCTGCATGACCATCGCCTGCCCGTCGCCGCTGACACTGGCGACGAACGTGGCGCCGGCCGCCGGCGTGCCGGCCTGTCCTTCGAGCACGACGACGATGGGCGGCACGGCCGGCGGCGTGCGCACCAGCGCCACCGTGAGCACGAGCACCGCCGCCGTGGCCAGGCCCGACAGGCCGCGCCACAGGCCCAGGCGCTGCCACCAGCCGGCCGCGGCACCGATGGGCTGTGCCCCATGCGTGCCCTTTGCGTCCGGCCACAGCCGCCCCTCGATGGCTCGCCACACGCGTGGCGGTGGCGGTACCGGCGTCACGCTGGCAGCCAGCGGCATCAGCCTCTCCTGCCAGTCGTGCACGGCGCCGCGCAAGGTCGGGTGGCCGGTGAGCAGGCTCTCGAAGCGGCGGCGCGCGCCGTGGCGCAGCGTGCCGGTCACGTATTGGGCGGCGAGGGCGTCGGCGAGGCGGTCGTGCGCGTAGTCCATGGTCTCGTGCCCCTCAACCGCGTGCGGCCTGCGTGGCCTGCGCCGCCTGGGTGGCTTGCGTGGCCGCCCTCGGCGCGGCGCGATCGCGCTCGACGCCGCGATCGAGGCAGCCCTTGAGCACCAGCAGCGCACGCCTCACCCAGCTCTTGACGGTCCCCAGCGGCTGGTGCAGCCGCTCGGCTACCTCGGCGTGCGAGAGGCCGTCGTAGAACGCCAGCGCCACGCTCTGGCGCTGCGCGGCGCTCAGGTGCTCCATGCAATGGCCGAGCCGGCGCGCGTCGCTCGCCTGGCGCAGCAGCTCGAAGGGTCCGGCGGCTTCGTCGGGCAGCGCCTCGAGCGCGCGGCGCTGGGCATCCTCGGCATCGTCGTCGCCTTCGCGGCCTCCCCCACCCGCGCCGACCAGTGACAGCGCACGCGGCTGCGTCTCGGCGCGGCGCAGGCTGTCGATGGCGCGGTTGCGCGCGATGTGCGTGAGCCACGTGAGCGGCTGGCTGCGCGCGGCGTCGAAACCCGCCGCCGAGCGCCACAAGGTGATGTAGATCTCCTGCAGCAGCTCCTCGGCCACGGCGCGGTCGCGCTGGATGCGCAGCACGACGCCGAAGAGATAGCCGCTCGTCTTGTCGTACAGGTCGGCGAAGGCGCGCCGGTCGCCCAGGCCGGCGCGCGCCAGCAGTTGCGCCAGCTCCTGGCTGCGCTCGCTCCACGCCGCTGCGGGCAGGGCGCCCGGGGCGCCGGCCGCGGCGGCGCTTTCGGCAGCGCCTTGGCTCGGGTTGTCGTCGGCCATGGCGGCGGCGGATTTGGCCATCGGTGTGCAGCTCCAGTGTCGCGTGCCGGCGGGCGGCGCGGCCGGCCCGGCCGGCCCGGCCGGGCCATCGCTTCCGTCATGGCTACGCGGCCGGCGGGCATCCGGATGCGCGAATGGCGCCGCCGCGGCAAACACCCCCTGCGCGCGACGATTTGTGGCGTATCTTCCGCCCTCGGCCAGCCGGTGGCGGCAGCCGGCCCCTCGACTCTCAGCGCGCCCATGCTCCAGGATCCGACCCGCCCCAGCGCACGCCACATCCGCCTCACCTCGCACCCGGGCCAAGGGCCCGGCGGCGCGCCGCCGCTGCAGTGGGGCGCGCCGGATGCGGCCAGCCGCGGCCCCGTCGTCGGCACCACCACCAACCGCAGCCAGCGCAACGTCATCGGCACGCACAGCGGCAGCTACGGCGTCTACCGGGCGCTCGCCGTGGCCGCCGGCAGCCTGGTGCGCGGGCACCGCGCCGACCTCACCAACACCGCGCCGACCGATTCCGTCGGCCCCTACCCCGCCTGGGGCGACGCGAAGAAGATCGTCTCGCTCGACCCCTGGGGCGCCAGCGTGCAGGCCGTCTTCGCCGAGCACCTGGCGGCCGGCTACGACATCCGCCCGACGATCGCGGTAACGAAGGCGCACGTGCACCTGCCGGAGATCAAGCAGGCCATCGCCTTCCAGCGCCTGCGTCCCGACGGCCGCCTGCTGCTCGAGGACGCCTCGGCCGCGGTGACCAAGATCGCCGTCGAGCCGGTGTGGTGGCTGCCCGGCGTGGCCGCGCGCTTCAAGGTCGGCGAGGCCGAGCTGCGCCGCGCGCTCTTCGAGGAGACGGGCGGCATGTACCCCGAGCTCGTGACGCGCAGCGACCTCGAGGTCTTCCTGCCGCCCATCGGCGGGCAGACGCTCTACGTGTTCGGCGACGTGCGCGACCTCGCCGACCCCACCGTCACGCTCACCGCGCGCGTGCACGACGAGTGCAACGGCTCCGACGTCTTCGGCAGCGACATCTGCACCTGCCGCCCCTACCTCACGCACGCCATCGAGGAGTGCATCCAGGGCGCGCAGAAGGGCGGCGTCGGCCTCATCGCCTACAGCCGCAAGGAAGGGCGCGCGCTCGGCGAGGTGACCAAGTTCCTCGTCTACAACGCGCGCAAGCGCCAGGAGGGCGGCGACCGCGCCGACAAGTACTTCCTGCGCACCGAGTGCGTGGCCGGCGTGCAGGACATGCGCTTCCAGGAGCTGATGCCCGACGTGCTGCACTGGCTGGGCATCACGAAGATCCACCGCCTCGTGAGCATGAGCAACGACAAGTACGACGCCATCACCGGCAGCGGCATCGAGGTCGGCGAGCGCGTCAAGATCCCCGAGGCGCTGGTGCCCGCCGACGCGCGGGTGGAGATCGAGGCCAAGATTGCCGCCGGCTACTTCACCGACGGCATCGTGCCCACCACCGAAGCGCTGGCGCAGGTCAAGGGGCGGGGCCTCGTGTGATGCCGCCTCGCGAACCGGCACGCGACAGCCTCGCGCTGCTGCGCCACCCCGGCACCATCCGCGCCCGCTGCGCCGCCGTGCTGGCCGCGGTGCGGGACGAGCGCAGCGCCTGGTTCCGCGTCGACCGCCGCCGCCTCGCCGACGTGGCCGCGCGTGTCGCCGCGCTCACGCAGCGGCGCTTTCCGGACCTGCGCGTGCCGCCGCACAGCCGCTGGCGGCACTTCGAGGCGGGCGGCGTCGACCGCCGCGGCGAGCTCGAAGCGCGGCTCGCCGGGCACGGCAGCGCCGACGCGGCCCGCGCGCGCATCGACCTCACGGTGGTCAGCGTGCTGCTCGACGCCGGTGCCGGCCCGGCCTGGCGCTACACCGACAGCGACGGGCGGCGCTACACGCGCTCCGAGGGCCTCGGCGTGGCGAGCTTTCGCGCCTTCATGAACGGCCGCTTCTCGGCCATCGCCGGCGAGCCGTTGCGCGTCGACGCCGGCGCCCTGGCGCGCCTGGACGGCGCGGCGCTCTCCGAGATCTTCCAGGTCAGCGCCGACAACCCGATGGTCGGGCTCGAAGGACGCGCGGCGCTGCTGGCCCGCCTGGGTGCGGTGCTCGCCTCGGCGCCGGCCACGTCGCCCTGGCCGCAGCGGCCGGGGCAGCTCTATGACCGCCTGCGGAGCCTCGTCAGCGGCGGTGCTGGCAGCGACGAGAGCGCGGCCGAACCGATGCGCGTGAGCGCGGCCGAGCTGCTGCAGCAGGTGCTGGCGCTCACCGACGGCGTCTTCACGCAGGGCACGCCCGTCATGGGGCGCAGCGTCGGCGACGTCTGGGCGCACCGCTTCGCCGGCGCCGCCGTGGCCGGCGGCGGCCTGGACGCGGTGAGCATCGGTGTCGTGCCCTTCCACAAGCTCAGCCAGTGGCTGAGCTATTCGCTGCTCGAACCGCTCGCCTGGGCCGGCATGGCCGTGGACATGGACGGTGACGACGGACTGACCGGCCTGCCCGAATACCGCAACGGCGGGCTGCTGCTCGACACCGGCGTCATCGTCTCGCGCGACCCACGCCTGGCCGAGCGCCGCTTCAAGCCCGGCGACGAGCCCGTCGTCGAGTGGCGCGCGCTGACGGTGGCCTTGCTCGACGAACTGGCGCCGATGGTGCGCGAGCGCCTGGGCCGCAGCGCCGCCGAGCTGCCGCTGGCCAGCATCCTCGAAGGTGGCACCTGGGCCGCCGGGCGCGAGATCGCGCTCGAGAAGCGCGAGGGCGGGCTGCCGCCGCTGCGCATCGAGAGCGACGGCACGGTGTTCTGAGAGCTTATGAGTCACTCCGGCACACCCGCTCGTGCGGCCCAAACGGCCCCACTCTTCGTTGCAAATGCTCGCCATAGGCCGCGGGCTATGGCTGCGCTTTGCGCCTCGATTGGGACCGTTTGGACCACCCGCTCGGGCGCGCCGCAGTGACTCACAAGCTCTGAGCACCCGGCGCCGGAGCACCGCCGTGGACCAGGCCACCGGCCGCGCCGGCTTCGGCACCCTCCTGCGCCGCTGGCGCGGCCACCGTGGCCTGAGCCAGATGGCGCTGTCGCTCGACGCCGGCGTCTCGACGCGCCACCTGAGCTGGCTCGAAGCCGGCAAGGCGCAGCCGAGCCGCGCGATGGTGCTGCGGCTGGCCGTGCGGCTCGACCTGCCGCTGCGCGAACGCAATGCACTGCTCGTGGCCGCCGGCTACGCCCCGCTCTACGCCGAGCGGCCGCTCGCCGACCCGGCACTGGCACCGGCGCGCGCCGCGCTGCAGCGCCTGCTCGATGCCCTCGAGCCGAGCCCGGCGCTCGTCGTCGACCGCCACTGGCACCTGGTGGCGCACAACCGCCTCGTGCCGCTGCTGCTGGCGCGCGCCGCGCCCGCTCTGGCCACGCCGCCGGTGAACGTGCTGCGCCTCTCGCTGCACCCGCAGGGCTTGGCGCCGATGATCGAGAACCTGCCGGCTTGGCGCGACTACGTGCTCTATCGCCTGGCGCGCCAGGTGGCGGCGACCGATGACCCGACGCTTGCGCAACTGCACGCGGAGCTGAAGGCGCTGCCGCCGCCGGAGGGCTGCGCCGGCTGGCCGGCGCAGGGCGACGAGAGCCAGGAAGGCGAGAAGGGCGCAGAAGGCGACGAAGGCCAGCCGCCCGAGCTCGCCACGCCGGACCTCGCCGTGCCGCTGGCGCTGAATACACCGCAAGGCACGCTGCGCTTCCTGACCACGCTCACCGTCTTCGGCGCGCCGCGCGACGTCACCTTGTCCGAGCTGGCCGTGGAGACGCTGCTGCCGGCCGACGAGGCCACCGCGGGGGCGCTGCGCGAGATCGTCGCCGGGCTGCCGCGGGCAACGTGATGCCACGCGTGATGCCACCGGTGATGCCACCGGGGCTCGCGCCGAGCTGCCGCCGTCAACATCTCAGTCGCTCCACCGCACGCGACGCGACCTGCGACACGTGAAACGGACCTCCGGGATGCGCGCGTTGCGGTCGTTCGCTTGGCACGGCGACATGCACACGCCGTGCGTGCGTAGGCCGTGGCGGGCGCGGGGTGCGGGGGGCGCGGTCTCCGGTCGCCGCTCGCGGGGCACCGACTTTTGCCTGCGAACAGCACCTCTTCAACACCGCTTCGACTTGCAACCCGGGAGGCGACCGCGAATCCTCCCTGCGTCCGCGCCCCCCACACCCCACGCCCGGCCACCACGGGGAGCATGCGACCGGGTGGCATGCCACCTTCGGAGCCGCAGGCCGATGCCGGTGCCCGCGGGCGCAGGCACTTGTTCGCGGTCGGACGGACGGTTGCATGGCACGACCGTGTTGATGAGGAAGCGGTGGCAGGCTCAAGCCGGTCGCCCGCGATGGGCCTGCGAACGCGGGCACCGGCAGCGGCCTGCCGCCACCGTGGTGGCACAACACCGTCGCTCGCGAACGACCGCAAGGCGCCGCCAAGAGCCTGTCGTTCAACTTCAGCGCGTCCCGAAGATCACCCACCCCGCGACGAGGCGCGTGACGATGGTCAGCGCGCACAACGCGGCGAAGCCGTACGCCCACCACGCGAAGAGCTGCGGCATGAGGCACATGAGCGCGAAGCAGGCGATCGTCTCCGTGCCCTCCGTGAGCCCGCCCAGGTAGAAGAAGCCCTTGGCCGGATAGCCCGTGCTCTTCAGGCCGCGTCGCTCGGCGAGCACGGCGAAGGCGAGGAAGCTCGAGCCGGTGCCGATGAAGGCCGCGAGCAGCACCGCCGCCGGCAACGCGTTGGCCGGCGGATCGGCCAGTGCGAAGGCGAGCGGGATGGCGGCATAGAAGAGGAAGTCGAGCGTGATGTCGAGAAAGGCGCCGCGATCGGTGGCTGCGGTCGCGCGCGCCAGCTCGCCGTCCAGGCCGTCGGCCAGGCGCGACGCGGCGATCAGCGCCAGGCCCGGCAGCGGCTGCGAGAAGGCGATGGCCACGGCCGCTGCGAGGCCGCAGGCGAGGCCGCAGAGCGTCACCGCATCGGCGCTCACGCCCACCGCCGCCAGCCGCAGCGCCGCCCCGTGCAGCGGCGGCCGCAGCCAGCCGAGCAAGGCGCGGTCAAGCATGCGTGGGCGCGCCCGGCGCTGCAGGCGCGGGCTCCCCGGGCGCCTGCGGTGGCTCGCCCGGCGCCCGCGGTGGCTCGACGATCGCCTGCGGCGGCTCGATGGTCGCCTGCGGTCGCTCGACGGTCGCCTGCGGCGGTGCGAGCCACAAGCGCACGACGAAGCCCCGCCCGCCGGCGAAGCCCGCGTCGGGGGCGAGCAGCTCGAGCCGGCCGCCATGCACGCGCGCCACACGGTCGGCGAGCACGAGGCCGAGGCCGAGACCGTTGAACGCTTGATCGGCCACGGCGCGGCCCGCAACCTTGGCGCCGTCCTCGCCCGCAACCTTCTCGTCGGCCTCGCCCGCATCCGCACCCAGGCCGTCGCCGCCATCCTCTGCGCCAAGCGCCCGGCGCAAGCCCTCCAGCCGCTCGCCGCTGACGCCGGGGCCGTCGTCGGCCAGCGTGACGTGCGTGCCCTGCACCTGCACGCGCACCCGCTGCGCGCCGTGGCGCACGGCGTTGTCGAGCAGGTTCATCAGCGCCGCCGCGAGCAGGTCGCTGTCGGCCTGCGGCCGCGCGGCCGGCGCAGCCAGTTCGACAGCCAGCCCTTCGAGCGGCAGGCGCGCGAGCAGCGCCTCCACGTCCACCGGCGTGCGCCGCAGCTCGCTGCTGCTGCGAAAGAGCGCGAGCAGCGCGCCGACGACGCGCGACAGGCGCGCCGTGGCGCCGCGCATGCGTGCCAGCCGTGCCTGCAGCTCGCCCGGCGGCGCCTCGCGCTGTGCGACGGCGAGCTGCGCGTCGAGGCCCGCCAGCGGCGTGCGCAGCGCGTGCGCCGCATGCGCGCTGAAGGCGCGCTCGGCGGCGGCGTGCTCGGCGAGGCGGCGGCCGAGCTGCTGCACGGCTTCGTGCACCGGCGCGAGCTCGCGCAAGGCCGGCGGCGGCAGCTGCGCATCGGGCTTCATCGGGTCGTAGCGGCCGAGCACCTGGGCCAGGTCGGCCAGGGGCTGCGTCTCGCGGTCGAGGCGCCAGCGCAACCCGGCCAGGCCCGCCAGGCTGACGACGAAAGCCACGCCGATGGTGCCGACCGCCACCTCCAGCGAGTCTTCGCTGCGCTCGCTGGCCTCCTGGCCGACGAGCAGCCAGCGGCCCTCGCCGAGGGCGCGCGCGTGCACGCGCCAGCCGCCGGGGCCGTCGGAGAGCCCTTCCGACAGGCTCTGCGCGAGCGGCCGCACCGGCGCATGCGGCGAGTGCTGCAGCACTGTGCCCTGCTCGTCGACCAGCTGCCAGGCGAAGGGCGTCTCGCCGGCCTTGCGCTTGTCACCGCGCTTGCCGGCCACGCCCGCGTCACGGGCGTCCCCCGCCACGCCTGCCGCCGCGTTGCCTGCCACCGCGCCCTGCGCCCCGGCCGGCGGCACCGGTGCACGCGGGAGCAACACCACGGCCAGCGCCTCCGAGGCGGCGACGAGGCCGTCGTCGAGCAGCTCGAACACTTCCTCGCGCACCCACAGCGCCAGCAACACCGACGCCAGCGCCACCCAGGTGAGCGCGAGCACGAGCACGAAACGCGACAGCCGCTGCCGTAGCGAGGGCACGGCCGCGCCGGCAACGGCCTTCCCGACAGCGACGTTCACTTCGGCCCCGGCACGCGGTAGCCGAGGCCGCGCACGGTTTCGATGAGGTCGTGGCCGAGCTTGCGCCGCAGTGCCGAGACATGCACCTCGAGCGCGTTGCTCTGCACCTGGGCATCGAGGCCGAGCACGAGCCGATCGAGCTCCCCCTTGGTGACGACACGGCCGGCCCGGCGCGCCAGCGCTTCGAGCACCGACCATTCGCGCGCCGTGAGCTCGACGCGCTCGGGGGTCCCGTCGTCGCTACCCTCCGGCGCGCGCCAGACGCCGCGACCGGCCAGGTCGACCCACACGCCGCCGAGATCCAGCCGCGGCGCGGTGGTCGTCGCACTGGTGCGGCGGAGCACGGCACGCAGCCGCGCCAGCATCTCCTCGGGGGCGAAAGGCTTGACGAGATAGTCGTCGGCGCCGCTGTCCAGGCCGCGCACGCGGTCGGCCAGCCGGTCGCGCGCCGTCAGCACCAGCACCGGGCGCGCGTCGCCCAGGGCGCGGCGCGCATGCACCCACTCGACACCCGAACCGTCGGGCAGCTGCCAGTCGACCAGCAGCGCATCGAAGGGCTCGTCCTGCAGCGCCTGCGCCGCCGAGAGGCTGGTGCACCACTCGACGACATGCCCTTCGGCACGCAGGAAATCGCGCAGGCCCTCGCCGAGCAGCGCATCGTCTTCGAGCAGCAGAAGTCGCATGGCGCCATTGTCGGCGTGACCGGCGGCGCCGACGAGGCCGATTCCCCCGCTTCGCCTTCTGCCTTCAACCTGCCTTCAGCCTGCCTTCAGCTTCGCTCAGGCCACCTTCATTCCAGGTGGCCAGACTCGGCGCATGACCTTCAAGACGATGGCCGTGCCGCGGGCCTGGAACCCCGAGCTCGTGCTGCTCGTGGCGAGCGTCGCCATGCTGCTGCTCGGCAACCGGCGCTTCCTGTCGCTGGCGCTCGCGGGGCGCGACGCCGCCGACGCGTCGGCCTGGCTCTTCGGCGCAGCCCTCGTGCTGGCCCTGCTCGCCATCAACTACCTGTTGCTCGCCCTGCTCGCCTGGGGCCGGCTGTTCAAGCCGGTGCTCGCCGTCATCCTGCTGCTGACCGCCGGTGCGGCGCACTTCATCGACAGCTTCGGTACCTTCATCGACCCGAGCATGCTGCGCAATGCGCTGCACACGCACTGGGGCGAGGCGAGCGAGCTCGTCGGCCTGCGCCTGGCTTCGGCCCTGCTGCTCGGTGCGGTGCTCCCGGCGGCGCTGCTGATGCGCCTGCCGCTGGCGCGCCGCCCGTGGCCGCGGGCGCTGGCCGCACGCGGCGGTGCGCTCGCGCTGGCCCTGCTGGCACTGGTGGCGGCCATCTGGGTGGCGTTCCAGCCGCTCGCCTCGTTGATGCGCAGCCAGCGCGAGTTGCGCTACCTGGTGACCCCCGCCAACGTGCTCTGGTCGGCCACGGCCCTGGCACGACGCACGAGCCAGGAGCCTGCCGGGCCGCTCGTGGCCGTGGGCCGCGACGCGCAGCCGGGGCCGACGCTGGCCAGGGCGCCACGCCCGCGCGTGGTGGTGCTGGTGGTCGGCGAGACGGCGCGCGCGGCCAACTGGGGGCTCAACGGCTACGCGCGCCAGACGACGCCGGAACTGGCGCGCCTGCCGCTCATCAACTTCGCCGGCGCCACGAGTTGCGGCACCGACACCGAGACCTCGCTGCCGTGCATGTTCGCCGCCGTCGGCCGGCGGCAGTACGACGAGCGGCGCATCCACGGCAGCGAAAACCTGCTGCACGTGCTCGCGCATGCCGGCGTGGCTGTGCACTGGCGCGATAACCAGTCCGGCTGCAAGGGCGTGTGCGCGGGCTTCGCGCAGGACACCGTGGCCGCGCTGGCGCCGCCCGGGACCTGCACCGGCGCCAGCTGCTACGACGAAGGGTTGCTGCATGGGCTGGAGGCCTTGTTGCCGGTGGGCACCGTGGCGGGCGCGTCGGCGACGGGCGGCATGAACGGCACGAACGGCACCGGCGGCGCAGGCGGCCTGGCCGCGAAGTTCATCGTCCTGCACCAGATCGGCAACCACGGCCCGGCCTACCACCGGCGCGCGCCGGCCGCCTTCAAACGCTTCCAGCCGGCTTGCGAGCAGGACGACCTGCGCCTGTGCGATGCACAAAGCATCGTCAACGCCTACGACAACGCGCTCCTGTACACCGACCACGTGCTGGCGGCGCTGATCGCGCGGCTGCAGGCGCGCGCGGCCGAGATCGACAGCGCCGTGATCTACGTGTCCGACCACGGCGAGTCGATCGGCGAGCACGGGCTCTTCCTGCACGGCGTGCCGTTCGCCTTCGCGCCCGAGGTGCAGACACAGGTGCCGATGGTGATGTGGCTGTCGAGCGGCTTTGCCGAAGCGCGCGGCCTCGATGCCGGTTGCCTGAAGGGGCACGCCGGCGGCGCGGGCGTGCGCCACGACCACCTCTTCCACACCGTGCTCGGCCTGTTCGACGTGCAGACGGGCGCGCGCGCGCCCGAGTGGGACCTGACGCATGGTTGCACGCGCGGTGCCCCCGTCGATCTGGCCCGTGCCGCCGGCTAACGCTACCCGCGGCGCCGCGGCGCCAGGCGTGCGGGCGGCAGAAAGCCGCGCCCGCGCCGGTTCTCTCTCGCCCGCACTCTCGCCCGCACTGTCGCCCCCACGGTCGCCCATGCTCCTGGCCGCGTTGGCCCTGCTGCCCCTGCTGCTATGGGACCTGGCCGCCGGCGACCTGCCGCTGAGCCGCCTGTTCGCCAGCTCACACGGCTTTCCATGGCGCAATGACTGGTGGCTGAGCGCCCTGCTGCACGACGGCACGCGCCAGCTCGGCTGGGCGCTGGCGCTGCTGCTCGCCGTCAACGTGGCGTGGCCGCTGACTCCCTCGCTGACACGGCACGAGCGCCTGTGGTGGTTTCTCGCCACACTGGCCGGCGCAGCCGTGGTGCCGCTCGTGAAGCAGCAGAGCCTGACGAGTTGCCCCTGGGACCTGGCCGAATTCGGCGGCCTCGCGCAGCACGTGCCGCACTGGCTGCAGCTGGGCCCGTTCGCGCAGCCCGATGGCGGCGGCGGACACTGCTTTCCGTCCGGGCACGCGACGACGGCGTTCGCCTTCTTCAGCGGCGGCTTCGCGCTGCGCCGTGCGCACCCGGTGGCGGCGCGGCGCTGGATGCTCGCGGTGCTCGCGCTCGGCCTCGTCCTGGGCGCCGCGCAGCTCGTGCGCGGCGCGCACTTCGCGAGCCACACGCTGTGGAGCGGCTGGATCTGCTTCAGCATGAATGCAGTGCTGGCGCGCTGGTGGCTGCCGCTGGCGCGCTAGCGCGACGGCACGATTCTTCAAGCGTGCGGATGTCGTAGCCGGACGGCACCGCTTCCGCCGCGCCCAGGTTGCTGGGGTGGCGCCTGCCATGAACAAGACGAAGCGCCGCACCAGTGCACGCACGTAGGTGATTTCGGTGCGAATCGAGTCTTGGCGCACGCGCATGGCCTCGCGCAGCGGCGGCAGAAGGCGGGCGGCGGCGCTGGGTTCGGCCACTGGCTCCGAGGCATTGACCTTGGCCGGGGATCTGGGCGACAGTTCGCCGGTGACTGAACGGACGGCCGGCGGAGTCCGATGCGAGTTGTTGGTGCCGCAGAATTTGAGCGACCCATATCGGGATGAACATCGCCGGTCGAACTGCGGCCGGGGGGTACCCCTCCAGTTCCTTCAAGCGGACATGCCTTCGGCACGCCGCTTAAGTCAAACGTTAGGTCGCCCAATCACCAATCGCGGTCAGCTTGTCCATGTTGAACGTCCTTGGGTGCCAAATTCACCTCAGAGACTCTGGGTCCGGTCAGCCAGTGCTGTTCTTGCATGGGAATCCTGACTCTTCACTTCTTTGGGAACCGGTTGCAGCCCTGCTCTCGAGGCAGTTCCGCTGTATCGCGCCAGATTTGCCGGGCTACGGACGATCAACAGCACCGCCGGACTTCGACTACACGCTGACTGGCCAAGCTCGCTTCTTGCAAGCTTTGGCGCGAGAACTCGGCTTCACACATCCGATTGCAGTCGTCGGACACGACTTCGGAGCCATCTTTGCGATGGCCTGGATGGCACGACATCCAGAAATGATCCGGGCCGCAGTCATCAGCAACTCAGCGTTCTTCCCCGACTACAAGTGGCACCTCTGGGCCAAGGCTTGGCGTCGCCACGGACTTGGCGAAGTCATGATGGCGCTGATGAGCCTGCGCGGCATGCGGTTTGTGTATCGCGCCGGAGTGCCTCGCATCCCGGCCCGCTACATTGAAGATGCGTATCGCCTCCTCACGCCTGGCGTGAGGCAGAACATCTTGCGGCTGTACCGGTCCGTTCCAGCGGGTGCATTTGCTTCCTGGGAGGCAGACTACCTCCGTGCTGCGAAGCATGTGCCCGTGCTTGTTCTGTGGGCCGACGGAGATCCGTTCATCCCCAAACGCTTTGCCGAAAGATTTGCCGCACAGCGCATCGTTCGCTTCGAGCGATCAGGCCATTGGCTACCTCTCGCCGAGCCTGCCGCTTTCGCGAACGAGACGGCAGGGTTCCTCCGTGCGACCTAACCCCAGGGGACGGTCCGCTGTGTGCGTCTTCTACGCCCGGCAGTTCTCTGCCTCGGACGTTTATGTCAAACGTGGCCTAGACCAGGTCCCGGGGCCCCGCGGCACGCGAGGCCGCAGCATGCCGCGACGCCCAGGCCCAGGGCAGCACCGCCGAGGCGAGCATCGCCACACCCCAACACAGCGCGCCGGGCAGGCGGGGCAGCGCCAGCAGCATCACGACGAAGAAGCTGACGAAGCCGATCTGCCCGCGCACGAAGCCGGCCAGCAACGCCGCCGTGGCCACGCTGCCGTGGCGGGGCAACGTGAAGGCCGGCAGCACCATGCCAGCCACCGGCGCGGCCAGCAGCAGGCCGGCCAGGCCGGTGCTCAGATGCTGCGCACCCCAGAGCACGCCCGCCGCCACGACGAGCGCCACCGCGATGCGGCAGGCGAGCTCGATACGCGGCAGTTCCACCGGCCCGCCCAGGCCACCGCGCCGCGCCGCCGAGGGCATTGCCCGCAAGCCGAGCGCCGGGGCTGCGATGGCCAGCGCGACCCGGCCCCACTCGGGCAACGGCGCCATCAGCAGCAGCACGCCGCAGCCGAAGTGCAGGGCCAGCGCCACCGCCAAGCAGGCCGGCCACCGCCACCATCGCGCCAGGTGCGCCAGGGCCACGAGGTAGGCGATCATCGCCGGCTGGCAGGCCAGGGTCGCCAGGCAGACGGCGCGCACGGCCTCGTTGGGCAGGTCGATCAACAGCAAGCCGGTGATCGGCCCGGCGATCATCGGCATGCCGGCCAGCAGCCCGCCGGCGGCGTGCCCGAAGCGCCGCGACACCAGCGAAGCCGCCAGCACCGCGACGAGAACCAAGCCCAGCTTGAGCGCCAGCAGCAGCGCCGGCGCCACCGTCACGGCCCGCTCGCCGTCGCCGCCACCGGGCCGTAGCCGCCGCCGCCGGGCGTCTCGATCACGAACAGGTCGCCCGGCTCCATCGCCGCCGAGCCGATGTGCGCCAGCGTCTCGATGCGCCCATCGCGCCGCTCGATGCGGTTGATGCCGAGCGCGCCGGGCGCGCCGCCGGCCATGCCGAAGGCCGGCACGACGCGGCCGTTGCTGAGGATGCTGGCCGTCATGCGCTCGAGAAAGCGCACGCGGCGCACGCCGCCATCGCCGCCGTGCCAGCGCCCGGCGCCGCCGCTGCCGGCGCGGATCTCGTAGCCCTCCAGCCGCACCGGGAAGCGGAACTCCAGCACCTCGGGGTCGGTGAGGCGCGAGTTGGTCATGTGCGTCTGCACGACGCTGGTGCCGTGAAAGCCGCCGATCACCTGGCCGGCGTCGTCCTGGATGACACCGGCGCCGCTGCCGCCGGAGATGGTCTCGTAGTACTGGTGCGTCTCGTTGCCGAAGGTGAAGTTGTTCATCGTGCACTGGCTGGCCGCCATCACGCCGAGCGCGCCGTAGAGCGCGTTGGTCACGCACATCGAGGTCTCGACGTTGCCCGCCACCACGGCGGCCGGATGGCGCGGGTTGAGCATGCAGCCCTCGGGCACGATGACCTGCAACGGCTTCAGGCAACCGGCGTTGAGCGGGATCTCGTCGTTCACGAGCGTGCGGAAGACGTAGAGCACCGCCGCCATCGTCACCGCCTTGGGGGCGTTGAAGTTGTTGGACAGCTGCGCGCTCGTGCCGCTGAAGTCGATGGTCGCCTCGCGCCGCGCCTGATGGACCGTCACCTTCACCGCGATGTGCGCACCGTTGTCGAGGTCGAGCGCGAAGGCGCCGTCCTTCAGCGCCGTGATGACGCGGCGCACGCTCTCCTCCGCGTTGTCCTGCACGTGCTTCATGTACGCGGCCACGGTGGCGCGGCCGAACTGCGCGACCATCGCCTTCAGCTCCGACACGCCCTTCTCGTTGGCGGCGATCTGGGCGCGCAGGTCGGCCGTGGTCTGCTGCGGGTTGCGGGCCGGGTAGCGGCCCGAGCGCAGCTGCTCGAAGAGCTGCGCCTCGCGCAACTGGCCGCCGCGCACGAGCAGGAAGTTGTCGAAGAGCACGCCCTCTTCGTCGATGGTCTTGCTGAAGGGCGGCATCGAGCCCGGCGTGCTGCCGCCGATGTCGGCATGGTGGCCGCGGCTGGCGACGTAGAAACTGGGCTTCGCATCCTGCGCTTCGAGATACACCGGCGTCACCACTGTCACGTCGGGCAGGTGCGTGCCGCCGTTGTAGGGGTCGTTGAGCACGTAGATGTCGCCCGGCTGCATGCCTGGGTTGCGCGCGATCACCGTCTTGATGCTCTCGCTCATGCTGCCCAGGTGCACGGGCATGTGCGGCGCGTTGGCGATCAGCTCGCCGGCTTCGCTGAAGAGCGCACAGGAGAAGTCGAGCCGCTCCTTGATGTTGACGCTGTAGGCCGTGTTCTGCAGCCTCAGGCCCATCTGCTCGGCGATATTCATGAACAGGTTGTTGAAGACCTCCAGCATCACCGGGTCGGCGTCGGTGCCGATCGCGTGCTGCGTGGCGCGCGCCACGACGCGCTGCAGCTCGATCGGCCCGGCCGCCATCAGCCGCGCCTGCCAGCCCGGCTCGACGACGGTGGTCGCATTCTTCTCGGCGATGATGGCCGGCCCGTCGATCAGCGCGCCGGCCTGCAGCGACTCGCGCACGAAGAGGCCCGCCTCCCGCCAGCGGCCGGCGTGCATGCGCACGGTGGCATCGGGCTGCGGATGCGAAGGCGCCGGCTCTTCGCTCGTCGCGGCCGCCGCATGCCGCTCGCCCGGGCCCACGGCCTCGACCGACACGGCCTCGATGACGAGCATGCGGTCGGGCATCAGGAAGGCGAAGCGCTGGCGGTAGCCGGCCTCGAAGTCGCGCCGGATGCCTGCCATCTCGGTGCAGGGCACGACGAGCGCGGTGTCGGTGCCCTGGTAGCGCACGTGGATGTTGCGGCGCAGCTCGATCACCTCTCGCGCCACGCCCTGGCTCGCCACCTCGTCGCGCGCCGCCTCGCCCAGTTGCGCGAGGCGCAGCTCGGCCGCGGCGAGGCCGGCTTCGTCCAGCGGCAGCTCGATGCTCGCCTCGCGCATCGCAATCTGGTCGGCCAGGCCCATGCCGTAGGCGCTCAGCACACCGGCCAGCGGATGCACGAAGACGCGGCTCATCGCCAGCGCGTCGGCCACCCCGCAGGCATGCTGGCCACCGGCGCCGCCGAAGCACTGCAGCGTGTACTGCGTGACGTCGTAGCCGCGCGCCACCGAGATGCGCTTGATGGCGTTCGCCATGTTCTGCACGGCGATCTGCAGGAAGCCTTCGGCCAGCGATTCGGGTGTCGCATCACGCCCCGTGTCCTGGCGCACCTTCGCGGCCAGGGCCTCGAACTTCGCGACCACGCCGTCACGATCGAGCGCTTCGTCGGCTTTGGGCCCGAACACCTTCGGGAAGTGCGCCGGCTGGATCTTGCCGAGCATGACGTTGGCGTCGGTCACGGCCAGCGGCCCGCCGCGGCGATAGCTTGCCGGCCCCGGGTTCGCGCCGGCGCTCTCGGGCCCGACACGCAACCGCGCACCGTCGAAGGCGAGGATCGAGCCGCCGCCGGCAGCGACGGTGTGGATGCTCATCATCGGCGCGCGCATGCGCACGCCGGCCACCAGCGTCTCGAAAGCGCGCTCGAACTCGCCGGCATAGTGGCTGACGTCGGTGCTGGTGCCGCCCATGTCGAAGCCGATGACCTTGTGGTGGCCGCCCGCCACCGCCGTGCGCACCATGCCGACGATGCCGCCGGCCGGGCCGGAGAGGATGGCGTCCTTGCCCTGGAAGTGGTGCGCCTCGGTGAGGCCGCCGCTGCTCTGCATGAAGAACAGGCGCACGCCCGGCATCTGGCTCGCCACCTGGTCGACATAGCGGCGCAGGATCGGGCTCAGGTAGGCGTCGACCACCGTCGTGTCGCCGCGCGACACCAGCTTCATCAGCGGGCTCACCTCGTGGCTCGCGCTCACCTGCGTGAAGCCGAGCTCGCGCGCGATGCGCGCCGCGGCCTGCTCGTGCGCCGTGAAGCGGTAGCCGTGCATGAAGACGATGGCGACGCTGCGGATGCCGGCGTCGAAGGCCGCCCACAGGCGCTCGCGCAGGTGCGCCTCGTCCAGCGGCACCAGCACGTCGCCATGCGCGCCGACGCGCTCCTCAGCCTCGATGACACGCTCGTACAGCAACTCCGGCAGCACGATGTGGCGCTCGAAGAGCTTGGGCCGCGCCTGGTAGGCGATGCGCAGCGCATCGCGGAAGCCCCGCGTCGTGACGAGCAGCGTGCGGTCGCCCTTGCGCTCGAGCAGCGCGTTGGTGGCCACCGTGGTGCCCATCTTCACGCACTCCACGCGCTCGGGCGTGATGGCCTCGCCGGTGCGCAGGCCGAGCAGGCGACGCATGCCTTCGACCGCCGCATCGCGGTATTGCTCCGGGTTCTCGGACAGCAGCTTCAGCGTCACCAGCCCGCCCTCGGGCGAGCCAGGCAAGGCGCCTGGCGGCGCCCGGCCGACGATGTCGGTGAAGGTGCCGCCGCGGTCGATCCAGAACTGCCAGCGGGCGGGTTGCGCATTCATCTCGAAGAGTCCTTGTCGCGGCGGGTGCATGCGGCGGCCGCACCGGTGCCATCTTCGCAGCCCGGCGGCGCCTGCGGGTTTCGGGGTTTACATCAGACCGGGCAGCCAGAGCACGGTCAGCGGGAAGAGATAGATCAGCAGGACGGCCAGCACCAGCAGGCCGAAGAAGGGCAGCGCCGTCTTCGCCAGGTAGGGCAGCTCGCGCCCGGTGAGGCCTTGCAGCACGAAGAGGTTGAAGCCCACCGGCGGCGTGATCTGCGCCATCTCGACCACCAGCACGACGAAGATGCCGAACCACAGCAGGTCGATGCCGGCCGCCTGCACCGTGGGCAGCAGCACGGCCATCGTCAGCACGACCATGCTGATGCCGTCGAGAAAGCAGCCGAGCACGATGAAGAAGCCCATCAGCAGCAAGAGCAGCATGAAGGGAGAGAGCTTCAAGCCGCCGATGAAGGCGGCGATCTCGCGCGGCAGGCCGATGAAGCCCATCGCCAGCGTGAGGAACGAGGCACCGGCGAGGATGAGGCCGATCATGCAGTAGACGCGGCAGGCGGCGGTGAGGCCTTCGCTGAAGCTCTTCCAGGTGAGCGAGCGCTCGATCGCGCTCAGCACCAGCGCTCCGGCCACGCCGAGTGCGGCCGATTCGGTGGCCGTGGCCAGGCCGCTGTAGATGCTGCCGATGACGAGCGCGATCAGCGCCACCACCGGGATCAGATGGCGGCCGGCGGCGAGCTTCTGCGCCAGCGTCATCTCGGCATCGGCCGCCGGCACCTGCGTCGGGTTGCGCAGCGCCCAGAGAATGAGGTAGCCCGAGAAGATCGCCATCAGCATCAGGCCGGGCATGACGCCGGCGACGAAGAGCCTGGCGATGGAAACATCGGTGGCCACCGCGTAGACGATCATGATGATCGAGGGCGGGATCAGGAGGCCGAAGGTGCCGGCACCGGCGAGCGAGCCCATCGCGATGGCGTCGGGGTAGCCGCGGCTCTTCAGCTCGGGCAGCGTGATCTTGCCGATGGTGGCGCAGGTGGCCGCACTGCTGCCCGAGACCGCCGCGAAGATGCCGCAGCCGATGACGTTGGCGTGCAGCAGCCGCCCGGGGATGCGGTTGAGCCAGGGCGCCAGGCCCTTGAAGAGATCGGCCGTGAGGCGGCTGCGGAACAGGATCTCGCCCATCCACAGGAAGAGCGGCAGCGCCGTCAGCGTCCAGCTGCTCGTGCTGCCCCAGATGGTGAAGACCATGCTGTCGCCGACCGGGCGGCTGGTGAACCACTGCATCGCCACCACGGCCACGCCGAGCAGCGTGAGGCCGATCCACAGGCCCGAGGCGAGCACGGCGATGAGCAGCGCGATGAGCAAGGCGGCGGTGAGGATGTCCATTGCGAAGTCCGCCTCGGTTTCGACGCTCGGTTTCGACAGCTTATTCGGCGTGCGCCGTCTCGCCGGCCACGGCTTCGCGGAAGAAAGGTCGCCGGCGGGCACGCGCCAGCAACGCATCGGCGAAGGCGAGCGCCAGGCCGATGCAGCCGAGCGCCATCGCGATCTGCGGCAGCCACAGCGGCGTGGCGTCCGAGCCCTGCGAGATATCGTTCGTCATGCGCGAGACCCACACCATGCGCGTGGCGTAGAAAGCAAGCGCGACGCTGAGCGCCAGCGCCGCGGCCAGGCACCACCACTCGAAGCCCGCGCGCCAGGCCGCCGGCATGCGCTGCAGGATCAGCGTGACGCGGATGTGCTCGCCGCGCTGCAAGGTGCCCGGCAGCGCGAGGAAGAGCGCCGCGGCGATGGCATAGCCGGCGTAGGCATCGAGCCCGCGCAGGCCCCAGGCGAACTGGCGGTCGACGATGCCGAGCATCACCGCGACGAAGGAGCCGAGCATGGCCAGCGCCGCCAGGCCCATCAGCGCGCGGTAGAAGAGGTCCAGCGTGCGGCGCATGGTGGCGCTCTCGTCGAAGCTTCGGCGCGAGGTCTACTTGCGGTAGGCGTCGACGATGGCCTGGCCGTCGGCGCCGGCCTGCTTGAGCCACTCGCCCGTCATGCGCTCGCCGATGGCCTTCAGCTCGCCCTTCAGGCGCGGGCTGCTGCGGTCCACGACCATGCCGCGCACGACCAGTTCCTTCAGGTACTCGTCGTCCTTCTGCTGGCTGACCTTCCAGCCGCGCTCACCCGCGGCGGCGGCCGCCTTCAGCACCGCGGCCTGCGTGCCGGCGTCGAGCGCGTCATAGGCCTTCAGGCTCACCACCACCGCATTGCGCGGCAGCCAGGCGCTCACGTCGTAGAAGTGCTTGACCTGCTCGTGCAGCTTGCTGTCCACGCCGCTGGCGCTGCTGGTGAGGAAGTTGTCGACGCCACCGGTGGCCAGCGCCTGCGGCAGCTCGGCCAGCTGGATGGTCACCGGCTGCGCGCCGATCAACTCGGCAATGCGCGTGGTGGCCGGGTTGTAGGCGCGCATCTTGGTGCCCTTCAGGTCGCCGAGGGTGGCCACCGGCTTCTTGCTGTACAGCGACTGCCCGGGCCAGGGCACGGTGTAGAGCAGCTTCATTCCCTGGCCGGCGAGCAGCTTCGCCAGCGCCGGCAGCGAGGCGTCGTTGAGCTTCTTCGCCTCGGGGTAGGTGGTGGCGAGGAAAGGGATGGAGTCGATGCCGAAGAGCGGGTTTTCGTTCGCCGCGCCCGAGAGGATGAATTCGCCGATCGGCGTCTGCCCCGTTTGCACGGCGCGCTTGATCTCGTTGGCCTTGAAGAGCGAAGCGCCCGGGTGCAGCGTGATCTTCAGCTTGCCGGCCGTGGCCTTGTCCACCTCGTCGGCGAACCATTGCAGGTTCTGCACCTGGAAGGTATTGACGCCGTAGCCCGAGGGCAGGTCCCACTTCGTCTGCGCCAGCACCGGCGCGGCGGCGAGCAGGCCGAGCGCCATCGTGAGCGCCGTCGTGAGCGCCATCGTGTTTGCGATCCTGATCGCGATCGGCGTGGCCAGGAAAGTCTTGCGGTTCATGCGGGTCTCCATGGCGGCTCAGAAGCTGGCCAGTTGCTGGTTGAAGAGATCGGTGACGAGCATCGCGCCCGGCGCGTGCGTGATGGCAAAGGGCAGCCTCGCCTGCGCCAGCGCCGCCTGCGGCGTGACACCGCAGGCCCAGAACACCGGCAGCTCGCCGGGCAGCACGGGCACGGCGTCGCCGTAGTCGGGCTGCGCGAGGTCTGCGATGCCGATCTGCGCCGGCTCGCCGATATGCACCGGCGCGCCGTGCACGGCCGGGAAGCGCGAGGTGACCTGCACGGCGCGGATGGCCGCGGCCGGCGCCAGCGGGCGCATCGTCACCACCAGCGGCCCGGCGAAGGGCCCGGCCGGCGTGGTGGCGATGTTCGTGCGGAACATCGCCACGTTGCGCCCCAGCTGCACGTGGCGCAGCCGGATGCCGTCGTCCATCAGCGCCTGCTCGAAGCTGAACGAGCAGCCGATGACGAAGGTGACGAGATCGTCGCGCCACAGCGGCGTGATGTCGGTGCGCTCGCCGGCGAGCTGGCCGTCGCGCCAGACGCGGTAGCGCGGCAGGTCGGTGCGGATGTCGATATCGGGCGCGAGCGATGGCAGCCGCGGGTCGCCCGCATCGCCCACGGCCAGCAGGGGGCACGGCTTGGGGTTGCGCTGGCAGTAGAGCAGGAAGTGCTGCGCCGCCTCGCGCGGCACGATGACGACGTTGCCCTGCACGTGGCGCTCGGCCAGGCCGCCGGTGTGGCTGCTCCAGCGCGCGGCGCGGAAGGCGGCGCGCAGTTCGGCGGGGTGGCTCGCGGCGCTGATGCCAGCGGCGGCATGATCGGCGCGATCGGCGTGATCGGCGCGATCGTCCTTACCGCCATGCCCGGCCTGGCCGGCCCGATTGGCGGACGCTGAGTGTGGTGGGTCGGTCGGCATGGGGGCGGATGTTGAAGCGCCCGCGCCGCCACGGCCAACGAGAAGTTTCTCTATGCCTTGATCGACTTTTTCGATGAGGACCGGAGCGTGGCGTCGGTGACTGCCGAACGCGCATCGCGCGCATTCCGCGCCGCACGCGCTGCGCTCGCTGCCCTCACCGTCGCTGGCCGGCCGAAGACCAGCGCCGACTCCGCCGCGCGCGCCACCAGCGGCGTGGCGGGGTCGTCGCGCCAGCTCAGGTGGATGGGCAGCGGCTGCAATTCGACATCGGTGCGCACGGCAGCCAGCGGCCGGTGCAGCGCCAGGCGCGCCACGGCGGCAGCGGGCAGCGTGGCGATGCCGAAGCCCTGCTCCACCAGTTCCACCATCGCCGAGATCGACGAGATGCAGTGCACACGCGGCGCATCGATGCCGTGCTTGCGGCATTGGGCCAGCAGCGCCACGTGCGGCTGCGAGCCGCGCTGGAAGGTGAGCAGTTCGCTCTCGCCGGTCAGCTCGGCCAGGGTGCGGCGCGGCGGCCGGCGCCCAGCCATGCGCCCCGCTTTTCGGCCGACGAAGACCATCGGCATCGGTGCCAGCGCACGCGTCTCGATGCCCTGGCCCTCCACCGCCAGCGCGGCGAGCACGAGGTCGGCGGTGCCGCGGCGCATCTGGTCCATCAGCACCGGTGTCGTCTCCACCGTCAGCTCGAGCTGCAGCGCCGGCTGCTCGGCGCGCAGCGCCTGCACCCACTCGATGAGCCAGCTGTGCAGCACCGACTCGATCACGCCGACGCGCAGCACGCTCTCGCGCGCCGCGCCGCCGCTGCCCAGCTCGCTGCGGATCTCGCGCTGCAGGTTCAGCAGCCGCTCGGCATGGCGGTGGAAGCGCGCACCCGCGGCGGTGAGGCGGAACTGCTTGTCGCGGCGGTCGAGCAGCAGCACGCCGAGCTCTTCTTCGAGCGCGGCAATGCGGCTGGACATCGCCGACTGCGTGACGAAGAGCTTCTCGGAGGCGCGCGTCACGCTCTTCAGCATCACCGCCCAATAGAAGGCCTCGACGAAGCGCAGGTTCATCGGTTGCCCCGCTCCACCGTGGCCGCCGGCCGCGCGCTCCCCTCCATGCCCGCCGTGCCCGCTGCGCCCGCGATCCTCTCCGTCCCCTCCATCCCCTTCATCCCCGCCATGCGCGCCATGCGCCCCTGAAGCATCGAGACCACGTCGAACACCGGTAGCCCGGTGGCGCGGCGCAGCGCCGGTGCATAGGGCGGCAGGTTGGTGCACTCGAGCACCAGCGCCTGCAGCTCCGGGTGGCGCCGCAGCAGCCGCGTGCCGGCGGCCAGCACCTGCGCCTCGGCGTCGGCCGCATCCAGCACGGGCAGGTCCTCGAGCAGCGTGCGATGCAGGGCCGAGCCCGGCGTGATGCCCTCCACCGGCGTCGCCGCATCGCCGCCCACGGCTTCGAAGTGGCGCGGCGTGAGCGAAGCCGCCTCGATGGTGATGACACCGCAGCGTTGCCCGCGGGCCTCGTCGGCCAGCACCAGCAGGCTGGAGCTCCACACCGGCACCGGCAGCGCGGCCTGCAATTCGCGCTGCCAGCGCGCGAGGAAACCGCAGCTCGTGCCGAGCGCGCGAGCACCTTCGGCGACGAGGGCGAGCCCGGCCTCGACGAAAGGCTCGAGCAGCGCCGCATCGTCGCCCCGCACCACCGCCGCCGGACTCGCGCCGCGCACGACGCGGTGGCGCACCGCGCACGACGTGAAGCTGCCCGCATTCCCCACGTCGCCCGGCAGGCGTGGGAATTGCGTATCGAGCATCAGAATGCCGAGCATGGCGCTGCGGGTGTCCACCTCTGTCAGGGAAGGCCCGATCGGGGCGACCACCGGCCTCGCCCTATCCTAGCGGTTCGATTTCGCACGCACCCCTGGCTTTCCCGAGGAGCTTCGTCCATGACCACCATCCGCCGCGCGCTGCTTGCCGCAGCCGCCCTCCCTCTCGCCGCGGCCTTCGCCCCGGCGCAGGCGCAGACCAAGTGGGACCTGCCCGCCGCCTACCCGGCCACCAACTTCCACACCGTCAACCTCGTCGAGTTCGCTGGCGACGTGGACAAGGCCACCGGCGGCAAGCTGAAGATCACCGTGCACCCGGGCGCTTCGCTGTTCAAGGCGCCCGAGATCAAGCGCGCCGTGCAGGGCGGGCAGGCACAGATCGGCGAGATCCTGCTCGTCAACTTCCAGAACGAGTGGCCGATCTTCGGTGCCGACGGCATGCCCTTCCTGGCCGACAGCTACGACGCGGCGATGAAGCTGTGGCGGGCCCAGAAGCCGTTGCTGGACAAGAAGCTCGCCGAGCAGGGCATGCTGGTGCTCTACGCCGTGCCGTGGCCGCCGCAAGGCATCTACAGCAAGAAGCCGCTGGCCAGCGCCGCCGACCTCAAGGGCATGAAGTGGCGCGCCTACAGCCCCGCCACCAGCCGCATCGCCGAGCTCGTGGGCGCGCAGCCCGTCACCGTGCAGGCCGCCGAGGTGAGCCAGGCCTTTGCCACCGGCGTCGCCGAAAGCATGATGAGCAGCGGCTCCACCGGCTGGGACGCCAAGCTGCACGAGCACGTCAAGTACTGGTACGACACGCAGGCCTGGCTGCCCAAGAACGCCGTCATCGTCAACAAGGCCGCCTTCGAAGCCCTCGACGCGCCCAGCAAGGCGGCGGTGCTGAAGGCCGCCGCCGATGCCGAAGTACGCGGCCTCGCGGCCAGCAAGAAGGCCAACGGCGAGAGCCTGGACAAGCTCAAGGGCGGCGGCATGCAGATCCTGCCGCCCTCCGCGCAGCTCAAGGGGGACATGAGGAAGGTCGGCGACACGATGCTCAAGGAGTGGCTCGACAAGGCCGGCCCCGAAGGCAAGCAGCTCGTCGACGCCTACATGAAGTAGCCGCCACTCCGCGACCGGCGCCACCACGCCAGGCCACGCCTTGCGCAAGCTGCTCGACGGGCTGTACGACGGGGCCGCCTGGCTGGCGGCCCTTTTCATGATCGCGTTGCTGGCCATGGTGCTGCTGTCCATCGGCAGCCGCCTGCTGCACTTCCACGTGCCGGGTACCGATGCCTACGCCGGCTACCTGATGGCCGGCAGCGGTTTCCTGGCGCTGGCGCACACGCTCAAGCGCAACGAGCACATCCGCGTCACGCTGCTGCTCTCGGCGCTGAAGGGCGGCGCGCGGCGCGGCCTCGAGATCTGGGCGCTGTCCGCGGCGGTGGCCCTGGCCGCGCTCTTCGCCTGGTACAGCGCGCGCCTGGCCTGGCAAAGCCGGCTGTTCAACGACATCTCCACCGGCAACGACGCCACGCCGCTGTGGCTGCCGCAGCTGGCGATGGCGGCCGGCAGCCTGATCCTGCTCGTGGCCTTCGTCGATGAGCTGGTGCTCGAGCTGCGCGGCCAGCGCGTGCAGGTCGCCAGCGACGAGGCGACGCGCAACGAATGAGCCATGTCTGACATCGCCATCACGCTGCTGCTCGTCGCGGCGCTCTTCGTCATCCTCGGCAGCGGCGTGTGGATCGGGCTCACGCTCTCGGGCGTGGCCTGGATCGGCATGCAGCTGTTCAGCAGCCGGCCGGCCGGCGACGCGATGGCCGTCACCATCTGGGGCAGCGCCAGCAGCTGGACGCTGACGGCGCTGCCGCTGTTCGTGTGGATGGGCGAGATCCTGTTCCGCACGCGCCTCTCCCAGGACATGTTCCGCGGCCTGGCGCCGTGGATGCAGGCGTTGCCCGGGCGCCTGCTGCATGTCAATGTCGTCGGCTGCGCCATCTTCGCCGCCGTCTCGGGCAGCAGTGCCGCCACCTGCGCCACCATCGGCAAGATGAGCCTGCCGGAGCTGAAGAGCCGCGGCTACCCGGAAGGCATCAGCATCGGCTCGCTCGCCGGCGCCGGCACGCTCGGCCTGCTGATCCCGCCCTCGATCATCATGATCGTCTACGGCGTCAGCGCCGAGGTCTCGATCGCGCAGCTGTTCATTGCCGGCGTGCTGCCCGGTGTCATGCTGGCCGGGCTCTTCTCCGGCTACCTCGTCTACTGGGCCTGGCGCAACCCGACCCTGGTGCCGCCCGCGGACTCGCACCTCGGCCTCGCCGCCAGGCTGTACGAATCGCGCCACCTCATCCCCGTGATCCTGCTCATCGTCGCGGTGCTGGGCAGCATCTACAGCGGCATCGCCACCGCCACCGAGGCCGCCGCCATCGGCGTGCTCGGCGCCCTCGTCATCTCCGCCGTGCAGGGCTCGCTCAGCTGGGCCACGTTCAAGGAGAGCCTGCTCGGCGGCACGCGCCTGTATTGCATGATCGCCCTCATCCTCTCCGGCGCCGCTTTCCTGACGCTGAGCATGGGCTACATCGGCCTGCCGCGCCACCTGGCCGAGTGGATCGCGACGCTCGGCCTCAGCCAGTTCGAGCTGCTGCTGGCGCTGATGCTCTTCTACGTCCTGCTCGGCTGCTTCCTCGACGGCATCAGCATGGTCGTGCTGACGATGGGCGTGATCCTGCCGACGATCCAGAAGGCCGGCATCGACCCGCTGTGGTTCGGCATCTTCGTCGTCCTCGTCGTCGAGATGGCGCAGATCACGCCGCCGGTCGGCTTCAACCTCTTCGTGCTGCAGGGCATGACGAAGCGCGAGATCGGCTGGATCGCCAAGGTCACGCTGCCCTTCTTCCTGCTCATGATCGCCGCGGTGGGGCTGATCTGGCTGTTTCCGCAGATCGTGACGGCACTGCCCGCGCAGATGCGGCAATGACAGGCTGACAGGCCGCCGCCGTGCCCTCTCGTCACGCGTCGGCCGCAGCCGCCGGCAGCGGCTGCCACGCCACCGCGCGGTTGCGGCCCTGCGCCTTGGCCTCGTACATGGCCCGGTCGGCGCGACGCATGGCTTCGGCCAGCGGCAGCCCGGCCGGGTTGGGGCCGCTGATCCCCACGCTGCAGGTCAGGCGCAGGGTCGTCTCATGCGCGCGTACGGGCGTGTTGCCGATGGCCAGGCGCAAGCGCTCGGCGGTCGCCAGCGCGGCCTCGCCGTTCATGTCCGGCAGCACGACGCAGAACTCCTCGCCGCCGGTGCGGGCCACGGCGTCGGCGGGCCGCAACACGGCGTGCAGCGCGCGCGCCACTGCGACCAGCGCCGCATCGCCGCTTTCGTGGCCGTGCCGGTCGTTGACCTGCTTGAAGTGGTCGATGTCCAGCAGCAGCAGCGCGTAGACGCGGTGCCTTGGGGTGCGGCCGAAGTGGCGTTCATGCCAGGCCGCCAACCCGCGACGGTTGAGTGCGCCGGTCAGCGCGTCGCGGTCGGATTGCGCCTGCAGGTGCTGCACCGTGCGCATCACCACCATCGCACCCAGGCCCAGGTGCACGAGCAGCGACAGCACCAGCACTGCCAGGCCGAGCGCGGTGTTGAAGCCGCCGCCGGCGGACACCGGGCGTCCGGCCTCGCCGGTCCAGGCCAGCGCCAGCACGGCGCGCACGACGAACAACGCACCGGCCAACACCAGCGGCGCCGCGCACGCCCAGGCCTTGATGCCGCCGAGTTCGGCGCGCAGGCCGTGCAGGCCGTCGCGCGCAGCGGCCAGCAGGATCCAGGCCAGCGTGGCCGAGGTGATGCTAGCCCACAGCGCCGGCGAGCCCCCTTGGCCGATGGCCACGGCCAGCACCCCCGCACCCAGGGCCACGGCTGCGGCCTGTGCACCGTCTGTGCGCGGCAGATCGCAGAACGCCTGCACGCCGCGGCGCAGCAAGGCGTAGGCGACGAAGCCGAGCGTGTTGGCCAGCAGATACCCCAGCCATGGGCTGAGCACGCCGTCGCGCAGCGCCACGAGGGTCAGGCTGGCAGCCAGTACCCAGGTCGCTGCACCCCAGTGCAGGGCCGGCCGTCGCGCCAGGCCGAGGCTCGCCACACCCAGCCAGAGGATGCCCACCAACCCCTGCTGCGCCAGCATCAGCACCAGCAGCATCTGCGGGTTGCTCACGGGCAGGCCCTGCGCGGCGGGCGTCGTGCGTGGAAGGGTGAGACGTGGCTCATGCTCAAGCTGCGGTTGTACGCGCCCCGTTGCGGCGGGCGAAGGCGAAAAGCCGACCCGTGCAGGCTCATTGCCGGGTATCGGCTCAACCGGACGAGCGACGCCACCTCGACACGAGCCGGGCGGGCTGCACCAGCTCGCCTCGAACTGCGCCGCCATTCGCGCCCTTTTCCGCCCGTGCGCCGCACGGGCCCTTCCTAGACTGGCCGGGTAGCGCAGTTTCTGCGTCCAGGCCGAGCGTGTCCTTTGTCCATGACTTCGTGAACCGTCACCGCGCCCGCGCCGCGCAGGCCCCCTGGCTCGGCGTGCACGCGGGTGAGACGGCGTTGCTGGGCGCGCTGGCCCTGCCCGGCGGCACGCGCCCGCGCGTGCAGCTGATGCCCCCGGCCCCGGTGCCGGCGCAAAGCGCCGCGCTGCGCGGCTGGCGCGCCAGCGCGGCGCGCGCCATGCGCGCCAATGTCGTGCTGCGCGGTGCCGAGTACCGCGTGCTGCCGATCGAGCCGCCGCCGCTCGAGCGCGGCGAGTTGCGCGAAGCCGCGCGCTGGCAGGTCGCCGATGCGCTGGACTTCCCGGTCGAAGATGCGGCCATCGCCCTGCTGCACCTGCCCGCGCAGGCCGGCAGCCAGCGCAACACCTGCTTCGTCGTCGCCTCGCCGCAGGAGCCGGTGACGGCCTGGGTGGAGTGCTGCAAGAGTGCCCAGTTGCCGCTTGCGGCCGTCGACATTCCCGAGATGGCGATGCGCAATCTCTCGGTGCTGGCCGCCGGCGACGTCGCGCACGCATTCCTCTACGTGGGCATCCGCTCCACCCGCCTGGCGCTGATCTGGCGGCGCGAGTTGTGCTCGTTTCGCCAGCTGGACATTCCGGCCGCGCAACTGGTCGGCTCGAGCGAAACCGAACCCTCGCCGCTGATGGAACGGCTGGCGCTGGAAATCCAGCGCACCGCGGACGCCTTCTCGCGCCAGTTCTCCGGCGTCGACCTCGAGACGCTTTGGCTCGCCTCGGTGCTCGAGCCGGCGCAGCTGGCCGACCAGCTGGGCCTGCAGATCGCCCAGCGCGTGCAGGTCTACGACGTCGCGCAGCACGTGGAGGTGAGCGGCGGCGCCGTGCTGGACCTGCCGCAAGGGCGCGACTACCTGCTCGCCATCGGCGGCGCACTGCGCCAGGAGTCGCCCTGATGCAGAACGTCAATCTGCTCGACCCGCGGCTGCAGCCCGCCGAACCCCTGGTGCGCAGCGGCACGGCACTCGCCGCGCTGGCCGCCGCCGCGGCGCTGGTGCTGCTGCACGGCCTGGTCGAGCAGCAGCTGACGCGGCGCGCGCTCGCCGCGACCGCTGCCGCGGCCAGCGGCGGCGAAGCCACCGAGGCCGCCACCGAAGGCGCCGCGCCCACGGCCCTCTCGCGCCTGCGCGCCCAGGTCGACGAACGCGAGGCCTGGCTCGCCGCGGTGCGCGCCGATGGCGCCGTGCCGGCGCAACCGGCGGCCACGCTGCAGCGCATCGTCGCCGCGCTGCCCGAGACGATGTGGCTCACCGAGGTGGAGTTGCACGGCAGCGCGGGCCTGCGCATCCGCGGCGGTACGCTCGACCCGCTGGCGCTGGCCGAATTTGCGCGCCGCCTGGCGCTCGCCGAGCCGCTGCGCGGCCTGGGCCTGCAGACGCTGCGCCTCGAACCCGACGACGCCCCCGCGGCAGCAGAAGATGCGCCCGCGCCGGCGCCCACGCACCGCTTCGTGCTCGCCTCGCATGCGGCCGCAGCGGAGGCCGACCGATGAAAGCCCTGGCCGTTGCCGCGGCGGGGCTGGTCGCGCGCTGGCGCCAGGCGCAGGAGCTGCTGGACACGATGCCCTCGCGCGAGCGACTGGCGTTGCTGGCGCTGGCGTTGGCGGCACTGATGGCCGCGGAATTCCTGGTCGTGCTGCCGATGCGCGAACAGCGCCAGGTGGTCGCCAGCGCCCTCGACGCCGAAACCGAGGCCGCCGCCGCCGCCGAACAGGCCCGGACCGAACAGCTCGCGCAGGAGCAGGCGGCACTCGAGTCGCGTCTGGCCGCGGTGGAGTGGGAACTGCGCCGGCGCGGCACGGGCGGCCTGCGCAGCGAATCGCTGGGTGCGTGGATGCAGCGTGCGCTCGCCGGCCAGCCCGTGCGCGTGGTGGCATTGCGCGACCAGGGCGTGCAGGAGATCGACGCGGCTGCCGTGACCGCCGGTGCGGCAGGCGATGGTGCCGACCGTGCGCATGGCGCAAGTGCTGCCAACGGTGCCGGCGTGCCGGCGACGGCAGCCGCCGTCGTGGCGGCAGCCGCGACCGACCCGGCGGCGCCGGCGGCCGCGGCAACGCTGTACCGCCACCGCTACGAACTGACGCTGGCCGGCGAGGTGGCCGATCTCGGCGCGGCCATGCAGGTGCTGGCCGAGCGCCTGGCGCCGCTGCGCATCGAGCGCGTGCGCCTCTCCTCGGGCGACGGCATCGCCGTGCACGCCACGCTCGGCTTCGTCATCGTCGCGCCGCAGCGCACATGGATCGCGTTGTGAGCGCGCGCGGGAAGCTGGCGGGTTCGACGGCGCGGCCGGCGCGCGCGGCGCGGGCGGCAGGGGCAGCCGTGCTCTCGCTGTCGGCGCTGCTCCTGCTGTCGGTGCCGGGCGGCGCCTGCGCGCTCGGCCCCTCGGCACCATTCAAGCCGCCGCATGCGGCCGGCACCGCCGACAGCGCGGCCGCGGCGAGCCAGGCTCGCACGTCGGCCGCTTCCTCGCCCGCCGCCGCGGCCCCAGCCGGCACGCAGGGCCGGCAAGGCCTGCAGGGCCTGCGCCTGGGCACTCGGCCGATGGCGCTGATCGACGGGCAATGGTGGGCCCCGGGCAGCGGCCCGCACGGCGCGCGCCTCGTGTCCGTCACGCGCCATGGCGCCTGGCTGCGCCATGGCGACGGCCGAAGCGAATTCCTCGCGCTGCTCGCGCCTGCCGCCTCCACCAGCGGCGCCGCTGCGGGCAGCAGCCCGTCGCCGATGCCGCCGACGACTGCGCCTACGCCCATGTCGACGCCAACGCCAACGCCCGCGCCGCCCGGCGTGCCGCGCCCCGGGACCCCGCCCAGCCGACCAGAACCAGGCGCCAAGCCATGAATCCCCTGCGAATCCTGCCCCTCGTGCGAAACGCCTGCGCGCTCGTGCCGAGGTTGCCGAGCGCGCCCCAGTCGGCCGGCGCTGCACGCGCCCTCGGCGCCCTCGCGTGCGCTCTGCTCGCCGCCTGCCAGCTCGGCCCGGCGCCGCAGTCCACGCGTTCGGCGATCGATGCCGCGCTGGCCGAAGCGCGTGCCGAGCGCACGCCGCCGCGCGTGCCCGAGCGGGTGCGCGACGCACTCGTCAGCGCCCCCGGCGCGCTGCCGGCGGCGGCCGCGCCGCTGCCCGAGCAGCGCTTCGACCTCGTCGTCACCAACGCGCCGGCGGCGCAGGTCTTCCAGGCCATCGGCTCGGGCTCGCGCTACAGCGTTCTGCTGCCGCCCAACCTGCCCGGCACCGTGAGCGTCAACCTCAAGGAGGTGAGCGTGCACGAGGCGCTGGACGTGATGCGCGAGCTCTACGGCTTCGAGTACCGCCTCGAGGGCACGCGCATCTTCGTGCAGCCGGCGGCGCTGGGCACGCGCGTCTTCCAGATCGCCTACCCCTCGGCGCGCCGCAGCGGGCGCAGCGACACGCGCGTCGTCTCCGGCTCCATCGTCGCCGCCGCCCCGGGCGGCGGCGCTGCCGCCGCCACCGGCGCGCAGGAAGGCAGCCAGGTCAGCACGCTGCAGGAGGCCGACTTCTGGAAGGAGATCGACGCCGCGCTCAAGGCCGTGGTCGGCAGCGGCGAGGGCCGCCAGGTCGTGCTCTCCCCGCACAGCGGCGTGCTCGTCGTGCGCGCCATGCCGCGCGAGCAGCGCGAGGTCGAGCAATACCTGCGCGCGGCGCGCGTCGCCATCGAGCGCCAGGTGATGCTGGAGGCGAAGATCGTCGAGGTCTCGCTGCGGGAAGGTTTCGAGTCCGGCATCAACTGGGCCGCCTTCGACCGCGCCGGCAACCACCGTTTCAGCTCGGGCATCGACGCCAGCCGCGTCAACGTGCCGGGCAGCCTCGGCCGCGCCGCCGGCGTGCCCACCGGCTCGGTGAGCACCTTCGTCGACGCCACGACGACACCGGCGACAGTGGTGCCGAGCACGCTCGGGCAGCTGCTTTCGAGCCCGCTCGCCTCGGGCAACAGCGGCGCGCTCGGCCTCGCCTTCACCACCAACAGCTTCGTCGGCCTGCTCGCCTTTCTCGAGACGCAGGGCACGGTGCAGGTGCTGAGCTCGCCGCGCGTGGCCGCCACCAACAACCAGAAGGCGGTGCTGCGCGTGGGCAGCGACGACTTCTTCATCACCAACGTCACCGCCACCACCACCACCACGGCCGCCGGCTCGGTGACCACGCCCACCATCCAGACGCAGGCCTTCTTCAGCGGCATCTCGCTGGACGTGACGCCGCAGATCGACGAGGAAGGCATGGTCACGCTGCACATCCGCCCGAGCGTCAGCGTGGTGAGCGAGCGCACGCGCATCATCAACCTGGGCAACCTGGGCAGCTTCACGCTGCCGCTGGCGAGCGCCAACATCAACGAGGCCGACACCGTGGTGCGCGTCGCCGACGGTGTCACCGTCGCCATCGGCGGCCTGATGTCGCAGACGCAGAACCACGACGACCAGCGCGTGCCCGGCGCCGGCGACGTGCCGGTGCTCGGCGAGGCCTTCAAGCGCGTGCAGCGCCAGCTCACGAAGCGCGAGCTCGTCTTCCTGCTCAAGCCCACCGTCATCAAGGGCGAGAGCCAGTGGGCAGCGGACATTGCCCGCGCCGAGACACGCCTGCGCGCGCTGCCGAGCGCGCCGCGCGAGCGCCTGCCCATGCCCGAGGCGAGCGGCCGCAGCGCCGTGCCGGGAGCGGGCACCGGCCCGGCCTCCTCTACCAACCCCGGCGACGCGACGGCCCCCTGACCCGCCGCTTGACCCACCGCATCGAGCCCGCCATGTACCTCGAACATTTCGGCCTGCACGAGCTGCCCTTCGGCATCACGCCCGATACCGGCTTCACCTTCGTCAGCAGCGCGCACCAGGAGGCGCTGGCGACGCTGCTGCTCGGGCTCGAAGGCGGCGAGGGCTTCCTCAAGGTGACCGGCGAGGTCGGCACCGGCAAGACGCTGCTGGCGCGCACGCTGCTCGATGCGCTGCGCGGCCACGCCGTCACCGCCTACGTCCCCAACCCGCACCTGAGCGCGCGCGAACTGTTGCGCGTGCTGGCCACCGAGCTGGCGCTGGCCCTGCCGCGCCGCGCCGGCACGCGCGAGCTGTACGAGCAGGTCGAGGCGGCGCTGCTCGCGCATGCGCACGCCGGCCGGCGTGTCGTGCTCGTCATCGACGAGGCACAGGCGCTGCCGCCGGCCACGCTCGAGAGCCTGCGTCTGCTGTCCAACCTCGAAACGGGCAAGTGCAAGCTGCTGCAGGTGGTCTTCTTCGGCCAGCCCGAGTTCGATGCCGTGCTGTGCCACCCGGGCTGCCGATCGCTGGCCAGCCGCATCGCCTTCGCCGCCGAGCTGAGGCCGCTGCCGGGCACCGATTTCGAACGCTATCTGGCACATCGGCTGCGCGTCGCCGGCTGGCGCGGGCCGCCGCTGTTCAGCGCCGCCGCCGCCTGGCTGCTGCGCCGCGCGAGTGGTGGCGTGCCGCGGCGCGCCAACATCCTCGCGCACAAGAGCCTGATGCTCGCCTACGGCGAAGGCGCCTGGCAGGTCGGCCTGCGCCGGGCCTGGCTGGCCCTGCGCGACGACCGCCGCACGCTGCGGCCGGGTGCCGCGCCTGCCCTGGGAGCGACGGCATGAGCGTCATCAACAAGATGCTGCGCGACCTGGCGGCGCGCGGCGCGCCGGCGCGCCTGACGACACTGCAGGCCGAACTCGTGCCCACCGAGGCCGATGCGCCACGCCGGGCAGCAGCGAGCCACGCGCCGAACCCGGCGCGCGCGCAGACCGGCATCGGCGCGAACGCCACGAATGCCATGAACGGCATGAGCGCCACGAGCGGCACGAACGGCTCGCCGCCGCCCGCGGCAGCGGCCCTGCGTGCGCTGAGCGCGGCGCGCGGGCTGCGTTTGCCTGCCCCGCGCCTGCTTGTGCTCGTTGGCGCCGGCGCCGCGGCGATCGCCGCTGTGGCTTTCGGCGATCTGTCGTCGCTGGCCGGAATCGGCGCCCCGGCACGCATGCCTGCACCGGTGGCGCTGGCAGCCGCGGCCGAGAGCGACGCCGCAGCACCGGCACAGGCGCTGGTGGCGCCCGCCATGACCTCCGCGGCCGCGTCGCAAGAGACGGCACCCCATGCCGCCCCCGCAGTGGCACCACTGGCGGCCGAGCCATCGACGCACGCCTCGCCCACGCCACCGAACGCCGGCCCGGCCGCGTCTCCGTCCGCCCTCGCCCCGACACAGCCCACACGGCCCGCGCAGCCCACACAGCCCGCGCAACCGGCGCAGGCGGCACATGCCGCTCAGCCCGCACGACCGGCACCCCCGGCCGCGCTGCCACGCGCAATCCCCACCACCCTCGCAGCCAGGCCACCCGCCCCGGCGCCAGCCCTGCCCGGTGCGCCGGCGCGCAGCGTCGACGCCGCCGCGGTGGCGCCGACACCGGCGCGCATCGACAAGCGCCTGCACGCGCCCGACGCCGCCCAGCGCCAGGCGCAGCTGTACCGCGGCGCCGTCGATGCGGCGCAGGCCGGCCAGCGCCAGGCCGCCATCCACACCGCGCGCGAACTGCTGGCGCTGAACCCGGCGCACGAGGCGGCGCGCCAGCTCGCCGCGCACCTCGAGCTCGAGGCCGGCGCGCCCGACCGCGCCGTCACCTTGCTGCGCGAGGGGCTCGCCCTCGATGCGCGCAACGCCGCCTTCGCGCTGGCGCTGGCACGCCTGTTCGCCACCCAAGGCCTGCCCGACGAGGCGCTGCAGGTGCTCGATGGCCATGCCGTCCCCGGCCCCGAAGCTGCCGGCCTGCGCGCCGGCGTGCTGGCGCGCCGCGGCGACTATGCCGCCGCGCTGCCCGCGTACGAAGCCGCCGCACGCGCGCAACCGATGAACCCGATGTGGTGGCTGGGCCTGGGCGTGGCGCTGGAGTCGCTGGGCGAGCCGGCGCGTGCGCGCCAGGCCTTCGCCAAGGCGCAGGCCATCGGCCTGCCGCGCGAGGACCTCGCCGGTTATGTCGAGCAGCGCCTGCGCGCGCTGGAGTAACCCCATGGACCGCCCCACCGCCGCCGTCTTCAACCCGCAGCGCTTTCGCCTGGGCGATGTGCTCATCGGCAAGGGCCTGCTCGATGCCGGGCAGCTGGCGCGTGCGCTGGAGCTGCAGAAGACGAGCGGGCGCAAGCTCGGGCGCGTCCTCACCGAGCTGAAGTTCGTCTCCGACCTGCAGATCGCCGAGGTCGTGGCCGACCAGCTCGGCATCGAATTCGTCGACCTCACGCGCTGCGAACCCGACCCCGCCGTCGTGCGCCGGCTCAGCGAGGCGCAGGCACGGCGCTTCCGCGCGCTCGTGCTGGGCCCCAAGGACGGCGGCCTCGAGGTCGGCCTCGTCGACGCCGCCGACATGGTGAGCTTCGACCAGCTCAGCCGCGTGCTGAAGGCGACCATCCACCCGGTGGTCGTCACCGAGGAGGCGTTGCTCGCCAGCATCGAGCGCATCTACCAGCGCAAGGAAGAGCTGGCGGGCCTGGCCAGCCAGGTCGCTGCCGACGTGGGCGACGTGCTCACCCTGTCGGGGTTGGAGTCGGCCGCCAGCGCCGACGACGCGCCCATCGTCAAGCTGCTCAATTCGATCTTCGGCAGCGCCGTCACGCGCAATGTCAGCGACATCCACATCGAGCCGCAGGAGCGCGCGCTGCAGATCCGCTTCCGCGCCGACGGCGTCATGCAGGTGCAGAGCAACCCCGACGCGCGCATCGCCGGCGCCGTGGTGCAGCGCCTGAAGCTGATGGCCAGCCTCGACATCAGCGAGAAGCGCCTGCCGCAGGACGGGCGCTTCCGCATCAAGGTCGCCAACGCCATGCTCGACGTGCGCATCTCGACGCTGCCCACGCAGTTCGGCGAGTCGGTGGTGATGCGCCTGCTGGCCCAGAACGCCGACCGCCTGCGCCTCGATGCGCTGGACATCCCGGCGCCCATCCTGAAGCGGCTGCGCGCCGCGCTCACCGCGAGCTCGGGCATGGTGCTCGTCACCGGCCCCACCGGCAGCGGCAAGACGACGACGCTGTACGCGGCGCTGTCCGAGCTGAACAAGCCCGACACCAAGATCATCACCGTCGAGGACCCGGTCGAATACCGCCTGCCCGGCCTCAACCAGGTGCAGGTGAACGAGAAGGTCGACCTGACCTTCTCGCGCGTGCTGCGCGCCTGCCTGCGCCAGGACCCCGATGTCATCCTCGTGGGCGAAATGCGCGACGCCGAGACGGCCGAGATCGGCCTGCGCGCCGCGCTCACCGGCCACCTCGTGCTCTCGACGCTGCACACCACCAGTGCCGCCGGCACGCCGATGCGGCTGCGCGACATGGGCGTGGCGCCGTACATGGTGGCGCTGGGTGTGCGCCTGGTGATCGCGCAACGCCTGGTGCGCACCATCTGCCGCCACTGCCGCAGCGAGACCGAAGCGGCCGCGCACGAGCGGGAGTGGCTCGCCGACGACCCCGAGTTCACCTCCGGGCGCCTGCAGGTGTGGCGCGGCACCGGCTGCACCGCCTGCCACGGCAGCGGCTACTCCGGGCGCGTGGCGGTCTACGAGATGCTCGAGATGACGCCCGAGCTGATGCATCTGGTCAACGCCGACGACCCCGCCGGCTTTGCCGCCGCCGCGCAGCGCGCCTTTGCCGAGTTCACGCTGCGCCGCGCCGTGCTGCAGCTGGTGCACGACGGCCACACCACGCTGGCCGAGGCGATGCGCGTGGGCTCCGGCGTCTAGCCGGCGTCTGGCCGCGAGACGCCGCCTGCACGAGCCCCCGCGACGCTCGCGAAAGAGAAGAAGGCCCGCCATGCCGATGTTCGCCTGGACCGGCCGTGCCGCCGACTCGAGCGCCGCCACCGGCGTCATCGAGTCGCGCTCGCGCACGCAGGTGGCGCAGATGCTGATGGGCATGGGCATCGTGCCCATCACCATCGTGCCGCAGCAGCTGAGCGAGGACGCCGGCGCCACCTTCGCGCGCTGGTTCGGGCGCGCGCGCATCGGCACGCAGGAACTGCTGATGTTCTCGCGCCAGATGCACACGCTGCTGAAGTCGGGCGTGCCCATCCTGCGCGCGCTGCAGGCGCTGCAGGAGTCTTCGACGCACGACGGCATGCGCCGCCTGCTCGGCGACCTGCGCAGCGGCCTGGACAGCGGCCTCGAGCTCTCGCAGGCGATGGCGCGCCATCCGCATTGCTTCGACCGCTTCTATGTCGCGATGGTGCGCGTGGGCGAGGGCACCGGCCAGCTCACCGAGACTTTCGACGCGCTGTACGAGCACCTGGATTTCCAGCGCCTGATGCGCGAGCAGGTGAACGCCGCGCTGCGTTATCCCAAGTTCGTGCTGCTCGCGATGGCGGTGGCGCTGGCGGTCATCAACCTGTATGTGATCCCGGCCTTTGCCAAGGTCTTCGCGGGCATGAAGGCCGAGCTGCCGCTGATGACGCGCCTGCTGCTGGGTGCCTCGAAGTTCCTGCTCGCCGCGTGGCCGGCGATGCTGGGCGGCGGCTTTGCCGCGGGGCTGGCGACGCGCGCGGCGCTGGCACGCCCGCGCGGGCGCCTGGTCTGGGACCGCTGGAAGCTGCGCCTGCCCATCGCCGGCAAGGTGCTGCGCAAGGGCGCGCTGTCGCGCAGCTGCCGCAGCCTGGCCATGGTGCTGCGCAGTGGCGTGCCGCTGCTCGAAGGCATCAGCCTCGCCGCCGCGGTGTGCGAGAACGCGCATATCGAACGCGCCGTGCTCGGCATGCGCCAGGCCGTCGAGCGCGGCGAGACGGTGCTGGCGGCGGCGCGCAAGGCCGGCATCTTCACGCCCATCGTGCTGCAGATGATCATGGTCGGCGAGGAGTCGGGCACCCTCGACGCCATGCTCGACGAGGTCGGCCGGCTCTACCAGCGCGAGGTCGAGTACGAGCTGAAGAGCATGTCGCAGCAGATCGAGCCCATCCTCGTCTTCTTCCTCGGCGGCCTCGTGCTGGTGCTGGCCCTCGGCGTCTTCATGCCGATGTGGGACCTCGGCAAGGCCGCCATCAAGTGAGAGCCTGTTCACAGGCTCTGACCGCCGCCCGGCGGCCCGCTCAAGTCGCACGGGGCGCCGCCGATATGTTGGCGAGCGGGCACTCACCGCCCAGCCACACCCGAACCCCAAACCGCCAGCGAATCGAATCCGGAGCTCCTCAACATGCGCACCCTCAATCGAGGCTTCACGATGGTGGAGCTCATCGTCGTCATCATCATCCTCGGCATCCTGGCCGCCGTGGCGCTGCCACGTTTCACCAACATGCAGCGCGACGGCCGCGTCGCCAAGCTCAACGCCGCGCGCGGCGCGGTGCAGTCGGCCACCGCTCTCATCCATGGCGCCGCGATGGCACGCCAGGGCGCCGTGCAGCCGGCCTGCCCTGGCGCCGGCTTCGGCGGCAACCCGCCCGCTGTCAACGCTGCCGGCAACGGCAACCTGTGTACCGAGAACGGCCGCGTGCAGGTGGCGCTGCTGTACCCCGCGGCCACGCTGGCCGGCGTGGTCGCCAGCGCGGGCATCGTGCAGGTGGCCGGCACGCCCACGGCGGCGCAACTGGCCACCGATGGTTATGCCGCTGCAGTGGCGGGTGGCGCCATCGCCGTGCGCGTCACCGGCGGCCCGGACCCCACGCAATGCCAGTTCACCTACGCCCCGCCGGCGGCGCTGGGCCAGGCGCCCACGATCAGCGCCGCCACCGTCACCGGTTGTTGAAGCGCGGCGGCGGGCCCTCGGCGTCGCGCAGCGTCGCCCGAAGCTCCGCCGCCCCCGGGCCACGCCACCCGCTCGCCCACCGCGGGAGGCAGCGATGATCCGACGCGGCTTCACGCTCGTCGAGCTGATGATGGTGATGGTGCTGATCGGCGTGCTCGCCACCGTCGCCGCACCGCGTCTGCTGGAGCGCAACGCACTCGACGAACACGCCGCGGCCGAGACGCTGCGCAGCCTGCTGCGCGCGAGCCGCGCCGTCGCGGTGGCGCAGGAGCGCGATGTGTGCGTGCTCGTCGCCGCTACCACCGTGCGCGCGGTCTATGCCGGCCCGCTCGGCTGCGACCCTGCGCGGCCGCTGGCTGGCGCCGGTGGCCAGCCCGAACTGCGCATCGCCGCGCCGACCGGCCTCGCCTTCGGCGGCGACGCCGTGCTGCGTTTCGGCACGCGCGGGCAACTGGTGCCGGCGCTCGACCGGCGCGTCACGCTGGGCACGCGGCAGTGGCTGGTGGAGCGCCGCACCGGTGTCGTGCTGTGAGAAGCATCCAGCCCTCGCTACGGCCAGGCGCACGCACCGCGCGGGCCGGTCGCGGCTTCACGCTCATCGACTTGCTGATCGTCATCACGCTCACCGGCACCATCGCCGGCACGATGACGGTGGTCTTCTCGCGCCTGGCCGGCCAGTCGGCCGAGGCGCTGCGCGCGCGCGAGCGGCAGGCGCTGGTGCAGGCGCTGCTGGCGGAAGTGCGCGCGATGCCCTTCACCTACTGCGACCCGCAGGATGCGCGGGCGGCGCTCGCCACGGGCGCCTTCGCCGGCGGCAGCGGCTGTGCCGGCCCGCCCGATGCATTCGGCCCCGAGGCCGGCGAGAGCCGCTACGCCGCGGCCAACCGCTTCGACGGCGTCAGCGACTACCACGGATTCACGATGCCGGGCCCCGGCTGCGCCAGCTTCTGCGACCGCAACGGCACTGCGCTCGCCGGCGCGGCCCGCTTCGCGGGCTGCAGCCTCGCCGTGGCGACGACGCCGCTGGCGCTTCCCGGCCTCGCCGCCCTCGATGCCAACGGCCGGCCGCAGGCGCTGCGCATCGTCGTCGCCATGCGCTGCCCGGGCCAGGGCGACACCGTGGCCGAGGGCGTGCGCGTGCGCCACGCGCCCAACAGCTTCTGAAGGCGCACCGGGAATGGCTTCGACATCGTCACCCTCTCGGCGCCGGGCAGAGCGGCAGGGCCCTGCTGCCTCGATGACGGCCGCCAGGCGCCGTGGCCTCTCGCTCGTGGAGATGGTGATCTCGATCGCCCTCATCGGCACCATCGCCGTGATGGCCACGCCGCTGCTGCGCCTGCCGCTGGCCGCCTGGGGCGACGCCTCGCGCCGCGCCGACCTGACGCAGGCCGCCGCCGCCGTGCACAGCCAGCTCGCGCAGGACCTGCAACGCGCGTTGCCCGGCAGCGTGCGGCGGCGCGCGCTGGGCGGGCGCGAGGTGCTGGAGATGCTGGAGGTGCGCGCCGAGGGCCGCTACCGATCAGGTACCGGCGGCGCCGGCGTCTGCCCGGTGGCCTGCGCCGCGCCGGCCAGCCGCGATGCCTTGCAGCTGGGCTGCACCGATGCCTGCTTCACGAGCCTGGGCCTGCTCGAGGGCGACCCCCCGGTGGGCGGCTCCGACTGGGTGGTGGTGCTGGGCGGCGCGGCGCCCGACCCCTACCTCGGCGGCAACGTCGCGGTGCCGGGCGGCGTCAAGACGCGGCTGACCGATGTCGCCGCGGCGCCCGAGGGCCAGCGCGTGCGCCACGGTGCGCACAACTTCGTCGCCGGCTCCGCCGAGCGCCGCTTCTACATCGTCTCGACGCCGATCACCTGGGACTGCAACCCCGCGGCACGCACGCTCAGGCGCCTGAGCGGCTACCCGGTCACCGCGGTGCAGGCCCTGGCGCCGGTGGGCGCCACCTCCAACGTGGTCGTGAGCGACATCGTCAGTGCCTGCCAATGGCTGCTGCAGCCGGGCACGGGGGCGATCGGCAGCACGCTCCTGGCGCGCCTGCAGCTCGAACGCAGCGCCCCCGGGGCGACGCAGCCCGAGCGCCTCGAGCACGTGGCGCAGTTCGCGCTGGCACCGCGGCGATGAACGCGGAGATGAACACGGAGATGAACGCGATCATCCGCCCCAGGCGGCCCGAGCGCGGCGTCTCCAGCGTGCTCGTGCTGGCCATCCTCGTGACCCTCGGTTCTCTGGCCGTGCACGCCACCGGCCTCGTCACCGGTGCGCTCGGCGACGACAGCCGCGCCATCGCGCAGGCACGCGCCGCCGCGGCCGCCGAGGCCGGTCTCGAGTGGGGCCGACATCGCGTGCTCGTGCCGGCGACACCGGTGTGCACTCCGGCGCTGACCCTCAATGCACTGCCCGGAACACTGCAAGGCTATGCCGTGACGGTGCGCTGCACGGCCGGCCCGCTGCTCACCGACGGCGGCGCGCCGCTGCGCCGCTACCAGCTGGTGGCCACGGCGTGCAACCTGCCGGCCGCGGGCGCCTGCCCCAATGCCGCCACCGCCGCCGGCGACTATGTGCAGCGCACGGTGCAGGTCGTGCTGCACCGCTGATGCTTCACCCTCTGTGCCCGCGGCTCGGCGCGCGCGGCGGCGATCCTCACCCGCCGGCGAATTGACGGGCAGCGCACGGGCTATTCAGCCCTTCGCCGGCAACCGCGCCGCCTAGGATCGCCCTAGGTGCATCCATGACCGACCTCGCCTCCCCGCCCCTGACCCTGCTGCCTCCGGCCGCCGAAGGCTTCGCCTGGCCGACGCCGGAGCTGCCGAACTACCCGCCAGCCACGGCGGCGATGGCGCCGCTGGCGTGCCAGGTGGAGGGCAACAACGGCAAGGTCATCCCCGGCCGCCTGATGTGGATGGACATGGCTCAGGGCCTCATCCAACTCGCCGTGGCCGGCACGCGCGCGCCGCTGACGCTGCGCTTCGACCAGTTCCGCCGCCTGCGCCTGCTGGACCCGCTCGCCCCCGCCGCGCATCCCGATGGCGGCGGCATCGTCTCCGACATCGAGCACCCGACCATCCCCTTCTCCGTGCACTTCGCGCACGGCGCGTACTGGCAGGGCCAGACGCTCAGCGCGCGCGAAGATGCGATGGGCCTGTTCCTCTTCGAGCCGGTGGACGCGCACGGCACCGTGCGCCGCACCTTCGTGCCGGCGAGCGCCTTCACGCGCATCGAGATCGGCAAGCGCATCGGCGAGGTGCTCATCGAGCAGCACGCGGCCACGCCGGCACAGGTGCAGGCCGCCCTCGTCGAACAGCAGGACCTGCGCGAGCGCAAGCTGGGCGACCTGCTGATCGTGCACGAGATCATCAGCGCCGACGAGCTCAACACCGCCATCGAGCAGCAGGCGAAGATGCCGATGGTGCGCATCGGCGAAGCGCTGGTGGCCCTGGGCTTCATCACCGAGCCGCAGCTCGAGGAGGCGCTGGCGCAGCAGCGCCAGGACCGCGGCGTGCCGCTCGGCGAGCTGCTCGTGCGCAAGGGTTTCGTCTCGCGCACCGACCTGCAGATGGCCCTGGCGCGCAAGATGGGCTACCCGATGGTCGACGTGCGGCAGTTCCCCGCCGACATCGACGCCGTCGCGCGCCTGCCCTACGCGGTGGCCGGGCGCCTCGGCGCCTTGCCGCTCATCCTGCGCGCCTCGCGCCTCGTGGTGGCGATGGAAGACCCGACCAGCCGCGCCGCGCTGGAGGAGATCGAGTTCGCCGCCCGCTGCAAGGTGCTGCCGGTGCTCGCCCATGCCGGCGAGCTGCACGGCGCCATCGAGCGCGCCTACGAGAAGATCGGCGCCGGCGGCCGCGGCAGCATCGACGCCGAGTCGCTGATCGACTTCGAGCCCGGCGACGCGAGCAAGCTCGCCGCCACGCTGGAGCGCAGCGACGGCGAGGACGACGAGGGCCCGTCGATCGAGCAGAGCGACAACTCGCTCGTGCGCCTGATCAACAGCATGATCCTCGAGGCGCACTCGCAGGGCGTGTCCGACATCCACATCGAGTGCCCGGCCGGGCGCTACAAGGTGCGCATCCGCTTCCGCAAGGACGGCGTGCTGCGTCCCTACCTCGAGCTGCCGCCCAGCTACCGCAACGCGCTGATCGGGCGGCTGAAGATCATGTGCGACCTCGACATCAGCGAGAAGCGCAAGCCGCAGGACGGGAAGATCAACTTCGGCAAGTTCGTGAACGGCTCGCGCCTGGAACTGCGCGTGGCCACCATCCCCACCAGCGGCAACTGCGAAGACGCGGTGCTGCGCCTGCTGGCCGGCAGCCGCGCCATCCCTATCGGCGACCTGCAGATCGCGCCGGCCGTCCTCGAGCGCTTCAAGATCGCGGTCGCCAAGCCCTACGGCATGGTGCTGTGCGTCGGCCCCACGGGCTCGGGCAAGACGACGACGCTGCACTCGGCGCTGGCGCACATCAACACGCCCGAGCGCAAGATCTGGACCGCCGAGGACCCCGTGGAGATCACGCAGCCGGGCCTGCGCCAGGTGCAGGTGAACCCGAAGATCGACTGGACCTTCGCCAAGGCGCTGCGCGCCTTCCTGCGCGCCGACCCGGACGTGATCATGGTCGGCGAGATCCGCGACAAGGAAACCTCGCAGGTGGCGATCGAAGCCTCGCTCACCGGCCACCTCGTGCTCAGCACGCTGCACACCAACAGCGCCGCCGAGACGGTGACGCGGCTGCTCGACATGGGCATGGACCCGTTCAACTTCGCCGATGCGCTGCAGGCCGTGCTGGCGCAGCGCCTCGTGCGCCGCCTGTGCACGAAGTGCCGCACCAGCGAACCGGCCAGCATCGACTGGCGCGACGAGCTGCTGCACGACTACCGCCACGTGCTGCAAGGCGTGGAAGGCGCGCCCGACGACGACACCGTGCTCGCCGGTTGGACCCAGCGCCACGGCGGCGGCGAGGGCCGGCTGCTGAAATACCGTTGCGCCGGCTGCGACCAGTGCGGCGGCACCGGGCTGCGCGGACGCGTCGGCCTGCACGAGCTGATGACGGTCACGCGGGGTTTGCGCCACCTGATCCAGACCGGCGCGCGCAGCGACGACCTGCTGCGGCACGCGCTGGCGGACGGCACGCGCACGCTGCGCCAAGACGGCATCGAGAAGGTCTGGGCGGGGCTCACCTCCATCGAGGAAGTGCGGGCGAACTCGTAGTTCGTCCGCTCGGGTCTCCACCAGGCGAGTCGCTGCCAAGAGTCCGCGTCTGGCGCGGACCTGCCGCGCCAGGGCGTGCGGTGACTCCAGCCGCGCTCAGGCGGCCTGCTGCAGCGTCGAGCCGCCGTAGTTGGCGACGACGCTGTACTGCGACGCCAGCGCCAGCAGCATGCGCAGGTCGCGGTCGTTGAGCGTGGCGCCGGACGATGCCGCGGCCGTGGCGGTGCCTTCTCCATCCTCTTCACCGTCGGCCGCAGTGGCGCCGCTTGGCGGGGGCGGCGGCGGCATGCCGCGCATCCCCTGCTGGCCTTCGAGCGGCGCGCCTGGCTGCGCGGGCGGCGCCATGTTCTGCACCGCGGCGGCGAACTCGTCGCTCGACACGTTGCCGTCGCCGTCACCGTCCAGCGCCTTCAGCATGGCCTCGGCGCTGATCGAGACGGTGCTCGACGCCGACGAGCCGAGCGCTGACTCGATTTCGCCGAGGTCGATGCTGCCGCTGCCGTCGCCGTCGAGCTTGTCGAACAGCTGCCGCTGCATCTGCACGGGGTTGGGTCGTGGCATGCCGCCGCACGGCGACACGCTGGAGAGGGAGCTCATGATGAGGTTTCCTTCGAGGGAGTGAACACGGCGGATTGCCGCGTCGCCCATTGTTCGAAGGGCTCGTTTGCCGAGTGTGAACCGCCCATGTCGGCACCGACACAAAGGCCCTTGCGAGCGCACGAACAGCAGACACTTCCGGGCGCTGTTCCGAGGACCGCGATGGCGCGGCGCAGGAACATGCCGGCCGCAGCGGCGCAGCACATCCCCTGGGGACCGCCCCGCGCAAGCGCGGCCGAACCTCTGCCTTCTGCCGGGCGCCCTTCACGCCACCCGACCCCACGCCCCCATCACCGCCTGCATCCGCGTCGCCAGCGCCTGCGGTTCCTTCAGCCAATCGAAGTGCCCGAGCGGCCCCGGCCCCTCGAAGCGCTCGATCCTGTCCTCGCCGACGCCGGCGAGCTGCAGCAGGTGCGCCGTGGCCGCGTGTGGCGCGTAGGTGTCGTGCGGCAGGCACAGCGAATGCACCGGAATGCCGCGCGCGGCCGCCGATTGCGGCTCGAGCAGGTTGAGCCCCTTGATCTCGAAGCGGCCGAGGCGCGCGAGCAGCGCCCACTCGCTGATCAGCGTGCGCGACTGGCGGCCGCCGAACCCGACGAGGTGGCCGGGAAAGTAGCCGAGCAGCGGCCCGCTCACGCGGTGCGCGGCCAGCACGACACGCAGCAGCGCGCGCAGCCGCGGCGAGAAGAAGCGCAGCGTCGGCGTGCCCGAGGCCACGGTGATCACGCCGGCCAGACCCGGCACCGCCGGCGCGCGCGCCATCAGGCCGAGGTGGCCGCCGAGCGAGTGGCCGATCACGACCACGGGGCGGCCGTGCAGGTGCGTGCGCAAGGCCGCGATGCCGCCCTGCACCTCGTGTTGCAGGAGATCGAGGTAGCCCCAGTCGACACCGCGCGCGGCGCGCACCGGGCTGGCGCCGCCGCCGCGCCACTCGGCCACGCCGGTGGGCGTGCCGAGCTGTGCCAGGGCTTCGGCCAGCCGGCGGTAGGCGCCGGCGGGCACGCCGAGCGCCGGCAGCACCAGCGCCGCCGGTGCGGTGGCGAGTTCCGGTGCCGCATCGAGCGCCGTCCCGGTCGCCGCATCGCGCCCCGCCTCGGTGGTCGCGTCGCGCCCCGTCTCGGCGGCTGCGTGATGGGCCGCGTGATCGGCCGCGTGATGGGCCGCCGGCCAGAACGCGAGCGGCGCCGAGTGCCCATGCGCCGCCGCCATCGGCAGGCGCTCGACGCCGGGCGGCGCCGGCCTCGTGCCGGCGGCCGATGAACCAGGGTCTGTCGACACTACGGGAAGGCTCGTGCCGCGGCTGCGCCGCGCGCCTTGAAGGTGCCTGCTTGCCGAGTCACACGGGCTCCCCGCCCTCATTGCTCACGCCGCAGGCCACATGCCCGGCCGGCACGTGCGGGGCCGCGTTCTCGATGTGCCCGGTCTGGTCGTCGAAGAAGAAGTCGGGCTCGAACTCACGCAGGAACGCTCCCTTGGGCAGGCCGCCGAGGAACATCGCCTCGTCGACCTGGATGCGCCAGGCCATCAGCGTGCGGATGGCGCGCTCGTGCGCCGGCGCGCTGCGCGCCGTGACGAGCGCGGTGCGCAGCTGCATGGTGGCCGCCGGCTCCTGCTGCAGGCGGTGCAGCGCCTCGAGCAGCGGCTTGAAGGGGCCGGGCGCGAGCGGCGTTTCCGCGTGCTCGCGCTCGTGGTGCTGGAAGGCGGAGAGGCCGTCGCGCTGGAAGACGCGCTCGGCTTCGTCGCTGAAGAGCACGGCGTCGCCGTCGAAGGCGATGCGCACCTCGAACGGGTGCGCCGCCGAGGCGCGCGCGCTGTCGGGGTAGACGCGCGCGGCGGGCACGCCGGCGGCGAGCGCGCTGCGCACGTCGGCCTCGTTGGTGCTGAGGAAGAGGTTGGCCGCCAGCGGCTTGAGGTAGCGCCAGGGCGGCTGGCCGCGCGTGAAGACGCCGCGCTCGAGCGTCAGGCCGTAGTGCTGCACCGAGCGGAAGACGCGCATGCCCGAGACCGGGTCGTTGCGCGACAGGATCACCACCTCGACGCGCGCCTGCCCGCCCTGGTTGAAGGCGAGCAGCTTGTTGACGAGCGAGAAGGCGACGCCGGGCCGCGCCGGCTGCTCCAGGCGCTGCATCTGCAGCTGCATATAGGCGCGGTCGTCCTCGGCCTCGAAGAGACGGTTCTCCTCCTCGAAGTCGAAGAGCGCGCGCGAGCTGATGGCGACGACGAGACGGCCTTCGAGGCTGGCGGCGGACATGTCGGCAGCGATGGTAGCGGCCGGCCGCGGAGCGGCCGCGCGAGCCGCGGTCCGACATCGCGATGGCTTCGCGTCCGACACCGTGCAGTCACATCCGCGTGCCACGATCTTGCGTAGGTGGAGCGCATGCGCCACCCCCGTGGCACCGCAACCGCCCGAGGCCCGCACCATGAACCCCCGCCCCGCCACCGCCGCCGCCCGCATCGCCGCTGGGGACCGATCGGACCGGCCCGCCCGACCGGTGAGCGCGGGTGACATGCCCGGCAACCTCTCCTGGATGTACCGCAGCGAGGCGTTCGCGGAGGACCTGCTGGAGCTCGTCGCCCCGCTGCCACAATGGCGCGAAGGTGCGCCGCAGGGGTGGCCGCAGGGAGTTCGCGATGGACGCGATGGGTGGACGGGCGCGCAAGGTGAAGGTCTTCGCCGCCGGGCTGGCGGCGACGGCACTCTGGGCGGGCACCTCGGCGGCCTGCGCTGGCAAGGCGCATGAACATGGCGTGGCGCGGCTGGACATCGGCGTCGAGGCCGGGCTCATCACGCTGAGCCTGGACGTTCCGCTCGAGGGCCTCGTCGGCTTCGAGCGCGCCCCCCGCACCGATGCCGAACGCGCCGCCGTGACTGCGGCGCTGGCGCGCTTGCAGGAGGCGGACAAGCTGGTGCGCATCGACAGCGCCGCCGGCTGCGGTGCCGGCAAGGTGGAGCTCGTCGCGCCGGTCTGGGGCGTGGGCGGGGCGTCCCCCGCAGCGGCGGCCGCTCCTTCGGGCTCGGCGCCACCGGCCAAGCCGGCCGACGGCGGTGTGCCCGCCAAGGACGGGCACGGGGATCTCGAGGCGACCTACGAATTCCGTTGCAGCAATGCGCCCCGCGCCAACCAGGTGGAACTCGGCCTGTTCGAGGCTTTCGCGCGTCTCAAGCGCATCGAGGTGCAGGCGGTCATGCCACGTGGGCAGATGAAGGTGGTGCTGCGCCGGCCGCAGACGCGCGTCGGCCTGGCACGCTGAGCGGCGGGCACTCCGTGTGCGCGACATGCCCGAGGTGGGTCGCGTTGCCCGCATGACGACGGCCGCGCTGCTCGAGGTCCGGCAACTGCGCTTTGCCTGGCCGGGCGAGCCCGCTGACATCCTCGCGCTCGAGGGCTTCGCGCTCGCCGCCGGCCGCCGGCTCTTCGTGCACGGGCCGAGCGGCTGCGGCAAGAGCACCCTGCTCGGCCTGCTCGCCGGCGTGCTCGTGGCGCGCGCCGGTGAAGTGCGGCTGCTCGGGCACGACTGGGCACGGCTGCCGGCCGCCGCGCGCGACGCGCGTCGGGCCGACCACGTCGGCGTGATCTTCCAGCAGTTCAACCTGCTGCCCTACCTGAGCGCGCTCGACAACGTGCTGCTGCCCTGCCGCTTCTCGCGGCGGCGCGCCGAGCGCGCCTCGGCCGCAGGCGCCGGCGACGGCGCCGCGGGGGCGGGGGATCCGATGGCGGCAGCGCGCCGCCTGCTGCAGCGCGTGGCGCTGCCCGAGGCCTTGTGGTCGCGGCCAGCGCGCCTGCTCAGTGTCGGCCAGCAGCAGCGCGTGGCGGCGGCGCGCGCGCTCATCGGCGCACCCGAGCTCATCATCGCCGACGAACCCACCTCGGCGCTCGACGCGGCGCTGCGCGACGAGTTCATGGCCCTGCTGCTCGGCGAGTGCGCCGCCAGCGGCGCCTCGCTCGTCTTCGTCAGCCACGACGAGCGCCTGGCCGCCGCCTTCGACGAACGGCTGGACCTGCCGCAGGCCAACCACGCGCTGCTTTCGGCGCTGCGTTCAACGCTGCCTTCAGCGCTGCCTTCGAGCGAGGCCGGCGCATGAAGTCGCTGCTGATGCTGGCCGCGCAGAGCGCCTGGAACCGCCGCGGCACGCTGGCGTTGGTGATGCTGTCGATGGCGCTCGCCACCGCCTTGCTGCTGACGCTGGAGCGGCTGCGCACCGACATCCGCGCCAGCTTCTCGCAGGCGGTGAGCGGCACCGACCTCGTGGTCGGCGCGCGCACGGGCGGCGTGCAGCTGATGCTGCACGCGGTGTTCCGCGTCGGCGGCGCGACGAACACGGTGAAGACCGCGAGCCTGAAGGACATCGCCGCGCACCGCGCCGTGGCCTGGCTCGTGCCGCTGGCGCTCGGCGACTCGCACCGCGGCTTTCCGGTGCTGGGCACGAGCCCGGAGTACTTCGCGCGCTTCCTCTACGGCGACCGCCAGCCGCTCGCGCTGCGCGAAGGCCGCGCCTTCGCCGGCACGCTCGACGGCCTGTACGAGGCCGTGCTCGGCGCCGAGGTGGCCGAGGCGCTGCGGTACCGCCTCGGCCAGCGCATCACGCTCAGCCACGGCTTGCAGCCGGCGGCGGGCGCGCAGGGGATATCGGCCAGCGAGCATGCCGACAAGCCCTTCACCGTCGTCGGCGTGCTGGCGCGCACCGGCACGCCGGTGGACCGCACGGTGCACGTGAGCCTGCAGGCCATCGAGGCCATCCACCTCGAGTGGTCCGGCGGCGCGCCGGTGCCCGGCATGCGCATCCCGCCCGAGGCGGCGCGCAAGTTCGACCTCGAACCGAAGCAGGTGACGGCGGCGCTCGTCGGCCTGAAGAACCGCGTCGCCGTCTTCAACGTGCAGCGCTTCGTCGCGCAATACGAGGGCGAGCCGCTGATGGCGGTGTTGCCCGGCGTGGCGCTCGACGACCTGTGGTCGGCGGTGGGCCTGGGCGAACGCGCGCTGCTGGCCATCTCGGCGCTGGTGGCGCTGGTGAGCCTGGCCTCGCTCGTGGCGGTGGTGCTGGCGGGCCTGAACGAACGACGGCGCGAGCTGGCCGTGCTGCGCGCCGTGGGCGCCGGGCCGCGGCACGTGCTCGCGCTGCTCGCCGCCGAGGGCGCCTGGGTGACGCTCGTCGGCGCGCTGCTCGGCGCCGCGGCGGCCGCGCTGGCCGTGTGGGCCGCGGCGCCGTGGCTGCAGGCGCAGTTCGGCATCGCGCTGCAATGGGAGGCCCCGACCTCGGCGCAGTGGGGCCTCTTCGTCGCCGTGCTTGCGGCGGGTATGCTTGCCAGCCTCGTGCCCGGCTGGCGCGCCTACCGGCTCTCGCTCGCCGACGGGCTCTCGCCGAGGCTTTGAGCGCCACGGCAGCCGCTGCCACACCACATCATGAAGTCACCCCGCACCGCCGCCTTGTTCTTCACGACGCTGCTGCTGGCGGCGCCGCTCGCCTCGGCGCAGGCGCCGGCGGGCGTGCCGCTGATGAAGGAGCCGATCAAGCCGGGCGCGGCGGCATCGGCATCCTCGGCATCGGCAGCCTTGCCCGGCAAGCCCGGCGCGCCGCGCACCATCACCTGGGATGCGCTGGTGCCGCCCAACTGGGACCCGTTCAAGGACTTCAAGGGCCTGAACTTCCAGTTGATGGACGACGGCGACCCGCGCGCGATGCAGTTCCTGAAGCGCATGCGCGAGGTCTGGGACAACGCGCCGCCGAACCCGCAGGTGGTGGGGCAGGACGTGCGCATCCCCGGTTTCGTGGTGCCGCTGGAGGACAGCAAGGAAGGGATGAAGGAGTTCCTGCTCGTGCCCTACTTCGGCGCCTGCATCCACAGCCCGCCGCCGCCGGCCAACCAGATCATCCACGTGCTGCCGAAGTCGCCGGCCAAGGGCCTGCGCTCGATGGACACGGTATGGATCAGCGGCCGCATCAGCACCGTGCGCACCGACTCGTTCATGGGCGCGGCAAGCTATCGCATCGAGGCCGTGGACGTCGCGCCGTACCAGGAAAAGGCCAGGTGACGCCCCGCGCCACGCCCGCCACGCCCGTCGTGCACGCACGGCGCACGGCGGCGGCTGCCGCGTGCCGAGAGGCTGAGCGTCTTTCGATCATGCCCGCTCATCACGCCAGAAGGCGCCCGCTCGTCGCTGCAAATGCTCGCCATGGCGCGGGCTATGGCTCGCATTGGCGCCTAGATCGGACGCCTTCTGGCGCGTTGCTCGGGCACGCTCGAAAAGCGCTCAGCCTCTGATGCGCCACCGCCACCTGGCCCCGGCCGGCGCGCGCGACCTCGCGCGCACCACCTTCGCGGTGCTGTTCATCGGGGCGCTGCTCGGGGCCTCGCTGTGGATCCTGCGGCCATTCCTCGGCCCGACGATCTGGGCCACGATGGTCGTGGTGGCGACGTGGCCGGTGATGACGCGGCTACAGCGCTGGCTGTGGGGCCGGCGCGCGCTGGCCGCCTCGGTGATGACGCTCCTGCTGCTGCTGCTGTTCGTCGTCCCGCTGGTGCTGGCCATCGTCACCATCGTCGACAACGCCGACCGGCTGGTCGACTGGGCCCGCTTCGTGGCCACCTGGCGCCCCGGCGAGCACCCGCCGGAGTGGCTGCGCAACCTGCCGCTCATCGGCAGCACGGCCGAGACGCTGTGGGCGCATGTCGAGACCTACCTGCGTGCGCTCGGGCTCGCCGACCTCATGCCCAAGCTCACGCCCTATGCCGGCAACGTGACGAGGTGGTTCGTTTCCGAGATCGGCAGCATCGGCCTCGTGCTCGTGCAGTTCCTGATGACGGTGGCGATCGCGGCCGTCCTGTACTCGCTCGGCGAGGAGGGCGCCGACCACGTGCGCCGCTTCGCGCTGCGCCTGGCCGGCGAGCGCGGCGCCGGTGCGGTGCAGCTGGCGGGCGACGCCATCCGCGGCGTCGCGCTCGGTGTCGGCGTGACGGCGGTGGTGCAGTCGGTGGTGGCCGGCCTTGGCCTGGCGCTCGCCGGCATCCCCTTCGCCGGGCTGCTGACGGCGCTGATGTTCATGCTCTGCATCGCGCAGGTGGGGCCGCTGCCGGTGCTGGTTCCAGCGCTCATCTGGGCCTTCTACGACGGCCACCCGGGCTGGGGCATCTTCCTCGTCGTCATCTCGGTGGCGGTGACGACGCTGGACAACGTGCTGCGCCCGTTCCTCATCCGCATGGGCGCGGACCTGCCACTGCTGCTGATCTTCGCCGGCGTCATCGGCGGCCTCCTCGCCTTCGGCCTCGTCGGCATCTTCGTCGGGCCGGTGGTGCTGGCGGTGGCTTACACGCTGCTCGAGGCGTGGATGGGGGACGTCGAGGTCCCGCATGTCGAGCCGGGGCCCTGGAAGGACTGAAGCTGGGCTGAACCTCGCGAGCGCAGAACGTTCTTGGTCGCTTGACATGATCCGGTTCGCACTGCGACGTGCCGTGGCGGGATCGGGCCGACGGGGCGCCCTGCGCTGCTCGTGTCCTCTTCCGGCGGCCCGGCTCGCAAGCTCGCAGGGCCCCCGGATGCCCCCTTTACCTCGCTGCGCAGGGCGCCCCGTCGGCCCGATCCGGCACCAGCGGTGGCATGCCCTCGTCGAACGCAACCGTCGGTGCCCGCCGAGGACGCCGGGTGGTCGACTCAGCGAGGTCAAGGGGGCATTCGGGCGCCCTGCGAGCTTGCGAGCCGGGCGGCCGAAAGAGGACACGAGCAGAGCCGACCACCCGGCGGCCTCGGCGCGCCACGGCCTCGGCGCGCCCCGACCTCGCCACGCCACGGCCTCGCCACGCCACCGCCTGGTCGCAGCAGCACCGCGACGGGCAAGCCGGCCTGCCTGAGAGAGAGCAAGACCAGCCATGGGTTTCTTCCTCGAAGCACTGATCGGCGGCCTGATGAGCGGCATGCTCTACGGCCTCGTGGCGCTCGGCTTCGTGCTCATCTTCAAGGCCAGCGGCGTCTTCAACTTCGCGCAGGGCGCGATGGTGCTGTTCGCGGCGCTGGCGATGGCGCGCTTCTCGGAGTGGGCGCCCGGGCTGCTCGGCTTCCAGAGCAAGGTGCTAGCCAACCTGCTCGCCTTCGTCGGCGCGATGCTGCTGATGGTGGCGCTGGCCTGGCTGATCGAGCGGCTCGTGCTCGGCAAGCTCGTCAACCAGGAAGGCATCACGCTGCTGATGGCCACGCTCGGCATCACCTACTTCATGGACGGCTTCGGGCAGACGCTCTTCGGCAGCGACATCTACAAGATCGACGTCGGCCTGCCCAAGGACCCGATTTTCCTGCTCGAGTCGATGTTCCAGGGCGGCGTGCTCGTCAACAAGGAAGACCTCTACGCCGCCGTCATCGCCGCCGCGCTGGTGGTGGTGCTGACGCTGTTCTTCCAGTACACCGGCACCGGCCGCGCGCTGCGCGCCGTCGCCGACGACCACCAGGCGGCACAGAGCATCGGCATTCCGCTCAACCGCGTCTGGGTCATCGTGTGGAGCGTGGCCGGCTTCACGGCGCTCGTGGCCGGCATCATCTGGGGCAGCAAGCTCGGCGTGCAGTTCTCGCTCTCGACGCTGGCGCTGAAGGCGCTGCCGGTGGTCATCCTCGGCGGGCTCACCTCGGTGCCCGGGGCCATCATCGGTGGGCTGCTGCTGGGCGTCGGCGAAAAGCTCTCCGAGGTCTTCATCGGGCCGATGGTCGGCGGCGGCATCGAGATCTGGTTCGGCTACGTGCTGGTGTTGTTCGTGCTTCTCGTGCGGCCGCAGGGGCTGTTCGGCGAGAAGATCATCGACCGCGTCTGAGCATCGAAAGAAAAGAAGATGCTCTACCGCGAGAACGGCCAGTTCAAGACCAGCTACACGAGCGACCAGCAGGTCTTCCCGATCGCGCAGGACCGCATCGCCATCGCGCTGCTGCTCGCCTTCGCGATCGTCGGCGTGCCGCTGCTGGTGCAGGACGACTACCTCTTCCGCGCCATCCTGATCCCCTTCCTCATCCTGGCGCTGGCGGCGCTCGGCCTCAATATCCTCGTCGGCTACTGCGGGCAGATCTCGCTCGGCACCGGTGCCTTCATGGCCGTGGGCGCGTACGCGGCCTACAACCTCTTCGTGCGCATCGACGGCATGCCGCTCATCGTGGCGCTGCTCGCGGGCGGCTTCTTCGCGATGGTCACCGGCGTGCTCTTCGGCATCCCGAGCCTGCGCATCAAGGGCCTGTACCTGGCGGTGGCGACGCTGGCGGCGCAGTTCTTCTGGGACTGGGCCTTCCTGCGCATCAAGTGGTTCACCAACAACTCGAGCTCGGGCTCGGTGAACGTGTCCAACCTGTCGCTGTTCGGCTGGGGCATCGACACGCCGGCCGAGAAGTACCTCTTCTGCCTGGGCATGCTGATCGCCTTCTCGCTCGCCGCCAAGAACCTGGTGCGCAGCCACATCGGGCGCGAATGGATGGCCATCCGCGACATGGACGTGGCCGCCGCCGTCATCGGCATCCGGCCCGTCTACGCCAAGCTCACGGCCTTCGCGGTGTCGAGCTTCATCGTCGGCGTGGCCGGCGCCATGTGGGGCTTCGTGCACCTCGGCTCCTGGGAGCCGGCGGCGTTCTCGATCGACCGCTCGTTCCAGCTGCTCTTCATGATCATCATCGGCGGCCTCGGCTCGATCATGGGCAGCTTCTTCGGCGCCTTCTTCATCGTCGTGCTGCCGATCTTCCTCAACCAGTTCCTGCCCTGGGCCGGCGACCTGGTGGGCGTGACCATCAGCACCGCCGCCATCTCGCACACCGAGTTCATGCTCTTCGGCGCCCTCATCGTCTTCTTCCTCATCGTCGAGCCGCACGGGTTGGCCCGGTTGTGGTCCACGGCCAAGGAGAAGATGCGCCTGTGGCCCTTCCCGCACTGAGGCGTCGGGGACACGGCGGGTGCTCATGCGCGTAAACCCCGAATGCACTCCTTCGCACCAGACGTTCTAACGCTGACGTTCCACACCGCACGGACGCGTGCACTTCCCCACCCTTCGGAGGCAGACATGAAGTTTCGAATCCTCGCCAGGACCACTGCAGTGAGCGTGGCGCTCGCCGCAACCGTCGCGAGCAGCGCCTGGGCCCAGGCCAAGGAGCAGTTCTTCCCGGCGCTGGTCTATCGCACCGGCGCCTATGCCCCGAACGGCGTGCCGTTCGCCAACGGCTACATCGACTACCTGAAGCTCACCAACGCGCGCGGCGGCATCAACGGCGTCAAGGTGATCTGGGAGGAGTGCGAGACCGGCTACGCCACCGACCGCGGCGTCGAGTGCTACGAACGCCTGAAGGGCAAGCATGGCGGCGCCACGGTGATCCACCCGCTTTCCACCGGCATCACTTTCGCGCTCACCGAGAAGGTGCCCACCGACAAGATCCCGCTCATCACCGCCGGCTACGGCCGCAGCGAGAGCACGGACGGCATGGTCTTCAAGTGGAACTTCCCGCTCACCGGGACCTACTGGGACGCCGCCGACATCCTGCTGCAGCACATCGCCAAGAAGGAAGGCAGCTTCGACAAGCTCAAGGGCAAGAAGATCGCCCTCGTCTACCACGACAGCCCCTACGGCAAGGAGCCGATCGCGCTGTTGCAGAACCGCGCCGCGATGCACGGCTACGAGCTGCAGCTGCTGCCGGTGGCGCACCCCGGCGTCGAGCAGAAGGCGACCTGGCTGCAGATCCGGCAGAACCGCCCCGACTACGTCTTCCTGTGGGGCTGGGGCGTGATGAACAGCACCGCGATCAAGGAAGCCGTGGCCACCGGCTACCCGCGCGACAAGATGTACGGCGTGTGGTGGGCGGGCGCCGAACCCGACGTCAAGGACGTCGGCGACGGTGCCAAGGGCTACAACGCGCTGGCGCTGCAGCACGGTGCCGAGCCCAACTCGGCCGTCGTCAAGGAGGTGCTGGAGAAGGTGCACGCCAAGGGCCAGGGCACGGGCCCGAAGGAGGAAGTGGGCCAGGTGCTGTACATGCGCGGCCTGATGGCGGCCCTGCTCTCGGTGGAAGGCGTGCGCCGCGCGCAGGACCGCTTCGGCAAGGGCAAGGTGGTGACGGGCGAGCAGGCGCGCTGGGGCTACGAGAACCTGGCGCTCGACCAGGGCAAGCTCGACGCGCTCGGCTTCAAGGGCGTGCTGCGCCCCATCAGCACGAGCTGCGCCGACCACCGCGGCGAGGTGTGGGCGCGCGTGCACACCTGGGACGGCACCAAGTGGGCCTTCACCTCCGACTGGATCCAGGCCGACCAGTCGGTGATCAAGCCGATGATCAAGAGCGCCGCCGACAAGTACGCCGGCGAGAAGAAGCTGCCGCGGCGCGACGCCAAGGACTGCTCGGCCTGAGCACCTGACGGCGACTCGGGGGCCCGCAGCGCGGGCCCTCTTCCAAGCACCGCGCGTAGGCCTCGCAAGCCTCGCGTGGGGTGCTTGGAAGAGCGGCAAGGCACCATGAGCAACATCCTCCTCAACGTCAACGGCATCGAGGTCATCTACAACCACGTGATCCTGGTGCTCAAGGGCGTGAGCCTGCAGGTGCCCGAGGGTGGCGTGGTGGCCCTGCTCGGCGGCAACGGCGCCGGCAAGACGACGACGCTGCGCGCGGTAAGCAACCTGCTCGCCGGCGAGCGCGGCGAGGTGACCAAGGGCAGCATCGAGCTCAGGGGCGAGCGCATCGAGCGGCTCAGCACCTCGGCCATGGTCGACCGCGGTGTCATCCAGGTGATGGAGGGCCGTCATTGCTTCGCGCACCTGACGATCGAGGAGAACCTGCTCACCGGCGCCTATACCCGCAAGGACGGCAAGGCCGCCGTCGCGGCCACGCTCGAGAAGGTCTACAACTACTTCCCGCGCCTCAGGCAGCGGCGCGGTTCGCAGGCCGCCTACACGAGCGGCGGCGAGCAGCAGATGTGCGCCATCGGCCGCGCGCTGATGGCCAACCCGAAGATGGTGCTGCTCGACGAACCGAGCATGGGCCTGGCGCCGCAGATCGTCGAGGAAGTCTTCGAGATCGTGAAGGACCTCAACCAGCGCGAACGCGTCACCTTCCTGCTCGCCGAGCAGAACACGAACATGGCGCTGCGTTACGCCGACTACGGCTACATCCTCGAGAACGGCCGCATCGTCATGGACGGCGCGGCGGCTGCGCTGCGCGAGAACGAGGACGTGAAGGAGTTCTATCTGGGCGTCGGTCGATCGGCCGACGGCAGCGACCGCAGGAGCTTCCGCGAAGTGAAGAGCTACAAGCGGCGCAAACGGTGGTTGTCCTGATGGCTGACCACGACGACACCGACTTCGGCTTCGCGCCGCCGCCCTTCAAGCCCGAAGAGGCGTTGGTGCAGATCAGGCGCGCATTGCGCGACCTGAAGCTCGCCGAGCGCGGCAACGCCTACGAGCTGCGCGGCAAGCGCGTGCTCGAGCTGGCGCCGGCCGCGGACTCGATCGCCGTGAAGATCGCGCGCAAGCTCGCGCTCACGCCCGAGTGGGACCGGCAGGCCGTCTCGTCGGCGGCGGCGCAGCGCAAGCTGATCGACGAAGTGAAGAAGCGCCTCGCGCGCTGGGAACAGGAGGACTGATGGCGCGCGGCGGCCCCTTTTTCGACGAGCTCGAGGCGCGCGACCCGGCAGCGCGCGAAGCGGCGCTGATGGCCGCGCTGCCGGCGCAGGTGGCGGCAGCACAGGCCGTGCCGGCATTCGGGGGCCTGGTCGCCGGCAAGCTCGCCGGCATCGACCCCAGGAGCATCACCAGCCGCGCGGCGCTGCAGCGCCTGCCCGTCACGCGCAAGGGCGAGCTGCTCGAGCGCCAGCAGGCCGGCCGCGCCGCCGCGGCCGGGCCATGGGATCCGTTCGGCGGCTTCTCGGCCATCGGCTGGCGCGCGTTGACAACGACGCGCCGCGCCGCCACGCGCGTGTACCAGTCGCCCGGCCCGATCTACGAGCCCGAGGGTGCCGGCCGCGACTACTGGCGCACGGCGCGCGCGCTCTACGCCGCCGGCTTCCGCGCCGGCGACCTCGTGCACAACTGCTTCAGCTACCACCTCACGCCCGGCGCCTGGATGATGGACAACGGCGCGCAGGCCATCGGCTGCACGGTCTTCCCGGGCGGCGTCGGCAACACCGAGCTGCAGCTGCAGGCGATGGCCGAGCTGCGCGCCGACGGCTACGCCGGCACGCCGAGCTTCCTGCGCATCCTGATCGAGAAGGCGGCCGAGACGGGCCTCGCGCTGCCGACGCTGAAGAAGGCGCTCGTCGGCGGCGAGGCCTTCCCGCCCAGCCTGCGCGACTGGCTGCGCGAGCGCGGCATCGAGGCCTACCAGGCCTATGCCACCGCCGACGTCGGCAACATCGCCTACGAGACAGCGGCGCGCGAGGGCCTGGTGGTCGACGAAGGCGTCATCGTCGAGATCGTGCGCCCCGGCACCGGCGACGTCGTGCCCGAGGGCGAAGTGGGCGAGGTCGTCGTCACCGCACTGGGTGCCGACTACCCGCTGCTGCGCTTCGGCACCGGCGACCTCTCGGCGGTGCTCGCCGGCCACTGCCCCACGGGCCGCACCAACCAGCGCATCAAGGGCTGGATGGGCCGTGCCGACCAGACGGCCAAGGTGCGCGGCATGTTCGTGCATCCCAGCCAGATCGCCGAGGTGCTGAAGCGCCACCCCGAACTCGGCCGTGCCCGCCTGGTGGTGGAAGGCGAGATGGCCAATGACCGCATGACCTTGCGCGCCGAGAGCGCGCAGCCGGCCGGCGCCGGCCTCGGCGAGGCGGTGGCGGGCACCGTGCGCGACGTGACCAAGCTGCGCTGCGACGTGCAGCTCGTCGCGCCGGGCAGCCTGCCCAACGACGGCAAGGTCATCGAGGACGCACGCAAGTACAGCTGAGGAGACTGCCGAGCGGGCTGCGGCGAGCCCCGGCGACCCACGGCGAGCTCCGGCGAGCTCCGACCGCGGGCCGGGTCGGTCGGCCTGTCGCGCGCGGCAGCCGTTGAGGGCCGGCCTCGTCCATGCCACGCGTGCGGCGTGGCTAAGTAGTTCCCACGCTGCGCCAACGGGGGGCACCTATAGCATGCCGCCCCAGCCCATCTGTTCAGCCTCTGTTCAGTCTCTTCCTGTCCACCGTTTCCCCGGAGCCCCCATGAAAAAAGCTCTCCTGACCCTGGCCTCGATGACGCTCGCCGCCGCAGCCGCCGCGCCCGCGCTGGCGGCCTATCCCGACAAGCCCATCACCATCGTCGTGCCCTTCGCGGCCGGCGGGCCCACCGACAAGGTGGCGCGCGACTTCGCCGAGGCGATGCGCAAGCCCATGGGCGGCGCCACGCTGGTGGTCGAGAACGTCGGCGGCGCCGGCGGCACCCTGGGCGCCGGCAAGGTGGCCAAGGCAGCGCCGGACGGCTACACGCTGCTGCTGTTCCACATCGGCATGGCGACGACGCCGACGATGTACCGCAAGCTCAGCTACAACGTGCTGACCGACTTCGAGTTCCTCGGCATGGTCAACGACGTGCCGATGACGCTGCTCGGCCGCAAGACGCTGCCCGCCGACACCTACCCCGACCTCGTGAAGTGGCTGCAGGCGAACAAGGGCAAGATCAACCTCGCCAATGCCGGCCAGGGCTCGGCCTCGCACCTGTGCGGCCTGATGTTCCAGGCGGCCGTGCAGATCGACATGACCACCGTGCCGTACAAGGGCACGGCGCCGGCCATGAACGACCTGCTCGGCGGCCAGGTCGACATCATGTGCGACCAGACCACCAACACCACCGGCCAGATCGCCGCCGGATCGGTGAAGGCCTATGCGGTGAGCACGCTCAAGCGCGTCAACACGCCCGTGCTGGCCAAGCTGCCGACGCTGGACGAGTCGGGCCTGAAGGGGTTCAACGTCAGCATCTTCCACGGCCTGTACGCGCCCAAGGGCACGCCGGCCGACGTGCTGGCCAAGCTCAACGCGGCGCTGAAGGAGGCGTTGAAGGACCCCGAGTTCATCAAGCGCCAGGAGGGCCTGGGCGCGGTGGTCGTGACCGACGGCCGCCTCAACCCGGCCGAGCACAAGAAGTTCGTCGCCTCCGAGATCGACAAGTGGGGCGCCGTCATCAAGGCGGCAGGCCAGTACGCGGACTGATCCGGTTCGCCAGGCGGTTCGCCAGCCGGTGCCCCGTTCATCGCGAGGGGCGACGGCCGGCGGCGCCGGCGCAGGTCAACGGATGGTCAGCGGGATCGTCACCGGCCCGTCGTTGACGAGGTGCACCTGCATCTCGGCGCCGAAGCGGCCGGCCTCCACCGGGCCGGCGTGCTGCGCGCGCGCCAGCTGCAGCACGGCTTCGTAGAGCGAGCGCCCCTGCTGCGGCGGCGCCGCGCCGCCGAAGCCCGGGCGGTTGCCGCCCGAGGTGTCCGCTGCGAGCGTGAATTGCGAGACGATCAGCAGGCCGCCGAAGACATCGGCGAGGCTGCGGTTCATCTTGCCCACCTCGTCGGCGAAGATGCGCAGCTTCAGCACCTTGGCCACCAGGCGTGCCGCCGTCGCCTCGGTATCGGCGGGCTCGGCGCAGACGAACATCAACAGCCCCGGGCCGATGGCGCCGACCACGGCGCCCGCGACCTCGACGCGCGCCTCCCGCACCCGCTGCAGCAAAGCGAGCATCGCTAGAGCGGATCGTCGACGTCGCCGAAGTGCGCCTCGACGTCCATCGGCAACAGCTGGATCGTGGCGCGCAGCCCGGGCACGGCGCTCATCAGCGCCTGCTCGACCGAGCCGCGCAAGGCAGCGGCGCGGCCGAGCGTCCAGCCGGCCGGCATGTGCATGTGCAGGTCGACGAAGCGCCGCTGCCCGGCGCGGCGCGAGACGACATGGTCGAAGCGAATCGCGTGGTGCGCGAAGCCCTCGAGCACCTTGGCGATCTCGGCCTGCGTGGCGGGTTCGAGCGCGCGGTCCATCAGTCCGTCGGCCGAGCGGCGCACGAGCGACGCCCCTTCGCGCAGGATGTTCAGCGCCACCGCGACGGCGAGCAAGGGGTCCAGCCACAGCCAGCCGGTGGCCAGCACGGCCAGCAGGCCGGCCACCACGCCCACCGAGGTCCAGACGTCGGTGAACAGGTGGCGCGCGTCGCCCTCCAGCGCCATCGAGCGCACCTCGCGCGCCTTCTTCAGCATCGACCACGCCAGCGCGCCGTTGAGTGCCGTGCTCAGCGCCGACAGCCCCATGCCCCAGCCGAGCGCCTCGAGCGGGCGCGGCTCGATGAAGCGCTGCACCGCGGCCCAGACGATGGCCAGTGCGGCGACGAAGATCAGCACCCCTTCGAAGCCGCTCGAGAGGTACTCGGCCTTGTGGTGACCGTAGGGATGTTCGTCGTCGGGCGGTGCGGCGGCCCAGGTGACCATCGCCAGCGCGAACATCGCGCCGGCCAGGTTGACGAGCGACTCGAGCGCGTCCGACAGCAGGCTGACGCTGCCGCTCACCCACCAAGCGCCGGTCTTCAGCACGATGGTGGACACCGCCACCGCGATGCTGATCTTCAGGTACGAAGAGACCTGCATGGCGGGTGGCTCGATGGGCGTGTTGGCGTGTGCAGCGCGGCCTTGCCGTGAGCCGGCGGGGCGCGGCCTCAGGTGAGCATCACACGGTGAGCGTGACGCGCGCGAACTTGCGCTTGCCCACCTGCACGACGCAGGTGCCGGCCGCCACCTTCAGCGCCTTGTCGCTGACGACGGCGCCGTCGATGCGCACGCCACCCTGATCGACGAGGCGCAGCGCCTCGCTCGTGCTCGGCACCAGCCCCGCCTGCTTGAGCAGCGCGCCGATCGGCAGCGGCGCACCAGCAAGCGCGATCTGCGGGATCTCGTCGGGTACGCCGCCGGCGGCGCGGCGCTGGAAGTCCGCCTCGGCCGCGTCGGCCGCCGCCGGGCTGTGGAAACGCGCCGTGATCTCCTTGGCCAGCATGACCTTGGCGTCCTTCGGGTTGCGGCCACCGGCCACCTCGGCCTTGAGGCGCGCGATCTCGGCCTCGGGGCGGAACGACAGCAGCGTGTACCAGCGCCACATCTGCTCGTCGCTGACGGACAGCGTCTTGGCGAACATCGTGTTCGCATCCTCGGTGATGCCGATGTAGTTGTTCTTGCTCTTGCTCATCTTCTCGACGCCGTCGAGGCCCTCGAGCAGGGGCATGGTCAGGATGCACTGCGGCTCCTGGCCGTATTCCTGCTGCAGCGCGCGGCCGACGAGCAGGTTGAACTTCTGGTCGGTGCCGCCGAGCTCGAGATCGGACTGAAGCGCCACCGAGTCGTAGCCCTGCATCAGCGGGTAGAGCAGCTCGTGCACGCTGATCGGCGTGCCGGCCCTGAAGCGCTTGGTGAAGTCGTCGCGCTCGAGCATGCGCGCCACCGTATAGCGGCTGGCGAGCTGGATCATGCCGCGCGCACCGAGCGGGTCGCTCCACTCGCTGTTGTAGCGGATCTCGGTCTTCTCGCGGTCGAGCACCATGCCGGCCTGCGCGAAGTAGGTCTGCGCGTTGGCCTCGATCTGCTCGCGCGTGAGCGGCGGGCGCGTCGTGTTGCGGCCGCTCGGGTCGCCGATCATCGTCGTGAAGTCGCCGATCAGGAAGATGACGACGTGGCCCAGGTCCTGCAGCTGGCGCATCTTGTTCAGCACCACGGTGTGGCCGATGTGGATGTCGGGCGCCGTCGGGTCGAGGCCGAGCTTGATGCGCAGCGGCACGCCGGTGGCCTCGGCCCGCGCCAGCTTCTTCAGCCAGTCCTCCTGCGGCAGCAGCTCCTCGCAGCCGCGCAACGAGAGGGCCATCGCCTCGCGCACGCGGTCGGTGACAGGGTGGGCGGGCTTCGGGGCGGTCATGGTGGGCGGCTGGCGCGTGATGCGGGGGTGGGGTGGGGCGTGGGGCGGAGCGTGTGGGCAGATTCGGCACCGCAGGCCCGGGCGCGGGCGAGAGGGCCTGCGCGGCGTGCGCCCGGGCCAGGGCTGGCATACTGCGCCGACCCTCGACGGGGCGGCCCATCACCTCGTCTCGATCGAGACGAGGGCGCGAATTCTAGTGGGCGCTAGTGGTCGCCACCGTCGCGGCATCCCCCGCCACGCTCGCCATGACCGCACCGCCCCCTGCCCGCGAGCTGCTTGCCGCCCTGCGCCTGCGCGCCGGGGCCTGGGCACGGGCCCATCGTCGCGCCTTCGTCGCCGTGGCGACGGTCGGCTTGGCCGGGTTCGGCATCACGGCGCTGGCGTTGGCACCGCTGGCCGCGATCTCGTCTTTCGCGCCCGATGCCGCACAGCTGCCGCGCGTGACGATCAGCGAGCCGCTGGAGTTGCCGGCGCTGGCGCCGCAGCTGCGGGCGCTGGCCGAGCAGGAGCTCGAGCTCACCCGCGGCACCGTCTCGCGCAGCACCGACAGCCTCGATGCGCTGCTCGCGCGCCTGGGCGTGCACGATGTCGAAGCGGCCGACTTCCTCCGCCACGATGCCACGGTGGCGCTCGCGCTCGGCGGGCGCGCCGGCCGCATGCTGCGCGCGCGCACCGACGGCACCGGCCGCCTGGTCGAACTGAGCGCGCGCTACCCCGTCGACGCGCACGCCCGCCGCGGCACGCACTTCAACCGCCTGCGGGTGCAACGCGACGAAAGCGGGCACTGGCGAGCCGAGCTCGACGAGGTGGCCTTCGGCACGCAGCTGCGGCTGGCCGCCGGCGTGGTCAGAACGTCGCTCTTTGCCGCCACCGATGCGGCCGACGTGCCCGACGCGGTGGCCATGCAGCTGGCCGAGATCTTCGCCATCGACATCGACTTCCACCGCGAGCTCAGGCGCGGCGACCGCTTCGTCATCGTCTACGAGGTGCTCAGCGCCGACGGCGAGGTGGTGGCGTGGAACGAAGGCGCCGGGCGTGTGCTGGCCGCCGAGTTCATGAGCGGGGGTCGCACGCACCGGGCGCTGTGGTTCGCGGATCCGGGCGGCCAGGCACGGGGCAGCTACTACAGCCCCGACGGCAGCAGCCACCGCGGCGCGTTTCTCGCGAGCCCGCTCGAGTTGTCGCGCGTGACCTCGGGTTTCGCGGCGCGGCGCGATCCGATCAGCCAGCGCTGGGGCGCACACCTCGGCGTGGACTACGCCGCGCCGACCGGCACGCCGGTGCGCGCCGTGGGCGCCGGCACCGTCGAGACGGCGGGCTGGATGCGTGGCTACGGCCTGACGGTGACCGTGGCACACGGCAACGGCCGCGTCACGCTGTACGCGCACCTGAGCCGCATCGGCGTGAGGCGCGGCGAGCGCGTCGCGCAGGGCCAGCCGCTCGGCCGCGTGGGCGCCACGGGCTGGGCGACCGGGCCGCACCTGCACTTCGAGTTCCGCGTGCAAGGGGTGCACCGGGATCCGGACGCGTTCGCCCGCAACGGCGAGGCGCGGCCGCTGTCGCCACAGGCGCTGGCGCGCTTCGCCATGCAAAGAGAGCTCGCACTGGGCCAGCTCGAGGTCGCCGCCGCGCTCGCGAGCGCCGCGCAGCCGGGCGAGCGCTGAGAGGCTGCGAAGCCCGGCATCGCACTCCCTGCCCTCCATGCCCCTCTATGCAGGCCTGATGTCCGGCACGTCGCTCGACGGCGTCGATGCCGTGCTGGCGCATTGGCCCTCGGCCGACGAGGCCACACCGGCGGGGTCCGGCCGCACGCAGCGGACCGATCGAGGCGCCGGGCCTGCCGGGCCCGCCAGGCCCGTGGAACTTGCCTTCGTGCATCGGCCGATGCCGGCGGCGCTGCGCGAGGCGTTCATGCGCCTGAACGCCGAGGGCCCCGGCGAGGTGCATCGCGCCGCGCTGGCGGCCAACGCGCTCGCGCGCCTGTACGCCGAAGCGGTGGCCGAACTGCTCGAGCGTGCCGGCGTGCGGGCGCACGAGGTGCGGGCGATCGGCGCGCACGGGCAGACCGTGCGCCACCGGCCGGGTGAGTTCGACGGCACGGGCTACACGACGCAGCTGCTCAACGGCGCCCTGCTCGCCGAGCACACGGGCATCGACGTCGTGTGCGACTTCCGCTCACGCGATGTGGCCGCCGGCGGGCAGGGCGCGCCGCTCGTGCCGGCGTTCCATGCCGAGGTGTTCGGCGGTAACGTGGCCGGCGGAGTGGGCGGCGAGGTGGGCGGCGAGGAAGGCGGCGTGGCCGTGCTGAACGTGGGCGGCATCGCCAACCTGACCCTGCTGCCCGCCGCCGGACCGGTGCGAGGCTTCGACTGCGGACCCGGCAACGTGCTGATGGACCTGTGGTGCGAGCGTTGCACGGGCCAGCGCTTCGACGGGGAGGGCCGCTTCGCGGCTTCGGGGCGGGTGCACGAAGGCCTGCTGCGGGGCTGCCTGGAGGAGCCCTACTTCTCGCGCCCGCCGCCGAAGAGCACGGGGCGCGATCTCTTCGATGCCGGCTGGCTCGACGCGCGCCTCGCAGCGGTCGCCTCGGCCACTGCCGCCACTGCGGCCACGGCGACCGGCGCGGGTGCCTTGGCCGGCCGGCTCCCCACGATCGCACCGGCCGACGTCATGGCGACGCTGGCCGAGCTGACGGCCGCCACCGCCAGCGACGCGCTGGCGCGCCATGGCGCCGGAACGCGGCGCCTGCTGGTGTGCGGCGGTGGCGCATACAACGCGCACCTGATGCGCCGACTGGTGGCGCGCGCCGGCGCCGCCGTCGAGGTCGCCAGCACGGCGGCGCAGGGCGTCGCGCCCGACCACGTCGAGGCGCTGGCATTCGCCTGGCTGGCGCGGGCTTTCGGCGAGGGCCAGGCCGGCAACCTGCCCGCCGTCACCGGCGCGGCAGGGCCGCGGCGGCTGGGCGCGCTGTATCCGGCCTGAGGGCCGAGTTCAGAACGGGCGCCTCGCGGCGTGGAATGCAGAACGGCGCCTCGCGGCGGGCCATGCAAAACGGCGCCTCGCGGCGCCGTCGGGTGCGAGGGGCGGGCCCTTGATCAGGCGGAGAACGACGATCCGCAGCCGCAGGTCGTGGTGGCGTTCGGGTTCTTGATCACGAACTGCGCACCCTGCAGGTCTTCCTTGTAGTCGATCTCGGCGCCGACCAGGTATTGCAGGCTCATGGCGTCGATGAGCAGCGTGACGCCGTTCTTCTGCATCTGCGTGTCGTCTTCGTTGACCACTTCGTCGAACGTGAAGCCGTACTGGAAGCCCGAGCAGCCGCCACCTTGCACGAAGACGCGCAGCTTCAGGTCGGGGTTGCCTTCTTCGGCGACGAGGTCGGCCACCTTGGACGCGGCGCTGTCGGTGAAGACCAGCGGCGCGGGCATCTCGCCGGCGGCAAGGCCAACAGGACTGACGGATTCGGCAACGGCATTCATGGCAGCTCCAGTTCGGCGGGGCGGGGTCTCTTGGCGGGTCTCAGGCGTCGTTCGATGCAGCCAATTTCAATTGGGGCTTGTCGGCGCTTTTCAAGCTGCGCAACTCGCCGTCGACCAAGGCACCGGGATGCATCTCGAGCACATCGTAACGGATGTCTCCTGTGATGCGCGCCTTGGGCTGCAGTTCCAGCATCTCGCTGCAGACGATGGGGCCTTCGACCTCGCCGTTGATGATCACGTGCGCCGCCATGACCTTGCCGATCACTCGGGCTTTCTCGCTGATGACGAGGATCGAGTGGTTGTCGCCCTCGGCGATGACATCACCCTCGACGCGGCCGTCGATGCGCAGGCCTTCGTTGAAGCGCAGGGTGCCCTGCACCGTCATCCCCTCGCCCACCAGGCTGCGGATGGGCGGCGGCTTCTTCTTTCCAAGCATCATTTCTGGCTCTCCTGGCGGAATGGCTCGAAGCGGTCAGGCGGGATCAGGCCGCGCGGACACGGACTAGCTAGAGCTTCAGGGTCTGCGTGGCCCGGACCGCCCCCTTGGCGTCGAGGACCCGTGCCTGTACGGACTTGATCACGGCGCCCGCGGGGTGTTCGACCGTGCCTTCCACACGCGCGTACTGCTTGAGCGTGAGCGGCCTCGCCCCGCCGGGCAATGCTAACGTCCAGGGCTTGCCGTCGTGCTGGCCGCTCAGCAACAAGTCGTAGCGACCGTTGAACTCGGCGACGTTTCGGCCGTGCTGCATCACCAGCATCTGGAAGCGCAGCTGACCGGAGTCGCCGGGCTCGGCCATCAGGCCGCGCACCTGCAGGCCCTCACCCTCGGCGGGCATGAGGCGCTCGAAGAAGCCGAGGTCCTGGCGCAGCCGCTGGCGCTCGCCCTCGAGCTGGCGCACCTGCTGCGCGAGCCGCTCCTGCGCGGCGCGCTCGGTGCGCAGCAGGCTCTCGGCGGTGTTCGAGAGGGACAGTGCCTTCTCGTTCTCGCTCGAAAGGCGGCCGACCTCGGCGCGCAGGCGCGCCAGTTCCTGCTTGGCGCCGCTGTCGAGGCCGGCGATCTCGCGGCCGAACTCGAAGGCCCACACGGCGATAGCGGCCGAGAAGCCCAGCATCACCGCCGCCGCGGCCCAGCGCAGCGGCCACGGCAGGTGGCTGCGGATCATGACCCGCGGTGCGCTGATCGAAAGGCGGCGACGAAGGAGCTTCCAGCGCATCGGGGACTTGCGGCCGATCGCGAAGCCCGTGCCTCGCGACCGTTCACCAAACTCGGACCCGTCTGTATACAACGGGCCCGGGCGGGTGACGTTACCGCTTGCTGAACTGCTTGCGACGGCGCGCGCCATGCAAGCCGACCTTCTTGCGCTCGACCTCGCGCGCATCGCGCGTCACGAAACCGGCGCGCGACAGGTCGGGCTTGAGCGCCACGTCGTAGTCGATGAGGGCGCGCGTGATGCCCAGGCGCACCGCGCCGGCCTGGCCGCTCTCGCCGCCGCCGTGCACGTTGACCTTGATGTCGAAGCCGATCTCGTTGCCCGTGAGCAGCAGCGGCTGCTTGACGATCATGATCGAGGTCTGCCGGCCGAAGTAGGCCTCGATGGCCTTGCCGTTGACGACGATCTTGCCCTCGCCCTTCTTCATGAAGACGCGAGCGACGCTCGACTTGCGACGGCCGGTGCCGTAATTCCAGGTTCCGATCATCGCTTACCTCAAATCGCCAGCGGCTTGGGTTGCTGGGCGGTGTGCGGGTGCGTTGCACCGGCATACACCTTCAGCTTCTTGATCATCGCGTAGCCCAGGGGGCCCTTCGGGAGCATGCCCTTGACGGCCTTCTCGAGCGCGCGGCCGGGGTGCTTGGCCTGCATGTCCTTGAAGGACGTGCCGTAGATGCCGCCCGGGTAGCCGCTGTGGCGGTAGTAGATCTTGTCCGTGGCCTTGGCCCCGGTGACGCGGATCTTCTCGGCATTGACGACGACGATGAAATCGCCGGTATCGACGTGAGGCGTGTAGATGGCCTTGTGCTTGCCGCGCAAACGGAGTGCCACTTCGCTGGCGACACGTCCGAGCACCTTGTCGGTGGCATCAAGCACAAACCATTCATGCTTCACTTCGGCCGGCTTGGCGCTGAAGGTCTTCATGAGGGTCTTTCGATAAGCGTGCCGGCCCGGGGTGGCCCGGTCCGGCGGCGCGTGCACGGCATGGCATCCATGCCCGCAGACCACGTCTGCCCCGTCGGTACCGCTTGTTGCCGCTTGCGCGGCAGGGCCTCTTCGGGGTGCGAAGCGCTCGTATCCTTGCAGCGCGTTCGCCGGCGTCGTCTGGGTTCAGGGTACCGGCCTGACCGCCCGCCATCCCATCAGTGGTTTCCCATCAGACCGCGTTGCGGTGGGTGCGAGCGTCATGCCCTTTCCCGGCCGTGAAACGGGAAAGCCGCGCAGTATAGCCGCAAGGCGTCGGCGGCCTTGGTATCGTCGCGCAGGGCGAAGGCATTCGACCCCCAGCGCATCCTGCATCCGCCCGCCCCCACTGCCGTCCGAGGCAACGACGCATGACCCCGACCATCGCCTGGCTCCTCCTGCTCGTCGCGGCCTGCTCGGTCGGCGCGCTGGCCTACGTCCTGCTGGAACGGCGCAAGAAGATGGAACCGGAGCTGCCTCGCGAGTGGTCGCTCACACCAAGGCCGGTGTTCAATGCCCACGAACGGCGCGTGCACCGGCAGTTGCGCGAAGCGCTGCCGCAGCAGGTGGTGCTGGCCAAGCTGCCGCTGGTGCGCTTCTGCCAGCCCACCGACCCGGCGCAGGTTCACTTCTGGTTCGACCTGCTGGGCGCCACGAACGTCAGCTTCGCCGTCTGCAGCCCGAACGGCCGCGTGCTGGCCGCCATCGATCTCGACGAAGGCCGGGCTCCGACGCGGCGTTCGACGCTCATCAAGCAGGCCGTGCTCGCCGCCTGCGGCATCCGCTACGTGCGCTACGCCGCCGAGCACACGCCCTCGGTGCCCGAGTTGCAGCTGCTGGTGCCGGCGGCGGCGGCGCAATGGCCGAGCCCGGCGGCGGCGGTGATGCACTCGGGCCTGCGCGCCGCCGGCACCGTCGGTGTCGAGGTGGTCGCGCCACGCACGCGCCCGGGCGCAGCAGATGGAACGGGCGCCTGGGCCGAATCGACCCCCTACCGAGACTCGACCTTCGGCCGCGACAGCGTCATCAGCGGCTTCTCGCACAGCCTGCCGAGCGTCCTGCCCGAGCGCGGCGGCGAGGTCGTCGAGACGCCACCGACGAGGCACTGAGGGGTTCGAGTGGCCCGCCGCCTCGGCTCCCCGTGGGCTACGAAGACCTGACCCCGCAGCAGGTGCTCGACGCGCTCGATGCCGTCGGGCTGCGCGGCGACGGCCGCATCCTGCAGCTCAACTCCTACGAGAACCGCGTCTTCCAGGTCTTCCTCGAAGACGGCAGCGCCGTGGTGGCCAAGTTCTACCGGCCCGGCCGCTGGAGCGACCTGCAGATCCTCGAGGAGCACGCCTTCGCGCTCGAGCTCGCCGAGGCGGAGGTACCCGTGGTGCCGCCCCTCGTGCTCGAATCCGCGCATGCCGCCGATGGCGTCACGCTGCACGGCGAGCCACACACACTCGCGCACGCAGGCGGCCACCGCTTCGCCGTCGCCGCGCGCTGCGCCGGCCGCGAGCCCGAGCTCGATGCGCCCGGCACGCTCGAGCGCATCGGCGCCTTCATCGGCCGCCTGCACGCGGTCGGGCGCCGACAACCCTTCGTGCACCGCCACCACCTCGGAGCACGGCGCGATGGGCAACGCGCGCTGCAGGTCATCATCGAAGGCGGTTTCGTCCCGCCCGGCGAGCTGCCGGCCTGGAGTGGCACCTGCGAAGCCGCGCTGGCGCAGGTGGCCTCGGCCTTCGACGCCGCCGCGCCGCTGGCCACCTTGCGTCTGCATGGCGACTGCCACATCGGCAACGTGTTGTGGCGCCAGAGCGGTGAGCTGAGCGGCCCGCACGTCGTCGACCTCGACGATGCGATGCAGGGCCCGGCCGTGCAGGACCTGTGGATGCTCGTCTCGGGCGACCACGCCACCATGGCGCGGCAACTGAACCGGCTGCTCGAAGGCTACGAGCAGTTCAGCGAGTTCGACGACCGCGAGCGGGCGTTGATCGAGCCGCTGCGCACGCTGCGCATGGTGCGCCACAGCGCCTGGCTGGCCGAGCGCTGGAGCGACCCGACCTTCCCGATCCATTTCCCGTTCTTCGGCAGCGCCGCCTACTGGAGCCAGCAGACGGCGCAGCTGCGCGAGCAGATCGAAGCGATGGCGGGCTGAGCGGCACGCGCCGCCGCCGACCGGCCGCTGCGATCTCAGCCCGCTTCAACCCACGTCAACCCACCAGCAGCCGGTTCACGCGCCGCACGTAGGCCGCCGGGTCTTCGAGCTGGCCGCCCTCGGCCAGCAGCGCCTGGTCGAACAGGATCTGCGCCAGGTCGTCGAAGTGCTCGCCGCCCTCGGCCGAATCGAGCTTCTTCACCAGCGCATGCTCGGGGTTCACCTCGAGGATCGGCTTGCTCGCCGGCGCACCCTGGCCGGCCTGCTTCAGGAGGCGCGCGAGGTGGCCGCTCATGTCGCCCTCTTCCACGACGATGCAGGCCGGCGAGTCGACGAGGCGGGTCGTCACGCGCACATCCTTGGCGCGGCTCTCGAGCGACTTCTTCAGCCGCTCGATGAGCGGCTTGGCTGCCTCGGCCGCCGCCTCGGCCTGCTTCTTCTCTTCCTCGTCCTGCAGCTTGCCGAGGTCCACCGAGCCCTTGGCGACGCTCGTGAGCGTGTGGCCCTCGAACTCGTACAGGTGCGTCAGCATCCACTCGTCGACGCGGTCGACGAGCAGCAGCACCTCGATGCCCTTCTTCCTGAAGATCTCGAGCTGCGGGCTCGCCTTGGCCGCGGCGAGCGTGTCGGCGGTGATGTAGTAGATGTCGTCCTGGCCTTCCTTCATGCGGCCCTTGTAGTCGGCGAGCGAAACCCCTTCGTCGGCGTGCGTGGAGGCGAAGCGGAACAGCTTGGCCAGCCGCTCGCGGTTGGCGAAGTCCTCGCCGATGCCTTCCTTCAGCACCGTGCCGAACTGGCGCCAGAACTCGGCGTACTTGTCCTTCTGGCCGGCCTCCTCGCTTTGCGCCACGTCTTCGAGCATCGACAGCACCCGCTTCGTGCAGCCCTCGCGGATGGCCTTCACGTCGCGGCTTTCCTGCAGCAGCTCGCGGCTGACGTTCAGCGGCAGGTCGGCCGAATCGATGACGCCCTTGACGAAGCGCAGGTACACCGGCATCAGCGCCTCGGCGTCGTCCATGATGAAGACGCGCTTCACGTACAGCTTCACGCCGCCGCGCTTGTCGCGGTTCCAGAGGTCGAACGGCGCCTTCGCCGGCACGTAGAGCAGCTGCGTGTACTCGCTGCGCCCCTCGACGCGGTTGTGCGTGTAGGCGAGCGGCGGCTCGCTGTCGTAGCTGATCTGCTTGTAGAAGTCCTGGTACTGCTGGTCGGTGATGTCGCTCTTGGCGCGCGTCCACAGCGCCGCGGCCTTGTTCACCGTCTCCCACTCGCCGGTGTCGACCTGCGCCTTCTTCTCCTCGTCCCAGGTCTCCTTCTTCATCAGGATGGGCAGCGAGATGTGGTCGGAGTACTTGCCGACGATCGACTTCAGCTTCCAGGCCGAGAGGAACTCGCTCTCTTCCTCGCGCAGGTGCAGGATGACGTCGGTGCCGCGCTCGGGCCGCGTGATCGTCTCGACCTCGAACTCGCCCGTGCCCTCGCTGACCCAGCGCACGCCCTCCTCGGGCGCGAGGCCGGCACGGCGGCTCTCGACGGTGATGCGGTCGGCGACGATGTAGCCCGAGTAGAACCCGACGCCGAACTGGCCGATCAGGTTGGCGTCCTTCTTCTTGTCGCCTTCGAGCGCGGCCATGAACTCGCGCGTGCCGCTCTTGGCGATGGTGCCCAGGTGCTCGATCGCCTCATCGGCGCTCATGCCGACGCCGTTGTCGCGGATCGTGATCGTCTTCGCCTGGGCGTCGAACCAGAGCCGGATCTCGAGGTTGGGCGTGTCCTCGAAGAGCGCCGGCTTGTCCAGCGCCTCGAAGCGCAGCTTGTCGCAGGCGTCGCTGGCATTGGAAACCAGCTCGCGCAGGAAGATCTCCTTGTTGCTGTACAGCGAGTGCGTGACGAGGTGCAGGATCTGCTTGACCTCGGCCTGGAATGCGTGGGTTCTCTTGTCCATGGGCGGTACGACGTGTTGGCGGGTTCTGCGTGCGGGGGTGCGGGGTGGCGGATGCGGGCGGGGTCGTCCTGCTCCGGCGCACGCGAGCATGAGGCCGATCCGGCCGAATTCAAGGCCCCCGGGCCCGGCCGGCGATTGGCGAAGACCCGAGCCGCCAGCAAGGCGGCCCGGACGCACCCTGGCCCGGCACGCCCGCGCACGGGCGGCGGATCATAACGAGCGCATCCGGCGCATACCCAAGGACGCCAGGCAGCCGCCGCCCGCCCGCCCGCCACGCCCGTCAACTCGCCGCCAGCCCCACGCGCAACCGACGCGCGGCCTCTTCGGCGCGCGCGTCGTCGATTTCGCGCACGACACCGCCCAGGTCCACCGGCCCCTGCGGCTTGGCGTGCTGGCCGGTCAGGAGCGTGTCCGCGCGCAGCAAGCCGCGCTCGTACAGCGACCAGATCTCGGGGCCGTAGGCGGTGTGCAGCAGCGCCGGCGCGAAGCGGCCGAAGAAGTCGCGCAGGTTGGCCACGTCGCGCAGCAGCATGCGCTGCGCGTGGTTGTTGCCCGCCGCGTCCACCGCCTGCGGCAGGTCGATGATCACCGGGCAAGGCTCGCCTTCATGCTCGCCCGCGCCCTCACGCACACCCTCACGCGCGCCCAGCAGGACGTTGAACTCCGACAGGTCACCGTGCACGACACCCGCGCACAGCATGCGCACCACCTCGGCCACCAGCGTCGCGTGGTGCGCGCTCGCCTGCTCGGCGGTGAAGTCGCAATCGTTCAGGCGCGGCGCCGCATCGCCCTCGGCACCCGTCACCAGTTCCATCAGCAGCACGCCTTCGTGGAAGTTGTGCGGCCGCGGCACGCGCACGCCGGCGGCGGCGAGGCGGTAGAGGGCATCGACCTCCGCGCTCTGCCACGCCGCCTCCTGCGACTGGCGGCCGAAGCGCGTGCCCTTGGCCATGGCGCGCGCCTGGCGCGTGTTCTTGACCTTGCGGTTCTCGGTGTAGTCCACCGCCTGGCGGAAGCTGCGGTGCATGGCCTCCTTGTAGACCTTGGCGCAGCGGGTCTCGTCGCCGCAGCGCACCACGTACACCTCGGCCTCCTTGCCGCTCATGAGCTGGCGCACGACGGTGTCGATGAGGCCTTCGTCGATCAGCGCCTGCAGGCGCGGTGGAGCTTTCATCCGCCGATTCTGGGGCCCGCCGCTCCCGCGCCCAGAGCCTGTGAATGAATCAGCCGCGCCCGAGCGACGCGCCAGAAGGTGTCGGATCGAGGCGCAAAGCGCAGCCATATCGTGTGATATGGCGAGCCTTTGCAACGATGAGCCGGCGCCTTCTGGCGTGGCGAGCGGGTGTGGATGATTCGTCCACAGGCTGTTCAGGCGGTGTCGCGTTCGAAGTCCTGCAGGTCGCCGACCCGCACCTGGCCGTGGGCGGCGGCGCGCCCGAGACACGCGAGATGGCTGATGGGCCCGTCGCCGATGGTCCAGGGCCGAACCCTGATCACCTCGTTCAAGCTCTCGCCGCCGCGCGTGCGGAAGGCGACGTGGCCGATCCACGGGCGACTCGTCGCGAAGGCGCTCGCCCCCGGAGCGTCGAACGCGTGCAGCACCGACACCGGCCGGCCGACCAGCTCGAACGCGCTGTAGCCGAGCCGCTGCTCGAGCGCGCCGTTGACGTACTCGATCCGCCCGCCGGTGTCGACGATCAGCGCCAGCGTGGCGAAGCCTTCGATCTCGTCGGCCAGTTGCTGCAGCCGAGCCTGCGCCGCCTCGGTGCGCTGGCGCACGCCGAGCACCATCAGCCGCCCGCCGCGCACCGCCAGCGCGCCGTACGTCAGGTCGATCGGCAGCGTCGTCCCGTCGGTGCGCACGATGCGCCGGGCCCGCGCCACGGGCCTGCGCAGCCCCCAGGCGCGGCGCGTGGCCTCGAGCACGCGAGCCGCTTCGTTCGGCGCGGGGGCGAGCTCGGTCGGCACGTCCTCCGCGAGGCCGCAGCGCACGAGCAGGCGTTCCGGCGTCAGGCCGGGCAGCAACTGCTGCACGTGCCGCCCGACGAGTGCCATGGGCGTGGCACGAAGCAGCCGCGCCAGCGCCTGGCCGCAGAACAGCAGCGCGCCGTCGCGCTCGACGACCATCGAGTGAACAAGCCAATCGTCGCGTCGATCACCGACGAGGGTGATGTCCAGTCGGTGCGGGCCGCTGTCGCCGACCACGAGGGACAACCGGTGATTCGCGACAAGTTGCGGCCGGAGCGTGTCGTTCGCCATGGAGAGAGCGGGCTTCAGCACAGACATCCGATTTGACATGGGCGCGACAGCCACCGGTGCAGGCGACGATGAGCACTTGCGAGCGGCCTTGTCGCACGCGCTGTAGGGCATCCCCTGCCGACCATCGTGCCGACCATCGTGCCGACCATCGTGCCGACCATCGTGCCGATCACCCTGCCGACCCTCCGCGTCGTCCGAAGATGGTGACGCGAGCTTCGTCGTGCAAGACCTACGAGCGCTGGCCGAGCATCTCCGGCGTGATGAGCGTGATGCCGCGGTCCGTCACGTGGAAGCGCAGGCGGTCACGCTCGGTGTCGATGCCGGCGATCAGGCCGGTCGGCAGCTTGCAGTGCTTGTCGACGATCACGCGCTTCAAGACGACGCCGGCGCGGACGTCGACGTCGGGCAGCAGCACCGACTCCTCGACGCGCGCGCCGTCGGCGATGCGCACGTCCGCCGAGACCAGCGAGCGCCGGACCTCGGCGGCGCCGATCGTGCAGCCGCTGCCCATCAGCGTCTCGCTCACGTAGGGGCGCCGCCCGAGGGCATCGGGTATGAACCGCGTCGGCCGCGCGCTGCGCACCTCGCTCGGAATCGGCCAGGCCTCGTCGAAGAGGTCGAAGGCGGGCTGCGCGTCGGTCAGGTCCATGCACGCCTCCCAGTACGCCTCGAGCGTCCCGACGTCGCGCCAGTACGCCGGCGCGCCGGCGTGGCGCACGCAGCTGCGCTCGAACGAGTGCGCGAAGACGCCGGCCCCGGCGCCCAGCATCGCGGGCACGATGTCGCGGCCGAAATCGTGCGACGACTGCGCGTTCGTGGCGTCGCGCGTGAGCTCGCAGATGAGCCTGACGGCATCGAACACGTAGATGCCCATGCTCGCCAGCGCGCGGTCGCGCGAGCCCGGCAGCGGCCGCGGCGACGCGGGCTTCTCCTGGAAGTCGGTGACGCGGCCCTGGGCATCGGCGGTGACGACGCCGAAGCCGCACGCGTCCTCGCAACTCACCTCGCTGCAGGCCACCGTCAGGTCAGCGCGGTTGGCCACGTGCTCGGCGAGCAGCAGCGTGTAGTCCATCTTGTAGACATGGTCGCCGCAGAGCACCAGAACATGCTGCGGCCGGTGGCGCTCGATCAGGTCGAGGTTCTGGAACACCGCGTCGGCGGTCCCCAAGTACCACGAGTCGTCCTTGCGCTGCTGCGCCGGCACGATCTCGACGAACTCGCCGAAGCGCCGGGGCAACGACCAGCCGTCCTGGATGTGGCGGATCAGGCTCTGCGCCTTGTACTGCGTCAGCACCGCGACCCGGCGGATGCCCGAGTTGAGGCAGTTGGCGAGGGTGAAGTCGACGACCCGGAACGCCGCGCCGAACGGCACCGCGGGCTTGGCGCGCCACTCGGTGAGCGCGCCGAGCCGGGTGCCGCGCCCGCCGCACAGCACGACGCCCAGGCAACCGCGCTCCAGCGGCGTGGCAACGCGCCGCCAGGGCAGCTCGCGCGTGGCGATGTCGGGCACGGGTCGCGTCGGCGTTGCGGCGAACTGGTTCATGCCTGCCTCATGGTGCGTGCCGTGCGTGCCGTGCGTGCCGTGCGTGCAGTGCGTGCCGTGCGTGCCGCGTGGCGCTGCATCGAGCATCGGCCTCCGTTGGCACGAGCGGCCCATTTGACACGAGCGCTTCGACCGCCGAAGCCAGCGCCGGGCTCGCCCTGGCGGCGGGCTTGCCGCGCCGGCTGTGGGGGATCCCCCGCCTGCCGTCAGTCGACTGTCAGGCGCGCATCAGCGGGCGTCGGAAATGTTCAGTCGAAGTTCAGTCGAACAGGCGGCTCTCGAGGGCGTAGCGCATGAGCTCGGCGTTGCTCGAGAAGCCGGTCTTCTCGAGGACGCGGGCGCGATACGTGGTGACCGTCTTCGGGCTCAGGTGCATTTCGCGGGCTGCCTCGACCAGGCTGGTGCCCGCGACGATGTGCCGCAGCACCTCGAACTCGCGCGTCGACAGGCGCTCGTGCGGCGCGCGCGGGCTGCGCGCGTCGAGCGCCGTGGCCAGCCTCTCGGCAAGCGCCGGCGTCACGTACTTGCCGCCGCCGGCCGCCTTGCGCATGGCCTCGATCAGCACCCCCGCATCGACCGTCTTCGTCAGGTAGCCCGCGGCGCCGAGCTGCATGGCGCGCACCGCATAGGCCTCCTCGGTGTACATGCTGAGCATCAGCACCGGCAGCTTCGGCCGTTCTTCCTTGATCATGCGCAGCAACTCGAGGCCGCTCGCGTCGGGCAGGCTGACGTCGGCGATGACGAGGTCGAAGGTGCGCTCGTGCACCTGCTGCATCGCCTCGCGCGCGTTCGAGGCCTCGCCGTCGATGCGGATGTCGGCGGCCGCGCCGAGCATCAGGTGCAGGCCCTGTCGCACCACGGCGTGGTCGTCGACCAGCAGGACACGGACGATTCGCGGTGCCATGAGTTGGTTCAGTCCCGCAGCGGCATCGACAGCACGACCGTCGTACCGCGCAAGGCCGTGGCACTGACGCTGAGCTCGCCGCCGAAGCGGCGCGCGCGCTCGCGCATGCCCAGCAGGCCCCCGGCCGCCGTGTCGAACGAGGGATCGGGCTCGATGCCCTTGCCGTCGTCCTGGATCTCGAGCATGAGCGTGCCGGTGTCATCGGCCGTGGCGCGAATGGAGACGTGCGTCGCGTCGGCGTGCCGGACGACGTTGGTCAACGCCTCCTGCGCGATGCGGAAGATCGCCGTCGCGCGATCGGCGCCGATGGCCTGCGCCTGCAGCTCGTCGGCGATCGCCACCTCGTGCGCGACGCCGGCGCCGGGCAACACGCGCTCGGCGTACCAGCGGATCGCCGCCCACACGCCCAGGTGGTCGAGCACGCTCGGCCGCAGGTCGCCGATGATGCGATTCACCGCCTGCGTCGCGCCGTCGATCAGGCCCGGCATCTCGTCCAGCGCCGACGGCAGCCTGCGCTTGCGCGCCGCCGCCTCGGCGCGCGCGGCCTGCAGGCGCATCTTGATCGCCGTCAGCGCCGCACCGAGCTCGTCGTGGATTTCGCGCGCGATGCGCGCGCGGTCCTCCTCGCGCGCCCGCTCGATCTGCGCCGTCAGGTCTTCGGCCGCGCGCAGGCGCTGCTGCGCCAGCTTGGGTTCGGTGAGGTCGACGACGAAGACCACGTGCTCGTCGTCGCCGTTGCCCAGGCCGCTGGCACTGGCCAGCACCTCGAGGTGCGTGCCGTCCTTGCGCACCAGCGTCTTCTCCACGGGCCCGGTGCCGCCGCCCAGCGCCAGCCTCGCCAGGTCCTGCTCGCCGATCAGCGCCTCTCCCGAGGGCAGGCGCAGGCTGACCTCTCCCTGGCCGAGGTCCTGGCGGTCGTAGCCGAGCATCTTCAGCAGTGCATCGTTGACCTCCGGCACGCGGCCGTCGGCGCGCACCACGGCGATGCCGACCTGCGAGGTGTCGACCATGCGCCGCAGCCGGGCGCGGCCACGCCGGATCTCGTCGGCGGCGCGCCGGTGCTCGGTGACCTCGACGACGACGGCGCTGACGCTGCGCACTTCGCCCTGGGCGTTCTTGAGCGGGTACAGGCTCGCCAGCCACTCGCGCCTGCCGTCCGCGCTGTCCGCGCTGCCCGCACTGCCCGCGTTGTCCGCGCCCACCGGCCCGGCGGCGGCGGGCTCGTGCACCTCCCGGTTGAGCAGGGTCTTGCCGCCCTCGAGCACCGGCGCGACCACGGGCAGCAACGAGTGCGCCAGCCACGGCAGGCACTCGGCCATCGGCCGGCCGACGGCCTGCGACGCGGCGACGCCGAAGGACTCGGCCAGCGCCTCGTTGAGGCGCAGGCAGCGCAGCTCGCGGTCGAACAGCGCCAGGCCGATCGGCCGCGACTGGTACAGCGCGTCCAGCTCCTCGGCCTGGCCGCGCGACATCGCCTCGCTGCGCCGCAGGTCCTCGGCGGCGCGCCGCAGCTCGCTCACGTCGGTGAAGGTGAAGACCACGCCCTCGATGCGATCCTCGTGCGTGCGGTAGGGCAGCGCGCGCCGCAGGTAGTGCTCGCCGTCGCACTGCATCTCGCGTTCGATCGGCGCCAGCTGCTCGAGCACGCGCCGCGCATCGGCGAGCAGCTCGTCGATCGGAAAGCGGCTCGCGATGTCGGTGACCGGTCGGTCGACGTCGGTCGCGATGAGGCTGAACAGCCGCGTCACCTGCGGCGTGAAGCGCTTGATGCGAAGCTGCCGGTCGAGAAACAGCGTCGGCAGGTGCGTGCTCGTCAGCAGGTTGGTGAGGTCGTTGTTCGCCGTCTCCAGCTCGACGACCTTCTCCTCCAGCTGGCTGTTGACCGTGGTCAGCTCCTCGTTGAGCGATTGCAGCTCTTCCTTCGAGGTCTCCAGCTCCTCGTTGGCGGACTGCAACTCCTCGTTGGTGGACATCGCCTCCTCGTTGGCGACCTTCAGCTCCTCGTTGGCACTCTCGAGCTCCTCGATCGCGCCCTGCAGGTCGCGCCGCGCGACCTGCAGCTCCTCCTCGAGCTGGCGTATGGCGTGCTCGTCGCCTTCGTTCGGCGCCGCCATCGCCGAGGGGGCCGCGGCCGGCGCCGGCCGCGCACTGAAGGTCACCAGCAGCATGCCTGCGTCCAGGCCCGGTTCGCGCACCGGCATCACGCCGATGTCGACGCGCAGCGTCTTGCCGTGCCGCGTCAACGGCACCGCCCCGCTCGCAGCGGCCCCTTCCTGCTGCACCTTGTGCAGCAAGGCGCGCAGCCTCAGGCGCAGGCCCTCGCGCACCATTGCCAGCAGCTCGTTGCTGGGCTCGCCGCCGGGCTGGATCAGGAAGTCCTCGGTCGGCCCGGCGATGTACAGCACGCGCTGCTCGCGGTCGATCAAGAGCGCCGCCGGCGCGCAGTGGGCGAGCAGCAGCCGCTGCACCACCTCGCCGAGGCCGCCCGGGCGGCCCCCGGCCGGCGCCGGCGTGCGCCGCGAGGGCGCCTGCGCGCGCGCATCGCCGTCGCGCGCCGCGGCGATGTCGTGCCCCGCCCGGCGCCCCGCGCCGACGCGGCGATAGACGCGCCACCTCTTGAGCGCCGGCTCGAACAGGTCGTGCAGGTGGCCGATGCTCTCCGACTTGCCCAGCATCAGGTGGCCGCCGGGGTTGAGCGCGAAATGGAAGAGCGTGATCAGCTTCCTCTGCTGCTCGGGCGCGAGGTAGATCAGCAGGTTGCGGCAACAGATCAGGTCCAGGCGCGAGAACGGCGGGTCGGCCAGCAGGTTCTGCGGCGCGAACATCACCATCTCGCGCAACTCCTTCCTGACCACGTAGTGCTCGCCCTCATGCGTGAAGAAACGCGCCAGCCGCTCGCCCGAGAGCGCGCTGGCGATGTGCGCCGGGTAGCGCCCGGCGCGGCCGGTGTCCAGCACCTCGCCGTCGGCGTCGGTGGCGAAGATGGTGACGCGGCTGCGGGTGTCGCGCAAGGTCTGCAACTGCTCGGCCATCAGGATGCCGACCGTGTAGGCCTCCTCGCCGGTCGAGCAGCCCGGCACCCAGATGCGGAAGGCCGATTCGTCGCCCGCTTCGGCCAGCATCGGCGCGATGACCTGGCTCGCCAGTTCGCTCCAGGCTTCGGGGTCGCGAAAGAAGGCGGTGACGCCGATCAGCAGGTCCTTGCTCAGCCGGGTGATCTCTTCGGGCGTCTCGCGCAACAGGACGTGGTAGTCGGCCATGCCGTGCACGCGCGCCAGGCCCATGCGGCGGCGCACGCGGCGCATCAGCATCGGCACCTTGTAGCCGCGGAAGTCCTGCCCGGCACGCGCGCGCAGCAGCGCGACGATGTCCTGCAGCACCGCGGCGTCGGCCGGCGCGGCGGCATCGGCCGCCGCCGCTGCGCCGTGCAGGCGGGCATGAAGGGCGTACTCGAGCAGCGCGCGCGGCATCTGCTCGACCGGCAGCACGACGTCGACCAGGCCGGTGGCGATGGCGCTGCGCGGCATGCCGCCGTGCAGGGCGGTGTCGGGGCTCTGCGCCATCACCAGGCCGCCCCCCGCCTTGATGTCGCGCAACCCCCCGCTACCGTCGGCCCCGGTGCCGGACAGGACGATGCACACGGCCCGCTCCATCCGGTCTTCGGCCAGCGAGCGAAAGAAGCGGTCGATCGGCAGCGGCGCGGGCCCGGGGTGCCCGAGCGGGCCCGTGCGCAGTTGCCCGCCTGAGATCTCCAGCCAGCGGTTGGGCGGGATCACGTGCACATGGTCGGGCCGAAGCGGCTCGGCCGCGTCGTCGCCGACCTGCGTCACCGGCATCGACGTGTGGCGCGCGAGCAGCTCGGGCATGTGGCTGGCGTGCGACGCCGCCAGATGCACGACGACGACGAAGCCGAAGCCCGGGTGGGGCGGCATGGCATCGAAGAACCGGCTCAGCGCCTCGAGCCCGCCGGCCGAGGCGCCGATGGCGACGACCGGGAAACCCGGGGGGAAGACCGACTCCGGCGGCAGCACGCCGCCGGTCGCACTCTGCACACCGTCGTCGGATCGCGCAGCGCCCATCGGATCCCCATCTTCTGCGCGCCCGCGCGTCGGCGCGGGCGCGGCTACCTGCCGCGCTGCGAGTTTAGGACGACCGGCAGCCCGGCCGGGCGGTGCCTGCCCGGGCACGCAGCCCAGCACGGCCCGGCTCACGGCCCGGCGCACCGGGGCTGCCGCGGGCCGCTACTTGCCGGCGGCCGCCAGCACGCGGTCGTAGATGCCGCCGTCGTCGAAGTGGGCTTTCTGCACCCGCTGCCAGCCGCCGAAGCTCTCGTCGACGGTGAACGAGACGATGGGCGGAAACTGCGCCACGTACTGCCGCAGCACCCCGGCGCTGCGCGGCCTGAGGTGGTTGCGCGCGGCGATGTCCTGCCCCTGCGCCGAGTACAGGAAGTCGACATAGGCCTGCGCGAGCTCGCGCGTGCCCCGCCGCGCCGCCACCTTGTCGACCACCGCCACCGGCAGCTCCACCACGACCGACAGGGACGGATAGACCACCTCGAAATTGCCGCGGCCGTACTCCTTGGCGATCAGCTGCGCCTCGTTCTCGAAGGTCACGAGCACGTCGCCCAGGCCGCGCCGCATGAACGAGAGGTTGGCCACGGGCCCGTCGCTGTCCAGCGCCGGCACGTTGCGGAACAAGGCGGTGACGAAGCGCTCGGCCGCGGCCGCCGGATCGGCCTCGCGCGCGGCGGCGGACTGCCGCGCGGCGTATTGCCAGGCCGTCAGGTAGGCGTAGCGCCCGTTGCCCGAGGTCCTGGCGCTCGGCACGAGCACCTGGACGTCGGGCCTGACGAGGTCACTCCAGTCGCGCACCGCCTTCGGGTTGCCCTTGCGCACGACGAACACCGTGACCGACGTGAACGGCGCACTGCGCTCGGGCAGGCGCGCCGACCAGTGGGCCGGCACCAGGGCCCCACGCTGCGCGAGCAGGTCGATGTCGACGGCCTCGTTCATCGTGATCACGTCGGCCTCGAACCCGTCGGCCACCGCGCGCGCCTGGCTCTTGGAGCCGCCATGCGACATCTGGATCGTCACGTCGGTGCCGGCCCTCTCCCGCCAAGCCCTGGCGAAGGCGGTGTTCACGTCGGCGTAGAAGTCGCGCATCACGTCGAAACTGACGTTCACGAGCGTGCTCTGCGCCCATGCGAGCGGCGCGACCGGTGCCGCCACGGCCAGCCACAACATCGCACATGCACGCTTGAAGCGGCGGCGGATCGACAAGGCCGGGCGGTGGTCAAGGCAAGCACGCATCGGTACTCCAGGGCCCTGCGGCATCGGTCGCGCGCACGGCGCGCGGGACAACGCTGGCGGCAACGGTGGCGGCCACGGGACGCGCCGCTCGGCGTTGCACCAAGCACGATGCGCGCCACCACGGGCCGCCATCGGCTGCACCCGCCGGCGCCACGACGCGGCACCTCGTGCGAATCGCCCGAAGGTCACCGCATCGCGACGACAGGGTGGCGCGGACGACGGCACTGGTCTGGGGCAAGCCCTGCGCGTCCGGCACGGCAGCCGCACCCGCTTCGAGCTCGGCCGCCGCACCCGAGTTCGAACGGACCGTCGCGGCGGCCCGAGCCTGGCACAGCGCTCTCCCGCGCCTGCACCAGGCCCTCTGCCGCTCACTCCGGCTCGATCTTCGCGCGCCGGATGACCTCGCCCCAGCGCTGGATCTCGCCGGTGAGCAGGGCCTGCAGTTCGGCCGGCGTGCTGGCGGCCAGCCGCATGCCGAGCTTGCCGAGCTTCGCCTGCACCTCGGGCGAGGCCACGGCCTCGCGTGCGGCGCGGCCGAGCTTGTCCACCACCTCCGGCGGCGTGCCGGCCGGCGCGGCGAGCGCGTTCCACGAAGCCACGTTGTAGCCGGCGAGCCCGGCCTCCTGCACGGTGGCGACCTCGGGCAGCGCCGGGTTGCGGCGGTCCGATGACACGGCCAGCGCACGCACGACGCCCGCCGCCAGCTGCGGCACCATCGGCCCGACGATCTCGAAGGCCACGTCGAGCTCGCCCGAGCGCAGCGCCGTCAGCACGGCCGGCGAGCCCTTGTACGGGACGACCAGCATGTCGACGCCGGCCACCGTCTCGAAGAGCTTGGCCGACAGGTGCTGCGTGCTGCCCGGCGCGATGGTGCCGACGTTGAGCTTGCCCGGATTGGCGCGTGCATGCGCGAGCAGGTCGCGCAGCGACGTGAAGCGCGAGTTCGCGGCCACGAACAGGCCGATGTCGAAGTAGCCGAGGGTGGTGATGGGCGCGAAGGCCTTCACCGTGTCGTAGGGCAGCTTCTTGAACAGCCCTACGCTCACCGCGTTGCCGTTGCTCATCAGGAGCAGCGTGTGCCCGTCGGGCCGCGCCGTCGCCACCGCCTGGCTGGCGACGATGCTGCCGGCGCTCGGCTTGTTCTCCACCACCACCGGCTGGCCGAGCGAACGGCCCATGTGCTCGGCCACGGCACGCGCCGTGAGGTCGGCGATGCCGCCCGGCCCGAAGGGCACGAGCAGCGTGATGGGCTTGTCGGGGAAGCGGCCCTGCGCGAGGGCCGGCCACGGCACGCACGCCGCCGCGCCGAAGACGAGCGCGGTGCGACGCGAAGACAGGTGCGCCGGGCGGCGCGGGATGAGCGGTTGGGAAGTTGGCGGCTTGTTCACAGGGGCGATGCTACGCGGCGCGGATCAGAAACGATGGCGCAACCCGAGCGCCAGGCCCGTCTGGCTGCCCTTGGTGCCCATGAAGGCCGGCTTCGCATAACCGCCCTCGACGACGTTGGTGTCGACCACCGCGTACAGGTCCGTGCGTCGCGAGAAGGCGTAGTTCACCGTCACCCAGCTCACCTGGCGCGAGCCGTCGAGCGCCGCGCTGCCGGACTGCTCGTCGTCGTAGTGCGCCACGCTGAGCGTCGACTGCTCGGTGAGGCGGATGTTGGCGCCGATCGTGAAGGCCAGGTTCTCCTGCACGCTCACGGCGCTGGTGCGCTGCATGACGCCGGCGAAGAGCTGGAATACCGGCGCGAAGCGGTAGTTGCCGCCCGCGCCGACGATCTTGCGCGTCTCGGTGCCGGCCAGGTTCTTCATCTGCTGCACGTAGGCGCCGAGGGCCAGCGCGCCCTGGGCGTAGCCGGCCCCGAAGGCCCAGGAGCTGTTGGCACTCGTCGCCGCCTGCTCGCCGAAGGTGGTCGAGGCCGCCCAGTCGACGCCTGCGGCCTTGGCGTCGAAGCGGACCTGGTTGTCCTGGCGCGCGATGTGGTGGCTGCTGAACAGCGAGTGCGCCGCGCTGTTGGGGTTGCCGAGCGGCTGGAAGCGCGCCGCCAGCCCATGCGCCACGGTGTACTGGCGCCCGAGCGTCACGCCGCCCCAGGCCGTGCGCAGGCCGACATGGCTCTCGCGGCCCCAGAAGCGCGTCGGCGCCGTCGCCTGCCCGAAGTCGCCGCTGGGCGTGCCCTGCAGCGAAGTGCCCGTGCTCGGGTCGTAGCCCGACTCGAGCGTGAAGACGGCGACGAGGCCGCCGCCCAGGTCCTCGCGGCCGCGCAAGCCCAGGCGCGAGCCCGTGAAGATGCCGTCTTCCATCGTGCGCAGCCGCTGGCGGTTGGCGCTCGCGTTGTTGGCCTCACGCATGGCGGCGTCGAAGAGCCCGTAGATCGTGACGGACGAGGCCGGCGCGGCGGCCGGCGCGGCGCTCTGCGCTGCCGCAGGCAGCGTGGTGACGGCGAGGGCAGTGGCGGTGGCGGCGGCTGTGGCGGCCAGCACCATGGGGCGCGCGGTCGGACGCGCGTCGCGTTTCGATTCGGATTTCATCGGGTCTCCTCCGGGGTTCGTGTGCTCGTGTGCATGCAGCGGCGCGACCCGGTCGCCTCGAGGGCAGCGTGGGCCGGCCGCCGGCGGGTGCCGGGTCGGCGGGGTCAGAACGTCAGGGCTTGTCCGGGCGTGGCGACGATGACGCGGATTGCGCTCGCTCCCATCGCCTCGGTGAACTGGCGCGCGGTGCCGCGTGTCAGCGGGTTGGCGCCGTAGTGCATCGGGATCACCGCCTTCGGCTTGATCAGCTCCTTCACCGCCCAGGCCGCATCGGCCGGGTCCATCGTGAAGTTGCCGCCGATGGGCACGAGGGCGAGGTCGGGCTTGTAGCGCTCGCCGATCAGCTTCATGTCGCCGAACACCGCCGTGTCGCCGGCGTGGTAGATGCGAAAGCCGTTCTCGAGCTCGATGATCCAGCCGATCGCCTCGCCGCCCGGGTGCGTCTCGTCCTTGCCGGTCGCGGGGTTGCGCCAGACGTAGATCGACGAGTGCTCGGCGCGCACCGCCGTCACCTTGATGCCCGGCGCGGCCTCGACGGTGCCGCCCTTGTTCATGCGCGGCAGCAGGGCGGCCGGCAGCACGCCGAGCGTCATCACGGTGTTGTTGAGATCGCCCGGCGCGCGGATCGGCACGTTGTACATCTGCGCCAGCGCCGGTGCGTCGGCGATGTGGTCGAAGTGGCCGTGCGTGACGAGCAGCGCGTCGATCTTCCTGAAGTTCTCGAACGTCTTGAACTCGGCCGGCGTGAGGGGGTTGGTGCGCAGCCAGGGGTCGGTGACGACGACCTTGCCGCCCGGCGAGGTGATCTTGAAGGCGGCCTGGCCGAGCCACAGCACCTCGACCTTGGCCACAGCGGCAGGTGCGGAGCCTGGTGCGGCGGCCTGCGCCGCGCCCGGCGAAGGCGCCAACGACTCGCAGCCGGCCAGGGCCATCGCGAGCACGGCCACCGCCACGCAGCTGAACGAGGTTCGAACGCTCGAGAACAATCTGCGCGTCGGCATGACGACTCCCAGTTCCTCAGTCCGGCTTCACGTTGCCGGCCTTCACCACCTCGGCCCAGCGCGGGATCTCGCGCGCGATGAGGTCGCCGAAGGCCTTGGGCGTGCCCGGCATCGGCATCGCGCCCTCCACCGCGAGCTGCTGCGCCACATCGGCCAGCGCCAGCGCCTTGTTGATCTCGGCATTCAGCCGGCTCACGCGCTCGGCCGGCGTGCCGGCGGGCGCCACGATGCCGTACCACTGGTCGGCCTCGAAGCCGGGGTAGCCGCTTTCGGCCACCGTCGGCACCTCGGGCAGCGCGGCGATACGCTGCGGGCTCGACACCGCCAGCGCGCGCAGCCGCCCGCTCTTGATGTGCGGCAGCACGGCCGGCGAGCCGGTGAAGGTGGCGTCGACCTGGCCCGCGATCAGGTCCGCGATCGACGGCGCCGTGCCGCGATAGGGGATGTGCAGCATGAACAGCTTCGCGCGCAGCTTCAGGAACTCGAACGTGATGTGCGCGGCGCTGCCGTTGCCGCCCGACGAGTAGGTCAGGCGCCCGGGGTTGGCCCGCGCACGCTCGATGAACTCCTCCAGCGTCTTCGAGGGCGCCTTGGCGTTCACCACCAGCACGTTCGGCACCCGCGCCACCCAGGCCACCGGCACGAAGCTCTTCAGCGGGTCGTAGCTGAGCTTCGGGTAGATCGACGGGTTCACGCCGAGCGTGCCGATATGACCCATCAGCAGCGTGTTGCCGTCGGCCTCGGCCTTGGCCACCTCGCCGGCGCCGAGCGAGCCGCCGGCGCCGGGCTTGTTGTCGACGATGACGTTCTGCCCGAGCGCGGCCTGCAGCTTGGGCGCCAGCGCCCGGGCCAGGATGTCGGTGCTGCCGCCGGGCGTGAAGGGCACGACGATGCGCAGCGGCCGCGCCGCCTGGGCACGCGCCGGGCGCGACGACGACAGCGACGCAAGCGCCGCGGCCAGCAGCAGTTGGCGGCGGCGCGGCGATTCAGGGCTCGAGGACATGGCTCTTTCGGGAAACCGAGGCAACGGTCTGGGGCATCGATCGGGAACAACGAACGGGGGCAACGAGTGCGGGCCGAACCGCGCCACCGCGCAAACCGATGGAGCATCGCAGCACCGGCGGCAGTGGTCCAGTGCAGTCAGCGGGTGGAGCCTTGCGTTCCTCCTATGACCCGTGGTCCGGCGCGTTGACCGCAGGGCGGCACGGCTCGACGGCGCCGTGGACGCGTCGATGTGCGACGGGCCACCGGACCGGCGGCCGACTCATCGCGCACCCGACACCGCCGCGGCGGCGACGGCGCGCAGCTCGGCCAGCAGCCGCGCGCAGGCCGACGAAGGCTGCCCGTCGCGCCGCAGCGTGATGCCGATCGCCCGCTCGCTGCCGGGCAAGCGCAACGGCAATTCGCACAGCACGCCGTCGTCGAGCTCGGCGCGCACCTGCAGCGGCGACAGCAGGGCCACGTGGTCGCTCGATCGCAGCACCGAGCGCACGATGGCCGTGCTGTGCGTCATCAGGTCCACGCGCGGCCGGCGCACGCCGGCCGCGGCGAAGACGCGCTCGAAGGCGGCCTCGGCCGGCGTGTCCGCCAACGGGCCGATCCAGGGCCAGCGCGCGAGCGCCGGCACCGACACGCGGCGCAACGCGCGCGCCGGGTGCCCGGGCCGCACGACGGCCACGAGGCGGTCGACGAACAGCATCTCCTCGGCGAAGTCGCCGGGCGACGCGGCACCGCGCAGCGGGCCGACGAAGCAGTCGACGTCGGCGTGGCGCAGCAGGTGCACGAGCGAGTCGTAGGTGCCGTCCAGCGCCGTCACGCGCGCGCCCGGCAACGCGGCGAGCAGACGCGCCACCGCCTGCGAGACGAGCACGTCGCAGGCCATCGGCAGCGCACCGACCACGACCTCGGCCCTCGCGTCACCGCGAAAGGCGGCCAGTTCCTCGTGCCCGACGCGCAACTCCGCCAGCGCCAGCTTGGCCTGGCGCAGCAGCCCCTCGCCGGCCTCGGTGAGGCGCGTGCCGCGCCGCGAGTGCTCGAAAAGCCGCGTGCGCGCGCTGTGCTCGAGCTGCCGCAAGGCCGCGCGCACGCTCGGCTGCGAGAGGCCGAGCCGGCGCGCCGCCGCCGTTTCGCTGCGCGTCTCGGCCACCGCCACGAGCGCGCGCAGCATCGTCTCGTTCAGGTGACGCGACATCGCTGCCTCGGCCACGGCGTGGCGGCCGCGCCCCGGCGGCAGCGCACGCGCGGGCATCCCCGGCCCGAGCATCGCCTGCCCGAGCATCGTCTGCACCCGCCGCAGGCGCGGCAGCAGCGCTTCGGCCGCCGGCGTGCAGGCCATGCCGCGCGCGCCGCGCTCGAACAGCGGCACGCCGAGCGTTGCCTCGGCCTGCTGCACGGCGCGCGTCACCGCCGGCGCCGACAAATGCAGCTGCCCGGCCGCGCGCGCGGCGCTGCCTGCGCCAGCCACGGCCAGCACCACGCGCACGAGGCGCAGCGGCAGCGGCAGCGGCAGCGGCAGCGGCAGCGGCAGCGGCGCCCGATCCTTCCCCGGAGCCTGCCCCGCATCCTGGGCGGCTTGCGCGGCTTGCGCGGCCTGCACGGCCTGCGCGGCTTGCCCTGCTTCGGCCTCTCCCATTCAGCTGCGGTAGCCCGGATCCAGCCGCTCGAGCTTGCGCAGCAGCGCCGGCCACTCCATCAATCCGTAGGGGCGGCGCGTGCCGCGCTGGTAGTTGTTCCAGGTCGCCTCGAGCACCGGCGCCGGCACCTCGTTCAACGGCGAATTCGTGGCCATCGCCGCCAGCTGCGTGCGGCAGGCGAGCTCCAGCCGGTGCGCCCAGTTGAAGGCCTCGCCCACGGTGCGCCCGACGACCAGCGCGCCGTGGTTGCGCAGGATCAGCACCTCGCCGCCACCGAGGTCGGCAATCAGCGAGGCCTTCTCCGCGTCGTCGAGCACGACGCCCTGATAGTCGTGGTAGCGAACCTTGAGGAAGCGCATCGCCGTCTGCGTGATGGGCAGGAGGCCGCACGCGAGCGCGCTCACCGCCATCGACGCCCAGGCGTGCGTGTGGATGATGCAGGCCGCCTCCGGCCGCTTCTCGTGGATGGCGCTGTGGATGACGTAGCCGGCGCGGTTGATGCCGTAGTCGAGCTCGCCGAAGTGCGGCTTGGCGAGGATGTCGCCGGCCAGGTTCACCTTGATCAGGCTGGAGGCCGTGATCTCCTCGTACATCATCCCGTAGGGGTTGATGAGGAAGGCGCCGGGCTCGCCCGGCACGTGCGACGAGATGTGATTGGCCATCATGTCGCTCATGCCGTAGAGGTCGACGAGGCGGTAGCAGGCGGCGAGGTCAATGCGTGCCTGCCACTCCTCGGGCGTGCACAGCGGCTGCATGGACTGGATCTGCATGGCGTTGCTCCCGCTCATCCCTCTGACGTTGCGTTCATTTCCTCGCTCATTGCCCCACTCACTCCGCCCCGAGCGTCAACCGGCTCGGCTGCCGTTTCTCGACGGCCCACTTCAGCAGCGCCGCGCCGCGGTAGACGCCATGCGCGAACTTGCCATAGGGCATGGTGGCGAAGAAGGCCATCACCGCGCCCAGGTGGGCGCACAGCAGCAGCGGCAGCCCTGCCGAGTCCCGCCACAACGCCAGCGCCAGGCCGCTCCCGCCGAGCATGAACAGCAGCGCGATGAAGCCGAGATCCATCGGCCGCTGCGCTGCATCGCCATGCAACGGATGGCGGCGCCGGTGCAGCCACGCGAGGCCCACCGGGCCGGCGAGCAGCCCGAGGCCACCGAGGGTGCCGAGCAGCTTGGGCAGGCCCATCCACGAAAAGGCCCAAGGGTAGGGCGCCACCCAGCCGAGGCCATAGTGGTAGAGCGTCGCCACGCTCGTCGCCGCGAAGCACAGCACGAAGCCGTAGAACGTGAGGTGATGGAAGCGGCGCCGCGCGAGCGTCCACGCATCGTCTTCGTTGTTGCAGCCCTCGCCGTGGCCGCCGTCGAGGTACTTCAGGCGCAGCGCGTCGTGCACCGCCTCGGCCACCGCGGCGCCCTGCTGCCCCGCGGGTGCGGCGCCCGGCGCCACTTCGCGCCAGAAGCGCGCCACGCCGATGCAAATTGCGAGCAGCGCGAAGGCGAACACCGGCGCGAACATCCACACCATCAGGTTGTGCGGGAAGAGCGCATAGAAACTGCCGGCACCCGGGTGGCGCCATAGCGCGGCGACCGTGCCTTGCATGGCCACCACCAGCACGAGGAAGAGCGCGAGGCCCGCGGCCAGCGCCATCGCCAGCACCGGCCCGTTGTGCCGGTAGGCGGCGCCGAAGGCCGCCGGCCAGGCGTAATGCTCGTAGGTGCGCGCGCGCACGCGCGCCATCGCCTGCGGCACGTTGACCGCAAATTCATGCGGCGGCGCGTACTGGCAGGCGTGCAGGCAGGCGCCGCAGCTGTGGCACAGGTTGGCGAGGTAGTGCACGTCGGCACTCGGGAAATCCAGGCGCCGCGTCATCGCCGGGAAGACGGCGCAGAAGCCCTCGCAGTAGCGGCAGGCATTGCAGATCTGCAGCTGGCGCGCGACCTCGGCTTCGTCGGCCGCGGCTGCCGCACGAGGCGTCGCTGCGCTGCCCCGGCCCTCGGCCAGACCCTGCGCCGCGCGCACGAGCCCTTCAAGCGTGCTCATGGTCCCTCGCGGGAACCGCATGGGCCAATGGCGGAGCGGGCGTCCCGGCCGCTCGCAGCGCCGCCACCGCCGACGCCCCTGCGATGCGCCCGAACGCGGTGCCGATGGTCATGCCGACGCCCGCGGTGTAACCCTGCCCGAGCACGTTGCCGGCCATCATCTCGCCGGCGACGAAGAGGTTGTCGCTGGCCACGCCGCCGAAGTGCGCCGCGGCGCGCGCATCCACCTTGAGGCCCAGGTAGGTGAAGGTGACGCCGGGCTTGAGCGTGTAGCCGAAGAAGGGTGGCGTGTCGATCGGCAGCGCCCAATGTGTCTTCGGCGGGCTCAGGCCCTCGGTGCGGCAGTCGTCGAGCACGGCATGGTCGAAGGTGCCCGCGCGGCAGGCGGCGTTGTAGGCGCGCACGGTTTCCAGCAGAGCCGCCTCGGGCACGCCGAGCTGGCGCGCGAGATCGTCCAGCGTCTCGGCCCGCTCGCCACGGAAGACCGGCGGCATGAAGCGCCCCACCGCCTTGGCGTCGGTGACCGAGTGCGCCACCTGGCCCGGCTGCAGCGCCACCAGCCGGCCCCAGATGGCGTAGCGCTTGGGCCAGAAGTCCTCGCCCTCGTCGTAGAAGCGCCGGCCCTCGCGGTTGATCATGATGCCGAGCGAGACGCAGTCCACGCGCGTGCAGATGCCGCCGTCGTAAAGCGGCGCGCGCGCGTCGATGGCCACCATGTGCGCCTGCGTCGGATCGCCGATGGCATCGGCCCCCTGCGCGATCAGGTCCTTCAGCAGCACGCCCTGGTTGAAGCGCGTGCCGCGGATCGCGAAGTTGTCGGCCGGCCATTCGCCGCGCTCGTTGGTCCCCCAGGCCTCGCGCAGCCAGCCGAGGTTGCTCTCGAAGCCGCCGCTGGCGAGCACGCAGGTGCGGGCCTCGATGCGCTCGCCGCTCTCGAGCACCGCGGCCACGAAGCGGGGGCCGCTGCGCTCGACACCTTGCTCGACATTCAGCTCGACATGCTGCACCGCGGCCTCATAGCGCACGGCCACGCCGAGCGCCAGCGCGCTGCGGTAGTAGGCATTGACGAGCGCCTTGCCGCCGCCCATGAAGAAGGCGTTCGTGCGCGACAGGTGCAGCGTGCCCGAGAGTGACGGCTGGAAGCGCACGCCATGCTTCACCATCCACGGCCGCACGCTCGCCGAGTGGCGGATCGCGAGCCGCGCCAGCGCCTCGTCGGTCTTGCCCCCCGTCACCTTCTTCAGGTCCTGCCAGAACTCCTCTTCGGGGTAGGTCTCGGTGAGCACGTCTTCGGGTGCGTCGTGCATGCAGCGCAGGTTGCGCGTGTGCATCGAATTGCCGCCGCGCCACTCGCGCGGGGCGGCTTCGAGCAGCAGCACCGAGGCCCCGGCCCCGCGCGCGGTGAGCGCGGCGCACAGGGCCGCGTTGCCGCCGCCGATCACCAGGACATCGATCATCGTCTCGCGCGTCTCGTCGTGTCTCGTCGAGTCTGTCGTCGTGAAGCCGCGCGCAGCGCACGCCCGCCGCCGCACGCAGTTCAGTGCGTCGACTCTAGGTGCAACCCCGGCACCCAGCCAGACTCGGCCCGGCAACAGGTCTTCACGACCCGTGAAGGCCCCCGCGCGAGAACCGTCGGCCCATGCGGCGAATCTGCGGCAAATCACTAGAGCCGATGGCCGAGCGCGGCGCTATAAGTTCATCCGATAGCCACCGGCTCTGTCACCTCACTTCGTGGTGACCCCGATTCAAGGACTCACCCATGGACATGCGGCAACTGCGCTACTTCGTGCAGATCGTCGAGAGCGGCAGCCTCGCCAAGGCGTCGCGCCAGCTCTTCATCGCGCAGCCGGCGCTCAGCCAGCAGATGGCGCGCCTCGAAGACGAGGTCGGCAAGGCGCTGCTCGTGCGCAGCTCGCGCGGCGTCTCGCCCACCGAGAACGGCGAGGCGCTGTACCACCACGCCAAGTTCATGCTGCGCCAGCTCGACCAGGCCGTCTCGGTGGCGCGCCAGGAGACGGCCGCGCTCAGCGGACGCGTCACGCTCGGCCTCGCCCCCACCACCGTGTGCCAGGTCGGCATGCCCCTGCTGCGGCACCTGCGCTGCAAGTACCCGGACGTGCGGCTGAACATCGTCGAGGGCCTGAGCGGCCATCTCGAGCACATGACACGCGTCGGCCAGCTCGATGTGGCCGTGCTGTTCGGCCAGAAGGCGGCGGCCGAACTCACGGTGGAGCCGCTGCTGGTAGAGCAGCTCTTCGTCATCGTGCCCGCCGACAGTCCCCTCGTGGCGGCCGAACGCCAATCGCTCACGCTCGCCGAGGTGGCGGCGCTGCCGCTCATCCTGCCGAGCCCCGGCCATGGGTTGCGCCGTCGCATCGCGCTCGAGTTCGAGCGTGCCAACCTGCCGATCGATGCGGTGGTCGAGATCGACTCGCTGCCGCTGCTGATGCACTGCGTGGGCGAAGGCCTGGGCGCGACGATCAAGCCGATGGCCGCCATCCACGCGCTCGGCAACACGCCCGAGCAGTGGCGGGCGCTGCGCATCTCGGATGCGCAGATGACACGCACCAACTACCTCTACACGCTGCCGCCGCAGAAGCTCTCGCCCTGCGCGGCCGCCGTGCGCGACGAGCTGAAGATCGTCGTGCGCCAGCTGGCCGAGAGCGGCGAGTGGCAGGGCGTGAGCTTGTGCGAGCCGGCCGTCGCTACCGCGCCGAGCGCCGCGCCGGAGCTGGCCCTGGCCGACTGATGCGCCTGTGCGCGAAGACGAAGGTCTCCCTCGCCCCGCTTTTTGCGGGGAGAGGGAGCAAGACAGCGCTCAACTGCTGGCCGCGCCGCGCCCGGCGATGACCCCGAACACCAGCGCCGGCCCGAGCGTGATGCCCGGCCCGGGGTAGGCGCCGTCCATCACGGACTGCATGTCGTTGCCGCAGGCGTAGAGGCCGGGAATCGGCACGCCGGCGGCGTCGAGCACGCGGGCCGACGCGTCGGTGACGAGTCCGGCGGCCATGCCCAGGTCGGCCGGGCGCACGGCCACGGCGTAGAACGGCGCCACCTCGATCGGCGCGACGCAAGGGTTGGGCCGCTGGTCGGCATCGCCCAGGTGGCGCTGGTAGATGTCGCGGCCGCGGCCGAATTGCGAATCGACGCCGTGGCGCGCGTCGACGTTGAAGGTGGCCACCGTCGTGTCCAGCGCCGCCGCAGGCACGCCGAGCACCTGCGCGAGACCGGCCAGGGTCTCGGCGCGCCACAGGTAGCCACTCGCCACCCACGGCGCCACCGTGCGCGCGAGCGCGAAAGGCCGGATGCAGCCGAGCCCGTACTTCCACAGGAAGTGCCGGTCGCACACGAGGAATGCGGGGATCGCATCGGCGCCGGCGCGCAACTGCGCCTTGACGAACTCGTGGTACGACAGTGCCTCGTTGACGAAACGCCGTCCCCGGCGATCGACCGCGATCAGCCCCGGCTTGCCGCGGTCGGTGACGGTGTGCGGGAAGACCGCCTCGCTGCCGTCGCGCCGCCGGAAGGTCGAGCCCGGCACCCAGAAGCCCTGGCGCGCGACGCCGCGGCTCGTGCGCGCGCCCACCTCGAGCGCGAGGCTGGCGCCGCCGCGCTCGGCCTGCGGGTTCACCGCGGCGGACAACGCGCCCGCTGCCGCCGGCACGTAGTGCGCGCGCAGCGCCGCATCGTGCGAAAGGCCGCCGCTCGCGAGGATCACGCCGCGGGCCGCGCGCACCGTCTCGCGCCGGCCGGCCGACTCGATCTCGGCGCCGACCACGCGGCCGCCCTCGGCCAGCAGCCGCAGCACCTGAGTCGCCGTGCGCACCTGCACGCCGAGATCGAGCACCGACTTGAAGAGCCAGCCGGCCAGCGCGTTGCCCAGGTGCAGCGTCGTGCCGCGCGACGCATGCAGGCGCTCGAACGCATGCCGCACGAGCAGCCGGCCCACGTGCCAAGCCGAGGCCGGCGAGCGCAAAGGCGAGCGCGCCACGCGCCGCAGGTGCGGGATGTCGCTGCGGTGGACCATCATGCCGCCGAAGAGCAGGAACTCCGGCAGCGGTGGGCGCAGCAGCGCGAACGCACCGCCGAGCGTGCGCGCGTCGAAGGGCATCGGCTCCAGCACGCGGCCGCCGGCCGTGGCACCCGGCGCGTCAGGGTAGTAGTCGGGGTAGGCCATCACCGGCCGCAGGCGCAGCGCGGTCTTCGCCTCGAGAAAGCGGATGGCCGCATCGCCCTGCGTGAGAAACGCTTCCAGCGGCGCGCGGTCGTCGCTCGGCGGCACCGTGTGCGCGAGATAGCTGCGGGCCGCCTCCAGGCTGTCCGGCCCGCCGGCCTCGGCCATCTTGTGGTTCAGCGGCACCCAGACCATGCCGCCCGAGATGGCGGTGGTGCCACCGACTAGCGGCGAACTCTCCAGCAGCAACACGCGCCGGCCTTCGGCCGCAGCCGCCGCGGCAGCGGTGAGGCCGGCGGCGCCGGCACCGATGACGATGAGGTCGAAGCCGGGATCGGTCATCAGTGGTGTCGTGGCCGCCGAGGGCTCCTCCCGAGCCCGGCCCGCGTCAGAGGCTGAGAGTTTTTCGAGCGTGCCCGAGCAGCGCGCCAGAGAGTGTCCGATCTAGGCGCAAATGCGAGCCATGGCGCGGGCTATGGCGAGCATTTGCAGCGACGAGCGGGGGCCTTCTGGCGCAATGAGCGGGCATGATCGAGAGACTCTCAGCCTCTTCAGTTGGCAGCCGCGACACCCGCCTTCGCGACCTGCCCGTCCTGCGCCGAGCTGCCGCCCGAGGTGCCGATGGCGCCGACGACCTTGCCGCCGATGACGAGCGGGATGCCGCCCTCGACCGGCACGGCGCCTTCGAGCCCGAGGATGCGCAGGCCGTCGCCGCCCCCGGCGACGATGTCCTGGAAGACCTTGGTCGGCCGCTTGAAGAGGGCCGCCGAACGCGCCTTGCCCTGCGCCACCTTCACGCTGCCGGTCTGCACGCCGTCCATCTTCTCGAGGTAGACGAGGTCGCCGGCGCCGTCGGTGATGGCCACCACCATCAGGAAGTTGTTCTTGCGCGCCTCCTCGACCGCCGCGGCGGCGACCTTCTTGGCCGTCGCGAGATCGATCGGCGCGCCGTAGGGCTGGGCCCAGGCCGGCGGGGCCATCGGGGCGAGAGCGGCGAGCGCCAACGCGGCGGCGAACATGAGGATCTTCGGAGTCTTCGGAATCTTCGAAAGGGACATGGCTGTCTCCTGAGTTGTTCGGTTGTTGAAGGAAGCGGGCGCTACACCATCCCGCCGTTGGGTTGCACGATCTGGCCGGTGATCCACGAGGCCTTGTCCGAGACGACGAAGCTCACCACCTCGGCCACCTCCGCCGGCCGGCCGACGCGGTTCAAAGGGCTGAGCGCGGCCGAGCGGGCCACCATCTCTTCGGTCTTGCCGGCGCGAAAGAGCTCGGTGTCGACCGGGCCCGGCGCGACGGCGTTCACGCGCACCTTGCGCGGCGCGAGCTCCTTGGCGAGCGCGCGCACGAAGATCTCCACGGCCGCCTTCGTCGACGTGTAGGCGCCCACGCCGCCGGGCGCGGTGCGCACCATCGAGGTCGTGAGCGCGACGATGCTGCCGCCATCGGCCACCTGCCGCGCGGCCTCGCGCAGCACGTTGAACGCGCCGACGATGTTCACTTCCACCAGATCGCGGAAGGCCTCGTCGGGGTACTGCGCCAGCGGCCCCGGCGGCCGGTTGATGCCGGCGTTGGCCACCACCGCGTGCACCTTGCGGCCGAAGTCGCGCTCGGCGTCGGCGAAGGCACGCGCCACGGCGGCGGCGTCGCGCACGTCGACGGCGTAACACGCAGCGCGGCCGGCGCCGCGCGCGGCGAGCGGCTGCCCCTCCTTCGTCGCCGTGAAGGCGACGTCGAAGCCGTCGCGCAGCAGCGCGTCGACGCAGGCGGCGCCGATGCCACGCGTGCCGCCAAAGACCAGGGCCAGGTTTCTATCGGTCATCAGGTTTCCTTGGGAGTCACGGCACTCGGCTCATGCCACACGGTTCACGCTGCTCGGTTCACGCTGCTCGGTTCACGCCACTCGCTTGACGCCGCCGCTCATGCCACGAACGGCTTGCCGAACACCGGTTCCTTGAACGGCACCGGCGGCAGCTGCCAGGTGCCGGTAGAGGGCGGGCGCACCTCGGCGTCGACATGCACGTCGATGACGCAGGGGCGGCGCTTCTTCAGCGCCAGCTCGACCGCGCCAGCCAGCTCCTGCGGCCGTGTCACCGTGATGCCCTCGGCGCCGCAGGCGCGCGCCCAGGCGGCGAAGTCGGGGTTGTAGCGCTCGCCGCTGCCGCCCTTGTAGAAGGCGGTGCCGATCTCGCGGCCGTCGAAGAGGCCGTACTGGATGTCGCGGATCGCCGCCCAGGCGAAGTTGTTCCAGACGATCCACACCACCGGCAGCTCGTACTCCACCGCCGTGCACAGCACGTAGGGCGCCATCGTGAAGCCGCCGTCTCCCACCACGGCCACCACCGGCCGGTCGGGCGCCGCGAGCTGCGCGCCGAGCGCACCGCACACGCCGAAGCCCATGCTCGAGTAGCCCCAGCTGTTGAGCATGCTCTGCGGCCGACGCGCCTGCCAGAACTGCATGAACCAGTTGTGGTGCACGCCCGAGTCGAGCGCGAGGATCACGTCGTCGGGCAACATCTTCTGCAACGTGCCGACCACGAACTCGGGGCGCAGCGGGCTCGTGCTGTCGCCGAAATGCGGCCGCACGAAGGCCTCCCACTCGGCCTGCCAGCCGCGCACCTGCTGCAGCCATTCGGCATAGCGCGCGGCATGAATGTCCTTTTGCTCGCGTGCGGCCAGCGCGGTGAGCAGCTGGCGTGCGAAGACCTTCACGTCGGCGATGAGGCCGAGTGTCGGCGGGTAGTTGCGGCCGAGTTCCTGCGGGTCGATGTCGACGTGTACGAGCTTCGTGCTCGGGAAATTCCACGAGTAGCCCGGCTGCCAGCTCGAGGCGCTGCGGTCGTCGAAGCGCGTGCCGAGCGTGATGACAAGGTCGGCATGGCGCCCGGCCTGGTTGGCCGGGTAGGCGCCGTTGCGGCCGATGAAGCCGAGCGCGAGTTCATGGTCGCCGCGGATGCAGCCCATGCCGTTGGGCGAGGTGATCACCGGCACCTGCAGGCGCTCGGCCAGCTCGGTGATCTCCAGCCCCGCCTCCGACAGCGTGGCGCCGTGGCCGATGAAGAACACGGGCTTCCTCGCCGCGGCGAGCAGGTCGAGCGTGGCGGCGATGTCCTCGTCGCTCGCGCCCGGCCGGTGCATGCGCGCCGCCGTGTGCGCATGCGAGCGCGCCGGCAGCTCGACGTCGGCTTCTTCCTGGTAGACGTTGTACGGAATGTCCAGGTTCACCGGCCCCGGGCGGCCCGTGACCATGGTGTCCAGGCCCTGGCGCAGCGCCAGCGGCAGCATGTCCACGCGCGTGGGCTGGAAGGCGCGCTTGACCACCGGGCGCAGCACCTGCGCGAAGTCGGCCTGGTTGTGCTTGTAGAGCTCCTGGAACGGCGCGCGGTTGTGCTGGCTCGTCGGCACGTTGGAGGTGATGGCCATGAAGGCCGAGCTGTCCGACAGCGCCGTGGCCAGGCTCATCACCAGGTTGGCCGAGCCCGGCCCGGTGCTCGTGAGCGTGGCCACCGGCCGGTGCTTGACGCGGAAGTAGGCGTCGGCCATGTGCCCGGCGCATTGCTCGTGGCGCGGCGAGATGAGCTTGAGCTTGTCGCGCACCTGGTACAGCGCGTCGAGAATGCCGACGTTGCCGTGGCCGCAGATGCCGAAGACGTAGGGCACGCCTTCCTGCACCAGCGTCTGGGCGATGAGTTCGCCACCTTTCATCATCGGCATGGCGGGTCTCCAGTTCTTTCACCCTCTCCCCGCTTGCGGGGAGAGGGCAGGGGTGAGGGGTGGCGCGAATGACACGGCGGCAGCGGCGAGCCGGCCCTCACCCCTGCCCTCTCCCGCAACCGCAGGCCAAGCCCGCGGCTCGACGTGCGGGAGAGGGAGCAATAGAAGCTGCGAACTCGGTTCACGTCACGCCAGCATCGTGATCATTCGCTCTTCGCTCATCTCGCGCACGGCGTGGTGCGGGCCCTCGCGGCCGAAGCCGCTTTGCTTGCTGCCACCGTAGGGCATGACATCGACGCGCGAGCTCGAGGTCTCGTTGATGTGCACGCCACCCACCTCCAGCTCGCGCGCCGCGCGCAGCGCGTCGGCCAAGCGGTTGGTGAAGAAGCCTGTGGCCAGGCCGAAGGGCGTGGCGTTGACGCGCGCGATGGCCTCGTCCAGCGTGTCGTAGGGCACGATGGACATCACCGGGCCGAAGACCTCCTGGCAGCCCACCGCCATCGAATCGTCGACCTTGGCCAGCAGCGTCGGCGGCACCACGGCCCCAATGCGCGGCCCGCCGGCCAGACGCAGGGCACCGCGCGCCACCGCCTCTTCGACCCAGCGCTCGATGCGCTTGGCCTCGTTCTCGCTGATCACCGGCCCGACCACCGTCTTCGGATCCATCGGGTCGCCGTGCGGCAGCGCGCGCACGAGCGCCGTCAGGCGCTCGGTCACCACTTCGAGCACGCCGCGCTGCACGAGCAGGATCTGGATCGACGTGCACACCTGCCCGGCCTTGCGGTAGCCGGCGGCGACGACCTTGGGCAGCGCGCGCTCAAGGTCGGCGTCGTCGGCGACCAGCGTGAAGGCGATGCTGCCGAGCTCCATCTGCGTGCGCCTGAGGCCCGCGCGCTGCTGGATCGACGCACCCACCTCGGTGCTGCCGGTGAAGGCGTAGAAGCGGATGAGCGGCTCCTCGAGCAGCCAGCCGGCGATCTCGGCGCCGCCGTGGATGATGCTGATGAGCCCCGGCGGCAGCCCGGCCGCGAGCAGCGCCTCGGCCATGAGGCAGGCGGCCATGGGTGTGTTGGTCGAAGGCTTGAGCACCACGGCGTTGCCGGCGGCGAGCGCCGGCGCCACCTTGTGCGCCACGGTGTTGAGCGGCGCGTTGAACGGCGTGATGGCGCACACCACGCCCAGCGGCACGCGCAGCGTGAAGCCCAGGCGCCCGGCCTGGTTGGGCGCCCCTTCGACCGGCACCATCTCGCCGCCGAAGTGACGCGCCTCCTCGGCCGAGAGGCGGAAGGTCGTGATGCAGCGCCGCAGTTCGCCCAGGCCGTCGCTGGCCGGGAAGCCGACCTCGACCTGCAGCGCGCGCACGAGCTCGTCGCCGCGCTGCTCGAGCAGCGTGGCCGCGCGATCGAGGATCGCGCCACGCTCGAACGGTGTCAGCTGGCTGGCGCGGTACGCCGCATGGGCCGCCGCCACGCACTCAGCCACCTGCGTGCGCGAGGCCAGGTGCAGCGTCGTGCAGGGCGTGAGGCGGAACTTGTCCAGCACGGGCTGGCGACGTTTGCCCTCGCCCGCGCCCTCACCTTCCACCCAGCGGCCGGCGATGAGCAGCCGGGCGTCGGGCAACTGCGTAGGAAGGTGCGTGGACACGTTGCTGGCCTGGGCTTCGACGGCGGCGCTCAAACTGCCCTCTCCCCGTCCTCCTCGTCCTCCACCGGTGTCGTCACCACCAGGAAGACGAGCGGCACGGTGCCGTTGTTCATGAAGCTGTGGCGCACGCCCGGCGGCACGAAGACGTAGTCGTGCCGGCGCATGAGCACGCTGCGCTCGTCCAGCGTCAGCAGGCCCTCGCCCTCAAGCACGTGGTAGACCTGCTCCTGCACCTTGTGCACGTGCTCCTGCACATGCGCCATCGGCTGGTAGCAGGAAATGCGGAAGTCCACGCGCTGCGAGCCGCAGGTCTCCGGGCGCACCAGCGCCTTCGAGAGCGCGCCGCCGAAGTGGCCCGGGTACTCCTGCCACGGGATCTCGGCCATGTTGCGCACGAAGGCGTCGGCTTTCGCCTGCGGCTTCTTGGGTTTCCTGGACTTCGGATTCATGGCGTCCCCGGTTCGGGCCTCGCGGACTTGTGGACCTTGTGGACCTTGGCAAGCGCTCGCCGGAGTCTATGAACGCCCGCGTCGCCATGGAACTACCGATTTCCGACGGCGCCTATCGCGGCGGCTTATAGCGCGCTGATCGCGCACTGATAGCGCTGCCCCTACGGGTCGCCCCGCCCATCGGTCGCGCTTATAGCCGCTGAAAGAAATCCGTAGTTTTCGCGTACGAAGCGCGCTCGTAGGATGCCCCGGCACCCTCACCGCACCATGAAGATTGCCGTGTTCACCAAGAACCTCAGCAACCCCGCGTATGCGGCGGCGCGCCTGGGGGCCGAGCGTGCCGCGGCGAGGTGGGGCGCCGAGGTCCGGCACTACGTGCCCGAGAAGGCGGACGACCCGGTGCAGCAATCGGCGCTGATCGGCCACGCGCTCGCCACGCGGCCCGACGCCATCGTCTTCACGCCCGTGCATCCGACGCGGGTGAACGACGCGATCGCGTCCATCCGCGTCGCCGGCGTGCCGATCTTCGGCTTCGTCAACCGCATGCCGGTGGGGCCCTGCGTGTCCTACGTGGGCTCGTCGGACATCGGCCTGGCCGAGGACATCGGCGAGTTCCTCTTCCGCCACCTGCAAGGGCGCGGCGAGTACGCCATCGTCGAGGGCCCTCCCGAATCGGTGACGAGCCTCGAGCGCGTCGCCGCCTTCGAGGCGGCAGCGCGCAGGCACCCCGGCATGCACCTCGTCGCGCGCTGCAGCGGTGCCTACCAGCGCGAGCCGGCGCGCCTGGCCTTTGCCGCCTTGCTGCGCGAGCACGCGCGCATCGACGCCGTGCTCGCCGCCAACGACATCATGGCCATCGGCGTGCTCGACGCGCTCGAAGCGGCGCGGCGCCAGGCCGTGGTCGTGGGCGTCAACGCCATCCCGCAGGCCGTGCAGGCCATCGGTGCCGGCCGCATGCTGGCCACGGCCGACTTCAATGCAATGCAGATGTGCTTCCTGGCCACCGAGTGCGCCATCCGGCATGGGCGCGGCGAGGCGGTGCCAGCCGAGATCGAGTTGCCGGTGGCCATCGTGCACGGCGGCAACTGGCGGCAGTGGGACCGGCCCTACGAGCAACGCGAGCTGCTCGCGTTGAAGGACCTGCATTGACCATGAAGCGCCGCGATCTCATCGGCTCTCTGCCCGCGGCCTCGGTGGCCGCCTACCTGCCGCGCGTCGCCCGTGCCCAGGCCTTCCCGGGCAAGCCGGTGCGCGTGGTCGTGCCCTTCGCGCCCGCCGGCATCGCCGACATCCTCGGCCGCCTCATCGCCGAGCCTCTCGCCCAGGCCTGGGGCCAGCAGGTCCTCATCGAGAACAAGGCCGGCGCCAGCGGCCACATCGGCGCGCAGGACGTGGCGCGTTCGGCGCCCGACGGCCACACGCTGATGGTGGGCACCATCGGCATCCACGCCGCCCACGCCAGCTACAGCAAGCTCACCTACAAGCCGGCCGAGGACCTGCGGCCGATCACCATCCTCGCCGAAGCGGCCAACGTCGTGCTCGTGCCGGCCGGCTCGCCGTACAAGACATTCGGCGACTTCCTCGCCGACGCCAAGGCCCATCCAGGCAAGCTCAGCTACGGCTCTGCGGGGCCAGGCTCGTCGATCCACATGGTCACGGCGCTCTTCGAGCTGATGAGCGGCGCGCGCATGAACCACGTGCCCTACAAGGGCAGCGGCCCTGCGCTCGTGGACCTCATCGGCGGCCAGATCCAGGTGATGTTCGAGAACATCGGCTCGGGCATGGTGCACATCAAGAGCGGCAAGCTGCGCGCGCTGGCCGTGACGGGCGCCAGGCGCGAGGCGACGCTGCCCAACGTGCCCACGGTGGCCGAGGCGGGCGTGCGCGGCTACGCCGCCACCTCGTGGTGGACGGTGGCCGCGCCGCGCGACACCCCGGCCGCGCTGGCCGAGCGCATCCAGCAGGACATCCGGCGCGTGACGTCTTCGCCGCAGGCCGCGGCGCGCTTCGAAGCGCTCGGCGTGCAGGCGGTGGTCAACACGCCCGCCGAGGCGACGGCCTTCTTCGCCAGCGAGACGGTGAAGTGGAACCGCGTCATCGAGGCGGCGAAGCTGCGCCTGGACTGAAGAGGGCACCGAAGCGATGAACCCCCGCCGACGCCTGCTCGTCACCGGCGCCGCCGCGTTGCTGGCCCTGGGTGCCGGCGGCCTGGCCGCACTGCCTGCCGCGGCGCAGGGCGACTTCCCGTCCCGCCCGATCCGCCTCGTCGTGCCCTACGCGCCAGGCGGCATCGCCGACCTGCTCGGCCGGCTCATCGCCGAGCGCCTGGGCGCGCTCGTGAAGCAGACCGTGGTGGTCGAGAACCGCCCCGGCGCCGGCGGCCACGTCGGCGGCGAGATGGTGGCCAAGTCGCCGCCCGACGGCTACACGCTGGTGCTGGCGACCATCGCGCACAACGGCGCGGTGGCCATGTACAAGGGCCTGAAGTACGACCCCGCCACCGACCTGCAGCCCGTGGTGCTGGTGGCCGAGAGCGCCGGCGTGCTGCTCGTGCACCCCGATGTGCCGGCGAGGACGGTCGCCGAGTTCATCGCGCTCGTGAAGGCGCAGCCTGGCAGGCTCAACTACGCCTCGGCCGGCAACGGCTCGGCCATCCACATGGCCACCGAGCTGTTCAAGCACATGACCGGCACCGAGCTCGTGCACGTGCCCTACAAGGGCAGCGGCCCGGCGATGGCCGACCTGCTCGGCGGCCGCGTGCAGGTGATGTTCGAGAACATCGCCACCGGGCTGCCGCACGTGAAGAGCGGCAAGGTGCGCGCACTCGCCGTCACCGGCCGCGCGCGTTATGCCGGCCTGCCCGAGGTGCCGACCATCGCCGAGAGCGGCGTGCCCGGCTACGCGGCCGAGCCCTGGTACACGGTGTCGGCGCCCAAGGGCCTGCCGCCCGAGGTGCTGAAGAAACTCAACGCCGAGCTGCACGCCGTCATCCGCTCGCCCGAGCTCGCCGCGCGCTGGCAGGCGCTTGGCGTCACGCCGCTCGGCGGCAGCCCCGACGATGCTCTGCGCCGCAACGCGCAGGAGAACGACCGCTGGACGCGCGTGATCCAGGCCGCGCGCATCCAGGCCGATTGAAGCCCCCGGCCGGAAACAGGAGACACGAACATGCACGACGATCCAGGCCACCCCAGCCGCCGCCGCTTCCTGCACGGCGGTGTGGCGCTCGCCGGCGCCGCCGCGCTCGGCGCGCCCGCGCTGCTGCACGCACAGGCCAGCGCCTCCGGCCCGATCCGCATCGGCCACCTGACGCCGATGACCGGCTTCCTCGGCGCCCTCGGCGAGTACGCGGTCATGGGCATCAAGATGGCGGTGGAGGAGATCAACGCCGCCGGCGGCGTGGGCGGCCGCCAGATCGAGCTCATGACCGAGGACTCGGTCAACCCGCAGGTGGCGGCGAGCAAGGCGCAGCGCATGATCGAGCGTGACAACGTCGCCTTCCTGATGGGCGAGATCAACTCGGCCTCGGCGCTCACCATCTCGCAGGTGGCGGCGCGCAACAAGAAGCTGTTCCTGAGCATCGGCGCGCGCAGCGACGCGCTGCGCGGCAAGGACTGCAACCGCTACACCTTCCACGTCGACATCCCGGTGACGGTGATGGTCAACGCCGCCGGCCAGGCGCTGGTGCGCGAGGGCCTGGTGAAGGGCAAGAAGATCTACAGCCTCACGGCCGACTACCTGTTCGGGCACGACCTCTCGCGCCAGGCCAAGCGCTTCTTCGCGGCCAACGGCGGCGAGCAGATCGGCGACGAGCTCGTCGCCACCGACGTCACCGACTTCAGCCCGTACCTGCTGAAGATCCGCCAGGCCAAGCCCGACCTCATCGCCACCAATCTGGCCGGCAACCAGGTGACCAACTTCGTCAAGCAGTACAGCGAGTTCGGCCTGCCCTTCGCCGTGGCCGGCTTCAACCTCAACACCGCTGACGCCTGGGCCACCGGCGAAGGCAACCTCGGCGGCTACTGGCCCACCGTGTGGCACCACGAGTTGAAGACACCGGGCACGCAGGCTTTCGTGGCGGCGTTCCAGAAGAAATACAACAAGCGGCCCGAGAACCACGCCTGGATCGAATATGTCTCGATGAAGATCATGGCGCAGGCGATCGGCGAGACCAAAGGCGTCGACACCGACAAGCTCATCGCCTACTTCGAGAGCGAGGCGCAGTTCGACCTGCTGAAGGCGCGCAAGGGGTATTTCCGCAGCTGGGACCACCAGCTCATGCAGGAGGCCTACCCCTTCACCGTCAAGCCCAAGGGGCAGGCCAAGGACAAGCAGGACTTCCTGCTCTTCGGCGATGCTGTGCCCGCGGCGAACCAGCCGCTCGATGTGCTGGCGCCGCCGAAGTCGGAGAGCGCTTGCAAGATGTGATGCGGTGGACGAAGAACAGCGGCGCGGGGCCCATGCTCCTCGCCGGCGTGCGCTGACCCGATGCAAGTCGTCTTCCTGCTCGAGCAGGTGATCAACGGCCTGGTGCTCGGCGGCTACTACCTGCTGCTGGCGCTCGGCCTGTCGCTCATCTTCAGCGTCGGCGGCGTCGTCAACCTGGCGCACGGCGCGTTCTATGCCATCGGCGCCTATGTCTCGCTGACGGTCGGCAACCGCTTCGGCTTCGGCGCCGGCGTGCTGATTTCGCCGGTGCTGGTGGGGCTGCTCGGCGTGGCGTTCGAGCGCCTGCTGCTGCGCCGCTTCTACAGCGCCGACCCCATCCTCGGCCTGCTCGTCACCTTCGGGCTGGCGATGGTGGCCGAGCAGCTGATCCGCCTCGTCTGGGGCGCCGCGCCACTGCCCTCGACGATGCCGCCCGAGTTCAAGGGCAACGTGACGGTGGGCGAGTTCCTCTTCTCGCGCTACCGGCTGCTGCTGCTGGCGGTGGTGTTCGTGGTCATGACGGCGCTCTGGCTGCTGCTCAACAAGACCTCGTTCGGCCGCGTCGTGCGTGCCGGCGTGCAGCGGCCCGACATGGTGGCGGTGCTCGGCATCAAGCTGCAGCCCTACATGACGGCGGTGGTGGTGCTGGGTGTCGCGAGCGCCGCGCTCGGCGGCGCGCTCTTCGGGCCCATCACCATCGTGCATCCGGCCATGGGCACCGAGATCATGACCATCGCCTTCGTCGTGGTCGTCATCGGCGGCCTGGGCAGCTTCTGGGGCGTGGTGCTGGCGGCCCTGCTGGTGGGCGTGGTGCGCGGCATCACGATCCACTTCGTGCCCGCGGCCGGCGAGGCCTCGATGTACGTGCTGATGGTGCTCGTGCTGCTGTTCCGCCCGCGCGGGCTGCTCGGCGAGCGCATCGAGCGTTTCGAGTGAGGGCGGCGTGAAGGTGCCCGTGGAGTTGCCGGTGGAGTCGCCAGTGGAGTCGCGAGTGAAGTCGCCCGCCAGGTTGCCGGTGGTGTCCTCGCTGTTCGCGAAGAAGTTCCAGCCGTTGTGGATCGGCGGCCTCGGCCTGATCCTCCTGCCCATCGTGCTGCAGATCGTGGGCCTGACGCTCGACAACGCCACCGTCGTGGTGCTGCTGTGCATGGCGACGATGGGGCTCAACCTGCTCGTGGGCACCACGGGCCTCGTGTCGTTCGGCCACAGCGCCTGGTTCGGGCTCGGAGGTTATGCGGCGGCGATCGCGCACCTGCGGTTCTTCCCGCAGTCGTTCGTGCTGCCGCTGCTCTTCGCCGTGGGCTTCACGGCGCTGCTGTCGCTCGTGGTGGGTTTCGTCGTCCTGCGCCGGCGCGGCGTGTACTTCTCGCTGCTGACGCTGGCGCTCTCGGCGCTCACCTTCGCCATCGCCTTTCGCTGGACGTCGGTGACGGGCGGCGAAGGCGGGCTCGGTGGCATCGAGCGGCGCGCGCTCGGGCCTGCCGGCCTGGTCAGCCTCGACAGCCACCTCCACTACTACATCGTCGTCGCGACCATCGCCTTCGCCGTGCTGGTGCTGCTGTGGCGCGTGATGCGCTCGCCCTTCGGCCACGTGCTGGTGGCCATCCGCGAGAACGAACAACGTGCCGGCTTCCAGGGCTACGACACGCAGCGCTACAAGCTCGCCGCCTTCGTGCTCTCGTCCACCGTCACGGGGCTCGCCGGCGGGCTGCTGATCTTCCTGCACCGGTTGGCGGCGGCCGAGTCGGTGACCGTGGCGTTTTCGGGCGAGATGCTGGCGATGGTGGTCATCGGCGGCATGCGCAGCTTCCTCGGCCCGGCGCTGGGCGCGCTCTTCTACCTGATGTTCCGCGAGGCCTTCTCGATCTACACCAGCAACTGGCTGCTCTGGTTCGGGCTTGTCTTCGTCGGCTTCGTGCTCTTCTCGCCCACCGGCCTCACCGGCGTCTGGGCGAAGCTGCAACGGCGCTGGCGCCCGCCGCCCGAGGAGAGCGCGGCGATGAGCCGGCGCAGGATCCACGAGGGCCTGCCGCTGCCGGCCTTCCTGCGCCCGCAACCGAAGACCGGCACCGTGCTCGAGGTGCGCGATCTCGACAAGCACTTCGGCGGCATCCGCGCCGTCAATGGCGCGCAGCTCACGCTCGAGGCCGGCCAGGTGCACGCGCTCATCGGCCCCAACGGCGCCGGCAAGACGACCACCTTCAACCTGATCTCGGGCCTGTACGAGCCCACGCGCGGCAGCGTGCGGCTCAACGGCCGTGCCGCGCAAGGCCTGCCGCCGCACCGCATCTGCGACGCGGGCCTGGCGCGCTCGTTCCAGATCACCAACCTGTTCAAGGGCCTGACGATCCGCGAGAACCTGCGCCTGTCGCTGCAGGCGCGGCACCCCGGGCGCTTCAACGCCTGGCGCGACGTGGACGGCGCCGACGCGGTGAATGCCGAGACCGCCGAGCTCATCAAGTTCCTCGGCCTCGAGGGCATCGAAGACATCCTCGGCGGCGACCTCTCCTACGGCGGCCAGCGCCTCGTGGATCTCGGCATCGCGCTCGGCGGCAAGCCCGAGGTGCTGCTGCTCGACGAGCCGCTGGCCGGCCTGGCGGCGGCCGAGCGCGAACGGATCTCGCGGCTCGTGACCACCGTCGCCAGCCACATCCCGGTGCTCATCGTCGAGCACGACATCGACCGCGTGCTCGGCTTCTCGCAGCGCGTGACGGTGATGAACCAGGGCGAGGTGCTGATGAGCGGCACGCCCGACGAGGTGCGATGCGACCGCCGCGTGCAGGAGGTGTACACCGGCAGCGGCACGCCGCCCGTGGTGGGCCGCGTCGCGGGCGCCGACCTCGATGGCGCGCAAGGCGCACCGGTGCTGAAGTTCGAACGCGTCAACGCCTTCTACGGCAAGAGCCACATCCTCGTCGACGCCTCGCTCGACGTGCGCGAAGGCGAGATCGTGGCGCTGCTCGGCCGCAACGGCGCCGGCAAGTCGACGCTGCTGAAGACCTTGTGCGGCCTGCTGCCGCCGGCCAACGGAGCGGTCGAGTACCTGGGCCGCAACATCGCCGGCACGTCGGCACCCGACATCGCCCGCATGGGCATCGGCTACGTTCCGCAGGGCCGTGGCCTCTTTGCCGGCATGACAGTGGCCGAGAACCTGGCGCTCGGCCGCCTGGCCCGATCGACACGCATCGCGGAGGCCGGCGGCCGCCACGGCACCGTGTGGAGCGAGGAGAAGATCTACGAGATCTTCCCGCGCCTGAAAGAACGGCGCGACGTGGCCGCCGACTACCTCTCGGGCGGTGAGCAGCAGATGGCGGCCGTCGCACGCGCGTTGTCGGGCAACGTGAAGCTGCTGCTGCTCGACGAGCCTTTCGAGGGCCTGGCGCCGACCGTGGTGCAGGAGCTCTTCCGGGTCTTCGACCGCCTGCGCGGCGAGGTCTCGATGATCATCGTCGAGCACAACCTCGACCTCGTGCTGGCGCTCGCCGATCGCGTGTTCGCGATGGAGCGCGGCGCGGTGTTTCACACGGGGCCGGCTGAGCCGCTGCTCACCGACCTGGAGTATCGGAAGAAGATTCTCTGGCTCTGAGGTACGGGCCCGCCGGCCCGTCATCCCTTCGCCGACGCCGACGCTCACTCCACGACCGCGCGCGCCTGCGCATCGGCCGCCAGCATCTCGTCGAGCAGGGCCCAGACCTCGGCCGCGTGCTCGTGCGAGACCTTCTGCACCGCCTGCCCGAGGTGGACGAGCACCATGTCGCCAGCATCGGGAGGCTCGTGCTGCAGCAGGACGAGGCTGACCACGCGCTCCACGCCCCGAGCCTGGCAGCGCGCGCTCAGGCCGTCGCTGTGCATCACCTGCATCGGGATCGCCAGGCACATGGCGTCGGCTCCGTCGGCTCCGTGCATGCGGCCCGCCCGTCGGCGCCGCCATCGCGCGCATTGGACGCACGCACGCCTTGCCGGCGCTTGATCCCAGTCAATCCGCGAGCCTGGGTGCGCACCTAAGGTTGCAGCGTCTCGAGCGCGTCGCCAACGAGGGTGAGGTGTGCATGCAGGGCTCTGATGCGGTGCTGGTGCTCGGCCTGGGCAACCGCCTGCTCTGCGACGACGCGGCCGGGCCGCTGGCGGTGGATCGGCTGTCGGCGCCGCCGGGTGTGGCCGGCGCCGTGTTCCGCGACGGCGGCACGATCGGCCTCAGCCTGTTGCCCGAGATCGAGCAGGCGGCGGCGTTCATCGCCGTCGATGCCGCGTGCTTCGGTGCCGCGCCCGGCACGGTGCGCGTCTTCGAGGGGCCGGCGATGGATCGGCAGCTCGGCGGGCGCAAGCGCAGCGCGCACGAGGTGGCGCTGTTCGACCTCATGGGCACGGCCCTGCTGACCAACCGGCTGCCGGCGCGGCGCGCGCTGGTCGCTGTCGAGCCGGGCAGCACGGCGCTCGGCCTCGAGCCGACGCCTGCCGTAGCCGACGCCATCCCGCAGATGTGCGCGGCCGTCCATCAGCTGTTGGCGCAGTGGGCACCGCCCTCCTCACCCTGCCGCTCGAGCGCAGCGCAGACATCGTCGCAGCGGCGCGGCGGCTGAATGCCGAAACCACATGGCCACGCCGGGAGACCATCGATGACTGGACCGAAGCAACTCGGCGACCTGCTGCGCGAACGGGGCGTCTCGCGCCGCACGCTCCTGAAGTACGCCAGCTACATGACCTCGCTGATGGCACTGCCGCCCTCGGCCGCCGGCGCGATGGCCGAGGGCCTGGCGAAGGCGCGCCGGCAAGCGGTGATCTGGCTGTCGTTCCAGGAGTGCACCGGCTGCACCGAAGCGTTGACGCGCTCGTTCAGCCCCAGCCTCGAAGAGCTGATCTTCGAGTTCATCTCGCTCGACTACCACCACACCTTGCAGGCCGCATCGGGCGAGGCGGCGGAGGCCGCGCGCCGGCAGTCGATGCGCGACAACAAGGGCAAGTACATCGTCGTCGTCGACGGCTCGGTGCCGACCGCCGATGGCGGCGTCTACTCGACGATTGCCGGCCAGACCAACGTGGCGATACTGGCCGAGACCATTGCCGACGCGGCCGCGGTGGTGGCCGTGGGCACCTGCGCGGCCTTCGGCGGCCTGCCCGAGGCCGACCCGAACCCCACCGGCGCGGTGGCCGTCGGCACGCTGGTCGGCACCAAGCCGCTCATCAATATCTCCGGCTGCCCGCCGATGCCGCAGGCAATGGCCGGCACGCTGGCGCACATCCTCGCGTTCGGCAAGCTCCCTGAGCTGGACGCGCTGCGCCGGCCGCGCGCCTTCTTCGGCGAGAGCATCCACGACCGCTGCTATCGGCGGCCGTTCTACGACCGCGGCATGTTCGCGAAGACCTTCGACGACGAAGGCGCACGCGAGGGCTGGTGCCTGTACGAACTGGGGTGCAAGGGCCCCGTGACCTACAACGCCTGCGCGTCGCTGAAGTGGAACGGCGGCGTCTCGTTCCCGATCCAGTCCGGGCATGGTTGCATCGGCTGCTCGGAGCCGCGCTTCTGGGACCGCGGCGGCCTGTACCGCCCGCTGCCGGCCGGCACCACCGACGTGCGAAAGGTGATCGGCATCGCCGCGGTGGCCGGCGTGGCGCTGGGCGCTGGCGCAGCTGCAATGGCGCGCCGGCGCAGCGCCGCCACTCTCGCCACCACCCTCAGTACGACGCGCGCCGCCGCGACCACGCCCGCGGCGACAGGCCCAACCAAGGGCCCGACCAAGAGCCCGGACAAGAGCCCGACCAAGGAGTGAACGATGGACCTGCTCGACTTCGCCCGCGGCCCCGCGCTCACCTTCGCCGGCGCCGTGTTCGCGCTCGGCACGCTGTGGCGGCTGGTCGGCGTGCTGATGCTGCCGCGCCTGCGCGACCTCTCGCCGGCACGCGCGGGTGCGCCGGCGCCGTGGCAGGGGGCGCTCGGCACGATCGCGCGTCACATGTGGCCGCGCCGCGAGTTCCTGCAGACGACCATGTTCTCGACGATCAACGGCTACGTCTTCCATCTCGGCCTCGCGATCACGGTCTTCGGCCTGGCGCCGCACATCCTGTTCATCCGCAACTTCAGTGGCCTGGGCTGGCCGGCGCTGCCCAGCACTGTCGTGTTCGCGGTCGGCGTCGTCACGCTGGTGTCGCTGTGCGCGGCGCTGGCAAGGCGGCTTACCCACCCGGTGCTCAAGTTGCTGTCACGCAGCGACGACTACCTGAGCTGGGCGCTGACCACGCTGCCGGTGATCACCGGGCTGCTGGCCACCGCCCACCTCGGTGGGCGCTACGAGACGCTGCTGGCGGTGCACATCCTCAGCATCGCCGCCTTCGGGGTCTGGTTTCCGTTCGGCAAGCTGATGCACGCCTTCCTGTTCGCCCTCTCGCGCGGCGCCACCGGCATGCGCTTCAGCCACCGGGGGGTCAAGGCATGAGCGCGTCCGGCCGTTCCGAAGCGCTCATCCCGCAGCGCGCAGCGCGGAGGGCAGTCCAATGAGCTCCGCTCCTGCAACCGGCGCTGCACCCTTCAACCAGCAGGGCACGTTGAGCGACGAGGCGCGCGTCGAGGCCGCGATGCGCAGCTTCGTGCGCGAGTTCGGCGTCACCGCGTCGCTGCACATGGAGAGCTGCGTGCGCTGCGGCCAATGCGCCGAAGCCTGCCCCTTCCACATCGCCACCGGCGAGGCCAGGTACACACCGGTCTACAGGCTCGAGCTGTTCCGCCGGGCCTACTTCCGCGAGGCCAGCCCGTTTGCGCCGCTGGTGCGCGCGCTCGGCCTGGTCAAGCCACCCACCATCGCCGAGTTGCAGCAGTGGCAGGAACTGATCTACGACTCCTGCACGATGTGCGGCCGTTGCACGCTGGTCTGCCCGATGGGCATCGACATCGCCGAGCTGGTGAAGGAGGCCCGTCACGGCATGTTCAAGGCCGGCCTGATCCCCGAGCGGCTGGCGCTGATGGACCGCGCCGCGCAGCAGTGGGGCAGCACCGCGACGCCGGGCGAGGACCTGCCCGACATCGTGCGCGAGGTGGCCGAGGCGCATGGCGTCGAGATCCCCTGCGACCTGGCCAGCGCCGAGGTGCTGGTCACCGCCGCGCCGGCCGAGCTGGGCGACCACACCAAGGCGCTGGCGGCCGCCGCGAAGGTGCTCAACCGTGCCGGCGTGAAGTGGACGATGCACCAGAGCGGCTTCGACGCCGCCAACATCGGCTTCAACAACGGCGACCTCGAGCTGCAGGAGCGCCTGACCCGATCGCTCGTCGACACCGCCGTCAAGATCGGCGCCAGGACCGTGCTGCTGCCCGAGTGCGGGCACGCCTACGGCGCGGCACGCTGGGAGGCCGCCAAGTGGTACGGCAAGGGACTGCCGGTGCGCATCATCCACATGACCGAGTTCCTCGACGAGATGATCGCCGCCGGGCGCATCAAGGTGAAGGCGATCGGCCAGAGCGCGACCTTTCACGACCCCTGCCAGATCGTGCGTCGCGGCGGGCTCGAGGCGGCGGCACGCCGGGTGGTGGCCGCGCTGGGATTCGAGCTGATCGAGCTGAAGGACCATGGCGTGGCCGGGCACTGCTGCGGCGGCGGTGGGGGCGTCGTCTCCAACGCGCGCGCCACGCCGCTGCGGCACAAGGTGTTCGACCTCAAGCGCGCCCAGGTCGAGGCCACCGGCGCCCGCCACTTCGTCACCGCCTGCGGCCAGTGCCGCATCACGCTGGAGCAGGGCGCCAAGCACGCGCACTGGGACATGCCGGTCGAAAGCCTGCTCGAGCTCGTGGCCGACAACCTGGCCGATTGAGAGCCTGTGAACGAATCATCCACAGGCGCTGAGAGGGACCTTCCATGAACAGGCGCGTCGTCGTCGACCCGGTCACCCGCATCGAGGGTCATCTGCGCATCGAGGCCGAGACCGCGGCCGACGGCACCATCACCAGCGCCTGGAGTTCGGGCACGATGGTGCGAGGCATAGAGCTCATCCTCAAGGGCCGCGACCCGCGCGAGGCGTGGTCATTCGCGCAGCGCATCTGCGGCGTCTGCACGCTGGTGCACGGCATCGCGTCGGTGCGCTCGGTGGAGGACGCGCTGCAGTGGAAGATCCCGGCCAACGCGCAGCTCATCCGCAACCTGATGATCGCCGCGCAGCACGTGCACGACCACGTCATGCACTTCTACCACCTGCATGCGCTGGACTGGGTCGACGTCGTCTCGGCGCTGAAGGCCGACCCGAAGGCGACCTCGGCGCTGGCGCAGTCGATCTCGGGCTACGCCAAGTCCAGCCCCGGCTACTTCGCCGATACGCAAAAGCGCATCAAGGCCTTCGTCGAGAGCGGACAGCTCGGCATCTTCGCCGGCGGCTTCTGGGGCCACCCGGAGTACAAGCTGCCGCCCGAGGCCAACCTGATGGCGGTGGCGCACTACCTCGAGGCGCTGGCCTGGCAGCGCGAGGTGGTCAAGCTGCATGCCATCTTCGGCGGCAAGAACCCGCATCCGAACTTCCTGGTCGGCGGCTCGCCGAGCCCGGTCAGCGCCGGGCCCGGCAGCGGCGGCGCCGCCGCGACCACCCTCAACATCGTCACGCTGGGCGAGGTGCGCGACATCATCCGGTCCATGCAGCAGTTCGTCGACCAGGTCTACCTGCCCGACACGCTGGCCATCGCCGGCTTCTACAAGGACTGGTTCGCGCGCGGCGAGGGCATCGGCAACTTCATGACGGTGGGCGACTTCCCGGCCCAGGGCACCGACGATCCGTCGTCGTGGCTCATCCCTTCGGGCGTGATCGTCGGCCGCGACCTCACGCACATCGAACCCGTCGACCTGCGCGACCCGGCCCAGGTGCAGGAGTTCGTGACCCACTCCTGGTACGACTACGCCGGCGGCAAGAAGCAGGGTCTGCATCCTCATGCCGGCGAGACCCGGCTGCACTACACCGGTCCGAAGCCGCCGTACGAGCAGCTCGACGTCGGGGGCGAGGGCGGCTATTCGTGGCTGAAGTCACCGCGTTGGCGCGGCAAGGCGATGGAGGTGGGGCCACTGGCACGCCTGGCGATGCTCTATGCCAAGGGGCACGAGCCGACCAGGGAGTTGGCCGGGCAGGTGCTGCGCACGCTCGACCTGCCGCTGGCGGCGATCTTCTCGACGCTGGGCCGCACCGCGGCGCGCACGATCGAATCGAAGGTCTACGCCGACCAGATGATGGGCTGGCTCGACAACCTGACCGCCAACATCAAGGCCGGTGACCTCTCGGTGCAGAACGCGGCGCTTTGGGAGCCGTCGACCTGGCCGGCCGAGGCCAAGGGCGTGGGCTTCATGGAAGCGCCGCGTGGCGCGCTGTGCCACTACATCGTCATCAAGGACGGCAGGATCGACAACTACCAGGCGGTGGTGCCGAGCACCTGGAACGCCGGCCCGCGCGACGCCGCCGGCCAACCCGGCCCCTACGAGGCCGCCCTGATGGACCGCCACCACCTGCACGATCCGAAGCAGCCGCTGGAGATCCAGCGCACGGTGCACAGCTTCGATCCCTGCATCGCCTGCGCGGTGCACGTGGTCGACCCGCAGGGGGCGGAGCTGACGCGCATCCAGGTGCGCTGAGTCGCGACGGCAGGGTCAGGCCGGCTCGACCTGCCGTGCCTTGGCGGGTGCCGGCCGCACCGCCGGGCTCGCTGACGGGCTCGCTTCGTCGGCGGCGGCCGCGCAGGGCAGGCCGCAGCGGCGCAGGATCGGTTCGCTGCGCGCGAACAGGTCGGCGACCCAGTCGACGAAGACACGCAGCTTCGTGCTCAGGTGCCGGTTCGGCGGGTACACGACGTAGATCGGCACCGAGTCGGCGCACCAGTCGAGCAGCAGCGGCACCAGCGCGCCGCTGGCGAAGTGCGGCTGCGCCTCGAAGGTGGTGGTGCGCACGATGCCCAGGCCCGCCAGGCCGGCCGCCAGTTCCGCGCTCGAGTCGTTGACCGACAGCACATGCGGCATGTCCAGCTCGATGCGCTCGCTGCCCTTCGTGAACGTGTATGAATAGGGCCGCCCGGTGCGGTGCGAGAAGTAGTTGACCGCGCGGTGCCGGCCGTCCTCGAGGTCGTGCGGATGGCGCGGTGTGCCGTGCTGCTTCAGGTAGCCCGGCGTGGCGGCGAGGATCAGGTGGAACTCGCCGATGCGCCGCGCCACCAGCGACTGGTCGGTCACCTCGCCGCCGCGCAGCACGCAGTCGACGTTCTCGCTCAGCAGGTCGACCGGCCGGTCGCCCACGCCCAGGTCGATCTGGATGTCCGGGTAGCGCGCGAGGAACTCGGGCAGCGCCGGCACCAGCAGCAGCCGCCCCACCGCCGCGCCGACGTCGATGCGCAGGCGCCCGCGCGGGTTCACCTTGGCGTGCGTCATGCTCGATTCGAGCTCGTCCATCTCGCCGAGGATGCGCAGCGCGCGGTCGTAGTAGGCCGCGCCGTCGGCGGTGACGGTCACGCGCCGCGTCGTGCGGTTGAGCAGCTTGGTCTGCAGGTGCGCTTCGAGCGTCTGCACCGCGCGCGTCATCGTCGCCTTGGGCAGGCCCATCGAGTCGGCGGCCTTGGTGAACGTGCCGGCCTCGACGACGCGCACGAAGGCTTGCATGGCGGCGAACTTGTCCATCGACGGACCCTCCTGGCGCTCCGATGCGAGCGTCGATTGTTGCGGCGGCTGGAACAGCGTAGGAACAGCGAAGCCCCTTTTTCCGCGCGGGCCACGCCTCTATCTTTGGCGCATTGCAACATGACCTCGCGCCGCCACCGGCGGCCCGCTCCCCAATGCCCCCTCGCTCCTCCGGGTCGTCGACGCCAGCGGTGCCGCAGGACGACACGATCACGTGCGCCGACGGCTGCCGCGTGGCGCTGCGCCGCTATGCCGGCGAGCGGCACCAAGACCGGCACCCTGAGCGGCCGCATGACGGCACACCGCTCGTGCTGCACTTCCATGCCGGCGCCTTCGTCGGCGGCACGCTCGACGATGGCGCGGTCGTGGCCACGTTGCTGGCCGATGCCGGCGCGCGGGTGCTGTCGATTGACTACCCGCTGGCGCCGGCGCACCCGTTTCCGCAGGCCGTCGAGGCCGGCTACCGCGCGCTGACCTGGGCCGAGCAGCATCGGCGAGAGCTCGCAGCGGCGCGCGCGCCGCTGTTCGTCGCCGGTGAGGAGGCCGGCGGCAACCTCGCCGCCGCCGTGGCCATGGTTGCGCGCGACCGGGCCGGGCCCGAACTCGCCGGGCAGATCCTGCTCTCGCCGATGCTCGACGCCTGCGTCGCGACGGCCTCGCAGCGCCATGCCAAGGCCGGGCCGGTGGGCTGCCGCTGGGCCGATGGCTGGCACCGCTACCTCGCGCGCGAGGACGACGCGCTGCACCCCTACGCCGTGCCGGGCCGCTCGATGCGGCTGGCCGGGCTGCCCCGCACGCTGCTGGTGAGCGCGGCCGACGACCCGCTGCGCGACGAGACGCAAGCCTTCGGCCAGCGCCTGCGAGCGGCCGGCGTGCCGGTGACGCTCGCGCTGCTCGACGCGCCGACCGGCTGGCCGCTGAGCTATCAGTGCGCCGCTGCCGCGAGGGCCGCAAGGGCCGCACAGAGCGCACAGAGCGCACAGAGCGCACAGGCCGACCCGATCACACCGACCGCACCCACCGCGCCTGCGTGGGCCGCCCCGCTGGGCGCGCGGCTGCACGAATTCCTGGCCTCTTTCCGCTGCGCCCAGGCCGCCCACTCGGCCCACTCGGCCCGCTCCGCACGTTCCACCCACGCCACCCCGCCGACCACCCACCCTCGAGGGAGCCACCCATGAACACGATCAAGAACACCTTGCGCAACCGTCCCCGCCTGCTCGCCGCACTCACCGCGGTCGGCGCACTGGCCGCCGTCCCGGCCGTGCTGTTCGGCCTCTCGTCCAGCCGCCAGGCTGCGGCCAGCGCGCCCACCGCGGCACCTCCCGCCGTGCCGGTGTCGGTGGCCACCGTCGCGGCCAGCGAGGTGGCGGCCTGGGACGAGTTCTCGGGCCGCCTCGAAGCCGTGGACCGCGTCGAGTTGCGCTCGCGCGCCGCCGGCACCGTGCAGGCGGTGCACTTCCGCGAAGGCGCGCTCGTCAGGCAGGGCGACCTGCTGTTCACGATCGACGCCGCGCCCTACGCCGCCGACGTCGACCGCGCCGAGGCCCAGGTGGCCGCCGCGCGCTCGCGGCTGGCGCACGCGAAGACCGAGCAGGAGCGCGCGCAGCGCCTGTGGGACGAGCGCGCGATCGCGCAGCGCGAGCTCGACGAACGCGGCAACGGCCTGCGCGAAGGCGAGGCCAACCTGCGCGCGGCCGAGGCGGCGCTGCAATCCGCACGCCTGGCGCTGGGCTACACGCAGGTGCGCGCGCCGATCGCCGGGCGCATCGGCCGCATCGAGGTCAGCGCCGGCAACCTGGTGGCCGCCGGCCCCGGCGCGCCGGTGCTGGCCACGCTCGTTTCGGTGAGCCCGATCTACGCCAGCTTCGACGCCGACGAGCAGGTGATCGTGCGCGCCTTGCGCCAGCTGCACCAGCTGCGGGACTCCTCGGGCGGCGCCAGCGTGCGCACGCAGCTCGAGCGCATCCCCGTGCAGATGGGCACCGCGGCCACCACCGACCTGCCCTTCGAGGGCCGCCTGCAGCTCATCGACAACCAGGTCGACGCCCGCAGCGGCACGATCCGCGTGCGCGCCGTCTTCGACAACAAGGACGGCAGCCTGATCCCCGGCCAGTTCGCCAAGCTGCGCATGGGCCGCGCCAAGACCGCATCGGTGCTGCTCATCAACGAGCGCGCCGTCGGCACCGACCAGAACAAGCGCTTCGTCATCGTCGTCGGCGCCGACAACAAGGCCGCCTGGCGCGAGGTCAAGCTCGGCACCTCGGTCAACGGCCTGCGCGCGGTGACCGAGGGCCTGCAGGCAGGCGAGCGCATCGTCGTCAACGGCCTGCAGCGCGTGCGCCCGGGCACGGAGGTGGCGCCGCGCGAGGTGGCAATGGACGCCAAGCCCGAGGTGACGGCACAGCGCGATGGCGCGCCCCGCTCGTGACCCGGAGCCCCTGACCGAGAAGAAGACATCACCATGAACCTGTCCAAGTTCTTCATCGACCGGCCGATCTTCGCCGGCGTGCTGTCGCTGCTGATGCTGCTCGGCGGCCTCATCGCGCTCGGCGCCCTGCCGGTCTCCGAGTACCCGGAGGTGGTGCCGCCCACCGTCGTCGTGCGCGCGCAATATCCGGGCGCCAACCCGAAGGTGATCGCCGAGACCGTGGCCACGCCCCTCGAGGAGGCCATCAACGGCGTCGAGGGCATGCTGTACATGAACAGCCAGGCCACCACCGACGGCGTGATGACGCTGACCGTCACCTTCGCGCTCGGCACCGACCCCGACAAGGCGCAGCAGCTCGTCAGCAACCGCGTCACGCAGGCCGAACCGCGCCTGCCCGAGGAGGTGCGGCGCACCGGCGTGACCACCGTCAAGGCCTCGCCCGACTTCATCATGGTCGTGCACCTGGTGTCGCCGAGCAACCGCTACGACATCACCTACCTGCGCAACTACGCAGCGCTGAACCTCAAGGACCGCCTGGCGCGCCTGCCCGGCGTGGGCCAGGTGCAGATGTGGGGCGGCGGCGAGTACGCGATGCGCGCCTGGCTCGACCCGCACAAGATGGCCGAGCGCGGCCTCGCCGCCGGCGACGTGGTGCGCGCCATCCGCGAGCAGAACGTGCAGGCCGCCGCCGGCGTGGTCGGTGCTTCGCCGGGCCTGCCCGGCGTGGACCTGCAGCTGTCCATCAACGCCCAGGGCCGCCTGCACAGCGAAGAGGAGTTCGGCGAGATCATCGTCAAGACCGGCGCCGACGGCGCGGTGACGCGGCTGCGCGACGTGGCCCGCCTCGAGATGGGCGCGGCCGACTACGCGCTGCGCTCGATGCTCGACAACAAGGCCGCGGTGGCCACCGGCGTGTTCGCCGCGCCGGGCAGCAACGCCATCGCCATCTCCGACGCCGTGCGCGCCACGATGGCCGAGCTCAAGCGCACCATGCCCGAAGGCGTCGAGTATCAGATCGTCTACGACACGACGCAGTTCGTGCGTGCATCGATCCGCTCGGTGGTGACGACGCTGCTCGAGGCCGTCGCGCTCGTCGTGCTGGTCGTCATCCTGTTCCTGCAGACCTGGCGCGCCTCCATCATCCCGCTGCTCGCGGTGCCGGTGTCGGTGATCGGCACCTTCGCCGTCATGCACGCGTTCGGCTTCTCGATCAACGCGCTGTCGCTGTTCGGCCTCGTGCTGGCCATCGGCATCGTCGTCGACGACGCCATCGTCGTGGTCGAGAACGTCGAGCGCAACATCGAGGCCGGCCTGAGCCCGCGCGACGCGACCTACCGCGCGATGCGCGAGGTGTCGGGGCCGATCATCGCCATCGCGCTCGTGCTGGTGGCGGTGTTCGTGCCGCTGGCCTTCATCTCGGGCCTGTCGGGGCAGTTCTACCGCCAGTTCGCGCTGACCATCGCCATCTCCACCGTCATCTCGGCGATCAATTCGCTGACGCTCTCGCCGGCGCTGGCCGCGCTGCTGCTCAAGGGCCACGGCGCCCCCAAGGACGCGCTGACGCGCGGCATGGACCACGCCTTCGGCTGGCTGTTCCGCGGCTTCAACCGGTTCTTCGGCCGCGGCGCCAGCGCCTACAGCGGCGGCGTGGCACGCGTCGTCTCGCGCAAGGCGCTGATGCTCGCGATCTACCTCGTGCTGGCCGGCGTGACGGCGCTGCTCTTCCGCGCCGTGCCCGGCGGCTTCGTGCCGGCGCAGGACAAGCAGTACCTGATCGGCTTCGCGCAGCTGCCCGACGGCGCCACGCTCGACCGCACCGAGGACGTGATCCGCCGCATGGGCGAGCTCACGCTGAAGCAGCCCGGCGTGGACCACGCGGTGTCGTTCCCCGGGCTCTCGATCAACGGCTTCACCAACAGCTCCAACTCGGGCATCGTGTTCGCGACGCTCAAGCCCTTCGGCGAGCGCCGCGCCGCCGCTCTCAGTGCCGGCGCCATCGCGCAGGCGCTGAACCAGCAGTACGCCGCGCACATCGAGGACGCCTTCGTCGTCATGTTCTCGCCCCCGCCGGTGCAGGGGCTCGGCACCACGGGCGGCTTCAAGCTGCAGCTGCAGGACCGCGCCTCGCTCGGCTACGAGGCGATGGACGGCGCGATGAAGGCCTTCATGGCCAAGGCGCGCCAGGCGCCCGAGCTGGCCGGCCTGTTCTCGAGCTGGCAGGTGAACGTGCCGCAGCTGTATGCCGACATCGACCGCACCAAGGCGCGCCAGCTCGGCGTGTCGGTGACCGACGTCTTCGACACGATGCAGATCTACCTCGGCAGCCTGTACGTCAACGACTTCTACAAGTTCGGCCGCACCTACACCGTGCGCGTGCAGGCCGACGCGCCCTACCGCGCGCGCGCCGAGGACGTGGGCGCGCTCAAGGTGCGCTCGGCCGGCGGCCAGATGGTGCCGCTGTCGGCGCTGATGAAGATCACGCCGAGCTTCGGCCCCGAGCGGGCGATGCGCTACAACGGCTTCCTGTCGGCCGACATCAACGGCGGGCCCGCACCGGGCTACTCGTCGGGCCAGGCGCAGGCGGCCGTCGAACGCATCGCCGCCGAGACGCTGCCCACCGGCATCGGCTACGAGTGGACCGAGCTCACGTACCAGGAGATCCTCGCCGGCAACTCCGCGGTCTGGGTGTTCCCGCTCGCCATCCTGCTCGTCTTCCTGGTGCTGGCGGCGCTGTACGAGAGCCTGGCGCTGCCGCTGGCCATCATCCTCATCGTGCCGATGGGGCTGCTGGCGGCGATGACCGGCGTCTGGCTGGCCGACGGCGACAACAACATCTTCACGCAGATCGGGCTCATCGTGCTCGTCGGCCTGTCGGCCAAGAACGCCATCCTGATCGTCGAGTTCGCGCGCGAGCTCGAGTTCGCCGGCCGCAGCCCGGTGCAGGCCGCCATCGAGGCCAGCCGGCTGCGGCTGCGGCCGATCCTCATGACCTCGGTGGCCTTCGTGATGGGCGTGCTGCCGCTGGCGTTCTCCACCGGCGCCGGTGCCGAGATGCGCCAGGCGATGGGCATCGCGGTGTTCGCCGGAATGATCGGCGTGACGGCCTTCGGCCTCTTCCTCACGCCGGTGTTCTACGTGCTCCTGCGGCGCCTCACCGGCAACCGGCCGCTCAAGCAGCACGACGAGGTGCCGCATCAGGAAGGCTACGCGTCGTCGTCGTCGCCTGCTGCCGGCGGAGGCGGTGTCGGTGGCGCGCGGCTCGCCCTGCCGCAGGCGCCGGGCCATGACGACTGATGCACCGGCGAACGACCACAAGGAGAACCCGAGCATGAACCCGCTTCGTCGAAGCCTCACGCCGCACGCGCCGCACGCGCGCCTCGCGCGCTTCGTGCCTCTCGTGCTGCCCCTCGTGGCCGCGCTGGTGCTGGCCGGCTGTGCCACCACCACGGCGCCGCTGCCCGAGGCGCTGCCGGAGATGCCCGCCACGTTCAAGGAAGGCGGCACGGCATGGACACGCGACCCCGCGCCCGCGCCGCAAGGCGCCTGGTGGCAGGCCTTTGCCGACCCGGCGCTCGACGCGCTGATCGAGCGCGCCACGTCGGCCAATACGAGCGTGCAGGCCGCTGCCGCGCGGCTGGCGCAGGCGCGGGCGCTGCTGCGCTCAGCCGACGCCGAGCGCGCGCCGCAGGTCGGCGTGGGTGCCGGCGCCACGCGCGAAGCACAGCGCGGCCTCGGCGTCGCACCCGGCACGGTGCTCAGCGCCGGCGCCAGCCTGTCGTACGAGGTCGACCTCGTCGGCCGCCTGGCCGGCGCCAGCAACGCCGCGGCACTCGACGCGCGCGCCCGTGAAGCGCTGCTGCGCAGCACGCAGCTGCTCGTGCAGTCGCAGGTGGCGCAGGCCTACTTCGGGCTGCGCGCGCTCGACACCGAGCGCATGCTGGTGCGCGACACGGTGGCCGCCTACCGCGACACGCAGGACCTGATCGAGCGCCGCCTGCGCGCCGGCGACGTGGCCGAGCTCGACCTCGCGCGCGTGCGCAGCGAGGTGGCCGCCACCGAAGCCGAGGCCCTGGCGCTCGAACGCCAGCGCGCGTTGCTCGAGCATGCGTTGGCACTGCTGGTCGGCGCACCGGCTTCGGCCTTCCGGGTGGCCGACACCGCCGAATGGGCCGCCCCGCTGCCGCAGGTGCCCACCGGCGTGCCCAGCACCGTGCTCGCGCGCCGCCCCGACATCGCCGCCGCGCAGGACGGGCTGCGCGCCGCGCAGGCCCGCGTGGGGGTGGCGCAGGCCGCGTGGTTTCCGAGCCTCTCGCTCACCGGCTCGGGAGGTATTGCGTCACCCGAGCTGTCGGACCTCTTCAGGTCCGCCGCGCGTGCCTGGAGCGTCGGTGCGCTCCTGGCCCTGCCGATCTTCGACGGCGGGCGCCGCGAAGCCGGCGTGGCCAGCGCGCAGGCCGGCCTCGATGCGGCATGGGTGGCCTACCGCGAGCAGCTGCTCGTGGCCTTCAAGGACGTGGAGGACGAGCTCGTCGCGCTGCGCCTGCTGGACGCGCAGGGCCGCGCGCAGGCCCAGGCCGTCGACGCCGCCACGCGCGCGACGACGCTGTCGGAGGTGCGCTACCGCAACGGCCTCGTCAGCCAGCTCGAGCTGCTCGACGCGCGGCGCAGCGAGCTGCGCAACCGGCGCCAGGCGCTGCAGGTGAAGGCGGCCCGGTACCAGGCCACCGTGGGCCTGATCCGCGCCCTGGGGGGTGGGTGGGGCTGAGTTCAACGACGACATGCCGGCAGCGTTGACGCTGCAGCACCCCGGTATTACGCTCCGCACATTCGTAATGCTTGACGGCTCGACATGGCGGACGCCACCACGATGACGACCAAGGGCCAGGTGACGGTGCCGCGGGAGATCCGCGACCGGCTCGGCCTCAAGTCCGGCGACAAGATGGCCTTCACGATGCTCAGTGACGGCACCGTCGTGATGCGTCCGAAGACGCGGCGCCTGGCCGACCTGGCGGGCTCGCTGACGCGCCCCGGGCAGCCCGAGGTCGGCGTCGAAGACATGAACCCGTTCAAGGCGACGACAGCGTCCAACACGACCAGAGCGAAGAAGTCGGCAAAGCGGCCCGCGCGATGAGCATCGCGATCGACACCAACGTGCTGGTGCGCCTGCTCGTCCGCGACGACGAAGCCCAGTTCGCGGCCGCGCGTCGCCTCGTCGACCAGGCCGCGGCTGCCGAAGAGCCGGTGCTCATCGTGCTCGGCGCCCTGCTCGAAACGGAGTGGGTGCTGCGCCGCCGCTACAGGCTCGACAAGGCCAGCATCGCCAGCGCTTTCACCGCGCTTCTCGAGAGCAGCGATGTCGAGTTCGAACACCCCCCCACGGTGGAAGAGGCGCTCTACGTCTGGGCCCAGCACCCCGGCGCAGACTTCGCAGACTGCCTGCTCACGGCGCGCGCCGCGCATCTCGGTCGCAGCCGTTTCCTGACCTTCGACGCCGGCGCCGCCCGCTTGCCCGGGGTGGAACTGCTCGCGTAGGCGCCCGCCAGAGCGCGGCGCAGCCGGGCCGCGCATCCTTTCGCACGGCTGGATCGTCTTCGCTGGAGCACGCTGCCCGAGGGGCCCGGGCCGACCGTGAAGTCGGCTGGCCGCGCCAGCAGACGTGCCCGATCGCAACCTTTGAAAGGCGCCGACATGGAGCACATGGTCAGCGCCGTGGAGAACCTGGCTCCGTTCGCCGCCGTGGTGGTCGTGGGCCAGGGCATGGGCGTGTCGACCGCCGTGACCGCGGCCTGCGCGGCGGTCTACTTCTGGGCCCGGCTCGCGCATGCGGTGATCCACATCAGCGGCTTCGGGCGCTTCTGGGCGCGGACCGTGGCGTTCACCGTGGCCTGGGTGGCGTTTGTCGTCTACGCGGTGGTGCTGCTGCGGCACGCGGCGTGAGCGCCGGGCGCTTGGGCGCCCGCTTGCCGGCGCCGGCGCTCCATCGACGTCCATCGTGGGCCGTGCCGGTGTGCCCCACCCTCGGCATGCCCGGTGATGCTCACCCGGCATCCGATCGCACTCAGCGCGAGCCGTGCCGGTGCCCTCCACCTTCGGCGCGCCGATAGTGCTCGCGCAGCACGTCGCGCCCGAAGTCCCCCTCGAAGTCACGCCACACCGAGTGGATGTGGTTGCCGCCGGAGTTGTCGAACTCGATCAGGAAGTTCGCGCCCTGGATGCGGAAGTAGTGCGGCTCGCGCGGCTGCAGCGAGCCGGCCCAGCCGATGCGCACCGACTCGAGCGGCGCGGCGCGCACGCGCGCCAGGCGCGCCTCGGCCAGCTCGGGCTGCAGGTGGTCGGCGAAGGCGCCGATCAGCTTGAGCACCTGCGCCTGCTGCGCCGGGTCCATCTCGCCCCAGGGCAGGCCCACGGCGTCGAGCGGCTTTGCGCGCGCCGCGTTGCGGCTGACGACGTCGCCGTACGGCCGCGTGTCGAAGATCGCGCCGCCGCGCTGCGCGGGGCTCAAGCCGGCGAGCCACTGGCGGGCCAGGTCCTCCTCGGTGCCGAGCAGACGGAAGCCCGCACGTGGCGGCGTGCCTCCCATGTCGCGGGGCGCCCCGCCGGCCACGTCGCGCGGCACCACGGCGGGGTTGGCACCGAAGAACTGCGGCAGTGTGGAGACGACGCGGTCGCCCTCGAGGCTGAAGTGCAGCGAGAGGTGATGGCCTTCGATGCGCCAGCCCCAGCCGTTGCTGCCGGTGCCGCCGCCCGTGCTGCCGGCCGTGCCGCTGCCCGCGCCCGGCTCGCCGTAGATCGCGAGCGCGTAGTTCTCGGGGTCGCGTGAGAGGCCGAAGGCCTCCAGTTCGCGCAGCGTGATCTCCAGCGCCATCACGGCGCGCACCTTGTCCAGGCCGCGCTCGTTGAGCGCCGTGCGCATGAGTGCGGTCGTCGCCTCGCGCAGCGCGGCGGGCATCGCTTTCCAGGCGAGGCCGTCGCGCCGCCGCGGCGTGTAGTGCCAGTCGCTGCGCGCCGCGTCGGTGAAGGGGTGCAGCAGCAATCCGCGCTGCGCCGGCGCGGCCGCGTCGATCAGCCGCCGCGCCGCGGCCACGGGCGACGGGGCGGCCTGCGCACGGGCTTCGTCAGGCATGGCGATGAACGCTGAAGATGCAAGAAGGGTGCGGCGGGTGATCATGCGTCGAATCCGCGGCGCACCGATGTCTTTCCACCCCAGGCCACGTCACGGCACGACGAGGCGGCCGAGCACGGCGAGCGGCGCCGCAGCCGAGGCGCCCGAATCGGTCGAAGCGCCCGAAGCGCCTGCCCGCACGACCACCGACTCGCCGGGCGCCAGCCCGAGCGGGCCCCCGACGATGTGCCCGATCGTCACCCCGTGCGACACCAGCACGGCCAGCTCGCCAGCCTTCATCGCGCGCACGAAGGCACGCACCGCATCGGCCCGGGCGTCGGCGCCGCTGCGGTCGTCGAAGATGTTGGCGAGCGAAGCCCATTCCTCGCCGCGCCCGAAAGCCAGGCGGGCCGTGTCGCGGGTGCGGCACCAGGGCGAATGGCGCACCGTGGCCGGCACCAGGCGCTGCGCCGCGAACCAGCGGCCGATGCGCCTGGCGTGCGCGATGCCGCGCTCGTCGAGGTTGCGCTGCGAGGCGCACTGGTCCAGTCGCCAGCCCGGCGGGTCGCCGACGCCGGGCACGGTCTGCGTGTGGCGCATCAGCAGCGCCGCGCCGGCGCGCAGCTCGCCCAGAAGCGCGGGGTCGACTGTCTCCGCGGCCAGCGCCGCCGCGGCCGGCCACGCGAAGCCCGCCGCGAGGGCGGCCAACGTCCGGCGCCGGGTGAAGCAGAGGGCCACGGCGGGAGACTACGCGCAGTGCAGTCGCCCTGTGAACCGGGCGGCCTCAGTTTTCCGGTGCCGCGGCCGATAACCGACTGAGACGAACCCCGAGGAACCCCCATGACGCTCGCCACCCCGGCCCGGAACTCGTTCGGCACGGCCAACCCGCACGCCCTCGCGACGATCCTCGAAGCGAGCGAGACGCGCCGCATCATCGCCGCCACCGACATCTTCGATCTCTCCGGGGTCAAGCTCTGGGCACGCGACCAGCCGGTGTCGGCGGCGCTGCAGCGCAAGCTGCTCGACCGCAAGCTGCGCGAGCCGCTGGAGAGCTGCCTCCTTGCCGAGGACGGCGTGAGCGCGGTGTCGCTGGTCGCCGCGCTGAAGGTGCTGGTCGAAGGCGGCGGCGCGCTCGCGCCGATGCTCAGGCCCCATGCCGCACACCTTGCGCGCGAAGCGGCACAGATCCCGCTGCACCCGGTGGCGCAGCTGCTGCTCACGGCGGGCCAGGCGGCGCGGCCGGCATCGTTCGAGCACGCGGTCGCCGCCATGGCGCTGGCCGGCGCGCTGATGATCAGCAAGGGCGGCGACACGCCCGAGATCCGGGCCGCCATGCTGTGCGGTCTGCTGCACGACCTCGGCGAGATGTACATCGACCCCCGGCACAGCGAGGTCGAGGCCGACCGCGAGCTCGACTTCGCCAGCTACCAGCAGCTGGTGGTGCACCCGCATGTCGGCCAGCTGCTGCTCGCCCAGCTGACCAACTACCCAGGCGTGGTGGCGCGCGCGGTGGCCGAGCACCACGAGCGCCTGGACGGCTCCGGTTACCCGCACGCCCTCACCGGCGGGCAGATGTCGCCCCTCGGCCGCCTGCTCGCGGTGACGGAGGCCACCTTGAACGCGCTGCGCAGCCCGAGCGACGAGTTGCTGCACGCCAGCGTCGCGCTGCGCGCCGTGCCGGGCGAGTTCGACCTGCGCTGGGTGGGCGAAGTCAGCCGCGCCACGAACGCGCAGGCGCCGGCGCAGGCGGCGATGGAGGCCGCCGACATCGCGGCGCGCCTGGAGGCGCTCGGCGGCGTGCTGCGCAGCGCCGAGGCCGCCGTGTCGGCGCTCGCGGCTTCGGCCACCTTGCCGGCGCTGGACGACGCACTCACGCTCGCCGGCTTCCTGCTCGGCCGCCTGCGCGCCGGCTGGAACGAGAGCGGCCTGTGGAACCCGGCCGCCCTCTCCAGCGGCGATGCCGCCGAGGTCGAAGCCCTCGAGGACGAGCTGTACTTCCGGCTGCGCGGCATCCAGCGCGCGACGCTGCTGCGCGCCGGCCCGCTGCCGGCGCCCGAGGCGGCCGCGCTCGTCGCGCTGTGCGACTCGCTCGCCATGGGCAGCGGCATCGCGCCGTAAGAGCTCGCGCCGCCGGTGCCGCGGCAGCATCGTCAGAGCGCCAGGTGCCAGATCACCAGGACGCAGACGCTCAGGAGCAGCGCGAAGCCGGGCACCACGAGCGGCAGCCATCGGCTCGGCGTGGGAGCAAAGTCCGAGTTCATCGCTGGAGAGAGCTTCAGATCCGGCCGCCGCACGACGGCCCGCGGCGGGGCTTCAGCGCTTGCAGACCAGGCGCTGGCCCTGCCCTTCGACGTCGAGCGTGCGCTGCGAAAGCGCGGCGGCGTCTTCGTGGTCGAGTACGAGCAGCGTGCGGCCATCGCGCTCGAAGTGCTCGTCGCCGTCGCGCTCGCGGTCGATGGTCATGCACAGCCCCTCGGGCGCCAGGAGCAGCCTCACCGCCGCCCTGTCGGGCGCAGCAGACTCGTCGAGCATGTGGCAGAGGTAGCGGCTCGCGGCTTCGGTGACGGTCAACATGGCGTTCTCCCCATTGGCTTGCGTGGAGACCGACTACACGGATCGGGTGGACCGGCGAATCGCGGCTGTGGTTCCGGGAAGTTCCCCGATCGGGACCCGTGAACCGGCAGGCCCACAGCGGAACGAAAGCAGATGGACTATCGCCGTCGCGTGCCTCGGCGCGCGGCGGGCGCTGCGTTCGGATGCTTCCTGGTTGCCCAGCCGGGGGAAGGGAGTCTGTCGTGCCCGCTCTTTCTCGCGCTCCTTCTCGCGTTCGTTCTCCCGTTCGTCGCGTTCGTTCTCATCTCGCGCCTTGCGTCGGCCGAATCGCCGTGATTGCCGCGGCGTTGTCCTGTTCGGTGCAGGCCGGCGCGGCAGTGACGCGCGTCTTCGAATGGCGGCAGCCCGATGGCACGGTCGCGCTCTCGAGCCTCGCGCCGCCGGCCGGTGCCGGGCGCTACAGGACGCGCGAGGTCGAGGTGCCTTCCGTTCCTCCTGCGCCTTCCGCGCCGCCAGCCGTCGGCCGTCAGGCTGGGCAGGCCGGCTGCGCCGATGCCGCGCTCGCTGCCGCGGCAGCAGCAGCGAGCGACGATCGCCACATCGCGGCGGCCCGCGAAGATCTGGCGCGCGCCCGCCGCGAGCGCGATGCCGGCACCGAGCCGCTGCCGGACGAGCGCCGCGGCATGGCCGGCGGCGGGTCCAGGCTCCTGCCGGAATATTTCGCGCGCCAGGAGTGGCTCGACCGGTCGGTGGCGCAAGCCGAGGCGGATGTCGAAGTGGCCACGCGTGCCGCGCTGCAGCGGCGCGCCGCCGAGGCCGAGCGGGTCGCCGCCTGCGAGCGCGCGTCGGCCCCCGGGTGAGAGCCTGTGAACGAATCATCCACAGGCTCAGGCGGGGCGGCCCGCCGCCCCGGCCTGCGCCGGGGGGCACACATGTCGGAGCCCGCCTACACGAGCACGGGTCACCGGGCGACAGCCGCGCCACCAGGCCTTGCCTAAGGTGGGCTGGCCGCGGCGCGAGCCGCGATGCCTGAGAGGTGAACCCATGAAAGCAGCGATCGTTTCGAGATCCGCGCTCAGGCGCCACGTGGCGCGCCGGCGCGTGATGGGGCAACTCGGCGCGGGTGTGCTGGCCGGTGCGCTGCCGCTGTGGTCCTACGCCGACGAGGCCGACACCTTCGACAAGGACTCGACGCTGAAGGCCGTGACCGACTTCTTCGGCCAGACCACAGAAGGCCTCGCCAAGGTGGTCGAGAAGGCCTTCCGCGAGCAGGGCCGGCCGAACGGCTACATCCGCGGCAACGAGGTGTCCGGCGCGCTCACCGTCGGCCTGCGCTACGGCGAGGGCGAGCTGACGATGAAGAGCGGCGCGACGCGCAAGGTCTACTGGGCCGGCCCGTCCATCGGTTTCGACGCCGGTGCCAACGCGTCGAAGGTCTTCGTGCTCGTGTACCGCCTGCCCGACGCCGACGCGATCTACAAGCGCTACCCCGGCGTGGACGGCAGCATCTACCAGATCGGCGGCGTGGGCGTGAACTACCAGCGGCTGGAAGGCGTGACGCTGGCGCCGATCCGCCTGGGCGTCGGCCTGCGTGCCGGCGCGAGCGTGGGTTACCTGCACTACCGGCGCGAGAAGTCGCTGAACCCGACCTGAGCGGGCTGACCGGCGCACAGGCGGAGCCGGGAGGGCGAAGGCGGGTCGTGACGCCCGGATGTCGATATCGTGCGGGCTCGATCGTCGTGCCCGTACAACCTTCGACCTCCTTGCCGAAAAGCCGCCATGACCCGAACCCCAGCCCGCTCCGCCTCCACTGCCGCCAAGCGCACCGGCGCGGCAAAGGCCGCCACGAAGACCGCCACACGCCGCGCCGGCGCATCGCCCCAGCGCCTCGTCGTCCTCGTGGCGACGCGCAAGGGCGCCTGGCTCTTCCACGGCGACACCCGGCGCAAGACCTGGCGCGCCGACGGCCCGCACTTCCACGGCCACGTCGTCAGCCACCTGCAGCTGGACCCGCGCGACGGCCGCACGCTGCTGGCGGCGGCCAAGACGGGCCACCTCGGCCCGACCATCTTCCGCTCCACCGACCTCGGCCGCCGCTGGAAGGAGGCGCAGCAGCCGCCCGCCTTCGCGCAGGCCTCGCCGCAGGCGCAGGCCGCGCCGGGGGTGCTGCCCGGCCGCTCGGTCGACCACACTTTCTGGCTGACCCCGGGCCACGCCGGCGAGCGCGACAGCTGGTACGCCGGCACCTCGCCGCAGGGCCTGTTCCGCTCCGAGGACGGCGGCGTCAGCTGGACGCCGCTGCCCGCGGTGAACGACGACCCGCAGTTCCGCGAGTGGATGGGCACGGTGCAGGACGGCACGCCCGACGGGCCGAAGCTGCACTCGATCATCGTCGACCCGCGCGACCCCTCGCACCTGATCTTCGCGATGTCCGGCGGCGGCGTGCACGAGTCGCGCGACGCCGGGCGCAGCTGGGCGACGCTGATCCAGGGGCTGGAGGTCGTCGAGGGCTTCGACGCCGGCACCGTCACGTTCCACGACCCGCATTGCGTGCGGCTGTGCCCGTCCAACCCCGACCGGCTGTACCAGCAGAACCACTGCGGCATCTACCGGCTCGACCGCTCCGCCGGCACCGGCGACGTGTGGGAACGCATCGGCCGCAAGATGCCCAAGCGCGTGGGCGACGTCGGCTTCCCGATGGTCGTGCACCCGCGCGACGCCGACACGGCCTGGGTGTTCCCGATGGACGCCGCGACCGTGTGGCCGCGCACCAGCCCCGAAGGCCGCCCGGCGGCCTACATGACGCGCAACGCCGGGCGCACCTGGCAGCGGCTCGACCAGGGCCTGCCCGAGAGCCAGGCCTGGTGGACCGTCAAGCGCCAGGCGATGACAGTGGACGCGCAGGCGGCGCCGGCGCTGTACCTCGGCACGACGAGCGGCGAGCTGTGGATCGGCCGCGACGAAGGCGCGCGCTGGTCGACCATCGCCCGGCACCTGCCCGAGATCTACGCGGTGGAAGTGGCGGAGATCGGGTGAAGGTGCTGATCCCCACGGCGCTGCGCTCGTACACGCGCGAGGCGCACGTCGAAGCCGTTGGCGGCACGCTGGACGAGCTGTTCGCCGACCTCGACCGGCGCTACCCCGGGCTGCGCTTCCGCGTCGTCGACGAGCAGGGCCAGCTGCGGCCCAACATGCGCCTCTTCGTCAACGGCATCGGCGTGCGCGACCTGCGCCGCGCCTTGCGGCCGGACGACGACGTGGCCGTCGTGCAGGCGCTCAGCGGCGGCTGATCGCGAAGAAGCTGAAGATGCCCAAGCGCGGCGTCGGCGAGGTCGCCCGGCCCGCACGGGTCCGCACGGACGCATCCGCGCACGGGCTCGCGCCGTAGCTGCGAGGGTGGCCGGCGCGAAGCCAGGCCGATCGGCCGTTTGCGAACGTCCGCGAACCTCCGCGAACCTCCGCGACCGTCCGCGGCCATTCGCGAACGTCTGCGACCATTCGCGCCCGTCTGGGAGGACGCAAACCTTGCCCGCTTCGAAGCGCTCTTCGATCCGCACTTCATTGACGCTGCTGTCCATCCTGGTCGCGCTGGCCATGGCCGCCGCGGCCGCGATGGTCGTGGCGCGGCCCTTGCTCGCGCTCAACGTGCTCGCCGCGGCGAGCGGCGGTGCGCGCGCGCTCGAGGGTGTCGCCTACGGCACGCTGCCGCGCCACAAGCTCGACATCTACACGCCCGCCGGGCCGGCGCCGGCCGGCGGCTGGCCGCTCGTCGTGTTCTTCTACGGCGGCGCGTGGAACAGCGGCGAGCGCGCCGACTATGCATTCGTGGGCCGCGCGCTCGCCGCGCGCGGCGTGCTCACGCTGGTGGCCGACTACCGGCTCTACCCCGACGTGCGCTACCCCGCCTTCCTGAGCGACTGCGCGCTGGCGCTGGCCTGGGCCATCGCCGAAGCGCCGCGCCTGGGCGCGAGCCCAGCGCGCATCTTCGTCATGGGCCACAGCGCCGGTGCCTACAACGCCGCGATGCTGGCGCTCGATGCGCGCTGGCTGGCCGCGGCCGGCCGCGCGAGCGGCGAGCTGGCCGGCTGGATCGGGCTGGCCGGCCCTTACGACCTCTACCCGATGACCAACCCGGACGCGCAGCCGGTCTTCTTCCACCCAAACTACCCGGAACGCTCGCAGCCCATCGAGTTCGCATCGGCGCGCTCACCGGCGAGCTTCATCGCCGCACCGGTGCACGACACGCTCGTCGACCCGACGCGCAGCACGAGGAGCATCGCCGCGCGGCTGCGCGCCGCCGGCGTCCCGGTGACGCTGCGCCTGTACGAGGAGGCGAGCCACACGACGCTGATCGGCGCCTTCGCCTGGCCGCTCGCCTTCGTGGCGCCGGTGCTCGACGACGTGGTGGCGTTCGTCGCCGCGGTACCCTCGGCCGCGCGGCAGCGCTGAACGGCAGCTCACCCGACCAGCGGGTCGCGGGTCTTGAGCGCCGGGTGCCGGGAGAAGTCGCGCATGCCGGCAAAATGCCCCATGCCCGAGCTGCGCACCGCCACCCGCTACGTCACGCCGCTGCGCGAGGGCGGCTCGCTGCCGGCGCTGGTGGAGGCCGACGACCTGGGCCTGTACGTGCTCAAGTTCCGCGGCGCCGGGCAGGGCCCGAAGGCGCTGATCGCCGAGTGGGTGGCCGGCGAGCTGGCGCGCGCGCTCGGGCTCGTGGTGCCGCGCATCGTGCTCATGCAGCTCGACGCCGAGCTCGCGCGCACCGAGCCCGATGCCGAGATCCAGGACCTCGTGCGCGCCAGCGCCGGGCTCAACCTGGCGCTCGACTTCCTGCCCGGCGCCGTCACCTTCGACCCGCTGCTGCACCCGCCGGCGCCGGCGCTCGCATCGGCGCTCGTGTGGTTCGACGCCTTCGTCGGCAACGTCGACCGCACGCCGCGCAACAGCAACCTGCTCGTCTGGCACGGCCGCGTGTGGCTCATCGACCATGGCGCGGCGCTGACCTTCCACCACCAGTGGGGCGACCCGGTGCAGCAGGCGCAGCGCCCTTCTTCGCTGATCGCCGGGGCGCGCGACCACGTGCTGCTGCCCTGGGCGCAGGAGATCGCCGCGGCCGATGCGTCGCTCGCGCCGCTGTTGACGCCGGCGCTGGTGCACGACGTGCTGGCGCAGCTGCCCGACAGCTGGCTGGCCGGTGAACCGGCCTTCGCCGGCGTGGCCGAACACCGCGCCGCCTACGAGGCCTGGTTCGGCGCCCGCCTGGCGGCGCGCGAGCCGCTCATGCGGCAACTTCAGGAGGCGCAGCGTGCGGCCACCCAGCACGTATGACTACGCCGTCGTGCGCGTGGTGCCGCGCGTGGACCGCGGCGAGTTCATCAACGCCGGCGTCATCGTCGCCTGCAGCGCGCTGGGCGTGCTGCGCGCGCGCATCGAGCTCGACGAGGCACGCCTGCTGGCGCTGGACCCGGCCGCCGACCTGCCGGCCATCCGCGCCGCGCTGGCCGTGATCCCGGCCGTGTGCGAAGGCGGCGAGGCGGCCGGCGCACTCGGCCGCCTGAGCCTGCGCGAGCGCTTCGACTGGCTGGTGGCTCCGCGCAGCAGCAGCGTGCAGACCTCGCCCGTGCACAGCGGGCGTTGCAGCGACCTGGAGGCGACCATCGAGCACCTGCTCGACAGCATGGTGCGGCGGCCGGCGGCACCTGTGCGCGGGGCCTGAAGCCGGGCTCGTCGCCCCCGGCCTCACGCTTGACGCGCGCGCACGAGCAGGCTCTGCGTCGCCCGGCCGACCAGGCCCTGCACGTCGTAGAGGGCCGATTCGGCCAGGCCGCAGCCGTTGGTGCCCAGGTGCGTGCGCGCGTCCAGAGCCACCCACTCGCCCACGGGCGCGCGCAGCAGGTTGATCGTGAGATCCGAGTTGACGAACGAGTGCGGGCCGATGTCGAGCACGGCGCTGATGCCGTTGCCGGAATCCGCCGCCACGGCCATGCGCTGATAGCCGCTCGGCGCCTCTCCCGGCAGCAAGGGGTGTCGCAGGCGGAACCAGATGGCGCAGGGGCCGCGGAAGAGCTCACCCCGCGCGGCACGCGTCTCCACCAGATCCGCATACCCGACGCGCCGGCCGGCGAACGGGAAGGTGGCGAGCGCTGCGTCCGCGGGCATCGGCGTCATCGCCGGCAACGGATGCCCGGGCAGGCCTTCGGGCAGGCCGACGTCGCTCTCCTTCTGCAGCAGCGCGGTGAAGCGGCCGACCTCCTTGCCCTCGCCCGAGATCAGCCGCGCCGAGAAGTGCCCGGCGTTGCGGCCCACGTAGTCGCCCTCGAGCTCGATGGCGAGCTCGCCGATCGGCACCGGGCGCAGCAGGTTGGCTGTCAGCCGCGCGAGGTGGCCGAGGCCATGCGCCTGCGCCGCCTGCTCGAAGGCGCGGCACACCAGCGCGATCGGCGGCCCGGCGTGCTGGTGCTCGGGGTGCCAGGGCCCGCGCGTGAGTTCGCTGGCGCGGAAGCGGCGGGCATCGAGCGCCGTGTACGCGGCGGCGGCGTTGATGGGAGCGTGGTGGGTCGGCATGCGCTCGCTGTAGAGGTGGTGCGCGCTCGTCGAAGAGAGGGTGAGCGCGCGGTGAGTGGACCTGCGATGGCGCCGGCATTGTCCGATGTGCATCATCGTGGCGCCACACCACGGCCACACCACAGGCATGGCGCGGCCTCACCCTGCGGCCTCACCCGGCCGCGCCGCTCTCACCCCCCAGGAGCTCCGCTTGACCATCCAGCTGCATGCCTTCGACACCCCCAACGGGCGCAAGATCAGCGTCGCGCTCGAGGAGATGGGCCTGCCCTACGACGTGCACGTGGTCGACATCACGAAGGGCGAGCAGTTCGCGCCGGCATTCGCCGCGCTCAGCCCGAACCACAAGATCCCGGCGATCGTCGACCCCGAAGGACCCGCGGGCGCACCGATCAGCGTCTTCGAGTCCGGCGCGATCCTCCTGTACCTGGGCATGAAGACCGGCCTCTTCTGGCCCGCCGACCGCGTGGCCCAGGTGGCCGTGCTCGAGTGGCTGATGTTCCAGATGGGCGGCTTCGGTCCGATGCCGGGGCAGGTGCACCACTTCATCGCGCTCGCCGACGAGTCCGACCGCGCCTACGGGCTCAAGCGCTACATGGCCGAGACGCGGCGCCTGTACGGCGTCATGGACCGGCGACTGGCCGGTCACGAATTCTTCGCCGGCGAACTCTCGCTCGCCGACTTCGCGATCGTCGGCTGGGCCTGGCGGCACGAGCGGCACAAGGTCGACCTGGCCGAGTTCCCGAACGTCGAGCGCTGGTACCGGCAGATGATGGCGCGGCCGGCCACGACGCGCGGCTTCGCGGTAGCGTTGCGGCGGGCGGCGTGATCCCGTCGATCCCGTCGATACTGGCGCCGTCGATCGAGACCCGACCCAAGGACCCGTCATGACCCCGAGCGCCGACATCGTCGCGAGCTTCACGCCCACCGGCGCCTTGCGCGCCTCCATCAACCTCGGCAACCCCATCCTCGCCGGCACCGACCCCGCCACCGGTGCGCCGCGCGGCGTCTCGGTCGACCTGGCGCGCGCCTTCGCCGAGCGGCTGGGGGCGCGGCTCGAGCTCGTGATCTTCGACAACGCCGCCAAGTCGGTGCAGGCGGTGACGGACGAGCAGGCCGACATCGGCTTCTTCGCCATCGATCCGCTGCGCGGCCAGGGCATCTCGTTCACCGCCGCCTACGTGCTGATCGAGGGTTGCTACCTCGTGCGCGACGATTCGCCGATCACCGCCAACGAGCAGGTCGACGCGGCCGGCCGCACCGTGGTCGTCGGCAAGGGCAGCGCCTACGACCTCTTCCTGACGCGCGAGCTGAAGGCAGCGACGATCGCACGCTCGCCGACCTCGCCGACGGTGGTGGACACCTTCGTCGAGCTGAAGGCCGATGTCGCCGCCGGCGTCAAGCAGCAGCTCGAGGCCGATGCAGTCCGCCTCGGCGGCTTGCGCCTGCTGCCGGGGCGTTTCATGGTCATCCAGCAGGCGATGGGCACGCCGAAGCGCCGCGGCGAGGCCGCGGCCCGACTGCTCGGCGATTTCGTCGAGGAGATGAAGGCGAGCGGGTTCGTCGCCGCGGCGCTCGCGCGGCACGGCGTCCAGGGCGCCACGGTGGCACCGGCGAGAGGGTGAACCGCATGGACCTGCCCGCGCACCAGCTGACGATGACGGTGCTGATGACACCGGACACCGCCAACTTCGCCGGCAACGTGCATGGCGGCACGATCCTGAAGCTGCTCGACCAGGTGGCCTATGCCTGCGCGAGCCGCTACGCCGGGCGCTACGTGGTCACGCTGTCGGTCGACCAGGTCGTCTTCCGGCAGGCGGTGCACGTGGGCGAGCTGGTCAGCTTCCTCGCATCGGTCAATCACACCGGCACCTCGTCGATGGAGGTGGGCATCAAGGTCGTGGCGCAGAACATCCGCACGCAGGAGACGCGGCACGTCAACAGCTGCTTCTTCACGATGGTGGCCGTGGACGATGAAGGCAAGCCGGTGGCGGTGTCGCCATTGCGGCCCTTCACGCCCGACGAGCGCCGCCGGCACGCCGCGGCGGTGGAGCGCAAGGAGCTGCGGCGCGAGCTCGAGCAGCGCTCGCGGCAGGCGAATGCGCCGGGGCCTGTGCCACCGGCTTGAGACGCAGCGGCGTTCGGCGACGTGAGGGCGGCGTCGCTTGACGCACGGGGGTTCGCTGCCGTGCTCGCGTGCGAAGGTCGTGGCGCGCCGCCCTGCGCAGCGAGGTAAAGGCGGCATTCGGGCGCCCTGCGAGCTTGCGAGCCGGGCGGCCGAAAGGGGACACGAGCGGGCGAGCCCGGACACGAACAGTCCAGTGGACTGTTCGTGCCTGGCGAGCGGCCGGACGCTTGCGCCCGGCGCGGCCTGCAAGGCCAGGGCGCCACGTCGGCCCGATCCCGCCACGGCACGTCGCCGCGCGATCCGGATCCCATCACACGACCAGGCCGGTTCCTGGTCGCTGGCGTTGTTGCCGCTCCGCGAACCGCCTTCAGTCCTCGTGAATGCGCGCCCCGGGCCAGCGCCCTTCGCGCACGAGGCGGCGCGCCACGTCGGCGATCACCACGCGTGCGCCGAGGGCCGCCGGCGAGAGCTCGTCGTCCGACAGGCTGACCAGCAGGTTCGAGCGCGAGGCCTGCGCGTCGGCCACCTCGCGCAGCACGAGCCGCTCGTCGCTCAGGCGGGCGATGGCGGCGCCGGGCTGCAGCGTGGCGCCGAAGCCCTCGCGCACGGCGTCCATCAGCATCGCCAGCGAGTCGATCTCGGCCACCACGCGCGGCAGCACGCGCGCCTGTGCGAAGGCGGCGTCGATGGTGGCGCGCAGGCCATGCGGCCCGGTCGGCAGGATGAGCGGCAGCTCGGCGAGGCGCTGCAGGCGCACGCGCTTGCCGCGCGGCAGGCCCGGTAGCGCCGCCAGGCCGATGACGAAGAGGCGCTCGTCGAGCAGCGGCAGCACGCTCCAGCGGCGCGCCGCATCGGCGCGGAAGAGCACGGCCAGGTCGAGCTGGCGCGCATTGAGCATCGTCGTCAGGTGGCCCGAGAGCATCTCCACCAGGTGCAGGCGCACGTCGGGGTAGCGCTCGCGCATGGCGCGCATGAGCGGCAGGCCGAGCACGGCCGCGGTGGTCGGCGCGAGGCCGATGCTCACCTGACCGGTGAGGCGCGACTGCTGCGCCGCCTGCACCGCCGCCTCGGCGTGGCGCAGCACGAGCTGCGCCTGGCGCAGGAAGGCCAGGCCCGCGTCGGTGGGCACGACGCCGGTGGAGGTGCGTTGCAGGAGGCGCGTCGACAGTTCGCCTTCGAGCCGGCTCACCTGCTGGCTGAGCGCCGAGGTCACCACACCGAGCTCGGCCGCGGCACGGCCGAAGCCGCCGAGTTCGACGACGCGGACGAAATAGCGAAGCTGGCGCAACTCCATGGTTGCCGCCGGCGTGGTGCAGGCCCCGCCTCGGTGCGCCGCTCAGTCGGCCTTGATGCCGGCGCGAACGACGATCTCCTTCCAGACCTTCTGCTGCTGCGCGATGAAGGCCGCGAACTCCTCCGGCGGGCCACCGCCGCCCACGGCGCTGTCGCTGGCGAAGCGCTCGGTGACGGCGTTGCTCTTCAGCGCCTTCAGGCTCTCTTCCTGCAGCCGCTTGACGACTTCGCGCGGCGTGCCCGCCGGCGCGAGGATGCCGTACCACTGCGAGGTCTCGAAGTCCTTGAAGCCCATCTCGGCCACCGTGGGCACCTCGGGCAGGGCGGGCAGGCGCTGCGGCGTGCCCACGGCGATGGCGCGCAGCTTGCCGCTCTTGATGTGCGGCAGCAGCGCCGGCAGGCCGGCGGAGCTGGCTTGCGTGCGCCCGGCCAGCAGGTCGGTCAGTTGCGGGCCGGTGCCGCGATAGGGGATGTGCGTGATGAACATGCCCGTCACGAGCTTGAGGTATTCCATCGCCAGGTGGCCGGCGCTGGCGTTGCCCGCCGAGCCGTAGTTCAGCTTGCCCGGGTTCTTCTTGGCATAGGCGACGAACTCCTTGAAGTCCTTGGCCGGCACGTCGGGGTGGATGACGAACAGGTTGGGCACCTTGGCCAGCAGCGTGACGGGAACGAAATCCTTGTTCACGTCGTAGGGCTGGTTCTTGAAGATGTACGGGTTGACCGCCAGCGAACCGACGTGACCGAGGATGATGGTGTGGCCGTCGGGCGTGGCCTTGGCCACCTCGGTCATCGCCGGGATGCCGGCGCCGCCGCCCTTGTTGTCGACGAAGACGGTCTGGCCCAGTTGTTTGGTCAGCTCGGCGGCCACCGTGCGCGCGACGATCTCGCTGGTGCCGCCGGGCGCGAAGGGCACGACGAAGCGCACCGACTGCTTCGGCCAGCCGCCCGCCTGGCCGAAGGCGGCCGGCACGGCCAGCAGTGCCGGCGCGGCGAGGACCAGGTGGCGTCGGCTCAGGGTTCGCTTCATGCTCGGATCCGTGTTCGGGTTCAGGTTCGGGCTCATGTTCGAGTTCACGTCCGGACCTCCGGCTCGCCGAGCGGCATCGGTTGCGACTCGAGTGTGTGGCCCTCCTCCAGCACGGCCGAGGGCACCGGGTGCAGGTCCCACACGAGGTGCCCCTGCGCCAGCAGCCTGAGCATGACGTAACTCAGGTCGAGCTCCCAGCGGTAGAAGCCCGCGCGCGCCGAGTTCATGTAGCGGTGGTGGTTGTTGTGCCAAGCCGCGCCCATCGTCGGGATCGCCAGCCACCAGACATTGGTCGTGTAGTCGCTCGTCGCAAAGCGGCGCCGGTGCCAGCGCCCGAGCTTGCCGCCGTGCGTGAGCGAGTTGATGGCGAAGATGCCGTGCAGCGACAGCACGGTGGGCACGAAGAAGGCCCACACCGCCGCGCTCCAGCCGAGGCCTTCCTGGCCGAAGAACGGCGTGTAGGCGCCAAGCAGCACCGTGCCCACGAGCAGCAGCACCGGCCACAGCATGTGCGTCTTGTTGATGAACACCAGCTCCGGAAAGCGCGCCAGGTCCTTCGCCGCGTCGAGGTCGGTGTGCAGGTTGTCGGGTTGCACCAGCCAGCCGAGGTGCGCGTGCCAGAAGGCACCGCGTGTGCCCCGCGTCATCGGCGAATGCGGGTCGCCCGGCCGGTCGCTCAGGCGGTGGTGCTTGCGGTGGTGGCCCGCCCACCAGATCGGCCCGCGCTGGCCGCTCGCCGCCACGCCGAGCCCGAGCACGGCCTGCAAGAGGCGCGAGGTCTTGAAGGCGCGGTGCGCGAAGTAGCGGTGCGCACCGGCCTCGATGAAGAACATGCGCACGAAGTAGCCGATGACCGCCGTCCACAGCAGCTCGGCCGTCACGGGCACGAAGAAGACGCCCAGGCACATGAGGTGCGAGACGAGGAGACGGACGAAGATGACGCGGTGGCTCTCGCCACGCTGGATGCCGGTCTGCTGCATGAGCGGGGTTCCCAATCGAGTCGTTGTATGAAGGCGGCGCCCGCCGTGGCGCCGCCTGCCTGCTGCCATCTTACTGACCGCGTGCCGCCGCCGGCCCACGAGCCCGTGCGGCGCTCACTCCGCGTAGAACTGCTTGAGCACCAGGATCTCGGCGCGTACGCGCGCGAGGGACATCGCGAGGCCGCGGCCGACCTCCTCGGCCACCTGGGCGTCCGCCTCGGTCAGCCGCAGCCGACCCGCCGCTTCGATGCGGCCGGCGCGAACCTCCTCGCGCAGGTTCGCTACTGTCTCCTGGACGAACGCGACGGCACTCTCGACCGTGTTGAAGAGGTCGACGGCGTTGTCGATCATCATCTCGCCGTACCGACGCCCCTGCCCCCGGCGGACGGCGTCGTGGTACGGGCTGCGTTCGTCGATGGCGGCGCCGAGCACCTTCTCGACGATCGCTTCCTGGCTCTGGCCGATCTGGATACGCCGGAACAGCCTGTCGGTCACCGCGGACTGCGCGGCGAGGATGTCCTGCCGCCACTGCGGATCGAGCAGGCGGTAAGGATCGTCGTGCAGACGCCGCTGGTACAGCAGCAGGCGCCGCAGGTCGACGGCGAAGCGCACCTCGATGTCGCCGTCGTCGACGCATTCGTCGATCGGCTGCAGCCGCGACTGCACGAATTCGTGCAGCAGCGTGTAGCTGGTGGCGGTGTCGCGGACCAGGATGGTGTCGCGCGCGACCTCGCAGTAGGGGTTGCCGCGCAGGACCACCCGCCCTTCGTAGGTGTCGAGGAACTCGGCCCGCCGGACGAGGTCCGCCGAGGCCTCGGGCAACACCGCCAGCAGCGGGTTCAACGGTCGCTCGGGCGCCGCCGTCCGCACGAGACGGACCTCGACGTCGTGGCGCGCGATGACGGCGAGAAGCTGCGCCGGCGCGCTGCGCACCACCTCGTCGACGATCGACATGTCCAGCTTCTGCGCGAACGGGAAGGCGCGCCAGCGCGCCGCCGCCTTGTCCGCTCTCGCGCAGGCGCCCCAACCCACCCAACCCACCGTGCCGGCCAGAAGGCTCCGACAGACCTCACGCCGCCGCATCGGGCTCATGGGGTGGGGCCCGCTGCGCCGCCCGGGCCAGGGCCACACGGGCTTGCCATGCGAGATTCCCGATCGATCCTGGATATGAAAGGGCGGCGCCTGCCGTGGTGCCACCTGCCTGCCGGCATCTTACCGAGGGGCTGCGGCCGTCCGCTGCCCCGCGCACCGTGGGCCGAGGTGCGGGACTTGTTAGAACGCCTGCTGCCGCTCTCCGGGGCCCGCCGGCCGCGAGCCGGGCGCACGCGCTCCTCGCGGCAGCGATCGCTCCTGCCGCTCCTGCAGCTATTCGTGCCGCGTCACCGCCACCAGGGCAACCTGGAAGTCGGCGTCGCGCGGCTCGGCCGACTGCACGGCCAGCACATAGCGACGCCCCGGGTGCAGCTCGATGATGCCGGCCACCTCGTCGCCGCGCTCACCGCTCGGGATGAGCGCGATCGAGGGGCTGGCCTCGAGCGCGCTGTCGGCCACATCGATGAAGAGCGCAGCGAGCGGCCGAAAGCCGCGGCCGCGCACCAGCAGCAGCACGCGCGTGGGCCGCGGCAGCGCGCGCGCGTCGATCCGCCACAGGCTGGCGCTGCCGGTCACGGTCTCGGTGCGCGAGTACTCGTTGCGCACCTGCAGTTCCTGCCCGCTCGAGCATTGCTCGCCCTGCGCGAGCGTGCCGCTGCCTCGGCCCGTGGTGCTCTGCCAGCAGGTGCGGTAGCTGCGGCCCGGGCTCATGGTCGTGCGCACGCGCAGGCGGGCGTCGACCTGGCGATTGATCGAACCGGCGGCGACCTGGCCGACCGTGATCTCGTTCATCGCCCTGCCCTGCACCGTGTCGACGATGCTCTGGCAGCCCGTGCCCAGGCACAGCAGCAGCACCAGCGCCAGGCCCTTGACCACCGAGGTACACATGGCCGGTCTCAGTTCGAGTTCTCGACCTTGAGCGAATAGGCCCCCGGCTTCCCGGACTCGCTGAGCACGGCGATGATCGGCCCGCCGGTCGTGTTGCGCGTGTTCTTCTCGGGCTGGCGCCAGCTGATGCTGGCGACATGGCCGCCGCCCACACCTTCCACGGCCTCGCCGCTGCCGACGACGACATACACCGGCTTCACCTGCGGGCCCGGCGTGTCGCCGGAACGCTCGAGGATCAGCACGCGCGGCTTGAAATCGCTCGAAGCGACGGTGACCTTGGTCGCCTGGTTGACGCGAAAGCCCAGCACCGAGCCCGAAACGCTGCCGCGCTGCCACAGGTCGCCCAGCGGCGCGGCGCGGCCGTCGTCGGCCGGGCCGCCGGCCTGCACGACGAACATCTTGTCGGCCTCGCCGCCGGCGAGGAACTTCATGTGCACCTGCCGGCCGGCGACCGACTTGTTGGTGGCCAGCAGGGTCGCCGACTTCGACTCGTTGCCGATGGAGGGCAGCGTCGAGTCGATGACCGAGACGTCGTAGCCGCCCGAAGCGCCGCCGCCGCCCGGCGCGGCGACGCAGCCGGCGAGCACGATGGCAAGCGCCGCGGCAAGCGCCGGCGCACCTGGCCGAAGAGACAGGCCGCCGCAGCGGCGGGTGGTGATGGTTTTCGACATGGTCGGATCCTTTCCTGGGCAGTTGCTTGCGACGGGGACTCCCATCCCCACTGGCATGCGCAGGAAGTTCCGGCCGGAAGGCTCATGGGTGTCGACGGCCCGTTCGATGACCGACCCGGCCAACCCAGCCTACCCCGGCCGACCCCGGCCGACCCGGCGCCGCCTCAGAGCGGCGCCTGCCAGGGCTCGTACGGATACAGCCACTCGTTGCGCGAACGCGCGATGTCGCGCGCGACGAACGCCTTGCGCATCTCGTCCGCATCGACGATGTGGTAGAGCTCGCCCATCTCGGTGCTCTCGCGCACGACGCGGGCCGCGCGCGGCGCGCGGTGCGCCTCGTAGCGGCGCAGGCGCTCGGCCAGCGGCCCGGGCAGCGCGAGCGCCCGCGCGAGCACGGCGGCGTCCTCGATGGCCATGGCCGCGCCCTGCGCCATGTAGGGCAGCGTGGCATGCACCGCGTCGCCCAGCAGGGTGACACGTGCGCTGCTCCAGCGCAGGCTGGGCTCGCGGTTGTTCAGCGCCCAGCGGTAGCACTCTTCGCGATCGGCGTGCTCGACGACGGCGCGCACCATCGGGTGCCAGCCGGGGTAATCGGCATCGAGCTCGTGCCACGGGCGGCGCGCCGTCCACGACTCCTCCTCCCAGCCTCGCTCCACGCAGCCGACGAAATTGAGCAGCTCGCCGGCGCGCAGGTAGTAGGTGACCGCGTGGTTGCGCGGGCCGCACCAGATGGTGGAGACGAGGTCGGTGCGCAAGGCCGGCGGAATGCGCTCGGTGGGCACGGTCAGCCGCCACGCCACCTGGCCGGTGAAGCGCGGCCGGTCGGCACCCAGGTCGGCGAGCACATGCGAGCGCACCACCGACCTGATGCCGTCGGCGCCGACCACGAGCTCGGCGTGCACCTCGTTGCCGTCGTCGAAGCCGACGCGCACGCCGTCGGCCGTCTCGTCGAGCGCGGTGGCACGCGCACCGAGCACGAGCGCGCCGGCATCGAGCGCCGCCACGGCCTGCTGCAACGCGCCGTGCAGGTCGGCGCGGTGCAGCTGGAAGTACGGCGCGCCATGCCGCTGCTCGTGCGCTTCGCCCAACGGCAGGCGGTGCAGCATCTCGCCGCTGTCGAAGCGCCGGAACTCGAAGGCGAGCGGCCGCACGGCCACCGGCTCGAGCACGCGGCGCAGGCCCAGGCGGTCGAGCACCTTCATCGCGTTGGCGCTCATCTGGATGCCCGCGCCGACCTCGGCGAGCTGCGCCGACTGCTCGTACACGCGCACGCGGTGGCCTTGCTGCAGCAGCGCCGCGGCCGCGGCGAGGCCGCCCAGGCCGGCACCGATGACGGCGATGTCCATGCCCGCTTGCGCCATGCCCGGCTTGCGCGTCGTGCTCAGAGCCTGTGAACGGATCAGCCGCGCCCGAGCGGCGCGCCAGAAGGTGTCGGATCGAGGCGCAAAGCGCAGACGTAGCCCGGGCTACGTCGAGCATTTGCAGCGAAGAGCCGGCGCCTTCTGGCGTGGCGAGCGGGTGTGGATGATTCGTTCACAGGCTCTCAGTCCGCCTTGATGCCTTGCGACTGCACGACCTGCGCCCAGCGCTCGGCGTCGCGCGCGATGAGGCGGCGGAATTCGTCGGCGCTGCTGTGCGCCGGGCTCATGCCCTGCGTCTCGAAGGCGGCCCTGACCTCGGGCAGCGCCAGGATGTCGCGCAGCTCGGCGTTGAGCCGCTCGAGCAGCGCGCGCGGCGTGCCGGCCGGCGCGAGCACGCCGTACCACATGTCCATGTCGAGATCGCCGAGGTTCAACGCGCGCAGCGGCGGCACCTCGGGCAGCAAGGCGTGCGGCTTGTCGCTGCTGATGCCGAGCGCGTTGAGCCGGCCCGTCTTCACATGCTGCAGCGCCACGTGGATGGGCAGGAACATCAGGTCCACCTGGCCGCCGAGGATGTCGGTGACCGCCTGCGCCGTGCCGCGGTACGGGATGTGGGTGATGAAGATCTTGGCCCGGCTCTTCAGCAGCTCCATCGCCAGGTGGTGCGGCGTGCCCGCACCGGGCGACGCATAGTTGAGCGCACCGGGCCGCGCCTTGGCACGCGCCAGCAGCTCCGCCGCGGTGGTGATGCCCGAGGCCTTGCTCGTCACCAGCAGCAGCTGGCCCCAACTGGTGAGCGACACGGGCTCGAGGTCCTTCACCGCGTCGAAGCCGAGCTTTGGAAAGAGCGCCCGGTTCATCACGAGGGTGTTCACTGTCACGAGCAGCGTGCTGCCGTCGGCGGGCGCGCGCACCACGGCTTCGGTGCCGAGGTTGCCCGAGGCGCCGGCGCGGTTGTCCACCACCACCGGGCGGCCCAGCCGCTCGGCCAGCCGGGGGCCGATCTGGCGCGCGATGAGGTCGATGCCGGTGCCGGGCGTGAAGGGCACGATCAGGCGCAGTGGCGCTTGCGTGGCCGGCGCCGGCGGCGCTGTCTGGGCAGCGGCCGGCCACGGGGCGGCCAGTGCGCAGGCGGCGAGGATCAACGAGCGTCGAGTGCGCTGCAGGTTGCAAGTAGGCATGGGCCACCCGGAACGAGGCTGCGAAGGGCTCATCCTAGGCCGAGCGCGCCCTTCGGCCATCGGGTCGTGCCCCGGTGGCACGGCTCACTGCGCAGGAGCCGCCGCGGCGCCCGAACGACCGCGGCGCGCCGGGGCTACTCGATGAACAGCAGCGCCGGCTGCTCGACCAGTGCGCGCACGGCCTGCACGAAGCGGGCCGCATCGGCGCCGTCGACGACGCGGTGGTCGAACGACGACGACAGGTTCATCGTCCGGCGCACCACCACCGCCCCACCGCGCACGACCGGCTTTTCGACGATGCGGTTGACGCCGACGATGGCCACCTCGGGGCGGTTGATGATCGGCGTGGTGACGATGCCGCCGAGCGCGCCGAGGCTGGTGATGGTGATCGTCGAGCCCGACAGCTCGGCGCGCGTGCTGTGCCCGACGCGTGCGCCTTCGGCCAGCCGCGCCACCTCGGCGGCCGTGCCCCACAGGTTCAGCGCCTCGGCATGCCGCAGCACGGGCACGAGCAGGCCGCGCGCCGTCTGCGTGGCGATGCCCAGGTGCACGGCGCCGTGCTGGGTGATCACGCCCGCCTCGTCGTCGAAGCGTGCATTGACCTGCGGGAAGTCGCGCAGCGCCAGCACCACGGCGCGCATCAGCAGCGGCAGCAGCGTGAGGTGGCCGCGCGTGGCTTCCCACTTCGAGTTCAGCGCCGCGCGCAACTCCTCGGCTTCGGTGACGTCGAGCTCCTCGACATAGCTGAAGTGCGGGATGCGGCGCTTGGCCTCCTGCATCTGCAGCGCGATGCGGCGACGCAGGCCGATCACCGGCACCGCCCGGTCCTCGCGCGGCGATGCCGCCGCGGTGGGCGAGAGGCGCATCGAGGGCGCGGTTGCTGTTGCTGGTGTTGCGGCTGTCGCGGCTGCACCTGCTGCGCCCGCGCTCGCTGTGGCGGCAGCCGCATCGAGATCGGCATGCATGATGCGGCCGGCGGTGCCACTCGCCTTCACATGGCGCAGGTCGATGCCGAGCTCCCAGGCGCGCCGGCGCACGGAAGGCGAGGCGATCGGGCGATCGGTTCCCGCCGCGGGCTCCGCTGGGGTCGCCACCGGGCGCACCGCTGCCGGTGTCGCCGAGGGCAGTGGCGGCACCTCGGCAGCCCGCACGGCGGCCGGGCCCGTCGCGGGCGCCAGGCCCGGCGCAGGCGCGGGTGGTGGCCGCGGCGCCGAAGCCGCGGCAGGCGCATCAGCCGGTGCAGCCGCCGACACCACACCGGCGTCCTCCCGTTCAATGCGGATCAGCTCGCTGCCGACCGCCATCACCTGGCCGACCTGACCGCCGAGCGCCAGCACCCGGCCCGCGACGGGTGAGGGGATCTCGACGCTGGCCTTGTCGGTCATCACGTCCGCCAGCCCCTGGTCCTCGGCCACGATGTCGCCGGGCTGGACGTGCCAGGCGACGAGCTCGACCTCGGCAATGCCTTCGCCGACATCGGGCACCTTGATGACATGGATTCCCATCTCAGGCCTCCAGCGCGCGCTTGAGCGCAGCGGCCACGCGCGCCGGGCCTGGGAAGTAGGCCCACTCGAGCGCGTGCGGATAGGGCGTGTCCCAGCCGGTGACACGCTCGATCGGCGCCTCGAGGTGGTAGAAGCAATGCTCCTGCACCAGCGCCACGAGCTCGGCGCCGAAGCCGCTCGTGCGTGTCGCCTCGTGCACGACGACGCAGCGGCCGGTCTTCTTCACCGAAGCCAGCACGGTGGCCAGGTCGAGCGGCCACAGCGTGCGCAGGTCGACGATCTCGGCGTCGATACCGCTCTCCTGCGCCGCCGCCTCGGCGACGAAAACCATGGTGCCGTAGGTCAGCACCGTCACCTCGCTGCCCTCACGGAAGAGGCGCGCGCTGTCCAGCGGCACCGTGTAGTGGCCCTCGGGCACCTCGGCCAGCGCGTGCTGCGCCCAGGGCACGACCGGCTTCTCGTGGTGGCCGTCGAAGGGGCCGTTGTACAGGCGCTTGGGCTCGAGGAAGATGACCGGGTCGTCGCACTCGATGGCGGCGATGAGCAGCCCCTTGGCGTCGAACGGGTTGCACGGCATCACGGTGCGGATGCCGCACACGTGCGTGAACAGCGCCTCCGGGCTCTGGCTGTGCGTCTGCCCGCCGTAGATGCCGCCGCCGCAGGGCATGCGGATGGTGATGGGGGCGCTGAAGTCGCCGGCCGAGCGGTAGCGCAGGCGCGCCGCCTCGGAGACGATCTGGTCGCTCGCCGGGTAGAAGTAGTCGGCGAACTGCACCTCCACCACCGGCCGCAGGCCGTAGGCGGCCATGCCGATGGCGCTGCCGACGATGCCGCCTTCGGAGATGGGCGCGTCGAAGACCCGCTGCGCGCCGTACTTGGCCTGCAGGCCGTCGGTGCAGCGGAAGACGCCGCCGAAGTAGCCCACGTCCTGGCCGTAGACGACGACGTTGTCGTCGCGCCCGAGCATCACGTCCATCGCCGAGCGCAGGGCCTGGACCATGGTCATGCGCGTCATGGCGAACCCTGCCCTTGCGGCGCAGGCTCAGGCAAGTTCGCGGGATTGGCCTGGTGCCGCGCCCACTCGGCGCGCGCCTGGTGCAGCTGCTCGTGCAGGTGCGGCGGCATCTCCTTGTAGACGTCCTCGAACATCGATTCGATCGGCGGCACGTGGTTGTCGATGAGCGTGCCGCCGTACGACTCGGCCTCTTTCAGCGCCGCCATCACTTCGGCCTCGAGCCTGGCGCGCGTCGCCTCGTGCTCGGTGTGCGACCAGGCGCCCTGCGCCATCAGGTGCTGCTTCAGGCGCGCGACCGGGTCGCCGAGCGGGAAGTGCTGCCAGTCGTCGGCCGGGCGGTAGCGGCTCGGATCGTCGGAGGTGCTGTGCGCACCGGCGCGGTAGGTGACCCACTCGATCAGCGTCGGCCCGAGGTTGCGCCGCGCGCGCTCGGCGGCCCAGCGCGTGGCCGCCAGCACGGCGAGGAAGTCGTTGCCGTCCACGCGCAGCGAGGCGATGCCGCAACCCACGCCGCGCCCGGCGAAGGTGGTTGCCTCGCCGCCGGCAATGGCCTGGAAGGTGGAGATCGCCCACTGGTTGTTGACGACGTTGAGGATCACCGGCGCGCGGTACACATGCGCGAAGGTGAGCGCGGTGTGGAAGTCGGCCTCGGCGGTGGAGCCGTCGCCGATCCAGGCCGAGGCGATGCGCGTGTCGCCCTTGATGGCCGAGGCCATCGCCCAGCCCACCGCCTGGATGAACTGCGTCGCGAGGTTGCCGCTGATCGAGAAGAAGCCGGCGCGCTTGTAGCTGTACATCACCGGCAGCTGGCGGCCGCGCATCGGGTCGCGCTCGTTGCTCATCAGCTGGCACATCAGCTCGACCATCGAGATGTCGTCGCGCGCCAGCAGCAGGCCTTGCTGACGGTAGGTGGGAAAGCACATGTCCCCGGGCTCGATGGCCAGCGCATGCGCGGTGGCGATGGCCTCCTCGCCCAGGCACTGCATGTAGAACGAGATCTTCTTCTGCCGCTGCGCGATGAGCATGCGCGCGTCGAAGGCGCGCACGCGCAGCATGGCAGTGAGGCCGCGGCGCAGCAGGGCCGCGTCGGCCTCCGGCGCCCAGGGGCCGACGGCACGGCCGGCGTCGTCGAGCACGCGCACCAGCGTCGTCGCCAGCTCGGCGGTGTCGGCCGGCGCCACGTCCACCGCCGGGCGCGGCGCCGCACCGGCGGGCGCCGCGCGCAGGTACGAGAAATCCGTGGCGTGGCCCGGCCGTCCGCTGGGCTCGGGCACGTGCAGGCGCAGGGGCGCTTGCGGCTGGCTCATCGGGGTCTCCTCGACGGTGCGGTGCGCAGGTTAGCCGATCGGCCGGCGCGCGCCGTGAGTTCGCGCAACTGCCGGCGCTGGCCGGCACTCGCGGATGGCGCAGGGGGCCAGGCGGATGCGACGCGGAGTCGACTCGGAAACGACGCGGACATGACGCGGACACGACGCGCGGGCGACGCCGACAATGGGCCGCTTCCACCCGAGCGCCTGCCGCACGATGCCCGCCCCCCTGCCCGACGAACTGCGCCGCATCGCCGAGCGGACGATGGCGCACTATGCGCAAGACCCGGCCGGCTTCTGGGCGGCCACGCGCGAGCACGATGTCAGCCAGAACGTCGGCGCCTTGCTGCGCCACGTCGAGGGGCCACCGCCCTGGGACATTCTCGACCTCGGCTGCGGCCCGGGGCGCGACCTCGCGACCTTCAGCGCCCTCGGCCACCGCGCCGTGGGCCTGGACGGCACGCCCGCCTTCGTGGCCATGGCACACCAGCACAGCGGCTGCCCGGTGTGGCAGCAGGACCTGCTGGCGCTGGATCTGCCGGCGGCGCGCTTCGACGGCATCTTCGCCAATGCGGTGCTCTTCCACGTGCCGACGAGCGAGCTGGCGCGCGTGCTGGGCGAGCTGCGTGCCGCCTTGCGCCCGCGCGGCGTGCTCTTCGTCTCCAACCCGCGCGGCAACGACCAGGAGGGCTGGCAACAAGGCCGTTATGGCGTGTGGCACTCGCTCGAGGGCTGGCGCCGCTTCATGCGCGCGGCGGGCTTCGACGAATTCGAGCACTACTATCGGCCGGCGGGCCAGCCGCGCGAACGCCAGCCATGGCTGGCGACGGTGTGGCGGCGAGGAGGTGCGACGTGAGCAGCAAGGCCGGCAAGGCCACCGAGCCGGGCCCCGACCGCCGCGCGGCGCTGGCGCAGTACCGGCGGCGCGCCGGCATCTACGACCTGGAACTGGCGCTGTTCGAGCCGATCCGCCGCAAGGCGATCGCGCAGCTGGCGCTGCAGCCCGGCGATGTCGTGCTCGACGTGGGCTGCGGCACCGGCCTCAGCCTCGAACTGCTGGAGCAGGGCATCGGCCCGAAGGGCGCGATCATCGGCATCGAGCAGAGCCCCGAGATGATCGAGCGGGCCCGGGAGCGCGTGGCCCAGGGCCGCTGGAGCAACGTGACGCTGGTCTGTTCGCCCGCCGAGACGGCCCGCATTCCGGGGCGGCATGCCGATGCCGTGCTGTTCCACTTCACGCACGACATCCTGCGCCGGCCCGAGGCCGTGGCGCATGTGATGCGGCACCTGAAGCCGGGGGCGCGCGTGGTCGCCTCCGGGCTCAAGTGGGCCGGCGGCTGGACGGTCGGCGTCAACCTGCTCGTGCTGCCGGCGGCGCTGCACTCGGTGACTTCGCTCGCGGGCCTGCGCGCGCCCTGGAGCGGCCTGGCCGCGTTCACCGGGCCGCTGCACGTGCAGACGATGCTGCTGGGCGGCGTGTACGTGGCGAGCGCAAGGGTCGCGCCGCACGGCTGAGCGCGCGTCAGAATCCACCCATGCCGCGCGCAGGCTCCCTGTCGCCAGGACGGCCCCATCCGCTGGGGGCGCGGCCGCACGCGGGCGGCGTGGGCTTCTCGGTCTACTCGCGCCACGCCGAGCGCGTCGACCTGCTGCTGTACGAGCATGCCGACAGCACGCAGCCGATGCGCACCATCGCCCTCGAGCCGCCGGCCCACCGCACCTGGAACTACTGGCATGCCTTCGTCGGCGCCGTGGGCCCGGGGCAGGTCTATGCCTACCGGGCCCATGGGCCGTTCGCGCCGATGCGCGGACACCGCTTCGACCCGAGCAAGGTGCTGCTCGACCCCTATGGCCGCGCCGTGGCCATCCCGTCGGACTGGCGGCGCGGCTCGGGGCACGACCTGGGCCCCAACGACGCCCACGCCTGCAAGAGCGTCGTCGCCGACGACCAGGCCTACGACTGGCAGGGCGACCAGCCGCTGCGCCGCCCGTTCACGCAGACGCTCATCTACGAGATGCACGTGCGCGGCTTCACGCAGCACGCCTCTTCCGGCGTGCCGGCGGCGCGGCGCGGCTCGTTTGCCGGCGTGGTCGACAAGATCCCCTACCTGCTCGACCTGGGCGTGACGGCGGTCGAGCTGATGCCGGTGTTCCAGTTCGACCCGGCCGACGCACCGCCGGGGCGCCGCAACTACTGGGGCTATGCGCCGATCTCGTTCTTCGCGCCGCATGCGGGGTATGCCACCCGTGCCGCCAATGCCGGCCACACCGCCGCCGGGCCGCTGGCCGTGCTCGACGAGTTCCGCGACATGGTGCGCGCGCTGCACAAGGCGGGGCTGGAGGTCATCCTCGACGTCGTGTTCAACCACACCGCCGAGGGTGACGAACGCGGCCCGACCTTCGGCCTGCGCGGCCTGGACAACAGCACCTACTACCTGCTCGACCGCGAAGGCCGCTACGCCAACCACTCCGGCACCGGCAACACGCTCAACGCCAACCACTCGGTGGTGCGGCGGCTGATCATGGACAGCCTGCGCTACTGGGTGCGGGTGATGCACGTCGACGGCTTCCGCTTCGACCTCGCCTCGATCCTCTCGCGCGACGAATACGGCCTGCCGGTGCCGAACCCGCCCGTGCTGTGGGACATCGAGAGCGACCCCGTGCTGGCCGGCACCAAGCTCATCGCCGAGGCCTGGGACGCCGCCGGCCTGTACCAGGTGGGCCAGTTCTTCGGCGAGCGCTGGAAGGAGTGGAACGGCAAGTTCCGCGACGACGTGCGCACCTTCGTCAAGGGCGACGCCGGCGTCGTGCCGCGCCTGGCCGACCGCCTGATGGGCAGCCCCGACCTCTACGGCGCACGCCCGCGCGAGCCGGCGCAGAGCATCAACTTCGTCACCAGCCACGACGGCTTCACGCTCGAGGACCTCGTCTCCTACAACCACAAGCACAACGAGGCCAACGGCGAAGACAACCGCGACGGCAGCGACGACAACCGCTCGTGGAACTGCGGCGTCGAAGGGCCCACCGGCGACCCGCAGGTGCTGGCGTTGCGCCGTCGCCAGATCAAGAACCTGCTCGCCATCAACCTGCTGTCGCTCGGCACGCCGATGCTGCTGATGGGCGACGAGATGCGGCGCAGCCAGCAGGGCAACAACAACGCCTACGCCCAGGACAACGAGCTGAGCTGGCTCGACTGGACGCTGCTCGAGCGGCACGCCGAGATCCACCGCTTCGTGCGCGGCTGCGTGCGCATCCGCAACCTGCGCGAGAGCGTGCGCCAGGACCACCGGCTGACGCTGGCCGAGCTGATCAAGCGCGTCAACGTGCAGCTGCACGGCGTGCGCCTGGGCGCACCCGACAAGGCCGAGCATTCACGCAGCCTCGCCATCACCGCCACCAGCCTGGCCGGCGACCTGCTGATGCACTTCGCGCTCAACGCCTACTGGGAGCCGCTCGAGTTCGAGCTGCCCGTCCCTCCCGCGACGACGGCCAGCGCGCCGAACGGCTGGCGCCGCATCATCGACACGGCGCGCGACGCGCCGCACGACATCGCCGAGTTCGCCGAGGCCGAGGGGGTGATCGGGCGCGCGCACCGCGTCGAGCCGCGCTCGGTGGTGGTGCTGTTCGCGCCGTTGCGCTGAGAGCTTGTGAAAATATCCGCCACGCCCGCTCGTGCGGCCCAAAGCGCGCCACTCGTCGTTGCAAATCCTCGCGATACCACGAGGTATCGCTGCGGTTTGCGCCTAGATTGGCACGCTTTGGGCCGCCCGCTCGGACGCGCCGGATATCTTCACAAGCTCTGGGCCGCGCGCGGTGACGCGCCTGCCGCTCTGCCGGCCGGCTCAGCGCGCCGCCGCCCCCAGCGGCAGCCCGCGCAGTGACTGCGCCACCTCGGCCGCCTGCCAGACGGCGATGCGGTGCTCGGCGGCAAAAGCGCGCGCCTGGTCGGTAAACTCGCCCAGGCCGATGTAGAGCGCGTCGGGCGCATCGGCCGCTTCGCGCGCCGCCTGCAGCGTGCGCAGCGCATCGAGGCCGGTGCGCGCGGACTTCCAGCGCCGCGCGCTGACGAGCATCCTGCGGCCCTGGCGCTCGAGCTCGAAGTCGACCGCAGACTCGGCCCCTCTCTTGGCCCCTGCCTGGGCCGACGTGCCCCGTTGCACCACGTAGCCGTCGCGCACGAAGGCCTGTTCGAGCAGGCCGGCGAAGGCGGGCCATGTCAGCGCGGCCACCGCCTTCTGGATCTCCGTCACGCGCGCCGCGCTCGGCAGGCGCCACTGGCGGCGCGCCGCCAGCGCACCGACGACGACGAAGGGCAAGGACGACAACGCACCCACCGCGCGATAGCCCTCGGGCAGCAGCGCCGCGCCCAGCAGCGACAGCACCGCGGCGATGGCGAGGCTCGCCCACCACGGCGAGCGCAGCAGGATCGCGAAGAGCGAGTTCTTGGCCATCTGCAGCTTCAAAGCCGGAGTCCTCCTGTGCACGCGGTGAAGGCGGCGATGATGGCTTAAATTGGCTGCGTCACGCCTGAACCGGGCCACGGCCGGGCAGGAACCCGGAAGGAGCCGCCGTCCATGATCACGTTCAGCCCCCTCACGCCGCTCTTCGGCATCGAGACCGCCGACGTCGACCTCTCGCAGCCGCTTTCCGACACGGACTTCAAGGCTATCGAGCAGGCCTTCTACGCCCACCAGGTGCTGGCGCTGCGCGGCCAGCGCATCACGGCGGCGCAGTTCGCGGCCTTCGCGCGCCGCATCGGGCCGCCGCAGCCGCACGTCATAGACCAGTTCCACCACCCCGAGGATGCGGACATCCTCATCCTCTCCAACGTGAAGAAGGACGGCCAGCCCACCGGGCTGCAGGACGCGGGCTCGTACTTCCACACCGACTACTCGTACCTCGCGCAGCCGGCCCGCGCGACGACGCTGTACTCGCGCGTCGTGCCCAAGGTCGGCGGCGACACGCTGTTCGCCAACCAGATCGCTGCCTACGAGGACCTGCCCGAGGCGATGAAGCGGCGCATCGAGCCGCTGCTGGCCATCCACCACTACGGCAACCGCAACGACGTGAACCAGGCGAGCCGCACCGCAGCTTCGGTGCTCAGCGCCGAGCAGGAAGCGAAGATGCCGGTCATCACGCACCGCATCGCGCGCGCACACCCCGTCACCGGCCGCAAGGCGCTCTACGCCGTCTCGGGCAGCTCGTTCGGCATCGTCGGCATGCCCGACGACGAAGCGCGCGACCTGCTCGACGAGCTCGCCGCACATGCGACGCAAGCGAAGTACCAGCTGCGCTTCAAGTACGGCGTCGGCGACGTCGTCGTCTGGGACAACGCCGCGCTGCTGCACTCGGCGACGCTGATCGACCCCGACGATGCGCGCACGCTGTGGCGCATCACGATGCTCGAGACCGCCAGCGAGGCGGCGGCACCGAGCGTCCTGGCGCCGACGTTCGCGAGCTAGGAGTGTGGGCGGCAGAAGTCCAGGCCCTGGACTTCTGCCGCCCACACTCCTAGCCGGCGCTCTTGCGCCGGCTAGGAGTGCAGCGCCACGGCGCCGCGGCGCCACTGCCCCGTGGCGCTGCGGATCGGCCCCGCACGCCCCGCACGCCCCGCATGCCTGGCATGCCCGGCACGCACCAAGGTATCCTGCGCGCCCATCGGCGCCCGCGGGAGGAGCGGTTCCATGACCAAGCTCGGCGTTGTCGACTCCGTCCAGGCAGCGGTGCCGATGCCCTCCGGCACCGCCCTGCTCGCCGCACTGGCCCGCAACCTGGGCCGCGTCATCCTCGGCCAGCCGACGGCCATCCGCTGGCTCATCGCCTCGTTCGCCGCCGGTGGCCATGTGCTGCTCGAGGACATGCCCGGCACCGGCAAGACGACGCTGGCCAATGCGCTGGCGCGCTCGGTCGATGCGACCTTCAAGCGCGTGCAGTTCACGGCCGACCTGCTGCCTTCGGACATCATCGGCGTCTCGACCTTCGATCCACGCGACCAGGCCTTCCACTTCCACGAGGGGCCGGTGTTCGGCAACATCCTGCTCGCCGACGAGATCAACCGCGCCAGCCCGCGCACGCAGTCGGCGCTGCTGGAGGCGATGGCCGAGGGGCAGGTCACGGCCGAGGGGACGCGGCGCACGCTGCCCGAGCCGTTCTTCGTCGTCGCGACGCAGAACCCGGTGGAAAGCGCCGGCACCTACCCGTTGCCCGAAGCGCAGCTCGACCGCTTCGCGGTGCGCTTCGGCCTCGGCTACGTGAGCGCGGAGGAAGAGGTGCACATGCTGGCCGCGCAAGGCACCGAGAGCCATCCGCTGCACGGCCTGGCGCCGGTGTGCAGCCTGGCCGACATCATTGCCGTGCGCCACGCCATCGGGCAGGTGCGCATCGCCGACGCGATGCGCCGCTACATCGTCGACATCGTCGGCGCCACGCGCGGCGGTGGTGCGCTGCGCCTGGGCGCGAGCCCGCGCGCGTCGATCGCCATCCAGAAGCTCGCGCAGGCGCTGGCGCTGATCGACGGCGAGGCCTTCGTCGCGCCCGACCACGTGCGCGAAATCGTCGTGCCCGCGCTCGCGCACCGCGTCACGCTCGATGCGCACGCACAGTTCGCCGGCCGCTCGAGCGCCGACATCGTGCGCGAGACGCTGGCGAAGGTGCCGATGCCGGCCTGATCGGCGCGGCCCCTCACGGCGCCCTCACGGACCATCGCGGACCCCTCGCGGACCCCTCGCGGACCCGCTACCGCAGCCCGGCGTTGGAACCATGCCCGCCTCGCCTGCCGCGCTCGCCTCGATCTCGGCCCGGATCGCGCGGCTCGGCGCGCCGGCCTTTCGCCGCGTCTACCGCTACGACCGCGCGCTGCGCCGCAAGCTCACGCCGGCGGGCTGGCTGCTCGCCGCCCTGGCCGTGCTGGCGGCCGTCTTCGGGCTCAACACGCGCGAGGTGATGGTCTACCAGCTCTTCGGGCTCGCGGTGGGCCTGTTCGCGGTGGCGGCCGTCGCCGGTTGGCGGCTGCGGCTGGACCTGTCCGTCGCGCGCCGGCTGCCGCAGTGGGCCACCGCCGGCGTGCCGTTCGACTACACGCTGACGCTGCGCCACCGCGGCGCGGCGGTGCGGGCGCCGCTCTGGGTGGAGGACCTGCTCGCGTCGCCGCCGGCCGGGCGGCCCGGGCTCGCGAGCGAAGCGGGTAACGCGACCAAGGCGGCCAAGGCGAGCGAGGCGAGCGGCTTCGCCGCCTACAAGGTGAGCGCCGACCGCACGCGCAACCTGTTCGACCGCTTCGTCGGCTACCCGCGCTTCGTGGCCTACATGCGCTGGCGCATCGGCGCGCGTGTCGACGCGGTGGCGCTCGACCGGCTGGCCGGCGAGCGCCAGGTCACGATGCGCTGCCTGCCGCTGCGCCGTGGCGTGCTGCAGTTCGAGGCCGTGCGCGTCGCCCGCGCCGAGCCGCTCGGCCTGTTGAAGGCGCACGTGCGCTGCGAACTGCCCGAGACGCTGCTCGTGCTGCCGCGCACCTGGCCGGTGGCCGCGCTCGCCCTGCCCGGCTCGCGCCGCCTGCAGCCGGGCGGCGTGGCCTTCGCGGGCCGCATCGGCGAGGCCGAGGAGTTCGTCGGCCTGCGCGACTACCGCGCCGGCGACACGCCGCGACGCATCCACTGGAAGGCCTGGGCGCGCCTGGGCCGGCCGGTGGTGAAGGAGTACCAGGACGAGTTCTTCGTGCGCCACGCGCTCGTGCTCGACAGCTTCGGCGAGGCCGCCGGCAGCAGCGAGGTCTTCGAGACCGCGGTGGCGCTCGCCGCCTCGCTGGTGGTGACGCCGCGCTCGAACGACAGCCTGCTCGACCTGATGTTCGTGGAAGGCCGCGCCTACACGTTCACGCAGGGGCGGGGCCTGGGGGCGGCGGCGGAGCTGCTGCGCGTGCTGGCGGCGCTGTCGCCGACGCCGGGCGGCTCGTTCGAGCCGCTCGCCGAGGCCGTGGCGCTGGGCGCCGCGCGCATCAGCGGCGCCATCTGCGTGCTGCTGGCCTGGGACGAGCCGCGCCAGCGCATGGTCGCGGGCCTGCGCGCGCGCGGCCTGCCGGTGCGCGTGTGGGTGGTGGGCGAGGCGCGTGCCGACGGCGCAGCGCTCCCGTCGCTGCCGCTGGGCCCGATGGCCTCCGACCCCGCCGGCCTGCGCACGGTGAACGCGCTCAACCTGGCACAGGAGCTCCTGCGGCCATGAAGGCGCCGGCCGGGCTCGTCGGTGCCGCGCTCGGGCTGTGGGGCTTCTCGATCGGCCTGCCGTGGCTTGGCGTGGCGGCAGGCCTCGCCTTCGAGGCCTTGCGCTGGGCGGCACCGGCGCCTTCGCCCCGGGCTGCGGCGGGCCTGAAGCTGCTGCTGCGCGCCTGTGTGCTGCTCGCGCTCGCGTCGCTGGCCGGGCTGGTGGTCGTGCAGGGGGCGCCGCAGGCGCTGTACAGCTGGCTGCGCTGGCTGCCGCTGATGCTGCTGCCGTTGCCCGCGCTGCAGCTGCTGGTGGAGCGCCTCACCGTGCAGGGGCTGCTGCGGGCGCTGCGGCGCGACGTGGTGCCCGAGGAGGACACGGAGCACGTGCGCCAGGTCGACTTCACGCATGCCCATGCGGCCCTCACGCTCGCCGCGGCCGGCACCGGTGCCGCGGCGGCGGCCTGGCTGTACCCGGGCCTCGTGCTCATCGTCGGCTGGGCGCTGCTGGCGCGCCAGCCGCGCGGCCGCCGCGCGCTGGCCGGCATCATGGTGGCGGTGGCCGCGCTCGTCGGCCATGCGGCGCACCTGGGCATCTCGGCGCTGCAGGGCCAGGTCGAGGACCTGAGCACCGACCTGATCGCGGACTGGCTCGCACCGCCGCCGGACCCGTTTCGCGAACGCACGCGCATCGGCGATCTCGGCAAGATCAAGCTGAGCGACCGCATCGTCATGCGCGTGGTGGCCGCGCAGCCGAGACCCGATGCACTGCTGCTGCGCGAGGCGGCCTTCGAGCGCTATCGGGGCGGCGAATGGCAGAGCGCGCGCCGCGCGGCACGGCCCGCGACGCGCATCCCGGCGACCGGTGGCGTGCAGGGCGCGAGCGCCGGCCAGCGCGCGAGCGAGGGACGTGAGGCTGGCCAGGACCGCTGGCTGCTCGACGACGGGCCGGCCCACGCCGACACCTCCCACCCGGCAGGCCCTTCGCGCCTTTCGCACCTCACGGTGCGCCGCTCCCTGCCGGGCGGCGAGGGCCTGCTGCCGCTGCCGCTGGGCACGCGCAGCGTCGCGTCGCTGCCGGCCCAGGCCGTCGAGGTGCTGGCCACCGGCGCGGTGCGGGTGCACGGCACGCCGCGCTTCATCGCCGTCGAGGTCGCCTACGACCCATCGGCCGAGGCGGGTGCGCCGGATCCCGCCGTCGACCTGGAGGTTCCGCCGCTGCTCGCCTCCACGCTCGCCCGCATCGTCGAAGAAGAGCGGCTGCGACAGGGCGGCGACGCCGCCACCGTCGAAGCGGTGCGCGGCTTCTTCGCGGCCAAGTTCGCCTACTCGCTCGAGCTCGGCAAAGCGCTCGGCGAAGCGCGCCGGGGTGAGCGCGCGCGCACGTTGGCCGACTTCCTGCTTCGCGACCGCAAGGGCCACTGCGAATATTTCGCCACCGCCACGGCGCTGCTGCTGCGGCAGGCCGGCATCCCGGCTCGCTACGTGGGCGGCTACTCGGCGCAGGAGTACAGCGCGCGCGAGCAGGCCTTCGTCGTGCGCGCGCGCCATGCGCACGCGTGGGCACAGGCGTGGGTCGACGGCCGCTGGGTCAACGTCGACACCACCCCCTCGCGCTGGGCCGAGTTCGAGGACCAGGCCGCCAGCGGCGCGTTCAGCCCCGTGCTCGACTACCTCTCCTGGCTCGTCGAGCGTGCGCTGCAGGCCTGGCAGGCGCCCGCGGGCAACGGCGCGCTGGCATTCGCCGCGGCGCTGCTGGGCGTGCTGCTCGCGGTGCCGGCGTTGCGGCTGGCGCTGCGCCGGCTGCGGGCCCGACGGCGTCATGTCGAAGTGAACCGGCCCGACGCGATCGCGCAAGCCTGGGCACGGGTGGAGCGTAGCGTCGCCGAGAAGGGGCATGCCCGCCAGCCCGGCGAGACGGTGCGGGCCTGGGCCAGGCGGCTCGGCGAGACCGGCGAGACCGGCGAGACCGGTGAGACCGGCGATCGGCCGGCCTGGCGCGCCTCGCTGCGCGATCTCGCCGAGGCCTACTACCGTGTGCGCTTCGACCCCGCCGCGCCGGAGGACCAGCGGCGCGACTTCCTCGGCGCAGCGCGGCGCTGGCCGACGGCATCGCCGGCGCTGGACGAGTAGACGCCTACATGTCCATCGCCTGTGCGATCTCGATCGATCCGCCGTTCTTCAGCAGCGGGCAGCCCTTCGCCTTCTGGTGCGCATCGGCCAGGCTCGACGCCTCGATCAGGCTGTAGCCGCTGGCCGGGTTGGCGCCGCCGCCGTCGGCGAGCGTGCCGTCCGACTTCACCGTGCTGGACTTGCCGACCGGGTTGCCCCCGTCGATGACGGCCGCGCCGAGCGAGCCGAACCAGGCGCCCCAGGCGTCCATCACCGCTTTGACGTCGGCCGGGTTGGAGGGCGGCTTGCCGCCGTGATACACGAACAGGTACTTGGCCATCGCAATCTCTCCTGTGCTTGGGCGACCGGGGCTCCGATCGATCCCGGCCTGGAGACTATTCACATGGCCCGGCGATCACAACGGCGAGTTCAGTGACAATGCGGCGGCCTCCGCTGTGGACTGTTCACACCCTCGATGGCCTCTGCCGGCGCTGGCCCCTCACTGCAACGCGCGCTCGACCGCCTCGCCGCCCTGGGCGTCGTGCCGCGCGCCGCGCCGGCGCTGGACAAGACCGTGCGCGAGGTGGCGCAACAACTGCGGGCGGCCGTCCTGTCGGAGGTGCCGGCCTTCTCCGCCTCGCACAACCCCGAGGTCCTGCCTGACCTCGAGCGCCATGCCGGCGAACATCTCGCCGAACTGCGGCGCCTGATCGGCGGTGGCCCGGCCGGCGACCTCGAATTCGTGCGCGCGCATGCCCGCCATCGCGCCGCCCAGCGCTTTCCGCTCGATGCCACGCTGCAGGCCTATCGCTGCGGCCACGACGTGCTCTCGCGCTGGATCGCCGGGGCGGCAACGGCGACGAGCTCGACGAAGGCCGGCCGCCGCGGCGAACCGGCCACCGGGGCGGCCACCGAGGTCGCCACCGAGGTGTCCGCTGAAGTGCCCGCCGAAGTGGCCGCCGAAGTGGCCGCCGCGGTGGCCACCTTCGCGATGGAGTACACCAGCGCCATCAGCATCGTCGCGGACGCCGAGTATGTCTCGCACACGCGCGCCCTCGCCGAGGCCGAAGGCGACCGCCGCAACGAACTGCTCGGCATCCTCGTCAGCGGCTACGACGAGGCGGACGCGCGCGTCGCGCGCCTGCTCAAGCGCGCCGGCTATCTCGAGCAGCGCGTCAGCTTCTGCGTCGCGCTCGCGCAGTCGACCGACCCGCTCGAGATGGAACAGCCCGCGCGCGCACAGCGCATCGTCGAGGCCATGGCCGAGGCGGTGGCCTCGACGGCGGTGCGCGCGCTCGTAGGGCAACGCGGCAACGTCGTCACCGCGGTCTACTCCAGCGTGCGCCGCGCCTCGGGCTGGACGGCGCCGCAGGCCGCGCTCGCCGAGCGCATCCGGCCGCAACTGCTGACGCTCGGCCCCGCCGTGCTCATCGGCCTGTCCAGCGACCAGCCCTCGACGTCGTTCATCCCGCGCGGGCTGCACGAAGCGACGGTGGCGCTCGACTTCGCCAACGTGTCCGAGCGCGTGGTGGCGTTCTCCGGGCTCCCGATCCGGCGCTTGCTCATCCACCGCGGTGCCGACTACGTGCAGCCGGCTCTGCCGGTGTGGCTTGGCGACCTGCGCGAGGCCGACGCGAAGGCGGCGGGCGCACTCGTGAAGACCCTGCGCGCGCTCGCCGATGCCGACATGAACGTGCAGCGCGCCGCGCGCGACCTGCACGTGCATGCCAATACGCTCTACGCGCGCATCGCGAGGATCGACGATCTCACCGGCCTGAACGCGCAGCGCTACCACGACCTCACGCACCTGCTGCTGGCGGCCGACTGCGGCCGCCTGTGATCAGGCGGCCGCCGCTGCGCCGTGGCTCCAGGCGAGCGCCGTGCCGAGCACGGCCGCCACGGCCAGCGCGCCTTCGCCGCTGCGCCGCGCGAGCGGGCCCGGGGGACTCAGCTCACGAGCCCGGCCGGACGGACGGCGGGCATGCGCGAGAGCTTGTGCAGCAGCTCCAGCACGCTGCCGCGGTGCGTCTTGCTGCGGATGGCAGCCACCTGCGTGAGCACGGTCGAGCGGGCGACGCCGTGCTCGCGTGCGATCTCGGCGGGACGTTCGCCGCGGCACAGCCGCTGCAGCACCTGGTTCTCGGCCAGCGTCAGGCCGTGGCGGCTGGAGAACATCTGCAACTCCAGCGGCCCGCACAGTTCCTCGCGTTCGAAGGTGGCGATGGCCCAGGCGCGGCCGCCGTCGTGCGCCGACTCGTGCGCCGACGACAACGAGACGAACAGTGTCGTCTCGCCCGCCTGGATCTCGATCAGGCGGTGCCGCTCGCCGACACACACCTCGCTCAGCGCACGGCGCCATGCCGACAACTCGGGCTCCGCCGGCGGCTGCAAGCGCCCGTCGCTCAGTTGCCACCCGGTGCGCCGGATCGCCGCAAGCGCGGCCGTGTTCGCAAAGTGCAGCGTGCCTTCGATGTCGAGAACGGCCATCCCGAAGGCCAGCCGGTTGACCGCCGCCACCAGACAGGCAGGCACGCCGCCGCCATCCTCAGTCTTCGTCGCCATCATTCGAGTCCCCCTTGGCAGTCCGTGCGCCGATCGACGCGTGCCGAATGCTAGGCAGACCGGTGGCTGCGCAACATCGCACTTCGGTCCGAGGGCCGGCCTCACTTCGGGCCTATGACCAAAGTGCGATGGGCGTCGACGGTGGCCCGTGCTACCGTGGCGCGCAAGGTCTCGTTGGCCATCGGGGCTGAGCAGTCATGTTGCCGCGAGGACGAGCTTGCGCACCCTCATCATCGACGACCACCAGCTCTTCAGCGCGGGCCTGCGGCTGCTGCTCGCCGCGCTGGTGCCGGTGGAGCAGGTGGTCCGTTGCGCCGATGGCGCCGCCGCACTCGACCTCGCCACGCACACCGCGTTCGACCTCGTGCTGCTGGACTGGAAACTCGGCGAGGGCATCACCGGCGAGCCGCTGATCCACCGGCTCAAGGAGTTGCTGCCAGCGGCGCGCATCGTCGTCGTCTCGGGCGAGGCGCGGCCGGAGACGGTGCGCAGGGCGGTGGAGGCCGGCGCCGTGGGCTTCGTGCCCAAGGAGTCGAGCCCCGAATTGATGACGGCGGCGCTGACGCTGGCCACCAGCGGCGGCATCTACCTGCCCGTCTCGGCGCTCAATGATGCCGGCGGCCCGGCCGCGCCGCCCACGGGCCACGGCTTGCGCGAGCTGGCCGAGGCCTTCCCGGACCTGACCGAGCGCCACCGCACCGTGCTCAGCCTGCTGGCGCGCGGCATGTCCAACAAGAGCATCGCGCGCGAACTCGACATCACGGAAGGGACGGTCAAGCAGCATGTATCGGCCATCTTCCGCGAGATGGCTGTCGCCTCGCGCACCGAGGCGGTCTACCTGCTGGCGACGCGCGGCGTGCGCTTCGAGTGAGGCGCTGCCGCCGCCCCGCCGCCGCGCTACAGGGCCAGTTCGGGCACCTCGAAGTCAGGCCCGGCACCCGCACCCGCCTTCACGAAGCGCAGGCGCAGGCGTGGCGTGCCGCCCGGCGGGTTCAACACCTGCAGCGTCGCAAAGCCGTCGCCGGGCGGCGCAAACGTCGTCATCGTGATGCTCACGCGCGTGCGGCCCGACAACGTATCGAAGGCTTCGTCGCCGAAGTTCGCGCGCCTGCCGTTGGCGAACGGATAGGGCGCATACAGGGCCGAGCTGTGCACCGACGTGAGCCTGACGGGTTGCGGGCCCCCGTCGAGCGGGGATCGAAGCAGCGCCTCGCACACCAGCGAGTGGTGCTCGTCGCCCGAAACGAAGATCGTGTGACGCACCTGGCTCGCGAGCAGGAAGTCCAGCAGCCACGACAACGAAGCCGGGTAGCCGTCCCAGGCGTCGCTGCGGGCGCTCGCCCTGTGCTTGTCCTGCGAAGTCCAGCGCCGGGGCAGCAGCAGCGCCGACGTGGCCACGATCTTCGGACGCGCCTGATGCCGCAGCAGCCAGTTCTCCAGCGATTCGCGCTGCGCCTCGTCGACGAGATGGCGTTCGTGCTCGGGCACCCGGGAGCCACGCCGTTGGCGCGCGCTGCGGGTGTCGAGCAGGTAGACCGGCAAGCCTCCCCACTCGAAGGCCTGGTCGGCGGCAGGCAGGCCCGGCCGGCCGAGACGGTCCAGCGGGCTCATGCGCTGGTAGCGCCAGAACGCCGCCAGGCCGTGCTCGCGCGTGCGTTCCCAGGTGGGCAACTCCCTCTTCGCATCGACCTTGGCCGGCGGGGCGAAGCGCGCCGCCAGCGGCTCCCAGTTGTCGGCGATTTCGTGATCGTCCGGCAGTGCCGCGACAGGCAGGCAGCGCAGCACCTGGCGCATGCCGGGGGCACGCAGGGCGCGCTCGTTGGGCTGCTCGAAGAGTTCGTCGCGCCGTACCGGGTCGGCCAGGCCGGCGGTGGCATCGGCATAGATCTGGTCGCCCACGAGCAGCGCAAAGCGCACCGCGTTGGCGGGCGAGGCTGCGCGCGCAGCCAGCAGGTCAAGGCTCTGCCTTGCCACGAGGCCGTCGAGCAGGCCGGCTGGATACTGGCAGCTCGCCAGCGCGAACCAGGGCGAGTGCGCCGCGGCGCCGGCGTCGGCGCTGGAAGGCGGCCCCGAGCCGCCGCCCAGGAGTGCCTGGGCACGCTGCAAGTCGGCCAGCGCGATGAAGGCCGTCGCGTGCTCGTGCTCCGGCGTCGCCCGCAGCCAGCGGCCGCCCAGGTCGATGAGCTCTGCGGCGTCACATGCAGGTGACGAGTCCGGGCTGGCCGGCGTGGTCGGCGTGGTCGGCGTTGCCGAGCTGCGGTCGAGGTCCGGCCGGGACGCGCTTCGCGCCACCGTCTGCCAGCCGCCGCCGAAGAGCTGCCGCAGGCGAGCGCTGAAGCCCACCCTGGGCAGCAGCACACCACCCGAGGGGGGCGCCGCGGTGGCGGCGGCAGCCACACCCGACGCGGCGGCCTTGCCGACCACCGCCGCCGGTGGCGCAGGCGCGGCCACCGACGCCCGTGCGCCAGCGGTCTCGTCGCGCTCATAGAGCAGCAAGGCCAGCCAACCCGGCTCTCCGGTCGCGGCAGCACCCTGGGGCCATGCGTGCGCGAGCGGCGGCACAGCCGTCAGCCAGAACCCGCTGCGAGCAGCGTCACCGCAATTCACCGCCGCGGGCAGGTCGAGCACCTCGTAGCGCGCAGCGCCGGGAACCGCAGCGATCCGCCGCGCCGGCACCAGGGCCAGCCGGGCGCGGCCCTGGTCGGGGCGTGACAGGGCGGCCACCTGCACGTCGCCCCAGGGTAGATCAGGCATGTCGATGCGCGGACCGGCCCACGGCTCCTCGAGCACGAACGAGCGCGCTGCAGACCCTCGGTGCTGAATCGCTTCGGGTTCCGCCTTGGCGGGGGCCGCACCCACGCTGAGCAGATTTGCGGTCAGGGGGATCGGTGCCCCCGTCGTTGGATCAGGCAACAAGGGCGTGCCCTCGGCACCGGGCGCCGGGGCCGGCCGCGGTGCTGGCTCCCCCTTCAGCGGTGGCCCCTCCGCGGGCGCCACCGGCACGCTGGCCTCGCCCGTGGAGTCGAGCAGGAACGCCTCGATGGCCGCGAACACCTGCGGCGAGCCGAGGCCGATGAGCGTGTCCTGGTGCCCCATGCCCGCGAACCTGAGGCTGCGAATGGGCACCCCGGCCTCGCCGAGTTGCTCGTGCAGCAGGGTCTGCGTGGTGACATCGGCCAGGCCGTTCTCGCCGCCGTGGATGGCCAGCGTCGGAATGCCGGCCCAGCGCTCGCGCAGGCGCTTGCGGGTCACGAACTCGCCGCGCCCGCGCTGGTTGGTGATGGCCTCGAAGCGCGAGAAGTGGATGGTCTGCGCCACCGTATCCAGGTGGATGGCGCCGAACAGGTCGTCGATGGCTCGCAGCGTGGCCTCGCGCATGTTCCAGGCGCTGAAGTCGCGGCCGTACAGCGCATCCATGCGGTGCCGCGTGGCCGTCCACGGCGTGCGCTTGCAGGGCCACAACGGGTTCTCGACCTGCCAGTCGCGCCGCGGGTAGGGCATGCTCGCCAGCAGCCGGTCGAGCAGCTGGTCGACGAGCCCGGGCCGCGCCGGCGGGCGGAACTGGTAGTCGTCGGCGAGCAGCCAGCGCCTGAGCGTCTGCATCAGGAAGGCGCGCATCACGTTGTCGTCGGTGTAGCGCAGCAGCGGCCCCTTCTGGCTGAGCACGATGCGGCCGACGCTCGGGTGCGGGCCGCCGGCGGGTCGCGTGCCGTTGAACGCGGCCAGCGTGCCCAGGTGCTCGCTGGTGAGCCAGTCGTCGACACCGAGCTCGGTGTCGCCGCTGCGCACATCGCGCGGGTCGGCCAGCAGTGCCATGCCCAGCATCGCACAGCCGATGCAGTGCGCCAGCACGTCCACCGGCCGGCCGGTGGCTTGCCGCACGTGCATCAACGCGGCCGGAATGTCCACCAGCGCCACCTGTTCCATCGACCATGGCAGCGTGCAGGTGGGCAGGCCCGAGCTCGTGCGCAGGTCCACCACCCAGACATCGCGCCCCCGCCGCCAGAAGTACTCGGCCGCGCTCGGCGCCAGCGACTCGTGCGTGAAGGTGTTGCCGCTGACGCTGTAGCCATGCAGCAGCACCAGTGCCGGCTTGCCGCTGAGCGGCCGGGCGTAGCGCGTCAGGCGCACCTTCACCTTCTCGCCGCCATTCCTCTCGCCGCCATTCCTCTCGCCACCGTTCTTCTCGCCGCCATTGCGCACCGTGCCCACCACCAGCTCGGCCACCTGCGGCGCCGGCAGCCCGGCGATGGGCCCGGGCAGGCGGTCGGGCTCGCGCCGCGGCGCGTGGTCGGGCAGGCGGAAGGTCCACAGATGCGTGCTCAGCACGACGCGCGCCAGGTACAGCACGAGCGAGCCCATGTCGGCCAGCGCCGAGGCATGGTCGCGCTGGCCCGTGATGCGCAGCAGCGGTACGCCCTGGCCGGCAAGGAAGCGCGTGTCCAGCTCGAGCACCGGCTGCGTGCCCGGCAGCAACCCCGGGAACTGCGTGAGCGTCATGCGCGTCAACTGCTGCCACGGGTTGCCGCGCCGGTTGTAGGTGAGGCGCTTGTGCCCGGCGATGCGCTGGCCGGGCGCGAACAGCCGCAGCGGGCGCAGGCGATCGTCGCGCATGACATCGCGCACCACCTCGATCACCTCGAGGTCGTAGTCGAAGCGCCGCACCTCGCCGGCGCGCGAGGCCATGCGCCAGAGGTCGCGTGCGCGCGCGAGCAGGCCGGGCGGCCGCAGCGGCTTGCCATCGGGGCCGACGGCCGGCGCCCGGCGCGCGTCGGCGGCGGCCTGCCACATGTCGCGCAAGCCGCGGTTCAGCAGCCAAGCCCAGGCGGCGCGCAGGCGCCGGCGCAGCGGGTCCGAAGCTTCGCGGTGCAGGAAGCGCAGCTTCCCCGCGACGACGACCTCGGCCAGTGCCTTGGCGGCCCGCTGGTGCTCGGGTTTGACGCGCAGGTCCAGCGCGTCCCACTCGCGCGGGTCGTACAGGCGCAGGCGCTGCACTTCGACCCGTGCGTCCTGCGACCCGGTGCGCACCTCGCGCAGGCAGGCGGGTGCGTCCATCGTGCAGCCGAGCGTGCTCATCATCGAGCGCACCGGCACCTCCTCGTAGGCCAGCGTGAGCTCGAGCACGAAGGGCCGGGGCAGCGTGAAGCCGCAATGCAGCCACGCCGTGCCGCGCAGTCGCTCGATCAGCTGCATTTCGGTCTGCGGCATCGCACCGGGACCATAGGGCAGCGGCTCGGGTGCGATCGGCCGGCGCGGACGCCCGCGTCGCGCCTGCGCCTGCGCCTGCGCCTGGACGCTTTGCGCCGCTTCGGCATCGGGCGCCTTCTTGCGGCGGCTCAGGCCGTCGCTGCCGGCCAACATCTCGGCCGCTCGCAGGGCGAAAGCGGCGATGCTGAGGGCCGGGTTCACACCCAGCGAGGCGCCGAACACCGAGCCGTCGAGCACCGCCAGACCGCCATGGCGCCGCACATCCGCACCGCCGGCAGTGACACCGCCGCCCGCACCGTCGAAGACACGGCCGAATTCGTCGACCACGCCGTCACCGGGGCCCAGGCCGACGGCGCAGCCGCCCAGCGGGTGCACCGTCCACACGGGGCCGCGCGGCTGTGCGATCAGCGCCTCCAGCGCCGGGGGCAGCAGCCGCCACATCGGGTTGGCGAGCAACGTGGAGTGATCGCTGCGCCCAGCCTGCCGCGCGGCCTCGCGCATCTTCTCGTGCATGGCCCGCAGCGTGACGTGGGCCTGCTCGACCTGCGCCCCGTACCGGGCGTCGGGCCAGCGCATCTGCAGCGTGCCTTGCTGCGGCGTGCCGTCGGGGCCGTTGCGCGGGGCGTCCAGATGCAGCACGCCACGGGCCTCGTCGTGGCCGATGGTGCCGATGACCAGCGAGCGCGCCATCGCGTCGGCGTTCACCGCCAGCGGGTCCGCGTCGCTGGCCTTTTCACCGCCGTGCATGCTGCGGTCGGCCTCGGGCAGGCCGTCCAGCACGTACGCCGTGGTCACCGTCTCGTGCAGCAGGCGGCGCAGCGGCGCGGGCACCGCGAACTCCTGCACCTCGAAGGCGCGGCGCCCTTCCTCCCGCCCTCCCTCCCGCCCTTCCTGCGCCGGCACCGAGACCGAGCCGGTGATCGTCGGCCCGACGCGGCGGCCCTGCAACGGCTCTTCCTCATCGGCGTTGCCGCGCGTGGGCTCGGGCAGGCCGTGCAGGGCGTTGATGCTGTCCCCGTTGCACGAGAAGCGGCTGCCCAGGAGCGGCGAGAAGACGAGCTTGTCGGTGCGCGAGCGCAGCAGGATCTCCGTGCTGCCCAGCGTGCCGGCGGCCAGGATCACCTGCCTCGCCTTCAGCGGCAGCAGCTTCTCCTCGCGCCGCTGCAACCGCGGGTCGGTGTGTGCCACCCGCAGCACCCAGCGCGCCCCGTCGCCCGCCTCGTCGTCGGTCTTTCGCGGGTCGGCGGCACGCAGCGAGAGCACGCTGGCGCCGGTGAATATCTGCGCCCCCGCCTCGCTGGCGCTGACGAGCCAGTTCGTGTCCAGCGAATCCTTGGCGCCGACATTGCAGCCGGTCATGCAGTCGCCGCACAGCGTGCAGGCCTCGAGCAGCGTGTCGGCCGAGTTCGCCCGGCGTGACATCGCCACGCTGATGGGCACATTGCGGTGGCGCGCGCCCAGCGTGGCCATGCGGGCTAGCGCGAGCGACTTGGGCAGCGGGCGGCCCTTCAGGTCCGGGTGCAACTCGATCGTGTTCTCGACCTCCCCGCCGTGCTCGTCGCGCACGAGCGCCCCCAGCTCGCGCCGCGCCCTGTCGAACCACCCGCCGTCGTGCAGCTTGCGCAGCGTCCGGCCGGCCTCGCCTTGCACCTGGCCGGGTTCGGGCGCCAGCAGCACGCCGGCATTGATGAGCGAGCCGCCACCCAGGCCATTGCCCAGCAGCGCCATCACGTCCTCGCCCAGGCGGAGGTCGAACAAGCCCTCCTGCAGCTCGCTCACAGCGGCGCCGCGCGTCAGGCGCAGGTGGCCGGGCAGGTCGGAGAAGCGCGAAGGAAATTCACCCGGCAGATACTCGCGACCGCGTTCGAGAACGCACACGGTCATCGGCCGCCACTCGCCCTTCTTCTCGTCCCACACTTCGCGCCCGGCCAGCGTCATGGCGGCGGCGCTGCCGCCATAGCCGCTGCCGACGATCACCACGTCCCAGGTGCGCCCCCGCAGCAACGGGTCCTGCCAGAGTTCGCTCGCCCAGTGCGCGATGCGCCCACGCGGCGGCGCCGCATCGGCGGCGGCGCCGCCGTCGTCGTTCGATGCCGTCGCAGCACTCATCGTGTCACCTCGATCGCAACGCCACCGGGCCGGACGCGCCGGCCTCGCGCGCCGCCGCGGCCTCGGCACGCAGCAGGTCGAACAAGCGCTCGGGCGCGAGCGGCTTGTGCAGCAGGGGTACGCCCGCGGCCTGCGCCTCACGGATGCGGTCGGGCGCCGTGTCACCGGTGATGAGCGCCATGCGCACCGCCGGTTGGTGCTCGCGCACGGCCTGCATCGCCGCCAGCCCGCTGTCGCCGCCGCGCAGGCGCATGTCGGACAGCACGACGTGCAGCCGGTGCCCGGCTGCGATGCCCCTGGCCTGCGCCGTGCTTTCGGCCAGGTGCACGACGCAGCCCATGCCGGCGAGCAGCAGGCGCATGCTTTCGCGCACCTGCGCCTCGTCGTCGATGACGAGCACCACCAGGCCCGGCGGCAGCGGCCGGCGCTGCACGTCGGCGTGGCGCAGGTCGGCCGCGCTGCCGTCCTGTGCCGGCATGTCCAGCGTGACGGCGGTGCCCACGCCGGGCGTCGATTCCAGGTGCACGCGCACGCCCAGCAGATCACACGAGCGCCGCACGATCGACAGGCCCAGGCCGAGGCCGCGGTTGCGGTCGCGTTCGGTGTTGCCCACCTGGTAGAACTCGCGAAAGACCCGCTCGTGCTCCTCGGCCGGGATGCCGACGCCGTTGTCGGCCACGGCCAGCAGCGCGCGGCCGTGCGCCTGCCACACGCGCAGCTCGATGCGGCCGCCACGGCGGGTGAACTTCATCGCGTTGGAGGTGAGGTTGCCGAGCACGCGCGTGAGCAGCGTCGAGTCGCTCGTGACGTTCACCTCGTCGTGCACCGACAGCACGCACTCCAGGCCGTTCTGCTGCGCCACCGGCGCCACCGTGGCGTGGTGGGTCGCAGCCAGGCGGTCCAGTCGCAACGGGGCCAGTTCGGGCAGCACGGCACCGGCATCGAGCTTGGAGATCTCGAGCAGACCGTCGAGCTCGGCAGACAGCGTCTGGTTCACCGAGCCGAGCAGAGTGACGATCTCGCGCGAGCGCTCGTCCAGTGGACGCTGGGACAACGCCGCCACGAGCACGTTCAGGCTGTGGATGGGCTGGCGCAGGTCGTGGCTGGCGGCGGCGAGGAACTGCGTCTTCGCGCGGTTCGCGTCGCTCTCGCGCTCGAGCGCCTGCGACAGCTTCAGCGTCAGCTGCCGTTCACTGAAGCGGATGCGGCACGATTCGTCGAAGACGCGGAACGCCTGCTTGCCCACGCCGACCAGCACGAGCAGGAACAGCATCACCAGCGCGGCAATGCCCAGCGCCGCCACCGCCCCCTGGGTGGGTGCGCCGCTCAGGGCCCACGCCGCCGACAGCGGCAGGAACATCGGCAGCGCGAAGGCCAGGAAGATCGAGCGGTATCCCGCCGTCGTCGCCACCGAGCCCGTGGCGCTGGCGACGAGTGCGATCGTGATCGCCGCGCGCTCGAGGTCGGAGTAGCGGCCGAAAGCCAGCAGCGGCGTGGCCAGCACGATGCCGTTGACGAGCATCACCAGGCCCACGCGCCGCGTGGACACCGCGGCATCGGCGTGGCGAACGATGCGTTCGGTGAAGACGAAGCGTGCGCCGGTCACCGCCAACGCCAGCGCAAACCAGCCCAGGCCCACCGCCGCGCCGCTGCGGACGGCCCAGATGTAGGCCAGCAGCCCGGCCACGCACAACAGCCCGGCCTGGCTGCGGTGGTTCTGCTCGACGAACATGTCGACGAAGCGCTGGTGCACGAATGCGTCGGCGGCGGCTTCGTCGACATGGGCGTCGGCACTCGGGGCTGCATCGGCACCGGCATCGCCGGCAGCAGCCGCTCCCGCGGGCGGGGCAGGCATCGGGTTCTCGCGGAGGTTCATGCGACGGGGAAGGGCGACTGCGCCGCGAGCGTGGCGACGAATCGCGCGCTGCGCATCCGTCGAAACATCGACGCGCGCCCGTCGGCAAGCCGCGGCTCGCCGGGCGTGTCGACAGGGCTGGGCGCCGGCTTTCGCATGCGCCGCGATGCTGCGCATGGGCCAGGCGGCGTCAATCGGTGTCTTGCCGCAGGGGCCAGGGGCGCGGCGTGGCCGGCGAGCCTGCCGTCGATGGCGGACCACACGCCGTCGACCCCGAGTTCGCGGGCGGTGAAGTCCGCCCCTTCCGCATCCTTGAGGACGCCCATCGCACGATCTGCCGATGCCGGCCGCCTCCGCTTGCCCGAGCCTGCGGCCTGCGGATTCACCGCAACTCAAGGAGGTCTCGTGCAAAAGTACTCGTCCATCCCGCGCCGCCCGGCGCATCTTGCGTTGACGCTGTGCGCCTGCGCCGCGCTGGCCGCCTGCGGCGGCGACCCCAAGCAGGAACCGCCGCCGGCGTCGCCGACCATGCTGTCGGGCACCGCGGCCATCGGCGCGCCGATGGCCGGTGCCACGGTCACCGTCATCGACAGCGACCCCGCCACGGCCGACCCGGCCGCGCAGACGGCCGCTAGCGACGGCAGCTTCAGCGTCGACGTCTCGGGCCTCAAGGCGCCGCTGCTGGTGCGCGCCACGGCCACCGTCGACGGCGAGTCGGTGCAACACGTGGCCGTGCTGTCGGCGCTGACGGCAAGCGCCACCAACACCGCCAACGTGACGCCGCTCACCACCGCCGTGGCCACGCTGGTGGCACCCGGCGGCGACACGGCCGCGCTCGCCACGCCGGCCACGCTGGCCACGGCGGCCACGGCCACCAGCGTGGGCAATGCGACGCAGCTGCTCGTGAACACCCTCAACAGCGACCCCGCCACCGCGGCGCTCCTGGGCAGCAACTTCAACCCGATGAGCACGCCCTTCACCGCCAACGGCCAGGGCGTGGATGCGGCGCTCGAGCGGGTCAGCATCACCACGGCCGCGGGCGGCACGGTGGAGATCACCAACAACGCCGCGCCCGCGGGCAGCAACGGCGCCCCGGCCACGGTGACGCTGACGCCGGCGCAGACGGCCACGCCGGCGGTGGCACCGGCACTGCCCGCCTCGGTGCCCAGCGGCGACATCCCGACCGCCGCCGAGTTGAAGGCACTGGGCGACAAGTACCAGGCCTGCATCAACCTGCCGGTGAGCCAGCGCGTGACGCTGGATGCGCAGGGTGATGTCACCGCGGTGCTCGGCGCATGCGACTTCGTGCCGTCCGACTGGCGCAGCAATGGCCGCAACTTCGTCCAGGAGGTCGGCCAGTTCACGCTCGCCAGGAACCTGGTCACCAACGCGCGCCTCGGTGTCGGGCAGATCGCGCTCGCGCTGCCGCCGCAGAACCTGACCGACCCCAAGGAGTTCAAGCACCCCTACTGCAACAGCGGCCCCTGCGTCGTGGCGCGCTGGCCCATGACCACCGCCAGCGGCCGCCCGACCCGCAGCGACTGGGTGCTCGGCAAGGTCAACGGGCAGTGGAACTTCGTCGGCAACCAGCGGCCGTACCGCGTCTACGTCGAGGCGCGGCTGCAGCGCAAGGTGAACATGAACCGCGACGGCCCCGCCGCCGGCAACACGGCCGACCCGTACTTCTTCAAGGACCGCTACGAGTCGATGCTGCGCCTGGTGTTCGACCTCAGCGTGGCGACGACGAGCGACGTGCGCGCGGTGCGCTTCACCGGGCCGGGCCTGCCGCCGGCGGGGGTCGTGCAGTTCCGTTCGCAGGCCTGCGGCACCGACGACCGCATGGGGCTGGCCTACCAGAACGGCTCCACTCGCACGCTCGGCGCCAACCCCGTGCTGCAGTTCTGGACCAGCGCCAGCGGCACCGAGTTCACGCTCGCCGCGGCCAACCTGGACGGCACGCCGCTCGCCACGCCGGTGCCGGTGAACAACACGACGACGGCGTCTTTCCAGAGCTTCACGCCGGTGGCGCTGGGCGACCTGCGCAGCGCAGTGCCCAACTGGGCGGTCTACAAGGTGGAGATCTTCAAGTTCTCGAGCGCCTCGGAAACACCGGACGAGGTGATCTACCTGCGCAACGGCATCGGCCCCGAGAACCCGAGCGTCGGGCCCACGGTCGACTGGCCCGTGCTCACGGCCGGCCTCGCCGACGACCACCTGCTGCCTGCGGGTGCGCAGGCCGGCACGATCGACAGCTTCGCCGGACGCACGCTCGGCTGGACGATCGGCGCGAGCTCGTACGTGACCTCGGGCTACCTGTTCGGCTCGAACTTCGCCACGGCCACCAACGCGCAGAACGAAACGGCGGGCTACTCGCTGCGCGGGCGGGTGGACTACGAACCGGCAGCGCTCGGTGACCTCACCGCCGCGGCCTGGCGCCTGGCCAGCCCCGTGGCCGGCACATCGTTGTCGCCGTCGACGGCGAATTCGGGCACCAACCCCAACCCGCGCTGCGGCGCGGCGGTGCTGCCACCGCTGACCACGACGACGAGCGACTACCGCGAGATCGGGGTCTTCACGCGCGGCCCGGATCGGCAGCTTCGGCAGGCCATCTGGTTCTGGGACAACTGACGCGCACGCCCCCGGGGCGAAGAACGGCGCGTTTCGGCGCGAGCGACCTCCCGGGAGTCCGCCAGTGCCGGTGAGCGGCCGGGCCAGCGCCCGGCCGCAATGCTTTCGCCGGCGCTCGGCCTTCAGGGTGGATTGCGGGCGGTGTGCGGGTGGAGTGTGCACGGGTGGAGTGCGCACGCTTCTCGTGTACCCTGCACCAATGAAGGAAAGCTTCGCCGACCTCGGTTTCGGCCCCGAACTGCTCGCCGAGCTGACGGCCCTCGGCTACGAGGAGCCCACGCCGATCCAGAAGGCGGCCGCGGCGCCGCTGCTCGAAGGCAAGGACCTGCTCGGCCAGGCGGCCACCGGCACGGGCAAGACGGCGGCCTTCGCGTTGCCGCTGCTGCAGCGGATCAGCACGCAGCGCTCGGCGTCGGGCCAGCCGGGCCAGCCGCTCGTGCTCGTGCTGGTGCCCACGCGCGAGCTCGCGGTGCAGGTGTCGGAGGCGTTCCATCGTTATGGCCGCGGCCTGGGCATCGCGGTGGCGCCCATCTACGGCGGCCAGGAGTTCCATCGCCAGGTGACCGCGCTCAGGCGCGGCGCGCAGGTCGTCATCGCCACGCCGGGGCGCGTGCTCGACCACCTGCGCCGCGGCTCCATCGACCTCTCGGCCCTGATGGCCGTGGTGCTCGACGAGGCCGACGAGATGCTCGACATGGGCTTCGCCGAGGACCTGGAGCTCATCCTCGAAGCCGCGCCCGACAAGGACAAGCGGCAGACGGCGCTCTTCTCGGCGACGCTGCCGCCGCGCATCGCCGGCATCGCCGAGCGCCACCTGAAGGACCCGGTGCGCGTGCTGATCCCGCGCGACACAGCGAAGAAGGGCTCGGTGCCCAAGGTGCGGCAGACGGCCTACATCGTGCCGCGCGCGCACAAGATCGCCGCCCTCGGGCGCGTGCTCGACCTCGAGAGCCCGACGCTCGCCCTCGTCTTCTGCCGCACGCGGCTGGAGGTGGACGAGCTGGCCGAGCGGCTGGTGGGCCGCGGCTACGCCGTCGAGGCGCTGCACGGCGGCATGTCGCAGCACGAGCGCGACCGCGTCATGAAGAAGGCGCGCGCGAATACGGTGGACCTGCTCGTGGCCACCGACGTGGCCGCGCGCGGCATCGATATCGAGCACCTCTCGCACGTCGTCAACTTCGACGTGCCTTCGTCGCCCGAGGCCTACGTGCACCGCATCGGCCGCACCGGCCGCGCCGGCCGCGAAGGTGTGGCCATCACGCTGGCCGAGCCGCGCGAGCACCGCCTGGTGCGCAACATCGAGTGGAGCACGAAGCAGAAGATCGAGATCGCCACCGTGCCCACACCGCTGGACGTGAAGGCGCGGCGGCTCGACGTGACCAAGGGCACGCTGCGCGAAACGGTGATCGCCGGCGCGCTCGACGGGGGACTCGACAGCTATCGCAGCGTCGTCGAGTCGCTCGCGGCCGAGTACGACCCGATGGACGTGGCCGCGGCGGCGGTGAAGCTGGCGCACGAGGCACTGGCCGGCACCGGCTCGACCGATGACGAGGTGCAGATCCCCACCTACGAAAGCTTCTCGCGGCCCGAGCCGCGCGGGGCGTGGCAGCGCGACGACCGGCCGCGGGGTCACGTGGCGGCCCGGGCGCCGCATGGCGGCTTCGCGGCCCGTGCGCCGCGTGGCGACCTTGCCGCCGACGGCCCCCGCGAAGAACGGGCCCCCGGCGGCGCCCCGTCCCGCGCCGAGCGGCCCCCGCCGCGGCACGCCGAAGCCGACGGCACCCGCGCCCCGGCCGCCGAGACGCGCAAGACCGCCGCACGACGCGCCGAACCCGGCCCCGGCGGCGCCGAGTTCAACCCGCGCAACCTGGTGCGCATCTACATCGGCGCCGGCCGCAAGCTGGGCATGCGCCCGGCCGACCTCGTGGGCGCCATCGCCAACGAGGCCCAGATCAACGCGCGTGGCATCGGCGACATCGAGATCGCCGACGCCTTCTCGCTCGTCGAGCTGCCCGAGGCGGACGCCGACCGCGTCGTGGCCGCGTTGCGCGGCGCCACGCTGCGCGGGCGCAAGGTGACGGTGCGGCGCGACGACGGGCGCCACAAGCCGTAGCGGCAGGCGTCGTGCCGCCAGCGCGCGCGTGGCGGTCGTCGGCACGTCTTGGTGAGATCGCACCGCCGATCGAAAGAACTGACGGGCTGCGCGGCGCCACTTCCCGTTCCAGGCCATCGCGACGAGTGTCGAGAATTTCGCCTGGACCGTTCGCAATCCCGGCGAACCTGCGCAATCCGAGGACACCTCGCTCATGGACCGATCCGTTGCCGTTGCTCTCGACGCGGCCCCGATTCAATCTGCAGATGGCAGTGGCAGTGGAACCCGATCTGGCGAGTTCTTCCGCTACCACGGCTGGCTCGCCCCCGGCGTGCGGCTGTTCCGCACCATCACCTTCCGCGCCAAGGCACTGTGGTTGGCGGCGAGCTTCCTCATCCCCCTGGTGGTCATGCTGGCCTTTCTCTGGTCCGCGGCGCAGGAGCAGGTCGCGTTCGCGCGCTCGGAGCGCGATGGCCTGCGCTACGTCCGGCCCGTGCTCGACCTGGTGAAGCTGGCCCAGGAACGGCGTCGCGCGGCCGCCCTGAAGTCCGCGGATCTGGCGGCGCTGCAAGCGCAGGTGGCGGCCGCCTTCGGCAAGGTCGAGCAAGCCCACCGTCAGGCGGGCGAGAGGTTCGCCGACAACGAGCGCTTCGCCGCGCTGCTGAAGGCGCACGAGTCGCTCGCCCAATCGCCGGTGGCAGCGACCCCGGATGCCACGTTCAAGACGCACAGCGACTACATCACGGCGGCACTCGACCTCGTGAACCAGGTGGCCAATGCCTCGCAGCTGACGCTAGACCCCGAGCTCGACACCTACCACATGATGAGCCTGTCGGTACTGCGGGGCCCGCTCCAGTACGAGAACACCGCGAAACTGCGCGGCCTCGGGATGCTGATCCTCGGTTCCGGGGAGATGACGACCCAGCGCCGCGACTGGATGAACCGGTGGGAAGCGGTCTGGGAGATCCTCGGCAAGGACGTCGACAACTCGTACCACGAGGGCCTGGAGAGCGCGCCGGAAACGGCCCGCATGTTCGACATGAAAGGAGCCGACGCGGCCGCGGCGGCCTTCCGCGAGGCGATTCGCTCGCAGATCCTCGGCCCGGCCCTGTCCGGCGACGCGGAAGGCTTTGGCCGCCTCGGTGCCGCCGCCGTCGACAGGCAGACCGAACTCATGCGCCAGATCATGGCGCGCCTGGACACGCAGCTCGAGGCACGCATCGCGCGCCTGCAGGCCACGCTCGGCTTGCAGCTGGGTCTGGCCGCCGCGTTCATCGCGCTCGCGGTGTATCTCATGCTGTCGTTCTACAAGGTCATGACCGGCGGGCTGCAGGAGGTCTCGGGTCATCTCAAGGAGATCACCGAGGGCAACCTGACCACCGCCCCGCACCCCTGGGGCCACGACGAGGCCGCCGACCTGATGGTGGACCTGCGCACGATGCAGGTCTCGCTGCGCCGGATGGTGCAGCGCGTTCGCCACTCCAGCGACGAGATCGTGCATTCCAGCAGCGAGATCGCCAGCGGCGCGATGGACCTCTCGCGCCGCACCGAGCAGACGGCGGCCAACCTCGAGCAGTCGGCCTCGTCGATGGAAGAGATCTCCTCGACGGTGAAGAGCACGGCCGAGCACACCGAGGAGGCCTCGCGCGTCGCTCGCCGCAACGCCGAGATGGCCGCCGCGGGCGGGCGCAGCATGCGCGAGGTGGTGGCGACGATGGAAGGCATCCAGGGCTCGTCGGCGCGCATCGGCGAGATCATCGGCACCATCGATGCCATCGCTTTCCAGACGAACATCCTGGCGCTGAACGCGGCAGTCGAGGCAGCGCGCGCCGGCGAGTCCGGCCGCGGCTTTGCCGTGGTCGCGAGCGAGGTGCGCACGCTGGCGCAACGCAGCGCCGAAGCCGCGCGCGAAATCAAGTCGCTGATCGGCAGCAGCGTCGAACAGGTCGAAGCCGGCGCCGACGTCGTGCGCAAGGCCGGCGTCACCATCGAAGAGATCGTCGGCTCTTCGCAGCGTGTCGATCGGCTGCTCGGGGAGATCACCACCAGCGCTCGCGAGCAGAGCCTGGGCGTCGGGCAGATCGGTCAGGCGGTCAACGAACTCGATCGCATGACGCAGCAGAACGCCGCGCTCGTCGAGGAAACCGCGGCCGCGGCGACGGCGATGAAGCAGCAGGCCGCCGCGTTGGCGCAGGAGGTGGCGCGCTTCCGCGTGCCTGCCGATGCCGCGGCGGCTGTGGCGTCACCGGCTGAGAGCCCCGACGACTTCGACTTCGACAAGGCCATCGAGGCGCACCGGCAGTGGAAGGTGAGGTTGCGCAAGGCCATCGCCGAGCGCGAGAAGCTCGATGCGGACACGATCTGTCGCGACGATCAATGCCCGCTCGGCAAGTGGATGCACGGCCCGGGCGGCAGCCGCTGGGGCGCCCGCCCGGGGTTCGGCGAGCTGATGAGCCGCCACGCCGAGTTCCACCAGGCCGCCGGGGATGTGGCGCGGCAGATCAACGCGGGGCAGTTCACCGACGCGGAGCGGTTGATCGACTCCGGTTCGAAGTTCGCCCGCGCGTCGACCGAGGTTGCAACCTTGCTCACCAAGGCCAAGCGCGGGCTCTGACTCCGGCCCGCAACAGCGGCCCTGGGCCGCAGGCCCAGGGCCGACACGCGCGGCGACGCGTTCGCGCGCGAACGCTCAGCGCGTCACGCAGCGGAAGTTGGCGGCGTCGTCGGTGCTGCCGCTGCCGTTGTAGCGCGCCACCTGCGGGAACGGGCACAGCGGGCGCGTGCGCGTGGTGGCGCCGCTCTGGATGCGCGCCGCGGTGATGGAGCCGGGCGCCTGGCCTTTCTCGGACCAGGCCATCAGCGCGCGGAACATGTCGGTCTTGGGCTCGGCCGCGACGAGACCGCTGGTGTTCTGCCCGAACTCCGACACCCCCGTGCCGCCGGCGCAGTGCGCCATGCCGGGCACCATGTACAGGCGCGAGAACTCGTCCGCGCCCGCAACCGCCTGGCGCACCCGCTCGTAGTAACGCACGGTGCCCTGCGGCATGATGAGTTGGTCGGACCAGCCGTGCCACAGGATGATCTTGCCGCCGCGCGCCTTGAACGCCGTGAGGTCCGGGTTGTCGGTGGCCATCGTGGGGCCGACCAGACGCGCGTTGTCCAGGAAGTAGGTTTCGTAGTTCGTGTAGGTGAGCGTGTTCCAGTCCCAGGCGGGGTCGAAGTACACCCAGTAGCGCGCCTGCTCGATGGGGATCGGGAACGGGAACACGCCTGAGAACGCGCCCAGGTCGGCACCGCGCTCGATGCCCGGCCACAGGAGCTGGCCGCTGGCCGAAGTGGCGCCGCCCCAGATCTTCTTCACGCCGCTGGCCTGGCCCGGCGTCAGGCAGGTGTCGTCGGTGCAGTCGGCACGCGTGATCTGGATGTCGTTGGTGGGGTCGTAGTTGCAGGTGCGCGGGTCGTCGATCACGCCGTCGGTGGTGCCGTCGTCGGCATCGCAGGCGGCCACCGCGCGCGAGGTGACGAGGGCCTGCTTGGCGGCCGACATCGGGCCGCCGGCCTCGTACTTCATCGCCATCTGGGGCCAGATCTGGTAGGACTGGAACCGGTCCCAGTGGATGGCCGGTGCGCCGGCCAGGATGGCGTCGTAGGCCTCGGGATAGCGCTGCGCCATCATGAGCCCCTGGCGGCCACCGGTGGAGCAGCCGTACCAGTACGAGCGCACCGGATCCTGGGCGTAGAAGGCCTTGGCGACCTGCTTGCCCACCACCGACATCAGGTACTCGGAGCGGTGCGCGAAGTCGTTCTGCAACTGGGTGTCGGCGCCGCCGGTCGTGGCACTCATGCCCCAGCTGCCGTCGAGAAAGTCGGGCAGCGGGCCGCGCGCGGTACCGGCGTGTCCGGTGTCCGTCTTCACGCCCACGAAACCCTGGCGCACCGAGTCGGCCGGCACCACCAGTTGCGAGGCACCGGCAAAGACGCCGTTGCCTTCGGCGCGCAGCCGGCCGTTCCAGTTGGCGCTCGGCAGCGCGACCCAGATGTTGACGTTGCTGCCCACGCGTGCCTTGACCAGGCAGTAGGCGCGGTCGCTGCTGCCGGTGCCGGTGCTGCCGCTGACCACCTCGAGGATGGTGACGGTGGCATCGGCGGTGACCGTGGTGGCGCCGATGCCGGCCATGGTGCAGGCCGCCGTCGGCTGGATGGACAGCGTGTCGAAGTCCACTGCCGGGTCGTCCGAGCCTCCACAAGCGGCGAGCACCAGCGTGGCTGCCGCGGCGGCGGCCGTCGGGCGCTGGCGCCCCGGGCGGAATGGAACGGGATGGGTCATCGTTTCGTCTCCTGGTTCAACATGGGGCTCGGTCCTGCGGGGCAGGCCGAAGGGTGTCGCCGATGAAGGCGGCGATCTCATCGATGAGGGTCGTGCGCGCGTGCTCCAGATGCAGCAGGTGGGTGCCCTGGCCGACAGTCACGAGGCGCCGGCGGTCTGTGCCCAGCGCGGCCATCAAGCCGTCGGCATCGGCTGCGCTGGACAGGCGATCGTGGTCACCCCTGATCAGCAGCACCTCGCCGCGCAGCCCCGTGGCATCGAACAGCGGCCGCCCCTGCGCGACGGCGAGGGCGTCCTGCATGGGCCCGAGCGGCGATCGGTAGCCGCGGCCGCGCAGAGCAGCGTCCGAAGCGAGCAGCGCCTGCTCGGCAGCCTGCAGCGCCCGCGCGTCGCGGAAGGCGCGCGTGTCTTGCGCGCCGATCTCGCCGTCCCATTGGCGCTCGAGGTCGCCGGCCCCGAACGCACGGTAGCCGCCGAGCGCGCGGTTGAGCAGCGCCGGGTGGCCGGGTTCGGCGGCCTCGGCCGCCGCGCCGCTCACGGGGCGCCAGACCGGCGCGTACAGCACCAGCCGGCGCACCCGCTGCGGCGAGCGCAGGGCATAGGCGCAGCTGCGCGCCGTGCCCCAGGAGTAGCCCAGCAGGTCGACCTGCGGGCAGCCTTCGACACGGCAGACATGCTCGACCACATCGCCGATGTCTGCCACGGCGTCCGCCAGGCGGCCCAGCGCCGGCCGGCTGGCCTCGGGCGGCTGATCCATGAACGCCGGGCGTGTCGACTGCCCGTAGCCACGCAGATCGAACAGCACGACGCGTCGACCCAGGCCCGCCAACGCCTGTTGCAGCGACCAGCCGGGCACATCGAGGATGGCCGATGCCGGCTGGAAGAAGCCGTGCACCAGGACCAGCGGCGTGCCGCCGCTCGGCCCGCGCGTGCGCACGTGCATGCGCGCGCCCGGGTCCTGGCTGCTCGCGAGCTGTCGCTCCTCGGGCAGCTCCGTCGCCGCGGCGCTCACTCGGGCTGCACGCCGGCGGCGCGCATGGCGCTGGCGACGATGGGTGCCTCGCGCTCCAGCGCGGCACGGAACTCCGCGGCACTGTTGCCCAGCGCGCTCCAGCCGAAGCCCTGCAGGAAGCGCTGCATCTCCGCGCTTCGCAGCGTGGCCGTTGCGGCATCGGCCAGGCGGCCGAGCACGGCCGCCGGCGTGCCCGCCGGCGCCGCCAGCCCCAGCCACAGCGGCAGCGAGAAGGTGGGCTCGGTGAAGCCCTGTTCGACGAAGGTCGGCACGTCGGGCACGAGCTTCGAACGCTCGGTCCCGGCCACGGCCACGATGCGCGCCAGGCCCTTGCCCTGCATGTCCAGCGCCTGCGGTATGCCCGCGATCGTCATCTGGATATGCCCGCCCATGAAGTCCTGCACCGCCGGCGCGCCGCCCTTGTAGGCCACGATGTTGAGATCGGCGCCCGTCACGCGCGCCAGCGCCGCCGCGATCAGGTGCGGGTAGGTGCCCTGGCCCCAGGTGCCGAAGCTCATGGCCGGGCTGCCCTTGCCGAGCTGGCGCAGCGACGCGATCGCGGCGTCGGCGCGCAGCACCATCACCGGCTGGGTCAGCGCCACCTGCGTGATGGGCGCCAGGTCCTTGGCCGGGTCGTAGGGCAGCCGCTTGAAGAGCTGCGGCACGTAGGTGAACGAGTCCGGCAGCGCGAAGAGCAGGGTGTGGCCATCAGGGGCCGACTTCGCGACCTCCGCCGCGCCCAGCGTGCTGCCGGCGCCGGGTTTGTTCTCCACGATCACAGTCTGTGCGAGCTGCTCGGCCATGCCGCGTGCGAGCTGCCGAGCCGCGGCGTCGACCGGGCCGCCGGCCGGGTAGGGCACGACGATGCGGATGGGCCGGTTCGTGGCGCTGCCCGTCGCCTGCGCGAGAGCGCATGGCGCAAAGCCCGCTGCCGCCGGCAGCGCCAGAACGAGGGCGCGTCGTCGCATGCCTGTCTCCTTCGAATCGTTGTGCAAGCGATCGTAGGAGCGCGCCGCGGCCCGGCCCAACGACCGATCCCATACCATCCATCGATCTGATCGATGGAGAGGGCGCGAGGCGTGTCAAGGTCGGCCGAGGAGATCGATGTGGGCCTGCTGCGTGTCGTGCGCGAGCTCTCGCGGCACGGCACCGTCACCGCGGCCGCGGCCAGCCTGGGCAAGTCGCAATCGACACTGAGCCATGCGCTCGACCGGCTGCGGCGGCACTACGGCGACCCGCTGTTCCTGTCCGCCGGCCGCCAGCTCACGCGCACGCCGCTGGGTGCGCGCCTGGTCGAGGAGGCGGAGCGGCTGCTGATCGACTTCGACCGGCTGCAGGGCCTGTCGGTGACGTTCGACCCCGAACGCGCGCACCACCGCTTCCGGGTGCACATGCTCGACCTGGCCGAGCTGCTGATCCTGCCGGGGCTGGTGCGCACGCTGGGCGAACGGCCGCATGGCGTCGAGATCGAGGTGCTGCGCCTGGCCGGAAACGCCGTCTGGTCGGAACTGGAAGCCGGGCGCCTGGACCTGGTCATCGGCACGCCGTGGAAGGCGCATGCCACATTGATGCGGCAGCAGATCCTCGACGAGCGCTATGTCGGCATCGCGCGCAAGGGGCATCCGCTGCGTGGCCAGCTCGATACGCTGGACGGCTACCTGCGCTGCACGCATTGCACGGTGGCGCCGCGCGGGCCGGCGCTCGGGCGCATCGAGGCGGCGCTGGAGGCCCTCTCACCGGCACGGCACGTCGTGATGCGCGTGCCGGACTACCTGTCGATCCCTTCGCTGGTGGCCACCACCGACGCCGTGGCGGCGGTGCCCTCGACGCTGGTCGACCTGCACCCGCTGGGGCGGGAGTTGCTCGTCTTCAACCTGCCCGTCGCGCAGGCGCGCTTCAAGGTCGTGCAGCACTGGCACCGCCGCGCCCACGAGGACCCGGCCAGCCGCTGGTTGCGCCGGACGGTCCACGGCGTGGTCGCGCAGGCGATGCACAGCATGCAGGCCGCGGGCTCGCGTCGGGGCTGAGAACGTATGCCGCGCCTTCGAGCGAGCTGTTGACGATGACCGGGGCCTCGGTGGCGGGGGGACGGGCGTTGCGGCGCCCTGTGGGCGGCTTTGCGCCACATCGCTTTGCGCCACATCGGTGTCCGGCCAAGACACGGCAGGCAGCCGAGTTCGATGCGAGTTGATCCAGAACAGGCCGGCGGCACCGCCCACCTCGCCTTCGACAAGTGAAGCGCGCATAGTCCGCATCCGGGCCATTTCCCGAGTTCAGGAGGCGAACATGACGCGGCGCCAACTGTTTCGTGCTTGCCTGGCGATGTCGGCTGCCTGGATGTCATCGTTGCACGCGGCCGACGGCCCGCAGGCCCCGGCGCCGCCCAGGCCCGAGAGCACCACCGTCACGGCTGTGCAACCCAACGAGGTGCCTGCGCCGCGCGTTCTCGCGCCGTGCGTGCCGGGGAAGTGCCTCTTTGCCGGCCGGAAGGTGACGGTGATCGCCACCAAGAGCGCGATCAGCCTCGCGCTGCTCGAGGTGAAGGACGAGTTCGAGGCGGCCACGGGCGCGCGGCTCGAGATCGAGCGCCTGCCCGGCGTCGAGCACTATCCGACCATCATCTCCGACATGACCAACCGCACCGGCAAGTACGACGCGTCGATCGCCGGGGCCTGGTGGATCGGCGACATGGTGGCCGGCGGGCACCTGCTGCCCTACGACAAGTTCTACGGCGACCCGCGTTTCCCGAAGTGGAGCATCGACGACGTGCTGCCCGGCCCGCGCCGGCTGCTGTCCTATGGCGGCAGGAAGTTCATGGTCGCCTACGACCACGACGGCCAGGTGATGTACTTCCGCCGCGACCTGCTCGAGGACCCGCGGCACCAGGCGGCCTTCTTGCAGAAGTACGGCTACCCGCTCGCCGTGGCGCAGACCTGGACGCAGCTGCGCGACGCGGTCGAGTACTTCAACGGGCAGGACCTCAACGGCGACGGCACGCCGGACCACGGCATCGTGCTGGCGCTGCAGCCGGGCAGCCAGGGCATGTTCAACTACATGACGCTGTCGGCCTCGTTCGTCATCGGCCCCACCAATGCACGGCTGTACTGGTTCGATCCGCGCACGATGCAGCCGCTGATCAGGAGCCCCGGCCATCTGCGCGCCCTCGAGCTGTTCGTCGAGCTCGTGAAGTTCGGCCCGCGCGAGATGCTGGGCTGGAACCACGGCCGCGGTTGGGACCACTTCCTCGCCGGCCGCGCCGCCTTCGCGCTGACCTGGGGCGACCTCGGCGCGCTAGCGCAGCAGCCGGGCAGCCGGGTCAAGGGCAAGACCGGCGCCGCGCCCGTGCCCGGCACGCACGAGTACTACGACATCGCCCAGGGCAGGTGGGTCAAGTCCGAAGGCGTCAATTGGGTCGGCAACACGACCGGCGGCTCCTGGGCCGGGGTGATCTCCAGATACTCGAAGGCGCCCGAGGCCACCTACTTCCTGCTCGCGCTGCTGGCGACGAAGGAAAAGTCGGTGGCCTATGCGGCGCGCGGCTGGGACGGCGTCGATCCGGGGCGCAAGTTCCACTTCCTGCCGCCCGAGGGCACGGGAACCGTGGAACCGTATCTGCGTGCCGGCTGGGACGAGGCCGACGTGCGCGACTACCTGAGCGCGTTCCAGCGCACCTTCAGCGCCAGGCAACAGTTCCCCTACCTGCGCATTCCGGGCGCCTACAGCTACTGGCTGGCGCTCGACCTGCACCTCGTGGAGGCGGCAAGCGGGCAACTGAGTCCGGCGGCTGCGCTCGAGGCCACCGCCGTCGACTTCGAAGAGATCACCATCCGGCTGGGCCGCGCGCGGCAGCGCGAAGCCTATCGGACCTCGCTGGGCTTCTGACCGGCATGCGCCGCGTCCTGGGCATCACGCGGCTGGGCATCGGCGGCAAGCTGACGGTCGGCTTCGGGGCGCTCGTCGGCTTCACGCTGCTCGTCGTGGCGCTGGCCATCCTGGCCGGCCGCGATGCAACGCGCGACATCGAGGTCAGTGAAGCCGTGCGCGCGCCGGCCTCGCTGGCGTCGGCGCAGGCCCAGGAGGCGCTGCTGCGCATGCAGCTGCACCTGCGCGGCTACCTCGTGCTCTCCGACCGCGAAGACATCGCACAGTACGACGCGGCGCGCGAGGCGTTCGAGCGGGCGCTGACCTCGCTGCAGGCGTTGGCTTCGGGCTGGGAGGAAGACGAGCGCCGGCGCGTGCAGGTCCTGACCGAGGGCTACGCGCGCTGGAAGCGGCTGCCGCCGCAGTTGTTCGAATTGCACGAGGACTCGCTGCGCAACCGGCCGGCGTTGCGCCTGTCGAGCGTCGACGTGCAGGCGCGGCGCGTGCGCGTGCTGGCCGAGATGGAGGCGATGATCGAGCTGCAGAAGGCACGCGCTTTGAACGGCGCGAACCGCGAAACGCTGGCGGCCATGCTCAGCCTGCAGAGCTCGTTCGATGCGCTGGCCACCAACGTGATGGCGTTCGGCGCCTCTGGGGAAAGCAATTTCAAGCTGACCTACGGCCCGCAGCTGATCGCCAACGCGGCCCTGTGGGACGCGCTCGCCGCGCAGCGGCCGTGGCTGGCGCCTCGGCAGCGCGCGCAGCTGGACCGCATCGCCGTGCTGCGCTCGGAGCTGACCGAACTGGCCCTGCAGGTGCGCGCGATCCTCGACGGCGACCGCGCCTTCGAGGACCTGTACCTGTACCGCACGCAGGTGGTGCCGCAGGCGCGCGCGCTGCTCGACTTGCTGCGGGAGGTCACCGCCAGGCAGCAGGCGCAACTGCAGGCCGCTCTCTCGCACGCCCGCGGGAGCCTCGCACGCTCGCGCGTGCAGACGGTGGCCGGCGGCCTTCTTGCCCTTGCGTTGGGCGCGGCCATGGCGTTCGTGCTGCGGCGAAACATCGTCGGGCCGGTGCAGCGGCTCACCGACGTGGCCGCGCGCATCGCCGCCGGTGATCTCGCGGCGCGCGCGCGCATCGAAGCGCGCGACGAGACGGGCTTGCTGGCCACGAGCTTCAACACGATGACGGCGCGCCTGGCCGAGACGATCGCCAACCTGGAGGCTGCGTATGCGGAGGCGCAGCAGGCCAGGAACGTCGCCGACCTCGCCAACCAGGCGAAGAGCAGCTTCCTGGCCAACATGAGCCACGAGATCCGCACGCCGATGAATGCCATCCTGGGCATGTCGTACCTGGCGCTGCAAAGCGGTCTCGACGCGCAGCAGCACAACTACATCCAGAAGGTGCATGCCTCGGCCGAACTGCTGCTGGGCATCATCAACGACATCCTCGACTTCTCCAAGATCGAGGCCGGCAAGCTCGACATCGAGTCCATCGCGTTCGGCCTCGGCGACGTGATCGACAACGTGGTGAGCGTGCTGAGCATGAGGGCCAGCGAGAAGGGCCTGGAACTGCTGCTGGACCTGCCTGCGCAGTTGCCGGCGGTGCTGCTGGGCGACCCGTCGCGCCTGGGCCAGGTGCTGCTCAACCTGGGCAACAACGCCGTCAAGTTCACCGATGCGGGGGAGGTTGTCGTGACCGTGCGCGTCGTCGAACAGGATGGCGCTTCGGCCCGGCTGCGCTTCGAGGTGCGCGACACCGGCATCGGCATGAGCGCCGAGCAGCAGCAGCGCCTGTTCCAGCCCTTCACGCAGGCCGACGCTTCGACCAGCCGGCGCTACGGCGGCACCGGGCTGGGGCTGGCCATCTGCCGGCACCTCGTGCGGCTGATGAACGGCGAGCTTGGCGTCGACAGCATGCCGGCGCGCGGCAGCTGCTTCCACTTCGAGCTGTCCTTCGGTCTGCAGTCGGGCCTGCAGGCCGGCCCCGCCGCACAGCCCGACCGCCGCCGCGACGAGGCGCTGCGCGGCACCCGTGTCCTGGTCGTGGACGACAACGCCGCGACGCGCGAGGTGCTCTCGGCGATGAGCCGCGCCCTCGGCCTGCGGGTCGACACCGCGGCCGGTGGCGAGGAGGCCCTGCGCCGGGTGGAACAGGCCGACGCGAACGACGTGCCATACCAGCTCTTGCTGCTGGACTGGAAGATGCCCGGCATGGACGGCGTCAGCTGCGCGCAGGCACTGGCGCGCAGCGTGGAGCTGCGCCATCCGGCGCCGGTGGTGCTGATGGCCACCGCCTTCGGGCGCGACGAGGTGCGGCGGCGCCTGGCCGAGCGGCAGCTGCAGGTCGGCGCGCTGCTGACCAAGCCGGTGACACCCTCGACCCTGCTCGATGCCTGCAGCTCGGCCCTCGGACGCGCGACCCTGGCGCCCACGCGCAGCGCGCGGCGCGAAGAGGCCTTGCACGACCATCAGAAGGCGCTGGCCGGAGCGCACATCCTCCTGGTCGAGGACAACGCCATCAACCGCGAACTGGCCGCCGACCTGCTCGGACGCGCCGGTGTCGTCGTCAGCGTCGCCGGCGACGGCCAACAGGCGCTGGACCGGCTGGCCAGCGAGCGTTTCGATGCCGTGCTGATGGACTGCCAGATGCCGGTGATGGACGGCTACGCCGCGACGCGGGCCATACGCCGGCGGCCGCCGCTGCAGACGCTGCCGGTGATCGCGATGACCGCCAACGCCATGGTCGGCGACCGCGAAGCGGTTCTCGCGGCGGGCATGAACGACCATATCGCCAAGCCGATCGTCGTCGAGGAGATGTTCGCCACACTGGCCCGATGGGTGAGGCCGGGCCGCTCCGCGGTTGCCGCCGAAGTGGGCCCGCGCACGAGCGCCTGGCCGGAACTGAGCCACATCGACACGCGTTGCGGGCTGGCCAATTGCGGCGGCAACGGCGTCCTGTACCGCCGGGTGCTGGGCCTGTTCCGCGAGCGCGAGGCCGACTTCGCGCAGCGCTTCCAGGACGCGCGCGACCGGGGCGATATCGACGCCGCCATGCGCGCCGCACACGACCTCAAGGGCGTGTCCGGATCGCTCGGCATGCATGCGTTGCACGCGGCGTCCGTCGCCTTGGAGCGAGCCTGCCTGGATGGTGCGCGCGACGCCGAGATCGGCGGCCTGCTGCACAAGGCGGCCCGAGAGCTCGACGCGGTGATCGAGGAGCTCCGTGCCATCGAGACCGCGCGCGTGGCCGACGAGCTCGCGGCGAGCCTGCGATAAGCCGGCGATAGGCCAGCGATGAGCGCGCGCCGGCGCTGCCGAAGGCAGCCCGGCCGGACCCGTCAGTCGCCTACCCAGCGCGCGGCCGAGGCCTCGAGATGAGCGCGCATCGCGGCCTGGGCGGCGATCGGGTCGCGCGCCTCGACCGCCTTCAGGATCGCTTCGTGCTCCCTGAGAGCCGCCTTCCACGTGCGCGTGCTTTCGAAGCGCGAACTGATCTTGGCGGAGATCGGGCTGTGCCGTTCATCGAACAACTCGCCCACGAGTCGCGACAACACCGCATTGCCGGCCATCTCGGCCAGCTTCAGGTGGAATTCGCGATCGAGATCGACCCTGGCGCGCCGGCGCTCGATCGCCGCTTCCATGCCCTTCAGGATCTCGCGCAGGCGCGCCAGCGGCTGCGGCGTGACCCTGGCGCAGGCGAGGACGACAACCTCTCCTTCGATGACCGAGCGTGCCTCCATCAGCTGGCTCGGGCTCTCGCCCATCGCCGCGGTTCTGGCGGGCGCGGGGCCCGGCTTGGCCGCCGAGACGTAGACGCCTGACCCGCTGCGCACCTCGACGCGCCCCTCGACGTCGAGCGCGATCAGCGCCTCGCGCAGCGAAGGCCGCGAAACACCGAGCTGCAAGGCCAGGTCGCGTTCGGGCGGCAGCCGGGTCCCGGCGTCGAAACCGCCGCGGTCGATCAGTTCGCGGATCTGGTCGGCGATCTGCTGGTAGAGCCGGCGCGACTCGACCGGTTTGAGCTGGAGGACCATGGGCGGCGCGACGAAGTCAGTGCGCCGCATTATCGGCGCGCGCTGCCCGAACCCCTCATTCGGGTGCCGGGCCGGAAGGCCAAATTGGTAAGACCCCTAGGGTCTCGTCCTGTCAGGTGGCCTTACCATGAGTTCAGATCTGGACATCTGGCCTGACCGCTTCCGGATCCCCCCTTTGAGAGACCCGCATTGAGATGCGAGCCCTGAGACCCCCGCCTTGAGATACGACCTCGACTTCGCCGCGCCGCTCGCGTACTGGCCGGACCTGATGCTGGGCGCGGCAACCACGTTCGGGCTGTCGGTGGCCGCCACCGTGCTGGGCTTCGGCCTCGGCGTGCTGTGCGCGCTCGCGCGCACCGGCCGCTCGCCCACGGCCGCGCGCGTGGTCGGCGCCTACGTGGAGGCGATCCGCAACACGCCGCTGCTGGTGCAGATCTTCATCGTCTACTTCGGTCTCGCCTCGCTCGGCATCAAGCTCGGCGCCTTCACGGCGGCGATCGCCGCGCTCGTCATCAACGTCGGCGCATACACCTCGGAGATCGTGCGCGCGGGGATCGAGTCGGTCCCGCGCAGCCAGCGCGAGGCCGCCGAGTGCCTGGCGCTCAGCCGCTGGCAACTGCTGCGCCACGTCGTCCTGCCGCCAGCCATCGAACGGGTGTGGCCGGCGCTCACGAGCCAGTACGTGCTGCTGATGCTCGCCTCGTCGATCACCTCCCAGATCTCGACCGAGGAGCTGACGGCGGTGGCCAACCGCGTGCAGTCGGACACCTTCCGCTCGGTCGAGACCTACCTGGTCGTCGCCGCGGCGTATCTCGTCTTGTCACTGGTGCTGCGAGTGCTCTTCTGGGCGGTGGGCAGCCTGGCCTTTCCGCGCCGGCGCCGCCTGGGGACGCCGCTTTGATCAGCCTCACCCCCGACCAGCTGCTGTTCCTGCTGCGCGGCTTCGGCTGGACGATCGTGCTGTCGCTGCTGGCCTTCGCCGGCGGCGGCGCGCTCGGTTTCGTGCTGGCCCTGACGCGGGTGTACGCGGCGCGCCCGCTGCGCACGCTGGTGATGCTCTACGTCAAGCTCATCCAGGGCACACCGCTCCTGATCCTGCTGTTCCTCTCGTACTTCGGGCTGCCGGCGCTCGGCCTGGCCGTCGAGCCCCTGGTGGCCGCGGCGTTCGGGCTGTCGACCTACGTGTCGGCGTACCTCGCGGAGATCTGGCGCGGCAGCCTCGAGGCCGTGCCGCGCACGCAGGAGGAGGCCGCCGCGTGCCTGGCGCTGAACTGGCGGCAGCGGCTCGCGCACGTGATCCTTCCGCAGGCGGTGAAGATCGCCACGCCGCCGACGGTCGGCTTCATGGTGCAGATCGTCAAGAACACGTCGCTCGCCTCGGCGATCGGCTTCGTCGAGATGGCACGCGCCGGCCAGATGATCAACAACGCGACCTTCCGCCCGTTCATCGTCTTCATGCTGATCGCGGCGCTGTACTTCGCGCTGTGCTATCCGCTGTCGGCCTGGAGCCGGCGCCTCGAACGGAGGTTCGATGTCGCCCATCGTTGAGGTCGACGCGATCTGCAAGCGCTTCGGCGCGGCGCCTGTGCTCGAAGGCGTGTCGTTCCAGGTTCGCCCGGGCTCGGTGGTGGCGATCATCGGCCGCAGCGGCTCGGGCAAGAGCACGGCGCTGCGCTGCATCAACCGGCTCGAGACCATCGACGCCGGCCGCGTGCGCGTGTGCGGGCACGAGGTGACCTCGCCCAAGTTGGACGTCAACCGGCTGCACCGCGACGTCGGCATCGTGTTCCAGAGCTACAACCTCTTCCCGCACCTGACGGCCGAAGAGAACGTGGCGCTGGCGCCGCGCCTGGTGCTCAAGCTGCCACGCACCGAACAACGCGAGCTCGCCGCACGTGTGCTGGCGCAGGTGGGCCTGGCCGACAAGGCGCAGTCCTATCCGTCGCAGCTGTCCGGCGGCCAGCAGCAGCGCGTGGCGATCGCGCGATCGCTCGCCATGAGTCCCAAGCTGATGCTGTTCGACGAGATCACCTCGGCGCTCGACCCCGAGCTCACCGGCGAGGTGCTGAAGGTCCTCGAGGGCCTGGCCCGGGGCGGCATGTCGATGATCCTCGTCACGCACGAGATGGCCTTCGCGCGCAAGGTCGCCGACCACGTGATCTTCATGCACCGCGGCAAGGTGTGGGAGGAAGGTCCCGCCACCGTGCTCGACGCGGCGCAGACGGACGAGCTGCGCCAGTTCCTGGGCAACGGCCTCTGACGCGGGTCTGAAGCCGCCGCCCCTCTCGTCCATTTCACTACCAGGAGACTGAAGATGATCCGCCGTTCCACCGTTCTCAAGGGTGCGCTGGCGCTCGCCGCCACTGCGGCCATGTCCAGCGCCCATGCCGACCTGCTCGACGACATCAAGGCGGCGAAGAAGATCCGCGTCGCCATCGACCTCGGCGTGCCGCCGTACGGCATGACCGACGGGCAAATGAAGCCGACCGGCTCCGACGTCGAGACCGCGCGCCTGCTCGCCAAGGATCTCGGCGTCGAGCTCGAGATCGTGCAGACGACCGGTGCCAACCGGATCCCGTTCCTGCAGACGGGCAAGGCGGACATCGTGATCTCCTCGCTGTCGGTCACGGTGGAGCGCGAGAAGGTCATCGACTTCTCGGTGCCCTATGCGCACATCCTCTCGGTGATCGCCGGCCCCAAGTCGGTCGCGCTCAAGGGCTTCGACGACCTGGCGGGCAAGCGGGTCGCAAGCACGCGCGGCACGACCAACGACAAGCTCGCGACCGAAGGCGCCAAGGGTGCCCAGATCGTGCGCTTCGACGACGACGCGACGCTGATCACGGCCATCTCCAGCGGCCAGGTGGACATCGCCGCCACGGCGCCGGCGTTGGTCAAGGTGATCCGCGACAGCGCGCCGCAGCGTGACATCGAGGTCAAGTTCGTGATGAAGGGCTTCCCGCTGGGCATCGGCCTGCGCAAGGGCGAGGCCAAGCTGCAGAAATGGATCAACGACTGGATCCAGGCCAACACCGCCAACGGCCAGTTGCCCGAGATCCACAAGCGTTTCCACGGCTGAGAGCCATCGTCGTGCTGACGGTCGTCTGCGAAACGCCCGGCGCCTTGAGGGCCGAGGATCGCCCGATGCCGGTGCCGGCCGAGGGCGAGGTGCTGCTGCGTGTGCGGCGCGTGGGCATCTGCGGCACCGACCTGCACATCTATGCGGGCCGGCAGCCGTACCTGAACTACCCGCGCGTGATGGGGCACGAGCTGTCGGGCACCGTCGCCGAGGTGCCGCGCGGCAGCCGGCTGGCGCTGGGTGACACCGTCTACGTGATGCCCTACCTGTCGTGCGGGCACTGCGTGGCGTGCCGGGTCGGGCGCACCAACTGCTGCGTCAACCTGCAGGTGCTGGGCGTGCACCGCGACGGCGCCTTCACCGAGTACCTGTGCGTGCCCGAGCCGTTCGTGCACCGGGCCGAAGGCGTGACGCTCGACCAGGCGGCGATGGTCGAGTTCCTGGCCATCGGCGCGCACGCGGTACGGCGCGCCCAGGTGCGGGCCGGACAACGCGTGCTGGTGGTCGGCGCCGGTCCGATCGGCATGGGCGCGATGATCTTCTCGCGCCTGCGCGGCGCCTCGGTCGTCGCGCTCGACTCGCGCACCGACCGCCTCGAGTTCTGCGCGGGCAAGCTCGGCGTGGCCGCTTGCGTCACGCTCGGCGCCGGCGACGCCGAGCAGCTTGCCGCGCTGTCTTCGGGCGAATTCTTCGACGTGGTCTTCGACGCCACCGGCAACGCGGCGGCGATGGAACGGGGTTTTCGCTTCGTCGCCCACGCCGGCACCTACGTGCTGGTCTCGATCGTCTCGGCGGACATCACGTTCAACGACCCCGAGTTCCACAAGCGCGAGACCACGCTGCTCGGCAGCCGCAACGCGACGAACGAGGACTTCCAGACCGTGCTGCAGGCCATGCGCGAAGGCCTCATCCCGGCCGGGCTGAACACGCACCGCATGGCGCTGGCCGAGGTGCCCGCCCGCTTCCCTGCCCTGCTGGAAGCGGGCGCCGGCGTCGTGAAGGCGATCGTCGAATGCTGAAGCCGGCGATCCTGCAGTTCGGCACCGGCCGCTTCCTGCTGGCCCACGTCGACCTCTTCGTCAGCGAGGCACTGGCCAGCGGGCGCGCAGCGGGCGGCATTCTCGTCGTGCAGTCGACCGCGAGCCCCGCGAGCGCGGCGCGCACGGCGGCGCTGGCCACCGGAGCGCGCTATCCGGTGCGCATCCGGGGCATGGAAGGCGGGCAAGCGATCGACCGCACGGTGTGGTGCAAGGCCGTGGTGGGCGCCGTGCAAGCCGAGCGTGGCTGGGCGCATGTGCGCGAGGCGATCCTGTCGGACGTCCAGGTCATCGTCTCGAACACGGCAGACCAGGGCTATCGGCTCGACCCGGCCGACGGGCCCGCGCTGCTGCAGGACCGTTCGCAGGTGCCACGCAGCTACCCGGCCAAGCTGCTGGTGCTGCTGCACGAGCGCTGGCTGCGCCTGCCGCAGGCGCCGCTGTCCTTGCTCCCCTGCGAACTGGTCGAGCGCAACGGCGACACGCTGCGCACCATCGTGTGCACGCTGGCGCGCGAATGGCGGCTGCCCGCGTCCTTCGTACACTGGCTGGGCGACCACTGCGTCTGGGCCAACACCCTGGTCGACCGCATCGTCTCCGAGCCGATCGAGCCCGTGGGTGCGGTCGCCGAGCCCTATGCCCTGTGGGCCGTGCAGCGGTGGCCCGGGCTGGTGCTGCCATGTGAGCACCCGGCGATCGTGCTCACCGACGAGCTGGAGAAGCACGAGCGACTGAAGCTCTTCCTGCTGAACGGGGGCCACACCTTCCTCGCCGCATGCTGGCGGCGCAACGGCCTGGCCACCGACCTCACGGTGGCGCAGGCGATGAGCGACGCGGCGCTGCGAGGTGAGCTGGAGGCGCTGTGGGCCGAGGAGATCGTGCCGGTGTTCGCCGCGCTCGGCGAGCGCGGCGCGGCCGAGAGCTACCTCGTCGCGCTGCGCGAGCGCCTGCAGAACCCGTTCCTCGCCCACCACGTGGCGGACATCGCGCAGAACCACTCGCACAAGACGCGACGGCGGCTGGCGCCGATCGTCGCGCTGGCAGAACAGCAGGGTCTGGCGCTCGCGCAACCGCGCCTGCGCGCAGCCCTGGCGGAAGGCGGCGAATGAGCCGCTGCGACGCAGGCCCCTCGTGGCCATCCCGTGCCCCAAGGCGGTGTCGTGCTCGAGGCACCGCCCCTTAAGCGTCCTCCACCGACCGCGGCTGCACGCAACGGCCATGGCGAGGAGGTTTGAACTTCCACTCTCGAGCAGCACACCGGTCAACCGGACAAGGAGATACAGATGATGGGGATCGTGAAGAAGGCCCTGCTATGCTGGGCCGCAACGGCGACAGCGTTGGCAGGCGTGACCTTGGCATTCTCGGCGCACGCACACGACGACGCGGACAGCCGCCTGCTGCAAGCGAAGATCGAATACGCCGAACGTGCCGCGCCACCCGGCAAGCGGCCCATCGTCGAGACCCACATCCACTTCTGGCAGGTGACGCGGCCGGGTGGCGTGCCGTGGCCCACGCCGGCCGAAGGGCCGATCTACCGCGACGTGCTGCCGCCCGAGTACACCGCCGTGGCGCGCGCCAACGGCGTCGTATTGGCCGGCATCGTGGAAGCCAGCGGCATCGTCGAGGACAACCAGTGGATCCTCGATCTGGTCAGGCACCAGCCGTTCTACGCGTTCTTCGTCGGCAACCTCGAGATCGGTGCGTCGACCTTCGCGCACGACCTGGCCCGCTTCGCGCGTGACCCGCGCTTCGTGGGCATCCGCGGCTACCTCACCGGCCCGGCCGAAGGCATCACGCTCAGCCCGGCGCAGCTCGCGAGCCTGCGCGACCTGGCCCGGCGCGGCATGACGCTGGACATCATCAGCCGTGGGACGAAGAACCCGAAGGACCAGGTGCAGGCGCTGTGCACGGCGGTGCCCGACCTGCGCATCATCATCGACCACCTCGGCGGCGCCAAGGGGCCGCCGCCGGTCGACCCGACCTGGGAGCTCGAGATCCGGCGCCTGGCCGACGTGTGCCCGAACCTGCACATGAAGTTCTCTTCCTTCTATGACATGTACGCCCCCGGCGACGTCGTCTTCCCTTCTCCGACGGACCTTGCCTCCTACAAGGCGCACTTCGACGTGCTGATGACCGCCTTCGGCGCGGACCGCCTGGTCTGGGGCAGCAACTGGCCGGTGATCGGCCTGCACGGGACGTTCGAGGCGCAGATCGCCATCGCCGAGGAATATCTCGCCCCGTTCGGCCACGCCGTGCGCGACAAGGTGATGTTCAAGAACGCGCTCACGTTCTATCGGCGGCACCGGAAGTAGCGTCGCCGGCATGCGGCCCGGCCCTTCAGGGCCGCAGCACCGCGTCGAAGAAGGCCACCACGTCGGCCGCGACCTGCCGATGCACGGTGGCCCGGTCGACACCCGGGGCGTCGTCGCAGATCGGCAGGCCGGCGGCGCGTGCCGCGATGGCACCGACGAACGGCCTGCACAGCGGCACGTAGGCGAAGTGGCCGGCGGAGCGCACGATCTCGCGCGCCTGATGGATGCGCCGGGCCAGCGGGCTCGAGTGGTGGCGCGCGTCGAGCACCTCGTCGAAGTCCGCCGTGTCGACGACGAACGGCGCGCGAATCGCCTGCAAGGACGCGTCGGAGAAGCCTGCCGCCGGCCCGGCGGCCATCAGGTAGAAGGCCTTGATGCGTGGGTCCGCGTACGACGCGGACGCGTCGGCGATCTCCACGCCTTGCAGGTCGTCCTTCAGCGTGCTGTCGCAATAGAGATCCTTCTTCGCCATCGTCTCGCACGCCGCCCGCTGCCGCAGGGGGTCATAGCGTCCTCCGGCGAGGCTGACGCCTGTCCAGCCGCCGAACGAGTGGCCTGCGAACCCGATCCGCTGCGGATCGACCAGGACGGACCATTCGGGATGCTCGAGCAGCCGCGTCAGCGCCGCCGTGACGTCGCTTGACCGGTCCCACAGGCGCCAGCGTCCGGCGGCGCTCTGGTCGTCGCCCGTGGTGCCCGGGTGCGAGGTGGACAGCACGACGAACCCCGCTGCGACCAGCCGCGCCGCCAGCCAGGCCTGCGAGTAGGGGCCGCCCCAGTTGCCGTGCGACAGCACGATCAGCGCTCGCCGGCCGTGGTTCGGCGCAGGGGCGGCATTTCGCGCCAGCGGTATCGGGCGCAGCGGCAGCCGTATCGACTGCGTCTGGGCGGCGGCATCGCCTGCGGCTTCGTACCAGATCGCGCTGGCGGCGTTGCGACCGGCGTGGTTGACCTCGATCATCGCGACGCCTGGCGGGTGCTCCGGTCCCGCGAAGCCCGCGGCACTGGCGAGCAGCGCGGCGAGCAGCAGAGCGAACTTTGCGTACATGGCGCCATGTTCGACACCCGCAGCGGCTTCGGGTAGAGGCCCGCAGCTACACTGTTTGCAAACCTGAGGTTTGCAATCATGCAGAGCCTGCGCGGCGTGCTCGGTTTCGTCAAGACGGTCGCGGCGGGCAGCTTCGCGGGGGCCGCACGTGAGCTCGGCGTGACGCCGGTGGCGGTGAGCAAGAACGTGCAGCGGCTCGAGCGCGAGCTGGGCGTGAGGCTGCTGCAGCGCTCGACGCGCCGGCTGGGCCTGACCGAGGAGGGGCGCCTGTTTCACGAGCGCTGCGCCGGCCCGCTGCAGGCGCTCGCGAGCGCGCACGCCCAGGTCAAGGACAGTGCCGGCGCACCCACGGGCGTCGTGCGCGTGACCTCCGTGTCGCCCTTCGGCCGCCAATACGTCGCGCCGCTGCTGCCGCAGTTCAGCAGCCGGTATCCGCGCATCCGGATCGAGCTGGACATCGACGACGCGCTGAGCGACATGATCGCGGAGCGTTATGACGTCGGCATCCGGGTCGGCATGCTGCGCGACGGCAGCATGGTCGCGCGCGAGATCGCGCCGCTGCCGTTCGTGGTGTGCGGCGCCCCGGCGTACCTGGCCGCACGGGGCACGCCGCGCGTGCCCGACGACCTGGCGGGCCACAACTGCCTGTGCCTCTCTTCGCGTGGCAGCGGGCGCGCGTTGCCGTGGGTCCTGGGTGCCGCGCGCACGCCGATGGCGGTACACGGCAACTTCGCCTGCAACGACCTCACGACGCTCGTCACCGCGGCGCTGCACGGGCAGGGGCTCGCGTGCGCGCCGCTGCCGCTGGTGTTGCCGCTGCTGCGCGCCGGCGCGCTGGTGCCGCTGCTGCCCGACTGGCTCGGGCACGGCCATCACGTGTTCGTGCACTATCCGAGCCGGCGCGGTCTGCCGGCGCGGGTTCGCCACTTCGTCAACTTCCTGGTCGACGCGCTGCGAGCGAATCGCGACCTGAGCACCGACGCGCGGGTGCTGCTCGACGCCTTGCCGGGCGCGAGCGTGGCGCCGGCGGCGCCGCCCGAGGTGTCGGTGGGGCGGCGGGGCCGGTGACCCGGCGCCTTGCCGGGCCCCTGGCCTGCTCCCGACCTGGGCATGCCAAGCCCGACTGCGGGGTCATGGCTGCGAGAGTCGCGACGCCCGGTTGGGCGTCGACCTCGCCGGTATGCCGCCTCTGCCAGTTTGGCAGTATCCGCCCGGATCCCTCACCCTCTCCACCACCAGGTCGCCCATGATGCACCGCAGTCGGCCGAACCGTCAGGGGCCGTGATGGCGGCAAGCGGGAACGCGGCGAGAAGGCGGCCCACAATCCCGCATGGGTGCCGCTGATCACCACCTGCGCCGGGTCCTCGCCGCGATGGCCGGCCCGGCGGCACGGCCGCGCGAAGACCAGACCGCGGCGGTGGCGGCGCTGGTCGAGCAGCGCGCCCGCGTGCTCGTCGTGCAGGCCACCGGCTGGGGCAAGTCCGCCGTCTACTGGGCCGCGACATCGGCGCTGCGGGCCGCCGGCAAGGGGCCCACGCTCATCGTCTCGCCGCTCCTGGCGCTGATGCGCGACCAGGTCGCCGCCGCGGCGAAGGCCGGCGTGCGCGCGGCCACCGTCAATTCCACCAACCTCGACGACTGGGACGCGGTCTTCGACGACATCGCCGGCGACCGCCTGGACGCGCTGCTCGTCTCGCCCGAGCGGCTGGGCAATCCGGGCTTCGCGCAGCGCCTGCCCGGCCTCGTGGCCGCGACCGGGCTCGTGGTGATCGACGAGGCGCACTGCATCTCCGACTGGGGCTTCGACTTCCGCCCCGACTACCAGCGCCTGGCCAAGACGCTGGTGGGCATCGGCGCGGACACGCCGGTGCTCGCCACCACCGCGACGGCCAACCAGCGCGTGACGCTGGACATCGCGCGCCAGCTGGGGCCGCAGACGCTCACCTTCCGCGGCTCGCTCGCGCGTTCGTCGCTGCGCCTGGCCGTGGTGCCGGGGCTCACGTCGTTGGAACGTTATGCCTGGGTCGCCGATGCGCTGGACCTGTTCGCGGGCTCGGGCATCGTCTACACGCTCACCGTCGCCGAGACCGAGCGGCTGGCGGGCTTCCTGCGCGCCTGCGGCTTCGAGGTGGCGGCGTACCACGGCAGCCTGGACACCACCGTGCGCGAAGGCATCGAGGACGCCTTGCGCCGCAACGCGCTGAAGGCGGTGGTTGCCACCTCGGCGCTCGGCATGGGCTACGACAAGCCCGATCTCGCCTTCTGCATCCACGTCGGCTCGCCGGCCTCGCCGGTGGCCTACTACCAGCAGGTGGGCCGCGCCGGCCGCGCGCTGGCGCAAGCGCCGGCCGTGCTGCTGCCGGCCGAGACCGACGAGCAGATCTGGGCCTACTTCGCGACGGCCGGCGTGCCGGACCCGGAGCGCGTGGGCAAGATCCTCGGCGCGCTCGAGACGAGGCCGCAGACCCTGATGGAGCTGGAGAACGCCACCACGATCCGGCGCGGCCGGCTCGAGGGCCTGCTGAAGATCCTCGCCGTCGAGGAGGTGGTGCAGCGCAGCGGCTCGGCCTGGGCGCTCACGGGCAAGCCATGGACGTACGACGCCGAGCGCTGGTCGGCACTGGCCCGCGTGCGCGAGCGCGAGGCGGGTCTCATGCGCTCGTTCGCCGCCGGCACGGGGTGCCTGATGCGCTTCCTGCAGGAAGCGCTGGACGATCCCGAGCCCACGGGCTGCGGCCGCTGCAGCGTCTGCACAGGCCGGCTGCCGGGCCCGGGGGCGCGGCCGAGCGCCGCACGCGTCGAAGCGGCGCGTGTTTTCGCCCGTGGGCAGGACGTGGCCATCGAGCCGCGCAAGCTCTGGCCTTCGGGCGGCCCGCGCAAGGGCCGCATCGTCGGCTGCAGCGAAGGCCGCGCCCTGGCCTTCGCCGACGACCCCGGTTGGGCCGAGGTGCTGCAGCCGGTGTTCGCGGCGGCCGACGGGCACGGTGCGCACGACGGGCCCGACGCAGCGGTCCTGCGGCCCGTACTGGAAGGTGTCATTGCGGTGCTCGGCCGCTGGCGCCGCACCTGGGCTTCGCGGCCCATGGCCGTGGTGCCGATGCCCTCGATGCTGCACGCGCAGTTGAACCGCTCGGTGGCTTCGCACGTGGCCTCGTTGGGCCGGCTGCCGCTCGTCGACGCGCTGCGCCTCGCCGGCCCCACGCCGGGTGCCGAAGCCGCCGACACCGCTTCGGGCGCAAGGGTGGCGGCGCTCCTCGAGGCCCTCGCGCTGCGGCCCGGCGTGGAGGTACCGGCCGGACCGCTGCTGCTGATCGACACGCGCTACCGCAGCGGCTGGTCCATGACCGTGGCGGCCGCGCTGTTGCGCGAGGCCGGTGCCACCGCGGTGCTGCCGCTGGTGTTGCACCAGCTGCCCTGAGGGCGGCCGCTGCGCCGCGCCACCCTGCAAACGCGGCGACGTTGGCGCTGGGCGACCTCGCCGTCAGCGCGGGTGCCTGGGCGGCAGACTCGGATCAGATCTCAGGCGTGCGCCCGCGGCGCGCGCGCCTGGCGGTCACGCAGCCAATCGAGCGCGTGCCCGAACTGGAAGGCCTTGTCGAAGTACGCCACGGCGCCGGCGTCGATGAATGCCTCTCGTATCGCGTTCCAGCCGAAGTTGGACAGCACGATCACCTCCACCCCGGGCCGTGCGCGGCGCAAGTGCCGCAGCACGTCCATGCCCCGCCCGGCGTCGCGCAACTCGACGTCGAGCACGACGACGTCCGGCGTCGTGCGATCGACCAGGGCGAGCGCGCCCGCGACATCCTCGGCCTCGCCGGCGAGTTCGACGCCTTCGATCGTGGCGATCATGCGCGCCAGCACGTTGCGCACATCGACCGAGTCCTCGATCAACGCCACCTTCATTCGCTTCGCCGCCCCACGGATGCATGCCTCGACCCAGGCCATGATGCGTTGCCCGGCGAGGCGACGATTGCGCAGGCTCAACGGCGAGGTGGCCGCCTGCGCCCCGAGGCCTCTGGCGGTCGCTGGTGTCCCGGCACCTGCCGAACCTCAGCAAGCCGGCACGGGCGGCGGCGCCGGCGCGGGGGCAACGGCGAGCGCCGGCAAGGACGCCGGCGCCGGCGCGGGCGCCGGCGTGGCCTCCGGCGAGGCCGAGCCTGCCGGGGGCGTCACCTCCACGCGCACGAGCGTGCCCTCGCCGGGCCGGCCTTCGATCTGCAGCGTGCCGCCGATGGCGTGCACGCGCTCGGCCATGCCGAGCAGGCCGAACGAGGCGCCGCGGCCGCGGTCGGCCGGCGCGATGCCGCGGCCGTCGTCCGCCACCGTCAACGTGCGCCGGCCGTCGGCGGCGATCGACAGCCGGATCACCACGCGTTGCGCCTGCGCGTGCTTGGCCACGTTGTTCAGCGCCTCCTGTGCGACGCGGAACAGGCACAGATCCACCGCGGCACCGTGGGGTCCCTCCTCCGAGCTGAAGTGGTCGGGCTCGACTTCGCAGGCGAGGCCGGTCTGCTCGCTGAAGCGACCCGCCAGTTGCTCGAGCGCCGCGACGAGGCCGAGCTCCTCGAGCATCTGCGGCCGCAGGTCGTTGACGATGCGCCGGGCGGAGACGATGGCGCCGGTCGCCAGGCGTTGCAGCCGCGCCAGCGCCTCGCGCACCGCCGGCGCTTCGCCCTCGAGGCCGGTGCGCGCGAGTTCGGCCTCCATCAGCATCGCCGCCAGCGTCTGCTGCAGGTCGTCGTGCAGCTCGCGCGCGATGCGCTTGCGTTCTTCTTCCTGCACGCGGTCCCGCGCCGCCAGCAGGCGCTGCAGCTGCGCCTTCGAATGCTGCAGCGCGCGCTCGGCGCGCAGGCGCTCGCTGATGTCGCGCAGGATCACCGTGTACAGGTGCTGGCCGTCGACGACGACGTGCGAGATCGCCGCTTCGACGGGGAACTCCGTCCCGTCGGTGCGCAGGGCGTGCAGCACGGGACCGTCGCCTCCCATGCTCCTGGCGCTGCGGCCGGTCTCGCCGAAGGCGGCGATCGCCGCGCTGTGCCGGCTGCGGTGGCGGGGTGGAATCAGGCTCTCGAGCGGCCGTCCGGTGAGGGCCGCCACGTCGGCACCGAACATGCGCGCCGCGGCGTCGTTGGCCATCACGATGCGCTGCCCGTCTTCCGCCGTGAGGATGGCCTCGCTGGCCGAGCTCAGGATGCCGCGCAACTGCGCCTCGCGCAGGCGCAGCGCCGTGCGCGACTCCTCGAGCGCCGCCCGCGCGGCGTCGACCTCGACGATGCCGGCAGCGTCGGTGGCCCGCGGCGCGCCCGGTTCGGCCAGCGCGTGCACCGAGCGTGCCAGGCGGCGGCTGGCCCAGCGACCGCCGAGCTGGCCGGCGAGCGCTGCGCCGATGACGGCCAGGATCACTGCCAGCGCGGCGCGAGCGATCGGCCCGACGATCTCGGCCTGCGACACCTCGAGCACGAGCGTCCAGGGCGCAGCGGCGAGCGGGAGGGCGACGCGGTTCGCACGGACTGCCGGTGCGGCACCACGACGGGCGATCGTCTGGCCGCGGCTGTCGCGCAACTCGATCGCCCAGCCCTGCGGCACGGTGAAGGCCTCCAGCCGCTCGGTGAAGCGGCGGGCCGGCAGCACGCTGAGCATCACGAACGCGGCGTTGCCCTCGCGCTGGCCGGGGGCCGCCACCGCAACCAGAGGCTCGCCCGCGATGGGGCCGAGGAAGAGATCGCCCACGGCCGGGCGGCCGCTGGCCGTGGCCTCCGCGACCGCCGACCGGCCTTCGGGCCGCGGCATCGGCGGCAACGCCTCGCCGAGCGGCCGCGCGGTGTGGAAGCGCATCCGGCCATCGAGTTGGCCGAAGAGCACGTCGCTCCCGAAGCTTTCGCGGTAGCCCTGCGCCTCGCGATACAGCATCGGCCAGTCGGCGGCGGCGTCGGCCAGCGGCGAGGCGGCGAGCATGCGCAACCCACCCATCCGGCCCTCCAGCTCGTGATCGATCGCCGAGGCGATGTTGTGCGCCAGCCGGTCGGCCGCGCTCGCGCCGCTGAGCTGCGTCGCGCGCACGAGGTCGAACCCCAACCACACCGCCAGTGCGATCGGCGGCAGCATGCACAGCCAGATGAGGCGCGTGAGGAACGCGCGCAAAGTCATCGAACCCATGCGCAGCGAGCTTGCACCGCGGCCGGGCCCTTCAACTTTGAACTGGGTCAAGAAGCGGTCAACCGAGGCTCGGCGGCGGAGAACACCGCGAAGCGCCGCGGCCGGGCCGGCGCGGCCGGGAGGTGAGGAACCCAGCAGCGCGCCGCGCATCGCGATCGCCCGGCAGGGCGCTCGCCTCGGGGCGCCCGCATCGGGGTGCCCACCTCTCGGGGGCCCGCCTCCTGGCGATTGCCCGCCGGCGCCCACGACGCGACGATGCCCGGGTCCGTCTGCGCAACGCTCCCGAGGCAGGGGCGCTCCCGAAGCAAGGCGGGGCGACTCCGACGACGCCGAAACGGCGCGGCCGCCGGATGAGGCAGCATCTTGCCTTGCCCCCTGCTCCTCCCTTGCCCCCTCTTGTCCCACAACCCGCCCGCCACGGAGACCGCATGTTCCGCCAGAAGTACCTCGACCACGCCGAACTCCTCGACCAGCTGAGCCGCTGGGCCAAGGCGCACCCCGGCCTCGCGCATCTGGGCAGCCTCGGCAAGAGCGCGGCCGGCCGCGACATCCCGCTGCTCACCATCGGCCGTGACCCCGACGAGGCCCGCCCGGCCGTCTGGATCGACGGCAACATGCACGCGAGCGAGGTCTGCGGCTCGAGCGTCGCGCTGGCGATGGCCGAGGACATCCTCGCCATTCACGCCGGCGCCAGCGAGGCGGGCGGCAAGCCCCTGCCGGCGCACATGGCCGAGGCCCTGCGCGAGACGCTCTTCTACGTCGTGCCGCGCATCTCGCCCGACGGTGCCGAGGAGGTGCTCAAGCGCGGCCGCTACGTGCGCTCGAGCCCGCACGACGACCGCGTCGCCCAGGGCCACGCGCGCTGGGTGGCCGGCGATGTCGACGGCGACGGCCAGGCCGGCCACATGCGCCAGCGCGACCCCGAGGGCGAACTCGTCGAGCTGCGCGGCGAAGACGGCCAGGTGATCGAGCCGCCCGTGATGGTGGCGCGCCTGCCCGAAGACCCGGGCCCCTACTACCGCCTCTTCCCCGAAGGCCACATCGCCAACTTCGACGGCCGCACGATCCCCTCGCCGCACTTCCTCTCGGACAACCTGTACGACTTCAACCGCAACTTCCCCTACACCTGGGCGCCCGAGCCGCAGCAGGAAGGTGCCGGCCCCTACCCCGGCAGCGCGCCGGAGACGCGCGCCGTGCTCGACTTCGCGACGAAGCATCCGAACATCATGGTGTGGCTCAACCTGCACACCTTCGGCGGGGTGCTCATCCGGCCGCTCGGCGACAAGCCCGACTCGAAGATGAACCCGGGCGACCTCGCCATCTTCGAGCAGGTGGAGGCCTGGATGACCGAGCACACCGGCTACGCCACCGTGAGCGGCTTCCACGAGTTCCTCTACGAACCCGAGAAGCCGCTGCACGGCGACCTCTCCGACTACGCCTACCACCAGCGCGGCGCGCTCGCCTACGTGGTGGAGCTGTGGGACCTGTTCAAGCAACTGGGCATCGAGCGCAAGAAGCCCTTCGTCGACCACTACTCGAAGTTCGCGCGCAAGGACATGCGCGCGCTCGCCGAGTTCGACCGCCAGCACAACGCCGGGCGCATCTTCGGCAGCTGGAAGAGGGTGGCGCATCCCCAGCTCGGCGAGGTGGAGGTGAACGGCTTCGACCCGCGCGTGGGCCTGTGGAACCCGCCCTTCGAGCGGCTGGACGAAACCTGCCGCGCGCAGAGCGCCGCCTTCCTGCGCGTGGCGGCGCTGGCGCCGCGCGTCGGTATCGAGGTCGTCAAGCAGGAGAAGAGCGACGGCCACACGCGCACCGACATCCGCATCGTCAACCGCGGCTACCTCGGCAGCTTCGGCCTGCCCTCGGCGAAGGCGCTGCCGCACTCGGAGCCGCTGCGCCTGACCGCCCGCGCCGAGGGCGGCGTGCAGCTGCTCGCGCCGACCGAGGCGGTGCTCGAACTCGGCCACCTCGACGGCTGGGGCGCGGGCCTGTACGGCGGCCCGAGCGTCTTCGCGCCCTGGACGCGCGGCAACGGCCACGAGCGCTTCGTGACGCTGCTCACCTCGGGCAAGGGCAGCGTGCGCGTCGAGGTGAGCAGTTGCCGCGTGGGGCGGCGCTCGCTGGTGGTGCAGGTCGGCTGAGCGCGGCGCGCCCGCGCCCGCGCACAAGAAAGCGAAAGGCCCGCCAGACGTGACCGCCTGACGGGCCCGGTGAGAGCCCCCGGCCCTGCGCTTGCACGCCCGGCCAGTCTGAGGATGCCCCCATCCACCATGGTGTCGGAACACCACGGGTCTTCCCCTTTCGGGGAATCCCTCAACTTCGCCACCAAGTTTTCGGTTTGATCCGTCTTCTTGACGACGGAACCACTCTACCCGGCAAGCCGCGATGCGCATTGAGTGTGATCAATCCCGGGCGACTCCGGGGGCGGTTGAATCCTCGGCGGAGATCCTGAGTGCGGCGGCGGCTACGGGCGCCGGCCAGATCGTGATGGGCACGCGAGGCCGGGGCGCGATGGGTAGGCTCATCCTGGGCTCGGTGGCGTAACGCGTCGTGCACGAATCGAAGGTGCCGGTGCTGCTGGTGCGCTAGGAGAAAGAGAAGTCGTCTCGTGGCGGCGTGGCACGTGGCGAGGGTGTGGGCTTCACCGGAGAAGGACATGCAACAGACTCGGGATGGCGATGCGAAGACACGCGCGCTGATCGAAAGACCGTCGCTCGCCATGGTGGCGACGGGAGATGGTCAGGCGCAGGCGGTCGGGCCACAAGCCGACTCGCCCCGCGAGATGCGCATCCGCGAGGCGGCCTACGCCCTCTACCTGGCCCGCGGGCAAGCGGAGGGGCATGACGTCGACGACTGGCTGGCGGCCGAGGCGGCACTGGCGGGTGAGGCCGCGGCGGCCGAGCCCAAGGCTGCCCCCTTGACTCACTGACCGGCGCGGCCGGCCTGGCCGGCGGCGCGCGTGGGGCAGCAGGTCGGCACCGACTTCCTGCAGCGGGGCCATGTCCTCATGAGCTTGCTCGAAGCCGATCGCGAACTCGCCCGCGACTCGTACTACGCAGCGACCTCGACGCGCGAGCCGCATTTCCCGCGCCTGGACGGATCGGCGCAGTGCGACGTGGCGATCGTCGGCGGCGGCCTGGCCGGGCTCTCGGCCGCGATCGAACTGGCGGACCGCGGCTTCCAGGTCACGGTGCTGGAAGCGCACGAGGTCGGCCACGGCGCCAGCGGCCGCAACGGCGGCCAGGTCATCCACGGCCTTGGCTGCGACCCGCGGGTGATCGAAGGCCAGGTGGGCCTGGTCGACGCGCGCCGCGTGTGGGCGGCCAGCCTGGAGGGGCTGGACATCATCCACGAGCGCTGCGCCCGCTTTGCCATCGACAGCGAGTGGCGCAGCGGCTACCTGATGGCCGCGGTGAACGCACGCCGTGGCCGCGGCCTCGAGGCGCTGGCCGATCGACTCGCGCGGCACTACGACTACCCGTTGCGGAGCATCGGCCCGCACGAGATCGGCAGCTGGGTGGCCAGCCCGCGCTTTCACAGCGCGTTGCACGACCCGCGCTCGGGCCACCTGCACCCGTTGAAGTACACGCGCGGCCTGGCACGCGGCGCCGCGTCGCTCGGCGTGTCGATCCACGAGGGCACGCGAGTGACCGCGCTCGAGCCAGGCGAGCGACCGCGCCTCGTCACGCCGCACGGCGTGCTGAGCGCGCGCCAGGTGCTGCTGGCCGGCAACGCCTACCTCGAAGGCCTGTCTTCGTGGCTCGAGGACCGGGTCATGCCGGTCGAGACCTTCATGCTCGCGACCGAGCCTCTGCCCGAGGCGCTGGCGGACTCGTTGATTCCGTCGGGCTCGGCGGTGTCGGACAACAACTTCGTGCTCGACTATTTCCGCGTGTCGAAGGACCGCCGCATGCTGTTCGGCGGCGGCGAGAGCCACGCCGGGTCGCGGCCGGCGGATCTGGCCGGGACGATGCGCCGGCGCATGCTGCGGGTGTTTCCGCAACTGGCGCGCGCCCGCATCGAGCATGTGTGGGGCGGCGTGGTCGACGTAACGATGAACCGCGCGCCCGACTTCGGCCGCCTGCCGGCCGCCGCGACGCGCGCGCCCAACGTCTACTACCTGCAAGGCTTCTCGGGCCACGGCCTCGCGCTCACCGGCGTCGCCGGGCGCCTGGTGACCGAGGCGATGGCGGGCGATGCCTCGCGCTTCGACGTCTTTGCGCGCCTGCAGCACCATGCCTATCCCGGCGGACGCTGGCTGTGCACGCCGGCGCTGCGGCTCGGCCTGGCCTGGTACCGCCTGCGCGACGCGCTGGCCTGCTGAGCCGTCGCGAGCTCAAACGACGCGGAAGTTCTTGAACTGCCACGGATCGTGGCGATCGATGTCCTCCTCGAACGGCCAGTCGCGCGCGACGAGCGGCGACCAGTCGCTGAAGACGCCAACCACGTCGCCGAGATAGGGGCGGCACATGCGCAGGACCTCGTCGTAGGGCAGGTCGTCGGGCTCGACGATGTCGCGCGCCGGATTCTCCAGCGCCCAGACGACGCCGGCCATGGCTGCCGCTGCGACCTGCAGGCTGGTCGCGCTGTTGTGCGGGCACAGCGCGCGGGCCTGCGCGATGCTCAGCTGCGAGCCGTACCAGTAGGCGCCGCGGGCATGTCCCATCAGCAGCACGCCGAGTTCGTCGACGCCCGAGGCGATCTCGTCCTTGAGCACGCGGCTGCGAGCCTGCTTGCGCCAATGGCGACCTGCCAGCTCGTGCAGCGACAGCACGGCGTCGTCGCAGGGGTGATAGGCATAGTGCACGGTCGGTCGGTACTTCGGGTTGATCGGGTCGCCCAGCGTCAGCTGGTCGGCGATCGAGATCGATTCGGCATGGGTGATCAGGTAGCCCAGCTGCGGCCCGGCCAGCGGCGTCCAGGTGCGCACGCGCGTGCCGGCGCCCGGGCGGTTGAGGTAGATCGCGGCCATCGAGCCGGCGGTGTGGCGCGCGCCGTCGGCCGGGAAGTGCCGCTCATGGCTTCCCCAGCCGAGTTCGGCCGGCTGCGTGCCCTCGTCGACGAAGGCCTCGACCGACCAGGTGTTGACGAACTCGTCGGCGCACTTGCGCTGCGTACCGACCTGGGTGTCGCGCTCGGCGATGTGGATCACGCGCACGCCGAGCGACTGCGCCAGGCGCGCCCAGCCCTCGCGCTTGCGCGGCGGCCGCCGCGCCGCGCCCGTGGCTGCGGCGATGTCGAGCAAGGCCTGCTTGGCGAAGTGCGACACCAGGCCCGGATTCGCACCGTGCGTCAGCACGGCGGTCGGGCCGTTGCGCCCGGGGCTGCGCAACGCCAGCGCGGCTTCGCGCAGGGCGTAGTTGGTCCGCTGCGCGGGCGTCAGCGCCGCGTCGAGGTAGCCGCCGGCCCAGGGTTCGATGCAGGTGTCGAGGTAGAGCGCGCCGCGCTCGCGCGCCAACGCCAGCAGCGCGACGCTGCTGACGTCGACCGACAGGTTGAGCAGGAAGTCGCCGGGCGCGAGCAGCGGCGCCAGCACCTGCCGCAGGTTGTCGGCGTCCAGCGGCGTCACCAGGCTCAGCACCCCGTACTCGCGCGCCACCTCGAGATCACGCTCATGGGGCTTGACGACCAGCACCTGATCGGGCCGCATCGCGATGTGGCGCAGCAGCAGCGGCAGCGTGGCCTGGCCGATGCACCCGAAGCCGAGCATCAGCAAGCGGCCTGCGAACTCGACTTCCTTGCGGTGGTGGTTCATGGCTTCGCCTGTCGCCGTGACCGGAAGGTTCAGCACTTCGAGGCAGGTTCTAGGCAGATCACCGCAGCGGCGGTTGAGGACACGCAAGCATGCGGCGAAATCATTCGCCTTCTGCGTCAGACCCCCCGCTCGGGCTTGATATGAGCGATCGTGCGCGGGCCAGGCGCGCGACGGATCCCGCGCAGGCGAGCGACACCCGCCTCAACGGAACTGCCGGCGAAAGCGCAGCACGCCGATCGCAAACAGGCCCGCGCCCAGGGCCAGCATCTCCAGCAGCGCCGGCCACAGCACGTCCAGCCCGGCGCCGCGGATCAGGATGCCGTAGGCGAGCACGATGAAGTGGCGCAGCGGCGAGAACTCGGTCAGCCCCTGCAGCCAGCCGGGCATGCTCTCGACCATGTTCCAGGTGCCCGAGAGCATCACCATCGGCACCACGACCAGGATGACGATCAGCCCCATCTGCCCGGAATTCCGTGCGAAGCCCGAGGCGACGATGCCGACGCCGGCACAGGCCATCGTGAACAGCGCCACCACCGCGAAGAACAGCGCCACGCTGCCGCGCAGCGGCACGCCGTAGCCGGCGTGCATCACGCCCAGCACCGCCACCGCGGTGCCGGCGAGCATCACCAGCACCATCGCCAGCACCTTGCCCAGCACCACCTGCAGTGGCGCCAGCGGCGCCACCAGCAGCTGCTCGATGGTGCCGCGCTCGCGCTCGCGCACCAACGCGGCCGCGGGCAGCACGATGGCCGCGATGGTGAGCATCGTCAGCCACTCCGACACCGTGTTGAACCAGGTCTCGTTCAGGCTGGCGTTGTAGGCATAGCGGATGTCGGCGCGCAGCTGCGGCAGGCGCGTCGGATCGACGCCCTCGCGCAGCAGCGTGCGCTCGGCCCACCCGGCGCCGAACTCGGCGGTGATGCGGGCGGCGTAGCTCGCGACGAGGAAGCCCTGGTTCGCGTGCGCGGTGTCGACCAGCAACTGCACCTCGGTGCGCCGGCCGAGCGCGAGATCGTCCTGGAATTGCTCGGGCAGGACGATCGCCGCGCGAACGTCGCCGCGGTCGAGCAGGGCCGAGGCCTCGCGCGCATCGGCGAGGTGCCGGCGCAACTCGAAGTGCGGCGGCCGGAAGCGCCCGACGAGCTCGCGGCCGGCCGCGCTCGGCTGCCCCTGCACCACCGCCAGCGGCGCGCGCTGCAGTTCGACCGACGCGGCGCCGGCGGCGAGCATCACGTCGAGCGTGAAGATGAAGACGGTATAGGCAAACAGCGCGCGATCCTTGAACAGCTGCTTGAGCTCCTTGACGATCAGCACGCGCACCTGCTCGCACCACACCGCGAGCCGCTCCCAGGCGGCGGACGGCCTCATGACGCCGTCCTTTTGCGAAACAGCGCGTGGCACAGCACCAGCACGACGACGGCGAAGCCGGCGATCCAGGCGAAGTCGGCGAGCAGCACCTCGAGGCCGCTGCGCTTGAGAAAGCTGCCGATGACGATCTCGCGGTAGTGGCTGGCAGGCAGCACGCGCGCGAGCCACAGGTTCACGCCGGTCATGGACTCCACCGGCGCAAACAGGCCGGAGAACTGGATCGCCACGATCGAGGCGGTGATGGTGGCGATGATGATCGCCGCCTGCTGGCTGCGCACCAGCAGCGAGATCAGGAGTCCGAGCGCGCTGGTGCCCACGAGGTACAGCGCACTGCCGAGCGCCAGCAGCCACGGGCTGCCCTTGAAGGGCACGCCGAAGTAGAACACCACCACGGCCCACAGCAGCACGGCATTGGCCGCCGACACCGCCAGGCTGGGCAGCAGCTTGCCGAACATGAACTCGGCGCGCGTCAGGGTCGAGCAGCGCACGTTGTAGATCGCGCCGGTCTCCTTCTCGCGCACCACGCTCACCGCCAGCAGCAGCGGCGGCACCATCAGCAGGATCAGCATCAGCAGCGAGGGCGCGACGGTCCAGATGCTGCGTACCTCTTCGTTGTAGAGGTAGCGCACCTGCAGCGTCACGGGTTCGATCATCGCCAGCGTGCGTTCGGCCGGCCGGCCGGCCAGGCGCGCCAACGCCGAGGCGCGGATCTCGGCGCCGGCCGCGGCGTGGATCGCCTCCACGTAGCCGCGCAGCGTGCGCGCCGGGGCGGTGAAGGTGCCGTCGATGATGAACTGCACGCGGGCGACGCCGCCGCGGTGGATCTCGCGCGCGAAGTCGGGGCCGATGCGCACGATCACCCGCGCGCTGCCGGTGGCCAGCAGCGGCTCGATCTGCGAGGGCGAGTGCAGCGCCCCGAGAAGGCGGAAGTGATGCGTCCTCGCGAAGTGGTCGATGTAGGCGCGGCTGTCGGCGCTGCGGTCTTCGTCGAGCACCGCCAGGCCGGCGCGCTCCACCTCCTGGCTCATGCCGTGGCCGAACACCAGCATCAGCACCACCGGCAGCGCGAACGCCAGCATCAGGTAGATGCGGTCGCGCAGGATCTCGCGCCACTCCTTGCGCGCCAGCGCGGCGATGCCCGCCTCGTCGTGCAGCCGCTGCTTCAGCTCGGCCGGCGAAGCATCGGCCACCACGCGGCCATCGAACAGCAGCACGAGGTGGTCGCACCGCTCGGCCTCGGCCATGTGGTGCGTCGACAGCAGGATGGCCACCCGCTCCTCGCGCGCCAGCCAGGAGAGGATGTTCCAGAAATGCCGCCGGCCGAGCGGGTCGACCCCCGAGGTGGGCTCGTCGAGGAACAGCACCGCCGGCCGGTGCAACAGCGCGCACCCGAGCGCCAGGCGCTGCCGCAGGCCCATCGGCAGGCTGCCTGCGGTGTCGTTCAGGTGCGCGCCCAGCGCGCCAAGCTCGGCCACCCAGGCCGCGCGCTCGCGCGCGGCGCGCCCGGCCAGGCCGTAGATGCCGGCGTAGAGCATCACGTTGTCGCTCACGCTCAGGTCGGCATAGAGCGAGAAGGCCTGGGACATGTAGCCGATGCGCTGGCGGATCTGGCGCGAGGCGCGGCGCATGTCGGCGCCTGCGACCTGGCCCCGCCCGGCGCTGGGCGGCAGGATGCCGGTCAGCATCTTGATCACGGTGGTCTTGCCGGCGCCGTTGGCCCCCAGCAGGCCGAGGATCTCGCCGCGCTCGACGCGGAAGCTGACGCGGTCCGCCGCGCGGAAGCCGTCGAAGTCGCGCGTCAGGCCGACGGCCTCGATCGCGCACGCCGAAGCGGGCGAAGGCTCGACGGCCACGCCGAAGCCGCCGTCGGTGCGCAGCGCCGGCGCGGCCGCCGGCGGCACGAGTTCGCGCACGCGGGCAACCACCAGGTCCTCGAGTGCCGGCGCTCGCGCCTGCAGATGCAGCGTTTCTCCGGCGGGCAGCGCGGCCCGCACGCGGGCCAGCGCCTGGGCGACATCACGCGTGAGCACCAGCACCGTGGCGCTCGTGCCATGGCGATCAACGGGTCCGAAGGCCTGCGCCAGCAGCCGCACCGTCTCCACACCTGCCTCGGCAATGACGACCACGGTCGCGGCGAGTTGCTCCTGCAGCCGTTCCGGCTCGCCCTGGGCCAGCAGCGTGCCGCCGTACATCAGCCCCACGCGGTCGAAGTGGCCTGCTTCCTCGAGGTAGGCGGTGGAGACCAGCGCCGTCATGCCTCGCTCGCGGATCAGTTCGGGCAGCAGGCGCCAGAAGTCGCGTCGCGACAGAGGGTCCACGCCGGTGGTCGGCTCGTCGAGCACGATCAGCTCGGGCTCGTGGATGAGGGTGCACACCAGCCCGAGCTTCTGCTTCATGCCACCGGAGAGCTGCTTCATGGGCCGCGCCCGGAAGGCCTCGAGACGCGTCATGGCCAGCAGCCGCGCCTTGCGCCCGTCCCGCACCTGGCGCGGCACGCCGCGCAGGTCGGCGAAGAAGTCGATGTTCTCGTCGACGCTCAGCTCGGGGTACAGGTTCAGGCCCAGGCCCTGCGGCATGAAGCCGATGCGCTGCTTGACGCGCTCGGCGTCGGACTCGCTGGTGATGCCCTGGCCGAACACGCTGAGCGTGCCGCCCTCGAAGCTCAGCACACCGGCCACCGCCTTGAACAGGCTGCTCTTGCCGGCTCCGTCGGCGCCGATCAGGCCGTACAGCTCGCCGCGTGCCACGCTCAGCGAGACACCGTTGATCGCCTCGCGACGCCGATAGCGCTTGACCAGACCGTCGATGCAGACCACCGGGTCGGCAGCGTCGCGGATCAATGCCGCGGCGCCTGCCATGCCGCACCGTCGCGCCAGCGGATCATGCCGTCGGCGGGCTGCCCCGGGTTGACCCGGCCGCCCGGGTCCTGGTCGACGTACAGGCGCACCTCGTAGACCAGGTTCACGCGCTCGTCCACCGTCTGCACCTCCTTGGGCGTGAACTCCGCGCGCGCCGAGACATAACGCAGCGTCGCGGCGAAGGGCTCGCCGGGGTACGCGTCGACGTGGATGCGCGCCGGCATGCCGCGCCGCACGCGACCGACCTGCGTCTCGGGCAGGTAGGCCTTGAGGTAGAGCCGGCCGAGGTCGGTCACCTCGAGCAGGGGCGTGCCCGCATTGACCACTTCGCCGAGGTTGACGAAGCGCCCGGTCACCGTGCCGCCAACCGGGGCGCCGAGGGTCAGGTCCTCCAGGGCGCTGCGCGCCTCGGCCGCCACGGCGGCCGCCTCCTGCAAGCGCGCACGCGTGACGGCGAGCTCGGCCTCGCGCGCGCGCACGCGCTGTGGCCCCAGCTCGGCGTCGCGCAACGCCTGCTGCGCCTGCCCCTGCGCGGCACGCGCCGCGTCGCGCAACTCGCCCGACTGCCTGAGCGCCAGCGCGGCACGCTCCAGCGCCTGCGGGCCGACGAAGCCCTGTGCGGACAGCTCGGTGGCGCGTGCATGCTCGCGCCCGTCCTGCGCGTGCGCCGCCTCGGCGCGTCGCAGGTCGGCTTCGGCCGCGGCAACGCGCGTACCCGCCGCCTGCACCGCAAGCGCCGTCTCGGCGCGCAGCAGGCCGAGCGCGAACTTCTGCGCCTCGAGCTGCGCGCGCAAGCTGGCCTCGGCGGCCAGCGCCTGATCGAGCCGGGCGCCCACCGCCCGGCCGTCCAGCCGCGCCAGCACCTGGCCCGCCATCACGACGTCGCCCTCGCGCACGGCCAGCTCCACCACGCGCCCGGCGAACTTGGGCGCCACCGTGACACGGTCACCTTCGATGCGGCCGTTGACCTGCAGCAGGCCCTCGACGGCGGGGGTTTGTCGCATCAGCAGCCAGGCCAATGCCAGCCCGGCCAGCACCGCGGCGGCCACCAGCAGCACGAGCTGTGTTCGACGGGTCGCAGTGCGGTCGTCCGGGCCGATGGCCATGGCAGGTCCGAGGCAGGAGCGGGCGCATACCCGCAACGCATGTTCGGGCCAGGGCTATCGCGTCGGTTTGCGCGCGGTCAACGCCGGCGGTGTCTGTCAGGTGCGCGCGCCGGCGTGCGGCCATCCGGTGCTCCAGAATGCGTGACACTTTCGCGGCGCCGTCGCAGTCGCCCGCACAGCCGACGATGGACCTGCAGCTCTTCTCGCTCGACCCTGGGTCCGCGCTCGCGGCCGGCGTGGCGCGCGAGCTCGGCGCGCCGCTGTCGCCGCACGAGGACCGCAATTTCGAAGATGGAGAGCACAAGCTGCGCCCGCTCGTCGATCCGCGCGGCGCCGATGCCTTCGTGATCGCCAGCCTGCACGGCGGCCCGCAGGCCAGCCCGCACGACAAGCTGTGCCTGCTGCTGATGTTCCTGGCCACCTTGCGCGACCATGGCGCGGCGCGTGTGACGGCGGTGGTGCCGTACCTGGCCTACGCGCGCAAGGACCGGCAAACCAAGCCCTTCGACCCGCTCGGGCTGCGCTACGTGGCGCAGCTCTTCGAGGCGATGGGCACCGCGCAGCTGATCGTGCTCGAAGCGCACAACGTCGCCGCGTTCCAGAGCGCATTTCGCTGCCCCACGGTGCACATCGACAGCTGCCCGGCCTTCGATGCCCTGGCCGAGCGCTGGGCCGAGCGCGGGCCGATTGCGGTGGCTTCGCCCGACCCAGGTGGCGTCAAACGCGCGCTGCTGTGGCGCGAGCACCTCGAAGTCCGCCTGCGGCGGCCGGTCGGCTTCGCGATGATCGACAAACGGCGCAGCGCCGGCGTGGTTTCGGGTGGCCATCTCGTCGCCGGAGAGGTCGAGGGTCAATCGGTGCTGCTCTTCGACGACCTCATCGCCAGCGGTGAGACGATGCGGCGCGGCGCGCTCGCCCTGCGCGAGCACGGGGCGCAAGACGTCATCGCCGTCGCCGCCCATGGCTTGTTCATCGCACCGGCAGCGGACGCGCTGGCCGACCCGGCCATCACCGAGGTGGCCGTCACCGACAGCGTGCCGCCGTTCCGCTTGACGGGAGACGGCCCGCTGGCACGCAAGCTCCATGGCGTGTCGGTGGCCGCGCTGTTCGCGCAGTCGATCCGCGCCTGTCACGCCGGCTGGGCGCCTTAGCGCTACGACGCAGCCAGCGCGCGCAGTGCCAGGCCCACATAGCGCCGCGCCAGCGGCAGCCAATGGCCCGCGCGGCGCGGCTGCGGCTCCAGCAGGTGCGCCGCGACCAGGCGCGCGCGCAGCAGGGCACGGAAGGCGGTGTACCAGGCGATGAGCGGTGCGTGCTGCGCGACTTCCAGCGCCGAACCGACGCAGCCGACGAGCTGCGGACCGATCCACGCGGCGCCCGCGGCTTCGCACTCCATGCCCAGGTAGGCGATCTCGTCCAGCGGATCGACCTGGCGAAACGCCGCATTGAATTCCAGCGCGTCGATGACCACCGGCGGGTCGAGCAGGCAGACATGCTCCGGCCGCAAGTCGCCGTGGCCCTCGACGATGTGGCCACTGTCTGCCCGCTCGCGAAGCCGAACGGCGTTGTCGCGCAGGCCCAGGTCCAGCGCGCGCAAGGCGGCAGCCGCGTCGTGCAGATCGAACTCGGCACGCATCAGCACCTCGCGATTGACGATCTGCTCGCGCTCGAAGCGGCTGACGTACTCGATGCCCGTGATCGCGACCGCCGGCAGCCCCTTGTAGAAGGCGAGCAGGCGATCGGCCAGCGCCTTCACTTGCGCCGGCGTCGCCTCGTGCGCGGCCAGGAGCGCGTCGAGCATGCGCGACCGGGGCAGGCGGCGCATGCGCACCAGCCAGTCGAGCACGGTCCCCGGGGCCGGCAGGGCCGACTCAGGCAGCAGCGTCAGCGCCTGCCCGTCCCAATGCAGTGCGCGCAGACCCTCGTACACACCCGGCGCGAGCCGCGAGTTCAAGCGCACCTCCTCGCGACAGCAGAACTCGCGCGCGGCCAGTGTCGAGAAGTCGAGGTAGGGGTAGCGCACCGGCTTCTTCATCTTCAGCACATGGTCGCCGGCCATGAACACCCACGACATGTGGGTCTCGATGGTCTGCACGGCCGCCTGCCGCGCAGCGTCGGGCTCGTGAGCCGCGGGCGAGCGCAGGAAGCGCAGCCGCGCTTCGAGGTCAGGAGGGCTGGCCGGCCGCATGCACGACGGCGTGCGCTGGATCCCGTCTCACACGCCCAGCGACCGGGGCGCGGCCGGGCCGGTCAACGCAGCACGCAGCGCGTCGTCCACATGTTCGAGCCAGACGAACTCGATCGCCGAGCGCGTGGCCTCGGGGATGTCGCGCAGGTCCTTCTTGTTGCGCAGCGGCAGCAGCACGCACTTGACGCCGGCACGCTGCGCCGCGAGCACCTTCTCCTTGATGCCGCCGACCGGCAGCACCAGGCCGCGCAGGCTGATCTCCCCGGTCATCGCGACGTCGGGCTTGACGCCGCGGTCGGCGAACAGCGATGACAGCGCCATGAACATCGCCACGCCGGCGCTCGGGCCGTCCTTGGGGATGGCGCCGGCCGGCACGTGCAGGTGAATGTCGATGCCCTCGAACATCGCGCTCGGAATGCCCAGGCTCGGCGCGCGCGACTTCACCAGCGTCAGCGCGGCCTGCGCGCTTTCCTTCATCACGTCGCCCAGCTGGCCGGTGAGGATGAGCCTGCCGCTGCCGGCCACGCGCGTGGCTTCGATGAACAGGATGTCGCCGCCCACCGGCGTCCAGGCCAGGCCCGTGGCCACGCCCGGCAGTGCGCTGCGCAGCGCGGTCTCGTGCTCGAAGCGCGCGGCGCCCAGGATGGCGTCGAGGTCGGCGGCGCCGACGGCGATCGCTTCGCTCGCGCCGGAGGCGACCTTCATCGCCGCGTGCCGCATCAGGCGGCCGATCTCGCGCTCGAGCTGGCGCACGCCGGCCTCGCGCGTGTAGTCGGCCACCACCGCGCGCAGCGCGTCGTCGGCGATCGTCACCTGCTCTTCGCGCAGGCCGCAGGCCTCGCGCTGGCGCCGGACCAGGTAGCGGCGCGCGATCTCGAGCTTCTCTTCCTGCGTGTAGCCGGGCAGCTCGATCACCTCCATGCGGTCGCGCACGGGCGCGCTCACCTGGTCGATGACGTTGGCGGTGGCGATGAAGACGACACGCGACAGGTCGAAGGTGACGCCGAGGTAGTTGTCGCGGAAGGTCGAGTTCTGCTCGGGGTCGAGCACTTCGAGCAGCGCCGCCGAGGGGTCGCCGCGCGGGCTGACGGTGAGCTTGTCGACTTCGTCGAGCATCATCACGCAGTGCCGCGCGCCGGCCTTGCGCAGGCCCTGGATGATGGTGCCCGGCAGCGCGCCGATGTAGGTGCGGCGGTGGCCGCGGATCTCGGCTTCGTCGTGCACGCCGCCGAGCGAGACGCGCACGAAGGGCCGGCCGAGCGCGCGCGCGATGCTCTGGCCGAGCGAGGTCTTGCCCACGCCGGGCGGGCCGACGAAGCACAGGATGGGCGCGCGCCCCGTCGGATTGAGCTTCAGCACCGCCAGGTACTCGACGATGCGGCGCTTGACCTCGGCCAGGCCGTGGTGGTCGGCCTCGAGCACCGCGCGCGCGGCGTCGAGATCGATCGCCGTGGCCGGCGGCTCGGCCCACGGCAGCTCGGTCATCCATTCGAGGTAGGTGCGCAGCATCGGCGCCTCGCCCGAGTGCTCGCCCATGCGCTGCAGGCGCGCCAGTTCCTTGCGCGCATGGGCCTCGGTGTCGGCGGGCATGCCGGCCTTGCCGATCCGCACGCCCAGGTGCTCGAGCTCCTCGCCCGCACCGTCGTCCTCGCCGAGCTCCTTCTGGATCGTCTTCAGCTGCTCGCGCAGGATGTACTTGCGCTGGCGGTCGTCGAGCTGCTCCTTCGTGCGCTCGCCGATCTCCTTGGACAGGCGCAGCACCTGGATGCGCCGCCCCAGCACCTCGAGCACCTTGCCCAGGCGGTCCTCGACGGCGAGGGCTTCGAGCAGCATCTGCTTCTCGGCGATCTCGCTGTCGAGCAGGCCGGCCACGACATCGGCCAGCTGCGAGGGGTTGCGCAAGGCCTGCAGCGCCTGCGCCACCTCGGCGGGCACGCCGGGCAGCATCGTCAACACCTCGGCGGCGCGCTGGTGCAACTGCAGGGCCAGCGCCTCGGCCTCGGGCGTGACCTCCTTCGGCTCTTCGATCCTGGTGATGCGCGCGGCGACGAACGGGTAGCCCTCCACCCACTCGTCGATGCGAAAGCGCTGCATACCCTGGCACATCGCGTGGTGCTGGCCTTCGCCGCCCTCGGCGTGCTGCAGCACGCGCGCCAGCGTGCCGACGTCGCACAGCCCCGCGCGGCCGGGATCGTCTTCCTTGGCGTCGCGCTGCAGCACGATGCCGAGCATGCCGCCTCGCTGCACGACGTGCGTCAGCGCCGCGATCGACTTCGCGCGGCCGACCGCCAGCGGCAGCATGCCGTGCGGAAACAGCACCGCGTTGCGCATCGGGACGAGCGCGACGACATCTTCGGGGAGCACGACGGGGGCGTTGGGGGTCATGGCGGCGGTCTTGCGGGCAAACTCACGCGCACCCTACGCCAGGCAGATCGACGGTGCTTGATCGCGCTCAACACGCGGCGAGGTCGGCGCGCAACGATCGCGCCAGCATGAGCATTCACGACGAAGGGACCCAAGCCGCGATGCGCCGCCGAAGCTTGCTCGCCGCCGTGATGGCGGCGCTGACGCTGGCCGCCGCGGCGGAGGAGCCGCGCCTGAACGTCTACAACTGGAACGACTACATCGCGCGCGACACGATCGCGAACTTCCAGAAGGCCACGGGCATCACCGTGCGCTACGACCTGTACGACAGCAACGCCACGCTGCAGGGCAAGCTGCTCACCGGCAAGAGCGGCTACGACGTCGTCTACCCGAGCGTGGAGTACGCCGGCAAGCAGATCCAGGCCGGCATCTTCCAGCCGCTGGACAGGAGCGCGCTGCCGAACTGGTCGAACCTCGACCCGCTGGTCCTGAAGGCGCTCGAGGCGGCCGACCCGGGGCACCGGTATCTCGTGCCGTACATGTGGTACACGACCGGCGTCGCGATCAACGTCGACAAGGTGACGCAGGCACTCGGCGGCCCGCTGCCCGAGAACGCCTGGGACCTGCTGTTCGACCCGGCCGTGACGGCGCGCCTCAAGGGCTGCGGCATCGCGCTGATGGACGAGGCGAGCGACGTCATCCCGGCAGCCATGCTGTACGCGGGCCGCGACACGGCGAAGATGGACCCGGCCGACATCCGCGCCGCGGTGGAGCGCATCGCGCCGGCACGCAGGCATGTGCGCACCTTCAACACCGCCCCGATCGACCTCATGGCCAAGGGCAGCCTGTGCGTGGCGATGATGTTCTCGGGCGACGCGATGATCGCCGCGCGCCGCGCTGCCGATTCGCACACGCCGGTGACGCTGCGCTACCTGATCCCGAGGCCCGGCGCGATGATGTCCGTGGACGTGATGGCGATCCCGCGCGACGCGCCGCACCCGGCCAACGCGCACGCCTGGATCAACGCGATGCTCGACCCGAAGGTGGTGGCGCCCATCTCCAACGAAACCTTCTACATCAGCGCCAACCGCGCCGCGCTGCCGCTGATGTCCAGGGCGCTCGTCGACGACCCGGTGATCAACGTGCCCGATGCCGTCAAGCGCACGCTGCATGCGAAGCCGGTGCTGAGCAAGGAAGTGCAGCGCGAACTGACGCAGGCGCTGGCGCGCTTCAAGGCGGCCAGGTAGCACGCCAGCGCAACGGCGCACTCGCGCCACTGACGCTGCCGATCCGTCAGCGCATCACGACCCGCATCGGGATGTGCCGGCGGCCGAGCTGCGGCGGCCCGGCCGCGAAGCGCCCGGCCAGCGCCGTGCCGCAGTGCCGGCAGCGGCCGGCGGCATCGAGGTCGTAGCGCAGCAGCCGGTGCCAGTCGCGCACGATCAGCGCTCGCTCGCAACCCGTGCAGTGGGTGGTGCCGCCCAGCGCATCGTGCACGTTGCCGGTGTAGACATGGCGCAGGCCCTGGGCGAGTGCGATGGCGCGCGCGCGGCGCACGGTGGCCAGCGGCGTGGCGTCGACGTCGGTCATCTTGTAGTCGGGGTGGAACGCCGTGAAGTGCAGCGGCACCTGCGGGCCCAGGTGCTCGAACAGCCAGCGCGACATCGCCTCGAGCTCGGCGTTGCTGTCGTTGTGGCCGGGAATCAGCAGCGTGGTGATCTCGAGCCAGCAGTTCGTCTCGTGCACGATGTGCTGCAGCGTGTCGAGCACCGTGGCCAGGTGGGCCCCGGTCTGGCGGAAGTAGAAGTCGTCGGTGAACGCCTTCAGGTCGACGTTGGCCGCGTCCATCTTCGCGTAGAAGGCGCGCCGCGGCTCGGCGTGCATGTAGCCCGCCGTCACCGCCACGGTCTGCACGCCCAGCGCGTGGCAGGCATCGGCCGTGTCCATGGCGTACTCGGCGAAGATGACCGGGTCGTTGTAGGTGAAGGCGACGCTGCGGCACCCGGTTTCGGCGGCCGCCTCGGCGATGCGCCGGGGCGAGGCCTGGTCCATCAGCCGGTCCATCTCACGGCTCTTGGAGATGTCCCAGTTCTGGCAGAACTTGCAGGCCAGGTTGCAGCCGGCGGTGCCGAAAGAGAAGACGGTGGAGCCCGGGAAGAAGTGGTTCAGGGGCTTCTTCTCGATCGGGTCGACGGCGAAGCCCGAGCTGCGCCCGTAGGTGGTGAGGACGATCGCGTCGCCCTCGCGCTGTCGCACGAAGCACAAGCCGCGCTGGCCCTCGTGCAGCCGGCAGTCGCGCGGGCAGAGGTCGCACTGGACGCGGCCATCGGGCAGCGCATGCCACCACTGCGCCGCAAAGTGCTCGTCGGGAGCTGCGTCGCGCGCGCCCATCATGCCTCCACCACTTCGGCGCTCTCGTTGCTCTCGGCGCGCTCGTTGCTGCCGGCGCTCTCTGCTCTTTCGGCCGCCTCGGCGAACTTGCGCACCTCGTAGCGTGCCAGGCGCAGGTCTTCGGCCCAGAAGTCCGGCGGCAAGCCGGCCTTGAGCTTGAGCGCGTTCAGCAGACCCGCGGCGTGCGGCAACTGCTGCCACACCTGGGGCAGAAAGGTGGCACGGCGGCCGCGCCACTCGAGGATCACGCCATCGACGCCGCGCCGCAGCGCGTGCCTGGCCTCGGCTTCGCTGGCCACCGCCAGCGGCTCGGCCGCGCCGAGCACCGACACCTCGATCCGAAGCTCCTCGAACTCCTCGCGGGCCAGCGGCGCGAAACGCGGATCGGCGAAGGCCGCTGCCGCGGCGTGCGCGCGCACGTCCTCGTCCAGCGAGCGCCTCGCCCGCAGGTCGCCGATGCAGCCGCGCAAGGCGCCCGCGTGGTGCAGGGTCACGAAGGTCGTGCCGTCCTCGGCGAGCGCCGGGTGGGCGGGCTCAGGCTGCGTGGCCAGGCCGAGCGGGGCCGCGATGGCGTTGCGCGCCCGCACGAGCAGCGCCTGGCCGAGGTCGGCCCCCGCTTCATCATCGCGTCGCTCGCCGCGCTCGGCCTCCCGTTCGACCTCCCGCCCGGCCTGTCCCTCGAAGGCCACCGCCCCGTAGCCGACGACGCGCCGGGTGTCCCCCGCGGTATCCCCCGAGTTGCGCAGGTCGAGCAGGCGCGCCACCAGGCCATGGCGCCGCGCAGCCAGCAGCGCACCGGCCAGCGGCGTCGCGCCGCAGGCCTCGTGGTGGTGCAGTTCAGGGTCCAGCCGCAGCACGCGTTCGATGGTGGCGCGGTCGCGCGCCTGCGCCTGCGCGTAGGGCAGGTAATGCGAGAGATCGGAGCTGATGACGATCAGGGTCTCGTCGCCGCCCCACAGGCGCTCCAGCACTTCGGCCACCTCCTCGGGTGTCGCCCGGCCCACGGCCAGCGGCACCAGGGTGAAGCGGTCGAGGGTGCACTGCAGGAAGGGCAGCTGCACCTCGAGCGAATGCTCCTCGGCATGCGCCGCGTCGCTGGGGCCGACCTGCGGCAGGTCGGCGATCGCATCGAGCCCGACACGGTCGACCGGGACGACGCCGAGCGGGGTTTCGAAGCCACGCGCCGTGCTCGCTGCCAGCCCGCGCACTGCCACGCGGTGGGTGGGACCGAGCAGCACGACGCGGCGCAGCCGCTCGCGCCACGGCGCGAGCAGCGCATAGGCGCTGCCGGCGATCGGGCCGGAATAGACGAAGCCGGCGTGCGGCACCAGCAGCACCTTGGGCTGCGTGGGCTGCGCCGGTCCACCCGCCGCGCGCGCGTCGCGCAGACAGGCCTGCACGACCCCGGCCAGCGCGGCGGGGTCGGCGGGGTAGAACACTCCTGCCACCGCGGCGGCACGGATCGCGGCACCTCTCATGGCAGAACCTCATGCACTCGTCATCACGAATGGCCAGATGCGTCCGCTGCGGGCGGGATCAAGAGGGACGAGGGGATCGCGGCCTGAATAAACCTGTGCGACGGACGGCGGCCCCGCCGGCGCAGCCAAGACAGCGGCCATGCGGCCGCTCTCGGCCTCGCTAGCATCGCCCCGTGGCACGAGCCCAGCGCAGTGAGTCTCGAGCGGGAACGGCCGGCGTGGCCCGCAAGCCCGGCCGCGGCAGGTGGATGGCGCGCCATGGCCTGCCTGCGCTGATGCTGGGCACCCTTTGCAGCGCGCCGCACGGCGCGGACCTGCCAGCGCCGTTCTCGGCCAGCTACCACGGCAGCAAGTACCTGCTCGGCAGCATCGAAGCGCTGCTGACGCTCGAACACCTGGGCCAGCACCTTCGCTACACCTTGCGCACCAAGGTCAGCATCGTGCTCTTGTCGTACGAGCTGCTCGACTGCAGCGTCATGCGGGTCGAGGGCGACATCGTCTATCCGTTGCAGCACATGCACCGGGATGCGCACAATCCGAAGCGCAACACGACCACCGTGTTCGACTGGGAGCAGGCAAGAGCGACCGTCGCGTTCGACGACGGCCGCCGCGTGGAGTTGCATGACCTGCCCAGGCCGACCTGGGACCCCATGTCGCTGCAAGTGCAGTTGATGATCGATGCCAAGGGGGGCGCGCTCGAGACCGCGCGCAGCTACCGCCTGCTGGACGCCGGGCGCCTGCGGGAGTGGCCCCTGCGCCTGCGCGGCATCGAACGCGTCGCCACCCAGCACGGGCCGGTCGATGCCATCAAGGTGGAGCGAGGCGATGGCAAGTCCCTGGGGTTCTGGCTGGCGCCCCGGTACGACTACCTGCCGGTGCGCGTGCAGGTCGGTGAGGTCGCCGTGTCATTGACGAGCGACCCCGGCGCCGCCAGACGCGCAATCGATTCGTCGTTGACGACGGTTCCCCGCTGCAGCCCGCCGATCGCGGCCGGACCTTGACATGCTTCAAAGGCGCCGCGCCCTGCCCCGTCGATGATCCGCCGGGCGATGAACGCCGAGGCCGGTTACCTGCGTATCGAGGCCGTGAGCAAGCGCTTCGGCGAAACGCTGGCCGTCGACGACGTCTCGCTCGCCATCCGCCGCCGCGAGATCTTCGCGTTGCTGGGCAGCTCGGGTTGCGGCAAGTCGACGCTGCTGCGCATGGTCGCCGGTCTGGAGTCGCCCGATGCGGGCCGCATCGTGCTCGATGGCGAGGACCTGGCCACCGTGCCGGTGCATCGCCGGCCGACGAACATGATGTTCCAGTCCTATGCGCTCTTCCCGCACATGTCGGTGGCGGGCAACGTGGCCTTCGGGCTGCGCCAGGAGCGCCCGCGCATGGCACGTGCGATGGTGCATGCCCGCGTGGCCGAGATGCTGGAGCTGGTGCAGATGCAGCACCTGGCCGAGCGCCGGCCGCACGAGCTCTCCGGCGGCCAGCAGCAGCGCGCCGCGCTGGCACGCAGCCTGGCGCGCGAGCCCAAGCTCCTGCTGCTGGACGAGCCGCTCTCGGCGCTGGACAAGAAGATCCGCCAGCGCACGCAGCTCGAGCTGGTGAACCTGGTCCGCCGCGTCGGCGTGACCTGCATCATCGTCACGCACGATCAGGAAGAGGCGATGGTGATGGCCGACCGCATCGGCGTGATGTCGCCGCGCGGCCAGATGCTGCAGGTGGGTGCGCCGGGCGAGGTCTACGAGCATCCGGTGTGCCGCTATGCGGCCGAGTTCGTCGGCGAGACCAACCTGTTCGAGGGCCGCATCGAGCAAGGCCGCCTGCGCTGCGATGGCTGGCCGATGCCGCTCGCGCTGCCGCCGTCTGCAGGCCCGGGCGGCGCGCCGGCCGAGGGTGAGCCGGCCTGGCTCTCGGTGCGGCCCGAGCGGTTGCGGCTGCTTCGCAGCGAGCCGGCGGCCGCCACCGCGCTGGACAACCGCATCGCCGGCCGCGTGGCCGACATTGCCTACCTCGGCAGCCATTCGATCTATCACGTCGGCGTCGGTGAAGGCGTCGGTGAAGGCGGCAGTGACGGCGTTGGTGAGGGCGGCGCGCGCGTGCTGGTCGCCAGCGTGCCCTGCGTGCCGCCCTCGCAGTCGGGCGAAGCGCCGCCCCCGGCGCGCGGCGAGGCGGTGTGGCTCGCGTGGTCGGGCCTCGACGGCGTGGTGCTGAGGCGATGAGTGCCAGGCCCAAGCCCGAGCCCGAGCCCGCACATGGCTTGCGCACGCACGGCCGCTTCTGGGTGGCCAGCCTGCCGTGGGCGTGGATGGGGCTCTTCGTCGCGCTGCCCTTCGCGCTCATCGTTGGCGTCAGCGTCTCGACGCCCGAACTCTCGGTGCCGCCCTACATCTCGCCGCTGGCGCATGGGCCCGACGGTGCCAGCTACCAGCGCCTGCGCGACGAACTCGCTCAACTCGTGCACCTCGGCCAGCGCGGCGCCGAACTGCAATACCTGCGCGCCTACGGCAATTCGCTGGCGCTGGCGGCGCTCACCACGCTTTGCTGCCTGGCGCTCGGCTACCCGTTCGCCTATCACATCGCACGTTCGCGCGAGGGCATGCGCAACACCTTGCTGATGCTCGTGATGCTGCCCTTCTGGACCTCGTTCCTGCTGCGCGTGTACGCCTGGATGGGGCTGCTCGACAGCAGCGAGGTCGGCCTGATCAACCAGCTGCTGCTGCGCCTGGCGCTCATCGAGCAGCCGCTGCCGCTGCTCTACAACAGCGGCGCCGTCCTGGCGGGCATGGTCTACAGCTACCTGCCCTTCATGGTGCTGCCGCTGTACGCCAACCTCGTCAAGCTGGACATCCACCTGCTCGAGGCCGCGCGCGATCTCGGCGCCACGCCCTGGCGCACCTTCCTGTGGATCACGCTGCCGCTGTCGCGGCGCGGCATCGTCGCCGGTTCGATGCTGGTGTTCATCCCCGCGGTGGGCGAGTTCGTCATCCCCGACCTGCTGGGCGGCGGCGGCGTGATGATGATCGGCCGCCGCATCTGGGACGACTTCGGCCCCAACCAGGACTGGCCCATGGCCTCGGCCGTGGCGGTGGTGATGGTGCTGCTGCTGGTGCTGCCCATCGTCGTGCTGCACCGGCACGGCCGCGAGGCCGGGGGCAGGCTGTGAACACCGCCAAGCACGGCTGGGGCGGTTGGGGTGGCCGCGCCTGGCTGTGGCTGGTGTTCGCGTTCCTGTACCTGCCGATCGTGTGCCTGGTGGTTTTCTCGTTTACCGGCGGCGAGATCACGACGCGGCTCGATGGGTTCTCGCTGCGCTGGTATGCCGCGCTCGCGGCCGACCGCAAATTGCACGCGGCGGTGTGGCTGTCACTGCAGGTGGGCGCGGCGGCCGCCACCGCGGCGGTGATCGTCGGCACCGCGGCGGCAGTGGTGCTGGTGCGGCTCGGTCGCTACCCGGGCAGCGACCTCTTCGCCGGCATGACCACCGCACCGATGGTGCTGCCCGAAGTGGTGATCGGCCTGGCCCTGGTGCTGCTGTTCACGCACCCCTGGCTGCCCTGGCTCGGCGGGCGCGGCGTGGTCGCGATCTGGGTCGCGCACACGACGCTGGCAATGGCCTACGTGACGGTGCTGGTGCAGTCGCGCCTGCGCGAGATGGACCGCTCGCTCGAGGAAGCGGCGCTGGACCTCGGCTGCCCGCCCTTCAAGGTCTTCTTCGTCATCACGGTACCTGTGATCGCACCGGCGCTGCTGGCGGGATGGCTGCTCTCGTTCACCTTGTCGATGGACGACTTCGTGCTCGCGGCGATGTTGTCCGACCCCGGCAGCACGACGCTGCCGGTGCTCATCTTCGCGCGCCTGCACCATGGGCTCAAGCCCGAGATCAACGCGCTGGCGAGCGTGATCGTGGCGGTGGTGTCGGTGGCGGTGGTGGTGGCGCAGCGGGTGATGACTTCACGCGCGCTGCCCAGGAACTAGCCTGATTCCCCTTCGCCGACAGGTTCGGTCTGGCTGCGTGCCCAGAGCTGCCATTGACAGGGCTCAATCGTTGCCGCGTCGTGCACGCTTAGAAACGCCGCATGGGCGGCACGGCATGAAGAAGGTCTTGATCCTGTTCGTTGCGGCGCTCGCCGTGATTCCCCCCGGAGCCTGGGGCAGGGACTTCGATTTCTGCGTGCGCGGCGCGAGCACCGAGATCAGCCAGGCGTTGCGGGTCAGGCTCGCTGCCGATCTCGAAGACGAGCCCGCCGCCCGTGCGCTGGCCGCTCGTCTGGTCAACCGGCTCGTCTGGGAGTCGAAGGCCGAACGCCTGGCGGTGCGGCCCGACGAAGCGCAGGTGTGCGCCGATGCGGCGGGCGAGCGCGTCACGCTCGGTGTCAATCTGCAAGGCGTGGATCGCGCCGCGCTGGCCGTGGAACTGCAGCAGCCCGGTCCGGCGGCCAAACCGCTGCTCGATGCAATCGTCGCGTCGCGTACCGAGATCAGCCGGCTGATGTCGGGCGCCACGAAAGAAGGCAGCGTTCAGTCGCTGCGGCTGTTCTATGCCACCAACCGCGTGGTTACCGGGCAGGGCGCCGCGGGCACGAGCTATGGCGCCGCGCGCGGCCAGGTCTTGGCCCGCGGCCGCGTCGAGGCCACGTTGCAGGTGACTGCGGCGTCGAAATGGCTGCGACCGCTGGCGCTGTTTCGCATCCAATCCGCGCTCGAGCCGTCCAAGCTGGTGCGCGTGCGCCGCGTCACCGCGCTGGCCGCCGACCCGTGGCGAAAGGAGATTGCGCAGATGCTGGCGGCGGTGGAGCAGCCGCGCATCCTGCTGTTCGTGCACGGCTTCGCGGTGAGCTTCGAAGACGCCGCGCTGAGGACGGCGCAGTTGGCCAGCGACCTTGGCTTCGAGGGCGTGCCGGTCTTCTACTCGTGGCCTTCGCAAGGGCGCCTTACGGCCTATGTGGCCGACAAGGAATCGGCGCGCGCCTCGGTGCGGCACCTGAAGGCGCTGTTGGGCGAACTGGCCGTGCTGGCCGGGCCGGCGGCCATCGACATCGTCGCGCACAGCATGGGCAACGAAGTCCTGCTCGAGGCCATGCGAGAGCTGCGCCTCGAAGCCGTGGCACCGGCCTGGGCTTCGTTGCACGAGGTGGTGCTCGCCGCGCCCGATGTCGACCTCGAGCGCTTCGAGCAGGACATCGCGCCCCGCGTGCTGATCAAGGCCGGCCCGCGTGTGACGCTGTATGCCTCGGCGAAGGACCTGGCGCTCGACGTGAGCGGTTGGAAGCAGTACGGGCCGCGGCTGGGTGACATCGCCCACAAGGTGCCGCTGGTGGCGCCGATGCACACCATCGACGCGACCGCGGTGAAGACGAACTTCCTCGGGCATTCGTACTACGGCGATTCGGCCACCGTGCTGAGCGATCTGTTCTATCTGCTGCGCGCGGGGCTGGAGCCTGAGAAGCGGTTTCGGCTGCAGGCCGTGGACACGGCCGCAGGCCGCTACTGGCGCTTCAAGTGAAGCGATCGGCAGCCCGCCCTCGGAGCGCACGATGAACCCGCCCATGTCTTGCCCGCCGCGCTGGCCCATTGTGCGCAAAGCCCTTGCGCGATGCGCGGCAGGCCTGCTGGTGGCCTGCGCGGCCGGGCTGAGCGCCGGCGCGGCGCAGGCGCAGTTCTTCTCCGTATGTGACCGTGGCGACGCGGCGGAGCTGGAACAGAACATCAACCGGCACACGGAACACATGTTCCGCCTGACGCAGGGCAAGTTCAGCACCGGGTGGTACTGGCAGGGCGCGATTCCGAAGGACTTTCCGCGCCTGAGGCTTTCCCAGTTGCGCATTCCGCCGGGCTTCGCGGTGCTGTTCTATGTGCACGACAGCACGCGGCGGCGGCTGTGCGTATGGCACATCGGCAGCGCGGGGCAGCTGGCGTGGGCCAGCACGTCCTCGATCACGGCGGACGATATGCGCACGATGCGCAGCCGCTTCGCGACGGCGCTGGGCGCCGAGCCCCCGGGGCCGTTGCGCGAGCCCGGGGTCGTGGAGGCGATCTCGCGCCAGTTGCTGCCTGGCGACCTGGTGGCCGGGATCATCGCGGCGAAGGCCGCGAGGCTTCTGGTCGTGCCCATCTTCGAGCTCGGTGCGATCCCATTTGTGGCCTTGACCATCTCGCCGGGCCGCCCCTTGCTCGAAGTGGCCGCGGTGACCATGCTGCCCGGCTTCTTCGCCCTGACCGAAGAACCGCGCGTGCCACGCGGGCGGCCGAACGAATCGGTCGTGGTCGGCGATCCGCAGGTGCCAGCGAGCGCCGGTGCCGGCCTGCCCCGGCTTGCATTCGCTCGCCGCGCGGCTGAGGAGATCGGGAGCGAGCTCGGGGTGCCGGTGCTCGCCGACGACAGAGGCAGTGCGAAGGCGGTGAAGGAACGCCTGGCGCAGGCGCAGCCGCGCTTCGTGGTCATCGCCGCGCATGGTGTGAGCAATGCCGACGACCCGCTGGAAGGCGGCTACCTGCTGATGGCCGACGGCCGCTGGCGCGGTGTCGAGGTCGCGCATGGGGTGGCGATGAAGTCGGCGCCGCTGGTCGTGCTGGCCGGGTGCGAGACGGGCGTGGGCAAGGGTTTCGATGTCGGCTTGATCGGCCTTGCGCGCGCCTGGTATCAGGCCGGCGCTTCGGGGGTCGTGTCCAGCCTGTGGCGCGTCGACGAGAAGACGACGCAGGAGTTCGTCGTCGGCTTCGTCAAGCTCGCACTCATGCACCCGCCGGACATCGCGCTGCGCAAGGCGATGCTGGTCCTGCGCGACGACCGCAAGGCAGAGGCGCTGCATTGGGCGTCGTTTGCCTTGCTGGGTGGTGTGCCCTTGTATTGAGGTTCGCGGCTTGGCTTGAGGGGTTTGGACCATGACATCTGCTCCGAAGCATCAGGGAACGACTCGATCAAAGCGTTCTCAGGGTGACGCGCCTGTGCGCAGCCGAGCCGCCAGAGAAGCAGCGCCTGCCAAGACGGGCTCGACGACTCGGTTTGTCGACATCGAGCGGCCTGCGCCGCTCAAGATGAAACGCCTGCCAGAGCTCAGGAGGACTCCGGGTCTCTCCCTCGAGATCCAGAACATCTCGCCCCGGTATCTGCCTGTGCAGGAATACGTCCTGCCGTGGCTGCGACCATGGCTGACGGCGGACCCGCACGACAAGGCGGTCTTCATCGCCAAGGTGACCTTCAGGGCGAAGGCCGATCACTTCGACACATCTCCCGGCGTCAAGGTCGGGGCGATCGTGGCCAAGGATGGCGAGAAGATCCGGCTTGCGCTCCGGGAAGCTTCGCGGCAGATCCGCGTGTATCCCGCGGCAGGAGCGCCGGCCAGCATTTCGGGTGTGCTCTACTTTGTTGGTACCCTCCCTCTGGACCTCACGGCCGGCGGCTACTCGCATGTGATGGAACTGGCAGCGACCGTTCGATTCGATGGGCGGACCATCGCCGTACGCCGGAGTTCCGAGACCGAAACGTCCACCATCGCAGGTGGTCTGTTCGCGCGGCGCAACTCTTGGGAATGGTGGGAGTACGCGCGCGAGTCCAGGGTGTTGAACTGCGCATGTCCCCTCGATGGCAACCTGTGCCTGGAACTCTTGAATGCGTCGGAAGATGTGAGAGGGCTGGAGGTGCGTCGGACTCGCATCGCCGCGTCCGGAGCGAGCCCTGGGTTGGGACTACTCTTTCATCAGGCCTCCTTCACGGAGTCCACCGAGCCGGCCTCGCCACCTTGGGATCTGGCGGGCCGTTCTTTCAAGAGACTGAGGTTCTCGGCGTCCTCCCAGGAGGTGCGCGTGGCGAGGGCGCTTCCGCTGATCGGTTTCTACGACCCGGTGACCGCGACCTGGAGGCCGTGGGCGGTTCCGCTCATCGACCCGTCCTGGTCGGTTGCCGAGCAGGATCTGAGAGCCTTCTGCATCTATCCGAATGCCGAGCCAATCTCGATTGCGTCGTCCAGTCGCCCGATCGCGGCGCCCATCCGCTTATTCGGCGATAGTCTGTTCGGCCCCCCGGGCGCGGTCCTCCGGATCAAGAACGAGCTGCCCGGGCCGGTCCGGCTCCTCTCAGTCCAAGAGGCCCACATCGTGGAGAGCGATCATCCGCCCGGTGTGATCCAGGGGTTCGGGCAGCGATCCGGATCGGCGCGTCTGACGCCCAACTTCGTCTATGGGGAGGAGGCACCGACCCTGGCGGCCGGAGAGGAGATGGATTTCTCTCTGAGCATGACCTTTGCTGCGCTCGAGCAAGGGACTTTCGCGACGTTCGTGATGGTCACTGCCAACGTCGATGACGTGCCGGGCGCGGCGAGTATCTTGGTTCCGGTTGTCTACACGAACTACCTCGTGCCTTAGGTGTTCTGCGGATCGCTGAACGCTTACGGACCGCCGCCGATTGCGCACACTCAATCGGCTGTCGTGGCTTCGGCGCATCCTTCCCGTCCACGGTCTACGGTCCTCGGTCCACGCCGGACAAGACCGCGAACGTGCCAGTGGATCCGTGGCTTTGCGGGACGATTGGGCGTGGATCTATGGCACAGAACTGCAGCAGGAGGTCCCATGGCAAGCACACGCAGTCCCACCATCCGCAAGACCAGTCCGGGCACTGCTGAGCCGGCCCTCGCAGACCGACCCGTGCGCGCGCCTGCGGCGGCGAAGGGCTGCTACCGCTACACGCTATCGAGCGGGCTGTTCGGATTGCCCGCGAATGCGCAGTCGGTCGACTGGATGGTCGTGAACGACTCCCCCTTCGCATTGACGTTTCGCGTCACGGTGTTCAAGGTAGGCGTCGGTGTCAAGACCGCTGTCGCGCCGGGCACCCTGACGCTGGCCTTGGCCGCCAACGAGGCGACACACAACGCGAACAGCGTCGGTTCCGGCAAGCCGTTCGTTCCCGGCTTCTACTACGAGGTCGTCGTCGAGACCGATGATCTGCGGCTGCTACCCAGCGTCCATGTCTGGCAGGACCATACGAACACGGTCATCCCGGGAACGTTGATCTCTCCAGGGACATTCGTTCAGGTCTGAGCGCAGCGGGCCGGTCGAGTTCGACCTGTGGCAATCATGGGTCGACCACGTCATCGCCACGCGCTGATCGCAGCGCCCACCGGCTCGGGCAATACGCTCGCCGCGTTCCTCTCGGCCATCAACGATCTCGTGGTCGAAGGTCTGGCCAAGGGCCTCGCCGACGAGGTGCAGCGCCGCGGAAACCAAGTGGGTAGACACCGATGACCGTTCGAGCCTTCGAGTGCCACGCACCGGGTACCCTTCAGTTGCTCGGCTATGCAGCCTTGAGCCGGGTCGAGGACTGGCCGCCCGATACGCGGATCGTGCGCCTGCGCTTCGGCTCCGACTGGCGCTGCGCGCTGCTCGACCGGTCCCGCGTCGTCGAAGTGGAAGGTTTGCTGCTGCGTGACGCCGTGGCCTCCGACGAGCGCGACTGTCCGGAATGCGCAGCGCAGCCGGCGGCTTTCGGCGCCGAAGCTGCGCCCGCGCCGCAGGCCCGCGCCCACTCACCCGAGGTGGAGGCGGCCGCCATCTCGCTGCGCGGCGTGCCGATGGCCGTCGTTCTCGTCAAGCGTGAACTCATCGACAGCCCAGGCGAGGCCTCGATGATGCAGGCCGCCCTGCAGCCCCGCTTCGGCGACGCGGCCGTCGTGCTGATGGGCCAGGACGACGACGGCACCCCGCATTTCTTCGGCGACCCTGCGCTGGTCGACCTGCTGGACGGCGTGCCGATCGAAGGCATGCCCTGGAAGAGGTATCCGCAGCGTTGAGCGCGCGCGCCTTGCCGCTGGCAGACTTCGCCGGTCCGGAATCATCGTCGAGAGTCCCCGGGGTTCCAACGACGGAAACGCGGCCCATGGGCCGCTGATCGCGGCGCCCACCGGCTTCGGTAAGCCGCTCGCCGCTTCCCTCTCGGCCATCAACGACCTCATGGTCGTTGGTCTCGACAAGGTGCGCCCGGCGGCTGCTCGCGCGCATGCGCCGCGCCACCCCAGAGAAGAGCCGTCGAGCCCAATGCGAACCGGCGCTGGATGGCGCGTACCGGCGAGCGAGCCTGCGCCAGTCTTCGATGAAGTGCCTTCGCCCCCCCGGTCAGCCGCGGCCCGACAGCACCCCACTTCCAGGCGGGCGTTGAGCCTGCGCAATCACTGCGTCGTTGCTCGACACATGCTATTGAGCAAACCCCAAGTGAATAAGGAGGTATTGGTATGGCACTTCGCCTATGCAACCAGCGCATCCGCCTGCCAAGCAGCGGCATGCTGCTCGGAACCGGGTGGCACCCGCCCGTGCTCGACCCACGGGACTACACCGTCGATCACCCAAAGATCAAGCCCATCACCGACCGGATGGCCGAGAAGGCCAAGGCGCACAGGCCCAGGGCGCCAAGGGCCCCGGCCATGAGTGTTGACCTGCGGCCTTGGTGCAGCCCAGTCGAGCACCAGGGTGAACTGGGCTCGTGCACCGCCCACGCGGCGGTCGGCGCCGTCGAGTACTTCCAGCGTCGGTCCTTTGGCAAGCACCTCGAGGGCTCGCGCCTGTTCGTCTACAAGACCACGCGCAATCTTCTGGGCGTCACCGGCGATACGGGGGCGTGGTTGCGCCATGCAATGAGCGCGCTCGTCCTCTGCGGCGTGCCCACCGAGCGCTACTGGCCCTATACAGACGCAGCAGCCGATTTCGACCGCGAGCCGACGCAGTTCGTCTACGCGGTGGCCGACAACTTCCAGTCCGCCAGGTACTTCGCGCACGATCCGCTCGGGCAACACACGCCCACCGACAAGGTGTTGGCCAGCGTCAAGAGGTATATGGGTGCCGGCATTCCGGCCATGTTTGGCTTCTGGGGCTACGCATCTTCCGGCAGCGGCGACGCGCCCGGAAACATTCCCTTCCCCACCGACAGTGAACTGGCCACCGAGCCCGCGTGGGGCCACGCCGTGCTGGCCGTCGGCTACGACGACAACCTGACGATCACGAATCGCCTCACGAACAAGTCCACCAAGGGCGCGCTCCTGATTCGCAACTCCTGGGGTCCGAGCTGGGGGCAGCTGGGCTATGGCTGGCTGCCCTACAAGTATGTGCTGCAGAGCATTGCGCTCGATTTCTGGTCGCTGATCCGGATGGAGTGGATCGATGCCGATCAGTTCTATCTGGCCGAGGAATGACTTCGGGGTGCCGGCACGGTGGTTGTCACAGTTCACCCATCGGAAACATGAAGGAGAGGCATCCATGGTCAAGGCGATAACGGTGCGCGACCTAGATCGGGCGGACGGATCCATTTCGATGGTCCTGTCCTTCCAGGTCGATGAATTCCAAGCCATCCGGCGCGGCATGTACACGGCCATCCTCACGAGCCAGGGTGCACCGCGCGGCGAGGCAGGCGACCCCGCTCTGCCATGGCGCAAGCTGCTCGTATATGTGCCCGATGGCGCCAGTTCCGGGCAAGCGAAGTTCACGGTCAGGCGGGCCACCCAATGGCTGTCCGGCGTGCCTGTCGAGCCGATTCAGCCCGAGGTTCCGATCTCCGAGAGTGAATTGGTCAAGCCGGTGGGCCCCAACAGCGGGGTTTACCGGCAGTCGGACGTTTGGCCCGAGCAGCCTGGACATGCAGTCGCCGTGCGGCGGCTGGGCGAGCCACCGACGGCAACACGCTGGCCGTGGGTGCCGGTGGGGAGAAGAGCGGCGCCACCGGCATCGGCGGCAATCAGGGCGACAACTCCGCCTCTGGGAGCGGTCCGGTCTATGTCTACGTGCGCAGCGGCGTCGGGAGTTGGAGTCAATTTGCCTACATCAAGGCCAGCAATACGGGGGCTCTCGACACCTTCGGCGCTTCCGTTGCCTTGTCCGCTGACAGCAACACGCTGGCGGTGGGCGCCTATGAGAAGGACGGCAGCGCCACCGGCATTGGCGGGAACCAGGGTTCCAGTTCGGCCGTCGGTAGTGGCGCGGCGTATCTGTATTGACGCCAAGTGCATCGAAGGGCGAGTAGTGGCGTGGCCCATGATTACGGAATCCGGCGCCTGAAGGGCTCGGGGCTCTTCGTCTACAGGAGAGGATTGGAATAGATTTCTGGTCGCTCCTCCGGATGGATTGGACCGACACAGACCAGCTCTACTTGGACTAGCGATCTCGTCGATGCGCGTCCAATAACACAAACACTCTCTCTCGATCCCCCCATCGGCTGCCAAGCAGCCTATGTCACACTCGAATGGAGATAATCATGGCATACACGCTTGAAGAGGTCTACCGTGAATTGCGTGACCCGAGAGTTCGGTTCAACTATGCCAAATGCGTCTACCTAGTCACACAAGATGACGGACGCACGTCATACTCTGAAGCATTGACATCGGTCCAGGATCTCGGTCTCGGAACGGGTTTATGTGCCACGTTCAGCTTGGTATTCAACGACCGGCTAAACGGCAGCCAGCGATTCTCTCAAGACAAGGCCGACCAAGTGGTCGCAAGAATGGCTGAGTCTAGTCCAAACCATATGGACGCGACCTTCAGGCTGGATTCCTGGGGTGGCACGATTCTGACGGTAAACCTGACGCGCCCACGCCCACTCGACGACTCGAAGCTCTATCTAGGGTGGGGTCCGGCGATAGGAAATGCGCCAGGTTCCGCCCTGTATTGCATTTGCTTCAAGGAAATGGGACTCCTTGGGTAGCCCAAACTAGCCATACTACCTGCCCGCGAAGATGCGGGGAGATCTTCGCAGATGAGCCGGGAATGCTCATGCCTATGTTCCATATGTTCCATCCGACTGAACTTGCACGGCCTGGGCAGTGGGCCGACTATGTTGTAGCTTCGCCTCCCGGCGGCACCAGCCCCAGGGTAGTTGGGCTGCGGCTCGCATTCCTGGGCCAGGAATGCCTTACCGTATCACCGCTTCCCATGGGTTTGCATCGCGCTTGGTGGCAGATGACCGTGAGGCTCGCGAGTGGGGACACGTTCTGCGTCGAATGGCTAACGCGATCCGCCGATCCGTTCAGCGGCACCCTGCGAGACGACCAGATCGAACGTTACCTACTGCGCAGTCGCAGCGGCGGCATTCTGGAGTATGTTCACGCGCATACGGGCCGGGCGATAGTACCGGAGTTCGACTTCAGCAAGAAGCTTCTTCCGCACGCTAGTTGCGACGCGACCCGGAGCTACGGGTTTTTCAGCCACGGGCTATACCTTCGCTGCCAGACCATCAGAGCCGACATGGGCCACGGCGCCAAAGCCCTGCACGAGGCCGCGACACTGAAGCGCCTTCCCCTGGATCCATGGGTTGTTTCTGGCACTGACATCGATATGCGTGACCAGGCCGACGGAACAATAGTTCAGTACGCCGCCGATGACATCAGCAGCCTGATCGAGGTGGGCCGAAACGACTTTGTTTTCTGGGACTCGCCGCAAGTTCAATTGGTGATGGAGGAGCCGGCCTTCTTCGTGCTGCGGGTCGGTGCATTACCCCCAGATCTGATGTTCCCGGAAGCCCTCTATCGGTCGAACTTTGCTGGCGCCGTATCGTATCTAGACGAACCGGCCTATCTCTTCCTCAGGGACCTCCACGAGGGCGCGACGGCCGTTGCGGACACCGCGGACCTGCACGATCTGACAACACGCTTCCAGAAGGCGGTGTCCGACCTCCGCAACGGGCGTAGCAAGGACAGTTGTCTCGCACTGAGCATCGCCTTCGAGAATCCCGATGTCGCCGGCAGTCGGCTCGCAAGTTTCCGCGTCCGAGAAAAGAGCATTCCGGCGTATGAAGCAGCCTACTCCCACGGCTGGTACGAGATGGCCGTCGGGGTGCCTGGGGTCTGGCATCAGTGCTCCTTCCATCTCGACGCGTTCATCGTACAGATGCATCGCGGCTTCGGCGTGGAGTTCGTCCGTTCGCCAGAGAAGATGCTGCGCCTTCACTTCGCATTCCACCGCGGTGCGGCGCGCAACTTTGATGGCTACTGGGGTGTGGGCCTCTACGGTACCGGTGACCCGGCACTGCAAACGCTAATCATCGAAGTTGCCTACGCGATGGGGGCGACCCATTTCATGTTCTACAGTGGCAACGTACTTGGCGACGCCCACGTAAGCTTTGAGGATCAGCTTCGCCTGACGCGCTTCATCCGCAAGCACGCCGCGACACATCCACGCCACTCGCCCAGGGTGGTGTGCCTCGCTGCAAGGGTCTGTCTGACGCTGCCACATGGTTATCACTTCGACAACTATGTCACGCAATGGGAATGCCTCTGGGGACTCGACAGATTCGGTCTGGATCGTGATGCCGGTGACGGCGCGACCTACCGGCAGGTGATTGCGACGTTCCTGACCGAAGCAGATCGGATGCTGCGAGCAGGTATCGACTTCGATGTAGCCTTTGACGGCCCGAGTTTCCATCCTGTCGGGTATGAGGAGGTGCGCCACATACGCAACGACGCCCAGATCGAGATCACGCACTCGTAGGCCACTGCGCTGTTGGTGGCCCAGGGATATCGTACTGAACCTGGCTGTAGGCAACTCCGACGGATACATTCACCGGGTTTCGTACGATGACTAAGAACACTACTGCCCCTGTGGAGGACGCAACTTCACTTTCGGAACGCTGGCCTCATTAAATCGTCGGCCCTGCAAATTTCATCCTCGCCCGCCGAACGCCGCTGAAGCGCGCAGCGGCGACGCTGCGGCCGGCCGGGCAGCCATCGATTGCGCGGCATGGATGGCGATCAGCGCGCGTTGCCCGATGCGCACAGCGTACAGCGCCCATTTGCTCAGGGCCGACAAGAGGGCCTTCAGCCCCTTGAGCGCGATGGCGCGCAGCAGCCAGCGGATGTTGTAGCCCGCGGCGCACAGCACGGCATGAAGCGCGTCGCCGCTGGCGCCGTGCAGCCAGCAACGGTCCATCCGGTGATCGAGTTTGGTGTGGCCGATGGCCGGCTCGATGGCCTGGCGCCGCTTGAGCCAGCGGCGCTGTTGCGTGCTCAGTGACTTGAACTTGCCGCGGTGGATGATCTGCACCGGCGCGAGCTGCGCGTCGATCTCCAGGCCGCGGAAGCCCAGGTCCACGATTGCCACGCGGGGCTTGACGCCCACGTCCTCCAGCAGCGTGCAGGTTTGCTCCATTTGTTCGGCCAGGGTGTGCCCGTCGTAAGGATTGCCTGGGAAGGAACGGGCGCCGACCATCAGGCCGTTGGCGTGCGTGATGGCCAAACTGACCTTGACGCCGAACTCGTAGGGCTTGCGTGCCTTGCCTTTGCCGATGCACTCGACTTCGGGGGCGTGCAGCGCGTAGAGCTTGTTCTTGTCGTGGCGCTGCTGGGTGCGGATGCGTTCGGCGCGTTCGAGCCACAAGCGCAACTCGGTGAGAGCCAACGGGGTCGGTTCGCGCTCGGCCATGAGCCCCGCCGTGTCTCCCTGCGAAATTCGTTCGAGCCTGCGTTGAACATCGCGCATGAGCGATCCCAGGATCGTGCGCTGGCGTTTGAGCACGCGCTTCAGGCGCTTGAACTGCTTGGCGTGAGCGTAGCCGCCGGCCTTGCGGCGCAACAGCTTGCCCTCCTTGATGAAGGTCTGCTTCAGCGCGATGCCGCAGCGCTGGGCGGCGCGGGCGACCTTGTGGCGGGCGATCTCCAGCAGCCGGCTGTCCACCGGATGCGCGATCGCCTTCTCCTGTACCGTGGTGTCGACGATGACGCGCTCGAACTCGGTGGGCCGAACCGCCTTCATCGCCACCGCCGCGTCAAGGGTGCTCTTGAGCAACTCCTCGACGCCGGCCTCGCCCAGCGCGCGGCGAAAGCGGCCGATCTGCGTGGCGTCGCAGGGCAGGCGCGGCTCGTAGTGGGTCATGCCGCTGAAGAACTGCCACACCACGTTCTCGCTCCATCGCTGCACGAGTTCTTCGTCGCTGAGGTTGAAGGCGTGCTTGAGGTACAGCAGCGCGACCATCAGGCGAATGGGCAGGCGTTGACGACCGCGCGCGCTGACGCCCACACCCACCACCTGCGCGGTGGGGCCGAACAGATCGTCGCCATCAACCACCCTTCCGGCGCGATCCTTGTGCAAGAACGCGGGAGCGAGCGCGGCCTCGATCTCGGTCCAGGGCATGCGCGTGGCCAGCACCGCCAGCGGGTGGCGCATGTCGATCATCGAGTCCAGCCGGGCGCGAAAGAAGTCGTCGGTGGCCATCGAATGCGCTCCTCGAAACTCCCACGAAGTGCGCGCTATTGCATCGAATCCTGAGAGCTCCGACCATCGGCATCTACCCCGCCGACCCTGTGCTCATGCGGGGCAGCGGCGATTTGCAGGGCCGACTAAATCGGCGGGCACTTGGCGACGCATCCACTATTCGAATTGTACCCAGCCGGCGGTCCATCTCAATGGTAGCCATCTGCCGTTCAAGACTCTCGCCGCCACGATCAAGGAACGCTTCGACGCGGTTGTGCGCGGCATGCTCGATCACCGTAGCAACGCCTTCGTCGAGTCGATGAACGGGCAACTCCAACAGGCCAAGCGCGCCGCGCGCGGCCACGAACTTCAGCGCCGTCGCCTACCTGCGGCTGTCACGCTTGAAGCACTTGCCGGATCACCCGTTCGCGGTCACAGCGGCTGCCAGATGAAACTGTCGCCTTCCACACGAAACAGCAATGAGCCGCGAGAAGCAGATGCTGGAGATTCGCGTCTGTCCCGTCCAGTACCCCCCTGGCCCGCTCGCGTCCCCTGTGGTCATTGACTCCGCTCAACGCGGCGGACGCTAATCCGTGCAAAACTTTAATTTATTGCGCGGAGTTCCTCAACATCAAAGACGACTAGTCGATGGCGTTCGCTGCCAGGCGAAGCGAGAAGGAATGACATGAACCGCATCGGCGCGTCTGCTGGTGCGTGACGTCGACGAGCGGGCGAGGAGTTGGTTGTTCTTGTTCGTTCGAGCGCGGTGTGTCTAACTGAAGGAGATGCGAGATGAGCGACTCAAAGGTTGGTTTGGCGAATCCCTACGCGCTGGCGGAACTTGCCGTCGGCCGGAAGGTGAATTGGAAGTCGATCGCTGACCGGGAGGCCTTCGTCCAGAAGACGCTCGGCGCGTCGATCGACAGCCTGTGCGCGGCCGTCCCGGGCAACCTGCTCATCAGCGGCGCGACCGACTCCCAGAAGGCGCTGTCGGCCCTGATGCAGGCCACGAAGGGCGAGCGGGTCACCGTCTTCAAGTCCCACGCGAAGGCGGGGCCGATGGAGCCGCTGCTTGCGCGGCTGCCGGCGGAGGCGCAGTCGCGGATCGTCAGCGCCCTCGCGGGCGGCGAGAAGGCTACGGAGAGGGGCGCCGCGCCGGGCTTCACGCCTGCGGGCGCCGAGTGGGCCGACCCCGGCGACTTCTTCGAGGAGGCGGCCGAGTACTTCGACCCGGTCCAGGGCGGCCTTGGCGACTGCTACTTCATCGCCGCGCTGTCCGCGGTGGCGTGGTCGCGGCCCTACGTGATTGCGATGCGCTCGCGGGCGACCAGCACCGTGCCCAGCGACTTCGTCGACCGAATCGACTTCTATTCCGGCGGCTTGAAGTCCATCGAGGTGTCCGAGCGCGTGCCGCTGGTCAAGAGCACGCACGCGTGGATCTACGCTCGTTCGTCCGAGCCCGGCGAGATCTGGCCGGCCGTGTACGAGAAGGCCTTCGCGAAGTGGAAGACCAACGACGCCACCGATGAGCCGAACTACGGCCCGATCGCTGGCGGCTGGCCGGTGCAGGCGAGCACCGAGCTGACGAACCTGACCGGTACCACCAAAACCTGCTCAGCGATGACGGCCGACGACATCTGGACCGCGGTGCGCGCTAACTCCCTGTCCTGCCGCACGATCAATCCGATGACGGCGTGGACCTTTTGCGTGACGCCGTCGCCGGTGAACTACGCGGGGACCGGCATCGTCGGGTACCACGCGTACACGATCCTGGGTTGGGCCTACGTCAACAACGTCAAGTACATGGTGCTGCGGAACCCCTGGGGCAATAACGGCTCGGTGATTAACAGCCTGCCGGGCAACTGGTCGGCCTACGATCAGAGCTTCTGGCGCAGCGTGCCACTCAACGCCGGTGGCGTGTTCGCGATCCCGGCGGACACGTTCAAGAAGTACTACTGGCAGTTCGGCTGGGCGCGCTGACCGGCGGCCGCGCCGCGCCGCGACGGTGACCTCCGGGTCGCCTTCGCGGCCCGGCGCCGGATCCATTGCATCGTCGTCATGGGCCGTGGACCTTCCTCCAAACACCGTCGTGACCGCGTTCGCGTCGCCGCCGCCCTGGTCGCGGTGGTCCTCACCACGGGCGCCTGCGCAGGTGCCACGGAGGCCGTCGTGCCGTCCGTGCTGACCGCGGCCGACGACGGCAGGACCCTCGAGCTGCGCGCCGGCTCCGAAGTCGTGATCCGCCTGCCCGAGAACCCGTCAACGGGCTTCCGCTGGGAGATCGATACCGACAAGGCCTACGTCACCGTCGAACGGCAGCGCTTCGAGCAGCGGTCGGATCGGGTCGGCGGCGGCGGCGAGTCCTCCTGGGTGCTCCGGGCGAGTACACCGGGCGTCACGACGGTGAAGCTCATGCTGTGGCGTCCGTGGGAAGGGGAGCGTGCCGCCATCCAGCGGTTCGTCGTGACGCTTCGCATTGCGCCATAAGCTCAAACCTGGCGGCGTGGTTGCCGTCACGATCAAACGGCCCCTCGCTGCCCTTCGCTGCCGCCAGGAAGGCCTTTGCCGCCGCTAGGCAGGTCGCTGCTCGCGGCTCGGCTCGTGCGGTCACCGTCGGCAGCTACGGAGCGCTGGCCAATCATGCTCATGATCGATGCTCCTTCGCCGACTCACTCCAAGTCGACTTCAACTTCGATCATCGCTGAGTGTCTCGCATCGACTCGGGGAGCGAACAGCCTGCGCGCACTCAATCGCGCGCGGGGCCGGCGGTCGGCAATCGCCTGAAGCCCGAGATCAATGCGCTGGCGAGCGCGATCGTGGCGGTGGTGTCCGTGGCGGTGGTGGTGGCGCAGCGGGTGATGGCGACGAGCGTCTGGCCCGGGCGCTCGGGCCTGTAGCAGCACGCAGTGCACGGCGCAGACCGCCGCCAAAATTGATCGACGACGTCATCCCCCAGTTGCCGGGGCGCCAATAGGGCGCCAATGGGCGTTCTGGTGTCACAGTGACCGGCCCCGCTTGCCGTACCAAAGATTCGGAGGGAGTTCGGGTTGGGGGGTGTGCTGTTTGATGGGGGGGATTGCAGCTGCGTGAAGCGTCTGGATGGGGAGTCACTTGCACGACCGCAGCATTCCCGGCCTCATCTATGCGACGCACGCGGCACTACTTGGCCGCCTGGTTCGTCGCCAACGACGACCTTGATCGTCGTTCGATCCTGCACATGCCGCTTACCGTCTCGTTGCTCCACGATGAGTGTGTATGGCCCAACCGGCGACCGAATACTCACTTGGACTCGAAACGTGCCGTTGTCGTCCGCTGGAATTTGTCCGAGGAGCACACGATTTCCCAAGCGTATGCGTATCGGCCCAACGTTGGGGCCGGAAGCGAAGCCCTCGCCGTAAACAACAAGGCTTTCGCCATATCGCACAGTAGCGATTCCACTTGGCATCTTCGCGCTCATTGCGCGTACGAAAGGAGTGCGTTTCGGTGTGAAGGGGAGTTCCGTTCCCGCCGTGATGAAACCCGCCAAGCGGTCGCCGTCGACGAGGATGGCTCGAATCGGCGTCCTGGCACGAGCGATCTCGATCGCAACGTTGTTCTGCCCAAATAGCCCCGTCTCACGCGCGTAGTCGTTCGGAATCGATAGCGGCTGTTCACTCCCAAGCTGATCGAACTGATAGAGACCCCCGCCAGAGATCTTGATTGCTGTCAAGCGGCTGCCGTCGAACTTGAGGTCTGTGATTGCGCCGTTCCTGACGACAATATATTGGCAAAGCGAACACGGCCCCGGACGCGCAAAGTCCGTGATCAGCGTCGTGGCGCCAGTCGTTGGATCGTGTAGAAGTGGGCCGTCGACTGCTACTGGTAAGGATCGGAGCTGAGTGCACCCATGATTTGCGCGCGGCACCGGCAGCGTCCAAAGCCCTCGACCATAGGAAGAGATGAATACCTTGCCGGAGGGAGGAAAGTAGAAGGAGGATGGATTGCTTATTCGCCCTGACGTCAAAGGAAACTTCTCCCACGTGATGCCACCGTCGCCCGTCCAGAGAATGCCATTCTCAGAGGTGCCCACCAAGATCGTGCATTCGTTATATGGATCGAACGCGATTACTTGCGCATGCGGGAAGGCATTACCGCCTTGGCTAATATGAAAACGGAATCTACCTCCATCGGTCACCAAGTCAGTCAGAGGCGCATCGATATTCCATGTAGTCCCGCCGTCGGACGATCGCTTCATCTGTCCCGTGGACACGTCGGCGATGATCAGGTCATCCGGCCGAGCTGGGTTCACCCCCACCACAGAGTACCAGGCGAACTCGGTCGGGAATATGCCAAGGCTTCCAAAGCCGGCCGCGTCGTCATCGGCGCGTGAGACTATCACAGCGCCAGGGCCGTATAGATTTCTCGCCCGAACTAGGCCGATTCGCCGGTCGCCGGTCGCCGTCGTCCCCGGCCGCTCGACGGAATGATAGATGCTGGGGTGGTACGGCGTTGGAGTTGTTATTCCGCCGGAAATATGCAACGGATGGCCGAACACAGTGGCTGGAATATTGTATGCATGATTCCAGTTTGATCCGCCATCTCGCGACAAGTGGAAAGAGGTGACTCCGGGCACCGAGCCATCGACAGTTCCCTGGATGTAATTTCTAGGAAGAATTAGAAAGGGATTATATGTCGCGTCCCCGGAGGGTGAATCGGCATCTGATGGGTTTGGCCATGCTCCGGGACTTGCGAAGTGTGCTTCGGCTGCGAAGTTGAAACAGGAGCCGCACGACACACCGGAAACCTGCGTGTCCCGGTGATCGTCAGCGAACGGTGGATCGACACGAACGAAGAATCCTTCACAGCAGATTGCATTACCCCACGAATCTCCCCCGTCCCATGACGCATATAGATTATTGTCCTGCGTTCCAATATACAGGTCCTGGTGGGGCCGGGATCCTCCAACGGCCTGACCAGTAACCTCAGTGATCTGCAACGCATTGAATCCGCCCCGCCCGCCACCGGTCAGAATCCAAGTTGCCCCGCCATCGGGTGTGGCGTGCACACCACCATCGGTAGCCAATAGGATCGGAGTGCCGTCTGTACCGAACCCAATGTCGGCAGGATCGGCGTGATCAGAGAGGAGTTCAGTCCAGTCGTCGTCACCGACCGGCCCGCTGGGTCGGTGCAGAAATGTTCTGCGGAAGACCTTCACGCCATTCCCGAAATACACGCGCATGCCTTCCTGGTCTTGCGCGACTCGCGATACCCGTACGAAGGTCGTCCGGTTACAGCCTTCGGGCCCCCGCAAGGGGCCAGTCCAACTGGCGCCGCCGTCAGCGCTCAGATACAACACCGCACAAGAGTCCACTAAGTCCCCAGCTACGAATACATGGTTTGTGTTGAAAGGTGACACCGCAATCGCGTGGTTGTTCAACCCAAGAGGCCAGTTGCCGACAAGGCCTGGGCCGCCTGAGGCGCGACTCCATGACGCATCCGTAGATTGCCGTGACCATATCCCATCTTCTGCGACGACGTATGCGCCGCCATCACGATGCGCTAGGACGGACCAAGCACGATTCTGCGTCTTTGAGTCGTTGACAGGCACTTCAGGGTCGAGCTGTACATGAGACCAGGCCGCTCCACCATCGACGCTGATAGCTACTCCGCAATCGTTTGCCACATAAATGGTCGTCAAATGGATTGAAACAGCATGAGCGTGAGGACGGTCCGTGCACCTAGGGCCCACCGCTGGCGTCGCTCCGGGTACTTGTAGCCATGTTTCCCCACCATCGCCGCTTCGCCATACATTGTGTTTCCTGGTGTCGAAACCGCTGAGCGTCACCGCGAATGCGTTGGACCGATTGGCCGGATCGAACGCGACATCGCGCACAAGATGGCTCCTCGGCGAACTCAACAGGCCCCAAGTCATGCCAGCGTCGTTCGTCCGGAACAACCCACCTGTCTCCGATGCCACCAGAATGTGGCGCTGGTCGCCCGGGTCGACTGCAATCGCTACCGCGCGCCCGCCCTCCTTCACGTTGGGGTGTGAGGCGCACCCTGTCACCACGATGGCTACTAGTACGACAGACCAGATTCGAGAGAATTGAGAGGTTCTCACTATCCATATCCTCCAAGTTTGTGCGGTGCAGATCGGTGCAGATTCGCTTGATCGGGTGAGGTCGCCTCCAAATGACCTGAGAAGCAGGATCGGGCGTGCGTGTGCGAATAGCTCCTCTTCTATCCAACCGCGTATCCAGGTGATTGAGCCCAAGCAACTCCGCCAGCATCAGATCGGCCGTGCGGAAGTTGACCCGCCCCTGGGCCGCCTGCAGTTGTGGCTTCTCGTCGGGTCCCCGCGCCTGCTGCTAGCGCCGTCTACGCTCCGTCTACGCCTTCCTGTACCCGCCGATCCTGTGCCTGGTGGTCTTCTCGTTCACCGGCGGCGAGATCACGACGCGGCTCGACGGCCTCTCGCTGCGCTGGTATGCCGCGCTCGCGGCCGACGGCGAATTGCACGCGGCGGGTGATAGCGTCACGCGCGCTGCACTAGAACTAGCTCGATTCCCCCTCGCCGACAGGTTCGGTCTGGCTGGTCACCGACCCGGTGCTCGAGTTGCCGTAAACGGGCTCTTCGTGGCGCACGATGTCGATGACACGGGCGAAGTTGTTCGCGTCCATGTACGGCGTTTCTTCGCGCCTGCCCTCGAATGTCGTGAAGTAGAACTTGCCCATGCTGATCTTGGGGTCCCAGAGCGCCTGGTACGAGTTCAGCTTGGTCCAGCCGGTTGTTCCCTGTGCATAGTGCGGCATACGTGTTCTCCTTTGGTCAATTGGACGTTGGGTTCGCGCTTCGTCAGCATCCCTGAGATCGGCAACGGGCACAGGCGCCCTGACCAACCCTGAAAGGCTGCCCCTCCAATGAGGCTCCCTCTACGGCGAATTCCGACTCGAGTCCGATCGCGCTGGCGAAGCTGCTCTTGGTGTCAGTGGTGGAATGGGCGGCTTTGGCGGCAGAGTCAGCCCCTTCGCAAACGGATCATCAAACCAAGGTGGATCTCCCGGATCGAGATTGAAGCAGCGCGCTGGATCTCGATTGAGCTGGGTGACACACTCGAGTTGTTCGCTGAGGCGTACCTCTCGCAGAGGCTGCTTGCACCGGGCCGCCCAATATTCTTCGAACAGAACCGGCATTCCGCTCGCTGTCAAGCGGCACATCGCCCTATCGACGGTCCTGTCACCGAGTTCCGCAGCCTCCATGAGAATCGCTTGTTGAACCAGGAAGACCCGGGCAAACACCGGATGGCTCCTCATGATCTGATTCCACTCGGTTGACGCTTTCTTTCTCTGCGCTTTGTTCATTTGATCGCTTCCCGGTCAGCATGTCCTCTCTTCAGAATGCGCTGCAACACGCGTCGAGCATTGAGCCTGCTCAATGCGAGCTCTCGTGCCAGGCGGATGTGAGCTGGGAAGGGCTGAGATCGGGATTCGCGTCGGACCTGAACGCCGACACGGTCGCTGCGAACGCCGACCCGGCGCAGCAAGTTTCCTGCCGCGCGGACTCCTGCCTGCCTTGCCGCCGGCGAGCTCCAATCCACGAGGGAGGACGAGTTCCAGCAGGAAGATCCTCTTTCGATCCGAGACCACGATCGTTCCGTCCGACGCGACAACGCAAGCACCGATGCCGTTGTCGGCGGTGAAGCAGGCAATCGCCTCACCCCGGTCGACGTCCCAGACCCGCACGGTACCGTCCATCGAACCCGACACCAGGAGCCTGTTCGACAGGAACTGGAGCGCGACGGGCCAATCGCCGTGGCCGCGCAATCGGCCGTGGTCACTGCCGTCCAAAGCCATGACATGGATGATGTTGTCGCGATCGCCGACGGCGATCCGTCTTCCGTCGGGGCTGATCGCCAGTGAAAGCAGAGCTTCGGCGTGCACCTCGATGTCCCGATAGCGCTCGAAATCCCGGTCCCACAGGAACAATGAGCCGTCGTACGAGGCGGACAGGAGGCAGCCGGACGGCGCGAGCGCCAGGCCGCTGATGCCTGCCGCGTGGTTTTGCAGCGTGTAGCCGTGTCCCTGGCGGGGGAACCACACGTGGATCGCACCGCGCTCGCCGGAGGCGGTCGCGAAGTAGGAGTCACCGACGACAGCCTGGTCGTCCTCGAAATCGATCGTCGTGTTCTTCACCGTGCGACGTTCGCCGGTCACGGGATGCCACGCCTGAACCGTGTTCAGACCTGCGTCGGACACGATCCACCCGTCAGGGCTGACGGCAACACCCCAGAAGGCATCGATGTCGTGTGGCTTCCAGCTGTCGGTGATCGGGTCGCCGGCCTCCTTGTCGGTGACGACGACGCGCTCGTCCGTGACACCGAGCGCCAGGCCGGCGTGCGATGAGGACGGGCCCGCCGGCGGTGTCGAGTCGCCGCTTCGGGCGTCGAACTCCCACAGCCGGATTGTTCCGTCGTAGCCGCCGGTCACCAGCCGCCCGTCGTTCAGTCGCGCCAGCGACTTGGCTCGGGCTTCGCGCGCGATGCATCGCTGCTCGCCGTCGACGATCTTCCATGCCTGCAGCCCGTCTTCGGACGCTGTGACGATCCAACCGTCCGGGATGAGCACAAGGTCGTCGATCCAATGGGCGATGGTCTCTTTCCCGTGCACATCCTTGCCCAGGCTCCTGATGCCCGCGGCCCGCCGCGCGATCACGCGGCTCCGTCGCCCGTCGATGTCCGAGATCCTCAGGGTCGCATCGCCAGACGCCGAGATGATCCGTCCGTCCGGCGCGGCGGCCAGCGCATCGACACCGTGCTCATGGACTTTCATCGACCTCGATCGACCCCTGTCGAGGTTCCAGAGCCGGATCGTGCCGTCGGGAGACCCGGAGGCCACGCGCCCGTCCGGCAGGACGGTCAAGTGTCCCTGGTAGCCGCTGGCCTTCAGCGTCCGCTGGCGCCACGAGCCGAGGTCCCACACCTGAATCCCGCTGTCGAACGAACTGGCCAGCAGATGGCCGTCAAGTGTGGCGGCAACCGAGCGATAACGGCCACGCGCGAGGACGCGCGGCTGCGCGTTGCCGATCTCCCAAAGGCAGACCCGATCGTCTGCCGACGAAGACAGGATGCGGCCGTCGGTCGTGACCGCCACCCCTTCGACCCAGTGGTCGTGCGTGCCAATAACCGTGGACGTGCTCTTGTCGAGGTCCCAGAGTCGGATCTGGCCATCATGCGCGCCGGACACGAGCGCGCCTTGCGGCGTCAATGCCAGGCCCGTCACCCAGTGGTTGTGGCCCCGCAGGATGCGGCGAATCGCACCACCCGGCGCGGGCAGGGCCGGGGTGAGAGGGCAAAGCCAGACAGCGTCACGGGCATCGTGCAGCTGGTCCATCAATCGGACGACTTGCGGCGAGTGCAGCGAGAGCAAGCGGCCGCGAAGTTGGCTGCGGATCTGGATGGGATCCTGGGCGATGGCCCCGGCGGACAGCTTCAACGCCTCGCCGACCAGGCGGACGCCCTCGGCCTCGATGCCATCGAAGTCGCGCAACAACGCGCCGGCATCGGTCGCCTGGAGTTTGCGTTCGAGCCAGGACGGATCGAGCAGCAGTTCGTGGAGGTGCTGGGCAAGCCCGGCCGCGCGCAGGTGGTACGCGGCCCAGCGCCACTCGTATTCCGATCGCGGTGCTCGGAAGTAGCCCAGCGCGCGGACCAGTCGCTCGTGAATCCGGGTGGCGTCGCCGAGCTGTGCCGCAAGGTAGTGACGAACCACGTCATGCAGGCGAAGCGTGGCGGACCCCGCGTCGAACCGCAACAACGACAACTCGGCGAACTCGGTGATGAGCCCTTCCGCCCGGCCCCGCGAAGCCTGCCAAAGTGCCACGATGACGTCGATGTCGACATCCGTGTCGGCCGGGAAAATCGCGAGTTCCGTGTACCGCGCGCGCTGGGTCGGATCAAGGAGTCCCAGGCTGAGTTCGATCGTGCGGCCGAAGGCCAGGCTTCTCGCCTTCGTGCTGCGCACGTCGAACGCCGTGACGCCGTGCTCCCCGAGCGCCTCATGGAGAAACGCCACGGCCTTGTCGAAGGTGTCGTTCAACGTGAGCCGGCGGCGCAACGCGGCGGCAGCCAGTCCGAGCAGCAACGGCCAGTTCCCCAGACGTTCGCACAATCGCTCGAGCTCGTGACGGTCCCCCGCGATATCGACCGTGCCATCCGAGAACACGGTCAGCGCCTCGGCGTCAGTCATCTCATCCAGTGCCACCGTGCGAGTCGCGTCGACGGCGAGCAGATTCCTGGTGGTCACGAGAAAGGTGCAGCCCGCGCCGCCGCGCAGGAACGCCTGGGCGTGCGCGGGATCCCACACGTCGTCGATGACGACGAGACAGTTCCTGTCGTCGAGCAGTCGGGCCAGCTGGGTCGCAGCCCCTTCTTCGTCGACAAATGCCTCTTGCCTACCGGTCAGCGCCCGGCACAGCTGTGTCAGGTTCGCCTGTACGTCGGGCCTCTCGCCGAGCGTCGTCCACAAAATGCCGTCGTCGAACGCGGATACGACAACCTCATCGTGGCAGATCATGGTCGCCAGCACCGTCTTGCCGCAGCCGGGCGGCCCACATAGGGCCACCTTGCCGGGAAGTGGCGCCTCCAGGTCGCGGTCGATGAGGGTCGCTCGCAATTGGCCGATCGGCGTCGTCCGGGGAACGGTCCTCGAAGGCACGTCGGGCGCCATCGCCGGCCGCCGCGGTGCATCCGGCGGGTTCCTGAGAAAGCGGACGAAGTTGTCCCACTCGTGAGCGAGGTCGTAGATGTGGGCCTTGGCCATCCAGCGTGGCGCTTCCGCCAGCGGCAGCTCCTGGGACGGCACGCCGAAGACCGGGCAGACGGCCGCGCCCTGCTGACGCGCGTACCGCCACTCCTTGCGGGCGGTCTCTGATACGAGCGCCTTCGGCGTCATGACAAGCAGCAGGGTGTCGGCACGGCCGAGCTGCTCGGCGATCTGGCGCCACCAGCCGATCCCGCCCTGCTCGCCCTCGCGGTCGAACCAGACCTCGACATCCGGGACCTCGCGGCCGAGCCGCTTGTGGAGCTCCCGCGCGCAAGCCTGACCGTCGGCGCGCGCGTACGACAGGAATGCCGTGGCCCGCCGATTGCGTTTCGTCCGTGTCGGTTCAGCCATCTCGTCGCCGTGGTCCGGCGGTCCAGACCCACCGGAGCCGGGCGCGAGGATATTGGAAATCGGAACCGGTGCAGCACGCCCGAGCTCCTTTCGGCCCCAGTCCCGCGGCGGGAACGGGCCGCCGGCGACAATGTCCCCGATGCCCTTTCACCCCGCGGTTTCCGGCTGGCTCACCGCGCGTTTCGGCCGCCCCACCGACGCGCAGACGCGCGCCTGGGCCGTCACAGCGCAGCATCGCCATGCGCTCATCGCCGCGCCCACGGGCTCGGGCAAGACGCTCGCTGCGTTCCTCTCGGCCATCAACGACCTCGTCGTCGAGGGCCTGGCCCAGGGCCTGCGCGACGAGGTGCATGTGCTCTACGTGTCGCCGCTGAAGGCGCTGTCCAACGACATCCGCAAGAACCTGCAGGAGCCGCTGGCCGGCATCCGCGCGCGGCTGCTGGCGATGGGCCTGCCCGACCTCGGCATCCGCGACGCGGTGCGCACCGGCGACACGCCCACCGCGGAGCGCGAGCGCATGCGGCGCACGCCGCCGCACATCCTGGTGACGACGCCGGAGTCGCTCTACATCCTGCTCACCTCGGCGTCGGGTCGCGGAATGCTGAAGTCGGTGAAGACCGTCATCGTCGACGAGCTGCATGCGGTGGCCGGCGTCAAGCGCGGCGCGCACCTGGCGCTCACGCTCGAGCGGCTCGAGGCGCTGTGCGAACGGCCCGATAGACCGCCGGTGCGCATCGGCCTGTCGGCCACCGTGAAGCCGCTCGACGAGATGGCGCGCTTCCTGATCGGCGAGCGGGCCGCGGAGGTCGCCATCATCGACGCCGGCCACGTGCGCGAGCGCGACCTCGCGATCGAGGTGCCGCGCTCGCCGCTCACAGCGGTCATGGCCAACGAGGTGTGGGCCGAGCTGTACGACCGCCTCGCCGAGCTGATCGCGCAGCACCGCACGACGCTGATCTTCGTCAACCAGCGGCGTGTCGCCGAACGCGCCGCGCGCCACCTCGCCGAGCGGCTCGGCGAGGAGCACGTCACCGCGCACCACGGCAGCCTGGCACGCGAGCACCGGCTCGACGCCGAACAGCGCCTGAAGGCCGGCACGCTGAAGGCGCTGGTGGCCACGAGCTCGCTGGAGCTCGGCATCGACATCGGCGACATCGACCTCGTCTGCCAGCTCGGCTCGCCGCGCTCGGTGAACGCTTTCCTGCAGCGCGTGGGCCGCGCCGGCCACGCCATCGGCGCGATCCCGAAGGGGCGGCTCTTTCCGCTCGCATTGGACGATTTGATGGAAAGCGCGGCGCTGCTCGATGCGGTGCGCCGCGGCGAGCTCGACCGCATCCGCGTGCCGGTGAAACCGCTGGACGCGCTGGCGCAGCAGATCATTGCCGAGGTGGCTTGCCGCGACTGGGAGCTCGAAGCGCTGTTCGAATGCTGCCGCCGCGCAGCGCCGTACCGCGACCTGACGCTCATCGAGTTCGAGCAGCTGGTGCAGATGCTCGCCGAGGGCTATGCCACGCGGCGCGGCCGGCGCGGCGCCTACCTGCACTACGACGCCGTCAACCGCGTGCTGCGGGCGCGCCGCGGCGCGCGCCTGGCGGCGGTGACGAACGCCGGCGTCATCCCCGACCAGTTCGACTACGAGGTGGTGCTGCTGCCCGAGGAGCACCGCGTCGGCACGCTGAACGAGGACTTCGCGTTCGAGAGCCTGCCGGGCGACATCTTCCAGCTCGGCAACGCCTCTTACCGCATCGCCAAGATCGAGACCGGCAAGGTCATGGTCGAGGATGCCCGCGGCCAGCCGCCGTCGATGCCCTTCTGGCTCGGCGAGAGCCTGGGCCGCACCGATGAGTTGAGTCACGCCGTCTCGCGCCTGGCGGCGCGCGCCGAGACGCTGCTCGAAGACAGCACGGAAGCCTGCGAGCGCTGGCTCAGCGACGAGCTTGCTCTGCCGCGGCCCGCCGCCATGCAGCTGGCGCTGTACCTGGGCGCCTCGAAGGCGGCGCTCGGCGTGCTGCCCACCGAGGAGCGCATCGTCTTCGAGCGCTTCTTCGACGAAGTGGGCGACACGCACCTCGTGATCCATTCGCCCTACGGCTCGCGCATCAACAAGGCCTGGGGGCTGGCGCTGCGCAAGCGCATGTGCCGCACGTTCAACTTCGAGCTGCAGGCCAGCGCCCTCGAAGACAGCATCGTGCTCTCGCTGGGGCCGACACACAGCTTCGCACTCGAGGAGGTGCGCCACTACCTGAAGCCGGCGACGGCGCGCGACCTGCTCGTGCAGGCGCTGCTCGACGCGCCGATGTTCGGCACGCGCTGGCGCTGGAACGCCACGGCGTCGCTGGCGGTGCGGCGCATGAACGGCGGGCGCAGGGTGCCACCGCAGTTCCAGCGCTCCGATGCGCAGGACCTGCTGACCGTGATCTTCCCCGAGCAGCAGGCCTGCCTGGAGAACATCGCCGGCGACCGCGAGATCCCCGACCACCCGCTGGTGGCGCAGACGCTGCGCGACTGCCTGCACGAGACGATGGACGTCGACGGCTTCGTGCGCCTGCTCGGGCGCATCGAGGCGGGCGAGGTTCAGATCGTGACGCGCGACCTCGCCTCGCCTTCGCCGTTGTCGCACGCGATCCTGAACGCGCGGCCGTTCGCCTTCCTCGACGACGGCGCAGCCGAGGAGCGGCGCACGAAGACGGTCGCGACGCAGGCCCTGATGGACCTGCAGACGGCGCGCGACATCGGCCGCCTCGACCCGCAGATGATCGAGCAGGTGCGCGCCGAGGCCTGGCCCGAGATCGGCAATGCCGAGGAACTGCACGATGCCTTGTGCGTGCACGGCTTCCTGGCCGCCGACGAGATTGACCGGCCCGAGTTCATCGAGTCGCTCGCGCAGCAGCGGCGTGCCACACAGCTCGAGGTCGGGCTCGAGCTGGGCCCGGGCCACGCCGTGATCGTCGCCGCCGAGCGGCTGCACGAGCTGCTCGCGGTGTTCCCCGGCGCGGGGATGACCCCGCCGATCGCCGCCGTCCACACGACGTCGCCCGGGCGCGACGCCGCGCTGCGCGAGATCCTGCGCGGCCGGCTGGACCTGCTCGGCCCGGTGACGGCGGCCGCGCTGGCCGCGCCGCTCGGGCTCGATGCCGGCGCGATGGAGGTGCCCCTGCTGCAGCTCGAGGGCGACGGCAGCGTGATGCGCGGTGCGTTCACCGCGCCCGGCGAAGCCGAGTGGTGCAACCGCCGCCTGCTCGCGCGCATGCACCGCGCCACACGCGACAAGCTGCGCGCCGACATCCAGCCGGTGCCACCGGCGCAGTTCATGCGGTTCCTGTTCCGCTGGCAGCAGGTGGCCGGCGCCGACGGCACGGATGGCGCTGATGGCGTTGCTGGCGTGGGCGGCCCGCACGACCGTGACCGAGCCCCTGACCGCGACCCTGACCGCGTCCCCGGCCTCGGCGCCGGGCGCCGCGAGGGCGAAGGCGGCCTGGCCGACGTGCTGCGCCAGCTCGAAGGCTTCGCCGCGCCCGCCTCGGCGTGGGAGGAAGAGCTGCTCGCGGCCCGCGTGCACGACTACGAGCCGGCGATGCTCGACCGGCTGTGCGCGGCGGGCCGCGTGCTCTGGTGGCGGCTCTCGGAAGGCGCGGACGCGCAGAAGACCGGGCCGATCCGCGGCACACCCATCGTGCTGTGCGAGCGCGACGCACTGCCGCACTGGCAGAAGGCGATCGGGGCAAACGGTGCGAACGGTGCGGGGAGCGAAGGCGACCCGCCGCTGTCGAGCAAGGCGCGCGCGGTGCTGGACGCGCTGCGTGCGCACGGCGCCAGCTTCTTCGCCGACCTGCAGCGCGACGCCGTGCTGCTCGGCGAGCCCACCGAACAGGCCCTGGCAGAGCTCGTGGCGCAGGGGCTCGTCACCTGCGACACCTTCGCCGGCCTGCGCGCGCTCGTGATGCCCGCCGACCGGCGCCACAAGCTCCGCCGCCGCGGCCGGCGCGACCCGATCGACGATGCAGGCCGCTGGGCGCTGACGCGGCGCACGCGTGCACCGCTCGAAACCGCGGGCGCGCTGGCCGAGGCGCATGTCGACCACATCGCGCGCGTGCTGCTGCGCCGCTACGGCGTCGTGTTCCGCAAGCTCCTCGAGCGCGAAGAGGGCCTGCCGCCGTGGCGCGACCTGCACTACGTGTACCGCCGGCTCGAAGCGCGCGGCGAAGTGCGCGGCGGCCGCTTCGTGAGCGGCTTCTCGGGCGAACAGTTCGCGCTGCCCGAGGCGGCAGCGGGCTTGCGCAAGATCGCCAGGGAGGCGGGCCGGGAGGGTATTGGGGGTGTTGGAGGTGTTGGGGGTATGGGTGGCCGTGAGCGCGTGGCCATCTCCGCCGTCGACCCGCTCAACCTTGCCGGCATCGTCACGCCGGGCGAGAAGATCCCGCGCCTGCCGGGCAACCGCCTGCTGTTCGAAGGCGGCGTGCCGATCGCGGTGCAAAGCGGTGGCGAGGTGCGCTACCTGACCCCGCTCGACGAAGGCGCGCAGTGGGTGGCGAAGAACCTGCTCATCCGCAAGCAGCGGCCCGGGAGTTACGTGGAGGCGGCCGGAGTGGCGCACTGAGGCGCGCCGGGGCGAGCCATCTGCGCCAGCACCCGGTCCACCATCACCCCGCTCTGCCCCAGGTAGTTCGCCGGATCGAGCATGCGCGCGAGCGCGGCGCGATCGACATGCTTCGCGATCTGCGGATGTGCGGCCAGCAAGTCGATGAGCGGCACGCCCTTCGCCAGCGACTCGCGGCACAGGTCGTACACGAGGTCGTGCGCGACCTCGCGGCCGATGAACTTGCCCAGGCCCATCATCACCGCCTCGCTCATCACGAGGCCACCGGTCATCTCGATATTGCGCCGCATCGCCTGCGGGTCCACCTCCAGCCCCTGCACGACGGCGATCGACTGCTTCAGTGCGCCGGCCATCAGGCAGAAGGCCTCGGGCAGCACGATCCACTCGATCTCCCACGGCCCGGTGCTGCGCTCGTGGTCGGCGACCATCGCATCCATCAGCGCCGCGGCGTGCTGGCGCACGACGCTGATGGCGGCGTGGATGTAGCAACTCGCGATCGGGTTGCGCTTCTGCGGCATGGTGCTGCTGCTGCCCCGGCCGTGGTGGTAGGGCTCGAAGACCTCGCCGACCTCCGTCTGCATCATCAGCTTCACGTCCATGGCGAGCTTGCCGAGCGTGCCGCCGACGAGACCGAGGAAGGCGCCGCACTCGGCGATGTTGTCGCGGATGGTGTGCCAGGCGATCACCGGCTGCTTCAAGCCGAGCTCGGCGCACAGGCCCGCCTGCGTCTCCATCGCGCCCTCCGCCAGCGAGGCGAGCGTGCCCGCGGCGCCGGCGAACTCGCCGACGAGCACGCGCTCCCTGAGCTGCGCGAGGCGCTCCTGGTGCCGCTGCACGGCGCTGAGCAGCCCCGCCATCTTGTAGCCGAAGGTCACCGGAATCGCCTGCTGCAGGTTGCTGCGGCCGATCACCGGCGTCAGGCGGTGCTCCTTCGCGAGCTGGGCCAGCGCCTGCGCCAGCGTGGCAAGGTCAGCCTGCACCAGCGCCAGCGCCTCGCGGATCTGCAGCACGGTGGCGGTGTCGGTGATGTCCTGCGTCGTCGCGCCCCAGTGCACGTACTCGCCGAGCTTGTCGCGGCAGAGCTGGTTGAGCTGCGTGACGACGCCGAGGATCGGGTAGCCGATGCGCTCGGTCTGCTGGCGCAGGCGCGCCATGTCGATCTGCTCGAGGTGGCAGTGGCTGACGATCTCGTCGGCCGCCTCCTGCGGGATGAGGCCGAGGCGCGCCTGCACGATGGCCAGCGCGCGCTCGATCTCGATGTACTTGGCGGTGCGGTTCTCGTCGCTCCACACCTGGCGCATCGCGTCGGTGCTGAAGATGCCCTGGAAGATGCTCGAGTCGACGATGCTGGCGGCCATGGTGGTGCCCTTTTTGACGGAATGGGTTGGAAGCCGGGAGGAGTCTCGTTCAGCGCGCGGCGCGCTCACGCAGCCGGCGCGCGCGCTCGATGACGGGTCTGTCGACCATGCGGCCGTCAAGCTGCACCGCGGCACCGGCGGCCGCCTCGGCGGCGGCGAGCACGCGCTCGGCCCAGGCCAGCTCGGCGGCGCTCGGGGCGAGCGCGGCGTGGATGGGCGCCACCTGCTTCGGATGGATGCAGAGCTTGGCGCCGAAGCCATGCGCTCGCGCTCGTGCCCAATCGGCGAGCAGCGCCGCTTCATCGTTGAGCACGGTGGTGACACCGGCCACCGGCGCCGGCAACCCCGCGGCGCGTGAGGCGATGGCGATGCGGCTGGCCGCGGCATCGAGGCCCGCCTGGCCGAATGACGACGTGGCGGACACCTCCAGGTCGAGGTCGAGCGCATAGTCGAGCGCGCCGAAGACGAGCCGGACGACCCCGGGCGCGGCGGCCAGTGCTTCGGCGGCGAGCACGCCGCGCGCCGATTCGACGAGGGCCAGCACGGCGATGCCCGGGCCGGCCGCGCACACGCGCATCACCGTCTCGGCACGCTCGGCCTTGGGCAGCATCACCGCCTGCGCACCGGCGCCGGCCAGCGCGCGCAGGTCGGCCTCGAACCAAGGTGTCTCTTCGCTGTTGATGCGCACGACGAAACGACCGGCGTCCGTGCGCTGCGCCGCCACTGCTTGCGCCACTGATTGCGCCACCGCGGCGCGCGCCGCCTCCTTGGCGGCCGGCGCGACCGCGTCCTCGAGGTCGAGCACGACGGCATCGGCACCACTGGCGAGGGCCTTCGCGAAGCGCTCGGGGCGGTCGCCAGGCACGAAGAGATAGGTGCGGGCCAGGACGAGAGGGCTCATGGTCGTGCGGGTGGGTCGAGCGGACGCCACTGGTCGCTTAGGCGGCGGGCCAGGTCAGATGGCCTCTTCGGCGCGCAGCGCGGCGATCGCTGCCGGATCGAGCCCCAGGTCGGCGAGGATGGCGTCGGTGTGCTGCCCCAAGGCCGGCACGGCATCGAGCTGCGGCTCGCCGGCTTCCGTCGTGCCCCAGCTGCCGGGCGGCAGCAGCGTGGGCACCCGGCCGGCGGAAGTGTCCACCTCTCGCCAACGCTCGCGCGCCGCGAGCTGCGGGTGGTGCCACAGGCCCGCCATGTCGCGCAGCTCGGCATTGGCGATCTGCGCTTCTTCGAGGCGGGCGGTCACCTGTTCAGCCGTGAGGCCGGCGAAGGCCTGCACGATCAGCTCGCGCAGCGCCTCGCGGTGCGCGGTGCGCTTCGCATTGCCCGCGAAGCGCTCGTCCTTCGCGAGCGCCGGCTGCTGCAGCACCTTGTCGCAGAACTGCACCCACTCGCGCTCGTTCTGCAGGCCGAGCATCACCGTCTTGCCGTCGCCGGTCGGGAACGGTCCGTAGGGGTAGATGGTGGCGTGCGCGGCGCCCGCGCGCGGCGGCGGCGGCGCGCCGTCGAAGGCGTAGTACATCGGGTAGCCCATCCACTCGGCCATGGCCTCGAGCATCGAGACATCGATGCGCCGGCCCTGCCCGTCGATCTGGCGTTGCAGCAGGGCGGCGAGGATGTTGGAGTAGGCATACATGCCGGCGGCGATATCGGCAATCGACAGCCCCGCCTTGCTCGGCTCGTCGGGCGTGCCGGTGATCGAGACGAAACCCGATTCGCTCTGGATCAGCAGGTCGTAGGCCTTCTTGTCGCGATACGGGCCGGGGCGCCGCTCGTCGTCGCCGTAGCCCGAGATGTCGCAGACGACGAGGTCGGGCCGGCGCTCGCGCAGCGCCGCGTGCGAGACGCCGAGCCGCGCCGCCGCGCCGGGCGCGAGGTTCTGTACCACCACGTCGGCCTTCTCGACGATGAGCTGCAGCAGCAGCGCGGCGGCGCGCGGGTGCTTCAGGTCCAGCGTCAGGCTCTCCTTGCTGCGGTTGGTCCACACGAAGTGCGAAGCGAGGCCGCGCACGCGCTGGTCGTAGCCGCGCGCGAAGTCGCCGACGCCCGGGCGCTCGACCTTGATGACGCGCGCGCCGAGGTCGGCGAGCTGGCGGGTCGCGAAGGGCGCGGCGATGGCATGTTCGAGCGTGACGACAGTCAGGCCCGTGAGCGGCTGCATAGGTTCATGTTCTCCGTATGGCCCCTCTCCCGCCGGGCGGGAGAGAGAGTGAGACATCAGCGCAGCGTCGCCACTGCATCCATCGTCAGCCAGCCTTCGTGGTCCTGCACCCAGAGCTTCACTTCGTTGCCGTTGCGCTGGCCGTTGACCTTGAAAGGGTGCAGGTCGAAGGTCGGCCGTACGGCCTTGAAGCGGAACGTGGCCACCTCGGCCTCGGGCAGGTTGCGGCGCAGCAGGTCCATCAGCAGCGTCGCGATCAATGGGCCGTGCACGATGAGGCCCGGATAACCCTCGACCTCGGTGACGTACTTGCGGTCGTAGTGGATGCGGTGGCCGTTGAAGGTGAGCGCGCTGTAGCGGAAGAGCAGCACGTCGTCGGGCACGATCTCCCTCTGCCACGCCGCGCCGGTGGGCGCGGCCTGCGGCGGCGGCTCCACGTCGGTGGGTTTCTTCGCCTCGCGGTAGACGATGTCGTGGAACTCGACGATCGCCGGGTCCGAGGAGTGCGCTGCGGCGGCGGTGCCGTCGCCGATACGGTGCAGCTGGTGCCGCACCTTCACGAAGACGAGCCGGCCGGTGCGGCCGTCCTTCACCGTGACATCGGCGATGGTCGAGCGGCGCTCGACCGCATCGCCCACGCGCACCGGCGAGCGGAACTCGAACTGGCTGCCGGCCCACATGCGCCGCGGCAGCGGCACCGGCGGCAGGAAGCCGCCGCGCTTCGCGTGGCCATCAGGGCCGATCTCGCTCTGGCGGTGCATCGGCAGGAAGTACAGCCAATGCCACAGCGGCGGCAGCGGCGTGCCCGGTGCCACCGCCGCGGCGGGGTGGTCCAGCGTCGCCGTCAACGCCACCACGGGCGCGGCGGTGATGGTGTCCTGCACCGCTTCGCTTCGGCCGATCCAGGCGCGAAGGTCTTCGTCCATGGCATTGCCCCTCGTTCCATCAACGTCCATCGAGTCCCATCCATACAGGCCCTGCCCTGCCCGGCGCGCGAAGCGGGCATTGCGCTCCCGAAGCGCCGGCCCCCGGTGCGACCTCAGAAGACGTGCCGCACGCCCGCTTCGTAGCCACTGGACGATCTCCCGCCCACCAGGCCCGCCGGCCCACCCGGGATCACGAAGGTGGCGGCGCCCTCGTTGCCGATACGCGCGAGCGTCGCGTACAGCGCCGTGCGCTTGGAGAGGTTGTACACGGCGCCGAGGCCCAGCTGCGAAGCATCGTTGGCGTCGATGACGGTGGCGCCGACCCGGCCGGCCATGTCGGCCTTGACGAACGAGGCCTTGAGGTCGACGGCGCCGAGGGCGACCGAGGTGGCGATCATCATGTTGGTCTGCTTGGCCGCCGACTGCTTGAACTGCCGCCACGCCAGGCTCACGCGGCCGATGCCGAAGCTGTAGGTGCCGCCGAGCGCCGTGTCGCTGAAGGTGCCGCTCGCGGTGAGGTCGGTCTCGGTGCGCGTGCTGGCCGCCGACACCACCACCGGGCCGCCGGCCCAGCCGAGGCGCACACCGGTCACCTTGTGGCCGCCGTTGGCCGGCGTCGCGCCCTCGCCGGCGGCGACCATCCACTGGCCTTCGAGCCCGCCGAAGCCGCCGGGCAGGAAGTAGCCGATCGAGTTGCTCGCGCGCACCGTGCTGTTGGCCGTGGTGCCGAAGGCGCTGCGGATCGGCCCCACCGGCGTGCCGCTGCCGAAGTTGTTGCTGCCTGCCACGCCGACGTGGCTGAAGGGGTCGAAGCGGCTCCAGCCGATATAGCTCGGCACATAGTCGCGGCCCAGGCGCAGCTCGCCGGCGCCCTTGCTCGCCAGGCTCGCCGTCGAGCGCCGGTCCCAGAAGCCGCCGGTGGCAAGCCCCGTGTCGAGCGCCAGGCCATGTTCGAGGTGGAAGCTCGCCGCAAGGCCGCCGCCGAGATCTTCGCTGCCGCGCACGACCAGGCGGCTGGTGGCGTTGGAGCCGCTGACGAGTGACTTCACCGAACCCCGGCCTTCGTTGCTGACGCTGCGCGCGGCGCCGTCGACGACGCCCGAAAGCGTGACCGAGCTCTGCGCGTGCGCCGGTGTCATGGCGAAGGTGGCAGTGGCCGCAGCGAAAGCAAGGCTGCCGAGCGCGAAGGGATGTTGCATGGGGCGGGTCTCCTGGAGTAGGTCGTTCATTCGGATCGAAACGGTCGAGCCGACGGCCGTGGGCACGATCAGTCGGCGGTCAGCTTGGCGCGCTGCACCACGCCCTTCCACTTGGCCAGCTCGCTCTTCACGAGCGCGCCGAGCTGCTCGGGCGTGCTCGTCTCGACATCGGCGCCGTGGTCCTCGATGCGCTTGATGATTTCCTTGTCGGCGAGCACCTGGTTCAGCGCCTTGTTGAGCTTGTCGATCACCGCCTTCGGTGTCTTGGCCGGCGCGAAGAAGGCGTACCACTGCTGCACGTCGACGCCGTCGACACCCGCTTCCTTGAGCGTGGGCACATCGGGCAGCAGGGCGCTGCGCTTCGGGCCGGCGATCGCCAGCGCCTTGAGCTTGCCGCTCTTCACGTGCGGCACGCCTGTGAACAGGCTCGGGAACATGATCTGCGTCTGGCCGCCGATGGTGTCGCTGACGGCCGGCGCGGCGCCCTTGTAGGGCACGCCCAGCATCACCACACCGGCGTTGAGCTTGAACAGCTCGGCGGCGAAATGTGGCGCGGTGCCGTTGCCGGCCGAGGCGTAGGCGTAGCGGTCGGGCTTGGCCTTGAGCTGCGCGACGAGGTCCTTCACGTCCTTGATGGCCGCGTTGGGGCTGGCCACCATCAGCGTCGGCGAGGTGCCGATCAGCCCGACCGGCTCGAAGTCGGCCACCGGGTCGTAGCGCAGCTTCTGCAGCGCCGGGTTCATCGCGTGCGTGGCGATGTAGCCCAGCATCAGCGTGTGGCCGTCTGGCACGGCGCGGGCGACGTACTCGCTCGCGATGGAGCCGTTGGCGCCGGCGCGGTTGTCGACGATGATCGTCTGGCCGAGCAGCGGCCCGAGCTTCTGCGCGATCGTGCGCGCCATCGCATCGTTGCCGCCGCCGGCGGCGGTGGGTACGACGACGGTGATGGTCTTGCTCGGGTAGGCCTGCGCAAACGCCGGCGCGGCGGCCGTGCCGGCCGCAGTGGCCAACGTGGCGACGGCGGTGGCCGTGAGGACGGGGGCGAGGATCGATTTCATGGCTTCGTCTCCTGTGTCCGTGGGCGATGGCGCGCGCGACGGCGCAGTCGCGATTTCGGGCTTGGTGGCGGGGCGGGAAAAGACGTAGTCGGGCAGGTGCAGGTCGCCCTGCAGGATCTTGCGAGCGGTGCGCACGAGCGCGGCGCGCGTGATTTGCGAGCTGCCGCCCTCGCCTTCGATCGCCACCGCGACATCGATGCGGCCTTGCGGGTGCAGCACGGTCACGTCGCGTGCCCCGCCCCTGCACGCCGCGGCGCTCGCGACGGTGCCGGGCAGCGCGAACGCGGCGGCCACGCCGATGGCGCCGGTGACGGCATGCGAGGCATGGCAGCGGCGCGGCGTGAAGTAGCGCGAAGTGATGCTGTGCTCGCCGTCGCCGGCACTCACGAGCACCGGCTTGGGCACGACGCTGTTCGAGACGTCGCCCAGCCCCATCGCGTGGCCGGCGGCGCGGCGCAGGGCCTCGATGCGCGCGAGCAGCGCCGCGTCGGCGTCGAGCTCGGCCGGCTGTTCGCTGCCGCGCACGCCCAGGTCGGCGGCGCGCACGATGACCAGAGGCATCGCCGCATCGATGCAGGTGAGCTCGACCCCGTCTATGACATCGATGCGCCGCCCGGTGGGAAAGACCGAGCCGGTGACGGCGCCCCAGGCGTCGAGGAAGTCGAGCTGGATCGGCGCCGCAGTGCCGGCGACGCCGTCGATGCGCGTGGAACCGTCGTAGCGCACGCGGCCGCCGAGGGTCTGGACCGTGACGTCGATGCGTGCACCCGTGTTGACGTTGTGCACGCGCACCCGGGTGGCGCCGTCGCACGCCGGCACCAGCCCCTGCTCGATGGCGAAGGGGCCGACGCCCGAGAGCATGTTGCCGCAGTTGGGCCGCGTGTCCACCGAACGCGTGCCGAAGCCGACCTGCGCGAACAGGTAGTCGACATCGCAGTCCGCACGCGCCGAGCGCGACACGATGGCCACCTTGCTCGTGAGCGTGCTGCCGCCACCCACCCCGTCGAGCTGCAGCAGGTCGGAGGCGCCGATGGCGCCGATCAGCGCCTCGTCGCGCTGCGTCTCGTCATCGGGCAGCCACTCGCGCAGGAAGAACGGGCCGCGCGAGGTGCCGGCACGCATCAGCACGCACGGGACGGTGATCGAAGCAGCCATGGCGGCATCGTCGGGCCCGCGGCTTCGTCTGTGAATTGCATAATTGGGATCGATTGATGCACGCGGCGGATCACCGGCCGAGCACTGGCCGATGACGGGCGGTCAGCGCCCGCGGTGGCGCGGCCCCCGCCTGGAGACGATCCGATGGCCCTCAACTTCGACCTACACGACCTCGCCGCCTTCCGCGCCGTGGCCGAGCTGCAGAACTTCCGCCGCGCCGCCGAGGCGGTGCACATCTCGCAGCCGGCCTTCAGCCGCCGCATCGACAAGCTCGAGCAGGCCCTCGGCGTGCCGCTGCTCACGCGCACGACGCGCCGCGTCACGCTCACCGCCGTGGGGCGCGACTTCGCGCGCAAGGTGGCGGCGTGGCTGGACGAGCTCGACGCGACGCTGCTCGCGGTGCGCGGCGTGTCGGCGTCGCGGCTGGCCGAGGTGACGGTGGCCTGCGTGCCCTCGACCGTCTACTACTTCCTCTCGCAGTCGATCCGTCGCTACCGCGAGCATTACCCACGCGTGCGCGTGCGCATCTTCGACGCCGGCGCCAACGAGGTGCTGGCCGCGGTGGCGCGCGGCGAGGCCGACTTCGGCCTCAACTTCATCGGCAGCGCCGAGCCCGACATCCACTTCCGCCCGCTGCTGAAGGAGCGCTTCGTCGCCGCCTGCCGGCGCGACCACCCGCTGGCGAAGCGGCGCAGCACCACGTGGCGCGAGCTGGCCGCGCACGACTTCATCAGCGTCGGCAAGTCATCGGGCAACCGGCTGCTCATCGACCAGGCCTTGGCCGCCGTGCGCGGCGCGCCGCAGGGGTTGTACGAGACGCAGCACGTGACGACGATGCTCGGCCTCGTCGAGGCGGGGCTCGGCGTGGCGGCCGTGCCCTCGCTCGCCATGCCGGCCAAGGACCACCCGCTGCTCGTGAGCGTGCCGCTCGGCGAACCGGTGGTGACGCGACGCGTGGGTCTGATCCGCCGCGCTGGGCGCACGCTGGCGCCGGCGGCGCAGCAGCTCTACGACTTCCTGGCGGCGCCGCCCGGCGCGGCGGGTGGCCCGGTGTCGAGCCGCTGACGCGTCAACCCGCCGCCGGGGCGCCGCCTGCGCGCTCGTCGAGCGCAAGGTCCAGCATCATGTCCTGGGCCAGCGTGTCCAGCGCCCGCCTGAGCGCATCGATGTCCAGCGCGCGGGGGACCAGCACGCGCGCGCTGATCTTGCACGTCTGGCGGCCTCCGGTGCCGGTGGCGATGTCGGTGCTCAAGGTCTCGATGCTCACGCCGCGCTCGGCCAGCAGGCCGGTGAACCGGCTGACGATGCCCACGCGGTCTTCGCCGACGAGCTCGAGGTCGTAGCCGCGATAGCCGGCCGGCGCCGCGCTGCCCTCGCTGGCGGCGACCACCACATGCAGCCCGGACGACGCCAGGGCGCGCAGCGCGGCAGACAGGGCTTCGGCGTTCGCGCGCGGCACCTCGAAGTGCACCATGCCGGCAAACTCGCCGGCGATGCGCGCCATGCGGCTGGCCGCCCAGTTGGCGCCATGGCGCTCGGCGCGGTCGGACAGCATGCGCACGATGCCGGGGCGGTCGGGGCCCATCACCGTCACCACCAGCGAGGTGGTCGGCGCCGCCGAGCCCTCGGCGGTGACGACGGCCTTGCGGATCATCGGCGCGCGCGTGGCATAGCGGGCATCCTGCGGGTGCGCGGGCAACGCACCGTGGTCGCGCGCGTGGCGCGCCACCTGGGCCAGCAGGCGCAGGCCCATCGGCGCCAGCGCGCGCTCCCACAGTTCGCGCGCGGTCTCGCCCTTGCCGACGAAGCACCAGTCCTGCGCCGCGATGGCGCCGGCGTCCCAGCCGTCGGCGAGGTGATAGACCGAACCCCCGGCGATCGGGTCGCCCTCCAGGATGGTCCACTCCACCGCCGCGATGCCGCGGTGCCGCGGCAGCAGCGAGGGGTGGTAGCCGACGCCGCGCAGCCGCGAGCGCGCCAGCGCCTCGTCGCTGACGCGGGCGTGCGTGTGCGCGGCGACGATGAGGTCGGTGCCCTCGGCGATGGCCTCGCCCGGCACCACCTTCGGATTGGCGAGGATGTGCACCGGCACGCCCGCCGGCGGCACCGCCCTCGCGGCCAGCGCGAGCCGGTCGTCCTCGGCCGGCGCGACGACGCCGACCACCTGCACGCCGGGCTCGTTGCGCAGGGCCTCGAACGCCTGCGCGCCGAAATAGCGTGATCCCACCACCACCAGCTTGAGCAAGATCGGTTCTCCACGTTGCGGGCTCCGCCTGGAACGACGGGCCGGCGAAAAAACGGTGCATGGTAAAGGCGACAGGTGGGGCGCGCGCCCTGTGCACCGTGGGCCACGGCCCATGCACCGCCCACGCACGGCACGCGCACGAGGCGCCCGTGCGCCGCGCCGCTCGACTCATCCGGGACCGCTCATCCGGGATCGGGAATGCGGCGCATCGGCGCCGCAGGCACCAGGAAGTCGAAGTCCACGCCGCGGTCGGCCTGCAGCACCGACTGCAGATAGAGCCGCCGGTAGCCGCGCTCGGCGCTCGGTTCTTGCACCGGTTGCGCGGCGGCGCGCGCGGCCAGTTCCTCGGCCGGGATGAGCAGCGAAAGCTCGCGCCGCGCCACGCTGAGGCGGATGCGGTCGCCGTGGCGCACATGCGCGAGCGGCCCGCCCACCGCCGCCTCGGGCGTGACGTGCAGGACGATGGTGCCGAAGGCCGTGCCGCTCATGCGGCCGTCGCTGATGCGCACCATGTCCTTCACGCCGGCGCGGGCCAGCTTGAGCGGGATCGGGAAGGCACCCGCCTCGGGCATGCCCGGCGCGCCCTTGGGCCCGATGCGCTTGAGCACGAGGATGTCGTCGGCCGACACGTCGAGCGCCGGGTCGTCGATGCGCGCGGCGAGGTCGGCCGCGTCCTCGAAGACGACGGCACGGCCCTCGTGCTCCATCAGCGCCGCGCTGGCGGCCGATTGCTTGAGGATCGCCCCACCCGGCGCCAGGTTGCCCTGCAGCACCGCGATGCCGCCCTCGGGGTAGATCGGCCGCGCGAGCGGGCGCACCACGTCCTGCGCGAAGCCGGGGCGTGTGGCCTCGGCGGCGTCGATCTCCTCGCCGAGCGAGCGCCCGGTGACGGTAAGCGCGTCCAGGTGCAGGAGCGGCTTCAGCTCGCGCAGCAGCGTGGCCATGCCGCCGGCGGCGTGGAAGTCCTCCATGTAGTGCGCGCCGCTCGGCTTGAGGTCGAGCAGCACCGGCGTCTCGCGGCCCATGCGGTCGAGCCCCTTCAGGTCGAGCTCGAAGCCGGCGCGCCCGGCAATCGCCGCCAGGTGCACCACCGCATTGGTCGAGCCGCCGATGGCGAGCAGCACGCGCATCGCGTTCTCGAAGGCCTGCACGGTGAGGATGCGCTCCGGACCCAGGCGCTGGCGCGCCATCTGCACCACCAGTGCGCCCGTGCGCTCGGCCACGCGCAGGCGCTCGGCCGTCACCGCCGGCGGGCTGGCGCCGCCCGGCACCGTCATGCCCAGCGCCTCGGCGATGCAGGCCATCGTGCTCGCCGTGCCCATCACCGAGCAGGTGCCCACGCTCGGCACGAGCTGCTCGTTGACGACGGCGAGCTCGCCGGCGCCCACCTCCTGGGCGCGAAAGCGCGCCCACCAGCGCCGGCAGTCGGTGCAGGCGCCGACGCGCTCGCCGCGGTGCGAGCCGGTGAGCATCGAGCCGGTGATGAGCTGGATCGCGGGCTTGCCGGCCGAAGCCGCGCCCATCAACTGCGCCGGCACGGTCTTGTCGCAGCCGCCGACCAGCACCACGGCATCCATCGGCTGCGCGCGGATCATCTCCTCGGTGTCCATGGCCATCAGGTTGCGCAGCACCATGCTCGTGGGCGTGGCGAAGCTCTCGTGCAGCGAGATGGTCGGGAACTCCATCGGCAGCCCGCCGGCCAGCATGACGCCGCGCTTGAGCGCCTCGATGAGCTGCGGCGCATTGCCGTGGCAGGGGTTGTAGGCACTGCCGGTGCTGGCGATGCCGATCACCGGGCGCTCCAGCGCCGTCTCGCTCAAGCCCGCGCCCTTGATGAAGGCCTTGCGCAGGAAGAGCGAGAAGCCGCTGTCGCCGTAGCTCGTGAGGCCCTGGCGCATGCCGCTCGGCGCATCGGCGGTGGGATCGTCGGGCTGGTCGTTCATCGCGGGTTCCGTCGAAGCCTCGGGCCCCGGGGAGCGTATCAGGCGGCGCGGTGCCGGGCCCGATGATGGCGAGATGGCCTGATGCCCTGCTCGTGTGATGGAAAGTCTGTAGCTGCCCACGCAGAGGCCGATGCCAGAATGAATTCAGGACCGGCGCGCCTCGTGGCGCGCAGGGCAGCGTCGTTCTCTCGGAGGTCCCGCATGAAGAGCTTCAGGATCCTGGCCGCCGGCTTGCTCGCCGGTCTGGTGTCGTTGGCCGCCGGCGCGCAGAACATCTCGATCGCCACCGGCGGCACCGGCGGCGTCTACTACCCGCTGGGCGGCGGCATGGCGGCGGTGCTCTCCAAGCACGTGCCGGGCATGCAGGCCACGGCCGAGGTCACCGGCGGCTCGGTGGACAACCTCAAGCTCATCGGCAGCGGCAAGCCCTACATCGCACTGTCGATGGCCGATGCGGCGCTCGACGCGCACCGCGGCGAAGACAAGTTCAAGGCCGGCAAGGTCGGCGTGAAGACGCTGATGGTGCTGTACCCCAACCGCATGCACGTCGTCACCGTCGAGGGCCGCGGCATCACGAAGATGGCCGACCTCAAGGGCAAGCGCGTCTCCACCGGCTCGCCCGGCAGCGCCACCGAGGTGATGGCGTTTCGCGTCATCGAGGCCGCGGGCCTCGACAAGGACAAGGACATGAAGCGCGAACGGCTCGGCGTGTCCGAGTCCGTCAACGCCGTCAAGGACGGCAAGATCGACGCCTTCTTCTGGGTCGGCGGCCTGCCCACTGCGGCCGTGACCGACCTCGCCAACACGCCGGGCACCAAGATCGTGATGGTCGACCACGCCGAGACGGTGGCGCCGATGAACAGGAAGTACGGCAACCTCTACGTCGAGGACGCGATTCCCGCAGCCACCTACAAGGGCATGGCCGCCGACAACAAGCAGGCCACGGTGATGAACATCCTCGTCGCGCACGAGAGCATGGACGACAAGACCGCCTACGCCATCGTGAAGACGATCTTCGACAAGCGGGACGACCTCATCGCCGTGCACAAGGAAGCAGCCAACTTCAAGCTCGAGAACCAGAAGAGCGGCGCCACGCCGATCCCCTGGCATCCCGGCGCCGTGCGCTACTTCGCCGAGAAGGGTATCAAGCTGAACTGAGCCGGCGCCCGTGTCCAGCCCGCCGGTCACGCCCGGGGCCGCGGTCGATAGGCCTGTCGAGCTGGAGGCCATTCACAAGGCCGAGGAGTTCATCGAGGCCGAGGAAGGCGCGGCCAACAAGCTCGAAGGCTGGCTCGGTGTCTTCCTGACCGCCGCCGCCTTCGTGATGTCGGCGTTCCACCTCTATGCGGCCTACGACATCGTGCCGACGCAGACCTTGCGGCCGGTGCACGTGGGCTTCGTGCTCGCGCTCAGCATGTTGCTGTACCCGGCGGCGAAGCGCTATCGCCACCGCATCATGTGGTGGGACTGGCTGGCCGCGGCGCTCGCGGTCGCCATCGTCGTCTACCTGATCCAGGGCGGTGACGACTTCACCGACCGCAATACCTCGCCCGAGCCCTGGGACATCGCTTTCGGCCTGGCGCTGATCGCGCTCGTGCTCGAAGGCATGCGGCGCACCACCGGCCTCGTGATGCCGGTCATCACGCTCGCCTTCATCGCCTATGCGCTCGCCGGCCCCTGGCTGCCGGCGCCGTGGACACACAAAGGCTACGAGGTCGGCCGCCTGGTCGGCGTGATGTACATGACGCTGGAGGGCATCTACGGCGTCGCCATCGATGTCTCTTCGTCGCTGATCATCCTGTTCACGATCTTCGGCGCCTTCCTGCAGTACAGCGGCGCCGGCAAGTTCTACATCGACTTCTCGTTCGCGGCCATGGGCGGCAAGCCCACCGGCGCCGGGCGCACGGTGGTGCTGGCGTCGTTCCTGCTCGGCGGGCCTTCGGGCTCGGGCGTCGCGACGACGGTGACGCTGGGCGCGGTGGCCTACCCGATGCTCGCCAAGGCCGGCTACGAGCGCAATGCCGCCGGCGGTCTGCTTGCCGCGGGCGGGCTCGGCGCCATCATCTCGCCGCCCGTGCTGGGCGCGGCGGCGTTCCTGATCGCCGAGTTCCTGAAGATCTCGTACCTCGACGTGCTGCTGATGGCGGTGATCCCGACCGCCATGTTCTACCTCGCGCTCTTCCTCATGGTGGAGATCGACGCGCGCAAGTACGGCATGGGCGCCACGACCTTCGAGAAGCCCGACACCGTCTGGAACCTGACGCGCAGGTACGGCTTTCACTTCCTCTCGCTCGTCTCGATCGTCGCCTTCATGATGTGGGGCTTCTCGCCCGTGCTCTCGGTGTTCTGGGCGACGGTGGTGACCTTCGCGACGAGCTTCCTGCGCCGCGACACCGCGCTCTTCTCGTACGAGCTCTTCCAGCGCAGGCCGTCGCAAGGCGCGAGAGGCTCGATCGTTCAGCACGTCTTCCGCTCGCCCTTCGTGAAGGCCATGGAAGGCGGCTCGATCGGCATGCTCAACGTGGCGGCCACCTGTGCCGGCGCCGGCATCATCGTCGGCGTCGTCACGCTCACCGGCCTCGGCCTCAAGTTCAGCAGCATCGTCATCGACTATGCCGGCGGCTCGCTGCTGCTCACCGCCATCTACACCGCGCTCGTGGTGTGGATCGTCGGCCTGGCGGTGCCGGTGACAGCCAGCTACATCATCTGCGCCGTCATCGCCGCGCCGGCGCTGCAGAAGCTCGGCGTGCCCGACTTCGCGGCGCACATGTTCATCTTCTATTACGCCGTGCTCTCCGAGGTGTCGCCGCCGACGGCGCTGTCGCCCTTCGCGGCCGCGGCCATCACTGGCGGCGACCCGTACAAGACGACGCTGCAATCCTGGAAGTACACGATTCCGGCCTTCCTGCTGCCCTTCATGTTCGTGCTCGACCCGGCCGGCCAGGGGCTGCTGCTGATGGGCTCGACCAAGGCGCTGGCGCAGGCCGACGGCTGGTCGATCGCGCTGGTCACGGCCACCGCCGCCTGCGGCATCGCCGCACTGGCCGCCGGCTTCCAGGGCTGGGCCCTGAGGCGCACGACACTGATCGAACGCGGCATGTTCATCGTCGCCGGCTTTGCGCTGGTGTACCCCGGCCTCACCGCCGACCTGATCGGCTTCGGGCTCGTGGCAGTGGCGCTGGCGATGCAGGCCCTGCGCAAGGAGTCGACCGCCGCGCGGTCACCGGCACCGAAGGAGGAGTTGCCATGAAGCCGCTGGATGCCACGGCCAAGGGCGTCTACCTGATCACCGTGACCCCGTTCACCGACAGCGGCGCGCTCGACCTCTGGAGCACCGACCGCATGGTCGACTTCGGCCTCGACAAGGGCGCCACCGGCCTGACCGTGCTCGGCATCATGGGCGAAGCGCCCAAGCTCACGGCCGAGGAGTCGCGCCTCTTCGTCCAGCAGGTGCTGGCGCGCGTCGACGGCCGCGTGCCGGTGGTGGTGGGCGTGTCTTCGCCGGGCTTCGCGCCGATGCGCGAGCTCGCCGACAGCGTGATGGCGCTCGGCGCCTCGGGCGTGATGGTGGCGCCACCCGCCACCGTGCGCACCGACGAGCAGATCACCGCCTACTTCGAGATGGTCACCGAGACGCTCGGCCCGCAGGTGCCCTGGGTGCTGCAGGACCACCCGGTGGCCACCGGCGTGCAGATGACGGCCACGGTGATCCAGCGCATCGTCCGCAGCTCGCCCACCTGCGTGATGCTCAAGCACGAAGACTGCCCGGGCCTGGCCAAGCTGTCGGCCCTCCGTTCCGCATTCAGCGCCGGCACCGGAAGCGGTGAGATCGGTGGCGAGGGACGGCGCCTGTCCATCCTCACCGGCAACGGCGGCGGCCTCTTCCTGCCCGAAGAGCTGAGCCGCGGTGCCGACGGCGCGATGACCGGCTTCGCCTACCCGGAGATGATGGTCGACGTGTGCCGCGCGCATGCGGCCGGCGACATCGAGCGCGCACACGACCTCTTCGATGCCTACCTGCCGCTCGCCCGCTACGAGCAGCAGCAGGGCATCGGCCTCGCCGTGCGCAAGCACCTGCTGGCCGAGCGCGGCGTCATCGCCACCCCCACGGTGCGCAAGCCCGGGCCCAAGCTCTCGGCGGCGGATATCGCCGATATCAAGCGCCTGACCAGACGGCAGGCGCGGCGGCTGGCCGAGCTCGGATGAGAGGCTGAGCCGCCGCCCAGGCGATTCCTGGGTCGTGCCTCAGTTCGGCATTGCCGCTTCCTGCCCTTCGCGCCTACTGCCGCAGGGCGCGGAACTCCCACAGCGTATTGATCGTGCTGTTCGGCGACGAGGCCGTGAAGCGGCCGCTGATCGTGCGGCCGTCGGCCGAGACCGCGAAGTTCTCCGCGTTGTCCACGCGCATCCACTCCCAGCTCTCGTCGCCCACGGAGACCACGGTCACCGGGCCGCAGACGGCCGTGCGTGTCGTCGTCAGCAGGGTCGTGCCGTCCAGCACCACGAGCTTGCGGCTGGGAGGCTCGCCGCCGAGGCTGCCGAGCCCGAAATCGAGGTCGAGATTGATCTCGATGCGCCCGTCGTCGCTGGGTGGCAAATACTCGGCGCCCATGCCCAGATAGAGCTCCTTGCCGGCACCATCGAGCGTGATTTCGCAGCCGGTGCTGACCCCGTTGTAAAGCCCTCTCAAGCGCCCTGCCACGGGGCCGAACGCGATGCGGCCCGGCGCCACGCTGGCCACCGTCATCAGCATGTTGGTGCCGCTGGCCGTGCGCTCGCCTTGCGCGCCGGGCGTGCTCACCGTCAGCACGGTGGAGGCCGTTCCCAGCCAGCGCCAGCAGCCGACGTTGGAAGTGGCAATCTGCATCGGGAAGGCCTTCGGGATGCGGAAGGGCTGCTCGCTGCCGCGGTTGACCTCGCTGTTGCTGACGATGATCACGAGCTCTTCCAGGCGCTCTTCGGCTTGGTCGAGGCAGAACTGCTTGTAGGGCTCGTTCGTCCAGTCCTCCACCGCCCGCCATTGGCCGCCGATCTTCTTCTTGGCCTGCACCTTGATGAAGCTGCGTTCGGGCAGCGCGGCGATGGGGTTGGCGAAATAGACCGAGCTGACGCCGGCATCGTCGAAGCGCAGGTGCTCGACGATGAGGCTGCGCGGCGCGATTTCGTAGTTCTCGCGCGGGAACGTCAGCGGCGGCTCGATCGCGTTGCGCAGCAGCTTGAAGGTCGCGCGCGGCGCGCCGGCCTGGTCCACCGGCAGCGTCTTCAGGTGCTCGATGCCTGGGGCATAGGCGGGCAGCAGCACTGCCTCACGCTTGTAGATCGCAGCCAGCCCCCAGTCGTAGCCGTCCCAGCGGTACAGGTCGTCCAGCGCCTGACCGCGGTGGTCGTTCCATAGCGTCAGCGCAAAGTCCGGCCACACCGCAAGCATGCCGCCCTGCGGGGCCAGCGCAGCCTGCAGGGCCTCCACGCTGGCCAAGGTGGCGGTGCCGTCCACCACCTGCCTGATGACCTGCGGGCCGTGCTTGCGGGCCAGGAACTGCAGGAATACGTAGTCGGCATAGCCGTTGAGTGTGGCCTCGCCGATCGGGCCGGCCTTCTCGATCGAGCTCAGGTGGTCGCTGACCAGGTATTGCGTGAGGAAGGTGCCGCTGCGCCGGCGCTCATCGCTGGCCTTGACGAAGCCGTCTTCGCGGTCGGCACCGGGGTCGACATGGTCCATCGCCCACTCGGCAACCGCCTCGTCCAGCCACTCGTAGTCGGCGCAGCCGGCGCCCTGGCGGTCCATGGCGAGCTGCAGCACATGCGCGAACTCGTGCGCGACGATGGCTTTTACATCGCGCTCGGCGCCGGCGAAGCCGATGCCCGCCCCCACCAGGGCCGGGTGGTGGATATTGAGTGCGATGAAGCTCGGCACCGCGTTGCAGCGGTCGGGATAGCTCTGCGTCAGTCCGGCGCGGTCGGGGTGGCCGAGGCTCGCGAGGTAGATGTCGAGCCGGGCATCGCCGCCGTGGCAGTCCTCGGCCTCATCGGCGAGCGGCTGGCGGCCGAAGAAGGCCGTTTCGGCCTCGTAGACCGCCTCGGCGGCCCGGGCCACGGCCTGCGCACCGGCCAGGTGGTGGCCGTCGAAAGTGGCGTCGCTGCCGAGCCAGAGGTAGTGGATGCGGAAGTGGGCCGTGTCCAGCGTCTTCCAGTAGGCAGGCGTCTCGGCGACGGCGCAGTTGATGCGCGTGGTGGCTGCGAGGCGAGCGGACTTGAGCGCGGTGCGCGGCTGCGTCTGGGCTTGGGTTTGGGATTGGGATTGAGCCCGGGAATGGCCCTGCGCATTCGTCGCCGGCGCACCGAGTTGCCGCGCCAGCCAGCTTTGCGCATAGATCGGCGGCACGACGAAGGGCAGCAGCGCTTCGCGCGTGGCGGCGTCGAGCGTGGGCAGCGCAGCCGCGAGGCGGCGCAACAGCATGTGGTCGGGCGCCGCGTCGGGTGCGCCCTGGAACTCGTCGGGCAATCGGGCGTCGCCGAACTGCGCATAGACGCGATAACTCAAGGCCTGCGCGGCGCTGATGCGTTGTGCGGCCAGCGCCGCCTCGATGAGGGCCGAGGCCGGCTTGGCCTGGGTGGCAAAGACCCGGACCTCGGCCTGGCTCGCCACCGCCGCGGCGCCGCCGGCTGCGGCGGCCGTGGCGCTGATCGTCACCATGCCTGCGGCATGGGCGGTGACCTGGCCCTGGGCATCGACGCTGGCCAGCGCCGGATCGCTCGAAGTCCACTGCACGGCGCCCGGGGCTTGCAGCGCGAACAGCCTGACCTCGCCGCCGGCACTCAGGCTCAGGCGCGCCGGCAGCACCTTGAAGGCCAGCGTCGCGGCTCCGGGGCCCGGAGCCGGCGCGGGACCGGGCGTAGGTGCTGGCGCGGGGCTGGGTGTCGGCCCACCGCCGGCCCCATCACCACCATCGCCACCCCCACCGCCACAGGCGCCGAGCGCAACGAGCAGCGTGGCCGCGCAAAGGTGGCGCAAGCGGCGCAAGCGGGAAGAACAGGACGAGCGGCCCAACCGGCCCACCGAGAGCGCCTCCGCTCGTGCAGCGGCAGCGGCAGCGGCAGCGGCAGCGGCAGCATCAGCGCTGCATGCAATGGCCTCGTTCACCCCGGCAAGCTTCGATCTCATGTCCGCCTCGCGATCGGCCGCACCACCGGCGGCATGCACGCAAGGCTAGAAAGAGCCGGGTTACGAAAGCCTTACCGATGCCGCCGCACCCCCCGCAATGGGGTCACTTGCGAGGCGCTTGCGGCCGCCTCGTGCACCCGCTTGTGGAGCCACTTGCGGAGCAACTTCCGAAGCCGCTTGCGGAGCCGCTTGCGAAGCCCCCTATGGAGCCACCTTCGGCGCCACCTGGGCGAGCAGCGCCAGCGTGGCCGGTGAGGGCTTCGCACCCATACCGGTGGCGATGGCGTCGCGGCAGCGCTCGAACGCGGCCAGGGCGGCGGCCTGCTCACCGCTGTCGATCAGCTCGCGCATCAGCAGGCGCACCAGGTCTTCGGCCAGCGGGTCGAACTCGAGCGCGCGCTCCCACAGCGCCCGCGCGCCGCTGCGGTCGCCGCGGGCGATGGCGGCCTCGGCCGACAGGACCACCATGCGCTTGAACTTGCTGGCCAGGCGGGCGCGGTAGGTCATCTGCCAGGCCTCGTCTTCACCGCCAGCCAGGAAGGCGCCGGTGTAGAGCGCCAGCGCCCGTTCGGCGGCCGCGCGGGCCGGCGCTCCCAGTGCCTGGGCGGCCGGCACGGCCACGCTGTCGGCCAGCTGCTCGAACGCCAGGCAATCCACCCACACGCGCTTCGCATTCAGGCTCAGGCGGCCGAGTTCCAGCAGCACCGCGCCTTCGTGGCCGAGCAGCTTGCGCAGCCGGTGCAGGGCCACGGTGAGCGCCGCCATCGCCTTGTCGCCCTCGAGATCGCGCCACAGCGCAAAGGCGGCGGCACTGGCCGCCACCTCGGCGCCACCGGCAGTGACGATGAACAGCAGCAGTTCCAGCGGCTTCTTCGCCACCTTGCCCTTGAAGGCGAGGGCCTGGCCGTCGACCTCGATGCGCAAGCGTCCGAGCGTCAGCACGCGCACCGGCCAGGGCCAGCTCGCAAGGTCGGGCCGCATCGCCTGCAGGCCGCGCGCGGCGATCACCTCGCGCACGAAAGGCGCTTCGATCTGATGCTCGAGCGCCAGCGCGCACACCGCCACCGCCACCGGCGGGCAGGCGCGAAAGAAGTGCAGCCACGACAGCTGGCGGGCCAGCGCGAGGCCGCTCGCCAGCTCGCGCCGCCCGGCCTCGGCACCGCCCTCCCGGCCGCCGTCTGTGCCGCCCTGCCTGCCGCCCACCCCACCGTCGTCCTGCCGGAAGTGCAGCAGGGCGCGCGCCAGATGCGCCAGGCACCAGCAGAACTGCGCCTGCGAGCCGCTGGCGGCGCGGCCGGCGCGTTCGAAGAACGGCAGCGCAAGCGCGTACTCGCCGCCTGCCATCAGCACCTGGCCTTCCTGCATCACCGTCACGCCCATCCAGCGCTCGGGCAGGTGGCTTTCGCTGCCCAGGCGCAGCGCCAGCCGCGCATGCGTGAGCGCCTGGCGCTGGCGGCCTTCCAGCAGGTCCAGGCGCGAGCGCAGCAGGTGCCACCAGCTCGCCTGGCGAGGCGCACGCGGGCTCAACAGCGGCTCGGCACGTTGCAGGGCCGCGCGCCCGCTGTCGGCGAGGCCGGCGCCGAGCGCGATCTGCGCGTCCAGCAGCTGCAGCTTCAGCTCGATCTCGGGCAGCGGCGGCGCGCCGCTCTCGCTGCGCTGCAGGCGCAGCGCCGTCGCGCGGGCCGCCGCCTCGCATTGGTAGAGCGCCTGCACGATCATGTGGAAGGCTTCGTCGGCCAGGCGTGCGCCGACGCGCTCGGCGCGCCGCAGCGGCCGCGTCGCCAACTCGACCCAGAGCACGCTCTCGAGGTCCATGCGGGCGTGGAAGTAGCCCAGCGCCGCGAGGCCGGCGCAGCAGCGCAGCGCGGCATCGATCTGCTCGTCGGCCAGCGAGCGCACGATGGCCGTGGCGCGCGACGGAAGCGTTGGATCGTCCAGCGCGGTGAACCAGCCGGCCACGAGCGCGCCGGCCTCGGCGAGCAGTGCCTCACCGGCATCGGAGGGCAGCGCCTCGTCGGCCGGGGCGCGGTTGGCGGTGCCGCTGCCGCTGCCGCTGCCGCTGCCGGCGACCAGCGTGGCGACGGCGGCTTCGAAGTCTTCGTAGTCGTCGTCGGCAATGCCGGTGAAGACCACCAGCGCCGCCGCCGCCACCCGGCGCCGCGCCGGGTCTGCCGGGCCCTCGAGCGCGGCGAAGGCCTGTCGCAGCTCGCGCCGGCCATCGGCGAGGTTGTGCAGCGCGGCCCGCAAACCCTCCTGCAGCCATCGATGCGCCGGCGCGGCAGGCGAGGAGGAGGAAGGTGAAAGGGAAAGGCCGGCCGCGGCGACACGCATGGTGCCGGCCATTTTGCGCGCCAGGGCGCGACGTAGCCGAGTCGCCGCTCGGGCATGGCCCGCGCGTAGCATGCGCGCCGTCACCCCTTCGCGAGCCCACCGATGAAACTGCGCGAACGTTTCGGCCGCCCGCTGCGCCTGGGCCTCGTCGGCGGCGGGCCCGATTCCTGGATCGGTGCGATGCATCGCAGCGCGGCCGAGATGGACGGCTGGTTCCGCGCCAGCGCGGGCGTGTTCTCGAGCGACCCGGCGCGCTCGCGCGCGGCCGGCGTGCAGCTCGGCTTTGACGCTGCGCGCAGCTACGGCACGCTGGCCGAGATGCTCGCCGCCGAGCGCGCACGCGCCGATGGCATCGAGGCGGTGGCGATCATGACGCCCAACGACACGCACTACGCCTGCTCGGCGGCGGCGCTGGACGCCGGGCTCGACGTGCTCTGCGACAAGCCGGTGACGCGCGACCACGCCGAGGCCTGCGACCTGGTGGCGCGCACGCGCAAGGCGGGGCGCCTGTTCGCCATCGCGCATGCTTATTCGGCCTATCCGATGACGCGCCAGGCGCGCCACCTCGTGCGCGAAGGCACCATCGGCGCCGTGCGGCTGGTGCAGGTGGAGTACATCCAATCGAGCCTCGCCACGCGCGTCGAGGCCGGGCCGCAGACGAGCCGGCTGCGCTGGGTGCTCGACCCCGGCCGCAGCGGCCTGGCGCTCGTGATGAGCGCCATCGGCTGCCATGCGCAGCAACTGGCCTGCTTCGTCACCGGGCAGCCGGTGGCGCGCGTGGCCGCCGACGCCGGCACGCTGATGCCCGGGCGAGAGGTGATCGACCACGTCTCGGCGCTGCTCGAGTTCGGCGGCGGCGCCCATGCCGCACGCGGCACCTTCACCGTCACGCAAGCGGCCGCCGGCGGCGAGAACGACATCCGCCTGCGCGTCTACGGCGACAAGGGCATGCTCGACTGGAACCATCGCGAGGCCGGCTACCTGAAGCTGGCGCTGCAGGGCGAGCCGGCACGCCTGATCGGCCGCGGCGACCCCTACCTGCCGCAGGAGGTGATCGTCGCCGGGCGCACGCCGCGCGGCCACCCCGAGGGCCTGCGCGAGGCCTTCGCCAACCTCTATGCCGAGCTGGCGCAGGAGCGCATGGCGATCGAGCTGGGCGAGGCGGTGCCGGCGTTTCCGTACCCGCGCATCGAGGACGGCGCGCACACGATGGCGTTCATCGAGGCTTGCCTCGCTTCTCAGCGGCAGGGGCGGTGGGTGGCCGTCGCCGGGCCGGCCTCCGGCGGCTGAGGGGGCCCGGCTCGAGCCGGTTGCAGGCAAGGCCGCCAGCGCGGGGAGAGCGCGGGGAGAGCGCGGGAACGCGCGGGTCGCGCGCGGGCGCATGCAGGCAACCGCGGGCAGACCCTCAGTCGAACCGCGGCAGCTCGAAGCCGAAGAACACCGAGTCGCGTGCCGCCTTCACGAGCGGCCCGTTGCCGACCTCGACCCTGAGCGCGCTCAGCCGTTCGTAGGCGCGCCCCTCCACCTGCCCGGCGCCCTGCAAGCAGCACAGCAGCAGCACCTGCTCGCCGCGCGGCAACACGAGCTCCGCCCCGGCGGCCAAGCGCAGCTGGGTGATGCCGAGGCCGCGCTCGTTGAAGCGGCCGAGCGAGCGCAGCCACACGCCCTCGCGCCCGGGCATCGGCACCCAGGCGAAGCGCTCGGGGTCCATCAGCACCGGCGCGGCGTACTGCGGCTTCACGTACTGGATCGGGCGGCGATGCACGTGCTCCCACACGGCCTCGTAGCTGTCCTTGTCGTGCTTGATGCCCTGCGCGTCGTACCAGGTGAACATGCCGTCGTGGAACTCGCCCTTGTCGCGCAGCGCGACGATGCCCTCGCGCAACTGGCGCCGGCTCATGAAGCCCGCGCCCGAAGGGCCGCCCACCTGCAGCAGCAGCGTCAGGCTGCGGCCCTCGCCCTGCTGCGTGTAGTGGGTGCCTTCGCAGAAATAGCCGACGCTGCCGGCATGCTGCACGAGCCCGGGGCCGAAGCCGAACGAGCCCTCGAGCACGACGCGCACCTGCTCGAAGTTGTGGCGGTGGCGCGCCGTGGCGTAGCCGCCGCCGTTCACGGCCAGCAGCTGCAGGCCGAAGTTGTCGGGCGCGCCCTCGCGCCCCACCAGCAGGTCGTGGTAGGTCACGCCCTCGCGCGAACCGTTGGCACGCGGCGGCTCGAAGCGCGGAGCATCCTGGAGCCTGACGAGTTGCATGAACACTCCGGCTCTCCGTTATTCGACCTGGGCGCCCGAGGCCTTGATGACGGCCTCCCGGCGCAGGCCGCGGGCATGGCCGCCGAAGTCGGCGGCCTCCGCGGCCGCTGAAGGGGTCGTCATCGGGGTCGTCATCGGGGTCGTCATCTGAGTCGGCGTCGGGGGCGGGCTCATGGTCTTCGTCGGGGGGCCGGGCAGCGCTCTTGCTCGGCATTGTGCGCGTGCCGCGAGCCCGGACAGCCCCCTCATCCCCTGGGGCAGAATGCGGCCACCCTTCGCCAGCCGATGAATACCACCGGGATCCTCCTCGTCGCGATGCTCGTGATCTTCACGGTGCCCTCCTTCGTCCGGCGCCTGGGGATGAGCGGCCGCTGCGCGCCGCTGGCGCAGGCGCACTGAACGAGCGCCCGGGCTCGAGGACATCCGCGGAGATCCGGCCCTTGGCCCTCAAGTCCACCGTCTTCAAGGCCGCGCTGCAGGTGGCCGACATCGACCACGGCTACTACGCCGACCACGCGGTCACTCTGGCGCGGCACCCGAGCGAGACCGACGAGCGCCTGATGGTGCGCCTGGTGGCGCTGGCGCTGCAGGCGCACCAGGTGCAGACGCTCACCGGCGGCGACGCCACCTGGGGCTTCGGCAAGGGCCTGTCGGACCCCGACGACCCCGACGTCGTGCTCACCGACTACACCGGGCGCCGCCGCGTCTGGCTGGAAGTCGGCCAGCCCGAGGACAAGCCGCTCGCCAAGGCTTGCAGCCGGGCCGATCTCGTGGTGGCCTATCCGTTCTCGGCCGCGGCCGAGGTGTGGTGGCGCGGCGTCGAAGGGCGCCTGGCGCGCCTGCCGCGGCTCGAGGTGTGGCGCCTGCCCGCCGAGGCGACGCAGGCGCTGGCCGGCGCCGTCGGCCGCAGCATGCACTGGCAGGCGACGATCCAGGACGGCCTGCTCTCGCTCAGCGGCGAGGCCGGCCACTACGACATCGAGCCGCAACGCTGGAAGTGAGCGCCGCGGCGCGCATCCTCGCGCGGCCCGCAACCCTCACTGCCACGCAGGGTGCGAGCGCCACGCGACAATGCGCACCACCATGCTCGAAGTGCTCGGCCGCCCGAACAGCATCAACGTGCGCAAGGTGCTGTGGACCTGCGCCGAGGCAGGCCTGCCCATCCGGCACGTGCCCTGGGGCGCCGGCGATCTCTCGCTGGCGAGCGCCGAATTCCGCGCCCTCAACCCGATGGGGCTGGTGCCCGTGCTGCGCGACCCGGGCGCACGTGACGGGCGCGACCTCGTCCTGCGCGAGAGCAACACCATCTGCCGCTACCTCGCCACGCGCGCGCGCCGCCACGACCTCCTGCCCGAGGACGCGGCAGCACGTGCCGAGGTCGAGCAGTGGATGGACTGGATGGCCACCGAGCTCAACAATGCCTGGCGCACCGCCTTCATGGGCCTCGTGCGCAAGAGCCCCGCGCACCAGGATGCGGCCGCCATCACCGCCAGCGCCGCCGAGTGGAACCGGCAGATGGGCTTTCTCGAGCAGGCACTGCAGGCAAGCGGTGCCTTCGCCACGGCGCACGGCTTCACGCTCGCCGACATCGTGCTCGGGCTGGCCACGCACCGCTGGGTGATGACGCCGATCGCACATGCCGATCTGCCGGCGGTGCGTGCCTACTATGAACGCCTGTCGCAGCGCCCCGCCTTCCTGGCGCATGGGCGCAACGGCATCCCCTGACGGGCCAGGCCCAACGCATGCCGCAGAGGAAGCGAGACCATGTGCCGCAACATCCGTACGCTCTTCAACTTCGCGCCCCCGGCCACCGAGCTCGAGATCCGCGACGCCTCCTTGCAGTTCGTGCGCAAGCTCTCGGGTTTCACCGTGCCTTCGAAGGCCAACGAGCCCGCCTTCGAAGCCGCGGTGGCCGACGTGGCGGCGGTGGCGCGGCGCCTCATCGACAGCCTCGTGACGACGACCCCGCCGCGCAGCCGCGAGGTGGAAGCCGAGCGGGCACGCGCGCGTTCGGCGCTGCGCTTCCCACCGCGCCACGCGAGCCATTGACTCGATGCACAGGCCGCATGCAAAGCGCGGCCGAGCGGGAACTTCGCACTGCCGAACCCGGCCCCGAGCGGGCCGTGGGCACACCCGCGTGGCAGCATGCCGCCGCATCTGAAGGAGGGATGGATGACCATGAGCACGCTTGCCCGCCGCATGGGGCGCACCACTTGGTGCACTACTTGGCGCACAACCTGGCTCGGCCGCTGTGTGGGCGCCGCGCTGCTGCTCGCCGCCACCGCCGCCTCGGCGCAGCAGGGCATGAGCCCGGAGCAGCGGCGCGAAGAGTTTGCCAAGCTGCCTTGGCAGGCCGGGCCGGCCAGCAGCGATGTCGGCACCCGGGCCAAGCTGCAGGTGCCCAAGGAGGCGCGCCTGCTGCCCGAGTCGCACGGCGGGCGCTTTCTCGAGCTGACGGGCAACCTGCCGCAACCGGGCCAGACCATCCTCGTCGGCGGCAACTGGTGGGCGGTGTTCTCGTTCAACGACATCGGCTACGTCAAGGACGACGAGAAGCTCGACCCCGACGCGCTGCTCGAATCGCTGAAGTCGAGTGACGGTCCTTCGAACGAGGAGCGCAAGAAGCGCGGCATCCCGCGCCTCACCACCGAAGGCTGGGCGGTGGCGCCGCACTTCGACCCGCAGACCAAGCACCTCGAGTGGGGCCTGCGCCTGCGCGCCGAGGGCGACCCGAACCCGGTGATCAACTACACCGTGCGCATGCTCGGCCGCAGCGGCTATGAAAGCGTGACGCTGGTCTCCGACGCCGAGTCGCTGCAGCGCGACGTGGCCGAACTGAAGGCGGTGCTGAAGGGCTTCGCCTTCAACGGCGGCGAACGCTATGCCGAATTCAAGGCCGGCGACCACGTGGCCGAGATCGGCCTCGGCGCGCTGGTGCTCGGCGGCGCCGCCGCCGCCGCCGTCAAGGGCGGCTGGTGGAAGAGCCTCGTCGCGGTGCTGGCGGCCGGCTGGAAGCTGATCGCCGGCGCCGCGGTGGCCGCCGCCTTGGGCATCGGCAAGCTGCTCGGGCGCAAGAAGGCGGGCTGACCCAGGCCGGCCTGTTCAGCCGCTGCAGGCCGCTGCAGGCCGCTGCAGGCCGCATGGCGACCCACGACGGCTCGCGATGAACACCGAAGCGCTGCTGGCCCTGCTGATCGCTGCCTTCTACCTGAAGGACTCGCTGCTGCTGCTGCGCGCCGACGAGGCCGTGCTCGTGCGCGGGCTCGGCGGCCGCTGGCGCGCCGGTTTCGGGGCGCGCGGCTTCAAGCTCGGCGGGCGCGAGCCCTACCTGGCCAATCCGTTCGCGCCGCACCTCGCGGTCTTCCGGCTGCGCTGGGCGATGCAGGTGGCCAAGGCGCCAACGGCCGTGCCGCGCCACGCCCTGGCCGCGCCGGCGCCGCTGGCGTGGCTGGCGCCGTTCGCGTGGGTCGCCTGGCTGCTGCTGTTCGTCGCCATCCCCTTCACGGTGCTGGCGCGCACGGGCGTGACGAGCACGCTGGCGGCACTGGCCCTGCTGTACGCGGACATCGCCGTCGCGCTCGCCCTGCTGTGGCGCGTGCGCAGTCGGCTCGGCCTCGGCGGCCGCGCCTATGCCCTGCTGGCCTTCGAGTGCCTCGTCTGCGCGCCGTATGCCGCCAATCTCGTGCGCCGCGCGGCGGCGGCGTGCCCGGTCGACGAGGACTTCACCGCCGCCGCCGCGCGCCTGCTGGCCCCTCCCGCGCTGACCGAGGTACACCGCGAGTGCCTGGCCCGCATCGACGAGCAACTCGAGGCCGAGCCCGAAGGCGGCCCGATCGCGCAGGCGCTGGCGCGCGCTCGCGCCCGCTTCGAGCCATCGACCACCACCGACGACAGAGGCGGCCAATGACCTGGATCGAATGGGGCGTGCTCGCCGCTGGCCTGGCCGTGGGCTACGGGGTCGTCTCCATGCTGATGGGCGAGCGCCATGCGCGCGCGCGCCGTGCGCCACCCGACGCCGCTGCCGCCGCGCCGGCGCCAAAGGCCGGCGACGGCGAGCGGCCGGACTGAAGAGCCTGTGAACGAATCAGCCACGCCCGCTCGCCACGCCAGAAGGCGCCGGCTCGTCGTTGCAAATGCTCGCCATGTCACCGGACATGGCTGCGCTTTGCGCCTCGATCCGACACCTTCTGGCGCGTCGCTCGGGCGCGGCTGATCCATTCACAGGCTCTGACTTCGCGAACATCGGCTACGCTCGCCGGCCATCCCGCGCAACCGCGAAGGCCTCGACGAGCCCCCGCCCGCCGCACCAATGCCCCGCATCCTGATTGCCGGCTACCAGCACGAGACCAACACCTTCGCGCCGAGCCTGGCCGACTGGGCCGCCTTCACGCGCGGCGACTCGTTCCCCGCCTTCGTGCGCGGCGCTGCGATGGTCGAGCAACTCGCGGGCATCAACATCCCGGTGGCCGGCTTCATCGAGGCGGCGAGGCGCACGGGCGCCGGCGCCTGGACGCTCGTGCCCTCGGCCTGGGCCGGTGCGATCCCCTCCTCGTACGTCACGAAGGACGCGTTCGAGCGCATCGCCGCCGCCATCTGCGAAGACGTGATCGCGGCGCGCGACTCGGACGGCCTCGACGCGATCTACCTCGACCTGCATGGCGCCGCCGTCGCCGAGCATGCGTTCGACAGCGAGGGCGAGCTGCTGCAGCGCCTGCGCAACCTGGTCGGGCCTGCGCTTCCCATCGTCGCGAGCCTCGACCTGCACGCCAACGTGACGCGGCGCATGCTGGCGCTGGCCGACGCGCTCGTCTCATACCGCACCTACCCGCACGTGGACATGGCCGACACCGGCGCGCTGGCCGCCGAGCTGCTGGCGCGCCGCTTCAGGGCCGGGCAGCGGGAGCCGCTGCACGCGCGGCGCTTTCCCTACCTCATCGCCCTCAATGCGCAGAGCACCTTCCTCGAGCCTGCGCAAGGCATCTACGAGGAACTGGCGGCGCTGGACCGCGAGTTCGGCGCCGTGCTCAGCTTCTGCCCCGGCTTCCCGGCCGCCGACTTCGACGAGTGCGGCCCGGTGCTGTGGGGCCACGGCGAGCGCGCCGAGGCCGCCGTCGAGCGGCTCTACGCGCGCGCCGCCGAGCCGGCGCAGTGGCGGGTGGCCGTGCTGCCGGCACGCGAGGCGGTGGCGCAGGCCCTCAGCCTCGCCGCCCAGGCCGGCAAGCCCGTGGTCGTGGCCGATACGCAGGACAACCCGGGCGCCGGCGGCGACAGCAACACCACCGGCATGCTGCACGCGCTGCTCGCGCAGGGCGCGGGCAGGCGCTTCCCGGGGCAGGTGGCCTTGGGGCTGATGTTCGACCCCGCGAGCGCGCGCGCTGCGCACGAGGCGGGGCTTGGTGCCGAGATCGAGCTCGCGGCCGGGCTCGGCAAAGCGGTCCCCACTTTCACTGGGGGCGACAGCGATGCCCCGGTGCGCGGCCGCTTCAAGGTGCTCGCGCTCGCCGACGGCAAGGTGACACTGAAGGGGCCGATGATGACCGGCCTCACCGTCGCCCTGGGGCCGTGCGCCTGCCTCGAGATCGACGGCGTACGCGTCGCCGTCGTGAGCGGCAAGAAGCAACTGCTCGATCGCGAGCTGCTGCGCATGGTCGGCATCCACGCCGAGCAGATGCGGCTGATCGTCGTGAAGAGCTCGGTGCACTTCCGCGCCGACTTCCAGCCGATCGCCAGCCACGTGCTCGTCGGCAAGGCCGCCGGGCCGATGGCCGCCGACCCGGGCGACCTGCCCTGGCGCCGCCTGGCCGCGGGCACGCGGACGCGGCCCTGAGGAGGGACGAATGATGCCGCTCGGGCAGACGCAGACGTGGATGCAGTCACTTCTGGCCGGCCTGGCGGGGCTGATGGCGGCAGCCTGCCTGTCGGTGCCACCGGCGGCCTGGGCACAGGCGAGCGCCGACCCGTTGTCGGACGCACCCGAGGCCCGCGTGGCACCGGCCGCGCAGTCGTTCATCGACGCGCCGACCTACGCCGAGGCTCTCGTTCGCTGGCGCAGCGCCACCGACGTCGACGCCTGGATCGCGGCGCGCTTCGAGTACGACAAGGCGCGCGCCATTGCACTGTCGGAAACGCAGCGCCAGCGCAACGCGCGCTTGCCCATCATCGCGCCGACCGACTTCTTCGCGCGGCCGAGCGGCGTGTGCGTCGACCTCGCACGCTTCGGTGTCGAGACACTGCGGCAGATCGATCCGGCCGCGAAGGCGACCTATCTGATGATCGAGTTCGACCCGCTCACGATCGCCGGCCACACGCTGCGCAGGCACTGGCTCGTGACATTCGAGTCCGGGGGACAGCGATATTTCTTCGCCGACTCCAAGCGGCCCGGATTCATCGCCGGGCCTTATGCGAGCACGCGCGAGTTCATCGACGAGTACGAGAGGTATCGCGGGCGCCGGATCGTGGCGTTCCAGGAACGGGAGTCGTTCGAGCGGCAGTTGCGCCGGGCGGCGGAGCGCCAGCGATGAACTCGAACTCACGGCGTCCGCAGCGGGACCTCACGCGACGCCGCGCGGCGATGGCGCTGCTCGCACTCGGGTTCGCCGGTTGCGGCGGTGGCGACGGCGGTTCGTCGTTCGAAGGCAGCATCGACGTCGCGAGCGTGATCTCGCGATCGACGGGCACCGTCTACTACCTCAGCACTTACGTGCCACCCGCGAGCGCTGGCCCGCGCAGCAGCCTGCCCGTCGTCTACGTGCTCGACGGCGAAACCTGGTTCGAGCCTCTCGTGGGCATCGTCGAGTCCACGCACACGCGAGTCATCATCGTCGGCGTCCGGGGTTCAGGTCAGCGCAACCGCGACTTCGTTCCGGGGAACAGTTGCACGCCCGACGGAGGCGGCCATGCGGCCTACTTCGACTTCCTGCGCCAGGAACTCATTGCCCATGTCGAGGGGACCATCGGCGGCGACCCGGACCAGCGCGTGTTGTTCGGACATTCGCACGGCGGCAGCTTCGTGCTGTACGCGCTGTTCTCCGAGTCCCCGGGCCAGCACAGCTTCATGGCCTATCTCGCCAGCGACGCGTCGATCTCCTGCATGCCGACCGTGGCCTATGCATGGGAGCGGGACTATGCGTCGGCGCACCGTGAGCTGCCGGTGCGACTGCATCTCTCCTTCGCCACCCTCGGCAATTACGCCGCGAATCTCGAGTACGCCGAGGTCATCGCGCAGCGCAGCTATGAACGCCTCGTCTTCGTGTCCCAGGCCTACACCGGCACACATGGCGGGATCGTGCCGCAGGTGCTGGCAGATGCCGTCGGCTTTGCGTTGGCCGGCGCCGCGTGAGCAGGCGAGCGAGACACATGCGGCCGCCCAGCGCAGCCCAGCCGGCGCAGCCGGCTCGCTCGATCGTCAGGCCGGGCCGGCTCATCGTCGTCAAACCGCAGTGAGGACAGCCATGCGCACCCAACGACTCGTCGTTCTCGCACTTTGCGCCGTCGCCGCGAGCCCGGCGATCGCGGCCACCTGCGAGGAGCTGATGGCCACGATCGAAGCCCGCATTCGGGCCAACGGCGTCGCCCAGTTCACGGTCACCGCGGTGGACCACGCCGCCTCCGCGGCTGGCAAGCAGGTCGGCACCTGCGACCTGGGGCGCAAGAAGATCATGTACCTTCGAGCGGTCCCGCCGTCACGCGAGACCGAAAGCGCGGCGGCCGCGCCGGCCGCATCAAGCGCGAGCGCGAGCGCATCGCGGCCCGGCGTCATCACGGAGTGCGCCGACGGCCGCGTCATCCGGGACGGCAGCTGCAAGAAGTGATGTGATAGCAGTCGGGCACGCCGGCGCGGCGCGATCGATCTCGAGATGCCCCGGCCGCGCGGCCGCGTCCTTCGAAGCAGGATTCGGTCAGTGGGCCTGCTGTACGGTCGGATAGAAGTACTCGCGGCCCACCATGGCGCGCGCACCGAGGTAGGCATTGCGCTGGCGCTCGGAGAGCGAGTCGAGGTCGACCTTGCCCGAAGCGTCGCAGGGCACGACGATGCCCCGCCCGGAGTGGTAGACGGAGACGAAGAGCAACTCGTGCGCGCAGGGGGGCGCGGGTGATGCCTGTCGATGTCTCTGCACGTCCATGGTCTTCCCTTCTTGCGCTGCCATCGATCTGCGAGGCCACACGGGTGGCGGCTGAACCGGCCCGGCAACGCATGCGACTCATTCTTGGCTTGTTGTCGCTGTACGTGATCCCTGCATCTGCGGATCCCCCGGCCCCCTTCCAGGGGGTCTCGTTGGCGCCGCGCGCGGGGAACCGTGAGCCACGTCACACGGCAGTCGTCTGCCGAGATCGCGGAGAATCCCGGCCCGAAGATCCAGGAGACCGCATGGCCCCGCGTTCGAACATCGCTGCCCTCGTCCTCATCGGCATCGGAGTCCTCTTCCTCCTGTCGAACTTCGGCGTCGTTCCCCACTTCGGCGCGCTCCTGGCCAAGTGGTGGCCGGCCATCCTCATCGTGGTCGGCGTCGGCTTACTTTTTCGTCGGCGCTAGCTGGAGCCGCCCGCCCGAGTTGCCGGGCGGTGCGCGGCGGCAGTCCGGCCCGGGCCGGGAGGGCGTAAGCTCGCGGGCATGAACAATCCGCAGTCCTCGAAACGCAAGTCACCCGTTGCGCACGGCGAGTTGGTGCGCACCGTCACGCGGCTGGAGGCGCGCCTCGCGAGCATCGAGCACGAGGCGGTCCGCGAAGCGTTTGCGCTCTATCGCTCCTTGGTCGCCCGCTTCGAGGACGACCTCGGCCCCTCGGCCCGGGACGTGGCGCTCGCCAAGGCGAGCGCGCTCATGCTGGTCCAATCGATCGCGCAGGCCAAGGCCGCAGCCTGATCCCGGCCTGATCACCCCCCTCGCCGGACACCGGCGCGACGCCGCGTCTCATCGGGAGAGCCATCTTGCTGACTGCCGAGTTCCTGATCACCTCGCTCATCGTCGTGCTCATTCCCGGCACCGGGGTCGTCTTCACGGTGTCCACGGGCCTCGCCCTGGGGCGCCGCGCGAGCTTCTTCGCCTCGGTCGGATGCACGCTCGGCATCGTCCCGCACCTGCTGGCCACGGTGCTGGGACTGGCCGCGATCATGCACACCAGCGCCTTGGCGTTCCAGGTGCTCAAGGTCGCCGGGGTCGCGTACCTCTTCTACCTGGCCGTGGCCACCTGGCGCGACCGCTCGGCCTTCGCCGTTCAGCCCGGCGAGGCCGCCGCCGGACCGCTCGGCCTCGTGGTCAAGGCATTCCTGCTGAACATCCTGAACCCCAAGCTCACCATCTTCTTCCTCGCGTTCCTGCCTCAGTTCGTGGAGCCCGGCGCGACCTCGCCGCTGCTGCAGCTCCTCGGCCTGAGCGCGGTCTTCATGGCCATGACCTTCGGCGTCTTCGTGGTCTACGGGTTGCTGGCCCACGCCTTCCGCAAGGCGGTCATCGAGTCGCCGCGGGTCCAGGCCTGGCTGCGCCGCGGCTTCGCGGGCGCGTTCGCGGGTCTCGGAGCGCAGCTCGCGATGTCGGAGCGGTAAGGCGCCCCCGCGCGGCCGGATTCGACCGCAGCATCGACCGCACCTGCCCCGCCGGCCGCCGCGACAGACGACTTAACTCAGGCGTTATGGAGAGACTGGCCTGCCCGCTGCCCGGGTGTGCGCTCGTCGTCCTCAGGGCTTAGCGATGGTGTTGGTGGTGATGACCCCCGCGGTAGGGCACGGGAAGCACGACACACGCGCTCAACGACGAACTCAACACGGCGACGGCGCAGAGCGCCAGCACGGCCTTGGCTAGTTTCATACCGTCTCCTGCAACGATGATCCAGACTGTCCAAACGCCTGTTGGACCCTTCTGTTGACGGTGGGTTGCCCGATGCCCGTAAAGTTGTGTCAACCTCGCTCGTGAGTTTTTCTTCGCAGCGCGACCATGAAGCGCTCGAACGTCCGGCGGCACGCAGCCCGTCCACGTGAAGGGCCGCAAGATGCACCTGGAGGGCTCATGCCACTGTGGCAGCGTCAAGTTCTCGGTCGAATCGGCCGCACCGGTGCCCTTCATGCGGTGCTACTGCTCGATCTGCCGCAAGACCGCGGGCGCAGGCGGGTACGCCATCAACATCGGCGCCGCCACGCGGTCGATGAAGGTGACCGGCAAGCGTCACCTGCGGATCTATCGCGCCCTGGTGCCCGACGACGAAGGCACCGGCACGCACCGCAGCAGCGCCCGGCGCTACTTCTGCGCCCGCTGCGCAAGCGCGCTGTGGGTGTGGGATCCGACCTGGCCCGAGCTCGTGCACCCGCACGCGAGCGCGATCGACACGCCCCTGCCCACGCCGCCCGAGCACGTGCACTGCCTCGTCGGCTCGAAGGCGCCGTGGGTCGAGGTCGAAGGCCGCCCGGGCGATGCGCGTTTCGACCACTATCCCGACATGTCGCTTGCGCAGTGGCACGAAGCGAAAGGACTCACCTCGTAGATTGACTCGGATGTCGGGCCCTCATGGACCTCGCAGCGTCTCCTTTGCTCATTGCCTTCGTCGTCATCGTGACGCTGTGGCCGATCGTCTTCCTCGGCGCGGTGGCCTTCCACTCGTTCGCCAGGCGATGGCGGCGCGCGGGCCAGGTGGCCCTGCTGCTGCCGCTGTGGATGATCGCCGCCTCGATCGGGCTCGTTCAAGTGCCGCCGTTCATTGCCGCGCTGGCTGCGCCGTCACCGACACGCAGCCTCGTCATTGCCGGGACGGCGAGCGCGTTCGCGCTGTGCTGCGCCATCCTCGCCTGGGCCCTGCTGCTTCGCTCGTTCGGCGGGCTGGGCCCTTCGCGCCCCGATCGATGATGCTTGCCGCCGTCGGCGAACTTCGGCGAAAGACACGGAGGTCCTTCTCATGCGCACCCCCCATCTCCTGACCCTTTCGATGCTCGCCGCCTTCGGCGCCGGAAGCGCCCACGGCGAATCGCTGCGGTGCGCCGTCGGTTCGGTCGCCGAAGGCGATTCGCGGCTCGCCGTCCTTTACAAGTGCGGCGAGCCGCTCGCGCGCGACGGCGCCTGCGCGCCCGTCCACTACGCGGGTTCGCTGCGGCGGGTGCCGGAGCCCTTCGCCTCGTCGCTCGTGCCGTGCGTGCCGACGGAGGAGTGGCTCTATGAGCGCGGCCCGGGCAACCTCGTCGCGATGGTGCGCTTCCGATCGGGCAAGGTGCAATCCATCCAGTACGGACATGTGCCGCGCTAGCGCCGCTGGCGGCGCCGTGGAACCCGACGACCCGAGATCGGCTGCCATGGACTCCCCTGCGCCTGCCCGGCCGCTGCCGCAACTCCGGTGTCCGCTCTGCGGCGGACCGAACGGCTGTGTCGCCGCACGCACCGGCAGCTTCAGCGAGCCTTGCTGGTGCCGCGATGTCGCCTTCCCTGCGGAGCTGCTCGCGAAAGTCGCCGAAGACCAGCGCGGCCGGGCCTGCATCTGCCGCCGTTGCGCACAATCGCCACCCTGAGCCGCCATGAGCCGTCAGGCGCCCGCCAAGGCCGCCGTCGAGATGGCGGCGGTCGATCGATAATCGCGCAGACAAAGGAGGCCGACATGCGGACCACCCTTCGCGCCGCATCCATCGTCTTCGCGGCCGTCATGGCCGCCGCCAGCGCCCAGGTCGCGCAGGTTGCCCATGCCGCCGACGAGCCCTCGCCGAGCCACGGTCAGGCGCCGGGCAACCGTTCCAGGCTCGAGCAGTCGCTCGAGCGCGCGGCACGCGCCGCCGCACGCGGCATCGAGCACGGGCTGCAAGCGGCCGAACATGGCGTTCGTGTCGGCGTGGCCGCGGCGGCGCGCGGCATCGAGCGCGGCGCACAGGCCACCGCGCGCGCCGCGGACCATGTCGCGCGGCAACTCGAGCGCGCGCTGCCGCCGGCGCCTCCCGCCGGCTCCGAGCGCACCGGCGACATGCCGGCGCCGGGTCAGCGCGGCCGCAGTGACGCCTGAGCCCCGCCGCCCTGCGACCCCGCGCGGGCCGCTCCGGGTGCAAACGCGCCGCAGCGGCGGCGCCTCGAGATGCGCACCTCGCAGCATCGAGCGCTGATCGCCCTGCTCCTGGCGGCGGCACTGGCCGCAACCTGGCTGCGCCCGCTCGATGCGCTCGCCGAACGCCATGTCGAGGCCGGCCTCAAGCGTGCGCTCATCGCGTTTGCCTCCGCACGCACGCTCAACGCCGTCCTGAGCGTGCTGCAGGAGGCCTCGGTGTCGTTCCAGGTCGGCGCCGGCCTCGCGGTCAAGCCGGGCGCCGTCCTCGAACCGCTCGACGACGTGGTCGAGCAGTTCTCGAACCTCATGTTCGTGGCAACGGCCTCGTTCGCTGTGCAGCGCCTGATGATCGAGATCTTGTCGTCCTGGCCCGTGTGCGCCTTCGTCTCGGTGCTGCTCGCAGCCTGGGCCGCCCTGGCCTTGCGCAGGCGCGGCCTGCCGGCCTGGCTGCCGAGGCTCGCGGTGGCCGCACTCATCCTGCGCCTTGCCGTGCCGGTGCTGGCGGTGGCCGGCGAGGCCGTGCACTGGGCCGTGCTCGAGCGGCCCTACCAGCAGCATGCCGGCCAGCTCGCCGCGCTCGAGAAGTCCGATCCCGGCCCGGCCAAGCCCGCTGCGAACGAGAGCCTGCTGGACAAGCTGAAGGGCGCGCTCGCGCAGGGCGGCGACGTCGTCAAGCAGGTCGAGGCCCTGCGTTCGCGCGCCCAGGACATCGTCGAGAACCTCGTGCGGCTCGGTGCCGTCTTCATCGTGCAGACGGTGGTGCTGCCGTCTCTCTATTTCGGCTTCCTCTTCTGGCTCTATCGCGCGCTGACGACGGCGCGCTTCGCCGCCGCGCCGAGGCTGTTGCAGCCCCCGAGCCACCTGTAACCGAAGCGCGCGAGTTACATCCAACCCCACGGTCGGGCACCCGCATTCGCCTCGCAGCGATCTAAACTACGCGCCGTTACAGGTCGCGTCGGCGCCGCTCACGGCGCCCTTCCATCCCCGCTGCGAGGTGCTGAAGATGAGACCCCCGTTCTTGAGCACGGATTTCCAGGAATCGAGGATCGAGGACGAGCCGATCCTCGGCATGGTGTTGAGGCTTCCCGACGGCCGCATCCAGACGCTCACCTGGTGGGAGCGCATGCTGATCACGCTGCGCCTCACCGATGCGAAGGCGCTCGAGGCACGTTACGCGCGGCCCATCGGCGCCTGAGCCCGCCGATCGCCCTCGTCCCGGCGCCGCCTCGCGAGGGTGGCGTTCAGTCCAGCGCAGAGCGTGCCGTTGAAGCCTGACGCCCCCGCCCGGGTGCAGGCCGTGCGTCCTGACCAGGAGGTCATGACGCGGCAGCGCCTGCCCTACTTCGTCGGCATCTCGGGGCAGACGGTCGGTGCGCAGCAGCTCTCGATGCACCTGGTCGTCATCCCGCCCGGCGCTCGCGCCGAGCCGCATGTGCACGTGGGCTACGAGACCGGCATCTACGTGCTCGAAGGCACGGTGCGCACGCGCTGGGGCTTCTCGCTCGAGCACGAAGTGGTCAGCCGCCCCGGCGAGTTCCTCTTCGTGCCGCCGGGCGTGCCGCACGAGGCCATCAACCTCAGCGCCACCGAGCCGGCGCGCGCGGTGATCGCGCGCAACCACCCGGCCGAGCAGGACCAGGTCGAGCCCTACGTCGTCGCGCCCTGCCGCTCCGCCGCCGCGTCCAGCGGATAGATCGGACGGCGCACCTTCCTGAACGCCAGCAGGTCGTAGTCCGACGTGCACACACCGGTGCCGGCGCACTCCACCACCGCGTGCGCCAGCGAGCCGAGCCCGGCGCGCCAGTGCACGCGGCTCTTCAGCATCACGAAGCGCCTGGTCTCCGGCGCGATGCCCACGGCGGTGAACGCGGCCAGGTCGTGCGGTTCGGTGTGGTCGCTGATGACGGCGATCTGCACGCGGCCCGTGTCGAGCAGGGCGCTCGGGCCCATGTCGACCTGCTCGCCGCGCGCCATCGGCCCGCGGTTGCGGTAGCGGCCGTCACTGAGGAAGCGCACACGCCCGGTCACCGTGCGCGGCCGGCCGGCGAGTCCGATGGCCGGCATGTCGAGCTTGCCGCCGAGCGACAGCGTCACCTCGGCGCCGACGCCGGCGCGCATCATCTGCTGCACCGCCTGCGGGTCGCAGATCGCGAAGGCGGCCACGTCCTCGAGGCCGGCATCGAGGATGGCGCCGAGCACCGTCATCGTGTCCATCGTGCCGCCGCTGGCGCAGTTGTCACTGTGGTCGAGCAGCACGATGGGCCCGGTGTCGGCAGGTTTGCTCGCGGCCAGCGCCCGCGCGCGCGCCATCGACTCGGCGAGCGGTTCGATCCGGTAGACGAACTGCGCGCGCGCCGCCCAGGCCAGCGCCAGCAGCTCGTCGCACCAGCGGCGCGCGAGCGCCGGGTCGTTGTCGGTCACCACCACCGCCGAGAGGCCGGCGAAGCGGATGTCGGCATTCGGAAAGCCCACGAAGACGCTCGCGGCCAGCGCGCCCTCGGCCTCCATCTGCCTGCAGCGCGCCTGCAGCTCGCGGTTGGGCGAATCGGCGCTGCCCTGGCGCATCACGTGCGGCAGCATCGCGTTGCGGCCCCAGGCCATCGTCGGCCGCGCCTGGCCGGCCAGCTGCGCCAGCACGGCGCGGCCGGCGCGCTGCCCGGTCTCATACATGTCGATGTGCGGGTAGGTCTGGTAGCCGGCGATGGCCGTGCTGTTGGCGCCCATCGCGTCGTACAGGTTGGTGTGCATGTCCAGCGCCACGCCGATCGGCACCTGCGGCCCGACGATGGCGCGCACGCGCCTGAGCAGCTCGCCTTCGCCGTCGTCGAAGCTCTGCGTCACCATGGCGCCGTGCAGGTCGAGCAGCACGGCGTCGCAGCCCTTGGCCACCGCTGCGCAGATGCGGCCGGCGATGTGCTCGAAGGCGGCATCGTGCACCGGCCCGCTCGGCCAGGCGGCGGCCGCGATCGGCACGCTGTACTCGGCGCCGGCCTGCTCGGCGAGGTCGATGAAGGCGCCGATCGCCGAGCCCGTGTTGCGGTAGGCGGCCACCGCGGCCGCGCCTTCCGGCGGCACCTCGCCGCCGATGGCAAACCGCGACAGCGGCGTCGGCACCGGCGAGTAGGTGTTGGTCTCGTGCTTCATCTGCGCGATGACGAGCTTCATGTCGCAGTTCTCCTCAGGGGCGGCCCGATGATGCAGGAAGCGGCTGCGCAGCGTGCCGCGGCAGGCCGACAATGCGGGCCGTGCCGCGCCGCTGCGCTCCGAGGAGCCGCCGATGAAGACCACCCTTGCCTGGCTGTGGGCCATCGCGCTGGGCGCCGCGTGGCCGCTGCATGGGCAGGCGCAGGCGCAGGCCGGCGTCACCGACACCACCATCCTCATCGGCCGCAGCGCCGGCCTCACCGGCAGCCTGGCCGCGCGCATGAAGCCCGCCACCGAGGCGATGGAGGCCTACTTCGCCGCCGTCAACGCCGCCGGCGGCATCCATGGCCGGCGGTTGCGCCTCATCAGCGTCGACGACGGCAACGAGCCGCAGCGCGCTGCCGAGAACACGCGCCGCCTCGTCGACGAGGAGCGCGTCTTCGTGATGTTCGCCAACAGCGGCACGCCGCAGACGGTGGCGGCGATGAAGGTGCTGCAGGAGCGCGGCGTGCCGCTCATCGGCACCACCTCGGGCGCCGACAGCGTGCAGGCGCACCACCCGCTGCTCTTCCACTACAAGGCGAGCTACGGGCAGGAGCTGGCACGCATCGCCACGCACCTGAAGACGATCGGCATCACGCGCGTTGCGCTCGTCTACAGCCCCGACCCCACGGGCCAGGAAGGCAGGGCCCTCGCCGAGGCGGCGCTGAAAGCGCAGGGCATCAACCCGCTCGCCGTCTCGTCCACCAAGCCCGAAGACGCCACCCGGCTGCTGGCCGGCTTCGCGAGCGCGCCGCCGCAGGCCGTGGTGCTCACCTCGCTGGCCGGGCCCGGCGCGGCCTTCTTCAAGCAGCTCGTGCAGCTGCCCGTGCCGCCGCAGGTCTTCACCTGGTCGGTGGCCGGGGTCGAGGCCATCCACAAGGAGGTCGGCGAGCGCATCCGCGGCCTCGTCGTCTCGCAGGTGTTTCCCTCGCCGCAGAGCCAGGTGTCGCGCCTGGCCGTCGAGTACCGCCAGCTGATGGAGGCCAACAAGCTCGGCAACGGCGGCTACCCGGGCATGGAGGGCTACGTGTCGGCGCGCATCCTCGTCGAGGGGCTCAGGCGCGCCGGCCGCGAGCTCACGCGCGAGCGGCTGGCCGAGGCGCTGCGCTCGCTGCGCGGCTTCGACCTCGGCAGCGGCGACCTCGTCACCTTCGGCCCCGGTGACCACATCGGGCGCAGCTTCGTCGAGCTGACGATGGTGGGCGCGAACGGCAAGTTCGTGCGCTGAACGAGGGCGCGACGCACCGCACCTGGGCCGCGCCGCACGGTCATCGGAGCGCCGGGCCGCGGGTCGATCGATCGGGCACCCGATCGAGCTTCCAGCCGCGCGCTCAGCCTAGGGATCTCTAGGGCATTCCCCGCAGCGCGCGGCGCGGCCAGCGGTGAAGATCGTGCCCATGCCATCGACGCCTCCCCCCACCGGACCCGGCGCCCTGGCTGCCACGCCCGCAGTGCCCACAGTGGCCGCCGTGCCCGCGATGCCCGCAGTACCCATCGCGCCCGTCGCACGCCGCAAGGGCCCGACGACGACGACCAGCTTCGTCGGCGGCGAGATGCGCGCTCGCGCCACCGACCTCGCCGACTTCAACGCCACCGATCTCGTGGTGCTGTATCACAGCCGCAGCCTCTCGCCGGTGGAGGCCACCAAGGCGGTGCTGGCGCGCATCGACAAGCTCAACCCGCGGCTCAACGCCTACTGCCACCTCGCGCCCGAGGCGGCGCTCGAAGCGGCGCGCGCCAGCGAAGAGCGCTGGATGCGCGGCGAGCCCCTCTCGGTGCTCGACGGCGTGCCCGCCTCCATCAAGGACCTCATCCTCACCAAGGGCTGGCCGACGCTGCGCGGCAGCCACACCGTCGACCCCAACCAGCCCTGGGACGTCGACGCCCCGGCCGCCGCGCGCCTGCGCGAAGGCGGCGTCGTGCTCGTCGGCAAGACCTGCACGCCCGAGTTCGGCTGCAAGGGCGAGACCAATTCGCCGAAGACCGGTATCACGCGCAACCCGTGGAACCGCCTCAAGACACCCGGCGGCAGCTCCGGCGGCAGCGCCGCCGCGGTGGCCGCCGGCATGGCGCCGCTGTCCATCGGCACCGACGGCGCCGGCAGCGTGCGCATCCCGGCCTCGTTCTGCGGCAACTTCGGCCTGAAGCCGAGCTTCGGGCGCGTGCCGGCGTACCCGCTCTCGCCCTTCGGCACCGTGGCCCACATCGGCCCGCACACGATGAGCGTGCGCGACGCGGCGCTGACGATGTCCCTCATCACGCGCCCCGATGCACGCGACTGGACCAGCCTGCCTCCGGAGACGCCGCACGGCGCGCACGACTACAGCGTCGGCCTCGAGGACGGCATCGCCGGCCTGCGCGTGGCCTGGTCGCCGACACTCGGCTACGCGAACGTGCACCCCGAGGTCGCCGAGGCCTGCGCCAGCGCCGTGCAGCGGCTGGCCGAGCTCGGGGCCATCGTCGAGCAGCTCGACCCGGGCTTCGAGGATCCGCTCGAGATCACCACGGGCCTGTGGTTCGTCGGCGCCTGGACGCTGTGGAACACGCTCACGCGCGAGCAGCAGGCGAAGACCGACCCCGACTTCGCCGCCGAGGCCGCGCTCGGCTCCAAGTACAGCGCGCTCGAGGTGCAGCGCCTCAACCTGAGGCGCGGCGCGCTCGGCTCGCACATGCGCCAGTTCATGCAGGCATGGGACCTGCTGGTCACGCCCACCGTCGCCGTGCCGGCCTTCGACGCCAAGCCGGCCGGCCACCAGGACATGGACCCGCAGACGATGCTCGGCTGGACGCCTTTCAGCTACCCCTTCAACCTCACGCAGCAGCCGGCCTGCACGATCCCCTGCGGCATCACCAGCGACGGCCTGCCCATCGGCATCCAGTTCGTCGGCCCGATGTTCGGCGACGCACTCGTGCTGCGCGCCGCGCGCGCCTTCGAGAGCATGATGCCGATCCCGCGGCCCGAGGTGGCGCGGTTCTGAAGCCTTGCTCCCTCTCCCGCTGGGCGGGAGGGGGTTGGGGTGAGGGTGGTGGGCGGGGCGAGGGAGAAGGTGCGAACTCAGAGCGGCATCGGCATCGTCTTCGCGTTGCACACCAGGTGCATCGGCTCGGTGGCCACGTCGTCCAGCGGCACCGACTGCGTCTGGATGTCTTCGAGCTCCGGCCGCGGCGGCTGCAGCAACGCCAGGTGCGATGTGCCATCGTGGCTCAGCCGCTCGGGCGGCGCGGGCCGGCCGAGCAGGAAGCCCTGGATCTCGTCGCAACCCAGCCGGCGCAGCTGCTCGAGCTGCGGCCCCGTCTCCACGCCCTCGGCATTGACGCGGATGCCCATCGAGTGCGCGAGCGTGATGATCGAGCGCACGATGAGCGCCACGCGCTCGTCGTCGCCCAGCCCCTGCGTGAAGGCGCGGTCGATCTTGATCTTGTCGAACGGGAAGCGCCACAGGTAGGCCAGGCTCGAGTAGCCGGTGCCGAAGTCGTCCATCGCGATCTGCACGCCCATCTTCGCCAGCGCCGTCAGCGTGCGCAGGGCGTCGTCGGTGTGGCTGAGCAGCAGCGACTCGGTGATCTCCAGCACCAGGCGCCGCGCCGGCAGCGCGGTGGCCTTCAGCGCAGCGGCCACCACCTCGACGAGATCGCGCTCGCCGTGGAACTGCGCCGCCGAGAGGTTGACCGACACCGTCAGCGGCGCCGGCCAGCCGGCGGCCTCCTTGCAGGCGCGCCGCAGTCCCCATTCGCCGAGGCCCTCGATGAGGCCGGTTTCCTCGGCCAGCGCGATGAATTCGGTGGGCGGCACGGCGCCGCGCTGCGGGTGGTGCCAGCGCATCAGGGCCTCGTAGCCGAGCAGCGTGCGCCCGTCGGCTCGGAACAGCGGCTGGAAGTGCATGCTCACCACCTCGTCCTTCAGGGCCTGGCGCAGGTCGCGCGCGAGGTTGCGGCGGTCGGCCAGGCGCTGGTCGAGCCCGGCGTCGTAGAAGCTGAAGCGGCCGCGCCCGCCGCTCTTGGCGCGGTACACCGCGACGTCGGCCTTGTGCATCAGGTCGGCCACGGTGCCGGCGTCGACGCCGAAGCGCGCCGCGCCGACGCTGGCGCCGGCGCTCACGCGCTGGCCGCCCACCTCGTAGGGCAGGGCCAGCGCCTCGACGATGCGCGCGGCCAGGCGCTCCACGTCGTCCGGCCCGAGCACGGCGCTTTGCAGCACCGCGAATTCGTCGCCGCCCAGGCGCGCCACCAGGTCGCCGTGACGCAGCAGGCCGCGCAGCCGCTCGGTGGCCGCGCACAGCACGGTGTCGCCGGCGACGTGGCCGAGCGAGTCGTTCACGTCCTTGAAGCGGTCGAGGTCGATGCAGAGCACCGCGAAGCCGGGGCCGCCCTTCTCGTGCCGCCACGCCGCGCGCTGCAGCGCCTGGTGGAAGCTGGTCCGGTTGAGCGCCCCGGAGAGCACGTCGTGCTCGGCGAGGTAGCGCAGGCGCTCGGCGGCGCGGCGGCGCTCGGCCTGCCGCTGCCACACCTGCGCGGCCAGCACGCCGCCCAGCAGCATCAGCAGCCCGGCCACCACCGCGCCGACGCGCAGGAAGGCTGAGCGCACGCGCGCTGCCGTCGCCGTCTGGTCGACATAGACCTCGACGACGCCGACCACCTGCCGGCCTTGCAGCACCGGCACGTAGGCCTCGACGAAGACCTCGGGCCGGTCGGGCTTGCCGCGGCCGCTCTTGGTCTCGATGAAGTTGGCGCCGCCAAGCACGATGGCCGCGACGCGGTCGTTGCCGCGGTGCTGGCTGAGGCTCGTGGCGCGGCTGGGGCCGAGCGGGTCGGCGTGGTCGAGGTCATCGGAGACGAGGATCTGCCGGCCCTCGCGGTCGAAGAGCTTGAAGCGGAAGACCTCGCCCATGCGGCGCAGGCGGGCGAGCTGCTCGCGCGTGTCGCTCCTCAGGCCGCGCCCTTCGAAGAGGTCGCGCAGCCCCGGCGTCACCTCGTCCACGTAGTGGGCATAGCCCACGGCTGCCGCCTCGGCGTCGTTCTCGAGCAGGCGCGTCGACGTGTACTGGATGAGCACCCCCGCCAGCGCCACCGTCAGCGTGCCGGCCAACGACCAGCCGAACGCCGCCGCCAGCCGCTGCGCCGGCCGGCGCCGCGAAGAGCGTGCACGGCGAGGCGCGGCCGCCCCCGCCGCATCGTGGCCGGAGGCAGCGGAAGCAGAGGAGCCAGGAGAGGAAGGGAGGAGAGGTGGTGGAGCTGCTGGCATGGTCGATTTCCGCGCACAGGTGCCGGCCGTTGTGCCGGCCGTCGGCCGGGCGTTCCGCTTCAACCGTTGTCGGCGCCGCCTCACTCGACTTGAGCACGGGATGCACCGCGGCACCCCGCCCGGGGCGCCGGCCGCCTCGCATCCTGTAAAAGGCGAGAACTCCGACCGGCATACCTGCCAGGACCCGTGCGCATGCCCGACATCGCCTTCCTGCCCGCCCACGAGCTCGCGCGCCGCCTGCGCCGCCGCGAGCTCGGCTCGCTCGAGCTGCTCGAGCACTACCTCGCCCGCATCGGCCGCCTGAACCCGAAGGTCAACGCCGTGATCGCACTCGACGCCGAGCGCGCCCGCGAACGCGCCCGCGCGGCCGACGACGCGCTCGCCCGCGGCGAAGGGCAGGTGTGGGGCCCGCTGCACGGCCTGCCGATGACGGTGAAGGAGTCGTTCAACGTCGCCGGCCTGCCCACCACCTACGGCTATCCGGCCTTTGCCGACAGCCGCGCCAAGGACGACGCCATCACGGTGCAGCGGCTCAAGGCGGCCGGCGCGGTGATCTTCGGCAAGACCAACGTGCCGGTGGCGCTGGCCGACTGGCAGAGCTTCAACCCGGTGTACGGCACCACGAGCAATCCGTGGGACCTGGCGCGCACGCCCGGCGGCAGTTCGGGCGGCAGCGCCGCCGCGCTGGCCGCGGGCCTCACCGGTCTCGAGCTCGGCAGCGACATCGGCGCTTCCATCCGCAACCCCGCGCACTACTGCGGCGTGTGGGGCCTGAAGCCGACCTGGGGCGTGGTGCCGCAGGCCGGGCACGAGCTGACGCCGGTGCCCTGCGCCGACAACATCGACATCGCCGCCGTCGGCCCGCTGGCGCGCAGCGCCTTCGACCTGACGTTGGCGATGGACGTGCTGTGCCAGCCGCTCAGCACCTGCACGCCGACGGGCCGCGTGCCGCTCGCCTGGCCCACGCGCGGCACGCCGCCCCGGCGCTGCCGCGTCGCCATCGTCAGCGATGATGCGGAGGCGCGCGTCGACGCGCCGCTGCGCGAGGCGCTGGCGCGGCTGGCGGACTTCCTGCGCCGCGAAGGCGTGCACGTCGACGAGCAGGCGCGCCCTGTGGACAGCGCCGAGGCGCACGCCGTCTACCTGCACCTGCTGCGCGCCGCCACCGGCGCGCGCTTCGACGACGCCGACTACGCCGCCGCGCAGGCGCGCGCGCCGCGCTACGCCGCCGGCGACACGAGCTACCCGGCGCGCATGGACCGTGGCACCACCACCGGCCACCGCGAGTGGGTGCAGATGGACCAGCGGCGCGACCGCCTGCGCCTGCAGTGGGCGGCGTTCTTCGAGCGCTTCGACCTGCTCATCTGCCCCACCGCCACCACGCCCGCCTTCGTGCAGAACCAGCAGGGCCAACGCTGGGAGCGCCTGATCCCCGTGCGCGCGGCCGACGGCCGCACGCTGCAGCAGCCGACCACCGACGCGCTCTTCTGGGCCGGCTATCCGGGCCTCGTCGGCCTGCCGGCCTGCGCGGTGCCGCTGGAGCTGGCGCGCGAAGACTCGGGCGGTGCGCCGCGCCTGCCCGTGGGCGCGCAGATCGTCGGCCCGGCCTACGGCGACATGGACGTGCTCGCCTTCGCGCGCTGGCTCGAAAGCGAGTACCGCAGCTTCGAGCCGCCGGCGCTCGCCCGGGCGGCATGACGATGAGAGGCGACACGCGCCCCGGCGTCCTCATGCGGCCCGCGGGCACGGCGCGGCCCGCGTCCACGGCCGCTGGTGGCCTGGCGCGCGACCGCACCGGCGACGGCGCTCGCGACGGCACTGGCGACGCCACTGGCGACGCCACCGACGGCCTCGCTGCCCACCCCACTGCCGGCCTCGCTGCCGACGCCACCGACGACATCACCTCCCTCGACGCGATCTCGCTCTCGCGCGCCATCCATTCGCGCAGGGTTTCGTGTCGCGAGGTGATGCTGGCCTACCTCGCGCGCATCCACCGCTTGAACCCGTGCGCCAACGCGCTCGTCAACCTCGTGCCCGACGAGTGGGCGCTGGCCGAGGCCGAGCGCTGCGACGCCGAGCTCAGCGGGCCCGGCGGGCGCCACCGCGGCCGCTGGGGCTCGCGCGGGTGGATGCACGGCTTTCCGCAGGCCATCAAGGACGCGGCGCATGCCATGGGGCTGCCCACCACCTTCGGCAGCCCGCTGCTCGCCGATGCCGTGGCCCAGGTGGACAGCCTCTTCGTCGAGCGCATGAAGGCGAGCGGCGCCATCGTCATCGGCAAGACCAACATGCCCGAGCTGGGCCTGGGCTCGCACACCTACAACCCGCTCTTCGGGCGCACGCCGAACGCGTGGGATGCGAGCGTCAGCGCCGGCGGCTCGAGCGGCGGCGCCGCGGTGGCGCTGGCGCTGCGCCTGTTGCCGGTGGCCGACGGCTCGGACTTCATGGGCTCGCTGCGCAACCCCGCGGGCTGGAACCACGTCTTCGGCCTGCGCCCGAGCCAGGGCCGCGTGCCCGCCTTCCCCAAGCCCGAGCTCTGGGTGAGCCAGCTCGCCACCGACGGCCCGATGGCGCGCACGGTGAGCGACCTCGCCGCGCTGCTCTCCACGCAGGCCGGGCACGATGCGCGCGTGCCGCTGGCGCTGGCCGCCGAGCCGCGCAGTTATGTACCCAGCGCCAAGGAGGCGACGGTGAAGGGCCTGCGCATCGCCTGGCTCGGCGACCTCGGTGGCTACCTGGCGATGGAGCCCGGCATCCTCACCACCTGCGAGGCGGCGCTGGCGCGCCTGCAGGCGGGCGGTGCGCATGTGGAGGCGCTCGGCGCGAACGAACCGAATGGATCCGGCGGACCGAACGAAGGGAACAGGGCTGGCGGCTTCGGCTTCTCGCCCGAGGCGCTGTGGGAAGCCTGGCTGGTCTGGCGCCGCGCCCTCGTGGCGCCGAACGTGGCCGCGCTGCTGGCGCTGCGGCCCGACGCCCGTGCCCGCATCAAGCCCGAGGCGCTGTGGGAACACGACCAGGCGCAGTCGCTCGACTTCGCCACCTTCATGCGCGCGGCGCAGGTGCGCAGCAGCTTCCACACCCACCTCGTGACGAACCTGTTCGAGCGCTTCGACCTGCTGGCGCTGCCGGCGGCGCAGGTGTGGCCGTTCGACCTGCAATGGGATTGGCCGCGGACGGTGGCCGGCCGCACGATGGACACCTACCACCGCTGGATGGAGGTGACGCTCTACGCCACCTTCGCCGGGCTGCCGGCGATCAGCGTGCCGGCGGGGTTCCATCCCGAACACGGCAAGTGGCCGATGGGGCTGCAGCTGATCGGGCGGCCGCTCGCGGATGCGGCGTTGGTCAGGGCGGCGGCGGGGTATGAGGGCTTGATCGGCGCCGAGCTGCAGCGGCGGCCGGGATGAGTGAATGCGCCCTTCCCCGCGCAGTGACCTCGCCACGACACTCGAAGCTTCCGCGTCGAGCTCCCGATGAGTGATCCTGCCGCCTCCACGCCGCTGGCCGGGCGAGTCATCGCCGTCACCGGCGCAAGCCGTGGCATCGGCCTGGCCATCGTCGAACTGCTCGCGCGTCGTGGAGCGGTGGTCCTCGGCGGCGCGCGCTCGGCCCCCGCTGCCGGCATCGGCGGCGTGCAGTTCATGGCGCTCGATGTCACCCAGGAAACCAGCGTCATGGCCTTCGCCGACACGGCCGCGGCGCTCGGTGTCGATGCGCTCGTCAACAACGCGGGCGTCGGCTCCTTCGCCTCGTTGGAGCGCGCCACGGTCGAGGACTACAGGTGGATGATGGACACCAACGTTCTCGGCACGTTCCTGGCCAGCAAGTGGTTCATCCCCCACTTCAAGCGCCGTCACGCGAACGGCCTCGCGAGCCAGGTCGTCAACATCACCAGCGACGTGAGCGATCGAACGTTCGCCTCCGGCGGCCTGTACACGGCAAGCAAACATGCGCAGCGCGCGCTGAGCCGCGCCCTCGCCTTCGAGGGCAGGGACTACGGGCTGCGCGTGACCGAGATCCGTCCCGGCATGACCGACACGCACTTCAACCATCGTGTCCCGGGGACTCCGGAGAGGGCCGCGCATCTCCGGCCGGGGGACATCGCCCATGCCGTGGCACAGGTGCTCGGCGCCCCGTCGCACCTTCGAGTCGACGAGATCGTGCTGCATCCGGTGACTCAGGACATCGTGTTCTGAAATCCCGTGCGGCCGGCCTTTCGCTCCGGACCGCACGCGCCACGGACCTCTCGCCACTTGCGTCGACGAGTGCTCAATCCGGATCAGGTCTCCGCTGCAATGCCCGCATACGACTCACCGTCACCGTCACCGACGCGGCCTTCAACTTCTCGTCGATCGCAAACCAGCGGCTGCTCGGTGCTCCAAGGGTGAACGGGGTCCTTCCGGGCCCACGATCACCGAACTACGGCCAACCTCCACTGGTGCCGCGTTAGCGACCGAGCCAGTTCTTCCCATGCCCCTCGACCTCTGGCTCGCCTTCATCGCCGCCTCCGCGGTACTGCTCGTCCTGCCCGGCCCCACCATCCTCACCGTCATCAGCTACTCGCTGGCGCACGGCCGGCGGGCCAATGTGCCGCTCGTCGCGGCGGTGGCGCTCGGCGACTCCACGGCGCTCGTGCTGTCGCTGCTGGGGCTGGGTGCGCTGCTCGCCACCTCGGCGTTCTGGTTCACGCTGGTCAAGGTGGCGGGTGGGCTCTACCTGCTCTGGCTCGGCTTCAAGCTGCTGCGCGCCGGGGTCGGCCCGGCCGCAGAGGTGGCGGCGCCGGCCGCCGCGCCGGGGTCGCGCTGGCGGCTTTTCGCGCACACCTACGCGGTGACGGCACTCAATCCGAAGGGCATCATCTTCTTCGTCGCCTTCCTGCCGCAGTTCCTGAGCCCGGCGCAGCCCGTGGCGCGTCAGTTGTGGGTGCTGGCGGTCACCTTCGTCGTCATGGCCACGATCAACGCGGCGCTGTATGCGGCGTTTGCCGGTGCAGCGCGCCGCCTGCTCGCCTCGCCGCGGGCGCAGCGGCGCTTCAACCTCGTGGGCGGTTCGCTGCTCTCGGGCGCAGGCGTATGGGCGCTGCTGGCTCGCCGCGCGGCCTGAAGGGAAACCGGTCGTCGCTCGCGAACGACGGCATCCCTGGGCACCGGTCGGTGTCGGCAGCGGATCGCTGGCCACGCAGCCGCCTTTGCTCTAGCCTTCGGCGACGTGCAGCAGCGATGAGGTTGGCGAGTGGCAGCAGTTAGGTATCTGGTCGACGACGTCGACGCAGCCCTCCCGTTCTACCGAGCCCTGGGCTTCAGGCTGGCAGACCGTTGGGGGCCGCCCTTCGCCATCGTCAAGCGCAAGGGCCTCTCGTTGTGGCTCAGCGGCCCGGGCACCTCGGCGCGCAAGAAGCTGAAGAGCGGGGCCCTGCCCGAACCCGGCGGATGGAATCGCCTCGTCGTCGAGGTCAAGGACATCGCGGCCACGGTCGCCGCGCTCGAGGCCCAGGGCGCCCGGTTTCGCAGCAACCCCATCAGCGGGCCCGGCGGCAAGCAGGTCCTCGTCGAAGACCCTTCGGGCAACCCCATCGAGTTGTTCGAGCCGCGGCCGGGCGAGACGTGAGAGCCTGACCGGGGATGCGCGCTCGCGCTCGCTCCGCTCGTTCTCCCTCGGTCCCCCCGTTCTCCCTCGTTCTCCCTCGTTCTCCCTCGTGCGGCCGCGGTGGGGGCGGTGATAAAAGGCGGTTCCGTTCGCCCACGCCACCCTGGAGGAAGCCCCATGACTCGTCGCGTTCTTGATCGAGTTCGCCGTGCCGTTCTTCGCACCCCCTTGCTGGCCCTTGGCGCTGCCGCCGTCGCACTCGCCGCGCCGGCTCTGGCGCAGACCGTCAAGGTCACGCCGCTCGGCGGCGTCGATGGCGAGTTCTGCCCGCAAGACCGCGCGCTGGTGTTCGAGGATCCGAACGGCATGCGCCTCCTCTACGACCCGGGCCGCACCGTCGCCGGCGCGGCCGACCCGCGGCTGGGCAAGATCGACATCGTGCTCGTCAGCCACATGCACGGCGACCACGTCGGCAACGCACACGCCAAGGCGCCCAACTCGGGCACCTGCGACAAGCCCGACACCTCGGTGTCGGCGATGCCGCACTCGAGCGCCGCGCTCATCGCGGTGGCCAAGAAGGCGAAGATCGTCACCGGCAGCGAAATGCCGCCCTTCTTCGCGGCCAAGCTGAAGGCCAACGGCGGCAACCCCGCCGATTCCGTCCTCACGCGCTTCGGTGGCAGCGTCACGATCGGCGGCGTGCGCATCGCCACCGTGCCGGCCATGCACAGCAACGGCGTCGACCCCGAGTATTTCGGCGGCGAGCTCGGCCGCGCGATGAAGGAGGCGGGCCTCGCCGGCGACGTGGGCCTGGCCACCGGCTACTTGCTGCGCTTCAGCAACGGCCTCGTCGCCTACCTCTCCGGCGACACCGGCATCATGGCCGACCACGACTTGGTCGTGCGCAAGCACTACGGCGCCATGCTGGCGGTGATGAACATAGGCGACGGCTTCACCACCGGCCCGGCCGAGGCGGCCTACGTCATCAACGATCTCGTCAAGCCCGCTTCGGTGATCGCCTCGCACGCCAACGAGGTGGCCACGAGCGGCGGCAAGGTGCGCGCGGGCAGCAAGACCGATTCGTTCATGAAGGCCGTGAAGGCGCCGGTGCACATCCCGCTGTCGGGCAGGACGATGGAGTTCGACGGCACCGGCAAGTGCACGGCCGGGTGCTGACGAGCCGCAGGGCGACCTTCGTGCTCGCGCACGGCGCCTGGGGTGGCGCGCACGGTCTCCGGCACGTGCGACGCCTGCTGCGCACCGAGGGGCACGAGATCAGCACGCCCAGTCTCACCGGCATCGGCGAGCGTGTGCACCTGGCGAGCCCGCCGGTGACACTCGGCACGCATGTGCGCGACGTCGTCAACCACGTGCTCTACGAAGACCTGCGGGGCATCGTGCTCGTCGGCTTCTCGTACGGCGGCTTCGTCGTCACTGGCGCGCTCGAGCACATCGCCGACCGGGTGAGCCACCTCGTCTACCTCGATGCCTTCGTGCCCGCGAGCGGCGAGTCGCTCGGGAGCCATGTGCGCGGCGAGGGCCGCGCCAAGCTCGCGCTCGGCGAGGAGTGGCTCGTCAGCGGGCCGGTGCGCGAATTCGACGACGACGCCGAAGCGGCGTGGATGGGCCCCCGGCACGCCGCCGCCTCGCCGGACTGGCGCTACCGCGAGATCGCCACCAACCACATGGTGGCCAAGAACCGGCCGCAAGAGACGGCGCGGCTGCTCGCCGAGGCAGCGGGCGCGTCGGCCCGGTGATCGATGGAACCGGAGCGCGGCGCGCGATGTCCGACGATGCGCAGATCGCGGGCTTCCTCGCGAAGTACGCACCGGCCATCGTCGCCGACCTGCAGGTGGCACGTGCCGCGCTCACGCGTCTCGTGCCGCGCGGCTACGAGCTCGTCTACGACAACTACAACGCGCTCGCCTTCGGCTTCGGGCCGACGCCGCGCGCTTCCGACGTGGTGATCTCGCTGGCCGCGTATCCGAAGTGGGTGACGCTCTTCTTCCTCCGGGGCGCCTCGCTCGCCGACCCCGCCTGCCTGCTGCAAGGCAGCGGCAGCCGCGTGCGCAGCGTGCGCCTGAGCCCGCTCGCCGTGCTCGAGAGCGCCGGCGTGCAGGACCTGCTCGGGCGGGCGCTGGCCGGCGACGCCGTGGCCTTCGGCGCGGCACCGGCCCTGACGACGATCGTCAAGTCGGTGTCCGCCAAGCAGCGACCGCGCCAGCCGCCGGGCGCGGGGATCGCCCCTGCAGCCGCCAAGCCCGGCAACCGACCCAGCCGCCGAGACTCGCCATGACCCAACCCGCGCAGCCCGCGCAAGTCGCACACCTCGCGCATCTCGCCCGAGGCGCCTTCACCGTCAAGCTCGCCCCGCTCGCCTTCGAAGGCCAGCCCGAGGGCTCCAAGCTCGGCCGCCTGTCGATCGACAAGCAGATCACGGGTGATCTCGTCGCCACCACCGCCGGCCAGATGCTGAGCGCGATGACCGAGACGCAGGGCTCGGCCGGCTACGTGGCCATCGAGCGCGTCACGGGTGCGCTGCACGGGCGCCGCGGCAGCTTCGTTCTGCAGCACACGGGCTCGATGAACCGCGGCACGCCGTCGCTCACGGTGAGCGTCGTGCCCGACTCGGGCACCGACGAGCTGGCCGGGTTGGAGGGCGACTTCCGCATCGTCATCGAGGGCGGCCAGCACCGCTACGAGTTCCAGTATTCGCTGCCGGCAAGGAACGAACCTTGAGCGCTCGAACGAGGCGGCGCAGGGGGAGGCGCGGCGCATGACCACACCTTCGCTGCGAGTGGCCGTGCTCGGCGCCACCGGTGTCTACGGGCGCCACCTGCTGCCGCGCCTGGCCGCGGCCGGGCACCGCGTGCGTGCGCTCGTGCGCCGGCCGCAGGCGGCCACGCTGGCGGCGGCCTGTGGCGCCGAGGTGGTGGCCGCCGATCTCTTCGACGAAGCCTCGCTCGGCGCCGGGCTCGCCGGCTGCGACGTGGCCGTCAACCTCGCCACCAGCCTTCCGAGCCTGGGCTCGACGGGCGGCGACTTTGCCGCCAACGACCGCCTGCGGCGCGAAGGCACGCCGGTGTGGGTGCGCGCCTGCCGCGCCGCCGGCGTGCCGCGGCTGCTGCAGCAGAGCATCGCGATGACGCATGCCGGCGGCGGCGCGGCCTGGGCCGACGAGACGACCTTCCACGCCATCGACGAGACGAGCGTCTTCGGCCAGGCGGTGGCCGCCGTGCGCGTGATGGAGGCGACGATCGAGTCTTCCGGCGCCGACTGGCTCATCCTGCGCGGCGGCCTGTTCTACGGGCCGGGCACCGGCTTCGATGACGACTGGTTCACGCGCGCCCGCGCCGGCAAGCTGCGCCTGCCCGAGGAAGGCCAAGACCACGTGTCGCTCGTGCATGTGGCCGACATGGCGGCCGCCACGGTGGCGGCCCTCGAGCGCTGGCCCTCGCGGCAGGCGCTCATCGTCGCCGACGACGCGCCGGCGCCGTGGCGCGATGTCTTCGGCTTCGTCTGCGCTTGCGCCGGCGTGGCGCCGCCGTTGCCCGGCGGCCCGGCGCGCATGCCCTCGTTCCGGGTGACGAACCGGCGCGCGCGCGAGTGGCTCGGCTGGCGCCCGCGCTACCCGGACTATCGCGCCGGGCTCGTGCGCTGAGGCCGGGCGGGGCGGGGGCCGAGATGCCGGCAACCCGGTCGTCGCTCGGCAAGCGGCGAGGTGGTCACTCGCCCCCGGCCGTCGTCGCGCCCGCGGCCGGCCGGCGCTTGAACCAGCGCACCACCTCCTCGCGCGGCGGGCGTGCCGGTGCGCCATGCGCCACGAGCGTGGCGTCGAGCGCGCGGCCGGCATCGTCGGCAACGGCGGCCAGTCGCGCGGCGCGCACGGCCGCGGCGCGTTCGGCAGCGGCGCGTTCGGCAACATGCACGCCGTCGAACGCCAGGTGGTCGACGATGTGCAGCAGGTTCTCCTTGCCGCGCTCGTTCGTGCTGCCGTAGCCCTTGATCAGCGCGCCGCAGCGCGCGAGCTCTAGGCCGAGCGCGGCATGCTCGCGCGCGCCGCGCTCGACGGCCGCGAGCCAGCGCTCGATGAGCGCCTGCTCCTGCGCGAAGCGGTGGCCACGGCGGCGCTGGCCCTTCATCGCCGCCGCGAAGCGCAGGGCCAGCGTGCCGACGAGGCCGTGCGTGCCGAGCTTCAGCGGCATCGCCCAGGGCTCGCGGCCGCTGGCCACGCGCCGGCGGTCCCAGGCGACGAGGCGCGCGGCGAGACCGGCCGGCAGCAGCCCGGCGAGCTCGGGCACGCCGGGCTTGAAGTGGTCGAAGGTCTTGACGATGTCACCCGGCCCGGCACCGACCTCGCGCCGCACGCGCGCCATGCGGCTGGCGGCGAGCTTGAGTGCAGCGACCTGCACGATGTCGTCGAAGCACATCCACAGGGCAAGCCAGCGCACGGCTTCGTCGGCGATCGGGGTGGGCGCCGCGGACCCGGCGGACGCGGCGGACCCGGCGCGCTCGGCCGCGGCCAGCCGCGCCAACCGCTCGTCGAAGAGCCGCGCATAGGCCTCGTCCTGGTAGGCCGCGACGCGCGCCCGCGCCAGCGCGCGCAGCTCGGCCGGCGCGAGCACGGGTTTCGGCGCCGCGGCTGGCGGCGCAACCAGCGAGCCGATCACTGCCTCGGCCTGCCGCTGCTGCGCGCGGCGCGCCGTCATCGTGTCGAAGGCCAGCGCAAAGCCGGCGAGGCTCGCCTGCACGCCCTTGCCGGCGGCACCGATGGCTTCCTTGTAGGCGCTGCGCGGCAAGGGCAGCACGCCGCTGGCGGCGATGGCGCCCAGCAGCACGGCGCTGATCACCGTGCCCGCCTGGCGCGCCAGCGCATCGAGATCGAGCAGCTCCACCGCGCGCGAGCAGCGCTGCAGCGCGGCCACGAGCGTGGCGCTGTCGGCGCGGCCGTCGGAGAGCGCCATCTTCTCGGCCACCGTGAGCGCGCGCGCCGTGCTGCTGACGACGAGCGTGCGCTCGCGGCTCACGAAGCCGGCGCCGGCCTGGCGCACGGTCTCGAGCAATTCGGAGGAGACGAGCAGGTCGATGCAGCCCGGCACCGGGCTCAGGCTGAAGACGGGGCGCGCCGCTCCCGCAGCGGCCATCGCGGGCGCGACCTCGACGTAGTAGGTGGTGGCGCCGGTGCGCTGCGCGACGCCGGGAATGCTCGTCGCCTGCGCCGCGTGCCCGGCGCGCACCGCGGCGCTGTACAGCCACTCGGCGAGCACGCCGCCGCCCTCGCCGCCGAGGGCGCAGACGAGGATGCAGAGCGGCCTGTTCGCCATCGCCATCGCGGTCGCCGTCGATCAGTCCGCGGTGATCTTGTTGGCGCGGATGAAGGCGCCGAAGCGGGCGCGGTCGGCCTCCTGGCGCGCGATGAGTTCGGCGCGCGTGCCGATGGCCGGCTCGGCGCCGAGCGTGCGGATCACCTCCTGCACCTTGGGCGTGCCGAGCGCCTTGTTGATCTCGTCGTGCAGCTGGTTCACCACCGCCGCGGGCGTGGCGCCCGGCGCATAGATGCCGAAGACGGTGTCGGCATCGAAGCCCGGCACGCCGCTCTCGGCGAGCGTGGGCACGCTCGGCACCTGGCTCGAGCGCTGCGGGCTGCCCACCGCCAGCAGCTTGAGCTTGCCCTCGCGCGCGTGGCGCAGGCCCGGGCCAGGGTCGAACATGAACTGCAGGTTGCCGGCCAGCAGGTCCACCAGCGCCGGCGCGGCACCGCGGTACGGAACGTGCACGGCGAACAGGCCGAGCTGCTTCTTCATCATCTCGCCGGCCAGGTGCGGGCTGCTGCCGCTGCCCGGTGAACCGTAGCTCAGCCTGCCCGGGTTGGCCTTCACGTAGGCGAAGAATTCCTTCGCATCGTTCACCGGCACCGAGGGATGCGTCATCAGGAAGACGAGCACGCGCGCGGTGCTCGCCACCGGCACGAGGTCCCTGGCCGGGTCGAACGGCATGTTGGGATAGAGGAACGGGTTCACCGTCACCGCGCCGCCGCTGCTCATGAGCAGCGTGTGGCCGTCGGCGGCCGCCTTGGCGACGGCCTCGGCGCCGATGTTGCCGTTGGCGCCGGGGCGATTGGTGACCACGACCTGCTGCTTGAGCTGCTCGCCGAGCTGCTGCGCGAGCGCGCGGCCGATGACGTCGGCGGCGCCGCCGGGCGGGAAGTTGACGACGAGGGTGATCGGCTTCGTCGGGAAGGCGCCGGCCTGCGCGAACGAGGCGCCCGGGGCGAGGCCTGCCAGGGCGGCGGCGGATAGCGCGCACAGGGCCATGAGGATTCGGCGGGAAGTCATCGTCGGGTCTCCTTGTCTGTCTTCGTGGGTCTTCGTGGGTGGGCCGTCAGGCCTGGTCAAGCGGGACGCAAGGCGCCGGTGATCCGCTCGCGCAGCCAGGCGGCGGCGCGCTCGTGCCAGCGCGGGTTCTGGATGATCTCGGCGCGGTAGAAGCTCGGGCACAGCGTCGCCGCGTGCGCGTTCTCGCCGCACAGGCCGCAGCCGACGCAGCCTTCGATGACGGTGGCCACCGGGTCCACGCGCAGCGGGTCGGGGTTGTCCTTCAGCGTCAGCGTCGGGCAGCCATTGAGGCGGATGCAGGCGTGGTCGCCGGTGCACACGTCCTCGTCGACGCCGTACTTCACGCGCAGGGCGCGTTCGCCGCGCTTGAGCAGGCCCGCCCGCCACGGCTTGATGCGGCGCTGCCGCTCGAGCTGGCATTCGCCCTCGGCAACGATGACCTTGAGGCCGGAGAACGGCGTCGTCAGCGCCTCCTGCAAGGTGCGGCGCATGTGGTCCACCTCGTAGGTGTGCACGACGCGCATCCACTGCAGGCCCATGCCCTCGAGCGTGTCCTCGATGGTCCGGTTCTTGTGCGCCAGGCTCTGGTGCAGGCTGCCGCTGGCCGCCGCCGCGGCCTTCACTTCGTCGTCGGGTGTGTTGAGGATGTCCTGCGTGCCGGTGGCGCTGGTGTAGCCGTTCTTCATGATCAGCAGCACGGCGTCGTCGCCGTTGAAGAGCGCCGCCTGCACGCCGGTGAGCAGGCCGTTGTGCCAGAAGCCGCCGTCGCCCATCACGGCGATCGAGCGGCGCTGCATCATCGGCGAGACGCCGGCGCGGCTCGCCAGGCTCATGCCGTAGCCGAGGATGCTGTGGCCGCTGCTGAAGGGCTCGAAGGTGGCGAAGGCGTGGCAGCCGATGTCGGCCGCCACGTGCACCGGGCCCACCTGCTGCTGCGCGAGCTTGAGCGCGCTGAACACCGGCCGCTCGGGGCAGCCGATGCAGAAGGTGGGCGGCCGGGCCGGCAGCGGGCCGAGCACCTGCGCGAGGTCGGCGCGCACGGCGTCGATGCCGGCGAGCCAGGCGCGCGCCGCGCGGAGCGAGTCGCTTGCATCGAGCCCCGGCGCCTGCCGCTCGAACCAGGCGAGCAGCCCGCGCACGAGCACCTCCACCGTGTATTCGCCGGCCGCCGGCAACACGTCCTTGCCGTGCACCGCCGTCTGCACGTCGAGACGGCGCAGCGCCTGCACGACGTCCTTCTCGATGTACTCGGGGCTGCCTTCTTCCACGACCAGCACGGCGCGCTTGGCGGCGCAGAACTCGCTCAGCTGCCCCGGCACGAGCGGGTAGGTGACGTTCAGGCACAGCACCGGCACGGCGGGCGCGCCCGCCTCGTCGGCGAGGCCGAGCTGCTGCAGCGCGCGCACGAGGGCGGGGTAGATGCCGCCCTGCACGATGAGGCCGAGGCCGAGGCCGGATCCACCGCCAGCACCCGGGCCGGCCGCGGCGGCCTCGCCGAACACCTCGTTGAGCCCATGCTCGACGATGAAGCGCTGCGCCGCCGGGAGGCGCTGCTCGACCTTCAGCTTCTCGTGCCGGAAGGTGACGGGCGGATGCGCGAGCCGCATGTAGTCGAAGCCGGCCGGCTCGGCGATGAGCTGCCGCGTCGAGAGCCTGGGCGCGACGTTGTCGGCGGCGGTGAAGCTGCCGCGCACGTGGCAGGCGCGGATGCGCAGCTCCATCAGCGCCGGCATGTTGCTGGCCTCGGAGAGCGCGAAGGCCTCGCCGACGAGGCGCACCATGTTGCCGAGATCGGGCCGCGGGTCGAACAGCGCCAGCGTGCTCTTCAGCGCATAGGCGTGCGTGCGCTCCTGGATGACGCTGGCGCCCTCGCCGTAGTCCTCGCCGACGACGATGAGCGCGCCGCCCAGCACACCCGGCGACGAGAGGTTCGAGAGCGCATCAGCCGCCACGTTGGTGCCGACGATGCTCTTCCAGGTGACGCAGCCGCGCAGCGGGTAGTGCAGGCTGGCGCCGAGCATGGCCGCGGCGCTCGCCTCGTTGCTGCAGGCCTCGACATGCACGCCGAGCTCGTCCATCAGCGGCCTGGCCTGCACGAGCACGTCGAGCAGGTGCGACACCGGCGCGCCCTGGTAGCCGCCGACATAGGCGACGCCCGCCTGCAGCAGCCCCTTCGTGATGGCGAGGATGCCCTCGCCATGGAAGGTGGCGCCGGCACCGAGCTTGAGCTGCTCGATCTGCTCGGTGAACTGGACTTCCAAGGGATCTTTCGCTGTCGGTTTGGGGGTCGCGATCGGTGTCGCGATCGGTGTCGCGATCGGTCGGCCGGGCAATGTAGGCTTGCCTGCGCACCTCGTCCATGCGCTGGACGTTACGAATATCATGCGCGGCGTGCATGTGCGCGATCTCGACCTGAACCTGCTGCACGTCTTCGCGGCCGTGCACGAGACGCGCAACGTCAGCCGCGCCGCCGAGCGCCTTTCGCTGTCGCAGCCGGCGGTGAGCCATGCGCTGACACGGCTGCGGCTGGCGCTGCACGATCCGCTCTTCGTGCGCGGCAGCGGCGGCGTCGTGCCGACGCCGAAGGCCGACCGCTTCGCGACGCAGGTCGTGCAGGCGCTGCAGACGCTGGACGTGGCGCTGAACGAGAACGAGCGCTTCGTCGCCGCGCGCTCGGTGCGGCGCTTCGCGGTGCACATGAGCGACATCGGTGCCGACGAGTTCCTGCCGCGCCTGATGGCCGATGTCGGCCGCGCCGCGAGCGGCGTGTGCATCGAGGCCGCGCAACTCGCGCCCGAGGCCATCGCGCCGGCGCTGCACGACGGGCGGCTGGATCTCGCAGTCGGCTTCCTGCCGGGCCTGTCGGGCACGGAGAGCGCCGTGCTGCTCGACAACGAGCGCTACGTCGCCCTCGTGCGCCGCGGCCATCCGCTGGCGCGGCGGCTGAAGCAGCGCGAGGCGCTCGAGCAGCTCGAATTCATCCTCGTCGCGAGCCACATCGAGCCGGCGCGGGCGCTGCACCTGCTCGGGCTGCAGTCGCGCGTGCGCCTGACGCTGCCCTACTTCACGGTTGCGCCGGCGATCATCGCCAAGACCGACCTCGCGATGGTCATGCCCTCGTCACCAGCCGAGCGCTTCGCGCGGCGCTTCGGCCTGGCGGTGGCCGAACTCCAGCTCGGGCTGCCGCCGATCACGGTGACCATGCACTGGACCTGGCGGCACGCCAACGACGGCGGCCACCGCTGGCTGCGCGAGCGCCTGCTGGCCCTCAGGCCGCCGCGGCGCTGAAGGCCTGCCTCGGCGCGCTGCGCACGTGCCCGGCAGCCGCCCTACTCCACCTCGCCGCCGAACTTCGTGCACAGGTTCTCGATGTACTTCTCGACCAAGCCCTCGAACTCGCTGTTGACCACCGGCACCACGATCATCTTCATCAACGCCGGCAGCGGCACCTCGACCGTGCCCTTGGTCTTGAAGACGATGTCGGTGCGGCCCTTGCCCTCGCTGATCTTCCAGCTGCCGCTGATCTGCGCGTTGCCCTGGTCGTCCTTGTGCGGCGCCCAGGTCACGGTGCCCTTCTTCTCGTCGCTCTTGTACTTGCAGGCGTAGATGGTCTGGATGCCGACTTGCGCCGTGCCGACCTTCTGCATCTCCCAGCGGTAGGCGTTGTCGCCCAGGTCGTGCAGCTTCTTCACCTTCGGGAAATGGCTGGCCGACTTGGGCACGTCGGCGAGGACGGCGAAGACGTCCTTGAACGGCGCCTTGACGGCAAATTCGTAGCCGAGGTCGATGTCGACGCTGACGGTCATGGGCAGTCTCCTGTGCGCTGCGGTCGTGGTGCCGAGACGCGGTCATCTTAAGCGCCGGGCGGACACGCGGGCCCCAGGGGCTGCCCGTAGCACGCGGCCGGCACGTGGCGATCGGGCTGCGCGATGACGGCCGGCCAGGCCGGTCGTCCTCAGCTGCGCGCCCAGCGCAGCACCAGCGGGTCGAGCCGCCGTGCCGTCTCCAGCAGCCCGGCGCGCGTGGCCGGGTGCAGCGGCGCGAACGGATGGCGCGGTGCGTCGCAGGCGATGATGCCGCCCTCGTGCATCAAGGCCTTGGCGGCGAGCAGGCCCGTCTGCCGGTTCTCGTAGTTGATGAGCGGCAGCCAGCGCGCGTAGGCCGCCACCGCCTCCTCGCGCCGTCCGGCCCGGTAGGCGTCGACGATGCCGCGCATGCCGTCGGGGTAGCCGCCGCCGGTCATCGCGCCCGTGGCGCCGGCGTCGAGGTCGGCCAGCAGCGTGATGCCCTCTTCGCCGTCCCAGGGCCCTTCGATGGCGTCGCCGCCCAGGCGGATCAGCTCGCGCAGCTTGGCGGCCGCGCCGGCGCACTCGATCTTGAAGTAGCGCACGTGCTCGATCTCGGCCGCCATGCGCGCCAGGAACGGCGCCGTGAGCACCGTGCCGCTGACGGGCGCGTCCTGGATCATGATGGGAATGCCGATCGCCGCGGACAGCCGGGCGTAGAAGTCGTAGATGGCCGCTTCTCCGACGCGGATGGTGGCGCCGTGGTACGGAGGCATCACCATCACCATCGCCGCGCCCAGGGCCTCGGCCTGCCGGCTGCGCTCGATGCAGACCTGCGTGCTGAAGTGCGTGGTGGTGACGATGACGGGCACGCGGCCGGCGACATGCCCGAGCAACTCGCGCGTAAGCACGGCGCGCTCTTCGTCGGAGAGCACGAACTGCTCGGAGAAGTTGGCCAGGATGCACAGCCCGTTCGAGCCGGCGTCGATCATGAAGTCGACGCAGCGCTTCTGGCTCGCGAGGTCGAGGCCGCCCTGCGCGTCGAAGGTGGTGGGCACGACCGGGTAGACACCGGCATGGCGGGGCGCGCGTGCCGTGGCGTTCATGGCTGCTCCTCCTCGCCCGCCCAGGGCAGCATCATCGCCACCAGCAGCAGCTTCTCGAACTCGGGCTCGAAGCGGTCGATGATCTGCTGCGGGTGCGGGCACAGCTTCTCGTCGGTGATGAGGCCGAACTGCACGCCGCCGCCATAGCTGAGGATGGACACGCCGACGCCGATGTCGCCCGAGGCCGGCACCCAGAACATCGTCTGGCGCAGCGTGCTGCCGCAGAATGACAGCGGCTTGCCCGGGCCCGGCACGTTGGTCATCACGGCCGTCGTCTTCTTCGCGAACATGCCGAGCACCACGTCCTGCACCGGCTTGATGAACAGGCCCGAGACAGACAGCACGGCAAAGGCCAGCAAGGGCTGGTAGCTGCCCTTCATCTCGGCCATGCGCTGGTGCACGGCGTAGATGCGCTCGACCGGGTTCTCGATGCCGATGGGCAGCACGAGCGGCGCCAGCCCGAAGCGGTTGCCGAGCTGCCAGGCCTTGTCGAGCGGGCGCAGGTTCACCGGCACCATGGCGCGGATCTCCTTGCCCGCGGGGTCTTCGCCCTGGTCGCGCAGGTACTGGCCGATGGCGCCGGCCACGCACGACAACAGCACGTCGTTGATGGTGCAGTTCAGGCCCTTGCCGACCGCCTTGACGACGTCGAGCGCGACCGGTTCGCCCCAGGCCACGACCTTGCGCCCGTTGCCCTTGCCCTTGAGCATCGTCTTGCTGTCGTCGGCCAGCAGGGCGAGCGCGGCCACGTCCTGCAGCACCTGCAAGCCCGATTTCGCGATGTCCATGCCGCCCGCCAACGTGTTGAGCGCCTGCGGGTTGGCCAGCGCCTCCATGCTCTTCGTGATGCCGCTGCCGTACATGCCGATCGCCTTCACCGTGAGGTCGGTGAGCGGCTTGAGCACGGCGTCGCTGAGCCAGTCGGCGTCGGGGTCCCGCTCCTGTTCGGCGGCGAGGTTGCGGCGGCGTTTCGGCGGGTCGGTGCCGCCGTCGGTGATGCTCATCATCACCGTGATGAGGGCGATGCCGTCGCCGATGCAGTGGTGGATGCGTGCCAGCAGCGCGCTGCCGCCCTCGTAGTGCTCGACGAGGTGGAACTGCCACAGCGGGTGGCGCATGTCCAGCGGCGCGGCGGCGAACTTGCCGCACATCGCCTGCAGCGCCTCGCGCTCGCTCTGCCCCTTCCTGGGCGCGAGCTTCGTCGCCACGACGTGCCGCGTGATGTCGAAGTCCTCGTCGTCGACCCACGAGGCGCCCATCGCATCGACCACCGCCTTCTGGCGGAAGCGGTCGTACTTGAGCAGCTTGTCGGCGATGCGTTCGCGCAGCGCGGCCAGCGTGATGGCCGGCGTCAGCAGCCACACGCCGACGATCATCATCCGGTTGACGTTGTTGTCCATGCGCAGCCACGCGGTATCGACGCGTGACATGCGTTCGCTGGGCATCGGGGTTTCTCCTCGTGGGGCAGGCGGTGGATCCCGCATCGGGCTGCGGGCAGCCCCGGCGATGCTGGGTAACATGCCGGGGCGAGTCAAGCCAGATCAACCCGATCAGCCCGCCAGGGCCCACCACCCCATCACACCGAAGCGGAGAGCGCACCATGGCCGACCTGAAGGCGATGTTCGAGAAGGCCGTTGCCGAGAGCAAGCAACTGCCGGAGAAGCCCGACAACATGACGCTCCTGAAGATCTACGCCCTGTACAAGCAGGCGACCGCCGGTGATGTCGAGGGCAAGCGGCCGGGCTTCACCGACATGGTGGGCCGCGCCAAGTTCGACGCCTGGGCCGAGCTGAAGGGCAAGGCGGGCCCCGCGGCGATGCAGGAATACGTCGACCTCATCGAGAGCCTGAAGTAGGCGCCGGCGGCGCCGGCAGCAGCCCGCGCAGCTGCCGGTCGAGCAGCGGCGAAAGGACCTCGCGCAGCAGCACCTCGCGCGCCTCTCTCGCCTCCCGCGCCTCGCGCGCTGAACGCCCGGTGGCTGCACCGGCGCCGCCCGCTCCTGCGGCCGCCATCGCCCCCTGCGCGATGCGGTCGAACTGACCGGCGAGCACGAGGTGCGCGAAGCCATGCACCACCGACCAGGTGGCGAGCAGCGCCTGCCAATGCGCCGGCTGCAGCGGCGCACCGGGCGCGACGCCAAGCAACTCGCGCACCCCTTCCTCGAGCACCATGAACGCGGCGTGCCCGCTGCGCTCGAGTGACTCGTCCTTGCGCACGCCCCCGGCGCCGGCGCGGAACATGAGCCCGAAGCGGCCCGGATAGCGCAGCGCGAACTCGACATATCCGAGCCCCTGCTCGCGCAGCCGCGCCACCGGGTCGCTGCCGCCGCGCTCGTTGCCGGCACGCAGCGCCGCGGCAAGGCCATCGAAGGCGAGCGTGGCCACTGCCGTGAGCAGGCCTTCGGCATCGCCGAAGTGATGCGCCGGCGCCGCCGGCGACACCCCCGAGCGGCGCGCCACCTCGCGCAAGGAGAAGCCTTCGCTGCCACGCTCGGCCAGCAGCGCCTCGGTGGCGTCGATCAATGCCTCGCGCAGCGCGCCGTGGTGATAGGCATCGCGGCGCGGCGCCGATTGCTTGCGCGGCGCCTGCCGGCCGGTCTTCCTCGCCGGGGCTTTGGATGCTTTCAAGGGGGCAGCCATGTTCGAACGGTAGTCCGGTGTCGGAAGGGGGCATTCAGCCGCTGGGACTTGACATCGTTCAGATTATCCCCGAGCATATCTGAACAGTGTTCACTTGGACGCCGCACCGAGGACCCCGCCATGATCGACTCGACCGTCCCCTCCTTCCTCTCGCCCGAAGCCTTGTTCCGGGCCGGCAGCAGCCTCGCCCTGCTCGGCTGGATCGCGCTGGCGCTCGCGCCGGCCGGTGCGCGCTGGGCGCCGCTGGCGCGCCGCTTCGCCGGCCGCTGGGTGCCGCTCGTGCTGGCCGTGGCCTACGTCGCGCTCTTCGCGCGCCACGGCATGGGCGACGGCGGCTACGGCTCGCTGGCCGAAGTGCAGCGCCTGTTCGCGGTGCCGGGCCTGCTCACCGCGGGCTGGCTGCACTACCTCGCCTTCGACCTCTTCGTCGGCGCCTGGATCAGCGAACGCGCCGCCGCGCTCGGCCTGCCGCATTGGGCGGTGCTGCCGCTGCTGGCGCTGACCTTCCTGTTCGGCCCCGCCGGCCTGCTCGCCTGGGCGTTGCTGCGCGGCGTGCAGGCGTTCCGGGCGCGTCGCCGACCGGCCGCCGTGCACGCCTGAGCGGCGCCTGGCTTCGCTGCGACGTCTTCGCCGCCCCTGCGCTCCCCTGTTCTCCCCTGTTCTCCCCCGCGCTCCCCTTCGCTCCCTTCGCTTTCGCACTTCGCGCTTCCTCACCACCCTCTCGCAAGGACCCGCGCCATGAACACCCTCGCCCTCGCCACGCCGGACCGGCACACGCGCCTGACGCGGCCGCTGCGCCACGTCACCTCCGAATTGCTCGCCCGCGAGCGCCGCCTCACCCTCTTCGCGGCGCTGCTGCTGGCGCTGGCCGTGCCGATGGCCGTCGCCGCCGGCCTCGACGAGCGTCTGCTGCGCGGCGCCAACGTCTGGATCAAGCCGATCAAGTTCGCGCTGTCGATCGCGCTGCTGGCGCTGACGACGGCGTGGTTCGTCGGCCACCTGCGGCCCGAACGCCGGCGCAGCCGCGCGATGGGTCGCATCGTCTGGCTGCTCATCGTCGCCGGCAGCTTCGAGCTCGGCTACATCGGCTTGCAGGCGGCACTCGGCCAAGGCTCGCACTACAACGTCGGCGATCCGCTGCACGCCATCATGTATCCGCTGATGGGCCTCGGCGCGCTCGGCCTCACCGCGACACAGCCGCTGCTCGCGTGGCAGTTGCGCACGCACGCCGACCCGTCGCGCCCGAGCGCCTACCGGCTGGCCGTGCGGCTCGGCCTCGGCCTCACCTTCGTCTTCGGCGCCGGCGTCGGCATGCTGCTGTCGGGCCTGCAACCGCCCGATGCCGGCGCGGCGTCGCTGCCGGTGTTCGGCTGGTCGCTGCAAGGCGGCGACCTGCGGCCGGCGCACTTCATCGGCATCCACGCCGGGCAGCTGCTGCCGCTGGCCGGCTGGTGGTTCGCCGCGCGCGCCGGCACGGCGCCGGCCACTCGCCGCGTGTGGTGGGTCACCACCGCGTACTCGGCGTTGTTCGCCGCCGCCGTGGCCTTCGGCCTCGTCGGCCGCTTCTGAAGCGGCACCGACGGCCCACTCGGCTGGCACCTAGGAGTGTGGGCGGCAGAAATCCAGGCTCGCGCCGGGGCGAGTCAGGGTGCCGGGCAAGGCGCACGCGAGGCGTGTGGCGGGCCCACACAACGAGCGTGCAACACCGCCCGGCGCCCTGAATCGCCCCGGCCCTTCGGGTTGGAGGCGCATGGGGGCGCATGCGGCGTTGCGCCGCTTGCCCGGGCGGCCAGCCCGGGCTGCGCGGCGCGCCTTGCCTGCGCCCCCATGCGGCTCCAACGCGGGCCTGGATTTCTGCCGCCCACACTCCTAGCGCACGAAGCGCCCTTCGTGACTCACCTGCACCAGTTCGATGAAGCGCGAGCCCGTGGCGTCGCCGCTGGTGAAGTCGAGCGGCATGCCGGCCAGGCGCAGCTTGAGTGCACGCAGCGTGGCGTGCATGCGCGCGCGCGTGAGCTCGCGCCCGCAGCGGTTGAGCGCCTCCAGCAGCACGCGCCCGTTGAGGTAGCCCTCGAAGCTGTAGTAGCCCACCGGCACCTTGGCCGCCTCGGCGAGCTGTCGGTACTGCGCCACGAGCGGCTCCGCCTGGCCCCAGGGGTAGGGCACGACCTGCGAGATCGCGAGGCCGCGCGTGCGCGGGCCGGCGATCTTGAACACCACCTCGCCGGCGACGATGGACATGCCGTAGAACTGCGGCTGCCAGCCGATCGCCCAGCAGGCCTTCATCAGTTCGCCCGGCAGCGCGCCGCCCAAGTACATCAGCACCGCCTGCGGCGCAGCCGCCGCCAGAGCGCGCGCCGCGTCGGCGGCATTGCCGGCGTCGCCCTTGACCGAAGCCACCGCCGCCGGCGTGAGCCTGTGCAGCGCCAGCGCCGCGGCGATGAGCGCGTGCGCCTCCTGACCGCCCGGGTTGTCGAGCACGGCCACGCCGATGCGGGTGATGCCGATCGTCACCAGGTGCTCGACCAGCGCCTGCGCCTCGCGGCCCGAGGTGGCGCGCACGAAGTAGGCCGCACCCTTGACCTTGGCGCGCGCCGAATCGGCGACCGCGTAGCCGCCCAGCGCCGGCGCGCCGCTGCCGAGCAGCAGATCGGCCGTCGCCGCCGTCGTCGCCGAGCCGACGCAGCCGAAGAAGCCGAACACGCTCTCCTGCTCCAGCAGCCGGCGCATGTTGGCCACCGCCTTGGGCGGCTGGAGCTCGTCGTCCAGCGAGACGATGCGCACGCGCCGCCCGTGCACGCCGCCGGCCCGCGCCGTCTCGCCGAAGGCGAGTTGCGCCCCGGCCAGCATGACGTTGATCTGCGCGCCCAGCGGCCCGCTGAGGATGCCGGTCTGCCCGAAGACCACCTCTTCGTTGCCGACGCCGGGTTCGGCGGCCCGCGCCGCGCGCACGAACGGCGCACCGGCGGCCCAGGTCACCAGATGTCTGCGCTTCATCGCTCCGTCTCCTCCAAGCCTCTCTGGGCCCCATCGCGCTGCCTGACCGATGCGGGCCGCGGCCGGCAACGCCGCCCGCGCGCTTCAGCGCTTCTTGGCCGCAGCCGTCTTCGTCGCCGCCTTGGCCGCCGTCCTGGCCGTCGTCTTGGCCATCGCCTTCTTTCCCGCGCCGCCGCCACCCTTGGCCAGCAGGTCGTCGAGCGTCTTCTCGATCTCGTTCTCGATCGTCTTCGAGAAGGCGCCGAGCAGGAAGCCCAGCTTCGCGTCGAGATCGAAGTGGTCGGCGGCCACGACGAGGCGGCCGTTGACGCCGCTGCGCGTGAACTCGACGGTGTCGGAATATTCGCCCTCGACCACCGTGCACTCCATGTCGAACTTCTTCTCGGCCTCCTCGGCCCACTTCCAGGCGATCTGGCGCGCCTTCTCGAGGCCGAGGTCGTGTTCGCGATGGATGCGCAGGTCTGCCATGGTGCAAGCCTAGCAGGTCGTGCAGCGGCGGCCTCAGCGCGCCGCGGCTTCCAGCGCCGCGCGTCGCTCGGCCTTCGGCAGCGCCGCCAGGCGGCGCACCTCGGCATAAAAGCGCTCGAAGTCGCGCCCCTGCTGGTCGAACAGGCGCTCGAACTGCGGCACGAGTTCGTTGTAGGCCGCCTGCACGCCGAGCGAGGCGTTGTTGGCGCGCGCCACCCAGCCGTCGTAGCCGGCAAAGCCGCCCCAGCGCGCCGCCTTCATCTGCTCGTACTCGGCGCGCATGGCGGCCAGCAGCCCGGCCTTGCGCTCGCGCTTCTCGGCCTCGGTGATGGCGCTCGCGTACAGCGTCGCAAGGCTCTCGCGCGTGCGCTGCGTCAGGGCGCGGAAGTCGGCGCGGCGCTGCGCCGCGTCGGCATCGGCCTGGCGCGCCTCGGCGCTGGCGTGCTTGTCGAGCCAGCGCCGGCCGCCGATGCGCTCCACGGCCACCGCGAAGCTCTCGTTGAAGGCGGTGTCGTCGTCGGCGTAGGCGACCTGGTGCGAGAGCTCGTGGAACACGAGCTTGGCGAGCTCGCCCTCGCCCCAGAAGATGAAGGTGTTGAGCAGCGGGTCGCCGCCCATCCAGTTGGTGCGCCCGAGCGTGCTGTACGCAGGCACGCCGTAGACGTTGACGTCCAGCCCCTGCGCGCGCAGCTCGGCGCCGAGCGCCTCGGCGCCAGCGCGGTCGAAGTAGCCGCGGTAGCCGACGCAGCCCACGACCGGGAAGCACCAGGTCTTCAGCGTCAGCGAGAGCTCCGGCGCGGCCACCACGTTCCACACCACGGCGCTGCGGCCGAGGTCGGCATAACGCCGGTAGCTGGCGTTGTCGGGCAGCTTCAGCTCCTGCACCGCGAACTCGCGCATGCGCTGCGCCAGCTGCAGCCGCTCGCGCAGGCGCGGCTCGGTGCCCTCGGCGCCGATCCAGCCCGGCAGCGAGCGCGCCTTGGTGACGATCTCCAGGTGCCCGCCCACCGCCTGCGCGTAGTAGCCGATCGTGCCGCAACCGCTCGTCAGGCACACCGTGCCCGCGGCCAGCGCCACCAGCCCCACCACCCCAGCCGCCGCCATCAGCGCGATCTGCCTGCCGCTCAGGTGCACGGTGCAGTCATTCCGCGGCCGCGGCGGAGGTCCCGCCCTCCGAGGCGGCGCCCGCGGCGGCGGCGCGCTCGACCTGCACCAGGCAGTCGTAGAACGCCGGCGCGCGCCCGATGTCGGTGAGGCGCTGGTGCGTGAGCTGGTTGACGTTGGTGCCGTCGCGGCCGAACTTGCGCCACCAGACGCCGAGGCCGTGCACGACCCCCGGCCGCGCGCGGCCGGTCACGCCGCCGACCACGGCCCGCGCCAGCGTGCTGCCGCGGTCGTTGAAGATGCGCACGAGCTCGCCGTCGGCGATGCCACGCGCCGCCGCATCTCCTTCGTGCATCTCGAGCACCGGTTCGCCTTCGGCGGCGCGCAGGCTCGGCACGTTGACGAAGCTGGAGTTGAGGAAGTGGCGCGCCGGCGGCGAGATCATCGCCAGCGGATAGCGACCGGCCAGCGCCGGCGAAGACAGCACGCTCTCGTAGTTGGGCAGGTAGTCGGGCACGCCGACACCGGGCGCGTCGACGACGGCCTTGCCGCTCGGCGTGGGGAAGTCGCCGTTCGCGAAAGGCGCCTCGCCGATGGCGAGCCGGCTCCAGCCCTTGCGCTCGAGCTCGCCCGGCTTGACGCGCGTGGGGTCGAAGGCGGCGAGCGCCATCGTCTCGTCGCTGTCCGAAAAACACGGCTCGGTGAAGCCCATGCGGCGCGCGAGCTGGCGGAAGATCTCTGCATTCGATCGCGCCTGCCCGAGCGGCGCGATGGCCGGGCGGTTCAGCATCGCGTAGACATGGCCGTAGGCGGTGTGCGCGTCCCAGTGCTCGAGCTGCGTCGTCGCCGGCAGCACGTAATCGGCGTGGTCGGCGGTGTCGGTGAGGAAGTGCTCGAGCACGACGGTGAAGAGGTCCTCGCGCGCGAAGCCCCGCGCCACCTTCGCGCTGTCGGGTGCCACCGCGACCGGGTTGCTGTTGTAGACGACCAGCGCCTCGACGCGCGGGCCGAACTCGGGTGAGCTCTCGCGCAGCAGGTCGTCGCCGATCGTGCTCATGTTGATGGTGCGCGGGCCCTTCGCCTTCTCCCCCTTCTCCGCCTTCTTGCCGTCGGCCGCCGGCCCGTAGACCGCCTCGAGCAGGTCGGGCCGTTGCAGCCAGGCGTCGCGCCGCGCGCCGCGGAACCAGCCGCTCGTGGACAGCAGCAGCCCGCCGGCGCGATGCCGCCAGGCCCCCACCAGGCAAGGCAGCAGCGCGATCAGCCGCACCGCGTTGCCGCCGCCGCGCACGCGCTGCATGCCGTAGTTGAGGCGGATGGCCGCCGGCCGCGTGCTGCCGTACTCGCGCGCGAGCTCGGCAATCACCGCCGCATCGATGCCGCACACCGCGGCGGCACGCTCGGGCGGCCAGGCGAGGGCCCGCTCGCGCAGCTTCTCGAAGCCCTCGACATGGCGCTCGATGTAGTCGTGGTCGAGCCCATGATCACGATGGTCGTGCACGATCAGCTCGTGCATCAGCGCCAGCGCCAGCGCGCCGTCGGTGCCGGGCAGGAGCGCGATGTGCTGGTGGCACTTCTCGGCCGTCTCGCTGCGCCGGGGGTCGATGCAGACCAGTTTCGCGCCGGCCCGCTTGGCCTGCTGCGCATAGTTCCAGAAGTGCACGCTGCTGGTGATTGGGTTGCTGCCCCAGATCAGGATGAGCCGGCTCTCGGCGTAGTGCTCGACATGCATGCCGACCTTGGCGCCGTAGGTGGCGACGAGCGCCTCGCCGCCGGCGTTGGAGCAGATCGTGCGGTCGAGGAAGCTCGCGCCCAGCCGGTGCCAGAAGCGCGCCGCCATGCCCTCGCCCTGCACGAGGCCCATCGTGCCGGCGTAGCTGTAGGGCAGGATGGCCTGCGGGTCCCGTGCCGCGATCGCCTTCAGGCGCGCCGCGATGTCATCGAGCGCCGCGTCCCAGCTCACCGGCTCGAAGCGGCCTTCGCCCTTGCGACCGACGCGCTTCAGCGGCTGCAGCACGCGCTCGGCGTGGTAGGTGCGCTCGGCGTAGCGGCTCACCTTCGTGCACAGGGCGCCATGCGTGGTCGGGTGCTCGGGGTCGCCGGCGACGCGCACGACGCGGCCATCGGTCACCGTGACGTGCAGGGCGCAGGTGTCGGGGCAGTCGTGCGGGCACACCGCCTGCACGACGCGCGACGAAGAGGAGGCGGTCATGCCGGCACTTTGCCACAGTCGTCCGCCCCGGCCGCCCCTTCGGACGCCCCGCCCGACCCGTGGCCGTGCTGGGTGCCCCACTCAAGGACCGGGAATGGGTGTCGATAACGCCCTACATGACCGGATCGGGTGCGTGCGGCCGCGCCAGACTTCCCGCCACCTTCTTCATCCATGCCGCGCCACCTGCAGGAGCCTGCCCCATGCGCCATTTCTCGCTCGCCACCCTCGCCGCCGCTGCCCTGGCCTGTGCGCTGCCCGCCACGGCCCAGGACGGCATCTCTGCTGCCGAGATCCGCATCGGCATGGTCAACGTGCAGACCGGCCCCGCGTCGGGCCTGGGCAAGGGCATGCGCAGCGGCGCCGAGGCCGTGTTCAGCGCCGTCAACGCCAAGGGCGGCGTCAACGGCCGCAAGATCTCGCTGCTGGTGGGCGACGACGGCTACGAGCCCAACAAGGCCGTCGACGAGACGCTCAAGATGATCGAGCAGGAGAAGGTCTTCTCGCTCTTCGGCTACGTGGGCACGCCCACCGCCAACGCCGTGCTGCCCATCGTCAAGGAAATGGACGTGCCGCTGGTCGGCGCCTTCACCGGCGCGATGAGCCTGCGCCAGCCGGTCACCAAGCAGGTGTTCAACGTGCGCGCCAGCTACGACGACGAAGCCGAGGCGCTGGTGGCGCACTTCCTGGCCAACGGTGCCAAGACGGTGGCCGTGTTCTATCAGGACGACGGCTTCGGCCTCGCGGTGCTCTCGGGCACCGAGAAGGCGCTGAAGAAGCGCGGCATGCAGGTCGCTGCCAAGGGCACCTTCCAGCGCAACACGCTCGCCATCAAGGGCGGCATGGCCGCCATGCTCGAGGCCAAGCCCGATGCGGTGGTGATGGTCGGCACCTACGCGCCGCTGGCCGCCTTCATCAAGGAAGCGCGCGCCGCCGGCCTGAAGTCGCAGCTCGCCACCGTGAGCTTCGTCGGCACCGACAACCTCGTGGCGCAGGTCGGCAAGGAAGGCGACGGCGTGCTCATCTCGCAGGTCGTGCCCTTCCCGGCCGACGACGACATCGCCGTGACGCGCGAGTGCCGCGAGGCCGTCAAGGCGCACAGCGGCGAGGTGCTCGGCTTCGTCAACTTCGAAGGCTGCATCACCGCCAAGGTGATGGTGGCGGCGCTCGAGCGCGCCGGCAAGGAACCCAGCCGCGAGGCGCTGGTCGGCGCGCTGCGCGGCATGCAGGGTGTCGACCTGGGCGGCATGCGCGTCGGCTTCGCGGCCGACAACCACCAGGCCTCGAACAGCGTGTTCATGACGCAGATCCGCGACGGTCGCATCGCCAAGCTGAAGTGAGTCGCTCCGCGGGCGCCGCCGCCGGGCGGCGCCCCGGAGTTCACAGGCCTGGATCGTCGACCCCAGGCACCCGCTTCCGGTGACCCGCCCATGAAGATTTCCCATCGTCTGATCGCCCTGTCGGCCCTCTCGGGCGCCGGCCTCGCCTGCGTGGCCGCGGTGAGCTTCTTCGCCGTCACCTCGATCCAGCACGACCTGCAGGGCCTGACCACGCAGGCGGCGCCGCTGCAGGCGCGCACGCTCGAGCTGCAGGAACGCAGCGAGCGCCTGATGGGATCGCTGCTGCGCCTGAGCCACGCGCGCGCCGCCGACGAGCTGCAGAAGGTCACCGACGCGGCCGCCGCGGACCTGCAACGCATCGCCAAGCTGCGCGACGAGATCCGCGCCCTCGACCCGAAGGCGGGCTCGCCGGTCTCGGGCGGCACGGGCGGTACGGGCGGCGAGTTCGCCGCCGCGCACGAGCAGATCGCCGCCGCGGCGCGCCGCCGTCTCGGCGACGAAGCGGCCTATCGCGGCGAGACCGAATCGGCGCGCGCGGCGCTGACCAAGGCCGAGCAGCAGATCGGCGCCACGCGGCAGGCGGTCAACGGCATCGGCGTCGAGGCCGGTGTCGCGGCCGACAAGGCGCAGGAGGCGGCGCGACGCCTGGCCACGCAGGCCAAGCTGGCGCTGAAGGCGCAGACACTGCTCAAGGACGTGGCGCTCGTCGTCACCGAGGTCGACGTGGTGACCAACCGCTTCCGCCTGACGCCGCTGCGCGAGAAGTTGAAAGCGCCGCTGGACAGCATCCAGCGCCTCGACGCCGGCGGCACCAGCGCGGCCGCAGCCGCCGCCGCGGCGGCGGCAGCGGCAGACGATCCGCTCAAGGAGACGCGCACCGCCGCCACCAGGCTGTGGGAGCTCGCCACGCGCGACGGTGACGGCCTCTTCGCGCAGCGCACGAAGGCGCTCGCCAAGGCCGAGGGCGGCGAGGCCGCCTATGCGGCGCAGCGCAAGGCCATCGTCACGCTCATCGACGAGCAGGTGACGCGCCTGTCGGCACTCGCCGACACGCTCGAGGTGGCAGGCGTCAAGCAGCGCCAGGTGCTCGAAGCGGCGCTGAAGCTGCGCAACGAGCCCGGCGGTGTCGTCGCCACCAGCGAGGCGGTGGCCCTGGCCATCCGCGACATGGGGGCCGGCCTGCGCCAGTTGATGCTGGCCGCCGACAGCAAGGATCTGCAGCTCACCCATCAGGCGCTGAGCAAGCGTGGCGAAGCGCTCGCCCAGGACATGAAGGCCATGCGCGCCGGCCTCGTGAAGATGGGCCGGCCGCAACTGGCCGAGCAGGTGCAGACCGCCCAGCTCTCGATGGGCATGGTCACGACGTCGATCGACAAGGTGGCGGCCAGCCGCCAGGGCCTGCTCGCCAGCGAGCTGGCGATGGCGCAGTCGCTGGCGCAGCTGAAGGCCGTGGCGGCGCGCCAGGCCGAGCTCGGCGAGCAGCAGGTCAAGTCGGTCGGCGAGCGCCAGGCCGAAGTGAGCGCCGCCGTCGACCGCCGCGTCGCCTGGTCGCTGACGATGATCATCGGCATCTCGATCGCCGCCATCGGCTTCATCGGCGCGCTCAGCTGGCACACCGTGCGCGGCGTGACGCGGCGGCTCAATGCCGCCGTCGAGGTGGCCGAGCAGGTGTCGCGCGGGCATCTCCACGCGATCCCCGAGGCGACCGGCCGCGACGAGACGGCGCGCCTGCTCGCCGCGCTCGCCGGCATGGTCGGCACGCTCAAGGGCATCGTCGCCGACATCCAGGGCGCAGCCAGCGAGATCGACATCGGCGCGCGCGAGATCAGCCGCGGCAACCAGGACCTCAGCCAGCGCACCGAGCGCCAGGCGAGTGCGCTGCAGCAGACGGCCGCCTCGATGGAGGAACTGGGCGCCACGGTGCAGCAAAACGCCGACAACGCGCGCCAGGCGAACGAGCTGGCCGTCGGCGCCTCGGGCGTGGCCGAGCGCGGTGGCGAGGTTGTCAGCGCTGTCGTGCAGAAGATGAAGGCCATCAGCGGCAGCAGCGCCAAGATCGCCGAGATCATCGGCACCATCGACGCCATCGCCTTCCAGACCAACATCCTCGCGCTCAATGCCGCCGTCGAGGCGGCGCGGGCCGGCGAGCAGGGGCGCGGCTTCGCCGTCGTCGCCGGCGAGGTGCGCACGCTGGCGCGCCGCTCGGCCGAGGCGGCGCAGGAGATCAAGGTGCTGATCGGCGCCAGCGTCGGGCAGGTGGCCGACGGTGCCAAGCTCGTCGACCAGGCCGGCGCGACGATGCAGGAGATCGTCAGCGCCACCAGGCGCGTCACGGCCATCATGCGCGAGATCAGCGGTGCCAGCGCCGAGCAGAGCAGCGGCGTCGCGCAGGTCGGCCAGGCCGTGCAGCAGATGGACCAGGGCACGCAGCAGAACGCCGCGCTCGTCGAGCAGTCGGCCGCCGCGGCGCTGAGCCTGCAGCAGCAGGCGCAGCAGCTGACACGCGCGGTGGCGGTGTTCAAGCTCGACGCGGAAGAAGCGGCGCTCGCCTCCTGATTGGCGTCGGCGCTCGCCGCCGCCCGCGGCGCGCTCGGCAAACCAGGCCGACGCGCGCTGTGCAAACCCCGCCTGCTGCCGGGCTCGGCAGGCCGGCGCTAACATGGCTCGCATACCCCCGGGGACTGCGCCATGAACCTGATCGAGCCCATCCTCGCCGATGCCGCGGCCATCGCCGCGATGCGCCGCGACATCCACGCCCATCCCGAGCTCTGCTACGAGGAGAAGCGCACCGCCGACGTGGTGGCGAAAGCCCTCACCGATTGGGGCATCCCTGTCCACCGCGGCATGGGCAGGACCGGTGTCGTCGGCATCGTCAAGGCGGGCCGCAGCGCCCGTGCCGTGGGCCTGCGCGCCGACATGGACGCGCTGCCGATGACCGAGCACAACACCTTCGCGCACGCCAGCCGGCACCCCGGCAAGATGCACGCCTGCGGCCACGACGGCCACACCGCGATGCTGCTCGCCGCGGCCAAGCACTTCGCGAAGCACCGCCACTTCGACGGCACCGTCTACCTCGTCTTCCAGCCCGCCGAAGAAGGCGGCGCCGGCGCGCGCTCGATGATCGAGGACGGCCTGTTCGAGCAGTTTCCGATGGAGGCGATCTTCGGCGCGCACAACTGGCCCGGCTACGCGGTCGGCACGTTCGGCGTCAGCGCCGGGCCGATGATGGCCTCGGGCAGCCAGTTCACGCTCACCGTGCGCGGCAAGGGCTCGCACGCGGCGCTGTCGTACCTGGGCGTCGACCCGGTGCCGGTGGCCTGCCAGGTCGTCATGGCCTGGCAGACCATCGTCAGCCGCAACCTGCGCGCCATGGAGGCGGCGGTGATCTCGGCGACGATGATCAACGCCGGCGAGGCCTTCAACGTCATCCCCGACTCGGCCAGCATCAAGGGCACCGTGCGCACGCTGAGTGACGAGGCGGTGGCGCTGATCGAGCGCCGCATGCGCGAGGTCGCCGAGGGCATCTGCGCCGCGCACGGCGCCACCTGCGAGTTCGTCTTCAACCGCGGCTACCCGGTGACGGTGAACCCTGTCGCCGAGACCGAGTTCGTCAAGCGCGTGCTCGGCGAGGTCGTCGGGCCGGCCAACGTCAAGCCGTTCGAGCCGACCATGGGCAGCGAGGACTTCAGCTTCTTCCTGCAGGCCAAGCCGGGGTGCTATTTCATGATCGGCAACGGCGAGGGCACGCACCGCGAGCACGGCCATGGCCTCGGACCCTGCACCTTGCACAACCCGAGCTACGACTTCAACGACGACCTCATCCCGCTCGGTGCCACCGCCTGGGTGCGCATCGCCGAGAGCTGGCTCGGGCAGCCGCGCTGAAGGCGCGCCGAAGTCTCGGACGATTGCCGACGATGAGTGCCGAATCCTTCTTCGCGCAGAGCTACGCCGAAGCGCGCGCCAAGTTCACCGCCGCCGCCGAGGCGGCCGGCCTCGACGTGCAGGCGCACGTGCATCCGCTCGTCGGCCGCGACGGCGAGGTCATGGCGATGGACGTGGCGCGCTTCGGCGCTGTCGATGCGCGCGCGCTGCTCGTGGTCACGAGCGGCTGCCACGGCGCCGAGGGTTATTGCGGCTCGGGCGTGCAGAACGCCTTGCTCGCCGACGCGGCCTTCCCCGCCGCGGCGCGCGCGGCCGGTGTGGCCGTGCTGTACGTGCACGCGCTCAACCCGTATGGCTTCTCGTGGATCCGGCGCACGACGCAGGAGAACGTCGACCTCAACCGCAACTGGCAGGAGTTCGACCACCACGGCGACCATCACGGCGACCATCATGCGCCGCTGCCGGCCAACGCCGGCTACGAAGAGATCGCCCGCTTCGTCGTGCCCGCCACCTGGCCACCGCCGCCCGAGAACGAGGCCGGTCTCGCCGCCTTCGCGCAGCGCCACGGCGAGCGCGCGCTGCAGGCGGCGCTGAGCCAGGGCCAGTACACGCACCCCGAGGGCCTGTTCTTCGGCGGACACCGGCCCACCTGGAGCCGGCAGACGCTGCAGCACGTGCTCGAGGAGCATGGCCAGCGCTGCGCGCGCCTGGCCTGGATCGACATCCACACCGGCCTCGGCCCGAGCGGCCACGGCGAGCGCATCTTCGCCGACCGCAATCACCCGGTGTCGCTCGCCCGCGCGCGCGCCTGGTGGGGGGTGAACGGCGCCGAGGTGACATCGATGTACGACGGCTCCTCGGCCTCCGCTGAGCTGACGGGCCTGCTCTTCAACGCCGCCTACCTGCATTGCCCGCAGGCCGAGTACACCGGCCTGGCGCTCGAGTTCGGCACGCTGCCGATGAACGAGGTGATGTTCGCGCTGCGCGCCGACCAGTGGCTCTACAACCACCCCGAAGCGAGCGGCGAGTTGCGCGCCGCCATCAAGCGGCAGGTGCGCGACGCCTTCTACGTCGACACGCCGCAGTGGAAGCAGCAGGTCGTAACGCAGGGGCTCGAGGTGGCGCAGCAGGCCGTGGCGGGGCTCGCCGGCCCATGCGCCGGCTGACAGGCGCTCAACACACCGCCTGGTCCACCCAGCGCCAGCGCCCCGCCGCCAGATCGGCCGGCAAGGCGAGCGCGCCGAAGTGGCTGCGGTGCAGGCCTTCGCACCGGTTGCCCACGGCCGCGAGCATGCGCTTGACCTGGTGGTAGCGGCCTTCGGCGAGCGTCAGCGCCAGGCTGCTCTCGCCGGTGCGTTCAGCGGCCAGGGCGGCCACGGGCGCGGGGTCGTCGTCCAGCACCACGCCGTCACGCAGGCGCTGCAGCTGCGCGTCGCTCACGGGGTGCCGGGCCGTCACCTGGTAGACCTTGGGCACGTGGTGCTTCGGGCTCGTCAGGCGGTGGATGAGCTGGCCATCGTCGGTGAAGAGCAGGAGGCCGGTGGTGTCTTCGTCGAGCCGGCCCACGGGCTGCACGCCGCGGTGGCGCAGCGGTGCCGGCAGCAGGCTCATGACGCTCGGGTGATGGCGTGGCTTCTTCGAGCACTCGTAGCCCGCAGGCTTGTGCAGCATCAGAAGCGCCGGCAGGCGAAACGACCAGGCCATGCCGTCGACCTCGAACTCGAGGCCTGCGGTCTCGAAGTCTGCGCCCGGGTCGTCGACCACGCGCCCGCCGATGCGCACCGCGCCCGCGGCCACCAGGCCCGCGCAGACGCGGCGATGCCCGAAGCCTTGCGTGAAGAGGATCTGCTCGAGGTTCAAAGTGGAAGATGCGTGCGCACGCCGGTCAGTAGACCACCACCGAGCGGATCGACTCGCCGCGCTTCATCAGCGCGAAGCCCTCGTTGATGTCTTCGAGCCTCAGCCGGTGCGTGATCAGCTCGTCGATGCGGATGCGGCCGTCCATGTACCAGTCGACGATCTTCGGCACATCGGTGCGGCCGCGCGCACCGCCGAAGGCCGAGCCCTCCCACTTGCGCCCGGTGACGAGCTGGAATGGCCGCGTGGCGATCTCGGCGCCTGCCTCGGCCACGCCGATGATGATGCTGCGCCCCCAGCCCTTGTGGCAGCACTCGAGCGCCTGGCGCATGGTGCCGGTGTTGCCGATGCACTCGAAGCTGTAGTCGGCGCCGCCGTCGGTGAGCTGCACGATGGCGTCGACGACGTTCGGCACCTCTTTCGGGTTGATGAAGTGCGTCATGCCGAAGCGCCGCGCCATCGCCTCGCGCGCCGGGTTGACGTCGATGCCGATGATCCTGTCGGCGCCCACCAGCTTGGCGCCCTGGATGACGTTCAGGCCGATGCCGCCGAGGCCGAACACCACCACGTTGGCCCCGGCCTCGACGCGCGCCGTGAAGATGACCGCGCCGACCCCGGTGGTGACGCCGCAGCCGACGTAGCAGACGATGTCGAAGGGCGCGTCGTCGCGGATCTTCGCCAGCGCGATCTCGGGCACGACGATGTGGTTGGCGAAGGTGCTCGTGCCCATGTAGTGCAGCAGCGGCTTGCCGTTCAGGCTGAAGCGCGACGTACCGTCGGGCATCAGCCCCTTGCCTTGCGTGGCGCGGATCTTCTGGCACAGGTTGGTCTTGCGCGAAAGGCAGAACTTGCACTGCCGGCACTCGGGCGTGTAGAGCGGGATGACGTGGTCACCGGCCTTCAGCGTCGTGACGCCGGCGCCGACTTCGAGCACGACGCCGGCGCCCTCGTGCCCGAGGATGGCCGGGAACAGGCCTTCGGGGTCGGCGCCCGAGAGCGTGTACCAATCCGTGTGGCAGATGCCGGTGGCCTTCACCTCGACCAGCACCTCGCCGGCCCGCGGGCCCTCCAGGTCCACGGTCTCGATCGTCAACGGCGAGCCGGCCTTCCAGGCGACGGCGGCGCGGGTCTTCATCGGCGGTGCTCCTGCTCGGGGAAAGGCTGAACCATACCGTGGCGGCGGACGCGCTCAGCGCGGCGCCGGCGCATGCATCGGCACGTCGCCGATCTCGGCCATCTTGTCGTCGAGCCGGCGTGTCAGGCGCATCACCTCGGCCGCGTAGGCCGGGTCGGCGTGGCAGTTGATGAGCTCGAGCGGATCGCGCTCGCAGTCGAAGAACTCCCACTCGGGTGGTTCGCCCCCGGGCAACGTCCCGGCCAGGCCCAGGCCCTGGTTGTACCAATGGATGAGCTTGTAGCGCGCGTCGCGCACGCCGTAGTGCGCATAGGCATTGTGGAACTCGTCCCTGTGCATCCAGTAGCGGTGGTAGGCGATGTCGGGCCAGTCGGCCGGCCGCTCGCCGCGCAGCAGCGGCACGATGCTGCGGCCCTGCATGTAGCTCGGGACGCGCAGGCCGGCAAGTTCAAGGAAGGTGGGCGCGAAGTCCACGTTGCTCACCATCGCGTCGCAGACCGTGCCCGCGCGCACCATCGCCGGGTGGCGCAGCACGAAGGGCATCTGGAAGCTCTGCTCGTACATGAAGCGCTTGTCGAACCAGCCATGCTCGCCGAGGAAGAAGCCCTGGTCGCTGGTGTAGACGACCACCGTGTTCTCGGCCAGGCCCTGTGCGTCGAGCTCGTCGAGCAGGCGGCCGACGCCCTCGTCGATGGCGGCGATGGTGCGCAGGTAGCGCTGCATGTAGCGCTGGTACTTGAAGCGACGGTACTGCTCGGCCGTCTCGAAGCGGAAGACCTCGCCGGTGCGGATGCAGGTGAAGCGCAAGGCGCGCACGTCGTCCACCACCGGCAGCTTGCGCACGGCGCTGCCGGGCAGCAGCGGCTCGCCGACTTCGATGCCGCCCTCGGGCTGCACGAGCCCGAGGTCGAGATAGGTCATGTCGACCGCGATGCGCATGCGCGCCGCGGCCGCGGCGGCGGCGCGCTGCCGGTAGTCGTCGTCGAAGGTCTCGGGCACGACGATGGGCTCGGTGAACAGGCCGTCGTGGCGCGGATGGTTCTCCCACGAGCGGTGCGGCGCCTTGTGGTGGCACATGAGGAAGAACGGGCGTGTGCAGTCGCGCTGCCGCAGCCAGTCGACGCAGAGGTCGGTGACGATGTCGGTGACGTAACCCGCCCGCTGCACGGTGCCACCCGGCTCGTGGAAGACAGGGTCGAAGTACAGCCCCTGCCCCGGCACCACCGACCAGGCGTCGAAGCCGGTGGGTTGGTGCGCCGGTCCCTCGCCGAGGTGCCACTTGCCGAAGAGCGCCGTCTGCCAGCCGGCCGCGCGCAGGTGCTTGGCCACGTGCGGCAGGCGGTTGTCGAAGTGGTCGGCCAGCGTCATGACGCCGTTCACGTGGTTGTAGGTGCCCGTGAGGATGCTCGCCCGGCTGGGCGTGCAGATCGAGTTCGAGACGTAGCAGCGATCCAGGCGCAGGCCTTCACCGGCGATGCGGTCGATGTTGGGCGTGCGGTTGAGACCGTGCCCGTAGCAGCCGATGGCCTTGGCCGCGTGGTCGTCGGCCATGATGAAGAGGATGTTGGGCGGACGCCGCGAGACCGGGCTCGGGGCGGCGGGCGGCAGCGGTGCGTGCATCGGCGGCTCCAGGGCTTTCCAGCTTGACAACGGTCCATCGTAGCCACTTAATGCCTACCCGGAAATAAGTCGATGACCCGAACCACCGCACGCTCCTCCATGCCGGTTCGCGCCGCTGGCACCGCCCGCCCCGCGCGAGTGCCCGGCACGGGCACGGGCACGGGCGTGCGCCGGCCAGGCCCGGTCGATCAGGTGCGCGTGTTGCACCGCATGCGCGCGCTGCTCGCGCTGCGCGACGACGGGCCGATGCCGCGCGTGGCGCTGGGCCGGGTGGCCGGCCATTCGGGCACCACGGTGTCGAAGGTGGTGGCCGAGCTCCTCGCGATGGGCCTGCTGCGCGAAGACGGCGCCGTCAACGTGCGCGCCGCCGGCGCGCTCGGCCGGCCGCAGACACCGCTGCAACTCGTGCCCGAAGCGGCCTGCGTGCTGGCGATGGCCATCGAGCCGGTGCGCCTGCGCGCCGCCCTCTTCGGGCTCGACCTGCGCCGGTTTGCCGACATGCCCGCGCGCACCGAGGTCTGCGCCGTGTCGCAGCTGCCGCCGGCGGCAGCGCTGCGCGCCCTGGTCGAGCTGGCGCGCAAGGTGCTGCGCGAGGCGGCGGCGCACGGGCGCGCGGTGCAGGCGGTGGCCGTGGTGCTGCCCGGCATCACCGATACCGCCATGCGCGTGGGTTTGCGCGTGGCGCCGCTCGAATGGCGCGGCGTCGATGTCGCGGCCACTGTCGAGCGGGCACTACGGCTGCCGGTGCTGGTGCACAACAACACGCGTGCGATGGCGCTGGCGGAGTTCCGCCACCGGCGTCTGGGCGCCGACGATCCGCTGCTCTTCGTACAGGCGCATTACGGGCTCGGCGCCGCGCTCGTCAACAGTGCCGAGCCCGATCCTTACGGGCACTACGGCGTCGCCGAGCTCGGCCACATTCCGCTCGGCGAGGATGGCTTTCACCGCCCGGCCGCGCGCGGCGTGCCGCTGGTGCAGGTGACCAATGCCGCATACCTGTGCCGCATCCTCGGCCTGCCCGAGGACACCGCCGACCCGGTGGCGCAGCTGGAGCGCAGGCGCGCGCAAGGCGAGGGCCGCGCCGCGCAGCTGTGGGCACAGACCGTGCGCAACCTCGGCACGGGCCTCGCGACCGCGGTGAACCTGCTGAACCCGCATCACATCGTGCTCGGCGGCATCTACACGCAGGCCAGTGACGAATTCCTGGCCGGTCTGCAAGGCGAGATCTCGGCGCGCGCGGCCGAGAAGCTGGCGCACGCATTGCTGCTCGAACGCAGCGTGCTCGGCGCCGACGCGGCGCTCGAGGGCGCCGCACTGGTGGGCTTCGACCGCGTATTGCGGCAGCTGCCGGGCGAGCGCGTCGCATGGCGGGCCGTGGCATGAGCCTTCCGGGCCGTTCCCAAGGGCTCGTACCCCAGCGCTGCACACGCGAAGGTGCTCCCATGAGCGCGCCCGGGCGCTCCCGAGCGCCCATCCCGCGGCGCGCCGCGCGCAGGGCAATGCCGTGAGCACCACCCTCACCGCCGTGCAGCAGGACCAGCGCCGCCAGATGCGCTGGTTCAACCTCGCCGCCGTGCTGCTTGCGCTCGGGCTGTGGGCGCTGCTCGGCTGGTTGAAGCTCGCCGGCCTGCCCGGCCCGCAGGAGGTGCTGGTGCGCGCCTGGCAGATGCTCGGCGACGGTACGCTGGCGCACGATGCGCTCGCCTCGATGCGGCGCGTACTGCTCGGCTTCGCGCTCGGCACGGCGCTGGCCATTCCCGTCGGCTTCCTGATGGGCTGGTACACCTGGGCACGCGGGCTGTTCGAACCCTACGTGCAGTTCTTCCGCACCATCCCGCCGCTGGCGATGATCCCGCTGGCCATCGTCTTCCTCGGCATCGGCGAGGTGCCCAAGGTCTTCGTCATCACGCTCGCCTCCTTCCTCGTCTGCGTCATCGCCACCTTCCAGGGCGTGATCAACGTCGACCGCGTGCTCATCAACGCCGCGCGCGTGCTCGGCGCCGGCGACGCGCAGGTCTTCCGCCGCGTCGTCGTGCCGGCCTCGATGCCCTACATCCTCGTGGGCATGCGCACCGCACTCGGCGCGGCCTGGTCGACGCTGGTCGCGGCCGAGCTCATCGCGGCGCAGGAGGGCCTGGGCCACCGCATGCAGCTGGCACAGGTCTACTACGACCTCTCGACCATCTTCGCGGCGCTCATCACCATTGGCGTCATCGGCCTCGTGATGGACCGCATGCTGCTGTGGGCCGACGAGCGGCTCACCTCCTGGCAGGAAAGGCGCTGAGACCTTGAACCCGCGCAAGATCGCCTTCGAGCAGGTGAGCTGCACCTTCGAGCTCGCCGGGCGGCCGCTGAAGGCCGTGCACGAGGTCAGCCTCGATGTCGCCGAAGGCGAGTTCGTCACGCTCGTGGGCCCGTCGGGCTGCGGCAAGTCGACGCTGCTGAACCTTGCCGCGGGCCTGCAGGCGCCCAGCGGCGGGCGCGTCTGCGTCGACGGCGTGCCGGTGCTGGGGCCGAGCCCGCAGCGCGGCGTCATCTTCCAGCAGTACGCGCTCTTCCCCTGGCTGACGGTGGCCGAGAACGTCGGCTTCGGCCTGAAGATCGCCGGGCGGCCGGCGGCCGAGCGCGAGGCCACGGTGCAGCGCTGGCTCGAGCTGGTCGGCCTCGCCGCCTTCGCCGGCGCCTTGCCCAAGACACTCTCCGGCGGCATGAAGCAGCGCTGCGCGATCGCCCGCGCCTACGCGATGGACCCCTCGGTGCTGCTGATGGACGAGCCCTTCGGCGCGCTCGACGCGCTGACGCGCGTGCGTCTGCAGGACCAGCTGCTGCAGACCTGGCAGCGCGAGCAGCGCACGGTGCTGTTCATCACGCACGATGTCGACGAGGCCGTCTACCTGGCGCGCCGTGTCGTCGTGATGGCGGCGCGGCCCGGGCGCATCCACGAGATCATCCACGTCGACCTGCCGTACCCGCGCACCGAGGCCATGCGCCTGTCGCCCGACTTCGCCGAGCTGCGCAACCGCATCTGGAACGCCGTGCACCACCAGCCAACCCCGGAAGAAGCGGCCGCGCCCGTGCACCAGGCCGCCGCCTGACCCTTTGACCCCACCGCGCGAGGAGACCCGCATGAAGCCTGCCGCCGACAGCCCTGCCACCCCTGTCACCCTGCCCATCCACCGCCGGGCCCGACGCCGGCTGCTGCAGGCGGCCGGCGGTGCCGCGCTGCTGGCGCTGGCCGCGCCACGCACCTTCGCGCAGGCGCCGATGAGGGTGCGCGTCGGCTACATCGCCGACTTCCATGGCTGCTCGATGGTGGCGGTGGCCAACAAGCTCGAGCTGTGGAAGAAGCACCGGCTCGCGCCCGAGATCAAGTCGTTCACCAACGGCCCCATCCAGATCCAGGCGCTCGGCGCCGGCGACCTCGACTTCGGCTATATCGGCCCTGGCGCGCTGTGGCTGCCGATGACCGGCCGGGCCAAGATCGTCGCGATGAACGTCGTCGGTTTCTCCGACCGCGTCATCGCGCAGCCCGGCATCAAGACGCTGCAGGACCTGAAGGGCAAGACCGTCGCCGTGCCAGAGGGCACCTCGGGCGACATGCTGCTGCGCCTGGCGCTGGCCAAGGCCGGCATGAAGCTGGAAGACGTGAAGCGCGTGACGATGGACCCGGCCACCGTGGTGACCGCCTTCGCTTCCGGCCAGGTGCAGGGCGCCGGCATCTGGTACCCGCACGTCGCGACGCTGAAGGGGCGCGTGCCCGACCTCGTGGAACTGTTCGGCAACAAGGATGCGCTGCCGAAGAACAGCTTCCCGAGCTCGTTCGTGATGCGCAACGAGCTCGACGCGCCGGCCGGCGCGCCGCTGGTGGACGCGATGATCAAGGTCATCAAGGAGGCCAACGACTGGCGCAAGGCCAACCTGGCGCAGGCGGTCGATGCCGCGGCCGCGCTCATCGGCGCGCCGCGTGCATCGCTCGAGACCGAGTCCGGCTATGCGCAGTACTACACCAGCGCCGAGCTCTCCAAGCTCAGCACCGACGGCACCGTGGCCAGCTGGCTCTCCGGCATGAACGAGATGTTCCGCACCTTCAACCGCGTGCCGGAGATGGTGGATCCGGCCCGCTACTACCTCGGTGCGCGGTATGCGGCGGTGACGCCCTGAGCAGACCGGGTCTTCCCGAGGCGAATGCCGGAGCGCGCTTCAGCGCGAAGATGATCCCATGAGCATCCCGCCGCGCGACTGAGGCCGCGGCACGGTGGAGATGCGAGCGGCCGGGCGTGCACACGCGCGCGCTGATGCGCGAACGGCTCGGCGCGCGGGAGCAGCCGCCCTGATCGGCCGCGCGCCCCGCGCCACAATCGACGCCGCATACCCCGCAGCCCCGCAGAGCCCACGGAGGACGCATGGCCCACGCGCACGACCCGCCCTGGAAGCACGACGGCGTGCGCGTCGTGCCCGGCAACCAGCTCGACCCGAACACGGCGCAGACGCCCGGCATGGACCGCAAGGCGGCCATCAACTTCGCGCGCGTGGGCGCGCAGAAACTGTGGGCCGGCACCGTGCACATCCACGCCGGCGCCAAGACCGGCGCCCATCACCACGGCCCGCTCGAGAGCGTGATCTACGTCGTCAAGGGCCGTGCGCGCATGCGCTGGGGCGAGAAGCTCGAGTTCACCGCCGAGGCCGGTCCGGGCGACTTCATCTACGTGCCGCCCTACGTGCCGCACCAGGAGATCAACGCCAGCGCCACCGAGACGCTCGAGTGCGTGCTCTGCCGCAGCGACGGCGAGGCGGTGGCCGTGAACCTGGACATCGAGCCCGTCGAGCGGCCAGAGAACGTGCCCTGGATCGACCCCATCCACCGCGGGTGAGCGCGGATCGCCTGCGCCGAACGGCCCGCCGCGCGGCTACAAGGCCAGCGCGGCCGGCGTGGCCAGGTTGGCCTGCTCGGGAAAGCTCATCAGCCAGGCCAGCCACCGCCAGGCGGCCGGGCAGCGCTGCATCACCGCGAACCAGCCGCGGGCCTGCGCGCGCCGGAAGTCGCGATGGCTGTGCCCGTCTTCGAGCCCGTGCGCGTGATGCACTGCGTGCGTGATCTCGTGCAGGGCGACGACGGCAAGGTTGGCGCCGGCCAGCCCGCGATACAGCTGCACTTCGCGCCCGGCGAAGACGTACCAGCCGAACGCGCTGCCGCTCTCCGACTTGCTGATGCCGCGCAGGCGCACCTGGTGGCGGCCAATCTGCAGGTGGCGCGGCATGGCCGGGGGCCGGGCGCGCGCACCGCGCACGACGCGGTCGTAGCCGGCGCGGCCCGGCAGGTGCTGCGCGAGCAGCAGGTTGAACCACCGCCAAGCCCGCGGATTGCGCCCCGCGAACTCGACCATGCCGGTGGCGAAGCTGTGCGTGTAGGCCTCTTCGACGCAGCCCTGCTGGCAGCCCTTGCTGAAGTGCACGAGGCGGATGATGCAGTCGAGGAAGGCCCGCGCCAGTGGCAGCCCTTCCAGGTCCTGGCGCAGCTCGATGCGGCCCTCCGCGAGGTTGACGCAGGCGAGCCGCCGGCGGTCTGCCAGCGCCGATCGGGGGCGGAACTCGACCGTCAGCTCATAAGGGCCGAGAAGGATGTTGAAGGGCAGTCGCGCGGCGCAACCACGCGCAGGGAGGCGGTTGGCGGTGTGGGCCATGGCGTCGGGGCAGGGTCGATTCCGGGAGTCGGGGCGGTCTGGGAGCCCCTTGTACCAGCCAGCGCAAAGGCCCTGGCCCGGCAAATTCCGCGCCAGGATGTCGCTGGTCAGTCAGGTCGTGACCCGAAGGAACGCAAGCACTGCCGAACCGTTCAGCCTCAACGACAAATAGCAGAGTAACTGCTCACTTGAGGCCGCCAAGCTCGCAGCAACCGGCGTTGGGATCCCTCGTCCGCGGCCGGCGCCGGCACCGGGAAACCGGCGCTCCTACATCTTCACCGGCCCCACGGCGATCGTCGTCTGTGAGCTCGCCTGCGAGGCCGCGTCGCGCGCCAGGTTCTGCCGCGTGCGGTCGACATAGGTGTCGGCGCGCTCGAGCTGCGCGCGGATGAGCTGGTTGTTCTGCCCCATCACGTCGATGGCCTTGGTGCGGAAGCTGTCCATCGCATCCATGGCCTGGAAGGTCTGGTCGAACATCTCCTTGATCTTCTCGATGCCGAGCATCGGGTTGCTCGCGAACTGCGTCGTCGCGTCCACGTGCTGGTTGAGCGCGCGGCCGGTCTCGCTGATGAGGTTGCCGATGGTGGCGTTCACGCCCTGCAGCATCTCCATAACGCGGATCTGGTTGCCGGTGGCGCGCGCCACCGTCTGCGCCACCGCCAGCGCGCTCATGCCGGTGGTGGCCACGCGCGTGCAGCCGTTGATCATCTCGCGGCCGGTCTTCTTCAGCACGTCGAGCGCCAGGTAGCCGTTGATGCACACGGCCTGCTGCGTCTGGATGTCGGTGAGGTTCTGGCGCGCGTAGAACAGCACCTCCTGGCGCAGCGCCTGCGCCTTGGCCGGGTCGGTAGGCGCTAGCGCCTTCACCTTCTCTTCGAGCCTGCTGTCGAGCTGCGTCGCAAAGCGCGCCGCCGCGGCGAGCTTGGTCATCGCGTCCCACAGCTTGCTGCGCGTCGCCTCGATGTCGACGACGTCCTTCTGCATGTCGTCGCGCGCGGCATAGAGCTGGCCCATGCTCGTCTTCAGCTGCTCGGCGGCGCTCTGGTACTTGCGGAAGTAGGCCTCGAGCTTGTTGCCGAAGGGGATGAGGCCGAGCAGCTTGCGCGGCTGCAGCAGGTCGCCTTCCCGGCCCGGGTTGAGCTCGTCGAGCTGGCTGCGGATGGCGGCGATGGCCTGGTAGGCGGGGCTGTCCTCGATGCCGGCGAAGTTGCGCTGCATGAAGCGGCCCTGCATCAGCGAGCTCGCGTTGGAGATCTCCTCCTTGCCGAGCGCGAAGGCGCTGTCCAGCCGTGCCTTGAAGGCATCGCTGTGCACGTCTTCGGCAGCGAGCGCGTCGATGAAGCGCAGCACCTGGTCGTCGACCTGCGCTGCCAGCTCGGGCTTGAGCGGCACCGCCTCGCGCACCGCCGCCGGCAGCACCGGCGTGATGACCTCGGGCGGCTCGAGCTTGAAGGCCACGGCCGTGGTCGTTGTCGTGGTGGGGGCGGCAGGCGTGTCACTCATGGCTTGGATTCCTTCGTAGGCAACGTGAGGGCCGGGGCATCGGCACCCGTCGCCGCGATCGGCGGCGCGAACTTCTGGCTCAGGAACTTGCTGTGCACGAGGAAGGCATGCGCATCCTGCGCCGCGAGGTCGTCGCCGAGCTGGCGCACCTTGCCTTCGAGCTCGGTGATGGTGTCCTTGAAGGTGTCGACCGCGGTCTTGCCGTTGTCCAGCAGCTTCGTGGTGGCAAAGCGCGCCGGGATCGAGAGATAGGTGTTCAGCGCCTCGGGCAGGTAGCTGATGGCGATGTGGCGGGCATGGAAGCTGTCCTGCAGCGACAACGAGCCCTTGCTGCGCTCCCATTGCTGCAGCAGGCCCTCGAGCGCCTTGCACAGGTCGAGCACACGCGCCTGCAGGCTGGCCGGGATGCGGTTCTCCGGGTTGTATTCGGTGAGCTTGCGCACCCCTTCGAGCGCCCGCTCCATCGCCTCGCGCGCGTCGCCCTCGTCCTTGAACTGCAGCTCTTCCCAGGCCGGTGCCTGCGTGCTCGGGAAGCCGAGCCACAGGCCGCCGACGACGAAGCCGACGACGTAGCCGAGCAGGGCCACGCCGAGGCCGAGGTTGCCGAGCAGGCCGAGCGACTTCAGCACCAGCACGGCGATGGCCACGGCCAAGCCGCACCAGTTGGCGGGGGCGGCGATCAGGCGCAGGAGCTTCTGGCCCATGACTCAGCAATGCTCGGCACGGCACCAGCGGGGCGCGCCGAGGCCACCGGGTGGTCGGCGTCGGCCCGATCCCGCCACGATGCCGCCGTGATGCGCACGCCCCATCACTGATACGCCCGGATGTCCTTGAACACGCTGTACAAGCTCCTCTTGCGCGCGTCGAACACCTGCCCGCCAGTGAGCTTGGCCAGCTCCTTCAACGCACCTTCGTTGGCCTCGCCGAACAGCACCCAGAACACCGGGATGCCGCGCACATCTTCGGGCAGGGCGGCATAGTCGCGCTTGAAGTCCTCGAGCTTGCGGCCGGCCGTGTTCTCGCCGTCGGTGAACGCCACCACCGAGTACTGGTAGCCCGGCGAGCGCTGCCGCTCGCGCAGCATGTTCTGCAGCGAGACGTACACCGCGTCGTAGAGCGCCGTGCCGCCCGTCATCTGCAGGCTCTCGGCGTAGGCGCGCACGTCGGCCAGCACGCGCTGCTTGGCGTCGCTGTCGGCCTGCTCGGCCACGCCCTGCGCCACCGCGGCCGAAGCGGGCACCTCGAAGCGCTTCAAGCCATAGGGCGTGCCGTTGAACGGCTGCAGCCACACGCGCTCGCGGTTGGTGAGCTTGGCGATGCGGCCGGTGAGCGAGTTGTCGGCGCCGGCGACGTAGTGCATCGCCTGCACCAGCTGCTGGCGGCGGCCGCCGCCCTGCATGCTGCCGCTGGTGTCGAGCACGAAGGTGCTGGCGATGGGCAGCCTGAACTCGTTGAGGTAGGCGGCGATCAGCCCGTCGGCGAGCGCGCGGTCGGGCGAGAACGGCAGTTCCACCTGCAGGCCCTGGCGCGGCAGCAGGTCCTCCACCTTCGCCGCCACCTCGGGCCTGATCGGCCGGCGCAGCGTCTGCCGCGCGAGCCAGGTCTGCACCTCGTCGCCTTTCAGGTACTCCGTCACCTTCAGGTACTCGGCGCGCCGGCCCTCGTCGAGCAGCATGAAGGGGTAGTCGGCCGTGCTCACGCCCTCGAACGGATAGATCGGGTGCAGCTTCTCGCGCAGCTTGCCGCTCGCGTTGAGGCTCAGGATCCAGCTCTCGTAGTTGATGAAGGCGTTGACCTTCGTGCCCTGGTAGAGCGCGAACTGCTCGGCGAGATAGGTGGAGTTGTCGCCCGGGATCTTGTAGCCCTTGAGGAAATCGGCGATGGCGCCGCGGTTCACGTCGGCGGCCGACAGCGCCTCGCTCTTGCCGCCGGCGGCCGCCACCACGCCCATCAGCGCCATGAAGCCCTGGTTGCTCGTCGCCGGGTTGCTGATGGCGTAGGTGAGCTTGCCCGCCCTGGAGGCATCGGCAATGTCCTTCCACGTCATCTTCAGGTCGGGCTTCGTCCACCCGAACTTGCGTGCATCGCCCTCGCTCACGCCGATGACGATCGGCGAGAGCATGATCTTTTCCTGCAGCTTCACGCGCTGCTGCCCCTGCGGGCTCGAGAGCAGGTACTTGGCATTGGCGAACCAGGCCGCCGCCGCCTTGGCCTCGCCGGTGAGCACGGCTTCGGTGCTCTCCATCGTGCCGCCGAAGCGGAACTTCAGCTTCACGCCGGTGGCCTTGAAGACCATCCCCTCCAGCGGCTCGATGTCGCGCAGGTCGCTGGTGGCGATGACGGCGAACTCCGGCACCTCGGCCGCGGGCTTCGGCGGCGGGGGCGGCGGCTCCTTCTTGCCGCAGGCGGCGAGCGTGACGACCACCACGGAGAGCAGGAGCGCCGCGAGCGGCGCGGGCAGCACCGTCGCGAGCGAAGCGAACCCAGGCTTGTTCTTCATTGCGTCATCTCCCGCGCCACCACGTCGATCATCTCGGCCATGATCTCGAACGAAGGCGGGTCCACGACCTGCGTGACGCGCGCCTCCACCGCCAGCCCGGTGGGCTTGACGGCGGCGACGAAGCGCTCGCTGTCGGCGATGCGGAAGCCGTACTCCACCGCGATGCCCTGCAGCTCCGCATCGTCGGCCAGCGCCGCGGCGAGCGCCTTGGCGCGTTCGTTCATGGCCACGAACACCACCTTGTTGACGATGGTCGGCTGCGGGTACAGCAGCACCATGTCCTGCGCCACGCCCTTCTTGGTGAGCGCATAGCGCACGAGCTGGTTCTCGTAGATGAAGGCCATCGGCGTCTTGCCGATGCCGATGGCCACGTAGTCGTCGAAGTTGCCGTCGACGTAGTTCTCCTGGTAGCCCTGGCGCTTGAAGAGCTCGGCGAGCTTCAGCGCCGTCGCCTGCGCCGTGGCGCGGTCGGTGACGATGTCGCCGGTGAGCGCATGGCTGGTCAGCGCCAGGTACAGGGCGCCCGAGTTGCTGCGGCGCAGGTCGGTGCTCGAGACCAGCACGCTGCGGCTCACCTCGTAGGCGGCGCTGCCCTTCAGGTCCTTCCAGCGCGTCTTGGCGAGCATGGTCTGCGTGAGCCGGGTCATGTCCAGGCCGTAGACCTTGGGCGACAGCGGCCTGGCGATGCCGTTGGCCACGAGGATCTTGGCGATCGGCTCCCACGAGGCGATGACCAGCGGCGTGTGGAACGGCGCGCTTTGCGTCGCCGGCACGTTGGCCTTGCGTGCCGCCTCGACGATCTGGTTGGCCGCCACGACGCCCGAGGCGAAGAAGAAGTCGGGCGCGCTTCCCGGGCCACCCGACGCCGCCACCTTGCCAGCCATGTCGCGGCTGCCCACGCGCAGCACGCTCACGGGCAGCTTCTTCGCGGCCAGCGCCTTGACGACGCGCGGGTCCTTGAAATAGCCCTCGACGTCGAGCGCGATCAGGCCCTTGAGCTCGACCACCGCGGCCGCTTCGGCCGCCTGCTGCTGCTCGATGCGCGCCATGTTCTGCCCACGCAGCGCGAAGTACAGCGCCCCGCCGAACGCCGCGACCAGCAGCAAGGTGATCGCTGCCCGCTTGGGGGTGCTGAGGGCCATGTGTCCTTCTCCGGAGGCAACGCGCTTCGGGCGCCGCCACTGCGGCGCCGGCGGTTGCCCGCGGGCAGTATATGAAGCCACCTTGCGGCTGGCCCCACACGAACCGGCGTCTTTGTGCGCGGCCCGGCGCGCCGTCAGCGCGAGGCGGGTGGCCGCCCGCGGTCAGGCCGGATCAAGCCACGCCGCGGCCCGCGCCCGATCGGTCGTGGTGGTGGAAAGTGCGGCGCGGATCGGGCCCGCGCCTCACTCGGATTTCGACACACGCGGCCGCCGCTTGAGGCCCGGACGCGGCGAGTCGGCAATACGGCGCAGGGCATGAGTGTTCGTGCCGCCGATCGAGGCGCCGCGGCCGGAGAAGCGGGCGCTTTGCCGCTCTCAAGCCGGCTTCGATAGCGCCGAAAACCCGCACAGTCGCGCCGTCAGCTCGCCACGCCGGCGGCGGCGCCGTGCCCGCCGCCGCCGGCGCGACCGCCCATTTCAGGAGCCCCACGATGTTCCGAGGTCACCGTCGTCCCGTTCTCACGGCCTGCCTGCTGGCCCTCACGCTGGTCGCGCCGCCGGTGTGGGCCGGCGAGCATGTCGTGACCCAGCGCAACAAGTCCTTCAGCCAGAAGAAGCTGAAGGTCAAGCTCGGTGACAGCGTGCGCTTCACCAACGAAGACAGCTTCGTGCACAACATCTTCTCGCTCTCCCCGGCGAAGAGCTTCGATACCGGCTCGTTCGGCAACGGCCAGAGCAAGGCCGTGACCTTCGACAAGCCCGGCAAGGTGGAGATCGAGTGCGCCATCCACCCCGACATGCGCCTCGACATCGAGGTGGAGCAGTGAGGCGCGGTTTCGCGCCGCTGGTCGCGCTCGCGCTGGCTGTCGCGGCCGCCCCCGAGGCGCCGGCGGCCGAGAAGGCGACGCCGCAGGCGGCCGCCGGGGCGCTGCTGCCGCGCGACAGCGTCGAGGCGGCTGCCTTCCGCGGCAGCCTCGTCTATGCCAACTACTGCGTCACCTGCCACGGCATGAACGCCGACGGCAACGGCCGCGCCGCGCGCCTGTACACGCCGCGCCCGGCCAACCTGCGCGCCAGCGACAAGAACGACGCATATGCGTCGCTCATCATCCGCAAGGGCGGCGCGGCGCTCGGGCGCTCGGAGTTCATGCCCACCTGGGAGGCCGAACTCACCGACGAGCAGATCCGCGACCTCGTCTCCTACCTGCGCACGATCAACGTGCACAAGGCCGCGAACTGAGAGCCCGACCGGGCACCGAACCGTGCGCCGGACCGAGCGCGCCGAGCCGTCGCACCGTGCACCTCCCCCGATGAAACCGATCACCCTCGACACCCACTGCGCCCCCGGCGCCAGCGCAGTCGCCGGCGGCCTGTGGGGGCCGGGCGTGCGCCTGTTCAGCCGCATGCGCTTCGTGGGCAAGGCGGCCGTCATCTCGGCGTTCTTCCTGCTCGTCGTCGGGCAGTCGATGGTGCTCTTCATCGGCAGCGCGCAGCGCGCCATCGCGAGCTCGCAACTCGAGCGCGCCGGCATCGCGGCGGTGGCCGAACTGCAGGCCGCGCTGTCCGATGCGCTGCAACTGCGCGCCCGCGCCGCCACGGGCGCGCGTGCCGGTGCCGAGGCGCTCAAGGGCATCGAGGCGCGGCTGCTCGCCACGCAAGCGGCGTTCGAGGGGCACGGGGTCGACGCCGCGCCCACGTTGCACTTCGTGCGCCAGTCGATGGAGCCGCTGCACAAGCCGGCCGCCGACGCCGAAGAAGCCTTCGCCCAGGTCGACGGCCTCGTGCAGCAGATCCTGCGCGCCACGGCCACGCTGGCCGACGCCGCCTCCATCTCGGCCGATGTCGATGCGCTGTCGCAGAAGCTCGGCCGCGCCGCGCTCAGCGAAGGGCCGCTCGCCGCCGCCGCCATCGGCCGCGTCGCCGATCTCGGCGCTGCGGCGCAGAAAGCCGGCCAGGCCTCGGCCGGCACGCGGCGCATCGTCAGCGGCGAGGCCTACCAGCTCTACAAGCAGGTCGAACAACTCTTCGGCCGCTACGAGGACATCGCGAAGGCCGACGCCGCGCTGCAGGAGCCGCTCGCCTTCCAGAAGGCCTTCGACGACGTCAACGGCTTCATGCGCCTGGCGCGCCGGGCGTTGCCGGCCGAGGGCGCCGCGCCGGCCGACGGCGCGCCGCTGGCACAGGCCGGCGCCGGTGCCACCGCGGCGCTGATGCAGCTCAACGGCCGCGCGCTGCAGGCTCTCGACGCGCGTGTCGCCGCACGCATCGCGCGCGAGCAGCGCAGCCTGGCGCAGCAGATCGGCTTCGTGGCGCTTTGCCTGGCGCTGACGGGCTACCTCTTCCACTGCTTCTTCCTCGTCACGCGGCACGGCATGCGCGAGTTGACGCGGCACGTGCAGGCCATGGCGCGCGGCGACCTGCAGACCGAACCTCACCCCACCGGGCGCGACGAGATGGCCGAGATGCTGCGGGCCATCGCCACGATGCAGCAGTCGCTGCGCCTGCTGATCGGCCAGGTGCGCGACTGCTCGAGCGACATCGTCGCCTTCAGCGGCGAGGTCTCGCAGGGCACGGCCGACCTTTCGCGGCAGACCGAGGAGTCGGCCGGCCGCATGCAGGAGTCGGCGGCGTCGATGGAGGCCATCGCCGGCCGCTGCCGCGACACCGCCCGCGAGGTGAGCGACTGCGCCGGCAGCGGCCGCAGCGCCACGCAGCTCGCGCAGGCCGGGCAGCAGCGCATCGAGGCGCTGGTGGCGCGCATCGAGCAGCTGCAGGCCAGCTCGCTGCGCGTGGGCGACATCGTCAACCTCATCGACAGCATCGCCTTCCAGACCAACATCCTGGCGTTGAACGCCGCCGTCGAGGCGGCGCGCGCCGGCGAGCAGGGGCGCGGCTTCGCCGTCGTCGCCTCCGAGGTGCGATCGCTGGCGCAACGCTCGGCCGCCGCGGCACGCGAGATCAAGGCGCTGGTCACCGACAGCTGCGAGCAGTCGCGCCAGGGCGCGCTCGCGGTGCACGAGGCGGGCAAGTCGATCACCTCGCTCGCCGGCGAGGTGGTGGCCATCGGCCGCAAGCTCGAGACGGTGTCCGGCGCCAACCAGGAGCAGGCGGGCAACGTGGCGCAGGTCGCCGCCGCCATCGCCGAGCTCGACCAGCAGACGCAGCGCAACGCCGCGCTGGTGGCGCAGTCGCGCGCCGCCGCGGCGAGCATGCGTGCCAAGGCCGACCAGCTGGCCAGCGCGACCGGGCAGTTCGTGCTCTGACTGTCACGGCCGCACAGCGCAACGCTCGATGACGACCCCGACGTTGTCCGTGCCGATGCGCCGGCGCCTCCTGGGGGCGGCGGTGGCGGCGGTGGCGTTCGGCAGCGGCATCGTCCGGCCTGCCCTTGCCGGCACCGAGCCGCCGCTCGGGTGGGCGCGCCCGCCGCTGCCGCCCACACCATGGCGGCTCACCGGTGCCGACGGTGCCGTGACGGCCCTGCCGCAACTGCTGGCCGGCCGCCTCACCGCCGTGCAGCTCATGTTCACCGGCTGCACGACGAGCTGCGGGGCGCAGGGCCTGCTCTTCGCCACGATGGCCGCGCGGCAGCGCAGCCAGCCCGTGCACTGGCTTTCCATCAGCATCGACGCGCTCTCCGACGAGCCGGCGCGCCTGCGCGCCTGGCAACGCCGCTTCGGCGAACAGCCGCCGCCGCTTTGGCGCGCCGCGGTGCCGGCGCTGCGCGACGTCGACGCGATCAATGCCTTCCTGCGCGGCACGCCGGCGCGCTCGGGAACGCACACCAACCAGGTGTTCGTGTTCGACCGCCAGGGCCGGCTCGCCTATCGCACGGGCGACGATCCGACGCCGGACTTCCTCGAGCAGCTGCTGCAGGCGATCGCTCGAGGCGCGCCGCCCGCGTGATCGCGCAAGCGCGCCATCGAGGGTGATGGGGCGACCGGCCGATCGGCCGACCAGGGCGCCACCTAGACTCGCCCCATGCCCTTGCGCCGCTTCGACAGCATCCGCCTGCGCCCCATCGCGACCACCGGCGTCAGCGCGCGCCGCTGCTCCCGCACCGAAGCGTTGATCGCCGCCTGCCGGCTGGGCACCGGCCCGGCCAACCGGCACTTGGCCGAGCCGTCCGGCCCCGTGCGCATCGAGATGCCCTTCGGCTGCTACCAGGTCGACGACGCCGAGATCGCCCGCCGCGCGGCGCTGCAGCTCGACGGCAGCTGGCGCATGAGCGAAGCCTCGGCCTTCGGCCGGCTGCTCATCCGCGGCCGCGCGCTCTGGTCCGACATCGCCTGGTGGCGGCCGCTGCAGGCCGGCGACGCGTGGGATGCCGGCGAGGCCACGGACACCGATGCGCTCGCCGCCTTCGAGCCGCGGCGCACGACGCTCATCGTCATCGTCGACGGTGCGGCGGGCGCGACGCTGCCGCGGGCGCTGGCCGACCTCGAACGCCGCGCGCACCGGTGGCAGCGTGCGGTGCGCGTGCTGCTCGTGGGCGCGCCGCCGGGCACGGCGAGGCACCTGCCGCTCTGAAGACCACGCGCGGGGGGGCCGCCGAGCGCCGGGTGTGCCGGCGCAAACCGCCGGCGCGTCAGCGCGCGGTGGGGCGCAGCGCCGTCACCGCCTTCTGCACGAACTCGGCGGTGGCCGCCGGGTCGAGCCAGCGCGCCACGACCACCGCATGCAGCGCCGGCTCCATGAGCACGAGATGGCCTCCCGCGCCCAGCATCGCAAAGGCCTCGGCCGACGCGGCCGGGAACAGGCTGCCCGTGACGTTGAGCCACACGAGGTAGCCGTAGAACGGCGCGATCGTGCAGGGGCTGCGCATGCGCCGCACCCAGGCGGCGTCGATCGGGCCGCGGCCCTCGCCGACCGGGCCGATGCGTCCGTCGTCGAGCAACAGCTGGCCCAGGCGCGCCAGGTCGCGCGCGCCGATCGAGAGTCCGCCGCCCCAGTGCGTGCCACCGGGCACCGACTGCACACGCCGGCCGCCGACGGTGACCCAGGCATCGTCGTAGCCCTGCCAGGCCCAGCGGCTGCGGGCACCGAGCGGAGTCATCAGCACCTCGCCGAGCACTTCGGGCAGCGGCCGGCCGAACAGGTGCAGCAGCGCCAGCGCCAGCTGGTTGATGCGAACGTCGTTGTATTCCCAGTAGGTGCCGGGCCGGTGCAGGGGCCGCGCGCCGCCCTTCGGCTGCGCGGCGGCAGGGCGCGGGTCGTGCGCCACGTGGCGCCAGCGGTCCACCTGGTCGGGCACGCCGAGGCAGCTGCCTTCCCACTCGCTCGTCTGCTGCAGCAGGTGTTCCCAGGTCACCTCGGCGTTGGTGCCGGCGTCGAAGCCGATGCCGGGCACGCGCCGCACCACGGGTTCATGCACGTCGGGCAGCAGCACGCGTGCATGCGCCACCCCGGCCAGCAGCGCGAGGCAGGTCTTGGCGACGCTGAAGGTCTGGTCGGCGCGCTCCGGGTCGCCCCAGGCCAGCAGCTCGCGGCCGTGCTGCCACACCACGCCGGCCGGGCCGCCGCGCACGTGCAGCGGGCCGCGCACGCGGTTGAAGGGCTCTGGGTCGCCGTGGTGCACGCCGAAAGGCTGCTGCCCGGGCGCCGGGCCGACAGCGGGGTCGCGGGGCCACGGGGTCTCGTGGGCCAGCGCGAAGTCGGCGAGCTCGAGCAGGGATTGGGATGGGTTCACCTGGCCGATGCTATGCCTGCGCAAGGCGGCGGCGGGCACGCGCATCGATGCCCATGCCATCGATGGCACTTCCGCGCCGGCCAGCGCCGTGCGTGCAACGGCTCGGCGGCAACACCGCCGCCGCGCGCCGCGCGGCGTCGTCCCGGACGACGCCGCGTGCGGCACCCTGAGCGGCGACGACCTGCCCAGCCGGCGCTCAGGGCCGGTGGCCGTGCCCCCAGCCGGGCGCGCGGCACTCGGCTGCCGAGGTGCCGCCGGCGCGGTAGTCGAGCGGGCCGTTGGCCTCGTGCTTATACTTGGCGAGCACGCTGTCGCAAACGATCTGCCGCTGCTCGAGGTTGCCGCCGCAGAAGAAGTTCGCCGCATCGTCGGTGCTGCCGCTGCCCTTGTAGATGGCGGTCTGCGGATATGGGCACAGCGGCCGCGTGCGGGTCACGCCGCCGGCCGTCGCCTGCGCCGCGATCGTCTGCGGCGGCACCTTCTTCTCGACCCAGTCCACGAGCGTGTTGAACAGGTTCTGCGGCTGCGGGCCCGCACCCCCGGCGCAATGCGCGACGCCCGGCGCGCGGAACAGGCGGTAGAACTTCTGCACGCCGCTGAAATCGTCGTCGTGCCGCCCGCCGTAGCGCTGCGCCATCTGGCGGTAGTAGTGCAGCACCCCCTGCGGCATGATGAGCTGGTCGTTCGTGCCGACGAAGGTGAGCAGCTTGCCGCCGGCGGCGCGGAACTCGTCGAGGTCACCGAAGGTGTCGGTCACGTCGGCGATGTTGCGCGAGCCCTGCTGCGCCACGTCGGCGTAGGCGTTCAGGGTCACCGTCGTCCAGTCGAAGGCCGGGTTGTGCGTGTTCCAGTGCAACTGGGTCACGCCCAGGAAGAACGGGCTCGCGCCGTTCAGGCCCGACAGATTGGTGCCGCGATCGAGCCCGAACCAGACGCGCTTGCCCTGCGGGTTGCGCGGGCCGTCCCAGATCTTGTCGATGGCCTCGGCCTCGGCGCCCGTCAGGCAGTTGGCGGCCGGTGCGCCGGGCGCGCCGCAGACATTCGCCTTGGCGCTGAAGGTGCAGGCGCGCGGCTCGTCGATGACGCCGTCGGTCACGCCGTCGGCGGCATCGCAGGCGGCCACGGCGGAGGCGGTGGTCTGCGCCAGCTTGGCTGCCGGGATCGGCCCGCCGGCCAGGTCCTTCATCGCGATCTGGCCCCACATCTGCGCCGTCTGGAAGCGTGTCCAGTAGATCGCCGGCGCATTGGCCAGGATGCCATCGAGCTCGCGGCCGAGCTCCTGCGCCAGCAGGTAGCCCTGGCGACCGCCGGTGGAGCAGCCGTTCCAGTAGTTGTAGGCCGGCGCCATCGCGTAGTACTTGCCGGCCAGCGCCTTCGACAGCAGCACCTGCGCCTTGATGCCGTTGCGGATGAAGTCGTTGATGAACAGCAGGTTGTAGGTGCCGTCGTTGTTCACGCCCGGTTCGCAGTTGCCGCCGGCGTGGCCGGTGTCGTTGCCCGAGCCGACGTAGCCGGCGTTCACCGGTGCCGCCACGTTCAGGTTGCCGGCGCAGCCGCCGCCGCCCACGCCCTGCGTGCGGCCGTTCCAGGCCCCCTGGACGCCGCCGCTGCCGCCGTCGAGCGAGTTCAGCGGCAGGCCGACACGCACGTTGATGTTCTGCTCGGGCGACGCGCCGACCAGCACGTCCACCTGGCAGTGCGCGACGTTGGCCCCCGCGGCGGGCACGATGGTGGCGAGAACGGACTTGATGCCGGGCGCGCCCACCAGTCCGCCGGCCGTGCCGGCCAGCTGCGAGCACAACAGCGGCTGCGCTGGCCGGTGCGGCGGATGGGGTCGGTCGGTGGCCGCCGCCTGCTGGCTGGCGAGCAGGCCCGCGGCAATGGCCAGAGCCGCGCGGGCGGTCAGGCCGGGTGGAAGGGTTCGATAGGCATGCATGGGGTCTCCTCGGTGGCACTGATGTCCTGGGCATTGCATGCACGCCGCGGCTGCCGGTCTTGCAGAAAGGGATCGGTCTTGCAGCTTCGGCGCGGCGGTCGGGGGAAGTCCTCACCCCCGAACAGGCGGGCGCAGCGCCGGCATCGCGGCCTGCGGCCTACGGCTGTCCGCCGGGCCTGCGGGTTTCGGCGGTCGGCACCCGGTGAGCAGCGCGCTACGCTTGCGGGCGCACGCCTGCATTGACGCAGGCACCCGCTGCCCATGGACCTCCACCTCCACCGTCGCGACACGCTCAACGTGCACACCGAGCGCAGCCGCCTCGCGCCCGCGCAGCTCGCGCGGTGGCGCGGCCTGCCGGTGGGCTGGTTCGACGCCGGCGCGGCGGCGCGCGACCGCAATTTCGTCGTCCCCTACCCGACGCTGGCGATGCTGGATGCCGGCGTGGCGCAGGCACGTTTCGATTTCGGGCGCGGCGTGCGCACGCACGACCTCAGCGCCGGCGCGATCGGCCTCTTCGACGGCCGGCCCTGCCGCCTGTGCGACTGGTCGTGCCGCTCGGTGCGCCGCATCATGATCGCGCTCGACGCCACAGGCCTCGGTGAGGCAGAAGTCCTCGCGGGCCTGCGCCAGGAGCTGGAGTTCCGCGACGACGAGCTGGCCGCCGTGCTGCGTGCCATGGTGCACGAGGTCGACGCGGGCTGCCCGAACGGTGCTCTCTACGCCGAATCACTCTCGATGGGCGTGCTGCTGCGCGTGGCGCAGCTGCATGGCCGCCAGCAGCGCGAACGCGGCACGCTCTCGGCCGCGCAGCTGCATCGCGTGGACGAACTGATCGCCGAGGGCGTGGCCGGCGAGCTCACGCTCACGGCGCTTGCCGGTGCGGCCGGCTTCAGCAAGGCGCAGTTCGTGCGGCTGTTCCGCCGTGCCACGGGCACCTCGCCGCACCGCTACGTGCTGCAGCGTCGGCTGGAACGGGCACGGCAGCTCATCGAGGGCTCCTCGATGCCGCTGGCGGCCGTCGCACACGAAGCGGGCTTTGCGAGCCAGAGCCACCTCAGCAGCACCTTCGCGCGTGCCTACGGCTGCACGCCGGGCGACGCGCGCCGCAGCGCGAGGCGCTGAAGCGGGCGCTCGCAGAACCGGCCCGACGGCGTGACCGGGCGCAGTCAGGGCGGCGCCCGCGAGGTGGCAACGGCCCGGGCACGCTAGGCGCGCGACTCCCGGCCCCGCCGCGCCTGGTACGCCTGCAGGTGCGCGTAAGCCGCACGCAACGGCCCGGGGTCGACACCCGCGGCGCGGGCGCGCTCGAGCATGTCGCCGACCACATGCTGGGCCTCGACACAGCGGCCGCCCTCGATGTCGCGCAGCATCGAGGCGCTCAACGCCGAGCCGCGCGCGAAGAGGATCTCCCGGAACGTCGCCATCGGCTTGTCGCGCACGGGGTGGCCCGAGCGCGCCGCCGTCAGTGCGCAGGCCTGCAGCGTCTCAGCCATCAGCGCTTCGCCTTCGCCGGCGGCCATGATGTCGCCGACGCTGCCACGCATGAGCGAGGTCATGGCCGCCATCGTCGCGAGCAGCACGAACTTCTCCCACAGCTCCTGCGTGATGTCGTCGGCGAGCACCGCGTCCACCGGCGTGCGCTGGTACAGCGCATGCAGCGCTTCGAGCTTCACGCGCGCGTCGGCGCTCGTGCCGGGCAGCATGCCGTAGGCGATGCGGTGCAGCGGCCCGAGCTGGCGCACTTCGCCATCGGCGGTGAGCGTCGCCGGGATGCCGCAGGTGCCGCCGATGACGCGCTGCGCGCCGAACTCCGCGATGAGGCGGTCGATGTGGGCGATGCCGTTGAGCAGCGGCATCACATGCGCGGCCGCGCCGACGCCGGCGCCCATGGCCGCGCGGATCGCGTCGATGCCCGAGTCGAGGTCGTAGGCCTTGCAGGCGAGCATCACGAGGTCGTACCCGGGGCGCAGCTCCGCCTGCTGCACGAACTTCACGCGCACGGTGAAGTCGCCGTGCGGGCTCCTGACCACGAGCCCGTTGGCGGCGAGCTGCGCGGCGCGCCGCTCGCGCACGAGGAAGGTGACATCGGCGCCCTGCTGGGCGAGGCGGCCGGCGAAATAACCGCCGGTCGCACCGGCGCCGAGGACGAGGATCTTCATGGTTCAGGACGACTCGGGTGGGATGTGGGAGGCCAAGCCTCGTGCTGGACCGCCGGACGACGGCGACAGAATTATTCACGGCCCCAGGGTCTGGCCTTCTCGCATCGCTGCGCTCACATCCCCGCCAACGCCGCATCGAGCCCCGCCACGCGCTCGCGCAGCACTTCGAGCGAGACGGATGCGGCGGCTGCGGTGTCGACGACGCGCAGGCCGGCCGCGTCGCGAACGACCAGTGCATAGGGCTCCTTGGAGGCCGAGACCCACGCGCGCGCGTCGCCCCAGTGCGAGTGCAGCACCACACGCTCGATCGGCAGCAAGCTCAGCCGCCCGACTGTCACAGGCGCGCCGGCACGCAGCACTTCGGTGTGCCGCGCCTGCTCTTCGTCACGCATGGCTGCCCCGGAGCGTGCGCCAGGCCCGGATCGAGACCGGTGAGAGCACGAAGCCGATCGCCAGCGCCAACAGCTGCAGCGGAATCAGCCGCGAGCGGCCCTGTGCCTGGAACTCGAGCACCGGTTCCATGAACGCCGGCTCGATGCGCACATCGGCGTTGCCCAGCCTTCGCGCCAGCACGCTCAAAGGCCCCAAGATCGCCCACAGCCGGCCCGTATCGGCCGGGTCGCCCAGCCCCAGCCGCACGCGCAGCCGCAGCTCGCTCAGGTGCGCGGCAGCCATCACGTCGCTCAGCAGGCGGCGGCACCGCTGCCGCAGTTCCGCTTCGCGCAGCAGGGCCAGGACGTTCGGCCGGCCCTCGCGCCCGCTCTGCCGCCCGCTCTGCCGCTCGCGCTGCCCATGCCGCCGCCTGCCGGCGCCGGGAACGGAGATGCGAAACCGCACCAGGCCGAACAACCAGCGCAAGGCCACCTGCCCCTTCAGCGGCTCGATGCCCTCGAACCGGAAGGCCAGCTCCAGCGGCACGGCGAGCAACAGCAGCAAGAGCAGCAGCAGGAACAGCAGCGCCCCCACAACGGCGCCGATGAGGGCGAACACGGCGCCCATGCCGGCCACCGGCGCCGGCTAGCCGTTGGCCGCCTTCGCCGGTGCGAACTTGACGGCGACGTCGGCGAGCTTGTCGACCAACGACGCGGCGCCGCCCTTCACCGTTTCGACGCGCACGCCGTCCTTGCCGACGATGACCAGCGCCACCGGCTTGACGCCGCCGCCGCCGGCCGCGCCACCGCCGGTGCCGGCACCCTTCTTCGGGTCGGTGCCCTCGCCGGCGCCAAAGCCGAAGCCGAAGCCGACGCTGATCAACGGGATCAGCGTGTGGCCGTCGACCGTGATCGGTTCGCCGACGACGGTCTTGGTGTTCAGCATCCGCTCGATCTCGCCGATGGCCTTGCCGAACAGGTCTTCGATGTCCTTCATGGGTGTCCTCCGGGCATGAAGCGCCGACACGCGCAACGCGTGCCGTGACGCTGCCACCGCGACACCGATTGGACGAGCGGGGCAAGGGCATCTGATTGACGGCGCTCAAGCCAACCACGCGCGCGTGGCCGCAGGGCCGTCTGACCCGGACGCGGCGGGCATCGCGCAGCACCGCGCCGGCGGGCGCAGCCAGGCGCTACGCCCACGCGCCCAGGTGCGCAGCGTGTCGCCGCCCTGACCCTGCCGCTGCGCGCGAAATCGGCGAACACCACAATGCGCCTCCCGCGACCCCACCCCAGGACGACCGCCATGCTGAAGTTCTACTACTCCCTCGCCCCCAACCCCATGAAGGTGGCGCTGTTCCTCGAGGAGGCCGGCCTGCCCTACGAGGCCGTGCCGGTGGATACGCGCAAGGGCGAGCAGCATGCGCCGGCCTTCACCGCGCTCAACCCCAATGCCAAGGTGCCCGTCATCGTCGACGGCGCCAGCACGGTGTTCGACAGCAGCGCCATCCTGCTCTACCTGGCCGAGAAGAGCGGCCAGTTCCTGCCCGATGCGGCCGAGCGCGGCGCGATGCTCTCGTGGCTGATGTTCACGGCCTCGGGCATCGGGCCCTTCTCCGGGCAGAGCGTGCACTTCAAGCACTACGCGCCCGAGCCCTACCCCTACGCGATCAACCGCTACGACTTCGAGGCCTGGCGGCACTGGAAGATCCTGAACGCCCACCTCGCCGGCAAGCCGTGGATGGTGAGCGGCCGCTACACGCTGCTCGACATGGCCGTGTGGGGCTGGGCGCGCGCCGTGCCGTCCGCGCTGGGCGGTGCCGAGGCCTGGGAACAGCTGCCGCACGTGAAGCGCGTGTTCGACGCCATCAACGCGCGGCCAGCGGTGCAACGCGTCAACGTGCTGCGCGAGCGGCACGCCTTCAAGACCGAGATGGACGACGAGGCGCGACGCGCGATGTTCCCGCAGAACGAGAGGCTCAGCGCGGGCTGAGGTCGCCTGAGCGCGGGGCCCGCTCGCGCGGGCCGCGGTGATCGCGACGCGTTCGGGCAGTCCCGACTGGACGCCGCTGCGCGCTGCTGCCCACAATCCGCCACAGGGCGGCCGCGGGGCGGCTCATCACATCCAGGCGGGGTCGCAGCACCGCGCACGAAGTGGAGCCGATGCAAGACGCCGATGCCGACTCCGAGGGCGAGTTGCGGCCCTGCCGGCGCAGCGGCGCCGCGGCGGGCACACGCCCGTCTCGCGACATCGGCGCGTGCCTGTCGCGCACACGTTCTCTGCCCGTTGCGCTGCTGTGGGTGACGCTGGCCCTGCCGGCCATGGCCGCCGACCCGGCCGGCGATGCGGGCGCCGGGTTCAGGCTGCCCCCGCTGCCATCGTTGCCGCCACAGCCCCTTGTGCCACTGCCACCGGCCTCGCCCGCCGGCGCCCCACCGATGCCGGCCGCGCTGACGCTGCGCGCCGTGCGCTTCGAGGGCCACACGCAGTTCACGCCCGCCGAGCTCGAAGCGCTGGCGGCGCCCTTCCTGAACCGGCCGCTGCGCGCGCTCGACATCGAGGAGCTGCGCCAGCGCGTCACGCGCGCCTATGTCGAGCGTGGCTACGTCAACTCCGGCGCCGTCATCGCCGAGGGCGCGCTGCAGGGCGAAACGCTGACTCTGCGTATCGTCGAAGGCCGCATCACGCGCCTGCGCCAGCGCGGCCTGCAGGGCCTGAGCGAGCGCTACCTCGCCGCGCGCCTGCTGCGCGAGGGCGAGGTGCTCGAGGTCAACCGCCTGCAAGAGCGCTTCCGGCTGCAGCTCGCCGACCCGCTGTTCGCGCGGCTCAATGCGCGCCTGCTGCCGGGCGAGGCGCCGGGCGCCGCGGTGCTCGACATCGAAGTCACGCGCGCCGCGCCCTGGCAGGCCACGGTCTTCGCCAACAACCATGTCGCGCCGGCCGTCGGCTCCACCCAGGCCGGCATGGAGGGCGTGTGGCGCGACCTCGCCGGCTGGGGCGACGCGCTGGCCATCACGCTCGCCGGCGGCGAGGCCAGTCGCCAGGCCGACGCCGCCTGGTCGCTGCCGCTCCTCGGCAGCCGCACGACGCTGGCGCTGCGCCTGGCCGACGGCGAGTCGTCGGTGATCGAGGAGCCCGTCGCCGCGCTCGACATCAAGAGCCGCGTCGCGACGCGCGAGGCGACGCTCGCGCATCCGGTGCAGGACGACCTGCGCCGGCGCTGGGCGATCGGCCTCACCTGGGCCGAGCGGCGCAACCGCACGTCGCTGGCGGGCATCCCTTTCGGCTTCGTGCCCGGCGAGCCCGAAGAGGGCATCCGCGTCGAGTCGTGGCGCGTGTTCCAGGAGCTGGCACTGCGCCGCGAGCGCGATGTCTGGGCCCTGCGCGCCAGCGTGCTCGCGGGCCGCAACAACCTCGCCACCGCAGCGGTGCTGCCGCAGCAGCCGCCGCGCCGCTACCACCTGTGGCAGCTGCAGGGGCAGGCGTCGATCGCCACCGCCGCCGAGGAGGAACGCGGCGGCCCGCTCGTCCTGCGCGCCCTGCTGCAGCGCAGCCGCGACCACCTCGTGCCGCTGGAGCAGCTCGCCGTCGGCGGCCGGCACACGGTGCGCGGCTACCGCGAGAACCAGCTCGTGCGCGACAACGGCTGGGCACTCGGCCTCGAGTGGCATTGGCCGCTGTGGCGCGACGCGGTGCGCCGCGCCAGCCTGACGCTGGCGCCCATGCTCGACGCCGGCGCGGCCTGGAACCGCGAAGAGCCGAAGAGCCGCCTCGCCTCGGCCGGCTTCGGGCTGCTGTGGGTGCTGGCCGAGGTCGAAGGTGAACTGTTCCTGGCGCGGCGCCTCGAGCGGCGCGACAACCCCACCCATGGAGACCTGCAAGACCGTGGCATCCACCTCATGCTGCGCTGGCGGCCGCAGCCGTAGCGGGCGGGTCATGCGTGCCACGCCTGTCACGCCTGCCACGCCTGCCCTGCGTGCCGCGCTCACCTTGCGTGCCGTGCCGGCCATAGTTGCCGTGCCGCGCGCCACGAAGGGCCGGGCCGCGAAGGCGATCGTCATCGCGTCCGTGGCCGCCGTGCTGCTGGCCGCTGCGGCGGGCAGCGCCGCGGCCGCGGCCTGCAGTGCCGAAGGCGGGCCGCTGCGCCTGGCCGTCACCGGCATGCAGGCCGAACTCGAGCGCACCACCGAGCCCCTGGCGCGCGCCCGCGGCGCCGCGGCGCTCGGGGCGGCATGGCTCAGGCTCGACAGGCAGGACGAGGCGGCGCGCACCTTGCAGCAGGCGCTGGCCGGACCGCTGCCGCCGCGCGAGCGTGCCGCCGTGCTGCTCGACCTCGGCAACCTCGCGCTGACGCAGCGCCGGCACACCGACGCCGACACCGCCTGGAAGGCCGCCGCGGCGCTTGCCCCCGACGATGCCGAGCTGGCACTGGCCGCCGAGTTGAACCGGCTCCGCTTGCCTGACTGGCCCGACTCGCCTGACTCGCCTGACGCTCCTGCGGCTCCCGATGCGCGCGCCGGTCAGGCGCGGCCGGGGGCGCCCGGCGCGCCCGGCACGCCTGGAGCGCCCGGCATGCCCAACCGCGCCGCGCGCCTGCAGGCCGCGCTCGTGCGCAGCGCTGCCCTCGGTGATGCCAGCGTGCGCGCCCGCCACACTTTGAACATCGCGGCCCAGGCCGCCGCGCTCGGCCCGGCGAGCGGCGAGCTCGCCTGGCGCGCCTACGAGCAAGGCCGCATGCAGGCTCTGGCCGCCGGCGAGGCGCGCCTGGCCGCCGAGGCCTACGAGGGCCTGGCCGCGCTGTACGAGGCGCAGCAGCGCCCCGACGAAGCGCTGCGCCTGGTCGAAGAAGGCATCGTGCAGGCGCGCCGCGCCGGCGCCCGCGAGCGGCTGATGCAGCTCGAGGGCCTGGCCGGCCGGCTGGCGGCACGCCTGGGCGACGGCGAGCGCGCGCTCGCCGCCTACCGCCGTGCCGTCGAGCATGTCGAGGCGGTGCGCAGCGACATCCCCGTGCGTTACCAGGACGGGCGCTCTTCGTTCCGCGACACGCTGGAGCCGCTGTACCTGGGCCTCACCGACCAGCTGCTGCGCCGCGCCGACGCCGTGCCGGCGGCCGAGCGCGGCGCGTTGCTGCGGCAGGCGCGCGACACCGTCGAGCTGATCAAGCAGACCGAGCTCGAGGACTGGCTCGCCAGCCGCTGCGGTGTCGAGGCCAACCGCGGCAGCTGGAAGCCGCCGCCGGGCAGCGCGCTGCTGCACCCGATCATCCTGCCCGACCGGCTGGAGCTGCTGGTCGAGACGGCGAACGGCATGCAGCGCCGCACCTCGGCCATTGCCGGGCCGCAGCTGCGCGACGAGGTGCTCGAGTTCGTCGCCGCCTTGCGCGAACGCCAGCCGCTGCGCTCGCGCGCCGAGGGCCTGCACGCGGTGCTGGTGGCGCCGCTGGAGCCGTTGTTCGCCGCCGAGGGCATCCACACGCTGGTGGTCGTGCCCGACGGCGTGCTGCGGCTGCTGCCGTTCGCGGCGCTGCACGACGGGCGCGACTGGCTGCTGCAGCGCTATGCCTTCGCCACGGTACCCGGGCTCAGCCTGACACCGGCGCCTCGCCACGGCCCGGCGCGCCTGCAGGCGCTGCTCACCGGCATGGCCGAGCCGGGGCCGGTGCTCGAGAAGCTGCCGCGCAGCCTGGTCGACAGCGTGCTCGACGGCGCCGATGCCACACGACAGGGCGGCGGCCAGGGCGCTGCCGCGCCCGCGAGCAGCACGTCCGGCGCAGGCAACGCGGCGACAGCGGGAAGCACGGGTACCGCGCCCCCCGCGGTGGTTGCCGCGCGCACGGCGGCGCTGCGCGAAGCGCTGGCCCTGCCCGGCGTGAAAGGCGAGATCGAGGCGCTGGCGCGCGTGCTGCCCGGCACGGTGCTGCTCGACCGCGGCTTCACGCTGCAGGCACTGAAGGCGCGCATGCGCGCCAGCGCGCCACCGGTGGTGCACATCGCCTCGCACGGCGTCTTCGGGTCGAGCGCCGAGTCGACCTTCATCATGACCTACGACGAACTGCTGACGCTCGACGGCCTGCAGTCGCTGCTGCGCGACGAGCGGCCGCGCGAGTCGCCGATCGAGCTGCTCACGCTGTCGGCCTGCCAGACGGCCGAGGGGGACGACCGCGCGCCGCTCGGCATGAGCGGCACGGCCTTGAAGGCGCGCGCCCGCACGGTGCTCGGCACGCTGTGGCCGGTGGCCGACGACGCGGCGCAGTTCGTGATGGAGGGCTTCTACCGCCACCTCGTCGAAGGCCGCCTGTCGCGTGCGGCGTCGCTGCGCGACGCGCAGCTCGCGCTGCTCGCCAGGCCCGGGCGCAGCCACCCGTTCTTCTGGGCCCCGTTCGCGTTGATTGGAGACTGGCAATGAGCTCGAAGAGGTCCGACCCGCAGGCCCGGCATGCGCGGACCCGGCATATGCAGGCTCACCGCTCGGCCGTTCATCACGCCCGCCGGGCCAGACCGCCGCGGCTGGCCATCCTCGCCGCCGCGGCGATGGCGATCTTCAGCGCCGGCGAGGCCCATGCCGGCGCGGTGACTGATGGTTCCGTCGGCGCCGTGCAGACGCTGTCGGGTGCGATGACGGTGCCGCAGACGCTGGGCACGGTGCGCGGCGGCAATCTCTTCCACAGCTTCGCGCGCTTCGGCATCGCCGTCGGCGAATCGGCCACCTTCACCACCGTCGACCCCGGCATCCGCCACGTCATCTCGCGCGTCACCGGCGGTGAGGCGAGCGTGCTGCAGGGTCCGCTCGCGCTCCTGGCCGGCGGCGGCGCGCGGCCCGACTTCTGGCTCCTGAACCCGGCCGGCGTGCTGGTGGGGGCCGGCGCCTCGTTTGACCTGCCCGCCGGGCTGCACCTTTCCACCGCGCCGCAGCTACGCTTTGCCGACGGCGAGGTGTGGGCCACCGGCAGCGCCGCGCCGAGCACGCTCACCATCGCCGCGCCCGAGAGCTTCGGCTTCATCACCGGGCAGACCGCCGCGGCGCTGCGCTGGCAGGACAGCAATGCCGTGCTGGCCCCGGGGGCCACGCTCTCGCTGGCCGGCGGCGAAGTGGCGGTCGACCAGGCACTGCTGCTGGTGCCGGGGGGCGAGATCCGCCTGCAGGCGCAAGGCGCCGTGCGCCTCGGGCCGGGGGCCTTGGTCGGCGCCACGGCGCCGAGCAATCTCGATGCCGGCCGCATTACCGTGGACGCGGGTTCGTTGCGCCTGGACGGTGAAGACCTGACAGGCGGAACCGGCGGGCTCGGTGCCCTGCTGCTCGTGCAGACGGGTGCGGCAGGCAGCGGCAGCGGCATCACGCTGCGCCTGGCCGGAGCACTGGAACTCGGCCCCGGCGCGGAGATCTCGGCAACCAGCGCCGGCCAGGGTGGCGGCATCACGGTGACGGCGGCGCGCCTGTTTGCCGACGGCGGCAGCATCGGCAGCCAGAACGCCGGCGCCGGCCCAGGCGCTGCGTCGACATTCGACCTGCAAGGCGCGCTGGAACTGGTCGGCGGCGGCGCGATCCGCAGCTTTGCGCTCGCCGATGGCCCGGCTGGCGACCTCTTGGTGCGCGCGGGCTCGGTGCGGCTGGACGGCACGGGGCCGCTGGGGCCCTCGGGCCTGGGCAGCTTCGGGCTGCCCGGCGCGCTGAGCGTGGTGACGCCGGGCTTGCTCGAAGTGCGGCAGGGCGCCGGCCTCTCGTCGGCCAACCAGAGCCCGGGCATTCCCGGTGCGATGACGGTGCAGGCCGGCAGCCTGGTCGTCGACGGCGCCGGCGCGCCCACCGTGATCGGCAGCATCTCCAGCGGCAGCGGGCCCGCGGCATCCGTGCTCGTCGAGGTGAGCGGCGAAACGCGGCTGGTCGAGGGCGGGCAGATCACGATCACGACACTGGGCCCTGGCGCCGGCGGCGTCTTGCGCGTGCGCAGCGACACCCTGTCGCTGCAGGGCAGCCGCGCCGTGACCGCCATCTCCGCCCTGTCGGCAGGGGCGGGTCGCGGCGGGGCGATCGAAGTCGACGCGCGCTTGCTGGACGTCATCGGCGGCGCGGTCATCGCCAACCAGACGGTCAGCGACGTCGGCGGTGGCGCCGGCGATCTCACGGTACGCGCCGACCGCATCACGCTCGATTCCCGCGGTGGCGCGGGCGGCATCAACTCGTACGCCTTCGGGGCACTCGGCGACGCCGGGCAGGTGCGCGTGCTGGCCCGCGAGCAGATGGTCATTCGCGACGGGGGCGCCATCGTCGCCGGCGCTCTGGGCAATGGCAGCCCGGGCGCGATCGATGTCCAGGCCGGCACCTTGCTGCTCGACGGCCGCGGCGCGCCTGCGACCTATACCGGCATCGGCGGCGACGCCGTGGAAGGCGGCTCCGCCGCTTCGGTGAACGTCTCGGCGCAGCGCATCGAGATCCGCGAAGGCAGCGCCATCTCGTCGGCGACCTTCTCCGCGCGCGACGCCGGCGTGGTGCAGGTGCGTGCCGATACGCTGCTCATCGACGGCGGCGGCAACCCGCGGACGGCAACCGGCGTCTACGCCGACTCCGGCGACAGCGGCAGCGCCGGCAGCATCCTCATCAACGCGCGCGAGATCACGGTCACCGGCGAAGGCAGCATCTCGACCAGCACGCTCTTCGACGGCGGCGGCGGCAACATCGGCATCACGGCCGAGCGGATGCTGATCGAGCGTTCGGGCGGCGTCTTCTCGGTCACCGCGGGGTCCGGCAACGCCGGGCGCATCGCCATCGACGTCGGCGATACGCTGACGCTCGCGCTGGGCGGTTCCATCGCCGCGAATACCGGCGGCGCCGGCGCGGCGGGTTCGATCGACATCCGCGCCGGCCGCCTGGTGGTGGGCGGCAGCGACCCCGCCAACGGCCAGCGCAGCCGCATCGCCAGCCGCGCCATCGCCGGCTCGGGCGGGCAGACCGGCAGCGTCACGCTCGACGTGACGAGCACCCTCGAGCTGCAGGCCGATGCGCTGCTGTCGATCGCCAACGACGCCACCGTCGCTGACCCGGCGGCGCTGACACCGACGACGCTGGCGCTGCGCGCCGGCAGCCTGAGCCTGGACGGCGCCGACATCACCGCGGCGGCCAGCGGCAACGCGCGCGCCGGTGCCATCACGATCGACACGCCGGGGCAGCTGCTCGCCACGGGCAGCCGCATCAGCACGAGCGCGGTCGACGGCGACGGCGGGCCCATCACGATGGCCGCCGGCGGGCCCATCCTGCTCAAGGACAGCTCGATCACGACCTCGGTCACCGGCACCACCAACGGCAACGGCGGCGACATCACGATCACGACGCCGGCGCTGGCGCTGGCCTCGGGCTTCGTGCAGGCCAACACCGCCGCGCCGCTGGCCGCAGGCGGCAACGTGGTCATCAACGCCGGCTTGCTGGTGCCCGACGGCAGCAACGTCTTCGTCGGCGGCAGCCGCATCGCCGCAGTGCGGCTGGGCACGCCGGGCTACAACGTGATCCAGGCGGCGGCGCCCGACGGCGTGGCCGGACGGCTGGACCTGACCAAGCCCGACCTGAACCTCTCGTCGAGCCTGGTGGCGCTGCTGGTGCCGGTGATCGACTTCGGCCTCATCGGCCGCGACATCTGCGCCGCCGGCACCGACAGCAGCTTCACGGTGCTGGGCGGCGGCGCCCTGCCGGCGGCGGCTGCGGCGCCGCTGCGAATCAGCCCACGCGGGCGTTGAACGCGCCGGCGGAGCAAGATCGACAACCACCGACAACGATGGTGCATTGCGCGCCGGGAGCACACCTCATGAAAGAGTTCATCCTGCACGGCCGCCCCGGTTGGGGCTCGGCCATCGTCGAGGCCCAGCTCGCCTTCTACGGGCTGCCGTTTCGTATCGAGGAGGCGGGTGACCTCTTCGATTCGGAGGAAGCGCGTGCGCGGCTGCGCCCGCTCAACGCGCTGACGCAGGTGCCCGTGCTCGTGCTGCCCGACGGCCAGGCGATGACCGAGAGCGCGGCCATCACGCTGCACCTGGCCGACCTGACCGGGCGCGACGACCTGGTCCCGGGGGCCAAGGCGCCGGAACGGGCGGCCTTCCTGCGCTGGCTGGTCTTCCTCGTCGCCAATGTCTACCCCACCTTCACCTACGCCGACGACCCGACGCGTTTCGTCAAGACCGAAGGCGCGAGCGAGGGCTTTCGCGCCGAGGTCGCCACCTATGCGCGGCGGCTATGGGGCATCGTCGAGGGTGCCGCCGGCACGCCGTGGTTCCTCGGCGAGCGCTTCTCCGCGCTCGACATCTATCTCGCGGTGATGACGCACTGGCGACCGGGCACGGCCTGGTTCGCCGAGAACACGCCGCTGCTGAGGGCGGCGGCGCAGCGGGCCGCCTCGCTGCCCGCGCTCGCGCCGGTCATGGCGCGCAACTTCCCGAAGAAGGCCTGATCGGCCTTCAGCCTTCATGTGGCCGCCCGCGGCGCCATGACCCTGCCCGCCCGCATCGACGCCCGCACCTTCGACGCCCTGCACGACGATCCCGCCGCCTGGCGGGCGGTGATCGAGGCGCTGGCTCTCGAGCAGGGCACGCCGGCACCAGGCGTGCAGCAGGAGCTCGCCGGCACGGTGCTCGTCGCGCGCCTGGGCAGCGAGCGCGTGCTCAAGCTCTATCCACCTTTCCTTCGTGACCACTTCGAGTTCGAGCGCGCCATGCTCGCGCGGCTGCACGGGCGGCTGCGCGTGCCCACGCCGGCGCTGCTTTCGAGCGGCGAGCGCGAGGGCTGGCCCTGGCTCGTGATGACGCAGATGGCCGGCGAACCGCTCACCGCCACCTGGCCGGCGATGAGCGAGGCCGAGCGCTGCGCGCTGCTGCGTGAGCTGGGCGCCCTGGCCACCGAGGTGCACGCGCTGCCGGTGGGCGAGGTGGCGGCGCTGGCGCCGCGCTGGGAGGACTTCGTCGCGCGGCAGCGCGAACGTTGCGTGCAGCGCCAGCAGCGCACGGGGCTGCCGGCGCACCTGCTGGCCCAGGTGCCGGCCTTCATCGCCGGGCCGCTGCCCGAGGGACCCGCGGTGCTGCTGACCGGCGAGTACACGCCGATGAACCTCTTCACGCGCCAGCACCGCCTCGCGGCGATGTTCGACTTCGGCGACGGCCTGGTCGGCCCGCGCGAATACGACTGGCTGGGGCCGCAATGCTTCCTCGTCGCCGGTGTCGCAGCGCGCAGCGCCGCGTTCATGCGCGGAGTTGGCGCGGAGGTGAACGAAGAGAGGCGCCTGCGCCTGATGCGCCTGCTGCTGCTGCACCGATACAGCCACCTGAAGGCGCAGCTGGCGCTCGAGGGCTGGCAGGACGTCCGCAGTTTCGAGGAGCTGGCCGCACGCCTGTGGCCTTTGCCGCAGCAAACCGTTGCCCCTCACGGCACCGAAGGTCACTAGGATCGGAGCCGGCACCCGGGCGCAGAGCCCCGGGGCGGGGAGGGGCTCATGGAACAGGAAGAGCTGCAAGAGTTGCCGGCGTCGCAGGCCGCACCGCCACCTGCGACGCCGCCGGTGACACCGGCCCCCACACCCAGGGAGGACCCCAGGGAGGACTCCGGGGAGCACGAGCCCGCTGAGCACGAGCCGGGCGGTGCGCTGCTGCCGCTCTCGGCAGCGGCGCTCGCGGCAGCCGCGCTCGCCGCGTGCGGCGGCGGCGGCGGTGGCGATGACACGTCGCCCGCCCCCTCGCCGGCCCCCTCGCCGACCCCCTCGCCGGCACCCGCGCCGGGCCCGGCGCCGGGCCCGGCCCCTCCCGCACCGACCCCGGCGCCCACGCCCGCGCCCGCGCCTCCTGCACCTCCGCCCGGCCCCTACAGCCTCGAAGCCGCCGACATGGCCGCGGCGCGCTTCGTGCAGCACGCAGCCATCGCCAGCACCGAGGCCGACATCGCCGCCGTCAAGACGCAGGGCGCGGCCGCGTGGCTGGAAGCGCAGATGGCCCTGCCGGTGGCCGAGAAGGCCTGGGACTGGCTGACGGCCAAGGGTTACGGTGCCATCGACGAGTTCACCTTCTACGACTCCGGCAGCTACGTCACGCAGTTCTTCATGGGCCACCAGCTCGTCAGGCAGCCCGACCAGGTGCGCAAGCGCGTCGCACTCGCGCTGTCGGAGCTCTTCGTCGTCTCGGTCAACGTGGCCGGCTTTCCGTGGGTGCACCTGGGCCTGGCGCACTTCTGGGACCAGCTCAACGCCAACGCCTTCGGCAACTTCCGCCAGCTGCTCGAAGACGTGACCCTCAACCCGGTGATGGGCGCCTGGCTCAACACGCGCGGCAATGCGAAGGAGGACGCCGCCAGCGGCCGCGTGCCCGACGAGAACTACGCGCGCGAGGTGATGCAGCTGTTCACCATCGGCCTCGTGCGGCTGAACCCCGACGGCACGCCGATGACCGACGCCGGCGGCCGGCCCATCCCCACCTACACGCAGGACGAGGTGAGCGAGCTCGCGCGCGTCTTCACCGGCTACGACTTCTGGAGCGACGGCCGCTTCTTCCTCTCGGCCAACGACGGCACGCCGCGCCCCTACCCCGAATTCGCGCGCCGCGCGATGGTGTTCGACGCCGGCAAGCACAGCAACCTCGCGGCGAGCTTCCTCGGCACCACGATCCCGGCCAACACGGCCGGGCCGCAGGCGCTGCGCCTGGCGCTCGACGCGCTGGCCGGCCACCCCAACGTCGGGCCCTTCTTCGCCCGCCAGATGATCCAGCGCCTCGTGACGAGCCATCCGAGCCCGGCCTACGTGGCGCGCGTGGCCGCGAAGTTCAACGACAACGGCGCCGGCGTGCGCGGCGACCTGAAGGCGGTGTGGCGCGCCATCCTGCTCGACGACGAGGCGCAGGGCGCGGCGAGCCTGGCCAGCCTCACGCACGGCAAGCTGCGCGAGCCGATGCTGCGCCAGTTCCAGTGGGGGCGCACCTTCGCGCTCGACTCGGTGGCCGGCACCTTCAAGTGGGCCTACGACATCGAGAACCCGCGCTACTGGTACGGCCAGGCGCCCTTCTACTCGCCCTCGGTCTTCAACTTCTTCCGGCCCGGCTACGTGCCGCCGGGCACGGCGATGGCCGCCGCCGGCGCCACGGCGCCGGAGTTCCAGATCGTCAACGAGTCGACCACCAGCCAGTGGATCAACTCGATCGAGATCTGGGCCGCCTTCGGCATCTACGTCGTGTGGCCCGACCGCCCGGGCACCCCGTTCCCCTACGCCGGACCCTACCCCGGCGACGGCCACGACATCCGCACCGACTATGCGCCCGAGGTGGCGCTCGCACACGACGCGGTGGCGCTGCTGAAGCGGCTCAACCTGCTGCTCTGCGCCGGCCAGCTGAGCGTGGCCACGCAGCAGCGCATCGCCGCCGCGCTCGGCGAACGGCCGGTCACCTCCGCCAGCACGGCGGAGGAGAAGCGCCATCGAGTCGTCGCCGCCATCGTGATGGTGATGTGCTGCGCCGAGTACATCGTGCAGAAGTAGGGCGAGAGCGGAACCAAGGGATCCGGACCATGCATCTCATCGACCCCCGCCAGCAGGCGCGCCGCGCCTTCCTCAGGCGTGCCGGCCACCTCGCGCTGGCGGGAGCGGCCACGCCGTTCGGGCTCAACCTCGCCGCCTTCGGCGACGCGGCGGCGTTCAACGCCACCGACTACCGCGCCCTCGTCTGCGTCTTCCTCTTCGGCGGCAACGACTACGCCAACACCGTCGTCACCTACGACACGCCGAGCTGGCAGGCCTACCGCAACATCCGCGCCTCGGGGCCGGGGCCGGCCGGGCTGGCCATCGAGCAGGCGGCGCTGGCCGGCACGCTGCTGAACCCCACGGTGGCCCTGCCGGGGGCCCGGCAATATGCGCTGCACCCGGCGATGCCGGCGCTCGCGGGCCTGTTCAACAGCGGCCAGGCGGCGGTGCTGTTCAATGCCGGGCCCTTGATCCGGCCGACGACGAAGGCCGAATACTTCAGCGCCGACCGCGCGCGCTATCCGCTGCCGCCGCAACTGATGTCGCACAACGACCAGCAGTCGGTGTGGCAGGCGCAGGGTGCCGAGGGCAGCACGGTGGGCTGGGGCGGCAACCTCGGCGACCTGGCGATGGCGAGCAACGGCAATTCGCTGTTCACCTGCATCTCGGCCACCGGCAACGCCGTGTTCCTTTCGGGCGACACGGCCCAGCAGTACCAGGTGAGCACGCAGGGTGCGGTGCAGGTGCGCGCGGCGCGCGAGGGGGTCTTCGGCCTCTTCTCGCCGGCCTCGGGGCGCGCCTTCGGCGATCTCGTCACCGAGACGCGCGCGCATGTGCTCGAGAACGAATACAACCGCGTCACGCGCCGCTCGATCGAGGCCGAGGCGCAGCTCACCTCGGCGCTCGCCGGCGTGACCCTGGACACGGCGTTCCCGGCCGGCAACGCCCTTGCCGAGCAGATGAAGATCGTGGCGCGCGTGATCGGCGCGCGCAACGTGCTCGGCAACAAGCGGCAGGTGTTCATCGTCTCGCTCGGCGGCTTCGACCTGCACGACAACCTGGTGGCCACGCAGCCGGTGCTGCTGCGCCGCGTGAGCGAGGCGATGACGGCCTTCCACACGGCGACGGTGGAGCTGGGCGTGGCCGACAAGGTCACCTCGTTCACGGCGAGCGACTTCGGCCGCACGCTCACCAGCAACGGCGACGGCACCGACCACGGCTGGGGCGGCCACCACCTCGTGCTGGGCGGCGCCGTGCGCGGCAAGGCCTTCTACGGCGTGGCGCCGCCGGTGAGCGTGGGCGACACCGCCGCGCCCGAGGACCAGTGGCACATCGGCCAGGGCCGGCTGATCCCTTCGACCTCGGTCGACCAGTACGCGGCGACGCTGGCACGCTGGTTCGGCGTGGCCGAGGCGGAGCTGGCCGGCATCCTGCCGAACCTGCGCAACTTCGGCGCAGCGGCAGGCTTCCCGGGCTACCCGACCGACCTCGGGTTCCTGGCCTGACCCGGCGGCCGGCCCACGCCGGCTCCAACGCTCGCTCCAACGGTGGCGGCACACAGTGCCGGCACGCCTTTCGGCAACCCGCCCGGCGCCCCTCCACCCCTCCACAGGAGCACCACCATGAGCACCATGACCTCCACCGCCCCGATGTCCACGACGCCTTCATCGGACCGCCCCACGCCGCGCCGGCTCGACGGCATGCGCTTCGACGGCGTCGTGCTCGAGTGCGGCAAGACGAGCGGCGACGCCGACACGATCAGCTTCGCCGACGGCCGCTTCCGCTCGAGTGCCTGCGACCGCTACGGCTACAGCGACGGCGCCTACACGGCCACCGAGTCGGAGGGCGGCATCGCCTTCGAAGCCGAGACCGAGAGCGCCAAGTACGGCAAGCTGCTGTGGCGCGGCGTCGTGCGCGGCCCGCGCCTGGACGGCACGCTGACGATGATGCGCGACGGCCAGCCGGCGGGCGAGAAGTGGGTCCTGGCAGGGCGCGTGTGAGGCCCCGATGGACCGCGTCGCCATCGTCCAGCTCGCGCCGGCGTTCCTCGACCGCGCGGCCACGCTCTCGCGGGCGGTCGCCGCGGTCGACGAAGCGGCACAAGGTGGCGCCCGTCTGGTGGTCTTCCCGGAGGCCTTCGTGCCCGGCTACCCGGCGTGGATCTGGCGCCTGCGCCCCGGCGCCGACATGGCGCTCACCGAGCAGTTGCACGCGCGGCTGCTCGAGCAGGCGGTGCACCTCGGGCGTGACGATCTCGCGCCGCTGCGCGAGGCGGCGCGCTCGCGCGAGGTGACGGTGATCTGCGGCATCGACGAACGCGACGGCGAGTTCAGCCGCGACACGCTGTACAACACCGTCGTCGTCATCGGCCCCGACGGCACGCTTCTGAACCGGCACCGCAAGCTCATGCCGACCGGCCCCGAACGCATGGTCTGGGGCTTCGGCGACGCGAGCGGCCTGAACGTCGTCGAGACACCCTGCGGCCGCGTCGGCACGCTGCTGTGCTGGGAGAACTACCTGCCGTTCGCGCGCGCGGCGCTCTACGCGCAGGGCCTGCAGATCCTGGTCGCGCCCACCTATGACCAGGGCGAGCGCTCGACGGCGACGATGCAGCACATCGCGCGTGAAGGCGGCTGCTGGGTGCTCAGCGCCGGCTGTGCCTTCCGCGGCGGGGATATCGCTCCCGCCCTGCCGGCCAAGGCGAGCGCCTTGTTTGCCGACGCCGACGAGTGGATCAATGCCGGCGACTCGGTGGTCGTCGCGCCCGGCGGCAAGATCGTCGCCGGGCCGCTGCACGAGCGTTGCGGCATCCTGGTCGCCGAGCTCGATCTCGAGCGCGTCGGCGTGGCCCGCCGCAGCCTCGACGTGGCCGGGCACTACGCGCGCCCGGACCTGTTCCAGCTGCATGTGAACAAGGCACCGGCACGGCCGGTGATCTTCACGCAAGAGGAGTGAGCCGATGGACCACCCGACCTACCACGCCGGCATGCGCTCGCTGCAGGACCGCTTCGACACGCGTCGCCTCGCCGACCGGCTCGACGAGCGGCTCGGGCGCAGTGCCTTCACGGCCGAGGACCGCAACTTCATCGAGAGCCGCTCGCTGTTCTTCCTGGCCAGCGCCGATGCGCAGGGACGGCCCGACTGCTCGTACAAGGGCGGCGACCCGGGCTTCGTGCGCGTCACCGCCGACGACGAACTCGCCTTCCCGAGCTACGACGGCAACGGCATGTTCCGCAGCCTCGGCAACCTGCTCGTCAATGCCTCGGTGGGCCTGCTCTTCATCGACTTCGAGCGGCCGAACCGGCTGCGCGTGAACGGCCGCGCGAGCGTCGCCGAGGACGACCCGCTGCGCGCGCACTTCGTCGGCGCGCAACTGATCGTGCGCGTGCGCGCCGAGCGCATCTTCCCCAACTGCCCGCGCTACGTGCACCGCCTGGCCGCGGCCGAACCCTCGCCCTACGTGCCGCGCGCGGGCTGCGCGACGCCGGAGGCGAAGTGGAAGCGCATGGAGATGTTCGCCGACGTGCTGCCGCGCGCCGGCGCGTAGACGAAGCGTTGTCGGTTCCGTCGGCGCCGGCGGGCGCTGCCCCGGCTCTGGCCCGCCCGCGCTCCTGGGCTAGGGCTTCAGCGCGCCCTTGAACCAGCCTTCGATCGGATCGGGGTTCGGGCGGAAGAAGCTCGGCTTCCTGTAGACCGTCTTCGTGCCCTCGATCGTGTCGCCCTTGATCACGCCCTTCCAGACCTGCCGCGTCTCGTACTTCTCGCTGCGCGTCTCGGTCTCGAAGTGGATCGCATCGCCGGCCCGCGTGGCCTTGACCGTGCCCTTGTCATAGCCCCATTGGTCGCAGGCCTTCGAGTGGAACTTGCCACCGCTGAAGGTGAGGACGTTGTCGACGTCGGCCGGCTTGCCACGCTCCCCTTCGGTCGTGACGAAGACCTTGCCGTCGAGCAGATCGGCCTGCGCGCGGACCGCGCGCGGCACGAGCGATGCCGCCGCCGCGAGCACGGCAAGCGCCGTCGTGCCGAGGATGGCCCTCCGGGTCTTCTGCATGGCTGTCTCCAATGCGTGTGAGCAAGTGCGCCGCAACTTCGGCGCCAGGGGTTGGATCGAAGTCGGCGGGCGGCCTGTGCCGGAGCGAGCCGCCTACTCGATGACGTCGCCGACCCAGACGCGGTCGAACTGCGCACCGGCTTCGCGCTGGATGCGGCGCATCGTCTCGGCATCGGCCGCCTCGTACTCGCAGATGATGCGTTTGCGGTCGGTCGAGATGACGCTGCGCTTCCAGGCCACCTGATAGGCGGCGAGACAGGGCCGTTCGCGGTCGGCCACGATCTTCATGTCGGCGTCGGACTGTGGAGAGTCGAAGCTGCGTTCGACGACGATGCGTGCCATGGCCATCTCCGGGTTGCGGTAAGAAGTCTGAACGTTACTGCGCCGGTGTTGGAACCAGCGTTGTAGCGCCGGGGGCTGCCCTCGCGCCCGTTGCCGCCGCCCGCGAGGCGGCGCGCAGGGCAGCGCGTGAAGGCGCCTCGGCCGCCGCGCCGCCGCCGGCACTGACCAGCCGCGCGAGCGCCACGGCCACCTCGCTCGGGCGGCGCACCGCGCGCGCCGCCGCCAGCGCCTCGTCGGCGCAGGCGGCGGCCGCCTCGGGCCGGCCGTCGCCCAGCGCCAGCGCTGCAGCCTCGTTGAGCAGGTAGGCGAGGTGCGCCTTGTCGTCCAGTGCACGCAGCGCGGCGAGGCTGGCCGCAAGCGCCTCGCCGGCATCTTCGCCTGCACCCTCGTGCGGACCGTCGCCGGCACCTTCGTGTGCAGCGTCGCCTGCACCTTCGTGCACAGCGTCGCCTGTCCCTTCACGCATGCGCAGGCGCGCCAGCGCGGCGAGTCCCTGCGCAAACGGCGCCGGCATGTCGCCCATGAGCGCCGCGGCGGCCAGGATCTCCTGCACATGCCGCAGCACATCGGCGAAGCGCCCCTGCTCGAGCTCCACCGTCGCCAGCCAGACCATGCACTCGTACTCGCGCCAGTGGTTCTCGGCGGCGCGCGCCAGCGCCACGGCGCCCGCCAGCGATTCGCGGGCGCCGTCGAGGTCACCGTCGTTGCGCGCCAGCAGGCCGCGCCCCCACTCGATCTCCATGACGCGCAGGCCGAGTGCGGCGGCCAGCTCGGAAGCTTCCTCGAGCAGGGCGCGGCCGCGCACGGGGTCGGCTTCGATGTCCAGCAGGCAGCGCCCGCTGTTGGCCAGTTGCTGGCAATGCGTGGCCGGATCGGCCCGCTGCGTCAGGCGTTCGGCTGCCAGCGTCGAGGCCAGCGTCTTGTCGGGCTCGCTCGAACGCTGCTGCACGAAGGCGAGGATCTCCCAGCCCGCCGCGGCCTCGGCATGCAGCGCCAACGCCTCGGCCGCCGCGATGGCGCTCTCGATGCGCTCGGTGAGCGCCGGCAGCCGCGCGCCCTCGGGCCCGGCCGCGGCGGATACGCGCAGGCGCAACAGGCCGATCTCGAGGCGCACACGTTCGGGCCCCGGGGCCAGTGCGCCGACATGCTCGAGGCCGAGCTCGGCCACGCCCGTCGCCTCGGCGTTGGCAAAGACGCGCAGGCAGTGCTCGCCGGCCGCCAGGCAGGCACGCGCCGCGGCCAGCGCATCGTCGGCGAGGCCCGCGTGGCGCACGATCTCGCCGTGCAGCCAGGGGTCGTCGGCGCTGGCGGCCTGCAGCACGCGCGTGATCTGGCGGTGCACGGCACGCCGGTGCGGCTGCGACATCGAGCGATAGACCGCCTGGCGCACGAGGTCGTGCGCGAAGTCGAGCTGCCCTTGCCCGGTGGGCGCGAGCAGGCCGCGGCGCTCGCACCGTTCGAATCGCGCCAGCACCTCGGTGAGCGACACGCCGGCCGCCGCGGCGAGCAGTTCGGGCTGGATCTCGCGGCCGAGCGCGGCCGCCCAGCCGAGCAGGTAGCGCTCGCCGTCCTCGAGCGCGGCGAGCCGCTCGTCGATGAGGGCATCGATGCTGCGCCCGCTGCCTTCGCCGCCGCGGCCGGCCGCGCGCACCAGCTCGATCAGGAACAGCGGGTTGCCGCCACTCTGGCGCAGGGCGAGCGCGGCGTCGATGGCGGCGCCGCCGAGCAGCGTGCGTGCCTCGCTCTCGCCGAGCGGGCCGAGGTCCAGGCGCTGCAGGCCGTCGGTGCGCCTGAGCGATTGCAGCAGGCCCTTGGCCCAGCGGTTGTCGTCGATCTCGCCGGCGCGCGCCGCGCCGGCGAAGATCAGCGCTGCCGCTCCGTCCTGCTGCGTGCGGGCCAGAAAGTGCAGCAGCGCGGCCGAGCCCTCGTCGATCCACTGCAGGTCGTCGAGCAGCAGCGCCAGCGGCTGCACCTCGGCCATGCTGCGCAGCAGCGCGGCGGCGGCGTCGAAGAGCCGCTCACGGTTGCCGCCTTCGACCCGCTGCCCGGCCAGCAGCGGCGCGGCCTCGGCCAGCGTCTCGGGCGGCACACCCTCGGTGGCGACGCCGCGCAGTGCGTCCAGCCACAGCCCGTAGGGCCGCACCATCTCGGCTTCGAAACAGCGGCCGCGGATGACGCGCCGGCCCGCGGCGGCCGCGCCTTCGGCCAGGTGGTCGAGCAGCCGCGTCTTGCCGATGCCCGGCTCGCCGGCGAAGAACAGCAAGCGCCTGCGCCCGCGGCCGGCGGCGAGCAACTCGGCGACGGCGCGCCGCTCGGCGGCGCGGCCGAGCAGCGGGCGCGCCTGAGGCGGCCCATCGTGCAGCGGCGGTGCCGGCAAGGGCGCGGCTTGCGGCGCCGCCGCCGCCGGAGTGGCGTCCGGCCCGACTTGCGGCACGACTTGCGGCACGGCTTGCGGCGCGTCGCGCGGCAAGGCTTCGGATGATGCAGCCACCTCGGCCTGCGGCACGGGCACGGGCGTGGCGGCCGCGGCGCGGAGCTCGCGGCGCGCACGATGAATCGCGTCGTCCAGCGGCCCGCCCGCCGGCAGCGCCACCTCGCGCTGCAGCAGGTCGCGCGCCCACTCGTGGTGGCGCTCGGCCTCGGGGTAGTGGCCGGCAGCGGCCAGCAGGCGCACGAGCGTCGCATGCGCGGCCTCGGCCAGCGGGTCGGCGGCGACCATCGCGCGGCCGTACGGCAAGGCGCGCTGGGGCTCGCCGGCGAGTCGCGCAACCAGGGCCTCGAGCAGGCGGCGGCGCAGCGCGCCGTGGCGCTCGCGCTCGGCCATGCACCAGTGGTGGAAGCGGTAGCAGGCCGGCAGGTCGAGCCCGTCGAGAAACTCGCCTTGCAGCAGCCGCGCCGCCTCTTCGAGCGCTTCGAGCGCGGCCGTCTCGACGCCGGCGGCCAGCAGCGAGTGCACGCGCACCGTGTCGACCTGGCAGTGCAGGGCGACGAAGCCCGCGCGCTCACGGTCGGCGAGCAGCCGCTGCGCCGCCGCGTCGTCGACGATGGCGCGCAGCTTGGTCAGGCTCCAGCGCAGCGCCGCGCGCGGATCGTCCGGGCCCTCCCACAAGAGGTCGCACAACGCCGAGCGCAACTGCGGCGTCGCGGTCGCGACCAGGTAGCCGAGCAGCGCGCGCGTGCGGCGCGATGGGGGCAGCGGCAGCTCCGCGCCGCCGCGGCGCAGCTCGACGGTGCCGAGCAGGCGGATGCACAGGTCGGCGGGCGCGCTCTGCCCTTTCTGCGCGCCCTGCCCGCTGCGTCCGCCCCTTGCGCTCTCCTTGGCCATGACCACGCTGGCTCCCATGGTGGCTCCAACGCTCGCGGCGCAACGTCCAAACCGTGGCCGGATCGGCATCGCGCCTAACCCGGACCACGCTAGCACAGCCCTTCGGCGGCCTGAACAGGAGATTCCATCGTGCAAACCCGCGCCACCGCCTTCCGGCAGGTCCAGCAGGTCATCCAGCCGGTCCGCCACCGAGCGCATGCACGAAGCAGTCCCGCCATGACCCAGCCGCGCGCTCCACGCACGGCCCTCGTTCTTTCCGGCGGCTGCCTGCACGGCTACGCGCAGATCGGCGTGCTGAAGGCGCTGGCGGCGGCCGGCATCCGGCCCGACCTCGTGGTCGGGACGAGCGTCGGCGCGGTCATCGGCGCGCTCTTCGCCGCCGGCCGCACAGCGGCCGAGATCGAGTGCGCGGCACACGAGGTCGTCGTCGCGCACCTCAAGCGCTGGGCGCTGTCCTGGCAGGGGCTGTGGCACGCGTCGGGCCTGGAGGCGCTGATGCGGCGCCATCTGCCGTGCCAGCGCATCGAGGCCTTTCCGATGCGCTTCGCTGCCGTGGCCACCGATGCCGCCACCGGCGCGCTCGCGCTGCTGGCGCACGGCGACGCGGGCAGCGCCGTCGCGGCTTCGGCGGCGATGCCGGGGTTCTTCGTGCCGGCCGGATTCGGCGGCCGCCGCTACCTCGACGGCTGCCTGGTCAGCCCGCTGCCGGTGCACGCCGCGCGCGCCCTGGGCGCCGAGCGGATCATCGCCGTCAACACCCTGGTCGACCCGGGGCCTCGGCACGCCGGCGGCCTGCTCGGGGTGCTGCTGCACTCGCCGCGCCTGATGATGCGGGCGCTGGCCGAGCACGAGGCCGGCGATGCCGACCTGCTCATCGCCCCGCCGTTGCCGCCGCGCGCCCCGGGCACGGCGAGCGAGCGCCAGGCCCTCATCGACGCCGGCGAGCGCGCCGCATGGGCAGCCTTGCCCGAGTGGGCGAAGGCCGGGCGCGCACCGCCGTGCCCGCTCGGCCCGAGATTCGGCTCGAGACGCAACCCGAGGTTCGGCTCTGGATTCGGCTCAGGGCGTGCCGATGAAGAGGTACGCGTTCGTCGACCCGCCGCTGCCGTATCCGACGCCCAGGTACACCGGCCCGAGCGGCGTCTCGCCGCCGAGGTAGACGGCCAGCGAGTGCAGCCAGCCGTTGCGCTTCTGCACCGTGTAGGGCTTGGCGATCTTGCCGCTTTCCACCGCGAGCCCGAGGCGCATGTCGCCACGCAGGCCGAGAGGCAGGCGGCCGATGATGCGCTCGCCGCGCACATGGGCATAGGCCACGTCGTCGCCGATGAGCTGGCCGCTGGCGAAGGCGGTGAGGTTGAGGAAGCCGCCGAGCCGCCCCGAGTCGTGGATGGGCAGCCGGCCGGTCGGCGAGCCCACCCAGGTGAATCGCGAGCCGAGCACGTAGTCGCGCCACGGCGCGGCGCCGCGCAGGTCCAGGCTCGTGCGCGTGTAGTCGCTGCCGTCGCCCCCGGTGTGGCCGTGGTACCACTCGGCCGCGGCACTCCAGCCGCTGCGCGGGAAGTACAGGCGGTCGAGGCGGTCGAGGTCGGCGGCGAGCAGCCAGCCGCCGCTGCCGCGCTCGGGCACCGCGGCGAGGATGTCGATGCCGGTCTCGAGCTCGCGGCTGACGCGCGTCTGCCGCCAGCCGGCGCGCAGCGTGCCGACGAGGCTGAGGTTGTAGCCGCCGGTGGCCTCGAAGCGATAGCGCACGCTGCGGTACTCGGCCACGCGCTGCTCGAGGAAGAAGTAGTCGCTGCGCTCGCGCCGGTATTCGGCCATCAGGTCGGCAAACCACTCGCGGTCGGCGGTGAGCGGCTGCAGCCACTCGACGCTGGCACCGGTGCTGCTGCCGAGCTCGCCGACGACGAGCATCTCGGCGCCCATCGGCACCATCCACGTGCGGTGGTAGCCGGCGCGCAGCAGGTAGCTGCTGCCCTGGCTCAAGTTGCTGTCCAGCCTGAGGCCCAGGCGCAGGTAGTCCGGGCCCCAGCCCTTTTCCACCGGCATCACGCGCAGCACGTTGCGCTCGCCCTCGCGCAGCACGGCGTAGTCGACGCGCTCGTACCAGCCGTCGCCGTAGACACGGCCGAGCGCCTGGTCGAGGGCCTTCGTGTCCAGCGGCTCGCCCACGGCCTGCGCGAGGTAGCGCCGCACCACCGCCTCGCTGACGCGCGACAAGCCCACCACCTGCACCTCGTGAATGCGCGGGCGGCTGCGCGTGGGGTCGGGCAGGCCGACGGCGAGGCCCTGGCGCCAGCGCATCCAGGCCGCCTCGCCCACGGCCAGCGCCTTCAGCCGCGCGGCGCTGGCATCGGCGGCGATGCGGCCGCGCAGCGCCGCGTCGGCATGGCGCTCGAAGTCGGCCGCGCCGATGCTGCCGAGGTCGGGCTGGATGACGATGTCGCGCGGCGTCAGCGTGGCGATCGTGGCCTGCACGTTCTGCTCGGTGAGCAGGGCGATGACCTGCGCGCTCACGGTGAGCAGGCCCCGCACCTCCTCGGGCTTGAGCGGCGTCGTGCCGACGTTGACGGCGATCACCACCTCGGCGCCGCAGCGCTCGCGCACCTCGCGCACGGGCAGGTTGTCGGTGAGGCCGCCGTCGACGAGCTTGCGGCCCTCGAGCTCCAGCGGCGCCAGCAGCCCGGGCACCGACATGCTGGCGCGCATGGCCTGCGTCAGGCTGCCCTCGCGCAGCACGACGCGCGCACCGGTGCCGATGTCGGTGGCGATGATCGACACCGGCAGCGGCAGCTCCTCGATGCGGCGCTCACCGGCATCGGCACGCACGAGGCGGTTGAAGAAGAGCTTGATCTTCTGCGCCGACACCACGCCGGGCGGCGTCACCGCACCGCCCGCGGTGAGCCCGGTCTCGCTGCCGGGCAGGAAGCGCTGCGAGAGCCGCTTGTTGCGGTGGTTGAGCTCGGCGTAGTCCGGGTTGTCCTGGAACATGTCGGCCCAGTCGGCGCGCGCGAGCTCCTCGCGCATCTGTGCCGGCGAGATGCCGGCCACCCAGGCGCCGGCGACGAGCGCGCCCATGCTGGTGCCGGCGACGCAGTCGACCGGCACGCGCAGGTTCTCGAGCGCCTCGAGCACGCCGATGTGCGCGGCGCCGCGCGCGCCGCCACCGCCGAGCACCAGGCCCACCTTCGGGCGCCGCGCGGAGTCGGGACCGGCGCCGGTCGGGGAGGGAGCGGCGGGAGGGGTGTCCTGCGCGGCGCTCGAGAGCGCAACCATCACCAGCGCGCCGCCGGCCACGGCGCGTCGTACGTCTCGTGCGGTCATGCGTGCATTCTGGCCGCTGGGGCCGTGCACTCCGGCCGCGCGGCCGGCGCTCGGCGCTCAAGCGATGCGGCGATGCCACCGATACCCCTCTGGTCATGCGCGCCGTCTTCACCCTGCTCCCCCGCCTGCTGCCGGCGATGCGCGGCATCGGCGCGCGCGCCTTCGCCCTGGCTCTCCTGCTGGCGCTTGCCGGCGGCGCCGTGCCGGCCTCGGGTGCCGGCCCCGCCTCCGAAGTCGAACGCCTGACGCTGGACGGCCGTGCCGACATCGCCCTGTGGCCCGCGGTGACGCTGCTCGCCGACCCCGACAACCGCTTCGATGCAGCCACGCTGGCCGGCCAGCCGCAGCGCTTCGCCCGCCCCGAAGGCGTGCCGGGCAACCTCGGCCGCCGCGACGAGACCATCTGGCTGCGCGCGCGCCTCGTCGTGCCGGGGCCCGAGGCGGCGCGGCGCGTGCTCGAGATCGACTACCCGCCGCTGAACCGCATCGACCTGTACCTGCTGCAAGACGGGCAGGTGGTCACGCACCACGTGCTGGGCAACCACCTCCGCGGCAGCGAGCGGCCGCTGGCCAGCCGCACGCACGCGGCACCGCTCACGCTCGCCGCAGGTGAACACGAAGTCCTGCTGCGCGTGCAGACGCTCAGCTCGATGGTGGTGCCGATCACGCTGCGCACGCAGGCCTCCTTCACCGCCTACGAGGCGCGCGTGCAGCTGGTGCAGGGCCTGCTCTTCGGCGTCGCGCTGTGCATGCTGATGTACAGCGTGCTGCACTGGCTGAACCTGCGCGACAACGTCTTCGGCTACTACGCGCTGCTGCTGGTGGGCAACATGGTCTTCATGCTCGCCTACTTCGGCATCGGCCCGCAGTGGCTGTGGCCGCAGTGGCCGGAGATCTCGATGCAGGTGGCGCCACTGGGCGTGCTGCTCGCGGTGGCGGCGGGCGCGCCCTTCATGCACGCCACGCTGGCGGTGCCCGAGGTGAGCCCGCTCGCCTCGCGCCTGATGCGCACGATGGGCGCGCTGGCCGTGCTCGGCCTCGTGGCCAACCTCGGCGGGCTCATCGGCTACCGTGCCACGCAGACGATGGTCACCGTGCTCGGCCTGGCGGCCGCGTTCGCGGTCGTGCCGGTGGCCTATGTGCGCGCCCGCCGCGGCGAGCGCGTGGCGCTCGTCATCCTCGGCGGCTGGCTGGTCTACTTCCTCGGCGCGGTCGGCGCGGCGGGCCTGCTGCGCGGCTACATCGAGCCGACCTTCTGGACCCAGCACGTGTACCCCTTCACGACGATGATCGAGATGACGGCGTGGATGGCGGTGCTCGGGCTGCGCGTGCACAGCATCCACCGCGACGCCGACCGCATGCAGCTCGAAGCCGATGCGCAGCGCCGCCTTGCCGAGACCGATGCGCTCACCGGCCTGCTCAACCGGCGCGGTCTGCAACGCCCCCTCGAAGCGGCCCTGCGCGGCAGCGGTCCGCAGCGGATGACGGCGCTGTACCTGCTGGACCTGGACGGCTTCAAGCCCGTGAACGACCGCTACGGGCACGACGTGGGCGATGCGCTGCTGGTCGCGGTGGGCGAGCGGCTGCGCGCGCAGCTGCGCGGCAGCGACCTCGTGGCGCGCCTGGGCGGCGACGAGTTCGTCGTGCTCGCCGCGGGCCTGGAGGACGACGGTGCTGCGCTCGCGCTCGGGCGCAAGCTGCTCGCCGCCTTCGACAAGCCCTTCGACGCGGCCGGCCAGCGCTGCGAGGTCGGCCTGACGGTGGGCTACGCGATCGCGCCGCTGGACGGCGACAGCGGCAGCGACCTGCTCAAGCGCGCCGACGCCGCGATGTACGCCGGCAAGCAGGCCGGCAAGCGGCGCGTGATTCGCGGCGGCCGCAGCCTCGTCACCGCCTGACGACGGCCGGCGCCCGCGCCCGCGTGCTCTCGCGCTTTCGCGCTTTGGCGGTCTTGCGCCAGCGCGGCGCTCTCTACTGCACGAACCCCATCGGCGTGCGGCGCAGGCCCGCGTCGGGCAGGTCGGCCAGCTCCAGCGCGGCGCGGCCGGCCAGGCGTGCATTGCCGAAGGCCGTCATCCAGGCGCGGCGCATCTCGCGCGGCGCCATCGCCGCCATGCGCTCGAGCACCGCCTCGCTCGGCTCGGGCTCGAAGCGCTGACCCCAGTCGTGCGCGGCGCGGATGCTGCTGTACAGCCGGCTCGCGATCTGGCGCGCCGCGTCGCGGTCGGGCGCCAGCACCTCGAACACGTTCATGCGGTTGAGGATGGGCTCGGGGATGGTGCGGTCGTCGTTCGCCGTCGCCACCCAGATGACCTGGCTGGCGTCGATGGCCACCTCGGCGAACTCGTCGGTGAAGGCCTCGGCCGTGTCGTGCTCGAGCAGGCTGTAGAGCGCACCGAGCGGGTCGTAGGCGTGCTCGGTGCGCGCCTTGTCGATCTCGTCGACCACCATCACCGGGTTGGCGTAGACGCCGTCGACCAGCGTCTCGAAGACCTTGCCCGGCCGCGCGCCCTTCCACTGGCTGCTGGCGCCACTGAGCAGCCAGCCGGCGGTGAGGCTGCTCATCGAGACGAAGCCGAGCCCCGTGCCGAGCAGCTTGGCCACTTCGCGCGCGAAATGCGTCTTGCCGATGCCCGGCGGGCCGAGCAGCAGCATCGGCGTGATCTCGAGCGCGTCGCGGCTGTCGTGGCACAGCGCGAGCTGGCGGCGGATGTCGTCGAGCACCTCGGTGAAGTTGGGCAGCTCCTCGTAGAGGTGCTCCATGGCCGGCAGGCCCGAGGGCTTGACCTGGAAGCGCTCCGCCCCTTTCTCGAGCATGCGCTCGTAGGTGGCGCGCAACGTCTCGTGCTCGCGCGGGGGCAGCTTGTCCAGGCGCTTTTCCACATCGTGGACGCGGAACACGGTGCGCATGTGGGCCAGCGGGATCGAAGCCGACGCGCGCGGCACCAGATCGGTCGAACGACTCATGCACGGACTCCCTTGGCCGATGACAGCGGAGGCTGTCGCTGACACACACGGACTTCAACGCGCTGCTGCCGCTCCCCGCGTACTGCCGGCAAACGAGGCGCCTGACCCGATTGCAGCAAAGACTGCCACAGCCGCGCCGTCGAACAAAGCCCGGGGAAGGCCTCAATTGGTGGGGTCGGCTCGCCGGCTGCCACCACCAAAGGCACAACGAGCCAAAGCCTTCACGAACGGCCTGCCGGGCGCGGCAGCCATGCAGGGTTGGATTCGGCACGGCCGGGCGCGGTTCATCGCGTTCAGCCGCAGCCCATCGCGGCCAGCCGGCCACCGGTCGTGTGCCCCTGGCGACGCGCCGCACGGGAACCTAGAGTGCACCCAACGACAAGACATTCAGCCCCACAGACACACCTTCGGAGCCGCCATGAACACCCCCCGCCAAGCCGCCCTGCAACGCCTGACCGCCTTCTCTCTCGCCCTGCTGATGACGCTGGGCATGCTGGGCACGGTGGACCACCTCGCCACCAGCGACCCGACGCCCGCACAGCTGGCGCGTGCCGCGGCCGAGGCAGCGCGCGGCTGATCGCCGCGCCAGCCTTTGCGGCTTTCTGCTGCCGCCGATCGTTTCATCTGTAGCCGACCCGACCCGCTCATCGACCTGCCGACACTTGTCGGCACCTGTCGGCACCTGTCGGCAGACGGCCGGCAGGCCGATCGGAAGATTCCTCCTACGTTCTCACTGCGAGACGTTTTCGGCCCCGGAGCTCGCACTCCGGGGCCGCCTTCTTTCTTGCACGCGCTTTTCCCCCGACCACCCCGCGTACGTGCCAAGGGCCTGCCACCTAGAATTTGTGCCCTTCCCCGCCTCCCCGGCGTCCCGGAGCCCCGATGGACACCCGCACCTCCCCATTCCGTGCCCGCATCACCCAGCTGCGTGACGTGCTCGCGCGCGAGGGCATCGATGCGCTGCTGGTGCCGAGCGCCGATCCGCATCTTTCCGAGTACCTGCCCGAGCGCTGGCAGGGGCGGCAGTGGCTGTCGGGATTCACGGGTTCGATGGCCACGCTCGTCGTCGGGCGGCGCGCCGCGGCGCTCTTCGCCGACAGCCGCTACTGGGTGCAGGCCGAGGCCGAGCTCGCCGGCAGCGGCATCGAGCTCGTGCGCATCGTCTCCGCGGCAGCACCGGCGCACATCGACTGGATGATCGAGCAGGTGCCGCGCGGCGGCACCGTAGCCGTCGATGGCCAGGTGCTCGGGCTCGGCGCGGCCCAGGCCTTGAAGTCGCGGCTCGAGGCGGCCGGCATCACGCTGCGCACCGACACCGACCCGCTGAACGCCATCTGGCCCGAGCGCCCGCCGCTGCCGGCGCAGCCGGTGTACGCGCATGTGGCGCCGCATGCGCCGCGGCCGCGCCGCGACAAGCTCGCGCTCGTGCGCCGCGCCATGGCCGCGCAGGGCGCGACGCATCACTTCGTCTCCACGGTCGACGACATCGCCTGGATCAGCAACCTGCGCGGCAGCGACGTCGAATACAACCCCGTCTTCATGGCCCACCTGCTGCTCGACGGCGCCGGCGGCCGGCTGTTCGCCGATGTCGACACCGGCGCCGGCGGCGCGGTCAAGATCGCCGCCGCCGAACGCGCCGCGCTCGCCGCCGACGGCATCGAGGTGCTGCCCTATGCGCAGGCCGGCGCGGCGCTGGCCGCGCTCGGCGCCGCCGATGCGCTGCTCATCGACCCCAAGCGCATCACGCTCGGCTTGCGCCAATGCGTGGGCGCCGGCTGCAAGGTGATCGAGGCCATCAACCCGAGCACGCTCGCCAAGAGCCGCAAGACCGACGCCGAGGCCGCCCACGTGCGCGAGGCGATGATCGAGGACGGCGCGGCGATGTGCGAGTTCTACGCCTGGATGGAGGAGGCGCTCGCGCCCGGCCGCCCGCACGGCGTGGTCACCGAGCTCACCATCGACGAGCGGCTCTCGGCGGCGCGCGCGCGCCGACCGGGCTTCGTCGGCCTGTCGTTCTCCACCATCGCCGGCTTCAACGCCAACGGGGCGATGCCGCACTACCGCGCCACGCCCGAGAGCCACGCCGTGATCACGGTGAATCCTGGTGAAGGAGGCCTGCTGCTCATCGACAGCGGCGGCCAGTACCTCGGCGGCACCACCGACATCACGCGCGTGTGGCCCGTGGGCGCGGTGAGCGCGGCGATGAAGCGCGACTTCACGCTCGTGCTCAAGGGCACGATGGCGCTTTCGCGCACGCGCTTCCCGCGCGGCACGCTGAGCCCGATGATCGACGCCATCGCGCGCGCGCCGCTGTGGGCCGAGGGCCTGGACTTCGGCCACGGCACCGGCCACGGCGTGGGCTACTTCCTCAACGTGCACGAGGGCCCGCAGAGCATCAGCCGCACGATCCCCGAGCCGCACATGGCGATGGAGCCGGGCATGATCACCTCCATCGAGCCGGGCCTGTACCGGCCGGGCCAATGGGGCGTGCGCATCGAGAACCTCGTGCTCAACGTGCCGGCGAGCACGCCCGAGGGCACCACCTTCGGCGAGTTCCTCGAGTTCGAGACGCTGACGCTGTGCCCGATCGATGGGCGCTGCATTGACCGCGCCCTGCTGCGCGCCGACGAGATCGCCTGGCTGAACGCCTACCACGCCACCGTGCGCGAACGGCTGGCGCCACGGGTGAGCAGCGCGGCGCGCGCGTGGCTGGAGGCGCGCACGATGCCGCTGTGACGGCCGCCTTGACGTCCACCAGAACGGCCGCCAGAACGGCCGCTGCAAGGCCGGCCACGATGCTCGGCATCGACCTCGGCGGCACCAAGACCGAGGCGGTGCTGCTCGGCGCCGAAGGCGGCGGCAGCGGTGGCAGCGCCGGTGGCGAGCGCGCCGCCGGCGAGGTGCTGTGGCGCGAGCGCGTGGCCACGCCGGCCGGCGACTACGCCGCGACGCTGGCCATGCTCGCCGGCCTCGTGCAGCACGCCAGGAAGGCGGCGGGCGGCGCGGTGAGCATCGGCATCGGCACGCCCGGCACCGTCACCGCCGACGGGCGCATGAAGAACTGCAATTCGCAGTGCCTGAACGGCCGCACGCTGCGCAGCGACCTCGAAGCCGCCGTCGGCCAGCCGGTGGCGGTGGCCAACGACGCCAACTGCCTGGCGCTCTCGGAAGCGACCGATGGCGCCGGCGCCGGCCACGGCGTCGTCTTCGCCGCCATCCTCGGCACCGGCGTCGGTGCCGGCATCGCCGTGCACGGGCGCGTGCTCACCGGGCCCAACGGCGTCGCCGGCGAGTGGGGGCACAACCCGCTGCCGTGGCGTGACGCCGCGCTCGACCCGCTGTGGAGCTGCTACTGCGGCCACGCCGGCTGCATCGAGACGCTGGTGAGCGGGCCGGGGCTGGCGCGCGACCATCGCGAGCACGGCGCTGCCGGGCACCTGAGCGGCGAGCAGATCGCCGCCGCCGCGGCATGCGGCGATGCCGCCTGCGCCGCCACGCTCGAACGCCACGCGTCGCGGCTGGCGCGCTCGCTCGCCGCCGTCATCAACCTTCTCGACCCCGACATCGTCGTGCTCGGTGGCGGCCTGTCGCGCATGGCCCATCTGTACGAGCGCGTGCCGCAGCTGTGGCACCCATGGGTGGTGAGCGGCGGCGTGCGCGAACCCGTGCGCACGCGCCTGGCCGCCAGCGTGCACGGCGACGCCTCCGGCGTGCGCGGCGCCGCCTGGCTCGGCCGCGACCTGGCCCGGCGCAGCGGTCTCGCTTGACCGCTCGCTCGACCGCGCGCTTGCCGTTCGCCTGACCGCTCGCGTCGCCGCTTGCTTCATCGTTTTCTTGAGCGCGCGCTTGAGCGAGCGCTCGCCCGGGCGCTCCACCGCTCGCTTGACCGCTGTCAAGGCCGCGCGGGCGCGGCGCGCTTACCTTCGGTCTGGGTGGTCGCCGGTTCGGCTTGGCCGGCCCAGCGAGCCGCCCTCATCCTCACTCCTCTTCTCCTTCCCCCGACCGGAGCCGCCGATGAATGCCGCCCTCGCCACCACCGCACCGGGCCCCGCCGCGGACCCTCCCGAGCCGATCGCCGGGTTCTCGCGCTGCCACGAGGGCATCCTGCAGCATCTGTCGTCGCTGGCCGCGTTGCCTGCGCTCGCCGAGGCGGTGGCGCGCGCCCGCGCCGTGGCCGCGGAGACGCAGCGCTTCTTCCGTGCCGTGGTCTACGAGCACCACCTGGAGGAGGAGCGCGAGTTGTTCCCGGCCGTGCTCGCCAGCGCCACGCCCGGCGCCGAGCATGACCAGGTGCGGGCGATCGTCGACCAGCTGACGCAGGAGCACCGCGACGTCGAGGCCGCCTTCGAGGCGATCGAGCCCTCGCTCAAGCGCCTCGCCAAGGGGCAGGACGCGGCGCTCGCCGGCGCCGAGCTCGCCGCGCGCGTGCGCTCGCTCGTCACCCGCTACGAGGAGCACGCGCACTACGAGGAGAACGAGTTGCTGCCGCTCGCCGAGCGCATCCTGGCTCGCAACGGCAACCACATGGCGGCGCTCGGGCTGTCGCTGCACCTGCGGCACGCGCTGCCGGAGGTGCTGGCGCGCTACGGCGCGAGGTTCTGAAGCCCGGCCGGCCGGAATGCCGAGGGGCCCAGCGGGCCCCTCGTTGCGTCGTCGACGATGCTGCGCGCTGTCGGGCCTTCGATGCCCGCAGCCCGTTCAGCCCCTTCAGCCCTTGCCGTGCTTGGCGATCAGCGCCCTGGCGCTCGAGAGCAGCTGCGCCCCCTTGAACCCGCGCTTGTCCATGTCGGCCACCCACTCCTCGTCGATGTTCGACGAGAGCTTGATGAACTCCTGCCGCTGCGCGGCGGTGAACTGGTAGATCGTGTTGCCGCGGTCGACGGCCGCCTTGCGGCCCGGCACGTCGTTGGCCTGCTGCACCTTGCCCAGCCAGGCCGAGGTGGCCGCGCCGGAGTTGGCGTCGATCACCTTCTTCAGGTCGGGCGCGAGCGACTCGTACTTCGGCTTGTTCATGGTCATGATGAACGCCGACGTGTACAGCGCACCGGCGGTGTTGTCGAACTCGCTGTGGTGCTTGCACAGCTCGTGCACCTTCACCGACGGCACCACCTCCCAGGGGATGACGCAGGCGTCGATCGTGCCCTTGCTGAGCGAATCGGGGATCTGCGGCAGCGGCATGCCCACCGGCGTGGCGCCCACCGAGCCGAGCATCTTGGTCACCAGCCGCGTGGGGCCGCGCACCTTCATGCCGCGCAGGTCGGCGACGCTCCTGATCGGCTTGCTGGCCGAGTGGAACATGCCCGGCCCGTGCACGTGCAGGGCGATCGGGTGCGTCTCCTTGAACTCGTCCGGGCACTGCGTCTGGAAGTACTCCCAGTACGCCTTCGAGGTGGCCTCGGCGTTGTTCATCATGAACGGCAGCTCGAAGACCTCGACGCGCGGAAAGCGGCCGGCCGTCCACCCGGGCAGCACCCAGACGATGTCGACGACGCCGTCGCGCGCCTGGTCGTAGAGCTGCGGCGGCTGGCCGCCGAGCTGCATCGCCGGGTAGGCCTCGAACTTGATGCGGCCGCCGCTCTCCTTCTCGACCTTCTCCATCCATGCCTTGTGCATGGTGAGCCAGACGGCGCTCATCGGCGCCATGAAGGTGTGGAACTTGAGCGTCACGGTCTGCTGCGCCAGCGCCGCCAGCGGCGTGCCGAGCGTGGCGGCGGCCGTGATCGCGGTCGCACCTTGCAGGAGGGAGCGGCGTTTCATGGGATGGGTCTCCGGGCGGGTGAAAGTGTTCGAAGGCAATGTTCGAAGTTAACGGGCCGGCCGGCCGGGCGACTTCAAGGATTTCCCTGAGTGACCCGATGGCGCCGGGGGGTCGGCTAGCCCACGTACTTCACCAGCCACAGCGAGATGGCCGGGAAGAACAGCAGCAGCAGCGTGCGCAGCGTGTCGCTCACGAGGAACGGCATGACGCCGCGGTAGCTCTCGGCGATGGGCACGTCGCGCGCCATGCCGTTGACGACGTAGACGTTGAGCCCCACCGGCGGCGCCAGCAGGCCGAAGCCCACCGTCATCAGCACCATGATGCCGAACCAGATGGCCACGCTCTCCTTGGGCAGGCCGAAGTCGAGCCCGACCACCATCGGGAAGAAGATCGGGATCGTGAGCAGGATCATCGACAGCTCGTCCATCACCGCGCCGAGCGCGACGTAGAAGAGCAGGATCGCGCCCACCACCGCCAGCGGCGGCAGGCCCCAGCCCTGCACCACCGAGGCCAGCTGCCCCGGGACCTGCGTCAGCGCCAGCGCCGAGTTCATGAGGTCGGCGCCGAGGAAGATCATGAAGATCATCGCCGATGACTCGGCCGTGGCATAGAAGCACTGCTTGAACTTGACCCAGTCGATCTCGCGCTTGGCCAGCGCCGCCACGAAGGTGGCCGCGGCACCGACGGCCGCGCCTTCTGTGGGCGTGAACTTGCCGCCGTAGATGCCGCCGAAGACGATGATGAAGATGATGGCAATGGGCGCGATGCCAGAGAGCGATGCCAGCGTCAGGCGCGGCGCCTCGTCGTGCTCGGGCGCGTGGCCGGGCACGAGGCGCACGTAGACGGCGATGGCCACCATGTAGCCGAGCATCGCGATGATGCCGGGCAGCATGGCCGCCGCGAAGAGCTTGGCAATGTTCTGCTCGGTGAGGATGGCGTAGATGACGAGCGGCACCGAGGGCGGAATGAGGATGCCGAGCGTGCCGCCGGCGGCGAGCGTGCCGGTGGCCAGGCGCCCGGAGTAGCCGTGCCGCTTCATCTCCGGCAGTGCCACCTGCGTGATCGTGGCCGCCGTCGCGACGCTCGAGCCGCAGATGGCGCCGAAGGCCGCGCAGGCCATCACCGCCGCCATCGCGAGGCCACCCTTGAAGCGCGACATCACGGCCGCCGCAAACCCGAAGAGAGCCCGGCTGATGCCTCCCTGCGTGGCGAAGTTGCCCATCAGGATGAACAGCGGGATGACGCTGAGGTCGTAGCTCGCGAAACGCGCGAAGGCCTGCGTGTTGAGGAAGCTCGCCAGCGGCGCCCAGCCCGCCTGCATCACGTAGCCGATGCAGCCGGCGGCGAACATGCAGATGGCGATCGGCACGCGCACGGCCATCAGCACGAGCATGAGCGCGAAGATCACGATCGTGAGCGCGATCGGGCTCATTCGAAGTGCCTCCGCGCTGCGCGCTGCGGCATTCGCCTTGGGGCGGCCCGGCGGCTCATGACCGCGCCTCCGCGCCGGCTTCGCCCGCGTCACTGCCGAACCCGCGCGCCGCCTGCGTGAGCGCGATCACCGCCGTGAGCGCGATCGGCGGCACCATGAAGCAGTAGACGATCCACTCCGGGAAGCCGAGCATCATCGAGCCCGCTTGCGACCGCCAGGCGCTGAGGCCGCCGATCGTCGTGCGCCAAGCGAGCAGGCCCATCGCCACCGCCAGCACGAGCGCGCCCATGCGGTCGAGCCGCTCCTGCGTCGCCGCACCCGCCTTCGCGGTGAAGAAGTCAACGATGATGTTGCCGCGCCTGAACTGGCACCACGGCAGGAAGAGCGCAATGGCGGCGCCCGCTGCCGTGCCCGAGAGCTCGAAGTCGCCGACGATCGTCCAGCCGGTGGTGTTGCGGCCGATGACGCTGACGCAGGTCATCAGCGTGATCACCGTCAACAGCACGCCGGCCAGCACCGCGCAGGCCTTGGCCCCTATCTCCAGCAGGCGCATGGCCCGTCTCCTCCGCCCTGGTTTCGCTCGTGCTCGGGCTCAGTACTCAGTATTGTGTGGGCGGCAAGCGCAGCGTCAGCCCGTGCAACTCCGGGGTGACGACGAGCTGGCAGCTCAGCCGGCTGCCCGCCTCGCGCGGGGCCGCGGTCATCTCGAGCATCGCCTCCTCGTCGCTGCTTCGCGGCGGCAGCCGCTCGGCCCATTCGGGCGGCACGATGACGTGGCAGGTGGCGCAGGTCATGCAGCCGCCGCAATCGGCGAGGATGCCATCGACACCGTTGTCGACCGCCGCCCACATGACGCTCCTGCCCTCGGTGGCCTCGACCTCGCGGCGCTGGCCATCGTCGGCGACGAACTCGATGCGGATCGGCATGGCGCGCGATTCTCGACGCCGGGCCCGGTGTCGTGAAGCCGCATGGCTCGTCTAGCAGCTATGCCGCCTCGGCATTGGCCTGCGGCCCCTGCACGACAGGCACGCCGTGTGCGCGGCAGCCACACGCCGCCTCACCAGCGGCCGCGTCAGTAGCGGCCGAAGTACTCGCGCCGCAGCCACGCCTCGCGGTCTTCGGCGGCGGCGTGGCGCGCCAGCTCCTGCTGCTTCACGGTCTCGATGACGCGCGCCAGCGGGCCGCCCAGGCCCTGCTGCATCGCCTCGTCGGCGGCGAGCGCATCGAGCGCCTCGGCCAGCGAGGTCGGCAGCATCACCGGCGCCTCGGCATAGGGTGTCTCGGTGGCCGGCGGCGGCTCGAGCCGCCGCGTGAGCCCGTCGAGGCCGGCGAAGACCTGTGCCGCCATGTAGAGGTACGGGTTGGCCATCGGCTCGCCAAGGCGGTTCTCGATGCGCGTGGCCCCGTCGCCGGGTTCGCCGAGCACGCGCAGCATGGCGCCGCGGTTGTCACGCCCCCACAGCGCCGCCTGCGGCGCCATCACGCTGCCCTGGTAGCGGCTGTAGGCGGGCAGGGTCGGCGCGCACAGCGCCGCCATGCCGCGCGCATGCGCCAGCAGCCCGGCCAGCCACTGCGCGCCGGTCTCGGACAACACCGCCTGCGCCTCGCCGCGCTGCGCCCCGGGCAGTGCGCTGGCGCGCGTGAAGGCGTTGCGCCCGTCGGCCAGGTGCACCAGCGACTGGTGCAGGTGCCAGCCGCTGGCGATGGCGTTGGGCAGCGGCGGCCGGCAGACGAAGCTCGCGTGGTAGCCGGCGCGGCGCAGCGCCTGGCGCACGCCGTTGCGGAAGAGCAGCATCTGGTCGGCCGCCGTCAGCGCATCGGCGGCGCCGAAGACGGCCTCGAACTGGCTGGGCCCCAGTTCGATCTCGAGCGAGCGCAGCGGCAGGCCGAGGCCGAGCGCGCTGTCGCGCACGATGGCGAGCGCCTCGTGCGCCAGGTCGGCCCAGTTCTCGGCGAGCAGGTTGTAGCCCGGGTGCAGCAGGCGCACGGCCGGCGGCTCGGCCGGCCACGCGGCGTCAGCGGCGGCGAGCGCATCGTCGGCGATGCGGTAGATGTGGAACTCGACCTCGAGCCCGCAGACGAGCCCGTAGCCGCGGCGCTCCAGCGCGGCCAGCGCGCCCTGCAGCGCGCGCCGCGGGTCGATCGAGACCTCGGTGCCGTCGGCGAAGAAGGTGTCGGCGCGCAGCCAGCCGGTCCGCTCGGCCCAGGGCAGCATGACGAAGCTCGCCGGGTCGGGCAGCAGCAGCAGGTTGTTGGCGCCGCGCAGCCCGGGCAGCGCCGCCGGCGCCGACGGGTCGAAGACCTTGAACGCCGTGCGGTCCGAGGTGTCCTTGAGCAGGATGGTGCTGACGAAGCCGATGCCTTCGGCGAAGGCGGCGCGCAGCGCCGAGGCGTCGGCGTCGAGAACCAGCGTCTTGCCGCGGAAGGTGCCGTGCAGGTCGCCCCAGGCGATGCGCACCTGCGTGAGGCCGGCCTCGCGCACGCGCGCCAGCACGGCCTCGACGGCGGCGGCGCGTGCGGCGCCCGCTTCACCGCCCGCGCCGGCCAGGGCGGCCCGCTCGGCCAGCGTCATGCCGTCGGCACGTCGGTCGGCACCACGGTCGGCACCACCGTCAGGGCGCCCGGGCCGTCGGCGGCCGGCGCGCCCGAGCGCTGCAGCCAGGGCGCGCGTCCTCGCTTCGCGGCGCAGCCCTCGCGCCAGGTGGTTTCCCAGCGCCCGGCCGGCGCGATGCAGTCGATGGTGTCGGGCCCGGTGAGCGCCGCCGCCGCTGCGGCGTCGAGCACGCCCGGCGGCGTGCCGCCGGCCTGCACCGTCTCGATGGCCGCCAGCAGCACGCGCCGGTTGGCCATGATCACCTTGTCGCTCGTGCCCAGGTGCTCGCGCGTGCGGTCCTGGATGGCGCCCATGCTCTCGCAGGCCCACTGGTCGTGCACGTTGATGTCGGCCTCGCCCATGCCGAGGTAGGTGCGCGTGGCCTGCTCTTCGGCGCTGTAGCCCCAGTCGTTGTCGCGGCCCTTCTTCGGCAGGTAGTCGGGCAGCTGCGTGTTCACGAGGCGCTGGTGGCGCATCGTCTCCTTGTCCAGCGGCGCGTCGAAGCTCGTGAAGAAGCTGTACCAGTAGGTGTGCCGGTCGTCCACCGGCACGTGCATCTGCGTGATCGTCACCGTCTCCGACAGCGGGATCACGAAGGTGTAGGGGAAGAGCGCGTTGGTCACGCGCACATGCGTGAGCCGCTCGTTGACGATGCGCAGCGTCGTCAGCCGCGTCAGCCCCGCCGCCTTGTCGCCGAGCGCCTCGTGGCGGATCTCGGGCGAGTGGCACTCGCGCAGCACGCGCGTCATCGGCCAGCGCTCGCCGTCGACCTCGCCGATGCTGGCGCCGCGGAACTGGCGGCCGTAGGTGTGGCCGGGGTCGGTGTCCTCGTCGAGCATGCGATGCAGGAACGACGCATGCGCCGGGTCGATGCCCACCTCGAAGGCCTGCAGCCAGTTGCAGCGCCACAGGCCCTTGAAGGCGAAGCTGTGCGTGGCCGGGGCGGCGAAGCAGTCGAAGGCCGGCAGCTCGGGTGGCGTCGACCCCGGCCCCGCCTCGGCGCCGAGGTAGGCGAAGAGCACCCCGGCCGCCTGCCGCAGCGGGTAGCTGCGCTGGCGCACGCGCTGGCACAGCGTGCTGCCTGCTCCTTCGGCCGGCGTCTCGAGGCAGCGGCCGTCGGCGGCGAACTTCCAGCCGTGGAAGGGGCAGCGCACGCCGTCGCCCTCGTGCCGCGCGTACTTGAGGTCGGCGCCGCGGTGCGGGCAATCGCGGTCGAGCAGGCTGTAGCGGCCTTCGGCATTGCGCCACAGAACCAGGTCCTGACCGAGCAGGCGCACCGCCTTCAGCGGCCGCGTGGCCATCGCCGGATCGAGCCGCGGCTCGAACTCGTCGAGCAGGGCCACCGGGTGCCAATAGCGCCGCAACAACTCGCCGCAGGGCGTCCCCGGACCGATGCGCGTGACCAGTTCGTTCTGAGCGGCTTGCATGGTGAACAAGTCTAGTGCCGCAGCCAGGCAGTCGGCAGCGCGCCTTCAATGCGTTTGAACAGGCTGTTCAAGCGGCCGTGGGTCCGCGGCCGGTGCTCAGGCGTCACAGTCCTTGCACGCGGCCCCGGACCCCGGGGCCGCCCGAAACGACCCATCCCCCTTGAACGGAACTGCCATGAAACCCATTCCTCCTGTCGTCGTCGCCGGCCGCGTGCTGCTGGCCCTCATCTTCATCGTCGCCGGCTTCGGCAAGCTGACCGGCCTCGCAGGCACCGCCGGCTACATCGCCAGCAAGGGGCTGCCGCTGCCCTCAGTGCTCGCGCTCGGCGCGGGCGTGCTCGAACTCGTCGGCGGCATCGCGCTCGCCATCGGCTTCCAGGCGCGCTGGTCGGCCCTCGCGCTGGCTGCCTTCACACTCGTCGCCACGCTGCTGTTCCACAACTACTGGGCCATGCCGGCCGAGCAGCAGATGGTGCAGCAGCTGATGTTCATGAAGAACCTCGCCATCGTCGGCGGCCTGCTGTTCGTGTTCTCGCTGGGCGCCGGTCCGGCCAGCCTGGACGCCCGCCGCGAGACGCGCGGCGGCCTCGCCACCGCCTGAGGCAAGCTGCGCGGCGAAGCGCCGCGCGTGCGGCCCGGGCTACAGCAGCCGCAGCAACGCCATCGCCGCCGCCGGCGCCTTCTCCTTCGCGCCGCCGATGAACAGGATGAACACGTCGCGCGCCGTGTCGCCCACCATCGGCGGCTCCACACGCGGCAGCCCGTCGGGCTCGCCACCCTCGCACCAGGCGCGCGCGCAGGCGGCCACGCCTGACAGCACCTCGGGCGCGCAGCCCTCGGGCTGGTCGGCCGCGGCGCGCATGACCCGCGCATAGACGAAGGCACCGGTCAGGTCGGCGAACGACGGGTAGTCGTCCGACTCGGTGAACACGGTCGCCACGCCGTGGCGACGCGCCAGCGCCAGGTACTCCGGCGCACGGAAACTCTCGTGCCGCACGTCCATCACGTGGCGCAGCGGCACGCCGCCCGCTTCGGCCGGCAGCAGCTTCAGGAAGCCCTCGAAGTCCGCCGCGTCGAACTTCTTGGTCGGCGCGAACTGCCACACGATGGGGCCGAGCTTGGCGCCGAGCTCGGCGATGCCGCTGCCGCAGAACCAGCCGATCGATTCACCCGCCTCGGCGAGCACGCGCCGGTTGGTGGCGAAGCGGTTGGCCTTCAGCGAGAAGACGAAGTCGTCCGGCGTCTCGTCACGCCACTTCGCGAAGGTGGCCGGCTTCTGCGTGCTGTAGTAGGTGCCGTTGACCTCGATCATCGTGAGCTTGCGGCTCGCGTACTCGAGCTCGCGGTCCTGCGGCCAGCCGGCGGGGTAGAAGTTGTCGCGCCAGGGCTCGTAGGTCCAACCGCCGACGCCGACGCGGATGCGCGGGGTTGCTGTGGCTGCTCGGGTGTTCACGCGGTTCCTCCGGTGGTCTTGTGCCGCTCGCGTTACGCTCGCGGGCGATGGCTGCCGCCCACTCTGCCACATCGCCGCTGGCCTTCCCGCTGACGCTGGACCTCGGCGCCGCGGGGTCGGTCTCGGCGCTGCTCCAGGCGCCGCCCGAGCCGACCCGGCCCATCGCGGCGTTCGTGCTGGCGCACGGCGCGGGGGCGGGCATGGCGCATCCGTTCATGGCGCAGCTCGCCGCCGGCCTGGCCGAGCGACGCATCGCCACGCTGCGCTACCAGTTCGCCTACATGGAGCGCGGCTCGAAGCGGCCCGACCCGCCGGCGCTGGCGCATGCCGCGGTGCGCGCCGCCGTCGTCGAAGCGGGCCGCCGGCTGCCGGGGCTGCCGCTCGTGGCCGGCGGCAAGTCCTTCGGCGGCCGCATGACCTCGCAGGCGCAGGCGGCGACGCCGCTGCCCGGCGTGCGCGGCCTCGTCTTCGTCGGCTTCCCGCTCCATCCGGCCGGCAAGCCGGCGAGCGAGCGCGCCGAGCACCTCGACCACGTGGCGTGCCCGATGCTCTTCCTGCAAGGCACGCGCGACGAGCTGGCCGACCTGCCGCTGCTGAAGACGGTGCTGGCGCGCCTCGGGCCGCGCGCCACGCTCGAGGTCTTCGACGATGCCGACCACTCCTTCCACGTGCGGGCCAGCAGCGGCCGCAACGATGCGCAGGTGATGGCTCTGCTCCTCGATGCCACCGCGGCGTGGATCGAGTCCCTTGCCGGGGCCGGCCCCGACCCGGCCCGATGAAGGCCGCATCGAACCGCCCGCTGAAGAAGTACACGGAGAAGCGCGACTTCAGCACCACGCCCGAGCCGCCGGGCGACAGGCCCGGCGACATGCCCGAGGCGGCCGCGAACCCCGGGCCGCTCACCTTCGTCGTGCAGAAGCACTGGGCCTCGCGCCTGCACTACGACTTCCGCCTCGAGCTCGAAGGCGTGCTCGTGAGCTGGGCCCTGCCGAAAGGGCCCTCGTACGACCCGGCCGAGAAACGCATGGCCGTGCACGTGGAGGACCACCCGGTCTCGTACGGCAGTTTCGAAGGCACGATCCCGAAGGGCCAGTACGGCGCCGGCCGCGTCATCGTCTGGGACCGCGGCCACTGGGAGCCGGTGGCGCCCACCGCCGATGCGCGCGCCGGCATGGCCGCCGGCAAGCTCGTCATCAGGCTGCACGGCGACAAGCTCGCGGGCCTGTGGGAGCTCGTGCGCATCGGCAAGCCCGGCGACCGCCAGGAATCGTGGATGCTGTTCAAGAAGCGCGACGCCTGGGCGCGGCCGACGGCCGAATACGACGTGGTGACGGCCCTGCCCGACAGCGTCGTCGACAAGCCGCTCGGGCGCATCGAGGAGCGGCAGCCGCGCATCGGTGCCGGCATCGGTGCCGGCATCGGCGCCGCGGCGGGCGCGGGCGCGGGCGCGGGCGGCACGACCGGCGCAACGGCCGCGGTGGGTGCCGCGGCCACAGCGCACGGCGCCGCTCAGGGCGCCACTCAGGGCGTCGGCCCACGCCGTGCGGCCGATCTGCCCGGCGCGCTGCCCGCCGCCGAACTGCCGGCGACGCTCGCACCGCAGCTCGCCACCGCCACCGAGGCGCCGCCCGCGCGCGGCGAGTGGCTCTACGAGCTCAAGCTCGACGGCTACCGCCTGCTCGCGCGCGCCGACGCCGCGGGCCGGGTGACGCTGCACACGCGCAACGGCCACGACTGGACCGCGAAGCTCAAGCCGCTCGCCGCGGCCGTCGCCGCGTGCGGCCTGCGCTCCACCTGGCTCGACGGCGAGATCGTCGTGCAGCGCGACGACGGCACGCCCGATTTCAACGCCTTGCAGAACGCCATCGACTCCGGCTCCTCGTCCACGCGCCAGGGCAGCGCGGCCATCACCTACTTCCTCTTCGACCTGCCCTTCTGCGACGGGCACGACCTGCGCCGCGTGCCGCTCTACGCGCGCCGGGCGCTGCTGCGGCAACGCCTCGAAGCGCGCGGGTGTCCGGGCGCTTCGAAGGCACTGGCCAAGGCCGCTGCGACCACCGTGCCCGCCGCGGCTGCCGTGGCCGCCGCAGACGGCACAGACGGCGCCGCGCCAGACCCGCTGCGCTTCAGCGCCGACTTCGCCGCCGACCCGGCGAGCCTGCTCGAGTCGGCGCGCACGCTCGGGCTCGAAGGCATCATCGCCAAGCGCGCCGACGCCCCCTATGTCTCGCGGCGCAGCGACAGCTGGCTCAAGCTGAAGATCGGTGCCCGGCAGGAGCTCGTCATCGGCGGCTTCACCGAGCGGCAGGGCTCGGCGCGCGAGGTCGGCAGCCTCATCCTCGGCGTCTACGACGCGCAGGGCCGGCTCGAGCATGCCGGCAGCGTCGGCACGGGCTGGGACGCCGCGGCCGCGGCGAGGCTGCGCGAACGCCTAGCCCCGCTCGAGCGGCGCGAGCCGCCCTTCGCCGCCGGCAGCCCCGACCCCGGCCGCTGGTCGCGCCGCGCTTCGGGCAGCGAGCGCTGGGTCAGGCCCGAGCTCGTCGCCGAAGTGCGCTTCGCCGGCTGGACGCCGGCGGGCCACGTGCGCCACGCCGTCTTCGTGGCGCTGCGCGAGGACAAGCCGGCGCGCAGCGTGACGCGCGAGCGCGTCGTCGACGAGGCGGCGCTGGCGGCGATGGCATCGGCCATGCCGGCCGCGCCGAACATTCACGCGGCACGCGCCTCGCGCCTCAAGGTCACGCATGCCGAACGCATCATCGACCCCGCCACCGGCCTCACCAAGCTCCACCTCGTGCGCTACTACGAGAGCATCGCCGAGCGTTTGCTGCCGCATCTCGCCGGCCGCCCGGTCTCTCTGGTGCGCGGCCCCGATGGCATCACCGGCCAGCTCTTCTTCCAGAAGCACGACGAGGCCGGCAGCATCCCCGGCCTCATGCAGCTCGCGCCGGCGCTGTGGCCCGGCCATTCGCCGCTGCTGGCCGTGCCCGACGCCGACGCGCTGCTCGCCGCCGCCCAGATGAACGTGATCGAGTTCCACACCTGGAACTCGACGGTGAAGAAGATCAACCAGCCCGACCGCGTGATCTTCGACCTCGACCCCGGCGAGGGCGTGCCGTGGGAACGCGTGCGCGAGGCGGCGATGCTGACGCGCACGCTGCTCGACGAGCTCGGCCTCGCGGCCTGGCTGAAGACGAGCGGCGGCAAGGGGCTGCACGTGGTGGTGCCGATCACGCCCTCGCCGAAGTTCGACCACGACACGGTCAAGGCCTTCTCGCAGGCCGCGGTGGTGCACCTGGCACGCACGATCCCCTCGCGCTTCGTGGCCAGGAGCGGCGCCGCCAACCGCGTCGGCAAGATCTTCGTCGACTACCTGCGCAACGGCCACGGCGCGACGACGGCGGCGGCCTTCTCGGCGCGCGCAAGGCCCGGGCTCGGCGTTTCGATGCCGATCGCCTGGGACGAGCTGCCCGGCCTGAAGAGCGCGGCGCAGTGGAACATCGCCACCGCGCGCGAGCACCTGTCGTTCCAGCAGGCCGACCCCTGGGCCGGCTACTTTGGCGCCAAACAGACACTCGGCCAGGCCATGAAGGTGCTGGGCCTGCCCCCGTTGCCCTCTTCCTTGGCAAAGGCGCGCGAGTCGCGCTAACCTCCGCGCCCCGGCCCTAATCCAGCAGGTGCTTGCATGGCTGCCCGTTCGATCGCATCGCTCTCGCTCAGCTTCGGCCTCGTCTCCATCCCGGTGAAGCTGTTCTCGGCCACCGAGACGGCGAGCGCCGTGCACTTCAACATGCTGCACAACTGCGGCTCGCGCCTGAAGCAGCAGTACGTGTGCCTGAAGGAAGACGTCGTCGTCGAGCGCGCCGACATGATCAAGGGCTACGAGTTCGACAAGGACCGCTACGTCACTTTCACGCCCGCCGAGCTGAAGGCGCTGGAGGAGTCGGCGCGGCACACGATCGACATCATCTCGTTCATCCCGCTCACCTCGGTCGACCCGATCTACTACGACAAGGCCTACTACCTGGCGCCCGACAAGCGCGGGGCCAAGCCCTACGAGCTGCTGCGCCGGGCCATGCAGGAGAGCGGCCGCTGCGCGCTGGCGCGCTGGGCCTGGAAGGGCAAGCAATATGTCGTGCAGGTGCGCCCGGCCGCCAATGAGGAAGGCGGCCTCATCCTGCAGCAGCTCCTCTATGCCGACGAGGTGCGTTCGATGAAGGAGCTCGAGATCGAACGCGCCGAGATCGCCAAGCCCGAGTTGCAGCTCGCGCTGCAGCTCATCGACCAGATCGCCGCCGACAGCTACGAACCCGGCGACTACAAGGACGAGGAGAAGGCGCGCGTGCTCGCCGCCATCGACGAGAAGATCGCCGGCAAGGCCATCGTCGTCGCCGAGCCCTCCGGCGCCGAGGCGGCCGACGCGAAGATCATCGACCTCACCGAGGCGCTGCGCGCGAGCCTCGGGGCGCGCAAGCCGGCGGCGGGCAAGGGCGCGGCCGCTGCGCCCGCCGCAGCCGCGGCGCCCGAGGCGAGCCCGGCGCCGTCCGGCGAGGCGGCATTGCCGCGCAAGGCGGCCAAGCGCGCCCCGGCCGGCGAGCGCGCAAAGGCCACCGAGGCCACCGAGGCCACCGAGGCCGCCCAGGCCCCAGCCGCTGCCCCGCGCGCCCGCGCGCGCAAGCAAGGCTGAAGCACCCAAGCACCGCACGCGGGCGCCGATCCTTCACCGCGGCCCGCACGCGCACCGGATGCAGACCTACACCCTGCGTGACGTGGCCGGCCTGCTCGGCCTGTCGCGTTCGGTGATCCTGCGCCTCGTCGCCTCCGGCTTCGTCAAGCCGGGGCGCGGGCCGCGCCGCGAATACCGCTTCAGCTTTCCGGACATGGTGCTGCTGCGCACCGCGCAGGGCTTGCAGGCGGCGCAGATCCCGCCGCGGCGCATCGTGCGCTCGCTGCGCCGGCTGCGCGAGAGCCTGCCCGAGCAGATGCCGCTGGCCGGCCTGCGCATTGCCGCCATCGGCAACGAGGTCGTGGTGCGCGACGGTGGCAAGCCCTGGCAGGCAGACTCGGGGCAGCTGCTGTTCGACTTCGAGGCGCAGGTGCCGGCGGCGCCGGAAGCGGTCGTGCGCAGCTTGCGCGGCACGCCGGCGCTGCCGGCCGAAGACTGGTTCCGGCGTGGCGTCGAGCTCGAGCGCAGCGACCCGGCCGGCGCCGAGGCCGCCTACCGCCGCGCCATCGAGGGCGCGCCGAAGAGCCCCGACGCCTACCTGAACCTCGGCGTGCTGCTCGGCGAGGCCGGGCGCCATGCCGAGGCGGCGGCGTTGTACCGGCAGGCCCTGTGGCACTGCCCGGGTCCGGACGGGGCGCTGCTGCACTTCAACCTCGGCGTCGCGCTCGAGGACCTGCAGCAGTTCGACGCGGCCATCGCCGCCTACGACGCCTGCCTCGCGCTCGACCCCACGATGGCCGACGCGCACTTCAACGCCGCACGCCTGCACGACCGCCTCGGCCGCGAGAAGCGGGCCATCCGGCACTACAGCGCCTACCGCCGCCTGCGCGGGCCGAACGAGCCCGCTGCGCCGAGAAGCCGTCCGTGAGGCCGCTGGGCCGCCGCCCAGGGCGCCGCTCGCGCCACGACTCGAAGCGCCGCTCAGGCCGACGCTGAGGCGGCCTCAGGGCGCCCTGCGAGGCAGCCCCTCATTCGTGGCCGCCGAGTCGCCTCGACCGCCGCAGGGTCACTGCCGCCCGCGGCGCGGTGCCTGACGCAAACTGCGCGCTCGCATTTTCGGCGACCCTGTCCCTGGGCGCGCCAGGGCGGCCACCGCCTCTCATCCCGCGCGCGCGACGATCACGGAGCCCCCATGTCCCTGCGCATCAACGACACCGCCCCCGACTTCCAGGCCCAGACCACGCTCGGCCCGATCCGCTTCCACCAGTGGATCGGCGACAGCTGGGCCGTCCTGTTCTCGCACCCGAAGGACTTCACGCCGGTGTGCACCACCGAGCTCGGCTACATGGCCCGCATCGAGGCCGAGTTCACCAAGCGCAACACCAAGATCATCGGCCTGTCGATCGACCCGGTGGACGACCACTCGAAGTGGCTCGCCGACATCGAGGAGACCCAGGGCACGCGCGTCAAGTATCCGATGATCGGCGACACCGACCTCGCCGTGGCCAAGCTCTACAACATGCTGCCGGCCGAGGAACCCGGCACCTCGCAGGGGCGCACCGCGGCAACCAACCAGACCGTGCGCTCGGTCTTCGTCATCGGCCCGGACAAGAAGATCAAGCTGATGATGACCTACCCGATGACCACGGGCCGCAACTTCGACGAGATCCTGCGCGCGCTCGACTCGATGCAGATGACGGCCAAGCACAGGGTGGCGACGCCCGTGAACTGGAAGCAGGGCGAGGACGTCATCATCGCCGGCTCGGTCTCCGACGACGAGGCGAAGAAGCTCTTCCCCGCGGGCTGGAAGGCGCCGAAGCCTTACCTGCGCATCGTCAAGCAGCCGCGGTGAAGCCGGCAGCGCGACGGGGCATCGCGGGCATCACGAACACCTCGGCCGAGGATGCTCGCTACGCTTCGTTGCGAATGACCGGGTCGACGCTGATGATGCGACCGGTGGCGACCTGCACGAGGTAGACGGTGTACTTGTACTCCTCGCGGTCGAGATCGCGATCGCGCAGGGTGGCCTTGGTGCCGCAAGGCGATGTCACCGATGGGCGCGGGAAGTCGCGGCCGGGGTTGCTCACCACGATGGCGTCGTGCCTGCGGAACACATAGCCGGGCGTGGCCAGCTGGAACTCCACGACATGCTGGCCCGCCTTGACGCTGATGGGGTCGGGGCTGCAGACGATGGTCTCGTCGCCCTGGACCGTGACGGTGACTTCGGCGGCGACATCCGCTGCGGGACGGTCGATGACAGGTGCACTGGGCATGGTCTCTCCGAGCAGAGCTGAGCTAGGGGGGTGACCGGCCCAGTCGCGCGAAGAGTTCGAACACGAGCGGATGGCGGCAGGGCCCGGCTTGCAGGCTATCGGCCAGCCGCGCCGTGGCTTGAGACTCGCCGAGCCGCTGATGCAGATGCGCCAGCACGACCGTGGATTGCGGCTCGCCTGCAGGTTCTCCGAGGGCGCGCTGACCCTGGCGCCATCGCGTTCGCGCCGTGTCGATGTCGCCACGGTGCGCCAGCGCGTCGCCGAGAACCAGTGCCATGGAAGCCAGTGCGCGACGGCGGTCGGAGTTGAGCGAGCGGAGGTCGGGTTCGCGCGCCAGCGCGAGATCGAGCAGGCGGGACATGTCGGCCACCGGAGCGGCCGTCGGACCGGCGCGCCTGGCCTGGGCAACCAGCAACCTTGCCATCAGCGCGAGGTCGCGCGGGTTCGGTGTCGCCGCGGCCGGCGCGGCCCCGCCGGCGCCGGCGCTCAGCGCCGTGGCTCGGTCCAGCGCCTCGGCCGCGGACGACCCTTGCCCCTGCGCGTGCGCCACCTCCGCCACGCTCACATGGGCGAGCGCCAGGGTCGAGCGCCATTCCTGGTTGCTGCCATCCAGGGCCACCAGGGGCTCCAGCAGCGCCACGGCCTGCCGCGCGGCTGCCTGCGATCGCTCCAGAGCGCCAAGCGCCAGATGCAGGCGCGCGCTGTCGAAATGGGCGATGGCCATCTGGAACCGGCTTTCGCTGTCCTCGCCGACGTTTCGCTTCAGCACGGCGACCTTGGCCTGGAGCGCCCCGTGCGCCTGCTGCAGCTGGCCGAGATCCTCGTGCGCTCGTGCGATCCAGCCCAGGTTGTTCGCAAGACCGGTGCGCGCGCCGTCGTCGGCGTCGGCCTGCGCTTCGAAGACCGCGCGGGCACGCAACCAGGAAGCCAGCGCCTGCCGTGGCTGCTGCTGCTGGTAGGCCAGCACACCCAGGTTGTGCTCCGCGGACGCCTCTTCGATACGCCACTGCGGCTTGTCGGGTTGCAACTGCACCAGCCGCGCGGCGAGCGCCTGATAACGCTGCAACCCGGCCAGCGCCTCGTCCGGCCGGCCACTGCGCCGGGCGGCCTCCGCCACCCAGAACTCGCTCTGGGCGTGATCGAACACCCGCTGCGGATCGGCCGGCGCGCGTGCGAGCAACTCGCCCGTGCTGCGCGCCGCCTCGGCAAAGCGCCGCCGCGCTTCTTCGGCCTGCCCCCGCGCCTCGGCGATCTCGCCGATCAGGTGCAGCGCACGCGCGCGGCGCGCCAGCGCATCGGCGTCCAGCGTCGAGGCATCCTGGGCCGCGTAGTACGCGAGCGCCCGTTCGCCCACGGCGTCGAGCGCATCGAGCCGGCCCACCGGCTGCAGGCGCCGGCGCAGGTCGCCGAGCATGAATTCGAGCAGCCCTTCGGCCTGCACGCGCTGCGCGCGCGCCTCGCGCGACTCCAGCACCGCCACCCAGGCGCCGGCGAGCACCGCACACATCGCCACGCCAGCGGCCGCCACGCCCACCCGATGACGGCGCACGAACTTCGCGCTGCGGTAGCGCCAGGTGTCAGGCCGCGCCCGGATGGGCTCGTGCGCGAGCGTGCGGCGCAGGTCCTCGGCGAGCTCGGCGGCGTTGGCGTAGCGTTCGGCCGGGTTCTTCTTGAGCGCGCGCGCGACGAGGGTGTCGATGTCGCCGCGCAGCTCGGCAGCGCGCCGCCGCGCGCCCGGGCCGCCCTGGCGGCGCACCTGGTCGGACAGCCGTCGCGGTTCGCTCTCGACGACAGCACGCAGCATCTCGAGCGGCGTCGTGCCGTCTTCGGCGCCGGTGGGGTGCCCGCCGCCGAGCAGCTGGTAGAGCAGCACGCCGAGCGCATAGACGTCGGTGGCGGTGGTGACGTCCCGGCCCTGCAGCTGCTCGGGCGCGGCATAGCGCGGCGTGTAGGCCTGGCCGGCGCGCTGCGTCAGCTCGCCCGCCGCGCCGCCGGTCTGCTCGTCGAGCAGCTTGGCGATGCCGAAGTCCAGCAGCTTCAGCTGGCCGTCGGCGCGCACCAGCATGTTCGAGGGCTTGAGGTCGCGGTGCAGGATCAGCCGCGCATGCGCGTGCGCCACGGCCTCGGTGGCGTCGATCATCAGCGCCAGCCGCGCCGCCAGCGGCAAGGCGTGGCGCTGCACGTGGCGGTCGATCGGCTCGCCGTCCACGTACTCGAGCACGAGGTAGGGCTGGGCGCCGTCGGCCGTGACGCCGGCATCGAGCAGGCGCGCGATGTGCGGCTGGTCGAGCCGCGCCAGGATGCGGCCCTCGCGCGCGAAGCGTACCGCCTCGCCGGCGCGCAGCAGGCCGCCTTGCAGCAGCTTGATCGCCACTGCGCCCTCGTAGTGGCCGTCGGTGCGCCGCGCCAGCCACACCTGGCCCATGCCGCCGCGGCCGATCTCCCGCTCGAGCGTGTAGGCACCGAGCCGCTGCCCGGCGAGACCCGCCGGCGCCGGCAGTGCCGGCGCGGCCATGAAGCCGCGTGCGTCCAGCCCCGGAAGGCGCGCCAGCAGGGCCTCGAGCTCGTCGGCGAGCGGCGCCTCGGTTTCGCGCAGCGCGGCCAGCCAGGCGGCGCGCTCGGCCTCGGGCTGGTCGAGCAATTGATCCAGCCGCGGCGACAGCGCGGCCCAGCGCGCCGGCTCGATGCCGTGCATGCCGTGCATCGCGCCGGCTCAGCCGATGGCCATGGCGAGGAAGAGCCGCGCCTTCTGCCAGTCGCGCTGCACCGTGCGCTCGGTGACGCCCATCGCCTGCGCGATCTCGCGTTCGCTCAGGCCGCCGAAGTAGCGCATCTCGACCACGCTCGCCAGGCGTGCGTCCTGCGCCTGCAGCGCTTCGAGCGCCTCGTGCACCTGCAGCACCTCGTCGGCGCCGGTGGCATGGCCGGAGTGGCTGTCGGCGAGGGTGGTGCTGAGGGTGACATGGTCCGCGCCGCCGCCGCGCCGCTCGGCCTGGCGGGCGCGCACGAGGTCGACGACGACGCTGCGCATGACGCGCGCGGCATAGGCGAGGAACTGGTCGCGGCCGGCGAAGCCCGGCTCGGCCGCGCCATGCAGGCGCAGGTACGACTCGTGCACCAGCGCCGTGGTGTCGAGCAGCGTGTACGCACCTTCGCGGCGCAGGCGGCTGTGCGCCAGGCGGCGCAGGTCGGCATAGAGCAGCGCGTAGGCGCGGTCGGCGGCCTCGCGGTCGCCGCCACCGGCGGCCTGCAGCAGCTTCGTGATCTCGGACATGGGCACCGGGTGGCGAGGCGGATCGAGCGGCGGGCGAGTCGGGTGGCCGGGACTCTAGTGCAGCGCCCGGCCCTTGGCGCCTGCGACGTTGTTGGCAATTCGGGATGTCGGGTCCGGCGCGGCGATTGCGTCTCAGAAGAGGGAGGGGGCAGAGCCTTGCCGGCCACCGCCGCCGTCCATCCCCCAGAGATGCACCTTCAAACGCCGTGGACCACCGATGCTGCACGCTCCTTCATCGCCTGCCCCCAGCCCGAGCTGCCCGAGCAACCCGAGCTCCCCGGAGGTGCCCGTGAGCGATGCGCGAGGCCGGTCGGCTGCGGCCATCGCGCCGGATCCTCGCAGCCTGATCCCGGGCATCGAGCGGCAACTGGCCCAGTGCCGCCGCTACGGGCAGCCTCTGGTGGTGCTGTCGATCGGCATCGACCGGCTCGCCGGCATCGACGGCCAGGCGCTGCAGGGCCGCGAAGCCGCTGTCTCCAGCGAGCTCGGCAACCGCCTGCGCGCGCGCACGCGGGCCAAGGACAGCGTGGTCTGCCTCGGCCCGCTCGAATACTGCGTGCTGCTGCCCGGCTGCCGGCCGCAGGCCGCAGGCGGCGCGCGCAGCCGCCTTTCGAGCGCGCTCGGCGGCGTCTACGCGCTCGGCGGCGAACAGGTGTTCGCGAGCGTCTCGATCGGCCTGGCCCACCACACGGCCGGCGTCGACAGCGGCGCGGCGCTGTGGGAGGCGGCGGTGCGCTCGCGCGCGCTGAGCATGGACGGCTCGTCCCGGCGCATGCACTTCGACTGAGCGCATTACCGGCCCATCAGGCAGCCCATCAGGTCGCCCATCACGCAGCCCATCAGGCAGCCCATCAAGCAGCCCATCAGGCCGCCCATCAGGCCGCCCATCAAGCAGCCCATCAGGCCGCCCATCAGGCCGCCCATCCGTGGCTCACGCGAGGCGGCCCCTCACGCGGCCGCCAGCGCCGGCAGCGACTGCACGGCCCCGGCCGTGTCTGCCACCGTCCGGACATGCTGGACGAAGAACTCGAGGAAGGCGCGGGTGCGCAACGGCAGGAATCGCCTGCTGGGCATGGTGGCCACGAGCCTCAATCCATCGGCGCTGATCCAGGGTGCGAGCACGCGACGCAGCTGTCCGCCATGCGGCCGGGCGGTCAATGCAAGCTCGGGCAGCAAGGTGAGCCCCGCGCCGGCCAAGGTGGCCTGGTACGCCGTCTCGTCGTCGTTCGAACTGACGGACCAGGCGGGCGTGACCTCCAATCTGCGGCCACCCTGCGCCGGGTTCAGGAGCTCGACGGCGCGCAGGCGAGTGCCGGGGGTGCGCAGGCGCACCATGCGATGCCGCGACAGGTCTTCCGGCACCGCCGGAACACCATGCACCTGAAGGTAGCTCGCCGAGCCGCACAGGACGTAGTTCATGTCGAGCACGGGGCGGACGACGACGTCGCCATCCAGGTGATCGTCCTGTCCCACGATGGCCAGGTCGAACTGATGCAGATCGTGCGCCGGGCGGTCGGAGGTGTGGATCTCGACCTGCACCTCGGGATGCTGCCGCTGGAAGTCGGCCACGCACGGCGCCAGCAGATTCACTGCCACCAGCGACGTCGTGGCCACGCGCAGGTTGCCGGAGACCTCGCTCGAATGCGACCGAGCCTGGTCCGCCGCCTCCTCGATCTCCGCCAGGATCGGGCGCAGGCGCGCCAGGTAGCCCTCGCCCGCCTGGGTGAGCGACATCTTCCTCGTCGTGCGATGCAGCAGCCGGACGCCGAGCGCCTGCTCGAGGTCCTGGATCTGGCGGGTGACGACCGCCGGCGCGAGCTCCATCTTGCGCGCGGCCGCGGCGAAGCCGCCTTCATCCACGACGCACTGGAAGACACGCATCGATTGAACGAGGTCCATGGCCACTCCCGATCAAAGCGCCTGAAGCGCGAGCGCGATCCCCTGGCCGCCGCCGATGCACAGGGTCACGATGCCTCGCTTCAGCCCGTCGCGCCGCATCGAGTGCAGCAGGCGCGTGGTCAGCACGGCGCCGGTGGCGCCGATGGCGTGGCCGTGGGCAATCGCGCCGCCATCGACGTTGACGATGTCCTCCGGCAGCTCGAGCTGGCGCAGGCAGGCGAGCGTGATCGCGGCAAACGCCTCGTTGATCTCGAAGCGCTCCACGTCCGTGTGCTTCCAGCCGGCGCGCGCCAGTGCCAGCTTGACGGCCGGCACCGGCCCGATGCCGAACATGCCGGGCTCGACGGCCGCGACGCCGTGAGAGACCAACCTCGCCCAGGGCTGCAGGCCATGCTCTTCCGCGAACGCGCGCTCGGCCACGATCACCGCCGCCGCGCCGCTGTTGAGCCCGGGCGCATTGCCGGCGGTGATCGTGCCGTCCTTGCGGAATGCGGGCTTGAGCCTGGCGAGCGTTTCCACGGTGGTGTCGGGACGGTTGCTTTCGTCCCTGGCGAAGCTCACGGGGCCCTTGCGGCCGGCCACCTCGACGGCCACGATCTCGTCGTCGAACCTGGCCGAAGCCTGCGCAGCACCGAAGCGCTGCTGCGAACGCGCGGCCCAGCGGTCCTGGTCCTCGCGCGTGATGCCGTGCTGGCCGACGAGATCCTCGGTATGCCAGCCCGAGTGCTGGCCGCTGAAGGCGTCGTGAAGACCATCGCGCAGCATGCTGTCCAGCATCTGCGCGTCGCCCATGCGCTGGCCCCAACGCGCCCCGGGCACCAGGTAAGGGGCCTGGTCCATGTTCTCCATGCCGCCGGCGATCGCGACCTGTGCGTATCCGGCCGCGATCTCCAGTGCCGCCGTGGCGATCGCCTGCGCGCCCGAGCCGCACACGCGGTTCACGGTCATGGCCGGTACCTGCACCGGCAGCCCGGCGCCGACGGAGGCCTGGCGCGCCGGGTTCATCCTGGCGCCGGCCTGGATGACCTGCCCCATCACGACCGTGTCCACGACCTTTGCGGCGAGGCCGGAGCGTCGAAGCACCTCGCGGATCACGGCCGCGCCCAGGTCGGGCGCAGGGGTGTCCTTCAGTGCGCCGCCATAGGTGGCGATCGGCGTTCGAACCGGCGTGCACAGAACGATGTCCGGCTTGGTCATGTGAACTCCTCTATGCGTGTACGGGTGGATTGGGCTCCACGTCGACCTGGCGATCGACGGTGTTGACGGTCAGTTTCACGCTCGGGACCTTTCCATTGAACTCAGCAGGTCAATGCCGCCTGCAGGCGTTTACCGTTTCGACGGCGCGGTATCGATTCGCAGGCAAAGGAACGCGGTGATCAATGCCAGTGCCACATGGGTCAGATAGAGCGAACGAAAGTCCGCGATTTGCGGGCTCGCATGGCCGACGAAAGCCACGGTGGCAGCCACACCCAGGACACTGCCCATCTGGCGCACGGCCTGGTTGACCGCACTGCCCACGCCGAAACGTGCGGGCGCCAGGCGAGCCACGGCAGCGCCACTGAGCGACGGCAGCACCATGCCGACCGCTGTGCCGGTCATCAGTAAACCTGGGAGCCAGACACCGAGGTAGTCAGGCGTCGTGTCGGCACGCAGGTAGAGCCAAAAGCCACCGGCGGCGTAAAGCAGGCTGCCGGTGACGAGCAAGGGTCGGTGCCCGACCCGCGCCGCGATGCGACCGGCCACCATGGCCACCGGAACGACGAGGGACGGCCCCGGCGACACCGCCAGCCCGGCCTGCGGCAGCGAGTAGTGCCAGACCTGCATCAGGAAAAAGAACATCGCGAAGAACATCATCGAGAACGCGATGCCGAAGGCCAGCGTGGCAAGGTTGACGTACCGATAGGTCCGGTCGGCGAAGAGCGAAAGATCGACCGCCGGGTTCGGCCTGCGCCGGGCCCAGGGCACGAACACCGCAAGAAGCAGGAGCCCACCGGCCAACGCACCGAGGACGCTCTGCGACCGCCATCCCAGAACGTCTGCCTCGACAATGCCGTAGGCCAGCGCGCCGACGCCCGTGATGAGCAGCCCGATGCCCACGCCGTCGAGTGACGCGTCGCCCTTCGCATCCCGCCACTCGGTGAGCCTGTTTCGGCCGCGCCACCAGGCCACCAGCCCCAGCGGCAGATTCAGGAAGAACGCCCAACGCCAACCCAGCGCATCGACGACCGCGGCGCCGATGCTCGGGCCCAGCGCGGCCGCCAGGCCGCCCACGGCACCCCACAGGCTCACCGCGACGGCGCGCCTGTCGGCGGGGAATGCACCGAGCACGAGGGCCAGCGAGGCCGGAGTGAGGAGAGCCGCGCCCACGGCCTGAAGCACGCGCGCGGCGACCAGGATGCTCACCGTGGGTGCTGCACCGCAGGCCGCGGATGCAGCCAGAAACAGCAGCAGCCCGAGCTGAAACACGCGCTTGCGGCCGAGCGCGTCGGCGAGCCTGCCGGCGGGCACCAGCAGCGCTGCATAGACGACGGTGTACGCGTTCAACACCCACGACAGGTCGGCTGCGGTGCTCTGCGCGAATCCGCTTCGCAGGGCTCCGAAGGCTGCGAACAGCACGGTCGTGTCGATGGACACCAGGAACACCGCGATGCTGGCCACGGCAAAGACGGCCCAGGCCGGCGCCTGTGCCGTCGCCACGGGTGCGACATCGGTGCGGGATGCAGCGCTCAACGGGTCGTCTCCAAACGGTTGTCAGCGGCCGGAGGCTGCGGCCCGGCGGGTCGAACCCGTCCGGCCGAAAGCGGGGCGATCGCCCGACTCGAGCGCATCCAGCACGCGCCTTGCGACGTGGTCGGCCAGAGTCCAATGTCCCTGCAGGAGGTCATCGCTGCCTGCGTCGACGACAAGCGCCGCGCGGAAGAACAGCAGTTCCGTCCCCTGCGCCGCCAGGCGGGCGCGCAAACCATCGCCCGCCAGCCCCTGCGCCGCCTGCGCTGCGCCGTGTGAATCGCCTGGGTGCCAGAACGCGCCGGCACTCAGCACCGACAAGACGTTGACCACCGCGCCACCCCCATTGGCGGCCAGCACCGGAGCGAACGCGTCGACGAGCTGCAGGCAGTGACCTGCAGGCGCCGGTTGCGCAGCCCCGGCCTCGTCGTCCGCGCCCGCCGGCGGGGAGAGTCCCCCCTCGAAGTGGACGACGCTGTCGACGAGCAAGGTCACGTCGCCGAGTTCGCGCGCGAGGGCACTCATCTGCGCTGGCCGGGTCACGTCGAGCATGACGGGCAAGGCGCCGGGCGGCTGCTTCGCGCTGCCGGCGCCTCGCGTCGCCGCATAGACCTTCGCCGCGCCGCGCGCCAGGAGCGCCTGCGCCAACCCGGCGCCGAACGCGTGATCGGTGCTGGTGACGAGCGCCACGGAGCCTTCGATCTTCATGCCGCCATCAGCCCTTGCAGGACGAGTTCGGCGTGGCGGCCGAGCGCCTCGTGCCCTGCGGTGATGAACGCGCAAGGCACGTGAGGGTCGATGGCATGGCGGTGCAGGCACGTGGCGACGACGGGCAGCACCAGTGCATTGACGACCAGGTCCGGGTCCATCGCCCGGAACTCGCCGCGCTGGATGCCGCGCTCGACGATGCTCGAGACGACCGCACGCGTCGGGGTCAGGACCTGGTGCACCCAGAAGTCGGCCAAGGCCGGGAAGTTGTGCACTTCCGTGAACACGAGCTTGACGACGCCACCGGCGTGCCCCTCGACCAACGCGGAGCGCCAGGCCAGCGCGACACTGCGCAGCAGCTCCCGGCTCGACCGCGCTTCGGTGCCTTCGTGGCCGGCGAAGGATTCGAGTGGAAACCGGCGGAAGAAGCGCTGGGCAATCAGGTCGTTGAGCAAGTCCTCCTTGCTGTGGAAGTAGATGTACAGCGTCCCCTTCGAGACCCCGGCTCGTTCCGCGATCTCCTCGGCGCGGGTCGCCGCGAACCCCTTCTCGACGAACAGGTCCAGTGCTGCGACGAGCAGCTCCCGCGGCCGGGCGTGCTTGCGCCGCCGGATCGGGAAAGCGGCGCGGTCGATCATCGATGCCACCCGGCCGCGGCTCAGGCGGGTGACGCGACGGCTGTACCGTCCGCGGCGGGGGCCGGGCTGCCGCGCCGCACGCGGAACCACGTCGCATACAGCGCCGGCACGAAGACGAGCGTGAGCGCCGTCGCCACCACCAGGCCGCCCATGATCGAGATCGCCATCGGCCCCCAGAAGACGCTGCGCGTGAGCGGGATCATGGCCAGCACGGCGGCGGCAGCGGTCAGCACGACCGGCCGCGAGCGCCTCACGGTGGCATCGACGATGGCCGTCCACGGCGCCACGCCGCGCGCGATGTCCTGGTCGATCTGGTCGACGAGGATGATCGAGTTGCGCATGATCATCCCGCCCAGCGCGATGACGCCGAGCAGCGCGACGAATCCGAACGGGGCCTGGAAGATCAGCAGGGCCGGCACCACGCCGATCAGCGCCAGCGGCCCCGTGATGAACACCATGAACAGCCGCGAGAAGCTCTGCAGCTGGATCATCAGCAGCGTGAGCATCACGGCGAACATGATCGGGAAGACGGCGAACAGCGCCTCGTTCGCCTTGTCGCTCTCCTCGATCGCGCCGCCATCCTCGATGCGGTAGCCCGGCGGCAGGCTGTCGACGATGGGCTGCAGCGACGGCCGGATCTGCGCCGTGGCGTAGGGGCCCTGCACGCCGTCGGCAAGGTCGCTGCGCACGGTGAGTGCCATGTCGCGGTTGCGCCGCCACAGCACGGGCTCCTCGAAAGTCGGCTCGATGCGCGCCAGTTGCGACAAGGGCACGGTCACCCCGCCGCGCGTGAAGACCTGCAGGTCGCCGATCTGGCCGATGCTCCTGCGCTCCTCGGGCGTGGCGCGCACGACGACATCGACGAGCTCTTCGCCGCGGCGAATCTGCGTGACAGACGCACCGTCGAGCGACGTCTGCACGAGGCCCTGGATGTCGGCGCTCGAGAGGCCCAGCAGCCGCGCCTTGTCCTGGTCGACGCGGACCTGCACCGAACGGACCTGCTCGTTCCAGTCCAGCTGCGTGTCGCGCACGAGCGTGCTCTGGCGCACCGTGTCGCGCACCCGATAGGCGATCTCGCGCACCTTGGCCTTGTCGGGACCGACGACGCGGAACTGGACCGGAAAGCCCACCGGCGGGCCGAACTCCAGGCGCGTGACACGCGCCCTCACGTCGGGCAGGGCCTCGTCCTTGGCGAACAGCTCCAGGAGCCGGGCGCGCACGCGCTCGCGCTCGTCGATGCCCGCCGTCTTGACCACGAACTGGGCGAAGCCCGGGTTGGGCAGCTCGGGCTGGATCGAGAGATAGAAGCGCGGCGTGCCGGCCCCGATGTAGGCGGTGAAGAACTGGATGTCCGGGTCCTGGGCCAGTTGCGCCTCGAGCAGCTTCACCTGCCGCTCCGTGGCGACGAACGACGCGCCCTCGCGCAGCCGCAGTTCCACCAGCAACTCGGGCCGCGAAGCGGTGGGGAAGAACTGCTGCTGCACCTTCAGCATGCCGGCACCGGCGATGCCGAAGACCAGCACCGTGATGCCCAGCACCCAGCCCCGGCGCTGCACGGCCCGGTCGACGACGCGCCGCAGGTGGTGGTAGATGGGCCGGTCGTAGACGTCATGGTGGCCGCCGGCCGCCGGGTTCTTCGACGGCGTCTTCGGCAACGCTTTCGGCAACTTCCTCGGCAACGTCCGCGGCAAGAGAAGCACGCCCAGGTACGGCGTGAAGACGACCGCCACGACCCACGACAGGATGAGGGCCACGCCCACGACCCAGAAGATGCCGCCGGCGTACTGGCCGGCGATCGACTTCGCGAAGCCCACGGGCATGAAACCGGCGGCCGTGATCAGCGTGCCGGTCAGCATCGGAAGCGCCGTGGACGTGTAGGCGTAGCTGGCCGCGCGCAGGCGGTCCCAGCCTTGCTCCAGCTTCACCACCATCATCTCCACGGCGATGATGGCGTCGTCGACCAGCAGGCCCAGCGCGATGATCAGGGCGCCGAGCGAGATGCGGTCCAGGTTCCAGCCGGCGGCGACCATCACCGCGGCGAGGAGCCCCAGCACGAGGGGCACCGACGCGGCCACGACGATGCCGGTGCGCCAGCCCAGGAACAGGAAGGAGACGGCCAGCACGATGGCCAGGGCCTCGAGGAAGGAGCGCTCGAACTCCCAGATCGATTCGGCCACGACGCGAGGCTGATCGGCGTACTGCTGGATCTCCACGCCGGCCGGCAGCTCCTGCCGGACTTGCTCGAGACGTTGCGCGAGCGAGCGCCCGAAGTCGATCACGTTGCCGTTGGCCTGCATTGACACGCCGATGGCCAGCACCGGCACGCCGTTGTGGCGGATGCTGAAACTCGGCGGGTCCTCGTAGCCGGCGCGCACGGTGGCGATGTCGGCCAGCCGCAGCAGCTGGCCGCCCACTTCGACAGTGACGTTCGAGACGTCGCGAACGTTGCTCAGGCGGCCATCCACGCGCACCTGCACGCGGTCGTGCGCGGTGTCGGCCGAACCCGCGGGGGTCACCAGGTTCTGCCGCGCCAGCGCGTCGAACACGGCCGTCGGCGGGATGCCGAGCGCGGCCAGCCGCCGCGTGGACAGCTCCACGTACACGCGCTCGGCCTGCTTGCCCAGCACGTCGACCTTGGTCGCGCCGGGCACGCTCTGGAAGCGCCGCTTCACCGCTTCGGTGACGTCCACCAGCTCGGCCATCGACAGCTCGGGCGCGGCGAGCGCATAGAGCACGCTGTAGCGGTCGTTGTACTCGTCGTTGAAGTACGGCCCGCGCACGCCTTCGGGCAGCTCCTGGCGCACGTCGCCGATCTTCTTGCGCACCTGGTACCAGGCGTTGTCGAGTTCGGCCTTGCTGCTGCCGCCTTTCATCCACAGCGTGATGCCGCCGTAGCCCTGGCGCGCGAAGCTGCGCACGTAGTCGAAGTGTTCCAGCTCCTGCAGCTTGCGCTCGATGCGGTTGAGCACCTGGTCCTGCACGTCCTGCGCGGTCGCGCCCGGCCACACGACGATGGCCGTCATCTGCGGCACGTCGAAGGTGGGGTCCTCCAGGCGGCCGAGCCGGTTGAACGACAGGCCGCCGACGATGAGCGTCGCGATGATCAGGAACAGCACCATGGGCCGGTGCGTGACGGCCCACTCCGAGGGGTTGAGGCGCTTCATCAGCGGCCCTTGGCGACGGCGGTGGCCGTTGCGGCGTCGGGCGCGCGCTCGATCGGGCGCACGGCGGTGCCGGCATCGAGCTTCTGGGCGCCCACGCTGACGACGCGGCTGCCCGCGGCGAGGCCGGTGACATGGACCGTGGCGTCGTCGATCGCCACCACCTGCACCGGCGTGAACACGAGGCCCGAGCCCTTGGCGTCCAGCGCCCACACGCCGGCGGGCCCGCTGCCCTTGACCAGCGCACTGACCGGCAGCACCGCAGTCTCGGGCCCGGCCAGCGCGCCGGTCAGCGTCAACTGCATCGTGCTGCCCAGCGGCAGCGCAGCGACCTGCGCGCGCGACTCTGCCGCGGCCGAATAACGTGCGCGATAGGTTCGCCCCTGGGCGCTCGCCTGGGGCGACAGTTCACGCAGCACGAGGCGGACGCGCGACTTCGGGTCGCTCCACGGGGCGGCCGTGGCGACGAGGCTGCGCGCCCGGCCCATCCAGTCTTCCGGGAGTTCCGCGACGATCTCGCTTTCGCCGGCGCGGGCCAGCGAGACGACGGGCAGGCCCTCGGCCACCACCTGGCCGCGCTCGAAACGAAGCGCTGTCACGAGGCCGGCGTAGGGCGCCACCAGCGTCGCGTAGCCCTCGCGGTTGCGGGCCAATTCCAGCTGGCGCTGGGCCTGGTCGAGGCGTGCTGCCGCAGCGTCGGCACGCGCCTTCTGGCGCTCGTGGTCGGCGGCGCCGACCGATCCGTCGGCCAGCAGCCGCCGGAACCGCGCCTCGTCGGAGGCCGCCTGCCGCGCGTCCACGGAAGCGGCCTGGACCTGGTCGGCTGCCGCCTTCATGGCAAGCTGGTAGTCGGCGGGGTCCAGACGGGCCAGCACCTGGCCGGCCTTGACGCTGTCGCCGACCTCGACGAGGCGCTCGACCACCTTGCCCCCGGTGCGAAAGCCGAGATCGCTCTCGACGCGTGCCCGCACCACCGCGGTGAACGTGCGCGCCTGGGCCGCGGCGGTGTGGGCCACGGTCGTGACGAAGACGGGCCTCGCGACCGCGGCAGGCGCGGTCGGTTTGCTGCAGCCGGCAAGCAACAGGCTGGCGACCGCAAAGCTCGTGAGCGAGATGGCGAGGCGGATCCGGTTCACTTGAGCGTCCTTGCGGCAAGAGGGGTGGTTTCGGCGCGGGCTTGCGTCACCCGCGGCAGCCCTCCTCCGAGCGCCTTGTAGAGCTGCACGTCGGCCAGCGCCTGCTGCAGGCGGCTTTCCGACAAGGCCAGTTCGCTGGCGAGCACGGAGCGCTGCACGTCCAGCAGGACCAGCAGGTCGACCTGGCCTTCGCGCTGCAGCGATTCGGCACGCTGCAGCGAGCGGCGACGGTGCCCGGCGGTGAGCGCGAGCGCCGCCGTGCGCTCGGCTTCCTGCGCGCGCACGAGGAGGCTGTCCTCGACCTCTTGAACCGCCACCAGCACCGCCTTCTGCCACGACAGCAACGCCTCTTCGGCGCGCGCGGACTGCGCGCCGATGCCCGCGTCGATGCGGCCAGCGTTGAAGATCGGCGCAGCAAAGGCCAGTGCGACGTTCGAGAAGTGAACGGGCGCAAGATCGAGCGCGTTGAGCTTCAGGTCCTGGCGACCCACCAGGGCGCTCAGGAACAGCTTGGGCCACCACTGGGCGCGTGCCTCGGCGCTGCGCAGCGCTTCGGCGCCGACGCGTGCCTCGGCCACGACGAGGTCAGGCCGGCGGCGCAGCAGGTCGCTGGGCTGGCCCGCTGCGAGGGCCCGTGCCGCCGGCCATGCAAAGGCTTTGTCCGCTTCGACGACGGGAGCCGATGGGTTGCGGCCGAGCAGGACCGCCAGCTTCGTTTGCGTGGTACCGACCAGCATGCGCAGCGCCGGCACCTGGGCATCCAACGCGTCGGCCTCGGCGCGTGCCCGGTCCAGGTCGAAGGCGCTGGCCTGGCCTTCGCGCAGGCGGCTTTCCACATGGACCGCGGTCTGGCGCTGCGCAGCAGCCAGCGCCTGCACGATGCGCAGCCGTTCCTCGGCACTGCGCAGCACGAAGTACTGCCGCCCCACTTCGCTCGCCACGAGCAGGCGGGCGCCATGGACGCCTGCGGCCGCGGCGGCTGCATCGGCCTGCGCCGCATCACGTGCCGCGCGAACGCCGCCGGCCAGGTCGATCTCCCAGGCGACATCGACACCGGCACGCAGCACGCGGGTGTCGGGCAGGCCTTGCTTGACCGGTTCAGGCAACCCGCTTTCGCTGCGCGATGCCGAGGCCTGCACGCCGACCGTCGGCCAGAGCCGGGAGGCTTGCGCCGCGGCACCGGCGCGTGCCTGCCCAACGCGCTGCATCGCGATGGCCACGTCCTGGTTGGCGGCCAAGGCCTCCTTGACGAGCGCGGCCAGCGTCGGGTCGCCGAAGCCCTCCCACCAGGCAGCGTCGAGCGCCGCTGCCGCTGGGGCGGCAGGACCTGCGTTCGCGAAGGCGGCCGCCAGCGGCACGGAGGGGGACGGCGCCTGCAGTGTCGGCGCCGAACAGGCGGATAGGATCGACAGCGCCACGATGGCCGCTGCCGGGCGGATGAACCCGATCCGGACGTCGCGGTGGCAGCGCAATGGAAGCGTCATGGCGGCAACTTCATTTAGTGGACTGGCGTGTCCAGTAAGTGTAGCGACCTATAATGTACTGTCAAGTCCAGAAATAGAGGCCGACCCGATGGCACAGCAAGACGATGCCGATGCCGCGGCCCCGCCGCGCCGCGGTCGCCCGCGCGACCCGGAGCGCAGCCGGCGCATCATGGAAGCGGCGCGCAACCACTTCTATGTGCACGGCCTGGAGCGCGCCAGCGTGGACGCCATCGCGGCGGAAGCCGGCGTCTCGAAGATGACGATCTACAGCAACTTCGGCTCGAAGGAGGGGCTGTTCGAGGCGGTGGTGCGCGACCGCACCGACCGCGTGATGGGCGGCTCCGTGGGGGTGGAGGCGCTGGACCCGATGCAGCCGCGCAAGGCGCTGCTTGCGGTGGGCGGCCAGTTCCTGGCGCTGACGCGCGAAGACGAGGCGCTGGGCAAGATGCGCTCCGTCTACGGCGCCGCCAACGCGCAGCGCGAAGCTTGCCAAGCCTTCTACAGGCAGGGTGCCGAGCGGCTGATCAGCGAGCTGGCCGCGTACCTGAAGCGCGCTAACGCCGCAGGCACGCTGAAGGTGCCGCAGCCCCGACAGGCGGCCGACCTGTTCCTGGCGATGTTCCTGGGCGACGGGCACATCCGCGGCTTGCTGATGCTCGAGATGCCCGACGCACGCGAGAACAAGGCCTTGCTCCGCGAGGCCGTGCGGGTCTTCATGGCCGCCTACGCGGCCGCAGGCCGAGATGCCTGAGGCCACCGCATGCGGGCGTCGTCCGATCAGGCCAGGCCGAAGTTCTTTCGAAGGGTGGCGTCGACCGGGCCGGCGGGCATGAAGCGGCGCAGCTTTCTCAGAAGCGAGGCCTCGCCCTTGGGCGTTCGGCGCATCGTCCAGCCGCTGAGCGCGGCGTCGACGATGGTGGCCGCGACGGTGTCGGGGCCCGGAGCCTCTTGCACGCTGCGCACGATGGCCTTCGAGGCAAGGTCACGGTCGGCGTCGTAGGCGGAGATCGGCGACGCGGCCTGCGGCGCGTTGAGGTCGAGATTGGTCTTGGTGTAGGACGGCTCCACGAGCACGACGCGCACACCGAAGTTGCGCACCTCGTGATCCAGGGTCTCGGACAAGCCTTCGACGGCATGCTTGGTGGCCGAGTACAGGCCCATGTACGGGGCGGGCAGGAAGCCGAGCACCGAGCTCACGTTGACGATGCGCCCGGACCGCTGCCGCCGCATGTGTGGCAGCACCGCCTGGCTCGTGCGCAGCGCGCCGAACACGTTCGTGTCGAAGAGCGCCTGGGCCTCGGCGATGGACGTCTCCTCGACCGCGCCGACCAACGTGCCGCCCGCGTTGTTCACGAGCACATCGATGCGCCCGGCCTTGGCGACGATGTTCTGGACGGCTCGCTGCACCGAACTCTGTTCGCGGACGTCCATCTCGACCAGCTCGACGCCGGCAATGGCTTGCGCCTTCTGGACGTTGCGCACGGTGCCGAAGACGACGCAGCCCTGCCTGGCAAACCTCGCGGCCGTGGCGCGCCCGATGCCGGAGGAGACGCCGGTGACAAGAACGACTTTGGATTTCGTCATGATCCTTCTCTTGGACGGGTTGAAGTGTGTCGATGCTCTAAGAGGTGCCGGATGGGATCGATCCGCAATGCCGCAGCGCTCGCGCTCATCCGGATGTGGCAGTCAAACGAGCGGCGGCGGGCGGCGTTTACTGGACCGGAATGTCCACTAAATGTAGCACTACCAACTGTACTGTCAAGTACACTAATGCGGCCGAGGCCGCAGGCGCCGGCGAGGTGCGTCATCACCGCCCTCCGAGGTCGCCCCAGGCGAGCCGCGCCGGCCTGCACACATGACCTGCGGCTGGGCAGGCGCTACGCGCGCAAACAGCATCGGGTGACCCGAGGGGTGAGCAGAGGGGTGCCCGGTCGGGCCGGACGGGACTTGGCGACTTGGCGACTTGGCGACTGGAACGAGGCGAAGCCCCGTCAATCGTCAAAGCAGGACGATGTCGTACTGCTCAGGGTTCATCGTCGGCTCGGCGGAGAGCGAGATCGGCCGCCCGATGAACTCGGACAGCCCCGCGAGGTGCACGCTCTCCTCGTCGAGCAGCATCTCCACCACGCTGGCGCTGGCGACGATGCGGAACTCCTTGGGCGCGAACTGGCGCGCCTCGCGCAGGATCTCGCGCAGGATGTCGTAGCACACGCTGCGCACCGTCTTCACCTGGCCGCGGCCCTGGCAGGTGGGGCAGGGCTCGCACAGCATGTGCGCCAGGCTCTCGCGCGTGCGCTTGCGCGTCATCTCCACCAGGCCCAGCTGCGTGAAGCCGCTCACCGTGGTGCGCGTGCGGTCGCGCGCCAGCTGCTTCTTCAGCTCGGACAGCACCGCGGCCTGGTGCTCCTCGCGCAGCATGTCGATGAAGTCGGCGATGATGATGCCGCCCAGGTTGCGCAGGCGCAGCTGGCGCGCGATGGCGCCGGCGGCCTCGAGGTTGGTCTTGAAGATCGTGTCCTCGAAGTTGCGCGCGCCGACATAGCCACCGGTGTTGACGTCGATGGTCGTCAGCGCCTCGGTCTGGTCGATGATGAGGTAGCCGCCGCTCTTGAGCTCGACGCGCCGGCCGAGCGCCTTGGCGATCTCCTCCTCGATGCCGAAGAGGTCGAAGATCGGCCGCTCGCCGCGGTAGTGCTCCAGCTTCGAGGCGGCGCCCGGCATGTAGGTCTCGCCGAAGGCCTTGAGGGCGTCGAACTGCATCTTGCTGTCGATGCGGATGGCCTGCGTCGCCTCGGTCGTGAGGTCGCGCAGCACCCGTTCGGCCAGGCTCAGGTCCTGGTGCAGCAGCGTGCCCGCGGGCCGGCTGACGGCGCGCTCGCGGATCGCCGCCCAGGCCTTGCGCAGGTAGGCGATGTCCTCGGCGAGCTCGGCGTCCGAGGCCTCTTCGGCATTCGTGCGCAGGATGAAGCCACCAGTGGAGGCGCCCTCGGGCAGGCCGGCCAGGGCGAGCGCCGTGACGCGCGCGCGCAGTTGCTCGCGCAGCTCCTGCGAGCCGATCTTCTGGCTGATGCCGATGTGGTTGTCGTGCGGCAGGAAGACGAGCATGCGCCCGGCGATCGAGACCTGCGTCGACAGCCGCGCGCCCTTGCTGCCGATGGCGTCCTTGATGACCTGCACGGTGAGCGTCTGGCCCTCGAACACCTGGCGCTCGATGGGCAGCGGCGGCGCATCGGCACGCGCCGCCGTCGTGCCGCCGGCGCTGGCCGATGCCGGGGCGAGCGCCAGGCCGCCCGTGCCGTTGCCACCGCCGTTGCCGTTGCCGTTGCCTGCGGCGCCGCTCATCGCCCGCACGAAGGGTGAGGCGGGCAGCAGATCGGCCACGTGCAGGAACGCCGCCCGCTCGAGCCCGACATCGACGAACGCGCTCTGCATGCCGGGCAGCACGCGCACCACCTTGCCGAGGTAGACGTTGCCCACCTGGCCACGCTCGAGCGTGCGCTCGATGTGCAGCTCCTGCACGGCGCCGTTCTCGACGATGGCCACGCGCGTCTCCTGCGGGGCCCAGTTGATGAGGATGTCCTGGCTGGCCATGCGTCAAGTCTAGGCGTTAGACGTGGGTCAGCGCCGTCTCGATGCCCGCGGCGTGCAGCAACCGCACGGTCTCGAACAGCGGCAGGCCCATGATCCCCGAGTGGCTGCCTTCGATGTGCGCGATCCAGCCCGCCAGCGCACCCTGGATGGCGTAGGCACCGGCCTTGCCGAAGGGCTCGCCGCCGGCGACGTAGGCGGCGATCACCTGCGCCGGCAGCGGCGCGAATCGCACGCGCGAGATCGAGAGCGCGCGGCGCACGCGCCGCCCGTCGTGCACGGCCACCGCCGTCAGCACGCGGTGCGTGCGGCCGGCGAGCCGGCGCAACATCGCTGCCGCGTCGGCCGCGTCGACGGGCTTGCCGAGCACTTGCGTGCCCAGCGCCACCGTCGTGTCGGCGCACAGCACCGGCGCCGGCGGCAGGGCCGAGGCGGCCAGCCGGCGCAGCGCGGCGCGCAGCTTCAGCGCCGTGACCCGCTGCACGTAGGCAGCGGGCAGCTCGCCGGCGCGGTGGGCTTCCAGCGCCTCGGCGTCTTCGTGCGGTGCGGGCGGCAGCGGCTCGAAGCGCACGCCGGCCTGCTCGAGCAGCTGGCGGCGGCGCGGGCTCTGCGAGGCGAGGTAGACGAAGGTGCGCCTTGGCCGCGCTGCGGAGGTCGTGTCCGGGTGGTCCGGTTTGTCCGGTGTGTCGGGCGTTGCGGGCGTGTCTGGAACAAGCGGCGGCATCCGGATCATTGTGGCGGCCCGTCCGGCTGCCTCACCTTCGGGAAGATCACGAGGCCGGGAACACGGGCGGGCCGGCCCGTGCCGGCGCGGCCGGCCGTCCCACCTGTGAGGATTCAGAAGCTCGCGCTCGGCTTGTAGCCCTTGAAGGTCTTGCCCACCCACACGAGCGCGCGGCCGCCCAGCGCCTTCAGACGGTCGAGCCCATCGGACTCGCCGGGCTCGCGCGGCGAGAAGCCGCGGCGGCGCAGGGCATCGTTGAGCGCGTGCACGTAGGCATGGCGCCGCGTCACCTCGGTATAGAAGACGACACCGATGCTGATCGACACGCCGTCGCCCGGGCGCGCCGAGCCGGGCTCGCAGCGCGTCATGTGCGGCGAGGTGCTGGGAAAGTAGACGCCGTCGCCCGGCCCGACATGGAAGTGCCGCGCCCGCGACAGGTACTCGTCGGACTTCACGCGCGTGTTCTGCCCGTAGAGGATGAAGTTGTCGCGCGCGGCCGCCGAGACGAGATCGCGGTCGGTGTGGTCGAACACGCTCATCACCTTGCGGCCGCGCACCTGCAGCCAGAAGTTGTTCTCGCGGTCGATGTGGAACGGCGTCACCGAGGGCGGCGCGGAGATGAAGATGAAGCCGCCCACCTGGTACATGCCGGGCTGCTCGCGCTCGACGAGCGGCCGCACGGTCGCGGCCACTTCGGCCAGGAAGCCGCGGTAGACGGGGTCGGTCTCGACGTTGTAGAGCGCGATCCACGAGCGCGGCTCCTCGATGCGCTCGAACACCTCGTCGATGGAGCGGCCCGCCACGTCGGTGTCCTGGTGGTCGAACTCGGAAGTCTGCGTGGCCCCCGGCACGATGAAGCGGCACTGCTTGTGCGGATGCAGCCGCTTGGCGAGCTGGGCGAGCTCGCCCAGCTGCATCAGCGGATGGCGGTCGAAGTTGTGCCGGATCGCCTGCATGCGCGAGGTGGTGAAGGTGGCCGGGTCACCGGGCCAGACGCGGAAGTCGCCTGGGGCGCCTGGGGCGCCTGGGGCGCCCGGGGTGCCGGGGGTGCCCGGGGCACCTTGCGCTTCTTGCGCGCCGGTGTCGCCACCGCGGCCGGCGGCCATGGGCGTCGCGGCGAGCGTGCCGCCGGCGCTGGGTTGACTGTTCATGATCGGCCCGACTCCGAGCGTATGCGTTCCCTGGGGCCGGCAGCATACGGGCGCGTGTGCGCGATCCCGGCCGGCGGCACGCGGCCGCGACAGCGGACCGTGAAGCAGTTGTCGGCGGCATGGAACCCCGGCCGAGCCACGGCGCAGGGCGCAGCCTCGAGCCCGGCCCAGGCCCGCAACACCGTAACCACCGGCATCGGACGGGAGGCACGCCGTGTGTGAAGGAGCATCATGGCGCCCCGCGCCGAGCGGCGCGCCCGATCTGCCTTGCAAGCCCCACGCATGATGACCTTCGCCCGCATCACCGGTGCACGCGCCCACGGCGTGCCGCGCCTCGCCACGCCGACGCTGGCGTTGGCCTCGCTCCTCTCGCTGGCCCTTTCGCTGGCGGGTTGCGAGACGACGCCGCCGGCCGGCCCTTCGGCCTCCCTGGGCGCCGGCTCGGCCACGCAGGCGCACGCGCGCCTCATCGATGCCTACAACCAATGCAACGAGGCCGCCTTCGTCGGTGCGTTCGCGCCCTTGTTCACCCTCGCCACCTCCAACACCAAGCAGCCCGTCACCACGCGCGACGGGCTGCAGCGCTACCTCGCCTCCGGCTGCGGCAGCCGCCCCAACCCGACGGCGGCACTGGTGCAGCAGAGCGCGCGCGTGAGCGGCGCGATCACCGTGCTGGCCGGCCAGTACCGCTTCAGGGTGCCCCTCGGCGGCACGCCCGCGCCGGGAGCCCCGGCGGCGGCGCCGCAGATGATCGAGGTGCCGCAGAACTTCACTCTCGTGCTCGAACGCATGGGCGAGCGCTGGTTCGTGCTGGCTCACCACGTCTCGGTCGCGCCCTGAGCGCTGACCGTCACCTCGCCCGCACCCATGGTCGCCCGCCTGCAAGGCCACGTCCTCACGCCCGACGGCTTCGTCACCGGCACGCTCGAGCACGAGGGTGGCCGCATCACCGCCATCCGCGGCACGCCGGTGGCCGACGAACGCACCGTGCGCGACGGCGCGCACAGCATCGTGCTGCCAGGATTCATCGACCTGCACGTGCACGGCGGCGGCGGGCACGACGTGATGGACGGCGCCGAGGCCGCGCAGGCGGTGGCGCGCCGGCACGCGGCGCACGGCACGACGTCGATGCTGGCGACGACGATGACGGCGCCGCTCGAGGAGCTGCGCGCGGCGCTGGCCGCGCTCGGCCCGCTCGTGCGCGACGAGGCGCCGCGAGCGCCGGGCTCGGCACGCTGGCTCGGCATCCACCTCGAGGGCCCGTACCTCAACCCGAAGCGGCTGGGCGCGCAGCCGGCCTTCGCGCGCCGGGCCACGCTTGCCGAGGTGCTGGCTCTGCATGCGCTGGCGCCCATCCGCGTCATCACGCTGGCGCCGGAGGTGGAAGGCCACCTGCCGCTCATCGGCGCGCTGCGCGACGCGGGCTTTCGCGTGCAGGTCGGCCACAGCAACGGCAGCTACGAGGAGGGCGTGGCGGCGCTGGAGGCAGGCGCCGCCGGCTTCACGCATGTCTTCAATGCGATGAGCCCGCTGCACCAGCGCTCGCCGGGCATGGTCGGCGCGGCGCTCGCGCATGCGCAGTACGCCGAACTCATCGCCGACCTCGTCACCGTGCATGCGGGCGCGGCGCGCGTGGCGCTGCGCGCCATCCCCGGCCTCTATTGCGTCAGCGACGCCACGGCGGCGGCCGGCATGCCCGACGGGGACTATCACCTCGGCCACGGTGCGGGAGCGCAGCGCGTGCGCAAGTGCCTGGGCGCCGTGCGCCTGGCCGACGGCACGCTCGCCGGCAGCGCGCTCACGCTCGACCAGGCGCTGCGCAACCTCGTGCAGATCGGGCTGGGCGTCGCCGAAGCCTCGCGCCGGCTGGCCACGTTGGCGGCGCAATACTTGGGCCTGGCGGACCGCGGACGCCTCGTCGTCGGCGCCCGTGCCGACTGCGTGGTGCTCGACCGCGACCTGTGCCTGCGCGGCGTGCTCGTCGAGGGCGAACGCGTCGAACCACGCACATCCGAGGCATAGGCTGGCGCAGGGGCGGCGCGGTAGAGTCGGCCGATGGGAGAGACGGCCAAGATGGCTGAAGCGGCGACAAGCGGCGACCTCGCGCATCTGCTTGCCGAGGCCACCGCCGGGCTGCCTGGCGCCGAGCAGCGGCTGGCGGCACACCTGCGCCCCAGCCTCGAGGCGCTGCTGCGTCAGCGCCTGACCGGCGCCGAGCCCATGTGCGTGGCCGACGCGGGGCAGCTCGTGCAGTGGCATTGGCAGCAGTTGGCGCGCCCCGAGGACTCGCCGGATGCGCGCGCCGCCGATGCCGCGACCGACGCCGGAGCAGGCGTCATCGACGGCAGGGGCACCGGGCCGGGCCGCAAAGGTGCGGCGGGCGGCAAAGCGCGCAAGGGTGCCAAGGGTGCAAAGGGTGCAAGGGGCGCAATGGGTGCCAAGGATGCCGGGGCGAGCGGCGCGAACGACGCGAACGGCGGGCAAGGCACGGCGATCGAGCCCCGGGCCCCTGCGACCGACCCCGCGACGGCCGATGCGGCTGCGAGTCCGCTGTTTGCCTCCTTCGTCGAGCAAGCCGCCGCGGTGATGCAGGGGCTGGTGCGCGAAGCGGCTTTCCGGGGCGAACCCCACGGCCCCGCCCAGCGCGCCCTGCTCGCGCTCGAGGCCCTCGAGAGCCTGGACCCGCCGCTGGCGCGCGTCGCGCGGCTGCGCTGGTTTGCCGGGCTCGACGACGTGGCCGCGGCACGCCTGCTGGGCGAGGGCGAGCCCGAGGCGCGGCGCCGCTGGCTGAAGGCGCGTGCCTACCTGTCCGCGGCGACGAAGGACACCGCCGCGCCATCGCCCTGACGCGCGACGTTTCCGACCGCCATGCGCCCCATCCCCGACGCCGCGGCCTGGATCCGCCTGTCCACCCTGTTCGACGCCGGCTGCGACCTGCCGGCCGAACTGCGCAACGGCTGGCTCGAAACGCTTGTCGACGACGAGCCCGCGGTCGTCGTCGACTGGCTGCGCGACATGCTCGCCGCCGCCGAGGCGGGGGATGGGCCGGTCGTCGACAACGGCGACGAACGCGGCCCGCCGCTGCCGGCCTGGCGTGAACCAGGCGAGCCGGTCGAGCCCGCCGCGGCCGCCGACCCGGCTGAGCCAGGCCGGCCGGCCGGCCCGGCCAAGCGTGGCAAGCGAGTCAAGGCTGCCAAGCCGGCCAAAGCCGCAGGGCCGCCTGAACCGAAGCCGCCGCTCGCCACGCCGCCGCTCGCCGCGCCGTCCTCGGCGGCCTCGCCGCTGCCCCTGCCGCCACCGCGCGCTCCGCTGCCCGATGCCTCGACGCCCGGCCGCGCCGGCGGGCCTGTCGCCGAAGCGGCGACAGAGCCCAGGCCCGCTGCGGCCGAGTCCGTGCCACCCGCCGATGCGGCGCCCGCGCACGAGCCGGAACTCGAGCCTGCCGAAGGCGCCGTGGCGGCGCCCGTGCCCACCCCGGCCGAGGCGGCTGTCGCCGAACCCGCGGCCCTCGAGGAGCCTGCGCCGCCACTCGCACACGATCCCGCACACGATCCCGCACACGATCCAGCACAAGACCCCGCACAAGACCCCGCACAAGACCTCGCACAAGACCCCGCGCAGCAGCACGAGCCGGCGCCCGCGGTCGAGCCCGTTGCCAGGCTATCCGCGCCGATCCTCGCCACGGGCATGCGGCTCGGCCCGTGGCTGCTGCTGGGGCCGATGACCTCGAGCGAGGCCCGGGTCGGCCAGTGGCGCGCCCGCCGCGCCGACGAGGAGGCGCCCGGACACGAGGTGGCCGTGCTCGTGCCGCCGCAGTGGCGGCCGCGCGCCGACCTCGCCGCATGGCTCGCGCACGCGTCGGCGCGGGCGACCAGCCTCGTGCATCCGCATATCGCCCGTCTCGTGGCGGTCGGCGTGGCCGATGACGGCACACCGTGGCTGGCCAGCGAGCTGGCCGAGGGCCAGTCGCTCGATCGTTGGTGCCGCGATCACGCGCTCGGCCTTCCCGAGCGGCGCCTGCTGCTGGAGCGGGCGCTGGAGGCAGCGGCATTCGCACACGGGCGGCTGGTCGCGCACGGTCACGTCCATCCGTCGCAGGTGATCGTCACGCCGGAGGGCCGGCTGCGCTTCGTCAACTTCGGCCTCGGCGATCTGCTCGACCTGCTCGACGTGCCCGTCGCCGCGGCGCATGGCGCGGCCGGCCAGCCGAGCGGCTACGCGGCGCCGGAGCAGCATGCCGGCACCACGATCGGGCCGGCCGGGGCGCCGGGCGTTGCCGCCGACATCTACGCGCTCGGGCTCATCGCCTTCGAGATCCTTGCGGGCGCGTCGCCGTGGCACCCACGTTCACCGGGCGCTGCCGCGAGCGCGGCGCAAGGCTCGCGCTGGCCGCGAGCGAGCGACTTCGCGAGCACGCCGCGCGTGCGCCGGGCGTTGCGCGGCGACCTCGACGCCATCGTCGTGCGGGCAACGCAGTCCGATCCGGCCCGGCGCTACCCCAGCGCCGCCGAGTTCCTGGACGACATCCGGCGCGCCGGCGCCCTCCTGCCCGTGGGCGCCGTCGATGGGGGCTTCCTCTACCAGGTCGGCCGCCTCGCCAAGCGGCACCCGCGCATGGCCTCGGCGGCCATGGTGGGGGTCACCGCCACCTTCGTCTTCCTGGCGGCGCTGTCATGGAAGGCATGGGTCTGGACGACCGAGCGCGACCATGCCGAGACGGCGCGGCGCGCCAGCGAGGCGGTGACGCGCCTCGTGCAGGACCTGCTGCACGACAGTGCGCATCCCGGGCGCGCGCGCGACTGGCCCGAGCTGCTTGCGCATGCCGAATCGGTCGCGCGCTCGAGCCTGGCGGAGCAGCCTGCCGGGCTGGCCCGCGCACTGGCCTTGCTGGGCCGCCACCAGGTCGAGCGCGGCGCCTTCGCGGAGGGCCGCAACCTGCTGGCCGAGGCGCAGCCGAACCTGGCCGAGCCGGTAGCGGCCCTCGAAGCCGGCTGCGACGAAGCCTGGGCGCAGGCACGCCAGGGCGACAAGCCCGACGAGGCGGAATCGCGCTTGCGCCGCGTCACCGAGAACGTCGCCGTGAGGCCGGCGGTGCGCGTGCTGTGCCTCGTGCGCGTGGCGGACCTCGAACGCCGCTCGGGCCGCGGGCGCGACGCCTACCTGAGCACCTTCAATGCCTGGCAGCTGTGGAACGACGCGGACGACAAGCCGCCCCAGCTGGCGCTGCTGCTGGCCCGCCCGATGGGGCTGCAGAGCGCGGCGCTCGGCCGCTTCCACGAGTCGCAGTTGTGGTTCGAGTGGGCACTCAAGCAGGCGCATGTCCTGCGCCAGGACGACACCGTGACCGCCATCGAGCTGCGGGAGCAGTGGGGCGAAGTGAGCCTCGCGTCAGGCGATGCCGAACGAGCTGTCAAGCTCGCCGACGAGAACCTGAGCGTCGTCGCGGGCGGGCCGTTCCCGGCGGACGCCGACCCGGCCACGGCGGCGCCGGCCGTGCTGTTCCTGGCGGCGGCCGAACCGCGCCTGGACCTGCACCGGCTGGCCGAAGCCCGCGCGCGCCTGGAACGCACCATCACCCTGGCCGATGCGCGCGACGATGCGACGACGCGACAGCGCGCGCGCTGCGCGATGGCGGTGGTGGCCCTGCGCGAGCGCGACATCGCCGCTGCGGAGCGGTGGTTGAAGGCGGCCGGCCCCGACGGCGCGGCGAGCGGGACACACGCGGCCGTCGGCACGCCGGCCGGGCCCGCCGCGGCCGCGGTGACCACCGCAGCCCCCGCGTTCTCAGGACGGGGCGCGGCACCACGGACGATCGGCGGCGGCACGACCGCAGGCGCCGCCGCGTTGCCGGCAGGCCTCGTGGGGGCGCCACCGCCCTCGCCGGACGACGACACCCGCAACGCCGCCCGCGCCGCGCAACGCGAGGCCGATCACGCTTGCCGCGCCGCCACCATCGAGCTCGCACTGCAGCAGGGCCGGCACACCGAGGCACAGCGCGAGGCGGACAACCTGCTCGGCCTCGGCGATCAGCTGGCGCCGCGCCGGCGGGCGGTGCTCAACCTGCTGCGCGCCGAGGCCACCTTGGCCGCCCGCCAGCACGAGCGCGCCGTCAGTGCCGGACTGCAGGCGCTGCAGCAGGCGCGCGCGCTGCACCAGTCCGATGTCGAGGACCAGAAGGCCCGCCCCTCCTTCCGCAGCGGCCAGGCCGCCCTCGTGCTGGCCGAGGCGCACCGCGCCAACGGCGATATCGACGAGGCGAGGAAGACGCTCGACTACGCGCTGCAGCAACTCGCCGCCACCTTGCCCGAGTCGCACCCGTGGCGGCGCCGCGCCGAGGCGACCCAGGCCGCGCTGGCCGTGCACGCGCAGAAGAAGCCCTGAGGCGGCGGCGCCGCGCGCGCTCGGCGGTCCGACCGGCCTGCCGCCGGCCTGCCGCCGACCTCAGGGGCGCGCCTACTCGCGGTGGTAGGGGTGCCCCTCGAGCAGCGTGTGCGCCCGGTACAGGGCCTCGGCCAGCAGCACGCGCGCCAGCGCATGCGGCAGGGTCAGGTCCGACAGGCGCAACGATTCATCGGCGCTGCGGCGCAGCGCCGGGTCGAGCCCGTCGGGGCCACCGACGAGGAAGGCGACATCGCGGCCCCCGCCCTCTTCGCGCCAGGCGCGCAGGCGCTGCGCCAGCTGCGGCGAGTTGACGGCCTGGCCGCGCTCGTCGAGCACGATGCGGCGTGGCGCACGGCCCTGGCGCGACGCGGCGGCAAGCGCCGCCTCGATGCGCGCCGCCTCGGCCGCCATGCACTGCGCGGCCGTCTTGCCGCCCTGGCGCGACTCGGCCTTGAGCGCTGTCAGTTCCAACCGCATCTCGGGTGGGAAGCGGCGCGCGAACTCGTCCCAGGCCGCCGTGGCCCAGGCAGGCTGGCGGTGGCCGATGGCCAGCACCAGCAGTCGCATCGTCGTCGCAACCCGGCGCGAACGTTCAGTGCTGCTTACTCAGCGCGGGCGCGAACCGGAGGCGCCCGCCTTGCGCGGCGCCGGCCGGCCGCTCGCTGCCGGACGCTTGGCAGCGGGCTTGCGCGCTGCGGTCTTGGCGGCGGGCTTCCTGGCCGCGGTTTTCTTCGCCGCGGGCCCCTTCGGCGCAAGTCGCTTGGCGGCGGGCCGCTTCGCTGCGGGCTTCCCCGCAGCGGGCTTGGCTGAAGACTTGGCCGACGGCTTGGCCGATGGTTTGGCCGACACTTTGGCGGCAGGTCTCGCAGACGCTTTGGCCTTGGGCTTGGCGGCAGACTTGGCGGCGCCCCTTGTACCGGCCCTTTCCACGCCCTTGGCCGCGCCCTTCGCCGCCCCCTTCGCCGTTCCCTCGGCCGGCGGCCTGGGCGCCGCCGGGCGCGCGCTCGTCGGCCGGCTCGACATAGTGGCCTGCGGCTCGCTCGCCTTGGGCAGCAGCCGCTCGGCGTGGCCGTCACCGGCGCCCTTGAGCCGCACCGGCTTGGCGCCCCAGATCTCCTCGAGGTGGTAGTAGTCGCGAATGGCCGGCTGCATGATGTGCGCCACCGCGGCGCCGCAGTCGACGATGATCCACTCGCCGTTGGCCTCGCCCTCGGTGCGCAGCACCGGCAGGCCGCGTTTCTTGACCGTCTCGCGCACGCTGGAGGCGAGCGCCTTGGTCTGCCGGTTGCTGGTGCCGCTGGCGATGATCACCCGCTCGAACAGCGGCGACAGCGCCTCGGTGTTGTAGACGACGACGTTCTGGGCCTTGACGTCTTCGAGCCCGTCGACGATGGCGCGTTGCAGCTTGCGGATGTCCAGTTGTGGCTCCTCGGTTCGGCCGGGTCGGCCCTGTGTCAGCGATTCTCAGCGGTGTCAGCGGCGGTACAGCCCGTGCCGGGCAATATAGCCGGCCACCTCGGCCGGCACCAGTTCAGCGATGTCCTGCCCGGCCGCGACACGCGCGCGGATGTCGGTGGCCGAGATGTCCAGCATCGGCAGCGGCACCATGCGGTGCGGCAAGGCGCGCACCTCGGGCGCCGGCTCGCGCGTCACGCCGGGGCGGTTGGCCACCGCCAGCGTCACGAGCGCGAGCAGTTCGCGCCAGCCGTGCCAGGTGTGCAGGCCGGCATACTGGTCCTGGCCGATGAGCAGCACCCACTCGTGCCCGGGCTCGCGCGCGGCGAGCGTGTTCACGGTGTGAATGGTGTAGCTCGGCCCGCTGCGCTCGACCTCGAGGCGGTCGAGTGTGAAACGGGCATCGCCATGTTCACCGCGGATGGCCGCCTCGACCATCGCCACGCGCTGCGCCGCCGGCGTGACGGCGCGCCCGTCGCGCACCTTCTGCCACGGCTCGCCGGTGGGGACCCAGCGCACTTCGGCCAGCGCCAGCGCGTCGAGCGCGGAGTGCGCGAGCGCGAGGTGCGCGTGGTGCGGCGGGTCGAAGGTGCCGCCGAAGATCGCGATGCGGCTCAAGCAGCAGCGCTCACGAGGAGATGCGTGCGGGCGGCCACAGGGCCTGCGCCGGCGGCTCTCATTCGTTGGCCCAGTCGCGCGGGCGCAGGAAGTCGCTGTACAGGCGCGCCTCGGGCGTGCCGGGCTCGGGCTGCCAGTCGTAGCGCCACTTGGCCACCGGCGGCATGCTCATCAGGATGCTCTCGGTGCGACCGCCACCGTGCAGGCCGAAGTGCGTGCCGCGGTCCCACACGAGGTTGAACTCGACATAGCGGCCGCGCCGGTAGGCCTGGAAGTCGCGCTCGCGCTCGCCGTAGGGCAGCTCGCGCCGGCGCTGCACGATGGGCAGGTAGGCGTGCAGGAAGGCGTCGCCGGTGGCGCGCATCAGCGCGAAGCCGTTGGCGAAGCCGCCCTCGGCGAAATCGTCGAAGAAGATGCCACCCACGCCGCGCGGCTCGTTGCGGTGCTTGAGGAAGAAGTACTCGTCGCACCAGCGCTTGAAGCGCGGGTAGAGATCGGCGCCCGCGCTGCCCTCGCTGCCCTCGCCCCTGCCCTCGCTGCCCTCGCGTGAGGCGCTCGCGAACGGTGCCAGCGCATCGGCGCAGACGCGGTGGAAGTGGCGCGCATCGTCCTCGAAGCCGTAGTAGGGCGTGAGGTCCATGCCGCCGCCGAACCAGCTCACGGTGGCGCCGCCGGGCGGCGTCGCGGCCAGCATGCGCACGTTCATGTGCACCGTCGGCACGTAGGGGTTGAGCGGATGCATCACGAGCGAGACGCCGAGCGCCTCGAACGGCGCGCCGGCGAGCTCGGGCCGGTGCTGCGTCGCCGAGGGCGGCAACGCCCGGCCGCGCACATGGCTGAAGTTGCAGCCGCCGCGCTCGAGCAGCGCGCCCTGCTCGACGAGCTGCGACATGCCGTCGCCCTCGAGCGCACCGCCCGCGGGGCGCTGCCAGGCGTCGCGCAGGAAGCGCTTGCCGTCCTCGGCCTCGAAGGCCTCGACGATGCTCTCCTGCAGCGCGATCAGGTAGGCGCGGACAGCGGCGACGTCACTCATGGCGGCGGCTCGGCATGTCGGCTGTCAGGACTTCAGCGCCCGGTGGCCGATGTCGCCGCGCCATTGCGCGCCGGGAAAGCGGATCTCGCGCACCGCCGCCAGCGCCCGGCCCTGCGCCTCGCGCACGTTGTCGCCCAGCGCGGTGACGCACAGCACACGCCCGCCGCTGGTGACGAGCGCGCGCGCGCCACCCGCAGCAGTTCCCTCGCCATCCTGCAGCGCGCTGCCGGCGTGGAAGACCTTCAGGTCGGGCTCGTCGGCCGGCAGGCCGCTGATCGCATCGCCGGTGCGCGGCCGGACCGGATAGCCGGCGCTCGCCATGACGATGCCGAGCGCCGTGCGACGGTCCCACTCGAGGCCACCGCCCTTCTCCACCTGCTCGAGCGTGCCCTGCGCGGCGTGCAGCAGCACCTCGAAGAGATCGCTCTTCAGCCGCATCAGGATCACCTGGGCCTCGGGGTCGCCGAGGCGGCAGTTGAACTCCACGGTGCGCGCCCGCCCTTGGGCGTCGATCATCAGCCAGGCGTAGAGGAAGCCGGTGAACGGCATGCCCTCGGCGGCCATGCCGTCGAGCGTGGGCCGGATGATCTCCTTCATCACGCGTGCATGCACGTCGGGCGTGACGACCGGTGCCGGCGAGTAGGCCCCCATGCCGCCGGTGTTGGGGCCGGTGTCGCCCTCGCCGATGCGCTTGTGGTCCTGGCTGGTGGCCAGCGGCAGCACCGTGCGGCCGTCGGCGATGACGATGAAGCTCGCCTCCTCGCCGGCCATGAACTCCTCGATGACGACACGCGCACCCTCGGCGTTGTACGCCACGCCGAGCGTGTTGGCGCCGAGCATGTCGTCGATGGCGGCGTGCGCTTCGGCGGCGGTCATCGCCACCACCACGCCCTTGCCGGCGGCCAGGCCGTCGGCCTTGATGACGATCGGCGCGCCGTGTTGGTCGACATGGGCGTGCGCGAGCGCGGCGTCGGCGAAGGTGGCGTGGCGCGCCGTAGGGATGCCGTGCCGCTGCATGAAGGCCTTCGCGAAGGCCTTCGAGCTCTCGAGTTGCGCCGCCGCCTTCGTCGGCCCGAAGATCGGCAGGCCGCGCGCGCGGAAGAGATCGACGACCCCGGCCGCGAGCGGCGCCTCCGGCCCCACCACCGTGAGCGCGATCTTCTCGGCCGCAGCGAAGTCGGCCAGGGCCTCGGTGCGGCCCATCGGCAGGTTCGGCAGGTTCTTCAGCGCACCCGCGTCGAGCGCCGTGCCGCCGTTGCCCGGCGCCACGAACACCGTCTGCACGCGCGCGCACGCCGCCAGCCGCCACGCGAGCGCGTGCTCGCGCCCGCCGTTGCCGATGACGAGCACCCTCATGGCGCGGTCCGGTCGCCGCGCCGACGCACCGGAGCACCTTCGGGCTGCGCCCTCCGGTGTTCGCCCTTCGGGCGGCCGGGCGGGCTCATAGCTCTGCGTTGTGATAGACGCCCTGCACGTCGTCGAGGTCCTCGATGACGTCGAGCAGCTTCTGCATGCGCTCGGCATCGTCGCCGGCGAGCGCCACGGTGTTCTCGGCACGCATCGTCACCTCGGCCAGCTCGGCGTTCAGCCCGGCCGCGGCGAGTGCCGCCTTCACGGCCTCGAACTCGGCCGGCGCGCACAGCACCTCGATCGAGCCGTCGTCGCCGGCGATCACGTCCTCGGCGCCGGCCTCGAGCGCGACCTCCATCACCTTGTCTTCGGTGACGCCCGGCGCACCGGGCGCGAAGACGAACTGCCCGCAATGCTTGAACTGGAACGCCACCGAGCCCTCGGTGCCGAGGTTGCCGCCGTGCTTGCTGAAGGCGTGCCGCACCTCGGCCACCGTGCGCACGCGGTTGTCGGTCATGCAGTCGACGATGATCGCCGCGCCGCCGATGCCGTAACCCTCGTAACGGATCTCCTCGTAGTTGACGCCTTCGAGGTTGCCGGTGGCTTTGTCGATGTTGCGCTTGATGGTGTCGGCGGGCAGGTTCACCGCCTTGGCCTTGTCGATGGCCAGGCGCAGGCGCGGATTGGCCGCCGGGTCACCCCCGCCCTGGCGCGCCGCGACCATGATCTCGCGGATCACGCGCGTCCAGGCCTTGCCGCGCTTTTCGTCCTGGCGGCCCTTGCGGTGCTGGATGTTCGCCCACTTGGAATGACCGGCCATGAAGGAACGCGCTCCGAGGAAGACAAACGACGATTTTATGCGCCGGCCCGCGTGCCAAGGCCGTGCGCAGGCGGATGCGCGCCGCGGCGCGGCGTTTGGCATGCCCGGCCATGCCTGGCTCCAGCTTGGTCGCCAAGCCGATACGCAAGCAGTGACGAATGATCCGCCGTGCCGTCTTGGCATCGCCGAGGCGACACGCTACCGTTGCTCCGGCGGGGCGAGCCCCCCGCCCGGGTGACCTTCAAAGGGAGAACGAGTCGATGCAATTCGACGCCTGGCTCAACAAGGCCTGGGACGAGCATGCCGCGCAACCGGCGGGCGTCGCCGCGCGAATCGGCGGCGAGGGGCTGCCGCTGGCGCGCACCGACGCGCACGTCGCGGCCTTGATCCGCCTCGCCAACCATGTCTGCGGCGAGCACCTCGGCCGCTGGGACGAGGGCCGCCAGCTGATCTTCCAGCTCGGCACCAGCGACCATGCCGGCTCCGCCGCCGGCGTGGCGCAGCGCATCTTCGACGCCAGCCTGGCACTCGCTGGCGGGCTTGCCGACACGCGTGGTGCGATGGTGGCCTCGGAGCGCATCCGCGTCGGCGCCCATGCCGCAGGTGCGCTCGCCGAGCGCGACGCGCCGCGCGCCGCTTCCTTGCTGCGCGAGGCGGCGCTCGAGGTCGACACCGAGGCGCTGCCCAACAGCGACCCGGCCTGCCGCGCCATCGCCATCAACGGCAACGACATCGCGATGACGCTCTCCGAGAAGCTGCTGCGCAGCGACGCGGAACGCGACCTGATGCTGCTCGGCGCCCGCATTGCGCGCGACTACTGGGCGCGCGCCGGAACCTGGCTCGAAGTCGAGCGGGCCGAGTACCGCCTGGCGATCAGCTGGCTGAAGGCGCCCGACCTGGCCGCGGCGAGGCGGCATGCACGCAAGTGCCTGGACCTCGTGCGCGAGCACGAGGCGCCGGCGCTGGAGTGGTTTTTCGGTTTCGAGGCGCTCGCGCGGGTCGAGCGCGCGCTCGGCAACGGCCCGGCCGCGCAGCGCGCCGTGCAGGACATGAAGGCCGCGTTCGAGCGCCTGGACGAAGGCGACCGCGAATGGTGCCGGCCGAGCCTCGAAAAGCTGTCACGGCTGGCGCCGGCGGCCGGCGGTCGCTGACCGCCCTGGCGCCGCAGCCCGAAACGGGCGCGCCCGCGTCATGCGGGCGCGCCGTCGGTGTCGGGCGGTGCCGGCCGGATCAGTTGGCGACTGCGCGCGCGGCGTTGAGGTAACCGCGGCCGTAGAACGGGTCGCTGCCCGGCTTGCCCGCGCAACGCCCGGGGCAAACCCGCGTGAAGCCCCCGCGTTCGCGGGATGGCGCCGGCCACAAAGCGCCCTGCCCAGCGGCCGGGCCGCCCTGCCATAGACTGCGCTTCCCACACGCGAAACGCGCGAGACTCGCTGGAGCGCCCACGATGCCTGACCCCATCCTCGTCGCGCAGCACGGCGACATCACCTGCCACCTGCTGCCGGCGCTGGCCAACCGCCACGGCCTCATCACCGGCGCCACCGGCACCGGCAAGACGATCACGCTGCAGAAGCTGGCCGAGAGCTTCTCCGTCCTCGGCGTGCCGGTCTTCATGGCCGACGTGAAGGGCGACCTCACCGGCATCACCCAGAAGGGCACGGTGAGCGGCAAGCTCGCCGGCGTGCTGAAGGACCGCGGCCTGCCCGAGCCCGCCCCGGTGCTGTGCCCGGCGACGCTGTGGGACGTGTTCGGCGAAGCCGGCCACCCGGTGCGCGCCACCGTCAGCGACATGGGGCCGCTCTTGCTGGCGCGCATGCTGGCGCTCAACGAGACGCAGCAGGGCGTGCTCAACCTCGTGTTCAAGATCGCCGACGACAACGGCCTGGCGCTCCTGGACATGAAGGACCTGCGCGCGATGCTGCAGTTCGTGGGCGACAACGCGCGCGACTTCACCACCGAGTACGGCAACATCGGCGCCGCCAGCGTCGGCGCCATCCAGCGCGGCCTGCTGCAGATCGAGGAGCAGGGCGGCGACCGCTTCTTCGGCGAGCCGATGCTCGACATCGGCGACTTCATGCAGACGGTCGACGGCAAGGGGGTGATCAACATCCTCACCGCCGACAAGCTGATGAACGCGCCGCGCCTGTACGCGACCTTCCTGCTGTGGATGCTCTCGGAGCTGTTCGAGATGCTGCCCGAGGTGGGCGACCTCGAGAAGCCCAAGCTCGTCTTCTTTTTCGACGAGGCGCACCTGCTGTTCTACGATGCGCCGAAAGCGCTCGTCGAGCGCATCGAGCTCGTCGTGCGGCTCGTGCGCAGCAAGGGCGTGGGCGTGTACTTCGTGACGCAGAACCCTCTGGACGTGCCCGACACCGTGCTCGCGCAGCTCGGCAACCGCGTGCAGCACGCGCTGCGCGCCTTCACGCCGCGCGACCAGAAGGCAGTGAAGAGCGCCGCCGAGACGATGCGCGCCAATCCGAAGATCGGCGACATGGCCACCGCCATCACCGAGCTCGCGGTCGGCGAGGCGCTCGTGAGCTTCCTCGACGAGAAGGGGCGCCCGAGCGTCACCGAGCGCGCCTATGTGCTGCCGCCGGGCAGCCAGATCGGGCCCATCACGCCCGAGCAGCGCAAGGCGCTGATCGCCGGCTCGCTGGTGGCCGGCGCGTACGAGAAGACGGTCGACCGCGAATCGGCCTACGAGAAGCTGAAGGGTCGCGCCGAGGGCGGCGCGGCGCCGGCGCCGGGCGGCGGCAGGGCCGGGGGCACGGCCAGGACCGGGGGCGCGGGTGGCCAGGGCGGCATGACTGAGCTGCCGATGCCCACGGTCCCGGGCGGCGCGGCGCCGGCGCCCGCTGGCGGCGCGGGCGGCGCGAGCGGAGCGGGCGGCGGCCTGGGCGGCATGCTCAAGGATGTGCTGCTCGGCAGCACCGGCCCGCGCGGCGGCCGCCATCCGGGCCTTGCGGAGAAGGCGGCCTCGTCGGCCGTGCGCAGCATCGGCACCGCGGTGGGCCGCGAGATCATCCGCGGCGTGCTCGGCTCGCTGCTCGGCGGCGCGCGCCGGCGTTGAGGTGCACGGCCGGCTGCCCGCGCACGCAGTCGCCGCCTCACGCTTGCCGCCACACGCAGCTGTCGCCGCACGCAGTGCGCCGCACGCAGCTGCGCCGCATGCAGCAACTGCGGCGGCAGCGAGCTCAGCCCGGCTGGAAGTCGCGCAGCAGAGCCGCGTTGCCGCTGGGTGACGCGCCGGCTTTCAGATCGTCCTGGTTGATCTTGAAGCCGTAGGCATCGTCGAGCAGCTTGCGATAGGTGCCCAGCCACTCGATCAGGCCGGCCACAGTCGCTGCCCGCTTGGCGTTCTGTGCCGAAGCCGCCCGCGTCCATGCGGCGGCCGCGTCGGCCTCCGGCCCGAGGGCGACCCCGGGCCAGTCCAGGCGCGTGCCGGCCAGGTAGCCGCGGCTCGGCTCGGACACCACGACGATCGTGGCCAGCGCGTCGCCCTGCACCGTGGCGCCCAGCCTGGCGAGGCTCGCCCGCGCCTCCTCCATGGCCGCGGACTTCGCGGTCAGCGGCGCCGGCACCGGCCTCAAGGCCGCACAGGCGCTGCGCAGGCCGCTCGGCCGGGTGTTCTCGTGGAACAGGCTCTCGAGGCCGCCCGGCTGGCACCCGGCGATGTCGGTCCAGTCGTCGACGCTGATCGGGCGCACGCTCGTCTGGTAGACCATCGCCGACATCAGCCGCGTGCCGCTGAAGCGACCGAGCACGAGCGTGCCGACGTCGGCCACCACGCGGGTCGGGAAGCGGTAGGGCACCGGCGTCATGTCGACCTTGGCATCGGCCATCGCGAGCACGACCCACTCGCCGGGCGGCAGCACCACTTGCCGCTTCGCACCCGCCCACCCGACGGTCAGGACACCGGGGCCTTGAAACCGCTCACCGAGCTGGAAGGTCACGGCCCCGCTTTGCATGACCGGCGCCGTGAAGTACTTGAGCGCCGGGCTGGCGGCCGGAACACCACCGGCCTGGGCCGCCGGCGCGGCACCGGGCGCCGTGGCACGCACCGCGCCAGCCGTGCCAGCCGCACCAGTCGCGCCTGATGCGCCGAGAGCCGCGCGCGCCAGTGCCGCGAAGAAGCCCTGCGGAAAGGCCGCGAGATAGGCCCGGTACGCCTCGGGCGTGCCCAGCCGCTCGGCCGAGCGCCAGAACTCCAGCTCGATGGCGCCGGGCTGGGCCGGTGCACCGGCGCGCGGCGGTTCGCTCTGCGCAGACGCGAGGGGCGCCAGCGTGCACGACAGGGTGCATGCGGCCAGAACAAGCCAGGCCGGGCGCGCGTGTCGCAAGGGGGTCGAGATCATCGCTTCCTTGGCAGGTTCTCGCGCCGATGAGCGGCGGAACCAGCGATTTTGCATGGCCGATCAACGGCCCGGTGGCACCAGAACGCGCGCCGCGCTTTCCAGGGTGGGCAGCAGCCGGTTCGCGAAATAGCTGTTCGGCGAATCCGGCTCCAGCGCCACGAGCACGAGGTTGGCCAGCGGCTGGTCGAGCGGCACGTACCAACCGCCCGCGCCGACCGGCAGGCGCCGCGGTGCCAGCGACACCTGCACTAGGCGCGCCGTCTGACGCTCGCTGACGCGGCCGAGCACGTCGGGGCGCGTCGCCTCCACGCTCGTGATCTCGACCCAGGTCTCGGCTTCGAGCAGCAGCGGCTCGGCCAGCCGCTGCAGCCGCACGCCGAGCGATTGCAGCCGCTGCACCGCCGCTTCGGCATCGGCGGCGAGCCAGTAGCCGCACGGCCGCGCGCGCGTCTTCATCGGGCGCAGTTCGAGCGAGGACAGCCATTGCGCCTGGATCGGCTTGTCGGCGCCGCTCTCGGGGTCGAGCATCACCACCTCGCGCGTCATCGGCGTCTGCGCGGCGAGCACGACCGCCTCGCCGCGGCAGGCGCCGCCGGCCACCTCGGCGCCGGCGGCGGCGCGCAGGGCCAGCAGGTCCTCGGCGCGCGCCGCCGCCTCGCCGAGGATGGAGCGCATCGCCACGACGTGCGTGTGCACGCGCCGCGCCAGGTGCAGGCGGCCGATGCCGACGCCGCGCGTCTCGAGCAGGATGCTCACGGCGTTGCGCAGCCCGTACACGTTGCGCGCCGTGTCCGGCTGCACGCCACCCATGGCCAGGCGCAGGTCGCCCGCCACGAGCGCATTCGTGTAGTACCACTCGCTGGTCAGGCCCTCGCGCGCCAGCGCGTCGATGAGCGGCTGGCGGAACCACGCCTCGCTCGCCCGCGTCAGCTCGCGCGGCAGGTTGGCGGTCGTCGCGTACTGCAGCAGCAGGTCGTTGCGCTGCACGGCACCGAACTTCTCCAGGTAGCGGCCGACGACGGTGTGCTCGTGCGCATCGACGACGACCGCCGGGTCGAATTCCTGCACTAGCTTCGCCACCGCACGCGCCTCGGGCGTGCGCAGCAGCAGGTGGTCGCGATTGATGTCCGAGCCATGCCGGCCGACGCGCTGCGCCAGCGCGGCGCCGTCCGGGTTGGCGCGCGGCAGCACGATCACCTCGAGGCGATCGAGCAGCGGCGCCAGCGCGCCGCCCGGTGCGAGCAGGCCCGCCAGCGCCAGCAGCGCCTCGGCACCGGCCGGCTCGTCGCCGTGCTGCTGCCCGACGAGCAGCACGCGCGGCCGCGCCCTGGCGGCAGGCGCAGAGGGCTCTCGGCCGCGCCCGGCGTCGCCGTCGCCTCCCCTCTCGCGGCCGCCGCCCTGGCTGCGCGCGAAGTGCACAGCCTCGATCGGCACGCCCTCGTGCGAGCGGCCGGCCGCGATCAACCGCGGCCCGTCGGCGCGCGCGGCGAGCGCGCGCAGGGCTTGCGCCAGCTCCTCGTTGCTCGTGAACCCCTCGCGTCCGGGCTGAAGGCTGGGGATGTCGTAGCGCGCCTGCGGTGCCGGGAAGCGCGCGGCCACGGCCTCCGAATAGGGCAGGGGTTGCGTGGGCACCGGCTGGGCCGGAGCCGCCGGCGCCAGCAGTAGCAGTGGCAGCAGCAGCAGCGGCAGCGCGAGCCGGCGCGCCCGGCACACCCGGCACGCCCGGCACGCCCCCGGCGGCGGCGGCAGCAGCACCGCCGCAGACGCCGATGCGGAACAACGGTGGCGACGATGCATCGCGCGAGACCTCGAGAAGACCGGGGCGGTGGGCCGCGGCAGAATCGCACCCGCTGCGGGACCGGGTCCGGGCGGAGGCTGCGAATGGTGAAGTGGATCGTCATTGTCGTGGTCTTGCTCGTGCTGCTGCCGCTGCTGGCGGGCCGCCTGGGCTGGTTGCACGGCCCGGCGCCTTCGCGCCTGGGCGTCAACGAAGGCAGGCTGAAGCCGCCGTCGAGGTTCCGCAACAGCGTGAGCAGCCAGGCCGACCTCTGGCCCGACCATCCGCAGCGCGAGTACGCACGCATCTCACCGCTGCCCGCCGGCGCGGCCGAGGGCGGTGCCGACGCCGCGTGGGCGCGGCTGCGCCACCTCGTCGAGGGCGAACGCGGCGCCCGTATCGTGCAGGCCGAGGGCGATTACCTGTATGCGCAGTTCACGACGCGCTGGCTCGGCTTCATGGACGACGTGGAGTTCTGGCTCGACCGCGACGGTGGCGTCATCCACGTGCGCTCGGCGTCACGCGCCGGCAAGAACGACTTCGGCGTCAACCGCGTCCGCGTCGAGGCGCTGCGTGCGCGGCTCGTTTCGGCGCGCGGCTGAGAGCCGAGGCGTCGCGCCGACGTGTTTCGCCGGCCGGCTCGGACCCGGACGTCGAGGACCTGCGAGCGTGTTTCGAAAGGGCTCTCGAGCTCTCAGGCGGCCAGGCCGAGCGCGCCGGCGCCGCGCTCGGCGGCGGCCACCGGCGGCCGGTAGCCGCGCACCTCGATGTCGTGCTTGTCCTCGGCCACTGCGGCCACCACCTCCTTGCGCACCTGCGCCTCGAGCAGCGGGCGCAGCAGCGGTCCGATGAGCGGCGGCAGCGGCAGGCGGATGGTGATCTCGACGCGCGTGCCGTCCAGCGCGCCGCGGCGTTCGGGCGAGAAGCGAAAGCTCAGCGAGCCGCCCCGGTTGAAGCCCTCGACCGAGGTGTCGACCATGCGGCCGTCGGCCGTGAACGTGCGCTCGAAGACGTCGCGTTGAGTGATGCCGAGCAGCTTGACGCGCTGTTCGTAGCGCGCCGGGTCCGCGCCGATCCTCGGCCCCTGTTCCAGGATGCGGAACTGCAGCTTCGGATGCACGCCGGCCTCGATGTGATGCCGCAGGTCGGCGAACTGGCTGCGGACACGGGATTCGCCGGCGGCGATCCACTCTTCGTGGCTGACTTCGGCAAAGCGGGGCATGGTGGGTCTCCTGGGTGTGGCCGATGGCGGGCGGGCTGACCGCGCGGCGAGCCGGCGGTGCATGCCGCAGGTACGGCGGCCTCCTTGATCCGGATGCGTCCTGGATGCGCCCCCGACGCGCAGGCCAATCCAGGCACCGCGCTCTGCATCCAGCCGCACGGCTGCTCCGTAATCGCGGAGGACAGGAACTGCGTCGCGTGTCGGCGGTGCCTTGCGCCACGCAGTTCGCCACCCCAACGCCCGACGAACCCCCGTGAAGACCCCGCTCTGCCTGCACGACGGTCCACTTTGCCGGGGCGTGCCGCTGCCGACGTTTGGGCCGTCATTGGGCGCGTCGTCGAGCCCGTCGTTGAGGTCATCATTGGCGCCTCCGCTGCCGCCGCGGTCCGGCCCGCCGCGCCCACGGGCAGCCCGGTCGACCGGCGCAAATGCGTCGCGGCGCCCGCGGCTGCGGATAATCTCCGCCCGGCCGCATCCGACGCCCCGCATGACCCGCCCCGCACGCCAACCGTCGCCCCGCGGCGTCCGGCCGACGCCGCACGCCGGCTCGATCGCGGCTTGGCCGGCCCCGGCGCCGTCCGCCGCCGCGGGCGAAGGCGACGCCCGCGATACACGCGATGCACGCCAGGCACGCGATGTGCATCTGGCCACTCTGCTCGCGGCCACGGCGGCCGGCGACGCGGCCGCCTTCGAGACGTTCTACGAGCTCACCTTCGCCTATGCGCGCACGGTGGCGCGGCGGCTCCTGCGCGACAACGCTGCCGTCGAAGACCTGCTCTCGGACTGCTACTTCGAGGCCTGGCGGTCGGCGGCCCGCTTCGACCCCAGCCGGGGCAGCCCGGTGACCTGGCTGCTGGTGCTCGTGCGCAGCCGCGGCCTGGATGCGCTGCGCGCCGCCGCCTCGCGGCCCGAGCACCCGGGCAGCGGCAGCCCCGCCGACGCACCGGACGACGACGCCACCGGCGCGACCGAGGCGAGGTCCTCCGACTCCGGCGGCCGGAACGAGGGCGACCCCGCCGATTCCCTCTGGCGCCGCCAGGCCGGCGTCAGGCTGCACGCCGCCCTGGCCGCGCTCAGCGCACCCGAGCGCTGGGTGCTCGGGCTGGCCTACCTGCGCGAGCTCTCGCATGCCGAGATCGCGCGCTGCACCGGCATGCCGCTGGGGACCGTCAAGTCGCATGCCCTGCGTGCGCAGGACAAGCTGCGCGCGCTGCTCAGTGCCGGGCCCGGCGCTGGTGCCGGCGCCCACGAACTCGAAACATGAAAACCCCGAACGCCCCGCCGCCCGCTCCCGCAGCGCCCTCCCCCGAGCCGGTGCTCGACGCCGACGTGCTCGCCTGGCTCGACGAGGCCGTCGCGCCCGAGCCGGCCGACCTGGCCGCGCAGGCGCGCGTCAAGCGCAGGGTCCTGCGGCGCATCGCGGCCGAGAGCACGCCCCGCCACCTGACGCTGCCCGCCGGCGCCGAGGGCACCTGGCAGGCCTTCGCGCCGGGCGTGACGATGAAGGTGCTGCATCAGGCGGGTGACACCCTGTCCTACCTGTTGCGCCTGCAGCCCGGCGCCTCGCTGCCGGCGCACCGGCACCCGCAGGACGAGGAGTGCCTGGTGCTCGAAGGCGAGATGCGCATCGGCGAGCTGGTCATCGGCCCCGGCGGTTATCACCTCGGCCGTCGCGGCGTACTGCACGACGAGCTGTCGAGCCCGGGCGGCGCCCTCATCTTCCTGCGCGGCGCCGCGCCCGAGGCCGCCCTGGCGCTCTGACCGTACCCCCGGGGACCGGGCGGCGCGCTGCCCGCCTCGGCCGCACGACCGACCACTGTTCCGACACGCGGGCAGCCGCGGCGGCGCGTTCGGCGTCGCCTAAAATGCGCGGTTTTCGGGGCCGGCCGCCCGGCGTGGGTTCGGCCCGTGCCCGTCCCGACCACCGCCAAAGAAGCGCGCCACGGGAAGTTCGCCAAGGAAGGGCGCCGGCGCAGACCGGCAGACCGGCAGCCACCGCCACCGGCCCAAGGGGTATCACTTGTCTCAAATCACCCTCGGGGGAGTCGCCCCGTCCACGCTGGAACTGGAGCTGGCGCAGCTCTTCGTCGACGCGCTCAACCTGGAGACGACGGCCCAGGCCATCGACCCGGAGGCGCCGCTGTTCGGCGAGGGCCTCGGCCTGGACTCGATCGACATCCTCGAGGTGGCGCTGGAGATCTCGCAGCGCTACGGCTTCCAGCTGCGCTCGGACGACGAGAACAACCAGCGCATCTTCCGGAACCTGCGCAGCCTCGCGGCCCACGTGGCGCAGCACCGCACGAAGTAGGCGCCGCAGCCTCGCCCCGAAGCCCCACCGCCCCATGCCGCATGCGCCCGCGCCCTCGGTGTGGCGCCTCGCCGGCACGGGCGCGGCGCTCGCCGCCTATGCACTCGTATCGCACCTGCTGATGGTGCACGCACCCGACCGCGCCTGGAGCGTCGCCGCCCTGTTCGGCCCGCTGTGGGCGGCGGTGGCGCTCGGCGCCTGGCTGCGCCGGCACTGGCCCACGCTGGCGGCCTGCGCCGCGGTCTTCGTGGTCCTCGCGGCGGTCGTCGCGCGCGGCGGCGCCGGCGACATCCACCTCATGTACGTGCTGCAGCACGCCGGCCTGCACGCGGCGCTCGCCTGGGCCTTCACGGTGACGCTGCGCCCGGGCCAGGTGCCGCTCATCACCGCGCTGGCCGTGCGCGTGCACCTCACCGTGACGCCGGCGATGCGCGACTACACGCGCCGCCTCACGCAGGCGTGGGTGGCCTATTTCATCGCCATGATCGGCTTCTCGCTGGCGCTGTACATGCTCGCGCCCTGGGCCTGGTGGTCGCTGTTCTGCAACGTCGCCACACCGCTGGCGGCCCTCGCGTTCTTCGCCGCCGAGCATGGCTGGCGGCGCCTGCGCCACCCCGAGTTCGAACGCGTCTCGCCGATGCGCGTCTGGCAGGCCTGGCGCCAGTGGCAGCCCGGAGCGACATCGCGGTGAACCCGGTGGCCCACCCGACCCTGCCGCTGCTTGCCGAGCGCGACCTCGCCGCGCCGTTGGCCTGGCGCGACGGCCGGCCGGTGAGCGGCCACGCCTTCCTCGCCGCCGCCGCGCGCCTGGCCGAACGCCTGCCCGCCGAGGGGCGGCCGATCAACCTGTGCCAGGACCGCCTGCACTTCGCGCTCGGCCTGGCCGCGGCGCTGCAGCGCGGCCAGGCGAGCCTGATGCCGCCCAACGCGCTGCCCGCGACGCTGCGCCAGCTGCCGGCCGATGGCCCGCCGCCCTATGTGCTGGCCGACGCGCAAGGCCTCGACAGCGGCGGCCTGCCCGTGGTGCAGGTGGGCTTCGACGAAGCGGCCGCGGCGCTCGCTTCGGCCCCCGCGCCCGCCACGCCGATGCCGCGCATCGACGCCGCGCTCGAAGCCGTCTGCCTGCTCACCTCGGGCTCCACCGGTGCGCCGCAGCCGCATGCCAAGCGCTTCGGGCCGCTCACCCTGAACATCGGCGCCGAGGCGGCCCGCCTGGCCGAGTGGCTGCGGCGGCCGACTTTGCACGGCCTGGCCATCGTGGCCACGGTGCCGGCGCAGCACAGCTACGGGCTGGAGTCGAGCGTGCTGCTGGCGCTGCTCGGCGGCGCCGCCTTCGACGCCGGGCGCCCGTTCTACCCGGCCGACATCGCCTCGGCGCTGGCGCGCCTGCCGCGCCCGCGCGCGCTCGTGACGACGCCGTTCCACCTGAAGGCGCTCGTGCAGTCGGGCGTCGCCTTGCCGCCGGTCGACCTCGTGCTGTCGGCCACCGCACCGCTGTCGCCGCAGCTGGCCGCGCAGGCCGAGAGTGCGATGAACGCCTGCCTGGGCGAGATCTACGGCTGCACCGAGGCCGGCCAGGTGGCCGCCCGGCGCACGACCGAGGGCGAGACCTGGACGACGCTCGGCGAGCTGCGCATCGAGCGCGAGGCCGATGGGAGCCGCGGCGACGGCGGCGAAGACGGCGACGATCACCGCGAAGAGGCCGCCGAGCGCTTCATCGTTTGCGGCGGCCATGTCACGGAGCCGACGCCGCTGGCCGACCTGCTCGTCCTGCACGACGAACGCCACTTCCGGCTGCTCGGCCGCGCCAACGACCTCATCCATGTCGCCGGCAAGCGCAGCTCGCTCGCGCACCTGAACTTCCACCTCAACCGCATCGACGGCGTCGAGGACGGCGCCTTCTGGTTGCCCGAGGCCGGCGACCTGCCCGCCTTGGCCGGCGGCACGGAGGTCGAGGCGGTGCATCGGCCGATCGCCTTCGTCGTCGCGCCGCGCCTCGGCGCGCGCCAGGTCGTCGAGGCGCTGCGCGCCGAGCTCGAGCCGGCCTTCGTGCCACGCCGCGTCGTGCACGTGCCGGCGCTGCCGCGCGAGGCCACCGGCAAGCTGACGGTGTCGGCGCTGCGCACCTGGGCCATCGCGATGCTGACCGGTGCCGGCACACCCGCGGCGGCCAGCGCCTCGGCGCCCGCGCCGCGCGCGGAACCCGCCCCTGCGCTCGACGAAGGCGCGAGCGGGGCCGGGCACGAGGGCGCGGGCAAGAGCGAGGGTGAGGGTGAGGCCGAGAGCACGAACGAGCGCACGAACGAGCGCACGAACGAGAGCGAGGACGAGTACCCGATCGACGCCGCGCACCCGGCCTTCGCCGGTCACTTCCCCGGCCATCCGCTGCTGCCCGGCGTCGTGCTGCTGTCGCTGGTGATGCGCTCCGTGCAGCGGCGGCCGGGCTGGCTCGCGCGGCTCGGGGCGGCGAGCGGGGCAGTGAGCGGCGCGCCCGCGAGCGCGCCGTTGGCGATCGAGCAGGTCAAGTTCCTCGCCCCCGTCGGCCCTGGCGCGCGCGTGCGCGTGCGCCTGAGCCTCGCCCCGCGTGAACAGGGCGCGCGGGGCGCCGCCGTCACCTTCGAGTGCCGGGTCGGTGAAGGGGCGGGCGAGCACGTCGCCGCGCGTGGCGTGCTGGGGCCGGGGCGCTCACCATGACCTCGGTCTGGCCGCCACGCGACGTGCTGGGCGACGTGGCGGGCGGCCACGGCCCGGGGGGCGCGCAGGCATCGCCCGCCGACTGGGCGGCCGCGCCCGAGCGCAGCAATCGCTTCGCATTGCGCGTGATGGCCTGGATCGCGGTGCACCTCGGCCGCCGCGCCGCGCGCCTCGTGCTGCACCCGATCACCCTGTACTTCCTGTGCTTCGCGCCGGCGGCACGGCGCCACTCGGCGCGCTACCTGCAGCGCGTGCTCGGCCATGCGCCCACGCTCGCCGATCGCTACCGGCACTTCCACGCGTTCGCCTCGACGGTGCTGGACCGCCTGTACTTCGTGCGCGGCGCGCTGCACGAATTCGACCTGCAGGTAAGCGGCGGCGACCTCATGGACGCCACGCTCGCCGAGGGCCGCGGCGCCTTCCTGCTCGGCGCGCACATCGGCAGCTTCGAGGCGCTGCACGCGGTGGGCGAGAGCCGCCCGGGCATGCGCGTGGCGATGGTCATGTACCCCGACAACGCGCGCCTGATCCACGCCGTTCTGCAAAGCGTGGCGCCCCGGTTCAAGCTCGGCATCATCCCGATCGGCCGCCCCGGCAGCACGCTGGCCATCCGCGACTGGCTCGACGAAGGCGGCCTCGCCGGGCTGCTCGGCGACCGCTTCCTGCCCAGCGACCCGGCGCGCGCGCGCAGCGTGGCGCTGCCCTTCCTCGGCGTGACGGCACGCTTCGCCGACGGGCCGCTCAGGCTGGCGCAGCTGCTGCGCCGGCGCGTCGTCTTCATGGCCGGCCTGTACCGCGGCGGACGGCGCTACGAAGTGCGCTTCGAGCCGCTGGCCGACTTCCGCGAGCGCGTGGACGATGCCGCCCTGCGCGAGCGCCTCGTGCAGCAGGCGCTGCAGGCCTACGTGGCGCGGCTCGAGTCGCTGGTGCGCGAGGTGCCGTACAACTGGTTCAACTTCCATGACTTCTGGCAAGAGGAGTAGCGCGGGGAGTGGCGCGGCAGCGCCGGCAGGTTCCGCCGGTCCGGGCCGGCGCCGCTTCATCGCGGCGGCCGCGCTGGCGGCGCTGTGGCCGGTGCACGAACGCACGTCGGCGCAGGCCGGCGGTGCATCCGATCGCACGTCCGACCGCACCCCCGACCGCACGTTCGAGCTCGAGGCCCTGATGGCGCTGCTCGCGCAGCGCAAGAGTGGCGAAGCGCGCTTCACGGAGGAGCGCACGGTCACCGGCTTCGACAGCCCGCTGCGCGCCAGCGGCACGCTCAGCTTCACGGCCCCCGACCGCTTTGCGCGCCAGACGCTGGAGCCGCGGCGCGAGCGCATGGAGGTGGTCGGCAACCAGCTGCGCCTGGAGCGCGGCGGCCGAGTCCGCCAGATGGCGCTCGACGCGGTGCCCGAGCTCGCGGCGCTCGTCGAGGGCCTGCGCGGCACGCTCGCCGGCAACGGCGCGTTGCTGCGCAAGCACTTCGACCTGCGCCTCGCCGGGCAGGCCCGCCTGTGGACGCTGACGCTGGTGCCGCGCGACCCGGCGCTCGCCGCGCAGGTGCGCGTCCTGCAGATCGCCGGCACCGCGGGGGAAGTGCGCAGCGTCGAGCTGCAGATGGCGGGCGATCAGCGCTCGCTGATGTCGATCGAGCCGGTCGGCGCCCCGGCGGCCGCGGCGTCCCGATGAACCGTCCGCTCCGCCGCCGGCACCGCGCCACGGTGCTGGGCTTGTGGCTCGCGCTCGTCGCCCTGGCGCTGGTGGTGGTGGCGCGCGCCCACTACACCGCCGACCTCTCGGCCTTCCTGCCCAAGAGCCCCGACGCGCGCCAGCGCCTGCTCATCACGCAGCTGCAAAGCGGCCTGCCCTCGCGCACGCTGCTCATCGGCATCGAAGGCGGCGACGCCGGCGCGCGTGCCGCCGCCTCGCGCGCGCTGGCGGCGGCGCTGCGCAGCAGCGGCCTGTTCGAGCAGGTGCAGAACGGCGAACGCGAGGCCTTCGCCGAGCTCGGGCGCTGGCTCTTCGAGCATCGCTACCTCTTGAGCCCGGCGGTCACGCCCGAGCACTTCGGCGCCGAAGGCCTGCGCGAGGCGCTCGGGGAAACGCTGTCGCTGCTCGGCACGCCGGCCGGCACCGGCATGCGCGAGCTGCTGCCGCGCGACCCGACGGGCGAGATGCAGCGCATCGCCGAGGCCCTGATTCCTGCCGAGGCGCCGCGGCTCGAGGGTGGCGTGTGGGTCTCGCGCAGCGCCCCGCGTGCCGTGCTGCTGGCGAGCACGAGGGCCGACGGCGCCGACCTGGATGCGCAGCAGGCGGCCATCGAGCGCGTGCGCGCGGCCTTCGCCACGGCAGCGCTTGCGGTGCCGCCTGCGGCGACAACTGTGGCGTCAACTGCGCCGTCAACTGCGCCGTCAGCTGCGGCGCGACCTGCCCCGCCGCCCGGCGCACCGGATGCCGCGCCGGGCGCCGCGCACGGCCTCGTGCTGCGCCTGTCCGGCGCGCCGGTGCTCGGCGTGCGGAGCCGCGCCCTCATCGAGCAGGAGGTGCACTGGCTCGCCATCGCCGGCACGGCGGTGATGGCGGCGCTGCTGCTCGCCGCCTTCGCGAGCCCGCGCGCGCTCGCCGCGGCCGTGCTGCCGGTGGGCAGCGGCGTGCTCGCCGGCATCGCCGCGGTGGCCCTCGGCTTCGGCCAGGTGCACGGCATGACGCTCGGCTTCGGCGCCACGCTCGTCGGCGAAGCCGTCGACTACGCCATCTACTACCTCGTGCAGGCTCGGCCCGGGCCCGGGCCGGGTCCGGGCAACCAAGGCGAAGGCTGGCGGCATTGGCTGCGCAGCGGCTGGCCGACCGTGCGCCTGGGCCTGTGGACCTCGATCTGCGGCTTTGCGGCGCTCGTCTTCTCGGGCTTTCCCGGCCTGGCTCAGCTCGGTGTCTTCTCCATCGCCGGCCTCGCCGGCGCGGCCTTGACGACACGCTGGCTGCTGCCCGTGCTGCTGCCCGACGGCGCCCCGGGCGTGGGCCTGCGCCGCCACCTCGGTGGCGCGACGGCACGTGCCCTCGCCTGGCTGCCGCGCCTGCGCAGGGCGATGCTCATGCTCGGCGCGGCGGCGCTCGTGCTGCTGGTGCAGCGGGCCGACCTGTGGCGGGCCGACCTCGCCGCGCTGAGCCCGCTGCCGCCCGAGGCCCTGGCGCTCGATGCCGCGCTGCGCGCCGACCTCGGCGCCAGCGACGCGCGCACACTCGTCGTCGTGCAGGGCGCGGACGCCGAGACGACGCTGCAGCGCACCGAGGCCGCGGCGGCGCGCCTGGAGACGCTCGTCGAGAAAGGCCAGCTGGGGGGCTTCGACACCGTCACCCGCTTCCTGCCCAGCCGCGCCACGCAGGAGCAGCGCCTGGCCAGCCTGCCCGACCCCGCCGCGCTGCCGGCGGCCCTGGCGTTCGCGGTGCGCGGCACGCCGATCGAGAAGTCGGCGCCGACGCTGCTCGCGCCTTTCGTGGGCGAGATCGAGCGCGCCCGTGCGACCGCGCCGCTGACGCCCGAGGTGGCGAGGTCGGGCCCGGCCAAGCCCCTCGTCGATGCGCTGCTGCTGCGCCCGGCTCCCGCGCCGTACCGGTCCGGCGGTACGGAGGGCACCGCAGTACCTCACACCGCGCTGCTGCCGCTGCAGGCTGCTTCGATGGGGGCGCAGCGGGGCATCGATGCGGCGGCGCTGGCGGCGGCCTTGCAGGGCCTGCCCGGCACGCAGGTGCTGGACGTGAAGCTGGAGCTCGACACGCTCTACCAGCGCTACCTGCGCGAGGCGCTCTGGCAGGCCGTGATCGGCGCCGCCGCCGTCGTCGTCCTGGTCGCCGCGGCACTGCGCAGCGCACGCCGCACGCTCGCCGTGTGCCAGCCGCTGGCGCTGGCCGTGCTGCTGGCGCTGGCCGGCATGGCGCTGGCCGGCGTCACGCTCGGCATCCTGCACCTCGTCGGCCTGCTGCTGGTGGTGGCGGTCGGGTCCAACTACGCGCTCTTTTTCGACCAGTCCTTCGGCCAGTCCCCCGATCCGTCAGTCGCCAGGGCACTGCCGGGCGGCAGCGCCGACCCCGATACGCTGGCCTCGCTGCTGCTGGCCAACCTCACCACGGTCGCCTCGTTCGGCCTGCTCGCCTTCTCGCAGATCCCGGCGCTGTCGGCGATCGGCCGTGTCGTGGCACCGGGCGCATTTCTTGCGCTGCTACTTGCGGCCGTATTTGCGCGGCCGGCGCAATCCGAACGCGTACCGGGGAGCGCGCCGCGTTCCATGTGACAAAATTTTGATGTCCATGTCCTCCAGCCTCGCCACCGTCGAACGCACCCCGCCGCGCGCCCTGCGCTGGCCGCGGCCATTGGCCTTCGATGCCAGCGTGGGCCTGCATCTCTGCGCCGGTGCCGCGGCCTGGGCCCTGCCCGGGGCGGAACTGTGGGCACTCGGCACCGTCGCCTTCAACCACGCCGTCCTCACCGCGGCCGGCCTGCTGCCGCGCAGCGCCCTGCTCGGCCCCAACCTGCGCCGCCTGCCCGAGGCCGGCTGGACCGGCGGCGGGGCCGGCGCGAGCGCGCCAGCGCCGCCCGGGCGCGTCGCGCTCACTTTCGACGACGGCCCCGACCCCGAGGTGACGCCGCAGGTGCTCGACCAGCTCGACGCCGCCGGCGCCCGCGCCACCTTCTTCTGCATCGCCGATCGGGCGCGCCGCCATGCCGCGCTGACGCGCGAGATCGTCGCGCGCGGCCACAACGTGCAGAACCACAGCAGTTCGCACCGGCACCACTTCTCGCTGCTCGGGCCGCGCGGCTTCGAGCGCGAGATCGGCCGCGCGCAAGCCCTCGTGGCCGACCTCACCGGCGTCGCACCGCACTGCTTCCGCGCCCCGGCGGGGCTGCGCAATCCGCTGCTCGACCCGGTGCTGCACCGCCTCGACCTGCACCTGGTCAGCTGGACGCGGCGCGGCTTCGACACCGCCGACGGGCATGCGCCGCGCGTGCTCGCCCGGCTGCTGCGCGACCTCGCGTCGCGCGACATCCTGCTGCTGCACGACGGCCATGCGCGCCGCGGCGCCAGCGGTCGCCCGGTCGTGCTGGAGGTGCTTCCCGCGCTGCTCGAAAGGCTGCGCGCGGCGGGCCTGGCCACGACCACGCTGTCCGAGGCCGTGCCGCGGCGCGCCGCCGGTTCGGTAGCCTGAAGCCGCTGCTTTCACCCGCCGCCCACCTGCCGCCTGCGCCTCCACCCGATCCGGCGATTCCCCCTGGCGACCCAACCCTGGGCCACCCGACCCCCCGCGCATGAAGCTCGACGACCTTCCGATGGCTCGCGACGGCGACGATCGCCTCGAACGCATCTCGCCCGCCCTGGCGCCCGCCGCCTCGGCCCGCTCGGCCCGTGACGCCGCCGGCGAGGCCGCCTGGCGCGAGCTGCACACGGCGGCCGCCGCCCGCTACCGCGCCGCCGGCCGCTTTGCCTGGCACTTCGCGCGCGGCAAGCTCGGGCGCGACCCGGTCTTCCGCAGCCTCGTCGAGCGTGGCGACCTCGGTCATCGCGCCCGCGTCGTCGACATCGGCTGCGGCCAGGGGCTGCTGGCCAGCCTGCTGCAGGCCTGTGCCAACCTCGCCGGCAGCGGCCGCTGGCCGCTCGCCTGGCCCTTGCCGCCCGCCGCCGCGACCTACCACGGCATCGAGTTGATGCCGCGCGACGTGCAGCGCGCCCGCGCGGCCGCCGCCGGCCCCGCGCACAGCCTCGCACCGACCTTCGAATGCGTGGACATGCGCCGCGCCGCGCTGCCGCCGTGCGAGCTCGTGGTCATCCTCGACGTGCTGCACTACGTGGATCACGCGGCGCAATCGGCGCTGCTGACACGTGTGCGCGACGCGCTGCTGCAAGGGCGCCCCGAGATGCCGCGCCGCCTGCTGCTGCGCGTGGGCGACGCCGCCAGCGCACGCGGGTTCGCCGTCAGCCAGTGGGTCGACCGCGCCGTGACGCTCGTGCGCGGGCACCGCGTGCCCCCCACCTGGGGGCGGCCGCTCGCGGCCTGGGTGGCGCTGCTGCAGGAACTCGGCTTCGTGGTGCACAGCGTGCCGATGAGCCAGGGCACGCCGTTCGCCAACGTCCTGCTCGTGGCCGACGTCGTCGGCCTGGCGTGATGGCCACGCCGCTGGCCGAACGAGGCACCGCTGCCGCCACGGCGCCGCGCGGGCGTAGCGTCGGCGAGCCGGCCTGGCCGGTGACCGCCTGCACGCTCGTCACCGCGCTCGGCCGCGGCCGCGACGCCACGTTCGGGGCGCTGCGCAGCGGCCGCAGCGGCCTCGTGCGCCGCCGCTTCGAGAGCGCCGAAGTCGACACCTGGCTCGGCGTCGTCGACGAGGTCGACGAGGTCCGCCTGCCGCCTTCGCTCGCCGCCTTCGAATGCCGCAACAACCGCCTCGCGCAACTGGCGCTGGGCACCGACGGCTTCGCCGACGCCGCGCGGGCCGCCGCCGCCCGATATGGCGCGCACCGCGTCGGCGTCTTCCTCGGCACCAGCACCGCGGGCATCCTGGCCACCGAAATCGCCTACCGCGAGCGCGACCCCGCCACCGGTGCCCTGCCGGCCTGGCTCGACTACGCGCACACGCACAACACGTACTCGGTGGCGCGCTTCGTGCGCACGGCGCTCGGCCTCAGCGGACCGGCGCAGGTCGTGAGCACGGCCTGCTCGTCGAGTGCCAAGGTCTTCGGCACCGCGGCACGCATGCTGCGCTCGGGCATCGTCGATGCGGCGGTCGTCGGTGGCGTCGACACGCTGTGCATGACGACGCTGTACGGCTTTCGCGCCCTCGAGCTGGTCTCGCCCGAGATCTGCCGGCCCTGGGACGCGCAGCGGCACGGCCTCTCGCTCGGCGAAGGTGCGGCCTTCGCGCTGCTCGAGCGTGCGCCGCACGGCGAGGTGCTCGCGCACCTGCTCGCCTGCGGCGAGAGCGGTGACGGCCACCACATGAGCGCGCCGCACCCCGAGGGCGCCGGCGCCGCCGCCGCGATGCGCGAGGCGCTCGCCGCCGCCGCGCTGGCGCCGGGCGACATCGACTACTTGAACCTGCACGGCACCGCCACGCCGGGCAACGACGCCGCCGAAGACCGCGCCGTGATGAGCATCTTCGGCGCCGCGGCAACAACGCTCGCCTGCAGCAGCACCAAGGGGTACACCGGCCACACGCTGGGGGCGGCGGGCGGCGTCGAGGCGGCCATCTGCCTGCTCGCGCTGCAGCACGGCTGGCTGCCGCCGACGCTCAACCTGCGCCAGCCGGATGCAGCGCTGCAGCTGCCGGTGCTGCGCGAGCCCCGCCACGCGCAACCACGCATCGTGGCCAGCAACTCCTTCGGCTTCGGCGGCAGCAATGCCTGCCTGCTCTTCGCTGCCACAGGGGTGGCGGCATGATCGAGCTCAGCGTGCGCGGCATCGGCCTGCTCGGGCCGGGCCTGGCCGACTGGACGAGCGGCGCGGCGGTCCTGCGCGCGCCCGCCGGCTGGCGGCGCAGCGCCACCGTCGTGCCCGCGCCGAGCCGGCTGCCGGCCAACGAGCGCCGCCGCGCCGGCACGGTGGTGAAGGCGGCACTGGCCGTGGCCGACCAGGCGGTGGCGATGGCCGACGCCGACCCGGCGCAGCTGGCCACCGTCTTCACCTCCTCCACCGGCGACCCCGCCAACTGCCACGCGTTGTGCGAGGCGCTCGCGGCGCCCGACCCGGCGGCGCGGCTGGTGTCGCCGACGCGCTTCACGAACTCGGTGCACAACGCGGCGGCCGGCTATTGGCACATCGCGACGCACTCGATGCGCGCCTCCACCAGCCTCGCGGTCTACGACGCCAGCTTCGGCGCCGGCCTGCTCGAGGCGGCGGTCTGGTGCCACGTGAAGGGCGAGGAGGTGCTGCTGGTCGCCTGCGACGTGCCCTATCCCGAGCCGCTGCACACGCTCAGGCCGATCGCCGACACGATGGCCGTGGCGCTGGTGCTCGCGCCGCTGCGCGCCCACGGCGGGCACCGCGGTGCCTGCACGCTGCGCCTGCAGACCTTGCCCGAGCCGGCGGCCTCCACCCGCTGCACCGACGCCGCGCTGGAAGTGCTGCGCGGCGAGATTCCGGCGGCGCGTGCGCTGCCGCTGCTCGTCGGGATCGCGATGGCGCCCCGCCACGCCGCCGCACCGGCCCTGCTGCACCTCGACGTGGCCGAAGGCTGCACGCTGGCGATCGAGGTCGCGTGCCCGCCGTGACCGGAGCAGGCACAGTGAACGCGAACACCGCCGGCATGAAGGAACCGGCCACGCTCGACCATGCCGGCATCGCGGCGCGCGTGCCGCACGCCGGCGCGATGTGCCTGCTCGAGCGGCTCTCGCGCTGGGACAGCGACGAGATCGAGTGCGGCATTGCCAATCATGCCGACCCTGCCCATCCGCTGCGCGAGCGCGACGGGTCGGCCGACCTCGGCCTGCCCGCGCCCTGCGCCGTCGAGTACGCGGCGCAGGCGATGGCCCTGCACGCGTCGCTCGCCGCCGCCGGGGGAAAGGCGCCGACGCCCGGCTTCCTCGCCAGCGCGCGCGACGTGCAGCTGCACGTGCAGCGCCTCGACACCGCCGCCGGGCCGCTCTCGGTGCTCGCGCGCCGGCTCGCCGGCGACGAGCGCCAGGCGATGTACCGCTTCGTGCTGCGCGACGCGGCGGGCCGCGCGCTCGTCGAGGGGCGCGCCACGGTGGTGTTGAACAGTCCGCTGCCGATGCCGGTGTCGACGTGAATGCACCGACCTCCGGCACGCCCGCAGTGGCCGGCGCTCCAGCCGCACCGGCTGCCCCCGCCGCCCCTGCCGCTTCTGCCGTACTCGGCGTTTCGACGCCGCCGCGGCCCCTCGCCGGCCGCCGCGCCCTCGTCACCGGTGCCAGCGGCGCCATCGGCAGCGCCATCGCGCGCCGCCTGGCCGCCGACGGCGCGCGCGTGCTGCTGCACGGCCACTCGCGGCCCGAGGCGCTGCAGGCGCTGGCCGCGGACATCGGCCGTGCCGGCGGCGAGGCCGAGCCGGTGCTCTTCGACCTCGGCGACGACGCCGCCGTGGCGGCCGCCTGCGAACGCATGCTCGCCGCGGGGCCGGTGCAGATCGTCGTCAACAACGCCGGCATCCACGACGACGCCGTCTTCCCGGGCATGCGCGCGGCGCAGTGGTACGGCGTCATCGACGTGTCGCTGCACGGCTTCTTCCGCGTCACGCAGCCGCTGACGCTGCCGATGCTGCGCACGCGCTGGGGCCGCATCATCAACATCAGCTCGGTGGCGGCGCTGGCCGGCAACCGCGGCCAGGTCAACTACGCGGCGGCCAAGGGGGCGCTGAACAGCGCGACGAAGGCGCTGGCCATCGAACTGGCCAGCCGCGGCGTGACGGTGAACGCCATCGCGCCGGGCATCATCGAGTCGCCGATGGCCACCGCGGCCGCCGGGCGAGGTGGCCCCTTCCATGCCGACACCATCCGCAAGCTCGTGCCGGCGCAGCGTGCCGGCACGCCGGACGAGGTGGCCGCGCTCGCGGGCTTCCTCGCCAGCCCGGCGGCCAGCTACATCACCGGCCAGGTGATCTCGGTCAACGGCGGCCTGTACTGAGCCGCCGCTGATGGCGCCACCGACAGCGCACCGAGAGCACCACCGATAGCCCGACCGAGAGCCCGACCGAGAGCACCACCGATAGCCCGACCGAGAGCCCGACCGAGAGCCCGATCGAGCGCGCAAGCCCGGCTGCCACCCTCCACGCCAAGCCATGGCCCGCGCCACGTTGACCCGCCGCCCCGTGCTCGGCGTGCTGGCGGGCACGTTGCTCGCCACGGCGCCCGGCGCCTGCACGACCTGGCCGGCGCCGGCGGTGCCGATGCCCGTGCGCCGCATCGCGGCGCGCTGCGCGGCGCGCGAACGCTGCGTGCTGTTGCCCGGCGTCGCGAGCCGCGCCGACGACTTCGTGCGCGAGGGCTTCGTGGGCGACCTGCAGCGCGCCGCCCCCGCCTGCGAGCTGCTGCTGGCCGATGCCCACCTGGGCTATTTCGTCGAGGGCCAGCTGCTGCAGCGGCTGCGCGAGGACGTCGTGCGCCCGCCGGGCGTGAGCGGCGTGAGCGGCGCGAGCGGCGTGAGCGGCGCGAGCGAAGGGGCGGGGGAGACGCGCGCGCGGCCCTGGCTCGTCGGCATCTCGCTCGGCGGCATGGGCGCGCTCGCCTATGCGATGCGGCACGGCAGCGAGATCGCCGGCGTGCTGGCCATCGCCCCCTACCTCGGCCGCCGCGAGTTGCTGCGCGACATCTCGGCGGCCGGCGGTCCGCTCGCGTGGAGCCGGCAGCCGGCGGCGGCGGGTAGCGCGAGCGCGCCGCCGGCGGCCATCGAGGGCGAGATGTGGCGCTGGCTCGCCCGCCGCGGCAGCGGCGACGCCGCCGGCCCACCCATCCACCTCGGCTACGGGCGCGGCGACCGCTTTGCCGACGCGCTGCGCGTGCTGCAGTCGCTGCTGCCCGCCGGCCACACCGATGTCGTCGACGGCGGGCACGACTGGCCTCCGTGGCGGGCGCTGTGGCAGCGCTGGCTGCAGCGCGGCTTGCTCGTCGGCGCGAACGCGGGCTGCGGGAGCACCGCGTGACGGCCGTCGCGCGTCAGGGCCGGAAGGTCACGGCTGGAACGGCGGCCGCCGCGTGAGCCGCCGCCACAAGAGCAGCGGCAGGCGCAGCACGAACTCGACCATCAGCCGCGCGTGCATCCAGGTCAGCAGCAGGTTGTCGCGGCCGTAGCGGAAGTGCGAGACGCCGCCTTCTTCGGCGCGCAGGTACTTCACCGGCGCGTCGAGGTTGACCGGCTTCACGCCCCGCCAGGCCAGGCGCACGGCCGCTTCGGTGTCGAAGTCGAAGCGGCGCATCCAGGGCTGGCGGCGCATGACATGCGCCAGCGCCGCCACCGGGTAGACCCGAAAGCCGTAGAGCGAATCGCCGATGCCGGCGCCGAGTGTCTCGAGGTTGGTCCAGCCGTTGCTGATGCGCCGTCCGCGCACGCGGATGAGCGGCGCGCTGGCGTCGAAGACGGGGCGGCCGAGCACCATCGTCTCGGGCCGGGCCATCGACGCCTGCATGAAGGCGGGGATCAGGTCGGCCGGGTGCTGGCCGTCGGAGTCCATCGCGAGCACATGCGTGTAGCCCTGCCGCTCGGCCTCTTCGAGGCCGTGCAGCACGGCGGCACCCTTGCCGCGGTTCTCGGGCAGCACCCACACCGCCAGACCCGGGTCGGCCTCGGCCAGGCGCTGCAGGCCGGCGCCGGTGCCGTCGGTGCTGCCGTCCACCACCACCCACACCGGAGACCATTGCGCACGCGCGGCGGCGACGGTCTCGTAGACCTTCGGCCCGGTGTCGTAGCTCGGGATGAGGACGAGGTGGGTGGCGCAGCGCGTTGCGGCGCCGGTTGCCGATGGCGCCGCAGGCAGGCCCTGCGTTCGCGGCGACGCGGGCGCGGCCACGGTCCCTTCGTGCGCCGCGATCACCGGGCGCCCCCGGCCTGCGGCGGCACGATCACACCGGCGGCGAAGTAGGCCTCGATCTCGCGCGTCAGCGCCTCGTGATCGGCACGCGGCTCGAACCGCCGCCCGAGCCGCACCGAGAACTCGATCGGCAGCGGCGGCAGGCGCCACAGCGGCCAGCCTTTGCCGAGGTAAGGCGAGTGGGTGTCGATGAAGACGGTCTGGATCGGCGCCTTGGCATGCTTGGCGATGAGGGCGAAGCCGGGCTGGAAGGTGTTGATCGGCGCGTGCGTCGTGCGCGTGCCCTCGGGGAACATCAGGAGCTGCCCGCCCTCGCGCAGGTCGGCCACGGCCTGGCGCACCATGCCGTGCGCCGAATCGTTGGGGATGTAGCGCGCCAGCAGGGCGCCGGCGGCGAGGAAGGGGTTGCGCATCAGGCTCGCCTTCATGACGCAGGCGCTCTTCGGCAGGCGGGCGACGAGCATCATCGCGTCGAGCAGGCTCGGGTGGTTGGCGACGATCACGAGGCCGGGGACGTCGCGCAGCGCGTCCAGCGCCTCGGCCTCGAGCCGCAGGAGCCCGAACGGCCGCGTGAAGCGCCAGTAGCCGCGGTAGCCGTGGGCGATGGTGGCGCGGCCGAGCCGGCGCCCCGTGGCGCGCGGCAACACGGGGTAGAGCACGAACGCGCAGATGTTGACGAGCGACGATGCCAGCGCCAGCGCCAGCAGCTGCGCCTGCAGCGCGAGCCAGGCGAGCGGTCGCAGCAGCAGCGGCGCCGGCGCCGGCAGCCGCAGGTCGGCAGCGGCGGGGGCGGCGGCCTCGGTCGTGGTCCGCGGGGTGGCCTGCGCGACGCCCTCCGCGCTGCCTTCGCTGCCGAATCCGCGCGCGCTCAATCGGGCACCTTGACGAGGACGGACGAGCGCGCGAACACCCAGGAGACGGCGATGCCCGCGGCCCAGGTCTCGTGGCGCGTCACGAGCGGGCTGGCCACGAACGCGGCGTCGCGCACGCTGTCGGCGCGCACGAAGGCGCCGACCCACAGCGAGCCGAAGCGCCTCGAGGCCCCCGCCGTCGCCTGCCAGCCGGCGTGGCCGCCGGGGGCGCGGTAGGCGGGGCGGGTGGCGGTGGCGAACTCGGGCGCCACGTCGTAGGTGTGGCCGTGGAAGCGCCGGTCGCCCCACAGGCCGCCGAGGCGCACGCCGAGGTCCCAGCCGGACTGCACCCACTCCGCCGTGACATAGGGCGTGGCCGACCAGCCGACGTGCCGCGACGAGCGCTCGACCGTGAAGGCGCCTCGCACGGGAGCGCGCAGCTCGACCTTCCAGTCGGGGCCGCGCGCGAAGGTGACGTTGGCGTTGGGGCCGACCTCGAAGGTCGGCTCGAGGTCGGGCATGCCCTGGCGCGCGCGGTTGCCTTCGCTGCGCGCCGGTGCGCTGCCGGCGACGCTCAGGTCGACCTCGAAGACGCGGCTCTCCACGAGCACGGCGCGTGCGCCTTCGCGGTCGGCGCGCAGGAACTGCCCGCGGTACACCGCATACGGCACGGGCAGCACCCAGGCGCGCGATTGCTCGGAGCCGCGGTAATGAGGCAACTGCAGAGCCACGGCGCCGGCGCCCAGCTCCCACAGCGGCGCCTCGCGCGCGCGCGGCGCCGCGGCCGTCGGCTCCGGCGCGGCGGGCTCCTGCGCCGCCGCGGGGGCCGCCGAGGCGAGTGCGACCAGCGCCCACCGCATCGACCTATTCGTCGCCCAGGCCGGTGCGGGCGCGGGCGCGCGCGACCGACCCCGTCCATGCCCGGCCTTGCGCGCGCCGGCGTCCGTCATCGCCTTTGCACCAGCACGTTCTCGCCCTTGGTCTCGCCGACGTCGCGGATGCTGACGCGATGCTCGCGCCAGGCCTTCCAGGCACGCGGCAGGATGAGCAGCGAGGTGAGGTAGTACATGCCCTTGAAGCAGCGCAGGGCGCGCCAGATCGGCGTCTTGCCGAAGATGTCACCGGCGAGAAGGCCGAGCACCGCCTCCTTGCTGCGCAGCATGTTGCTCGAGTACATGAACAGCCGCCGCATCGCCGGGTTGGTCATGCGCACGATGAACCAGGTGAACTCGCGCGGTCCCTTGCGCATGTGGGCGTCGAAGCGCCGCCGCTCGGCCGCGGCGGCGGCCGGGCCGGCGTCCAGCGTCGCCTGCACCACCGGCAGCGCGGCGAAGGCACTCGCCATGGCCAGGTAGACACCGGAGGAGAAGACGGGGTCGACGAAGGCGTAGGCGTCGCCGACCATCAGGTAGCGATCGGCGCTCGAAGAGGCTGCGGCATACGAGTAGTTGCCGGTGGCGTAGACGCGTCCGTCGACGAGTTCGGCACCGCGCAGCCGCGCCGCCAGCTTCGGCGCCAGCGCCAGCGTGTCGGCGAAGAACTCGGGCAGCGGCTTCTCGCGCGACTTGAGGTAGTAGGGCCAGCACACCGCACCGACGCTGGTGGTGCCGTCGGCGAGCGGAATGAACCAGAACCAGCCGTGCGCGAACCAGAAGATCGAGATGTTGCCCTCGAGGCGGCCGCCCAGGCGCTCGGCGTTGCGGAAGTGGCCGAACAGCGCCGCGCTGTTGTGGATCGGGTTGCGGCGCTTGAGGTCGAACTGGCTGGCCAGCAGCGTGTCGCGGCCCGAGGCATCGACGACGAAGCGGGCGCGCAGCTTCGACGCCTGCTCGCCGTGCATGCAGTGCGCCCAGGCGCCGTCGGCATCGAACTCGACGCGCGTGACGCGCCAGCCTTCGCTCGCCTGCACGCCCACCTCGCCGGCGCGGCGGAACAGGATCTGGTCGAACTCGGAACGGCGCACCTGCCAGGCCATCGAGAGCCCGGGGTTGTGGTCCCAGACATCGGCGAAGTCGAAGAAGGCGTGGTGCTCGTGCTGCGGCGACACGAACTCGATGCCGAACTTGCGCATGCCGATGCGCTCGATCTGCTCGCGCACGCCGAGTTCCTCGAGCAGGCGGACATTGGCCGGCAGCAGCGACTCGCCGATATGGAAGCGCGGATGCGCGTCCTTCTCGAGCAGGCGCACCACGCGCCCCTGCATGGCCAGCAGCGTGGCGATGGTGCTGCCGGCCGGGCCGCCGCCGATGACCAGCACGTCGCAATCGAAGGGGGCGGCAGACATCTCGGTGGAACAGGCGGGATCGACAGGGCGCCGCGGCAGCGGCGCCGCTTCAGCGCGACGGGACGGTGGCCGTGTACTCGGAGAAGATGCCCAGTTCGACCCGGCGCTGCACGTCGACGAAGCCGGCCCGCTGCAGTGCCGCCATCACCTCGGCCGGCACGATGCAGGCCTCGATGGTGTCCCAGTAGTAGCGGAAGAGCCGCGGCGTGTCGCTGCGCCGGGCGAGGAGGCGTGCCACGAGCGGCACGAAGACGCGCATGTAGATGCGCAGCGCCAGCCGTCCGAAGGCGCCGGCCGGGCGCGTGATCTCCAGCACCAGCACGCGCCCGCCCGGGCGCAGCACGCGCCGGAACTCGGCGAAGGCGACCTGCACGTCGTCGATGTGTCGCAGCGCGTAGCCCAGGCTCACGAAGTCGACGCTCGCATCGGGCAGCGGCAGGCTCTCGGCGCGACCCTCGACGAACTCGGCGCCGGGCAGCGGCCCCTTGGCATGCACCTGGGCCATCATGCCGGGGCTGGGGTCGACACCGACGAGCGAGCCCTTGGGTCCGATGACGGTCATCGCCTCGCGCGCCAGGAGGCCCGTGCCGCAGCCGACATCGGCGATGCGCATGCCCGCGGCGAGGCCGGCGCGCAGCAGCGCCTGGCGCCGGTACCACGGGCCGCTGCCGAGCGCGAGAACGCTCTCGATGCGGTCGTAGTCCACCGCCGTCTCGTCGAAGATGCGGCGCAGGAAGCTGCGATGCTCCACCTCGTCGGCGTAGTAGGCCGGCAGCGGGTGGTGCGGCGGCAGCGCGGTCGGCGCGGGGCCGTGGACTTCGGGAAGGGTGCTCACGCGCGAATTATCGCCGCGTGCCGCCGGTGCCCTCTTTCACCGGGCTCACCGGACGGGCCGCACGATCGACAGCAGCGGGCTCGAGCGAAGCGCCTTCGTAGAATCGGCGACCCGTGCTGCCCCGGTTCGGGCCAACCCACGAACGAGACTCGGACGATGAAGCCCCAGACGCCGGCCCGTGCCGGCGAGCCCGAGAGCAAGGCCGCCGCCAACTTCCTGCGCGGCATCGTCGAGCGCGACCTCGAGGCCGGCACCTACGACGGCCGGCGGTTCGGCGGCAGCCCCGGGGACGCCGCGCACCATGCGCAGGGGCAGCCCGACCCGGCGCGCATCCGCACGCGCTTTCCGCCCGAGCCCAACGGCTACCTGCACGTCGGCCACGCCAAGAGCATCTGCCTGAACTTCGGCTTGGCGCGCGACTACGGCGGCATCTGCCACCTGCGCTTCGACGACACCAACCCCGAGCGCGAGGAGCAGGAGTACGTCGACGCCATCATCGAGGCAGTGCGCTGGCTCGGCTTCGACTGGGAGGTGCCAGGCGCGAACGGCAAGGTTTCGCACCTCTACTACGCGAGCGACTACTTCGACTTCATGTACCGCGCCGCCGAGGCGCTGGTGCAGGCCGGGCTCGCCTATGTCGACGAGCAGAGCGCCGAGGAGATGCGCGTCAACCGCGGCGACTTCACGACGCCGGGCACGCCGAGCCCGTTTCGCACGCGCGCGCCGGCCGAGAACCTGGCGCGCCTGCGCGAGATGCGCGACGGCGCCCATGCCGATGGCGCGATGGTGCTGCGCGCGAAGATCGACCTGGGCCACCCCAACATCAACCTGCGCGACCCGACGCTCTATCGCATCCGCCGCGCGACACACCACAACACGGGCGACCGCTGGTGCATCTACCCGATGTACACCTACGCGCACCCGATCGAAGATGCGCTGGAGCGCATCACGCACAGCGTCTGCACGCTCGAGTTCGAGGACCAGCGGCCGTTCTACGACTGGCTGCTCGAGCACCTGGCCGACCTCGGGCTGCTGGCCCGGCCGCTGCCGAAGCAGTACGAGTTCGGGCGGCTCAACCTGAGCTACGTCATCACCAGCAAGCGCAAGCTGCGCGCGCTCGTGGAAGAGAAGATCGTCGAGGGCTGGGACGACCCGCGCATGCCCACCCTCTTCGGCATGCGCCGGCGCGGCTACACGCCCGAGAGCATCCGCGCCATGGCCGACGGCACCGGCGCCAGCAAGACCAACATCTGGATCGACTACGCCGTGCTCGACGGCTGCCTGCGCGCCGACCTCGAGGGCCAGGCGCCGCGCGCGATGGCCGTGCTCGACCCGCTGCCGCTCGTGCTGACGAACTGGGCCGAGGCGTTCGGCAGCGCCGCGCACATCGAACCCTGCCAGGCGCCGGCGCATCCGCAGCGGCCCGAGCTCGGGCAACGCCGCTTCGGGCTCGGCCCGGAGGTCTGGATCGAGCGCGACGACTTCGCCGAGGTGGCACCGAAGGGCTTCTTCCGTCTCTACCCGGGTAACCGGGTGCGGCTCAAGTACGGCGTCGTGATCGAGTGCACCGGCTGCGAGAAGGACGCCGCCGGCCGCGTCACACGCGTGCTCGCCAACGTCGTGCCCGACACCAAGAGCGGCACGCCCGGCGCCGACGCCGTCAAGGTCAAGGGCACCATCACCTGGGTGGCCAGCCACGACGCGCTGCCGGCGCGCGTGAACCTCTACGACCGCCTGTTCAGCGAGCCGCAACCCGAGGCCGGCGGGCGCGACTTCCGCGAGGCGCTGAACCCGGCCAGCCTGGTCGTCGCGCAGGGCTGGCTCGAACCGGGGCTGGGCAAGGCGGCGCGCGAGCAGCGGTTCCAGTTCGAGCGGCATGGGTATTTCGTCGCCGACCGCGTGCTGCATCGCGCCGACGCGCCGGTGTTCAACCGCATCACGCCGCTCAAGGACAGCTGGGGCGCCTCGCACGGGTGAGCGCGCCGCGGGGGTCGCTCGGCCGGCCGGAAGGCACCGCGGGGCGCCGGGACAAGATTCTTTGCATGCCGCGCCCTGTGCACGCCCGCGAGGGCCGGCGTACAGTGACTTGCCGTCGTCTGCGGCCAGCGCACGGACCTGCACGGCCTCTCGGGATGCATGCGTGATCCTTTGCGGGCCGTGTCGCTGCGCATGGCCGGCGGCGCTGGAGGCCCCATGTCGCAAGCCATTCGCACCACCCTCGTCGCCGCGGCGGTTGCCCTGCTCTCAGCCGCCGTCCTCGTCGCGCTCGCCCGCCCGGCCCATGCCGCCGGCACGGTCGAGGTGCGCTTCGTCGAGCCCGAGCGCTTCACCGATGCCGGGCGCGCGCCGTTCGATCGCGACCGAGCGCTGGAGTCGCTGGCCGCCCACCTCCGCCAGCTGGGGCAGCGCCTGCCCGACGGCCAGCGGCTGCGCGTGGACGTGCTCGATGTCGACCTCGCCGGCGAGCAGGTCCTGCGCCGCGGCCACGACCTGCGCGTGCTGCGCGGCGGCGCCGACATGCCGCACATCCACCTGAAGTGGACGCTCGAGCAGGGCGGCAGCGCGCTCAAGTCCGGAGAGGACCGCCTCACCGATCTCGGCTACATGACCAGCCGCACCACGCCGGCGGCAAGCGTTGGCGACCTGCCGCACGAGAAGCGCCTGCTGGCGCAGTGGTTCCGCGCCCGTTTCGAGGATCCGCGCTGAGTGCATGCGTTGCCGCGCCGAGCGCGCGCGGCCCGCGGCCGGCCCATGGCGCCCGCGGCAGCCTGCACTAGCATCGCGCCCATGAACGCACGCCACTGCCTTGGATTCGGGCCTCTCGTTGCCACGCTGCTGATCGGCGCCGCCGCGTCGGCGCAGCAAGCGCCACCCGCGGCCGACACCCTGGTCACCGCCGCCGCCGAGAAGGGCGCCGTGGTCACGGCGAGCGGCCTCGTCTACCGCGCGCTCGAAGAAGGCAAGGGCGACAGCCCGGCGCCCGCCGATACCGTGCGCGTGCACTATCGCGGCCGCTTTCCCGACGGGCGCGAGTTCGACAGCTCCTACTCGCGCGGCCAACCGGCCAGCTTCCCGCTCAACCGCGTCATCCGCTGCTGGACCGAGGGCGTGCAGCGGATGAAGGTCGGCGGCAAGGCCAAGCTCACCTGCCCGGCCGCCATCGCATACGGCGAGCGCGGCGCGGGCGGCGTGATCCCGCCCAACGCCATCCTGCAGTTCGAGGTGGAGTTGCTCGGCATCACCAAGGCGCCGGGCTGACCGGCCGGGCCTGACGCAGCCGGCGGGCGAGCCGGCCCGCGACAGCCTCTTCAGAGCCTGTGAATGAGTTCTTCAGGCCGGGGCCGGTTTGCCGAGCAGGCGCTGCACGCCGAGCCACAGCGCCAGCAGTACGGCTCCGGCGACAACGCCGATAACCCCCTCGGCGAGCGAAGACAGCAGCAGCTCGCCGACGCCGCCCAGGCCCCTGGACACCGCCTGGACCGCGTGGTGCAGAGCTTCCACGCCGTGCACGAGGATGCCGCCGCCGACCAGGAACATGGCCGCCGTGCCGGCCACCGACAGCGCCTTCATCAGCCAGGGTGCCGCGCGCAGGATCAACGCGCCCAGCCCCTGCCAGGCAGCGCCGGCGCGGCGGCTCAGCCACAGCCCGAGGTCGTCGAGCTTCACGATGCCGGCCACCACGCCGTAGACGCCCACCGTCATCAGCAGCGCGATGGCCACCAGCACGGTGACGCGGGTGCCCATCGGCGCCGTGGCCACGGTACCCAGCGTGATGGCAATGATCTCGGCCGAGAGCACGAAGTCGGTACGCACGGCGCCCTTGATCTTTTCGCGCTCCAGCGCCACGAGGTCGATCTTCGGATCCTCGAGCGCGCGTGTCAGCTCGGCGTGGTGCGCCTCGTCTTCAGCGGGGCTGTGCAGCAGGCGATGCGCGAGCTTTTCCACGCCCTCGAAGCAGAGGAAGGCGCCGCCGACCATCAAGAGCGGCATCACCAGCGACGGCGCGAAGGCGCTGATCACCAGCGCCGCCGGCACGAGGATGGCCTTGTTGAGCAGCGAGCCCTTGGCGACCGCCCACACCACCGGCAGCTCGCGCTCGCTGGCCACGCCGGTCACCTGCTGGGCATTGAGGGCGAGGTCGTCGCCGAGGACGCCGGCCGTCTTCTTGGCCGCGACCTTGCCGAGGATGGCCACGTCGTCGAGGATCGTGGCGATGTCGTCGAGGAGGGCGAGGAGGTTGCCGGCAGCCATGGCGCTCATTGTCCACGGCGCTGCCGGCACGTCGCACGTCGCCGTCGCGCGGCGCCGGCGCAGGCCCGCGGCCCCGCGCGGCGCGGGATTCCTCAGTCGTCGGTGCGCACCACCGCCGGCGTGGCGAACTCGTGGCCGACGACGACGCGGGCGTAGAAGTAGTTGCGGCGGGCGCGCTCGGACAGCGAATCCAGCGTCACCTGGCCCTGCTCGTCGCACGGGAAGGCGAGACCGCGGCCCGGGTCGAACAGCGACTCGAAGCGCAGCACGAAGCGCGAAGGATCGAAGGCGTTGGCGATGGCGTTCATGGCGGTGAACTCCGGTTGACTCGGGGTGAAGCGTAGGTGTTCATCGGCAGCTCGCACATGACACCAAAGTGGCAACCGGCGTCGGTCTTCGGTGGGAATCCGCGTCGGAATTTGCCTGACAAATTGGGGGCCGCACGAACGGGTGCCCTCCAGCACATGAGCGGCTGGTCGATATCCCCGGCATGTCCGCCATCGCCACGTCCCGCGACGCCCAGCCGAGCACGGCGCGCGTCCTTCGAGAACTCGATCACGCGCGCATGGGCGGCGCCCACCGCGAGATCGTGATCCCGCCCTGCCCCGAGCTGCTGCAGTCGCTGCGTGAGGCGCTCGCCGGGGCCGAGCCCGATCTCGCCGCCGTGGCGCGCATCGCCGGCAAGGACGTGGCGATGGCGGCCACGCTGATCCGCAATGCCAACGGCGCCCGCTTCGCCGCCGGCCAGCCGTTGTCCACGCTCGGCCAGGCGATGAACCGGCTCGGCCTGGAGACCACCGCCGCCCTCATGACCGGCTTTCTCGCGCGCCACGCGCTGCCCGTGCGGCACGCGCAGCTGCAGGGTTTCTGGGAGCGCGCGGCGCTTCGCTCGACGGCCCTGGCCGTGGTGGCGCGGCGCCTGCCGGGGCTCTCGGCCGACCTCGCCTACAGCTTCGGCCTCTTCTGCGACGTCGGCATGCCGGTGCTGGCGCAATGCGTGCGCGGCTACGGCGGCACGCTGGCCGAGGCGGCAGCACGCATCGACCGCTCCATGGTGGCGACGGAGAACGCCAACCATCGCACCGACCACTGCGTCGTCGGCGCGATGGTGGCGCGCGCCTGGGGCTTTGCGCCGCAGGTGGTGTGCGCGATCCGGTTGCACCACGACTTCGCCGGCCTCGGTGCCTCGGACATCGAGCCTGAGGTGCACACGCTCGGCGCCGCCGGCCTGGTGGCCGAGCACCTGATGCGCCAGGAGATCGGCCTGCCGGCCGATGCCGACTGGAAGGCGCACGGGTCGACCTGCCTGGAGTGGCTGACCCTGCACGCCGAAGACCTGGAAGACCTGCTCAACGAGCTCGGCCAGGAAACGGTTGCCGCCTGAGCGGCGTCCGTCGCGATCGCCGCGCGCGCCGGCGGCGGGCCCCGCGGGCGGGGCGGCGCGCCCTTCGGGTGTGGCGGAGGGCCCTGCGGGCCGCGGCAGGCCGGTGCGATGATCGTGCCGCCGATGCGCCAACACTTCCTGCTCGACCCCGAGGTCACCTTCCTCAATCACGGCTCGTTCGGCGCCACGCCGCGTGTCGTGCTGCAGGCGCAGCAGCGGGCCCAACTCGAGATGGAGCGCAACCCCGTCGCCTACCTGGGCCGCGCCTCGGCGGCGCTGCTCGCCTCGGCGCGCCAGCGTCTGGCTGCCGAGATCGGCGCGCGCGGCGAGGACCTCGTCTTCGTGCCCAATGCATCCACCGGCGTGAACATCGTCGCGCGCTCGCTCGCCCTGGCGCCCGGCGACGAGGTGCTGACCACCGACCACGAATATGGCGCCTGCGTCGCCACCTGGCAGCGGCGCTGTGTCGAGTCGGGCGCCGTGCTGCGCACGGTCGCGGTGCCGCTGCCTTTCGAGCCCGAAGCCTTCGCCGAACGCTTGCTGGCGGCCTGCACGCCGCGCACGCGGCTCGTCTTCGTGAGCCACATCACCTCGACCACGGCCATCGTCTTCCCGCTGCGCGCGCTGTGCGCAGCGGCGCGCGAACGTGGTGTGATCACCCTCGTGGACGGCGCGCATGCGCCAGGCCAGGTGGCGCTCGACCTCGCCGCCATCGGCGCCGATTTCTACACAGGCAATTGCCACAAGTGGATGTGCGCGCCCAAGGGCAGTGCCTTCTTGCACGTGCGGCCCGACAGGCTCGCCGGCCCCGTGCTGCTGGAGGCGCCGGTGGTGAGCTGGGGCTATGTCGCCGAGCAGGCGGAAGACGAAGGCGCGGTGGACGGCGCCGCTTCAGGCGGCCTCGCGGTGGGCCGCACCGGACACACGGGCTTCGACGCCTACACGGGCCGCACGCCGCTCGAGAGGCGGCTGCAATGGCAGGGCACGCGCGACCTCTCCGCCTTCCTCAGCGTGCCGGCGGCGATCGAGTTCCAGGCCGCGCACGACTGGCCCGCCTGGCGCCGCCGATGCCACGACATGGCGATCGAACTGCAGCGCGAAGTGCTGGCCCGCAACGGCCTCGCCCCGGTGGCGCCCGACGACGCGCTGGCGCAGATGGTGCCGATCCCCGTGCGCACGCCGGCCACGGGCGACCACGCGGAGGCGCTGCGCCGCTGGCTTTGCGACGAGCGCCGCATCGAGGTGCCCGTGACGCAGCATGCGGGCCAGGTCCTCGTGCGCGCCTCGGTGCAGGCCTACAACACGCACGAGGATCTCGAACGGCTGCGCGACGCGCTGGCCGCGGCAGGCGTCTGAGCCTTGCCTTGGCGATGCCCGAGGTGCGGCGACGAGCGGCGATGGAGCGCCGAACGCTGAGTGCCGAGTGCCGAGTGCCGAGTGCCGAACGGGACGACCTCAGGACGAGCCGCGCCGCCTGCCCACCGGGCTCGCGCGCCGCGCCGCGACACCCTCGCGAGGCGGTAGGCCGGTGTGCTGCGTCAGCACCGTGCCGCGTTTCACGGCCGTGGGCGCCCGCTTCTCGCCCACGGCGGTGGAGTTCTTGCGCCGCGCACTCCGGTAGCCCTCGTCCACAATCGGCTGCCAGGCCGGGATGAGGTGGTGCTGGCCGTTGCCGATGAGGTCGGCGCGGCCCATGTCCTTCAGCGCCTCGCGCAGCAGCGGCCAGTTGGCCGGGTCGTGCCAGCGCAGGAAGGCCTTGTGCAGGCGCCGGCGACGCTCGCCGCGCACGATGTCGACGCGCTCGGCGCGGCCGCCCGGCCCGAGGTCGCGGCTGATGCCGCGCAGCGGATTGAGGCCGGTGTGGTACATCGCCGTGGCCGTGGCCATCGGGCTCGGGTAGAAGGTCTGCACCTGGTCGGCCTTGAAGCCGTTGCGCTTGAGCCAGAGCGCGAGGTTCATCATGTCTTCGTCGCTGGTGCCCGGGTGCGCGGCGATGAAATACGGGATCAGGAACTGCTGCTTGCCGGCCGCCGCGCTCGCCTCGTCGAAGAGCTGCTTGAAGCGGTCGTAGGCGCCGATGCCCGGCTTCATCATCTTCGCGAGCGGGCCGTCCTCGGTGTGCTCGGGGGCGATCTTGAGATAGCCGCCCACGTGGTGCGTGGCGAGCTCCTTGATGTACTCGGGGCTCCTCACGGCGAGGTCGTAGCGCAGACCCGAGCCGATGAGGACCTTCTTCACGCCCGGGATCGCGCGCGCCTTGCGGTACAGGCGCACGAGCGGCCCGTGGTCGGTCTTCAGGTTCGGGCAGATGCCGGGGTAGACGCAGCTCGGCTTGCGGCACTCCGCCTCGATCTCGGTGCTCTTGCAGCCCAGGCGCCACATGTTGGCGGTCGGGCCGCCGAGGTCGCTGATGACGCCGGTGAAGCCCTTCACGCGGTCGCGGATGTCCTCGATCTCCTTCAGGATCGAGGCCTCGCTGCGGCTCTGGATGATGCGCCCCTCGTGCTCGGTGATCGAGCAGAAGGTGCAGCCGCCGAAGCAGCCGCGCATGATGTTGACGCTCGTGCGGATCATCTCCCAGGCCGGGATCCTGGTGGCGCCGTCGTGGCCGCCGCGCTCGTCGGCGTAACTCGGGTGCGGGCTGCGCGCATAAGGCAGGCCGAACACGAGGTCCATCTCGGCCGTGCTGAGCGGGATCGGCGGCGGATTCACCCACAGGTCGCGCGGTGCGCCGTGGAAGTCGTAGCGCTGCACGAGCGCGCGCGCGTTGCCCGGGTTGGTCTCGAGGTGCAGCACGCGGTTGGCGTGCGCGTAGAGCACCGGGTCGCTCTTCACCTGCTCGTAGGCGGGCAGGCGGATGACGGTCTTCTCGCGCGCGGGCATGGCGATGGCGCCCGTCTTGCGCGACGCGGGCAGCGCGATGACGGCCGTGGCGGTGGCCGTTGCCTCGGCCATGGCGGCGCGGGCGACGGATGCGCCAGCCGCAGGTCGCGTGCAATCAGCGCCCTTGGCCGCCGCCACCTGCTCGGTCGTGAGGTAGGGGCTGATGTGCTCGTCGATGCGCCCGGGCCTGTCGACCTCGGTGCTGTCGATCTGCATGAGACCCTGCGGCTCATGCCCGTGGCGCACCATGAAAGCGGTGCCGCGGATGTCGATGAGCGCGTGCACCGGCTCGCGCCGCGCGAGCCGGTGCGCGATCTCGACGATGGCGCGTTCGGCGTTGCCGTAGACGAGCAGGTCGGCCTTGCTGTCCACGAGGATGGAACGGCGCACCTTGTCCTGCCAGTAGTCGTAGTGCGCGATGCGCCTGAGGCTGGCCTCGATGCCGCCGATGACCACCGGCACGTCGGCAAAGGCCTCGCGGCAGCGTTGCGCGTAGACGAGCGTGGCGCGGTCGGGTCGCCTGCCGCCCACGCCACCCGGCGTGTAGGCGTCGTCGCTGCGGATCTTGCGGTCGGCGGTGTAGCGGTTGATCATCGAATCCATGTTCCCGGCGGCGACGCCGAAGAACAGGTTCGGGCGCCCGAGCGCCGCGAAGGCTTCGGCCGAAGACCAATCGGGCTGCGCGACGATGCCGACGCGGAAGCCCTGCGCCTCGAGCACGCGGCCGATCACGGCCATGCCGAAGCTCGGATGGTCGACGTAGGCATCGCCGGTGACGATGACGATGTCGCAGCTGTCCCAGCCCAGCGCCTCCATCTCGGCGCGGCTCATCGGCAGGAACGGCGCCGGCCCGAAGCGCTTGGCCCAGAAGGGCTTCCAGCCCGACAGGGGCAAGGCCCTCGCGGTAGCAGAGGCGACAGGGACGGCAGTGGTGGCGGCGGTCATGGCACAGTGCAAGCGGGGGCGGATTGTCCGCTTCATCGCCTGGGCAGCCCGACGTAAGCTCTTTCCTGCCGGCCCGACCCAGGTGTTCTGCCCAGGAGCTTTTCGCCATGACCGTGACCGAACGCCTGACCCTCACCGAAGCCGAGTGGAAGGAGCGGCTGAGCCCCGAGGCCTACGCCGTCCTGCGCAAGGAGGGCACCGAGCGCGCCTGGACGAGCCCGCTGTACGAGGAGCACCGCAAGGGCACTTTCGTCTGCGCCGGCTGCGGCACGCCGGTCTTCACGAGCGACATGAAGTTCGACAGCGGCACCGGCTGGCCGAGCTTCTTCACCAGCCTGCCCGGCGCCTTCGAGACCAAGTCCGACCGCAAGTTCTTCATGACGCGCACCGAGTACCACTGCGCGAAGTGCGGCGGCCACCACGGCCACGTCTTCGACGATGGCCCGGCGCCGACCCGGCAGCGCTGGTGCAACAACGGCGTGGCGCTGCGCTTCGTGCCCGACGGCGAGAAAGCCTGACGCGGTTCGCCGGGCGCGCGCGGCGCGCCTCCGCGCCGGCGCGCGGCCGCATCCCCGCCGGCGGCGCCTCGCCCGGCCGGCGTTGCGAGGAATAGTTCGGCTGCGCCGAAGCGAGCACGGCCCTGCACCCTCAACCCGGGCGCGCGTGCGGCCGAAAGCGCGCCATGGGCGCGCTTACCCTCCTCTTGCTGATCGTCGCAGGCTTCCTTGCCGGCCTCGTCACCCTGGCCGCGCTCGTGGCCGGATGGGAATGGCTGCGCCAGCGCGAGGCTCTCGAGATGCTCCGGCGCGACCGGGCCACGTTTGCCGCCACTTCGCCGCTGCCGCTGGCCGCCGCGGCCGCGCCGAGGGCGGCTGGCGAAGGTTCGCGACCGCAGGCCGTCGAGCCCGGGGCCGGCGCCCCGGTTCCGGCTTCGCCGCCGCCCGCGCAGCGCGGGGTGCCGCCGCTGCGGCGAGAACCGAGCTGGATCGAGACACGGCCGATGGTGCTCAGCTATGTCCCGGCGGTGGACGACGAGACCATCGTCCGGCACCGCGAGCCGGACCTGCGGCTCGATTGAGCCGCGGGGCAAGCGCCTCGGATCAGATCAGATCGGCGCTCAGTCGCCGGCCTGCAGCGCCGGGCTGGCCCGCGGCGCCGCTGCCCCGCCCCCTGCTTCGTCGTCGGTCTCTTCGCCGAGGAAGCCGCCGCTCTGGTGCGCCCACAGCCGCGCGTAGATGCCGCCCTGCGCGAGCAGGCTCTTGTGGTCGCCGGTCTCGACGATGCGGCCGCGGTCCATCACCACGAGCCGGTCCATCGCGGCGATGGTGGACAGCCGGTGCGCGATCGCCACCACCGTCTTGCCTTCCATCAGCGCGTACAGGCTCGCCTGGATGGCGGCTTCGACCTCGCTGTCGAGCGCGCTGGTGGCCTCGTCGAGCAGCAGGATCGGCGCGTCCTTGAGCATGACGCGGGCGATGGCGATGCGCTGCCGCTGCCCGCCCGAGAGCTTGACGCCGCGCTCACCGACATGCGCGTCGTAGGCCTTGCGGCCCTTGGGGTCGGTGAGCCCGACGACGAACTCGTGCGCCTCGGCGCGTTCCGCGGCACGCTGCATCTGCTCGTCGGTGGCGCCGGGGCGGCCGTAGACGATGTTGTCGCGCACCGAGCGGTGCAGGAGCGAGGTGTCCTGCGTCACCATGCCGATCTGCGCACGCAGGCTCTCCTGCGTCACGCCGGCGATGTCCTGGCCGTCGACGACGATGCGACCCTGGTCGACGTCATAGAGGCGCAGCATCAGGTTGACGATGGTGCTCTTGCCCGCGCCCGAGCGGCCGACGAGGCCGATCTTCTCGCCGGGACGGATGGTGAGGGAGAAGTCCTCGACGACGTTCTTGCTGCCGCCGTAGGCGAAGCTGACCCTCTCGAAGCGCACCTCGCCGCGGCTGACGGCCAGCGCACCGGCACCGGGCTGGTCGACCACGGCGCGGGCCTTCGACAGCGTGTTCATTCCGTCCTGCACGGTCCCGATGTGCTCGAACAGTGACGCCATCTCCCACATGATCCAGTGCGAGATGCCGTTGAGGCGGAAGGCCATCGCGCTCGCCGCGGCGACCGCGCCGACGGTGACGATGCCCTGCGTCCAGCCCCACAGGCAGGCGCCGGCGGTGGCCGCGACGAGCGCCACCGAGAGCGTCTGGATGCAGACTTCGAACGCGGTGACGAGGCGCATCTGGCTGTTCACCGTGGTCATGAACTCCTGCATCGCGCCGCGCGCGAAGGCGGCCTCTCGGTGCCCGTGCGAGAAGAGCTTGACGGTGGCGATGTTGGTGTAGGCGTCGGTGACGCGCCCGGTCATCAGCGAGCGCGCGTCGGCCTGCTCCTTGGCGACGCGGCCCAGGCGCGGCACGAAGACCCAGAGGATGCACACGTACAGCGCCAGCCAGCCGAGGAAGGGCAGCGTGAGCACGAGGTCGAACGCGCCGACGATGCCGACCATCGTGACGAAGTAGATGACCACGTAGACGAGGATGTCGGTGACGATGAGCCAGGTGTCGCGCACGGCGAGCGAGGTCTGCATCACCTTGGTGGCGATGCGGCCGGCGAACTCGTCCTGGTAGAAGGTCATGCTCTGCTCGAGCAGGAGGCGGTGGAAGTTCCAGCGCAGGCGCATCGGGAAGTTGCCGTAGACGGCCTGGTACTTCAGCAGCGCCTGCATCGCCGCCAGGGCGATGGAGCCGACGAGCACGGCGGACAGCAGGGCGAGCGTGCGGCCCTCGCGTTGCCACAACTCGGCGGGCTTGACCTGCGCCAGCACGTCGACGACGTGCGCCATCATGCTGAACAGCAGCGCCTCGAAGGCGCCGATGCCGGCGGTCAAGACGGTCACCCAGAACAGGTAAGGCCGCACGCCCGCCGCGCAGGTCCACAGGAAAGCGAAGAAGGTCTTCGGCGGCGGCGGAGGCAGGGCATCCGGATACGGATGCACCATGCGTTCGAAACGCTGGAACAAGGGTGTTCTCCCTGGCGCCGCCGGTGGGCGGCGCGAACTGCTGGTCCAACGCAGGCGATGGGCGCCGCGTGGCCGTTCTCGGCAGCGGCTGGCGCGACGCGGGTGGCGCGTCGCGTGCCGGCTGGAGGGTCGCGGATTATCGGTAAGTCTTCTTCACCACGAGAACACCTCGCCAAACAGCAACCCCTCCGCACCGTTGCCAGTGGGGAGGGGCGGGCGGCTTCCGCCGCCGGGTGGGGCTCCGGAGATAGGGGGTCCGGGGCCCCTGACGCGCTGGTATTGCGCCGTCGGGGTTGCCTTCGAGAAGGCGATTGAAGGATAGACCTGCGCGCTGCGCGGCGCAAGCACGCAACCGTAACGGCGGAGCGTTTCAGTTCGGTTCATTTCAACGCGGTGCCAGCAGTTGCTGCGCGAGCGCGGCCACGCGCGCCTCGACGGCGCGGTCCATCGCGATCGGCCGGCCCCACTCGCGCGCCGTCTCGCCGGGCCACTTGTTCGTCGCATCCAGGCCCATCTTGCCGCCCAGGCCGCTCACGGGAGAGGCGAAGTCGAGGTAGTCGATCGGCGTGTGCTCGACCAGCGTCGTGTCGCGCACCGGGTCCATGCGCGTGGTGATGGCCCAGATCACTTCCTTCCAGTCGCGGATGTCGACATCGTCATCGGTGACGACGATGAACTTCGTGTACATGAACTGACGCAGGAAGCTCCACAGGCCGAACATCACCCGCTTGGCGTGTCCGGCGTAGGCCTTGCGGATGGACACCACGGCGAGGCGGTAGCTGCACCCCTCGGGCGGAAGGTAGAAGTCGGTGATCTCCGGAAACTGCCGGCGCAGGATGGGCACGAACACCTCGTTGAGCGCAACGCCGAGCACCGCCGGCTCGTCGGGCGGCTTGCCGGTGTAGGTGCTGTGGTAGATCGGGCTTGCACGGTGCGTGAGGCGCTCGACGCGGAAGACGGGGAACCAGTCTTGCTCGTTGTAGTAGCCGGTGTGGTCGCCGAACGGGCCTTCGAGCGCATGCAGGTAGCCGCCCCGTTCCTGCCATCGCACCCCGAACTCCGATTCGCCGGTGAAGCCCGTCGCAGCCGGCGGGACGTGGCCCTCGAGCACGATCTCGGCGCTGGCTGGCACCTGCAGCTTCAGCTCGCCTTCGCCGACGGAGCTGTCGGCCACCTCGCTGCGCCCGCCGCGCAGCAGGCCGGCGAACTGGTACTCGGAGAGGCTGTCGGGCACCGGCGTGACAGCGCCGAGCATCGTCGCAGGGTCGGCGCCCAGTGCCACGGCCAGAGGGAAAGGCTGCCCCGGGTTGGCAAGCGCAAACTCCCTGAAATCGAGTGCGCCGCCGCGGTGTGCCAGCCAACGCATGATCAACTCCCGCCTCCCGATCAGCTGCTGGCGGTAGATGCCGAGGTTCTGCCGCGTACGCGGCTGTGCCACGGATTGCGGGCCGCGGGTGATGACCAGTCCCCAGGTGATGAGCGGCCCGGCATCGCCCGGCCAGCAGGTCTGGATGGGCAGCCGGGCGAGGTCGATCTCGTCGGCCAGTTGCACGTGCTCCTGGCACGCCGGGCGCCGGATGCGCTCGGGCTTCATCGACCACAGCGCCCGGGCCAGTTCGAGCAGCCGCCCGGCGTCCTTCAGACCCTTCGGCGGCTCGGGTTCTTTCAGTGACGCGAGCAGCTCGCCGACGCCGCGCAGGTCCGCGACCGTTTCGGCACCCATGCCCAGCGCCACCCGTCGCGGCGTGCCGAACAGGTTGATCAGGCAAGGGATGTCCGATCCCTTCGGCTTGCTCACCAGCACGGCCGGGCCTTCGGCGCGAAGCAAGCGATCACCTAGCGCCGTCAGCTCCAGCCGCGGCGCGAGCGGCTCGTCCGTGCGCCGAAGCTCACCGAGCCGTTCGAGTTGTTCGGCGAAGTCGCGCAGGTCCCGGTACTTCATGGCCCAGTTCTCGATCTCGGGATTTGGGGCACCGGTCCTCGATCAGTGGGCTTCTAGAATCGCCCGACCGCTGAGAAGCTAGGGTTAACCCGATACACTCCGGCCCGCCCCGAACCAGATCCCTGCGCCCCCGTTCCCTTCGAGCGAGCGCGCCACGAATCCAGGGCCACGCCCACCGGGTCGCCGCACTCGCAGCAACCCGTCCGACGGACGATATAGCAAGGCACCCCCAGGCCGCCGCGGCCGCCGGGCGCCCGAAGGGAGAGAACAACGATGCGAGCTATCGACCTGATGCGGCGAGCGCGGCGCGCCACCACCCGTTCGGTGAGCGTCTTCGCCGGCGATGTCGGCCACGGGCTGCTCGAAGTGAGCCACAACACGCTGGCCCTGGTGGGCCTGGCTGCCGTGGCCGTCGCCCTCTTCGGTGCCGGCCGGCCCGAGTTGCGCCAGCAGGTCGAGGCCGTGGCGCTGGAGTGGCTGCAGGACCGCCATGAGCAGCGCGAGATCGCCGCCGGCAACGTGCTGGTCGGTATCAGCGAGCCCGATGCCGTGGCCCGTGCCACCGCCACCGACCCCGGCAGCCTCAGCAAGGAGCAGGCAGCGGTGGCGCAATGGCTGGCCCGCCGCTATCGAGTCGCCACCGAACCGGTGGCGGCGCTGGTGCACGAAGCCTGGACGATCGGCCGGCGGGCGAGCCTCGACCCGACGTTGATCCTCGCCGTCATCGCCATCGAGTCGAGCTTCAATCCGTTCGCGCAGAGCCCGGTCGGCGCGCAAGGCCTGATGCAGGTGATGACGCGCGTGCACGACGACAAGTACGGGCCGTTCGGCGGCACGCACGCGGCGTTCGACCCGATCACCAACCTGCGCGTCGGCGTGCAAGTGCTGAAGGAGTGCATCGCGCGCGCCGGCAGCGTCGCCGAGGGCTTGCGGCACTACGTGGGTGCCGCGATGCAGGAGTCCGACGGCGGCTATGCCGGCCGCGTGCTCGTCGAGCAGGGCCACCTGCGCGCCGTGGCCGAAGGGCGGCGCGTGCCGGTGACGGTGCCCAACACGGGCAACCTCGCCGAGAAGGTGGCCGCCCTGCACTTGGGTGGCACAGCGCCCGGCCGCTGAGGCCCGCGCGGCGCACGCCCATTGCGCCGCTAAACTCCAGGGCATCGCGCGACTGGCGATAGGGCCGGAGCTCCCGAAGTTCGTTCGGGCACGGTCCGAGGTGGGTTACCACCGGGAAGCGCGAGCCTTCGGCAGCACGGGCCTTGAACGATGGCCGGTGCGGCGCCGGTGGCATCAGCCGTTCGCCTGGGCAGCCCTCGATTGCTCTTCCGCTGCGCGGCGCCGCCGGGTAGCGCCGGCTGCCCCGCGATCGAAGGCCCTCCCATTGCCAAGAGAGGACTGCCAGCCATGTTCGACCGCACGCAATCGACGCTCGCCAGCGTCGACCCCGAAATCTTCGCCGCCATCCAGGCCGAGAACCGCCGCCAGGAAGAGCACATCGAGCTCATCGCGAGCGAGAACTACACCTCGCCGGCCGTGATGGCCGCCCAGGGCTCGCAGCTGACGAACAAATATGCCGAGGGCTATCCCGGCAAGCGCTACTACGGCGGCTGCGAATACGTCGATGTCGTCGAGACTCTGGCCATCGAGCGCCTGAAGCAGCTCTTCGGTGCCGGCTTCGCCAACGTGCAGGCCAACTCCGGCTCGCAAGCCAACCAGTCCGTCTTCTTCGGCCTGCTCAACCCCGGCGACACGATCATGGGCATGAGCCTCGCCGAGGGCGGCCACCTCACGCACGGCATGGCGCTCAACATGAGCGGCAAGTGGTTCAAGGTGGTCAGCTACGGGCTCGACGCCCGCGAGGCCATCGACTATGAAGCGATGGAGCGCCTAGCGCACGAGCACAAGCCGCGCCTCATCATCGCCGGCGCCAGCGCCTACAGCCTGCACATCGACTTCGAGCGCTTTGCGCGTGTCGCGAAGGCGATCGGCGCGATCTTCATGGTCGACATGGCGCACTACGCCGGCCTCATCGCCGCCGGCGTCTACCCGAACCCGGTGCCGCACGCCGACGTGGTGACCAGCACCACGCACAAGAGCCTGCGCGGCCCGCGCGGCGGCATCGTGCTGATGAACGACGAGGCCATCGCCAGGAAGATCAACAGCGCCATCTTCCCGGGCATCCAGGGCGGGCCGCTGATGCACGTCATCGCGGCCAAGGCGGTGGCCTTCAAGGAGGCGCTGGAGCCCGGCTTCAAGGCCTACCAGCAGCAGGTGGTGGCCAATGCGCACGTGCTCGCCGAGACGCTCATCGCGCGCGGGCTGCGCATCGTGAGCGGCGGCACGCAGAGCCACGTCATGCTCGTCGACCTGCGGCCCAAGGGACTCACGGGCAAGGAGGCGGAGGCGTTGCTCGGCGAGGCGCACATGACCTGCAACAAGAACGGCATCCCGAACGACCCGCAAAAGCCCATGGTGACGAGTGGCATCCGCCTCGGCACGCCGGCGATGACGACGCGCGGCTTCAAGGAGGAGCAGACGCGCCAGACGGCGCACCTGATCGCCGACGTGCTGGACCACCCGCGCGACGCCGCCCACATCGCCGCCGTGCGCGCCAAGGTGGCGGCGCTGACGCGCGACTTCCCGGTCTACCGCTAGCCGGTACGGGCGGCGCAGCACCGGGCCGGAGACTCCCTCGATGCGCTGCCCCTTCTGCAGCCACGGCGAGACCCTCGTCGTCGAGACGCGCGAGTCCGACGAGGGCGACGTCGTCCGCCGCCGCCGCCGCTGCACGCACTGCGACAAGCGCTTCACCACCTACGAGCGCAGCGAGATCTCGCTGCCCGCGGTGGTGAAGAAGGACGGCTCGCGCGTCGAGTTCCAGGCCGCCAAGCTGCGCGCCTCGATGATGCTGGCGCTGCGCAAGCGCCCGGTGAGCACCGAGCAGGTCGACGCCGCGATCGACCGCATCCAGGACAAGCTGCTCGCCACCGGCGCGCGCGAGATCCCGAGCGCCCGCCTGGGCGAGCTCGTGATGCGCGAGCTCAAGCGCATCGACAAGGTCGCCTATGTGCGCTTCGCGTCGGTGTATCGCGAGTTCGAGGACGTCGACGCCTTCCGCCAGTTGATCCGCGAGATCTGAACGCGCCACGGTGTGGCCGTGCCTGCCCTGACGCAGGCGCGCGCCGCATGTCCAGGCCCCGCCCACCCCCACGCGCACCCCCCGCCCGGGGGATCCCTCCAGGGGCCCCCGCGAGATGCGCGACCGGGCCCGCCCGCGGGGGGCGCGGCGCCGAATCGCGATTCCTACAGTGGCCGCCATGCCAACCCAACGCATGGAGACGCGAATGAACACCGGCCCGATGAACCGCACCGCCCCCGCCGCCCGCCGCCTCGGGGCCAGCATCAGCCGCATGACCCGCATCACCCGCCGCCAGCGCGGCTTCACGATGATCGAGGGGCTCATCTGCGTCACCGTGCTGCTGCTCGCCGTCAGTGCCACCCTGCCCGGCTTCAGCACGGCCCGCGAACACCGCCGCGTGGAAGGCGCCGCTGCCCAGCTCGAGACCGACCTGCAGCTCGCGCGCAGCCTCGCCGTGGCGCAGAACCGTACCGTGCGCTTCGAGATCGGACGCGACGAACACGGCACCTGCTACGTCGTGCACAACGGCGCCGCGGGTGACTGCACCTGCTCAGCGCAGGGCGCGGTGTGCAAGCCGGGCCTGGAAGCGCATCGCAGCCAGCACTACGCCGCGGACACCGGCGTGACGCTCCAGGCCAACGTCGGCTCGATGGTGTTCGACCCGCTCAAGGGCACCGTCACCCCCGCCGCGACGCTGCGGGTCGAGGGCGCGCGGACGTCGCTGCGGCAGATCATCAACATCATGGGCCGCATCCGCACGTGCTCGCCCGACGGCGCGATGGCCGGCTACAAGACCTGCTGACGCCCGCCCACCCCTTATCCGTGGGTGGCCCGCGGATGGCCGGTCGACGGGCCCCGATGAGCGGTGTGGACCGGCCTGCACGCGCCGCGCAGAATCGCGGCCCATGAAGCAAGTCACACCGATGGATTCCACGGCACGCGGCCGGCCATCCCGGGGCGCCCCCCGTGGTTTCACGGTCATTGAAGTGCTCATCACGATGGTCGTCCTTGGTGTCTTGATGGCCGTAGCCTTTCCTTCCTTTCAGAGTTCCATCCGAAAGAGCCGGCGCTCCGAGGCCATCACGGCGCTTACCAACATCCAGCAGGCGCAGGAACGGCATCGCAGCACGAACGCGAGCTTCATCGCCAACATCACCGCTGCTCCCCCGACGGGTCTCGGTCAGCCGGCGACACGCACATCGTCCGGCTACTACGACCTTTCCGTGAGCGGCAACACGGCCACCGCCTACGTTGCCACGGCGACCGCAGTGGCGGGGACTTCGCAGGCCAACGACGGCAACTGCGCGGTGCTTGCAGTGCAGATGAGTGGCGGGAACGTCAAGTACGGCGCCGGCGCCAGCATCGACTGGTCGGCAGCCAACACCGACCCGAATCGCTGCTGGGCCCGATGAGCGGCTGCCTCCTGGAGTTCGCACACCCATGAAGTTCCTTCGCAGGCGCTGGCTCCATCCGCTGCAGCGCGCCTTCACGCTCATCGAGATGATGGTCGTGATCGCGCTCGTCGGCATCATCCTCATGCTGGCGGCGCCGAGCTTCAACGAGATGATCGGCATGCAGCGCCTGCGCGCTATCAATGATCAGCTGGCCACCGACTTCCAGTTCATGCGGACGGAGGCCGTGTCTCGAAATCAGTTCATGGCCCTCCTGACCCGCAACCAGTCCGCGGAGTCGATGTCCTGCTACACGATTCTCTCCAGCACCGATCCGGCGTTCTTCAGCGGCGATCCGGTGGCTGCGGCGAACACCGTTCGGGCGCAGTGCAACTGCACGAACGCGGTCGGCGCTGCCTGCTCCGGATCGCTACGCGAATTGCGGACGGTGCAGATTCCGCGCAGCCTGTCGATCGAACTGAGGTTCCCGGCCGACCAGTCCGACCTCATCGTAGACAGCCCTGTGAACGGTGGCATGCGCATCATGCCTTCGACGACTTTGACTACGCAGGGCTACGAGTTCTGTGTCGAGGTGCGGCGCACACCCCGAGGGCGCCTGCGCACGGGCGTCGGGCTTAGCGGTCGTACTAGCGTCTGTTCTCCCGACGGCTCGGTTCCCGGCGTTCCAGTCTGTCCGGCCTATGACGCGACCGTCCGAAACTGCAAGGCGACCTCGTGATGGCGACGATCGAACAGCAGTCCCTGCGCGTCCTTCGACATCGGCCGGACGGCAAGCACTTCGCCGGCCGGAAGGCTATGCGCGGTCTTTCGCTGGTCGAGTTGATGGTCGGCATAGCGGTGGGCCTGTTCATCGTGGCGGCAGCGACGGTGCTGGTGACGGGGCAACTCGGGGAGAACCGCAAACTCATGCTCGACACGCAGTTGCAGCAGGATCTGCGCGCCACCGCTGACATCGTGACCCGCGAGTTGCGGCGGGTCGGCGCACGACGCGACGCGGAAAACGGGATCGCCTATGCCACCGTCAACGCACAGGAGAACAACTTCGCAACGATGACACCGTCAGCGGCCGGCACGGTCACCGACGTCACCTTCCTCTATGACCGCAGCACCACCGAACAGGGTCCCTGGGGTTTCAGGCTGAACACGGCCACCGGCGTCATCCAGACTCGATTGGGCCCGAGCGTCAGCTGGCAAGATCTGACCGACAAGAACGTCATGGAGGTCACGGCCTTCAACATCGAGATCCAACGGGAGGCCGGCCAGGAATTGCCATGCCCGCGCCTGTGTCCAAGCGGCGATACGAGTTGTTGGCCGGTACTGCAGGTGCGCAACTTCGTCGTGACCATCCAGGCGCGTTCGCGGGGCGACAGCTCGATCACGCGCCGAGTTCAGAGCATTGCCCGAGCGCGCAATGACTGGATCGAGTTCCGCACGGCCGGCAGCCCTCCGAAGCCGGCGTGCCCGAGTTGACCGGGCCTCGCCGCCGACCACGACTCTCGCCATGATTCGCTCCCCGCTCCGTGCATCCGCCTCGTCTCCGCAGCGCGGCGCCGCCTCGTTGGTGGTGGTGATGGTGCTCTTCTTCCTCATCACCCTGGTCGCGGCCTATGCGAGCCGCAACCTGCTGTTCGAACAGCGCACGTCGACCAACCAGTACCGGTCGACGCTCGCTTTCGAAGCCGCCGAGGCCGGTGTCGAATGGGCGCTGGCGCGCCTGAACGATGCAGCCATGAACGACAACTGCACGCCGTTGACGTCGGCAGCTTCGGTGGGCACGCAGCCTTCGTTCCGCAACCGCTACCTCGGTATCAACGCGAGCACGGGTGTGGTTACGCCCCAACCCGACCCGGCGAGCGTGACCGTCCCACCGGAGCCTCGCCTGGCCGGCTGCATCTTCAACGGCGCTGGCTGGACGTGCGATTGCCCGGCCTCGGGTGAGCCAAGTCCTGTCGTCACCTATACCGGCACCGGGCCATTCCCGGCCTTCTGGGTGCGTTTCCTGGAAGTGACACCCGTGGCCGCCGGCGTCACCGGCGTCGTACGTCTTCAGGTCAACGCCTGCACGCGAGCCGAAGCGAACTGCTTGCGCTTCAACCGCCAGGCGGAATCCGGTGACGGCCTGGCCACGATCTGGTCCATGGTCACGTTGCGCAGCGCACTAGGGTCCGCGCCTGCGGCAGCGCTGACGGCGCGCGGCCCAGTGAGCCGCGTCGCTGGGTCGCCCACTGTCAGCAACGGCGACGAGGCCTCCGGCGGCATCACGATCCATAGCGGCGGTGCGGTCGACACGACAGGGGTCACCTTGGCTTCCGTCCCGGGAACGCCGGGCGCGTTGACGGTCATGGCGAACGATCCGACGCTGGTGTTCGGGCCCCTCGCGATCGTGCCGGCCACCCCTGCGAACACCGGCACGAACCGCATGTTCCACTCGGTGTTCGGGATGTGGCCGAACACCTATCTGGGCGCGAACGCCGGCGAGGGCCAGCCGGGTTTGGCCGAAGTCAATTGCGCGGCCGGCTGCACCGCCGCCGACGTCAACGACCAGCTGACCCTGAACCCCGGCCATGCGATTTACCTCCGTGGCGCCGGGACGCTGCGTGTGGAAGCGAACATCGGCACGCTTGCCGCACCGGTGTTGATCGTCGCCGACGGCAGCGTGCAGTTCGACGGCCCCTACACGATCCGCGGGCTGGTCTACAGCCGCGCCGCCACATGGCAACTCGATGGCGCCGGCACGATCCAGGGCGCCGCGATCGCCGAGAGCGACTTCAGCTTCCTCGCCAACAACCCCCAGATCGTCTACGACGCCGTCGCATTGCAGCGCCTGCGCTTCCAGTACGGCAGCTTCGTCAAGGTGCCGGGCGGTTGGAGGGACTTCCAACCATGACTTCAACGATGCCGACCAGTGCTTCGCTCCCCGCCCGACTGAGCCGGCGCGCCCGGCGCGGCATCTCGCTGATCGAGGCCCTGGTCGCCATGGCCATCATGGCCTTCGGCATGCTGGGCGTGATCGGCATGCAGAGCACGCTGCGCGCCAGTGCCGACCTGTCCAAGCAGCGCAGCGAGGCGACCCGGCTGGCCCAGGAGAAGATCGAAGCCTGGCGTTCCTTCTCCGTCATCCCGGCGCCCGCCCCGCCAGCGTCCAGCGTCACGTCATACGCGAGCATCGCCGGCACCGGCGCGGTCGAAAACCTCTCCAGCTTCATCAGCAACACGACCTACACGCGTACGTCGACAGTCACCGAGTCGTCGCCTCCCGGCCACAAGACGCTGGTGGTCGATGTCTCCTGGCCCGACCGCGCCGGGACGACGCAGAACGTGCGCCTGTTCAGCGTCGTGGCCCAGGTTTCGCCCGACCTCGCCGCGACGGCGGTGGCGCGGCCCGTGGGCGCGGGCGGCACGCGCGAACCCGAAGGGCGCCGTCGTGGCATCCCGCTTCAGGCGAAGAACTTCGGCGACGGCACGAGCGGCTTCGTACCGCCCGGGGGCGGGGGGACGGGCTGGCGATTCGACAACGTTTCGGGCCTCATTACTTCGGTTTGCTCTCTCCTGGCTCCTACGGTCAACAATACGACCATCTCGGCGACGGACTTCGCCAGTTGTCCCACGACGCAGAAGTACCAGTTGATCTGGGGCTTCATCCGCTTCGATCTGACGAACCCACCCACGGATGCCAGTATCCGTGCCGCGAATGACGACGTGCCCGGCGGCGTGACCGGCGTGCAGGCCGAGGTCATTCAGACCGCCCCGGCGGCGCTGGCCGGAACGGTCAATTGCCTGCACGGCTATGCCGATGCGAACCTCGTCGAGACACCTCCTTTCAAGCTGGCGGTGTTCTTCTGCGCGGTTCCGGCAGACACGACGAGCACGCCCGTGTATGCGTGGTCAGGAACGTTGCAGATCCGGGCAAGCTCCATCGCAGCGACTCCCATTTCCGCCGCGGGCACGTACGCCACCGATACCTCAACAGGCAACCGCAAAGTGTGTCGTGTGCGGGCGGCGGCAACCTACGCGAACGCGGCCGAGCCCTTGGGCAACCAGAACCTCTTCGTCATTCGTGCGGGCGACGGCACCACGCCGAACATCTGCCCGACACCGCCGACCTTCGGCCATCAACCCGCGCCCTGACCGCACTCCACGCGACTCAGTGCGAGCGGCGATGCCGCCTGCCCACCCGTTGACCCCGCTGGACGAAGCAAGGCTCGCTGAAGCCCTGGTGCTGGCCGAGCAGGCCATCGGTGTCTGCGACCCCAACCCACGCGTCGGCTGCCTCGTCGGCCGCCCCGACGGCACCATGCTCGGGCGCGGCGCAACGCAGGCCGCCGGGGAGGCCCATGCCGAGGTGATGGCCCTGCGCGACGCCGCGGCGCGCGGGGCCGACCTGCGCGGCGCGACCGCGTGGGTCACGCTGGAGCCCTGTGCCCACCACGGGCGCACGCCGCCGTGCTGCGAGGCGCTGATCGCCGCCGGCATCACGCGCGTCGTCGTGGCCACGCTCGACCCGTTCCCCGAGGTCAACGGCCAAGGCGTCGATCGCCTGCGCGCCGCCGGCGTCGAGGTCGTGCTCGCCGAGCCGCAAAGCGAAGTCGCGATCGCAGCGCGCGAGCTCAACATCGGCTTCTTCTCCCGCGTTCTGCGTCGCCGCCCCTGGCTGCGCATGAAGATTGCCGCCTCGCTCGACGGCCGCACGGCGCTCGCCAACGGCAGCAGCCAGTGGATCACCGGCCCGTCGGCGCGCGCCGACGGCCATGCCTGGCGCAAGCGCGCGTCGGCCACGCTCACAGGCATCGGCACCGTGCTCGAGGACGACCCGCGCCTGGACGTGCGCGAAGTGGCCACGGCGCGGCAGCCGCAGCGCGTCATCGTCGACTCGCGCCTGCAGACGCCGCCGGCAGCGCGCATCCTGCAGCCGCCGGGCTCGGTGTGGATCTACGCCGGCGACGCTGGGCGCAGCACCGGCGACGACGCCGCCGCGCACGCCTACGCCACTCGCCGCGCCGCGCTCGAGGCCACCGGCGCCGTCGACATCCGCTTCCTCGCCGAAGCGGGCGGCGGCAGCACCGGCAAGGTCGATCTCGCGGCCATGCTCGACGACCTCGCGGCGCGCGCCGTCAACGAACTGCATGTCGAGGCCGGGCACAGGCTCAACGCCTCGCTGCTGCGTGCCGGCCTCATCGACGAGCTGCTCGTCTACCTCGCGCCGAGTTTGATCGGCCTCGGCCGCGAGATGGCCGCCTTCGGTCCGATCGCCGATCTCGGCGAGGCGTTGCAGTTCCGCTTCGTCGAGGTGGTGCAGATCGGTGAGGACCTGCGCATCCGCGCCCGCCCGCCGGGCCGCGAGAGCTTCTAGCAGAGGTTCGAAGCGAGCGCCCGACGCAAGCTCGAAGCAGGCGCGAAGCAAGCGCTCGAGCCAGGGTCACCGAGGCCCGCCACCTACAATCCGCGCCATGCCCATCGCCACGGTCCCCGAGCTGGTGGCCGAGATCGCCGCCGGCCGCATGGTCATCCTCGTCGACGAGGAAGACCGCGAGAACGAGGGCGATGTCGTGCTCGCCGCCGACCATGTCTCTGCCGAGGCCATCAACTTCATGGCCCGGCATGCGCGCGGCCTCATCTGCCTGACGCTGACGCGCGAGCGCTGCGAGCGCCTGCAGCTGCCGCCGATGGCCGCGCGCAACGGCACCGTGCATGGCACGGCGTTTACGGTGTCCATCGAGGCCGCCAGCGGCGTCACCACCGGCATCTCCGCCGCCGACCGCGCACGCACCGTCGCTGCCGCGGTGGCACGCGACGCACGGGCGAGCGACCTCGTTCAGCCGGGCCACATCTTCCCGCTGCAGGCGCAGGACGGCGGCGTGCTCATGCGCGCCGGCCACACCGAGGCCGGCTGCGACCTCGCCGCGCTTGCCGGGCTCACGCCGGCGGCCGTCATCTGCGAAGTCATGAAGGACGACGGCACGATGGCGCGCCTGCCCGACCTCGAGCTCTTCGCGCGCGAGCACGGCCTCAAGATCGGCACCATCGCCGGCCTCATCGGCCACCGCCTGCGCCACGAGACGCTGATCGAGTGCGTCGGCGAGCGCCGCTTCGACACCCCGCACGGCAGCTTCGCCGGCCGCATCTACCGCGACAAGGGCGGCGGCGTGCACATCGCCCTCTCGCACGGGCGCTGGAGCGCCGACGACGAGGTGCCGGTGCGTGTGCACGAGCCGTTCACGGCGCTCGACCTGCTCGACGCCACGAGCCCGGGCCACACCTGGCCGCTGCCGCGCGCGCTGGCCGCGCTGCGTGAGGGCGCGCGCGGCGTGGCGATCCTGCTCAACTGCACGCACGATGCGGCGGTGCTCTGGCCGCAGCTGCTGCCCAGCGCGGCCGCCACCAACGCGCGCGAAGGCGCCGCGCGCCCGCAGCCGCAGGACCTGCGCGTCTACGGCATCGGCGCGCAGATCCTGCGCGACCTGGGCGTGCACCGCATGCTGCTGCTCGGCAGCCCGCGCCGCATGCCGAGCATGGCCGGCTACGGGCTCGAGATCACCGGCTACCGCTCCGCGGCCGGTTGACGGCCACGCACGAACCCACGAGATCCGGGAGGGACCCCCATGCAAGCAGCCGACAAGGGCGCAAGCGGTGAACTCGACGGCGCCGGCCTGCGCATCGGCATCGTGCAGGCGCGCTTCAACGAGGCGGTCACCGACATCACCGCGCGCGCCTGCCTGGGCGAGCTCGAGCGCCTCGAGGTCGAGGCCGGCGACATCCGCCACGTCAGCGTGCCCGGTGCGCTCGAGATCGCCGTCGTGCTCAAGGTCATGGCCGACTCGGGCGACTACGACGCGCTCGTCGCCATCGGCTGCGTCATCCGCGGCGAGACCTATCACTTCGAGCTCGTCGCCAACGAGAGCGGCGCCGGCGTCACGCGCGTCGCGCTCGACCACGGCGTGCCGGTGGCCAACGCCATCCTCACCTGCGACACCGAGGCGCAGGCGTTTGCGCGCGCCGAGGAGAAGGGCCGCGATGCGGCGCGCGTGGCCGTCGAGATGGCGAACCTGCTGGAAGAGCTTTCGTGAGCGATGACGTGAGCGATGACGCTGCTCCCGCCGGCGCGCCGCCCCCGGGCGCGGCCGGCAAGCGTGGGGCCGCGGCACCCGCCGGTGCCAAGCGCAGTGGCGGCGGCAACGCCCGCAACCCGCGCCGCCGCGCGCGCGAGTTTGCCGTGCAGGGCCTGTACCAGTGGCTCATCGCCGGCGGCACCGCCGAGGGGGTGCTGGCGCACCTGCGCGAGCAGGAAGGCTTCGAGCGCGCCGACCGCGCCCACCTCGACGCGCTCATGCACGGCGGCATCGAGCAGGCGGGCGCGCTCGACGCCGCCATCGCGCGCCACGTCGACCGCCCGACGACGCAGCTCTCGCCGGTGGAGCACGCGGTGCTGATGATCGGCGCCTACGAGCTCACGCACTGCATCGACGTGCCCTACCGCGTCGTCATCAACGAGGCCGTCGAACTGGCCAAGGCCTTCGGCGGCACCGACGGCCACAAATACGTCAACGGCGTGCTCGACAAGACCGCCACCGACCTGCGCCCGGCCGAGGTGGCCGCAAGACGTGCTGCGGGCGGTGGAGGTGGCAGCGGCGCCCTCGCGTGAGCGACTGAGGCGATGACCTTGCGCACCGCGCGGCGGCTCGACCGCATCGAGCCCTTCTTCGTGATGGAGCTGGCCAAGGAGGCCGCGCGCATCGCCGGCAGCGCCGAGTGCGACCCCGCGCGCGGCGGCGAGCCGATGATCTTCCTGAACATCGGCGAGCCCGACTTCGGCGCGCCCGACGCCGTGCTGCGGGCGGCCGAGCGCGTGCTCGCCGCGCGCGCGCTGCCCTACACCCAGGCCACCGGCCTGCTGCCGCTGCGCGAGCGCATCTCGGGCTGGTATGCCGGGCGCTTCGGTCTCGACATCGACCCCGGGCGCATCCTCGTCACCGCGGGTGCGTCGGGCGCGTTGCAGCTCGCCTGCCTGGCGCTCTTCCAGGCCGGCGACGAGGTGCTGCTGCCCGACCCCAGCTACCCGTGCAACCGCCACTTCGTCGCCGCCGCCGACGCCAGCGCGCGCCTGCTGCCGGCCGGCCCCGAGCAACGCTTCCAGCCCAGCGCCGAAGACGTGGCCCGGCACTGGACACCGGCGACGCGCGGCGTGCTGCTCGCCTCGCCGAGCAACCCCACCGGCACCAGCATCGCGCCCGAGGTCATGGGTCGCATCGTGCAGGAGGTGCGCAGGCGCGGCGGCGTCACGCTCGTCGACGAGATCTACCTCGGTCTCAGCTACGACGCGCGCTACGGTTCGAGCGCCCTCGCGCACGACCCGAAGGGCGAAGACGTCATCTCGATCAACAGCTTCTCGAAGTACTTCAGCATGACCGGCTGGCGCCTGGGCTGGCTCGTGCTGCCGCCGGCGCTGGTGGCGCCGATGGAGCGCCTGGCGCAGAACCTCTACATCTGCCCGAGCACGCTCGCCCAGGAGGCGGCGCTCGCCTGCTTCGAGCCCGAGGCGCTGGCGCAATGCGAGCAGCGGCGCGGCGAACTGCAGCGGCGGCGCGACTTCATCGTGCCCGCGCTCGAGCGCCTCGCATTGCCGGTGCCCGTGCCGCCCGACGGTGCCTTCTACGCCTGGGCCGATTGCTCGGCGCACGCGCACAGCAGCTGGGATTTCTGCCAGCGCCTCACGCGGCGCGCCCATGTCGCGCTCACGCCGGGGCGCGACTTCGGCCCTGCTGCGGCCGAGCGCTACCTGCGGCTCTCGTTCGCCAGCGCCATGGAGGAGCTGCAGGTTTCGGTGGCACGCCTGGAGCGTGAGTTCGGCGGCGGGCGTTGAATTGAAGCGCTTTGCCGGCGATGCAAGCGCTAGCCATGCGCTAGCCAGCCGCCGAGCGGGCGCGAGGGGTGCGACGGGCGTGAGGGGCGTAAAGGGCGTAAAGGGCGCAACGAGCCCAAGGGGCGACAATTGCCGCCGCGGGCCTCGAACGCGGGGCCCCGCAACCGCGGGGGGTGGCGCTGCCTCAGGACCCGATCCGACGATTGATGCGGAGTTAAGGCGCCACCTACCCCGCGTTTTTCGTACGCTTCACGACCGATGAAGACGTAAGCTGCCACATCGTGGGAATCACTCTCTTCAGGCGCCCTGCGCCCCGCAAGGAAGACGCGGACTCCGAGTTCGCGGCCACCGTGGCCACGCTGCCTCCGGGGGCGGAAGCGGCCGTGCCGCTGCCGCCGGTCGGGGCGGACAGCGGTGCTTCCGATTCACTGCCCCCCGACTCGCTCACCTTCGACTCCCAGCCCTTCGATTCGCAACCCTTCGATTCGCAGCTGCCGGACTCGGTGCCGCCTGATTCGCAGCCGTTCGCGATCTCCGACCCACCGAAGACGCCGCCGGGTCCGTTCGATCCCCATCCGCCGCAGGAACTGCCCGCCTACCTGGGCGGCCAACCGGCACCCGCCGCCGCGCCTGCGCCCCCTGCCGAGGAGCCCCAGGGCGCGCTGCCCATGGCCGACCAGCCGACCATCGCGCAGGTCGGCCGTTATGCGCTCAAGCGCCACCTCGGGCTCGGCGGGCTCGGCCAGGTGCACGAGGCCTGGGACCCGCTGCTCTCGCGCACGGTGGCGATCAAGACGCTGCAGTTCGAGTCCGACCCGCGCACGCGCAACTCGCTCGACCGCCTCTTCCTCAACGAGGCGCGTGCCGTGGCGGGCCTCTCGCACCCCAACATCGTCACCGTCTACGACGCCGGCCTCTCGCCGCAGGGCGTGTACCTGGCGATGGAGCGGCTGCAGGGCAAGGACCTGCGCCAGAAGCTTGCCGAGGGCTGGAAGCCCGGCCCCGCCGTCGTCGCGCAGCTCGTGCGGCGCGTCGCCGATGCGCTCGCCTATGCGCACGCACGCGGCGTCGTGCACTGCGACATCAAGCCCGGCAACATCTTCATCACCGGCAGCGACAAGCCCAAGGTGCTCGACTTCGGCATCGCACGCGTCGCGCACGGGCGTGCCGTCCCGGCCGCGCTGCAGGGCACCGTCGCCGGCTCGCCGCATTACCTCGCGCCCGAGCAGCTGCTCGGCAAGGACGTCGACGCGCGCACCGACATCTACTCGCTCGGCGTCGTCTTCTACGAGCTGCTGTCCGGCCGGCGTGCCTTCGGCGGCGACTCGGTCGAGCAGATCACGACCGCCGTGCTCACCAACCACCCGGCGCCGGCGCACATGATCCGTTCCGGCGTGCCCGAGGCGCTCGCCGCCATCGCCGCGCGTGCGATGGCGCGCGACCCCGAGGCCCGCTACGCCACCGCCAGCGAGATGGCCGCCGACATCCGCAACTGGTTCGAGCAGCCCCGCCCGGCCGGCTCGGCGCGTTCCGAGCGCGCCGAGGCGCGGCGCGCGAAGCAGGCTGCGCTCGCCGCCACGCCCGCGGGCCCGCGCCGCTGGCCCTGGGCGCTGGCCGGTGCATCGGCGGCGCTCGTCGGCATCCTGGTGGTCGGGCTGGTCCTTGTGCTGCGGCCCGGCCAGCGCCCGGCGACCCCGCCGACGGCGGCCGCCGCGCCGACCACCGGTGCGCCGGGAGCCAACACGCCCGAGGCCGCGCTCGGGCGCGACGGCGACGTGGTCATGAGCGGCGGCGTGCCCATCGTCGATGCCGCGCCCGCGGCGGCCACGGCGGCGCCAGGCTCGAGCGCGCCCGCCACGCTCACCGCACCTACGGCGCCCTCGCCGGCCGCCGCCGCGGCGCCGAACGGCTCCGCCGGCGCGTCCACCGCGGCCTCGCCGCCGGCGACCGTGCCGGGCACAGCGGCGCGCGACAGCGCCGGCAGCGCGCCTTCGACAGCAGGCACGACAGCAGCCACGACAGCCGCCGCCACCGCCAAGCCGGCGCAGCCGGCGCCGCGCAACAACGCCACCACCCCGCGTACTGCCAATACGCGCGACGCCGCGCGCAAGACTGCCCAGGCCTCAGCCGCCGGTGCCGCCGCTGCGGCCGCCGCCGCGACCGGCACGCTGCACCTGGCCATCAGCCCCTGGGGCGAGATAGAGGTCGACGGCCGGGGCGCCGGCACGACGCCGCCGCTGACGCAGCTCACGCTGTCGGCGGGCTCGCACAACATCACCATCCGCAACGCCGACTTCCCGCCGTTCAGCATCGCGGTGCAGGTGCAGGCCGACAAGCCGGTGGTCGTGCGGCATCGCTTCGGGCAATGAGTCCGGCGCCCAGCCTGCCGCCTTCGCCCGCCCGCCCGGCCGGCGCCGCACTGCCGGCGCTCCTGGCCCTGCTGGTGCTGGCGGCCGGCTGCGCGCCCGTCGTGCCGGCCAAGCCGCCGCCGCCGCCCACGCTCGCCGAACTGATGCAGCGGCCCGGCGAGCGCGCGCTCGTCGAGGGCATCCGCCACTACGACGAGGGCCAGTACGTGCAGGCCGAGACGCAGCTGCGCAAGGCGCTCGCCGCCGGCCTCGCCGACGCGCGCGACCGCGCCAGCGCGCACAAGCTGCTCGCCTTCATCACCTGCACGAGCGACCGCCTGGCCGACTGCGCCGCCGAGTTCACTGCCGCGCGCGCCGCCGACCCGCACTTCCAGCTCAGCCGCTCCGAGTCGGGCCACCCCGTGTGGGGCCCGGTCTACCGCCGCACCTTGGCGCCCGGCCCGTAGCCGGGCCGCCGCGGGGGCGGCCGGTATCATGCGGCGCCCATGCAAAGCACCCTGGCCCAGCGCGGCGCGCCAGCGCCCATGGCGCGCGACGCACCTGCGGTGGTCCACCGCCTGCCGCTGCGCGTGTACTGGGAAGATACCGACGCCGGCGGCATCGTGTTCTACGCCAACTACCTGAAGTTCTTCGAGCGCGCGCGCACCGAGTGGTTGCGCGCGCTCGGCGTGCAGCAGCAGGCGATGCGCGAGCGCACCGGCGCCATCTTCGTCGTCACGCACACGTCGATGCGCTTCCGTGCACCGGCGCGGCTGGACGACGCACTGCAAGTGACCGTGGCCGTGCGCCACACCGGCCGCGCCAGCCTGGAGGTGGCGCAGCAGGCCTGGCGCGTGCAACGACCCCCGGCAGCCTGGCCGCCGCACGCCGACGAGCCCGAGCCGCACGGCAATGCCGAACCGGATCGCGAGACCCTTCTCGTCGACGGCGACGTGCGCATCGGCTGTGTCGATGCCGCCTCGCTGCGCCCCTGCCGCATTCCCGCGGACATCCTCGAGCTCCTGCCATGAACCAGAACCTTTCCATTACCGCGCTCATCCTGCAGGCCAGCCCCGTCGTGCAGGTGGTCATCGCCGGCCTCGCGCTCACCTCGCTCGTCAGCTGGGCGGTCATCTTCGCCAAGCTGTTCGGCATTCGGCGCGTGCGCGGCGGCAACGAAGGCTTCGAACGCGAGTTCTGGTCCGGCCGCAGCCTCACCGAGATGAACCAGGCCATCGGCAGCAAGCCGAGCACGGCGCCGATGGAGCGCATCTTCGCCAGCGGCATGCGCGAGTTCCTGAAGCTGCGCGAGCGGCGGCTCGACGCCGCGGCGCAGCTCGACGGCGCCCGCCGCGCCATGCGCGCCAGCTACCAGCGCGAGCTCGACGTCGTCGAGAGCAACCTCAGCTTCCTCGCCTCGGTCGGCTCGGTCAGCCCCTATGTCGGCCTCTTCGGCACCGTGTGGGGGATCATGCATGCCTTCGTCAACTTCGGCACCCTTCAGCAGGTGACGCTGGCGAGCGTCGCCCCGGCCATCGCCGAGGCGCTCATCGCCACCGCGATCGGCCTCTTCGCCGCCATCCCCGCGGTCGTGGCCTACAACCGGCTGGCGCGCGACATCGATCGCATCGCCATCCAGCTCGAGACCTTCATCGAGGAGTTCACCAACATCCTGCAGCGCAACGTCGGGGCCGGCCAGGTGTCGGCGACGACGCAGATCCACACCACCGGCGCGCCGGCGGGGGTGCGCTGAGATGCCCGCCGTCGCGGGCCGAGGCGGCGGCCATCGCCGCCGCAGCATCGGCGAGATCAACATGGTGCCGTTCATCGACGTGATGCTGGTTCTGCTCGTCATCTTCATGGTCACCGCGCCGCTCATCACCACCGGCGTCGTCGACCTGCCCTCGGTGGGCAAGAGCGCGCAGCGGCCGACCAAGGTGATCGAGGTCATCGTCGGCGCCGACGAGCAGCTGCGCCTGAAGGTCGACGGCGGCGAGCCGGCCGCGGCGACGCTGCGCGACCTCGTCGCGCGCGTGCGCCAGGGCCAGGGCAACGATGCCGACGCACCGGTGGTCATCAGTGCCGACCGCAGCGTGCGCTACGAGAGCGTCGTGAAGGTGATGGACACCTTGCAGCGCGCCGGCGTGCGACGCGTCGGCCTGTCGGTCAAGCAGGCGACGAGTTGAGAAGTCGCTCGATCTCCGAGCCGGCCACGCGCCCAGGGATTGCCGGCATCGCAGGCACTGAACCGAACGTGGCCCCGCCGATCACACCCGAGCCATGAACGCCGCCTCCTCGCAATCGAAGTCGCTGCTGCCCCGTGACCCTGGCGGCACCGGCGCCGGCATCGCGATGTCGCTCGGCGTGCACGCGCTCTTGCTGGCGGCGCTGGCCGGCGTGGTGCAGTGGCGCACGCAGACGCCCTCGGTGGCCGCCGCCGAGCTGTGGTCGAGCGTGCCCGAGGTCGCGGCAGCGCCGCCAGCCCCCGCACCGGCACCCGCCCCGGCACCGGCCCCCGTGCCGGCACCCGCGCCGCCACCGCCACCGCCCGCCGTCGCCACACCCAAGCCGCCGGACATCGCCGTCGAACAGGCGGCGCGCCAGCGCGCCGAGCGCGAACGGCAAGAGAGGCAGGAGCGTGAGCTGCGCGAACAACGCGAACGCCAGGAACGCCAGGAGCGCGAGCAACGCGAGCGCCGCGAGCGGCAGGAACGCGAACGCGCCGCGGCGCAGGAGCGCCAGCAGGCCGAGGCAACGATGCGGGCGCGCGAGGAGCAGTTGCGCCGCATCACGCAGGCGGCCGGCACCTCCGGCACCACGCCCACGGGCACGGCGGCGCGCGACGCCGCCCCTTCGGCGAACTACGTCGGGCGCCTGGCCGCGCTGATCCGCAGCAACTCGGTCTTCACCGGCGAGGTCAGCGGCAACCCGGCCGCCGAGGTGGAAGTGCGCACGGCCGCCGGTGGCGCCATCCTCTCGCGGCGCCTCGTCAAGAGCAGCGGCAACGCCGCCTGGGACGACGCCGTGCTGCGCGCCATCGACCGCACCGGCAAGCTGCCGCCCGACACCGACGGCCGCGTGCCGGCCGCGCTGATCATCGCGTTTCGGCCGAAGGAGTGACCTCGCTCTGCGCTGCCGCCGGGGCGGCAGTAGTGGTCGTGGTCGTGTTCCCGTTGATCGTGGCAGCGGCGGAGGTCATCGGCGCCGCCGACGCGCTGCCGACGCGCACCGAGTAGCGGGCGACGAAGCTGCGGTCGATGTGGTCCTTCAACCACCACAGCCAACGCCCCTCGGCTGTCCAGCCGCCGCGGTTGGCGATGGCGCGCCGCCGCCCGCACGACAGCAGGTTCAGCGTCTTCTCCTGCGGCATGTGCCGCTTGAGCGGTGCCCCCGAGCAGAAGGCACGCAGGTTGCCCTGCAACGGCGGCCCGGCGCGCACCGCGTAGACGCCGCTTCTCGGGTGCGGCGCGTCGATGCGCGTGGCCACGTCGCCGACGGCAAACACCTCGGGATGCGAGCCGCTTTGCTGCGTCGGGCCGGTGACGATGAATCCATGCCCATCGAGCGCGAGCCCGCTGCCGGCAAGCCAGGGTGGCGCCTCGCTGCCGGTGGCCAGCACCGGTGCGTCGCAGGCCAGGCGAGCCCCCGAAGCGAGGACGACCGCGTCGGCTCGAATCTCGACGCAGGTGTCGCGGAAAAGCGTGATGCGCGCCCGCTCGAGGGCCCGCTCGGCGTGGCGGGCCACCGACTCGGGGTAGCCGGGCAGCACGCGATCACCACCGAGCACGAGGGCGACGCGGCCGGGCTCGCCGCCCAGCAGCCCGAAGCGGAACTGGAACGCCAGCGCCAGCTCCACGCCTGCGGCGCCACCGCCGATGACCACCACGTCGAGGGCCTGCCGCGATGCGGCATCGAGCATGTCCTCGACATCGGCGAGAAAGTGCTCGATCGGGCGCACGAAGAGCGCGTGCTGGCGCGCGCCCGCGACGCGCCCGCGGTCCATCTCCGAGCCGGTGTCGATCGACATCACGTCGTAGCCGAGCACCTGCCCGTTGGCCAGGCGCACGAGGCGGCGCACGGCGTCCAGGCCCACGGCGGCCGTCTCGAGCACCTGCACGCCCGCGGCAGCGGCCAGCGGCGCGAGCTGGATCGCCGCCTGCTCGGCACGGTAGTGGCCGGCAATGACGCCCGGCACCATGCCCGAATACATCTGGCGCATGAACGGCGTGACGAGCGTCACCTCGGCGGCGGCAAATCGTTCGCGGGCCATCTCGCGCAGCACGTGCACGTGGGCGTGGCCGCCGCCCAGCAGAAGGAGTCTCTTCACGGGCCGAAGCGTAACCCGGCGACATGGGCCACCGATTTGGCGCCGGTGTTGTCGGCGTCGGCGGCCACGATCACGGCCGCCAGCGGCGGCACCTGCACGCTCTCGTCGCCGAACGTGCGCCGCCAGTCCGCGGCCACGTCGCGATCTTCGTCGAACCAGCGGCCGGCCGCGTCGGCCTGGTTGCGCAGCACGATCACGCGCACGCGGCGCGAGTAGGGGTTGGGCAGCACGGCCTCGCGCGCCTCGGTACGGCCCCACACCCAGCACAGGGTGGCCGCGGGCAGCGGCTCGCCTGCGCGGCTGCGCGCCATGCGCAGCACTTGGCGCTCGACGAAGGGCACCTGCTCGAGCGGCAGCTCGAAGGCGAGGCAGACCTTGGCCGCCGCATCGTCGCCCTCCTTGTGCGCCAGGTCGACGGCGGCATTGGGCCGCTCGAGGCGCCAGCTCCAGCGCAGGCGTGCCGGCGCCGCCTGGCCCGGCATGTCGAAGACGAGGTTGCCGTAGGAAGCCGCGGCCTCCAGGCGCACGGCCGGGCGGCCGTCGACCTCGGCGACGCCGTAGTGCGTGAGCGGGACCTTCTGCCGCGGCAGCGCGGCGACGCGCCAGCCCGGGCCGAGCTGCCCGCCCTCGGCGACGAGAGGGGTCGGCTGCGCCGGGGCGGCCGCGTGCAGCAGGGCCAGCCCGAGTGCGAACGCGACGGCGCGTGCGAGTGATCGAGTGCACGCGAGCATGCGTGCGAAGGCGCCCGCACGAGCGCGCACGCGCGCCGCCACCGGCACCGGCACCGGCACCGGTAGCCTGCCCTTGCCGGCCCGATCAGCCGCGCCGCCAGGCATGGAACTTCTCGACCCAGCGCAGCAGCCCTTGCGGCGCATGCGCGCGCTTCCACTCGCCGGCGGCATATTTGTTGGCCTCGGCCAGCGTCGGGTAGGTGTGGATGGTGCCGAGGATCTTGTTCAGGCCGAGGCCGTGCTTCATGGCCAGCACGTACTCGGCGAGCAGGTCGCCGGCATGCACGCCGACGATCGTGACGCCGAGGATGCGGTCCTTGCCCGGCACCGTGAGCACCTTCACCCAGCCGTGCGCGGCACTGTCGGCGATGGCACGGTCGAGGTCGTCGATGCCGTACCTCGTCACCTCGTAGGCGATGCCGTTCTCCTTCGCCTCCTGCTCGTTGAGCCCGACGCGCGCCACCTCGGGGTCGATGAAGGTCGCCCACGGGATCACCGAGTAGTCGGCCTTGAACCTCCTGAACGTGCCGAAGAGGCCGTTCACCGCCGCGTACCAGGCCTGGTGCGCCGCCGTGTGCGTGAACTGGAACGGCCCGGCCACATCGCCGGCGGCGAGGATGTTCGGGTAGATCGTCTGCAGGTACTCGTCGGTGACGACGGTGCGCTGCGTCGGGATGCCGAGTTCCTCGAGGCCGAAGCCTTGCAGCCGCGCCACGCGCCCGACGGCGCACAGCAGCAGGTCGAAGGCGATGCGTCGCGTGCTGCCTCCCGCTTCCACCTCGATCCACTTCCCGCCGGCTGCGCCCTCGTCCACCCCGCAGCGCAGCGCCTTGTGCCCGGTGAGCACCGTCACGCCGTCGTCCTGCAGCGCCTGCTGCGCCGAGGCCGACACCTCCTCGTCCTCGCGGATGATGATGCGCGGCAGCATCTCGATCTGCGTCACCTGCGCACCCAGGCGCGCGAAGGCCTGCGCCAGCTCGCAGCCGATCGGCCCGCCGCCCAGCACCACCAGGCGCCGCGGCAGCTCGCGCAGGTCCCACAATGTGTCGCTGGTGCGATAGCCCACTTCCTCGATGCTCGGCAGCGGCGGCACGAAGGGCCGCGCGCCCGTGGCGACGACGATGCAACGCGTCGACAGCACGCTCGTGCTGCCATCGTCCTTCGTGATCTGCACGTGCCAGGGATCGACGATCTTCGCGGTTCCGATCTGCACGTCGACGCCGAGGCCCGTGTAGCGCTCGACCGAATCGTGCGGCTCGACCGCACGCACGATGCCGGCCACGCGCTCCATCACCTGAGCGAAGTCGAATTCGAACGAGGCTTTGGCGACGCCGTAGTCGGCGCTGTGTCGCATCTGGCGCACCAGCGTCGCCGTCTTGATGAGCGCCTTGCTGGGCACGCAGCCGTAGTTGAGGCAGTCGCCACCCATCTTGTGGCTCTCGACCAGCGTCACCTTGGCCTTCACGGCCGCGGCGATGTAGCTCGTGACGAGGCCCGCCGCACCGGCGCCGATGACGACCATGTTGCGGTCGTACGACTTCGGCTTCTTGTGCGCCCACTTCGCATAGACGCGCCGCGCCTTCACCGCGTCGACGATCTTCTTGGCGATGAGCGGGAAGATCCCGAGCAGCACGAAGCTCGCCAGCAGCCCGGGCGAGACGATGCCCGCGAGCGACTCGATCTTCGCCAGCTGCGTGCCCGCGTTCACGTACACCAGCGTGCCGGCGAGCATGCCGAGCTGGCTCACCCAGTAGAAGGCGGCCGCCTTCATCTTCGTCAGGCCCATCAGCAGGTTGATGACGAAGAACGGGAAGATCGGCACCAGCCGCAGCGTGAAGAGGTAGAAGGCGCCCTCGCGCTCGACCCCCTTGTCGATGTCTGCCAGGCGCGCGCCGAACTTGCTCTTGACGGTGTCGCGCAGCACGTAGCGCGACACCAGCATGGCCAGCGTGGCGCCGATGCTCGAGGCGAACGACACCAGCACCGTGCCCACCAGGAGCCCGAAGACGGCGCCGCCCAGCAGCGTCATCACCGCCGCGCCGGGCAGCGAGAGCGCCGTCACCGCCACGTAGGCGGCGAAGTAGAGCCCGGCCACGAGCCACGGCCGCTCGCCGTACAGCGCCGCGAAGTCCGCCTGGGCGCCCTTGACGTAGGCAAGGCTCAGGAAGCGCCCGAGATCGAACGCGAAATACGCCGCCACCAACGCTGCCAGCAGGACCAGCAGCCACAGCTTCCTGGATTTCATGGGTCTCCTCGAACCACCTCACCTCGACGGTGGTCGTCGGGCGATGCGCCGACGTTACACGGCGGGCTGCGGTCTGTGCGAGGAGTCGCTGGGGTCGCTGGGTGTCTGGTCTTGGCGGGGACGGGCCGAGGGCGTGCGTCAGCCCTTGAACGGGTTGGCCGTGGCGAACCACAGCCCGATGCCGGTGGCGATGATGAACGCCCCGTCGAGCACGCCCACGAGCAGGAAGACCTTGGTCTGCAGCGGCTCCATCATCTCGGGCTGGCGCGCGCTCGCCTCGAGATAGCGGCTGGCCATGAGGCCGACGCCGATACACGAGCCGATGGCGCCGAGGCCGATCATGTGGCCCACGGCGAGAGGGAGGAAGTCGATGCCGTTCATGGCTTGCCCTTTTGTTGCTGCGCCTGGTTGGTGAATTGCGCTGTCGTCTTCGCTGTCGCTTTCGCTGTCGCTTTCGATGACGTCGGCGACCATGCTGCCGCGCACCCGAAGGCGCGGCGATGACCTCGCGGGTCATGACGACCGCAGGCGGTGGCGCTACCATCGGCGCGCGCGAGAAGAATGCCCGTGCCGATGTGAGGGGAGAAGACGATGCGCCAACCTGCCCAAGCTTCGACCTCCGCCGGGGGTTTCGCCCGCCTCGTCGCGTTGCTCGCGGCGCCCGTGCTGCTGTCGTGCGGCGGAGGCGGCGGCGACGGCGGCACGGTGGAACTGCCGCAGACCGTCACCCTCACCGCGCCGGCCAACCTGGCCGACGGCCTGGCGGGCACCGTCACGCTCACCGCCACGGCCGCCGCCAACGCGGGCATCGTGGCGGTGGAGTTCCAGGTCGACGGCGCGGCGGCCGGCGCCGAGGACGCGAACGCACCGTACTCGACGACCATCGACACCAACCAGTGGGCGAGTGGCCAGCACGTGCTGCGCGCGCGCGGGCGCGACGCCGCCGGCAACCGCACGGCCTGGTCTTCCGCGGTGGTCCGCTTCGGTGGTGGCCGCAACGTCCCCGCCGGCTTCAGCCTGAACGAAGGCTGGGTCACGGGCCTGGCCAGTGCCGCCGCCTTCGCGCAGGCCCCGGACGGCCGCCTCTTCGTCGCCGAGCAGGGCGGCAACCTGCGCGTCGTGAAGAACGGCGTGCTGCTCGGCTCGCCCTTCGTCAGCCTCACGGTCGACGCGAGCGGCGAGCGCGGCCTCATCGGCGTCGCCACGCACCCGAACTTCGCCAGCAACCACTTCGTCTACGTCTACTACACACGCATCAACGGCGGCGCGCGCAACAACCGCATCAGCCGCTTCGTCGCCACCGGTGATGTCGTCGCCGGCCCGGAGACCGTGATCATCGACCTGCCCGACCTCTCCACCTTCGCCACCAACCACAACGGCGGCGGCATGAAGTTCGGCCCCGACGGCAAGCTCTACGTCGGCGTGGGCGACAACGGCAACGGCGCGCTGGCGCAGAACCTCGGCCATCCGTTCGGCAAGATGCTGCGCCTGAACGACGACGGCTCGGTCCCTGGCGACAACCCGTATGCCAACACGCAGACGGGCCAGGGCCGCTTCGTCTGGGCCTACGGCTTGCGCAATCCGTTCACCTTCGCCATCCAGCCCGGCACCGGCCGCATGCACATCAACGATGTCGGCGAGCAGACCTGGGAGGAGATCAACCTCGGCGCGCCCGGCGCCAACTACGGCTGGCCCGCCTCGGAGGGCCCGGCCAACGTGACGACCGGCGTGACCGCGCCGCTCTTCGCCTACGGGCACGATCCGGCCGTGCCGGCCGGTTCGGGCCCCGGCGGGTTCTTCATCGGCCAGGCCATCGCCGGCGGCGCCTTCTACCCGACGAGCGGTGCGGGCCTCTTCCCGGCACCGTATCGCGGCCAGTACTTCTTCGCCGATTTCCTCGACCGTTTCATCGGCGTCCTCGACACCGCCAACGGCAACGCCGCCTATGCCTTCGGCAGCGTCAGCGGCCGGCCGGTGGACATGCTCGTCGGCAGCGACGGCGCGCTCCATGTCCTGACACGCGACGCCATCGCGCGCATTTCGCCGCCCTGATCGTCGCCTTTGATTCCGCACGCGGCGCGACCCCGGAATCCTCGGTCGCCGCACATTGGCGCAGCACCGCGCGCGATGCTGCAGAAGATGCAGAAGAAGAAGCGAGGGCTTCGGCATGATGACCTCGGCGTCGAGGGCAGCGCGGACCGTGGCACGCATGGCACGCATGGCATGCATGGCACGCATGGCATGCACGGCCCACCGGGCACGCTGGTTCGTCGGCCGCACGGCCGTCGTGCTGCTGCTCGGTTCCTGCGGCGGCGGCGGTGGCGACACCCCGGGCGAGGCGCCGGCGCCGGTGGCCTCGCAGCCCGTCGCCACCATCGCCTCGCCGGCACCCGGGGCCACGTTTCGTGCCGGTGACACCGTCAGCTACGCCGGCAACGCCGTCGACACGCGCGACGGTGCGCTCACTGCGAGCGCGCTCACGTGGTGGGTCGACCTGCACCACGACACGCACACGCATCCGTTCCGGCCGCCCACCGCCGGCGCCGGCGGCACCGTCACGATCCCCACGCGCGGCGAGACTTCGCACAACGTCTTCTATCGCTTCCACCTGCGCGCCACCAACAGCGCCGGCGTCTCGGTGGAGGTGACGCGCGACATGCAGCCGCAGAAGGCGACGGTGACGCTGGCCACCGTACCGGCCGGCCTGCGGCTGACGCTGGAAGGGCAACCCGTCACGGCGCCGAGCACCTTCACCGGCGTCGTCGGCTTCGAACGCGACATCGCCGCCGCCGACCAGGTGGTGCTGGGTCGCCGCTGGCGCTTCGACGGCTGGCGCCACGGCGGCGCGGCCAGCCAGACGCTGGCCACGCCGGCCGGCGACACCACGTACACGGCCGACTTCACCGACCTCGGCCCGGCGACGAACCAGCCGCCGAGCGTGACGCTGCTCGCACCGCCCGCGGCCACCGTCGGCGACGTGGTGACCTTGAACGCCGACGCCACCGATGCCGAGGGCAGCGTCTCGCGCGTCGACTTCATCGCAGACGGCGCGGTCATCGGCAGCGATACGACGGCGCCCTTCACGCTGGCCTGGACGCCGGTGCGCGCCGGCACGGTGGCGCTGCGCGCGCGCGCCTTCGACAACGGCGGGCTCGACGCCGACAGCGCCGTTGTCGAGGTGACGGTGGGTGTGCAGAGCGGCGGCGATGTCACGGCGCCGACGGCGACGCTCACGGCACCGACCGACCTCGCCGACGGCCTCGACGGCATGGTCGTGCTCGCCGCCGAGGCGAGCGACGACGTCGGCGTCGCCGCGGTCGAGTTCCAGGTCGATGGCGTCGGTGTCGGCGAGGTCGGCGGTGCAGGCGGCGAGGACGCGAGCGCCCCCTACGAGGTGACGATCGACAGCACGCAATGGGCGCGCGGCCAGCATGTCGTGCGCGCACGCGCGCGAGACGCCGCCGGCAACCGTTCGGCCTGGTCGACGGCGCTCGTGCGCTTCGGCGGCGGCCGCGTCGTGCCGGCGGGCTTCACGAAGGACGAGCCCTGGGTCGGCGGGCTCGCCGCCGCCGCCGCCTTCGCGCAGGCGCCGGACGGCCGCCTCTTCGTCGCCGAACAGGGCGGCGCGCTGCGCGTCGTCAAGGCCGGCACGCTGCTGCCCACGCCGTTCCACACGCTCGCCGTCGAGGCCTTCGGCGAGCGCGGCCTCATCGGCGTGGCCCTGCACCCGGGCTTCGCGGGCAACGGCTTCGTCTACGTCTACTACACGCACCTCAACGGCGAGGCGCGCAACAACCGCGTCGCGCGCCTCACCGCCGACATCGCCGCCGGCGGCGACATCTCCACCGGCGTCGAGACAGTGCTGCTCGACCTGCCCGATCTCATCCCGTTCGCCGACACGCACAACGGCGGCGCGATGCGCTTCGGCATCGACGGCAAGCTCTATGTCGCCGTCGGCGACAACGCCGACACGAGCAAGCCGCAGGACTTGAGCCACCCGTTCGGCAAGATGCTGCGCCTGAACGACGACGGCAGCTTCCCGCCCGACAACCCGTTCGCCGCCACGCAGCCCGGCTGGGGGCGCGCGGTGTGGGCCTACGGGCTGCGCAACCCCTTCACGTTCGCCATCCAGCCCGGCAGCGGGCGCATGCACATCAACGACGTGGGCAACGTGCGCTGGGAGGAGATCAACCTCGGCGCCGCCGGCGCCAACTACGGCTGGCCGGGCTCCGAGGGGCCGGACAACCTGGGCGCGGGCATCACGGCGCCGCTGTTCGCCTATGCGCACGAGCCGGCTGCGCCGCCAGGCTCGGGGCCAGGCGGCTTCTTCGTCGGCAGCGCCATCGTCGGCGGCGCGTTCTACCCCGACGACGGGCCGTTCCCGGCCGGGCTGCGTGGCAAGTACTTCTTCGCCGATTACGTGGAACGCTTCATCGGTGTCGTCGATGTCGCCAACGGCAACGCCGCCTATGCCTTCGGCAGCGTCGATGGCCTGCCAGTGGACCTGCTGGTCGGCAGCGATGGCGCCCTCTACGTGCTGACGCGCGACTCGGTGGCGCGCATCTCGGCTGCACCCTGACCTGCGCCCAGGCCTGCGCCCGGGTCCGCGACAGGCCCGGCGTGCCCTTCATGCCCTTCCTGCCCTTCAGCCAGGCCGAACCAGGGCCGCAGCCGGGCCATGCGGCGCACCAGTTCATAGCCCGCCCAGCTGAGGCCGAAGGTCAGCACGACCAGCAGGCCGGCCTCCGCGGCGGCCGGCAGGCGCCAGCGCGCCAGCAGCACGACCGCGAGCACGGTGACCGTCTGGTGCAGCACGTAGACCGGGAACACGGCCTCCGACAGCCTGGCGCGCAGCGCACTGTCGCGCTGCAGGTGGCAGCGCGCATAGCCGAGCGCCGCGACGATGGCGCACCACTGCATCAGGCTCCAGGGCAGCAGGCGCCAGGCCGCGCCCGGTGTCGTGGCGACGATCAGGCCCCAGGCGAGCAGCGCGCAGGCGAGCGCGAGATGGCGCTGCGCCTGCAGGCGCGGCCAGAGAGCGGCGGCCGGTCTGCGCGCCAGCAGCACGCCGAGCGCGAAGGCGGGCGCGAACTGCGTGTGCAGGAAGAGATCGTCGAAGAACGCGTGCGTCTCGCCGAAGATGGGCGCGAGGGTCGCCCGCGTCACGGCGAACCAAGCGAACGGCCAGGCCAGCAGCCCGGCTCCGGCAAGGCTCGAAGGCGCTCGCGCGGCCAGGCGGTCCACGGCCCCGGGCCAGCGCCGCAGCACCCAGGCCAGCACGGCCGTGTAGGCGAAGAGGTAGAGCAGGAACCAGAGGTGGTTCCAGGTCGGAAGGATCAGGCAGCCCCGTAGCGCCGAGCAGAAGCCGCCGTAGGCGCTGAAGTACAGCGCGAGGAAGTCGATGAAGCTTCCCGCATAACCGTGGAACTGCCGCACCTCGAAGTACGACTGCGGCGGCACGACGAGCACCACCCCGGCCAGCAGCGGCAGCAGCAGCCGGCGCGCGCGTTGGCGCAGCCAGCCGCCGGGCGTTACGGCACGCCGCTGCAGCATGAGCGACGTCGCCAGCCCGGAGACGACGAAGAGCAGCGTCATGCGCCACGGCGCCGTGAGGCGCATCCACGGCTCGACGGCGGCGGCCACGTCCGCCGCGGCGGCGCTCTTCACGTGCCAGTTCCAGCTCGTGTACGCCATGCCGACGTGGAAGAGGATCAGCAGGCCGAGCGCGGCGATGCGCAGCCAGTCGATGAAGAACTCGCGTGGCGCGGCGGCGGGCGATGAGGTGGGTTCCATGCCCTTCAGGCTAGGTGGGGCGCGCGGTCGCCGCGAGCGCCCTGGGGCGAAGCGGACCGCTGCCGGGGCGACCGAGTGCCGTCGTCGCTTCGGTGCCGTCAGCGCGGCACCGGCGCCTGCGGCACGAGTGCCGCGAGCGCCGCCAGCAGCGCCGCGCGCTGCTGGCGGCTGCAAGGCACATGCGCGCCGCCGCGCAGCAGCAGCTCGGCGTCGCCGCGCTCGCCCGGCAGCACGGCCATCACGTGCGCCAGCGCCACCGCGGCACTGCGGTGCGTGCGCACGAAGCCGGCCCCGAGGTCGGCCAGCAGCGCCGCCAGCGTGCGGCGCATCAGCGGCGCACGACCGTCCTGCGCATGGACGACGACGTAGTTGTCGGCGGCCTCCAGCCAGACGATCTCGGCACAGGCGATGACATGCGTGCGCCCGCGGTCGGCCACGAGCAGGTGAGCCGGAGGCGGCAGCGCGGCCGACGTACCGGCCGCGCCAGGTGTGCCCGCCGCCACGCCGTACCCCGGCGGCGACCGGGGCGGCAGCGCCAGGCGCCCGCGCAGGCGCTCGAGCGCGCGCGCCAGGCGTTCCGGTTCGACCGGCTTCAGCAGGTAGTCCACCGCTGCGGCATCGAAAGCCGGCAACGCGTAGTGCCCATGCGCGCTCACGAAGACGATGGCCGGCGCCGGCTCGGGCAACGAGGCCGCGAGGTCGAGGCCGCTCGCGCCCGGCATCTGGATGTCGAGCAGCAGCGCCTGCGGCGCCAGCGCGGCCACGGCGGCGAGCGCGGCATCGGCATCGCCCGCCTCGCCCACGACATCGATTCCCGGGAAGGCACCGAGCAGCCGGCGCAGGCGCGCCCGCGCCGGTGCTTCGTCGTCGACGATCAAGAGGCGCATCGCGTCTTCACGGCGACGTCGTGACCGGGGCGGGCGGCCGGGCCACTGCGCCCGGTGTGTCCGGTCCGCCCTGCGCGCCTGGTGCGTCCGGTCCGCCCTGCGCGCCCTGCGCGCCCTGTGCGCCCTGTGCGCCCTGTGCGCCCTGCGTGCCCTGCGCACACTGTGCCCCCCCTGCCCTCTGCGCCTGCGCGCCTTGCACCTGCGCCGCCGCTTCCGCCGGCCAGTGAATGACGGCCGACACGCCGCCGCCGGGCCTCGCCTCGAGCGCGAGCGCGGCCCGCTCGCCGTACAGCAGCGCCAGCCGGCTGCGCACGTTCACGAGGCCGACGCCGGCATGCGGTTCGGGCGTCGCGGACAACGCGCCGAGGCTGCAGGCGACGCGGGCGCGTAGCGTGCCGGCGTCGCGGCGCGCGACCTCGATCTCGATGCGCGCCGGCCCCGCCTGGCGCTCCACGCCGTGCCGGAAGGCGTTCTCCAGCAACGGCTGCAGCATCAGCGCCGGCACGCGTTGCGCACGCAGCGACTCGTCGACCTGCCACGCCCATGTCACCCGGTCGGCGAAGCGCTGGCCCATGATCTCGGCGTAGGCGTGCAGCAGCGCCAGCTCCTCCTCGAGGGTCACCTGCGGACGCCGCGCCAGGTCGGTGGCGGCGCGCAGCAGCGCTGCCAGGCGCAGCAGCAGGTGCTCGGCCAAGGCCGGCTGGTCGGGGATGGCCGAGGCGATGGTGTTGAGCGCGTTGAACAGGAAGTGCGGCTCGAGCTGCTGCGCGAGTTGCGCGAGCTGTGCCTCGCGCGCGAGGGCCAGGTGCGCCTCGGCGCGCAGGCGCTCGGCATGCAGCGCGGCGAACGAGCGGAAGCCGAAGAACATGGCCACGAAGAGCCCATAGAAGAGCGAGAACTTGACGCACTCGTAGAGCAGCACCTGCGGCCAAGGCGGATGGCGGTAGGTGAGCCCGGCGAGCGCATGCACGCCGTGGCGGATGGCATAGACGCCGCCCACGAACAGCGGCGCGGCCAGCGGCAGCAGCGCCAGCGGCCTTGCCGCCCAACGCCAGGGCTGGCCGAGCAGCGGGTCCAGACGCGGCACGTGCCGCCACAGCAGCCAGACGATGACGCTGGCGACGGCGAAGCTCGACAGCTCCCACAGGAACGGCTGCCAGAGCCGGCCCTCGCCGTGGCGCAGATGGTCCTGCACCTCGACGGTGAGCAGCAGCAGCCAGAAGACGGCCCAGGCGATGGCGAAAGGGCGCACCGCGGCACCGGCCGGCACCGCGGCCATCGGCACTGTGGCCCGGGCAGGAGGGTTGGCCATCGCCACCGAACATACACCGCTGCCACCGCGGCCGGCAGCGGCCATGGGGCGAAACGGCGGCTGGGCGGGGCCGAAGGGGCTGAAGGAACCTCGACCGGACCCTGATCGCATGCCGGTGCCGGCCGAGCCCTGCGCGCCGGGCTGCGCCGCCGATCCCATCGCCTGTGGCACGATGCGGCGCACCGCAGACCCGAGGCCGCCGATGGACCCCCACGACCCGCATGTGCAAGTCATCCGCCACCCGCTCGTGCAGCACAAGCTGACGCTGCTGCGCGAGAAGGACCGCAGCACCAACGCCTTCCGGCGCCTGCTGCACGAGATCAGCGTGCTCATGGCCTACGAGGTGACGCGCGAGATGCCGACGCACCTGGTGGAGATCGAGACGCCGCTGGCGAAGATGCAGTCGCCGGTCATCGACGGCAAGAAGACCGTCTTCGTCGTCGTCATGCGTGCCGGCAGCGGCTTTCTCGACGGCATGCTCGAGGTGGTGCCGGGCGCGCGTGTCGGCCACATCGGCCTGTACCGCGACCCGAAGACGCTGGGCGCCGTGGAGTACTACTTCAAGATGCCGCACGGCATGGAGGAGCGCGACGCGATCGTGCTCGACCCCATGCTCGCCACCGGCAACTCGGCCGTGGCCGCGGTCGACCGGCTGAAGGAGGCGCGGCCGAAGTCGATCCGCTTCGTCTGCCTGCTCGCCGCGCCCGAGGGCATCACCAACCTGCGCCGGCACCACCCCGACGTGCCCATCATCACCGCCGCCATCGACGAGCGGCTCAACGACCACGGCTACATCGTTCCCGGCCTCGGCGACGCCGGCGACCGGCTGTTCGGAACCAAGTAGCTCAGCGCCGGTACGGGTCGGCGAAGCCGAGCGCGGCGAGCAGTTCGCTCTCGCGCGCTTCCATGCGCCGCGCGTCGGCGGCGCGTTCGTGGTCGTAGCCCTGTGCGTGCAGCGTGCCGTGCACGAGCAGGTGCGCATAGTGCGCCTCGAGCGCAATGCGCGCCGCCTTCGCCTCGGCCTGCAGCACCGGGGCGCACAGGACGAGGTCGGCGACGACGAGCGGCGCGCGCTCGTAGTCGAAGGTGAGCACGTTGGTGGCGTAGTCCTTGCGGCGATAGGTCCGGTTCAGCTCGCGCCCTTCGTCGGCGCCGACGATGCGCACGGCGATCTGTGCATCGCACTCGAGCGCGGCGCGGATCCAGCGTGCCACGCAGTGGCGCGGCAGGCGCGCGCGGTGGCGCGCGTCGGCGAACTGCAGGCTGAGGCGCAAGGCCGGCCGGGCTGCGCTCATGGCGCCGGGCGCATGCGCTCGTAGGCCTCGACGATGCGCGCCACCAGCGGGTGGCGCACGACGTCGGCGGCGGTGAAGTCGGTGAAGGCGATGCCGCGCACGTCGGCCAGGATCTGGCGCGCCTCGATGAGGCCGCTGCCCAGGCCCTTGGGCAGGTCGATCTGGCTCACGTCGCCGGTGACCACGCACTTGCTGCGAAAGCCCATGCGCGTGAGGAACATCTTCATCTGCTCGCGCGTGGTGTTCTGCGCCTCGTCGAGGATGACGAAGGCATGGTTGAGCGTGCGCCCGCGCATGAAGGCGAGCGGCGCGATCTCGATCTGGCCCTTCTCGAAGGCCCTGCCGACGCGGTCGAAGCCCATCAGGTCGTAGAGCGCGTCGTACAGCGGGCGCAGGTAGGGGTCGACCTTCTGCGCCAGGTCGCCCGGCAGGAAGCCCAGGCGCTCGCCGGCCTCCACGGCCGGGCGCGTGAGCACGATGCGCTGCACGCCCTGGCGCTCGAGCGCGTCCACCGCGCAGGCCACGGCGAGGAAGGTCTTGCCGGTGCCGGCCGGCCCGATGCCGAAGGTGATGTCGTGCGACAGCATCTGGCGCAGATACTGCACCTGGTTGGGTGTGCGTCCGGTGAGGCTGGCGTGACGCGTGTGCAGCACGACGGAGGCATCGGCCGGCGTGCCCTCCAGCTCGGCGCCGGCATCGGCGGGTGATGCGGCAGCCGCGGTGGCCGCAGGAGCGGTGCGCGCCGGCCGGGCGCCCGCGCTGGCCGTCTCCACGAGCGCGAGGCGCAGCTGCTCGTCGTCGAGCGGGCGCGCGGCAAGTTCGTGCAGGCGATCGAGCAGGTCGATCGTGCGCTGCACCGCTTCGCGCGGGCCTTCGATGCGGAACTCGGGGCCGCGGCGGCCGATGCGCACGGCCAGCGCCTCTTCGACCTGGCGCAAGTGCGCATCGAGCGGCCCGCAAAGGTGGGCCAGGCGGTGGTTGTCGGTGTCGGCGAGGCGGTGGCGGCGGATCAAGTGGGTCCTGGGTCGGCGCAGGCAACGCCGGGGCGGGGAATTGTCGCAGTGCAGGCGCGCCGGTGTGCCGCTGGGGCGCAGGCGGCCGCAACCGGACTGCAACAATGCGCGGTGACGAGTTTGCCGACGCTGCCCAACCCCTTGCCCACTCGCTCCGCGGTCCGCTGCCCGCCATCGGTTCTCTTGCCGAAGTTCACCCGCTGGCTGGCTGGGCTGGCGTGGCTGTTGTCGCTGCTGCTGGCGGCTCTCCCGGCATGCGCCGGCGACGAGGGATTGGAGGGCACGCAGGTGCTGCGCAGCGCCCTGGCGGCCATCGGCGACGGACCGGAGTTCCCGGCCGTCCCGGCGCCGGTGCAGGCGGTGACGCTGCCCGACGAGTGGGCGATCAGCCGCCCGGGCTTCCAGGGCACGCTGTGGTATCGGGTGGCGTTGGATTTCGATCCGCAGAAGGGCGCCGCGGGCCGAGCCGACGCCAAGGGCGGCGCCGCGCCGGAGCTGCAGGCGCTGTACATCGCGCGCGCCTGTTCCAACTACGAGGTGCATCTGAACGGCCAGCTCGTCGCAAGCGGCGGCCGCATGCGCGAGCCGGTTTCGCACCAATGCAGTCGGCCGCAGCTCGTCAACCTGCCGGCGGCGCTGCTGGTGGCTGGGCGCAACGAACTCGACATCAAGCTCGTCGGGCATCGCCTGGCCGAGCTGGGCTCGGCGCATCGCGCCGGCGGCCTCTCGGCGCTGATGGTGGGGCCGCAGGCCGTGCTGGCGCCGCACCACGCGCGGCAGACGGCGCTCGCGGTCGGCTTCGCGCAGGGCGGCAGCGCGACGCTGCTGCTGATGGGCGGCTTCATGTTCGTGCTCGGCTACGTCAACCGGCGCGAGAGCCAGCTCGCCTACTTCGGCGCGCTCAGCGTCGGGCTGGCGATCTTCGATGCGCGCCTGTGGCTGCGAGACCTGCCGCTTTCGCACCGGCTGCTGGAGTTCGTGCTGCTCGTGCTCCTGTCGTTCATCACCTGGGCGGCGGTGCAGTTCCTGCTGCGCTCGGGCGGCATGCGACTGAAGCAGGCCGACACCGGCCTGCCGGTGCAATGCGCGCTGGTGGCGTTGACGCTGCTCGCGGCCGGGCCCGAGCGGCTGCACGCGCTGGCGCTCTTCTGGTACGCGGTGTTCGCCGCCGAGATCGCCGCCGCCGCGGCGCTGCTGCTGCGCCGCCCGCGCAGCGCCGATGCCCGCTGGACGACGACGCTGCTGCTCGCCGGCGCGGCGCTCGCCGTGCTCGCCGCCGCCACGGCCGGCTTCGCGAGCACCGAGGACCTGCCGGCGCTGCTGGCTTCGACCGGCCTGCCGCTGGTGGTGCTCTTCGTCGGCCTGCGCCTGGTGATGCAGCACGGCCGCGCCCGGCGCGAGGCCGAGGCCTCGCGCGCGCAGCTCGAGCAGAGCAAGGCCCAGCTCGAGCACCGCGTGCGCGAGGCGACCCAGGAGATCGAGCGCAACATGCGCCAGGTGGCCGACCTGAAGGTCGAGCAGGTGGCCGAGCGCGAGCGCAAGCGCATCGCCGCCGACCTGCACGACGACCTCGGCGCCAAGCTGCTGACGATCGTGCACACGAGCGAGTCGGACCGCATCAGCACGCTCGCGCGCGAGGCGCTGGAGGAGATGCGCCTGTCGGTGCGCGGCCTCACCGGCCGCCCGGTGCGCCTGGCCGACGCGATGGGCGACTGGCGCGCCGAGACGGTGTCGCGCCTGGCCCAGGCCGGCATCGAGGGCGAGTGGCAGAGCCCCGACGAGGCGCCGCAGATGCTGAGCTCGCGCGCCTACGTGCAGACGACGCGCATCCTGCGCGAGGCCACGAGCAACATCATCAAGCACAGCGGCGCCTCGCACTGCTCGGTGAGCTGCGCCACCGCCGACGGCGACTTCCAGCTCATCATCCAGGACAACGGCGACGGCATCGCGCAGCAGGACGTCGACTCGCGCCTGGACAAGGGCCATGGCCTCGCGAGCATGAAGAACCGCGCCAAGCAGCTGCAGGGCCAATGCCTGGTCGAGTCGGGACCGGGGTATGGGACCGTGATACGCCTCACGCTTCCACTCGATCGCGCCACCAGCCCCTCGTGAGTGCCGAGGGGCGGCCGATAACATCGTCGTCAACCCCTCGCCCAGGTGCCGCCCCCGCGGATGCGTGATGAAACATATCCTGCTGCTCGAAGACCTGCCCGAGATCCGCGCCTGGATGCGCAAGCTCGTCCTGCATGTCTTCCCCGACGCCGTGATCAGTGAGAGCGCGCGCATCCAGGACGCGATGTCGCTCGTGGCCACACAGCGCTTCGACCTGGCGCTCATCGACCTCGGCCTGCCCGACGGCAGCGGCGTCGACGTGGTGACCAAGCTGCGCGACCTGCAGCCCGAGGCGCAGAGCGTCATCGTCACCATCCACGATGACGACGAGCACCTGTTCCCCGCGCTGCAAGCGGGCGCCTTCGGCTACATCCTCAAGGAGCAGCCGCGCGAGCAGATCACCGAGCAGCTGCAACGCATCAGCCAGGGCGAGCCGCCGCTGTCACCCTCGATCGCGCGGCGCGTGATGGCCTACTTCACCGAGAAGGCCAAGCCGCAGGCGGCTAACCCGATGCCGCATGTGAGCCTCACCGACCGCGAGAGCGAAGTGTTGCTGCGCGTGGCCAAGGGCTACACGCTGCCCGAGATCGGCGTGCAGCTGGGCCTGTCGCGCCACACGATCGCCGACTACGTGAAGCAGATCTACCGCAAGCTCAACGTGAGCTCGCGCGCCGAAGCCGCGCTCGAGGCGCAGCGGCTCGGGCTCTTCCGCTAGCTGCGAGGCTGCTGCTGCCGGCGCCAACGCGGCGCTGCTCTCAGCATCGCGCGCAGCGAATAGTGGGTAGTGCGTCGGAGCGCGGAGGTCGCGGCGCGCCGAGGACGCGGGGTGGTCGGCTCTGCTCGTGTCCTCTTTCGGCCGCCCGGCTCGCAAGCTCGCAGGGCGCCCGAATGCCCCCTTTACCTCGCTGAGCCGACCACCCCGCGTCCTCGGCGGGCACCAGTGTTGGCATTCGACGAGGGCGTGCCGCCGCTGGTGCCGGATCGGGCCGATGGGGCGCCCTGCGCAGCGAGGTAAAGGGGGCATCCGGGGGCCCTGCGAGCTTGCGAGCCGGGCCGCCGGAAAGCGGCGCGGGGTGCCCCGTCGGCCCGATCCCGCCACCGCACGTCGCAGTGGGACTCGATCAACAGACTAGAGCACTGGTGCCGGGTCGAGCCCTACTTCACCCACTGATTGAGCTGAATGATCGGCAGCATCACCGCCAGCATGATCATCACCACCACCAGCCCCATCACGACGATGAGCAGCGGCTCGATGATGGTGGCCGCCGACATCGCGCGCCGCTGCACCTCGGCCGACAGCTGGTTCGACGCGCGGCCGAGCATCGTCGGCAGCTGGCCGGTCTGTTCACCCAGGCGCGCGAACATCGCCAGGAGCCCCGGGTAACGCGGCTTGGCCGCCAGCGCCGAGGCGAGAGACGCCCCCTCGCGTACCTGCACCAGCGCCTCCATCGCGTCGGCGCGCATGGCGCGGTTGTTCACCGTCTCGGCCGCCGCCTGCAGCGCTTTCAAGATGGGCACGCCGGCGCCGGCAAGCATGGCCAGCGTGCCGCCGAAGCGTGCCGCGTTGTAGCCACGCGCCAGGCGCCCGAAGAGCGGCAACTTCAGGAAAGCGGCGTCGGTGCTGCGGCGGAAGGCCTCGTTGCGCCGCGCGCTCGCGTAGGCCGCGATGCCGCCGGCGAGCAGCACGCCCACCGCCCAACCCCAGTTGCGCACGAAGCTCGACAGCGCCAGCATGATGACGGTGAGCGTGGGCAGCGCCCGCTTCGAGCTGGTGAAGACGTTGGCGATCTGCGGCACGACATAGGTCATGAGCACGATCACGATCAGCACCGCCACCACCGAGACGATGGCCGGGTACATCATCGCCCCCATCACCTTGGCGCGCAGCGCCTGGCGCTGCTCGAGGTCGTCGGCGAGCTTCTCGAGCACCGTGCCGAGCGCGCCGCTCTGCTCGCCGGCGGCGACGACGGCGCGGTAGACGTCGTCGAACTCACGCGGCGCGGTGGCCAGCGCGCGCGCAAACGTGCTGCCGGCATTGACCTCGCTCTTCAGGTGCGCGACGAGCTCGCGCTGGCGCGCCACGTCCGACTCGTCGCCCATCGCCGACAGCGCACGCTCCAGCGGCAGGCCGGCCGCGACGAGGCCGGCGAGCTGGCGCGTCCACACCGCCAGCGACGTCGCATCGAACACGCGCCGCGAGAAGCGCGACATCTGTACGCCCGTGCTGTCGTTGGCCGCCTGGCCCACCGGGTTGACGGCCAGCGGCACCAGCGAGCGCGAACGCAGCTGCGCGCGCGCCGCCTTGGCGTTGTCGGCCTCGAGCAGGCCGGACTGCGCCTTGCCGGCTTCGTCGAGCGCTTCGAACTTGTAGGCGGGCATCGGCGGCGCCGCCTCAGTCGCCCGTGACGCGCAGGACTTCCTCGCGCGAGGTGATGCCTTCGTCGATCAGGCGCTGGCCGTCCTCGCGCATCGAGCGCAGGCCGTTCGCCTCGGCCTGCACGAAGAGCTGGTTCTCGGGCGCGCGGCGGTGGATGAGCTGGCTCAGCTTGTCCTCCACCGACATCAGCTCGTAGACGCCGGTGCGGCCCTTGTAGCCCGTGTGGCCGCATTCGCTGCAGCCCACCGGGTGCCAGAGCCGGCGCTCGCCGTCCTCGGCCTGGCGCTTGCAGTGCGGGCAGAGCTTGCGCACCAGGCGCTGCGCCAGCGTGCCGAGCAGGCTGGAGCTGAGCAGGAACGGCTCGACACCCATGTCGACGAGGCGCGTGACGCTGCTCACCGCGTCGTTGGTGTGCACGGTGGCGAGCACGAGGTGGCCGGTGAGGCTGGCCTGGATGGCGATCTGCGCCGTCTCGAAGTCGCGGATCTCGCCGATCATGATGACGTCGGGGTCCTGGCGCAGGATGGCGCGCAGCGCCTTCGCGAACGTGAGGTCGATCTTCGGGTTGACCTGCGTCTGGCCGATGCCGGGCAGCTCGTATTCGACCGGGTCTTCCACGGTCAGCACGTTGGTGGTGGCCGTGTCGACGCGCTGCAGGCTCGCGTAGAGCGTCGTCGTCTTGCCCGAGCCCGTGGGGCCGGTGACGAGCACGATGCCGTGCGGCTGCTGGATGAGGCGCGCGAAGCCGGCGAGCACGTCGCCGCTCATGCCCAGGCCCTCGAGCGTGAACTTCGATTCGGTCTTGTCGAGCAGGCGCAGCACGGCGCGTTCGCCGTGCGAGCTCGGCAACGTGGACACGCGCACGTCGATGGCGCGGCCGCCGATGCGCAGCGAGATGCGCCCGTCCTGCGGCAGCCGCTTCTCGGCGATGTCGAGCTCGGCCATGATCTTCAGGCGCGAGATCAGCGCCGCATGCAGCGCCCGGTTGGGCTGCACCACCTCGCGCAGCGAGCCGTCGACGCGGAAGCGCACCGAGGAGCTGCGCTCGTAGGGCTCGATGTGGATGTCGCTCGCGCCGTCCTTGGCCGCCTGCGTGAGCAGCGCGTTCAGCATGCGGATGATGGGCGCGTCGTCGGCGGCCTCGAGCAGGTCTTCCACGGCGGGCAGGTCCTGCATCATGCGGCTCAGGTCGACGCCGCTTTCCACCTCGCCCATCACGGCCGCGGCGCTCCCCTCGCCACCGGCGTAGGCCTCGGCGATGCGCTGCCCGAGGGTGCTCTCGGGCTCGCGCTCGAAGCGGCGCACGTCGAACAGCCGCGTCACCTCGGCCAGCGCCGAAGGCGGCGTGCTGTCGCCGGCCCAGAGCACGAGCTGCTCGCCGTCGTCCTCGAGCAGCAGCGTGTTGGCCTTCGCGAAGGGGTAAGGCAGCGGATGGCGAGCTCCCATGGCGGTGTGCTCCGGGCAGGTGGACGATGCGGATGGAAGCGGTCGGTGCGCTCAGGGCGTCATCAGGGCGCGCTGGGTTTCGCCGGCGAGCCTTCGACCGGCACGGTGTCCACCGGTCCGGGCTTGGCCGGGCCGATGAGCGGGGCCGAGTTGATCGGCATCACCGTGCTCGGTGTCGGCTGCGCTTCCTGCTGGCGGCTGCGCATCTGCTCATAGCGGTCGACCGAGAAGCGCGTGCTGGCTTCGGCGTCGCGCATCACCACCGGGCGCAGGAAGACCATCAGGTTCGTACGCCTGCGCGTGCGCGACTCGCTGCGGAAGAGGCCGCCGACCACCGGGATGTCGCCGAGCAGCGGCACCTTGCTGCGCGTGGTTTCGTAGCGGTCCTCGATGAGGCCGCCGAGCACGAGGATCTGGCCGTCGTCGACCGTCACCGTGCCTTCGATGGAGCGCTTGGTGGTGGAGGGGCCGGCATTGCTGGTGCCGGCGGCGACGTCGCTCTTGACGCTGCTCTGCTCCTGGAAGATGACCATGCGGATGGCACCGTTCTCGCCGATCTGCGGCCTGATGCGCAGCGTGATGCCGACGTCCTTGCGTTCGATGGTCTGGAACGGGTTGGTCGTGGCACCACCGGTCTGCGTGAACTGGCCGGTGATGAAGGGCACGTTCTCGCCGACGACGATCTTCGCCTCTTCGTTGTCGAGCGTGATCAGGTTCGGCGTGCTGACGACGTTGGTCGTCGTCTGCGACTGCAGCGCGCGCAGGATGCCGGCGAGCGAGTAGACGCCGCCGTAGTTGCGCAGCAGGGCGATGTTCAGGCCCTGGCCGATCTGCGACACCGCCGTGGCGGCGTTGCCGGTGGCCGCCGCGCCGGTGATGCTGATGATGTTGCCGGAGGAGCCGAAGTTGGTGCCGGTGGCGACGCCCCACTTGTCGCCGCTCTGGCCGAGCAGGCCTTGCCACTGGAAGCCGAGGTCGACGTTGTCGCCGCCGTCGATCTCGACGATCATGCTCTCGATGTAGACCTGCGCGCGCCGCGTGTCGAGCTGGTCGATGAGCGCGCGCACCTGCTTGTACAGCGGCTCGGGCGCCGTGATGATGAGCGAGTTGGTCGACGGGTCGGCCTGGATGAAGCCGCCGGTGGACGGCGCCGCCGAGGCCGCCACCGGTGTCGTCGCCTGCGTCGCGCCGGCCGCCACGGGTGTCGCCGTGGACACCGGCGTCGCGCCGGCGCCGCCGGTGGTGGTGCCGCTGGACCCGGCCGGCCCGCCGAGCGCGCTGAAGGCCGCGCGCACGACGGTGGCCAGCTTCACCGCATCGGCATTCTTCAGGTGCACCACCCACATGCCGCCGCCGGCGCCGATGAGCTGGGTCGGCCGGTCGAGGCGCTCGATGTTGGCCCTCACCTGCGCCAGCCGGGCGGCATTGGGGGCGCGCACGATGAGCGCGTTGGCACGCGAGTCGGCGATCACCGTCGTTGCGCCGCCGCCGGCCGCGGCCGGCACGCCGGGCACGCCGGCGCCGCCGCCATCGGACAGCCGCTGCACGAGCGGCGCGAGGTCGGCCGCCACCGCATGCTGCAAGGTGATGATCTCGACATCGGTGCCCGGGGGCTGGTCGAGCGCCGCGATGATGCGGCTCATGCGCTGCAGGTTGTCGGCGTAGTCGGTGATGATGAGCGAGTTGCTGCCCGGGTTGGCGTTGATCGTGTTGTTGGCGGTGATGAGGGGGCGCAGCACCGCCACCAGGTTGTTCGGGTTCTCGTAACGCAGCGGGAAGATCTGCGTGATGATCTGTTCGCCGCGCTGCGGCACCGCGCCCACCGAGACGGTGCCAGCCTGCAGCTTGGCGTCGGCTTCGGGCACCACCTTCAGCAGGCCGCTGTTCTCGACCACGGCGAAACCGAGGCCGCGCAGTGCCGACTGGTAGCCCGAGAAGGCCTGCGCGATGGTCTGCGGCTGTTCGCTGTAGACGGTGATCTGGCCGCGCACGCGCGGGTCGACGACGATCGGGCGCTCGAGCATGGCCGCGAAGGCGCGCGTGACGGCCTCGATGTCGGCATTGACGAAGTTGACCGTGACGGTGGCGGCGCGCGGCGCGCGCGGGGTGGCGCGCGGCGCCGACGGCGCTGAAGCGGCGGCCCCCGGCGCCTGCGCCGCTGCCGGCATGCCGACCCCTGCGGCCGCGAGTGCCGCGGCGAGCAGGCCTCGCGACGCCAGCCGACTCAGCGCGGCTTGCGGCGCGGCCTCGGGCGTGGCCTGGGTCCGGGCCTGGGCCGGGCCGAGGGAGTGGGGCAAGCTTCGCTTCATGGTCATCCGATCGAAATGACGGCATGCGCGCCCTGGCGCCGCCCGATGATGTTCAGGAGGTTGTTCAAGGCCGCCTCCGAGCCCGGCGCGGCGCTCGCCTGGCCGCGAAACCGCAGCCGCCCGGCGGCGAACTGCCCGTTGCCAGAGAGCTGCAGCGCGCCGGTGGTGGTGGTGAGCAGCACGCTCGTGCCCTCGCGTTGAGCGCCGTCGCCGGCGAGCGTGAGGCGGTAGCTGCCGAGCATGTCGAGCGTCGAGATGCGCGAGGCGAGCGACTGCAGCTCGAGGTCGGCGCGGCCGCTGAAGGTCCAGCGCCCGCTCGCGCTCTCGAGCACGATGCCCGGCGTGCTGAACTGCAAGGCGCCGGAAAGCTGCAAGGTGTTCCAGGGCGTGCCGAGGCCGCTCAGCCAGGCCGCGGGCCACTGCCCGAGCGGGCCGCCGCTGCCCGAGGGAAGCAGTTCGACGCGCAGGCGCCCGAGCCCGGGCACGATGCGCAGCCGCTGTTCGCCCGAGAGGCAGCAGGCCTGGCGCAGGCGCACCGCGATCGCGAGCCCGTCCATGCCGACGTTCCAGTGCAGGCGGCCGGGCAACGCACTGGCGTCGCGGCTGCCCTCGCCGCCGGTGAGCACCAGCACCGCGGAGCCGGACCACACGCTGCCGCGTGCATCGCTGAGCATGAAGTAGCCCGCGCTGGCGCTCGACACCATGCCGGCCAGCCATGCGGCGGGCGCAAACACGACCAGCGCGAAGAGCGCGCCGAAGGTGGTGCCGAGCGCCAGCCAGCGCTTCACGAGCCCGGCCCCATGCCGACGACCACGGTGCCGGTGAGGCCGGTGCTGCCGCGCGAGAGGTTGGCTTCGATCGTGCGTGCCCGCGCGCCCGAGCGCGCCTCGGCCAGCCAGTCGCGCAGCGCCACGCTGCCGACACCGGCCACGGTGAGCACGGCACGGTCGCCCTGCACCGCCAGCCGCCCCTTGTCGCCCAGGCGTGCGGTGGCGGCCTTGAGGACGTTGCCGGCCTGGTCGGCGGGCACCGGCGTCACGCCGCGCAGCTCGCGCGCTTCGGCGGCCAGGCGCTGCATCAGCTGCAGCTGCGTCTCGGCGGCGTCGATCTGCGCCGGCACCCGCTGCAGCGTGCGCAGCGCCGGCCCCAGCGCCACCCACCACAGCAGCGCCACGGCCACCACCGCGGCCGCGGCGCCGATGAGCCGGCGCTCGCGCCGCGCCAGCCCCAGCCACCACTGGCGCAGCATGTCGCGCGGCACGCGCGCGGCAGCGGCGAAGGATTCGTTCTCGGTGCTCATCGACTCCCCGCGCGGCGCGTGACGACCACGCGCCCCTCGGCAAACTCGGCCGCCAGGCCCGCCGCGGCGAGCCTTTCTCGAAGCTGCTTGACCTGCACCTCGCCCCAGCCGGGCGCGGCCAGCGTCAGCTTGCCCGGCTCGTAGCGCACCGTGGGCGCCGGCCCGGCGCCATCGGGCCAGGCGGCGGCGGCGGCGCCGAGCAGGGACTCGAAGTCGCCCTCGCCGGCGCGACCGGCGAGCGAGCGTGCGCGGTCGGTCTCGCGCTGCATCTGCAGCGGTGCATCGAGCACGGTGCGCACGCCCGGGAAGGCGGCGCGCAGCGTCTCGTTCATCGCCTCGCGCCGGCGCTCCAGCGCCCGCTCCTGGTGCCATGCATAGGCATTGAGGCCGACGAGCTGCATCGCCAGCAGGCCGGCGAGGCCCCAGCGCACGGCGCGCCATTCGGGCAGCATGAAGCGGCGGCCGACCTCGCGCAGCGCGCGCATGCCGCGGTGGTGCGGCGCCAGCTCGTACTGGCGCAGGTTGGTGGCGCCGCGGCAGGCGAGCATCGCCCGTTCGGCTTCGGTGAGCACGGCCACGCGCGAGCCGAGCCAGCGTTCGGCATGCGGCGCGGAGGCGGGCGTGGCCGTCCAGCGCGCCAGTTCGCCGGCGCCGACGACGAGGCCCTTGGCCAGCGCGCCGTCGAGGTTGACGCAGTTGACGCCTTCCTTGCGCGCGAAGACGAGATAGACGCTGCCCTGGTTGCCGTCACCGGACTCGTCGACGTAGAAGTGGCCCATCGGCTGCGCCACCGGCGCGCTCGCCGGCACGACCTTCTCGACGTCGGTGCCGGCCGTCTCGAGCGCGGTCAGCACGGCGGTCAGCCAGGGCTTGTGCGTCACCGCCACCCAGCCCGTGCGACCGGGCTGCCCGCCGGGCGCCAGCACCAGGTGCAGCGCGCCTTCGTCGTCGAGCAGCGTCTCCTCGAGGATGCCCATCAGCGCCGCGCGCAGCTTGGCCGGCGGCGCCTTCGGCACCTTGATGCGGTGCCAGCTCACGTCGGCATCGGCGAGCACGACGATGACGCGGTCGGCCTTCGGCAGCAGCGACGCCGCCGTGCGCCCGACCTGGGTGACCACGGTGCCGTCGGCGCTGTAGACGAACGAGAAGTCGTCGGGCACGCGCACGCCGGCGCCGGCATCACCGCCCGATTGGGCCGCGATGCGCTCGCGGGGCGCAAGGACGATGGCGAGAACGGACATGACTTGGTCAGTGGGGCTCTTGGAACCGGGGGCTCGTAGTCTGCGTCAGGGACGACCGCGTATTGTGGCTGTCCGTGTCGCGCTCAGCGCGGCTCGGACAGGTTGATTCGTTCACGCCGGCGCACCACCACGTCGGCGTCGCGCCGTTCGACGAGCGAGCGTTCCTCGAGGACGCGCTCATCCAGGCGCAGGCGGCCGGAGATCACGAACCAGCGCGAGGTGACGGAGATGCGCGCCGCGTCAAGCGGCGTGTTCGGCGGCAACTGCGCGCGCACCGCCTCCAGCGACTCGAAAGGCTGGCGCTGGCGCTGCTGCACGAGGCGCTCGGCGGTGCCGAGATCGAGCTTGTCGATGGCGGCGACGATGGCCTCGCGCGAGGCCGTGTTCACGTTCACCGGCGTGCGCGCGGGCAACAGGGTCACCCAGGGCTCCAGGCGCGCCAGCGTCTCGGGCTCGATGCCCAGCCAGGCGAGGTCCGCGAGGCGCGCCGGCGCCACCGGCCGTGCGCGCGCGCTGCCGGCCTCGGCCGTGGGCGCCCAGGCGTCGCGCAGCGCCGCCGCGATGCGCTCGGCCGCGTCCACCGGCGCGCCGGCCAGGTCGACGAGCGCGCGCAACGCCGTCATCTCGGCGGGCTGGATCTTGCCGTCGGGCGCGATGAGGTTGCGCAGGTTCCAGCGCGCTTGCGCGTCGACGATGCTGCCCGAGAGGAAGGCCTCGGGCCCGCCGTCGGCGTTGTTGTCGCGGTCGGCGGCGAGGAAGGCCGACAGGCGCGCTTCGGCCAGCGGCGTCGCCCACGGTTCATCGAGGCCGTCGTAGGCCAGCTGCCCGTTTCGCTGGCGCTGCTGGTTGACGCGGTCGTCCTCGCGCAGGATGAGGCGCGCCCAGTCGAGCGCGCCGGCCAGGATCCAGGCCGATTGCGTGCGCGCGCGCTCGGACGCCTCCACCTGCACGGCACGGTTCTGCTGCCAGACCATGCCGGAGGCGATGGTGGCGACGATGGTCAGGATGACCATGGCCAGCAGGATGGCCGCACCGCGCGCAGGGCGGCGGCCGAAGCAAGCGGCGCAGCGTCGCTGCATCAGCCGCCCCCCGCCGGACCGAGCGCGATGTCGCGCGTGAGCGTCTTGCCCTCGAGCGTGACCACCAGGCGTACGGCGGTCGGCAGGGCCTCGACGGCCACACCGCGCACGCCGCCCGGCGCGGCGGGCGCCGCGGCATCGCCGGTGGACTGCGCATTGGTCCAGGCGCCACCGCGGTGAAAGTAGATCTGCCACTCGCTCGCACCCTCGGCGAGCGTCAGGTGGCCGGGCTCGTTGCCGAGCAGGCCCTGGCTCGAAACCCACGACTCCTGCAGGTCGGCCAGACGCGTGGTGGTGGGCCCGACCCAGCGCTGCCACAGCCCCGAGCGCAGCGACCAGGCGACGAGCGTCACACCGGCCTCGGCACGGCGCGTCATGCGCACGGTGCGGCCGTCGAAGTGCAGTGCCGGCACCGCCTGCGTCTCGTACAGCGCCTGCAGGTCCTGCTCCCACTGCACGACCACCGTGGCCAGCCGCGCCGTGCGGTCGAGCGCCGCCTTGCTGCCGTCGCGCGCGCGCAAGATGCTGTCCAGCCCCTGCCAGGTGATCGTGGCCAGGATGGCCATCATCAGCATGGCCACCAGCACCTCGACGAGCGTGAAGCCGCGTGCAGGCGCGTGCGCTGCACGAGGCGCCGGAGGCGCGCGGCGCGCACCACACGCGCGAAGCGCACGACACACACGCGACACCTGAGGCGCATGAAACACACGAGGCGCGGACGGCGCGCGCCGGAACATCGGGCAACGCTGCCGCGGCATCAGAGGCGCCCGAGCACGGTGGAGATGGAGACGATCGTGCGGCCGGCCTCGTCGAGCACGACTGCGTCGACACGCCGGAAATTCGGGTTCGGCGTCGGCCTCGTGACGAGCTTGCCCTCGAAGCTGCGGCCGAGCTGCTCGCAGCGGAAGTCGGCGTCGCCGACGCCCGGAAAGGCCCGCGCCAGGCGCATCGCCGTGAGCTGGTTGTCGGCACACCACTGCGCCGCGGTGACGTCGGCGAGGCGGCCGGCGTTGTCGGTGAGCACGCCGGCGGCGCGCAGGCCGGCGGCGAGCGAGATGGCGACGATGGCCAGCGCCACCAGCACCTCCAACAGCGTGAAGCCGCGCGCCGCCGGCGACGATGGCCGGCAGAGTCGCTGACTCTTGCGACGCCTGTTGCACACGTTCACCGCCCGGCCTCCGCCGCGGCGTCGGCGCCGGGGTTCACCGCGAAGGGAGCAAGCCCGTCGGTGGAGATCTCGATGCGCCGGTCGTCCAGCCTCAGTACCACGCGCTGCGGCGGCACGATCGCATCCGGGCCGAGCACGAGCCCTGTGCCGCCAACGACCTGGGCGCTGACACGCGGCTCGAGCCAGTGGCGCGGCATGTTCAGGCTCACCGGCAGGCCGACGAAGCGGAAGGCCTCGTCCGCCGCGGCGGCGCCGTCACCGAATGCCGAGCCGGGGCGCTCGCCGCCGCCGGGCACCCAGTACACCGGCACGCCGGCGGCGCGCGACTCGGCCCGTGCGCCTTCGAGCAACGCCGCCAGGCGCGCGCCCTCTTCCTCGAGCTTGGTGGCGGCGCCGTCGCGCAGGGCCAGGCTGACCACACCGGCGCCGATGGCCACCAGCACCAGCACGACGAGCAGCTCGATCAGCGTGAAGCCGCGGCGCGCGGCAGGCACGAACCCGGCGCGCGATGGCCTCAACGCGGCTGCGCCCTGGTGAACGCGTGCCGCGAACGCCCGCGGTGCCGGCCGCCGTGGCCGCGCGAGGATCTCACTGCCATGAGCCGACATCGGCATTCTTGCCCTCGCCGCCGGGCTGGCCGTCGGCGCCGAAGCTGAAGACGTCGATCTCGCCTTTCACGCCCGGGTTCAGGAACTGATAGGGCCGGCCCCAGGGGTCGGAAGGCAACTTGTCGAGATAAGGTTTCCAGTTCGGCGGGACGGCGCCGGCCGTGGGCTTGCGCACCAGCGACTCCAGCCCCTGCTCGGTGCTGGGGTAGCGCTGGTTGTCCAGGCGGTAGAGCTTCAGCGCCTGCATCAGGTTGTTGACATCGGTGCGCGCCGCGGTGACGCGGGCCTCGTCGGCACGCTCGAGGAAGTTGGGCACGATGAGGGCGCCGAGCACGCCGATGATGACCAGCACCACCATCAGCTCGATGAGGGTGAAGCCGCGCACCCGCAGGGCCTGCGTGGCGCGCGGATGTCGAAGAGACCGGGCGGCGCGAGAGCTCGCGCCGTGGCGGCGATAGAGACTGGAGGTCATGGCAGGGGTGCAACCTTGTCGAGTGCCGCACGATCTTTTGATACGTCGCGGCCGAGGGGCGTGAATGATAATGGCCGCATGTCTGCACGATGGGCCACTTTCCTCGTCTGGGCCCTCGTGGCCGCGAGTGCCGCGGCCTGGGGTTTGAAACTCTTCGTGACCGCGCCGAGCGCGCCGCCGCAAGTGGCCGTGGCCGGCCAGTCGCAGCTGCCGCGCGGCGACATCACGCGCGTGCTCGGCGCCGATGCGCCGCCCGTCGACCCCACGGCCGGCGAATCGCTCGCCGGCGCGCCGGCCGACGCGCGCTTCCAGCTCGTCGGCGTCGTCGCGCCGCGCGGCAGCGAAACGGCGCGCGGCGGTGTCGCGCTCATCGCCGTCGACGGCAAGCCGGCCAGGGCCTATCGCGTCGGCGCGCTCGTCGACGGCGAGAACATCGTGCAGGCCATCCGCGCCCGCGGTGCCGACCTCGGCCCTTCGGGCGGCAAGGTGCTGGTGGCGTTGAACATCCCGCCGCCCGCGCCGCCGACCACCGGCACGCTGCCCGACGCGCGCTCGGCCACGCCGGCGGCGCCGGTCTCGCGCGCAGCGCCGGTGCCTTCACGCGCCGCTCCCGTGGCGCCGCCGCCGGCGGCAGTGCCCACGCCGAGCGTCGTTCCGCGGCGTGGCATGCCGTCGAACGCGCCCGCGCCGGGCGCAGCGCCCGCGCCGTCGATGCAGGCTGCGCCGCAGGGCCAGGTCGTGCCGCTGCCCACGGCGCCGGGATCCGCGCAACCGCAGATCCGTTGATGGTTCGCTGACGCGCGTCAACGCGGCAAGGCCGGGGACCCGGGATCTTCGGCCGATCGTGGCGACCACCGTTCCCACCGACCCGCCTGGCCCACCCGGCCGATCCGAGCAGGCGGCCGCGGCCTTCAGCCCCGCCGGGCAACTGCTCGGCCAGCTCGCTGCCGAGTTACGCGCGCACGCACCCTTTGCGCAGATGGCGGCAGCGGACGTGGGCCGTTTCATCTTGGCCGCGCGCCAGACCTACTACGCGCCCGGCGAAATCGTCGCCTCGCCGGCCGACGGGCCGGCGCCACGCCTGCTCTTCATCCGCCGCGGCGCCGTCAGCGCGCGGGGCGGCGTGGCCGACGTGTCCGAAGGCGGCATCCACTACGAGGCGGGCGATCTGTTCCCGGCCGCCGCGGTGGCGGCGGCGCGTCCGGTCAGCGCCACCTACGAGGCGGCCGACGACCTGTTCTGCCTCGAGGTCGACGCCGAGGCCGCGCGTGAGCTCGCCACGCGCAGCGCCGCCTGGTCGGGCTTCCTGGCACGGCGGGCGCAGCGCCTGCTCGAGTTGTGGCGCAATGCGCTGCAGGCCGAACAGGGCGCCGAGGCGCTGGCCGAGCACTCGCTGGAGTCGCCGTTGTCGCTCTTGCCGCGCAAGGTGCCGGTGGCGTGTGCGCCGGGCACACCGTTGGTCGAAGCGCTGCGGCTGATGCACGCCCGGCGCGTGGGCTCCGTGCTCGTGCTCGACGAGCACGGCGCCGCCGCCGGCATCCTGACGCGCCACGATGTGCTCGAACGGGTGGCGCTGGCGCGGCCGCCCGAGGACACGCCGATCGAGCGCGTCATGTCCGCGCCGGTGCACACGCTGCCGGTGCAGGCGACAGCGCAGCAGGCGGCACTCGCGATGTCGCGCCACGGCGTGCGGCACCTGCCGCTCACCGACCCCGGCGACCCGACCGACGGCAGCGGCCGCATCGTCAGCATCGTCTCCGAGCGCGACCTGTTCGCGCTGCAGCGGCTGTCGCTGAAGCACGTGAGCGGCGAGATCCGCGCCGCCGGTGACCGCACGGCGCTGGTGGCATGCGGCCAAGCCATCCGCCGCCTCGCGCGCCACCTGCTGACGCAGGGGCTCTCGGCGCGCTCGCTCACCGAGATGCTGTCGCACCTGAACGACCTGCTCACCGAGCGCATCGTGACGCTGGCGACGCGGGCGCACGGGCTCGACCCGGCGCGGGCCGCGTGGGTGGCGTTCGGCTCGGAGGGCCGCTCGGAGCAGACCATCGCCACCGACCAGGACAACGGCCTCGTGCTCGCCGACGAGGTGGACGACGACGAGCGCGCGGCCTGGCTGCGCATGGCACAGGAGGTCAACCAGACGCTCGACGCCTGTGGCTACCCGCTATGCAAGGGCAACGTCATGGCCGGCAACCCGGCCTGCTGCCTGCGCCGGCGCGACTGGCTGGCGCGCTTCGAGCAGTGGATGGAACAGGGCGCGCCCGAGGACCTGCTCAACGCCAGCATCTACTTCGACCTGCGGGCGCTCGCCGGCAACACCGCGCTGGTGGCGCCGCTGCGCGAACGCATCACGCAGCGCGCGCGCGAGCTGCCGCGCTTTCGCAAGCAGCTGGCCGACAACGCGCTGCAAATGAAGCCGGCGTTGAACTGGCGCGGCGCGCTCGACGCCACCGTCGAGGGCGACGCCGCCTGGATCGACCTGAAGATGGGCGGCACCGCGGTCTTCGTCGACGCGGCGCGCCTCTTCGCGCTGGCCGGCGGCGTCGCCGTCACCGGCACGCGCGAGCGCCTGCTGCAAAGCGCGGCGGCACGGTCGCAACGCGGCAGCGAGGTCGACGAAGCCGAAACCCAGGCCGGCGCCTTCGAGGTGCTGCAGATGCTGCGCCTGCGCCAGCAGGTGCGCGCCGACGCCGACGCGCGCGAGCCCAACCGCGTCGACATCCACCGCCTCAGCGCCATCGACCGGCGCCTGCTGAAGGAGGCGCTGCGCGCGGCGCGCGAACTGCAGCAGCGCATCGAACTGGACTATCCCGGGTGAGCCTGCGCGAAACGCTTGCCGGCGGCTGGGCCGGCCTGCGCCGGCACCTGCGCGGCGCGGCATCGACGAGCACGCGCTGGATCGTGCTCGACGTCGAGAGCACCGGCCTCGACCCGGCGCGCGACCGGCTGCTGGCGATCGCGGCGCTCGCCGTGCACGTCTCGGCTGCCTCGGATGAGCGGCCGCGCATCGAACTGGCGGACAGCTTCGATGCCGTGCTGCATCACGAGATCGCCGGGGCGGTACCCGCCGACAAGGCCAACATCCTCGTGCACGGCATCGGCGTCGGCGCGATGCGCGCCGGGCAGGTGCCGGCGCGCGTGCTGCGCGCCTTCGCCGAGTGGGCAGGAGCGGCACCGCGGCTGGGATTCAACGTGGCCTTCGATCGCACGATGATCGAGCGTGCCGAGCGGGAGCATCTGGGCCGCTGCACACCGGCGCAGTGGCTCGACATCGAAGCGCTGGCCGCGGTGGCGCACCCCGAAGTCAAGGCGCGCGCGCTCGACGAGTGGCTGGCGCGGTTCGCGATCCCCTGCGCGCGGCGCCACCAGGCGATCGCCGATGCGCTGGCCACCGCCGAGCTGCTGCTTCGCCTGTGGCCCCGCCTGCAGCGCGAGGCAGGGGGTGAAGCCCTCAACCCGGCGTTCCTGGCGCGGCTCGCGGCAGCGCGGCGCTGGGTCTGAGGTCCGGGCCCTGTCGGCCTCTCAGTACAGCTTGGGGCCGAAGATCGACGACATCTCGATCTCCTCGTGCGGTTCGGGCGTGAACGGCTCGGGCTCGGCGTCGAAAGCGCCCGGCGCCGAAGGACCCGCCTCTTCGCCTTCGGCCACCTCGGTGAGCAGGGCGGCGGCGCTGCGCACGAGCGGCCAGGCGAGCGTGGCGCCGGTGCCGTCGGTGGCCTCCATGCCGATCTCGAGCAGCGCCGAGGCGCTGAACAGGTTGAGCGCCTGATCGAGGCCGCGGTGGTGGTGGCTGCGGCAGAACACGCAGTAGTCGGTGACCGCCGGCGCAATGCGCGAGGCCACCATCAGCGCCGCGCAGGCGGGCACGCCGTCGATCATCAGCAGGTGGCGCTTGCTCGCCGCCATCAGCATCACGCCCACCATCACGGCGACCTCGAAGCCGCCGAAGGCAGCCAGCACCTCCACCGGCTCGGTGATGTCGCGGTGGCGGGCCATCGCGCCCATCATCACCGCCATCAGGTGCGTGAGGCGGCCCGTGTCCATGTCGGGGCCGCTGATGACGAGGTCGCGCAAGGGGCTGTCGGTGAGCCGGGCCAGCACGAGGGAAGCGCTCTCGTGCGCGCCGACGCCGACGCCGGCGAGCACGGTGGCGTTGCCGCGCAGCTTGTCGCCGATCTCCATGCCGGCGCGCATCGCGGCATGCGCCTGCTCGAGCGTCATGGCCATCGCGACGCGCGTGTTGCGCGTGCCGTGCGCGATCTTGCGCATCAGCAGGCGGTCGTGCACGGGCGATTCGTCGGCCATGCCGCAGTCGACGACGGTGACGCTCATCTGCTGGGCGCGCGCGAACACCGTCAGCGGCAACTGGTTGGTGAGCAGCTTGCGCACCGTCTCGCTGGTGCCGCGATTGCGCACGGTGCTCGTGTCGACGCCGTCGACCGCGACGCCGTGGTCGGCGGCGAAGATCATCAACTGCGGCTCGCGCAGGCGCGGCTTGAGCGTGTTCTGCATGAGGCCGATGCGCACGGCCAGCGGTTCCAGCTCGCCGAGCGCCCCGCCGGCCTCCTGCCGCCGCACGAGCTTCTCGCGCAGCGCACGTTCGAGCGCCGGGTTGGAGGTCGGGTTGACGAGGGAGCGGGCGGCAGCCATGGCGTCGAGAGTCTAGCGAGGCCGGACGACAATGTCCTCAGCGCAGGAAGAGGCGATACACCGGGTTGTCCGTCTCTTCGACGAAGGGATAGGCCAGCGAACGCAGGAAGCCCGCGAACTCGCGCCCGTCCGCCGCGGGCACCTGCAGGCCGACGAGCACGCGGCCGGAGTCGGCACCCTGGTTGCGGTAGTGGAAGAGGCTGATGTTCCAGCCCGGGTGCATGGCGGCGAGAAAGCGCATCAGCGCGCCCGGCCGCTCGGGGAACTCGAAGCGGAACAGGCGCTCGTCCTGCGCCAGCTCGCTGCGCCCGCCGACCATGTGGCGCACGTGTTCCTTGGCCAGTTCGTCGTCGGTGAGGTTGACGGACTCGAAGCCGTGGCGCGCGAAGTGGCGCGCGATGCGCTCGGCCTCGTCGCGGCGGCTGATCGACAGGCCCACGAAGAGATGCGCGACGCGCTCGTCGCTGATGCGGTAGTTGAACTCGGTCACCGAGCGCGGGCCGATGAGCTCGCAGAAGCGCTTGAACGAGCCGCGCTCCTCCGGCACGGTGATGGCGAACAGCGCCTCGCGGTGCTCGCCCACCTCGGCCCGCTCGGCGACGAAACGCAGGCGGTCGAAGTTCATGTTCGCGCCGCTGGTGACGGCCACGAACGTGCAGCCCTTGAGCTTGTGCGTCTCGGCGTACTGCTTGATCGCCGCCACCGCCAGCGCGCCGGAAGGCTCGAGCACGCTGCGCGTGTCCAGGAACACGTCCTTGATCGCGGCGCAGGCGGCGTCGGTGTCGACCGCGATGAAGTCGTCGACCAGCTCGCGCACGACGCGATAGGTTTCGCTGCCGACCTGCTTGACCGCGGTGCCGTCGGCGAAGAGGCCGACGTCGCCGAGCGTGACGCGCTTGCCGCCGCGCACCGAGCGGATCATCGCGTCGGAGTCGACGGTCTGCACGCCGATGACGCGCACCTCCGGGCGCAGCGCCTTCACGTAGGCAGCCACGCCGGAGGCCAGGCCGCCGCCACCGATGGCCACGAACACGGCATCGAGCGGGCCCTGGTGCTGGCGCAGGATCTCCATCGCCACCGTGCCCTGGCCGGCGATGACATCGGGGTCGTCGAACGGATGCACGAAGGTGAGGCCCTCGCGCGCCTGCCGTTCGAGCGCGTGCGCATAGGCGTCGGAGTAGCTGTCGCCGTGCAGCACGACCTCGCCGCCGAGCGCGTGCACCGCGTCGACCTTGAGCTTGGGCGTCGTCACCGGCATCACCACGACGGCGCGGCTGCCCAGGCGCCGAGCCGCCAGCGCCACGCCCTGCGCGTGGTTGCCCGCCGAGGCGCAGATGACGCCGCGCGCCAGCGCCTCGGCGTCGAGGCGGGCCATCTTGTTGTAGGCGCCGCGCAGCTTGAAGCTGAAGACCGGCTGCTGGTCCTCGCGCTTGAGCAGCACGTGGTTGCCGATGCGGCGCGACAGCGCCCGCGCGGGCTCCAGCGGCGTCTCGCGCGCCACGTCGTAGACACGCGCCGTCAGGATGCGCTGCAGGTACTCGGCGGCGATGCGCCGCCCCTTGCTCGACAGCGCCCGCGGCTTCAGGGCGGGGTCGGTCTCGGCTTCCTTGGGCTGGGTTCGAGGCTGGGGTGGCACGGTGAATTTCGCGAGGAGACCTCGGCGGACGCCGCAACCGCGGCCAGAGGGTGGAGTGAGGCGGCGTGACGCGGAGCAAGGCGGCGGCCACGACCGGCCGGCGCAGTGCCTGAACGGCGGGCGCGGATCATAAGCGCGCCCAACGTGCGCATGCGTGTCCAGCCCGTGTGCGCCGCGGCACCGAAGCAGGGCAAAAAAGAGGGCCCGGACCTTGCGGACCGGGCCCAATCCACCCTTGTTGGAGGTGGAGGAGACAATCGGCGGGTTCCGTTGTGCGGCGACCCTTGCGACACAGTCTAGCACCTGTTTGCTGCGGTGCAATATCCCTGCGCGACGAATCCCTCGAAACGCAGTGTCCGTGTTGACACAGGCGCCGCGCGTTGAGGTGAATCAATCGATGGCGTCACGTGACGCAGGAGCGCAACGATGGAGTGCACGGTTCACTGGGCAGGCGGCCTGGGCATGGGGTTCGTGGCCGAGACGGGCAGCGGCCACCTGCTGACGATGGACGGCGCCCCCGACGGCGGCGGGCGCAACCTGGCACCGCGGCCGATGGAAACCCTGCTCGCCGGCGCCGGCGGCTGCACGGCCTACGACGTGATGCTGATCCTCAAGCGCGGACGCCACGACGTGCGCGCCTGCCAGGTCAAGCTCGACGCCGAGCGCGCCAGCGAGGACCCGAAGGTGTTCACGCGCATCCGCATGCACTTCACGGTGAGCGGGCGCGGCGTGCCGGCGGCTGCGGTGGAACGCGCAATCCAGCTCTCGCACGACAAGTACTGCTCGGCCACCGTCATGCTCGGCAAGACGGCAGCCATCGAAACCAGCTTCGAAGTGATCGAGGCCTGAGAAGCTGAGCGAGTTGGGCTCGGCGCCGCGCCGATCCTCACCGCAGCCTCTCACCATCCTTCACAGATGGTGCGCCGTGCCGGTCATGACCTGGGCAGCCAGGCGCATCAGGCCACGCAACGGCAGCGGCAGCGGTTGCCCGCCGGCGGCCAGCGCCTCGTCGCCGTGCCGGCGCTCGTCGTCCTTCATCTGCGCGACGATGGCACGCGAGCGGTGGTCGCTCTCGGGCAGGCGCTCGAGGTGCACAGCGAGGTGCTGCTCGACCTGGCGTTCGGTCTCGACCACGAAGCCCAGGCTCAACGCGTCGCCGATGCGCCCGGCGACGAGCCCGATGCCGAAGGCGCCGGCGTACCACAGCGGATTGAGCAGGCTCGGGCGGGCGCCGAGCTCGCGCAGGCGCTGCTCGGTCCATGCGAGATGGTCGGTCTCCTCGCGCGCCGCCTGTTCCATCTGGCGCCGCAACGGCTCGCTGCGCGCCGTGAGCGACTGCGCCTGGTACAGCGCCTGCGCACAGACTTCGCCGACATGGTTGACGCGCATCAGCGCCCCGCTCAGGCGCCGCGCCGGCGCGTCGAGCAGATCGGGCGCGCTGTCGGCCAGCGAAGCAGCCACCGCCGGCGGATAGGGCCGCGCGCTGTGCGCATTGCCGGCGACGGTGCGCAACGCCGAGTCGGCGCTCGAGAGCAAGCGATCCAGTGGGCTCATGTCAATCGAGAATAGCCCATAAGAGACAACAAACCGCGCAAATCGCCGGCCTCGGGGTTCTCACGGAGAGGCCCGTGTTTCCCGTTGTTGCCAGACAACATCCCGCCGCCTTTTCTGGCCGGCTTGTTGGCAAGCGTCACGGCGCTCTGGTGCAATAGCTTCAACTTCCGCTGAGGAGGTTGGCCTGATCAACCCGCTGGCCCGTCGGTTCTCCATCGGATTCCCCGTCCGATGCCCGGATTCCCGATATGCCCGGGTGACCTCCCCGATCGGGACCTCTTGTTCAACCTAGGAGATCTCTGCAATGAAAAAATCTCTGCTCGCCCTGGCTGCGCTGACGGCGTTTGCGGGCGTCGCTTCGGCCCAGTCGTCGGTCACGCTCTTCGGCATTGTCGACCTCAACGTCCGCAACACGAAGACGGGACCGAACACGGTGAAGTCGCTCAGCCAGGACGGCATTGCCTCCAGCCGCCTCGGTTTCCGTGGCGTGGAGGACCTCGGTGGCGGCCTGCGTGCCGGCTTCTGGCTCGAAGGCGCCATCAATCCGGACACCGGCACTCCCGGCGGGCAGTCTTGGCAGCGCCGCAGCACCGTGAGCCTGATGGGCGGCTTCGGCGAACTGCGCCTCGGCCGTGACTACACGCCGAGCTTCTGGAACTACACGGTCTTCGATCCGTTCGGCACCAACGGTGTCGCCGCGATGTCGCAGGCCGTTGGCCAGCTGGGCTCCGGCGCGACGACGTTCGTTCGCGCCAACAACTCGGTCGGCTACTTCCTGCCCGCCGCGGGTGGCCTGTATGGCCAGGTGCAGGTCGCGGCTGGTGAAAACGTGACGGGCAACAAGTACACGGGTGGCCGCATCGGCTATGCCGGCGGCCCGGTGAACGTGGCCGTCGCGATCGGCAAGACCGACCGCACCGGCGCGATGATCGACGACTATTCGGATTCGAACATCGGCGGCTCGGTGAAGTTCGGCAGCTTCACGCTGATGGGCCAGTACTCCAAGCGTGACTACTCGACCTTGGACGAGAAGACCATCCTGCTCGGCGGCGTGTTGGCCATCGGCGCCGGCAACCTGAAGCTCGCCTACACCAAGACGGATGGCGCAACGTCTGCGCTTGACATCAAAGTGCTGGGCATCGGCTACGACTACAACCTGTCGAAGCGCACGGCCCTCTACGGCACGTACGGCAAGGTCGACCGCGTTCCCGCGAACACCGACACCACCGCCTACGAGTTCGGCATCCGCCACGCGTTCTGAGCGAGCGTTTCGACGCCCGCAGGCTGCTGCAAGTCTCTTCAGTCAGCCTCACGCACAAAAGGCCGCCTTCGGGCGGCCTTTCTTCTTTTTCTCGCTTTTCGTGGGCCGAGGGCTCGCCGCGCAGCCCGTCGGCAGGCCATGCCCCACTGAAAAACGGATTCACAACTGCGCCCCCGTATCTACAGGGCCTTCGATGAAAACCCGGGGCCCTCGCGGTCGCTTGCGGTGATCACCGACAGCGACAATATGCGACCCTGCGCGCTGTCCAGGTTCGGGGCGGTCACGCTTCACCGAGCCGCCGCCGCCGCGCGAGCGACTCGCAGGCCTGCCGATGCTCGCCTTCATCCTCCGCCGCCTGCTGCAAGCCATCGTCGTGATGCTGACGGTGGCCTTTCTTGCCTTCATGCTGTTCCAGTATGTCGGCGACCCAGTGACCAGCCTGCTCGGGCAGGACGCGACGCAGGAGCAGCGCGAGCAGTTGCGTCGTGATCTCGGCCTGGACGCGCCATTCCCGGTGCAATTTTCGAAGTTCGTCGGCAACGCCGTGCGGGGAGAGTTCGGGCTGAGCCTGCGCCAGGGGCGCAAGGTCTCGACGCTCATCGCCGAGCGCTTTCCGGCCACGCTCGAGCTGGCCGTGGCCGCGGCCGTCATCGCCCTCGTGGTGGGGGTGCCGCTGGGCGTCTACTCGGCCCTCCGGCGCGGCCGCTTCGGCTCGCAAGTCGTCATGACGCTGTCGCTGCTCGGCGTCTCGCTGCCGACGTTTCTCATCGGCATCCTGCTCATCCTCTTCTTCGCCGTCATCCTCAAGTGGCTGCCGAGCTTCGGGCGTGGCGACACCGTGGTCTTGTTCGGCTCCGGCGCCTGGACCACCGGGCTGCTGACATGGGATGGGTGGAAACACCTCGTCCTGCCGGCCATCACGCTCAGCGTCTTCCAGCTCGCGCTCATCCTGCGCCTGGTGCGTGCCGAGATGCTCGAAGTGCTGCGCACCGACTACGTGAAGTTCGCGCGCGCCCGCGGCCTCGAGGACCGCGCCGTCTACTTCGGCCACGCGCTGAAGAACACGCTCGTGCCGGTGATCACCATCACCGGCCTGCAGCTGGGTTCGCTGATCGCGTTTGCCATCATCACGGAGACGGTGTTCCAGTGGCCGGGCATGGGCTTCCTCTTCATCCAGGCCGTGCAGTTCGCCGACGTGCCGGTGATGGCCGCCTACCTCTGCCTCATCGCGCTCATCTTCGTGCTCGTGAATCTCGTGGTCGATCTGCTCTACTTCGCCGTCGATCCCCGCCTGCGCATCGAGCGCCCGGCCGGCGGGCACTGAAGGCGTAGAAAAAAAGGGCGCGCATCCATGAGCACTCCGACATCGTCCGTTCCCGCCGCCGCGCCCTCGGCGCTGCAGCGCTTCCTCGACGGCGACGTCTGGCACAGCTTCAAGACATCGCCGGTGGCCATACTCGCCGCGGCGATTGCCTTCGTCTGCGTCTTCTGCGCCGCCTTCGCTCCTTGGGTGGCGCCGCACGACCCGTTCGACCTCGCATCGCTCAACCTGGCCGACGCGCGGCTACCGCCGGCCTGGGCCGAAGAGGGCCGGGTCCGCTACCTGCTCGGCACCGACGACCAGGGCCGCGACATCCTCTCGGCGCTGTTCTACGGCGCGCGCATCTCGCTGGCCGTGGGCGTGGCGTCGGTGCTGCTGTCGGTGTTCGCCGGTGTCGCGCTCGGCCTGCTGGCCGGCTTCGCGGGCGGCAAGATCGACGCCTTCATCATGCGCGTGTGCGACGTGATGCTGAGCTTCCCGTCGATTCTGATCGCACTGCTCATCGACGGCGTCGGGCGCGCGATGTTCCCGAACGCGCACGACACGCTCGCCTTCGGCGTGCTCATCATCGCCATCTCGCTCGGGGGCTGGGTGCAGTACGCACGCACCGTGCGCGGCTCGACGATGGTCGAGCGCAACAAGGAATACGTGCAGGCCGCGCGCGTCATCGGTGTGGCTCCGTGGCGAATCATGTTGCGGCACGTGCTGCCCAACGTGCTCGGGCCGGTGCTCGTGCTGGCGACGATCCAGGTCGCCGCGGCCATCCTCACCGAAGCGACGCTGTCGTTCCTCGGCGTCGGCGTGCCGCCGACCTCGCCGTCGCTCGGCACGCTCATCCGCATCGGCAACGATTTCCTCTTCTCGGGCGAGTGGTGGATCACCATCTTCCCGGGCGTGATGCTGGTGCTCATCGCGCTCAGCGTGAACCTGCTCGGGGACTGGCTGCGCGATGCGCTGAATCCGCGCCTGCGCTGACGAGTCACCCACATGGCCACCGCTCCGCTGCTCGAAGTGAAGAACCTGCGCGTGGAGTTCCCGACGCGCCGCGGCACCCTGCTCGCGCTCGACGACATCTCCTTCTCGATCGACCCGGGCGAGGTGCTCGGCGTCGTCGGCGAATCGGGTGCCGGCAAGTCGCTCACCGGCGCGGCCATCATCGGCCTGCTCGAGCCGCCGGGGCGCATCGCCGCCGGCGAGATCCGCCTCGAAGGCCGGCGCATCGACAACCTGCCGTACGAGCAGATGCGAGCCATCCGCGGCCGCAGGATCGGCGCCATCTTCCAGGACCCGCTGACCTCGCTCAATCCGCTGTACACGATCGGCCGCCAGCTCACCGAGACCATCCAGACGCACCTGCCGGTGAGTGGCGACGAGGCGCGCCGGCGCGCGATCCGCCTGCTCCAGGAAACCGGCATCCCGGCTGCCGAGCAGCGCATCGACCAGTATCCGCACCAGTTCAGCGGCGGCATGCGTCAGCGCGTGGTGATCGCGCTCGCGCTCGCCGCCGAACCCAAGCTCATCGTCGCCGACGAGCCGACCACGGCGCTGGACGTGTCGATCCAGGCGCAGATCATTTCGCTGCTCAAGCGCCTGTGCAAAGAGCACGGCGCGGCGGTGATGCTGGTCACGCACGACATGGGCGTGATCGCCGAGACCTGCGACCGCGTGGCCGTGATGTACGCCGGGCGCATCGCCGAGATCGGGCCGGTGCACGATGTCATCAATGTGCCGGCGCACCCGTACACCGTCGGCCTGATGGGCTCGATCCCGGCGATGGACGAGGACCGCGAGCGCCTGGCGCAAATCGAGGGCTCGATGCCGCGCCTCACGGCCATTCCGCAGGGTTGCGCCTTCAATCCGCGCTGCCCGCAGGCGATGGAGCGCTGCCGCAGCGAACGACCCGACCTGATGCAGGCCAGCGTGACGCGCGCCGCCTGCTGGCTGGTGCCAGAGCGGCATGAGCAGCCCGAGCCCAAGGTGATGGCATGACCGCCGCGCTGGTCGAGGTGCGCGACCTCGCGAAGACCTTCGATGTTTCGGCGCCCTGGCTCAACCGCGTCGTCGAGCGCAAGCCGCGCCAGTTCGTGCACGCCGTCGACGGGGTGTCGTTCAGCATCGCCCAGGGCAAGACGCTGGCACTGGTGGGCGAGTCGGGCTGCGGCAAGAGCACGGTGGCACGCCTGCTCGTGGGCCTGTACGCGCCCACGCGCGGCGAGGTGCTGTTCGACGGCCAGCGCACGGACGACATCGCGCGCATCGCCGGAAGCGAGCTGCGCACCTTGCGCCGGCGCATGCAGATGATCTTCCAGGACCCCTATGCGAGTCTCAACCCGCGCTGGAAGGTGCTGAAGATCGTCGGCGAGCCACTCACCGAGCACGGCCTGGTCGGCGGCGAGGATGCGCTGCGCGCCAAGGTCTCAGAGTTGCTGATGAGCGTCGGGCTCGCCGCCGCCGACTGCGAGAAGTTCCCGCACCAGTTCAGCGGCGGCCAGCGTCAGCGCATCAGCATCGCGCGGGCGCTCGCCACGCAGCCGGAGTTCCTGGTCTGCGACGAGCCCACGTCGGCGCTCGACGTGTCGGTGCAGGCGCAGGTCCTCAACATCATGAAGGACCTGCAGCGCAGCCGCGGCCTCACCTACCTCTTCATCTCGCACAACCTGGCCGTCGTGCGCCACGTATCCGACGAGGTGGGCGTCATGTACCTCGGCCGCCTCGTCGAGCTCGCCGGCAAGCGCGAACTCTTCGCGCAGCCGCGCCATCCGTACACGCGCATGCTGCTCGACGCGATCCCGGACATCCACATGACCGGCCGCGCGCGCACGCCGGTGCAGGGCGAGGTGCCGAATCCGCTCGACCCGCCGCGCGGCTGCGCCTTCCATCCACGCTGCCCGCACGCCAACGCCCGCTGCTCGAGCGAGCGGCCGCTGCTGGGCGAGTTCAAAGGCGTCCGCGTCGCCTGCCACGCGGTGCAGGAAGGCCGGATCTGACGTGCGGGCGGCCCGCGCTCAGCGCGGGATCAGGCGTTCGCCGACGAAGAGGTCTTGCACCTGCTCGCGCTCGCGGATGAGGTGCACCGCCTCGCCGTCGACCATCACCTCCGCCGCACGCGGTCGCGTGTTGTAGTTGCTGGCCATGGCCATGCCGTAGGCACCGGCGGAGAGCACGGCGAGGTGGTCGCCCACCTGCACCGCGAGGTCGCGCTGGCGGCCGAGCCAGTCGCCGGACTCGCACACCGGCCCCACGACGTCCCAGCGCACGGGCTCGACATCGACGCGCGCCGTGCAGGGCTCGATGCCCATGTAGGCGTCGTACAGGGCCGGTCGCGTGAGGTCGTTCATCGCCGCGTCGACGACGCAGAAGTTCGCCACCTCGCCGGGCTTGAGGTAGAGCACCTCGGTCACCAGCACGCCGGCGTTGCCCACCAGCGAGCGGCCCGGCTCCAGCAGCACTTCGCGCCCACCGTGGCCGCGCGCGTCCATGCGGGCGAGCAGGCGGCCGACCAGCTCGTCGGCGGCCGGTGGCGACTCGTCGGCGTAGGTGATGCCAAGGCCGCCGCCGACGTCGATGTGGTGCAGTTCGATGCCTTCGCCCTCGACCGACTCCACGAGGTCGAGCAGGCGGTCGAGCGCATCGAGATAGGGCTCGATCTGCGTGATCTGCGAGCCGATGTGGCAGTCGATGCCCTCGACGCGCAGGCCCGGCAGCGTCGCGGCGAGCCGGTAGGCGGCGAGCGCCTCCCCGTGCGCGACGCCGAACTTGTTGCTTTTCAGCCCGGTCGAGATGTACGGGTGCGTGCCGGCGTCGACGTCGGGGTTGACGCGCAGGCTCGTCGGCGCCCGCACGCCGTGTGCCCGCGCCACCTCGTCGAGCAGGCGCAGCTCGCCGACGCTCTCGACGTTGAAGCAACGCACGCCGGCCTCGAGCGCCAGGGCCATCTCGTCGCGCCGCTTGCCCACGCCCGAGAACACGGTCCGGTCGGCGCGCCCGCCGGCGGCCAGCACGCGCGCCAGCTCGCCGGCGGAGACGATGTCGAAGCCGCTGCCGGCCTCGGCGAACGTCTGCAGCACGGCGAGGCTGGAGTTGGCCTTCATGGCATAGCACACGAGGTGCGGCCGGCCGGCCAGCGCGCGCTGGTACGCGGCGAGGGCGGCACGCATCGCGCCGCGCGAGTACACGTACAGCGGCGTGCCGTGGCGGCGCGCGAGCTCGGCGAGCGCATGCCCCTCGAGCTGCAATTCGCCGCGCACGCGCGCCAGCTGCGGCGCGCCGGGCAAGGCGGCGGCTCTCGCAAGCACGGGACTCATCGCGAAGCACCTGCGGCTGGGCCCGTCGCTGCCGCTGAGGCGGACGGGGCAGAGGCGGACGGGGCAGAGGCCGATGGGGCCGCCGCGGCGGGCAAGGTCAACGGCCCCTTCTGGCCGCAGGCCGCGAGCCCGCCCAAGACCATGGCCGCGGCAATCGCGCCCACCATCGATACACTGCCGGCGCGTTTCCCGTTGCGACTCATGCGAGGCATTCTAGTGAGCACCCCGGTGCCAACCCAGGCCACACACCCGGCGGCACGCGTCCCGATGAGCGACGCCGACTACGTGCGCGAGACGAGCGCGCTGCTGGCGCGTATCGAAGCCACCTGCGACCGCTGGCTCGATGCGGACGTGATCGACATCGACACGCATCGCACCGGCGGGCTGCTCGAACTGGTCTTCCCTGACCAGAGCAAGATCGTCGTCAACACGCAGCCGCCGCTACAGGAGATGTGGCTGGCGGCGCGCTCGGGCGGTTACCACTACCAGTGGGACGGCCAGGGCTGGCGCGATACGCGCGACGGCCACGATCTGCTGCAGATGCTGTCGCGCCAGGCCAGCGTGCAGAGCGGGCGCGCGCTGCAGTTCTGACCGCACCGGTCGCAAGGGTCATCCGCTGCAGGCCAGCGACCGCCGCGGAACCGGCTTTGCCGGGCCGCTGGCGGTGCCCCCTGGGGGGGAGGCGCCGAAGGCGCTTCGGGGGAGCGCAGTTATCGCTTGAACAGGTCGAGGATGCTGCTGCGCTCCTCGGTCGTCGTGGCCTTCGGCGGCAGGGGGTCGTCCAGACCGAGGCCGGTGACGCCACGACCGCCGGTGAACTCTTCGTACATCCAGTAGCCGCCTTCGCCGGCCACCCCGGGCGGCGGCGTGAGCGTCGCCGGCGGCACACCGCGCAACGCGTGCTGCATGTAGTCCAACCACACCGGCAGCGCGAGTCCGCCGCCGGTCTCGTTCGAACCGAGCTTCTTGGGCGTGTCGTGGCCGATCCACACGACGGCGGTCAAGGTCGGATGGAAGCCGGCAAACCAGGCGTCCATCGAATCGTTGGTGGTGCCGGTCTTGCCGAACACGTCCTGCCGCTTGAGCGTGGCGCTGGCCTTGGCCGCCGTGCCCGAGCGCGTCACCTCCTGCAGCAGGCTCGTCATCACGAAGGCATTGCGCGCCGGCAGCGAGCGCATGCTCTCGTCGAGGGCCGGCGGCTTCACCTCCAGCAGCAGCTTGCCCTTGTTGTCGGTGATGCGCTGGATGAGCATCGGCTGCACCAGGTAGCCACCGTTGGCGAAGACGCTGAATGCGACGCCCATCTGCATCGGCGTCACCGAGCCGGCGCCGAGCGCCATCGTCAGGTACGGCGGGTGTCGCTCCGGCGGGAAGCCGAACGCGCCCAACCACTGCTGCGCGCGCAGCGGCGTGATGTACTGCAGCACGCGGATCGAGACCATGTTCTTCGATCGCGCCAGCGCCGTCTGCAGCGGCAGCGGGCCGGCGAACTCGCCGTCGTAGTTCTTCGGCTCCCAGGGCAGGCTGCCCGTTTCGGCGGCGTCGAAGAACAGCGGCGCGTCGTTGACCACCGTCGCCGGCGTGAAGCCGCGCTCCAGCGCCGCCGAGTAGATGAACGGCTTGAAGCTGGAACCGGGCTGCCGCCAGGCCTGGGTGACGCGGTTGAACTTGGTCTTGCCGAAGTCGAAGCCGCCAACCATGGCCCGCAGCGCGCCGGTGCGCGGGTCGAGCGCCACGAGGGCGCCCTGCACCTCCGGCAGCTGGGTCAGGGACCAAGCTGCCTTCGGGACCACGCCCTTCACGGCGCGTACGACGGCGCCGCGGCGAATGCGCCTGTTCGGCCCGGCGCGGTCGGCCAGCCCGGAGGTCACCGGGCGCAGGCCCTCGCCGGTGACGGTGATCGACTCGCCGTCCTGCAGCATGGCCACCACCTTGCGCGGCGAGGCCTCGAGCACGACCGCCGCGCGCAGCTCGCCGTTGTCCGGGTGCTCGGCCAATGCCTCGGCGACGCGCGCGTCGAGCTTGTCCTGGTCTGCCGGCAGGTCCACGAAGGCCTCCGGACCCCGGTAGACCTGGCGCAGCTCGAATTCGATGAGGCCGCGCCGCAGGGCCCGCCAGGCCACCGCCTGCTCGGCCGCGCTCACCGACACGTACACGTTGAGCCCGCGCGTGTAGGCCTCCTCGCCGTACTGCGCGTAGACGAGCTGGCGCGCCGCCTCGGCGACGAACTCGGAGTGCGCGAGCGAGTCGCCGGCAATGCGGTAGCGCAGCGGTTCGGCAAGCGCCTGCTCGTGCTGGGCCTCGGTGATGAAGCCGGACTCGAACATGCGGTCGATGATGTAGCGCTGGCGCGCAGTGGCGCGGCGCTCGTTGGTCACCGGGTTGTAGGCCGACGGCGCCTTCGGCAGGCCGGCCAGCATCGCCGCCTCGGCGATGGAGATGTCCTTGAGCTTCTTGCCGAAGTAGATCTCCGCGGCGGCGGCGAAGCCGTTGGCGCGCTGCCCGAGGAAGATCTGGTTCATGTACAGCTCGAGGATCTGGTCCTTGCTGAGCAGGCTCTCGATCTTGGTCGCCAGCAGGATCTCGTAGATCTTGCGCGTGAACGTCTTCTCGGTGGAGAGGTAGAAATTGCGCGCCACCTGCATCGTGATGGTGGAGGCGCCCTGGCTGCGGGCGTCGCGCAGGTTCTCGAGCGCCGCCCGCGCCACGCCCTTGTAATCGACGCCGCCGTGCTGGTAGAAGCGGGTGTCCTCGGCGGCGAGCACCGCGTCCTTCATCACCTGCGGCATCTGGCCGATGGGCGTGAAGTTGCGGCGCTCCTCGCCGAACTCGCCCAGCTGCACGCCGTCGGCGGAGATGACGCGCAGCGGCAGCTTCGGCCGGTAGTCGGTGAGGGCGGAGATCCCGGGGAGGTTGGGGTAGGCGACGGCCAGTGCGATGCCCACGAGCAGCAGCAGCGCCACGAACGCGGCGCCCAGACCCGCCAGCATCCAGCCGCCGATGCGGGTGCCGGCCTGCAGCCAGGGCGGCCACGCCGCCATCCAGCGGGCCGAACGGCCGGCGCCCGAGGAGGCTCCCGAGGTGGCAGAGGTGGAGTGAAGCTCGGGCTCGGCGTGGGCCATGGAAGTCCCGTACGTCGGGAGCGGTGATTATAGAAACCCGGCCTGAGGCAGACCCGGCTCGGGCCTGCGCATGCCCGGGGGTCCACCTCGCCGCGCGCAGCGGCCCGGCCGGCGGCCACGGGCGGCTGCCCTTTGCCGCGTGCCGGCGGCAGGGGTCGCGTGACATCCTGCACGTGGCCCTGGCTCGCGCCCGCCACGGTGCGGTGCCAGCCCGTGCCCGAGTTGCTTCAATCCACCCCGCGCGCGTCGGACTTCAGCAACGACCCCTTACCGCTGCGGACCCGTTTTTCTTTGGATCTCAAGGGGTTTACTGCTAGCATTGAAGTAACTTCTTAACAAGCCGTGACCGGAAGCCGTGACCGGGAGGGCAGCGCGGCAGGCATCGCCGCCGGTGCATTCCAACGCGGCTGAGGAGTGATCGAGTTGAGCTTTCTGGACACGCTGCTGGGGCGCAAGCACCCCCCGATGATCGGCCTGGACATCAGTTCGTCGAGCGTCAAGCTGGTGGAGCTGGGCCAGACCAAATCCGGCGACTTCGTGCTCGAACGCTTCGCCTCCGAGCCGTTCGAGAAGGGCTGGATCACCGACGGCCAGATCGAGAAATTCGACGACGTGGCCGCCGCCGTGAAGCGCGTGGTGCAGAAGAGCGGCACGCGCACCAAGCATGTCGTGATGGCGATGCCGCAGTCGGCCGTCATCACCAAGAAGATCATGCTGCCCGCCGGCCTGCGCGAGGAAGAGATGGAGCTGCAGGTCGAGAGCGAGGCCAACCAGTACATCCCCTTCTCGCTGGACGAGGTGAGTCTTGACTTCTGCGTCATCGGCCCGAGCCCGACATCGGCCGGAGACGTCGAGGTCCTGATCGCCGCCAGCCGCAAGGACCGCGTGCAGGACCGTCAGGGCCTGGCCGAGGCGGCCGGCCTGAAGCCCTTCGTGCTCGACATCGAGTCGCACGCCTCGCGCCTGGCCATGAGCCGCGTCGTCTCGAGCCTGCCCAACGAGGGGCGGGACGCCCTCGTGGCGCTGTTCGAGATCGGCGCCGACACCACGAGCCTGAAGGTGCTGCGCGACGACGATCTGCTGTACGACCGCGACCAGGCCTTCGGCGGGTCGCAGCTGACGCAGCTCATCAGCCGCCAGTACGGCTTCTCGTTCGAGGAGGCCGAACTGAAGAAGCTCTCCGGCGACCTGCCCGAGGACTACGAGGCGGCCATCCTCGGCCCCTTCGTCGACAGCCTGTCGCAGGAAATCGGGCGCGCGCTGCAGTATTTCTTCACCAGCACGCCGCATCACAAGGTGCACTACGTGATGCTGGCCGGCGGCACGGCGACGCTGCCGGGCCTGAAGGATCGCGTCACCGACCTCACGGGCTTCGCCTCGAACGTGGTCAATCCGTTCGAGCACATGCAGCTCGGCTCCAGCGTGCGCGAGGGGCGTCTGCGCCGCGAAGCGCCTTCCTACCTCACGGCCTGCGGGCTGGCGATGCGGAGGTTCATGCAGTGATCCTGATCAACCTGCTGCCGCACCGCGAGGAAAGGCGCCGCCAACGCAAGCGGGCCTTCTTCGTCGGTCTCGGCGCGGCCGCGCTCGGCGGCCTGGTCGTCGTGGGCCTGTGGTACTCGGTGCTGCAACAGATGACCTCGGCGCAAGGGTCGCGCAACGACTTCCTGAAAGCCGAGATCGCACGCCTGGATGCGCAGATCCGCGACATCGCCAACCTGCGCGCCGAGATCGACGCGCTGAAGGCGCGCCAGGCCGCCGTCGAGAACCTGCAGACCGACCGCAACCTGCCCGTCTACCTGATGGACGAGCTCGTGCGCCAGACGCCCGAAGGCGTCTACCTCCTGGCGATACGCCAGACCAACCAGGTGATCGGGATCAGCGGCGTCGCCCAGACCAACGAGCGCGTATCGGAGTTCCTGCGCAACGCGCTCTACAACTCGCCCTGGCTCGAGCGCCCGGAGCTGGTGGAGATCAAGGCCATCACGGCCTCCGGCCCCAACAAGGAACAGCGGCGGCTGTTCGAGTTCTCGATGCGCGTGACCCTCAAGCGTCCGCAAGCCCAGGCGCCCGCGGGTGCGGCTTCGGCCCCGGCCGGCCCCGCTTCGGCCCCGGCGACCAAGTCTTCGTGAGGCGGGCATGGCGACCAGCAAGTCTTCGACTCTCGGCTTCGAACTCACGAGCCTCTTCGACCAGGCGGCGGGGCAGTTCCGCAACCTGAACGTCAACGAGCCCGGCCAATGGCCGACGCTGCCCAAGCTGACGTTGTGGATCTTCACCGTCGCCGTGGTGGTCGTGCTCGGCTGGTTCGGCCTGCTGTCTGCGGCGCAGGACGAACTCGACGCGGCGCGTGCCCAGGAGCCGCAACTCAAGGCCACGTATCGCAACCGGCTCGCACAGGCGGTCAACCTCGCCGAGCTGCGCAAGCAGAAGCTGCAGGTGCAGGAGTACGTGACGCAGCTCGAGAAACAACTGCCGGGCAAGGCGGAGATGGACGCGCTGCTGTCCGACATCAACCAGGCCGGCCTCGGCCGCGGGCTGCTGTTCGAGCTGTTCCGCCCGGGCCAGGTGCAGGTGAAGGACTACTACGCCGAACTGCCCATCGCCATCCGCGTCAGCGGCCGCTACCACGACATCGGCTCCTTTACCGCCGACGTCGCGAACCTGTCGCGCATCGTGACGCTGCACAACCTCAACATCGTCCCGGCCAAGGACGGGATCCTGGCCATGGATGCCACGGCGCGCACTTACCGCTACCTCGACGCCGCCGAAGTGGCCGAACAGCGCAAGGCCCAACAGGCCGCGGCCAAGCCGGGAGCCAAGCCATGACGCCCGGCGCTCGATCGGGGCACCGCCGGCTGGCGGTGCTGGGCCTCGCGGCCGCAGCGCTCGTGGTGGGCTGCGGCGCCGAGCACGAGGAGCTCCAGCAGTGGATGGAGCAGCAGAAGCGCGAGGTCAAGCCGAGCGTCACGCCGCTCGCGCCGCCGAAGAAATTCAACCCCCAGCCCTACGCCAGCGCGCAGGCGGTCGACCCCTTCAGCCAGCAGAAGCTGAGCGTGGCGCTGAAGCAGGAGGCGCGGCAACCGAACTCGCTGCTCGCCGCCGAGCTGAACCGCCGGCGCGAGCCGCTGGAGGCGTTCCCGCTCGATGCCATGAGCATGGTCGGCAGCGTCAACAAGCAGGGCCGGCCCTACGGCCTGCTGCGCGTCGACAACCTGCTCTACCAGGTCAAGGTGGGTGACTACCTCGGTCAGAACTACGGCCGCATCACGCGCATCGGCGAGACTGAAATCGCCCTGCGCGAGATCGTGCAGGACGCTGCGGGCGAATGGATCGAGCGCCCGGCGACCCTGCAGCTTCAGGAGAGGGGACGATGAAAGCCGGCCAACCGACACGCACGCAGATTCCCCAGGAGACACGCACCATGACCCTCCGCTGCCGAGCCGCCCTGGCCACCGCTCTCCTGGCCCTTTCGCCTGCTGCCGCCTGGGCGCAGAACGCGATCCAGTCGATCACGAGCACACAACAGGCCGGCACCGAGGTCGTGCGCATCGAGCTTAGCGAGGCGCTGCCCGCGGTGCCGAGCGGCTTCTCGATCCAGCAGCCGCCACGCATCGCCATCGACCTGCCCGGCGTCGGCAACGCGATGGGTCGCAACAGCGTCGACATCAACGTCGGCAACCTGCGCTCGGTGAGCGTGGCACAGGCCGGCGACCGCACGCGCCTCGTCCTCAACCTCAAGCAGGCCTCGGGCTATCGCGCGCAGGTGCAGGGCAAGACCCTGCTGCTGGTGCTCGACACCGCCGGCGGCGGCGCCCCTGCCGTCGCCTCGGCCGGCGAGCAGAGCACGCAGTTCGCACCCTCGCAGAACACGACGCCGCAGAGCCTGCGCGACATCGATTTCCGTCGCGGCAGCGACGGCGCCGGCCGCGTCATCGTCAACCTGCCGAGCAACCAGGTCGGCGTCGACATCCGCCAGCAAGGCCAGAGCCTCGTCGTCGAATTCCTGCGTTCGACGCTGCCCGACAACCTGCGCCGCCGTCTCGACGTCACCGACTTCGGCACCCCGGTGCGCACCGTATCCACCTTCCAGAACGGCGACCGCGTGCGCATGGTCGTCGACCCGACCGGGGCCTGGGAGCACAGCGCCTACCAGACCGACACGCAGTTCGTGCTCGAGGTGCGGCCGATGAAGGTCGACCCGAACAAACTCACGCAGGGGCCGGGCTTCCAGGGCGAGAAGCTGTCGCTGAACTTCCAGAACATCGAAGTGCGCGCGCTGCTGCAGGTCATCGCCGACTTCACCAACTTCAACGTCGTCACCAGCGACACCGTCACCGGCAGCGTCACGCTGCGCCTCAAGGACGTGCCCTGGGACCAGGCGCTGGACATCATCCTGCAGAGCAAGGGCCTCGGGGTCCGCAAGAGCGGCAACGTGCTGTGGATCGCCCCCAAGGACGAGCTCGCCTCCAAGGAGCAGGCCGACCTCGAGGCGCGCCGCAAGGTGGCCGAACTGGAGCCGCTGCGCACGCAGGCCTACCAGCTCAACTACACCAAGGCCGAGGACGTGGCGCGCGGCCTGCTCGGAACGACTTCCGCGCAAGGCGGCGGTGCGGCTGGTTCCGGCGGCGGTAGCACGACGACACGCATCCTGTCGCCGCGTGGCTCGCTCATCTTCGAGTCGCGCACGAACCAGCTCTTCGTCAGCGACATCCCGTCCAAGCTCGAGGAGATCCAGGCACTCATCGCGAAGATCGACATCCCGGTGCGCCAGGTGCTGATCGAGGCGCGCATCGTCGAGGCCGACGACACCTTCGGCCGGGCCCTCGGCGTGAAGTTCGGCGCCAACGACCTGCGCGGCGTGCGCGGCGGCACGCCGGGATGGCCGATCGCCGACGGCAACCGCGTCGCCGTCGGCGGCAACTACGACGCCATCGGCACGACGACCCTGCAGCCGGGCGCCGCGAACACCTACAACAACACGCAATTCGTCAGCCTGCCGGCCAACGTCTCGTCCAGCGCTTTCGGTGGCAGCACGGCGGCAAGCTTTGCGCTGTCGCTGTTCGGGGCCACGGCCAACCGGTTCCTCAACCTGGAACTCTCGGCGCTGGAGTCCGAGGGCCGCGGCAAGATCATCTCGAGCCCGCGCGTCATCACCGCCGACCAGGTGAAGGCCCTCATCGAACAGGGCACCGAGTTGCCGTTCCAGCAGGCGACGTCGAGCGGCGCGACCTCGATCGCCTTCCGCAAGGCGAGCCTCAAGCTCGAGGTGACGCCCCAGATCACGCCGGAAGGCAACGTCATCCTCGACGTCGACGTCACGAAGGACAGCGTCGGCATTCCGACCGTGGCCGGCTTCGCCATCGACACCAAGCACGTGAAGACGCAGGTGCTGGTCGAGAACGGCGGCACCGTGGTCATCGGCGGCATCTTCACGCAGAACGAGCGCGACACCATCAACAAGGTGCCGCTGCTGGGGGACATCCCGATCCTCGGCTATCTGTTCCAGAACAAGGTGCGTTCGACGAACAAGACCGAATTGCTGGTGTTCATCACGCCGAAAGTCGTGACAGACCGTTCCGCCGCGCGCTGACCCGCCGCGAGGGCTGCCAAACTTTGGGCCGAACGCTGCTGCTAGCAGGGCGGAATCAGGGACTCGTGAACATGACGACGATGCTTCGCAAACTTTTCTCTGTGCTCGCGCTCTCCGGGCTCGCGGCGCTCGCCGCCTGTGGCGCCGGCGGCGGCGACACAGGCACGACACCGTTCGGCAATGGCAACACCGGAGGTGGCGGTACGCCGACTCCGACGGCATCCGACCTCATCGTCGATGCGAGCGGCACCCAGTTATCCAACACCGCTTCGAGCACGATCAATTTCACGATCACCGCGGTCGATGTGTCCCGAGTGGTCGTAGCCGGGGCAACCGTGCTGGTCGCTGCCGACAACGAAGGCGTCGTGACGCAGAGCGCCAGTTCGACCGACAGTACCGGCAAGATCACGGCGTCGCTCGGGATCGGCGGCAATCGCGCCAACCGACTGATCACGGTCACAGTGACTTCAGGCAGTGTCGTCAAGACGGCCACCGTGCAAGTGACCGGCACGCAGATCAACGGTACGCTGGTGCCGGCGGTGGTCGCCCCGTCGACGGCGGCGGCGGTGCAGTATCGCGTTGTCGACCAGGCCGGCAATCCGATGGCCGGGCAAGCCGTGTCCGTTTCAGCACCCGGCATGAGCCCTACGTCGGCCACCGGGACCACTGGCGCCAACGGCGACTACAACTTCAATTACACCGCGAGCGCGACGGCCGGGACGTTCAGCATCGCCACGACGATTGCCGGCGTCACCGACACGCAGACGGTCAGTGTGCAGTCCAGCGGCACCGTCGGCCCGGTTACGGTGGCGATCGCCTCGGCATCGGTCTCGGCCAACCCCAGCGTCGTCGGTGTCAACGGTGCGGGGTCGACGGCCAATCGGTCCGAGATTCGCGCCCTCTTCCTGACCGCCGGCAATGCCCCGATCAAGGATGTGCGCGTCCGATTCGACCTCGCCAACGACCCGAACCTGATCGGCGGTACGTTCTCCACGGGCAATACCACCCTCTACTCCGACGCGAATGGGATCGTCACCACGGCCTACATACCCGGCACGCGAAGCAGCCCCACCGACGGTGTCACTGTCCGCGCGTGTTACGGCAACACAGACTCGGACCCCAATCTGCTCAACTGCGCGACGAGTGCATTGGTTCGCCTGACAGTGGTGTCCGAGCCTCTGGGCGTCTCGATCGGCACGAACGCGGAGATCGTGGTCGGTGAGTTGACGTTCACCAAGCGCTTCCTGGTCAGCGTCGCCGACTCCGCCGGCAACGCCAAGTCAGATGTGCCGTTGTCGGTGTCGCTCGATCTCCCGCGATACCGCAAGGGCGAGTACGCGGTGATTGCCGAGAAGTGGGACAAGGTAGGCGGCATCGATACTGCGGTATGCCTCAATGAAGACAGCAACCGAAATGGTGTGCTCGAGACCGGCGAAGACCTCAGCGGCAACGTACGTCTCGATCCGGGGCGATCGGATGTCACCGTTCGCTTGATCGATCCGCGCACGCGTGCCGACGGCTCGGCGATCGTCGAGATCACGTACGCGAAGAGCTTTGCCACCTGGGTCGACGCGTGGATCACCGTAGCGGCTTCGGGTGTCTCGGGCACAGAGGGTCGCGCGACGTACGTGCTCGAGCCGGTGCCGCGAGACGCCGCGTCGAGGGGCGCCAAGGACGTCGAACCGGCCTATCGGATCAGCCCTTACGGTCGACTGGCCGGCTGCAACAACTCGAACTGAACAGGCGAGCGCGGCTCGGCCGTGTCGGCAGCCCGTCCTTCGCTCGCGGCCTGATACTCCGGGGCGTGGCCGCGCCCCCTGTTCCACTCACCCTCTCCCTCGTCGGCATGCCCGGTTGCGGCAAGTCGACCGTCGGCCGCCACCTGGCGCGGCACCTCGGCCTGCGCTACGTCGACAGCGATCACGAGATCGAGCGCCGGCTCGGCATGCCGGTGCGCGAGTACTTCGCGTCGCATGGCGAGCCCGCCTTCCGGGATGCCGAGGCCGAGGCCATCGATGAGCTGACGCTCGCCAGCGGCTGCGTCCTCGCCACCGGCGGCGGCGCCGTGCTGCGGCCATCGAACCGCGACGCGCTGCATGGGCGCACGCAGGTGTTCTACCTGCGCTCCACGCCCGAGGACCTGCACCGGCGCCTGCGCCACGACACGCAGCGCCCGCTGCTGCAGGTGGCCGATCCGCTGCGGCGCCTGCGCGACCTGTACCGCGAGCGGGATCCGCTGTACCGCAAGACGGCCCACTTCGTGGTCGAGGCCGCGCGGCCCTCGGTGAACGCGCTCGTCGGCATGGTGCTCATGCAACTCGAGCTGGCCGGGCTCGTGAGCCCCGAACAGGTCCCGTCGCCGGTCGACCAGCCACGCCTGCCGCGCTGAACGGGCGCCTTACACTCGCGCCGCCATGCGCGCGACCACTTCCGCCACCCCGCCCGCCCTCGCCGACACGACCCCGGCGCCGCGTTCGACGCGGGTCGACGTCGACACTCCGGGCGGCCGCTACGAGATCCGCATCGGCCCCGGGCTCATCGCGCAAGCGCAGTCGTGGTCGGGCCTGCCGCGCTCGGCCGACGCCGTCATCGTCAGCAACCCGACGATCTGGGCGCTGCACGGGTCGCAGCTCTGCGCTGCCGTCGCACCCCACCACCGGCGCGTGACGCACGTGCTGCTGCCCGACGGCGAAGAACACAAGGCCTGGCCCGCGCTGCAGCGCATCTACGACCACCTGCTCGGCACCGGTTGCGACCGCAAGACGCTGCTCTATGCGCTGGGCGGTGGCGTGGTCGGCGACATCACCGGCTTTGCCGCCGCCACCTACATGCGTGGCGTGCCCTTCGTGCAGGTGCCGACGACGCTGCTGGCGCAAGTGGACAGCTCGGTCGGCGGCAAGACCGCCATCAACCACCCGCTCGGCAAGAACATGATCGGCGCGTTCCACCAGCCGCTGCGCGTGGTCTGCGATCTCGCGACCCTGCAGACGCTGCCGCGGCGCGAGCTCGTCGCCGGCCTGGCCGAGGTCATCAAGTACGGGCCCATCTACGACGACGGCTTCCTCGGTTGGATCGAGCAGCATCTCGACGCGCTGCTGGCCGGCGACGCCGACGCGCTGATGCTGGCCATACAGCGCAGCTGCGAGATCAAGGCGGCGGTGGTCGGTGCCGACGAGCGCGAGAGCGGCCAGCGCGCCATCCTCAACTTCGGCCACACCTTCGGCCACGCCATCGAGGCCGGCCTGGGTTTCGGCACCTGGCTGCACGGCGAGGCGGTCGGGTGCGGCATGGTGCTGGCCGGCTATCTCTCGGCCGAGCTCGGGCTCGTGCCGCCCGCGTACGCCGAGCGCATCGAACGACTCGTCGCGCGCGCCGGCCTGCCGACGCGTGCGCCGGCGATGCCCGATGCACGTTGGCTGGACCTGATGCGCCACGACAAGAAGGCCGAGGCCGGCGAGATCCGCTTCGTGCTGATCGAGGCTCCCGGCCGCGCCGGGCTGCGGCCGGCCGCGGACGACCGCGTGCTGCAGGTCATTCGTCGGCACAGCGAGGCCGCACCGGCCGGCGGCCCCGGCCGGCAGTGAGCGCCCGGCTGTGAGCGCCGGCCGCGACGCCGCCGGGCTCGCACCCTGGGCCTGCCGGCCAGGGCGCAGCCGCGGGCGCCGCTTTGCGGAGCCGCCCGCCCCCACGCGCGACGAGCATCAGCGCGACCGCGACCGCATCGTTCACAGCACCGCCTTCCGGCGGCTCGTCTACAAGACGCAGGTCTTCGTCAACCACGAAGGCGACCTGTTCCGCACGCGGCTCACGCACTCGCTCGAGGTCGCCCAGGTGGCTCGCTCGGCCGCGCGCGAGCTGCGCCTGAACGAAGACCTCGTCGAGGCCATTGCGCTCGCGCACGACCTCGGCCACACGCCTTTCGGGCACGCCGGGCAGGATGCGCTGCACGCCTGCATGGCCGCGCACGGCGGCTTCGAGCACAACCTGCAAAGCTTGCGCGTCGTTGACCGGCTGGAGCAGCGCTACTTCGCGTTCGACGGTCTCAACCTCAGCTTCGAGGCACGCGAAGGCATCCTCAAGCATTGCTCGCGCCGCAATGCGCTGCGCCTGTGCGCGGTGGAACCCGACGGGCCCGCACGGCGCTTCGTCGACGGCGGCCAGCCCAGCCTCGAGGCGCAGCTCGTCAACCTGGCCGACGAGATCGCCTATTGCACGCACGACATCGACGACGGCTTGCGCTCGGGTCTGTTGCAGCCCGCGCAGCTCGAGGCCGTGCCCTTGTTCGCACGCTGGCACGAGGTCGCGCTCGATGCCGGCCAGGCCAGCAGCCTGGCCGCCGCCGCACCCGTACAGCCCGGCCGAAGGCTCGTGTTCGAGACGCTGCGCCGGCTGCTGGCGGCGCTCATCGCCGATGTCGTTCAGGCCACCGAGGCCGCCCTGGCCGCCGCCCGGCCCGGCGACGTCGAGGCCGTGCGGCGAAGCGCCGCGCTGGTGTCGTTCTCGCTGCACCAGCGCGAGGAGGTCGATGCGCTCAAGCACTTCCTCTTCGGCGCCTTGTACCGGCACGCACAGGTCACGCAGACCACGTCGCTGGCGCAGCAGGTGATCACCGAGCTCTTCGAGGCCTATCGCGCACGCCCGCAAGAGATGCCGGCCGACTTCGCGGCCACCGACGACGTGCCGCGCGCAGTGGCTGACTACATCGCCGGCATGACCGACCGCTTTGCATTGCGCGAGCACGAGCGGCTCACCGGGCGCCGGGTCTTCGCCGACCTCTGACGATGGCGCGACAGCATCGCCTGGTGATCCCCGGCCTGGCGCACCTCGTGTCGCTGCCGGCGCTGGCCGGGCTGCAGCCGTTTCCGACGCCGGACGATCGCACGCGTTTCCTGGCCATCCTGCGTGACGCCGCAGCAGCCCAGGCCATGCCGGTCCATGCCTATGCGCTGCTGCCGGGCGAGTTGCGCACCCTGGTCACGCCGCCCACCGATGCCGCACTGTCACGCTGGGTGCAGGCCATCGGCCGGCGTTATGTGAGCGCCTACAACCGCCACCACGCGCGGTCCGGAACGCTTTGGGCGGGGCGCTTTCGCAGCGCACCCATCGAACCGGGACTCTGGACCCTGCGTGCGCTGCGCTTCGTCGACGGCGCCGCCGAGCGCGATGTCACGAGTGCCGCGCACCGCTGCGGCGGCAGGCGCGACGGCACCCTCGTCGACCCGCAGGAGTACTGGTCGCTGGGCAACACGCCGTTCGAGCGCGAGAGCGCCTATGCGAGCCTGCTCGCCGAGCCGCTGCCGGACCCTCAGGTGGCGCGGTTGCGACGCTGCCTCACGGGGGGCTGGGTCTGCGGCGACGAGGCGTTCGTTCGCCGGCTGGCCGCCTTCGACGGGCCTCGGATCGCCCCCCGTCCTCGCGGGCGGCCCGCGCGCCGCACCTGAAGGGGCCCGGCGCCCGGCCGGGACCGTCCGACTCGGTGCCACAGGTCCACCCGAAGTACGCATTCGGTGCGGTGATGTGTCCCTACTTAATTCGTCGATCGATCTCTAGCGGCTGCATTTATGTTCTGACCCTATTTCAAAACGATTGCCCCGATTGTTGCGCTGCGATAGCCTTCGGCGTCGAGGCGCCATGACGCCCTGGAGCTCTTCATGTCCGACCGCCACCCGCCCCTGCCCACCCCTGCCCCGGCCGCTGGCACCGCCACCGCCACCGCCGCCGAGAGGGCCATCGCGGCGCAAGCCGGCCTGTACGACCCGACGCAGGAGCACGACGCCTGCGGCGTCGGTTTCGTCGCCCACATCAAGGGCCAGCGCGCGCACGGCATCGTCGAGCAGGGCCTCAAGATCCTCGAGAACCTCGACCACCGCGGCGCGGTGGGTGCCGACAAGCTGATGGGCGACGGCGCCGGCATCCTCATCCAGATCCCGGACGACTTCTACCGCGCCGAGATGGCCGCCAAGGGCGAAGCCCCCGACGGGTCCCTCGGCGTCAAGCTGCCCCCACCCGGCGAATACGGTGTCGGCATGATCTTCCTGCCGAAGGAACATGCGTCGCGCCTGGCCTGCGTGCAGGAACTCGAGCGCGCCGTAAAGGTGGAGGGCCAGGTGCTGCTCGGCTGGCGCGACGTTCCCGTCGACCGCGACATGCCGATGAGCCCGGCCGTGCGCTCCAAGGAGCCGGTGATCCGCCAGATCTTCATTGGCCGCGGCGACGACGTCATCGTGCCCGACGCGCTCGAGCGCAAGCTCTACGTCATCCGCAAGACGGCGAGCGCCGCGATCCAGAGGCTCAGGCTCACGCACAGCCGCGAGTACTACGTGCCGAGCATGAGCTGCCGCACCGTCATCTACAAGGGCCTGCTGCTCGCCGACCAGGTCGGCCAGTACTACCGCGACCTGCAGGATGCGCGTGTCGTGTCGGCCTTCGCGCTCGTGCACCAGCGCTTTTCCACCAACACCTTCCCCGAGTGGCCGCTCGCGCACCCCTACCGTTTCGTCGCGCACAACGGCGAGATCAACACCGTCAAGGGCAACTTCAACTGGATGCGCGCGCGCGAGGGCGTGATGAAGAGCCCGGTGCTCGGTGACGACCTGAAGAAGCTCTACCCCATCAGCTTCGAGGGCCAGAGCGACACCGCCACCTTCGACAACGCGCTCGAGCTGCTCGTCATGGCCGGCTACCCGCTCGCGCACGCGGCGATGATGATGATCCCCGAGGCCTGGGAGCAGCACGAGCTGATGGACGAGCGCCGGCGCGCCTTCTACGAGTACCACGCGGCGATGCTCGAGCCCTGGGACGGCCCGGCGGCAATGGTCTTCACCGACGGCAAGCAGATCGGCGCCACGCTCGACCGCAACGGCCTCAGGCCCGCGCGCTACATCGTCACCGACGACGACCTCGTGGTCATGGCCTCCGAGAGTGGCGTGCTGCCCATCCCCGAGAGCCGCATCGTGCGCAAGTGGCGCCTGCAGCCCGGCAAGATGTTCCTCATCGACCTCGAGCAGGGCCGCATCGTCGACGACGAGGAGCTGAAGAACCAGTTCGCCAACGCGCGCCCGTACCGGCAGTGGATCGAGAACGTGCGCGTGCGCCTCGACGCCATCCCGGCCGAGGGCGAGCGGTCCGTCTTCGCCGAGAGTCTGCTCGACCGCCAGCAGGCCTTCGGCTACACGCAGGAGGACCTCAAGTTCCTGCTCGCACCGATGGCCGCCAACGGCGAGGAGGCCGTCGGCTCGATGGGCAACGACAGCCCGCTCGCCGTGCTGTCGGACAAGAACAAGCCGCTCTACAACTACTTCAAGCAGCTCTTCGCGCAGGTCACGAACCCGCCGATCGACCCGATCCGCGAGGCCATCGTGATGAGCCTGAACAGCTTCATCGGGCCGAAGCCGAACCTGCTCGACATCAACGCCGTCAACCCGCCGATGCGTCTCGAGGTCGGCCAGCCCATCCTCGACTTCGACGACATGGCGCGCCTGCGCACGATCGAGAAGCACACCAACGGCAAGTTCAGGAGCTACGAGCTCGACATCACCTACCCGCTCGCCTGGGGCCGCGAAGGGGTCGAGGCCAAGCTCGCTTCGCTCTGCGCCGAGGTCGTCGACGCACTGAAGACCGGCCACAACATCATCCTCATCACCGACCGGCACGCCAGCCGCACGCAGGTGGCCATTCCGGCGCTGCTGGCGCTCTCGGCCGTGCACCACCACCTCGTGCGCGAGGGCCTGCGCACGACCGCCGGCCTCATCGTCGAGACGGGCTCGGCGCGCGAGGTGCACCACTTCGCCGTGCTCGCCGGCTACGGCGCCGAAGCCGTGCACCCCTATCTCGCGATGGAGACGATCGTCGAGCTGCAGGGCTCGCTGCCCGGCGAGGTGAACGCCCCGACCAACGAACGCGCGCTCTACAACTACACCAAGGCCATCGGCAAGGGCCTCTCGAAGATCATGTCCAAGATGGGCATCAGCACGTACATGTCGTACTGCGGCGCCCAGATCTTCGAGGCCATCGGCCTGAAGGCCGATTTCGTCGAGAAGTACTTCCGCGGCACGGCCACGCAGGTGGGCGGCATCGGCGTGTTCGAGGTGGCCGAAGAGGCCATCCGCATGCACCGCGCCGCCTACGGCGACGACCCGACGCTCGCGACCACGCTCGAGGCGGGCGGCGAGTACGCCTGGCGCGTGCGCGGCGAAGAGCACATGTGGACGCCCGACGCCATCGCCAAGCTGCAGCACGCGGCGCGCGCCGGCAAGTGGGAAACGTACAAGGAATACGCGCAACTCATCAACGACCAGAGCCGTCGCCACATGACGCTGCGCGGCCTCTTCGAGTTCAAGGTCGACCCGGGCAAGGCCATTCCCGTCGAGGAGGTCGAGCCCGCCAGCGAGATCGTCAAGCGCTTCGCCACCGGCGCGATGAGCCTGGGCAGCATCAGCACCGAGGCGCACACCACGCTCGCCGTGGCTATGAACCGCATCGGCGGCAAGAGCAACACCGGCGAAGGCGGCGAGGACCCGGCGCGCTACCGCAACGAGTTGAAGGGCATCAAGGTCACCGCCGGCACGAAGGTCAGCGACATCATCGGCGCCAAGGTCATGCAGGCCGACTACGAGCTCATGGCCGGCGACAGCCTGCGCAGCCGCATCAAGCAGGTGGCGAGCGCCCGCTTCGGCGTCACCACCGAGTACCTCGTCAGCGCCGACCAGATCCAGATCAAGATGGCGCAGGGCGCCAAGCCCGGCGAGGGCGGCCAGCTGCCCGGCGGCAAGGTGAGCGAGTACATCGGCATGCTGCGCTACAGCGTGCCCGGTGTCGGCCTCATCAGCCCGCCGCCGCACCACGACATCTACTCGATCGAAGACCTCGCGCAGCTCATCCACGACCTGAAGAACGCCAACCCGCGTGCCTCGGTCAGCGTCAAGCTCGTGAGCGAGGTCGGCGTCGGCACGGTCGCCGCCGGGGTGGCCAAGTGCAAGGCCGACCACGTGGTCATCGCCGGCCACGACGGTGGCACCGGCGCCAGCCCCTGGTCGTCGATCAAGCATGCCGGCACGCCCTGGGAGCTGGGCCTGGCCGAGACGCAGCAGACGCTCGTGCTCAACCGCCTGCGCAGCCGCATCCGCGTGCAGGCCGACGGCCAGATGAAGACCGGCCGCGACGTCGTCATCGGCGCCCTGCTCGGCGCCGACGAGTTCGGCTTCGCCACCGCGCCGCTGGTGGCCGAGGGCTGCATCATGATGCGCAAGTGCCACCTCAACACCTGCCCGGTGGGCGTGGCCACGCAGGACCCGGTGCTGCGCAGGAAGTTCGCCGGCAAGCCCGAGCACGTCGTCAACTACTTCTTCTTCGTCGCCGAGGAGGCGCGGAGAATCATGGCGCAGCTGGGCATCCGCACCTTCGACGAGCTGATCGGTCGCGCCGACCTGCTCGACACCAGGAAGGGCATCGCCCACTGGAAGGCGCGCGGCCTGGACTTCAGCCGCGTCTTCCACCTGCCGGCAGTGCCGGCCGACGTGCCGCGCCGCCAGGTGCAGGAGCAGGACCACGGCCTCGCCCGGGCGCTGGACAACAAGCTCATCGAACGCTGCCGTCCCGCCATCGAGAAGGGCGAGAAGGTGCAGTTCATGGAGGACGCGCGCAACGTCAACCGCAGCGTCGGCGCGATGCTGTCGGGCGAGCTCATCCGCCAGCGCCCCGAGGGCCTGCCCGACCACACCATCTTCATGCAGATGGAAGGCACGGGCGGCCAGAGCTTCGGCGCCTTCCTGGCCAACGGCATCACGCTGTACCTGATCGGCGACGCCAACGACTACACCGGCAAGGGCCTGTCGGGCGGGCGCATCGCCATCCGCCCGAGCATCGACTTCCGCGGCGACGCGACGAAGAACATCATCGTCGGCAACACGGCCCTGTACGGCGCCACCAGCGGCGAGGCCTTCTTCCGCGGCGTCGCCGGCGAGCGCTTCGCGGTGCGCCTGTCGGGCGCCACCGCCGTGGTCGAAGGCACGGGCGACCACGGCTGCGAGTACATGACCGGTGGCACCGCGGTCGTGCTCGGCAAGACCGGCCGCAACTTCGCCGCCGGCATGAGCGGCGGCGTCGCCTACGTCTACGACGAGGACGGCCACTTCGCCAGCCGCTGCAACACGAGCATGGTCGGCCTGGAGAAGGTGCTGGCGCGTGAGGAGCAGATGGGCCGCAACACGTTCCTCGCCGGCCTGCACCGCGAGATGCCCGACGAGGCGCTGCTGAAGAAGCTCGTCGAGGAGCACCACCGCTGGACGGGCAGCCTGCGCGCGCGCGAGATCCTCGACAACTGGGCCGCATCGCGCGCCCGCTTCGTCAAGGTGCTGCCGCACGAGTACAAGCGCGTGCTGCTGCAACGTGCCGAGAAGGCCGCCGCAGCCGAAGCCGAGCAGGCCACGAGCAAGGCCCGGGCCAGCGCCTCGGTGCCGGCGAAGTAGTGAAGTAGTGTGTAGCGAGTGGTGCGCGCCGCGCCGCTCGCAACGCACAGATCGAACGAGCGTCTCACTGGAACACGACGATGGGCAAGGTCACCGGCTTCCTCGAATACGAACGCCTCGAAGAAGGCTACGAACCCGTGCAGTTGCGGCTGAAGAACTGGCAGGAGTTCGTCATCGGCCTCAATGCCGAGCAGGCCAAGCAGCAGGGCGCGCGTTGCATGGACTGCGGCACGCCGTTCTGCACGAGCGGCTGCCCGGTGAACAACATCATTCCGGACTTCAACGACCTCGTGTATCGCGGCAGCGCGGCCGACTGGGCCGCCGCGATCGAGGTGCTGCACCAGACCAACAACTTCCCGGAGTTCACCGGCCGCGTCTGCCCTGCGCCCTGCGAGGCCGCCTGCACGCTCAACATCAACGACGACGCGGTCGGCATCAAGAGCATCGAGCACGCCATCATCGACCGCGCCTGGGCCGAGGGCTGGGTGAAGCCGAAGCCGGCGGCGGTGAAGACGGGCAGGAAGGTGGCCGTCGTCGGCAGCGGCCCTGCGGGCCTGGCGGCTGCGCAGCAGCTCGCGCGCGCCGGCCACGCCGTGACCCTCTTCGAGAAGAACAGCCGCATCGGTGGCCTGCTGCGCTACGGCATCCCGGACTTCAAGATGGAGAAGAGCCACATCGACCGCCGCATCGAGCAGATGAAGGCCGAAGGCGTGCTCTTCCGCCCTGGCGTGCTGGTCGGCACGCTCGTCGGCAAGGACGGCAAGGAGCCCAAGGTCACCAGCGACGCCAAGGAGACCGTGAGCGCAGAGCAGCTGCGAGCCGAGTTCGATGCCGTGCTGCTGACCGGCGGCGCCGAGGCCTCGCGCGACCTGCCCGTGCCCGGCCGCGAGCTCGACGGCGTGCACTTCGCGATGGAGTTCCTGCCCCATCAGAACAAGGTCGTGGCCGGCGACAAGCTGCCATCGGGATCGTCGGGCTCGTCGGCCGCGTCGGCCGCATCGGCCAAGAGGGGCCAGATCATGGCCACCGGCAAGCACGTCATCGTCATCGGCGGCGGCGACACCGGCAGCGACTGCGTCGGCACCAGCAACCGCCACGGTGCCGCCAGCGTCACGCAGTTCGAGCTGATGCCGATGCCGCCCGAGCAGGAGGACAAGCCCCTCGTGTGGCCCTACTGGCCGGTGAAGCTGCGCACCAGCTCCAGCCACGAGGAAGGCTGCGATCGCACCTTCGCCATCGCCACCAAGGAATTCATCGCCGCCAGTGACAAGAAGGGCAAGGAGAAGGGGCGCGTCGGCGCGCTGAAGACCGTGCAGGTGCAGTGGCAGGCCGGCAAGATGATCGAGGTCGCCGGCACTGAGAAGGAATGGAAGGCCGACCTCGTGCTGCTCGCGATGGGCTTCGTCGGCCCCGTCGGCGCCGTGCTCGAGGCCTTCAACGTCGAGAAGGACGGCCGCGGCAACGCCAAGGCGCATACCGAAGCCGAGGGCGGCTACCGCACCAACGTCGACAAGGTCTTCGCCGCCGGCGACATGCGGCGCGGCCAGAGCCTCGTGGTGTGGGCCATCCGCGAAGGCCGGCAGGCCGCGCGCGCCGTCGACGAATACCTCATGGGCAGCTCGACGCTGCCGCGCTGAGGCCGCTTCAGCCGCTTCAGCCGCCCTTCCACGTGAAGGGAAACAGGAGCTGCCGCCAGAACCCCCTGGGCACGTAGTCGCCGAGCACGCCGTACTCGGCCGGCCACTCGCGATCGCTCTGCACCGCGGTGCCGAAGAGGTGGTCGAGGAAGGCGAAGTGCGCCGCGTAGTTCCTGTCCAGCGCCTCCTTGTCCTGCGCGTGGTGCCAGTGGTGGAAGTTGGGGGTCACGATGACGTAGCGCAGCGGCCCCAGCCGCACGCTGACGTTGGCGTGGTTGAACACCGCCTGGAAGCCGACGATGACGATGTAGGCGTCGATCACCTCCTTGCCGAAGCCGAGCACGAAGATCGGCGCCAGCACGAGCGTGCGTGTGATCAGCAGCTCCAGGATGTGCTGGCGCGAGCCGGCCAGCCAGTCCATGCTCTTCACGCTGTGGTGCACGGCATGCAGCCGCCAGAGCGACGGCACCTCGTGGTAGGCGCGGTGCGTCCAGTACTGCACGAGGTCGGCAACGAGGACGATGAGGAAGAGCGCGACGAAGAACGGCAGGTCGCGCACCCAGGCCTGCAGGCCGTCCTTCACGGCCCAGCCGAAGAGCTTGTGCACCATCAGGTTGGTCGCCAGCAGCACGAAGCCGACGATCATGTGGTTGACGAGGAAGTGGTGGAAGTCCGTCTGCCACTCGTCGCGGAAGACCGGCTGCCCGCGGCGCAGCGGGAAGAGTTTCTCGATGAAGACGAAGAGCAGCGTCGAGCCGAGCAGGTCGAGGATGAACCAGTCCAGGCCGACGTACGGCGTGCCATCGGGGAAGGCCGGGTCCACCTCGACCTTGTGGCCGCCGAGCGCCAGCGCCAGGCCGATGAGGACGAAAGTCCCGGCCGAGAGCCAGCGCACGCGGCCGAACACCATGTTGAACAGCGCCACGGCACCGGCGAACACCAGCGACCAGTACAGCAGCTGGCGCATCAGCGCCACGTCGTAGCTCCTGCGCAGCTGCGGCGTGGTCAGGTACTCGGGGAAGTGGAACGCCAGCACGCCGAGGAAGCAGAGCACCGCCAGCGACAGGGCGACCACGCCCGAGGCGAGCCCGCGGCCGGCGCGGATCTCGCCATGCGACTCGCTCAGCCTGTTCAGTTTTTCCAGCATCTTCGGGGTCCTTCGGGGGCTGGGGCCGGATTATCGGCAGCACCGGCGCGCCACCCGGCGCGCCGCAAGCCCACTTCGAGGGCCGGCCTGTGCGCCGATGTGCCCTATGCCAGAATCCGCGCAATTTCGTGCCTCGCCCGCCGTCCTGGGGCCTGCGTCGCTTGAACCAAGAGAAGAAGTCAGACGACACCCTCATCGAGATCGACCGCGTCACGTTCGGCTACGACTCGAGCCGGCTGATCCTCAACGACATCTCGCTGAAGTTCCCGCGCGGCAAGATCACCGCCATCCTGGGCGGCAGCGGCTGCGGCAAGACGACGTTGATGCGGCTGATCGCCGGTGTGCACGGTGTCAATGCCGGCCGCGTCGTCTTCGATGGCGAGGTGCTCAACCACCGCGACCAGGCGCAGATGTTCCGCCTGCGCCGGCGCCTGGGCATGCTGTTCCAGTTCGGCGCCCTGTTCACCGACCTCTCGGTCTTCGACAACGTCGCCTTTCCGCTGCGCGAGCACACCGACCTGCCCGAGCCGCTGATCCGCGACATCGTGCTGATGAAGCTCAACGCGGTGGGCCTGCGTGGCGCCGCGAGTCTGCGCATCAGCGAGGTCTCGGGCGGCATGGCGCGGCGCATCGCGCTCGCCCGCGCCATCGCGCTCGACCCCGAACTCATCATGTACGACGAGCCCTTCGCCGGCCTCGACCTCATCAGCATGGGCGTGGCCGCCAAGCTCATCCGCACGCTCAACGACGTCACCGGCTCGACCTCGCTCGTCGTCAGCCACGACGTGCCCGAGTGCATGGCCATCAGCGACTACGTGGTGCTGATGGCGGTGGGCGGGCGCATCGTCGCGCACGGTTCACCGAAGGAGCTGATGGAGAGCGCCGATCCGGAGACGCGCCAGTTCACGCGCGGCGAGCCCGACGGCCCGGTGAAGTTCCACTACCCGGCGCCCGACATGGCCGTCGACTTCGGCGTGCAGGGCCCGGCGCCGGAGGGGATGCGCTGATGGACATGGTCGCCCGCATCGGCGCCGTCGCGCTCGACCAGCTGCGCGGCTGGGGGCACGCCAGCTTCTTCTTCTACGAGCTGCTGCGCGCCATACCGCCGGCGATGCGCCGCTTCTACCTGGTCGTGGTGCAGGTGCACGCCATCGGCAACCGCTCGCTCGTCATCATCCTGTCCTCCGGCATGGCGGTCGGCTTCGTGCTCGCGCTGCAGATGTACTACGCGCTCGTGCGCTACGGCGCCGCCGAGAGCCTGGGGCTGGTCGTCAACCTGTCGCTCGTGCGCGAGCTCGGGCCGGTGGTCACCGCGCTGCTGTTCGCCGGACGCGCCGGCACGTCGCTCACGGCCGAGATCGGCCTCATGAAGGCCGGCGAGCAACTCGCCGCGCTCGAGCTGATGGCCATCGACCCCAAGCAGCGGGTGCTCGCGCCGCGGCTCGTGGCCGGCATCGTCTCCATGCCCATCCTGGCCGTGCTGTTTTCGGCCATTGGCATCCTCGGCGCTTGGGTGGTGGCGGTGCTGCTGATCGGCGTGGACGGCGGCAACTTCTGGTCGATCATGCAGACGGGCGTCGACGTGGGGCGCGACGTCGGCAACGGCATCGTCAAGTCGATGGTCTTCGGCGTCATCTGCACCGTCGTCGCGCTGTACCAGGGCTACGAGACCGAGGCGACGCCCGAGGGCGTGGCCTATGCGACGACCCGCACGGTCGTGATCTCGTCGCTGTGGATCCTCGGCATGGACTTCATCCTCACCGCACTGATGTTCTCGACGCCTTGAACTGCGCGTGCCAGGACCGGGAGCAAACAATCATGGGAAGAAATCATGGGTAGGCGAGGCATCGAGACCTTGGTCGGATCGTTCGTGCTGCTGGGCATGCTCGGCCTCGTCTTCCTGGCGATGAAGGCGGCCAACCTCGGCAACGTGGGCGGTGGCGACACCTATGCGCTGCTGGCACGCTTCGACAACATCGGCGGCCTCAAGCCGCGCGCGCCCGTGCGCACGGCCGGCGTCGTGGTCGGCCGCGTCAGGGCGATCAGCCTCGACCCGAAGTCGTACCAGGGCGTGGTGATCATGGAGATCGAGCGCGGCTACCGCTTCCCGAAGGACACCGCGGCGAAGATCCTCACTGCCGGCCTGCTCGGCGACCAGTACGTCGGCCTCGAGCCCGGCGGCGACGACAAGGACCTCGCCGCCGGCGAAACGCTCGCGCAGACTCAGAGCGCCGTGGTGCTCGAAAACCTCATCGGCCAGTTCCTCACCGGCAAGGCCTCCGATGCGGGCAACGCCGGCAACAACGGCGCCGCTGCGCCCGCGCCCGCCGCCTCGGAGCCGAAGAAGTGATCCGTTCCCGCAGCCGCGCATGGTTGGGCGCGCTCGGCGTGTGGGCGGCCTTGCTCGTCGCCGGCTGCGCTTCGGCGCCGCCCGCACCGGGGGCGCCGCCGGTCGGCACCCACCCGGCCGACCCCTGGGAAGCCTTCAACCGCAAGGTCTTCGCGTTCAACGATGCGCTCGACCAGGCCGTCCTGAAGCCCGTGGCCCTGGCCTATCGCGACAACGTGCCCGAGCTCGTCCGCCGCGGTGTCGGCAACGTGCTCGGGAACATCGGCGACGCCTGGTCGGCCGTCAACCACCTGCTGCAAGGCAAGCTCGAGTCGGGCCTGAACATGGGCACGCGCTTCTTCGTCAACACCTTCGTCGGCCTCGGCGGCCTGCTCGACCCCGCCAGCGAGATGCAGCTCACGCGCCACTCCGAGGACTTCGGCCAGACACTGGGCAAGTGGGGCGTGGGCCCGGGCCCGTACATCGTGTGGCCCCTCTTCGGCCCGCGCACGGTGCGCGACTCCTTCGGCACCCTCGTCGACATGCCGTTCGAGCCGAGCCGCCTGCCCGCCACCGAAACCGGCCGCTACGCCACCGCGGCGCTGGCCGTGGTCCATTCACGCACCAACCTGCTCGCGGCCGGCGACCTGCTCGACCGCGTGGCGCTCGATCGCTACACCTTCCTGCGCGATGCCTATCTGCAGCGCCGGCAGGACGCCGTCTACGACGGTGCGCCGCCGATGGAAACCTTCGACGACGAACCGGAAGACGGCAAGGCCCCCGACGCCAAGGACGCCAAGCCCAAGAAATGACAGCCAACGCGGGAGATGTCCCCCAAAGGTCGGGCCGCGCAGGTGAACCCGCAGTGAACCCGCAACACGGCCCTCGCGTTAACTGGCTTGCGACCCCACCGGTCGCCCGTGAAAGGAACACTCCGTGAAGAGACTTTTCTCCACCGCTGCCCTCGTCGCCCGTTCGCTGGCGCAGCTGATGCCGCTGGTCGCCGTGGCCGTGCTCGCCACGCCGGCCCCGGCGCGCGCGCAGCAGGCCGCCGGGCCCGATGCGCTCGTGCGCCAGATCTCCACCGAGGTCATCGACAGCGTCAAGTCCGACAAGGCCATCCAGGCCGGCGACATCAACAAGATCCTCTCGCTCGTCGACACCAAGGTCATGCCGAGCGTCAACTTCGAAGTCGTCACGCGCAGCGCCGTTGGCCCGAAGTGGCGTGAAGCCACGCCCGAACAGCGCACCAAGCTGCAAAGCGAATTCAAGACGCTGCTCGTGCGCGTCTACGCCGGCGCGCTGACGCAGATCCGCGACCAGAAGGTCGAGATCACGCGCACGGCGCCGGTGCAAAGCAGCACGCAGGTCGTCGTGCAGAGCGAGGTGCGCGGCACGGGCGAGCCGATCAAGCTCGACTACCGCCTCGACAAGTTTTCCGACGCCTGGAAGATCATCGACGTCAACGTCGGCGGCATCTGGCTCGTGCAGAGCTACCGTTCGCAGTTCGCACAGGTGCTCGGCGGCAGCGGCGGCATCGACGCGCTCATCACACGCCTCGTCGAGCAGAACAAGACGGCCGGGGGCCCCAAGAAGACCACATGAGGCTCACCTGGAGCTCACATCGACTCACATGGGGCCCACGATGTCCTCGCTGCAACTGCCCGCCACCGCCACCCTCGCCGAGGCCAGCACGCTCGCGCGCAGCGCCGAGCAGGCGGTGATGCAGGGGGTGGCACCCGGCGGCGAGCGGGCGCCACTTGCCATCGATGCGAGCGCGCTGCACAGCTTCGATACCTCCGTGCTCGCCGTGCTGCTGCACGCGCGCCGGCTCGCTCTCGGTGCCGGTTGCGCTTTCGAGCTCGGTGGCGCACCCGACAAGCTCGCGCAGCTGGCCGCGCTCTACGGTGTGGCCGAGCTGCTCGGGCTGACACCGCCGTCGGCGAACTCCACGCCGGTCCGCTCGGCCGCCGCATAGCGCCGCTGGCGCAGGTTGCGCTTGATCTCGGCGAGCATCGGCTTCAGCCGTGCCGAGCCGAGGCGCAGTGCGACACCGGTGGTGAGGATGTCGATGATCACGAGGTGCAGCAGGCGCGAGACCATCGGGCTGTAGCGGTCGGCATCCTCGGGGTGGTCGGCGGCGAGCAGGACGTGCCGCGCGCCCCCCTGCATCGCCTCCTTGGCCAGCGGCGAGCCGCTGGCGGTGATGACGATGACCGTGGCGCCCTTGCGCCGCGCGATCTCCGCCACGTCGAGCAGGTCGCGGCTGCGGCCCGAGTTGCTGATGATCACGGCGCAGTCGCCCTCGCGCAGCATGGTCGCGCTCATCACCTGCACGTGGCCGTCGCTGACGGCGGCCGAGCTCACGCCGAGGCGGAAGAACTTGTGCTGCGCATCCTGCGCCACGATGCCGGAGTTGCCGACGCCGTAGAACTCGATGCGCCGGCCGGCCTGGCCGGCCTCGGCCAGCGCGGCAATGGCCTGCTCCATCGCCTGCTGGCCGGCCGCGTTTCGGTAGCGCAGGAAGGCAGCGACGGCGTTGTCGACGACCTTGACGACGATGTCGCCGGCCTTGTCGTCCTCGTCGACCGAGCGGTGCACGAAGGGCACGCCCTCGTTGACGCTGCCGGCGAGCTTGAGCTTGAAGTCGGCGAGCCCGTCGTAGCCGACGCTGCGGCAGAAGCGCACGACGGTGGGCTTGCTCACGTGCGCACGTTCGGCGATCTCGGTCACGGGCAACGTCGCGAAACCGCGCGCGTCGGCGAGCAGCACCTTGGCCACGCGCTGCTCGGCCGGCGGCAGCGCCGGAATGGCGGCGCGGATGCGTTCGAGCATCGGGTGTGTCTCCGCTGTTGTCGCTGCTGTCGTTGTCGTCGCGGTCGTCGATGTCGTCGCCGCACACGCGCGCGCGGCCCGGCTCACATCTCCTCGGACCACGCGTTTCCGTCGCGCGCGACGAGGGCGCTGGCCGCTGCCGGGCCCCAGCCGCCGGCCTTGTAGGGGCGCGGGCCGGCCGAGTCTTCGCTCCACGCGGCGAGGATCGGCTCCACCCAACGCCAGGCCTGCTCCTGCTCGTCGCTGCGCACGAACAGGCTCAGCCGCCCGGCCAGTGCATCGAGCAGCAGGCGTTCGTAGCCGCCCACGCGCTCGGTCGGGAAGGCCTTGTCGAAGTCGAGGTCCAGCGACACCGGCGACAGCATCTCGTGGCCCTGCAGGGCGCTCGTGGCACCCTTGGCGGCGAGCAGGTGCAGTTCGAGCCCGTCCTCGGGCTGCAGCTTGATGACGAGCTTGTTGGCCTGGTGCGTGCCCGGGAAGATCGGGTGCGGCACCTCGCGAAACGTGACGACGATGTGCGCGTCGCGCGCCGCCAGCCGCTTGCCGGTGCGCAGGTAGAAGGGCACGCCGGCCCAGCGCCAGTTCTGCACCTCGGTGCGCAGCGCGACGAAGGTCTCGCAGTTGCTGCGCGGCGGCACCTTGGCCTCTTCGAGATAGCCCGGTACCGCCTGCCCGCCGACGGCACCGGCGCGGTACTGGCCGCGCACCACGTCGCGCGCCACGGTCTCGGCGTTGAAGGGCTTCAGCGAGCGCAGCACCTTCAGCTTCTCGTCGCGGATGGCGTCGGCGTCGTTGCTCGACGGCGGCTCCATCGCGAGCATCGTCAGCAGCTGCAGCGCGTGGTTCTGCACCATGTCGCGCAGCGCGCCGATCTTGTCGTAGAAGTCGCCGCGCGTGCCCACGCCGATGCTCTCGGCGATCGTGATCTGGATGCTCGCGATGCTGTCGCGCCGCCACAGCGGCTCGAACAGCGCGTTGCCGAAGCGCAGCGCCATCACGTTCTGCACCGCCGCCTTGCCGAGGTAGTGGTCGATCCTGAGCGCCTGCGCTTCGGTGAAGCTCGCGCCGACGATGCGGTTGATCTCGCGGGCGCTCTCGAGGTCGTGGCCGAGCGGCTTCTCGAGCACCAGCCGCACGTTGGGGCCGTTCAGACCCGCGGCGCCGAGCTGTGCGCAGATGACGGGGAAGAGGTTCGGCGCAGTGGCGAGGAACAGCACCGCCGTGTCGGCGCCGCGCGCGTCGATCCACTCCTTCAGCCCGGCGTAGTGCGATGGCTGCGAGAGGTCCATGCGCCGGTAGTGCAGCAGCTCGGCGAAACGGGCGAACTCCTCGTCGCTCGGCTTCTTGGCCTCCTCGACGCCGGCGAACTTGTCGCGGATGTAGGCGCGGTACTCGTCGTCGCTGCGCTCGTCGCGCGCCACGGCGAGGATGCGCCCGCCGCCGTTCCTGATCGGCAGCTTGCCGTGCCGCCACGCCTGGAAAAGCGCCGGCATCAGCTTGCGCCACGCGAGGTCACCGGTGCCGCCGAAGAGCACGAGATCGAAGGACATGAGACGGACGCGAATGACGCGATGTAATCAGGTTACATCGATCATGATGCCGCCGTTTCAGCCGCCGGTCAATGCGAACCAGCGCGAGCTGAACCAGTGCGCGCGCGGCCCCGGCGAAGGAGCGCCGCCGGGCCACGCGGGCCGGGCGGGCCCCCGCGGCCCGCGCGGACCAACGCCCACGCGAACCAGGGCCGGTCAGCGCCTCGTCAGTGCCTGAGCGGCGCCACGCCCACCTGCGGCTTCAGGTCCAGCCCGATCGCGCGCGCGTGCTCCTCGAAGCCCTTGTTCTTCCAGAAGAAGGCCCCGGGCATCGTCGTCGGAATCACGAGCACATAGAAGAGCGCACGCCCGACGAGGCTGGCCGCGACCTGCAGCAGCCCGGCCAGCAGCAGTGCCACCGGCGCCCACGCCGCGCCCGATGCAAAGCCGGCCAGCGCCGCCAGCGCGAGCAGCGCGTTGACGCCCAGCAGCACGTTGCGCGCCCGGTAGGTGTGGCCGAACACCGTGCGCTGCACGTAGTGCGATGCGGCGCCCTCGTGGTCGGCGCGAGCGAGGGCGCGCGCATGGGCGACGAGACCGATGGCTTCGACGAGCACGCCGGCCAGCAGCAGCGCGGCGCAGACCATCGCCACCGGGGCGCGCGCCGGCCCGGCCAGCGTGGGCAACATCACCGCGGCGGCCAGCAGCGCGCCGAGCGCGAGCGTGCTGCCGCCGAAAGCGGCACCCACCTGCCAGTGGTTCCAGAACGGCCGCGCCGGGATGCGATAGCAGCGCACCATGTAGTACAGCCCCGCGGCCGCGGCCACCACCGCGACGGTGCCAGCGGCGGCCGCACCCGCCGCCGCCAGCGCCTGCCAGCTGCCCGGCAACGCGAAGCCGAGCGCACTGGCAAGAGCGTGTTGCAGCCAGCCCTGCTGCGGCAGCGTGAAGACGAGGTGCGCACCCAGGCCGGCGATGAAGAGCGCAATTCCCAGCCCCTCGCGCGAGACCGGCGAATGGCGCAGGTTGTTGAAGCCGCGGTAGAAGCGCCGGGGCTTGCCCAGGTGCATCGTCGACATGAAGAGCCCGAAGCACACCGAAGCGAAAGCGATCGCCGCCAGCAGCAGATACGCCGGCGAGCGCGCGAATTCGGCAAAGCCCGCCATGCCCAGCGCCGGCCCCAAGGCGGCACCGAGAAACGCCAGCGCAAAGGCGCCCGCCGCCATCTGCGCCGTCAGCGTGAACAGCACGAGCGGGTTTTCGCGCGAGCTCAGCCGGCGCAGGTTCCACTGCCGCTCGTGCCCGGTCTTCGGATCCACCGCCGGCCGGTAGCCACCGCTTTCGTCGCGGCGGTACTTGACCGGCATCGAGTCGGTGCGCTTCAGTTCGTCGGGCAGTTCGCGGATCTGCTGGAAGCGGATGTTCGGATGCGTGATCTCCGGGCTCGGAAAGCCGGGCAGGTCGATGCGCGCCTGCTCGCGGTTCTCGGGCACGGTCTCGATGACGCCGAAGTCCAGCGCATTGCCCACGCAGGCGGCCACGCAGGCCGGCTTCAAACCCACCTCGAGGCGGTCGACGCACATGTTGCACTTGCTGACCTGGCCCTTCACCGGGTCGAGCTGCGGCGCGTTGTACGGGCACACCCAGGTGCAGTAACCGCAGCCGAAGCAGGTGTCGGGGTCCTGCAGCACGGCGCCGTATTCGGCGTGCTTCGTGTAGGCGCGCGTCGGGCAGCCCTTCAGGCAGACCGGGTCGTCGCAGTGGTTGCACGCCATCGAGATATTGAGGCGCTTGAAATCGGGCCAGCTGCCGCCTTCGAGATAACCCACCGAACGAAAGGCCAGATGCGGCGGGTTCTCGTTCTTCTCGCTGCACGCCGCTTCGCACGCGTGGCAGCCGATGCAGTTGTCGGCGGTGAAGTAGAAGCCGTGCTGCTTGCCGCGGTGGGGGTTGCGGCCGGGCGTGGGGTTGTCGTTGATGTGCAGCGAGGGGCGCAGCGACGCGCGGCCCTCGGTGCGTTCGACGAGGTCGATCTTCTCGCCCCAGCGGTTCTTCTCGGGCAGCGGCACTTCGGGCAGGAAGGCGTAGGGGCGCTCCTCGGTGCGCGGCTCCCACAACGGGCGTGCAGGGGCAGGGGCCACGGCGCGCTTCAGGCTTGCCGGCGGCGCGGCGGGGCCGGCCTGCAGGAAGGCCTCGCCGGTACGAGGATCAACGCCGATCTTCAACATCTCGAGGTGCTCCCGCCGTAGTTTCAGAACGCCCGGCGTTCCAGGTTCAGCTGCGCCGCTTCTTTCTGGTCTCGCTGGTCGATCTTCTCCACCCGCGCGGCGTTCTGCTTGAACGCCGGCTGGCGCGAATACGGATCGAGCAGGCCGAGCGTCAGGCGGTTGACGCAATCGTGGAAGTGGAAGGGGATGAACAGCATGTTGCGCGGCACGCGCTGCGTGCACTGCACCATCACCACCGCATCGCCGCGGCGGCTGACGACGCGCACATAGCTGCCATGGGCCACGCCGAGCTCCGCGGCCGCGTCCGGATTCATCTCCATGTACGGCGTCGGGCTGAACTTGTTGCAGTTGCCGATCTTGCCGGTACGCGTGCGCGTATGGAAATGCTCGACGACGCGCCCCGAATTGAGCCAGAACGGAAACTCGCCGTCCGGGCGCTCGTTGTTGTCGACGAACGGCAGCGCGATGAGGTTGGCACGGCCCGATTCGGTCTGGAAGAGGCCGTCGCCGTACAGGCGTGCGTTGCCCTTGAACTCCTGCCCCTCCTTCATGCCCGTGCCGCCGGCGCCCGCCCGGCCGACGCGCAATTCGTCCTCGCGCGCCATGGCCTCGGAGTACGGCCATTGAATGCCGCGCGCCGCCTCGATGCGGTCGTAGCTCATGCCGGTGATGTCGAGCGTGCGGCCGGCGCCGCTGGAAAGCACCTTCATCTCCTCGAAGGCGCCCTCGGGCCGCTCGGGGAAGTGGATGCGGTGGCGGTCCTCGAAGCGCCGCGCCATCTGGTTGAAGATCCAGAAGTCGGGCTTCGAGTCGGCATGCGGCGGCAGCACGTTGCGCGTCAGGTTCACGCGCCGCTCGGTGTTGGTGTGGCAGCCCTCCTTCTCGGCCCACACCGCCGCCGGCAGGAAGACGTGCGCATACTCGTTCGTCTCGACGTCCTCGTAGACGTCCTGCACGACGAGGAACTCGAGCTGCTGCATGGCCTTCACGATGCGCGGCTGGTTCGGCATCGAGGTCATGGGGTTCGTGGCGATCAACCACAGGCCCTTGATCTCGCCGGTCTCGATGGCCGGGAAGATGTCGGTCTGTGTCAGCCCGCGCCTGGCCGGGAAGAACGCCTCGTCGACGCCCCAGAAGTCGGCCACCTGCTTGCGGTCCTTCTCCTTCTCGAGCGCGCGATAGCCCGGCAGCCCCGAGCACGAGGACCATTCGCGCGTGCCCATCGCGTTGCATTGGCCGGTGATCGACAGGCTGGTGCCGCCCGGCTTGCCGATGTTGCCGGTGACGAGGTTCAGGTTGTTGATCGCGACGACGCCGTCCGAGCCGTGCGTGCTCTGGTTGATGCCCATCGTCCAGATGCTCATCGCCGCCGGCGCGCGCGCGTACAGCCGCGCCACCTGGCGGATGCGGTCCTCGTCGATGCCGCACACGTGCTGCGCGTGCACCGGGTCGAAGTCGGAAGACCGCACGAGCGCGCGCAGCGCCTCGAGACCCTGCGTGTGCGCCTCGAGGTAGCCCTGGTCCTGCAGGCCTTCCTTGAAGATGACGTGCAGCATCGCGTTGAGCAGCACGACGTCGGTGCCCGGCGTGATCGGCAGATGGATGTCGGCGAACTGCGCCAGCATCGTCACGCGCGGGTCGACGACGATGAGCGGGAACTTGCGCTTCTCCAGCGCCTCCTTCAGCCGCCAGTAGATGATGGGGTGCTGCTCCGGCAGGTTGGAGCCGAAGGCCATCAGGCAGTGCGTGTGCTCGAAGTCCTCGTAGCAGCCCGGCGGGCCGTCGCTGCCGAAGCTGCGCTTGTAGCCCGACACCGCCGAGGCCATGCACAGCGTCGTGTTGCCGTCGTAGTTGTTGGTGCCGATGAGGCCGCGCACCAGCTTGCCGAGCGTGTAGAACTCCTCCGTCAGCAGCTGGCCGGTGGAGACGATGGCGAAGGCATCGCGCCCGTAGGTGGCCTGGATGCGCTTGATCTCGGCGGCGCTGCGGTCCAGCGCCGCGTCCCAGCTCGCGGGCGCGAACGGCTGGTGCGGCTTGGCGCGCATCAGCGGCACCTTGCCGCGGCCGGGTGAATCGAACAGCTCGTGCTCGAGCAGCCCCTTGATGCACAGCTTGCCGCGGTTGACGTCGGCACCGGCGTGGCCGCGGCTGGTGACGATGCGCCCGCCATCGTCGAGGCCGATCTCGATGGCGCAGCCCGTCGAGCAGTAGTTGCAGGTCGTGTACTTCCACTCCTTCACCGGCTTCACCGGGATGGCGATGGGCTTGCGATCACGGCGACCGAACAGCATCGTGGGGCTCCTCGCGCGCGGCCGTCAGGCGCAGGCCTTGCCGACCTGATCAGGCTTCTGGCCCGGCCCGGCCACCGGCGCCCGCAGGTCCAGCGCCTTCGTGGCCAGCTCGAGGGCGTCGAGGAACACCTGCCCGCCTTCGACCTTCACCGCGAAGCGTGGCGTGCAGCCGGCATCGGGCGCACGCGCTTCGCCGTCCACGAGGCCGATGTTCCAGTTGTGCAGCGGGCAGGCCACGTGCCGGCCGTGCACGATGCCCTGCGACAGCGGCCCTCCCTTGTGCGGGCAGCGGTCGAGCAGCGCGAACACCTCGTCCTCGGCCGTGCGAAAGACGGCGACCTGGACTCCCCGCTCGCGCGCAATGCGGCGCGCGCCCAGCACCGGGATGTCCTCGACCCGGCACACCGGGGTCCATGCGGGAGCCGATGCGTTCATGCCACTTCCTCGGTCTTGGCGGGCGGCGTCGGCAGCCCGGGCAGTGCCGGCAGCGCGGGCTGCAACGCCTGGAACTGGCGCAGGTCGACCTGCGCCTTGTCGAACTCGAACCACGGGTCGGGCTCGCCCTCGAGGCTGAACTTGAGCCGCTCCCACAGCGCCTTGCGTCCGGCGGCGTCGTCGAGCACCTTGCGCTTCACGTGGTCCATGCCGACGCGCGACAGCCAGTGCACCGTGCGCTCCAGGTACCAGCCCTCCTCGCGGTAGAGCTGCAGGAAGGCGCCGCTCACCTCGAGCACCTCCTCGGCCGTCTTCACCTTGCACAGGAACTGCGCCACCTCGGTCTTGATGCCGCCGTTGCCGGCGACGTAGATCTCCCAGCCCGAATCGACGCCGATCACGCCGACGTCCTTGATGCCGGCCTCGGCGCAGTTGCGCGGGCAGCCGCTCACCGCCAGCTTCACCTTGTGCGGCGCGTACATGCGCCACAGCGCGCGCTCGAGGTCCTTGCCCATCTGCGTGCTGTCCTGCGTGCCGAAGCGGCACCACTCGCTGCCCACGCAGGTCTTCACTGTGCGCAACGCCTTGGCGTAGGCGTGGCCGCTCGGCATGCCGATGTCGCGCCAGACGCCGGGCAGGTCTTCCTTCTTCACGCCGAGCAGGTCGATGCGCTGGCCGCCGGTGACCTTGACGGTGGGGATCCTGTACTTGTCCACCACGTCGGCGATGCGGCGCAGTTCGGAAGCCGTGGTCTCACCGCCCCACATGCGCGGAATGACGCTGTAGGTGCCATCCTTCTGGATGTTGGCGTGGCTGCGCTCGTTGATGTAGCGGCTTTGAGGATCGTCCCGCGCCTCCTTCGGCCAGGTGCTGATGAGGTAGTAGTTGATGGCCGGGCGGCAGGTGCTGCAACCGTTCGGGGTGCGCCAGCCCAGGCCCTCGAAGACGCTCTTCACCGTCACCAGGCGCTGCTGTCGGATGGCCTCGCGCACATCCTGGTGGCTGGCGTCGGTGCAGGCGCAGATCGCCTTCTTCTTCGGCGCGGCGCTGTAGTCGCCGCCGGCGGTGAACATCAGCAGCTGCTCGACGAGGCCGGTGCACGAGCCGCAGCTCGCGCTCGCCTTGGTGTGCTTGCGCACCTCCTCGAGCGTGAACAGGCCCTTTTCCTTGATCGCCTTGCAGATGGCGCCCTTGCTCACGCCGTTGCAGCCGCAGACCTCGTCGGCGTCGGCCATCGCGGCGGCCTTGTTCTGGCCCAGGTGGCCGGCGTCGCCGATGTTGCTTTCGCCCAGCAGCAGTTTCTGGCGCAGGTCGGAGACGCTGCGGCCTTCGCGGATGAGCTTGAAGTACCAGCTGCCGTCGACCGTGTCGCCGTACAGGCAGGCGCCGACGAGCTGGTCGCCCTTGACGACCAGCTTCTTGTAGACGCCGCCGAAGGGATCGCTCATGACGATCTCCTCGCAGCCCGCGCCGCCCATGAAGTCGCCGGCCGAGAAGAGGTCGATGCCGGTGACCTTCAGCTTCGTCGAGGTCTGGCTGCCCGTATAGCGGCCGATGCCGAACTGCGCCAGGTGCGTGGCGCAGACCTTGCCCTGCTCGAACAGCGGCGCCACCAGCCCGTAGGCGATGCCGCGGTGGGCCGCGCACTCGCCGACGGCATAGATGCGCGGGTCGGTCACCGTCTGCAGCGTGTCGGTGACGACGACGCCGCGGTTGACGTGCAGGCCGGCGGCCTCGGCGAGCTGGGTGTTGGGGCGGATGCCGGCGGCCATGACGACGAGATCGGCCGGCAGCTCGCGCCCGTCCTTGAAGCGCACCGCCATCACGCGACCATCCTTGTCGCCGATGAGCGCCTCGGTCTGGGCACCGATCTCGAACTTGATGCCGCGCGCGGCGAGCGAACGCTGCAGCATCGAGCCGGCGGCGTTGTCGAGCTGGCGCTCCATCAGCCAGGGCATGATGTGCACCACCGTCACCTGCATGCCGCGCAGCATCAGGCCGTTGGCCGCTTCCAGGCCGAGCAGGCCGCCGCCGATGACGACGGCGTGCTTGTACTTGCCGGCGGCCTCGATCATCGCCTGCGTGTCGGCGATGTCGCGGTAGGCGATGACGCCGGCCAGGTCCTTGCCCGGCACCGGCAGGATGAAGGGGTTGGAGCCGGTGGCGACGAGCAGGCGGTCGTACTCGGCCGCGGTGCCGTCTTCGGCCAGCACGCGGCGGCGGATGCGGTCGATCTGCGTCACCTTCTTGCCCGCGTGCAGCGTGATGCCGTGTTCCTCGTACCACGACAGCGGGTTGAGGATGATCTGGTCCAGCGTCTGCTCGCCGGCCAGCACGGGGCTCAGCAGGATGCGGTTGTAGTTCGGGTGCGGCTCGGCACCGAAGACGGTGATGTCGTACAGGTCGGGCGCGATCTTGAGCAGCTCCTCGAGCGTGCGCACGCCGGCCATGCCGTTGCCGACCATCACGAGCTTGTGCTTCTTCATCGGGCAGGTTCCTTCAAGCTTCAAGAATTGGCGACCACGGCCTTCACAATGCCGCGATGAGCTTCGATGTCGAGATCGGCCACACGAGCCGACGCGGCCCGCGGGAGGTGAACGAGGATTTCGGCGGTGCGATGCGCGGCGACGAACGCACGCGCGGGCTGATCGCGGCGCTGGCCGACGGCGTCTCCACCGGCGGCCAGGGGCTGGAGGCGGCGCAGACGACGGTGATGGGGCTGCTCGCGGACTTCTTCGCGGCACCCGAGACCTGGGAGACCACCGTCGTGTTCGACCGCCTGATCGCGGCGCAGAACGCCTGGCTCGCCGACCACAACCGGCGCCGCCAGGCGCGAGGCGCCAGTTCGGGCGGCACGGGGCTCACGACGCTCACGGCGCTGGCCATCCGCGGCCAGACCTGGACGCTGGCGCATGTGGGCGACACGCGCGCCTGGCTGTGCCGGGCGCAGGGCGCACACGGCGCGAGTGCGGCGGCTGACAGCAATGGTGGCAGCGGAGGCATCGGCACCGGCGGCGATGAAACCGTCGAGCTCGTGCAGCTCACGCACGACCACGCCTTCGAGCAGATCGACCAGCGCAGCCAGCTCACGCGCGCCATCGGCCTGGACGACACGGTGCGCGTCGACTATTCGCAGGGCGAGGTGCAGGTCGGCGACCGCTTCCTGCTCACGAGCGACGGCGTGCATGGCGTGCTGGCGCCGGCGCGCATCGCCGCGCTGCTGCGCGCGGGCGCGAGCGCGCAGGCGGCCAGCGTTGCGCTCGTCGATGCTGCGCTCGCCGCCGGCAGCCGCGACAACGCCAGTGCGCTCGTCGTGCGTGTCGCCGGCCTCGAGGAACGCGAGCTGCACGACGAACTCGCCGACGTGCGCCGCCTGCCCGCCGGCGGCACGTTGAAGGTGGGCGATGTCATCGACGGCTACACCGTCACCGCGCTCGTCGCCGACAGCGGCGTGCACCGCCTGCTGCAGGCGCGCGACGGCGCCACGCGCGAGCTCGTGGCCCTGAAGACGCTCTCGCCGGCGCGCGCCAGCGACCCCGAGGAGCGCGCCATGCTCGCGCACGAGGCCTGGCTCGGCCAGCGCGTGGCCGGCGAAGGCTTCGTGCGCGTGCATGCGCGGCGCAGCGATGCCACCGCCCTGTACGTGGTGTTCGACTGGCACGGCGGGCGCACGCTCGAGCAGATGCTCGCCGGCGGCACACACACCCCCGTTCGGCCCGCGGTGGCCGAGGTGGTGAGCGCGGCCGTTGCGCTGACGCGCGCCCTCGGCCGGCTGCACCGGCTGGGCGTCGTGCACCGCGACATCAAGCCCGCCAACCTGCACCTGGGCGAGGACGGCCGCTGGCGCATCATCGACCTCGGCAGCGCGGTGAGCGGCCGCGAAAGCGCGGCGCAGCGCGAACTGCATGCCGGCACGCCGAGCTACATGAACCCCGAGCAGTGGGAAGGCGCGCGCGCCGACGCCGCGAGCGACCTCTTCGCGCTCGGCGCCACGCTGTACCAGTGGCTCACCGGCCGCCTGCCCTACGGCGAGATCGAGCCGTATCAGCTGGCGCGTTACCGGCGCGATCCTGCGCCTGCCTCGCGCCTCAGGCCCGACGTGCCGATCTGGCTCGACCACCTGCTGGCCAAGGCGCTGGCGCGCGACGCGCGGCACCGCTTCGAGACCGCCGAGGAGCTGCTGCTGGCGCTGGAGCGCGGCGCCTCGCGGCCGGTGAGCATCGCCGGGCCGACGCCGCTCATCCACCGCGACCCGGCCGCGCTCGTGAAGATCGCGCTCGCGGTCTCGCTGCTGTTCAACGCGCTGCTGGTGCTCTGGCTGTTGTTCTTGCCGAGATAGGTTCCCCCACCTGGCGACCTGCGCTCGCCTCCCCCCCGGGGCGGCGCCGCCAGCGGCCCGGCAGAGCCGGTTCCGCGGCGGCCGCTGGGCCATGCAGCCGGGAGTCATGCCAGCCGCCCCTCGGGCTTCGTCGCACTGGCCGGCGCGGCGCCGCGCAGATGCACAGTCGTCGACGCATGGCCGCCAGGCGAGGAGGGTGCGGCCTGGCGCGCTCGACCGCCCTTCTCTGCCCAGGTGCGCGTCCAGCGGATCTGCACGATGCGCAGCATCGCCAGCATCAGGAGCGCCAGCGCGGTGAACGACAGGAAGCCGAACAGATAGGTCCCGGCCCACTGCTTCGACAACCCCATCGCGTTGGGCAGGAAGCCACCGCCGAGCGCGCCGATCTCGCCGATCATCGAGCCGGCCACCGCCGTCGTCAGCGGCCAGCGCAACGGCACGAGCTGGAAGAGCGCGCCGTTGCCGGCCCCCAGCGCCGCGAAGCACAGCATGAACAGGAGCGTCGTCGCTGCCAGCGACTGCCCCGAGAAGCCGCAAGCCGTGAGCGTGGCCGCCACGAGCAGCAGCACGCCGCTCAACGTGGTGATGCCGCCGAGGCGGTCGGAGACGTAGCCGCCGACCACGCGCACGGCCGAGCCCATCAGCGTGGCCAGCATCGTCAGCTGGCCGGCCTCGATCTTGCTGACCTTGAACTGGTCGTGGAAGTAGGTGGGCAGGAAGCTCGCCAGCCCGATGAAGCCGCCGAAGGTGACGATGTAGATCAGGCTGAAGGCCCAGCCGTCCTTCTCGAACAGGCACGCCACATGTTCGCGCAGCGTCTGCTTCTCGCGATCGGGCGGCTCCTTGGCGGCGAACCACATCACCGCCATCGGCAGCAGCATCGTCAGCGCCGCCAGGCCGTACACCGTCTGCCAGCCGTAGGCCTGCGCCAGCGGCGGCGCGAACAGCACGGCCAGCACGGTGCCCGAGTTGCCGGCGCCGGCGATGCCCATCGCCAGCCCCTTGTAGCGCGCCGGGAACCAGCCCGAGCCGAGCGACAGCGCGACGCCGAAGCTCGCCCCGGCGATGCCCAGCAGCACGCCCATGGCGAGCACGCTGTCGTAGCTGCCGACGAAGAAGTAGCCGAAGCCGAGCGCCGCGACGATGAGCGCCATCTCCACCATCGCCGCGTTCTTGCGCCCGATGTACTGCGCCAGCACGCCGAGCGGAAAGCGCATCAGCGCCCCGGCCAGGATGGGCACCGAGACCATGAAGCCCTTCTGCGCCGCGTTGAGCCCGAAGCTCTCGCTGATGAACGGCGCCATCGCCCCGTTGAGCACCCAGATGGCGAAGCAGAAATCGAAATACAGGAACGACGCGGCGAGCGTCGGCCAATGGCCGGAGCGGATGAAAGTCTTGAAGGCGGACATGGGGCTTCGGCCTCGGGCAATGGCACAAGCCCGCAGCAGCACTGCGGGCGGGCACGGGGGGTGGGTGGATGTCATCGGGGCCGAGAACCGGACCCGATGCCAGTGGAGAACGCGCCGTCGTTGGCGCTTCACTGAAGCGGTGCGTCGTTACACCGCTACCGCACTGCAGCAAGAGCCGTGCCGGCCGCCACCCGGCCGGTCTTCCACCCGTTTCCACCCGGCGCCGAGCGGGTAACCTGCGCCCCATGTCACACCTTTCGCCCACGACGGCGCCCCTGCTGGTCGCCGCCGCGACCGCCGACGAAGCGCAGGCGCTGCGCGAGGCACTGCTCGAAGCCGGCGAGCCCGCCGTCCTGGCCACGCCATGCGCAGCCTTGGTGCAATGGGTCGAGGCCCGTGCACCGCGTCAGGTCCTTTGCCGCTTGCCCGAGGGCATCGCGCCGCTGCTGCACGCGCTGGCGGCATGGCGCGGCGCGCCGCCCTGCCCGATCACCTGGATCGGGCCGGTGGCGGATGCCGCGGCACTCGTCGAAGCCGGCATCGCCAGCCACTGCAGCGACCTGGCGGCCGCGCCGGGGGCGCTGGCCGAGGCGCGCGCCCGCCACGCGCGCGAACGCGCGCTGCGCGAGGAGCTGGCCGCGGCGCGCGCACAGCTCGACGAGCGCAAGTGGATCGACCGCGCCAAGGGCGTGCTGATGAGCGCGCGCAGCATGCCCGAGGACGAAGCCTTCAAGCTGCTGCGCGGCGCCGCGATGCACGCCAACCTGAAGCTGGTGCAGGTCTCGCGCGCCGTCGTCGATGCGGCGCGCTGGGCGGAGGCGGTCAACCGCGCCGGCCAGCTGCGCATGCTCTCGCAGCGCCTGCTCGCGCTGGCCGTGATGCGGCTGCTGCGCCTGGAGGGGGCGCGCACGCGCGCCACGCAGGCGCTGGCGCGCGCACAGGAGAACGTCGACTTCCTCGCCGCCTTCGGCCTCGAAGGCAGCCAGGCCGAGGCGCTGGCCGCGACCGTGCGCGCCTGGGAGGCGCTGCGCACGGCGCTGGCCGGCACGCCGAACAGCAGCTCGCTGCAGGCGGCCGACGCGCGCGCCGAGCACCTGCTCGAAGCCGCCGAGGCGCTCACCGAGCGGCTCGAGGAACAGGGCGGGCGCCGCGCGCTCGGCGTCGTCAACCTGTGCGGTCGCCAGCGCATGCGCTCGCAGCGCGTGGCCAAGGAGGCGCTGCTGGCGACGCTGGCGCCCGATGCCGAACGCAGCGCGCGGCTGCAGCGGCTGCTCGGCGAATTCGAGCAGGTGCTGGTCGATATCGAGGCCGCGCCGCTCTCTTCGCCCGAGATCAGGCGCGCGCTGGCCGATGCACGCGAAGGCTGGCTCGTGCTGCTGCGTGCGCTGCGCAGCGCCGATGCCGCCGCGCTCGCATCGGCCAGCGAGAACCTGCTCGCGCACCTGGACCGCCTGACCGAGAGCTGCGAGCACAGCCTGCAGACCCTGCTGTCCTGAAGGCGCCTGGGGCGGCTTCAGGCGGCCAGCGCCTCCACGTGCGCCTGCTTGCGGTACAGGAACTCGAGCACCGCCTCGCGCGTCTCGAGATAGCCCTTGTGGTGCGCCATCTCGAGCCGGTTGCGCGGCGCCTCGCGCACCGGCGGCAGCGGCACCGTGAGCACCTCGCCGATGGTGGCCGCGGGGCCGTTGGTCATCATGACGATGCGGTCGGACAGCAGCACCGCCTCGTCGACATCGTGCGTCACCATCATCACCGTCGTCGCCTGCTCGCGCGAGTCGGCGACGATCTTCATCAGCTCGTCCTGCAGGCGCGCACGCGTCAGCGCATCGAGGGCGCCGAAGGGCTCGTCCATGAGCAGCATCTTGGGCTGCATGGCGAGCGCACGCGCGATGCCCACGCGCTGCTTCATGCCGCCGGAGATCTCGCCGGGCAGCTTGTCCTTGGCATGCGTGAGGCCCACCAGTTCCAGCGCCGCCAGCGCGCGCGCCTTCAGCTGCGCGCGCCCTTCCTTGGCGCCGAAGACACGCTCGACCGCCAGGTGGACGTTGTCGGTGCACGAGAGCCACGGCAGCAGCGAGTGGTTCTGGAAGACGACGCCGCGGTCGGGGCCCGGGCCCTTGAGCTCGCGGCCGTCGAGCAGCAGCACGCCGGCGGTGGGCGTGGTGAGCCCGGCCACCAGGTTGAGCAGCGTGCTCTTGCCGCAGCCGCTGTGGCCGATCAGGGCGACGAATTCGCCGCGCTTGATCTCGAGGTCGATGTCGCGCAGCGCCACGAACGGGCCGCGCTTGGTGGCGAAGGTCATGCCCGCGCCGGTGATCTGGAGCATCGGTTTCATGGTGCGTTTCTCCGCGGTGACGCGAGCGCGTTCAGTGGTATTCGAAGCGGCGTGCCACCGCCATCAGCGCCCATTCGAGCAGCAGCCCGACGATGCCGATGACGAAGATGGCGACGATGATGTGCGCGACGTTGAGGTTGTTCCACTCGTCCCAGACCCAGAAGCCGATGCCGACACCGCCGGTCAGCATCTCGGCCGCGACGATGACGAGCCAGGCCGTGCCCACCGACAGCCGCACGCCGGTGAGCAGGTAGGGCATCACCGCCGGCAGCAGGATGCGCGTGGCGATGCGCCACTCGCTCAGCTTGAGCACGCGCGCCACGTTCAGGTAGTCCTGCGGCACCTTCTGCACGCCCACCGCGGTGTTGATGACCATCGGCCAGATCGAGCAGATGAAGATGGTCCAGATCGCCGCCGGGTTGGCCGCCTTGAAGACGAGCAGGCCGATCGGCAGCCAGGCCAACGGCGAGACCGGCTTCAACAGGCTGATGAGCGGCGCGAACATCGCGTTCAGCGTCGCGAAGCGGCCGATGAGAAAGCCGAGCGGAATGCCCACCAGCGCCGCCAGGCCGAAGCCGAAGCCCACGCGCTGCAACGAGTTCAGCACGTTCCAGCCGATGCCCTGGTCGTTCGGCCCGTTGCGGTAGAACGGGTCGGCGAAGAGTTTCCAGGCGGCATCGAAGGTGGCAGCCGGTGTGGGAAAAGAGCCGCCTTTCTGCGTCAGCAGCGCCCAGATGCCCACGAGCAGCGCGAGGCCGGCGATCGGCGCGATGACGCGGCCGGCGAGGCCGCGCCAGTCGACGGGGTCACGCGCGGGCCGTGCGGGGCTCGCCGGGTTTGCCTGCGCGCCAGCGGGGCCCGCCGCGGCCAGTGGCACCGGCGCACTCGCGGCACCTCCATCCGAAGCGGCGCCGGCGACAGCGGCGGCGCCTGGCCCACTGCGCCTGGCAGAACGCATGGGCACAGACGATCTCGCGGCGCGCGCAGAGATCGCAGCGGGTGCGTGGAAGACAGCACTGACCATGATCGGGCCCTCCTTCGCTCAGGCCGCGGCAGCGCCGCGCACCTTGAAGCCGTCGGCATATTTCGCCGGCTCCTTGCCGTCCCACACGACGCCGTCGACCATCTTGCTCGCGCGCAGGTCGCTCTTGGGCACGCTCACCTTCAGCTGCGCCGCGGCCTGCTTGTAGAGCTCGGTCTGGTTGATGGCCTTGGCCACGCCAAGGTAGTCGGGGTGCTCCTTCAACAGCCCCCAGCGCTTGTGCTGCGTCAGGAACCACATGCCGTCGCTGAGGTACGGGTAGTTCACCGCCCCGTCGTTGAAGAACTTCATGTGGTTGGGGTCGTCCCAGGTCTTGCCGAGGCCGTTCTGGTAGCGCCCCAGGATGCGCTGGTTGATCGCATCGACGCTCGTGTTGACGTAGCTCTTCTCGGCGATGACCTCGGCCATCTTGTTCTTGTTCTGCAGGCCGGCGTCGATCCAGCGGCCGGCCTCGAGCACGGCCATGATCACGGCGCGGCAGGTGTTGGGGTTCTTCTTGACGAAGTCGGCGGTGGTGCCGAGCGCCTTCTCCGGGTGGTCGCGCCAGACCTCCTGCGTGGTGGTGCCGGTGATGCCGATGCCGTCGATGATGGCGCGGTGGTTCCAGGGCTCGCCGACGCAGAAGCCGTCCATGTTGCCCACGCGCATGTTGGCCACCATCTGCGGCGGCGGCACGGTGATGACCTTGGCGTCCTTCATCGGGTTGATCCCGTAGGTGGCGAGCCAGTAGTACAGCCACATCGCGTGCGTGCCGGTGGGGAAGGTCTGCGCGAAGGTGTATTCGCGCTTCTCGGTGGACATCAGCTTGGCCAGGCTGGTGCCGTCGACCGCGCCTTTGTCGGCCAGCTTCTTCGAAAGCGTGATGGCCTGGCCGTTGTGGTTCAGGTTCATCAGCACGGCCATGTCCTTCTTCGGCCCGCCCACGCCGAGGTGCACGCCGTACACCAGGCCCCACAGCACATGCGCCATGTCGAGCTCGCCGTTGACGAGCTTGTCGCGCACGCCGGCCCAGCTCGCCTCCTTGGTGGGGATGATCTTGATGCCGTACTTCTCGTCGAACTTGTTCACCGCCGCCATGACGACGCTGGCGCAGTCGGTGAGCGGGATGAAGCCGATCCTGACCTCCTTCTTCTCCGGCGCATCGGAGCCGGCGGCCCAGGCGCCGGGGTTCACCGCGGCACCGGCGGCACCGGCAGCCAGCGCCGCCGAGCCCTTGATGAATGTCCTGCGCTCTTCGCTCATCAGACCCCCTCGTTGTGCCCTTGCCTCGAACGTCATGTGCGACTCCATCTGGAAAATTGGCCGATGAAACTGGGCCGAGAAAAGAAAAAGGCGCCTCGACAGAAGCCGACAAACGCGTGCGTTCGCCAGCCAGCCTGTCGGGCGCCTTTGCCCCGGATAACCATGCACCACGCGCGTCGTTGCGCAGGTGCTCGCCAGAGTCATTGCATGAGGCGTGCCAGCTCACCTTTCCTGGGAAAAGCCACTGCGCGCAGCCCGCACGGCGCGCATCGCGCACCATCAGATGGCAAGCTGCGCCTTTTCATGGTGCACCGCATCATCGGCGCGGCCTGAGCAGCTCGTGCGCCTCGTTGATGCGCTCGGCCACCTGGGCCAGGCGCTGGCCGCGGTCCATCGCCAGGCGGCGCATGTGGCGGTAGGCCTCCTCCTCGTCGAGGCCCGATTCGCGCATCAGCACGCCCTTGGCGCGCTCGATGAGCTTGCGCTCGGTGAGCTTGGCCTGCGCCTCGCCGAGTTGATCGCGCAGCGCGCGGTCCTGCTCGAAGCGCGCGATGGCCACCTGCAGCACCGGCGCCAGGCGTTCGGGGTTGAGGCCGGCGATGACATAGGCGCTCACGCCCGCGGCGAGCGCCTGCTGCATCGGCCCCGGCGCCGCGTCTTCGGCGAAGACGACCACCGGGCGCGGGTGCGTCGCCGACACCGCAGCCAGATGCTCCAGCGTATCGCGCGAGGGCGACTCGGCGTCGACGATGACGACGTCGGGCACGAGCGAGCGCACGCAGTCGTGGATGGCGATGGCCGAGTCGAGCACGCCCACCACGATGTGGCCCTGGCGCGTGAGCTCGTCACGGATGAGGCTCGCGCGGTGCGCACCGTCGTCGATGATCAGCACGCGCAAGGCGCCGCCTTCGGCCGGCGTTCCGCCGGACGGGGGCATCGCGATGCCGGGCCTGGACATGCCGGTTCGGGGCGCAACTTCCGTGCCGCCCACCATGCTCTTGGCCGGTCACCCCCCGGAATTCACTGCACCTTCCGCCATTCGAGATGACGGCATTTCTTCGGCGCGGCAAGCGCAACTTCATCTTCACGCTGTGCGCAGTGCTCACGGCGGCCAGGGTGGCCAGGGGCATGTGCTGGGCCTGTCGCCGGGCCTGTCGCCGGCCTGTCGCCACGCCCGGCGCCGGGCCGGCGCGGCCCGCGCCGGCCCAGGCAGCCCGACCTACTGCGGGTTCAACTGGCTCGCCGGTACCGCCACGTAGCTGCTGCTGCCCGGCGTCAGCCACTGCAGCCGGATCGTCGAGCCGCCGCCTCGTTCGTAGTACTCGAGGCGGATGCTCACGCGCTGCCCGGCTGTCATGCTGAAGGCGCTGCTGGTGTTGGTGGTCGGTGCGTGGTCGGTCCAGTTGTTGATGCGCTGCGTGCCGTTCACCCACAGCCGCACGCCGTCGTCGCTGACGGTGCGGAAGCGGTAGCTGCCGGTGGTGGGCACGGTGACGGTGCCGCTCCAGCGCACCGAGAAGTTGTCGGCCGGCAGGCCGCTCGCGGCGCTGCCGTTGCCCCAGTTGAAGTCCACCGCCTCGGTGCGCGTGAGCAGCGCCGTGCCGGCGAGCGAGGTGCCGGCGTAGTAGGTGCCGAGCAGGCCGGCGGTGGCGGCCGGCGCCGGGGCGCTCGCTTCCTCGTTGCCGATCTCGCGCAGGTACTGCGCGAGGTTGGCGAGGTCGCCGCTGCCGATCACGACGCCGGCATGCGCGCTGATCGCCGCCTCCAGCGTCGCCGCCGAACCGTCGTGCAGGTAAGGGGCGGTGGTGGCCACGTCGCGCAGCGTCGGCACGTCGATGCCGCCGAGCGTGGCATTGAGCCGCTTGCCGCTCGTGGCCTTGAGTGTGCCGATGTTGGCCGGGCTGTCGCCGCCGGCGCTGCTGCGCGTGAACGCCGTGCCGCTGTGGCACGAGGCGCAGTTCTGGTTGATGAAGACCGTGCGGCCGGCCGCGCCCGCGGTGCTGAGCGCGCCGCTCGCGGTGCGCGCGGCGCTCGGCGCGAAGGTGCTCAGCGAGCCGACGTAGGCCGCCAGCGCGTCGAGGTCGGCGCTCTGCCCGGCCTTCGCATCGCCCAGCGGCTGGCTGCGCGTGCCGGCGAAGTACGCGGTGTCGCTCATCAGGCCGGTGCCGGCGGCCAGCGCGCGGATCTGGCCCTCGAAGTCCTGCACCTCGTCGAAGTTGTTGCTCCAGTGCAGGCGGCCGTGGCCCATGCCGGCGCGGCCGCGCAGCGCGATGGTGTTGCGCAGGCCCTCGCCGAAGCCGGTGAGGTCCCACACGCGGCCATCGTGGCCGCCGTCGTTGTGGCAGGCGGCGCAGCTGAGGTAGGCGTCGCGCGCCAGGCGCGGGTCGCGCGCGTCGTAGAAGAGCTGCTTGCCCTTGAGCACCGTGGCCGTGAGCCGCTCGCTGCCCACGGTGCCCACGGCCACCGGCGCCGGCAGCGTGAAGCGGCCCTGGGCCATCAGCGGCTGCAGGTCGACGATGCTGACGCTGCGCGACATGAAGTTCTGCACGTACAGGCGCTGGCCGTCGGCCGACACGGCCACGCCCTGCGGTGCGAGCCCGGCCTCGATGCGGAAGAGCTCCAGCCCGCGCGCCGCATCCACCACCGCCACCTGGCGCGAGGTTTCCAGCGTCACGAAGAGGTAGGCGCCGGTGGGGTCGAAGGCGGCGGCGCTGGCGACGCCGGCGTTGTCGTGGTCGATGCGCTGCGCGCTCAGCTCCACCGGCGTGGCGGCGGCGAGGTCGATGCGCGAGCTGATGGCGCGCACCGTGTTCTGGAAGTCGAGGTTGAGGCCGCTGCGCAGCGAGCCGCGCTTGATGTTGTCCTGCTTGCCCGGCACGAAGGCCGTGCGCCCGTCGGCCGAGATGGCCGGCGCGCCCAGGTAGTTGGGGATGCCGCTGCCTTGCGTCTCGGTGTCGGTGCGGTCGCTGTGGCGCAGGCGCACGGTGCTCGCGAGCGTCATCGTCGTCGTGTCGATCACCCACACCTCGCCGCCCACCTCGCCGGTGGTGCTGACGCTGGCCGTGCCTTCGCCGGGCAGCGCTGCGGTGACGAAGCGTGCCACCAGCAGGCGGGCCGAGTCGCCGCTGATCGCGAGATGCCGCGGCGTCGCGCCGGTGGCGAGGCTGCCGGTCTCGGCGCCGGTGCCGGGGTCCAGGCGCAGGAGCCGCGCGCCGGCCTCCAGTGTCACGTAGGCGGCGCTGCCGTTCGGCGCGAAGACGAGGCCGTACGGTTGCGAGGCTCGCGGCAGCGACACCGTGCGCGCCACCGCGAGCGTGCCGGCGTCGATGACGCTGATCGATGCGCCTTCCTTGTTGACCACCCACACGCTGCCGTCCGGCGCGCGCGCAAGCGTGCGCGGGGCGCTGCCGACGGCGATCTCGGCCACGCGCGCGTTGGTGGCGGTGTCGATCACCGCCACCGAGTTGTTGTCCGGGTTCACCACCCACAGGCGTGTGCTCGCGCCGCCCGTGCGCGGCTCGAGCAGCATCGCCGACGAGTGGCGCGCCGGTGTCGCCGCAGGCGCGGCGTAGACCGCCTGCACGAAGCTCGTGCCCGTGCTCTGGCCGGCGGCATTGCGCGCCGTCAGCGTCACGGTGTAGACGCCGGGCGCGCTGAAGGCGTGCGTCGCAGCGCTCGTCGCGCTCCACGCGGTGGCGGGCGTGCCGTCGCCGAAGGTCCAGCTGAACTCGAGGCCCGCCGCATCGAGCGCCGGCGTCCAGGTCACCGTGCTCGCGCCGGTGCCGGCCTGCACCGGCGGCGCAGGCAGCGGCGTGAAGGCAGGCAGCGGCGTCGCGTTCAGGTCCGGGCGTTCGCGCGGGCTCCAGGTGGCGGTGTTGCGGAACTGGGCGTCGGCCGCTTCGGGGTCGATCCACAGCTCGCCGCCACGCGCGCGCAGCACGTAGGTCGGGAAGTTCTTGGAGCGCAGCGTCAGCGAGTGCCCTGCGAGCCCCGGCTCGGGGCAGAAGGTGGCGTCGGCCTTGAAGAGGTCGCTGCCATCGTTGGTGCCGAGCTTGAGCCGATAGCCCTGGTGGCGCAGCCACTGCCCCGGCTGCGCGGCCAGCTCGAGCGAGACGCAGGCGGCGTCCGCCAGGCCCGTGCGCGCGATGAAGCGGCCGCTGGCCAGTTGCTCGGCGCTCGGGTTCGCGGCGAGCGGCTGCAGCACGCCGAGGCCGCCGCCGTCCACGCCCATCGAAGACGCGGCCACGTGCGTGGCTTCCAGCGTCAGCGGCACGTCGCGCGGCAGCGTCGCCGCGCCGGGCTCGAGCGTGACGATGACGGCGCGCGAAGGCACGCCCGCCGCGTTCAGCGCGAAGAGCTGGTAGTGCCCCGGCGGCAGCAGGTTGGCGCTGGCGGGCAGCTCGGCGCTCAAGCGATCGCCGCTCTGCGTGAAGGCCAGCTCCTGGAAACGCTGGCCGTTGTTGAACGAGTGCGTGACGGTGGCCGTGCGCACGAGCACCAGGCGCGCGACGGCGCCGCCGTCCTGCATCTCCACCTGCAGCGTCGTGCCGAGCTTCATCTTCAGCGCGTTGATGCCGGTCAGCACCGGCCGCGCCGCCAGCACCGAGCTGCTGCCCTGCTGCTGGAAGAGGTAGGGCGGGTAGTAGACCTCGGCGTTGGCGTTGTATTGCGGGCCCGGCGTGCCGCCGCCCAGCGACATCACGGTGCCGTTGGGCATCAGCAGCGCGCCCGAGTGGTAGACGCGGATGCGCGAGGCGCCGGCCAGCGTCGTCCAGCTGCCGCTGGCCGGGTTCCACATCTCGGCCGCGAACACGGCGTCGCTGCCGCCGTTGTTGCCCACGCGCGTGCCGCCGGTGACGAGCACCTTGCCGTCGGGCAGCACGGTGGCGCTCGGGAAACGGCGCGCGAAGGCCATGCGCGCGGTCTCGGTGAGCACCGGTGCGGCGCCGTTGATGTCGACCACGGTGGCCATGTTGCTGGCCGGGAAGCCGTCGCCGTTGAAGCCGCCGTTGCCGCCGAGTTGCAGCACCTTGCCCGGCGCGAACATCACGGCGCTGTTGGTGGCGCCCACGTTCACCGGCGCCGTCGTGCTCGGCGCGCCCTTGAAGGTGCCGGCCACGCGCACGGCGCCGGTGCCGCCGTTGGCGTAGACATCGAGCCACCACATGCGGTCGGCCGAGATGCCGAAGACCTCGCCGCTGGGCGCCACCCAGGCGCGCGGGTAGCTCGCGCGCAGGTTGTCGGGGCCGAAGGCGTCGCGGCTGATGGCACCGGTGAGACTGCGCCAGCCCGTGCCCGGCGTGTACAGCTCGGGCGTCATCGACACCTGGCCGTTCTGGAGGGCCGCATCCGGGTTCTGGTACATGCCCTCGGTGTAGGGGTCGATGCCGCCCAGCATCACGGCGCGCCCGTCGGGCAGCGCCAGCAGCGTCGCGTACCAGCGGTCGTCGGCGAGCTGGGCGGTGTCGTTGGCGGCACTCTGCGTCGCCGGGTTGAAGAGCTGGCTGCCCCTCGCGCCGTTGCCGCCGCTGACGAGCAGCCGCCCGTCGGGCAGCCACTCGGCCGTGCTGCAGAAGCTGTTGTTGCGGCCAGCCTCGAAGCTGGTGGCATGCGCGCTGCCGCCGAAGCCGAGCGAGGGCGTCCAGACGTCGAAGGTGCGGCCGTCCTGCGCGTCCTGGTTCTGCGGCGCGCCGTAGGTGAGCAGCTTGCCGTCGGGCAGCAGCGCGGCGTGGATGGCGTTCATCGGCCAGGCCTGCAGGGGGCCCCACATGCCCTGTGTAGCGGCGCTGGCAGGGATCGTGAGATTGTCGAAGAGCGGGTCGGCCGGCTGCACGATCGGCACCGCGAGCGAGGTGTTCGCTGCGAGCGCGCGGCCGCGGCCGTCGGACCCCGCGCCGGCCGCGGACCCGTCCGTGGTGCTGCTGCCGCCACCGCAGGCGGCAAGCATCGCGGCGAGCACAAGCGTGAAGCCGCGGCGCGGCGTGGCGGCACGCACCAGCGTGCGAAGTGAGTTCGGTGTTCTCATGCGGTGGTCCCGTTTCTTGGTTCTCGGTTCTGGGTGTAGGGCTGGATCGGGTGTCGCCGGTCGGCCTGTGCTGTCGGCGCGGCGGCTACAGCCGGCTCAGCTCGGCCAGCAGGCGCGCGCGGTCGACCGGCACGCCACGAAAGCGCTGCAGCAGCCGGCCGTCGGCGGCGTAGAGATAGAGCGAGGTGCGGTGGTCGGCGACCCCGGGCGCCGCGGCCCGCGGATCGAACACCTGCATGCGCTGGTACAGCGGCTCGAGGGCCTGGGGGCGGCCGGTGACGAAGCGCCAGCCGGGGCGATCGGCGCCCATGCGGCGCGCGAACGCGGCCAGTGCCGCGGGCGTGTCGGCCAGCGGATCGACGCTGACCGAGAGGAACTGCAGCTTGCGCCGCGCCGCCTCGGGCAGTTCGGCATGCAAGGCCGCGAGCTCGGCCACCTGCGTCGGGCAGGTCGTGCCGCAGCCGGTGTAAACGAAGTGCATCAGCAACGGCCGGCCGGCGAGCTGGCGGGCCTCGAAGGCGCGGCCATGCTGGTCGGTGCCGGTCACGCCCTGCAGCACGAGCGGCTGCGCCAGCACCGGGGCGGCGGCGCAGGCCACGGCGGCACGCAGCAACCATCGGGTCCAGCCGGCAAGGCGGCGAAGATGAATCGGCAAGGGCAGGAGGGCCACCAGGAAGCGCAGGAGCGCGAAGCGCACCGGCTCCACGAAGGGAGCGCGGGGCGCTCCGGGCCCCCGAAGGGAGCCCGCCCCGCGGCGGCGTTGTCACAGGTGGTATCAGTGTGACTGGCGGCCATGGACGCGGCCACCCCGTGGCCGCGGGGCGCGCGTGGCGCGCGGCGGCCGAATGAGAAGAAGTCGAGGGTCGCTCGACCTGGGGCGAGGACGGCGGAACGCCAGCCCCGGCCTTCTGCCGCGCGGCTAGCGACCGGCTAGCGACGCGCCCTGGCCAGCGCCTGCTCGAGGTCGGCGATCAGGTCATCCACATGCTCGATGCCCACCGACAAGCGCAGCAGATCCGTCGGTGCGGGCGTGCCCGCACCCTCGACGCTCGCGCGGTGCTCGACGAGGCTCTCGGTGCCGCCGAGCGAGGTGGCGCGCTTCCACAGCCGCACGTGGGCCGCGGTGGCGATGGCCGCCGCCTCCCCGCCTTCGCGGCCACCGCGGACGCGGATGCTCAGCATGCCGCCGAAGCCGCCCTTCATCTGGCGCCTGGCCACTTCGTGCCCCGGCGAGCCCGGCAGGCCCGGATAGAGAACCTCGGCCACGTGCGGGTGCGCGGCGCTGAAATGCGCCGCGATGCGCGCCGCCGATTCGCAGGCGGCGCGCACGCGCAGGTGCAGCGTGCGCAGGCCGCGCTGCAGCAGCCAGCTCTCGAAGCTGCCGAGCGTGCCGCCGAGTTGCGCGCGCAGCTTGCGCAGCGCCTGCCAGTAGGCGCTGTCCTCGCGCGTCACGAGCACGCCGGCGATGAGGTCGCTGTGGCCGTTGAGGTACTTGGTCGCCGCATGCATCACGATGTCGGCGCCGAGCGCGAGCGGCTGCGTCAGCAGCGGCGTCGCCACCGTCGAATCCACGGCCAGAAGCGCGCCCGCGCCATGGGCTGCGGCGGCGGCATCGGCGATGTCGGTCACCGTCCACAGCGGATTGGCCGGCGTCTCCACCCACACGAGCTTGGTGCGACCGGGCTTCAGTGCCGCGCGCAGCGCCGTCGGGTCGGCCATGTCGACGAGTTCGACCTGCAACCCCCACTGCGTCGCGAAGCCCATCAGCCAGTTGCGCAGCGACCAGTACATCACCTTCGGCGCCAACACATGGTCGCCGGGAGCCAGCGCCTGGAAGCAGGCCGTCGCCGCGGCCATGCCGCTGGCGAACAGCATCGCCTGGTGGCCGCCCTCGAGCGCGTTGATCACCGCCTCGGCCGTATCGAAGGCCGGGTTGTCGGCGCGTGCGTAGACGCGGCCCGAGCGGTACTGGTTGTCCGCGTCGCGCAGGTAGGTGGTGGAGACGTGGATCGGCGGGATGATCGCGCGCGTGCGCTCGTCCACTTGGCCCAGGGCCTGGGCGGCGATGCTGTCGGGGTGAAGGGGGTTGAGAGGGCGAAGGGGCTTGGCGTCGTGCATCGGATCCTCGGCGAGGTCTGTCTGGCCGCGCCACTCTACGCGCGGCCGACCTCGGCCCTTCCCCAACGACCTGCGCTGCCCCAGCACCTCGGTGCCGCCCGCGCGCCTGGGCCTCAGCGCTGGTAGGCCCCTGGCGCCCAGCGCGCGCGATCGGGCGGGATGGCGCGCACGAGCGCCGGCCACTCGAACTCGGCCTTCGGTGCGAGGTCGCGCCCGAAGGTCTTGCGCGGGTCGGGCACCTGGCCGCGCCAGATCGAATCGGGCGGCAGCTCGAAGGCACCGGTCACCACGTCGGCGAGCATGCCCAGCGTCGCCGGCCGGTTGCCGGTGAAGGTGCCGCTCGCGCCGAGCTCGAAGACGCCGCCGCCGACGACGAGGTTGTTCAGCGCCAGCACCTCGCCCATGCCCGGCACGCGGTCGCCATGCACGCGCAGGAACCACGCCGGCCGCCAGCCCTCGCTGATGAGCGTGTTGTGCGAGAGCACGAGCTCATTGTCGTCCCACACCTTGCCCTCCGAGCCGTAGGAGATGAGCACCGGGTTCTGCGAGCGCGGGCTCTGGCCGATGACATTGCCGATCAGCGTGGCGCGGCCGCCGCTCGGCAGGTCGACCTCGTACGAGGCCTCGCCCGACGAACCGTCGCGGATCATGTTGTAGAGGATGAGGCTCTCCCTCGCCCTCGACTTGACGAGGTGGCCCTCGAAGCCGTTGAAGAGCCGGCTGCCGGTGAGCGTGAAGCTGGCGATCGTGCCCACGTGCAGCAGATGGTTGAGCGCGCCCACCTGGCGCGGCGCATGCGCGAATTCGCTTTCGAGCACCGTCAGCTCGGCCTCGCGCACGTTGCCGGTCACGAGGCCGTGCTCGTTCTCGAAGAAGCCGCAGCGCACCACCTCCAGCCGCCCCTGCTCGAACAGCACGCCGGCGGCGTTGGTGCCCGCGGCGCGGGCACCGCGGAACTCGAGGTTCTCGAGCCGGATGTCGCCGCCCTTGACGACGAAGAGCGCGCGGCCCGAGGCGAGCTTGCCGTCGAACAGGATCACCGGGCGCGTCTTGCCCTGGCCGCGGATGGTGAGGCGCTTGTGCTCGATGAGCGCGGTCACGCCTTTGTAGGTGCCCGACAGCACGACGATCTCGTCGCCGTCCTTGGCGCGGTCGAGCGCCTCGCCGAAGGTGGCCGGCTGGCGCTCGGGGCCGATGACGATGGTGGCGGCGGCGGCGAGCGCGGGCCAGAGCAGGCCGGCCATGCCGGCGACCAGCGCCTGCACGATCCGAAGGAACAGTGGTGGGGGCATGCGGCGAGTATCTCAGCGGTGCACTCGCGGGCCGGGCCGGGCGGCGTGGCGGGTTTCGCGGCTTCGCCGCTGCCGAGTGCCGGTTCGGGTTTATCCGGGCGCCGCCGCCCCGGGAAGGCGCGGACGCGGGGATAGGATCCCCGCGACCCTTGGTTGTCATGGTCCTTCCATGCAGGCGTCATGCACGTCACGTCGTGCAAGCGTCATGCAGGCGGGCCGGACGCGCCCGCCGCGCCGCCACTCCAGAACGAGGCCCCGATGAAGAAGCCCTCCCTCCCCACCGCCCTGCTGGCCGCGGCCTGCCTGTCGTCGTTCAGCGCGCCGGCGCTCGCGCAGGACCAGGTCAACATCATCTGCTCGGTGCAGGCCGAGTGGTGCAACCTCATCCAGACCGTCTACGGCAAGACCACCGGCGTCAAGGTCAACATGTCGCTCAAGGGTTCGGGCGAGGCGCTGGCGCAGCTCATCGCCGAGCGTGCCAACCCGAAGACCGACATCTGGTTCGGCGGCACCGGCGACCCGCACCTGCAGGCGGCCGAGCAGGGCCTGTCGCTCGAGTACAAGAGCGCGAGCCTGCCGCAACTGCACGAGTGGGCGCAGGCACAGGCGGCGCAGAGCAACTACAGGACGGTGGGCATCTACAGCGGCCCGCTCGGCTTTGGCTACAACCCCGAGTTGCTGGCCAAGAAGAAGCTGGCAGCGCCCAAGAGCTGGGCCGACCTGCTGAAGCCCGAATTCAAGGGCGAGATCCAGGTCGCCAACCCCGCCAGCAGCGGCACCGCCTACACGATGGTGGCCACGCTCGTGCAGATGATGGGCGAGGACAAGGCCTTCGAGTACATGAAGGCGCTGCACAAGAATATCCAGACCTACACGCGCAGCGGCACCGGCCCCATCAAGGCCGTGGCGCGGGGCGAGGCGAGCGTGTCGATCAGCTTCGTGCACGACGGCCCGGGCGAGAAGCTGCAGGGCTTTCCGGTCGAGACCATCACGCCGGCCGAGGGCACCGGCGCCGAGATCGGCTCGATGAGCATCATCAAGGGCGCGCGCCACCTCGAGGCGGCCAAGAAGTTCTACGAATGGGCGCTCACCGCGCAGGCGCAGCAGTTCGGTGCCGCGGCCAGGCAGTTCCAACTGCCGAGCAACAAGGCCGCCAAGATCGACCCCAACGTGCCCGACTTCAAGAAGATCAAGTTCATCAAGTACGACTACGCCAAGTACGGCGCCAGCGCCGAGCGGCGGCGCCTGATCTCCAAGTGGGAGAAGGACGTCAACTCGCTGCCCCGCTGACGTGGTGATGTGGTGACGGCGGCGAGCGCCCGAGGCCGCCCGGCCGCCGACGCCGGCCGGGCGCGCGCGCAGCGCGTGCTGCTCGGCTGGGTGCTGCTGGGGCTGGCGGCGTTTGCCCTGCTGCCCTGGTACTTCCCGCAGAACGTCCCGCTGTGGCAGGCGCTGCCGGGCATCTTCGGCGGCACCGAGACCGCCAGCGGCCTCGTGCACGCGTTGCTGCACGGCCGGCCTTGGCTGTGGAGCGGCACCGGCGGCCTCGCGCTCTGCGCTGTCGCGTGGGCGTGGGTGCCGGCGGGCCGCCCGCAAGGCCTGCTGCTGGTGGCGGGCGCCGGGCTCGGCCTCGCCGGCCTCGTCGGCAGCGGCTTCACGATCGGCACCGCCGGCTGGTCGTTCGAGCTCCTCGACGGCTGGTTCGGCGCACTCGCGCAGGGCCAGTTCGGCATCGGCCTGGGCGGCGCGCTCGTGCTGCTCGCACTCTTGATGCTGCTGGGCGCCGGCGTCGCGCGGCTGGGCTACTTCCGCGGCGACTTCTTCGTCGCCGGCGCGGTGGTGTTCTGCTCGGCGCTGCTGCTGCTGTTCGTGGCGCTGCCGGTGGGCAAGAGCCTGATCGGCGCCTTTCTCGGCGAGGACGGCAGCTTCTCGCTCGGCGCCCTCGGCGAGCGCCTGGGCCACGAGCGTGTGTGGGGCTTGTCGTGCGTGGCCGGCGGCGTGCGCTGCGGCGTGGCCTGGAATACGCTCTTCCTCGCGCTGCTCAGCGCCGCCGGCACCACGGCGATGGGCACGCTGATCGCGCTCTTCGCCGAGCGCGGCGACACCACGAAAGGCCGGCGACTGGCCAAGCCGCTGAACGTGCTGGCGCTGCTGCCCATCATCACGCCGCCCTTCGTCGTCGGCCTGGGCCTCATCCTGCTCTTCGGCCGCGCCGGCCTCGTCAACCAGTTCCTCGAGGTCGCCTTCGACGTCACGCCGACGCGCTGGTTCTACGGCCTGTTCGGCGTCTGGCTGGCCCAGATGTTCGCCTTCACGCCGATCGCCTTCATGATCATGCGCGGCGTCGTGCAGGGCATCGCGCCCAGCCTCGAGGAGGCGGCGCAGACGCTGCGCGCCGACCGCCAGAAGACCTTCATGACGGTGACGCTGCCGCTGCTCAAGCCCGGCCTGGCCAACGCCTTCCTGGTCGGCTTCATCGAGAGCATCGCCGACTTCGGCAACCCCATCGTCGTCGGTGGCCAGTACTCGGTGCTCAGCACCGACATCTTCTTCGCCATCGTCGGCGCGCAATACGACCAGGGGCGCGCGGCCTCGCTGGCGCTCATCCTCACCGGTTTCGCCCTCGCCGTCTTCTTCATCCAGCAGCGGCTGCTCGGGCGCACCAGCTACACGACGGTGTCGGGCAAGGGCGACGCCGGCATGGCGACGGCGCTGCCGCCCAAGGTGCGGCGGCTGGCGATCGGCGTCGCCGGCCCCTGGCTCGCCTTCACGCTCGTCGTCTACGTCTTCGCCTTCGTCGGCGGCTTCGTGCAGACCTGGGGGCGCGACTACACGCCGACGCTCAGGCACTTCACCACCGCCTTCGCCCTCGCCTGGGGCGAGCACGGCCTCGTGTGGGCGGGCACGGCGTGGAACTCGCTGTTCACGACGATCCGCCTGGCGGCGATCGCGGCGCCCATCTGCGCCGCGATCGGCCTCTTGATCAGCTGGCTGCTCGCACGCACGCAGTTCGTCGGCCAGCGCGCCTTCGAGTTCGGTGCGCTGCTCGCCTTCGCCATCCCGGGCACGGTGCTCGGCGTGAGCTACATCCTCGCCTTCAACGTGCCGCCGTTCGAGCTCACCGGCACCGGCTTGATCATCGTGCTGTGCTTCGTCTTCCGCAATCTGCCGGTGGGCGTGCGCGCCGGCACGGCGAGCTTCAAGCAGCTGGACAAGAACCTCGACGAGGCGAGCACGATGCTGCGCGCCGGCACCGCCACGACGCTCAGGCGCGTCGTGCTGCCGCTCTTGAAGCCGGCGCTGGTGGCCGCGCTCGTCTACAGCTTCGTGCGCAGCATGACCACGGTGTCGGCCGTGATCTTTCTCGTCACGGCCGAGAACGAGCTCGCCACCACCTACATCATCGGCCGCGTCGGCAACGGCGACTACGGCGTCGCGCTCGCCTACTGCACCGTGCTCATCGTGCTGATGTCGCTGGCGACGACGGCCATCCAGCACCTCGTCGGCGAGCGCCAGCTCGGGCGCAGAAAGGCAGCGGCAGCTTGAAGCCCCAGTTCTCGGACTCCATCCATCCGACGGAAGCGTTCGGCAGCCCGCGCGCAGCCGATCGCCCTGCCGCGGGCGGCGCGCCGAACGCCGCCGTGGCGGCGGCCGCCGGCATCGAGTTCCGCCAGGTCACCAAGCGCTATGGCGGCGCCGACGCGCCGCTCGTCGTCAAGGGCATCGACCTCGTGGTGCCCAAGGGCACGCTCACCACCATCCTGGGCCCCAGCGGCTGCGGCAAGACGACGCTGCTGCGCATGATCGCCGGGCTCGATGCGCCCACGAGCGGGCGCATCCTCGTCGACGGGCACGACGTCACCACGCTCGGCCCGGCCGAGCGCAACGTGAGCATGGTGTTCCAGAGCTACGCGCTCTTCCCGCACATGAACGTCATCGAGAACGTCAGCTACGGCCTCGTCGTCTCGGGTGTCGGCAAGGAAGAGACGGCGCGGCGCGCGCGCGCGGCGATGGAGAGCGTCGGCCTCACCGGCTACGACCGGCGCAGCCCGAGCGAGCTCTCCGGCGGCCAGCAGCAGCGCGTGGCGGTGGCGCGCTCGCTCGTGCTCGAGCCGAGCGTGCTGCTCTTCGACGAGCCGTTGTCCAACCTCGACGCGCGCCTGCGCCGCAGCATGCGCGAGGAGATCCGCGCACTGCAGCAGCGCCTGGCGCTGACGGTGGCCTACGTCACGCACGACCAGAGCGAGGCGCTGGCGGTGAGCGACCAGATCATCGTGATGAACGCCGGCCTCATCGCCCAGGCCGGCACGCCGCAGGCGCTCTACGAGCAGCCCGACAGCGAATTCGTCGCCGGCTTCATGGGCGAGGCGATGCTCTTCGCCGGCGAGGCGCTGGCCGACGGCTCGGTGCGCGTGGGCCCGCTCACCGTGGCTTCGCGCCGCCCGGTGGCGGCCGGGCCCGTGAAGGTGGCGGTGCGGCCCGAGGCCTGGCAGGTGGTGCCCGCGGGCGAGGGCGCCGGCGATGGCGCCGGCACGCTTGCCGGCGACCTCGTGAAGCAGGCCTACCTCGGCAGCCTCGTCGAGCTGACGGTGGCCACCGCGCTCGGCGACATTTTCGTCATCTCGCCCGACGTGCACCGCACCTGGCACACCGGCGAGGCACTCGGCCTGCGCCTCACCGGGCGCAGCGTGTCGGTGGTGGCGGACGGGCACTGAGCCACCGGGCATTCCGCTGTCGAGGCGGTCCGGCAACGCCCACGACCTCGAGCCCCGCGCGGCGCCACTGGGCCGCGCGCCCAGCCCCGGCAGGCCCAGGCCTCAGAGCGGCAGCTCGATGCGCATCTCGCGCCAGCGGACGAGCGCTGACTTGGGGCCGATGCGCTCCAGCGTCACACCGGGCGCAGCCGTCTCGCCCTCGCGCACGACGAGGCCGTTGACGACGACGAAGCGGCTCGACGGCTGGTCGGAATAGATCGAGCCGCCGATCAGCATCTGCGGCAGTTCGGCGCGCTGCGCCGGCGGCAGATCGGCGAGCAGCGTGGGCTTGGCGGCGTTGCTGGCTACCGCCGGGCCGCCAGTTGCGCCGGGTGCGGTTGTCGCCGGCGATGCCGGCGTTTGCGGCGCCGAGCGCGGCCCCTGCGCCGGCGCAGGGGCCGGGGCCGGTGCCTGTGCGGGAGCGGGTGCCGGTGCGGGCGCGGCGGGCGCTGGCGCAGGGCGTTCGCGCGGCTGCGGTGCGGGTGCCGCAGCCGCGGTGCGCTCTGCTCGCGACGGCGGCACGGGTGTCGCCGGCGCGGAACGCTCCGCCCGCGGTGGCGGTGCTGGTGGCGCGGGTGGTGGCGCGGGTGGTGGTGCGGGCGGTGCCGGCGGTGCGACGAGCAGCGGTGGCCCGCCCGCGGCCACGGTGCCGGCGGGCGGCGCGGTGCTGCCGGCGGGGTTGGCGCCGGCCGGCCCCGGCGACGGCCCCGCCGCCGGCGCTGCGGTGGTCGCCCCCGGCCCGCCTTCCGTGCCCGAGCCTTCGCCCGCGCGCGGCGAAGGCTCGGCACTCGTGCGCGAGCTCCACCACCACACGCCAGCGGCGAGCAGCGCGAGCACGCCCGCGGCCACGGCGGCAACGCGCCAGCTCGCGCCCTTGCGCGCACCCTGCCCGTCACCCAGCCCCACGGGCACCGGCTGCGTGTGCAGGCCCGGCACGTGACCACGCTCGCGCTCGCTCTCGGCGCGGCGCAGGGCATCGAGGATGTACGACACCGCTCAGCGCTCCTGCGGTCCGGTGGGTGCGACGGGCTGCCCCACCGCGGCCGTCTGCAAGGCCGGTTCGGCCGGGCCGGCGCTGCGGCCGAGCTGCATCATCGTCAGCGGCCCGAGCCGGCCGTCGGGCGGCAGGCCCTGCGCCACCTGGTAGGCCCAGATCCGCTCGCGCATCGGCTGCGTGGCGTCGCCGACGCCGGCGCCGGCCAGCCGCTCGTTGACCCAGGCCCGCGTGCTCGCCGGCAACGCCGGCGCCGAGGCGGCGGCGCTGAACTCGCGCCAGCCGGGCGGCGTGCGCCACAGCGTCGCGAAGTCGCCCTTCCACACCGAGGCCAGGGCGGCGAAGCCAAGCTTCCAGTGCCGGCCCGCCGTCTGCAGCGTCGCGCCGTGCTCGTCGAGCGCCACCAGCAGCGCCACGACCGGCGGCTCGTCGCGCTGGCGCAGCAGCACGAGGCCGGGCCGGCCGAGCTGGCGCACCGCCGCCAGGCCGCCGCGCGTGCGAAAGCACGCCAGCCCCGCGGCCGCGGCGGCGCGGCCGCAGACATCGCCCTCGCCGAGCGGCGTCTTCCAGGCCGTGGCCAGCGCGCGCCACGCCGAAGCCTCGTCGGCCCAGGCGGCCGCCAGCAGCATCGCGGGGTCGTCCTGACGCACCTCGGCAGGGCCGGCCGCACTTGCCGAGCCCGCCACCACGCCGCTCGCCACCGCCGATGGTGAAGAAGCCGGCGAAGAGGCCGATGCCATCACGCCGGATGCTGCGGCCACCGCGCCACCGGCCGAGGCCTTCGCGGCCGGCGCCGATGCCGCCGCCAGGCCTGTGGCCGCCCCGGCGGCGCCGCCCAGCCACGCATCGCGGAAGGCCCAGGCGCCAATGCCGAGCGCGAGCGCGAGCCCGATGACGCCGCCCGCGGCCACCGCGAACGCGAGACGCGGCGTCCAGTGCCCGGGCACCAGCAGGCCGCCCTCGCGCATCGGCCCGCTGCCGGCGAACGGGGCCGGCCGGCTGCGGCCGCCGCCGCTGCCACTGCCGCTGGACCCGCCGCTGCGCGCCGCGCGCCCGTCGGCCCCGGCGCGCGCCGCCGCCGCCCGCGCACCACCGCCGCGGCGCACGTCGAACACCTCGCGCGCCGCCTGCTCCACGGTCTGCCTGTCGACCTGATTGTGGCCGTGCGCATAGGCACCGAGCATGGCGCGCCCGGCGAGCAGGTTGATGCGCCGCGGCACGCCGCTCGTGAGCTGGAACAGCCGCGACATCGCCTCGGGGTCGAAGGGCACCGTCGTGCCGCCGCTCGAGCCCGCCACCGCGAGCCGGTGCTGCACGTAGCGCACCGTCTCGCCGGCCGTCAGCGCACCGAGGTGGCAGCGCGCGATGACGCGCTGCGCCAGCTGCTCGAGCCCCGGGCTCGAGAGCATGTCGCGCAGCTCGGGCTGGCCGATGAGGATGATCTGCAGCAGCTTGCGCTCGTGCGTCTCGAGGTTGGTGAGCAGGCGCAGCTGCTCCAGCACCTCGGCCGCCAGACTCTGCGCCTCGTCGATGATGAGCACCGCGCTGCGCCCGGCGGCGTGCGCGGCGAGCAGGAAGCGGTTGATCGCGTCGACGTAGTCCTTCACGGTTAGCGACGCGCTCCCGCCGCCCTTGCCGCTGCGGCCGTTCTCGGCCTGCCGCTCGGGCAGCGCGATATGGAACTCCTCGCACACCGACTGCAGCAGCTCGGTGACCGTGAGCTTGGGGTTGAAGATGTAGGCGACGTCGCAGTGCTTCGGGATCTGCTCCAGGAAGGCGCGGCACACCGTCGTCTTGCCCGCGCCGATCTCGCCCGTGAGCAGCACGAAGCCGCCGCCGCCGCCCACGCCATAGAGCAGGTGCGCCAGCGCCTCGCGGTGCTTCTCGCTCATGAACAGGAAGCGCGGATCCGGCGCGATGGAGAACGGATCCTTGCTGAGCCCGAAGAACTCGGCGTACATGGGGGCGAGGATAGCGGGGGCGGCGGGGGAGCCCCAATCCACGCATTCTGCTCGGCCGGCGTGCGGCGCTCGTCCGGGACGCGCGGGCGCGCCGCGGTGGCTCGGCGCGCGTCTACTTCGCCGGCGGGCCGGCGGCGCGCCTGGCCGCCTCGCGTGCCGGTGGTCCCGCTGCCTGGTGTGCCGCCGCCTGGTGCGTCGCCGCAAGGTGTGCCGCTTCGTGCGCCACGATGCGATGCACCAGATGCAGCTTGGCCACCGCCGGCGCGCTCAGCACGAAGGGGTAGAAGTCGGGCTGCCCCATGCTGCGAGCCAGCTCGTTCATGAGCGCGCTGATCGGCAGCCACGCGTTGACGAAGCCGAGGAAGCGCTCGGCCTCGGGGTCGCCGGGCGCGTCCAGCGCCTCGGCGCCGTAGGGGCTGAAGCCGGTCTCGACCTCTTCGGCCTCGAGCCCGAACGAGAGCGCCGTGTCGAGCGTGTCCACCATGTGCAGGTAATGCGCGAAGGTCTCGGCCCAGTCCTCCCAGGGGTGGCTGGCAGCGTAGGCGCTGACGCAGCGGCCGGCCCAGTCGGCCGGCGGCCCTTCGCGGTAGTGGCGCTCGAGCGCCTCGGCGTAGTTCACGCGCTCATCGCCGAAGCGCACGCGGAAGGGCTGCAACCAGCCACCCGCGGCCTCGCCGGCACCCGTGCCGGCCCCGTCTGCGGCCACCAGGCGCTGCCAGTAGTAGTGGCCGATCTCGTGGCGCAGGTGCCCGAGCAGCGTGCGGTAGGGCTCGGCCAGCGCGTCGCGCAGGCGCGCGCGCGTGGCGTCGTCGGCCTCGTCGAGGTCGAGCGTGATCAGGCCGCCGGCGTGCCCGGTGCTCACCGGCGGGCCACCCGGCGCTCGCTTGAGGAAGTCGAACATCACGCCGCGCTCGGTGTCTTCGGTGACGCGGCTGCGCACCGGCAGCCCGAGGGCCAGCAGCTGCGAGACGAGGCGGCGCTTGGCCACCTCGATGCGGCTCCACAACAGCGCGTTGTCGCCTTCGTCGAGGTCGGGGATGGTGCGGTTCAGCCGGCAGGCGCGGCACAGGCCTTCGTGCCGCGGTGCCTCGTCGGGCGCCACCAGCCAGTTGCAGCCGCAAAGGGCGGCGTTGGCGCAGCGTTGCCAGCGCGTCTGCCCCGCCTCGAGGGCGAGCATCGTCAGCGCGCCGGGCTCGAAGCCGAGTTCGCGGCCGCAGGCCAGGCAGCGGCTGTTGCCGAAGAAGATCGGATGCCCGCAGCGGCATTGATAGCGCCGCAGCGCGAGCGGCCGCTTGCCGCGGCCCGGTGTGCCGAGCACGCCGAAGAGGCCGGCGAAGCGTTGCAGGAGCGCCTTCATGCCTGCGCAAGTGTAGGCAGGCGCCGGCGTGCTCAGGCCTCGTGCTCAGGCCTCGTCGTAGGCCCGCAGGGCCGCAGGCAGCGCGTGCGTGACCGCATTGCCCGCGGCCGGCAGGCCGACGAGGATGGCGCTGATCACCTCCTCGCGCGAGGCGCCGGCCTGCCTGGCGTGAGCCGCGTGGAAAGGAACACCGGCGTCGAGCCGCAGCGCGGCCAGCACCGCCAGATAGGCGAGCGAAGCCGTCTTCTCGTCCAGCGCGCTGGCCTCGCCCAGGCCGTGGACGGCGGTCATCCACGCCTTCGCGTGTGCGGGGCACTCCTTCAGGAAGAGTTGAAACGCATCGCTCGTCAGCTTGTCGTCCATCGAATGCTCCAGGGCCGCTGAGCACGGCTTGCGACGGCGGCTAACTGGCCACGATCCACGCCGCGGTCTGCTGGACGACCTCGCGCTCGATGCCATTGAAGCCGTGGCGCTGGTTGGTACAGGAGGCCGCCGCCGGTGCCGGCCCGGTCGCCCTGTTCCTGCACCGGCCGCTGTGGCCGCGGCCTGCTCGAACTCGATGGCGAGGCGGTGCGCTCTCACTGCTGTGTGCCGAGGGCATGCAACGCCACGATGCGACCTGCCTGGGCGGCTGGGCGCAGGCCTGCTGTGTGCACCGTGTGTACGAAGCCTCCGGGCGCGGCGGAGGCCCACTGACGCGCAGGCGGCGCTGACGCCATGGCCGGCCTGCGCGCCGCGAACAAGGACTTGATCTGCGCGGCCCGCGTCTGCACTCATGCAGCGAGGATGCACTCCGCCTGGGCCAAGCGCGCTGACGCCTGGGCATCGCCCGGGTCTTCCTGCACACGGCGGCGCAGGTCAGTCACAGCCTGCAGCGCGGCGGTGCGCGCGGCCGCCGCGTCGCCCAGCGCCTGCTGCACCAGGGCCAGTTCCAGCGCACCCCAGCCACGCCGGCCCAGTGCCCAGCCACTGTCGCACTGCGCCATGCCCTGCAGGGCCTCCCGCAAGCGCGGCAAGGCCTCGGCCAGCTGGCCGGCGACCCGCAGCGCGCGGCCGCGGTGCAAGGCAAACCAGCGCCGGCGGGCGGTCCAGGTGGGCATGCTGGAGTCTTCGGCTTCCAGGGCGCAGATGACGGCTTCGCCGCGGGCCGATACGGTCAGCGCTTCAGCCACCTCGCCTGCGTGCAGCAGCAGGTCGGTGAGGTTGCTGGACTCGCCGGCCAGGCCCTCGCGGTAGCCGGTGTTGTCGGGCTGCAAGGCCAGCGCCAGTTCGCGGAAGCGCACGGCACGGCGACCGGCGTCCAGGCACTCGCCGACATGGCCCAGGCGCTTGAGCACGATCATCTGCGCGCCGGCGATGGTGCCCAGCTGGTAGGGCACGTCGCCGTCGTCAGGCCGCTCCGCAGCCAGCGCGGTGTAGGCGGCGTGGGCCTCGGCCAGCACCTCCAGGGCACGGCCCGACAGGCCCAGGCTGGGCTCGAACCAGGTGTCCAGCGCCGTGCCCATGCCGACCAGCGCCGAGGCATGTTCGAAGCGCAGCGCGTGGTGGTGCGGGAAGCGCTGCAACACACCGTGCAGGAAGCGGCGCAGGCGTTCATAGGTCTCCAGCGCAGCCTGCGTCTGGCCCGCCAGGCGCTGCAGCTTGGCGTCGCAGCGCAGCGCGCGCGCCCACCACTGGAAGAACTCGGGGTCCTCGCGCTGCGAGGCCTCGCCCGCGGGAAACAGGGCCAGCGCCCGCTGCGCGTGGGCGCGGCAGTCCTCGGCCAGGTCCAGCGTTGTGTCCAGACCGGGCAGTTGAACGTCGGCCAGGCGGGCGTGGGCCTTGGCGAGTTCGGCGGCCAGTTCGCCGTCACCGGGCGCGCTGACGTGCAGGCGTTCCAGGTGGGCGATGGTGTCGGTCAGCAGGTCGGCCTTCATGCGCAAGCCACCGGGCAGGAAAGTGGCCATGTCGGCGTAGCGCATCAGCACCTCGCGCACCAGGGTGCTGGTCTGCGACAGGCGGGCGCGGGCTTCGTCGCGGGCCAACGCGGCCAGGCGGGCCTGCCAGCTGCTGACTGCGAGACCCAGCGCCAGTGCCACCAGGGCCAAGGCAGCCGCGGCGTCACGCGCCTGCCAAGCCGTGGCGCCCAGCGCCGCTGCCACCGCCAGCAAGGCCAGCAGCGACGCGGCGACGGTGCCGCGATGGCGCGCCACGAAGCGCCCGGCCACATAGATCAGCGTGCGCGGCCGCGCCGACACCGGCCGCAAGGCCAGCATGGCGCGCAGATCCGCGGCCAGCGCGTCCACGCTGCCGTAGCGCGCGCCCACGGGCTTGGCCAGGGCCTTCAGCACGATGGCGTCCAGGTCCCCCGCCAAGCGGCGCCGCGGCACGCCGGGGTCGGCCTGCGCATCCGCTTGCGCGTCGGCCAGGCACCGGCTGGGGCGCGTGGGCTCTTCCTCCAGCACCGCGCGCAGCGCCCCGGCAGCCGTGGTGGTGCCGCGACCATAGGGCCGCTGGCCGGTGACCAGCACATGCAGCAGCACGCCCAGCGAGTACACGTCGCTGGCCGCGGTGATGCGTTCGCCGCGCACCTGCTCGGGGCTGGCGTAGCCAGGCGTCAGCGGGCGCGGGGCCTCGGCTTCGTCCGGATCGTGGTGCGTCAGATCCAGGGCCTGAACGATGCCGAAGTCCAGCAGCTTGACTTGGCCGGCACCGTCCACCAGCACGTTGGCAGGTTTGAGGTCGCGGTGCACCAAGCCCTGGTGGTGGGCATGGGACACCGCGTCCGCCAGTTGCAGGAACAGGCGCAGCCGCGCGGCCAGTGGCAGGCCGCGGCAGGCTTCGTCCAGCCGGCGGCCGTCGACCGCCTCCATGACGAAGTAGGGCCGGCCATCGGCGCTGCGGCCGGCGTCCAGCAGGCGCGCGATGTGCGGGTGGTTCAGGCGCGCCAGCACGCGCGTTTCCTGCAGCGCCAGGGCTTGGCGCTCGTCGTTGTCCAGGCCCGCGGGCAGCAGCTTGACGGCCACACGGGTCTCATACGCACCGTCGTCACGCTGCGCTTCCCAGACCTCGCCCATGCCGCCGGAACCCAGCGGCGCGGTCAGCTTCCACGGGCCCAGGCGTTCGCCGCGGCGATCGACGGGCTGGGGGGCCACCAGGCTGGCCTGGCCTGCCAGGAAGGCGCTGCCGGCGGCTTCTTCGGCTTCGTGCTGGGCCAGCAGTTCGCGAACCTCGCGCACGGTGGGCGCGTCGGCGCCGGCACGGCCCAGCAGCGCCGCGCGCTCGGTGGCGGGCACGGACAGCGCGCGTTCGAACAGCGTGCGCACGTCGGACCACGAAGCGGCGGTCATTGGCAGGCGATGCTGGAGGTGGTGCGCCGCATGGTGGCAGGCTGTGGCCCGGGCGGCCTTCACTTGGGGTTGCTCAGGGGTGAACTGCGCCACGAAGCAGTGGCACATCCAGCTGTCGCGGCTTGCCGCGCGCTCGCGGCTCACGCAGGATGCGCGGCCATGCCTTCAGCCACCGCCGACCCCGACGTCACCGTCTGGCTTGAACAACTGGGCGGCGGCCAGGCGGGCGCCGCGGACCGGATCTTCACGCTGCTCTACGGCGAACTGCACCGCCTGGCCCGCGTGCACATGCGGCGCGAAGCCGCCGGCCACACGCTCAGCGCCACCGGACTGGTGCACGAGGCCTGGTTCCGGCTGTCGGAGCAGAACCGCACGCAGTGGCGCAACCGCACGCACTTCATGGCGGTGGCCAGCACCATGATGCGGCGCATCCTGGTGGACCACGCGCTGGCCCAGCGCGCGGCCAAACGAGGCGCGCAACTGGAACCCATCAGCACCACGCTGCTGGACCGCCATGGCGACGGCCTGGACCACGACGTGGTGGCCGTGCACGACGCGCTGCTGGCGCTGGAGGCGCACGACGCGCGCGCCGCCAAGGTGGTGGAGCTGAAGTTCTTTGGCGGGCTGGAGATCGAGGAGATCGCCCAAGTGCTGGACGTCTCCCCGGCCACCGTCAAGCGCGACTGGACGCTGGCACGCGCATGGCTCAGGCGGGAGCTGGGCGGCGCGGCCTGAACGCCGCCAGCAGACCCAGCCCGACCAGCGCCAAGCTGGCCGGCTCCGGCACATCTTGCGGCGGCGTGGCCGCAGCGCTGGTGGCAATGCGCACGTCCACATTGCCGTGGTCGTACAGATAGCTGCCGCGCGGGTCATAGCGGATCTCCACCGTGTCGCCGGCGGCCAGCGTGAGGCCTGGCGTGTAGACCGTCTGCAGCGCCGACGTGGTGGTGTTGCCGTAGGTCACGGTGAACTGGCCCAGGTCGTGCGCCACGCCGCCGATGAACACGCGCGCGAATACCTCCATGCCGTTGCCGTTGTGCGCGTTCTGCACCATTTCGCTGGTGAGCAGGATCTCGTCCAGCAGCATCGCTTGGTCGGCGTGGAAGACCACGGCCGTCGCGCTCGGCGAACCCGTATGCACGAAGGTGCCGGCAAAGGTGGCGCGAGTGTCGGCCACCACCGCGCCGCCGCAGAAGCCGGCTGTGCAGCCCAGTTGGCCCGGGTCGACAAGCGCCCCGATGGACTGCGGGCTGACCGGGCCGCCGTAGCTGACGCCGGTGGTGGTGAACAGGCTGCCGGCTTGGCTGCCGTCGTGGAAGGTCCACGGGTTGCCAGCCTGCTGCGGGGCGTACACGCCGTTCAAGTCTTCCAGCCAATCGCGCAGGCCGTACACGGTGGAGGCCTGCGCGGCCGACGCGGCCAGCAGCGTCAACGCCGTCGCGGCGCTGCGCAGGAAGGGGGAGAGGTGGTGGGTCATGGGGCTCCTGAGCGGGTTCGGAAGGCGGGCCGAGGTTTCGGCCTCTTGCTGAACCGCGGGAAAGGCGCCTGCGGACGCTCACGCCGACGCGGGCGCCCCCACGGATCGGGGGGAGACCGTGCGCTTCTGCCGCGCGGTTGCGCCAGCAGAGCCCGGTGGTCGGCCGCCTTGCGCGGGCCGCCGACGGCAGGCGGCGGTGCCGGCGACCCGGCTGTCGGACACGCGCCGCGCGCGGCGCGGCTCGTCTCTCCTTTCGATCCGCGCGCGCGGCGATGGCCGCCTCGACTCGGCCAGCCAGCCAGCCGCAGGCGACCGGCACGCCGGCCTCAAGCCGCGCCCATGGCTGTCGATAGTCCTCCATCCGCACCCCTGCCCTTGGCGATGCTCGACACTTCCTGTGACGACCCTGTGCTGGGCAACCTTGCCCCGGCCAGCCCCAGCCGTGGCGCGGCCGGCAGGGACTCGCGCAGCGCCGATCGCCTGGCGGCCGAGCATGCGCTGACCGACGCGCTGTCGTAGGCCGGCGACCTCGCGCAGGCCGCGCCGCGCATCGTGCAGCTCGTCTGCGAGGCGCTCGGCTGGACCTGCGGGGCCTGCTGGATCGAGAGCCCGCGCCGCGACGCCCTCGTGCGCGCCGGCAGCTGGGCAGGCGGCGATGCGCTCGCTGAAGCCTTCGTGCAGGCCGTTCCCGCCGTGGGCCCGCTCGACGAGGCGGCCGGCGTGCTGCGCCGCGAAAGAGTCGCCAGGAACGACGCGATTCGTCGCGCGGGGAGGCTTGGTTCCCGCATCTCCAGAACAATGAAAGAGACGCAGAGCGCAAGCCGTGCCGCGGCTGTTGTCGGGACCTTCTATCCGGACGAGCCCGGGGGAGCTGCGTCTCGCGCTGGCCCGCCACCTCGGTCCGGGTGCTGCACCTGGGACATCTCCAAGAGCCGGGAGATGGACCGCCTGCTCGATGCCGCCTCGCCGCTGCGCATCGCCGAGGCCGCCCAGGCCAGCGGCGCGGCCAGGGTGGCATTCACCTACGACGACCCGGTCATCTTCGCCGAGTACGGGATGGACACGGCCGACGCGTGTCACGCGCTCGGCACCAAGACGGTGGCGGTGACCGCGGGGTTCATCCACGCCGATCCGCGGCGTGCCGGCCACTTGACGCCGCCAGCCGCGCTTGGCTTCGGCCGTCGGCGCATTCGCGCGTCCTCGAGCCGAGCCGGCGCCCTCTGCGCTCCAATGGCGGCTCCCGATGTCGCCAGGACGAACACATGCACGCCATCACACCGGCACAACGCCTGCTCGGCCGCCTGGACCGCATCGCCGCCGCGCTGCAGCCGCGGCGCGAGGCGCTGGCGCTCATCGCGCTCGGCTCGGTGGGGCTCGAGACGGCACGCCTGGATGCCTGGTCGGACCTCGACTTCTTCGTCGTCGTGCGCCCCGGCACCAAGGCAGGTTTCATCGACAACCTCGACTGGCTGGCCGAGGCGCACCCGCTCGCCTGGCAGTTCCGCAACACGGCGGACGGTTGCAAGGTGCTGATGGCCGACGGGATCTTCTGCGAGTTCGCTGTGTTCGAGCTCACCGAGTTGCCGCGCATTCCGTTCGCACCGGGGCGCATCGTCTGGAAACGGGAGGAAGTGGATGCCGCCATCGCCGCACCCGCGCGCGCGGCGCCGCCGCCGACCACCGACGAGACGTGGATCGTCGGCGAGGCGCTGGCCTGCCTGCTCGTGGGCCTGGCACGCTGGCACCGCGGCGAGAAGCTGTCGGCGCTGCGCTTCGTGCAGGGGCATGCGCTGGACCGGCTGATCGAGCTCGACGCGCTGCGCCGGCGCCCTGCAGGCGGTGATCCCTTCAATGCCGAGCGCAGGCTGGAGGCGCGGCAAGCGACGCTCGCCGCCGAGCTGCCGCAGCTCGCCCCCGGCTACGAGCACACCCCGGCCGCAGCGCGGGCCATGCTGCGGGCGCTGCGCGCGCGCGGTGCCCTTCTGAACGAGGCTGTGGTCGCGCGCATCGAGGCCATGGCAGGTTGATGGAGATGGGCCTGCGGGGCGCGCGGGCGGCGAGACCTCGCCGCCATCTCGATGGTCCATTGCGCTTTCTCGCCACCCGCGACGCATGGAACGCTGCTGCAACTTGACGGCGCTCGGCGGTCATTCGCGAGCGGCGGTGTTGCGTGCCATCACGGCTGCGGCAGGCCGCTGCCGGTGCCCACGTTCGCAGGCCCAACGCGGGCGACCAACACGAGACTGCAGCCGTTGCCTCATCAACCCCTGTCGCTGCGCTCGCGGGCGACGACGGATGACGGCGCGCAGACGCCGCTCCAGAATCCGAAGCCTCCAGACCCGCGGAGGCTCGTGCGATGGAAAACAGCCATGGCCAGTTCTGCTCGGTGGCGCGCAGCGCCGAGGTGCTGTGCGAGCGCTGGACGCCGCTCGTGCTGCGCGAGCTGCTGTGCGGCAGCCGGCGCTTCAACGACCTGCACCGCGGCGTGCCGCGCATGTCGAGCAGCCTGCTCGCACAGCGGCTGCGCCGGCTGGAGGACTTCGGCGTCGTGCAGCGGCGTGCGGCGGGCAAGGTGTGGGAGTACGGCCTCACGCCGGCCGGCGAGGACCTGCGCCCGATCATCATGGCGCTCGGCCACTGGGGTGCCCGCTGGATCGGCGCCCGCCTGCGCAAGGACGAGCTCGACGCGAGCCTGCTGATGTGGGACATCCGCCGCTCGGTGCGCATCGCGGCGTTCCCGCCCGTGCCGGTGGTCATCCACTTCCGCCTGCGCGATGCGCGCGCCGGCGAGCGGCTGTGGTGGCTCGTCGTCGAGGCCGGCGCCGCCGACCTGTGCCGCGACGACCCCGGCCGCGAAGTGACGCTGGTGGTCGAGTCGACGGTGCGTGCCCTCACCGAGGTGTGGGCCGGCGACCGCGAGCCCGAGGAGGCGACGCGGGCGCGCGACGTGCGCATCGAGGGCGCGCGGCGCGACGCGGCAAAGCTGTGGAGCTGGCTCGGCTCGAGCGTCTTCGCGCCGACACGGCTCGAGGCGGGGCCGCGGGTTGCCGCCGCCTGAAGCATCCGGGCATCGGCGTAACCTGAGCGCCGCGGGTGCCGCAGAGCACCACCGCACCGGCTCGAGAGCCCGCGCGGACGACCACCGGCACGGCCCATCGCTTCAGAACCTGGACTGGTCTGCTTCGGCCGCGCTGGGTACGCTGCCGTGCTCTGCGGTTCGACACGCCACCACGCGAAGGGGATTCCGATGACGCTCCATCTCACGGCACTGAACGGCACGACGGTCGAACTCCCTGCCGATGCCCTGCCCTCGTTCAAGACGGCCTTCAAGGGCCAGGTGTTGACGCCGGACGACCCGGCGTTCGATGCGACGCGCAAGGTCTGGAACGCGACGATCGACCGCCGGCCGGGCCTCGTCGCGCGCTGCACCGGCACGGCCGACGTCATCGAGGCCGTGCGCTTCGCGAAGAAGCACGGCCTGCTCAGCTCGGTGCGCGGCGGCGGCCACAACATCGCCGGCCTCGCGGTGTGCGAGGGCGGGCTGATGATCGACCTCTCGCTGCTGCGCGGCGTGTGGGTCGACCCGGCGCGCCGCGTCGCGCAGGCGCAGGCCGGCTGCACGCTCGGCGACCTCGACCGCGAAACGCAGGTGCACGGCCTGGCCGCGGTGCTCGGCTTCGTCTCGGCCACCGGCATCGCCGGGCTCACGGTCGGCGGCGGCTTCGGCTACCTGACGCGCAAGCACGGCTGGACCTGCGACACGCTGGTCTCGATGGACGTCGTCACCGCCGCCGGCGAGCTCGTGCGCGCCTCCGAGAGCGAGAACACCGATCTCTTCTGGGCCCTGCGCGGCGGCAGCGGCAACTTCGGCATCGTCACCTCGTTCGAGTACCGGCTGTTCACGGTCGGCCCCGAGATCGTCGGCGGCGCCATCGCCTGGCGCGGCGAGGACGCGAAGGCCGTGCTCGAGGCCTTCCGCAAATTTAGCGCCGAGGCGCCGCGCGAGCTGACGAGCGTGGCCGTGCTGCGCCGCGCGCCGCCTGCACCCTGGCTGCCGAAGGAAGTGCACGGCCAGCCGATCTGCGCGATCTTCGTGTGCCACAGCGGCAAGGTCGAGGACGGCGAGGCGCTGCTCGCGCCGCTGCGCAGGTTCGGCGCGCCGGTGGCCGACATCGTGGCGCGCCGGCCCTATACGCAGATGCAGAGCCTGCTCGACGCCACGCAGCCCAAGGGGCGGCGCTACTACTGGAAGTCGCACTACCTGCCGGGCATCGACGGCCGCATGATCGATCTCGCCGCCGAACATGCAGCGCACATCCGTTCGCCGCACTCGGCGATCCTGATGTTCCAGATCCAGGGCGCGCTGAACGAGCAGCCGGCGGGCCACTCGCCGGCCGGCAACCGCGATGCGGCCTTCGTGCTCAACATCGCCGGCTCGTGGGAGAACGCGGCCGACGACGAGGCGAACATCGCCTGGGCGCGCGCCTGCTTCGAGGCCACGCGCGGCTGCTCGACCGGCGGCACCTACGTCAACTTCCTCACCGAGGAAGAGGGGCGCGACCGCGTGCAGGCCGCCTACAGCGCCGCCGACCTGCAGCGGCTGGCCGCGATCAAGCGCCGGGTCGACCCGGACAACCTCTTCCAGCACACGAAGAGCATCGCCGGCTGAGCGGTGCCGGCGGCGCGGTTGGCGCGGTTGGCGCGCCGCCGATGCTCGCCCGCACCGGTGAACCTGAGCCGCACGGAGGGGCCGGGTCAGCCGTTCAACATCGCCATCGCCGCCTCGGGATAGCGCGTGCCCGCCACCGACTGGCGCGCCAGCACGGCATCGATGCGTGCCAGTTCGTCCGCGCCAAGGGTGATGTGCGCTGCCGCTGCGTTCTCGTCCAGGCGCGCGATGCTGCGCGTGCCGGGGATGGGCACGATCTGCGGCGCGCGGCTCAGCAGCCAGGCCAGCGCCAGCTGGGCCGGTGTGCAGTCGCGCTCGCTGGCCAGCGCAGTCACCGCGTCCACCAGGGCCAGGTTGTGCTGCAGGTTGGCGCCCTGGAAGCGCGGGTTTTGGCGGCGCCAGTCGTTGGCGCCGAGCGCGTCCAGCCGGCGCAGCGCACCGGTGAGGAAGCCACGGCCCAGCGGGCTGTAGGGCACGAGGCCGATGCCGAGCTCGCGGCACAGCGGCAGGATCTCGGCCTCGACATCGCGCGTCCACAACGAGTACTCGGACTGCAGCGCCGCGATGGGAAAGGTGGCGTGGGCGCGGCGGATCGTCGCCGGCGCGGCCTCCGACAGCCCCAGGTGACGCACCTTGCCCGCGCGCACGAGATCGGCCATCGCGCCCACGGTGTCCTCGATCGGCACGCCGCGGTCGACGCGGTGCTGGTAGTACAGGTCGATGTGGTCGACGCCCAGGCGCCTCAGGCTGGCGTCGCAGGCGCTGCGCACGTAGGCCGGAGTGCCGTCGACGCGCACGAAGCTGCCGTCGGCGGCGCGCACATTGCCGAACTTGGTAGCGATCACCACCTCGTCGCGACGCGTCTCGAGCAGCTTGGCGATCAGGGTCTCGTTGCGGCCGAGGCCGTACATGTCGGCGGTGTCGAGGAAGTTGATGCCGATTTCGACGGCGTGGTTCAGCACGGCCAGCGAAACGGCATCGTCGGCCGGCCCGTAGAAGTCGGACATGCCCATGCAGCCCAGGCCGAGGGCCGAGACGGCGAGGTCGGAGCCGCCCAGGCGGCGGCGCGGAATCAAGGTGCTCTTGCTCATGCAGAAAACTCCAGCGAGGATTCGGAACGGGACTGCAGCGTAGGCCAGGGCACCCGGCAGGCGCTAGCCGGAAGCTCGCCGATGCTTGCCCGATCCTCCGAGACGCGGCGCGAGCTGGGTCTTCAGCCCGCATGACCTCGCACAATGACGCCATGCCTCACGCTGACCCGTGCACCGCCGAGCTGGTGTCGCTCGTCAGCCGCTTCGCGGCCGGCGACGGCGTGCACGCCACCGCCATCCCGGCCCTGCATCTGATCCGCGCCAACGCGCCGGCGCAGCGGCTGCCGGCGGTCTACGAGCCGGGCCTCGTGCTGGTGGTGCAGGGCCGCAAGCAGGCCATGCTCGGCCACGAGTTGCTCAGCTACGACCCGCTGCACTGCCTGGTGATCTCGGTGACCATGCTGCCGCTGGCGCAGGTCATCGAAGCCAGCGTCGCACGCCCTTACCTGTGCCTGCGCCTGAGCGTCGACCGGCACGAGCTCGCCACGCTGCTGCGCGACGTGCCCGAAGGCCCAGCCGCCGCGCCCGCCCACGGCCCCCGCGGCCTGAACGTGGCGCGCGTCTCGCCGCCGTTGCTGGACGCCGTGCTGCGCCTCGTGCGCCTGCTCGACACGCCGCGCGACGCGCCGGTGCTGGCACCGCTGCTGCAGCGCGAGATCTTCTACCGTGTGCTCACCGGCGAGCTGGGCCCGCGGCTGCGCGCGCTCTCGACGGCCGACAGCCACGCGCAGCGCATCGGCCACGCCATCGACCTGCTCAAGCGCCGCTTCGCCGAGCCGGTGCGCCTGGAGGAGGTGGCCCAGGCGGCAGCGATGAGCCCCTCCAGCCTGCACCTGCACTTCAAGCAAGTCACCTCGATGTCGCCTCTGCAGTACCAGAAGCTGCTGCGCCTGCACCACGCACGCCAGCTGATGCTGGCCGACGGCATCGACGCCGCGTCGGCCGGGCATCGCGTGGGCTACGAGAGCCCGTCGCAGTTCAGCCGCGAGTATCGGCGCCTGTTCGGCGCACCGCCCAGGGCCGATGCCGCCGGCGTACGGCGGGCCATGGTGGGCGACCCCGGCGCGTGATCCAGGTCGCGCGCCGCCGCGCGCCCCTGCGTTCAAACGGCAGCGTTTGCGCGTCGCATCCGACCGTCGCGCCGGCCTCAAGGTGCTGCGGCGGCGGCCGATAGACAGTCCTCTATCCGTCCTTCATCCGTCCTCTATCCGCAACCCGACCGCGCCGATGCTCGACACCCCCTGCGACGACTCCGTGCTCGGCGAGCTCGCGCCGGCCGGCGCGAGCCGTGGCGCGCCGGGCCCTGCGGGAAGGGGGTCGGGAAGGGGGTCGCGCAGCGCCCAGCGCCTGGCGGCCGAGCATGCGCTGACCGACGCGCTGTCGCAGGCCGGCGACCTCGCGCAGGCCGCGCCGCGCATCGCGCAGCTCGTCTGCGAGGCGCTCGGCTGGACCTGCGGGGCCTGCTGGATCGAGAGCCCGCGCCGCGACGCCCTCGTGCGCGCCGGCAGCTGGGCAGGCGGCGATGCGCTCGCCGAGGCCTTCGTGCAGGCCGTTCCCGCCGTGGGCCCGCTCGACGAGGCCGCCGGCGTGCTGCGCCGCGTCTGGGCGCGGGGCCACCCGGTGTGGATCCGCGATGTCGTGCACGAGCCCGGCTACCGCCGCGCCGACGCGGCCCGCCGCGCCGGGCTGCACAGCGCCTTCGCCTTCCCGATCACCTGCGGCGCGCAAGTGCTCGGCGTCGTCGAGATCTACAGCGGCCGCATCGAGGAGCTGGACGCGAGCTGGCTCGAGTGCATGCGCTACGTGGGCAGCCAGATCGGCCAGTTCCACGTGCGCGCGCTGGCGCAGGCGCAGCTGCGCGAGAGCGAGAAGCGCCATGCCGACACCATCGAGCTGGCGGCGATCGGCATCGCGCATGTCGGCGAGGGCGGCCGGCTGCTGCACGCCAACCGCTGGCTGTGCGAGCTGCTTGGCTACCGCCGCGAAGAGCTGCTCGGCCTGACGGTCAGGCAGATCTCGCACCCCGACGACATCGCCGTGACCGACGGCGTGCGCGCGCGCCTGCATGGCGGCGAGATCGCCTCGTTCCAGGCCGAGAAGCGCTACCTGCGCCGCGACGGCACCCCCGTGTGGGTGCAGCTGACGATCTCGGCGCAGCGCGACGCGCAGGGCCGGCCGCTGCACGACATCGCGATCATCCAGGACATCACCGCGCGCAAGCAGGCCGAGGCGGCGCTGCACCTGAGCGAGCAGCGCTTCCGCAACATGGTCGAGCTGTCGTCCGACTGGTACTGGGAGCTCGACGCCGCGCTGCGTTTCACCACCTTCGGCGGCCGCGACACCGGCCGACGCCATGCCCGGCTGCTGCTCGGCCGCCTGGCCTGGGAGATTCCGGGCGCCGAAGGCGGCGAGGGCTGGCCCGAGTTCCGCGCCCGCCTCGAGCGGCGCGAGCCGTTCCGCGACTTCGAGTACGCCTTCGTCGACCGGAGCGGCAGCCGCTGCACCGTCAGCGTCAGCGGCGAGCCGCTCTTCGACGCGGGCGGCGGCTTCGCGGGCTACCGCGGCGTCTCGCGCGACATCAGCGAGCGCAAGCGCGCCGAGGAGCGCGTGCAGTACCTGGCCACGCACGACAGCCTCACCGGCCTGCCGAACCGGGCCATGTTCTCCGAGCTGCTGAACCACCTCATCCAGAGCTCGCGGCGCGAGGGGCGCAGGTTCGCGGTGCTGTTCATCGACCTGGACCGCTTCAAGCTCATCAACGACAGCCTCGGCCACGAGGCCGGCGACACGCTGCTGCGCACCGTGGCGCAGCGCCTGAAGGACGGCCTGCGCTCGAGCGACCTCGTGGCGCGGCTGGGTGGCGACGAGTTCGTGATGATCGCGCAGGACCTGCCCGGTCCCGAGCAGGCCGCACGCGTCGCGCGCAGGCTGCTGGCCGAAGTCATCAGGCCGGTGGATCTCTCGGGCCAGGAGTGCCGCGTCACCGCCAGCGTCGGCATCTCGCTGTACCCCGACGATGCGCAGGACGAGGCCGCGCTGATGACGCATGCCGACGTGGCGATGTACCACGCCAAGGAAGAGGGCAAGAACAACTTCCAGTTCTACGACAGCCGCCTCGAGAAGCACACGCTGGAGCGGCTGGCGCTCGAGGCGGGCCTGCGCCATGCCATCGAGCGCGGCGAGCTCTCGCTGCACTACCAGGCCAAGCTCGAGCTGGCGGACGGCAGCATCGGCGGAGTCGAGGCGCTGCTGCGCTGGACGAGCCCGGAGCTGGGCTCGATCTCGCCGGCCCAGTTCATCCCGCTGGCCGAGGAGACCGGCCTCATTCTGCCCATCGGCCGCTGGGTGCTGCGCAGCGCCTGCGTGCAGAGCATGGCCTGGCAGCACGCCGGGCTGCCGCCGGTGCGCGTGGCGGTGAACCTGTCGCCGCGGCAGCTGGCCGACCCGGGCCTGGTGGACGAGGTACGCACGATCCTCGCCGAGACCGGGCTCGCGCCCGACCTGCTCGAGCTCGAAGTGACGGAGACCTCGGTGATGCACAACGTCGAGCGTGCGCTCGAGGTGCTGAGCGCGCTGAAGGCGATGGGCGTGCTCCTGGCGATCGACGACTTCGGCACCGGCTACTCCTCGCTGGCGCAGCTGAAGCGCTTCCCGATCGACACGCTGAAGGTCGACCGCTCGTTCATCCGCGAGCTGCCGATGGACGCCGAGGACAAGGCGATCACCGAGGTCATCATCGCGATGGGCAAGACGCTGTGCCTGAAGGTGGTGGCCGAAGGCGTGGAAACGCGCGAGCAGCAGGAGTTCCTGCGCGAGCGCGCCTGCGACCAGCTGCAGGGCTACTACTTCAGCAAGCCGCTGCCGGCCGCCGAATTCGCGGCGCTGCTGCGCTCGCACCGGGCCGTGGCCGGCTGACGACGCCAGAGCCGGCGGGGACTCTCAACCTCTCAGCGCCGGCGCCAGAAGTCGCGGTGCAGCGCCGCGATCTCTTCTTCCACCTCGGCCACCGGCCCGATGACCTCGACCGCCTTCTGCCCGCGCGCGAACACTTCGCGGCAGGGCAGGTCCAGCGTCGGGTTCTCGGCGTGGTTGCCGGTCATCTCGAGCAGGCGGCGCTCGCTCATGCCGTAGACGAGGCGGCCGATGTGTGCCCAGTACTGCGTGCCGGCGCACATGGCGCAAGGCTCGACCGTGGTGACGAGCGTGAACGTCCACAGGGTCTCGGGATCGAAGCGCGCCGCCGCGTCGCGCGCCAGCACGGCCTCGGCGTGGTTGACGGCATCCACGTTGCCCTGCTCCATCACCACCGCTTCGCCGTCGGCCGCGACGAGCACGGCGCCGAAGGGATGGTGGCCGCTGTCGAGCGCGCGCCGCGCCACCTCGTTGGCGCGGCGCAGGGCTTGCCGCACTTGCGTTCGGTTCATGGCCGGCAGGTTACTCCTGGCCACGCCCCTTGCTCTTCGCCCGCGGCCCCTCCAGCCCGCCGCCCTGCAGCACCGGCAACGCCTGCAGCCGCTCGGCCGCGAACTGCACGAAGGCGCGCACCTTGGCCGCGGCGGCGCGGCCGGCCGGGTAGACGAGGTGCACCGGCACCGGCGGGCCCTCGTGCTCCTGCAGCACGACGCGCAGCCGGCCGTCCTGCACCTCGTCGGTGACCTGGTAGGCGAGGGCACGCGCGAGCCCCTCGCCGGCCACCGCGGCGGCCACCTTCACGTCGTTGGCGTTGACGACGAGCCGCTCCTGCGGCGCCGTGGCGGTGCGGGCGCGGCCGAGGCGCCAGCTCGAACGCCCCTGGTCTTCGATGGTGAAGCCGATACCCTGGTGGCGCGCCAGGTCCGCCGGTGTGCGCGGCACGCCGTGGCGCTTCAGGTAGGCCGGCGATGCGACGACGACGGCACGCATGGCGCCGAGCGGCAGCGCCGTCAGGCCGGAGTCCGGCAGGTGGCTGATGCGCAGCGCGACGTCGAAGCCTTCGTCGATGAGGTGCACGACGCGGTTGGTGAAGAACGCACGCGCCTGCACGAGCGGATGGTGGCCGAGGAACTCGATGAGCAAGGGCGCGACGTGGCGGCTGCCGAACAGCGCCGGCGCCGTCACCGACAGCAGCCCGCTCGGCTGGCTGCGCGCGCCGGTGATGGCGGCCTCGGCGGCGTCGAGCTCGGCGACGATGCGGCGGCAGTCCGCGAGGAACGCCTCGCCCTGCTCGGTGAGGCGCAGGCTGCGCGTCGTGCGGTGCAGCAGCACGGCGCCGAGGCGCTTCTCGAGCGCGGCGATGGCGCGGGTCGCCGCCGCGGCCGAGACTTCGCGCTGCTGCGCGCCGCGCACGAAGCTGCCGGCCTCGGCAACGGCGACGAAGGTGCGCAGGCACTGCAGGTGGTCCATCGTCGTTCGGCGAAACGTTGCGCGCCGCGAAATTCTGAACTGAGGCGGGACTCCATTCTCTTCGCGGCCGGCAATGCCTACGCTGGCGGCACCTCTCCTCACCCCACCCGCGCCATGCCCACACCCTCCCGCCCGATCCGCCCGATCCGCCTGTACGGCAACCCGATCTCCGGCCACGTGCACCGCGTGCGCCTGTTCCTGACGCTGCTCGACCTGCCCTTCGAGGAGATCGAGATCGACTTCGCGAGCGGCGAGCACAAGCGCCCGGAGTTCGTCGCCATCAGCCCGTTCGGCCAGCTGCCGGTCATCGAGGACGGCGCGGTCACGCTCGCCGACAGCAACGCGATCCTCGTCTACCTGGCCCTGACCTACGACACAAGCCGGCGCTGGCTGCCTGCCGATGTGCGCACCCAGGCCGAGGTGCAGCGCTGGTTCAGCGTCGCGGCCGGGCCGCTCGCCTACGGCGCAGCCTCGGCGCGGGTCACGGCCCTGTTCAAGCGCCCGGACAACCCGCAGGCGCGCCAGACCGCCGCCGCGGTGTTCGAAGTCATGGAGCGGCACCTCGCCGCGCGCGAGTGGCTCGCCACGCCGCAGGCGACGATCGCCGACCTCTCGATGTACACCTACACCGCACATGCGCCCGAAGGCGGCGTGGCGCTCGAGCCGTGGCCGCACCTGCAGGCGTGGCTGCGGCGCGTCGAGGCCCTGCCGGGGTTCGTCGGCATGGTGCGCTCGCCGTTGCCGGGCCAACCGGCATGACGGCGACGAGCGAAGCCGGCATCGCCGCGTCGCCGTTCCACCGCGGCGAAACGGAACTGCAGGCGCGCGCCGGCGTGCGCGAGCGCGTCGAGCACCTCGGCCGCACGATCATCCGCGACCACATGCCCGAGCAGCACCGCGAGCTCTTCGGCAAGCTGCCGACACTCGTGATCGGTGCCGTCGACGGCGAAGGGCAGCCTTGGGCGACGATGCTCGTCGGCACCGGTGGCACGGGTGGCACGGGCAGCATGAGCGCAGCCGGCGGCTTCATCTCGACGCCCGACGCGCGCACGCTGCTTGTCGCGGCTCTGCCGGCGCCGAGCGACCCCGTCGCGCCGCTGCTCGTGCCCGGCGCAGCCCTCGGCGTGCTCGGCATCGAGCCTCGGACGCGGCGACGCAACCGCGCCAACGGCAAGGTCACGATGGCCCATGACGGAAGACCAGCCGGCGCGGGTGCCGGCGGAGCGACCGCCGGCTTCGAGATGCATGTGCAGCAGAGCTTCGGCAACTGCCCGAAGTACATCCAGGCGCGCACACCGCTGCCGCGGCCTCGCGTGCCGGGCGAGCCGCGCGACGAGGGTCGCCTGCTCGGCGAAGAGGCACTCGCGCTCGTGCGCGGCGCCGACACGCTGTTCATCGCCACCGCCAGCGCGCGCCGGCCGGCCTCGGAGGGCCATGGCGGCGAAGGCGTCGATGTCTCGCACCGCGGCGGCCGCCCGGGCTTCGTGCAGGTGACCGCGAGCGGCGGCGGCCACCGGCTCACGCTGCCCGACTACGCCGGCAACAACCTCTACAACACGCTCGGCAACCTGCTCGTCTGGCCGTTCGCCGGGCTGCTGTTCATCGACCACGAAAGCGGCGACATGCTGCAACTGGCCGCGCGCGCCGAGCTGCAGCACGGCGGGCCCGAGCTGGACGCATTTCCCGGCGCGCAACGCCTGCTGCACCTGCACGTGCTGCACGGCCGCTGGCGCCCGGCCGCGCTGCCGCTGGCGTGGACGGCGCCCGAGTTCGCGCCGCAGCTGCTGCCTCCTGCAGGCTCGTGAAGGCCCGCTCGGCGGCCGGCACGGCTTCGCGGTCAGAGGCACAGGCCCAGGACGCGGCAGAGCGTGTCCATCACGCCGCCCGACAGGAAGCGTGACCGGAAGACCTTGTGCTCCCCGGGCACGGCGGCGCGCACGAGAGGCTCGGCCAGCTTCAGACCGCCGTCGCCGTTGGTCAACATGACCAGGCCGTCTCCCGAGCCGGGCCGGGCCATGACGAACGCGCGGTAGCCCGGGTTGTTGCCCCATTGCCAGAGATGCACGCCGTCGGCCGACTGCTCCAGGCCCCAGCCCAGCCCCCAGCTCAGGTTCAGGCGCGGGTCGACGTCGACCGGCGAGTCGGTGATCTGCGCCAGCAGCGCCGGGTCGTCGAGCAGCGCGACGAGGAAGCGAGCGTAGTCGCCGACGGTGGTGTAGAGGCTGAACGCCGCCACCGGCTGCCGCAGCGGCACCACCCTGCGCGGCACCCCGTCGGCCCGGGTGCCGGGCAACAACTGCAGGGCGACCTGGGGTGTCCAACGCTGGCTGCTGTGCGTCATGCCGAGCGGGCCGAAGACCTGTTCCTGCATGACCACGTCCAGCGGTTGCCCCATGACGGCTTCGACGGCTCGTTGCAGCAGCACGTAGCCTTCACCGGAATACGCCCAGCGCGCGCCAGGCGTGCCTTCGAAACGCAGCGGCCCCGAGGCCCAGTTGGGCAGCCCTGCGGTGTGCTGCAAGAGCATGCGCACGGTGACGGCGCCCAGGCGAGGATCGGCGACTTCGTCGGTCTGGGCGGCCGGCCCGTACTGCAGCGGATCGAAGGCATGCCGATAGCCCTGCGGCAGGTACTGCAGCACCGATGCGTCCAGCGCCAGCCGGCCCTGTTGCACGAGCTTCAGCACTGCATACGCGAACACCGGTTTGCTCAGCGATGCGGCCTGGAACACGCTGTCGGGCCGCACCGCCATTGCAGGGTCGCAACCCGAAGCGGTGGTGATCGCCTGCGGGCTGCGCTGCCTGATGACGGCAACCGCCACGCCGCAGATGCGGTGGCGCTGCGCCAGACGCAGCAGTTCCTCGGCTGGTGCCGCCGCTTCAGGGCCGGCTTCCGGCGGCGACGCGCACGACGCAGTCAGCATCAGCGCCGCCAGCATCAGGGCCGCATGCCAGGCGCAGCGGCCCGGGCGCCGCTGGGCAAAGGTCAGGCATCGAGACATGTCGTCGGCTTCGAGGTCGGCGGGGAACTCGCGGAGAAACGGAGAAACGGAGAAGCGGAGAAGCGGAGAAGCAGGGCTGCTGCGCCGGCACTCGGGCCAGGGCATTGTCGACGCGGCCCCGGACCCATCCGGTGCCGTGGCGGCGCCGATGGCGCGCGGTGCGCCCAGACGCTTCGGATCGACAGCTCTCAGGGCGCCGCCGCTCGCAGCACGCCGCCGGCGCGCACGAAGTTGCCGCCGCCGAGGTGATGGATGGTCTGCAGTTCGGCGTTGTCGTCGCGAAACGACCAGCGCCCATCGGCAAAGATGCGCGCATCGGCCGCCGCGGCGACCACTTCGCCGAAGCACGTGTCGTAGGCGTCTTCGGTGTGCGGCTCGCGGATCAGCCGGCACTCGAGCCAGGCGGCGCAGCCGGTCTCGATGACCGGCATGCCGAGCACCGGACCGAGTGACGCCGCGATGCCGTGGCGCGCGAACTTGTCCAGCGCGCGGCCGCTCGACTGGCCCACCGCGTAGGTGAGGTCGACCAACGCAGCGCCCGGCAGGCACAGCCCGAAGGCGCCGCTCGCGACGACGAGCTCGCGCGTCCAGGTGTGCTTGTCGATGACCACGGCGATGCGCGGCGGCGTGAACTCCACCGGCATCGACCAGGCGGCGGCCATCACGTTGCGTCGATCGCCGTGCGCGCTGGTGACGAGCACGGTCGGACCGTGGTTGACGAGGCGGCTCGCGTGCTCGAGCGCGACGGCGCGGAAGTGTGGGCTCATGCGTTCTGTCCGAGCGTCGTAGCTTGCTTGGGGTTACGAGGGTACCGCCTCAACCCGAAGGCGCTGATGGACCGCTCTCCGGCCCCGCCCGCCCGATACCTACAACCGATAGAACTCCATCGCATTCGATGACGCGATGCGATCGATGAGCCTGGGCGGCGTCCAATCCCGAAACACTTGCCACAGCGCTGCGGTTCGCGGCCGCTCGCCTGCCGGTTTGGTGTGCGGCCAGTCTGAGCCCCACACGAGGCGGTCCGGCCTCGCGGCCAGCAGTGCCTCGTGAATCTGGCGCACGTCCTCGAACCCCGGCCCAGCCTCCGACAGATTGGCCGCGCCCGAGAGCTTGACCCAGACCGGCCCGTCGCACATGAGCCGCAGGAGCGAGCGGATCCCCTCGTGATCGGCTCCCAGCCGGGCGGGCGCGCGGCCCATGTGATCGATGACCACCGCCGCCTGCGAGCGCATCAGCCGATCGGCGATGGCCGGCAACAGCCGACTGTCGGTGAACAGTTGGAGGTGCATGCCGCGCACAGCCAGACGGCCCTCGAGCGCATCGAACGCCGCCAGCGGCACGAAGCCGCCCATGGCGCGGGGATCGCCGGCCTCGAAATGCGCCATGCGCACGCCACGCACGCCGGCCTCGGCGAGGCGGTCGAGTTCGTCGTCCGACACGTCTGCCCCGACCGCAGCCACACCGACCAACGTGCCGCGACCTTCCTTCAGGGCCGCGAGCAGCACCCGGTTGTCGGTGCCGTAGACGCTCGGCTGCACCACCACCCCATGCGTCACGCCCAGAGGCGACAACGTCGACCGCCACTGCGCGAGCGATGCAGGCGCCGGCGTGTAGCTGCGCCCCGGCAGCATCGGGGCTCGATCCGCCGGCGCGATGACATGGAAGTGGCAGTCGACGATGCCCACGTGCAAACCTCAATCAAGCGTGATCTTCGCGTCCTTCACGATCTTCGCCGTGCGCGCGATCTCCGAGCGGATGAACTCCGCATACGCAGCCGGCGTGCCCGGCTTCACGTCGGCACCCAAGCGAGCGAACTGCGCCTTGACACCCGGCAGCGTCAGCACCCTGTCGAGCACCTGGTTCAGCCGCGTCGCAAGTTCGGGGGCCGCCTTGCCGGGCAGCACCAGGCCGAGCGTCGTCGAGGCGTCGAACTTCGCGACGCCCGCTTCGGCCAGCGTCGGCACGTCAGGCAGCAGCGCCGAGCGCTTCGCGGTGGTGACCGCGAGCGAACGCAGCTTGCCGCCTTGCACCAGCGGCAGCACCGACGAGAGTTGGTCGAAGTGAACGTCGACATGGCCGCCGGCGAGGTCGGTGTTTGCCGGAGCGCTGCCCTTGTAGGGCACATGCACGAACTTGACGCCGGTCGCGACCTGGAACAACTCGCCGACGATGTGGTTGCCGCTGCCGCTGCCTGCCGAAGCCATGGTCATCGCGCCGTTGCGGCTGCGCGCCAGCGCGAGCAGTTCCCGCACCGACTTCACCGGCGACGACGGGCCGACCACCAGCACCATCGGCACGCTCGCGATCAGGCCGACCGGCGTGAAATCCTTGATCGAGTCGTAGGGCAGCTTCGGGTACAGCGAGGGCGCGGCGAGATGATTCACCGGCGAGGCGATGCCGATCGTGTAGCCATCGGGTGCCGACTTCGCGACGGCATCCAGTCCGAGCGTGCCGCTGGCCCCAGCCTTGTTCTCGACGACCACGGCCTGACCCAGTTCCCTCGCCAGTTCGGGCGCGAGGATGCGCGCGCTCAGGTCCACGTTGCCGCCGGGCGGGAACGGCACGATCAGCTTGATCGGCTTGTTCGGATAGGCGCCCTGCGCCTGGATGGACAGCGGCAGCGCGACGAGCGCGACCGCAAGGAGACGACGGGTTGCACTCAGCCTCATGGGCGTCGTAGCCGACGGCCTGGCGCCGGCGGCCGAGGTGGTGGGCCAGGTCGACCAGCACGCCGCGGCCCTGCACGCCATGCTCGGCCAGGCGCTCGATGCCGAGCGCGCCGGCCACCGGCTGCGGGAAGCGCGCATGAGGTTCGCGGGCCTGCTCGTCTTCATGCGCCGGCCGGATCTCGTCGCCGGCACGGTAGCCGTTGCAGAAGACCGATTCAGCGACGCCGTCGCCGTCGGCATCGAAGCGGCTGCCGACATGCGCGAGGCTGTCCCACTGCGTCGAGTACTGCAGGCTCATCAGCACGAGGTCGTCGTTGACGACGTCGGTGAGCTCCGGGTCCTCGCTCGCATAAGACCAGCAGAAGCCCTGCTGGCCGGCGCTGCGGCCATCGCGCGTGACGGCGTAGCGGCGCGGTGCGACGCGGCGCGGGTTCATCGCCTGGCCGCCCGGCACGTCCAGCGGCAGGCTCAGGCAGAAGGTGCGGCCGACCTTCACCTCGGCGACGCCCTGCAGCACTTTCTCGGGCGTGACCAGGTTCATGCGGCCGCGCTGGTCGTCGGGGCCGAATTCGCCCCAGTGGCTCCCTGCAGGGGCGTACGCCCAGCGCCGGGACATCGCGTCCTCAGCCGTTGAGAACAGCCAGCGCGTTCCTGGCCGCGCCCACGCCCATCTTCACGTAAGCATCGGCTGTCACGCCGCCGATGTGCGGGCTGAGCGTGATGCGCGGCTCGCCCTGGAAGGGGTGCGGCGCCGTCATCGGCTCGACCGCAAAGCTGTCCAGCCCCGCGCTCGCCACCTGGCCGCTGCGGATCGCGGCCAGCAGCGCCGGCTCGTCGATGAGGCCGCCGCGCGCCGTGTTGACGATGATCACGCCGCGCTTGCACGCTGCCAGCGTCTGCGCGTTCAGCAGCCTCGCGTTGTCGGCTGTCAGCGGGCAGTGCAGCGAGATGGCGTCGGATTCGCGCCAGAGCGATTCCAGATCAACCTGCTCGACGTACGCCGGCAGCCCCTTCGCATAAGGATCGAAGCCGAGCACGCGCATGCCCATCGCATCGGCCATGCGGGCGAAGCGCAGGCCGATCGCGCCCAGGCCGACGAGGCCGGCCGTGCGGCCTTCGAGTTCCACGCACTTGTGCGTCGCCTTGTCCCAGTGGCCGGCATGCATGCGCTCGTTGAGCAGCACGACCGACTTGGCGCAGGCCAGCAGCAGCGCCATGGCGTGTTCGGCCACCGCCGCCGCATTGGCGCCGGCTGCCGCGACGACCTGGATGCCCCGCTCGGCCGCGGCGGCCTTGTCGATGGTGTCGGTGCCGCTGCCATGCTTGGAGATGACCTTCAGGCTTGGCGCTGCCGCCATCGCCGCCGCCCCCACCTTGCCGTAGCGCACGATGAGCGCCACCGGGTCGTGCCGGCGGCACAGCGCCACGATGTCATCGTCGGTGGGCGACTTGCCGGCGTAGATGACCTCGTAGTCGTTCAACAGCGCCAGCGCAGGCGTGGCGAGGTCGTGGCCGGTGACGAGGAAGACGGGCTTGCCGGTGCTCACAGCGTCTCGCCCTCCTGGATGACACCGGCAGCACGCAGCGCGCCGTCCAACCAGCCCGGACGCAGCGCCTTGCGGCCCTGGATATCGGCGATGCGCTTCGTCTCGGCCGCCACTTTTTCGGCGGCCAGCGGCAGCATCGCCGCCGCCTTCTCGCGCTCGATCACCGTCACCCCGTCGGCGTCGCCGACCACCAGGTCGCCGGGCTTCACGCTCACGCCGCCGATCGAGATGGGGTGGTTCAGCCGGCCGGCCACGCTCTTCGTCGGGCCGTTGGGGTTGAGGCCTGCCGCGAACATCGGAAAGCCGATCTCGCGGATGGCCTCGCAGTCGCGCACGGCGCCGTCGATGACCACGCCGGCAACGCCGAGCGCCACGGCCTGCCGGCTCATGATCTCGCCCATCAGCGCGCTGCCCAGATCGCCCTTGCCGTCGACGACGATCACGTCGCCAGGCTTGGCCAGCGCGAGCGCGGCATGGATCATCAGGTTGTCGCCGGGGCGCACTTCCACCGTCAGCGCCGGGCCGGCGAAGCGCATGCTCGGCGCCAGCGGCGCGATGCGAGCGTGCAGCGCCCCGCGCCGCCCCGCCACATCGGCCAGGATCGAAGACGCGAACTGCGCCGCCTGCGCCACCACGGTGGCCTCGACACGCTCGAAGTCGCGGATCACGTCCGGCAATGCAGCGGCCTGACTCATGAGAATCTCCTGAAATGCTGAAGTGAGCTGGGGGTGGCGCCGGCCGCGTGGCCGGCAATTGCCGGCGCGGGCTGCGGGCTGCGGGCTGCGGGCCCCGAGCTGGGATCAGTCGACGCGGGCGCCCGATTCCTTGACGATCTTGCCCCAGCGCGAGATGTCGCCCTTGATCAGCGCAGCGAACTGCTCGGGCGTGCCGCCGGCGGCGTCCGCGCCTTCGTCGCCGAGACGCTTGCGCAGCTCGGGGCTCTGCAGCGCCTTGTTGAACTCGGCGTTGAGCCTGGCGACAACGTCCTTCGGCGTGCCGGCAGGCGCCAGCAGTCCGAACCAGGTGACGGCATCGAAGCCCGAGTAGCCCGACTCGTTGATGGTGGGCACGTTGGGCAGGTCGTCCACGCGCCTGGCCGAAGTCACGGCGAGCGGTCGGAGCTTGTTGTTGCGGATCTGGCCGATGAGCGTGGGCACGGAAGACATGTACAGCTCGACGGTGCCGCTGATGACGTCGGTCAGCGCCTGCGCCGCACCCTTGTACGGGATGTGCTGCGTCTGAACGCCGGCGGCCTTCTGGAACATGACGCTCGTCAGGTGGGCGACCGTGCCGTTGCCCGGCGAGGCGAAGTTGAGCGTACCCGGCTTGGCCTTGGCCGCATTGACGGCATCGCCCAGCGTCTTCAAGGGCGTGCCGACACCGGTGACCATCACCAGCGGCGCGTTGGCCAGCAAGACGATCGGCGCCAGGTCCTTCTGCGAGTCGTACGGCATCTTCGCGTACAGCGTCGGGTTGATCGCGAGGTTGCTGGTCTGCCCGAGCACGAGGGTGTAGCCATCGGCGGGCGACTTGGCCACGGCATCGACGCCGAGGTTGCCGCCGGCGCCGGGCTTGTTGTCGATGACGAAGGTCCAGCCCGTGGCCGCGGCGACCTTCAGGCTCGTCTCGCGGGCGATGGTGTCGGTGCCGCCCCCGGGCGGGAACGGCACGACGATGCGGATGGGCTTGCCCGGCCAGGCCTGGGCGAATGCGCCGCCGCAGAGGCTCGCGGCGGCCAGCGCGAGGGCAATTGCAGTGGCGCGGCTTCGAGTGAATTGCATGCGGTCTCCGTTCGGTGCCCTGGGCGCCGGCCGAGGTGGTGCGCTGGGTCTGGCCGCAGTATTGGGGCCGATGGGCGTACAGTCCAATCGATACTTTCTTGCCATCCATAAACGGCGCTTTTGCGATGGACCTGCGAGATCTGCGCTACTTCGAGACCATCGCCGAGTTGCAGCATCTGGGGCGCGCCTCGGCGAAGCTGCATCGCACGCAGCCGGCGCTCAGCAGCAGCATCCGCCGGCTCGAAGCCGGTTGCGGGGCGGCGCTGTTCGAGAAGTCGGGGCGCGGCATCCGCCTCACCGAAGCCGGCAACGTGCTGCTGAAGTGGGCGCAGCGCATGCGTTTCGATGTCGAGGACGCGAAGCGGGAACTGCAGTCCATCGGCGCCGGCCTGACGGGCCACGTGCGCATCGGCATCGTGCCGACGGCGGCGCAGTTCCTCCTGCCCGCCGTGGCCCGGCAGCTGCTCCAGGAAGCGCCTCACGTGACGCTTCGGACCGTCGTCGGCCTGATCGACTCGCTCAGGCCCCAGCTTCGTGCCGGCGAACTGGACCTCATGGTGGCCACCGAGAGTGCCAACGAGGACGGCTGGGTTTCCAAGGCACTGGCCGAAGACATGATCGTCGTGGCGGCGAGCGAGAAGCACCCGGTCTTCCGCTCGAAGGCCACGCTCAAGGACCTGACGGGCTACGCCTGGGCGCTGCAGCCTTCCGGTGCGCCGACACGCGACTGGCTCGACCACACCTTCGATCGCCAAGGCCTGCCGCGCCCGCGCGTGCAGGTGGAGACGACGATGCTGCTGATGCTGCCGGCACTCATCGTGCAGACCGGTCTGCTGAGCTTCATTTCCCGCCATCACCTGCAAGGGCGCGCCCGCATTCCGGCCTTGAAGGAAGTTCCCGTCGCCGCAGCGGCCATGCGGCGCCGGCTCGTTGTCACCTACCGAGCCAATGCTTTCCTGTCACCGGCAGCGCGCAGGCTGCTCGAGCTGTTCGAGCAGTCGCACGCACGGCGTTGACGCGGCGCTTGCCTACAGGCGCTTCGGCAGGGGGCCCTCCTTGGCTCCTCCTGGCCGGCTCGTCACGCTCTCGTGTTCCACTCGCGTGTCGTTACTGTCGATCCGGAGTCTGTCGATGAAGGCAAGGAAAGTTGCCTGGCTGCTGGCCACGCTCGCGGTGGCCGGGCTCGCCGGCTGGTTCAGCCTGGACAAGGAGGCACGCGGCCTGCTGGCGACGTTGCCGACCAACCGCGACGTGCTGTTCTGGAGCGAGCCGCAGCGCGACGCGGCCTTTCGTGCGCTCGACCGGCTGCCCGTGCTGGCCAAGTCGCGCGTCGTGCCGGCCGGCGGCACGCCGATGCCGCTGCCGCCGGGGCCGCCGCTGAAGCTGGCGCTCGATGTCGACGCCTACATGGCCGGCCAGCGCAGCGCGGCGCTGCTGGTGGTGCACGACGGCAAGCTGCGCCTGGAGCGTTACGGCCTGGGCTTCGATGCCGGCGGGCGCTGGACCAGCTTCTCGGTGGCGAAGTCGATCACCTCGACACTGGTGGGCGCGGCCATCCGCGACGGCCACATCCGCAGCATGGACGACAAGGTCAGCGACTACATCGCGCAGATGAAGGGCTCGGCCTACGACGACGTGAGCATCCGCCAGCTGCTGACCATGACCTCGGGCGTGCGCTGGAACGAGGACTATGCCGACCCGAACTCGGACGTGGCGCTGTTCAACAAGCACCAGCCCGAGGAAGGCGTCGATGCGCTGGTGAGCTACCTGCGGCGCCTGCCGCGCGAGGCGCCTCCGGGGACGCGCTGGCACTACAGCACCGGCGAGACCAATCTCGTCGGCGTGCTGCTGAGCGAGGCCGTGAAGAAGCCCTTGGCGACCTACCTGTCGGAAAAGATCTGGGTGCCGGCCGGCATGGAGCAGCCCGCCACGTGGATCGTCAGCCGCACCGGCAAGGAGATCAGCGGCTGCTGCATCCAGGCCGCGCCACGGGACTTCGCCCGCTTCGGGCTCTTCATCCTCGGCGGTGCGCGCGTCGGCGGCCAGGGCATCGTGCCCGAGGACTGGTTGGCCGAAGCCACCACCGAGCGCACCGCCATCGGCCGGCCCGGGCGCGGCTATGGCTACCAGTGGTGGACCTACACCGACGGCACCTTCGCCGCCCGCGGCATCTTCGGCCAGGGCCTCTTCATCGACCCGAAGCGCAAGATCGTCATCGCCTCCAGCGCCAACTGGGCCGCGGGCGCGAGCGACCGTGTCACCAGCGAGGCGCGCGAGACGTTCTACCGCGCGGTGCAGAAAGCCATCGACGACGAGGGCGCGGGCCTGCCGAACGCCCCGGCCGCCGTGTCGGGGCGATGACGACTGCGGCACACGGGCCCGTGCAGGGCGGGTGTAGGCTTGGCGCGCCCTCGCTTCATCTCCCCCTCTCCCCTCTCCCCTTCTCCCTCGCTCCTCATGCCTCTGCCTGCACCCGACTGTGCGCGCCAAGCCTCGCACCAGCGTTCGATCACGATCCGCGCCTATGCCCGCACCGACGGGCTGTGGGATATCGAAGGCCAGCTGACCGACGCCTGGTCCGAGCCGATTCCCAAGGCCGGCGGCATGCTGCCCGCCGGCGAGCCGATGCACTCGATGTGGTTGCGGCTGACCGTGGACCGCACCGCGACCATCGTCGCCGCGCATGCCGTCACCGACGCCGGGCCCTACAACAACGCCTGCGCAGCGATCACGCCGGACTACGCCCAGCTCGTCGGCCTGCGCGTGGCGCGGGGTTACCGCGACGCGATCCGCAAGCTCTTCGGTCGCACCGCCGGCTGCACGCACATCAACGAGCTCGCCGGCGCCATGGGCAGCGCCGTGCTGCAGGCGCTGTGGCCGGAGCTGACGCAGGGCTCCGACGAGAAGCCGTTCAGCATCGACGGCTGCCATGCGCTGAAGGCGTCGAGCCCGCAGGTGGCGCAGTTCTTTCCGCGCTGGTACCGGCCCGAACCCGCTGCCGAGGGCGGCTGAGCGGGCCCGAGGTGCGCGGCGCACTCAGCGCTGGCGGCCCAGCCCTTCGCGCGCCAGGTCCGGGTGGATGAAGGCGATGGCCATGCTGCCCTCGCCCACGGCCGCGGCGCAGTGCGGCCCACTCTGCCTGATTCACCGGCGGCGCGTGGATGCAGAATGCACCGCTGCCCGCCGCCGCCGGTGACGGGCGGCGGCTCAGCCCCACGAGCGCTTCGGAGAGTTCAGCAGGTGGCACCGCGATGGGTCCGTTCGAGCACGGAAGCGCGCCTGCGGCACGGCCGCAGCAGCAAAAGCAGCCGTCGCAGGAGCAGGCGCTGGCGCTGCTCGTGGCGAGCTTCCACCATGCCGCCGACGCCCTGTTCATCCACGACGAGACCGGCCACGTCGTCGAGCTCAATGGCCAGGCCTGCGTGAGCCTGGGTTACGCCCGCGAGGAATTGATCGGGGCTTCGCTGCAGGACCTCGATGTGACCACGGGCCGCGACCCCGCGGCCCTGCAGTCGATCGACCAACGGCTGGAGGCCGGGCAGACGGTGTCGTTCGAGGCGCTGTACCGGCGCAAGGACGGCGCGACGTTGCCGGTCGAGGTCCATGTCCGCCGCTTCGAGCACGGCGGTCGCCGCTTCGCGGTGTCGCTGGCACGGAACATCGGCGAGCGCCAGCGCGCCGAGCAGTCGCTGCGCGAGAGCGAGGAGCGCTTCCGCACGCTCGTGCAGCATTCGTTCGATGTCTACTGGGAGACGGACGCGCAACACCGCTTCACGCGGCAGGAGTTCGCCGAGGGCCTTGCCAATGCACCCGCGCGGGGGTCCGAGATCGGCAAGACGCGCTGGGAGGTGCCGCACGTCGGACCCGACGAAGAGGCCTGGCGCCGGCACCGCGCAACGCTCGATGCGCATCGGCCGTTCCGCGACTTCGAGGTGGTCCGCCCGACCGCGGACGGCGGCACGCGCCACGTGTCGGTCTCCGGGATCCCGATGTTCGACGCGGCGGGGCGCTTCACCGGCCACCGCGGTGTCGGGCACGACATCACCGAGCGCAAGCGGGCCGAGTCGGAACGCGAAGCGCACGTGGCGTTCCTGGAGAACCTCGACCGGGTCAACCGCGCCATCCAGGGCGCGAGCGACATCGAGCGGATGCTCAGCAACGTGTTCGAGGTGGTGCTCGGCATCTTCGCCTGCGACCGCGCCTGGCTCGTCTACCCCTGCGACCCCGCTTCCCCCACCTGGCGCGCGGAGATGGAGCACACGCGGCCGCCGTTCCCGGGCGTGTTCACGCTCGGCGGCGAACAGCCGATGGAGGCGGGCATCGCCGGGCGGTTCAGGGCGGCACTCGCCGCGCGTGGCGCCGTGCTGTTCGGCCCGGGCCACGAGCATCAGGTGCCGGCGGACCTCGCGCAGCGCTTCGGCGTGCGCGCGATGTTGGCGCTGGCTGTCTACCCGAAGGGCGACCGGCCCTACCTCCTGGGCCTGCACCAGTGCGGCCCGACGCGCCGGTGGACGGCGCATGACACGCGCCTGCTGGAGGAGATCGGGCATCGCCTCGCCGACGCGCTGACCAGCGTGCTGATGTGGCGCAGCCTGCGCCAGCGCGAGGACGAGCTCGTGCGCCACCGCACGCACCTGGAGGAGCTCGTCGCGGAGCGCACGGCCGAGCTGCGCGAGGCCAAGGAGCGCGCCGAGGTCGCCAACCGCGCCAAGAGCGAGTTCCTCGCACGCATGAGCCACGAGCTGCGTACGCCGCTGAACGCGATCCTCGGCTACTCGCAGCTGCTGCTGATGCACACCGAACCGCTGGAGCCGCGGGCGAAGACCGGCCTGGAAGCCATCCATTCCAGCGGCCAGCACCTGCTGGCGCTGATCGTCGACATCCTGGACCTGGCGAGCATCGAGGCGGGCCGGTTCGAGCTGGACCTGGAGCCGCTGGACCTGCTGCCGTTCGTCAACGGCATCACCGACATCGTGCGTGTCAAGGCCGAGGAGAAGGGGCTGACGTTCGCGCCGCCCGTACCCGCCACGCCGCCGGTGCGGGTGCTGGCCGACGGCAGGCGCCTGCGGCAGGTGTTGATCAACCTGCTGGGCAATGCCGTGAAGTTCACCGAGCGCGGCGAGGTGCGCCTGGTCGTGCGCGCGACCCCGACGAAGCCGGACCACGTGCACCTGCGCTTCGAGGTGCACGACAGCGGGGTAGGCATCGCGCCGCGCGATCTGGAGCGCCTGTTCCAGCCGTTCGAGCAGGCGGGCGACAGGCTGCACCGGGCCAGCGGCACGGGCCTGGGGCTGGCGATCAGCCGCCAGCTCGTGGGTTTGATGGGTGGCGAGATCCTGGTGCAAAGCGTTCCCGGCCAGGGCAGCGTGTTCGCGTTCGAGGTCTCGCTGGCACTGGCACAGGGCGACGTGCCGGTCGCCGACTCGCGCATGCCGGTGGGCTACGAGGGCGAGCGCCGCCGCGTGCTGGTGGTCGACGACGTGGCCGGCAACCGGCGCATGCTCGGCGCGCTGCTGGGCGCGCTGGGCTTCGACGTGGACGAGGCCGCCGACGGGCAGCAGGCGCTCGACCGCGTGCAGGCGCACGCGCCGCACCTCGTGTTGATGGACGCGGCGATGCCGGTGATGGACGGGCTGCAAGCCACGCGCCGGCTGCGCTCGCTGGAGCGCTGGCGCGACCTGCCCATCGTGATCGTCTCGGCCGCCGTGTCGCAGGTCGACCAGCAACGCTGCCACGAGGCGGGCGCGAGCGGGTTCATCGCCAAGCCGGTCGACCGCGGCCGGCTGCTCGATGCGCTGCAGCGCTGGCTCGGCGTGCAGTGGCGGTACGTGACGGCGCCTGGCGCCCCCAGCCCGCCCATACCTACGGGAACAAGCCCATGAAGACCTACTCGATCGCGACCATCCCCGGTGACGGCATCGGCAAGGAAGTCGTGCCCGCCGGCCAGCAGGTGCTGGAAGCGCTCGCCGCGTCGAGCGGCAGCTTGCGCTTCGAATTCGAGAACTTCGATTGGGGCGGCGACCACTACCGCCGGCACGGCGTGATGATGCCGGCCGACGGCCTCCCCGCCCTCCGCGACAAGGACGCGATCCTGTTCGGCAGCGCCGGCGACCCGCACATCCCCGACCACATCACGCTGTGGGGCCTGCGCCTCGCGATCTGCCAGGGCTTCGACCAGTACGCCAACGTGCGCCCGACGCGCATCCTGCCCGGCATCGACACGCCGCTGAAGCGCTGCGGCCCCGATGACCTGAACTGGGTCATCGTGCGCGAGAACTCCGAGGGCGAATACGCCGGCGTCGGCGGCCGCGTGCACCAGGGCCACCCGATCGAAGCCGCCACCGACGTGTCGATGATGACCCGTGCCGGTGTCGAACGCATCATGCGCTTCGCCTTCAAGCTGGCCCGGTCGCGCCCGCGCAAGCTGCTCACCGTCATCACCAAGAGCAACGCACAGCGCCACGCGATGGTGATGTGGGACGAGATCGCGTTGCAGGTCGCGAAGGAGTTCCCGGACGTCACCTGGGACAAGGAGCTCGTCGACGCCTCGACGGCGCGCATGATCAACCGCCCGGCGTCGCTCGACACCATCGTCGCAACCAACCTGCACGCCGACATCCTGAGCGACCTCGCCGCCGCGCTGGCGGGCAGCCTGGGCATCGCGCCCACCGGCAACATCGATCCCGAGCGCCGCTACCCGTCGATGTTCGAGCCGATCCACGGCTCGGCCTTCGACATCATGGGCAAGGGACTCGCCAACCCGGTGGGCACCTTCTGGTCGGTGGTGATGATGCTCGAGCACCTGGGCGAGCCTGAAGCGGCGGCGCGCGTGATGAAGGCCATCGAGCAGGTCACCGCGAACCCCGAGCTGCACACGCGCGATCTGGGCGGCAAGGCCGGCACGGCCGACGTCACGCGGGCGGTGTGCGACCTGCTGGCCGGCGGCACGCAGCGCAGGGCCGCCTGACACCGACTCGGCATCGACTCGGCACCGGCTCCGCCGGCGGCCCATCGAATGACGATCGCTGCCGCGCGTCGGGCGGCGCCTCCCACTCATCAAGCAGCGCCGCGATGCCCGGGCTGCTTCGCTGCTGTGCCGCGCTCAGGCCGCCTGCGAGCCCCGATGCGCCCACCCCGTGGTGCGCATCTCCACCCACGAGAAGAGCTCGTACATCGCCATCGCCATCGCGCCGATGGTGACGAGCCCGGCGAAGGCGAGCGGCATGCGCTGCTGGCTGCCGGCCGTCTGCATCAGGTAGCCGATGCCCGAATCGCCGGCCGTCATCTCGGCGAGCACGGTGCCGACGAAGGCGAGCGTGATCGCCACCTTCAGCGAGCCGTAGAAGTACGGCATCGAGCGCGGCAGGCCCACCTTCACGAGCACGTCCCAGCGCCTGGCGCCGAGCACGCGCAGCACGTCTTCGAGCTCGGGCTCGAGCGTTGCGAGGCCGGTGGCGATGTTCACCGTGATGGGGAAGAACGAGATGAGGAAGGCGGTGAGGATGCCCGGGCCGAGCCCGATGCCGAACCACACGACGAGGATGGGCACGACGGCTGCCTTCGGCACCGCGTTGAACGCCACCATCAGCGGGTAGATCGCCTGGTAGGCCATGCGCGAGCTGCCGATGAGAAAGCCGAGCAGCACGCCGACGACGATGCTGATGGCGAAGCCGAGCATCGTGACCCAGAAGGTCTTCCACGCCGCCTCGATGAGCGCGCCCTTGAACTCGCCGAACTGCTGCGCGATCTGGCTCGGCGCCGGGAAGATGAACTCCGGGATCGAGAAGAGGCGCACGATCGCCTCCCACAGCAGCAGCACCGCGAGCAGCAGGATGAAGGGCGCGAAGCGCTGCAGCGTCTTGTTGTTCATGTCCATGCGCGAGTGCCCCGGCTACTGCGCAACGGCGACGCCGCTCTTGCCCACCGCCTGCCGGTAGGCACCGATGTGCCCGCGCAGCTCGTGCACGATGTCGGTGAACTGCGGCGTGTAGGTGATCTCCAGGTCGCGCGGGCGCGGCAGGTCGATGTGGCGCTGCACGACGAAGCGGCCCGGGCTCCTGCTCATGCAGTAGACGGTGTCGGCAAGGAAGACGCTCTCGCGCAGGTCGTGCGTGACGAGGATGACGTTGAACTTCTTGGCCGCATGCAGGTCGCGCAGCGCGCACCACAGCTCCTCGCGCGTGAAGGCGTCGAGCGCGCCGAAGGGCTCGTCGAGCAGCAGCATCTTCGGTTCGTGCACCAAGGCCCGGCAGATGCTGGCGCGCTGCTGCATGCCGCCCGAGAGCTGCCACGGGAACTTGTCCTCGTAGCCGGCGAGGCCGACGCTGCCGAGCAGCTCGCGCGCGCGCGCCTCGTACTCGCGCCTCTTGCTCTTGAAGCTGCTGCGGTAGGGCTCGACGATCTCCAGCGGCAGCAGCACGTTGTCCACCGTCGTGCGCCAGGGCAGCAGGCTCGGCGCCTGGAAGGCCATGCCGCTGATCTTGAGCGGCCCCGTCACCGGCGCGCCGCCGATCGAGATGCTGCCCCGGCTCGGCATCTTCAGGCCGGTGGTCAGCTTCATGAACGTGCTCTTGCCGCAGCCGCTCGGGCCGACGATGGCGATGAACTCGCCCTCCTCGACGGAGAGCGAGATGTCCTCGACGGCGAAGTGCCCCTTGGCGAGCAGCTCTTCGTTGTAGGCGAGCCAGACGTTCCTGAAATCGACGAAGGCCATGCCGCTGCGCTCTTCTTCTACTTCTTCGCCGGCGGCAGGATGTTCAGCTCGGCCTTGCCCGGGATGAAGGCGTCGGTCCACACCGCAGCCGGGTCGACGCGCGTCTTGGTGCCGAAGGCGTCGCTCACCTGCGAGGCCATCAGCGCCAGGCGGCCACCGTTGACGACGCCGAAGCCCTCGGCGCGCGCATCGGGGCTCGCCACGACGGCGTCGATGGCCATGCGCAGGCGGCGGCGCTCGAGGTCGACGTTGATGATGCCGTCGCGCGCCTTCACGTACTCGATGGCCGGGTCGGGATTGGCCATCACCTCCTTGGCGCCCTTCAGGAAGGCGGCGATGAAGGCCTTGATCGCAGCCGGGTTCTCCTTGATGAGCTTGGGCGTGGCGATGATGACGTTGCCGTAGAGCTTGACGCCGTGCGAGGGGTAGGACAGCACGACGATGTCCTCGGCCTTCACGCCGCGCGCCTCGAGGTTGAGGATGCTCGTGAACGAGAAGCCGGTGATGGCCTCGATGTCGCCGCGCACCAGCATCGTCTCGCGCAGCGGCGGGTCCATGCTCGTCCACTGCACGCCGCTGATGTTGTTGGCCTTGGCGAAGATCGGGAAGGCCTTGCGCCCGGCGTCGAAGCCGGGCGCGCCGAGCTTCCTGCCGTTGAGGTCGGCGGGGGTCTTGATGCCGCTCTTCTTCAGCGCCAGCACCGCCGCGGGCGTGTTGTTGTAGACCATCAGCACCGCCATCGGCTTGTTCGGCGCGTCGGGGTTGTTGGCGTGGAACTCCATCAGCGCCGCGAGGTCGGCGAAGCCCATGTCGTAGGTGCCGCTGGCCACGCGCGTGACGGTGCCGCCGCTGCCGTTGCCGGCATCGATGGTCACGTCCAGGCCGGCCGCCTTGTAGTAGCCCTTGGCCGAGGAGGCGAGGAAGAGCGCGGCGGGACCTTCGAAGCGCCAGTCGAGCTGGAACTTGAGCGGGGTCTGGGCCGCGACGGGGGCGCTGGCGAGGCCGGCGCTGGCGAAGACAGCGGCCGCGAGCAGCGTGCGGCGGGCAATGGAACGCAGGGACATGGTGGGGATCTCCGGGGGGCGCGCGAAGGCGCAATGGGGCGCAATGAGGCGAGGACGAAACCCGCGGATTCTGCAAGTTGCGTGCGCGGGTGACCCTTCGGGCTTGCACCAGCCGGGTGCCGTGCCGCGGACCAGCTGCGCAACCGCGGTGCGCCCCGTGCCGCCGTGGGTCGGCCCTCACCCGGATGCCCCGGTCCCGGGCGCCCGGGTGTCCGAGCGCGGGGCCGGCGCGGGGCCATCCGGCCGGCGGCGATACTGCACCATGAGCGATCGCCTCACGTCGGGCCCGATCCTGCCCACGCTGCTGCGGCTGGCCGGGCCCAACATGCTGGCGATGGTGTCGGCGGCGGCCGTCGGCATTGCCGAGACGCGCTATGTCGGCCTGCTCGGCACCGAGCCGCTGGCGGCGATGGCGGTCGTGTTCCCGTTCTCGATGCTGATGCAGATGTTCTCGGCCGGCTCGATGGGCGGCGGCATCTCCTCGGCGGTGGCACGCGCGCTCGGTGCGGGCGACGCGAGGCGCGCGCAGGCGCTGGCCAGCAGTGCGGCCTTGATCGGGCTCGTGCTCGGGCTCGTTTTCACCACGCTCTTCCTGCTCGGCGGACGGGCGCTGTACTCGTTGCTCGGCGCGCGCGGCGCGGTGCTGGAGCTGGCCTGCGAGTACTCCGACATCCTCTTCTGCGGCATGGTCGGCGTGTGGCTCGCCAATTCGCTCGTCTCGGTGCTGCGCGGCACGGGCGACATGAAGCGGCCTTCGCTGCTGATCCTCGGCGTCTCGCTGGTGCAGATCACGCTCGGCGCGGCGCTCGGCCTCGGCCTCGGCCCGTTTCCGCGCTGGGGCATGACGGGCATCGCGCTCGGGCAGGTGCTGGCCTTCGCCACGGCCGCGGCCGTCCTGCTCGGGTACTTCGCAAGCGGCCGCGCGCGCCTGCGGCTGGCGGTGCGCTCGGCGCCGCCTACGCGCACCGCCTTCGCCGACATCCTGCGCGTCGGTGGCCTCGCCTGCCTGTCGCCGGTGCAGAGCGTGGCCACGGTGCTCATCTCCACCGGCCTCGTCGCGACCGCCGGCATCGATGCGCTGGCCGGCTACGGCATCGGCTCGCGGCTCGAATTCATGCTCATCCCGATCGCCTTCGGCATCGGCGTCGCCTCGGTGCCGATGGTCGGGCTGGCGGTGGGCCGCGGCGACATCGCACGCGCCCGCCGCGTGGCGTGGACGGCGGCGGCGCTTTCGGCGGCGCTGCTGGGTGCGATCGGCCTCCTCGTCGCGCTCGTGCCGCGCCTGTGGTCGGGCCACTTCAGCGAGCACGCGCCCGTGCTCGCCGCGGCCGACCAGTACCTGCGCCTGGCCGGGCCGGCCTTTCCGTTCTTCGGCCTCGGGCTGACGCTCTTCTTCGCTTCGCAGGGCGCGGGCAAGGTGCTGGGGCCGGTGCTCGCCGGCACCTTGCGCCTCGCCGTGGTGGCCGCGCTCGGCGCCTGGCTCGTGGCCAGTGGCGCGGCGCCGTGGACCTACTTCAGCCTCGTCGGCGCGGGCATGGTGGCCTACGGCCTGGCGACGGCGCTGGCGGTGCGCGGCACGAGCTGGGTGCCGCGCATCCCGCCGCGGCCGCAGCAGCAGCGCGCGCCCGCTACTTCGGGCTGAGAGGCTGAAGCAGGTCGAGCAGCGTGCGCGCCACCACCTTCGTGGCGCGGCGCAGGTCCTCGAGCACGAGATGCTCGTCGGCGCGCTTGGCGTTGCTCTCGAGCACCGTGCGCGGCCCGGCGCCGTAGATGACCGCCGGCACGCCGGCGGCGCCGTACAGGCGCACGTCGGTATAGAGCGGCGTGCCGCTCTCCGGGATGGGCTCGCCGAAGATCGCCTCGCCGTGCTTCCGGATCGCCGCCACGAGCGGCGCATTGCCCTGCTGCCGCTGCAGCGAATGCGCCAGCAGCAGGCGCCGGATCTCGAGCCGGATGCCGGGGCAGGCGGCCACCGCCCGTTCGATGAGCGCGCGCACCTCGGCCTCGACGGCGCTGTCGTTCTCCTCGGGGATCATGCGGCGGTCGAGCCTGAGCACCACCTTGCCCGGCACGACGTTGGTGTTGCTGCCGCCTTCGATGGTGCCGACGTTGAGGTACGGGTGCGTGATGCCGGCCACCTGCGAACGGCGTGTGCGCAGGACGTCGTTGTGGGCATAAAGCGCGCTCAGCAGCTTGTTGGCCGCCTGCAAGGCGTCGACACCGGTCTCGGGGTAGGCCGCGTGCGAGGCCAGCCCGTGCAGGGTCACCTCCAGCTGCAGGCAGCCGTTGTGCGCGGTGACGACCTGGTAGCTGAAGCCGGCGGCGATGAGGTAGTCGGGCTCGGTGAGCTGGTGTGAGAGCAGCCAACCGGGGCCTAGCTCGCCGCCGAACTCCTCGTCGTAGGTGAAGTGCAGCTCGACGGTGCCCTTGAGCGCCCCAGCCAGTTCCTCCAGCGCGAGCAACGCGAACGTGTACGTCGCGAAGTCGCTCTTGCTCACCGCGGCAGCGCGGCCATAGAGCCTGCCGTCGACGATCTCGCCGCCATAGGGCTCGTGCTGCCAGCCTTCGCCGGGCGGCACGACGTCACCGTGCGCGTTGAGCGCGATCACCGGGCCGCCGTAGCCAAAACGATGGCGCACGATCAGGTTGGTGATCGACTGCAGGCCCCGCGCGTGCACCTCGGCGGCGGGCACCGGGTGCTTCTCGGCCCTCTGGCCCAGCGCGGCCAGCAACTCGGCCGTCTTCTCGGCGTGCGGCGCGTTGTCGCCGGGCGGCGTGTCGGTGGGCACACGCACCAGCGCCTGCAGAAAGCGCACCTCCTCGTCGAAGCGGCGGTCCACCGCGGCGTCGAGGCGCGCGTACAGGTCGGTGTGGGTCATCGTGGTCGGTTCCAGGGAAGGCGCGGAAGTCAAAGGTTCTCGTAGAGGTGGCGGAAGGCGCGCACGGCGAGCTCGATGTCGTCGTTGGCGGTGCTCTCCAGCGGGTTGTGGCTGATGCCCGCGTTCTGGCCGCGCACGAAGAGCATGGCCTGCGGCATCACCTCGTGCAGCTTCATCGCGTCGTGCCCCGCGCCGCTGGGCATGCGGAAGACCGGCAGGCCGAGCTGCTGCACGGCCGCCTCCCAGCGCTGCTGCCAGGCCGGCGCGCTCGGCGCCGCCGGTGCGCGCATCGTCACCTCGGCGCTGTACCGCAGGCCGCGCCGCTTGCACACGCGCGCCAGCTCTGCAAGCGTGTCGCGCTCGCACGAGTCACGCGCGGCATCGGTGGTGGCGCGGATATCGAGGCTGAAGCGGCAGCGCCCGGGCACGACGTTGATCGAGCCGGAGGGCACCTGCAGCATGCCCACCGTGCCGACGACGTCTGGCACGGCCTCGGCACGCTGCTCCAGGTAGAGCAGCAGCTGCGCCGCGGCGGCGGCGGCGTCGCGCCGCCGGCCCATCGGCGTGGTGCCGGCGTGGCTGGCCTGGCCGGTGATCTCGCATTGATAGCGCACGCCGCCGTTGATGGAGGTGACCACACCGAGCGGCAGGCCCATCTCGTTGAGCACGGGGCCCTGCTCGATGTGCACTTCGACGAAGCCGAGGTAGCGCGCCGGGTCGCGCTTGAGCCTGGCGATATCGGCCAGGCCTGCCGGCGCCAGGCCCGCCGCCTGCATCGCCTGGCGCATCGTCACGCCGTCGGCGTCCTCCTGCTCGAGCCAGGCCGGGTCGAAGTGCCCGGTGAGCGCGCCCGAGCCGAGGAAGGTGGCCTTGTAGCGTTGCCCCTCCTCCTCCGCGAAGCCGACCACCTCGAGGCCGTGCTTCAGGCGCTTGCCGGCGCGCTTCAGTTCGCGCACGACGGCCATCGGCACGAAGATGCCGAGCCGCCCGTCGTACTTGCCGCCGTTGCGCACTGTGTCGTAGTGGCTGCCGGTGAGCAGTCGTGGCGCGGGCTGGCCTTTCCTGTCGTCGCTGCCTTCGTAGACGCCGACGACGTTGCCCACCGCGTCGATGTGCACCTCGTCGAAACCGCAGTCCTCGCGCATCCACTGCACGAGGTCGCGCGCGCAGGCGCGGTGGGCTGGGGTGAGGTAGGTCACCGTGAGCTCGCCTTGTTCGGCGAAGCCGGGGTCGCTGTGGCGCGCCAGCTGCTCGGCCCAGTCCCACACGAGGTTGCCGAGCGTGGGGGTCTCGCCGAACTTGTCGTTGAGGCGGATCTGCGCGATGCGGTGGATGTTGCGCAGGCACTCGGCGAACTCGAAGTCGGGGTGGCCGGCGAGGCGGCGCTCGAAGGTGGCGATGATCTCGGCGCGGTTCAGGCCCGCACTGTCCTTTGACCCGCGCGGGCCGCGCACGGCAAGGATGAAGGGCCAGCCGAACCTGGCGTTGTAGTCGGCGTTGAGCTTCTGGATCTTCGCGAACTCCTCGGGCGTGCAGTCGGTGAGGCCGGCCTTGCCCTGCTCGTTGGTGCTCTCGGCGGTGAGGGTCTTGCTCACCATCGCCTTGCCGGCGAGCTCGGGGTGGGCGCGGATGAGCGCAAGCTGGCGCGCCCTGCCTGCCTCGGCGAGCACCTGCACCATGGCCCACTCGAGCGCGGCGAGCGAGGCAAACGGTCGGCGCGACCAGGTGGCCTCGGCGATCCACGGCGAGTGCTCGTAGACGCCGTCGAGCAGGGCCGTGAAGTCGGCTTGCGAAGCGGCGTTGAGCTCTTGCAGTGTCAGTGGCACGGCTCTCACTCCCAGACGAAGGCGGTGGCGGCGTCGAACGGGTGCGTGGCCCGCCAGTGCCGTGCGATGTCGATGCGCTGCGCCACCCAGACACGGTCGTGCCGCTGCACGTGGTCGAGGAATCGCTGCAGCGCCTTCATGCGGCCGGGGCGGCCGAGCAGGCGGCAATGCATGCCGATGCTCATCATCGCCGACCGTTCTTCGCCCTCCGCGTAGTGCACGTCGAAGGCGTCGCGCAGGTACTGGAAGAACGGGTCGCCGTGGCTGTAGCCCTGCGGCAGCGCGAAGCGCATGTCGTTGCAGTCGAGCGTGTACGGCACCACGAGGTGCGGCGCGAGCGTCCCGTCGCTCTTCTTCACCTGCAGCCAGAAGGGCAGGTCGTCGCCGTAGCAGTCGCTGTCGTACTCGAAGCCGCCGAAGTCGGCGACGAGGCGGCGCGTGTTGGGGCTGTCGCGGCCGGTGTACCAGCCGAGGCAACGCTGCCCCGTCATGCGCTCGATGCTGCGCATGCCCAGCGCCATGTGCTCGCGCTCGGTCGCCTCGTCGACGTTCTGGTAGTGGATCCAGCGCCAGCCGTGGCAGGCGATCTCGTGGCCGAGCTCGACGAAGGCGGCCGTCACCTCGGGGCAGCGCTCGAGCGCCATGCCGACGCCGAAGACGGTGAGCGGCAGGCCGCGCCGCTGGAACTCGCGCAGCAGGCGCCACACGCCGACGCGGCTGCCGTACTCGTAGATGCCCTCCATGCTCAGGTGCCGGGCCGGGTAGGACGCGGGGCTCGCCATCTCCGAGAGGAACTGCTCGCTGCCGGCGTCGCCGTGCAGCACGCTGTTCTCACCGCCCTCCTCGAAGTTGAGCACGAACTGCAGCGCGACACGTGCGTTTCCGGGCCAGCGCGCATGCGGCGGATGGCGGCCGTGGCCGCGCAGGTCGCGGGGGTAGCGGGCGGCGGGGGCGGCGGGGGCGGCAGGCGAGGTCATCGTCTTCGCGGGGTCTCGGGGTCTTCAGGCCCTGGGCCGCAGCACGGCGGCCAGATCGGGCGTGCGCGGGTCGAGTCGCAGGTTGCGCTCGACGCTGGCGAGGTGCTGCTCCATCAGGCGCACGGCGGCGCGCCCGTCGCGCTTCTCGAGCGCCTCGACGATGTGCACGTGCTCGCCCTGCGAGTGCCCGGCCGAGTGCGCCGACTGGTACATCAGCGCGATCAGCTGCGAGCGGCTGAGCAGGTCGGCCACCAGCTCGGCCAGCACCTCGTTGCCGAGCAGGCGCGCGAGGATGACGTGGAAGTCGGCGAGCAGCCGCGTGCGGCCGGGGACGTCGACGCGAGCGACCGCGCCGCGCTCCTCGCGCAGGTGCGCGCGCAACTCGGCGAGTTGCGCGTCGGTGATGACGGCGGCGAGCTGGCGCACCATGCCGCCTTCGACCATGCGGCGCACCTCGAAGACCTGGCGCGCCTCCTCGACGCTGGGCATGGCGACGATGGCGCCGCGCGCCGGCTCCAGCGTCACCAGGCGGTCGCGGCTCAACTGGTTGAGCGCCTGCCGCACCACGGTGCGCGAGACCGCGAAGACATCGGCGATCTGCTGCTCGACCAGGCGCGTGCCGGGCATCAGCCGCCGCTCGACGATGGCGGTGGTGATGCTGTCGACGATCCGGTCGGTGCTGCTGGCGGCATGGCCGGCGCTCGCCGCCGCCGCACGCGGCGGATCGACCAGGCGCAGCGGTGAGGAGACAGGTTTGCGGGGCATCTCGCGGGTCGCTCGGGCGACGCCACTGTATACAATCATCCGGGCCGAGACAAGCCGGGCGCGCCCCCGGCGATGGAAGATTCGCGGGGCCGGGTGGGCAGCTTCCGAGGCACGGCCCCGCCAGACCCGGGGAAACCCGATTTCTACTGCGCACATCACTGTATACAGTTCTCGCCGCGGAGAAGACACTCGATGGAAGCCTACCTGCTCGACTGGGCCAACCTGCTGCTGCGCTGGGTGCACGTGATCACGGCGGTGGCCTGGATCGGCTCGTCGTTCTACTTCGTGCTGCTCGACGCGAGCCTCTCGCCGCCGGAGAACGAAGACCTGAAGGCCAAGGGCGTCGACGGCGAGCTGTGGGCCGTGCACGGCGGCGGCTTCTATCACTCCAACAAGTACATGGTGGCGCCGCGCTGGCGGCCGCTGCCCGAGAACCTGCACTGGAGCTACTGGGAGAGCTACTCGACGTGGCTCACGGGCTTCGCGCTCTTCACGGTGCTGTACCTGTTCAACGCCGGCAGCTTTCTCGTCGACAAGAGCGTGCACGACTGGTCGGCCGGCGCGGCCATCGCCGCCTCGCTCGGCTTCCTCGTCGCCTTCTGGGCCGTCTACGACGTCATCTGCCGCGCCTTCGGGCAGAGGAAGAACGGTGATCTCATCGTCGGCGTCGGTGTCTTCGCCTTCGTCGTCTTCGCGTCGTGGCTGGCCTGCCAGCTCTTCGCCGGCCGCGCCGCCTTCTTGCTCGTGGGCGCGATGATCGCCACGGCGATGAGCGCCAACGTCTTTTTCTGGATCATCCCCGGGCAGAGGAAGGTGATCGCGCAGCTGCGCGCCGGCCAGAGCCCCGACCCCATCCACGGCCAGCGCGGCAAGCAGCGCAGCGTGCACAACACCTACTTCACGCTGCCGGTGATCATCGCCATGCTGTCCAACCACTACGGCTGGCTCTATCAAGGCGCGAACAACTGGATCGTGCTCGTCGGGCTGATGCTGGCCGGTGCGTTGATCCGGCACAGCTTCGTCGCACGCCACAAGGCGCATGTGCAAGGCAGGCGCACGCCGTGGGAGCACGCCGTCGCCGGCACGGTGATGCTGGTGGCGCTGGCGTTGTGGATGGCGCCGAAGCCGCTGACGGCGGAACAGAAGGCGGCGCAGGCCGCCGCCGCACAGGCCCTGGCCGCCAAGCCGCCCGGATATGCCGACGTGCGTGCCGTGCTCGACCGGCGCTGCGTGCCGTGCCACAGCGCCGCCGTGCAGCAGAAGAACGTGGCGCTGCACACGCCCGAGTTGCTGAAGCAGCACGCCCAGGCCGTCTACCAACAGGCCACGGTCCTGAAGCTGATGCCGCTGAACAACGCCACGCAGATCACCGACGCCGAGCGTGAGCTCATCAAGCGCTGGTTCGAACGCGGTGCCCCGGTGAACTGACGAGCCCGGGCACGATGGCAACGCTGCTCGTGCGCCACGCGCGCCTGCTGGTCACGATGGACGCGCAGCGGCGCGAGATCGCCGACGGCGCCGTCTTCGCGCGCGACGGCGTCATCGAGGCGGTGTGCGCGACGGCCGACCTGCCCGCGGCGTGCCGCACGGCCGACGAGCTGATCGACGCCCGCGACCAGGTGGTGATCCCGGGCCTCGTCAACACCCACCACCACTTCTTCCAGACGCTCACGCGCGTGCTGCCGGCGGCGCAGGACTGCGAGCTCTTCGACTGGCTGACAGCGCTGTACGCGGTGTGGGCGCGGCTGACACCAGAGATGGTGCGCGCCTCCACGCTGACGGCGATGGCCGAGCTGCTGCTGTCGGGCTGCACGACGACAAGCGACCACCTCTACCTCTACCCGAACGGCGCGCGCCTGGACGATTGTTTCGAGGCGGCCGAGCAGATCGGCATGCGCTTCCACGGCGCGCGCGGCTCGATGAGCGTCGGCCGCTCCGCCGGCGGCCTGCCGCCCGACAGCGTGGTCGAGGACGAGCGGGCCATCCTCGCCGATACGCAGCGGCTCATCGAGCGCTGGCACGACCCGGCGCGGCACGCGATGCGCCGCGTCGTGGTGGCGCCGTGCAGCCCGTTCTCGGTGAGCACGGGGCTGATGAAGGACGCGGCGGCGCTGGCCCGCTCGCATCGCGTCTCGCTGCACACGCACCTGGCCGAGAACACCAACGACATCGCCTACACGCGCGAGAAGTTCGGCTGCACGCCGGCCGAATATGCCGAGCAACTCGGCTGGCTCGGCCCCGACGTGTGGCACGCGCACTGCGTCAAGCTCGACGACAGCGGCATCGCACTCTTCGCGCGCACCGGCACCGGCGTCGCACATTGCCCGGGCTCGAACATGCGGCTGGCGTCAGGCATCGCGCCGATCCGCGCCATGCGCGACGCCGGCGTCCCCGTGTCGATCGCGGTGGACGGCTCGGCCAGCAACGACAGCGGGCACATGCTCGCCGAGGCGCGGCTGGCGCTGCTGCTGCAGCGGGTGGCTCATGCGTCGACGGGCGGCGGCGCGAAGGGGCCTTCAGCCCTCACCGCGCGCGAGGTGCTCGAGATCGCCACGCTCGGCGGCGCAAAGGTGCTGAACTGCGACGACATCGGCGCGCTGGCGCCGGGCATGTCGGCCGACCTCGTCGGCGTACCGCTCGACGAGATCGGCATGGCCGGCGCCGGCCACGACCCGCTCGCCGCGCTCTTCTTCTGCCACGTGCCGCGCGTGGCGCTGAATGTCGTCAACGGTCGCGTGCTCGTGCGCGACGGCAACCTGAAGGCGTTGGAACTGCCGCGCGTGGTGGCCGAACACAACCAGCTGGCGCGGGAGTTGGTGCAAGGCCGCTGAGCGGGAGCATCCGCCCGGACCCGGGCAGCAATCCGCCGCCGAGCTGCCGAACGGCTACAGCGGATAGGTCCCGGCCGGCAGCGTCAACGCCAAGCCCAGCGCGCTGGCCAGCCGCTCGCCCTCCGCTCCGAAGAATCGAATGCGGCCATTCGTCTCGACGATGATCACCTCGCGCGCACCCGCCGCGAGATAGGCCGTGGTCTTCTCGTCGATCTCGCGGCGCGTGTTGTCCGGCGACAGCACTTCGACGCAGATCGTCGGCGCCGGGCTCGCCGGGTCCTCGTTGGCCCATCGGTCCTGCCAGACGACATCGGGGATGCGCACACCGATCGATGTGAGCACTCCGAGGCCGGGCAAGGCCTCGCCGCCCGCTTGTTCTTCGATCTGCTGCTGGAACGCCCGAACGATCCTCTGGTGCGGAGTCTTGGGCGGATTCATCTCGATCAACCCGCCGTACTGGTCCAGCTCGAACATGTGCGGCAGCCCGGGCTGATCGAGCAACTCCCGCCAGCGGGCAGCCAGCTGTGCCTCGGACAGGCGGCGATGGACGAGGGGGCCGCTCATATCGGACATCGGAAGAGCCGGGTCAGTATAGAAAGCATGCGGCAAAACGCCACGCGCGATGGGGCGCGCCGGCCGCCCGCACCAGCCCCTTGATGGCCCATGCGCTTCGCTCCCTCCACGCCCTGTCGCGACGAGCCGACCGTTCCGGCGCATCCGGCGGCGCTGCGGCGAGGTGCGCCGGCCGCCATGGACATATGGATGCCTCGGCGGCATCCTCTGATGCATGCGCACCACCATTCGACTCGACGACGACCTGCTCGCCCAGGCCAAGCAGCATGCGGCCCAGACCGGCAAGACGCTGACTGCGGTGCTCGAGCACGCGCTGCGCGAGTCACTGGCGCGGCGCCGCTCGCGCGCGCCGGGCCCGCGCGTGCGTCTGAAGACCTTCAAGGGCGGCGGCGTGCGCCCGGGCGTCGATCTGGACGACAGCGCCTCGCTGCTCGACCTGATGGCCGGGAAGGTTTGAGCCGCAGGCGAAGGGCAATCTCGTCCCCGACGCCTACCTGGCCGCGATGGCCATCGAAGCCGGCTGCGAGTGGATCACCACCGACCGCGACTACAGCCGCTTCAAGGGCCTGCGCTGGCGCCATCCGGTGGTGTAGGTGCTGCGCGGCGGGCGAGGCTTCGCAGCGCGGCCCGGATGGCTGGCCGCACGCGGCCCTATTACATCGGCAAGGGCGCTGCCGACCGCCGGAAGTGGCGAGAGCGCCGCGCCCGGCCCGCCGCAGCCACGGCCAGCAGCGCGCCGAGAACCAGCGCGAGCGCAGAAGGCTCGGGCACCGTGCCGCCCCCGCCTTGGCGCACGCCGAACAGCGTGTACACCGCGGTGGTGAGGAACGTGCTCGTCGTGGTGACGGTGCGGAAGATCTCGGCGGCGATGTGGACGTTGGCGTTGAAGTTTTCCGTCCCGGCCAGCACCGTGAACAGCGTGCCGCCCGGGCAGCCGGTGGGGCCTGTTGCAGGATCGAACGCCGCACACAAGCCACGGTCGCCGATCAACACCGAGCCCGGGCCGATTTGATGCTCCAGGGTGGCGGTCTCTGTCTCGGTCGTGCTGGTGATCTGCGTGACGCTGCTCGTCCCGGTAACCACGGTGGAGGTGCTGGTGAGCGTGGGGCCGCTGAACGACACCGCGTCGGGCGCACCGGCCGCCGTGAGTGCACCTTGCGCGGCCAGGACCGCGGCCTGCACCAGCGGGTCGGAGAACGCCGCGCTGAAGGTCATGTCGTAGACCGTGGTGCTGCCGTCCAGCACGGCCAGCAGGCGCGTCGAGAAGGTGTCTTCGCGCACCGCCTGCTGCGTGTCGGTGAACGTCTCGGTGCGCGAGGTGGAGGTGGTGAAGGTGGTGTTGCTGCTCTGCGCCGCCGCAGCGCCTGCCGCTGCGACCCAGGCGGCCACGAAGACGGCGCGCACCGCGCCACGCCAGCCGCCGAACGTTTTACCTGCACTCATGCCACGCGCTCCCTGCTTGCTTGCCCGGGCTCATTGCGCCACGCGGGAGGGAGCGAGTCACGCCCCGGACCACGGGGGGCAGTGGCCGCCGCGCCACGCAGCACCCGGCGGCGCGTGACTTGCTGCACGCGGCAAGGCATGCGGGAGGACGTCCGGGAGGGCATGCGGGAGGGCATGCGGAACACATGCACGAGGACCAATGCGCGGAATCGCGCTCGCCTGCCGCGACCCGCCTTCCGCGACGGGCGTCGCCCGACGAGCCCGGCCTACCGCTCGTCGCCCTCGCGTGGCGCTTCGCCGCCCTTGCGGGCGAGCAGCCGCCTGAAGGCCTGCATGTTTGCCCGGTTCTTGCGCTCGGCGAAGAAGCTGGCCGTCTTCATTGCGGCCAGCTTCTCGGCCACGGCCGTCGCAACGAACTGATTCATGCTGATCCCTTCTTCCCGCGCCAGCTTCTCGACGGCGGTCTTGACGGATCGTGGAAGTCGCAAAGGGTAGGTCGACGTGTCGCTCATTTGTTCAAGCTCCTTAGTGCATCGCGGGGCAGCTGCAAGCCGATACCGAACCGGCTCGGTACCCGACCGAACTCGCGGCGATTGAAGGTGACGATCGCGTCGGCACTGCCGTTGATCAGCGCGCCGCCGGCTTGCCCTGCTCCTTCACCTTCGCCTGCGCCTGCTGCACACGCCGCGCGATCTCGGCGCCGGCTTCGCGACGCTCGGCCTCGCGATAGGCGGCCAGCGCCAGCGGCCACTGCGCCTGCGCGGCCAGCACATCGCCTTCGATCAGGTGGCCGAGCGCGGAGCGCGGCTTCGCCTTCTGCACCGCGCGCGCTTCGGCCAGCGCCTCGGCGGGGCGGCCGGCACGTTGCAGATAAAGCGCCAGGTCGCGCGTCAGCTCGGGGTGGCCGGGGCTCGCGGCGAGCGCGCGGCGCAGCGTGCGTGCGGCCTGCTCGGCGTCGCCGCCGGCACCTTGGATGCCCGCCAGCCGCGCCTGCGCCGTCACCGCCTGCGGGCGCGCCGCCACCAGCGCCTGCAAGGTGGCGATGGCCTCCTTCGGCTGGCCGGCGGCGAACTGCGCGGTGCCCAGCGCCTCTTGCACCGCGGCCTCGTGCGGCAGCGCCGCGGCAGCGGCCTGTGCCACGGCCAGCGCCTTCTTGCCGTCGTGGCCGCGCAGGTAATGCTCGGCCAGCGCAATGCGCGGCTGCGCCGCCGCGGGCTCGGCGGCGATGGCGCGCTCGTACAGCGCCACGATCTCGGCCCCGTCGCCGCCGGTGGCACGCAGGATGGCGGCTTGGTGCAGCATGGCCGCCGCGTCGTGCGGGTGTTGTTCGATCACGCGCGCGAAGTGCCGGCGCGCGGTCTGGGCCTGGCCCGCGGCCAGGTCGAGCCGTGCCAGTTGTTCGAGCGCCGGCATGTACGCGGGCACCAGCGCCACGGCGCGCTCGAAGCTCGCGCGGGCAGCGGCCGCTTCGCCCCGGCCCGCCAGCGCCAGGCCGCGCAGGTGGTGCGTGGCCGGGTGGTCGGGCTGCTTGGGCGCCAGCACCGCCTGCGCCGCCAGCGCGCGGCCGAAGTCCTTGCGCGCCAGGAGTGCGGCGATGAGCACGAGGTCTGGGCGTGGGTTCTTCGGCTCTGCGCGCGCCAGCTTCTCCAGCGCTGCGAAGCCCGTTTCGGCCTCGGCCCCGCCGCGCGCGATGCGCGCCTGCGCGGCACGCACTTTCAGCGCCAGCGCGTCACCGCCGCGCGCCGCGAGTGCGGCCCCGGCGCGCTCGAAGAGCGCCATCGCCCTGGGCGCATCGCCCAGCGCCAGGTGCGCTTCGGCCGCGGCGGCCAACGCTTCAGGCGCCACGTCGTCCTTGGCGTCCTTGGCTTCCTTGGCCTCCAGCCAGGGTTGCAGCGTTTGCAGCGCGCGCTCGGGGCGGCCGGTGGCGAGGTAGAGGTTGATGAGCAGCCGCCGGGCGAATGCGCCGGCACCTCCCCCGGCCCCGGCCTCGCCATCGGGCGCCAGCACCAGCACCTTGCGCAGCGAACGTTCGGCGGCATCGTGCGCGCGCGCTTCCAGGTCCAGCTCGGCGGCGAGCATCAGGCTCAGCAGATGGTCCGGTTGCGCGGCAAGCGAACGTGCCAGCGCTTCGCGCGCGGCGGGCTCGCGGCCCTGGCGCGCCGCGAGCAGCGCCTCGAGGTAGGGCGCGTGGCCGGGCGCGAGCTGGCGCAGGCGGTCGATGCGCGCCTTGGCGGCCGGGTACTCCTTGGCTTCGATCAGCAACACCGCCAGGCCTTGCAGCGCGGGCACATGGTCGGGCGCGGCGGCCAGCGCCTGTTCCACCTGGCGGCGCGCCCCTGTGCGCTCGCCGCGCGCGATGAGGGCATTGGCCTTGAGCAGCCGCGCCTCGGCGCTGCCCGGCACATGCTCGAGCAGGGCGTCGGCCACCAGCTCGGCGCTGCGCACCTGGCCGCGGCGCAGGTGGATCTGGCCGAGCCCGAGGCGCGCTTTCACGTCACCGGCGCGCAGCGTGGTGGCGGCGGTGAAGGCGCGCTCGGCGGGCTCGAGCTGGCCGAGCGCCAGGTGCGCGGCGCCGAGCTGCACCTGCAACGAGGCCTGCGCGTCCGCCTGCGGCAGCGTCTCGGCGCCGAACTCGGCGAGCGTGCGCGCGTGCTGGCCCGAGTCGTTCAGCGCGCGCGCGATCAGCGGCACCCAGCGAGCGCGCTCGCCGGTGGCGGCGAGCGCGTTCTGCAAGTCGTTGAGCGCGTCGAGCGGGTTGCCCAGCTCGAGCCGCGCGATGCCCAGCAGCGAGCGCGCCTCCACGAGTTGGCGGTTCAGGTGCAGGGCATTGCGCAGCTCGATCTCGGCGGCGCGGTACTGGCCCTTGGCGATGTAGCCGCGGGCCAGCTCCACCAGGCGCGCGGCTTCGGCCTCGGCGCGCGGGTTGGGCGCCGCGGTGCGGGTGGTGGCGTGCGCGTTTTGCAGCAGGGTGGCGGTGGCGCCGGCCAAGAGAGCGACCAGCCCGATGGCGGGCAAGGCCGCGCGCAGGGCGGTGAGCAGCGCGGGTGCGCAGCGGCTCATCGTCTTCACGAGGTGGCCCCTTCGGCAGCGTCGGCCGCCTCGATCACTTCAGGCCGCCCGGCCCCTGCCGCCCCTGCCGTCCCTTCCGCCCTTTCGGCCCGCCCGCTCATCTCGCCCACCACCGCGCGCAGCGCCTCGATCACGCGCTCCTGATCGGCCGCGCCCATCTGCGGCGAAAGCGGGATCCAGATGGACTGGTCCTGCGCCGCCTCGCTGACGCGCAGGTGGTGGCAAGACTGCCCGGTGCGTTCACAGGCATCGGCGCGGGTTACGGCGGCCACTGCGGCGGCCACCGCGGCGCCCGTTGCGGCGGCCCCGCCGTGGCAACCCGCGCAGCGCCAGCTTGCGGGCGCCTGGGTATAGGCCGCCTCGCGGTGCGCGCACATCACGCCGCGGCGCGTGGCAATGCCGCGCTCCAGCAGGTGCGCCATGACCTCGCGCTGCGCGAGGTGGGGCGCCAGGCGCACGCAGTAGCTCTGCCAGTTGCTGCGCGCCCACGCCGGCTCTCGCGGCGCGATCAGGCCGTCGATGGCCGCCAGGCCGGCCTCGTAGCGCGCGGCAAGCGCGCGGCGCGCGGCCACGATGCCCGGCAGCCGCTCAAGCTGCACGCGCCCGATGGCCGCCTGCACGTCGGTGAGGCGGTAGTTGAAACCCGGCTCCACGTAGCGCTCGAAGACGATGCGGCCGGCGCCGTGGCGCTCGTGCGCTGGCACGTCCATGCCGTGCTGGCGCAGGCGGCGCAGGCGCGCGGCCCAGTCACCGCGGGCGGTGGTGACCATGCCGCCGTCGCCGGTGGTGAGCACCTTGCGCGGGTGCAGCGAAAAGCAGGCGATGTCGCCATGCGGCGCGCCGATGCGCCGCCAGCGCCCTTCGAGCAGGATTTCGCTGCCGATGGCGCAGGCCGCGTCCTCGATCAGCGCGAGGCCGTGCCGGCGCGCCAACGGCACCAGCGCGGCCAGGTCGCAGGGCAGGCCCATCTGGTGCACGGCGAGGATGGCGCGCGTGCGCGGCGTCACCGCTGCGGCCACCAGCGCCGGCGCCAGGTTGAAGGTGTCGGGCTCGATATCCACGAACACCGGCACCGCGCCGCAGTAGCGCACCGCATTGGCGGTGGCGATGAACGAGTGGCTCGCGGTGATGACTTCATCGCCCGGCCCGACGCCCGCGGTGAGCAGCGCCAGGTGCAGCGCCGCCGTGCCGCTGGAGACGGCGACCGCGTGCTCCGCCCCCACCGCCTGCGCGAACTCGCGCTCGAAGCGCTCCACCTCGGGCCCCTGCGTGAGCCAGCCCGAGCGGATGACGCGCCGCACGGCGTCGGCTTCGCGGTCGTCCACCAGCGGGCGGGCGAGGGGGATCGGCGGGGCGGTGGCAGGAACCGGGCCGCCTGCCCTGGCCGGCGCCTCGACGACCCAGTTGCGCGTGCGCTCGGCCGCGAGCAACTGCTCGGCCGACTGCGGCTGCCCCCGATACCACGCCAGCAGTCGCGCGAGGCCCTCGTCGAGCCCGACGCTCGGCTGCCAGCCGAGCAGTGCGCGCGCGCGGCCCGCGTCGGCGCACAGCCGCCGCACATCGCCCGGGCGCGCGGCGTCGTGCTCGATGCCGCCGCTCGTGGCGCCGACGAGCGCCTGAATGCGCCGCGCCAGCTCGCCGATGGCCACCTCGCGCCCGCAGCCGAGGTGGATCGTCTGCCCGAGCACGGCGCTGTCCTCGGCGGTGGCCGCGGCGACGAGCGCGCGCGCGGTATCGGCCACGAAAGTGAAGTCGCGCGTCTGCGTGCCGTCGCCGAACACGACGAGCGGCCGCCCGGCCAGCGCGCGCAGCATGAACTTGGGGATCACCTCGCCGCAGTCGCCTTCGTGGTGCGCTCCCGGGCCGTAGGCGTTGAACGGGCGCACGATGACGGCGGGCAGCCCGGCACTCGCATGCAGGGCGCGCACGAGCGCCTCGCCCGCCAGCTTGCCTGCGCCGTAGACGGTGCTCGGCGCGCACGGGTGATCTTCGGTCATCGGCACACGCGTCGCGCTGCCGTACACCTCGGAGCTGGACACGTGCACGAAGCGCCGCACGCCGGCCGCGCGCGCGGCGCACGCCAGCACCAGGCTGCCGGTGGCGTTGACTTCGTGGTTCTCGAGCGGCGAATGCAGCGAATGGCGCAGGCCCAGGCAGGCGAGGTGGAACACGGTGTCGGCGCCGGCACAGGCGCGCGCCGCGCAGGCGGCGTCACGCACATCGCCTTCGAGCAGCTCGAAGGGTTCGAGCCCGCTCGTGCCCGCGCTCATGCCCGCGCTGGTACCCGCGCTCGCGCTTGCGCCGGCGTTGCCTTCGGCGGCGGCGTTCGCCACCACCGCAGCCAGCGCCACGCGCGAGCCGGTGGCGAAGTTGTCGAGCACGCGCACGCGCCAGCCGGCGGCGAGCAACTGGCGCACGAGCTCGCGGCCGATGAAGCCGGCACCGCCGGTGACCAAGGCAAGCGGGGCCACGGCGGCGGCGAGGGATTCGGGCATGCGGTGTGCTAGGAGGCGGACTCCCGTCGAGCCTAGAGACGCGCGCCGGCGCGGGTCAAGCCGGCGGCCTGCCGCCGGCGTGCGGAAATGAACGCCGCCCCTGCGCACGCGCCCAGGCTTTCGGTGCCGGCGTTCAAGACCGCACGACTGACGAGAAACCGGTTCGATCGATCGCGACGCGGCATGAACGGGCTGAACAGGCCGAATGGGCTGGATGGGCTGATCCTCAGCGCAGCGCTCGTGCCGGGTTGCCCACCACCGTCACGCCGGGCGGCACGTCGCGCAGCACCACCGCCCCCAGGCCGACCACCGCCCCGGCACCGATGACGACCTCGGGCGCGATGACGCTGGCCGCGCCGATGTACGCCCCTTCGCCGATGCGCACGCGGCCCGACACGGTGGCCGCGGGCGCGACTACCGCACGCGAGCCGATCACCGTGTCGTGGCCGATGCAGGCGCGCGGCGAGACGCGCACCAGGTCGCCGAGCACGCAATGCGGGCCCAGCAGCGCCTGCTGCAACACCAGCGCGCCGGCGCCGAGGCGAGCGCTCGGCGACACCTGGGCGCTCGCGTGCACGAACGTGAACCAGCGCTCGGCCGGCAGCGCGAGCCGCGCGACGAGGGCATCGCGGGCGCGCATCTGCTTGTCGCTCGCGATGCCGAGCACGAATCGCAGGTCTGCCGAACGCCGGCACAGCTCGGGCGCCATGCCGGTGCCGCCGAGCAACGGCAGCGCAAGCGCCGGCGCGCCGGGCAGCCGCTCATCGTCGTCGAGAAAGCCGAGCAACGTGACGGCCGCGGTGCCGCCACCCGCCGACAGCGCCAGCGCCTCGGCCACCTCCACCGAGCCGCCGCCTGCACCGAGGAAGACGAGCTGTATGGTCATCGTGTGTGCCTCTGCGCCTGTGCGCCTGTGCGCCTCTGCGCCCTCTCCTGCTGCTCTCACTGCTGCTCTCACCTCGGCGGCGCCGCGAGCAGCCGCTCGATGCCGGCGCGCAGCGTGCCCATTTCCTCCGCGCCGCGCCCGGGTACGGCGGCCGCACGCAGCAGCCTGAGCAGCGTGCGCTCGCGCTCGCTCGCCACCACGCCGGCCAGGGCCTGCTCCAGCGCCGGCAGCGCTTCGTCGTGGCGGCCGGCCAGCAGCGCGGCATGGGCGAAGCGGTAGTCGCGCATGCGCGTCAGTGTCTGCGCATCCAGCCGCGCGCCGAGCGGGCCTTCGAGCTGCGCCAGCACCTGCCACGCGGTGGCGTAGTCGCCCACGTGGGTGGCGAAGGCGAACACGCGCTCGCCGGCGCGCGCGTTGCGCAGCACGCGCAGGCGCTCGGCGGCCTGCAGGGGCGCCGCGAGGTCGGGCGAGGCCGTGCGCCGCACGAATACCGCCGCAGTGGCGCCGTAGAAGAGCGGCTGCCAGTCGCGCTCGCGCACGAAACGGCGCCACACCGGCGCCTTCTCGAGGTCGATCACCGCCGCATCGGCCGGGTACTTGGCCAGGAAGGTCTCGAAGCGCTCGCCGTGGGTGAATGCCTCCTGGTCGGCAAACCAGCCGTAATACGGGAAGGCGCGCGAGTCGACCATCACGCGGTGCCGCGGGTACAGCCGCCACAGCAGGTAGCTGCCCGAATCGAAGACGTTGTAGAGGTCACGCGGCAGTGCGTGCGCGGCCACGAACTCGGTCTCGTCCACCGGCTGCTCGTGGTTGATGCCCAGGCCGAAGAAGTCGCCGCGCGATCGCGGGTGCAGCGTGCCCTCGGTGGCGCGCAGCGCGACGGCCGCCACCAGGCCCAGCGCCAGCGCGCCGAGCGCGCGCGAGCTCCCGGCCACGGTGCGCGCCTGCGCATTCGTCGCCAGCAGGTGCAGCGCCGCATAGCCGAAGGCCACCGGCAGCAGGTACGTGGTGCGCAGGAACCAGAAGAAGAGCGCCGCGGCGGCGGCCAGCATCAGCACGAGGGCGCAGTCGATGTCGCGCCGGCCGCCGCGGCCGGCGTCGCCGCCGCCCGCGCGCGGTTCAGGGGGCAGCGGCCGCGGCCGCGGCCACAGCGGCGCCAGCATCAGCACCACCAGCACGAGCCCCATCACGCCGAACAGCTCGAGCAGCATGTGCGGCGAGCCGAAGCTGGAAAGCACCGACTGGCTGGCCGCATGCCACGCATAGGCGCCCGCCGGCACCGTGTTGTGCAGCACGTTGTCGATGAACAGCTGGCGCGGATAGGCGGTGCCGTAGGGCGTGAGGCACACGGCCAGCGCGGCGAGCGCCCACGCCGCGACGAGCGCGCGCTGGTTGGCTGCCGACAGGGCAGCGCGCTGGCCGAGCGCGCGATTGAGCCATTCGCCGGCCAGCAGCGCCGCCAGCAGCGGCGCGATCAACGTGAAGCCGCCGTGGCTGTTCACCCACGGCAGCATCACCGCCGGCACCAGCATCAGCCAGCGCCAGGCGGGCGCGCCGCCGCGGTCGGCGCGCTTGGCGTGGAACCAGGCCCACAGCGTGACGTGGGTGAAGAACACCGAGAGCATCTCCGGCTTCAGGTTCACCGCCACCGGCGCCGAGCCGAATGCCGAGACCACGATCACCGCCACCACCGGCAGCGAAAGGCGCAGGCCGGCGGCGCGCGCGAACTGCCACATCAAGCCCACCGAGGCGAGCGCGAGCGCATAGCGCAGCGCGAACAGCGCCTCCAGCCCGCCCAGCCGCCACAGACCGTACAGCGCCAGCTGCGCCAGCCAGGCGCAGTACAGCGTGGCGTTGCTCGCCGGCGTCCACGAGTAGATCGTGTGGTCGGGCACGAGCGTGCCGCGTTCGAGCATCTGCTCGGCGTAGGCGAGGTGGAAGAAGATGTCGCCATCGGCCACCGGCACCGTGTAGCGCACCACGAGCGCCACCGCCGCCAGCACGAGCGCCACCATCGCCAGCGTGCGCATCGCCGGCGGGGCGCGTTCGTTCATCGCGCGGGCGCCGGCGCCATCGGCGCCATCGGCGCCATCGGCGCACCCCGCGCCGCGAGCGAGGCCGATGCTGCTTCCAGCACGCGCAGCACGCGCACGCCGCAGGCGCCGTCGCTGACGGGTGCTTGCGGTGCTTGTGGTGCCCGCGGTGCTTGTGGTGCCCGCGGTGCTTGCGGTGCCTGCGATGCCGGCGCGGCCGAAGGCTTCGCCGCCGCTGAAGCCGCCGGCGCGGGTGGCGCCACCGCCGCTGCCGAGGCGACCCCGTGTTCGCCTGCCGCCAACACCGCGTCGCGGAAAGCGCGGCACACCGCCGCCAGCGGCTCCACCACCGGCAGGTGCGGCGCCCAGACGTCGCCGGTGCGGTAGCCGATGCGCCGCTGCTGCTGTTGCTGCTGCGCGCTGCCGCCCGCATCGGGAGCGAGCAGATTCTCGACCTCCACGCCGTGGTCGTAGAGCTTGAGCTTCTCGCTCGCCTCCACGTCGTCGAACACCAGCATGCTGCGGCTGCCGCCGAGGATGGTGCGGCGGATCTTCACCGGTGCCAGCCAGTTGGCATGCACGTGCGCGAGCAGGCCGCCGGCATAACGCAGCGTCAGGTAGGCGAGGTCGGCGCCGCCGTTGCCGGCGTGCGGCAGGCAGGCCGTGCCCACCGCGCTCACCTCCTGCGGCATCTCGCCGAGCAGGTGGTCGAGGATCGAGATGTCGTGCACCGCCAGGTCCCACAGCACATCGACATCGGCGCGGAAGCGCCCGAGGTTGGCACGCACCGAGTCGTAGTAGTGCAGCCGGCCGAGCTGCCCGGCATGCAGCAGCGCCTTCATGCGCTGCACCGCGGGCGCGAAGACGAAGGGGTGGTCCACCATCAGCACACGCCGCGCCTGCGCGGCCTGCGCCACCAGTTGCTGCGCTTCGCGGCTGGACGAGGCCAGCGGCTTCTCCAGCAGCACGTGCTTGCCGGCCGCCAGCGCCGCCTGGGCGAGCGCGAAGTGCGTGGCCACCGGCGTGGCGATGACGAGCGCGTCGATCGTGTCGTCGCCGATCAGGCGCGCGGCGTCGCTCGAGACGGGTGTGCCGGGGTGCTCGTGCGTTGCGGCGACGCGGCGCGCCGCATCCGCGTCGCACACGGCTGCGAGCTCCACGCCTTCGGCGGCGCGCAGGTTGCGCGCGAGGTTCGGCCCCCAGTAGCCATAGCCGACGAGGCCGCAGCGCATCACGGCGGCGCGCTCTTCGGCTCGGTGTCGCCGGGAGCCGTGGCGTCCGCCGGCGGCGGCGCGACCGCACCCGCCGTGGCACGCGCCAGCAGCCGCGCCGGCACGCCGGCCACGGTGGCGCCGGCCGGCACATCGGCCGTCACCACCGCACCGGCGCCGACCATCGCGCCGGCGCCGATGGTCACGCCGCACATCACCACCGCGCCCGAGCCGATGGAGGCACCGCGGCCGACGCGCGTGGGCTCGAGCACCCAGTCACCCTCGCGCTGCAGCCGGCCGCCCGAAGCGGCGCGCGGGTGGCGGTCGTTGACGAACATCACACCGTGGCCGACGAAGACCTCGTCTTCGAGCGTGACGCCGGTGCAGACGAAACTGTGCGAGCCGATCTTGCAGCGCGCGCCGATGACCGCGCCGCGCTGCACCTCGACGAAGGGGCCGATCGTGCTGCCCTCGCCCACCGTGCACCCGTAGAGGTTGACCAGCACCGGGTGGTGGATCGTCACCCCGGCGCCCAGCACCACGTCGGCGGCCACCGGCATCAGCGGGCCTGCGGGGCGGCCGGGGCGGCGACCGGCGCCCGCAGCGCTCGCAGCGCGCTCGGGGCGCTCTGCGCGGTTTGCGCGGCCAGCGAGGTCAGCGCGGTTGGCGTGGTCGGCGCGGCCAGCCGGCGCGTGGCGAGCAAGCCTTCGAGCCCGGTGCGGGCGTAGGTGAATCGCTCGGCGTGCCAGCAGCCGCCGGCGCCGGCCACAGTGCCTTGGGCTCTCATCGCCTGGCCCGCGCCTTCCGTGCCTTCCGTGCCTTCCGTGCCTTCCACGCCTTGCTTCCCATCCTTCCCATCCTTCCCATCCGTCCTTCCCGCCCGTTCGAGCAACGCGCGCAGCGCCGCCTCGCTGCGCATGTGGCGCCCGCGGTCGAGGCGGCGGATGGCGTGGGCCAGCGGCCGGCGCCACGGCTGCAGCGGCAGCACCGCGTCGAGCACGACAAGCTCGCTGCCGGGAGCGCCGACGCGATGCATCTCGGCCAGCGCGCGCGCGGCCTCGTCGTCGCCGAGATGATGCAGCAGCCCGCAGCTGAGCACGATGTCGAAGCTGCCGTCGGCAAACGGCAGGCAGCAGGCGCTCGCGACCACGCCCGCAGCGCCAACGCCGGCCCTGAAAGCGCGCACGTGGGGCAGCGAAAGGTCGACGCCCACCACCTCGAACTGCGGCCCACGGCCGGGCGTTTGCCCGCACCAGCCGGCGAGCATCGAGCGCGGGCCGCAGCCCACGTCGAGAACGCGGGCGCGCCGCCCGGCGCGGCGGCAAGCAGCCAGCGCGCCGCTGGCCTGAATGCGTTGGCCGATGGCGTTTTCAAGCACCGTGGCCGCGCCCGGCGCCAGCAGCGCCTGGCTCCAGCGATAGACGGCCGGATGGGTGAGCCAGGCGATCACGGCGCCCGGCGCGGAGCGATCACGACCAGCGCCGGCGCTTCACTGCTGCCGCGGCGCAGTTCGGCCACGGCGTGCACGGCGGCGGCGCGAGTACCCGGGCCGACACCCGCGCCGACACCCGCGTCGGCGCCCGCGTCGGCACCCACATCGGCCACGCCGGCCGGCCGCGTGGCCGACTCGACCAGCGCGCGCGGCCGGCGCCGCGCTTCGTCGAGCGCGCGCCAGACATATTCGCCGAGCACGCCGAGCATCAGCATCTGCAGGCCGCCCAGCACCAGCACCGCCACCATCAGCGAGGCCCAGCCGAGCGGCGGCTGCCCGAGCAGCGCCAGCGCCGCGACGTACAGCGCGAACGCGAAGCCCGCCACGGCGGTGCAGGCGCCGAGCACGCTCATCGCGCGCAGCGGTGCGTGCGAGAACGCCACCACGGTGTCGACGAAGAGCGTCACGCGCTTGGCCAGCGTCCAGCCCGAGCGGCCCGCGCGGCGCGGCGCCTTGTCGTAGGTGACGTGGGCCTCGCGAAAGCCCAGCCACGCGAGCAGCACGCACAGGTTGACGTTGCGCTCCGAGAACGCGGCCAGCGCGTCGATGACGACGCGGTCGAGCAGGAAACAATCGGCCCCGGTGGCCGGCAGCGAGCGGATGCCGGTGAGCCGGCGAGTCAGGCGGTGGAACAGCGTGCCGCTCAGCCGCTCGAAGGCACTGCGGCCGGGGTGGGTGCGGCGCACGCCATGCACGATCTGCGCGCCGGCGTGCCAGGGCGCGAGCAAATGCGCAATCAGCTCCGGCGGGTCCTGCAGGTCGGCGGCCAGCACCACCGCCGCGGCGCCGCGCGCGTGCTGCAGGCCGCACAGGATGGCGCGGTGCGAGCCCTCGTTGCGCGAAAGGCGCAGCCCGCGCACGCGCGCATCGGCGGCGGCCAGGCGCTCGATGACGGCGAAGGTGTCGTCGGGCGAATGGTCGTCGATGACGAGCCACTCCCAATCGACCGCGGTGCCGCCCTCGCCCGCGGCCCGCAACACGGCGGTCAGGCGGGCATGCAGCGCCTCGAGATTGCCGGCCTCGGCATAGGCCGGCGTGACGATGCTGAGCAGGGGGCCGCGCATGGCGCCGCAGTCTAGGGGGCGGCGGCGTGCGGCGGGCCGGCGCGGGCACGCCGGGGCGTGAAGCGTGCCGCGTGCGGGCTGGGCGCAGGCGGTCGCCGGGAGCTGTGCGGCGCGCGACGAGCGGGCCCGTGGCCATCGGGCCCGCCCTCAGCGCTTCGACGCCAGCGAGCCGAGCGCGCCGTGGCGTGGCGCGCACCCGCGCAGATCAACCCGCGCCGATCAGGAAGGGAGTGCGCTGCGCTGCTTCGGCCTTCTTGCGAAGCGCGTGCCTGCCAGCATCAGCAGCGCCAGCAACACGAGCGCCAGGCCGGCGGGCTCGGGCACCGTGCCGCCCCCGCCTTGCCGCACGCCGAACAGCGTGTACACGGCGGTGGTGAGGAACGTGCTGGTCGTGGTGACCGTGCGGAAGATCTCGGTTGCGGTGTGGACGTTGGTGTTGAAGTTGGTCGTTCCGGCCAGCACTGTGAACGGCGTGCCGCCCGGGCAGCCGGTGGGCCCCGTTGCAGGATCGAACGCCACGCACAGGCCGCGGTCGCCGATCAACACCGAGCCCGGGCCGATTTGAATTTCCACGGTGGCGGTGACTGTCTCGCTCGTGTTCGTGATCTGCGTGACGCTGCTCGTCCCGGCAACCACGGTGGAGGTGCTGGTAAGCGTGGGGCCGCTGAACGACACCGCGTCGGGCGCGCCGGCCGCAGTGAGTGCACCTTGCGCGGCCACGACGGCGGCCTGCACCAGCGGGTCGGAGAACGCCACGCTGAAGGTCATGTCGTAGACCGTGGTGCTGCCGTCCAGCACGGCCAGCAGGCGTGTCGAGAAGGTGTCCTCGCGCACCGCCTGCTGCGTATCGGTGAAGGTCTCGGTGCGCGAGGTGGAGTTGGTAACGATGTCGGTGCTCTGCGCCGCCGCCGCGCCTGCCGCCGCGACCCAGGCGGCCGCGAAGACGGCGCGCACCGCGCCACGCCAGCCGCCGAACGTCTTGCCTGCACCCATGCCACGCGCTCCCTGCTTGCCTGCCTGGCCGCATTGCGCCACGCGGGAAGGAGGGCGTCACGCCCCGGACTCGAGGGCGGTGGGTATCGGAGCGCGCAGCGCCCGCAGCGCCGTGACTTGCTGCACGCGTGGCTCGGGCTGCACGACCTGCCCGGACCGCTCGTGGCGCTTTGGGGCTGTATTCAGGTCTCGCCGCTGTGAGCGTGGGCGCAGGTTGTTCACCGCTTCGCCGATCACCCGGTGCGCGCGATGCGGACGCACGATCCATAGAATCGATCCATGCTCCCCGATATCGAGTCTCACCGCCCGGCGCTCGCTGAGTTGTGCCGCCGCTTCGCCGTTCGGCGGCTCGAGCTGTTCGGCTCGGCGGCACGCGGCGACTTCGATCCGGCCCGCAGTGACCTGGATTTCCTGGTCGATTTCGCACCCGATGCCTCCGTGCCGGCGCTGGCGGCCTACTTCGATCTGAAGGAAGGCCTGGAGACGCTGTTCGGCCGGCGTGTCGATCTGGTCATGCCCCGCGCGGTGCGCAACCCGTTCGTTCAGGCCAGCATCGACCGGTCTCGCCGCACCATCTATGCAGCTCGCGCCTGACAGCCGCCGCCCCTGGCTGCTGGCGAGCGCGCGTCATTGATGTCTAACGTTCGAGCTGATGCGCCCCGGGGCTACGCGGCCAGCTGCTCGCGGACTGGAACTTGCCGCTCGATGTCTTGGAGCGTGGGCAGTGTCCGCAAGTCATAGTTGGCCTGCATGACCAGCCAGGAGGCCGCATCGCCGCCAAAGTACTTGGCCAGTCGCGCCGCGGTGTCTGCGGTGACTGCGCGGCGTTCCTTGACGATTTCATGGATTCTCGTCGCAGGCACCCCCAAGGCTACGGACAGCGCGTTGACACTCAGCCCAAGGGGAGTCAGGTAGTCTTCACGCAGCACCTCCCCGGGGTGTACAGGGCGCATACGGTTCACATGACGAGCCATATCGAGTCCTTCAGTGGTAGTCCACTATCTCAACGTCCATGGGGCCGGCCTCACTCCACTTGAAGCACATACGCCACTGGTCGTTGATGCGAATGCTGTGTTGACCCTTGCGATCGCCCTTCAGGGCTTCCAGATGGTTGCCAGGCGGCGCCTTCAAGAACTCCAGCGTCTGCGCTGCGTCCAGTTGTGCAAGCTTTCGCTCTGCGACGGCGATGAACGCCTTGAACCGACGAGGACTCTTGCCTTCGTACAGTGCCTGGGTGTCCTTGCACTTGAACGACTGGATCACGCCGCGTAGTGTATTACGCGGCCCGTAAGATCACGAGGGTGGGGTGGCGCGTCCGCGACGTGCGACGGAGCTGGCATGGGCAGCCTACCTCGGCCTGGCGGCCTCGGCCGCGCGCCACGACGGCGCACGGCCTCCAGACCCTCGGCCACCTCGCCGTCGCTTCTCCGCGAACGCCGGGGACCGACAGGGCCTTGGGAAGCTCTCAGGCGAGGCGCTCGGCGCGCCCGCGCGGGCGTCGCGGCACGAGGCGCAACGCGGCCAGCGCGAGCAGGGCCAGCGCCAGCGCCCCGGGCTCGGGCACCGTGCCGCCCCCGCCTTGCCGCACGCCGAAGAGCGTGTACACCGCGGTGGTGAGGAACGTGCTCGTCGTGGTGACGGTGCGGAAGATCTCGGTGGCGGTGTGGGTGTTGGCGTTGAAGTTGGTCGTTCCGGCCAGCACCGTGAACAGCGTGCCGCCCGGGCAGCCGGTGGGGCCCGTTGCAGGGCTGAAGCCGGAGCACAGGCCGCGATCGCCGATCAATATCGAGCCCGGGCCGATTTGAGTCTCCAGGGTGACGGTGGCGGTCTCGATCGTGCCGGTGATCTGCGTGACGCTGCTCGTCCCGGCAACCACGGTGGAGGTGCTGGTGAGCGTGGGGCCGCTGAACGACACGGCGTCAGGCGAGCCTGCCGCAGTGAGCGCACCTTGCGCGGCCAGGACCGCGGCCTGCACCAGCGGGTCGGAGAACGCCGCGCTGAAGGTCATGTCGTAGACCGTGGTGCTGCCGTCCAGCACGGCCAGCAGGCGTGTCGAGAAGGTGTCTTCGCGCACCGCCTGCTGCGTGTCGGTGAAGGTCTCGGTGCGCGAGGTGGAGGAGGTGAAGGTGCTGTTGGTGACCTGCGCCGCCGCCGCGCCTGCCGCAATCACCCAGGCGGCCGCGAAGACAGCGCGCACCGCGCCACGCCAGCCGCCGAACGTCTTGCCTGCACCCATGCCACGCGCTCCCTGCTTGCTTGCCTGGCCGCATTGCGCCACGCGGGAGCGAGCGAGTCACGCCCCGGACCCGGGGGCGGTGGGCGCTGGGCGGCACAAGCCCCGGCCGCGGCGTGACTTGCTGCACGCGTGGCCGAGCGCACCGAAGCCGCACCTTGGCGCCTGGTCTGGGCGTTGTTCCGACGCGCCGCACCTTCACGCCAGGGTCTTGTTCCACCACGCGCCGTTCAGTTCCCCTTTCACCCACTCGATGAAGTGGCTCACCTTGTGCGGCACGAGCTTGGGTGAGGGGAAGACGGCATGCAGGTCCTGCGCCGGCAGGCGATGGTCGGCCATCACTTCCTGCACCGCCTTCTCGGCGAGCGACTCGCGCGCCACATAGCGCGGCAGGATGGCCAGGCCCATGCCGGCACGCACCGCGGCCAGGATGGCGCTCAGGTTGTTGCTGCGCAGCGGCCCGCGCACGGGCACGGCCTGCTCGGTGCCGTCGGGGCCGGTGAGCATCCAGCGCTCGTCGCCTTGCACGCTGCTGTAGATGAGGCAGGTGTGGCGGGCGAGGTCGCGCGCCTTCTTCGGCGTGCCTTTCGCTTGCAGGTAGGACTCGGCCGCCACCATCACCCAGGGGTTGGTGCCCAGGTAGCGCGCGCCGAGCGACGAGTCGGCCAGGCGCCCCATGCGCATCGCCACGTCGACGCCCTGCTCGACGAGGTTGACGTAGCGGTCGTCGAAGCTCAGGTCCAGCGCGAGGTGCGGGTGCTCGCGCATGTAGCGCAGCACGAGCGGCACCATCACCCGGCGGCCGAAGGCGACGCTGGTGCTGATGCGCAGCGTGCCGCCGACGGCGCTTTGCTGCAGCGTGGCCAGATTCTCGGCCGCCTCGATCTCGTGCACGATGAGCTTGCAGCGCTCGTAGTACAGCGAGCCCACCTCGGTGGGCGTGACGCCGCGCGTCGTGCGGTGCAGCAGGCGCGCACCCAGGCGCTTCTCGGCAGCGGCAACGGCCTTCGTCGCCGTCGGCTGCGTCGTGCCCAGTTCGCCGGCGGCGCGGCTGAAGCTGCCGGTCTCGACGACGCGGATGAAGACCTGCATGCCGGCGAGGCTGTCCATCGCGGCACTGTAGGCGCGAGCGCCCCACTATTCCAATGCGGAATAACTCATATCCGGCCGCGCCTCTTCTCGCGGCGCGGCCCGGTGCCGATCATCCGGACCAGCGACTCGAAGGAGACCGACGATGGCGAAGATGAAGGCCGCGATGGCCGCCGTGCTGGTGCTGGAGAAGGAAGGCGTGACACAGGCCTTCGGCGTGCCCGGCGCCGCCATCAACCCGCTCTACGCGCAGCTGCGCGAGCGCCAGACGATCGCGCATGTGCTCGCCCGCCACGTCGAGGGCGCCTCGCACATGGCCGAGGGCTATACGCGAGCGAAGGCGGGAAACATCGGCGTATGCATCGGCACCAGCGGCCCGGCCGGCACCGACATGATCACCGGCCTCTATTCGGCGCAGGCCGACAGCATCCCCATCCTGTGCATCACCGGCCAGGCGCCGCGCGCGCGGCTGCACAAGGAGGACTTCCAGGCGGTGGACATCGCCAGCATCGCCCGGCCCGTCACCAAGTGGGCGACCACGGTGCTCGAGCCGGCGCAGGTGCCGCGCGCCTTCCAGCAGGCCTTCCACCTGATGCGCAGCGCCCGCCCGGGCCCGGTGCTGATCGACCTGCCGTTCGACGTCATGATGGCCGAGATCGAATTCGACATCGAGACCTACGAGCCGCTGCCGGTGTACAAGCCCGCAGCCACGCGCCGGCAGATCGAGAAGGCGCTCTCGATGCTGAACGAGGCAGACAAGCCGCTCATCGTGGCCGGCGGCGGCATCATCAATGCCGATGCATCCGACCTGCTGGTCGAGTTCGCCGAGCTCACCGGCATCCCGGTCATCCCGACGCTGATGGGCTGGGGCACGATTCCCGACGACCACCCGCTGATGGCCGGCATGTGCGGCCTGCAGACGAGCCACCGTTACGGCAACGCCACGCTGCTCGCCAGCGACTTCGTGCTCGGCATCGGCAACCGCTGGGCCAACCGCCACACCGGCAGCCCGGAGGTCTACTGCAAGGGGCGCAAGTTCATCCACGTCGACATCGAGCCGACGCAGATCGGCCGCGTCTTCGCGCCCGACTACGGCATCGTCTCCGATGCGAAGGCGGCGCTGGCGCTGTTCGTGGAGGTGGCGCACGAGTGGAAGGCCGCCGGCAAGCTGCGCGACCGCACGGCGTGGGCTGCCGAGTGCCAGGGCCGCAAGAGCGACCTCGCCTACCTGCGCAAGACCAACTACGACAACGTGCCGATGAAGCCGCAGCGCGTGTACCAGTGCATGAACAACGCCTTCGGCCGTGACGTGACCTACGTATCGACGATCGGCCTGTCGCAGATCGCCGCGGCGCAGTTCCTGCACATCTACGGCCCGCGGCGCTGGATCAACTGCGGCCAGGCCGGCCCGCTCGGCTGGACGGTGCCGGCCGCGCTCGGCGTGCGCGCCGCCGACCCGCAACGCAAGCTGGTCGCGCTCTCCGGCGACTACGACTTCCAGTTCATGCTCGAGGAGCTGGCGGTGGGTGCGCAGTTCAAGCTGCCGTACCTGCACATCGTCGTCAACAACAGCTACCTCGGCCTCATCCGCCAAAGCCAGCGTGGCTTCGGCATGGACTACTGCGTGCAGCTCGCCTTCGACAACATCAACACGCCCGAGGGCGAGGCCGTGCGCGGCTACGGCGTCGACCACGTCAAGGTGGTCGAGGGCCTGGGCTGCAAGGCGCTGCGCGTGCACCGGCAGGAGGAGATCGCGCCGGCCATCCGCCAGGCCGAGGCCTGGATGGCCGAGTTCCAGGTGCCGGTGGTGGTGGAGATCCTGCTCGAGCGCGTCACCAACATCGCCATGGGCACCGAGATCGACAACGTGGTCGAGTTCGAGGAGCTCGCCGCCGGCAGGGCCGACGTGCCCACGGCCGTCGCGTTGCTGGATTGAACGGGCCGGCGGCGTCGATGCCCGCGGGATCGCCTACGATTTCCCGGCAACTCTCCAGGAGCGACCCATGGGACACCTGAGCACGCACGTGCTGGACACCGCCCACGGCTGCCCTGCCGCCGGCATGAAGGTGACGCTGCAACGCGTGCTTGCCGACGGCGGCGCCGAAAGCGTGAAGACGCTGCGGCTGAATGCCGACGGCCGCAGCGACGGCGGCCCGCTGCTCGACGCCGACGCCATGGCCGCCGGCCGCTGGCGCCTGCTCTTCGAGGTGGCGCCGTACTTCCGCGCGCGCGGCGTGCCGCTGCCCGAGCCGGCCTTCATCGACACCGTGCAGCTCGACTTCGGCATCGCCGACGCCGCCGGCCACTACCACGTGCCGCTGCTCGTCAGCCCGTTCAGCTACAGCACCTACCGCGGCTCATGAGCAACCTCAGGGTGCTCCGGGTGGCCGGCCTCGCATCTGCGGCGCCGGCCCCTCCGTACCAGCGGATAGCGACCGCCCGGACCGCCGTTTAGCATCCGGGCCGCCCTCGACCTCCAGCGGAAGGACCCCCCATGAACGGCCAGATGATGCAGCTGCCGCTGCTGATCTCCTCCCTGCTCGTGCATGCCGAGCGCCACCACGGCGAGCGCGAGATCGTCTCGCGGCGCGTCGAAGGCGACATCCACCGCACCACCTACAAGGAGCTCGCGACGCGCGCGCGGCGCATGGCCAAGGCGCTGGCGCGCCTCGGCGTGCAGCCGGCCGACCGCGTCGCCACGCTGGCCTGGAACGGCTACCGGCACATGGAGCTGTACTACGCCGTCAGCGGCTCGGGCGCCGTGCTGCACACGCTGAACCCGCGCCTGCACCCCGACCAGGTGGTCTACATCGCCGACCACGCCGAAGACAGCGTGCTCTTCTTCGACCTCACCTTCCTGCCGCTCGTGGCCGCCGTGGCCGGGCGCACGAAGAGCGTGCGGCACTGGGTGGTGATGACCGACCGCGCGCACCTCTCGAAAAATGCACCCGCCGACGTGGTGGCGAAGATCCCGAACCTGCTCGCCTACGAAGACCTCGTCGCCGCCGAAGACGACCACTACGCCTGGCCTTCCTTCGACGAGAACACGGCGAGCTCGCTGTGCTACACGAGCGGCACCACCGGCAACCCCAAAGGCGTGCTCTACAGCCACCGCAGCACGGTGCTGCATGCCTACGCGGCGGCGCTGCCCGACGCGCTCAACTGCGGCTCGGCCGACGCCATCCTGCCCGTGGTGCCGATGTTCCACGTCAATGCGTGGAGCCTGCCCTACGTGGGCTGCATGGTCGGCGCCAAGCTCGTCTTCCCCGGGGCCGGGCTCGACGGCAAGAGCCTGTATGAGCTCTTCGAGAGCGAGGGCGTCACGCTCAGCGCCGGCGTGCCCACCGTCTGGCAGGGGCTGCTGGCGCACGTGGAGGCCAACAACCTGCGCTTCTCGACGATGAAGCGCACCATCATCGGCGGCTCGGCCTGCCCGCCGGCGATGATCCGCGCCTTCGGCGAGAAGTACGGCGTGCACGTGCTGCACGCCTGGGGCATGACGGAGATGAGCCCGCTCGGCACCGTCTGCGCGTTCAAGGGCAAGCACGCCGGCCAGTCGCAGCAAGAGCGGTATGCCGTGATGGCCAAGCAGGGCCGCGCCGTCTACGGCGTGGACATGAAGGTGGTCGACGAGAACGGCGCCGAGCTGCCCTTCGGCAGCGAGACCTCGGGCGACCTGCTCGTGCGCGGGCCGTGGATCCTCGAGAAGTACTTCAAGGGCGAAGGCGGCGATCCGCTGCGCTACAGCGACGGCGACGGCTGGTTCCCCACCGGCGACGTCGCGAAGATCGACGCCGACGGCTACATGCAGATCACCGACCGCAGCAAGGACGTGATCAAGAGCGGCGGCGAGTGGATCGGCAGCATCGACCTCGAGAACATCGCCATGGCGCACCCGGCGGTGGCGATGGCCGCCTGCATCGCCGCGCCGCACCCCAAGTGGGATGAGCGCCCGCTGCTGGTGGTGGTGAAGAAGCCGGGCACCGACCTCACGCGCGAACAGCTGCTCGCCTTCTACGAGGGCAAGATCGCCAAGTGGTGGACACCCGACGACGTCGTCTTCGTCGACGCCATTCCGCTCGGCGCGACGGGCAAGATGCAGAAGAACAAGCTGCGCGAGCAGTTCCGGGACTACCGGCTGCCCACGGCCTGAACGGTCACCCCCCGGACACTCGAGACCCACCGGAGGCCGGACATGCCCATGCCGCGCGGCGCCCCGGCGCCGGCATCCCGCTCAGGGGCGGCCGACGGGGACTTGCTGCAGGTAGGTGCCGCGCAGGTAGGTGGCGGTGAAGCCGCTGCGCAGCAGGCTGCGCAGCGAGTGGTCGGGCGCGGCCGGCGTGCCGGTGGCGGTGTCCGACGAGATCAGCGTGCAGCCGGCGGCCTCGGCCGCGGCCATGCGCACCTCGTCGAGCGCGCCCTTCACGCCACGACCGCGGCAGGCCGGCAAGGTCGCCGCCCAGCCGAACCAGCACCGCGCGCCATGCGTGTGCGACAGCGCCGCGCCGGCGGGCTGCCCGTCCAGCAACGCGAGCCAGAGCTGCCAGCCGGGCTGGTCCTGCAGGGCCTCGAGCACCGAGAGCACCGTCGCCGGCATGCCGAAGACCTCGGCGCAGATCGTCGCCGCGGCGCGGCACGCTTCGCCGCGGGCCTTCAGGACCTGCAGGTTGTCCGGCCGCTCGCGGCCGGTGCGCGCGCTTTCGCGGTCGAGCCGGCGCTGCAGCACGGCCGCGGTGGCGACGCGGCGCATGCGCAGGGCGCGCAGCGCCTCCGCGGCGGCCGTGTCGAGCTGTGGCGGCGGCAGTTCGAAGGCCGGCACGCAACCGGCACGGCGGAAATGCTCGGCGAGCCCGACCAAATCCGCCGCGCGCGGCGGCGCCGCCAGTCCGAGCCCGAGCACGCGATTGAAGACGCCCGGCTTGCGCACGAGCGGCGAGACGAAGGCCGTGACGCCGTCGCCCGACTCGACTTCGAACGCGGTATCGCCGAACAGCGCCGACCCGACCTCGAACAGGCTGCGATAGGCGGTGCACTCGTTGGCCTCCAGCTCGCGCGCCACGCCCGGCGGGAACGGGTCGCGGTCCGACGCCCGGGCGCCCGTGCGCGCGCCGAGGGTCGTCGGCGAGACCGATGGCAACGGCGAGCTCATCGGCGAGTTCATCGGGTAGTGCTGGGCCCGCGGGCCAGGTTCGAGGTAGGCATGCATCTGAGCGTTCGCCGCGGGCGCGAAGGGTGGCCGTCCTGCACCTCACCCGTTCGACCTGCAGCCTCGAGGAATGAGGTACACGGTATCCGAAATGTGCTTCTCGCCCATTTCAATCCCATTCCGTCTGTGAACGCCGGTAACGGCAGCCGCCGCGACTGCGCCACCCGACCACCCCTTGACCGCCCCTGACCCACTGAAGCACCGACCCCAGGAGAGCACCCGATGCCGCGATTCGCCGCCAACCTTTCGATGCTGTTTACCGAGGCGCCGTTGCTCGAGCGCTTCGAGCTCGCCGCGCGTGCCGGCTTCAAGGCCGTGGAGATGCAGTTTCCCTACGAGGCGCCCGCCGCCGAGATCCGCCGGCGGCTCGACGCGAACGGCCTGACGATGGTCCTGCACAACTTCCCGGGCGGCGACTGGGCCAGCGGCGACCGCGGCATCGCCTGCAACCCGGCGCGACAGGCCGAGTTCCGCGCCGGCGTGGCGAAGGCGATCGAGTACGCAACGACGCTCGGCGTGCCGCAGCTCAATTGCCTGGCCGGCAAGCCCGGCGAGGGTGTCGATGAAGCCACCACGCACCGCACCTTCGTCGACAACGTGCGCTACGCCGCCGCGCAGTGCAAGGCCGCCGGCCTGCGCGTGCTGATGGAGCCGATCAACAACTACGACGTGCCGGGCTTCTGGCTCAACCGCACCGGCAAGGCGCTGGCCATCATCGACGAGCTGAAGATGGACAACGTCTTCGTCCAGTACGACATCTACCACGCCCAGCGCTACGAGGGCGAGCTGGCCGCGACGATGAGCAAGCACCTGGCGAAGATCGGCCACATCCAGTTCGCCGACAATCCCGGCCGCAACGAGCCCGGCACCGGCGAGATCAACTTCGCCTTCCTGTTCGCGCACATCGACCGCATCGGCTATGGCGGCTGGCTCGGTGCCGAATACAAGCCCGCCACCACGACCGTTGCCGGCCTCGGCTGGCTTCGCAGCTTTGCCGGCTGAACCCCAGCCAATCCAACCGAACCAGGCCCCAGGCCCATCCACCATGAAGCTCGGATTCATCGGCCTCGGCATCATGGGCACGCCCATGGCCGGCCATCTGCGTGCCGCCGGGCACGAGCTCTTCGTCGCCACGCGCAGCAAGGTGCCGCAGGCCCTCGTCGACGCGGGCGCGAGAGCCTGCGCCAACGGCGAGGAGGTGGCGCATGCCGCCGACATCGTCTTCCTCATGGTGCCGGACACCGCCGACGTCGAGAAGGTGCTGTTCGGCGCCCACGGTGTGGCCGCCGGACTGACCCGAGGCAAGACCGTCGTCGACATGAGCAGCATCTCGCCCATCGCGACGAAGGACTTCGCACAGCGCATCGTTGCGCTCGGCGGCGACTACCTCGATGCGCCGGTCTCCGGCGGCGAGGTCGGCGCCAAGGCGGCGTCGCTCACCATCATGGTCGGCGCCAAGGACGAGGCGACCTTCGAGCGCGTCAAGCCGCTCTTCGCGCTGATGGGCAAGAACATCACGCATGTCGGCGGCGTCGGCGACGGCCAGGTCACCAAGGTGGCCAACCAGATCATCGTGGCGCTCAACATCGCCGCGGTCGGCGAGGCGCTCGTCTTCGCGAGCAAGGCCGGCGCCGACCCGGCCAAGGTGCGCCAGGCGCTGATGGGCGGCTTTGCGGCCAGCCGCATCCTCGAGGTGCACGGCGAGCGCATGATCAAGCGCACCTTCAACCCGGGCTTTCGCATCACGCTGCACCAGAAGGACCTGAACCTCGCGCTGCAGGGCGCCAAATCGCTCGGCGTGGCGCTGCCGCAGACCGCCGGCGCGGCGCAGCTGATGCAGGCCGCGCAGGCGCAGGGCTGGGACCAGCTCGACCACTCGGCGCTCGTGAAGGCGCTGGAGCTGATGGCCAAGCACCCGGTTGCGCCGGACCAGTGACAGGCACGCCCGATCCGCGCCTCGAGCCGCGCCGCTTCCTGCGCGCGCTCTACGACCGGGCCGTGCAGCGCGCGCTGCCCGCGCACAACCTCGCCGCGTGGCTGCCGGCGCCGCCCACGCGCGGCAGGACCCTCGTGCTCGGCGCCGGCAAGGCCGGCGGCGCGATGGCCGCCGCCTTCGACGCGCTGTGGCCCGCGGAAGCGCCGCTGTCGGGCCTCGTGATCACGCGCTACGACCATGTGCCGCCGGGCTACCGGGCGCAGCGCGGCCGCATCGAGGTGGTCGAGGCCTCGCACCCGGTGCCCGATGCCGCCGGCCGCGCCGCCGCCGAGCGCATTGCACACCTCGCGCGCGGCCTGACTGCGGACGACCTGGTCGTCGCGCTCATCTCCGGCGGCGGCTCGGCGCTGCTGTCGCTGCCCGCGCCCGGCCTGACGCTCGAGGACAAGCAGGCCGTCAACCGGGCGCTGCTGAAGAGCGGCGCCGCCATCGACGAGATGAACTGCGTGCGCAAGCACCTCTCGGCCATCAAGGGCGGGCGCCTGGCCGCGCTGTGCGCGCCGGCCAAGGTGCTGACGCTGCTCATCAGCGACGTGCCGGGCGACGACCCGGCGGTCATTGCGAGCGGCCCCACCGTGCCCGACCCGACGACCTGCGCCGACGCGCTGGCCATCTGCCGGCGCTACGGCATCGAGTTGCCACCGGCCGCGCTGGCAGGGCTTGCCGACGGGACCTTCGAGACACCGAAGCCCGACGACCCCGTCTTCGCCGGCCACGCGCAACACCTGATCGCCACGCCGCTGCAGAGCCTCGAAGCCGCCGCCGAGACGGCGCGCGCTGCGGGCATCGCGGCGCACATCCTGAGCGACGAGATCGAAGGCGAGAGCCGCGAGGTCGGCAAGGTGCACGCGGCGCTCGCGCGCGCCGTGGCCCGCCACGGCACGCCCTTCGCGAGACCCAGCGTCATCCTCTCGGGCGGCGAGACGACGGTGACCGTGCGCGGTGGCGGCAGCGGCGGCCGTGGTGGCGGCAGTGGTGGCCCCGGCCGCGGCGGCCGTGCCGGCGAGTTCCTGCTCGGCTGCGCCATCGCGCTGCAGGGGGCGCCCGGCGTGCACGTGCTCGCCGCCGACACCGACGGCATCGACGGCATCGAGGCCAATGCCGGCGCCATCGTCACGCCCGACACCTTGGCGCGTGCCGCCGCGCAGGGGCTGAAGGCAACCGAGTTCCTCGACCGCAACGACGCCTACTCGTTCTTCGCCGCGCTCGGCGACCTCGTGGTGCCCGGGCCGACGTTCACCAACGTCAACGACTTCCGCGCCCTGCTGGTGCTGTAGCGGCATCGCACTGGCGCCACCACGGCACCACCCTGGCACGACCGACGTGGACCTGCTCAAGCCCCTCATCGCGCTGCTGGCGATCGTCAACCCGATCGGCGTGGTGCCCTTCTTCATCCACTTCACGCAGGGCTTCAGCCCCGAGCAGCGCGCGCGCACGATCCGCGTCACCTCGACCACCGTGTTCCTCGTCATCGCGCTGTCGGCGCTGGCCGGCCTCAGGATCATCGAGTTCTTCGGCATCTCGCTCGCCTCGTTCCAGGTCGGCGGCGGCACGCTGCTGCTGATCTGCTCGCTGGCCATGCTCAACGCCCAGCCGGCCGAGAGCAAGCCGAGCGACGTGCAGGAGGGCCAGGAGAAGATCGACGCCGGCGCCAGCATCGCCGTCGTGCCGTTGGCGATTCCACTGCTCACGGGGCCGGCGACCATCTCGACGATGGTCATCTACGCCGAGAAGTCGCGGCAGCTGTGGGAGCTCGCGGTGTTCGTCGGCTACGGCGTCGTCGTCGCGCTCATCACCTTCGCCGCGCTCTCGGCCTCGGGGCGCATCGCCAAGGTGATCGGCCGCACCGGCATCAACGTGATGACGCGGCTGATGGGGCTCATCCTCGCGGCCATGGCCGTCGAACTGCTGGCCGACGGGCTGACGAAGCTGTTTCCGGTGCTGGGCGCGGCGGGTGCACTGCGCTGACCGCCCGTGGGGCGCTGGGCAGCCGGCGCGCGGCGGGTACTGGCTGACCGGTGCGAAGCCGCGCACTGCGACATGCGGTGGCGGGATCGGGCCGACGGGGCACCCTGCGCCGCTCGTGTCCTCTTCCGGCGGCCCGGCTCGCAAGCTCGCAGGGCCCCCGGATGCCCCCTTTACCTCGCTGCGCAGGGCGCCCCATCGGCCCGATCCGGCACCAGCAGTGGCACGCCCGCGTCGCATGCCAACACTGGTGCCCGCCGAGGACGCCGGGTGGTCGACTCAGCGAGGTAAAGGGTGCATTCGGGCGCCCTGCGAGCTTGCGAGCCGGGCGGCCGAAAAAGGACACGAGCGGAGGCGACCACCCGGCGGCCTCGGCGCGCCACGACCTCGACACGCCCGACGCACGCACTCAAACCACTCGACGCACTCCACGCACTCCACGCACCGAACGCACTCAACGCGCCGCAGCCACACACGTCCAACGCATCGACCCCAGCGCGTTCAAGCGAACCTGAACGATATCGACCCGAGCGGCCCGTAGTCGACGTGGAAGCCGTCGCCGGCCACCGCGCCCACCGGCCGCGTGAACGAGCCGGCCAGCACCACGTCGCCGGCATTGAGCCGCTCGCCGTGCGGCGCCAGCTTGTTGGCGAGCCAGGCCACGCCGGTGGCCGGGTGGTTGAGCACGGCGGCGGCGAGCCCGGTCTCCTCGACGACGCCGTTCTTGTGCAGCAGCGCGCCCACCCAGCGCAGGTCCACGTCCAGCGGCTTCACCGGCCGGCCGCCGAGCACGATGCCGGCGTTGGCAGCGAAGTCGCTGATGGTGTCGGTGACCTTGCGCATCACCTTCGTCTCGCGGTCGAACTGCTCGATGCGCGCGTCGATGATCTCCACCGCCGGGCTCACGTAGTCGGTGGCCGAGAGCACGTCGAAGAGCGTGACGCCGGGGCCCTCGAGCGCCTTGCCGAGGATGAAAGCGAGCTCCACCTCGACGCGTGGGGCGATGAAGCGGCTCGCCGGGATGTCGCCGCCGCCGGCGAAGAACATGTCGTCCATCAGCGGCGCGTAGTCGGGCTCGTCGATCTGGCTCGCCTGCTGCATGGCGCGCGAGGTGAGGCCGATCTTGCGGCCGCGGATCTTGCGGCCGTCGGCCAGCTCCAGCTTCACCCAGGCCTGCTGCACGGCGTAGCCGTCGGCCACCGTCATGCCCGGGTGCAGTTTGCTGAAGTGGCGCAGCTGCGTGCGCGTCTTGCGTGCTTCGTAAAGCTGGCGGGCGAGCGACTGGATGGTGGCTGGGTCGAGCATGGCGCGGGCTGTTTCAGGGCTTCTTCGCGAACAGCGGATGCAGCGAGCTGTTCTTGGCGTCGAAGACCTCGTGGCCTTCGTCGATCTGCAGCGTCACGCCGACGTGGCCCCGCTCGAACAGGGGCGCGAAATGCGCCTTCACGCAGGTCTCCAAGGCGCGCCCGCAGGCCTCGTGCACCGCGGCGCTGCGCCCGCGCGCCATGCGCAGGTTGAGATAGACGAAGGCGTACTCGCCGCTGCCGCCGGCGGCGCGGCCAGCGGCGCCGCCGTCGGCCACGGCGAAGTGCGCGGCCGGGAAGGCGAGCACGCGCGTGCCGCCGGCAGGAAAGACCGGCGCGCCCGCCTCGTCGCGCTGCGCGAGCATCACGTCGGCGAGCGCGCGGGCGAGCGCCGTCATGTCGGTGCCACCTTCGGCCGCGGGCCGGTCGAGGTTGGGCGTGTAGAGGATGACGAGGTGCGGCATGGTTTGCGGTGCCTCAGATCAGAGCCGGTTGGCGGCCAGGAAGCTCTGGTAGCCCGAAGCAGCCGACGCCATCGGTGCAGGGACCGCCTGGCCATCCTGCGGCGTGACGGGGAAGATCACGTTGATCTGCCCGGTGCCCGAGGCACCGAAGTACGGCGTCACGATCTCGGCATGGCCGTCGTAGGCACTCCAGCCGAGCGCGCCGAGCAGCATCGCCGTGTCGTGCATGAAACCTTCGCCGTGGCCCTTGGCGGCGTACTCGGGCAGCATGGCGCAGAAGTCGGCCCACTGGCCCTGCTGCCACATGCGCACGACCTCGTGGTCGAGGTGCTCGAGGAAGGGGCTCCAGATCCGGAACGCGAACTCGGGCGCGAGCCCGTTCTGCGCGAAGCGGTGGCTGAGCGAGCCGCTGGCGAGGAACGCGACCTTGCCGTCGTAGTGCTGCTCGACGGCGCGCCGCATCGCCCAGCCGAGGCGGGCGCTGTCGTTCAGGTAGTGCGAGGTGCACAGCGCCGAGACCGACACCACCTTGAAGTGGCGGTCGGCGTTCATGTAGCGCATCGGCACCAGCGTGCCGTATTCGGGGCCGAGCGTGGTGGCGTCGTGCGCCAGCGTCTCCACGCCCATCTCGCTGCCCGCCTGGGCCAGCAGCTTGCCGAGCGCCGGGTGGCCCGGGAACTCGTAGCCCAGGTTGCTGATGAAGTGCGGCAGCTCGTTGCTCGTGTAGGTGCCCTTGAAGTGCGGCGCGCAGTTGACGTGGTAGTTGGCGTTGACGAGCCAGTGCGTGTCGAAGACGACGATGGTGTCGACACCGAGCTCGCGGCAGCGCCGGCCGATCTCGACATGGCCGTCGATGGCATCCTGGCGCGTGCCCTGGCGCGGGCCGGGCAGCTCGCTCAGGTACATGCTCGGCACATGCGTGATCTTGGCGGCGAGGGCGAGTGTTCCCATGGCTTGTTCCTCACGCTCCCCAATGCGGGATGTGGTGGCTGCCCAGGCTCACGGCCACGTTCTTCGGCTCGAGGAAGACCTCGTAGCTCCAGGTGCCGCCCTCGCGCCCGGTGCCGCTGGCCTTGGTGCCGCCGAAGGGCTGGCGCAGGTCGCGCACGTTCTGGCTGTTGACGAAGCACATGCCGGCCTCGATGGCGGCGGCGACACGGTGCGCGCGGCCGATGTTCTCGCTCCAGACGTAGCTGGACAGGCCGTACGCGGTGTCGTTGGCGAGCCGGATCGCCTCGGCCTCGTCGGCGAACGGGATCAGGCAGGCCACGGGGCCGAAGATCTCGTCCTGCGCGACCTTCATGCGGTTGTCGACATCGGTGAACACCGTCGGCCAGACGTAGTTGCCGCGTTCCAGGTGCGCAGGCAACCCCGGCGCGTACGAAGGGCGGTCGACGCCGCCGCAGAGCATCGTGGCGCCTTCCTTCTTCCCGAGCTCGATGTAGCTGCGGACTTTGGCCAGGTGCTGCGGGCTGATCATCGGGCCGATGATCGTCTTCTCGTCGAGCGGGTCGCCGACACTGATGCGCCGGGCGCGCTGGGCAAACCGGGTTGCGAAATCGGCGTAGATCGACTTCTGCACGAGGATGCGGCTGCCGGCGGTGCAGCGCTCGCCGTTGTTGCTGAAGATCATGAAGATCGCCGCGTCGAGGGCGCGCGCGTGGTCGGCGTCGTCGAAGACCACGAACGGGCTCTTGCCGCCGAGCTCCATGCTGAACTTCTTCAGCCCCGCGCTCTGCACGATGCGGTTGCCGGTGACGGTGCTGCCCGTGAAGCTGATGGCACGCACGTCGGGGTGGGCGACGAGCGGCTCGCCGGTGTCGTGGCCGTAGCCGTGCACGATGTTGAGCACGCCGGCCGGCACGCCCGCCTCCATGGCCAGCTCGCCCAGGCGCGCGGCGCTCAGCGGCGAGAGCTCGCTCATCTTCAGCACCGCGGTGTTGCCGAAGGCGAGGCAGGGCGCCACCTTCCACGTCGCCGTCATGAAGGGCACGTTCCAGGGGCTGATGAGCGCGCAGACGCCCACCGGGTGGAAGAGCGTGTAGTTCAGGTGCGTCGGCGTCGGATAGGTGTGCCCGTCGACGCGCGTGCACATCTCGGCGAAGTAGTGGAAGTTGTCGGCGGCGCGCGGCACGAGCTGCTTGCCGGTTTGCGCGATCACCTGGCCGGTGTCGTCGGTCTCGGTGCGCGCGAGCTCGGGCACGTGGCGCGTGATGAGGTCGCCGAGCTGGCGCATGACCTTCGCGCGCTCGCTCGCCGGCCGTGCCGCCCAGGCCGGAAAGGCGGCCTTCGCGGCGGCGACGGCGGCATGCACCTCCTCGGCGCCGCCGCGCGCCACCTCGGCCAGCACCTGCTGCGTGGCCGGGTTGACGGTCTTGAAGGTCTCGGCGCTTTCCACCGGCTTGCCGGCGATGAGGTGGCGGATGTGCATGGCGGGCAGGCTTGTCGGGATTCAGGGCGATTCAGGTGCCGGCGACGATGTGGTTGACGAGGCGGCCGATGCCGTCGATCTCGCACACCACCTCGTCGCCGGCGTTGACGTTGACCACGCCCTCGGGCGTGCCGGTGAGGATGACGTCGCCGGGCAGCAGCGTCATGAAGGCGCTCAGGTATTCGATCAGCTCGGCGACGCCGTGCACCATGTTCGAAGTGTGGCCCTGCTGCTTGACCTCGCCGTTGACGAGGGTGCGCAGCGCCAGCGCCTGCGGGTCGGGCACCTCGTCGGCGCTGACGAGCCATGGGCCGATGGCCGTGGCGCCGTCGCGGTTCTTGACGCGCAGGTTCGGGCGGTACCAGTTCTCGAGGTAGTCGCGCACGGCGTAGTCGTTGCACACGGTGTAGCCGGCCACGTGCGCCAGCGCCTCGCCGGCCCGCACGCGCCGCGCCGGGCGGCCGATGACCACCGCCAGCTCGCACTCGTAGTGCATGAACTGCACGCCCGCCGGGCGCGGCGTGTGGCCGCGGTGGCCGACCAGCGCGCCCGGGGTCTTGAAGAAGACGAGCGGCTCGTCCTTCGCGCCGTCCTTCGAGTTCGGCGTGAGCTCGCGCGCGAGCTCCTTCACGTGCTCGGCGTAGTTGAGGCCGAGGGCGACGATGGCGCCCGCCTGCACGGGCGGCAGCCACACCACGGCTTCCTCGGCGAGCACGCGTCCGTCGGCCAGCTGCACGCCCGCGGCGTGCGGCACGGCCGCGTGCACGGCGCCGGCGTAGGCCACGCGGGCGGTTCTCATGCGCGCCCCGCCGCTGCTTGTGCCTCGAGCTGCGGCTCGGCGGCGACGCGGCAGCGCAGCGTGCCGACGCCGCCGATGGTGACGGCCACCTGCTGGCCGGCGCGCGCCAGCGGGCACCCGTGCGCGCGGCCGAGCAGCAGCAGGTCGCCGGGCCCGAGCGTCATGAACTCGGTGACGTCGGCGATCAGCCTGGCCACGCCGCGCCTGCGCGGCCCCGTGCGGTGCCGGTGCACCACCACGCCGTCGAGCGCCACCTCGACGGGTAGGTCGTCGGGGTCGGCCCCTTCGGCCACTTCGGCCGCGGCGACGATGCGCGGGCCGATGGGGCAGAAGCCGTCGCGCGCCTTCAGCCGCACGGCGGGCCGGTAGTGGCCCGGCAGGGGCAGGCTGAAATCGGCCGCCACCAGGTAGCCGGCCACGTGCCGCATCGCCTCGGCCACGGGCACGCGGCAGGCGACGGAAGCGATGACGATGCCGAGCGAGGCACCCACCTGCAACACCGCCTCGCCCGCCGGCACGAGCACCGTCGCGCCGTCACCGGCGAGCGTCTGGCGAGGCTTCACCTCCAGCACCGGCGCCACCGCGGGCGCCTTGTGCGGCGGCTGGAAGGCCGCCTCACCCAGCGCCCGCCACTCGGCCGGGTCGTTCAGCAGGGCGCCGACGACCACGCCGCTCAGCTGCTGCCGAGCACCGTCGAAGGGGAGTTGCCAGGCGTGCATCGTGAAACGAAGGCGTGTGAAGCCGGAGGGTGAGACGAAGGTGGGTGGAACGAAGAAGGGTGAAACGAAGAGGGGCAAGAAGGGATGGAGACCGGCCGCGAATTCACTATGATGTTAGTAATGTAGATGCCGCCTTCTCGCCATGTCAAGACAGACCCCCACCGCCCGGATGTCCGGACCTCCCGTCGGCCGGCCGGCCGACGAGCCGGCGCCGTTTCGCCATCGCAACCTGCCGCTGTTGCTGCTGCAGGCACGCGAGAGCGTGATCGCGAACTTCCGGCCCATCCTGCACGCACACGGCCTCACCGAGCAGCAGTGGCGCGTCGTGCGCCTGCTGCTCGAGTCGGGGCCGCTGGAGCCGCGCCAGATCGGCCAGCAGTGCCGCATCTCCAGCCCCAGCCTCGCCGGGGTGCTGGCGCGCATGGACGAGTTGGGGCTGGTGCGGCGCGTGCGCCTGGCCGAGGACCAGCGGCGCGTGAAGGTGAGCCTCACCGCGCGCAGCCGCGGCCTGGCCGCGGCGATGGCACCGAAGATCGAGGCGGTGTACGAGGCGCTCGAGGCACACATCGGGCGCGACTTCATCGACCGCTTCTATGCCGCGCTGGCCGAACTCATCGGCATGCTGGGCGAGCTGCCGCCGGTCGAGGAGGGCTGACCCGCGGCGTAGCTTCAGGTCCTGGGCCGCCGCAGGGCGGCAAGGGCCGCGAACGGGTTGTCCCGCTCCTCCTTCGGCGGCGCATCGGCAACGTTGCCGCCCTCGGGCGCGCGCAGGGCGGCGGGCAGCTCGGGGCAGACATCGTGGCGGGGCACCAGCGGCAAGGCGAGCAGCAACTCGTCCTCGACGAGCGCGAGCAGGTCGAAGCGCGGCGCCAGCGCCAGCACATCGTCGTCGAGCTCCTCGTCTAGGCGCGCCGCCTCGTCCTCGCCCTCGACGAAGCGGAAGCGCCGCTCGACCTGCAGCGGCAGCGTCATCGGCTGCAGGCAGCGCTGGCACTCGAGCATCGGCGTGGCGCGGATGTTCAGGTCGACGACGCATTGCGGCGCGCCACCCGTCCCCGCCTGCAAGGAACCTTCGGCGATCCATTCGATGGGCCTCTCGGCAGCCCCGTCGGCGGTGCGCAGCAGGCTCTGGGCGAACCGCGGCAGCTCGGCCGGCGAGCGCTGCCCCTGCAGGTGCGCGCCGTCGCGGCAGAAGGCGGCCACGTCGAGGGCCGCGGGCGAGCGCGTTGGATGGGCCGAACGGGCCGCACGGGGGGAGCGAGGCGAACGCGGCATGGTCGGGCCAGTGTAGAGGTTGCGATGGAACAATCGCCGGCATGCCCCGTCGTCCATCCGGCCCTGCCGACACCGTCGCCGACACCATCGCCGACACCCCCACCGTCAGCGCCGCGGGCGCGCGGCCAGCGCTCATCCTCGCTTCCACCTCGCGCTACCGGCGCGAGCTGCTGGCGCGGCTGCGCCTGCCCTTCGAGGTGATCGCACCCGACGTGGACGAATCGGCACTGGCCGCGGAAGCCCCTGCCGATCTCGCCCGCCGCCTCAGCCGCGCGAAGGCCGCCGCGGTGGCGATGCAGCATCCCGATGCCGTCGTCATCGGCTCCGACCAGGTGTGCGAAGTGGACGGCGAGGCGATCGGCAAGCCGGGGACGCACGAGCGCGCCGTGCAGCAGCTGCGGCGGCTGAGCGCGCAGCGCGCCGTCTTCCACACCTCGGTGTGCGTGATGCGTCGAAGCACGGGCTACGAGAGCCACGCGGCGGCGCCAGTCGTGGTGCGGTTCCGTACGCTGCAGCCGGCGGAGATCGAGCACTACCTGCGCACCGAGCAGCCCTACGACTGCGCCGGCAGCGCCAAGTGCGAGACGCTGGGCATCGCGCTGCTCGAGGCCATCGAGTCCGACGACCCGACGGCCCTCGTCGGCCTGCCCCTCATCCGCACGGCGCGCATGCTGCGCGAGGCGGGCATCGATCCGCTGCGGCCGTGAGCACCGCCGGCCAGGGCGCCCCCGAACAGGCCAACAGCCTTGCCGCGGCGCGGGGCCGGCTCGTGCTCGTGCCGAACACGCTGGACCTCGGCGCCGCCGCCCAGGAGCTGTCGTCCGTGCTGCCGCTCGCGGTGCTGCAATGGGCCGCGCGCCTGCAGTACTGGCTCGTGGAGGACGCGAAGAGCGCGCGTGCCTTCCTGAAGCGGGTGCACGCGTGCGTGCCGCTGCAGTCGCCCTTGCAGGCGCTGTCGATCACCGAGTTGCCGCGCCCGGCCAAGGGCCGCAACGAGCCGCCAGGCCCGGCGTCAAGCGCGGCGCGAGGCAGCGCCGCCGCGGCCATGTCGTCGCTGCTCGCCCCCGCCCTCGCGGGGCACGATGTCGGCCTCCTGTCCGAGGCCGGCCTGCCCGCGGTGGCCGACCCCGGCGCGGCCATCGTGGCCGCGGCGCACGGCCTCGGCCTGCAGGTGCTGCCGCTCCCCGGCCCGAGCTCGCTGCTGCTGGCGCTGGCGGCAAGCGGCCTCGACGGGCAGAGCTTCGCCTTCGTCGGTTACCTGCCGCAGGACGCCGTGGCCCGCTGCGAGCGCATTCGCGAACTGGAGGGCGTATCGAGGCGCATGCGGCAGACGCAGATTTTCATCGAGACGCCCTACCGCAACGCCGCGCTGATGGGCGCGCTGCTCGAATGTGCCGCGCCGGCGACTCGCCTGGCGGTGAGCGTGGGGCTGACCTTGCCCGGCGGCTGGAACCGCACCGCCACCGTGGCCGAGTGGCGGCGGAAGACCTGCGGGGCGGCCGACCTGCCGGACCTGCCTGACCGGCTACCGGCCGTCTTCCTGTTGCAGGCCTGATCGACGGGAAGGTGGCGGGAAGGCGACGAGGGCGACAAGAAGGGCGACGGAAAGAGCGCCCCACCCGCCCCGCCGGCGGGCGAGGCGAGGCGATCAGCCGCGCCCGCCGCCGAGCAGCGAAGCGACCTTCTTCTTTTGCCGGATGTTCGGCGAGAGCGTGCCGCGCACGGGCGCCACCGGCGCGGCGCCCGGGTCGGCGCCTTCGGCCTTGACGGCAGCGCCCTTCTCCCAGACGGCGGTGCCGCTGCCGCTCGGCTCGTAGGGCCGTTCGAAGAACGGATCTGCGGCCGGAGCGCGGCGCGCCGGCGAGGCGAAGCGTGCCTCGCTGCGGCCTTCGCCCCGTGCTTCGGTCCTTGCTTCGCCGCGCGCCTCGCTCTCGAGCGGCGGCCCCTCGCGTTCATCGTCGAAGGGGCGCCGGCGCGGGCGCCGCGGGCGGTCGTCCTCGAGCTCGATCGGCTCGATCTCGATCTTCTTCTTGATGAGGCGCTCGATCTCCGAAATCATGCGCGTGTCGTCGCGCGTCACGAGCGTGACCGCCAGCCCCGACGCGCCCGCCCGGCCGGTGCGGCCGATGCGGTGGATGTAGTCCTCGGAGTTGAAGGGCACGTCGAAGTTGAAGACGCCGGGCAGGTCGGCGATATCGAGGCCACGCGCCGCCACGTCGGTGGCCACGAGCAGCTCCACCTCGCCGGCCTTGAATGCCGCGAGCGCCTTCAGCCGCTCGTCCTGGCTCTTGTCGCCGTGCAGCGCCTGCGTCTTCAGGCCGTCGCGCTCGAACGAGCGCGCCAGGCGCGCCGCGCCGAGCTTGGAGTTGACGAAGACGAGCGCCTGCGTCAGCGCGCGCTGGCGCAGCAGCTGGCGCACGACGGCGCGCTTGTCGTCGTCGGTGACGCTGTAGAAGCGCTGCTCGACATTGGTGGCCGTGGCGTTGGGCCGCGCCACCTCCACGGTGACGGGGTCCTGCAGATAGCTCGCCGCCAGCCGCCGGATCTCCGGCGAAAATGTGGCCGAGAACAGCAGCGTCTGCCGCTCCTTGGGCAGGTACGACAGGATGCGCTGCAGGTCGGGCAGGAAGCCGATGTCGAGCATGCGGTCGGCCTCGTCGAGCACGACGTACTCGACCTGGTTGAGCACCGCCACCTTGCTCTCGATGTGATCGAGCAGCCGCCCGGGCGTGGCGATCAGCACCTCGACGCCCTTGCGCAGCTCCTCGGTCTGCGGCTTCATGTCGACGCCGCCGAAGACCACCATCGAGCGCAGCAGCGAATGCTTGGCGTACTTCTTGACGTTGGCCGCCACCTGGTCGGCGAGCTCGCGCGTGGGCGCCAGCACGAGCGCCCGCACCGGGTGCCGCGCCGGCGACATGCTGGTGTTCTCGTGCTGCATCATGCGCTGCAGCAGGGGCAGCGTGAAGGCGGCCGTCTTGCCGGTGCCGGTCTGCGCCGCACCCATGACGTCGCGGCCCGCTAGCACGATCGGGATGGCCTTGGCCTGGATCGGCGTCATCGAGGCGTAGCCGGACTCGGCCACGGCGCGCAGGAGCTTGGGGTCGAGCGGGAGGGTGTCGAAGCGGGGTCCGACCGCGGGCGCTTCCATCAGCGTCGTTGCTTCCATCATGCCCCCGGCCGTTCTCGTTCGCTCAGCAACTGCGGGCGGCCCGCGACGGCGCGCATCCAACGCGGCATCTTGAAGCGCACGATGCGCCAGTACAGCGCGAGATAGACCAGGCCGAACAGGCACAGGAAGGCGGCGTTGACCGCCGAGCTCTGCCAGAACAACACCGCGGGGATCACTGAGAGCATGCAGAGCATCCAGAGAAAGGGGGAGGTCATCGAGTTGCGCCGCGTCAGGGCACGCGCGCTGCGGTCGCCGACGGCCCAACGCATCAGCCGACGGTAGATCAGCGAGTGGAGGTGGATGCCGTCGGGCATGCTGGGCGGCACGGCGCGAAGGAAACGGCGGCGGTAGATGGAGAAGAGCGTCTCGAAGACGGGGTAGACACAAACGAGCAGCGGGAACAAGGGCGAGACGGTCGGATTGCGGACCAGCAGCAGGATCGACACCTCGGCCACGTAGAAACCGAGAAAGTACGCGCCGCCGTCACCGAGGAATATCAAGCCGGCCGGAAAGTTCCAGATGAAGAAGCCCATCACCGCGCCGATGCCCGCCAGGGCCAGCGCGCCGATGACGTCGTCACCCACCTGGAACGCCACGTAGGCGATCGCCGCGAGCATGATGACGACGCACATCGACGCCAGACCATTCAGCCCGTCGATGATGTTGACCGAGTTCGCGATGCCGGCGACGGCGATGACGGTGAGCAGAAGCGCGCCGAGCGTGCCCGAAACCATCCAGTCGAGCCCGGGAATGTCGGTACGCAGGATCATCGCGCCCAGCGCCGCCGCCGCGGCCGCGGCCGAAACCGCCGTCGCCAGCAGGCGCTTCCCTGGTGACACGCGCTTCGTGAAGTCTTCGATCAAGCCGCCGGCGAAGGCCGGAGTACCGCACAGCAGGAGACCGCCGAGCAGCAGCATCGCCCCCCGGTCGAGCCACGCCATCGCGACCATCGAGAGAGCGAGCCCGGCGAAGATGCCGACACCACCCACCCGCGGCACGGGCGTCATGTGAAACTTCTGCGGACCGGAGGTGTCGCTGTCGAGCGTCGCCCGGCCATGCGAGCGCGCCGCGTGGACCACGAACAGCGTGGTGACCAGCGAGGCCACAAAGGCGACGAGCAGTTCGAGCACCGCGGAATTGTAGGCCGCGGCGAACGAGCCTCCGGTCGCTCCCGGCACCACCGATAGAATCCGCGGTTTCGCGTCCCACCGCAGTCACGCTCGGGCCGGTGACGCGAGCGCATTCACCTTGTCGAACTTCCTGCCCGGACCGTGACCCCTGCTGTCGACCGTCGCACTTCCTTGGCGCAGCGAATCCTGGTCGCGCTTGCGCTCGCCATAGGATCAACGACTGCCCCGCAGGCCCAGGTCACCGGCGGCTCCGGGACGTCCTCGGGGGCGAGCACGTCGGCTTCGGACGAACGGCGGGAATCGACCTCCTCGGGCCCTGTTCGCCTGCGACAGGGCAGCCAGGGGGCCGATGACCGGGAGTCGGGCCGTGACCGTGAGCGAGACAGGGAACGCGAGCGGGATCGCGACCGCGAACGAGACGGGGACCGCGCGCCGAGCGACCGGCTCGACGTGTTCGATGAGGGCGAGAGGCCCTCATCGCTCGGCGAGTTCGAGCGTTATGTGCAGCGGCTGGCAGGCCGCACGCTTCTGGTTCGGCGGCTCGGGGCCGAACTGGTCACGGGCAGCGGCGGAACCCGGGCCGGCGAGCTCAGCCCTCTCGTTCCGGCCGACTACATCGTCAGCCCGGGTGACGAAGTGCTTGTCGCGCTGTGGGGTTCGGTGGACGCGGAACTCCGGCTGATCGTCGATCGAGGTGGGCGCGTCCACATCCCGCGGGTCGGATCGATCCAGGTCTCCGGGCTGCGGCACGATGAGCTGCCGGAAGTCGTGAACCGGCGCGTCGGACAGGTGTTCCGCAATTTCCAGAGCAGCGTCACGCTGGGTCAGTTGCGCGGCATCCGCGTCTTCGTGACCGGATTCGTGCTGCGCCCGGGCGCCTACACGATCAACAGCCTGTCCACGGTGGTGGCAGCGCTGCTGAGAGCGGGCGGGCCCTCTTCCGCCGGGAGCTATCGCAACATCGAGGTGCGCCGCGGCAGCGAAGTCCTGAGCCGCTTCGACCTTTACGACCTGCTGCTTCGTGGCGACCGCTCGTCGGACCGCGTCCTTCAGGCGGGCGACGTCGTGCACGTCGGACCGGTCGGTGTGCAGGTAGGCTTCATCGGCAGCGTGAACCGGCCCGCGATCCTGGAGCTGAAGCCCGGCGAGACCGTCACCGATGCGCTGCACATGGTCGGTGGGTTCAGCGCCGTGGCCGACCGGACACGGCTGGCCATCGAGCGCCTGCAAGAACGCAACTCCGGGCGTGTCTCACAGCTCAACCTGCCGACCGACGAGAAGGCGCCACTGTCGCATGGCGACCTGCTGCGCGCGTTCAGCGCCGTGACGGCCGCGTTGCCCTCGCTGCGCCAGAACAAGCGCGTCAAGGTCGAGGGCGAGGTCGCCCGGCCAGCCGAGTACGTTCTACCCGAGGGCAGCTCGGTGCGGGACGCCATTCGCGCTGCCGGCGGCTACACGACGGCGGCCTATGTCTTCGCCGCCGAGCTCACGCGCGAGAGCGTGCAACGCACCCAGCAGGAGAACTACGACCGCGCGCTGCGCGACCTCGAGACGGACCTGGCGCGTGCGTCGGGCTCGCAGCGTGTCAGCACGGCCGACGACGCCAGCGCGCAAACCGCGAAGGCCACTGCCACCGATCGCCTCGTCGAGCGGCTGCGCGCCTTGCGACCCACCGGGCGCATCGTTTTCCAGATGCAGCCCGATGCGGCGGACCTGCCCGACCTCGCGCTGGAGGACGGCGACCGCATCCTGGTGCCGGCCCGGCCCACGACAGTGGGAGTGTTCGGAAGCGTGTTCAATGCCGCCAGCTACCTGCACATGTCGGGCCGTACGATCGGCGACTACCTGCGCCTGGCCGGCGGGCCGACGAAAGGAGCGGACGAAGGCAGCATCTTCGTCGTGCGCGCCAACGGCAACGTCATCAGCAGCCGCCAGAACCGCGGCCTCTTCGGCCGCTCCGACAATGTCGCCGATCTGTCATCGGAGCCAGGTGACACCGTGTTCGTGCCCGAAGAGATGGACAAGACCACCTTCCTGCAGGCCGCCAAGGACTGGACGCAGATCATCTTCAACTTCGGCCTGGGTGCGGCCGGGATCAAGAGCGCCACGCGATGAATGCCGTTCAGGAGCCGGTGGGGGCCGCGCCGATGCTCGGTGAGGACGAGCCCGCCGGCGTAGCGGCACTGGATCTGCTGGTGGCAGCAGCAGAGCGCTGGCGGACGCTGCTGGGAGTGCCGGTGCTCGCTGCGCTGCTTGCCCTTGGTGCCACCTACCTCGTCACCCCCATCTACACCGCGCGCACCTCTATCCTGCCGCCAGCGTCGCAGCAGAGTGCGCAGGCGGGCGCGCTTGCTGCGCTGGGCGGTCTGGGTGCGCTGGCCGGCGGTGCTATCGCCGCCGTGCGCAGTCCCACCGACCAACTGGTGGCGCTGCTGCAGAGCGAGACCGTCGCCGATCGCATGATCGAGCGCTTCGACTTGCTGGCGCTTTACGGCAAGGAACTGCGCCTGGACGCGCGCCGCGTCCTGCGCCAGCGCACCAAGGTCCTTGCCAACAAGAAGGATGGGTTGATCGTCGTCGAGGTCGACGATGCCGAGCCGAAGCGCGCCGCCGCGATGGCCAACCAGTACATCGCCGAACTGCGTTCCCTCACTTCCACTCTTGCGGTCACCGAGGCGCAGCAGCGGCGGGCGTTCTTTCAGTCGCATCTGGAGCGGACGCGCGACGCGTTGACCAGCGCCCAACGCTCGCTGCAGGCCAGTGGCTTCAATGCCGGCGCTTTGCGCGCCGAGCCCAAGGCGGCCGCCGAGGAATATGCCCGGGTCAAGGCCGAGGCGACCGCGGCCGAGGTGCGCCTCCAGACCCTGAGCGCCCGCCTGACCGCGGCGACCCCCGAAGTGCAGCAGGCGCAGACAACCCTGTCGGCGCTGCGCGCCAAGCTGGCCGAGCTTGAGCGGGCCGGAAAGACCGCCGATGGGCCGGACTACGTCGCCCGCTTCCGCGAGTTCAAGTATCAGGAGACGCTCTTCGAGATGTTCGCGCGCCAGTACGAACTCGCACGCGTCGACGAGAGCCGCGAGGGTGCGCTCATCCAAGTGGTGGATCCTGCGTTGGTCCCCGAATGGAAGTCGGGTCCCAAGCGCCTGGCCGTCGCCGTGGCCACCGCGGTCGTGGCGGTGGTGTTGACGCTGCTGGCCGTGCTGGCCGTGAGTTGGGCTCGCCTGGCCCGCACAGCCGACCCCCAGTCGGCGCGCGCTCTGCAAAGACTTTCTCGCGCGCTGCGCGGCCGTTAGGGCCGGCGCGCGGTTGCCCCCGGACGCCGGTGGCGCATCGAGGCCTAGAATGTGTTCAATGGTTGAACGCAGCGGCCTTGACCGCCCGCGAGGTGACGCCCCGGGTGCCGCCTCGGCGCTGGCACTCCCGGGTGACGGCGAGGCGGCGCGGCTTGCCGTCTTGCGTGCGCTGACGCAGCAGCCGCACTTGTCGCAGCGAGCGCTTTCCGAGGCCTTGGGCCTGAGCCTTGGCAAGACGCACTACGTGCTTCATGCGCTGCTGGACAAGGGCCAGGTGAAGGTGCGCAACTTCCGGCGCAGCGAGAAGAAGCTGAGCTACGCCTATGTGTTAACTCCCTCGGGCATTGCCGAGAAGTTTCGCCTCACCATGCGCTTCCTGGCACGCAAGGAAGCGGAGTTCGAGGAGTTGCAGAAGACGATCGCGGCGCTGAGGTTGGAGTTGCTGCGCGAACACGCGGTGCCCGCCAGCGCCGCGGGTGAGGCTCACCAAGCCCGGGAGGCGAAGCGATGAAGCTCGGGGGAAAGCGCATCCTCGTCACCGGCGCCGACGGATTCATCGGCTCGCACCTGACCGAGCATCTGGTGCGTGGCGGCCACGACGTGCGCGCCTTCGTGCTCTACAACAGCTTCAACTCCTGGGGCTGGCTGGACACGAGCGAGCCCGCGGTGAAGGATTCGCTCGACGTCTTCGCCGGCGACATCCGCGACCCGCATGGGGTGCGCGCGGCGATGAAGGGCTGCGATGTCGTGCTGCACCTGGCAGCGCTCATCGCCATTCCGTACTCCTATCACTCGCCCGATACCTACGTCGACACCAACATCAAGGGCACGCTGAACATCGTGCAGGCGGCGCGCGAACTCGGCGTGGCGCGCGTCGTGCATACCTCCACCAGCGAGGTCTACGGCACGGCGCGCTTCGTGCCCATCACCGAGGAGCACCCGTTGCAGGGGCAGTCGCCCTACTCGGCCAGCAAGATCGGCGCCGACCAGATCGCCCTCAGCTTCCACCATGCCTTCGGCACGCCGGTGAGCGTGATCCGCCCGTTCAACACCTACGGGCCGCGGCAATCGGCACGGGCCGTCATTCCCACCATCATCACCCAGGTGGCCAGCGGCGCGCGCCAGGTCCGCCTGGGCGCCGTGCATCCGACGCGCGACTTCAACCACGTGTCCGACACCGTGCGCGGCTTCGTCGCCATGGCCGAGAGCGACGCGACCCTCGGTCGCGTCGTCAACTTCGGCAGCAACTACGAGGTCTCCATCGGCGAGACGGCACGCCTGATCGCGCGCCTGATGGGCCGCGAGGTCGAGCTGCAAAGCGACGAGCAGCGCCTGCGTCCGGCCGGCAGCGAGGTCGAGCGCCTGTGGGCCGACAACCGCCTGGCGCGTGAACTCACCGGGTGGAGCCCGCAATACGCCGGCCTGGCCGGCTTCGAGCGCGGCCTGCGCGAGACGATCGACTGGTTCAGCGTGCCCGCCCACCTCGCCCAGTACAAATCCGGGCGCTACAACATCTGAGGCCGCGCGATGACCCATCCTGTCGCCTCGCCGCCCGAGCCCGTCGTGCCTGCCACGCTGGCCGCCGTGCGCCGCGTGCTGGGCACACCGACGGGCACGATCCCGCTGCACGAGCCGGAGTTCCGCGGCCGCGAGTGGGAGTACGTCAAGGAGTGCCTGGACACCGGCTGGGTCTCCTCGGTCGGCTCGTATGTCGATCGCTTCGAACGCGACCTCGCTGCCGTCACCGGCGCGAAGCATGCGGTCGCCACGGTCAACGGCACGGCGGCCTTGCACATCTGCCTGCTGCTGGCGGGCGTGCAGCCGGGCGACGAAGTGCTGATGCCTTCGCTCACCTTCATCGCCACGGCCAATGCGGTGTCGTATGCGCAGGCCACGCCGCACCTCGTCGACTGCGAGGCCCACTCGCTGGGCGTCGATGCGCACGCGCTGGAAGCCTATCTGCACGAGATCGCCGAGCGGCGGCCCGAAGGCACGTTCAACCGGCGCACCGGGGCGCCCCTGCGGGCGCTCGTCGCGATGCATGTCTTTGGCCATGCCTGTGACCTCGATGCACTGGCGGCGCTGGCGGACCGCTACGGGCTCGTGCTCGTCGAGGACGCTGCCGAGTCGCTGGGCGCGTTCTACAAGGGCCGCCACACCGGCAATGCGGGTCGCGTCGCCGCACTCAGCTTCAACGGCAACAAGGTGGTCACCACCGGGGGTGGCGGGGCGGTGCTGAGCAACGATGCCGTGCTGGCGCGGCGCGCCAAGCACCTCACCACCACCGCCCGCACGCCTCATCGCTGGAGCGTCCTGCACGACGAGGTCGGCTACAACTACCGGCTGCCGAACCTGAATGCGGCCGTGGGCTGCGCCCAACTGGAACAGCTCGATTCCTTCGTCCGGCGCAAACGACGCATTGCCGCTCGCTACGAAGAAGCCCTGGCCGGGGTGGCCGGAGTGCGCTTCCTGCGCGAGCCCGCGTACGCGCGCAGCAACTACTGGCTCAATGCGCTGGTTCTGGCCCCGGAACACGCGGTGTGCCGCGACGAGCTGCTCAGCGCGCTCAACGATGCCGGCTACATGTCGCGCCCGCTGTGGACGCCGATGCACCGCCTGCCGATGTATGCCGGATGCCCGCGCATGCCGCTGCCGGTGACCGAATCGATGGAAGCCCGCGTCGTCAACGTGCCCAGCAGTGCGCGCCTGGCCGACTGAACTTGGCCGACTGAAGCAAGGCAGCACATGACCCCCGCACGCCGTCAGCGCCTGTGTGTCGTCACGGGCAGTCGCGCCGAGTACGGCCTGCTGTACTGGGTGCTGCACGACCTGCGTGAGGCCGGCGACATCGATCTGCTGCTGGTCGTCACAGGCGCGCACCTGGCGCCCGAGTTCGGCCTGACCGTGCGGCAGATCGAGGCCGACGGATTCGCCATCGCGAGGCGCGTGGAGATGCTGGTCTCGGGCGATACGGCCGGCGCTGTCAGCAAGTCCACGGCGCTCGGCCTCATCGGCATGTCCGACGCCCTCGAGCAACTGCAACCCGACGCGGTGGTGGTGCTCGGCGACCGCTTCGAGATCCTCGCCGCGGCGGTGGCCTGCCTCATGCATCGCGTGCCGCTCGTGCACCTGGCCGGAGGCGACATCACCGAAGGCGCCATCGACGAGTCGATGCGTCACGCCATCACGAAGATGGCGCACCTGCACCTGGTCACCAACGAGGCGGCGGCCGCCCGCCTGCGCCAGATGGGCGAAGACCCCACGCGCGTGCTGGTGGTCGGCAGCCCGGGCCTGGACCACCTGCGTCGGCGCCCGTTGCTCGAGCGCGCCGCGCTCGAACGCGAGCTCGGCGCGCCGCTCGGCCCGCGCAACCTCCTGGTCACTTTCCATCCGGTCACTCTCGCCGCCGACGAGGGTCTCGGCCAGTTCGAGGCCCTGCTGGCGGCGCTGGCCGGGCTCGATGCCGATACCACCGTGTGGTTCACGCGGCCCAACGCCGACATGGGCGGCCGTGCCTTCTCGCACCGCCTGGACGAGTTTGCCGCGGAGCGGCGCGCCCAGGGCGCCGCGGTGCATGTGCACAGCTCTCTGGGCCAGCTGCGCTACCTCAGCCTGATGGCGCAGGCCGATGCGGTGGTGGGCAATTCGTCCAGCGGCCTGTACGAGGCGCCATCGCTTCGAGTGCCCACGGTCGATATCGGCGAGCGCCAGCACGGCCGCCTCGCGGCCGCCTCCGTGCTGCACTGCGCCCCCGAGCGCGACGCCATCGCGCGCGCCATCAGGCGCGCGTTCACGCTGGACTGCAGCGCCGTGGTCAACCCCTACGGCGACGGCCACAGCGCCGCGCGCATCGTGGCGGCGCTGCGTTGCCTGCCGCCGCCCCCGGCACTGCTGCGCAAAACCTTCTTTGCGCTCGACGCGCGAGCCGGTGAGGTGCCTTCATGAGCCCGCGCTGCCTGTTCATCGCCGAAGCCGGCGTCAACCACAACGGCTCGCGCGATCTCGCCCTGCGGCTGGTGGATGCGGCGGCCGACGCCGGCGCCGATGTCGTCAAATTCCAGACCTTCCAGGCTGCCGACCTGGTGACCGCGCATGCGCGCAAGGCCGACTACCAAGTGGCCAACACTGGCGAGGCAGGTGCGCAGTTGCAGATGCTGCAGCGCCTGCAGCTCTCGCACGAAGACCACCACGCGCTGGCCGCCCGCTGCCGCGAGCGCGGCGTGCGCTTCATGTCCACGGCCTTCGACGAGACCAGCCTTGCCTTCCTCGCCACGCTGGACATGCCGGCGGTGAAGGTGCCCTCGGGCGACATCACGCACGCGCCGCTGCTGCTGCAGGCGGCGCGGCTGGGGCGGCCGCTCATCGTCTCCACCGGCATGAGCACGCTCGCCGACATCGAGGCGGCTCTTGCCGTCATCGCCTTCGGGCTCACCCGGCCCGGTCTGCCGGGGGGGCATGCCGAGTGCGAGACCGCGCGCCTGTCCGCCGAGGGGCAGGCGGCGCTGCGCGAGCGCGTCACGCTGCTGCACTGCGTGACGCAGTATCCGGCACCACCCGAGGCGGTGAATCTGCGGGCCATGGACACGCTCGCCCAGGCCTTCGGCTTGCCTGTGGGCTACTCCGACCACACAGCGGGCATCGAGGTGGCGCTGGCCGCCGCGGCGCGTGGTGCCACGGTGATCGAAAAGCACTACACGCTGGACCGCACCCTGCCCGGGCCTGACCATGTGGCCTCGCTCGAGCCCGGCGAGTTGCGCCAGCTCGTGGCCGGCGTGCGCGCGATCGCTGCCGCGCTCGGCAGCCCGATCAAGGCGCCGGCGCCGGCCGAGTTCGGCAACCGCACCATCGCGCGCCGAGCCATCGTGGCGGCCCGAACGATCCGGCGCGGCGAGATCCTCACCCTGCCCGCCCTGGCATTCAAGCGGCCGGCCCAAGGGCACACGCCGATGGACGTGTGGTCCCTGCTCGGCCAGTCCGCGACGCGCGACTATGCCGCCGACGAGGCCATCGACCAGCCCGCCGTCCGGCAGGTGCACTGACCCGCATGGCCGATCAACCGATCATCATCATCGGAGCCGGTGGCCATGCGACCGTGGTGGCCGACGCCCTGCTGGCGGAGGGTCTGCAAGTGCTGGGTTTCGTCGACCGCGATGCCGCGCTCACAGGCGGGCGGCGGCTCGGCCTGCCGGTGCTTGGAGGCGACGACGTTCTCGCTGCGTACTCACGGGTCGAGGTTCGGCTGGTCAACGGCATTGGTGGCACGGGCGCCGGCATCGTGGCTGGTGAGGCGGGCCTGCGGGAGCGGGTGCAGCGCCGGCTCGAAGCCGACGGTTGGCATTTCGGTTCGGTGCGGCACCCGGATGCCGTGGTCTCACCGCACGCGCAGGTCGAGCCCGGGAGCCAGTTGATGGCTGGCAGCGTGGTGCAGCCCGGCTCGCGCATCGGCCAAGGCGCGATCGTCAATACCCGTGCCGTGGTCGAGCACGATGCCACCGTGGGCGCCTTCGCCCACATCGCGCCGGGCGCTGTGCTGTGCGGCGGCGTGGACGTCGGCGAGGGAGCGCACGTGGGTGCGGGCGCAGTCGTGCGCCAGGGCGTGCGCATCGGCGCGGCGGCGGTCATCGGCGTGGGTGCGGCAGTCGTCCGCGACTGCATCGGCGGCGTGTGGGCCGGCGTGCCGGCACGTCTCGTGGGAGGTGGCACATGAGGCACTGGGAACAGGTGCTGGTGGCGCCGCACTCGACGCTCCACGACGCCCTTGCCGTCATCGACCGCACCGGCAGCCAGATGGCCCTGGTGGTCGATGCCGAGCGGCGCCTGCTCGGCACGCTCAGCGACGGTGACATCCGGCGCGCCCTGCTGCGCGGCGTGGCGCTGGGCGACGCCGTCGAGCACGCGATGCATCGCGGGCCGGTCTGCGCGCGGGCCGACGACGAGCGCAGCGTGATCCTGGCCACCATGCGCCGGCGCGGCCTGCACCAGATGCCGGTTCTGGACGCGCAGGGGCGCGTCGTCGGCCTGGAGATCTACGTCGACTTCTTCGACACGCCGCGGCGCGAGAACTGGGTCGTGGTGATGGCGGGCGGGCTGGGCACGCGGCTGGGTGCGTTGACGCGCGAAGTGCCCAAGCCCATGCTGCCGGTAGGCTCGCGGCCGCTGCTGGAGACCATCGTGCGCTGCATCGCCGAGCACGGTTTCGAACGCATCTACCTGGCCGTCAACTACAAGGCCGAACAGATCGAGGCGCACTTCGGCGACGGCAGCCGGCTGGGCCTGGACATCCGCTACCTGCGCGAGCAGCAGCGGCTGGGCACCGCCGGCGCGCTCAGCCTGTTGCCCGAGGTACCGAAGGTGCCGCTCGTGGTGACCAACGCCGACCTGCTGACCAAGGAAGACTTCGGCCTCATGGTGGACCGCCATGTCGAGTCGGGTGCCGACGCGACGATGGCCGTGCGCCCGTACGAGATGCAGGTGCCCTTCGGCGTCGTGCGCGAGCGCGACGGGCTCATCGATGGCATCGAGGAAAAGCCGCTGCAGCGTTTCGTCGTCAGCGCCGGCATCTACGTGCTTTCGCCGCCGGCACTGGCGCTGGTGCCACGCGAACGCTGCTTCGACATGCCCGCTCTCTTCGAGGAACTCATTGCACGGAGCATGCGGGCGCGCTGCCACCATGTGCGCAGCTACTGGCTCGACATCGGCCGTCTGCCCGACTACGAACGTGCCAACCTGGACTTCGCGGAGGTCTTCCGGTGATCGGCGGTCTGAGCGTGCTGGCGCTCATCACCGCGCGTGGCGGCTCCAAGGGGTTGCCGGGAAAGAACGTGCGCCTGGCGGCCGGCCGGCCGCTGCTGGCCTATACGGCGGACGCGGCCCGTGCCTCGCGCCACGTCGACCGCCTCGTCCTGTCCACCGACGACGAGGAGATCATGCGTGTGGGACGCGAGACAGGTTGCGAGGTGCCGTTCAGGCGGCCGGCCGCCCTGGCCGGCGACGAGGCCACCTCGATCGACGTCGTGCTGCACGCTCTGGACACCTTGCCCAGGCACGACCTCGTGTTGTTGCTGCAGCCCACTTCGCCGCTGCGCACCGCGGCGGACATCGACGCTGCTTGCGAGCTGCTGCTGCGGCACGAAGCGCCGGCCTGCGTCTCCTTGATGCCGGTGCCGCACCACCCGCAATGGATGTTCGGCCTCGATGACGGCGTGCACCTGGCACCGCTGCTGCGCGGCACCGTGGCCGCCGCTCGCCGGCAGGAACTGCCGCCTGTGTACGCGCTCAACGGCGCCATCTACCTGGCGCGCGCCGACTGGTTGCGCCGCACGCGCACTTTCCTGAGTGAGCAGACGGTGGGTTACGTGATGCCCGCCGGGCGCTCCATCGACATCGACACGCTGGCCGACTTCGAGGCCTTTTCCCGCCTGGTTTCCTGAGGAACAGATGAATCGTCCCCTGTACCCCCGTCGCCGCGAGATCGACCTGCGCCCGTTCCAGACCGACACGCCCGAAGTCGCCCGCTACGGACTGCCGCTGGGCGTGGGCTTCTGCCGACGCTGCGTGATCTCCAACCAGCGGCCGAACTCCGCCGTCGAGTACGCCCATACCAAGGACAGCAAGAAGGCGACGATCCACTTCAACGCCGAGGGCGTGTGCGACGCCTGCCTCATGGCCGAGCAGAAGCATGGGCACATCGACTGGGCCGAGCGCGAGCGGCAGCTTGTCGAGCTGTGCAACCGCTACCGCAGCAACGATGGCAGCTATGACTGCCTGGTTCCCGGCTCAGGCGGCAAGGACAGCTTCTACGCCGCGCACATGCTCAAGACCCGCTACGGCATGCACCCGCTGACGGTGACCTGGGCGCCGCATGTCTACACCGAATGGGGCTGGCGCAACTTCCAGAGCTGGATCCATGCCGGCTTCGACAACTACCTGTGCACCCCCAACGGCCGCGTGCATCGCCTGCTCACCCGGCTGGCGGTGGAGAACCTCTTCCATCCCTTCCAGCCGTTCATCTTCGGCCAGAAGTCTCTGGCGCCCAAGATGGCCTTGCTGCACGAGATCCCGCTCGTCTTCTACGGAGAGAACGAGGCCGAGTACGGGAACCCCATCGCAGATACCAGCACCGCCAGGCGCGACTGGTCGTACTTCACCGCCAGCGACAAGTCCGAGATCTACCTCGGCGGCACCTCGGTGGCGTCGCTGCAGGAGGACTTCGGTGTCGACGCGCACGAACTGCAACCCTACCTGCCGGCCGACCCGGCCGAGATCGAGCGCCAGAAGGTGGAGGTGCACTATCTCGGCTACTACCTGAAGTGGCATCCGCAAAGCTGCTACTACTACGCGGTCGAGCACGGCGGCTTCCAGGCGTCGCCCGAGCGCACCCCCGGCACCTACAGCAAGTACAACAGCATCGACGACCGCATCGACGACTTCCACTACTACACGACCTTCATCAAGTTCGGCATCGGGCGCGCCACCTACGACGCGGCGCAGGAGATCCGCTCGCGCGACATCGATCGCGACGAGGGCGTGGCACTGGTGCGGCGCTTCGACGGCGAGTTTCCCCAGCGCTTTGCCGAGGAGATCTTTCGCTACCTGAGTCTGCCCGAGAAGGAGTTCCCGCGGGCGTCGAGGATGTTCGAGCAGCCGCTGATGGACCGGGCCTACTTCGACAACCTTGCCGACTCTTTCCGCTCTCCGCACCTGTGGCGGCACGAGAGCGGCACCTGGAAGCTGCGCCACACCGTCGAGCCGGTGCCGGGAGGCTGAAGCGTGGACAACGTGCGGCTGATCGCGCGCCTCGACATCAAGGGGCCCAACCTGATCAAGGGCGTGCACCTGGAGGGGCTGCGCGTCATCGGCGACCCGCAGGAGTACGCCCGCCGCTATTACGAGCAGGGAGCGGACGAGCTCATCTACATCGACATCGTGGCCAGCCTCTATGGCCGCAGCAAGCTCGTCGAGATCGTGCGCCGCACGGCACACGATGTCTTCGTGCCCTTGACCGTGGGCGGCGGCATCCGCAGCGTCGACGACGTGCGCGACCTGCTGCGCGCCGGCGCGGACAAGGTCGCCATCAATACGGCGGCCGTGCGCCGGCCGGAACTCGTCACCGAGGTGGCCCGGCGCTTCGGTTCGCAGTGCATGGTGCTGTCCATCGAGGCCAAGCAGCAGAGCCCCGGGCATTGGGAGGTCTACACCGACTGCGGCCGCGAGCGCTCCGGTGTCGATGCCGTGCAGTGGGCACAACGTGGCGTCGCGTTGGGCGCCGGCGAGATCCTGGTCACCTCGATCGACCGCGAGGGCACACGCAAGGGCTACGACATCGCATTGACGCGCGCCGTCTCCGAGGCGGTGCGCGTGCCGGTCATCGCCAGCGGCGGCTACGGTGAGGCGGCGCACCTGGAGTCGGTGGTGAAGGAGGGCGCCGCGGATGCGGTGGCAGTGGCCGACGCATTGCACTACGGTCGCACCACGTTGCCGCAGCTTCGTGCTGCGGCAAGCGCCGCGGGCATTCCCGTGCGCCCGGGAGGCAATGGATGAAGGTCACCGTCGTCGACTACGGCATCGGCAATCTGTTCAGCGTCGGGCGGGCGCTGCAGGCCTGCGGTGCCGAGGTCGTATTCGCGGCCGACACGGCCGGTGTCTCCGGGGCCGGGCACTTGGTGCTGCCGGGGGTGGGCGCGTTCGCGGGCGGCATGCAAGGCCTGCGCGAGCGCGGGCTCGTCGAGCCGATCCGCAAGCATGCGCTGGCCGGCCGGCCGCTGCTGGGCATCTGCCTGGGCATGCAGATGCTGGCAACGAGCAGCGAGGAATTCGGCCAGCACGAGGGGCTCGACCTGATCCCGGGGCGCGTCCTGGCAATGCCGGCAGACCATGCACCGCCCGGCAGCGGATCGCTGAAGATTCCCGCCATCGGCTGGCGGCAGCTGCGACCAGGGCCCCGCGGAGAATGGCAGGGTACGCCCCTGGCCGGATGCGAGCCTGGGACGAGCACGTACTTCGTGCACTCCTTCCACGTCGTGCCCGACGACGAGGCGCATCTGCTGGCCAGCTATGCGTACGGCGGACACCGCATCACCGCGGCCATCGGCAAAGGCCGGATATTCGGGACCCAGTTCCATCCCGAGAAGAGCGGGGCGGCAGGGCTGAAGATCCTGCAGGCCTTCCTTCAGCTGCCGGCGCGCTGAGCCGGTGCCCGGCCACCCAGCGCTCAGGAAGGCCCGAAGGGCGATCGATGTCGAGCCTGTTGCGAGCTGGAGCCATCTACGCGCTGGCCAATGTGCTGGCCGCGGGTGTGCCCTTCATGCTGTTGCCGGTGCTGACGCGCGTGCTCAGCCCGGCAGAGTACGGGCGGGTGGTGTCCTTCTTCATGCTCGTGCCGGTGTGCGCGGCCGTGGCGGGTCTGAGCGTTCATGGTGCCGTGGGCGTACGCTGGCTGGATCGCCGCAGCGGCGACCCACGCAGCTACACCGCGGCCGCGGTGCTGGTGGCATTCGGCTCCAGCGCGGTGGCGGCGGCGCTTGCCGCAGTGTTCGCGCCGCGTGCCGGCATAGAGCTCGCGCCGGCGCTTTGTGCGCTCGCTGCGGTGGTGGCGGGGGCCACGGCTCTGCAGGGCACCCGGTTTGCCGTCTGGCAGGCGGCCGGTCAGGCATTGCCGGCGGCGACGTTGCAGGTGAGCTCCGCCGCCTTCAACGTGGGGCTGTCGCTTCTGGCCGTGCTGGCCTTGCAGGCGGGTGGTACCGGCCGCATCCTGGGCGCCAGTGTTGCCGTGGCGGCGGTCGCCGCCCTCAGTGTGTTTTCGCTGCACCGCGACGCCTGCCTCGCTCGCCCGACTGCTGCCGACATCAGGTCGGTCTTGCGATTCGGCCTGCCGCTGGTGCCGCATACGTTGGCTGGTGCGGTGCTGGCCAGCGTCGACCGTTTCGCGGTGGCCGGGCAGTTGGGCAGCGGGCCACTCGGCGTCTATGGCGCGGCCTCGCAACTGGGCCTCATCATCAACGTCATCACCGATGCGGCCACCAAGGCCTATACGCCCACGATGTACCGTCTGTTGGCCGCGCCGGGCCTGCGCAGCCGGCTGCGCCTGGTGGGTGTGGCCTACCTCAGTGTGCCGGTCTGGGCCGCGCTGGCGGTGGTCGTCTGGTTGCTGCTGGGCGCGCTCGGTGGATGGGTGCTGGGGCCGAAATACCAGGAGGCGATCAGCCTGTCGTGGTGGTTCCTCCTGGGCGGTGCCATCGGCGGCATCTACCTCCAAGTCGCCGGCCTCTTTTTCTTCAGTGGTCGCACCGAGTGGCTGGGCGCGGCCACGATGCTGGCCTGCGCGTTCTCGGCGGTCCTGGCTCCCTGGGCGGTTGCCGCCTACGGCGCGAGCGGCGGAGCGATGGCCTATTGCGCCGCTCAGGCCGCCCTGGTGCTGGCAGCCTGGGGGCTCTCGCAACGGCTGATGCCGATGCCCTGGGTCGCTCCCCGGCTGGCGGTTCGCGTCCTCATCGGCCGACGCGCCGGCAGGAGCGGGCGGCCGTGAGCATGCGAGCAGGTCTGTGGGGTGTCTGGGCCGAGGTCTTCCTGCGCCTGCGCATGGCCTGCTGGCGTGGCGTGTATCGGGCCTATCGGCGTCGCTACAGCGTTGCGCCCACATTTCGCTTCAATGGGGCGGGCATCCAGCTTTACGGCGAGGGGCGCATCGAGTTGGGTGCTGACAGCTATGTGGGTGAACTGAGTACCCTCCAGGCGGCCCCGGGCGGGCTGTTGCGCATCGGCAGCCGCTGCACGATCTCCCACAACGTTCGCATCTATACGAGCACCGTCAGCGCCGATGCCGACCTGCGCCGGGGCGCGCCTCCTTCGGTGACGGCGGCCGTGGTCATCGGCGACGGTGTATGGATCGGTGCCAATGCCTACGTCGGCCCGGGTGTCCACATCGGCGACAACGCGGTGGTCGGCGCGAACGCAGTGGTCACGCGCGATGTGCCGGCCGGCGAGATCTGGGGCGGCGTCCCTGCGCGCTTCATTCGCAGCAAGCGGGGTACGCAGTGAACGCACCACGCGATGCCGCCTGGCCCAGCCTGCAGGAGCTGCTCGTGGTCGAGGATGACCCAGCCCTCCTGGCCTGGCGCTGCGAGCACACCGGCCTGCCGCTGTGGCCGCAGATCCGCACTGTCTTCCTGCGCATGCTGATGTCCGACCGGCTGTACGGGTCCGAGCTGGCGGGAGTGCCGGCGAAGGTGCCGCCGGTGCGCGCCGCGCTCACCCTCGCCCGCTCCGCGGTACACAACCTGCACCAGCTCGCGACGCGGCGGGTGCGGGCCGACGTGTGCATCTTCGGTGATGGCGTCGGCGACCTGTGGATGCAGGGTCGATGGTTCAACCGGCTTGTGGACCACTTCGTGGCCGTCGAGCCAGAGCGCACCCTCGTCGTCGCCGATCAGTTCGAGTGGCGCTGGCCATTTCCCAGGGCCTGCGGGCGGTGGCTGCTGCATGCGCCGCTGCAGGCGCGGCTTTCAGTACAGGGCAGGCTCGCGCGCAGCGCCCGGCGATCGCAGGCGAGCGAACTCGTTGCGCATGTGGTGCAGCATGCCCATCATCATCTGCAGTGGCGGCCGGGAGCCGAGCGCGAGCACCGTCTCGTCGAGATGTTGGCTGCCAAGTGGGCGATGCTGCCGCAGCAGCTTGCGGCCTACGAGCGGCTGCTGCGCGCCGTGCGGCCGCGCGTGCTGCTCGTCGGCGCCGCCTGCTACGGCCCGGCAGCGGCCCTCATCGCGGCGGCGCGTCGCCTGGGCATCGTGACGGCCGAATACCAGCACGGTGCCATCTCGGCCGGACACGACGGCTACAACTTCGCCCCCGCCGTGCTTGCCGATGCCGGCTACCGCGAGACCCTGCCTCACCACTTTCTCGCCTATGGGCGCTGGTGGGCCGAGCAGATCAACGCGCCCGTGGCCAAGGTGGCCGTGGGGCATCCGCATCGTAGCGAGCAGCTGGCACGCATCGCGGCCATGGCCACGAAGCCGACGGCGCGCAAAGACCTGCTGATCCTCTCGGATGGGGTGGAGTTCGGGCTCTACCTCCGGCTTGCGCAGCACCTGCGCGGGACCGCGCGCGAGGCCGGTCTGCATCTGCGGTTGCGCCCTCATCCGCTCGAGCGTGCGCGCGTGGCCTCGCTGGCGGCCGGCGAGCTGACAGGCATCTCGATCGACCTCGAGCCGGACCTCTACACCTCACTGCGGCAGGCGCTTGTGCTGGTCAGCGAGGTCTCCACGGGGCTGTTCGAGGCGGTAGGCCTCGTGCCGCGCATCCTCCTGTGGGACACGCCGAAGGCGCGCTTCGGCTACCCGGTGCATCCGTTCCAGACGTTCACCGATGCCGACTCGCTGGCCGCGCTGCTACGCGGCAAGGAAGCGCCGCCACCGCGCCCGCTCGATGCGGAGTCGATCTGGGCCGGCGGCTGGCGTGACAACTACCGCAGCTTCCTGGCCGCGTGTGGGGTGGCCTGAGCCATGTCGCGCGCCACGATCCGGAGCCCCATGCGCCTTACACCGAGGCGTACGCACCGCTTGGCGCTGACCGCCGCGATGCTGTTGTTCAGCCTGCTCGCCGCCGCTTTCCTGTGGTGGATTGGCCAGGATGCGCTGGAGGACCTGCACCCGTTCCAGTTCTATGCCGACTCCGGCACCTACCTGCGCACCTACCGCGGCGAGACGGTCTTCGAGGGCGCACTCGTCGACGTGGGGGCCAACTATCTCGGCCCCATCGCCATGCTGACCCTGGTCCAGGGCAACATCTATGCGGTGATGCTGCTCAACGTGGCGTTGTTCACCGCATCGGTCGCCGCAGTGAGCCGGCTTCTGGGGCTGAATGCCGTGGTGCTAGCGCTGTGGCTGCTGATCAACCCGATCACCGTGTCCAGCCTGCTGTCGGTGAACAAGGAGATCTTCCTGTTTCCGTTCCTTGCGCTGGCGCTGTGGGCGCATGTGCGGCGCAAGTGGCTTCCCGCGCTGCTGGCGCTGCTCACTGCCGTGCTGGTCCGCTGGCAGATGGTCATCTTCTATCTCATGTTGCTGGCCCTGGTCGGACCGTGGCCGCTGATTCGGCACCGCGGCGTCGTGATGGCGCTCGTGCTTCTTCTGATCTCGGCCGCCTACCGGGCGATCCAGCCGCTGATCGAACCCATTCTTCACTATGTCGAAGGCTCGTTCGAGAGCTACGAAGGCGTTGGCAGCGGCCTCTTCGAATGGACGCTGCAGCTGCAGAACGAGGGCCTGTACTTCCTGGTCTTCCCCATCAAGGCCTTTCACCTGCTGTTCGGCATGGGCCTGAAACTGGAAAAGGTCTTCTTTCCGACCGAGATCTACAACGACCTGTTCATCGGCGGGCATTGCCTCGTGGCACTGCTGTTGGCGCTGCGGGCCTGGCAGCGGCGCCTGCTCACGCTGCGCCACGACCTCGTCGCCGCGGCGGCGCTGTTTCTCGCCGTGTTCTGCGTCACGCCCGTGTTCGCGCCGCGCTACCTGTATTTCGTCTTCATGCTGCTGGCGCTGGCGCTGGCTGGCGCGCCGGCGCAGCTGCGGGCGGCGGCCGCCTTGCGTCACCGGGCACCGCGGCGCGCACAAGGCGCTGCGCAGGTCGGAGCGGCCGGGTCATGACCCTGCGCGTCCTCTACGTCGACGCCGTCGGTCCCTTTGGCGGCGCCTCGCGCAGCCTGTTCGAGGCCGTGCGCGCGCTGGAGCCGGGTGCCGTGCAGGCCCGCTTCGTGATGCAGCGCGGCACGGCTGGCCAGTACTACGCGCAAGTCGCCTCGGACCTCATCGCCACGCGCGGCCTGACGCGCTTCGACAACACGCGCTACAGCCACTATCGCGGCCTGCGCTGGCTGGTGCCGCTGCGCGAGATCGCCTACCTGCCATACAGCGTTGCGGCCCTGGTGCGCGCAAAGCTGCGCTGGGGCGAGGTGGACCTGATCCATGTGAACGAGGTGCTCGATATCGTGCCCGGTCTCATCGCCCGCGCGCTCTTCGATGCGCCGATGGTGGTGCACGTGCGCTCCCTGCAGCGCACCGATGAGCGCTCGTGGCGCACGCGCTGGGTGAACCGGCGGCTGCGGCAGAGCGCCGCGGCGGTGATCGCCATCGACGAGAACACGCGTGCCACGCTGCCGGCGGACCTGCGGGTGGACGTGATCCACAACTCCTTCACGCCGCGCCGTCCGGCCGAGCGCGACACCGCGCTCGAGCGCCGATTGGCCACGCTGCGCCCGGGCTCGCTCAAGGTGGGCTTCGTCGGAAACCTGCATGCGGCCAAGGGGCTGGTCGATCTGCTCGAGGCGGCACGGTTGCTGCGCGCGCAGGGGCACGATGTCGAATTCCTGGTGGTCGGTGGCGTGACAATCCCGGACCGCGGCCTGAAGGCGTGGCTGCTGGCCTGCGCCGGGCTGGCGCAGAACATCGAATCCGACGTGCACACCCGCGTGCGAGAGCATGGCCTGCAGCAGGACTTCCATCTGCTGGGCCACACGCACGACATCCAGGCCGTCTACGAGCGCATGGACGTGATTGCCTTCCCTTCCTACTTCGATGCCCCGGGCCGGCCCGTCTTCGAGGCCGCCTTCTCGGGCGTGCCCTGCATCGTCTGCGTGGACCATCCCCGCCCCGACACCGTGGTGCCCGGGGAGACCGGCCTCACCGTGCCTGCAGGCGACCCGCGGGCCCTGGCCGGCGCCATCGCACACTTCGCACAGCAGCGCAGCGAGGTGCGGCGCATGGGCGCCAACGCGCGCGAGCTGGCCGAGCGCAACTTCGTGCCGGCGCGCAATGCCGCGCGCCTGCTCGGCGTCTACGAACGGGTACGCGCACGCGCCCCGCGACCGGCGCACGCCTGAAGACCCCGACGGTTCAGCCGCCACCCCTTGTCCACACACCTTTCCGCCGCGCGACCGACCCCGTCCGCCCTGCCCATGAACGCGCCCGCCGCCCGCCCCTACCAGATCTGCACCAACTGCATCATGGACACCTCCGATTCGGGCATCACCTTCGATGCCCGCGGCTGGTGCGACTACTGCAACAACTACCACGCCAACATCCTGCCGCACTGGCACCCCGACGAGCGCGGCGAGCGCGAGCTGGCGCCCGTGATCGAGCAGATCAAGCGCCACGGCCGTGGCCGCGACCACGACTGCCTCATCGGCATCAGCGGCGGCGTCGACAGCTCCTACCTCACCTATCTGGCGAAGGCCAAGCTCGGGCTGCGGCCTCTGTTGTTCCATGTCGATGCCGGCTGGAACTCGCAGCAGGCGGTGAACAACATCGAGAAGCTGGTCGATGGCCTCGGGGTGGACCTGCACACCGAGGTGGTGGACTGGCAGGAGATGCGCGACCTGCAGCTGGCGTTCTTCAAGGCCGGCGTGCCGCACCTCGATACGCCGCAGGACCACGCTTTCTTCGCCGGCCTGTACAACTTCGCCGCGAAGCACGGGTTCAAGTACATCCTGACCGGCGCCAACTACTCCACCGAGTGCGTGCGCGAGCCGCTGGAGTGGCACTATCACGCCTCCGACCTGAAGCAGTTGCTGGACATCCACCGCCGTTTCGGCACGCGGCCGCTGAAGACGTTTCCGCTGGCCGACATCGCCAAGTTCAAGATCTACTACCGCTTCGTCAAGGGCGTGCGCGTGGTCAAGCCGCTGAACCACTTCCGCTACATCAAGGAAGAGGCGATGCAGGAGCTGGTGGACAAGTTCGGCTGGCAGAAGTACGCGCACAAGCACTACGAGTCGCGCTTCACGCGCTTCTACGAGGGCTACTGGCTCCCCAGGAAGTTCGGCTACGACAAGCGTCGCGCGCACTTCTCCAGCCTCATCCTCACCGGGCAGCTTGCGCGCGCCGAGGCACTGGAGCGCATCGCGCGTCCCGCCTACGACCCCGAGACCGTGGCCCAGGACTTCGAGTACATCGCCACCAAGTTGGGCATCACGGTGCCCGAGCTGCAGGCGCTGCTCGAAGGGCCCAACCACACGTTCCGCGACTACCGCAACGCCATGGGCTTCATGGAGCTGGGCACGCGCGTGCTGCGGGCCTTCGGCGTGCAGAGGGCGATCATCCGATGATGACCATCGTCGACTACGGGCTGGGCAACGTCAGGGCGTTCACCAACCTGTTCAAGCGGCTCAACGTGCCGGCGCGCGCGGCGCGCACGGCGGCCGAACTGAATGGGGCCACGCGCCTCATCCTGCCCGGCGTGGGGGCGTTCGACCATGCGATGGAACAGCTCGACGCCTCCGGCCTGCGGCCGGCACTCGAGGTGCTCGTGCAGGAGCAGCGGGTACCGGTGCTCGGCGTCTGCGTGGGCATGCAGATGCTGGCGCACGGCAGCGACGAGGGCCGCCTGCCCGGGCTGGGCTGGTTGGCGGGCCGCGTGCGCGCCTTCCGCTCGCAGCCCGCCGCGGCTACGCTGCCGATGCCGCACATGGGCTGGAACGATGTGCATCCGGTGGCCCCCGGCGGCCTGTTCTCCGGCCTGGCCGACGCCCTGGCCGAACAGGCGCGCTTCTACTTCCTTCACTCTTTCTACTTCGAGTGCGCCGAACCGGCGGACGAGGCCGCGCGCGCCCATTACGGCCTGGACTTCGCCTGCGCGGTGCAGCGTGGCCACGTCTGTGGCGTGCAGTTCCACCCCGAGAAGAGCCACCACTGGGGCGAACGCCTGCTCGCCAACTTCGCACGCGGTTGAAGAGGAACCCGCTCCATGCTCCGACCGCGCATCATTCCCTGCCTGCTCGTGCACGAGGGCGGCCTCGTGAAGACCGTTGGCTTCCGCGAGCCCAAGTACGTGGGCGACCCCATCAACGCCGTGAAGATCTTCAACGAGAAGGAGGCGGACGAGCTGATGGTGCTCGACATCGACGCCACGGCGCGTGGCCGCGAACCCGACTACAAGCTCATCAGCGACCTGGCCGCGGAGTGCCGCATGCCGCTGGCCTACGGCGGCGGCGTGCGCAGTGCCGAGCAGGCCAAGCGCATCATCGCGCTGGGCGTCGAGAAGGTGGCGCTCAGCGCCGCGGCGCTGGAGCAGCCCTCCCTCGTTGCCGCCACCGCCGCGGCGGTGGGCAGCCAGAGCGTGGCGGTGGTGCTGGACGTGCGCAAGTCGATGCTCGGCAGCTACTCGGTGGTGACGCACAACGCCAGGCGCAACACCGGCCGCCACCCGCTGGAGGTGGCACGTCAGATGCAGGACGCGGGCGCGGGCGAGATCGTCGTCAACAGCGTCGACCGCGACGGCACGATGAAAGGCTACGACCTGCCCCTTGCGGCTCAGCTGCGCGCGACGCTGTCGATCCCGCTCACGGTGCTGGGTGGCGCCGGCTCGCTGGCAGATATCGGCGCCCTCGTTGCACGGTGCGGCACGGTGGGTGCGGCGGCCGGCAGCCTCTTCGTCTTCAAGGGCGCCTACCGGGCGGTGCTCATCAACTACCCGCAGCAGGCGCAAAAGGAAGCGCTGCTGGCCGCTGCGGCGCGTGGGCGTGGCTGATCTAGCCGGCGCGATGGCCGCAGAACCCGGCCGCCACCTCCCGTCGCTGGCCAGCCGGCTGCGCAAGGTGCTGCGCTTCACTGCCATCTATGGCCCGGGGCGCACGCTGTTCAAGGCGGCGGCGCGGCTGCGCCTGCGCGTGCCGGCTCTCGGTGGGGTGATGCGACAGCGCGACGTCGGCCTCATCGGCTGCGGTCAGTTCGCGTTTGCCACCATCGGCTATTTCCTGCACCGCCGTTCGGCGCACCGGGTGCTCGCCTGCCACGATATCGACCCGGCGGCCGGTACCTCGCTGGCGCGCTCCCTCGGCGTGCCGGTCGTGGCGGGTGACGCCGGCGCGCTGCTGGCCACGCCCGGCCTGAAGGCGGTGTACGTGGCGTCCAACCATGCGTCGCACGCCGCCTATGCGGCGCAGGCGCTGGCACACGGGCTCGACGCGCATGTCGAGAAGCCGGTGGCCGTGAGCTTCGGGCAGCTGGTGCAACTGGAGCGCGCGCGCCGGGCGTCCCGCGGGCGGCTCGTGGCCGGCTACAACCGCCCGTTCTCGGCGGCGGTGCGCGAGCTGCGCCGCCGCGTCGTCATCGACCCGGCAGGCGGCTTCTCGATGCAGTGCTTCGTGGCCGGGCATGTGCTCGGCGCCGGGCACTGGTATCGGCAGCCCGAGGAAGGCACGCGCATCTGCGGCAACGTGGGGCACTGGCTCGACCTGTGGATCCATGTGCTCGCCTGGCGGGGCCTGCCCGAGCGCGTGCAGATCACGCTCGCCTGGGCCGACGAGCGCGAGCGCGACGACAACCTCGCCATCACGCTGGCCAGCGAGCGTGGCGATATCGCCGGCATCATGCTCAGCGCCCGTGCCGAGCCCTTCGAGGGCATCAACGAGTCGATCCAGATCCAGCACGGCCACACGCTGTGCAAGATCGACGACTTCCGCCGCATGACGCTGTGGCAGGGTGAACAGGTCTGGCGCCACCGCTACTGGCCCAAGGATGTGGGGCACGCGGGGGCCGTGCTGCAGCTCTTCGCCGACGACGGCGTGCGCGACTGGGCGGAGGTGGAGGTGTCCACGCTGCTCATGCTGCACATCGCGCAGATGGTGCGCGAGGGTCTCCGCGAATCTTCGTTCTCGATCTCGCAGGCGCGTGCGGACCTGGCGCAGGCGGTGGCGTCGTCATGAAACAGGTCCTGCAGAACCTCAGGGATGGCCGGACCGAGCTCGCCGACATCCCCTGCCCCCGACCCGCCCGCGGCCAGCTCCTCATCCGCACCTCGCGCACGCTCGTCTCCGCCGGCACCGAGCGCATGCTGGTCGACTTCGGCCGCGCCGGCTTCATCGACAAGGCCCGCCAGCAGCCCGACAAGGTGCGGCAGGTGCTCGACAAGGTCCGCACGGACGGCCTGCTGCCCACCCTGCAGGCGGTGCGCAACAAGCTCGACCAGCCGCTGCCGATGGGCTACTGCAATGTCGGCGAGGTGGTCGAGCTCGGCGCCGGCGTCACCGGGTTTGCGGTGGGCGACCGCGTGGCGAGCAACGGCAGGCACGCCGAGATGGTGGCCGTGCCGGTCAACCTGTGTGCCCACGTGCCCGATGCGGTGAGCGACGACGAGGCGGCCTTCACGGTGCTGGGCGCCATCGCGCTGCAGGGCATCCGGCTCGTTCAGCCCACGCTCGGCGAAGCGGTGGTGGTCACGGGCCTCGGGCTCATCGGCCTCGTCACCGTGCAACTGCTCAAGGCGCAGGGCTGCCGCGTGCTGGGCCTGGACTTCGACGCCGACAAGCTGGCGCTCGCCCGCCGCTTCGGCGCCGAGGTGGTGGACCTGAAGAGCGGCGCCGACCCCGTCGCCGCGGCGCAGGCCTTCTCGCGCGGGCGCGGCGTCGATGCGGTCATCATCACCGCCAGCACGAAGAGCAATGAGCCCGTGCACCAGGCGGCGCTGATGTGCCGCAAGCGCGGCCGCATCGTGCTCGTGGGCGTCACGGGTCTCGAGCTCTCGCGCGCCGACTTCTTCGAGAAGGAGCTGAGCTTCCAGGTCAGCTGCAGCTACGGGCCCGGCCGCTACGACCCCAACTACGAGGACAAGGGCCAGGACTACCCGGTGGGTTTCGTGCGCTGGACCGAGCAGCGCAACTTCGAGGCCGTGCTCGACATGCTGGCGGAGCGACGGCTCGATGTCTCCACGCTCGTGTCGCACCGCTTCGACATCGCCGAGGCCGCGCGCGCCTATGAGGTCGTCGGCGGCGCCGAGCCCTCGCTCGGTATCCTGCTGCGCTATCCCGCGGCTCCCACCGGGCAAGCCGGCGCACGCCGGGCGCGCACGGTGCGGCTCGCGGCGCCGGTGGGCGCATCGGCGGCCGCGCCGGCATCCGGTGCTGTCGCCGGCCACGCGCGTCTCAGCGTCATCGGTGCCGGCAACTACGCCGGTGCCGTGCTCGTGCCGGCCTTCAAGGCGGCCGGCGCCGAGTTGTTGCGCGTCGCCTCGGCGGGCGGGGCGAGCAGCCTGCACCTGGGTCGCAAGTTCGGCTTCGCCGAAGCCACCACCGATGTCGACGCGCTCATCGCCGACCCGGACTGCAATGCCGTCGTCGTCAGCACGCGCCACGACACCCACGCCGACTTCGTGCGGCGCGCGCTCGCGGCGGGAAAGCATGTCTTCGTCGAGAAACCGCTCGCGCTGACGTCGGCCGAACTCGGAGCCATCGAGTCCGCGGCGACCGCCGCGCCCGGGCGCATCGTCATGGTCGGGTTCAACCGCCGCTTCGCGCCGCAGGTCGCGCGCGTGCGCCAACTGCTCGCCGCGACGCCCGGGCCCAAGGCCTTCGTGATGACGGTCAACGCCGGCGCCATCCCGGCCCAGCACTGGACGCAGGATGCGACGGTCGGCGGCGGCCGGCTGCTGGGCGAGGGCTGCCACTTCGTGGACCTGCTGCGTTTCCTGGCCGGCGCGCCGATCGAGTCGCACCAGGTGGCGCGCATGCGCGCCGCGACGCCCGATACGGCCACGGTGACCCTGCACTTCGCCGACGGCTCGCTCGGCACGATCCACTACTTCGCCAACGGCTCAAAGGCCTTCGCGAAGGAGCGGCTCGAGACCTTTGCTGCCGGTCGCGTGCTGCAGTTGGACAACTTCCGCCGCCTGGCCGGCTTCGGCTGGCCGGGCTTCGCGAAAATGAACCTCTGGCGCCAGGACAAGGGCCAGGCCGCCTGCGCGGCGGCATTCGTGCAGGCGGTTCGGTCCGGGGGGCCCTCCCCCATCCCGTTGCCCGAGCTGCTTGAAGTCGGGCGAGTCAGCATCGCCATCGAGGAAGCCTTGCGATGAGCCCGACCCAGACCGCCGTCGTCGACGTGATCGCCGGCGCCCGCCCCAATTTCATGAAGATCGCGCCCATCCTGCGCGCGATCCAGGCTCGCCAGGCCGACCCCGCCATCCGCAGCGGCCTGCGCTATCGCCTCGTGCACACTGGCCAGCATTACGACGCGCGCATGTCGGGCGACTTCTTCACGCAGCTGGGCATCCCCGAGCCCGACGTCAACCTCGAGGTCGGCTCGGGCACGCAGGCCGAGCAGACGGCCGGCATCATGACCAAGTACGAGCGGCTGCTGCTGGACAGCCGCAGCGACCTCTGCCTGGTGGTGGGCGATGTCACCTCGACGATGGCCTGCGCCATCGCGGCGCAGAAGCTGCGCGTGCCGGTGGCGCACGTCGAAGCCGGCATCCGCTCGGGCGACTGGGGCATGCCCGAGGAGATCAACCGCCTCGTCACCGACTCGATCACCAACTGGTTCTTCACCACCAGCGAGGTGGCCAACCGCAACCTGCGCGCGAGCGGCGCGCGCGAAGAGCAGATCCACTTCGTCGGCAACACGATGATCGACACGCTGCTCGCCAACCTCGAGCGGCTGCGCCCGCCGGCGGTGTGGGCCGAGGCGGGCCTGCAGCCGGGCGGCTATTTCGTCATGACGCTGCACCGGCCGGCGAACGTCGACGACGCCGCCGGCTTCGCGCGCCTGATCGAAGCCGTGGGCGTGGCGGTGCGCGGCCTGCCGGTCGTCTTTCCGGTGCACCCGCGCACGGCCAAGACGCTGGCGGCACTGCCCAACCGGCCGCCGGCGCTGCTGACCATCGAACCACAGCCCTATCTCGAATTCAACTACCTCGTCCGCCACGCCAAGGGCGTGATCACCGACAGCGGCGGCGTCACCGAGGAGACCACCGTGCTCGGCGTGCCCTGCGTGACGCTGCGCGACACCACCGAGCGGCCCGAGACCGTGACCGTGGGCACCAACGAGCTGATCGGCACCGACCCGGCGGCGCTGCAACCGGCGCTAGCCAAGCTCTTCGCCGGGCAATGGAAGAAGGGCGGCATCCCGGAACTCTGGGACGGCCGCACCGGCGAGCGCATCGCCGAGGCGCTCGATCGCATCCTGCTGGGCTGAGCGCCTGAGCTGTGGTCCGGCGCCACGCGCGGCCTCTCCCGTGTGTGCGCCGGCTGCGGCCCGAGGACACAACGCGATGACGCAACTCGGCCGCCTCTGGCGCACCGTGCGCTGGCTGAAGCCCGCACAGGTGCTGGGCCGCGTCCGCTTCCGGCTGCAGCGGCCGAGCCTCGATCTGCGCCCACCGCCGCCTCTGCGCCCGCCTGCCTCGGGTGCATGGGTGCGTCCGCCCGCGCGCCTGCCGAGCCTGCTGTCGCCGACGCGCATGCGCTTTCTCGGCCAGGAGCACGACCTCGCCGCGGTCGGCTGGGACGAACCGACGCTGCCGCTGCTGTGGCGCTACAACCAGCACTACTTCGACGACCTCCATGCCATCGATGCCTCGGCGCGGCGAGAGTGGCATCGTCAGCTCGTGACGCGGTGGCTCGCGGACAACCCGGCCGGCCGCGGCACGGCGTGGGCGCCCTACCCGTCGAGCCTGCGCATCGTGAACTGGGTGAGGTGGTTCCTGGCCGGCCAGCCGCCCGAGCCGACATGGCTGGCAAGCCTGGCGGTGCAAGTGCGCTGGCTCACGCGCCGGCTCGAGTGGCATCTGCTGGGCAACCACCTCTTCGTCAACGCCAAGGCGCTCGTCTGCGCCGGCCTCTTCTTCGAGGGGCACGAGGCCGAAGGTTGGCTGGGCGAAGGGCTGCGCATCCTCGAGCAGCAACTGCCCGAGCAGGTCCTCGCCGACGGCGCGCAGTTCGAGCGCTCGCCGATGTACCACGCCCTCGCCCTCGAGGACGTGCTGGACCTGCTCAACCTCATTGCTGCGCGCGCTCAGGCCACCTCGCCGGCGCTGCGCCTCGTGCCGCAGCTGCGCCGGCGTGCCAGCGACATGCTGCATTGGCTGCGCTGCCTGCGCCACCCCGGTGGGATGCTGGCGCGGTTCAACGACACGGCCGAAGGCATTGCGCCGGCTACCGACGACATCGAGCGTTATGCCGCCGATCTGGGCATCGTGGCTCCTGCTGCACCCGGCGAGGGCGTACTGGCATTGCAGCCGAGCGGCTACGTACGCGCCGTGCGCGGTGCCGCCACCGCGCTGCTCGACGTGGCCCCCATCGGCCCAGACTACCTGCCCGGCCACGCCCACGCCGATACGCTGTCGTTCGAGCTCTCGGTGCAAGGCCAGGAACTCATCGTCAACCGCGGCACCTCGGTCTACGGCGATGGCCCCCGGCGCCAGCTGGAACGTGGCACGGCCGCGCACAGCACGGTGCAGGTCGGCGCGCACGACTCCTCGGAGGTGTGGGCAGGCTTTCGCGTCGGCCGCCGCGCTCGGCCGTTCGACGTGACCGTCGACGGCTGGCGCATCGGCGCCGCGCACGACGGCTACGCCCACCTGCCTGGCAAGCCTCAACATCGCCGCGAGTGGACGCTGGAGGCCGACGCCCTGCTCGTGCACGACCATGTCGAGCCCGACCCCGAGGAGCCGTGCGTCGCCCGGTATCACCTGGCGCCCGGGCTGGGCTGCGAGCCCGCGCAGGGCGGCCACTGGATCGTCCGCCGAGGCGGGGACGAACTCGCACGGGTGCAGGTGCTGCGCGGCCGCGGCGCGCTCGAGTCCTGGCAGCATGCGCAGCGCTTCGGCGAGCTGGTACCGGCGCAGACGCTGGCCGTGCAGCTCGACGCAGGCGTCGCGGAAGTGCGCTGGCACTGGAGCACCTGAGGCACGCCCGACACCGCCAGCCCGTCATGCACGTCCTCTTCCTCACCGACAACTTCCCGCCCGAGGTCAACGCCCCGGCCAGCCGCACGCACGAACACGGCCGGCGATGGGTGGCCGCCGGCGAGCAGGTGACCGTCATCACCTGCGCCCCCAACTTCCCCGGCGGCCGCGTGCTGCCGGGTTACCGCAACCGACTGTGGCAGCAGGAGCAGATGGACGGCATGCGCGTCATCCGCGTCTGGAGCTACATCACGGCCAACGATGGCTTCGCGCGACGCGTGCTCGACTACCTGAGCTACATGCTGATGGCCTTCGTCGCCGCCCTCTTCGTGCGGCGCGTCGATGTCGTCGTCGCCACCTCGCCGCAGTTCTTCACCGCCGTGGCCGGCTGGGCGGTGGGGGTGGTCAAGCGGGCGCCCTTCGTCTTCGAGCTGCGCGACCTGTGGCCGGAATCGATCAGGGCGGTGGGCGCGATGAAGGAGTCGGCCATCATCCGCGGGCTGGAACGGCTGGAACTGTTCCTCTATCGGCGCGCGGCGCTCATCGTCTCGGTGACGCATTCGTTCCGCGAGACCCTCGTGCGGCGCGGCATCGAAGGCCGCAAGATCGAGGTCATCACCAACGGCGTGGACATCGCGCGCTTCACGCCCCGCCCGAAGGACGCGGCGCTCGAGGCCGAGCTCGGCCTGCAAGGCTGCTTCGTCGCCGGCTACATCGGCACGCATGGCATGGCGCACGCCCTGGAGACGCTGCTGGCCGCGATGCAGCGCCTGCGCGAGCACCCCGAGGGGCGGGACATCCGGCTGCTGCTGCTGGGCGACGGCGCCCGCAAGGCGGCGCTGCGCGAAGAGGCGGCCCGCCTCGGCCTCGCCGACACGGTGAAGTTCGTCGACACCGTGCCGAAGGAACAGGTGGCACGCTACTGGTCGCTGCTGGACGTGTCGGTCATCCACCTGCGCCGCACCGAGCTCTTCACCACCGTCATCCCGAGCAAACTCTTCGAGTGCATGGGCATGGGCCTGCCGGTGCTGCACGGCGTGGCAGGCGAGTCCGCCGCCATCGTGCGCAGGGAGGGCTGCGGCCTCGTGTTCGAACCGGAGAACGTCGACGAACTTGTGCAGGGCCTGCTCTCGCTGCGGCGTGATGGCGCCCTGCGCGAGCGCCTGAGCGCGGCCGCGCGGGCCGCCGCCAGCCACTACGACCGCGGCGTGCTCGCCTCGCGCATGCTGGCGCTGCTGCGCGCCTGCGGCGCCAAGACGCCCTGAGCCGCCACCGCTGAAGTGCCGCCGGAAGCCAGCGCCTCGCCCGAGGGCCTGAAGCCGGCGACGAGCTGCTCGAGCAGGGCCAACACCGCCGCAGCGTCGCCGCTCGCACTGGCGGCCTGGAACTCGCGCAGCCGCCCCTCCAGCTCCCCCCAAGGCACGAACCCCTCGCGCGCCTTCATGATGCGCGGATGGTCGGTCGGCTGCGGGTTGTCGCCGATGAGCAGTTCCTCGTACAGCTTCTCGCCGGGCCTGAGGCCCGTGATGACGATCTCGATGTCGCCGCCCGGGTGCTCGGCGTCGCGCACCGCGAGGCCCGAGAGCTCGATCATGCGCCGCGCCAGGTCCATGATGCGCACGGGCTGCCCCATGTCGAGCACGAAGACTTCGCCGCCGCGCGCCATCGCGCCGGCCTGCACGACGAGCTGCGCGGCCTCGGGGATGGTCATGAAGAAGCGCGTCACCTCGGGGTGCGTCACCGTCACCGGGCCGCCGTTGCGGATCTGCTGGCGGAACAACGGCACCACCGAACCGGACGAGCCGAGCACGTTGCCGAAGCGCACGGCCGAGAAGCGCGTCGTGCCCGCCACCCCGCCCAGGCCTGCGCCCCGGCCCAAACCCGTGCCCGTGCCCACGCCGCCCGCGACCGCTTCGGCAAGCGCCGGCGCACCGGCACCGCCGGGCCCGGCCAGGGCCTGCAGCACCATCTCGGCCAGGCGCTTGCTCGCGCCCATCACGTTCGTCGGGCGCACCGCCTTGTCGGTGCTGATGAGCACGAATTCGCTGACGCCGGCGCGCAAGGCGCAGCGCGCCGTCACCCAGGTGCCGAGCACGTTATTGCTGGCCCCCTCGACGATGTTGCGCTCGACCAGCGGCACGTGCTTGTACGCCGCCGCGTGGTAGACGATGTGCGGCCGCCAGGCCTCGAAGACCTCGGCCAGGCGCGGCTCGTCGCGCACCGAGCACAGCAGCGGCACGAGCTCGGTGGGCGGCAAGGCGCCCTGCTCGACGCGCGTCTCGAGCTCGTGGTGGATGGTGTACAGCGCGAACTCGCTCTGCTCGACCAGCACCAGCGCCTTCGGCTGCAGCGCGCAAAGCTGGCGGCACAGTTCGCTGCCGATGGAGCCGCCGGCGCCGGTGACGAGCACCACCTTGCCCGCGGTGTGGCGCGTCATCAGGTCCAGGCGCGGCTGCACCGCGTCGCGGCCGAGCAGGTCCTCGATGTCGAGCTCGCGCACGTCGCTCGCCTGCACCTTGCCGAGCGCGATGTCCATGAGGCCGGGCAACGTGCGCACGTGCACGCCGGTCTCGCGCAGGGCTTCGAGGATCTGGTTGCGGCGCGTGCGGCCGAGCGACGGGATGGCCAGCAGCACCGCCGCCACGCCCTTGCGCGGCGCGAGCTCGGGCACCTCGGCCAGCGCGTGGATGGGCACGCCGTTGATGAGGCGGCCCTGCAGGCGCGGGTCGTCGTCGATGAAGCCGAGCACCTGCATCTCGTGGCTGTGCTGCAGGCTCGCGAGCAGGCGCGTGCCGGCCGAGCCGGCGCCGTAGATCAGCACCTTCTGGTGCGCCAGCCGCGCACGCCGGCCGCCCGCGAACCACGCGCGCACCAGGGCGCGCAGGCCGGCCATCAGCAGCAGGGCCAGCATCGGCTGCAGGATTCCCGCCGTGCGCGGCACGTCGTCGAAGCGGAAGTACAGCAGCACCGCAAGGTAGACGGCGCCATACACCGCCACCGCCTTGGCCAGCGTCAGCAGCGCCGACAGGCCGGTGTGGCGATGGATAGCGCGGTACAGGCCGAAGGCGACGAAGACGGGCATCGCGATCAACGGCACCAGCGCGTAGGCCAGCCACTGCAGCGCGAAGGGCCAGTGCAGCGTCTCGTAGCGCAGCGAGAACGCCATCCAGGTGGCCAGCAGCAGCAGCAGCAGGTCGGCCAGCATCGACAGCGGCCGCCGCAAGGCGGGCGGGATGGGCACAGAGGCGGGGCTGCGCATGAGGGGTGAGCGATCGACGAGGGTGCGGCGCGGTGCGGGCGGTGTGGTGCGGGCTCAGCGGCTCGCCTGCGACATCACCTTCTCGACCGCCGCGCAGGTGCGCTCGACCTCGGCTTCGGTGAGCGTCGGGTGCACGAGGAACATCAGGCTCGTCTCGCCCAGCGCGCGCGCATTCCGCAGCCGCTCGGCGGGGCGCGCGCCGGTGCCATCGAAGGCCCGCTCGAGGTAGATCTCCGAGCACGAGCCGTGGTACAGCGGCACGCGCTCGGCGAGCACCGCCTCGACGATGCGGTCGCGGCTCCAGCCGCTCTTCAGCCGCTCGGGCCGCACGTAGGCATATTGCCGGTAGCAAGCATGCTCGATGTGCGCCGGCACCTGCGGCACGCGCAGCGCGTCGAAGCGGCGGCAGGTGTCGGCGATGTGCGCCGCGATGACGCGCCGCCGCGCGCTCCACGCCGCCAGCCGGCGCAGCTGGATGCGGCCGATGGCGGCCTGCACTTCGAGCATGCGCCAGTTGTGGCCGAACGACTCGTGCAGCCAGCGAAAGCCCGGCGCGTGCCGGCGCTCGTACACGGCATCGAAACTCTTGCCGTGGTCCTTCAGGCTCCACATGCGCGACCACAGGCCTTTGTCGTGCGTGGTCACCATGCCGCCTTCGCCGCCGGTGGTGATGATCTTGTCCTGGCAGAACGACCAGGCGCCGATGTCGCCGAAGGTGCCGACGTTGGCGCCGCGGTAGCGCGCCCCATTCGCCTGCGCGCAGTCTTCGATGAGCTTCAGGCCGCGCTCGCGGCACAGCTCGAGCAGGCTGTCCATCTCGCAGGGCCAGCCGGCCAGGTGCACGCACAGCACGGCCTTCGTCGCCGGCGTCAGCACCGCGCGCACCGTCTCTGCGGTGAGGTTGCCCGAGTCGAGGTCCACATCGGCAAACACCGGGCGCGCGCCGGCATTGACGACGCACGAGGCCGAGGCCATGAAGCTGCGCGGCGTGACGATGACGTCGTCGCCGCGGCCGATGTCGAGCGCACGCAGCGCGGCATCGAGCGCGAGCGTGCCGTTGGCCAGCGCCACCGCGTGCGCCGTGCCGCACCAGGCAGCGAACTCGCGCTCGAACTCGCGGCATTCCTGGCCGGTCCAGTAGTTGACGCGGCCCGAGGCGAGCACGCGCGAGACGGCTTCGATCTCCTCGGCCGAGTAGGCGGGCCAGGGTGAGAACGGGGTATCAAGCATGATCAAGCACGCAGGGGGCCCTGGTTTCCGAAGGGATCGGGCAACGATCGTGCCGGGTTGCCGACGACGCGCGCCTCGTCCGCCACGTCGGCCACGACGACGGCGCCGGCGCCCACCATCGCCCTCGCCCCGATGCGCGCACCGTGGCGCACGGCGGCGCCGAGGCCGATCCAGGCCAGCTCGCCCACCGTCACCGTGCCACCCAGGTGCGCCCCGGGACCGATGTGCGCGGCGCGGCCGATGCGGCCGTCGTGGTCGACGCTGGCGCCGTGGTTGACGACGACCGCCACGCCGAGCTCGGCGCCCGGCGCCACCACCGCGCCGGCCGCGACGAAGCAGCCCGGCGCGAGCACGGCGTCGATGCTCACCACCGCGGCCGGGTGCGCGACCGTCGCGAGTGCGAGGCCCTGCGACTCGCAGCGGCGCGCCCACTGGTCGCGGCGCTGGTTGTCGCCGATGCCGATGTGGCGCTCGGGCGGCGCGGCATCGCTGTCGGGCTTGTCGGGTGCCGCAGCGGCGATGAACGCCTGCGAGTTGCCGCGCACGGGCCAGCGCCCGACCTGCGGGCCGAGCGTCGCATCGTCGTCGAAGAACACGATCTCGGCGAAGCGCCCGCTGGCCGCAGCGGCGTCGGCGACGACGCGACCGTGGCCGCCGGCGCCGAGGATCCAGAGCGCGGCTCGCTTGCGGGCCTGATCCGAGGGCTGATTGCTGGGCTCATCACGAGCTTGGACACGAGCCGGATCACGAGCCTGATCACGAGCCTGAGCGCTCATGCTGCGCTCTGCCGATCGCGGGCGCCGTCGCGGGCTGCGCCGACGCTGCCGCGGAAGGGCTCCATCGTCGCCTGCCCGTCCGCCGCGATGCCCTCGCGGCGAAGGACCTTGGACAGGGTCATCGCCAGGATGCGCAGGTCGAGCGAGAAGCTGCGGTGGTCCACGTACCAGACATCGTGTTCGAAGCGCTGCTCCCAGCCGAGCGCATTGCGCCCGTTCACCTGCGCCCAGCCGGTGACGCCCGGCCGCACCTCGTGGCGACGCGCCTGTCGCGGCGTGTACAGCGGCAGATACTCGACGAGCAGCGGCCGCGGGCCCACGAGGCTCATCTCGCCACGCAGCACGTTCAAGAGGCTCGGCAGTTCGTCGAGGCTCGTGCCGCGCAGCAGCCGGCCGAAAGGCGTCAGGCGCTCGGCGTCGGGCAGCAGCTGCCCGATCGCATCGCGCGCGTCGGTCATGCTGCGGAACTTCCAGAGCCTGAAGACGCGGCCGTGCAGGCCCACGCGCGGCTGCCGGAACAAGACCGGCCGGCCGAGGCCGATGCGAACGAGCAGCGCCAGCACCAACGTGCACGGCAGCCACAGGGGCAGCGTGGCGAGCGCGAGGAGGAGGTCGAAGGTCCGTTTCATGGGCTGCCGCCCGTGCTGCCCGCGTGGCGCACGTGCCGCGAGAGGGTCAAATTCTAGGTCTGCGGTCACGGTGCGGCCTTCGCGCAAATGGGCACGAGCGAGGCCCGCTGCACCCGCAAGCGCGAGTCGGCGCGATGCTCGAGCCGCAGTTCCAGGCGCTGCGCGGTGGCGTCGATGCGCAAGCGGCGCTGCAGCAATTGCACACCGCCCTCGGCGCTGTCGGCGTTCAGCGGCAGGTCGGCCACCAGCTGCGGCTCGCCACCGGCACCGCGCGGGCGCACGATGGCCTGCATGTAGCCGGCGCCCGAGAGCTCCAGCCGGAGCAGCCACTCGTTGGCCTCCGGCCGAGCCCCGGCCCGGGCCGGCCCCGCCGGCGCCGGAAGGGCCACCTCGGAGCGCAGCACCGTGTTCGTCTCGCGCAGGAAGAGCGGCGTCGCATTCCACGAGCGCGACTCCGCACCCGGTGCAAGCGGCGCCGAGCCGAGGTGGATGCGGCGCAGGTTCTTGCGCCCGCCGAGCACGAACTCGCGTGCACGCTGCCAGTCGCCGAAGGGCAAGGCCTCGCCGCAGGAGGTGCGGCGGCTGTCCGATGGCGCTCCGCCCAGCCGGTAGATCTGGTAGCCATGCGCCTCGAACTCGAGCTCGCTGAGGCCGGGGTCGGCCAGCAGTGCTTCCAGCGCCGAGTGGTAGACCGGCGGCAGCCAGTAGTCGGGCAGGTGCACGTGCGTCACGCCGAGCTCGCGCAGGCGTGCCGCCGCCGCCGCCGGGTCGCGCTCGGCATAGAACGGCAGCAGCCGCGGGTCGAGATAGCTCAGCATCGTGCGCCCGGCGTAGAACATGTCGGCCGGCTTCAACGACAGCACGATGTTGCCGGGCGGGGTGCGCGTGCGCAGGTGCTGCACGGCACCGTAGGGCCCCCAGCGCTGCAGGCGCGCGACCTCGCCGCCACCGGCCGTGCCCGCGACGCCACGCTCGGCATTGAGCTGGCCGAGGCGGTAGAGGACGAGCACGGCGAGCTGCAGGCCGAGCAGCAGCACGAGCGCGCGGCGCAGCCACGGCCCGTTCAACGCACCGGCCGCGGCGATGGCGGCCGCCGGCAGCAGGATCAGCATGTAGCGCTCGTTGCGCACCATGAGGTCGATGCCGAGCGCCACCGAAAGCAGCGCGCCGGCCAGGTACAGCGCCAGGAGGCCGAGCACCAGCGGGCGCAGGCTCGCGGAGCCGTCGGCCAGCAGCGGCAGCGGCTGGCGGCGCTGCGCCCACCACGCGGGCAGGGCGAGCAGCGCGAGCCAGAACACGAGCCCGTACGCTTCGAGCGCGAACCAGGGCTTGAGCAGCCCGTACTGCACGAGCTCGGCCGCGCTGGCCAGACCCCGCTGCACCTTGAAGTAGCCCGGCCAGTCGAGCGACGGCAATCCGAAGACGATCGGGTTGTCGCTGATCGGCGAGCCGAAGAGGCCGACGTTGCGCCAGTACGGCGCCGCACCGACGAGCAAGGCCACGGCAAGCGCCAGCGCGCCCGTCTTCAGCCCCAGCGCCAGCGCGCCGGTCCTCAGCGCCGCTGGCAGCCGCGCCGTCCAGCGCCCGGTTCCCCGCGCTGTCGAGCGCCCAGTTCCTTGCACCAGCAGCAGCGGCAGCGTGAGGAGCGGCACGAGCACCGCCTGCGAATGCGTCCACAGCGCCAGGCCGAGCATCGCGCCGATGCCCAGCGCCCGCTGCCACCACGCCCCGGCCAGCGCCACGAGCGCCGTGAAGGCCAGCGTGATGCCGAGCACGGGCAACGCATCGATCAATGCCGAGGCCGCGCCGAGGAAGAGCATGGGCGTGCTCACGAGCAGCAGTGCCGCCAGCGGCCCGTCGTCGGGCCGCGCCGGGTTCGCCCAGCGCGCCAGCGCCGCCACGCAGGCGGCGGCCCCGGCCAGGCACCACGGCGCCACGAGGCGCATCAGCATCGCCTGCTCGCTGCCGCCCTGCAAAGCGAAGCCGAGGCCGAGCAGTGCCACGTACAGCGGCGGGTGCGTCCACGGCCCGTAGAAGCCCGAGGCATGCAACTGCGGCCGCAGCACGGGATAGCTGGCGGCGTCGCGCGAATCGAAGAGGATGCGGCCGACCGTGGCGTACTCGAGCGCGTCGTTCTGGATCAGCGGCACGGTGAGGCTGTCCAGCAGCAGCGCGACGATGAAGCCCCAGGTCAGCACGGCCGCGGGGCCGCGCGGCACGAGGTCGCCGCTGTATCCGATCGCCCGCCGCGTGGCGCCGGTGAGCCAACCGGCCAAGGCCGCGATGCCGAGCAGGGCGAAGACGGCCACCGCCTGCGAGCGCGCCGGCGCGCCGGGCCACACCCAAAGCGTGGACACCATCGCGAGGCCCGCCAGCAGCGGCGCGCTGGCCAGCCCCGCGGCCAGCGCCACGCCGCTTTCGCGGGCGCGCGCCGCCCAGGGCCAGGCGCCGACGAACGCAAGGCCGGCGCCACTGGCCAGCACCATCAGCAGCAGCCAGGCGGCCAACGGCAGCCACGTCGATTCGATCATCGGGAAGTCTCGGCGCACACGCGGTGCCGCCGCCTCATCGGTGCAGGCCGAGCGTGTCGAGCTCGTTCACGCGCCGCACGACATCGTTGAACGGCAGGCCGATCGTCTCGAGGTACCAGCGCAGCGTCTGCGCACGCGGCCGGTTCTCCACCAGCACCGCTTCGAGCGCGTGCTCGCGCGTGATGTGGCCCTCGCGGATCTGGTTGCTGCGGAAGGTGTCGAACTCGCTGAATCCGCGCGCCGTGAGGTAGATGTAGTTGTAGAACGGTGCCGTGCCGTCGCCGATGCGCCACGTGCTCGGTGAGTCGGGCGCGATCTCCCAGTCGTACTCGCCGAGCAGGCAGCGGTTCACCTCGTCCTCGTTCCAGATGAAGTGGTCGAAGATGAAGAAGAAGTCGCGCCGCGGCTCGACGTAGTAGGCGGTGAAGGCGCCCAGGGTGTCGGCGAGCGAGCGGTTGAGGTAAGCCGGGTTGCGCAGGAAGTGCCAGCCGAAGTGGCTGGCCAGCTTCACCTTGCGCGTGAACGAGAGGTAGTCGACGCGCTTCTTGCCGAAGTCGGGCGGCACGCCGCAGAAGCCGCTCTTGAAGTCGGTGTTCTCGAGCGGGTTCGCGCACCAGAGGTCGAGCGCGATGCCCGTTTGCCGCTTGAGCTGGTTGACGACGCGGAAGAAGTGCTTGTCGCCGGCCATGAAGAGCGGCACGAGGCCGAGGTCGGGCTTCTTCAGCCAGGCCGCGACGTTGAGGCGGATGTTCTCGCGCTTGGCGGCGATGTCGGCCGAGACGAGGATGTTCTGGATGCCGAGCTGGCCGCAGATGCGTGCGACGTTGCGGCGCGCGAGATCGGTGACCATGCCCCAGTCGTAGGTGAAGGTCACCGGCTTGAGGCCGAACTCCTTCTTGATGAGGTGCAGGCCGTAGCTCGAATCGCGCCCGCCGCTGAAGGCGACGAGCACGTCGGGCTCACGCTCCGCGCCGCCGGCGCGGCGATACTTCTCGAGCGAGCGGATGAAGGCCTGCTTGCTCTCGACCGGGTGCATGTGCGCGTAGCGCGTCCGGTAGCTGGCGCAGTAGTTGCACACGCCCGCGGCGTCGAAGGCGATGAACGGGAAGGTCTCGGGCAGGATGCAGCGCGTGCAGCGCTTCAGGGCGCGCAGGCGCGCCTCGCCGTAGCGCAGCAGCGACTCGTCGGCGTCGCGCGCCAGGACAGCGGGTGGACGCAGCGTGCCGCTGACGGCGTCGTGGTGCACGGTGGCGCGGCCCGCCGGCGCGATGGCGTGACCGGATGCGGCCGACACCACCGATGCTGCGCGAACGGCCGATGCTTCGGACGGCCCGCGACCGTCGCGGCCCCCGGCCGGTCCGCCGAGCTCGAAGCGCTGCGCTGCGCCGCTGCCGAGCAGATCGAACGTCAGGCCGTGGCCGGGTCGCAACCATTGCGCGGGGATGGTGCTGAGCGTCCCGCCGATCGTCCCGCCGATCGTTTCACGTGCAGCCGTCTCGAGGATGTAGCGCTCGGAGGCGAAGACCAGGAAGCCCTCGTCGAGGTGTTCGCCGACGTACAGGTCGCCGGTGTTGGTGGCCAGCGTCACCGCCGCGCCGGCATCGTGCACCCAGGCCACCGAGGCGGCGCCGCGCAGCTGCGCGAACATCGTGCGCGTGGCCGCCGCGGCAGTCTCGCCACGCGCTTGCGCGGCGTCGATGATCGCCGCCATCACCTCGGTGTCGACTTCCGCCGCGCGGCGCAGCTCGGGGTGCCGCTGCCACAGCGCGTCGACATTGACGCAGATGCCGTTGTGGATCATCGACACGTGGCCCGAGCGCACCGGCTGGTTGTTCTGCGGCAGCTCGGCCGTGCCGTTGGTCACCAGGCGCGAATGCGCGAGCAAGGCCACCGCCTCGCCTGACCGGGCCGGCAGGGCAGACAAGGCCTCCCGCACCGGGCCGCCGAGCAGCGCCGAATAGCCCGGCGCGGCGAGCAGGTCGGTGGCGCGCTGCGCGCCCTTCAGCGTCCAGGCGCGGCCGGATTCCGGCAGGTAGACGTGCAGGCCGGCCGACTCCTTGCCGCGGCTCTCGGAGAGTTCGTACAAGCGCGCCAGCAAGGCGCCGGCGCGCACCGCGCCGAGCGTCGAGCCCTTGCGGGCGAGGATGCCGAAGATGCCGCACATGTCTTGAGTGAGTCTCGAGTCTCGCGCCCGCGCCGCTCAGGTCTTCTCGAAACGGTTGGCGAGCAGGTTCCAGCCGACGATGCGCCGGCTGAACACGAGCAGCGCCGCCGCCCCGGCAAGATAGCTGAGCGCCGTGCCGCAGGCCGCGCCGGCAATGCCCAGCACCGGCAGCAGCGCCACCGCCACCGCCGCATTGGCCGCCACCGTGATCACCTGCTGCAAGGTCTGGTAGCCGGGGTGGCCGCTCACCATGAGCAGGTTGTCGAAGGGAACGAGGGCAGAGACGAGCACGAGCCCGCTCATCAGAATGAGCAACGACGGCATGCCCTCGTGCAGGTCCTTGTGCGGCACGACCCAGGTCGCGAGCACCCAGAGCGCCGCCACGGCCGCGAGCCCCATCGCCAGCGTGGCGGGCAGCACGAAGCGCGCCGACTGCCGGCGCAGGCCGGTGGCCTGGGCATGGTCGCCGTCGCGCAGCGAGCCCACGAGCACCGGGTTGAAGTTGATGCGGATCATCGCCAGCACGTGATAGACGCCATCGACCATCATCGCCGCGAAACTGTAGATGCCCACCTCGCGGTCGGGCAGGAAGACGCCGATCAGCAGCACGTCGATGCGTGAATTGAACTCGGCGAACATGCCCGCGGCCAGCCCCTTGGCGCCGAAGCGCAGGTGCGTGCGCAGCCAGTCGCGGTCGAAGTGCAGGTGGCGCGCGAGGTGGTGCCGCACCAGATAGGCGAGGGCGCCAGCCACCGTGACCGCCTCGGCGACGAGAAACGCCACCGTCGCCGTCTCGATGGGCAGCGGGCTCGCCGCCACCGCGCACACCACCGCCATCACCACGAGGTAGCGCAGGCCCTGCAGGATGGCGAAGGCGCGCATGCGGCGCAGGCCGTTCAGGTAGGCGAGCAGCACCTTGTTGAGCGAGAAGAGCAGGAGCCCGGTGGCGGCCCAGGCGACGGCTCGGCCCGTGGCCTCGCTGTCGAAGAGCGTTGCGAGGAGTCCGGCGCCGTAGCCGACGACCACTGCCGCCAGCGCACCCAGCGCCAGGGCACACACCGCCGCCGTGAAGAACATGCGCCCGCGCACCGCCCCATCGTCCTGGTCGGCCTCGTGCAGCGCGGCATGCCGCAGCACGGAATAGTGCAGCCCGAGCGTCGCCAGCTGCGAGGCGATGATGTAGACGGCGTAGGCCTGGTTGAAGACGCCGAGCGCCGACGCGTCGCGCACGCCGGCGACGACGAGGTTGATCACCATGCCGCTCAACGCCAGCACGGCGAAGCTGGCGAGCGTCCAGCCGATGTCGCGCGTGAGCTTGTGCGAACGCCAGCGCTCGGCCAGCGCGCGGATCAGGCGCATGGCTGGCCGTGCCCGTCGCCGCAGGACTGATCGGGCCTCATTCCGGCGGCAGCGCGCGCCGGCGCACGTCGCGGTGCGTGAGCGGCGGGTTCAGGTGCTTGTTGGCCTCGTAGTCGAACCACATGGCGAAGAACAGCGAATTGAAGCCGAGCGAGAACGAGAACAGCCACGCCACGAAGGTGATCTCGGGCACCGCGCCCTGGGCCACCCACAGCACGATGAGGCGCACGAAGAAGAGCGCCGAGAGCAGGAGGCCGAAGAAGCCGAAGGCGTAGAAGAACACCAGCGGGTGGAAGTTGCGGATGATGTACTTCTCTTTCAGCCGCCAGAAGAAGAGGCGCACGAGCAGCGAGCCGATCGTGAAGATCACCTTGCGGATCTTGATGCCCGACTTCTCGCCGACGTTGTAGACGGGCTCGATCGGCACGTCGACGACGCGCATGCCGGCGACATTGAGGCGCACCAGCAGGTCGTTCGGCTGGCCGTAGCGCTTGTACATCCGGTCCCAGTCGATCGCCTGCAGCGCCGCCCGGTTGATGGCCGTGTAGCCGGTCTGCGAATCGGCCACGTGCCAGTAGCCCGAGGCGATCTTGGTGAAGAGCGACAGCACCGCGTTGCCGAAGAAGCGGACCTTCGGGATCTTGCGGAAGGCCTCACCGGTGACGAGCCGGTTGCCCTTGGTGTAGTCGGCGAGGTCGTCGATCACGGGGTCGAGAATGGCGGGCAGGTCGGCCGGGTCCATCTGGCCGTCGCCGGCCATCACGACCGCGACGTCGAAGTCGTGGTCGCGCGCATGCTTGTAGCCGCTGGCGATGGCGCCGCCGACGCCCTGGTTCACGTCGTGGTCGATGAGGTGCACGCTGCCCAGCGCGAAGCGCGGGTGCGCGCGCACGACGTCGGCGGTGCGGTCGCGGCTCTTGTCGTTGACGATGACGACGAGATCGACGAAACCGGGCATCGTGTCGATGACACGCGCGATCTGCGTCTCCTCGTTGTAGGCGGGCACGACGACGGCGATGCGTTGCAGGCGGTACATGGTGTGGGCGGTGATCGGAGCGGTCTGTCTTGACTCCCTTTCCCGCTTGCGGGAGAGGGCTGGGTTGAGGGTGTTGCTCGCGAGATCCTCATCCCGACCCTCTCCCGCAAGCGGGAAAGGGTGGTCGGAACGGCGCGTCAGCGCGCGAGCAGCTCCAGGTGACGACCGGCCAGGCGGTAGCGGTCGCCGGTGTGCGGGCAGGCGGCCTCGACGGGGCCATCGCTTTGCAGCGGCAGCGCCAGGCGCTCGCCATGCCGGCTCATCCAGCCGGCGTGGCGCGCGGGCACGCCGAGCATCAGCGCGAAGTCGGGCACGTCGCGATTGACCACCGCGCCGGCGCCGATGAACGCGAAGCGACCGACCGTGATGCCGCAGACGATGGTGCAGTTGGCGCCGAGCGTCGCGCCCCGCTTCACGCGCGTGCGGCGGTACTCGTCCTTGCGCGTCACCGCGGCACGCGGGTTGTAGACGTTGGTGAAGACCATGCTCGGGCCGCAGAAGACATCGTCCTCGAGCGTCACGGCGTCGTAGATGGAGACGTTGTTCTGCACCTTGACGTTGTCGCCGATCGTCACGTCGTTGCCGACGAAGACGTTCTGCCCGAACGAGCAGCCGCGCCCGATGCGCGCCCCGGCGCAGATGTGCACGAAGTGCCAGACGCGGCAGCCCTCGCCGAGGACGGCGCCTTCGTCGACGATGGCGCTGGCGTGGATGGTGGTGGCGGCCAAGGGTGATGCGGCGCGGGCGCTCGACAGGTCAATACGCGAGCGGCAGGTTGACGCGCTTGCCGTCGCGCGCCGACAGGTACATCGCGATGAGCAGCTCGAGCGACTTCAGGCCCTCGCGGCCGTCGGTCTCGGGCACGGCCTCGCCACGCAGGACGCGGATGACGTTGTCGTAGTACATCGGGTGGCCGAAACCGTAGACCGAGGTGGTCTGGTAGTTCGCGTCGGCGATGCCGGCGTCCATCTCGTGCGGAGTCTCGAACTCCCAGTGCTGGATCTGGTTGACGGCGACGCCGCCCACGCGCACGCTGCCGCGCTCGCCGAGGATGGTGATCGAGCCCTCGAGGTTCTTCGGGTAGGTGAGCATCGTGACATTGATGCTGCCCATGGCGCCGTTGCGCCACTTGAGCGCCGCGACGCCGGTGTCCTCAACCTCGATGTTGCGCGCCAGCGTGCCGGTGTAGGCCATCACGCTCTCGACCGGGCCGATGAGCCAGTCGAGCAGGTCGACGTAGTGGCTCGCCTGGTTCATCAGCGCGCCGCCGTCGAACTCCCAGGTACCGCGCCACTCGGCGCTGTCGTAGTAGGACTGCGGGCGTGTCCAGAACACGTTGACGTTGACCATGTAGATGCGGCCGAAGCGGCCCATCTGCATGCATTGCCTGAGCAGCTGCAGCGTGCGGTTGCGCCGGTTCTGCTTGACGACGAAGAGGCGCACGCCGGCTTCGTCGCAGGCGCGCACCATCGCCTGGCCGTCGGCCCAGCGCGTGGCCATCGGCTTCTCGGTCATCACGTCGATGCCGGCGGCGGCCACCTCGATCGTCTGGTGCGAGTGCAGGCCGCTCGGCGTGGTGAGCGCGACGCAGTCGGGCCGCGTGCCCTCGAGCAGGGCGGTGAGGCTCGGGAATCCGGGCGCGCCGGTGCGCTTGACGGCCGCGGCGAGTGCCGCGGGATCGGTGTCGCACACGGCGACGAGCTCGGCGCGCTCGGCGTGCCGCTCGAGGGACTCGAAGTGGTTGGCCGCGATGCGGCCGCATCCGACGATCGCGAAGCGCAGCTTGCGGTCGGTGATGGCGGGGCGTTGCAGATGCACGATGCAGGGCCCGGCGCTAGTGCGTCACTGCCGTGGAGGGTGCGCGGGTCGCGGCACCGACTGCCGCCGCGGCCACGGTGCGCACCGCCGCGGCCAGTGCCTGCACCACGCGGTCCTGGTCCGCTTCGCTCAAGTCGGCGCTCATCGGCAGGCTCAGCACGCGCGCGGCTTCGCGGTCGCTCACCGTGCACGGGTCGGAACCGGCGTATTGGGCGTAGGCCGGTTGCCGGTGCAGGGGTTTCGGGTAGTGCACGGCGCTGGGCACGCCGGCAGCCTGCAGGGCCGCCTGCACGGCGGCGCGGTCGTCGACCTTCACCGTGTACTGCGCGTAGACGGAATTGCGGTCGCCGCGCACGGCAATCCGTTGCACGCCGGCCAGGCCGGCCAGCAGGCGCTCGTAGCGCGCGCCGATGGCGGCGCGGCGCTCCAGCTCCCACTCGAAGCGCTCGAGCTTGGCCAGCAGCACGGCCGCCTGCAATGTGTCGAGCCGCCCGCCCACGCCCAGGCGCGTATGCACGTAGCGCCCGCTCTGGCCGTGCACGCGGATCTCGCGCGCCGCCTGCGCGAGCTTGTCATCGTCGGTGAAGAGGGCGCCGCCGTCGCCGTAGCAGCCGAGCGGCTTGCTCGGGAAGAAGCTGGTGGCGCCGAAGGTGGAAAGCACGCAGGAGCGCTGTCCCTTGTAGACGGCACCGAAGCTCTGCGCCGCATCCTCGATCACCGCCAAGCCGTGCCGCGCCGCCACGGCGTTGATCTCGTCCATGTCCGCGACCTGCCCGTACAGGCTCACCGGCATGATGGCGCGCGTGCGCGGCGTCACCTGGGCCTCGATGCGAGAGGCGTCGATGTTGCAGGTATCGGGCTCGATGTCGACGAAGACCGGCCGCCCGCCGGCCAGCACGATCATCTCGGCCGTGGCGGCAAAGGTGAACGGCGTCGTGATCACCTCTTCGCCGGCCTTGAGGTCGAGCGCCATGAGTGCGATCAGCAGCGCCTCGGTGCCGCTGGCCACGGTGATGCAGTGGCGCGAACCGGTGAACCTGGTCAGCGCCTCCTCGAGCTCCTTGACCTCCGGGCCGAGGATGTACTGGCCATGGTCGAGAACCTGCTGGATGCGGGCGTCGATGCGGGGCTTGAGCGCCGCATACTGCGCCTTGAGATCGGTGAATTGCATGGGCAGCCCGGGAAAGAAGGGTCGGGATTGTAAGTGTGCGCCCCCCGCCGCCTCCTAGAATCGCCCGCGAATTCAACAGGTTGCCCAGACCACCGGAACTCCTCCGGCAGACGGCTCGGGCACCGCGCGAGCCCCTCCTCCCGAGCCCCCGAGCCCTCATGTCCGACGACAACCAACTCATCGCCGAGCGACGCGAGAAGCTCGCCGCCTTGCGCCGGCAAGGCGTGGCCTTCCCGAACGACTTCAAGCCCGGCCACCACGCGGCCGACCTGCACCATCGCCACGGGCAGGTGCCCAATGAGGAACTGGAGCCGCAGGCCATCGCCGTCAGCGTCGGCGGGCGCATGATGCTCAAGCGCGTCATGGGCAAGGCTTGCTTCGCGACGCTGCAGGACTCCTCCGGGCGCATCCAGCTGTACGTGACGCAGGACGCCGTCGGCGCCGAGGCGCTGGCCGCCTTCAAGCACTGGGACCTCGGCGACATCGTCGGCTGCGAGGGCACGCTCTTCCGCACCAAGACCGGCGAGCTCTCGGTGAAGGCGACGAAGATCCGCCTCGTCACCAAGAGCCTGCGCCCGCTGCCGGACAAGTTCCACGGCATGACCGACCAGGAGCAGAAGTACCGCCAGCGCTATGTCGATCTGCTGACCGACGATGCCGCGCGCGCCCGCTTCGTCGCGCGCAGCAAGGCGGTGGCGTCGATCCGCAACTTCATGGTCGAGCACGGCTTTCTCGAGGTGGAGACGCCGATGCTCCACCCCATCCCGGGCGGCGCGAACGCCAAGCCCTTCGTCACGCACCACAACGCGCTCGAGCAGGAGATGTTCCTGCGCATCGCGCCCGAGCTCTACCTGAAGCGGCTGCTGGTCGGTGGCTTCGAGCGCGTCTTCGAGATCAACCGCAACTTCCGCAACGAAGGGCTCTCGGTCCGTCACAACCCCGAGTTCACGATGATGGAGTTCTACTCGGCGTGGTGGACGCACCATGACCTGATGGACTTCACCGAACAGTTGCTGCGCCACGCGGCGCGCGCCGCCAGCGGCTCGGCGGTGGTGAGCTACGGCGGCCGCGAGGTGGACCTCGAGGAGCCTTTCGCGCGCCTCACCGTGCGCGAGGCGCTCATCGCCCACGCCGGCGTGAGCGCCGCCGAGGCGGTCGACACCGCCACGCTGCACGCCAGGCTGAAGGCGCAGGGCGAGGAGCCACCGGCACACTGGACACTCGCCGAGCTGCAGTTCGGCCTCTTCGAGGCCGTCGTCGAAGACAAGCTCTGGCAGCCGACCTACATCGTCGACTACCCGGTCGAGGTGTCGCCGCTGGCGCGCGCCTCCGACCAGGACCCGACGGTCACCGAACGCTTCGAGCTCTTCATCACCGGGCGCGAGATCGCCAACGGCTTCTCCGAGCTCAACGACGCCGAGGACCAGGCGGCGCGCTTCGCCGCGCAGGCCGCCAACAAGGAGGCCGGTGACGAGGAGGCGATGTACTACGACGCCGACTTCATCCGCGCGCTCGAGTACGGCATGCCGCCGGCCGGCGGCTGCGGTGTCGGCATCGACCGCCTGGTGATGCTGCTCACCGACAGCCCGAGCATCCGCGACGTGATCCTGTTCCCGGCGCTGCGGCGCGAGAGCGGCGAGCCGGCCCTTCGGCCGGGCGCGGGCGATGCCGGCGCGGCGCCACCGCAACCGGAGCCCTGACGATGGCCGATGCCGGCCTCGATTCGCTCAGCGCGATCGAGGCGGCGCTGTGGCGCGAGCTGGCCGCGGCCGCGCACGACGTGCAGCACGGATGGCGGCGCCTCGTGCTCGCCACGCGCGCGGCCGACGCCGCCGATGCGCGCACGCTCGTGCTGCGCGAGCTCGACGCCGATCAACGCCTGCTGCTCTTCTACACCGACGCACGCAGCGCCAAGGTGCTGCAGATCGCGCACCGCCCCGCCGGCACGCTGGTGGGCTGGTGCGCGGCGCTCTCCTGGCAGGTGCGCATGCGCGCGCGCCTCGACGTGCAGACCGAAGGGCTCGCCGTCTCGTCGCGCTGGGCCCGGCTCGCGCTCACGCCCTCGGCGCAGGACTACCTGGCACCAGCCGCACCCGGCACGCCTGTCGACGCCGGCTCCGTGCCGCCGCCGGGAGGTCGCACGCACTTCGCACTGCTGAGCGCGCGCATCGAATCGATCGACTGGCTCGAGCTCGGCGAGCACGCGCACCGGCGCGCGTCGTTCGACGCGGCCGGTGCACGCTGGCTGGTGCCCTGAGGGGCGAGCGATCGCCCGGCCGACCGCCCGGCCGCCCGGCCGCCGAGACGGCCGGGCGAACCGGGCGACGATCAGGGCGATGGGGGGCGCCCGATCAGCGCGAAGCGACGATGCGCTCGGCCACGTGGCGCGAGGGCTGCACGCGCGCCAGTGCGAACGAACCGCTGTCCTCGCCGTACCAGGCGCTTTCCACGCCCGCACGGTTGGCGACGATCGCCTCGACACGCACGTCGTCGCGGCTGCGCAGCGACTTCGCCGCCGCCATGTGGTCGTAGGAGAACGACAGCACCTTGGTCCAGCCGTCGGCGCGGGCCTGGAACAGTTCGGCCTGGACCTGGTCGCGGCTCTTGGGCTGGGCGAAGACGACCGTGGACTGGTCCTCGGGCATCGGGCTTTCGGCGTGCGCGGTCACGGCAGCGGCCAGCGAGAGCAGCACGACGGTGGGGTAGACGAACGACTTGAACGTGTTCATGAAGGGCTCCTGAAGGTTTGGCTGTGGCATCCGATGAAGGTTGGGGGCTGCGATCGGTGGATGCCCGACCGGCGCTGTCCATGCCCTGCAGTGTGCTGATCGGAGCGACGCAGAGAAACGGGACGCGGCTCAACGCAGCATTCGCCTCAGCGAAACAATTTCAGGTGCAATGACTCGCCACCGCGGCGAACGCGCCTCGGTGCGACGACCTTCTCGCGCCCCGCCCGGGGAGCGCGCTCAGCTACCGATGAAACGCGGCGCGCGCTTCTCGAGGAAGGCGGCCATGCCTTCCTTCTGATCGGCGGTGGCGAAGAGCGAGTGGAAGACGCGCCGTTCGAACATCACGCCGTCGGCGAGCGTGCCCTCGAAGGCGCGGTTCACGCACTCCTTGGCAAGGGCGACGCTCGGCCCCGAAAGCACGTTGATCGCCTCGGCCGCGGCGAGCACCTCGTCGAGCAGCCTGTCGGCCGGCACGATGCGCGAGACGAGGCCGGCGCGCTCGGCCTCGGCCGCGTCCATCATGCGCGCGGTGAGCACCATGTCCATCGCCTTGCTCTTGCCCACGGCGCGCGGCAGGCGTTGCGTGCCGCCGGCGCCGGGCACGATGCCGATCTTGATCTCGGGCTGGCCGAAGCGCGCCGTCTCGGCGGCGATGATGAAGTCGCACATCATTGCCAGCTCGCAGCCGCCGCCGAGCGCGAAGCCGGCGACGGCGGCGATGACGGGCTTGCGCACCTGGCGGATCGTCTCCCAGTTGCGCGTGATGAAGGGCTCGGCCAGCGCCTCGGCGTAGGTCTTCTTCGCCATCGCGGCGATGTCCGCACCGGCCGCGAAGGCGCGCTCGTTGCCGGTGATGACGATGCAGCCGATGCCCTCGTCGGCGTCGGCAGCGAGCAGCGCGCGGCCGAGCTCGTCCATCAGCTCGCCGTTCAAGGCGTTCATCTGCTTGGGTCGGTTCAGGCGCAGCAGCGCCGTCTTGCGCGCACCCTCGCCACGCCGCTCGACCAGGACCAGGGGCTCGCTCATCGTCGATCACCTCGAGTGGATTGCAGTGGAAGTGCGCCAAATTATCCCAATGGCGGGGAAGGTACCGGCCGAAGTGTCGGGTGCCGGCGTAAGCTCGCGGTAAGCTCCTCGATCCGGGAGGGCGCCGCAGCAACGGTGATGGACTGTGCAGCCCGTTTCTCACTGACCCATGCCGATCATCTACCGCAAGACCGCCAAGGGCCTGGCCGAGATCGAGACGCGCGTCTACAAGCTCTCGCCGCGCTTGCGCAGCGTCTTGATCATGATCGACGGCAAGCGCAGTGACGCCGAGTTGCTGCAGATGCTGCCGCAGGCCGCCGAGGTGCTGGCCGCACTCGTGCAGGACGACTTCATCGCCGAGTTCGCACGCACGAGCGCCGCGACGCCGGCCCCTGCTCCGGCCGAGCCGGAGCGCACGGTCATCCGCGGCCCGCAGCCGAGCTTCGAGGCCATGCGCCGCGACCTGCTGCGCGCCTTCAACGACCGCCTCGGGCCGGCCGGCGAGGGCATGGCCCTGCGGCTGGAGAAGGCGCGCAACGAGACCGAATTCCGAGCCCTGCTGCCGGCCGCCGTGCAGCTCGTGTCGACGCTGCAGGGCCGCGACGCAGCCGACGCCTTCATGGCGCGCATCAACGCCTGGTGAGGTCGTGCCGGCGGTTCGGCGCCGCAGCGCCTTGACTCCTCAGCGCCGGGACTCCGCCTGTTGCGGCAGGCGCTCCAGGTGCAGGTCGACGTAGGTTTCCTCGTCCTGGCGGATGAGGATGCGCACGGGCAGGTACTGCAGCGTCGGCGCGACCCAGAACTCGGCCACCAGGTCGCCACCCGCACCGCCTGCCGCCGGTGGCGGACGCCGCGGACGCACATGCACGGCCTCGATGGCACCCACCGGCGTGTGCAGCGTCGTCTCGCCGACCACCTCGTAGGTCCAGACCTCGACGCGGCGCGCCAGGGCGAGCGGTAGCTGCACCGTCGAGCCGACAAGCAGCCGCGCCGGCTGCGTCGTGAACAGCCACGTCATCTGCACGAACTGGCTGGCGCTGTCCTGCACGCCGGCCGGCCGCGGCACCTGGCGGCCGTTGGGCAGCAGCACGCGGTCGGGGTCGAGCAGGATCGAGAAGCGCCGCGGCGTGCGCAGCACCACCTGCGTCTCCTCGTCGTAGCGGCGCGGCTCCAGGCCGCCGGCGGTGACGAGGCCATCGCTCTGGATCTGGCGCGTCACCAGCGGCGCGAAGGGCGGGCCGATGCCGACCTCGAGCGAGACCTGGTAGCGGTCGCCGGCCAGGCGCCACTCGACACGCGCCTGGCCCTCGACGGGCCCGTGGTAGTTGCCGGTGAGCAGGTACGACAGGCGCGTCGACGGCGGCCACTCGAAGGCCGGTGCGGCTGGCGCCGCCGCCACGCCGCGCTCGAGGGTCGCCGCTGCCGCAGCGCCAGCCGCGGCAGCGGCGGCGATGGCGGGCACCGCCAGCGCACCGGCGATGGAGGGCGCCGAAGCGATCTCGGGCAGCGGATCGCCGGCCGTCCCGGCCGCGGGCTCGCGCAAGGCCTCGTCCAGCACGAGAGGCGCACGCTCTTCGCCGGCCTGAGCTGCCGGCGCTGATGCCGCGCGCAGCGGACGCATCGCTCGCAGCACACGCGTGGCCGCCTCGGGTGGGGCGGCCGGCAGCGCGGGCTTCAACTCGCGCACGAAGCTCACTTCGATGCGCGGCGGCGCCTGCGAGCCTTCGCCGAGGCCGAAGCGGTCGGCCGGCCACAGCACCACGAGCGCCAGGTGCAGCGCCGCCACCGGCCAGGCAAGGAGCCACGGCGCGCGGGCGCGAAGGCGGTGGCGGGCCGGACCGCCCGCCGCTCGGTCGAGGACGGCCCGCGGCGAGGGAGCTGGGATCGTGCTCAGGGGTCAGGGGCCAGGGCCCGGGCCGGTGGTCACGACTTGCGCGCGGCCTGCGCGAGCAGCTTTTCCAGCATCTCGCCGGGGATCGCGCCGGGCTTGCGCGTGCCGTCCTCGAACAGCACGGCCGGCGTGCCGTTGATGCGGTGCTTGCGCCCGAACTCGAGGTTGCGGTCGATGCCGGCGACGTCGCAGCCGGGCTTGGCCGGCTCGGGCGCCACGCCGTCGAGCATCCAGGCGCGCCAGGCCTTGCCGCCGTCCTTGGCGCACCAGATGGCGCGCGACTTGGTGGTCGAGTCCGGGCCCAGGATGGGCAGGAGGAAGGTGTAGACGGTGAGGTCCTTCACCGCCGCGAGGTCGCGCTCGAAGCGCTTGCAGTAGCCGCAGTTGGGGTCGACGAAGACCGCCACCTTGCGCGCCCCGCTGCCCTGCTTGATGACGATGGCGTCCTTCAGTGGCAACTGCGCGAAGTCGATCGCCAGCAGTTTTTCCAGGCGCTGCTCGGTGAGGTCGGTGCGCGTGCGCGTCTCGATGATCGCGCCCTGCACGATGACGTGGTCGCCGGCGGCGTCGGCATAGAGGATCTCGGTGCCGTTGTAGCGCACCTCGTAGAGGCCGGCGATCGGCGAACGCGAGATCTCGTCGATGGCCGGCATCTTCGGGATGCGTTCGGCGAGCGCCTTGCGGATGGCGGCCTGCACGGCGGCATCGACGGGGCCGACTGTGACGGTGGTCGCGGTGGCGGCCGCCGCAGCAGGACCGGTGTCCGGAGCACCGGCGCGGGCCGCCTTGTCCTTGGACTCCGAGGCGCCGCCGCAGGCGGCCGCGAAGACGGCGAAGGCGAGGGCGATGGTGAAGCGCGGCGCGTTCATGATGATCATTCCTTGGTTCGCGCCTGGCGCGCGTGCATCGGCGAAGGGTCAGCGCCCGAGCGCGGCGCGGGTGAGCAGGCGCTTCACGGGCGGCAGGTGATTGACGAGGCCCAGGCCGCGGTTGCGCAGCTCCTTCACCCAGGGCGACGGGTGCGAGAAGAGCTGCAGCAGACCGTCGGTGACGGTGCCCATCGCGAGTGTGTCGCCGGCGCGTGCGCGCGCGTGGCGGGCAAGCAGGCGCGCATCACCCGGGCTGCGCCAGGGTTCACGCTCGGCCAGGATGCGGGCGAGGCTCGCGACATCCGCCAGGCCGAGGTTCAGCCCCTGGCCGGCCAGCGGGTGGACGACATGCGCAGCGTCGCCCAGGAGCAGCCAGCCGGGCCCGTACAGCGGCTCGGCCTGGCCGATCGAGAGCGGCCAGGCGGCACGGACGCCCGCGAGCCGCAAGTCGCCGGCTGCACCGGCGGTGGCCTGCATGAGCTCGGCCTCGAACGCCTCGTCGGACAGCGCCAGCAGCTGCGCGGCCCGCTCGTCGGGCACCGACCACACGAGGGCCAGGCCGTGGTCGCGTTGCGGCTGGTCCATCGGCAGCAGGGCCAGCACGTCGGGAGAGCGGAACCACTGCCGGGCGAGCCCGGCGTGCGGGCGCGTCGTCGCCAGCCGCGCGGCGATGGCCTGGTGGCCATAGGGGCGCCGCGCCAGGCGCGCGCCGAAGGCGGCGCGCGTCGCCGAGTCCTTGCCTTCGGCCAGCAGCGTGAGCGAGGCGGCCACCGGCGCCACGATGCGCTCGATGTGCGGCGCGAAGCGCACGGCTTCGCGCAAGGCCGCGTCGAGCGCCGCCGCATCGACGATCCAGGCCAGTTCGGGGAGCGCCGAACTCCAGGCCGAGAACTCGAGCACCGAGGTGCCGTCGTCGCCCTCGATGCGCATCTCGTGCACCTGCGTGCGTGCAGCGGCCGGCAGGGCCTCCCAGACCTTGAGTTCGCTCAGCAGATCGACCGACGCGGCGTTCAGCGCGTAAGCGCGGATGTCGGCGGCCGGCGGTGCTGCGGACGGCGCGGCGGATGGCACGGCAGACGGCGCCGCAGCAGCGGACGACGCCGGCCCGAGCGGCCCGAGCAGGGCCACGCGCAGCCCCTGGCGTGCCAGTGCCAGCGCCGCGGCCAGACCCACGGCGCCGGTGCCGCGCACGAGGATGTCGGGCGCGACGGTGACTGCAGTTGAACCGGCCATGCCGGCATTGTAGGGAGCGCCCCTCGGCCACATTGCGGTGCCATGGCGCGCCGGAACCCCGCACAACGACCGCGCCCGCGCCCGGGCCAGCGCTCGTGCCCGCGGGCACAATGCCGCGCCCCGCGTTGCCTTCCCCGCCGACGGAGAAACCCGCCTTGTCCGACCTCGCCTGCCGCATCGCCGGCCTGCATGTCCACCCGATCAAGTCGCTGGCCGGTGTCTCGCCGCACGAGGCGCTGCTCATCGAGACCGGCCTCGAGTTCGACCGCGCCTGGATGGTGGTCGACGAGCAGGGCGAGATGCGCACGCAGCGCGAGCTGCCGCGCATGGCGCTCGTGCGGCCGCAGTTCCGCGCCGACGACCTCGTGCTGCGCGCGCCGGGCATGCTGGCCCTGCACCTGCGCCTGGACGCCGTGGAGGCGGCCACCCGCGCCCGCGTCTGGGACGACGAGGTCAAGGCCTACGACATGGGCGCGCTCGCCGCGCAGTGGATGAGCGACTTCCTCGGCGAGCGGCTGCGGCTGGTGCGCTTCGACCCCGAGCACAAGCGCCTGTCGGACAAGAAGTGGACCGGCGACGTCGAGGCCGAGAACGCCTTCTCCGACGGCTACCCGCTGCTGGTGGCCGGCACGGCCTCGCTGGCGGACCTCAACGCCCGCCTCGCGGCGCGCGGCGCGCCCGCGGTCGGCATCGAGCGCTTCCGGCCCAACCTCGTGCTCGAAGGGCTCGCCGCCTTCGAGGAGGACCACGTCGACGAGCTGGCCATCGACACCGACGAGGGCCCCGTGCGCCTGCGCCTCGTCAAGCCGTGCGTGCGCTGCACGATCCCGGACGTCGACCCCGCCACCGCCGAACGCGGCACGGCGGTGGGCGACACGCTCGCCAGCTTCCGCGCCGACGCGCGCATGGGCGGCGGCCTCACGTTCGGCATGAACGCCGTCGTGCTCGGGGGCATCGAGAAGGTGCTGCGGGTCGGCCAGGCGGTGCGCGCCAGCATCAGGTTCTGACCCTGTCTGGGACAATCGCCGCCCTGCCCTCCAGCCCCTGAATCGTCCATGAGTCTCAAATGCGGCATCGTCGGCCTGCCCAATGTCGGCAAGTCGACGCTCTTCAATGCCCTCACCAAGGCCGGCATCGCGGCCGAGAACTACCCGTTCTGCACCATCGAGCCGAACGTGGGCATCGTCGAGCTGCCCGATCCGCGCCTGGCGCAGCTGGCGGCGATCGTGAAGCCCGAGCGCGTTGTGCCGGCGATCGTCGAGTTCGTCGACATCGCCGGCCTCGTGGCCGGTGCCAGCCAGGGCGAGGGGCTGGGCAACCAGTTCCTCAGCCACATCCGCGAGACCGACGCCATCGTCAATGTCGTGCGCTGCTTCGAGGACGACAACGTCGTGCACGTGGCGGGCAAGGTCGACCCGGTCTCGGACATCGAGGTCATCCAGACCGAGCTGTGCCTCGCGGACCTCGCCACGGTCGAGAAGAGCCTCGTGCGCTACGGCAAGCAGGCGCGCGCCGGCGGCGACAAGGAGGCGCAGCGGCTCGTCGACGTGCTCAAGAAGTGCGAGGCGGCGCTGAACGAGACCAGGCCCGTGCGCGGCATCCCCTTCAGCAAGGAGGAGCAGGCGGTGCTGAAGCCGCTGTGCCTCATCACCGCCAAGCCGGCGATGTTCGTCGGCAATGTCGGCGAGACAGGCTTCGAGAACAACCCGCTGCTCGAGCGCCTGCGCGAGTACGCGAAGGGCCATGCCGACGCGCCGGTGGTGGCCATCTGCGCCAAGACCGAGGCCGAGCTCGCCGACATGGGCGACGAGGACCGCGCGCTCTTCCTCGCCGAGATGGGGCAGAGCGAGCCGGGCTTGAACCGGCTCATCCGCGCCGCCTTCAGGCTGCTCGGCCTGCAGACCTACTTCACCGCCGGCGTGAAGGAGGTTCGGGCCTGGACCATCCATGTCGGCGACACCGCGCCGCAGGCGGCCGGCGTGATCCACACCGACTTCGAACGCGGCTTCATCCGCGCGCAGACCATCGCCTTCGACGACTTCATCGCCTGTGGCGGCGAGCAGGGCGCGAAGGACGCCGGCAGGATGCGCGCCGAGGGCAAGGACTACGTGGTCAGGGATGGCGACGTCATGAACTTCCTGTTCAACGTCTGAAGCATAGAGGCGCCGCCTAGGGCCCGCGCGGCTTTCTCGCGACCCGAACCCGTGCGAGGGGCATAGAGTGGGCGCCGTGAAGGACCGGTCCGGCATCGAACGCGCGGCACGGCGGGCGGCCTGCACGGCTGCGCTCACCGCCTTGGCCTATGCCGCAGTGGGCTGGGTGGCGCTGATGCTGGCCGGGCCGCCGGGCTACGCCGCGCCGCTGTATCCGGCCGCCGGCATCGGTCTCGCGGCCGTGCTCACCTGGGGCCGGCCGGCCGTGCTCGGCGTGCTCGCGGGCGCCTTCGCGGTCAATGCGAGCCTCGGCTGGTTGCGCGGCCAGGCCGGCCTCGCGCTCTTCGTGCTGCCGTTCGTCATCGCGCTCGGCGCGGCGGCGCAGGCGTGGCTGGGCGCCAGGCTCGTCCATCGTTTCGTCGGCAAGCCGCTCTTGCTGAACGAGCCGCGCGACATCGCCGTCGCCGGCGCGCTGGGTGCCGGCTTCGCCTGCCTGACGAGCCCGAGCGTGGCGACGCTGGCGCTCTGGGCCTCGGGGGCGGTGGCGGGCCCGGCCCTCTTCGACACCTGGCTCACCTGGTGGGCGGGCGATGCGCTCGGTGCACTCATCGCGGCGCCGATGGCGCTGGCCTTCATCGGGCGGCCGGCTGCGGCCTGGAGGCCTCGCCGGCGCAGCCTGGGCGTGCCCCTCGTCGCCGCGATGGCGCTGCTGGCCGGGGCGATGTGGGCGATCGCCGAGCGCGAGCGCGGGCACTCGCGCACGGCCTTCGAGCGCGAGGCCGACCGCCTGGCGGTCTCGGTGCAGCAGCGGCTGCAGCTGCCGCTGCACGCGTTGCAGACCCTCGTCGCCGCGGTGCGCGCGAGCGGCCGCGCCGATGCGCCGACGCTGCGCGCCGCCGCCGTGTGGTGGCTGGACCGCGGCTCGGCGCTGCAGGCCATGGGCTACAGCGAACGTGTCGCCACGGCCGACCTCGCCGCCTTCGAGGCGGCGGCGCGGGCCGAGGGGCTGAGAGGCTTCCGGGTGCACCACCGCGACGAGGGCCGTGCTTGGGCCGGCGACGGCGAAGGCGTGGTCCTCCGTCGCATCGAGCCGATGGCCGGCAACGCCGAGGCGCTGGGCGTGAACGCGATGTCGGTGCCGGCGGCGCGCGCCGCCATCGAGGCGACGCGCCGCACCGGCAAGGCGGCGGCGACCGCCGGCTTCCGCCTCACGCAATCGACGCGCGACGAGACCGGTGCCGTGCTCTACCAGGCCCTGCTTCAGGACCTCGTGCCGGGGGCGGGCGCGCCGGCCGAGGGCTTCCGCGGCGTGCTCTTCGTCTCGCTGCGCACCGAGGCCCTGCTCGCCGGCCTGTCAGTGTCACCGGAGCCCGGGCAGGCCTGGTGCCTGGTCGACCCCGACCCGCGCGCGGCGCGGCCGCGCCTGGCGGGCTCCGAGGCGTGCTCGCGCGAGTCCGCCGGGCGCGTGCGCACGCGGCGCCCCGTGCAGCTGGCCGACCGCCCGCTCGAGCTGCGGCTGCTGCAGGCGGCGGACCCGGCGGCGAGCGGGCCCTCGGTGCACTGGCTGCTCACGGTGGCGGGCTTTGCCGGCGCGGCCATGCTCGGCGCCTGGCTGCTGATGGTCACCGGCCAGGCTCTGCGCACGCAGCGCGCCGTCGATGCGGCCACGGCGGACCTCAAGCGCGAGGTGGCCGAGCGCCGCGCCGCGGAGCACGAACGCGCCGGCAGCGAAGCACGCCTGCGCAGCATCCTCGACAACGCGCCGCTCGGCATCGCCTTCCTCGACCCGCACGGCAAGCTGCTGCAGGGCAATCCGCACCTGTTCTCGATGCTCGGGCGCACGCCGGAACACCTGCTGGCGCATACGGTGGCAAGCCTCACCGTGCCCGAGGACCTGCCGGCGCTGCAGCGCGACCACCAGGAGCTGCTGTCGGGGCAGTGCGAGGTCATACGGCGGCAGTTCCGCCTGCAACGCGGCGGCGGCGAGGCACTCACGGTGCGCATGGCCTGCACGGCGCTGCGCTCGCCCGAGACCGGCCGCGTGCTGCACATGGTGGCCGTGCTCGAGGACCTGAGCGAGCACCTTCAGCTCGAGCAGGCCGAGCGCGCGCGCCAGCGCGCCGAGGCCTCCAGCCGCGCCAAGAGCGAGTTCGTCTCGCGCATGAGCCACGAGCTGCGCACGCCGCTGAACGCGATGCTCGGCTTCGCGCAGCTGCTGGGGCTGGACCGCAGGCCGGCGCTGCCCGAGCACCAGCGCAACTGGGTGCAGCAGATCCAGCGGGCCGGCTGGCACCTGCTCGAGCTGGTCAACGACACACTCGACCTCGCGCGCATCGAATCGGGCGCGGTGCAGCTGCACCTGCAGCCGGTGGACCTCGCCGAGCTCGTGGCCGCCAGTGCCGACCTCGTGAGCGCCGCGGCGGCGGCGCGCGGCGTCGAGCTGCGCGTCGAGCTTGCGCTCGACCTGCCGCCCGTCGCCGCCGACGCCACGCGACTGAAGCAGGTGGTCACCAACCTGCTGTCCAACGCCGTCAAGTACAACCGCGACCGCGGGTGCGTCACGGTGCGCGCGCTGCCGCCGCGGCCGAGCGCGGCGGCGCGCGCCGGCAGCGCCGCGGGGCCACACGATGCGCAGACGCTGACGCTCGAGGTGGTCGACACCGGCCTCGGCATGACCCCGGCGCAGCTGCAGCAGCTGTTCGAGCCGTACAACCGCCTCGGCCGCGAAGGCAGCGGCGTCGAAGGCACCGGCATCGGCCTCGTCATCGCCCGCCGCCTCACCGAGATGATGGGCGGCTCGCTGCAGGCGCAGAGCCGCGCCGGATCGGGCTCGACCTTCTCGCTGAACCTGCCCCTGGCGGCCGCCGGGCCCGCCCCCGCCGCCGACCAGCCGGCGCCGACCATGCCGGCGCCCTATCGGCAGCGCTGCGTGCTCTACATCGAGGACAACGAGACGAACGTCGAAGTCATGCGCGGCGTCCTGCTGCAGCGCCCGCAAGTGCACCTGGAGGTGGCGGCGCTCGGCCTGGACGGCCTGGCGGCGGCCCGCCGCGTGCGGCCCGACCTGATCCTGCTGGACATGCAGCTGCCCGACATCACCGGCCCCGAACTGCTGCGCCACCTGATGGACGACGACGAGACGGCGACCATCCCGGTCATCGTCGTCTCGGCCGACGCCACGCCGGCGCGTATCGAGCAGGCGCTCACTCTTGGCGCCGCCCACTACGTCACGAAGCCGCTCGCCCTTGCCCCCTTCCTGCAGGTGCTGGACGAGGTGCTCAATGCGATGGACACGCGATTCGGCTGAGAGCTCGGCCCGGGCGCCCATCTTGTGAGCGTGCGCACACTCTCGAATTTAAGCATAGCACAAAGCCCCTGATCTCTGTCAGCACTCTCTGGTGGAGAGTGCTAATATTGCTGGAACCCGCCATCGGAAGGCGGATCCCAATACGCATGAACACTGCTGCTGTCACGACCGCCCTCACCGTCCGGGACCCTTGGTCTCTGGTGCCGTCGCTCGGCAACCTCGACGCCTACATCAGCGCCGTGAACCGCCTGCCGATGCTTTCGCCGGCCGAAGAGTCGGCGCTCGCCCGTCGCCTGCGCGACGCCGGCGACGTGCAGGCCGCCGGGCAGCTCGTGCTGTCGCACCTGCGGCTGGTGGTTTCGGTCTCGCGCCAGTACCTCGGCTACGGCCTGCCCCAGGGCGACCTGATCCAGGAAGGCAACGTCGGCCTCATGAAGGCCGTGAAGCGCTTCGACCCCGAGCAGGGCGTGCGCCTCGTCAGCTACGCGCTGCACTGGATCAAGGCCGAGATCCACGAGTACATCCTGAAGAACTGGCGCATGGTCAAGGTCGCCACGACGAAGTCGCAGCGCAAGCTCTTCTTCAACCTGCGCTCGATGAAGGCGCGCATGAAGGGCCAGCGCACCGAGACGGGGGACGAAGTGGCCGGGGTGGCATTCGCCGAGGCCGAGACCTACCGCAACACGCTCACGCCGGCCGAGGTGGCCGCCGTGGCGCGCGAGCTCAACGTCAAGCCCGAGGAAGTGGTGGAGATGGAGATGCGCCTGTCCGGCGGCGACGTCGCGCTCGAACCGCAGGGCGACGACGAGGACGAGAGCTTCGCGCCCATCGGCTACCTCGCCGACGACGCGAGCGAGCCGACCCGCCGCCTGGAAGCCGAACACCGCGACTGGCTGACCGCCGACGGCATCGGCCGTGCGCTCGAGGTGCTCGACCCGCGCAGCCGCCGCATCGTCGAGCAGCGCTGGCTGGTCGTGAACGACGACGGCTCCGGCGGCATGACGCTGCACGAGCTGGCCGGCGAATACGGCGTCAGCGCCGAGCGCATCCGCCAGATCGAAGTGGCGGCGCTGAAGAAGATGCGCAAGGTGCTCGACGCCGCATAGGCGCACAGGCCACCCCCGCGAAGGGCGAGGCGGCGCTCGTCGGCCGCGCTCCTCCAGCAGAAGCGCCGGCGGGCCGGCAGAACCGGACCCGCGGCTTGCGTCAGGCCTCCTCGGCGAGCAGTTGCTTCAGGTCGCTCGCGAGCGCGTCGGCCCCCATGCCGTGCCGCGTGGCCAGGCGAAGGCGGCCGCGCGTGTCGTAGACATACGAACGCGCGGTGTGATCGATCGTGTAGCTCGACTCGGTCTTGCCCGGCACCTTCGCGTAGAAGACCTTGAAGGCCTTGGCCACGGCCTTCGTCTCGTCGGGCGTGCCGCGCAGCGCGACGAAGTCGGCGCCGAAGTTGCCGACGTAGGCCTTCAGCACCGCCGGCGTGTCGCGCTCGGGGTCCACCGTCACGAAGACGGGCACGACGCGCGCGCCGTCGGCGCCGAGTTGCTGCTTCACCGTGGCCAGCTCGGCCATCGTCGTCGGGCACACGTCCGGGCACTGCGTGAAGCCGAAGAAGAGCACCACGACACGGCCCTTGAACTCGGCGAGCGTGCGCCGCTTGCCGTCGGGGTCGGGCAGCTCGAGCGCCTGCGCGTAGTCGGCGCCGGTGATGTCGATGGACTTGAAGGCCGCGCCGGGCTTCGGCGCGGCGCCGTTGCCGCCGCGCTCGCAGCCGGCCAGCGCCAGCGTCAGCGCCAGCGCCGAGGCGGCCAGCGAGAGCACGAGGCCACGTCGAATGGCGAGACAGGTTGTCATGGCAGCAGCTCCACCGACCAAGGCCACGCCCAGTGGTCCACGAGCAGCGCCGCGAACAAGAGCGAGAGGTGCCAGATCGAGAAGCGGAAGGTCCGCCGCGCCAGCGCGTCGCTGTAGTCGCGCCACAGCTGCCAGGCGAGACGCACGAACATCGCACCGAGCACGACGGCGGCGACGAGATAGATCCAGCCGCTCATGCCGAACGTGAAGGGCAGCAGCGTCGCCGCGAACAGCACCAGCGTGTACAGCAGCACCTGCAGGCGCGTGAACTCGGGCCCGTGCGTCACGGGCAGCATCGGCAATCCGGACTTGCGGTAGTCCTCGACGCGATACAGCGCCAGCGCCCAGAAGTGCGGCGGCGTCCACAGGAAGATGATGAGCGCCAGCATCAGCGGCTGCAGCGTCACCTCGCCCGTCATCGCCGCCCAGCCCAGCACCGGCGGCATCGCGCCCGAAGCGCCGCCGATGACGATGTTCTGCGGCGTCAGCGGCTTCAGCACCACCGTGTAGACCACGGCGTAGCCGATGAAGGTGGCGAGCGTCAGCCACATCGTCAGCGCATTCACCCAGGCCAGCAGGACGGCGCAACCGGCACCGCAGAGCGCGGCGGCGAAGGCCAGCGTCTGCACATTCGTCAGCTCGCCCTTGGCGGTCGGGCGCCAGGCCGTGCGCGCCATGCGCCGGTCGATGTGCTGCTCGACGATGCAGTTGAAGGCCGCCGCCGCCGCCGCCACGAGCCAGATGCCGGCGACGGCCGCCAGCATGGGCGATGCATCGGGCCAGGCCGGCAGCCCGGGTTGCGCGAGCAGCATGCCGATGAGCGCGCAGAAGACGATCAGCTGCACGACGCGCGGCTTGGTCAGCACGTAGAACTGCGCCAGTCGGTTCGCGCCGGCGCGTGGTGCAGCGAGGGTCTGGGCCATGGGCGGGCAGCGGCGATGATTCTAGGCAGCGGCCGTCAGCGGCCCGGGCGCGACGGCAGGCTGCAAGGCCTGCCGCATGCGCATGCCCAGGAACGCGAGCAGCAGCACGAGCGCGGCGGCGCCGGCGGCGTGCAGCAGCGCCGCGCCGATCGGCCAGTCGAGCACGATGTTGCTCAGGCCCGTGGCGACCTGGGCGAGAGTCAGCGCGGCGATGCCGGCGGCGAAGCGCCGGTTGGTCGTGCCGCCCGCTCGCCACAGGCCCAGCGAGAGGGCGAGCAGGGCAGCCACCGCCGCGAGCGCAAACAGGCGGTGCGCCATGTGGATGGCCACCAGCGCCTCGAAGGCGAGGAAGCCGCCGCCGCTGTCCTTGCCGAGCGGGCGCAGGACGGCGAAGCCGGCACCGAAATCCATCGTCGGCCACAAGTCGCCGTTGCACCGCGGGAAGTCGCTGCAGGCCAGCACCGCATAGTTGGTGCTGACCCAGCCGCCAAGCGTCACCTGCACGAGCAGCAGCAGCGCCGCGAGCGCGAGCAGGCGGCGCAGCGGCACGGCGGCGGCCAGCGGCCGCGGCCGGAAGGTCACGTGCTGCGCGGCCAGCAGCACGAGCAGCAAGAGGCCGCCGAGCAGGTGCAGCGTCACGATGGCCGGATAGAGCTTGAGCGTGACGGTGTACTTGCCGAAGAGGCCCTGGACCACCACCCACGCGAGCGTCGCGGTCGGCCACCACGGCGAGACCGGCGACGCCGTGCCGCGCCGGCGATCGAACCAGGCTGCCGCAGCCAGCACCAGGATGAGCACGCCCACCGTCATCGCGAGGTAGCGATGGATCATCTCGATCCAGGCCTTGGTCTGCGTCACCGGGCCGCTGGGCAGCGCGGTTTCGGCGGCGTGGATGTCGCCGGCCGCACCGAAGGGGCTGGCCTGGCCATAGCACCCGGGCCAGTCGGGGCAGCCGAGGCCCGAGTCGGTGAGGCGCGTAAACGAGCCGAAGACGACGAGATCGAAGGTGAGAAACATCGTCAGCGCGGTGAGCGCCGCCGCGCGCGCCCGGCGGTCGACGCCGCCGTGGCGCAACCACCACCACGACAACGGCAGCAGCGCCACCACGACGGCGAGCAGGGCCAGGCGAAGCGCCGGCGAGAAGTCGACGAGGTCGTGGGCGGCGGCGAGCATGGCAGGCAGTGTCGGTGGGTATGGGGTCAGCGGCCCGCACGGTCCCAGGACGACGAAGCACGCAGCAGCCGGTCGAGGTCGCGCCGCACGCGCCCGGGGTCGGGCTCGGCGGGCATGCGCATGACCCAGCGGCCGCGCGGATCGACGAGGTAAAGATGGTCCTCGAGCGCGTGCCCCGCGTCGGGCTCGAGCCAAGGCGAGAGCGCCTCGCGCGGCACGCGCAGCAGCGTCGTCGGCGCGGCCGGCGTCTCGAGCGCGCGGCGCAGCTCGGGCCGCAGCGTGCCGGCATCGGTGACCAGCCACAGCTTGTCCAGCCGGTCGCGCTCGCGGCCGAGCATCTCGCGCAGCTGGCGCTGCGTGAACAGCCGCTTCTCGCAGGCGGCATTGCAGCCCGCGGGGCCGACGGCAACGAGCAGCCATTGCCCCTCGAGCGCGCTCGGCACCACCGCGGCGCCCTCGAGCGTGGCCAGCGAGAGCCCCGCCGGCCAGGCGCGCGGCGGCTCGAACAGCGTGCCGTAGTTGGAGCGCCCCTGCGGCTGGAAGACGTAGTAGGCGAGGTACGAGGCCACCACCGGCGCGGCGCACACGGCGAGCACGAGCAGCATGCGCAGCCGCCCGGCGGCGGTGCGGCGGCGCGCCGCCTCGCCGGGGTCGGACAGGTCGGGCGGCCGCACCGTGTACACCGTCAGCGCCAGCGGATCAGCAGGCCGGTCGTTCATCGGTTCGTCGATTCATCGGTTCGTCGGTCCATCGCTTCTTCGCTCGATCGGGCACGGCGGCGGCGCCATGGTTGCCAGACCTGGAACCACAGCAGCAACCCGGCCACCAGGCCCGACATCGCAAACCACTGCACCGCGTAGCCGTAGTTCGTTCTCACGTCGACGGCCGGTTCGGGCCACTGCCTCGAGAGGCCGTCGGCCACGGGCTGCGCGGCATCGTCGAGTTGCACCAGCACCCACGGCAGCAGCGTCAGCCGCGTCTCGCGCGCATAGGCGTCGAGGTCGAGATTCTGGCGGATCGCGCCCCCGCTCTCCGCGGCCAGCTCGAACAGCCGTGAAGGCGGGCGGGCGACCCGCCCGCGCACTTGCACCACGCCCGCGGGCGCCGGTGGCGCGGCGATGCGCGAGCGATCGGCCACGTCGCGCGGCCACCAGCCGCGCTGCACGAGCAGCACGCGGCCGTCGTCGAGGGCCAGCGGCGTGAGCACGTAGAAGCCGGCGCGCGCCGCCATCGGTCGGTTGTCGAGGTAGGTGGTGTGCGTGGCCAGCCAGCGGCCCGAGACGACGGCCGAGCGATGTTCGGCGGCGCGCACCTGCTCGGCGCTCGTCGGCAACTCGGCCGCCGACAGGGCGGGCGCGCGCATCTGCTGCTGCCGCGCTTCGTGCACGGCGCGCTTCTGCGCCGCGCGGTCGAGCTGCCAGACGCCCAGGCGCGCGGTGGCCGCGATGGTCATCAGCGCCGCCAGCCAGACGACTGCGGTCTGTCGCAGGGCCGGACTCATCTGCCCGCGCACCGGGTGGGAGAATGACTCGCCATGAAGGTCTTCATCGTTCTCGCGCTCATCGGCATCCTGGGCGCGTTGGCCAGCGCCGGCGCATTCATGCTGCGGCGACGCCAGCCGCCGCCCGGCCTCGGCGCGGCCGAACCGGACCGCCAACCCGACCGCAGGATGGCGCACGCGCTGGCCGTGCGCGTGGCGCTCTCCGTCGGCCTGTTCCTCTTCATTCTGCTCGGCTGGGTGATGGGTTGGGTGCGGCCCGGGGGCTTGCCGATCGGCGGCTGAGCGGCGCGCCGCTGCGCCGAACTCGCGCAGCCAGAGGAACGAAGGGCGCCCCGTGGCGCCCTTCGCACTTGCTGAAGCCGGATGCCGATGCCGACGCTGTCGCGGCCCCTTACAGCCAGTAGACGAGGAAGTACAGCCCCAGCCACACCACGTCCACGAAGTGCCAGTACCAGGCCGCGCCCTCGAAGCCGAAGTGGCGCTGCGGCGTGAAGTGGCCCTTCATGATGCGCAGCGTGATGAACAGCAGCATCAGCATGCCCACGAAGACGTGGAAGCCGTGGAAGCCCGTGAGCATGAAGAACGTGCTGCCGAAGACGCCGCTGGACAGCTTGAGGTTCAGGTCGCGGTAGGCGTGCGCGTACTCGTAGCCCTGCACGACCAGGAAGGTGGCGCCCAGGATCACGGTGATCCACATCCACAGGATCGTCTTGCCGCGCTGGTTGGCGATCAGCGCATGGTGCGCGATCGTCAGCGTCACGCCGGAGGTCAGCAGCAGCGCCGTGTTCACCGTCGGCAGCGGCCACGGGCCGATGACCTGGAACGGCTCCACCGTGCCGGCCGGCGACGCGGTGCCGCCGCCCGTGCTCGGCCAGATGGACTTGAAGTCCGGCCACAGCAGTTGATGGTCGAGGTCGCCCAGCATCGGCACCGAGAACACCCGCGCCCAGTACAACGCGCCGAAGAAGGCGGCGAAGAACATCACCTCGCTGAAGATGAACCAGCTCATGCTCCAGCGGTAGCTCACGTCGACGCGGGCGGAGTACTGGCCGCTCTCGCTCTCGCCGATGGCGTCGCGGAACCAGAAAAACAGCGTCGACAGCCAGATCAGCAACCCGAGCAGCACCGAGTAGGCGCCCCAGCCGGCGCCGTTGACCCACTGGCCGGCACCGAGGATGACGAAGAACATGCCGAGCGCCACCATCGCCGGGTGGCGCGAAGGCGAAGGGATGAAGTAGTACGGGGTCTGGCCCGCGGGGGTGGAAGCTGCCATGGCCTTGTCTGCTCTCTTGTCTGTCGTGTTCTCGAAAACCCGTTGCGATCGTTGCCGATCAGCCGGCGGCCACGCCGCTGCCGATCACCCACTTCACCAGCATCACAAGCGCCAGCACGAACAGCACCGCGCCGACGATCCCCGCAATCACCACATGACGCGGATTCAGCTGCTGCACGTCGCTTTCGTAGTCGGTCCGCTTGCGCACGCCGAAGAACGACCAGAACACCGCCCGCGCCGTCTGCAGGGGCGACGTCGTGCGGGCGCCGCCGGGGCGGTCCTCGCCGTTCGAGCCGTTCGCGCCGGCAGGGCTCATGCACCGCCCCCGCGCGTGCTGCCCGGCGCCGCCGGCACCTTGCCGCCGACCTCGAAGAACGTGTACGACAGCGTGATCGTGCTCACGTCGCGCGGCAGCTTCGGGTCGACCACGAAGACCACCGGCCACGAGCGGCTCTCGCCGGGCGCCAGCGTGTACTCGTTGAAGCAGAAGCACTCGATCTTGTTGAAGTGCGCGCCGGCCTGCATCGGCGCATAGCTCGGGATCGCCTGCGCGGCCATGGTGCGGTTCTGCACGTTGCGGAACTCGTACATCACCGTCGTCATCTCGCCCGGATGCACCTGCAGCGAACGCAGCGCCGGCTTGAAGTCCCACGGCCCGCGCGAATTGGCATCGAACTCGATGGTGACGGTGCGCGTGCGGTCGACCTGCGTGTTCGCATTGCCGCCGGCGGCCGCGCTGCGCTTGTTCTGCTCGGACAGGCTCAACACGTTGACGCCGAGCGCATCGCAGATGGCCCGGTACAGCGGCACGAGGGCATAGCCGAACCCGAACATCAGCAGCGCCACGACGAGCAGGCGCCCGAGCAGGCGCCGGTTGTCGACGAGCAGCGTCGGGTCGGGCTTCACGGCCGTCGCGCTCCCTGCGACTCAGTGCCCGAACCAGGCCATGCGCACGACGAAGCCGACCGCCAGGGCGACGGACACCGTCGCCAGGATCAGCGCGAGGCGCACGTTGGCCCTGCGTTGGCGTTGTTCGATCATCGCGTGCCGTTCTTCGCTTGCAGCGGCCTGTTGCCGGTTCGGCCCGCTCAGCCGATCACGCGCGTGGCGGAGGCGTCGAGCTTGGGCGGCGTCTCGAAGGTGTGCCACGGTGCCGGCGAAGGCAGCTCCCACTCCAGCCCCTCGGCCCCTTCCCAGGGCTTCTGCGCGGCCTTCTCGCCCGAGCCGCGCAGCATCGGCACGACGACGAAGAAGAAGAAGTAGACCTGCATGAGCCCGAAGCCGAGCGCGCCGACGCTGGCGATGGCGTTGAAATCGGCGAACTGCAGCGGGTAGTCGGCATAACGACGCGGCATGCCGGCCAGCCCGAGGAAGTGCATCGGGAAGAAGGTGATGTTGAAGAAGATCAGCGAGCCCCAGAAATGGATCTTGCCGCGCGTCTCGGAGTACATGACGCCGCTCCACTTCGGGCCCCAGTAGTAGACGCCGGCGAAGAGCGCGAACAGCGAACCGGCCACCAGCACGTAGTGGAAGTGCGCCACCACGTAGTAGGTGTCCTGGATCTGGATGTCGATCGGCGCCATCGCGCAGATGAGCCCGGTGAAGCCGCCCATCGTGAAGACGAACAGGAAGCCCACGGCCCACAGCATCGGCGTCTCGAAGGTCATCGAGCCCTGCCACATCGTCGCCAGCCAGTTGAAGATCTTCACGCCCGTGGGTACCGCGATCAGCATCGTCGCGTACATGAAGAACAGCTGCCCCGTCACCGGCATGCCGGTCGTGTACATGTGGTGCGCCCAGACGATGAACGACAGGATCGCGATCGACGCCGTCGCGTACACCATCGACGCGTAGCCGAACAGCGGCTTCCTCGCGAACGCCGGGATGATGGCGCTGACGATGCCGAAGGCCGGCAGGATCATGATGTAGACCTCGGGATGCCCGAAGAACCAGAAGATGTGCTGGTACATGATCGGGTCGCCACCGCCGGCCGGATTGAAGAAGTTGGTGCCGAAGTGGCGGTCGGTCAGCGTCATCGTGATGGCGCCGGCGAGCACCGGCATCACGGCGATCAGCAGGTAGGCGGTGATCAGCCAGGTCCAGCAGAACAGCGGCATCTTCATCAGCGCCATGCCCGGGGCGCGCATGTTCAGCACCGTCACGATGATGTTGATCGAGCCCATGATCGAACTCGCGCCCATGATGTGCAGCGCGAAGATCGCCATGTCCATGCTCGGGCCCATCTGCAGCGTGAGCGGGGCGTAGATGGTCCAGCCGGCGCTGGGCGCGCCGCCGGGCACGAAGAACGACGCCGCCACCATCGTCGCGGCCGGGATGAGCAACCAGAAGCTCAGGTTGTTCATGCGCGCGAACGCCATGTCGGCGGCGCCGATCTGCATCGGGATCAGCCAGTTCGCGAAGCCCACGAACGCCGGCATGATGGCGCCGAAGACCATGATGATCCCGTGCATCGTGGTCAGCTGGTTGAACAGCTCCGGGTTGATGAACTGCAGACCGGGCTGGAACAGCTCCAGCCGGATGCCCAGCGCCAGCACGCCGCCCAGCATCAGCATCGTGAAGCTGAACAGCAGGTACATCGTGCCGATGTCCTTGTGGTTGGTCGCGAACAGCCAGCGCCGCCAGCCGTGCGGGGCCCCATGCGCGTGATCGTCGTGGCCGTGACCGTGGCCTGGGTGGTCGAGAACTGCACTCATGATGTGGATTCCGGGGAAGGCTGTTCTAGCGGTTCGGTCATTGCTTGCGCGCCGCAACGATCTCGGCCGGCTGCACGAGCTTGCCGGTCTGGTTGCTCCACGAGTTCTTCGTGTAGGTGAGCACGGCGGCGAGTTCGGTATCCGACAGCTGCCTCCACGCCGGCATCGCCGTGCTGGCCACGCCGTTGAGCACGATCTTGATCGACGAGGCGGGATCGCCCTTGACGATGGCGCTGCCGTCCAGCGGCTTGATGGGGCCCGCGCCCTTGCCGTCGGGCCGGTGGCAGGCGGCGCAATTGGCTGCGTAGACCTTCTCGCCGCGCGCGACGAGTTCGTCGAGCTTCCATTCCTTGTTCGGGTCGTCGGCGGCGGCGGCCATCGTCTTCTTCTTGCCGGCCACCCAGGCCGCATAGTCGGCCTCCGACAGCACCTTCACGTGGATCGGCATGTAGGCGTGCTCCTTGCCACAGAGCTCGGCGCATTGGCCGTAGAAGTCGCCCGTCTTCTCTGCGCGGAACCAGGTGTCGCGCACGAAGCCGGGGATGGCGTCCTGCTTCACGGCCAGCGATGGCACCATCCAGGCGTGGATGACGTCGGCGGCGGTGGTGATGATGCGCACCTTCTTGTTCACCGGCACGACGAGCGGGTTGTCCACCTTCAGCAGGTAGTCGGCGACGTCGGCGCCCGGCTTGCCCGAATCGCTCATGACGCGGTGCGCGACGTCCAGCGTGGACAGGAAGGCAATGCCCTCGCCCTCGCCCTTGAGGTAGTCGTAGCCCCACTTCCACTGGTAGCCCGTGACCTTGATCGTGAGGTCGGGGTTGGAGGTGTCCTTCATCGCCACCACCGTGCGCGTGGCCATCGCCCCCATGGCGATGACGATGACGAACGGCACCACCGTCCACGCGATCTCCACCGCGGTGCTCTCGTGGAAGGTGGCAGCCTTGTGGCCGACCGACTTGCGGTGCTTGACGATCGAATAGAACATGACGCCGAAGACGGCGACGAAGATGCCCAGGCAGATGATCAGCATCACCCAGTGCAGCCAGTTGATGTTCTCTGCCAGCCGCGTCATCGGCGGGTGCAGGTTGAGCTGATTCACCGCCGGGCCGCCCGGCAGGTCCTTGACCGCGAAGGCGGGGCCCGCGGCCAGCGCGGCGCCGAGGGTGGTGGCGATCCGGGTGGTGGTCGCCTGCGCACGCTGCCGCGGTCGGTTGCCGGCGTGCCAAACAGTGCTCATCGTGCTCATCGGTTGCTCGTCAGGTTTTCTTCTCTTGCACGCTTGGCCCGCCGCAGCGGGACGTGGCGGCATCGTTGTCGGGCCCGGGCGATGACCGGCCCAGGGCGCGGCGCAGCGACCGGCGCAGTTCATGCGCGAAGTCGCCGCGCAGGTCCCGGCGCAGGTAGCGTCCGACTCGCATCGTGTGCCCCTGGCCGGCCAGTTCGACCAGCGAGTTCTGCCCCGCCGCCGGCTCCACGGTCAGCCAGTCGGCACTGAAGGCGGCGCGCTCGACGCGCGTGCCGACGGCCCGCTCGACCAGCAGCGACGAACCCACCAGCGTGAGCGTCTCGCGGTCGCCGGCATGGCGCGCGAACAGCAGCATCGCCGCGCCCAGCAGCATCAGCTCGAAGCCGGTGAAGGCGAGCACGGCGCGCGCCCCGGTCAGCCAGAAGAACAGCGCCACCGCGAGCGAGATCGTGCACAGCAAGGCGTAGGCGCCGAGCATCTGGCGCGGCGTGATCGAGCAGTGGCGCCGCAGCTGCCACTGCAGCGCACGCGCCGCGCCGCGCTCGTGCGAGAGCACCACTTCGCGCCCGAAGCGCAGGCCGGCGGCCTGCGCGCCCTCGGGACCGGCCTCACTCCACTGACCCGCCTGGCCGCCCTGACCGGACTGACCCGGACCGCCGGGATGGCGCATCGGCCCCATCGGTGCGGGCCAGGAACTCGGGACGAAGGTGGCAGTCATCGGGAATGGTTGTCGGGAGACCCGCGGGGTCCGTCGTCCGGTGGATCGACCGTCCTCGGACCCTCGAAGCGCCAGCATGCGGCGCGTACGCGCGCACCGGGGCAAAAAAGCGCGCGGATTCTAGCTCAGCGAGTGGGGCCTTTCGGGCTCCGCCCCCGCAGCATGCCGCGCATGTCGGCGAGCGGCACCGCCGTCTCGGCCGCGACGCGAGCGCGCGGCACCGGCCGCACCGCGTGCCCGTAGACGACCTCGAACTCCATCGCGACGCGCCCGTCGGTCCGCGCCTGCGCCTGCGCCAAGGCCTGCTCGAGCGCGGCGCGCCAGCGCGGCGTGCGCAGGCCCGCATGCCGGCGCGAATCGGCATTGCCGCCGAGCGCACGCAACTCGGCGAGCGCCTCGGCCGGCGTGGCCCAGGTGAGCGTCAGCACCTCCTGGTCCATCACGGGGTCGGCGAAGCCGGCTTCGACGAGCATGTCGCCGAGGTCGTGCATGTCGACGAAGGGTGCATGCGGCGCCGGCCAGCGCCGGGCGGCATAGAGCCTGCGCAGCGACTCGAGCGTGCCCGGCCCGAGGGTCGAGAACATCAGCAGGCCTTCCACGGCCAGCAGGCGCAGCCAACGCGCCATGCTCTGCCGCGGGTCGGGCTGGTGGTGCAGGACCATGTTCGACCACAGCAGGTCGGCCTCGCCCTCCGGCAGTGCCGATTCGGCCGGCGCCGGCGTGGCCCCCTCGCCCGCGGGCCACCAGCGCCGTGCCGACCACCATGGCGCCGGCACCGAAAGTCGCGGCGAGGGCCGCGACGGGTCTCGCGACGAGACAAGGGCGCTCGCCGGCTCGGGCAGCACCTCGGCCGCGATGCGGCGTGCCTGCGGGCAGGCCGCAAGCAGCGCCGCCTCGCTGCCGCCGAGGCGCGCGCCCCAGTCGACGATGTGACGTGGCGCCCGCTTGAGGATGGCCAGCCGTTCGGCCATGCGCCGCGCCACCTCCTCGTGCAGCCAGGGCGCCGGACGGCGCATCAGGCGCATCGCGTGCCGCTCCAGCGCGCGGGCATCGAGCGGGCGCCTCGTCGTGGAGCCGGCGACACCCTCAGCCACGGCCGCCACGCCCATCAGGGCCGCGCTCGCGTTCGCGTTCGCACCCAGGTCCGCGCCCACCGCGCCCACCGCGCCCATCGCGCCCATTGCGCCCACTGCGCTCGGCGCCCTCGCCGCCCCCAACGCCCTCACCGCCTCGCCGCATCGCGACCACCATCGCGGGCAGTATATTGAGCCGATGCTCGCCGGCGCCCTCGCCCAGCTGCCCAGCCAGTGCGAGGTGTGCCACGCCTGGGACGCCGGCCTCGTGTGCCGTGCCTGCCGCGAGCGGCATGCGCCGGCGCGCCCGCGCTGCCTGCGTTGCGGCCTCGCGCTCGGCGCGCCGGCGGCCACCTGCGGGGCCTGCCAGAGCGACCCGCCGCCCTATCAGCGCACGGTCTGCGCGCTCGATTACGGCTTCCCCTGGGACCACCTGATCACGGCCTTCAAGTTCCAGCGGCGCGTCGAGCTCGCGGCGGCGCTGGCGACGCTGCTCGACGAGGCCATCGAGCGCGAGGCCGGGCAGTCGCTCGAGCGGGGTGCCGTGCTCGTGCTGCCGCAACTCGTCGTGCCGGTGCCGCTCGCGCCGGCGCGCCTCGCCGAGCGCGGCTTCAACCAGGCCTGGGAACTGGCCCGGCGCATCGCCCGGCGTCGCCGCCTGCGCGCCCGGCCCGACGCCTTGCAGCGGGTGCTCGACACCCCCGCCCAGGCGACGCTCGCGAGCGCCGAGCGCAGGCGCAACCTGCGCAATGCCTTCGCGCCGGCCGTGTCGGCACGCACGCGAAGTGCCGATCGGCTCGCCGGTGCCGACGTGGCCCTGGTCGACGATGTGATGACCACCGGCGCCACCGCGCGTGAGGCCGCCGCGGCCCTGCTGCGCGACGGTGCGCGTTCGGTGCAGCTGTGGGTGCTGGCGCGCACGCCGGCGCCCGCGGCGGCATGAAGCGCCGATCGACCCGGCATGTTCCACATCGTTCTCGTCGCGCCGGAGATCCCGCCCAACACCGGCAACGTCATCCGGCTGGCGGCGAATACGGGCTGCACGCTGCACCTGGTGGAGCCTCTCGGCTTCGCGATGGAAGACCGCTTGCTGCGGCGCGCCGGGCTCGACTATCACGAGTACGCGGCCGTGCGACGGCACGCTTCGTGGGCGGCGCTGCTCGCGGCCGAGTCGCCGCCGGGCGATCGCCTGTTCGCCTTCACGACGAGCGCCGAGATGCGCTTCGCCGACGCCCGCTTCGCCGCCGGTGACTGGTTGGTCTTCGGCAGCGAGACACGCGGCCTGCCGGCGCCCCTGCGCGAGAGCCTTGCGGCCGCGCAGCGCCTGCGGTTGCCCATGCGCCCCGGCCAGCGCAGCCTCAACCTGAGCAACGCGGTCGCGGTGGCGGTCTTCGAGGCCTGGCGACAGATCGGCTACGACGGCAGTTGCTGACGCACGGCCGCCGCGTCGCGGCGCGGTGCCGCCCCGGGGGCGGCGCTGCGGGAACGATTCACTCCGAGCGGGCGTCGCGCGACATCAACCGGGCCAGCGCCTCGCGCACCGTCAGGCGCCCCTCGAGCAGGTCGGCGACGCAGGCGGTGATCGGCATCTCCACGCCCAGCCGCTGCGCGCGCGCCAGCACCATCGGCGCGCTCGGCACGCCTTCGGCGACGTGGCCGAGCGCGGCGAGCGTCTCGGCCAGCGTGCACCCTGCGGCCAGCTGCATGCCGACGCGCCGGTTGCGCGAGAGGTCGCCGGTGGCCGTGAGCACGAGGTCGCCGAGCCCCGACAGGCCCATGAAGGTGGCCGGCTGCGCACCGAGCGCCACGCCCAGGCGCGTCATCTCCGCGAGGCCGCGCGTGATGAGGGCGGCGCGGGCGTTCAGGCCGAGCTGCATGCCGTCGAGCGCACCCACGGCGATGGCGAGCACGTTCTTCACCGCTCCGCCGACCTCGACGCCGACGATGTCGCTCGACGAGTAGACGCGCAAGGTCTCGCCGTGCAGCGCCTGCACCGCGGCCGCGGCGAGCGCGGCGTCGGCGCTCGCCGCCACCAGCGCCGTCGGCTGCCCGCGTGCCACCTCGAGCGCGAAGCTCGGGCCCGAGATCACGCCGCAGGCGAACGGGGAGGCGAACGGCACCGCGTTCGCGACCTGCCCTGCGACCTCCCTTGCGACTTCATGGCCGAGCGCGCCGGTGCCGGACTCGAAGCCCTTGCTCAGCCACAGCACGGGCCGGCCGTCGCCGGCCACGGCGGCCAGGCGCTCGCGCAGCGCCGCCATCGGCGTCGCCAGGATCGTGAGCCCGCCTTGGCCGTGCGCGAGCGCGGCGCGCTCGTCGGCGCTCACGTGCAGGGCGGGCGGCAGCGCCACCTCGGGCAGGTAGCGCGCGTTGCGGCGCTCGCGCTGCATCGCGGCGGCCTGCGCTGCATCACGCGCCCACAGCAGCACCTCGTGCTGCCGGGCTGCCGCGGCCATCGCGATGGCGGTGCCCCAGGCACCGGCGCCGATGATGGCGATCTTCATCGTGGCCGCTCGTGGGCGCTCGTGGGCGCTGTGGGTGCTGTGGGGCCGCTCGTGGCCCGGACTGCGTTGCCGCGCGCCTCTTGCGCTGCACCCGCCCGGAGCCGCGGCGTCAGTTGGCGCCGGTGATGATGCGCGAGGCGCCCGAGCCGCCGTTGGCGGCCACCGCCTGCTGCTGCGCCTGCGCTTCGAACATGGCCTGGAAGTTCACTTCCGTGAGCACGATGGGCGGGAAGCCGGCGCGCGTGCAGACGTCGGAGACGATGGCGCGCAGGTACGGGTAGACCATCTGCGGGCAGACGACGCCGATGATGCCCTGCAGCTGGTCCTCGGGCACGTTGCGGATCTCGAAGATGCCGGCCTGCTTGGCCTCGACCAGGAAGAGCACCTTCTCGCCGACCTTCGTCGTCACGGTGGCGGTGACGGTGACCTCGTAGATGCCGTCGACCACCTGCTCGGCGCCCATCGCGAGGTTGATGTCGACCTGCGGCTGTGCCTGCTCGAGCAGGATCTGCGGTGAATTGGGCTGCTCCAGCGACAGGTCCTTCAGGTACATGCGCTGGATCTGGAATACGGGGTTCGCGTCGTCGGCCATGGTGGGGGTCCGGTAGGGGGCTGGCAGGAAGCAGGCACTGGGCTCGGGCCCGCGGCCCGGCCGACGCGAAGCCGCGTGGGGCCACGGCGCGCGTGGCCGGAACGGCGGATTATCGGCCCGCGGCCAGCATCGGCATCAGGCCGCCGGCCTGGTCGAGCGCGATCAGCTCGTCGCAGCCGCCGACATGCCGGCCGCCGATGAAGATCTGCGGCACCGTGCGCCGCCCGGTGAGGTGGACCATGTGCTCACGCTGCGAGGGGTCGAGGTCGACGCGGATCTCCTCGATCTCGGCCACGCCGCGCTGCCTGAGCAGGGCCTTGGCACGCACGCAGTACGGGCAGACCTGCGTCGTGTACATCCTCACCGGATTCATGCGGTTGTCCTCGGGGCGCGCAGCGGGCGCGCGTTTGTCGGAATCGGAGCCCGGCACCCTGAAAGCGGCAACCATCGAGAGCGGTGCAATCAGGGTGCAATCAGGGTGCAATCAGGGTGCAATCAGGGCGCAATCAAGGCGCCATCAGAAGCGGCGCAATTCTCCGCGGGCCGCGCCGGGCCTGCTCGGCACCGGCGGCTATCACCCACGCTCAGGCCGACTTCTCCGTGGCCTTGTCCGCAGTCTTGTCCGCCGTCTTGTCCGAGGGCTTGCCGGTCGGCTTGCCCGCCTCGCTGCGCTCGATCGGCAGCTGCGCCTCGCGCCAGGCGGCGGTGCCGCCGCCCACGGCCACCGCACGCTCGTAGCCGGCCTTGCGAAGTGCGGCCGCAGCGCGCGCGGCGCGCGCGCCGGTCGGGCACATCACGAGCAGCGGCAGGGCCTTGTTCGAGGGCAGATCCTTGCTGCCCTCGATCTGCCCGAACGGCACGTTGCGCGCCCCGGCGGCGTGGCCGGCCGCGTATTCGTCGGGCTCGCCCACGTCGACGAGCACGCCCTTCTCGCGATTGATCAGGCGCACGGCCTCGCTCGTGGGCACCGAACCGCCGCCGCCACCCTTGCGCACCATGGGCCATACCAGCATGCCGCCGGAGACGAATGCCACGAGGATGAGGATCCAGTTCTCGACGATGAATTTCACGACGGGTGCTGCCGGTGCGGAAGGAAGCGCGAATTATAGTTTTCGGCTCGCCTGTCACGGCCCTTCAAGGCCCGCCGCGGCCCCACCATGCACCAGCTCGTCCTCATCCGTCACGGCGAAAGCACGTGGAACCTCGAAAACCGCTTCACCGGCTGGACCGACGTGCCGCTCACGCCCACCGGCGTCGCGCAGGCCGTGCAGGCGGGCGAGTTGCTCAAGGCCGCCGGCTTCGAGTTCGACCTCGCGATCACGTCGGTGCTCAAGCGCGCCATCTGGACGCTGTGGCATTGCCTGGACGCGATGGACCGCACCTGGCTGCCGGTGCAGAACGACTGGCGCCTGAACGAGCGCCACTACGGCGCGCTGCAAGGCCTGAACAAGGCCGACATGGCGCGCCAGTACGGCGACGAGCAGGTGCTGGTCTGGCGGCGCAGCTACGACACGCCACCGCCGGCGCTGGACCCGGCCGACCCGCGCGGCCAGCGCGGCGACCTGCGCTACGCGAGCCTGCCGCCCGGTCAGGTGCCGCTCACCGAGTGCCTGAAGGACACCGTGGCGCGCGTGCTGCCCTGCTGGAACGAGCGCCTGGCGCCGGCCATCAGGAGCGGCCAGCGCCTCGTCATCGCCGCGCACGGCAACAGCATCCGCGCTCTCGTCAAGTACCTCGACGGCATCAGCGACGCCGACATCGTGGGCCTGAACATCCCCAACGGCATCCCGCTCGTCTACGAGCTCGACGCCGCGCTGAAGCCGATCTCGCGCCGCTACCTCGGCGACCCCGAGGCCGTGGCGCGGGCCGCCGCGGCGGTGGCCGCGCAAGGCCGCAAAGGCTGACGCGCCCGCGGCAGGCCGGGCACCACGAAGCCGGCGCTACTTCAACAGCCCGTACACCGCCTCGGGGAGCACGCGCCCGACCTTGGAGCGGTCTGCCAGCGGCCCGGCAATGGCCGTGTCGGCCTGGCCGGTGTCGCGGCGCGGCGCGCCGGGCACCGGCTTGCCCTGTGCGCTGAGCAGTACCGCCACCTGCGGGGCGTTGCCCGCCGCGGTACGCATGACGACGACGGCGGTCTCGCCGTTCTTCAGCGTGACGAGATCACCCGGCGGGTACACGCCCACCGTCTTGATGAGCGCGGCCGCGAGCGGGCCGCCGCCCTCTTCCTGGAAGAGCTGGCGTGCCGCCGCCTGCGGCGTCTGCGGCATGCGCAAGGCGCGCGGGCTGATCTTGGCCGTGTAGACGTCGGCGGCGCGCACGAGGCGCGCCACTTCGCCCGGCTCGGCGCCGCCCTTCGGGTAACCGCCCTGGGTGCGCTCATGGTGGTCGCGCACGGCCTGCAGCCAGGCCTCGTCGGCAACGCCGGCCGCGGCCAGGAGTTCGGCCGAGCGGTGCGGGTGCGCACGGATCTGGTCGAGCTGGGCCTTGCTCGGCGGCTCCTTCTGCTCGGCCATGCGCCCCTGCAGGTCGACGATGGCGGCGTTCATCGTCAGGGTCGCGAGCGCGGCGCCGCGCACCTGCGGCGCCGGCCAGCCGATCTGGCGCGCCGCCAGCAGCGTCACTGTCGCCGCGTGCAGCGCGTGCGTCAGCGCATAGAGGGCGTAGCGCTTGTCGTCCTGCCGCACGGCGTGGAAGAGGGCGGCGTCGGGGTGCCGCTCGACCAGCTCGATGAATGCGTCGCCGAAGGCACCGATCTGCGCCGCCAGCCCGCCGCCCTCGACCTCGCTGCGAAGGTCGCCCTTGACGAGGGCGCGCAGCAGGCTGTCCAACGCCCAGACCTGCTGGTCGAAACGGTCGAACCAGGTCAGTTCGCGCGTCGAAGGCACACGCCCGCCGCCGACGGCGGCCGCGGCGGCGCGCTTGCTCCGCACTTCCTGCACCTCTTCGTATTCGACGCAGGCGCCGCGCTCGAGCAGCGCCTGCAGTTGGCGCACGTCGTGGATGCGCTGGCCCTGCGCCAGCAGCAGGCGGCCGAGCGAGTCGTGCACGCGGAAGGGCAGCGGCTGGCCCGGCGACATCAGGTCGGCCACCTCGGTGAGGGGCACGCGGGCCGGTGCGCTCATCCGCTCACCCCAAGACCCGCTCCAGCGCGCCGGCCAGCAGCGGCACCACGCTCACGGCGTTGCTGGCATGCGGCACACAGTCGCTGCTCCAGACCCGGCGCACGCCGGCGGCAGCGACGTGCGCAAAGGCGTCGCCGACGAAGAGCGCGTGCGTCACGGCCACGTCGACGCCCGCGGCGCCGGCGGCGAGGGCGGCCCGCGCCGCGGCGGCGAGCGTGCGGCCCGTGCTGGCCACGTCGTCGAGCACGACGACGGCGCGCCCGCGCACCGGTGCACCATGCAGCGAGACCGAGACATCGCGGTCGCCGCGCCGCTCTTTCAGGCACACCGCGTGGTCCAGCGCCGCCGCCTCGGCGGCGGCGCGCACCCAGCGGCCGGCCTCCTCGTCGGGCGCCAGCAGCAGCGCGCCCGGCACGCGGTCGGCGACGAACCGGCCGAGCATCGGCGCGGCGCTCAGCGACATGCCACGCCGGCCCGGCAGCACCTCGTCGAGCGTGGCGACGCGGTGCAGGTGCGGGTCGACCGTGATCACGCTGTCGAAGGCCTGCGCCAGCAGGGCGCCGAGATGGCGCTGGCTCACCACCTCGCCGGGCGCGAAGGCCATGTCCTGCCGCATGTAGGCAAGGTAGGGGCAGATCAGCGTCAGACCGTCGGCGCCGAGCTCGCGCGCGCCGGCGGCGGCAAGCAGCAGCTCGGTCAGCTTGGCGTTGGGGTCCTGCAGGCCGCGCAGCAGCACCACCTCGGGCGGCAAGGCCGGCGGCAGCGTCAGGCGCGTCTCGCCGTCGGGGAAGGCATGCCGCCGCACGACGTCGAGTGGCCAGCCCAGCGCGTGCGCAAGCGCCCGGCCCATGGCACGCTCGTGCTCGTCGTCGAAGACGAGCAGCAGGCACCGTGCGCGGTCTCCGGGGCCTCCGGAGCGGGACCGATCCATGCGGCGGACTCTACACGCCGCGCTGCGCCCGCAGGGCCTCGGCAATGAGCTGGCGCAGGCGTTCGGCCAGCGCCCGGCGATCGGCGTGCAGTGTTCCCTGCGCCGTCAGCACCTGCACGCTGACGACCATGCGGCGGGCGCGCGCCAGCGCCCACAGGCTCTGCACGAGCGTGATGTCGCCCGTGAAGTCGACGGCCGTGCTCACCGGCGCGTCGGCATCGGCATAGCGCAGCACCACCGGCTGCGCCGGCGTGCCGGTGCTGATGGCGGCCTGCAGCAGGTTGGCATGAAAGGGCAGCAGCTCGTGCCCGGTGCCCGTGGTGCCTTCGGGGAACACGGCCACCGTGTCGCCGTGCTGCAGCGCCTGCGCCATCTCGTGCACGACGCGCAGCGCGTCGCGGGCGCGCTCGCGCTGCAGGTACAGCGTGCGCGCGGCGTCGACGAGGCGGTTGACGAGCGGCCAGTGCCGCACCTCGGCCTTGCTGACGAAGCGCGCCTCGGGGCAGGCGGCGTGCACGGCCAGGATGTCCAGCCACGAGACATGGTTGGCCACCAGCAGCTTGGCGCCCGGACGGAAGGGCCCGCTCACCTCGAGCCGCATGCCGAACAGGCGGAACATCCTGCCCGCCCACCAGCGGATGCGCACCTGCCGCGCCGCCAGGTCGAGATGCGGGAAGACGAACAGCACCACCGCCAGCCCGTGCAGCCCGTGCATCGCGACGCGCGCCAGCCGCCAGGCGCCACGCAACGATGCCGCGAGCCCCGTGGGCGCCTGCGGAGCGGCCGTGGCGGCCCGGGCCGCAGGCGCTGTCGCGCCCTGGCGCGCTGCGGTCCCGGCCGGCGCGCCGCCCCCGCCCCCGCCCTCAGCGCGACTCATGGGCGATGGTGCCCGCCACCAGCGTCGCGCACACGCGCCCGGGCAGCGCCATGCCGGAGCCGGCGAACGAGAAGGGCGTGTGCCGCCCCTGACTGCGCAGCCGTTCCGGCGCCACCGCCCACTCGGCACCGGGGTCGAAGAGGCACAGGTCGGCGACGCCGCCCTCCACGAGGCGCCCGGCACTCCCCGCCAGCGAGCCGATCGACTCGCCGAGCACGCGCACCGGCCCCTGCGTGACGCAGCCGAGCGTCCGCGCGAGCTCGAGGCCGCTGTCGCGCCCCCAGCGCAGCGCCAGGCTCAACAGCAACTCGAGCCCGGTGGCGCCGGGCTCGGCCTCGCCGAAGGGCAGGTTCTTCATGTCGTCGGCCACCGGGTTGTGGTCGGAGACGAGCGCATCGAGCGTGCCGTCGGCGAGCCCGGCGCGCAGCGCATCGCGGTCGGCGCCCTGGCGCAGCGGCGGCGTCAGGCGCATGTCGGCGTTGAAGTAGCCGATGTCGACATCGGTGAGGTGCAGCGAGTTGATGCTCACGTCGGCCGTCACCGGCAGCCCCGCGGCCTTGGCGGCACGCACCAGCGCCACGCCGGCGGCGCTGGAAAGGCGCGCCAGGTGTACGCGGGCGTTCGTGGCGCGCACGAGCTCGATGATCTGGTGCAGCGCGATGGTCTCGGCCTGCACCGGCACGCCCGAGAGGCCGAGGCGCGTCGCCACGGCGCCGCTGGCCGCCACCCCGCCACCGAGCCACGGGTCCTGCGGCCGCAGCCACACCGTGCAGCCGAAGGTGGCCGCGTATTGCAGCGCCCGCATCAGCACGTTGGTGTCGCGCACGGCCACGTCGGCCTGGCTGAAGCCGATGCAGCCGGCGGCCGTGAGCTCGGCCATCTCGGTGAGCACCGCGCCCTCGAGGCCACGCGTCAGCGCGCCGAGCGGGAAGACGCGGCAGCGCGAGAGCTTGCGGGCGCGGAACTTGAGCATCTCGACCAGGCCCGGCTCGTCGAGCACGGGGTCGGTGTCGGGCGGGCAGACGAGGCTCGTCACGCCGCCGGCCGCGGCGGCGGCGAGCTCGCTCTCGAGCATGCCCTCGTGCTCGTGGCCGGGCTCGCGCAGGCGCGCCGCGAGGTCGACGAGGCCGGGCACGACGACGAGGCCGGTGGCGTCGATGATGCGCTCGGCGTCGAAGCCGCGCCCGGCGAGGCCGGGGCCGATGCGCACGATGCGGTCGGCCGCGATGGCCACGTCGGCCACCTCGTCGCGCCCGCTCGCGGGGTCGACCACACGACCGCCTCGGATCAGGGTCTTCACTTCGCTCTCTCGTCGTCTTGCGGTGGATGTGATCGGGTGGGCGGCCGGGGTGTGGCCGGGCCGGTACTTGTCACGGGCGGGCGTGCGACCATCGGCGCGGGATCGGGCCGACGGGGCACCCTGCTTCGCTCGTGTCCTCTTCCGGCGGCCCGGCTCGCAAGCTCGCAGGGCCCCCGGATGCCCCCTTTACCTCGCTGCGCAGGGCGCCCCATCGGCCCGATCCGGCACTTGGGTGGCACGCGCTCGTCGCATGCAAACCTTGGTGCCCGCCGGGGACGCCGGGTGGTCGGCTCAGCGAGGTAAAGGGGGCATTCGGGCGCCCTGCGAGCTTGCGAGCCGGGCGCCCGAAAGAGGACACGAGCAGAGCCGACCACCCGGCGTCCTCGGCGCGCCCCCCAAGTCGCCCGAGGGCGATCCCCAACCCCGCCCCCCACTGGACGAACAACCCGCCACTTCACGCCTGGTTCCCCGCGATCAGGCTCATCACCGCCATGCGCACCGCGATGCCGAAGGTCACCTGCGGCAGGATGACGCTGGCGCGCCCGTCGGCCACCTGCGAGTCGATCTCGACGCCGCGGTTGATCGGCCCCGGGTGCATGACGATGGCGTCGGGTGCCGCCAGCGCCAGCTTCTCCGGCGTCAGGCCGTAGGTCATGAAGAACTCGCCGGCGCTGGGCAGCATGGCGCCGCTCATGCGCTCGTTCTGCAGCCTGAGCATGATGATCACGTCGGCGCCGCGGATGCCCTCGGCCATGTCGTGGCACACGCGCACGCCCATCGGCGCCAGGTCGCCCGGCACCAGCGTTTTCGGGCCGACGGCGCGGATCTCGGGCACGCCGAGCGTCGTGAGCGCGTGGATGTCCGAGCGCGCCACGCGCGAGTGCACGATGTCACCCACCACCGCCACGGTGAGGTTCGTGAAGTCGCGCTTGAAGTGGCGGATCGTGTACATGTCCAGCAGCGCCTGCGTCGGGTGCGCGTGGCGCCCGTCGCCGGCGTTGACCACGTGCACGTGCGGCGCCACGTGCTGCGCGATCAGGTACGGCGCGCCGCTCTCGGCATGGCGCACGATGAACATGTCGGCATGCATCGCCGAGAGGTTGGCGATGGTGTCGAGCAGGCTCTCGCCCTTGGCCGTGCTGCTGCGCGCGATGTCGAGGTTGATGACGTCGGCGGAAAGGCGCTTGGCCGCGATCTCGAAGGTCGTGCGCGTACGCGTGCTGTTCTCGAAGAAGAGGTTGAAGACGCTCTTGCCGCGCAGCAGCGGCACCTTCTTCACCTCGCGCTCGTTGACGCTGAGGAAGGTGCCTGCGGTGTCGAGGATCTGCGTCAGGATGGCGCGCGGCAGGCCCTCGATGGACAGCAGGTGGATGAGCTCGCCGTGGGCGTTGAGCTGCGGGTTGCGGCGCGAGAGCATCAGCGGCTCCCCTCCCGGACTTCGCGCACGGCGAAGGAGAAGCGGCCCGCCTCGTCGCGCGCCAGCGTCAGCTTCTGCGTCGCCGGCAGCACGATGCGCGCCGCCGCGCAGGCCGCCTCGATGGGCAGTTCGCGCCCGCCGCGATCGACCAGCACGGCCAGCATCACGCTCGCCGGGCGGCCGAAGTCGTAGAGCTCGTTGATGACGGCGCGCACGGTGCGGCCCGTGTAGAGCACGTCGTCCACGAGCACGATGTGGCGGCCCTCGATGTCGAACGGCAGCTGTGTCGCATCGGTGCGCGCCGAGAGACCACGCGAGCCGAAGTCGTCGCGGTGCAGCGTGCTCGAGATGACGCCGTGGGCCCCGGGCAGGCCGAGGTCGTGTTGCAGCCGCTCGGCGAGCCAGGCGCCGCCCGACCAGATGCCCACCAGGCTCGTGGGACCGGCCGCCTGCGGCCGCAGGATGCGACGCACCGCCTCGCGCAAGTCGGTGTAGAGCGCCTCGGCGTCAAGCTGCAGCATCGTCGGGCTCGGCGGGTGGGTCGGCAGGCAGGGAACGCAGGAACTGTTCGAGGATGATGGCCGCGGCGGCCGCATCGGCATCGGCCGCCCGCTGCGCCAGCGCTTCGGTGGTGCTGTAGCGCTCGTCCACCTCATGCACCGGCAGGTGGAAGCGGCCGTGCAACTGGCGGCCGAAGGCGCGCGCCCGGCGCGTATTGTCGTGCGCCGCGCCGTCGGGATGGAAGGGCACGCCGACCACCAGCGCAGCGGGGCGCCACTCGTCGACGAGGCGGGCGATGGCGGCGAAGCGGGCGTCGCCCTGCGCCTGCACCGTGGTGAGCGCCTGCGCGCTGCGCAGCAGCGAGTTGCCGGCCGCCACGCCGACGCGGCGGATCCCGAAGTCGAAAGCCAGGAACGAGACGGGATGGCGGCGGGCGGCGGGGGGCGCCGCCGCCGTCATGCGTGCCCCGCGTCCTGCGACAGCATGCGCGGGTCGAAGCCGAGCAGCGACAGCGCGCGGTCGTAGCGCTTGTCGTTGGGGGTGTCGAAGATGATGGCCGGGTCGGCGCCGACGGTGAGCCAGCCGTTGCGGCCGATCTCGTCCTCGAGCTGGCCGGCCTCCCAGCCGCTGTAGCCGAGCGTGATCAGCACCTTCTTCGGCCCGGCGCCGTTGGACATGGCCTCGAGCACGTCCTTGCTCGTCGTCATCTCGAGGCCGCTGTCGGCGATGGCGAGCGTCGAGTTGTACGGGCTCGTGCCCTCGCCCTGGCGCTCGTGCAGCACGAAGCCGCGTTCGGTCTGCACCGGACCGCCGAAGTACACCGGCTGCTCCGCGAGCGGCTCAGGCGGCTCGGACAGGTCCACCTTCTCGAACAGGTTCTTCAGCTTGATGTCGATGGGCTTGTTGATGACGAGCCCGAGCGCGCCCTTTTCCGTGTGCTCGCAGAGGTAGACGACGGTGCCCTTGAACGTGTCGTCGGCCATGCCGGGCATGGCGATCAGGAACTGGTTCGTCAGGTCGATGCGAGAACCGGTGGCCATGGAGGGCATTTTATTCCCGTGCGCTCGTGCAAGACCCATCGAGCGCCGTCGCCGTCGCTTCCAGTGCCAAGCACAACCGCATCCGCGCGGCCACGCGGCGGGTGGGCCCGGGCGCCGCGCTGCCGCGGCGCCGGCAGGGCGTTCAGGCCGGCGAGGCCTCGAAGCGCGACAGCAGCGAGGCAAACCGCTGCGGCCAGGCGCGGATGGCCGCATCGTCGTCCTCGAGCACGGCGCGCAGGAACGCCAGCGCGAGCGCCTTCGTCGCCTCCTTCACCTGCGGGTTCAGCAGCGCGCCGCCGGCGGTCGGCCGGTCGGTGAAGATGCCGTGCGAGCCACCTTCGAACATCGCCAGCCACTTGCGCGGGCCGCGCGCCCCGCCGGTGGCCTGGAAGACGGCCAGCCGGTCGTCGGCGCCACTGTAGTAGCCGGGGATGCGGATGATGTCCTCGGTGGCCGTGACGTGCAGGCTGGGCACGCCGACGCCGGCCAGGATGCGCTGCGGATCGCCCTCGCCGTAGAACGGCGGCGCCGAGAGCACGATGGCGGCGCGCACGCGGTCGTCGCGCAGCGCCAGCGGCCGGCCCTCGCGCTGCACCACCGCGCCGGCGGCCAGCAGCGTCGTATTGGCGCCGTAGCTGTGCCCGGCGAGCACGATGCGGCGCTCGTCCAGCCGTGGCGCCAGCTCGCCGGCCAGCAGCGTGTCGAGGGCGAAGCGGACGTCGGCGACGCGCGCCACCGCCTCGCCCTCCTGCGCCGCACCCCACAGCCGCGTGACGACCGAGAGCGGGTTGCCGGCCCAGACCTGCCTGTCGCTGCCCACGTGCTGCGTGTGCAGGCAGGCGTGGCCCTGCACGGCCAGGTGCTGGCCGATCCAGCGGTAGCGCTCGCGCGTGCTGCCGATGCCGTGCGAGAACACCACCAGCGGCACCGGCGCGCCCGCCGCCGCCGTGCGCGGCAGGTACAGGCGCGCAGGCACCGGGCGCTGCCGGCGCGCGTCGGTCCAGTCGAAGTCGAGCATCTCGTATCCGGCGGATGCCTCGGTGGCGGCGCGGGCGGGGCGCAGCAGGATCGGTGCCGCCACGCAGGCCGCCGCCGCGACGACGAAGGCGCGGCGGCGCACCACCGCGCGCGGCGACCCGTGCGTCTGCGGATCCGGGGCGCTGCTCACGTGCCCGCCCCCGCCGCCGGCTGCGGCGCGCCGCGTGCGGCACCCGCGGCACCCGCGGCACCCGCTGCACCGTACGTGCGCGGCGGCATCCGCAGCGCCCGGCGAAGGAGCGTGATGGCGTCGTCGACGTAGGTGAAAAGCACCGGGATCACGAGCAGGCTCAGGAACGTGGAGGTGATGAGGCCGCCGATGACGACGATGGCCATCGGTGCACGGAAGCTCGGGTCGACACCGATGCCCAGGGCGATGGGCAGCATGCCGGCGGCCATCGCGATGGTCGTCATGACGATCGGCCGCGCGCGCTTGTGGCAGGCGTCGAGCACCGCCTCGAGGCGCGGGAGGTGATGGTCGCGGCGCGCCATGATCACGTAGTCGACGAGCAGGATCGAGTTCTTCGTCGCGATGCCCATCAGCATGATGAGCCCGATCATGCTCGGCATCGACAGCGCCGTGTGCGTGATGAACAGCGCCACGAAGGCGCCCGGGATCGACAGCACGAGCGCGCCGAGGATGGTGACCGGCTGCACGAAGTCCTTGAACAGCAGCACGAGCACGATGTAGATGCACAGCACACCGGTGAGCATGGCGAGGCCGAAGCTGTCGAACAGCTCGGCCATCGCCTCGGCGTCGCCGATCTCGGTGACGATGATGCCGGCCGGCAGGCTCTTCAGCGTCGGCAGCGCGAGCGCCGCGTCCTTCACGGCGCCGAGCGGCTGCTGGTTCAGCTCGATCTCGAAGTTGACGTTGCGCTGGCGGTTGTAGCGGTCGATCTCGGCCGGGCCGCTGTCGATGGTGACGCTGGCCACGTTGCCCAGCATCACGGGGCCGCTGCGGCCGGGCACCGGCAGGCGCTCGAGCAGCGCGAGGTCGGTGCGTGCCGTGGCCGGCAGGCGCACGACGATGGGCACCTGGCGCTGCGCCAGGTTGAGCTTGGGCAGGCTCTGGTCGAAGTCGCCGGCGGTGGCGATGCGCAGCGTATCGGCGATCGCCGCCGAGGTGACGCCGAGGTCGGCCGCCTTCGCGAAATCGGGGCGCACGATGAGCTCGGGCCGCACGAGGCTCGAGCTCGAGGTGACGTTGCCGATGCCGGGCAGCGTGCGCAGCTCGCGCTCGACCTTGGCGGCATGCGCGGTGAGCGCGACGCCGTCTTCGCCCGCGAGCACGAGCACGTACTTCTCGCTGCTCTGCCCGAAGCCGACCTTGACGCGCACGCCGGGCAGCACATCGAGGGCCTGGCGCAGCTCGCTCTCCACATCCTGCTTGCTGATGCCGGGGCGGTCGCTGCGGTGCGTGAGCTTCAGCGTCAGCGTCGCCTTGCGCACCTCGGGCAGGCCGCCGCCGGGCGTCCAGATGTCGGTGCCTGTGCTGCCGCCGCCCACCGTGGTGTAGACGAGTTGCACCTGCTTGTGCCCCTGCACGAGGTCGCGTGCCCGCTCGGCCGCGGCCAGGGTCTGCTGGAACGTGGACCCGGGCGGCAGCGTCAGCGACACCTGCGTCTGGCCGAAGTCGTCGGGCGGGATGAAGCCGGTGGGCAGCAGGCCGGCGAGCCCGAAGCTGCCGAAGAAGAAGACCATCGTCGCCAGCAACGTCACGATGCGGTGCTTCAGGCAGAACGCGGCCCAGCGCAGGTACAGCTTCATCCAGCCGGGATCGCCGTGCGCCTTCTTCGGCGGCTTCAGCACGTAGGCGGCCATCATCGGCGTCAGCATGCGCGCCACGACGAGCGAGAAGAAGACCGCGATCGCCGCCGTCCAGCCGAACTGCACGAAGAACTTGCCCGGCACGCCGGCCATGAAGGCCGTGGGCAGGAAGACCGCGATGAGCGTGAAGGTGGTGGCGATGACCGCCAGGCCGATCTCGTCCGCCGCCTCCATTGCCGCCACATAGGGGCTCTTGCCCATGCGCTGGTGGCGCACGATGTTCTCGATCTCGACGATGGCGTCGTCGACGAGGATGCCGACGACGAGCTACAGGCTCAGGAGCGTCACCACGTTGAGCGAGAAGCCGAACAGGTAGTGCATGACCGCGAAGGCCGGCAGCACCGACAGCGGCAGCGCCGTCGCCGCCACCAGCGTGGCCCGCCAGTCGCGCAGGAACAGCCACACGACGATGACGGCGAGCACCGCGCCCTCGATGAGCAGGATCATCGAGCCGTGGAAGTTCTCCACCGTGGGCTCGACGAAGTTGAAGACCTCGGTGATCTTGACGTCCGGGTGCTCGGCAGCGAGCTTGGCCAGTGCCGCGCGCACGCCCTCGGCGACATCGGTCTCGCTGGCGCCGCGCGAGCGCACGACCTCGAAGCCGACCGCCGCCTTGCCGTTCACGAGCGCGGCGCTGCGTGGCTCGGCCACCGTATCGGCCACCGTCGCCACCTGGTCGAGGCGGATGCGGCGGCCGTCGCCGAGCGTCACCTCCATGCGCGCCAGCTCGGCGGCGCCGGCCACGGTGGCGATGGTGCGGACACTCTGCTCGATGCCGCCGACATCGGCGCGGCCGCCCGGGGCTTCCTGCTGCATGGCGCGCAGCTGGCGCGAGATGTCGGCGGCGCTCGCGCTCAGCGCCAGCAGGCGCGCCGGGTCGAGCTCGACGCGCACCTCGCGCGTCACGCCGCCCACCCGCGCCACCGAGCCGACACCGCGCACCGCGAGCACGGCCTTGCTGACCTGGTTGTCGACGAACCACGACAGCGCCTCCTCGTCCATGCCGTCCATTCGGTCCGTGCGCTCCGAGGCCACCGTGTAGGTGAGGATCGGCGTGCCGGCGAGGTCGAGCTTGGTCACCACCGGTTCACGCAGGTCGGCCGGCAGGTCGGAGCGGATGCGCGAGACGGCGGCGCGCGTGTCGTCCAGGGCCTCCTGGGTCGGCTTCTCGAGGCGGAACTCGACGGTGACGATGGCCACGCCATCCTGCACCTTGGTGTAGATGTTCTTCACGCCCTGCAGCGCGGCCACCGAGTTCTCGATCTTGCGCGCGACCTCGGTCTCGAGCTGCGCCGGCGCGGCGCCGGGCAGGCTGGCGGTGATGTTGATGGTGGGCAGGTCGATGTCCGGGAACTGCTGCACCTTCATCGACTTGAAGCCGAGCGCACCGGCGAGCGACAGCATCACGAAGAGCATCAGCGCCGGGATCGGGTTCTTGATGCACCAGGCGGAGACGTTCATGGCCGCGCTCCGTTGCCTATGGCCACGCGCGCCGGCAGGGCGGGCGCCGGCATCACTTCTTCCCCGGCACAGCCGCGGAGGCGGCCTTGCCCGGCGCTGCCGTTGCGGCGGCGGCCGCCTCGACGACACGCACCAGGTCGCCGTCGCCGAGGAAACCAGCCCCATGCGCGACGACGCGCGCGGCCGGCTCGAGCCCGGCCGTGATCTCGATGCGGTCGCCGAGGCGCCGCCCCACGCTCACCTTGATCTGCTGCACCTTGTGCTCGGCGCCGACCTTGAAGACATAGCTGAATCCTTCGCGCTGCAGCACCGCGGTCTGCGGCAGCGTCAGCGCCTGGCCGTTGCCGACCTCGAACTCGCCGCGCGCGAACATGCCTGCCCGCGCGCCGGCAGGCGCGCCTCGAGCCGCCCCGGTGCCGGGCGGCAGCAGGTCGACGAAGACGAGGCCGTTGCGCGTCGCCGCGTCGACCGTCGGCGCGACCATGCGCACGCGGCCGCCCGTCGGCGGCGCACCCACGGCGCTGACGCGCACGGCCTGGCCCGCCTTGATCAGCGCCAGGTCGGCCGCCGTCACCTCGGCACGCCACTCCAGCCGGCCCTGGCGGATGAGGCGGAAAAGCTCCTGCCCCGGCTGCACGACGGCGCCGACGGTGGCCCAGCGCGCCGAGATGATGCCGCTGTCGGGGGCCAGCACCTGCGCCTGCTTCAGGCGCAGCTGTTGCGCGGCGAGCGCCGCGCGCTGCGCCTCCAGGCGCGCCGCGGCCGTGCGCTCGACCGTCAGCAGCTGCTGCGTCTGCTGCGCGCTGAGCACGCCGCTGGGCTGCAGCTCGCGCGCGCGGTTGGCGTTGGTCGTCGCCTCGGCGAGCAGGGCCTCGGCCTCGGCGAGCGCGGCGCGCTGTTGCGCGAGGTCGGCCTCGGCCAGCTCGGTGGCGAAGACGGCCAGCACCTGGCCGCGGCGCACGCTGTCGCCGACCTGCGCGCGCACCTCGGCGATGCGCCAGCCGGGCGTCTCGGACCCGACGCTCGCTTCCTGCCAGGCGAAGATGGAGCCGTTGGCGGCCACCGTCTGCGGCCAGGACACCGGCGACGGGGACACGACGGTGACGGTGAGCGCAGGCCTTGCCGCAGCCGACGCCCCGGCCGCCTTGCCGCCCGGTGGGTCGGCGGCGAACGCGCGCGGGGCGGCCGGCCACAGCACCGACAGCGTCGCCAGCGCCAACAGCGCCAACAGCGCGGAAAGGGCCGGGAGCACCGGCCACGCGGGCAAGGAACGCCGCGCGCGCCGCGTCAGCCGCACGGCGCGATGAGGAAGCTGGAACATTCGAGGCGGCAGCGCTCCGGTGCCGGGCATCGGAGCGCTGCATCGGGATCGCGGGCCGCGAGTCTAGCGCCCCGCCGCGGCCAATCCTTCGGGCGGCGACGAAGGCCCACGCGCGGGCGGTGAATGGCGCCGTGCGCCGGTTCAGAACAGCTCGACGTCGCTCGCGCGCGAGGAATCGGCGAGCTCGCCCGCCTGCACCAGGGCCTCGAAGTCGGCGACCTGGTTGCGGCCGTGCTGCTTGGCCCAGTACAGCGCCTTGTCGGCGCGCTCGAAGGCGGCACTGGGTGTGTCGCCGCCGCGCAGCGCGCTGATGCCCACGCTCACCGTCACCTGGCCGACGCGCGGGAAGGTGTAGCCGGCGACGGCGGCGCGCAGGCGCTCGAAGATGTCCATCGCCACGTCGCCGCGCGCGCAGCGCAGCAGCACCACGAACTCCTCGCCGCCGAAGCGGAAGAGGTGGTCGTAGAAGCGGAAGCAGGCGCGCAGCTGCCGCGACAGCAGCAGCAGCACCTCGTCGCCGATCAGGTGGCCGTGCGTGTCGTTGACGCGCTTGAAGTGGTCGATGTCGATGACGCCGAGGAAGACATGCGCGCCCGTGCCCTGGCGACGGCCGCCGCCTTGCGCGCGCGCGAGCAGGCCGTTGGCCGCCTCCACCGCCAGGCGCAGGAAGCACTCGTCGAAGGTCTTGCGGTTGAGCAGCCCGGTCAGCGTGTCGCGCTCGCTGTAGTCGAGCAGGCTCTGGAAGTTGCGGTAGATGCGCAGGATGCCCTGCACCGTGCGCCGCTGTTCCTCGGGCATCGGCGCCACGGTCTCGATCTCGAGCACGCCGGCCGCCTCGTGTTCGCTGACGATCGGGAAGAGCAGGCGTGTCGGCTCGCCGGCCGCCGCGCTGGCGTGCTCGACGAGCCGCTCCTCGCGCAGGCAGGTCGCGCGCTCGGGGCAGGCATCGATCGCCGGCAGGTCCTCGAGCTCGCTCCACAGCGGGTCGGCGGCGGCGGCGGTGTCGTGCTCGCCGATGCGCGCCCGCGTCAGCCAGTGCTGCCGCTTCGCGTCGCCGACGACGCGGTAGATGCCGAGCGACAGGGGCCGCATCAGATCGCGCAGCGCGCTGACGAGCATCACGTCCAGCACGTCGCGATCGCGAAAGCCGGTCAGCTCGGCCAGATGGTCAACGACGAGGGTCATCGCGGGCTCGGCGTTCGAGTGTGGCGAACTCTTCTTTCTGGCCCCCTGGGCGAGCCGGCATTCTCGCCCATTCGGATGCGCTGCTCAGACGAGCGTCTCGCCATGTGCGTAACGCGCCACGAGCGACAGCAGTTCGTCCTCGGAGTAGGGCTTGCCGAGGTAGTGGTCGACACCGAGCTCGGCGGCGTAGTCGCGGTGCTTCTGGGCGATGCGCGAGGTGATCATGATCACCGCCAGGTCGGCCAGGCGCTCGTCGGCGCGGATGTTGCGCACGAGGTCGAAGCCGTCCATGCGCGGCATCTCGATGTCCGACAGCACCACCACCGGCCGCTCCTCGGCCAGGCGCTCAAGCGCCTCCAGGCCGTCCTTCGCGGTGACGACGCGGTAGCCCTCGCGCGTGAGCAGGCGCTGCGTGACGCGGCGCACGGTGAGCGAGTCGTCGACCACCAGCACGAGCGGCGAGGCCGCCTGCGCCGCCTGCTCGGGCTTGGGCCCCACGGGCCGCAGCGGCAGCGTCATGCGCGAGCGCGCGTTCTCGGCGTACACCGCCGCCAGCGCCACGGGGTTGTAGATGAGCGCCACAGCGCCCGAGGGCAGCAGTGTCACGCCCACGAGGCCCGGCAGGCGCGACAGCTGCGGGCCGACGTTCTTGACCACCACCTCCTGGTTGCCCATCACCTCGTCGACGTGGATGGCCACCCGCTGCGCGGCGCTGCGGATGATCACCAGGGTCTGCGAGCGGGCACTCGTGTCGCCGCGCGTGCCCGCCTGCAGCAGCGCGGCCAGCCAGTAGAACGGCACGCGCTCGCCGTTGAAGTCGAAGCTGCCCGCGGCATAGGCCGCTTCGGTGTCGGCGCGCGGCACGCGCTTGACCAGTTCCACCAGCGTGGAGGGCACTGAGACCTGGAACTCGCCGCAGCGCAGGTTCACGACCTGCGTCACCGCCGTCGTCAGCGGCAGCAGCAGCCGGAAGCGCGTGCCCTGGCCGTGCGCGCTCGTCGTCTCGATGCGGCCGCCCATCGCGTTGACCTCGGCGCGCACGACGTCCAGGCCGACGCCGCGGCCGGCGAGCTCGCTCACCGTCTCCGCGGTCGAGAAGCCGGGCGCGAAGACGAGCTGCGCGAGCTCGGCGTCGCTCATCTCCTGGCCGGGCTCGATGAGGCCGCGCTCCTCGGCACGCGCGCGGATGCGCTGGTAGTCGAAGCCGCCGCCGTCGTCGCCGAACTCGACCGCCACTTCGTTGCCGGCCTGCGCCACCTGCACGACGATGCGGCCGGTGCCGTCCTTGCCGGCGGCACGCCGCCGCTCGGGCGTCTCGATGCCGTGCACGACGCTGTTGCGCAGCAGGTGCTCGAAGGGGCCGATCATGCGCTCGAGCACACCGCGGTCGAGCTCGATGGCGCCGCCGACGATGTCCAGCCGCACCTGCTTGCCCGTCTCCTTGCCGGCCTGGCGCACGGTGCGGTAGAGGCGGTCGGAGGCGCTCTCGAACTCCACCATGCGCGTGCGCAGCAGGTCGTCCTGCAGTTCGCGCGTCAGGCGTGCCTGCGCCGCCAGCTCGTCTTCGGTCGATTGCAGCGTGCGCTGCACGGTGCGCTGCAGCGTCGCCACGTCGGCCACCGACTCGGCCATGAAGCGCGTCAGCTCCTGGAAGCGCGTGAAGCGGTCCATCTCGAGCGGATCGAAGGTCTGGCCGGCGGCGCGGGCGTTTTCCATGCGCGAACTGATCTGCGTCTCGGCCTGCAGCTCGATGTCGCGCAGCTGGCGGCGCATGCGCTCCAGGCTGTCGGTGAGCTCCGACAAGGCGCCGGACAGCTGCTTCATCTCGCCGGCGATGCGCTCGCGCGTGATGCTCACCTCGCCGGCGTGGCTGACGAGGCGGTCGAGCAGCGCGGCGCGCACGCGCACCGCGGCACCGGCACCGGCGACGGCGCGCTCGGCCTGCTCGGCCAGCGCTGCCGTACCGGCGCGGAAACGCTGCCAGTCGATCGGCACCACGAGCGAGCCGGCCCGGCGGGCGGCCGCGGCGAGCGCCGGTTCGCCGGTCGGGACCGGCGCCGGGAAGGGCACGACGTTCGGCGCCAGCGCCGGCGGCCCGGCCGGCGCACGCGGCGCGGGCGCCTCGTGCAGGGCCGTGACGGGTGCCGGCATCGGCGCCGCCGGCGGCATCGGCGGCTCCAGCGGCGCCGGCGCCGCGGCCTCGCGCGCCGGCGGCGAAGGTTCGGGCACGGGCGCCATCGCGGGCGCCGCGGCAGCGCGCGCCGGCTCGCCTTGCGCCGCGGCGCGCAGCGCCTCCAGCACCGTGGCCATGCGGTCCGAGCGCAGCAGCAAGGGCTCGATCTCGTCGGCGTGCACCGCGCCGTGGCCGGCCAGGCGCTCGATCGCCGTTTCCAGCCGGTGCGCCATCTCGCCCAGGCGCATCGCGCCGGCCAGGCGCGCGCCACCCTTCAACGTGTGCAGCGTGCGCATGCACGCCGAGGGCGCGTCGCGGTCGCCCGGGTGCTCGTGCCACTCGCGCAGGCGTGTCTGCAACTGCGGCAGCAACTCGGCCGCCTCTTCGTCGAAGACCGGGAACAGCTCCTCGTCGACGGCGTCGGTGGCGTCGATGTCCTCGTCGTCGTCGAAGCCGCCGCCGCGCACCGCCGCCCCCGGCTCGGGTTCGGCCATCAGCGGCAGGAAGTCGGAGATCTCGACCGCGACACCGGGCACCTCGCCCAGTGCGCCGGGCTCGGGCATGTGCTCGTGCTCGGCCAGCCGCTCCATCAACTGCGCCGAAGCCGGCGGCAGGAAGCCGGCGGCGAACTGGTGCAGCAGGCGGCGGATCTCGTCGGCGGCGTCGCTGAACAGCGGCGGCTCGCCGCGTCGGGCGCGGCCGGCGGCGTGCGAGCGCGCCAGCGCATGCTCGAGCGAGCGCGCCAGGCCCGACAACTCCGCATAACCGACCGTCGCCGAGGTGCCGGCGAGTGAATGCGCCAGCGCCACGCTGCTCTCGGGCACGGGGTGCCGGCCGGGCTCGACGCCCCACTCGGCCAGCTCGGTGACGAGCCGGCGCGACAGCTCGTCGGCCTCGTTGAGGAAGATGTTGAACAGCGGGATCGAGATGCGCAGCGGCCCGATGACCTTGAGCGGCTCGTCGATGACCGACGATTCGGGGGCGGGCGGCGCCGGGTGCGCCTGCGGCGTCGCGCGTTCGTTGGCGAAGACGCGCTCGAGCTCGTCGGCGTCGATGTCCAGCGACTGCGCGTCGCCGGCCGGCAGGTCCTGCAGCCCGTGGCGCGACGAAGGTCCGCCGAGGTCGATGTCGGGCAGCGCCAGCGACGGTGGCGGCGCCGTGGGCAGGGTCTCTTCGAGGCTGCCGAGGTCGAGGTCGAAGGTGGCGATCTCGGGCACGGGCGGCGCCGGCGCGGCCGGTGGCACGGGCGGCGCGAGCGCCACCGTGGTCTCCGTGGGCGGCGGCAGCCCCGGCAACGTCGCCTCGACGGCGGAAGGCTCGGGCAGGTCGAAGTCCAGCGGCGCGTCGAGCTCGCCGGGGCTCGTCGGCAGTTCATCCGCGGGCTGCTCGAGCGTCGGCAGCGGCGCGTCGAAGCGCGGCGCCCCGGACAGCGGGCGCAGGTCCAGGTCCTGGGCCCGCGGCAGTTCGGGCACCTGCTCGGTGAGGCGCTGCACGACGGCCGGCGGCGCCGGCGGCACGGGCTCGGACAGGTCGAGCGAGAAGCCGAAGCCGGAGCTCGGCGCCGCCTCGCGCCCGGGGCGGCCCGGCAGCGCCACGGTGCGCGGCTGCTCCTCGGGCGCCGGGGTCGGCGGCAGCGTCACGGCGATCGTGCCGCGGCCGGGCAGCGCCACGGTGCGCGGCTCCGGCGGCGGGGCCGTTGCCGGCGCCTCGCGGCGCGGCAGCATGATCGTCGTGACCTCGTCGGCGGCGCGCGGCCGCACCGCGGGCTGGATGGGCAACAGCGGCGCCGGAATGGCGACACGCCGGCCTTCGACGCGCAGCGCGTCGGCGGCGGCCGACACGGCCTCGGCGCGGTGGCCGTCGTCGCGGCCGGCGGCGATCGCCTCCACCCAGTCGGAGAGGTAGGCGAGCGCCTCCTGCGTGAACTCGCGCAGCGGCGCGTCGACGCGCGGCGCCTGCGCCAGGCGGGCGTTGTACAGCTGCTCGCAGCCCCAGGCGGCCTCGCCGAAGGCGGCCAGGCCGACCATGCGCGAACTGCCCTTGAGCGTGTGGAAGGCGCGCCGCACGCCCGTCATCTCGGTCGTGCTCTCGGGGCTGTCGGCCAGGCGCACGAGCGAGCCCTCGGCCTCGGCCAGCACCTCGCGCGCCTCTTCGATGAAGATGCCGCGCATCTCGGCGTCGTCTTCGAGGCCGGTGCCGCCGGCCACGGCCGGTGCACGCGGTGCCGGCACGGGCGCCGGCGGCGGCGCCGGTTCGGGCGGCGGCGGCCCGAGCCCGGCCAGGTTGCGGGCGAGATCGGTGCGCACGGCCCGCCGCTGCAGGTCTTCGGTGACGCGGCGCAGGCGGTCGAGGGCGTCGCCGGCGATGCGCGCCAGCGCCGGCTGCTCGGCGGTGAGCGCGCGCTGCGCCAGCCGCTCGAGCTGGCGCGACAACTCCTCGACGCCGGTGTCGGGGTCGAGGGCCGCCGAGCCGACCTGGCGCGAGTAGTCCTCCAGCGTCAGCGGCGCGAAGCCCTCGCCGCTCGGCAACTCGCCGGCGACCGTGAGGCGCTCGGGTTCGCCGTCGGACGGTTCGGACGGTGCCTCCTCGTCGCCGGCGTCGGGTTCGAGGTCGAGGAAGGCGGAAGGGCGCTCGGCCTGCCCCATCACCGCCGAGAGGTTGCCGGTGACCGGATCGAAGCGGAACAGCGACTTCGCCAGCGCCGGCTGCACGCTGAGCATGTCGATCAGGAAGCCGAGCGTGCCCAGGTTGTCGGCGACGCGATCGAAGGTGCCGGTCTCGCGCGCCCGCTGCGGATCGACCTCGGTGTTGGCGAGCGCGTCGATGTCGTCGCGCATGTGCAGCACGGCGGCCGAGGCCTGGTCGAGGCCGAGCACCGAGAGCACGCCGCGCATCGCCGAGAGCTGGTTCGGCACGGCGATCAGCACCTGGCGCTCGGCCGGGTTGCGGAAATACTGGTCGAGGTGCTTCTCGACCTCGGACAACGAGGCACGCAGTTCCTGCACGACGCTGCCCATCGTCTGGCGGTCGCTGACGCGGCGGTACAGCTCCTCCATCCAGGGCTCGAGCGGCAGCGCGTCGACGCCGATGCGCACGTCGTCGATGCGCTTGGCCAGCCGCCGCATGCGCACCGGCAGCTCCGGGTGGTCGAGCTCGCCGTCCTCGATGGTGGCGTCGACGTAGAGCATGGCCGTGGCCACCTCCATCGCCAGCGGCGGCGACGGCACCTGCAGCGCATTGGCCGCCGGCGCCACCGCCGCGTGCAGCGAGGCGCCGAGCAGGTCGCCGGCGGACATCAGGCGCGTCAGCGAATCGCCCACGAGCGTGAACTGCTCGTTCAGCGCGGCCGCGCGATGCATGTCGCCGCCGGCCACCGCGGCCCAGTTGTCCTTGGCGCTGGCCACGCGCTTGCGCGCCAGCGCGATGACTGCAGGGTCGAAGCGGCCCAGGCGTGGCGTTTCGTAGTCGGCCTCGGCGCCCGGCTGCAGGCGCCAGGCCTGGCGCACGGCGTCCAGGCGCGGCGTCAGCGCCGCCGAGCTCGGGCGGGCATGGGCGCAGAAGAAGAGGAGGTCCTGCGCGAGGCGCTCGCTGACCTCGTCCTGGCCGCGCACGGCCATGCGCAACTGCGTCAGCAGCCGCGACGCGAGGCGCTTGGTATAGACATCGGCAGACAGCACGCCGGTGGCCTGCCCTTCGAAGACGGCTGCCGCCAGCTGCCACAGCGTGCGCGCCCGACCGTTGGCGCCGCGGCCGAGGCCGGCGCACAGGTCGCTGATGCGTGCCACGGTGTCGGCGCCCGGCTGGCGCATCAGCGCCAGCGTCAGGCCCTCCATCTGGCTGCGCGCCTGGTCGTCGGCGGCGAGCGCCGCGACGCCGTCCTCGGCGGGCAGCTCGCGCCACTGGAAGTCGATGCGCCACAGGTCGGCCGGATGCACGCGGTCGGCGCCGGCCAGCTGCTGCGCCGCGCGGTACTGCGGGAACAGCATCACCGGCGACACCGGCTTGCCCGCCAGCTGGCGGGCGACGAAGTCGAGCACCGCGAAGGACAGGCGCTCGACCGTCTCGACGGCGGCCATGTCCATCAGCTGCGGGCGCTGCGCCAGGCGCGTCACCAGGTTCTCGCCCGCGCGCAGCACGTCCGCCACTTCGGACAGGCCGACGAGTTCGAGCGCGCCGGCGCTCTGGTGGATCTGCATGCGCGCCCCGCGCAGCACCGCCGGGTCGACGGTGTCGACATCGGAAGCGCCGACGGCCTCGGCCTCCCGCAGGTGACGGCGCAGCGCCTTGTGCGCCGTCTCCAGCGAGCGACGCAACTCCTCGTGCACCCAGGCGAGGGCACTGAGGTCGTCGCCCGTGCCCATGCGCGGGTTGGCGACCGGGTTGACGGCTGCGTTCATCTTGTCACCGTGACGGGGTGCGTCTGCCAGCGCAAGTGTGCGTCAAGCGACCTTGAAGCGTGCCACCGAGGCCTTCAGCTCGTCGGCCGTGCGGGAAAGCTCGCGCACCATCTGCGCCGTGCTGCGCGTGCCCTCGGAGGTCTGCTCGGTGACGGCGAAGATGTGCTGGATGTTGGCCGCCACCTCGTTGGCCGACTCGGCCTCGCGCGAGGCGTTGGCCGAGATGCGCTCGATGAGGTCGGCGAGCTCGCGCGTCACGCGGTCGATGTCGGCGAGCGCGGCGCCGGCGGCATCGGACAGGCGCGCCCCTTCGACCACGCCCTGCGTGCTGCGCTCCATGGCGCCCACCGCGTCCTGCGTGTCGGTCTGGATGGTGCGCACGATGGCGGCGATCTGCCGCGTCGCGTCGCCCGAGCGTTCGGCCAGCCGCTGCACTTCCTCGGCGACGACCGAGAAGCCGCGGCCCGCCTCGCCGGCGCTGGCCGCCTGGATGGCGGCGTTCAGGGCCAGCACGTTCGTCTGCTCGGTAATGTCGGAGATCAGCTCGGTGATTTCGCCGATCTCCTGCGAGCTCTCGCCCAGGCGCTTGATGCGCTTGGAGGTCTCCTGGATCTGCTCGCGGATCGAGTTCATGCCGCCGATCGAGTTCTGCACCGCCTGCAGGCCCGACTCGGAGGCGCGCAGCGACTGGCGCGCCACCTGCGCGCTCTGCTGCGCCTGTGTCGACACGTCGTTGATGCGCCCGGCCATCTGCAGCACCGACTCGCCGGTGTCGCGGATCTCGCGCAGCTGCTCGGACGAGGCGGCGAGCAGTTCGGTGGAGGTCTGCTCCACCTGCAGCGTCGTGTCGGTGACGCGCGCCGCCGTGCTCTGCACCTGCGAGACCAGCGAGCGCAGCTCCTCCACGGTGTAGTTCACCGAGTCGGCGATGGCGCCGGTGATGTCCTCGGTGACGGTGGCGGTCTGCGTCAGGTCGCCTTCGGCCACCGTCTGCAACTCGTTCATCAGCCGCAGAATGGCCGCCTGGTTGGCGTCGTTGACGCGCTTGGCCTCCTGCTCCTGGCGCTCGGCCTCCAGCCGCTGCTGCTCGGCGGCGCGCGAGCGGCTCGTCTGGTCCTGCACGAACAGGCGCAGCAGCCCGTAGCCGGCGCCGACGATCGCCGCCAGGCCCAGCAGCACCGAGAGCAGGCCGAGGATGCCCAGGCCGCCGCCGCCGGCGAGGCCCTCCTGCAGCCCATCGAGACCGCGACGCAGCGGCTCGCTGTCGGTGACGACGCTGTTCTGCGCCTCGCGCGCCGCCACCAGGCCCTGCAGGTTGCCGAGAATGGCGCTGGCATCGCCGCGCACCTGCTCGTACTGCGCGAGCAACTGCTGCAGCCGCTCGCGCACCTGCGGGTCGCGCGTGCCGGGCAGGCGCAGGTCGGGGTTGCCGTTGACGACACCCTGCGCGATCTCCTTGAAGCTGTTCAAGTCCTTGCCGAGCAGGAACACCGCCTCGGCGCTGACGCCCTCGGTGGTGAGGAACTCGTTGGCGCTCTTGCCGATGCGCTGCGTGAGCATGACCAGCTGGCCCACCGCGGACAGCTCGGCCGCCGAGGCGCCCTGCTGCAGCTTCAGCGACGACACCGTCTCGGCCGTCTCGAGCAGGTCGGCACTCTGCCGGTTGATGGCGCGCAGCGCCTGGCCCACCTGCGTCAGCGTCTTCTGCTGTGTCAGCACGATGGCCGCGTTCTTCTCGGCGCGGTCGACGAGCGGCATGATGGGCTCGAGCAGGGCCTGCAGGCCGCCGGGCAGCGCCGGCACGTCGCCCTCGCCCGACTTCAGCGAACGCAGGTTGCGCGTCAGCACCTCGACGCTGTCGCGCACTTCGGGGAAAGCGGTCGCGCTGCCCACCAGCGCCTGTGACACCGACTTGGCGAGGCGCTGCGACTGCATCTGCGCCTGGCCGGCGGCGGCCACCTGCGAGGAGACGCGCGCGCCGGAGACCAGCGCCACCAGCACCGCCCCCAGCAGCAGCAGCAGGCCGGCGACGAACAGGCCGATGAGCGCGCGCTGCTGCTGCTCGAGCGGCCAGGCGCCGATCATCGGCAGGCTGGGCAGGCGGCGCCGGCCCTTGGCGGCTTCGGTGCGGTCGCCCGGCAGGCGCGTCTCCGGGAACTCCCCCGTCAGCTCGGACGGCGAGGCCTCGGCGATGATCGACGAGCCCGCGCCGGCGCCACCGCGTGGCGCCGCCCCGGTCTGCGGCTGCGCATGGGCGTGACGCCCCGAATTGGTGGGAGCGTGCGCCGGCATCGCCCCCGGACCGAGCCGCACCGTGGCTTCCATCGGGTTGGCCGGCGGCGCGAGGTCGTCGTAGTCAGGCAACTGCGACGGCGCGGTCTGCGGGTAGCCTTTGCCGCGCGGGTTGCCTTTGAGACGGTCCAACAAGCTCATGTCGCCCTCATCACATCCATCCGGACTGCCGGGCCGCCGGTCGCGACCGGAGGTCCGGAACAGGGTTATGCATTCATCCGGCGCCGCCGCCTCGCCCGGCCGGCGCGGACCCGGCGGCCGAGTGTGCCTTCATGACGCGATGCCCAGGAACTGCTCGTGCCTGGCCAGCGCCGGGAGGTTCAACTCCTGCCAGGCGCGTCCTTCGGCGTCGCGCCAGACGGGGCCGGCGAATGCCGGTCGCGCGGCTTCGTCGCCGATCACGAGCCTCTCGAGCTGGTCGGGCAGCCGCAAGCCCGCCAGCCGCTCGACGAGCAGCGCGCACTGCGCCCCCAGCGCCGGGTTCAGGGCCACCAGCCGCGCGTGCTCGCGCACCGATTCGGGCAGGGCGGGCGCGCGCAGGCCGAGAAAGGCCGCGAGGTCGACCACGCCGTGCAGCCCGCCGCGCAGATTGGCGACACCGGCGAACCAGCTGTGCGTGTGCGGCACCGGCTTCAGCGCCGACAGCGGAAAGATCTCGCCGGCGTCGGCCAGGCCGAGCAGGAAGCCCTGGCCGCCGCTCTCGACGGCGAGCCAGTTCGCCGTGCGCGACTCGTGCTGCGACGATTGCAGCCGTGCCGCCAGTCGGCTTTGCAGCTCGCGGAGCGCTTCGCGGTTGGCCATCGCGGAGAAGCCGTCGCCTCGTTCAGTCGAAGGCCTTGATCTTCGCCACGAGCTCGTCGGCGTTGACCGGCTTCACGATGTAGTCGCGCGCGCCCTGGCGCATCCCCCAGACCTTGTCCGTCTCCTGGTTCTTGCTCGTGCACATGATCACCGGCACGTCGGCGAAGCGCGGGTCGCGCGTGATCGCGCGCGTCAGCTGGAAGCCGTTCTGCCCCGGCATCACCACGTCCATCAGGATGAGGTCGGGCTTCTCCTCGCCGAGCCGGCGCATCGCCTCGTCGCCGTTCTCTGCCGTGCGCACCTGGTAGCCGCGCTTCAGCAGGATCTCCGACAGGTGATGCAACTCGGTCTTCGAGTCGTCGACGAGCAGCACTTTCTGGATCGCCATGGGAATGTCCTTCGCGCGCGACGGCCAGCCGCCGGCGACCGCCCGCTCAGCCCGCGGCTCGGCGGAACGTGTCCACCGCGCGCAGCAGTTGCTCTTTCGTGAAAGGCTTGGTCAGGTAGTCCTCCGAGCCCACCATGCGCCCGCGCGCCTTGTCGAACAGGCCGTCCTTGGACGACAACATGATCACCGGGACATGCGCGAAGCGCGGGTTGCGTTTGATGATGGCGCAGGTCTGGTAGCCATCGAGGCGCGGCATCAGGATGTCGCAGAAGATGAGTTCGGGCGTGTGGTCGTTGACCTTGGCGAGCGCGTCGAAGCCGTCCTCGGCCAGCACGACCTCATGCCCGCCCTGGCGCAGAAAGATCTCGGCGCTGCGGCGGATCGTGTTGCTGTCGTCGATGACCAGGACCCTGGCGCCCTGGGTCGCGGCGCTTTCCTGCTGCTGGCTGCTGCTGTCCAAGCGCTTGCCTCCTCGCTCATGGCAAATGCGCCAAGGCGCAAATGCGCGAAACCGCGGTTGCGCGACCTGCCCGGCCTGCAAGTGCGCGCCCGGGCGTCAGATCTGCACCATCTCGAAGTCTTCCTTGCGCGCGCCGCACTCCGGGCAGGTCCAGTTCATGGAGACATCGGCCCAGGCGGTGCCTGGGGGTATGCCGTGCTCCGGGTCGCCTTCGGCCTCGTTGTAGATCCAGCCGCAGATCAGGCACATCCAGGTGCGCGGTTCGCTCACGTCGAGACGGTCTCGTCACTACAATGGTCGTCGATTGTAGCCACGCGATTCTTCGAATTTCCGAGGAATTGTGAGGACCTACACAGCGTTCCTCAGAGTTTGCTGGAGGTTTGGCCACCAGCCACAGGAAGGCACCGGAGCTGCCCGAAATGACCCCCGACCCCGCTCCGACCGACTCGCCCGAGTCCCCCGAACAAGCCGGCGGCGAGCCCCCGGCGCCTGCCTGCGTGATGTGCTTCAACGCCAGCGACGCCAGCGGCGCCGCCGGCCTGTCCGGGGACATCGCCACCGTCGCGGCGATGGGCGCGCACGCCCTGCCGGTGGTCACCGCCATCGTCATGCGCGATACCGCCGACACCTTCGACCAGCACGCGGTCGATCCGGACGCGGTGGCCGAGCAGGCCCGCACCGTCCTCGAGGACGTCACCGTCAACGCCTGGAAGGTCGGCTTCCTCGGCAGCGCCGACGGCGTGAGTGCGGTGGCCGAGATCCTCTCCGACTATGGCGACATCCCGCTCGTGGCGTACCTGCCGAGCCTCACCTGGCTCGACGAGGACAAGCTGCAGCCCTACCTCGACGCCTTCCGCGAGCTGATCCTGCCCGCCGCCGAGGTGCTGGTGGGCAGCCACAAGGCGTTGCAGGACTTCCTGCTGCCCGACTGGGACAGCGAGCGCCCGCCCTCGGCGCGCGAACTCGCCGTCGCCGCCGGCGAGCACGGCACGAGGCACGTGCTCGTCACCGGCATCCTGCTCGCCAGCAAGGGCAAGGAGCAGTACATCGACAACGTGCTCGCCACGCCGCAAGGCGCCATCGCCGGCGAGAAGTTCGAGATGTTCGACAGCGCCTTCGTCGGCGCCGGCGACACGCTTTCGGCGGCACTCGCGGCCTTGCTCGCCTCGGGCGCGGAGCTGCAGGCGGCCGTCAGCGAGGCGCTGACGTTCCTCGACCAGAGCCTGGACGCGGGCTTCCGCCCCGGCATGGGCAACATCGTCCCCGACCGCTTCTTCTGGGCGCTGCCGCCCCCCGAGGACGACGAGGGCCAGGACGGCCAGGCGCCGGGCGGCAGTGGCGGCCCCGGCGGACCCGGCGGCACCCCACCGACCGACCTCGACGAGCCGAAGTCCAAGGGCGCCGCGCGGCGCGTGCACTGAAGCGCCTCGCCGCCGCGCCATGGCCTCCAACGCCGAGCTCTTCGAGCGCGCCCAGCGCGTCATCCCCGGCGGCGTCAATTCGCCGGTGCGTGCCTTCCGTGCCGTCGGCGGCACGCCGCGCTTCATCGCCCGCGCCGAGGGCGCGTACCTTTGGGACGCCGAGGGCCGGCGCTACATCGACTACATCGGCTCCTGGGGGCCGATGATCCTCGGCCACGGCCACCCCGCCGTGCTGGAGGCGGTGCGCAAGGCCGCCATTGACGGCCTGAGCTTCGGCGCGCCCACCGAACGCGAGGTCGAGCTCGCCGAGGCCATCATCGCGCTCGTGCCCGGCGTCGAGCAGCTGCGCCTCGTCTCCAGCGGCACCGAGGCCGGCATGAGCGCGCTGCGCCTGGCGCGCGGCGTCACCGGCCGCAGCAAGATCGTCAAGTTCGAGGGCTGCTATCACGGCCACGCCGACGCGCTGCTCGTGAAGGCCGGCTCCGGCCTCGCGACCTTCGGCCACCCCACCAGCGCCGGCGTGCCGCCCGAGGTGGTGCAGCACACGCTCGTGCTCGAGTACAACAACCTGGCCCAGCTCGAAGAGGCCTTCGCCACGCAGGGCCGCGAGATCGCCTGCGTGATGATCGAGCCGATCGCCGGCAACATGAATTTCGTGCGCGCCAGCGTGCCCTTCATGAAGCGACTGCGCGAGCTGTGCACCGCGCATGGCGCCTTGCTCGTCTTCGACGAGGTGATGACGGGCTTCCGCGTCGCGCTCGGCGGTGCACACAGCGTCTACGCGAAGGCGCTGCCCGGCTTCCGCCCCGATCTCTGGGTGTTCGGCAAGGTCATCGGCGGCGGCATGCCGCTGGCGGCCTTCGGCGGCCCGCGCGAGATGATGAGCCAGCTGGCGCCGCTCGGCCCCGTCTACCAGGCCGGCACGCTTTCGGGCAACCCCGTCGCCACGGCCTGCGGGCTGGCGACGCTGCGCGAGATTTCGCAGCCGGGCTACTTCGACGCCCTCGCGGCGCGCACGAGAGGTCTCGTCGAGGGCCTCGCCGGTGCGGCGCTTGCGGCCGGCGTGCCGCTGGTCGCCGACTGCGAAGGCGGCATGTTCGGCTTCTTCTTCCCACGCTCGACCGGCGACGGGCTGCCGCAGAACTACGGCGCCGTAATGGCCACCGACAAGGAGCGCTTCAACCGCTTCTTCCACGCCATGCTCGAGCGTGGCGTCTACCTCGCGCCGGCCCTGTACGAGGCCGGCTTCGTCAGCAGCGCGCACAGCGCCGCCGACATCGCGGCCACGGTGCAGGCGGCCGGCGAGGCGTTGCGCGGTTGAGCGAACGGCGGGGCGCCCGGCAAGCCCCGGGGTTCGAGCCCTTCCGCCGCCCGCGCAGCGGGTGTTCGGCGAGCGCCGGGAAATCCGGCAAGAGTCGACGCCGCCAAGCGCGCGCGCCAGCCCGGTCGAGGGGATCGACGCAGACCCCGGCTTCCTAGAATGCCCGCCATGCACCTGCACATCCTCGGCATCTGCGGCACCTTCATGGGCGGCCTCGCGGCGCTGGCGAGCGAGGCCGGGCACCGCGTCACCGGCTGCGACGAGGCGGTCTATCCGCCGATGAGCGAGCAATTGCGCGCGCTCGGCATCGAGCTCGTCGAAGGCTTCGATGCCGCGCAGATGGCACTGGCGCCGGACGTCTACGTGGTCGGCAATGTCATCAAGCGCGGCAACCCGCTGATGGAGGCCATCCTCGAGGCCGGCGCGCGCATGACGAGCGGGCCGCAATGGCTGGCCGAGCACGTGCTGCACGGCCGTCACGTGCTGGCCGTGGCCGGCACGCACGGCAAGACGAGCACGACGGCGATGCTCGCCTGGATGCTCGAGAGCGCCGGCCGCGAGCCCGGCTTCCTGGTCGGCGGCATCCCCGTGAACTTCGGTGTCTCGGCGCGGCTGGGCCGTGCGGGAACCGCGGGGCAAGGCAGCCCCTTCGTCATCGAGGCCGACGAGTACGACACGGCGCTCTTCGACAAGCGCAGCAAGTTCGTGCACTACCGGCCGCGCACGGCCATCCTCAACAACCTCGAGTTCGACCACGCCGACATCTTTCCCGACCTCGCCGCCATCGAGACGCAGTTCCACCATCTCGTGCGCACGATGCCGGCCGGCGGGCTCGTGGTCGTCAACGCACGCGACGAGGCGCTGCAGCGCGTGCTCAAGCGCGGCTGCTGGAGCCGCGTCCAGCGCTTCGCCACGAAGCGCGAGGAGCCGGGCGGTCTCTCGGCGCGCGGCGATCCGCAGGCCTTCGACGTGCTGCGCGGCAGCCTGAAGCTCGGCCGCGTCGAGTGGGAGCAGCTCGGCGAGCACAACCAGCTCAATGCGCTGGCGGCCGTCGCCGCAGCCGAGCACGTCGGCGTCGAGCCGCAGGCGGCCACCGCGGCGCTCGGCCGCTTCACCGGCGTGCGGCGGCGCCTCGAGCTGCGCGGCGAGGTCGCCGGCATCCGCGTCTACGACGACTTCGCGCACCATCCGACGGCGATGCGCACCACCCTCGACGGCCTGCGCCGCAAGCTCGAGAAGCAGCAACTCGCCGCCGCGGCCGCCTCTCCCGCATCGGCGCCGCGCATCCTGGCCGTCTTCGAGCCGCGCTCCAACACGATGAAGCTCGGCACGATGAAGGCGCAGCTGCCCTGGTCGCTGGAAGAAGCCGACCTCGCCTTCGCGCTGCAAGGCCCCTGGGGCTGGAGCGTGGCCGAGGCGCTGGCACCGATGGGCACGCAGGCCAAGGTGGCCGACAACGTGCCCGCGCTGGTGGCGACCGTGGTGGCCGCGGCCCGGCCCGGCGACCACGTGCTGGTGATGAGCAACGGCGGCTTCGACGGCATCCACGGCAGGCTGCTCGAAGCTCTCTCCGCACGCCACGCCGTCCGGTGAATCCGGCTCCTCGAGAGCCACGGCGGGCCGCGCGGTCGCCGCCAGCACGCCGTATCTCGCACCCCGCCGGGGCCGCTTCGTCGCGCAGCGCGGCGGCCGGCGCTGCGCCGCGGTACCGTTCGCCTTTCGGCGGCCCGCCGCCACCTGCAGGCATCTCAGTAGAAACCATGAATCGAGCCCACGCTGCTTCTCCCGAGGTCATCCTTCCGAACGCCGTGGCCGCCGCGCCACTCGTCGGCCGCGCGGCCGCGCCGCGGCTGGGCGCCATCACGGGTGCCATCACGGGTGCCATCACGCTGGCGGCCATGCTCGCCGGTTGCGCCACGACCACGGCGCCTGGCGCGCCCGCGGCGACGAGCAAGCCGTCCGACACGGCGCCGGCTGTCGCGACCGGCACCGCCGCGGCAGCGGGCGCCGCCGTCGCCGCGGCAACGCCCGCCTCGGGCGCCGCGTCGGCGCCGGGCGCCCGCCCGCCGGCCGCGCCCGCGGGCACGCCGCCGCCCTTTGCCGAAGTGACCAAGGGAGCGAAGAGCAGCGAGGGCTTCCTGCCCGTCTGGACGCGCGACGAGAAGACCTGGCTCGAGATCCCGGCCGACCGCCTCGACAAGCCGCTCTTCCTCGGCTTCTCGCTCGCCTCGGGCCTCGGCCAGGGCTTCGTGCTGCCGGGCCTGATGGGCAGCGAGCAGGTCGTGCTGCTCAAGCGCGTGGGCAACAGCGTGCAGATGGTGGCCGTGAACCTGCACGCGCGCGCCAAGGAGGGCACGCCGCTCGCACGCGCTGTCGGCGAGAGCTACTCGGGCAGCCTGCTCGCGAGCGCGCCGCTCGCCGCCGCGCCGCACCCCGAGCGCAAGTCGCTGCTCGTGGACGCGCAAGCGCTGCTCGGCGGCGACATCCCGGGCATGCAGAGCTACTTCGAGTCGGCGTTCCGCGTCGGCTACGGCCTCGACCGCGGCAATTCCGGCATCGAGCGCACGCGCACCGGCAGCGAGGGCACCTCGCTCACTTTCCGCAACCACTACGCGGTGCCGAAGCTGCCGCAGCCGCCGGTGCACATCCCCGGCGCACCACCGCCCAACCCCGCCCTGCTGCCCAACCCGCCGCGCGCGCTGCCCGATGCGCGCAGCTTCTTCGTCTCGCTCGCTTACACGCTGGCGCCGCTGCCGGCGGTGCCGATGAAGACGCGCCTGGCCGACCAGCGCGTCGGCTTCTTCACCGAGTCGTTCGTCGACTTCGACAACGAGGCCGGCGGTGACCGCCGCACGCACTTCGTGCAGCGCTGGCGCCTGGAGAAGAAGGATCCGGCCATGGCGGTGTCCGAGCCGAAGCAGCCGATCCGCGTCGTCATGGACCGCAACATCCCCGAGAAGTGGCGGCCGGCCGTGCGCGACGGCATCCTCGAATGGAACAAGGCCTTCGAGCGCGCCGGCTTCCGCGACGCCATCACCGTCGAGCAGCAGGCCGCCGACGCCGACTGGACGGCCTTCGAGGGCACGCGGATGCTCGCCGTGCGCTGGTTCGCGATGGAGGGGCCGGGCGCGGTGGCCGTCGGGCCGAGCCAAGCCGACCCGCGCACGGGCGAGATCCTGCGCGGCGCTGCCATCATCCCCGAGAACTGGGTGCGCTTCGACCGCTCGGTCGTCACCGACACGCTGCCGCGCATCGCCGCCGGCGGCACCGAGAGCCCTTCGGCGGCGCTGCCCGCGCGCGGCGAGTTCGCCTCGCGCCTCGTCGAATGCAGCTTCGCGCACGACGCCCTCGAACAGGCCGCCTTCGGCCTCGAGCTGCTGACGCTGCGCGGCGACATCGCGCAAGGCGGCCCCGAGGCCGACCGCTACATCGCCGGCGGCCTGAAGGCGGTGGTGACGCACGAGGTCGGCCATGCGCTCGGCTTGCGCCACAACTTCAAGGCCTCGACCGGCATCACGCAGGCGCAGCTGCGCGACAAGGCCTTCACGTCGCAGCGCGGCGTCTCGAACTCGGTGATGGACTACAACCCGCCGAACGTCGCGCTGCAGAGCGAGCCCGTGGCCGACATCCACCAGCCGGTCCTCGGCGCCTACGACTACTGGGCCATCGATTACGCCTACCGCGAATACGCCACGCCGGGCGAAGAGACGCCGGCACTGGCGCGCCTGGCCGCCATGGGCGACAGCGACCCGGCGCTCGCCTATGCCACCGACGGCGACGCGAGCGCCGACGACCCCAGCGTCAACCGCTTCGACCTCGGCGACAACCCGCTCGCCTATGCCCGCAGGCAGCTGGCGCTGGCGCGCGAGCTGTGGACGCGCACGCAGGCGCGCGAGCTCACACCCGACGACACGATGGAGGTCTACCGCCGCAACCTGAACCGCGGCCTGGGCCGCGTGGCGAACGCCGTCTCGCTGCTCACCAAGTACATCGGCGGCGCGACGACGAGCCGCGCCACGGCCGGTGCCAACAAGGCGCTGGTCGCGCCGGTGCCTGCCGCGCAGCAGCGCGAGGCGCTGTCGGCGCTGCTGTCGGAGGTCTTCTCGAGCTCCGCCTTCCGCTTCGAGCCGCGCTACCTGAGCCGGCTCGGCGTCGACATGCTCGAGAACCGCGGCGGCCGCGTCGCCGACTTCAGCCTCGGCGCAACGGTGCTCGGCATCCAGCGCCCGGCGCTCGACCTGCTGATGTCCGACGGGGCCGCGCAGCGCCTCGCCGACGCCGAGGTCAAGGTCGTCGACCAGGGCAGCCTGCTCGGCTATGCCGAACTGCAGCAACGGCTGAGCGACGCCGTGTGGTCCGAGATCGCGCCGCCGGCCAAGGGCGCCGGCGGGCGCATGCTGGTCAAGCCGGCCGATCCGGCCTCGGCCGGGCCACCGCCCACCGAGATCGACAGCCTGCGCCGCAACCTGCAGCGCGAGCACCTGCGCCGGCTGGCCGGCGGCGTGCTGCGCCCCACGTCACCCGCGGCGGCCGACGTGCGTGCGGTGCACCGCCAGATCGCGCTGCAGCTCGAGGCTTCGCTGAAGGCGGCGCTGCAGTCGCGCGGCTGGACGCCGATGGCGCGCGCGCACCTGGCCGACAGCCTGGCGACGCTCAGCGAGGCGCTGAAGGCGCCGCTGCTCAAGCAGGGCACCTGAGGATCGGGCTCCGGCCGACGGACCGATCGCCGGCCCGGCCTCGGCTCACCCTCGCCCTCACGCGCGCCGCTCGAGGCTGAAGTCCACCGCCGCCGGCCGGCCGGGCAGCGCCAGCGCCGCCTGCGCCGCCGGCGTGGTGGCGATGCGCCGCCCGCGCCGGTAGACCGCCAGCCGTGTCGCGCGCAGGCGGATCGCCTCCACCGGGTCGCGCGCCTGCAGCAGCACGAAGTCGGCGTGGCAACCCGCCTCGAGGCCGTAGCCCTCGAGCTGCAGAACGCGCGCCGGCGCCGCCGTCACCGCGTCGAAGCATTGCCGCATCGCCGCCTGCGAGGTCATCTGCGCCACGTGCAGGCCCATCGCCGCCACCTCCAGCATGTCGGCCGAGCCCAGGCTGTACCAGGGGTCCATCACGCAGTCGTGGCCGAAGGCGACGGTGAGCCCGGCGGCGAGCAGTTCGGGCACCCGTGTCATGCCGCGCCGCCTGGGGTAGGTGTCGTGCCGGCCCTGCAGCGTGATGTTGATGAGCGGATTGGCCACCACGTTCAGCCGCGCCTCGGCCATCAGCGGCAGCAGCTTGCTCACGTAGTAGTTGTCCATGCTGTGCATGGAGGTGAGGTGCGAGCCGGTGACGCGGCCGTGCAGGCCCAGGCGCACCGTCTCGGCGGCCAGCGTCTCGACGTGGCGCGACAGCGGGTCGTCGGACTCGTCGCAGTGCATGTCGACGAGCCGGCCCGCTTCGGCCGCGATCTCGCACAGCACGCGCACGCTCTCGGCGCCCTCGGCCATCGTGCGCTCGAAGTGCGGGATGCCGCCGACGACGTCCACCCCCATCGCCAGCGCGCGCTCGAGGTTCGCGAGCGCACCCGGTGATCGCAGCGCGCCATCCTGCGGGAAGGCGACGAGCTGCAGGTCGAGGTAAGGCGCGACGCGGCGCTTCACCTCCAGCAGCGCCTGAACCGCGAGCAGGCGGTGATCGCACACATCGACGTGCGAGCGGATGGCGAGCAGCCCCTTGGCCACGGCCCAGTCGCAGTAGGCGAGCGCCCGCTCGACCAGCGCCTCCTGGGTGAGCAGCGGCTTCAGCTCGCCCCACAGCGCGATGCCCTCGAGCAGCGTGCCGCTCGCGTTGACGCGCGGCAGGCCGTAGGAGAGCGTGGCGTCCATGTGGAAGTGCGCGTCGACGAATGGCGGGCTGACCAGGCCGCCGGCAGCGTCCACCACCTCGTGCGCGGGCGCGTCACGCAGCCCCTCGCGGACCTCGACGATCCGGCCGGCGCTGACGGCGATGCCGACATCGCGCCGGCCGTCGGGCAGGGTGGCGTCCTTCACCAGCAGATCGAGCATGCTCACTCCCTGCTTCTTCTTAGCACGCCGGCGCGCTCGCACAGCAGTACGCCGAGCGTGCCTGCAGCGAAGAGCCGGCGCCTTCTGGCGTGGCGAGCGGGTGTGGATGACTCGTTCACAGGCTCTCAGCGCGGCGCACGTGCCACTGCCAGGTTGCGCCGCAGCACCGCCAGTTCGCCCTCGCGCTCGACGGCGGCGATGTGGCTGCGCTGGCTGTCCACGGTCTCGCAGCCGAGCGGGCGGCGCTCGTCGACCGACCAGTGATGCTCCTGCTTCTGCAGCAGGTCGACCTCCTCGTCGAGCCGCTGCAGTTGCGGCGCCGCCCAGCCGATGTGCTCGCCGAGCTCGCGGCCGAGCATCAGCGCCTGCACGGAGTCGCCCCGTTCGACGAGCAGCCGGGCCAGCCTCTCGCACTCGCCCGCCGAAGCACTGCCGCTGCCACCCACCCTGGCGGGGCAGCGCTGCAGCGCCAGCGACAGCGGCGGCGCCGGAAAGGCCACGTCGCGCGACATCGCGTCCACGGCCAGCGTCGACATCAGGTAGCCCGGCACGTCCGCGGGCACCGCGCGCAGCAGCAGGCCGGCCAGGCCGAGCGGTTGCTCGCGCCAGTACTGTGCACGCGCCAGGCCGGCCCAGGCGGCATCGGCCGCCTCGGGCTCCTCGTTCGCCCAGTCGAGCCAGTGCAGCGCGTTGGCCGGCTCGGCCTGCACGCGCGCGCGCGCCAACCGCTGCCGGCAGCCGAGCTCGTCGTCGACGAACGGGCAGGCGGCACCGGCCCAGCGCAGCGCCTGCGCGTCACGGCTGGCCATGGCATCGGCCAGCAGCCCACGCGCCCAGGAGGCCTCGGCGGCGGGGTCGACGTCCGCCGGCTGCTGCAGGAGCCGCGCCGCCACGCGCAGTTTCGCGTCGCCGGCGCTCAGCGTCTGCAGCAGCCGTGCCTGCGCCTCCTGCAGCGGGAAGCGCCCGACCGGCGCCGGCAGCCCGGCCAGATCGCCGCCGTCGCGCTCGGGCGCGCTGGCCGGCACGACGATGCGGCCGAGCCCGCAGAGATCGAAGGCCGCGGGCCCGGCCGCGGCAGGTGACGGGGGCGCCGCCGCGGCGGCGGGCGGCGCGCCGAGCGGAGCCGCCTCCGTCCCGGCGGGGGCGCGCGACCAGGGGAAGTTCTGCGCCTCGGCATGCAGCCGCACGCCCTCGCGGCTGTCACGCGAGGGTTGCAGCAGCCACCAGGCCGACAGCGCCACGACGGCCACGGCCGCGAAGGTCGCCGTGACCACGACCGCCCAGCGCACGCCGGAGGTCGCGCGCGACGCCTGGCCCGCCGGGTCGGCGTTCATGCGGGTGACTTCATCGAGATTGGCCTTCGCTCTCATGAGGCTTCGCTGCGCGCCGCGGCCTCGAGCGGCCGGGCCGGCAGTGTGCGCCAGCGCACGCGGTACTGCGCGAGCAGGGTGGCCACCAGCACCGCGATCAGCGAGGTCGCCACCACGACGTCGGCGATGTCGGTGGGCACGCCGACGACGCGGCTCATGCTGTCCGAGCCGACGAGCATGCCGGCGACGAAGATACCCGCCGCGAGCACCACGAGCGGGTTTGAGCGCGGCGAGCATGGCGATGACGATGCCCGAGTAGCCATAGCCCGGCGACATGTCCAGCGTCACGTAGCCGGCGCGCCCGGCCACCTCGAAGGCGCCGGCCAGCCCGGCGAGCGCACCCGACACCGCCGCCACCACGGATGCGGGACGGCGTCATGTTCTCTCTCTCTCCTGGTCTGGGTTGGCTCGAGCCTGGATGTTAAGCAAGCGGCCTGCCGGACCTTCGTCGCGGCGCCCCTCCCACGCCGCTCCCGAGCAAGACACGGCCGCCCCGGACACCCGTGGGGTGGCCGGCAGGTGGGGCCGGCAGATGGGGCCGATAGACTCGGCGTCCTCGTGGTCACGCATCTGCTCTACCTGCACGGCTTTCGCTCGTCGCCGCACTCTTTCAAGGCGCAGATGATGGCGGCCTGGCTGGCCGAGCACCGGCCCGACATCACCTGGTGGTGCCCGCAGCTGCCGCCCTCGCCGCGCGAGGCCATCGCGCTCGCCGAGGAGGGCACGCTCGCCTGGCCGCGCGAGCGCGCGCAAGGGGCGGGGCGCACCGCCGTTCTCGGCAGTTCGCTCGGGGGCTTCTATGCCACCGTGCTGGCCGAGCGCTGGGGCTGCAACGCGGTGGTGATGAACCCGGCCGTCGACCCCGCACGCGACCTCGTGCACTACATCGGCGAGCAGCAGGCCTTCCACGACCCGATGCAGCGCTTCGAATTCCGCGCCGCCTACATCGACGAGCTGCGCGCGATGGCCCCCGGCCCGATCACCCGGCCCGAGCGCTACTTCGCCCTCATCGCCAAGGGCGACGAGCTGCTCGACTGGCGCGAGATGAGCGCACGCTATCCCGGCGCCGCCGGCCGCCTGCTCGAAGGCGGCGACCACGGCCTCTCGGACTTCGCCCTGCACCTGCCGGCGATCCTCGACTTTCTGCAACTGACCTGACCAGAAGTTGCACGCTCGCCCGCCTGGGGAGGCCGCAGGAGATCGGCGACGTCGGCGCCTTCCTGGCCGGCGCGGGGCCAGCTGCATCGGCGGCGCCGCGATCGAGGTCTCCGGCGACCTGTCCGTCCGGCACCCTGGCCGGCGCCGGCGGTTCGCAGGCGGGCTCCCGGCGACAATCGCTCCCGATGTACGCCCTCTTCGATGACGCCGGCCGCTTCCACGCCGGGCGCGTGTTGTCCGACACCGAAAGCTCCCTGCAAGTGGAGCTGGAGTCGGGCAAACGCGTCAAGGTGAAGGCCGCCAACGTGATGCTGCGCTTCGACAAGCCCGCGCCCGCGGAACTGATGGCGCGCGCGCAGGCGCTGGCCGGCGAGATCGACCTGGACCTGGCCTGGGAGTTCGCGCCCGACAGCGAATTCGGCTTCGCCGAGCTGGCACGCGACTACTTCGAGCCCGCCGCCGGGCCCGAGAAGCAGGCGGCGGCGCTCTTCCGCCTCTTCGAGGCGCCGCACTACTTCCGCCGCGTCGGCAAGGGGCAGTTCAGGAAGGCGCCCGAAGAAACCGTGAAGGCGGCGCTCGCCGGTATCGAGCGCAAGAAGAAGGTCGCCGAGCAGATCGAGGCCTGGGCGGCGGAGATCGCCGGGGGCCGCTGTCCCGAGCCGGTGCGCGAGCAGCTCTATCGCATCCTCTTCAAGCCCGACAAGAACGCGCCCGAGTACCGCGCCGTCGTCGAGGCGGCGCGGCGCACGCACCGCGCGCCGCTCGACCTGCTCAAGCACGCCGGGGCCATCGACAGCCCTTACCAGTTCCACTGGCGGCGCTTCCTGTTCGAGGTCTTTCCGCGCGGCACCGCCTTCCCGCCGCGGCTGGAAGCGCCACGCATCAAGGACGACCTGCCGCTGGCCGCCGGCGTGCAGGCCTTCTCCGTCGACGACTCGGCCACGACCGAGATCGACGATGCGCTGTCGGTGCGGGGCCTGGGCAGCGGCACGGTCACCTTCGGCATCCACATCGCCGCGCCGGGCCTGGCGATCACGCCCGAGTCGGCACTGGACAAGCTGGCGCGCGAACGCCTGTCCACCGTCTACATGCCGGGCTGGAAGATCACGATGCTGCCGGCCGAGGTCGTGGAGGCCTACACCCTCACCGAAGGCCGCGAGTGCCCGGCGGTGAGCCTGTACGCGACCGTCGACGAGGCCACGCTCGAGGTGCGCGGCACCGAGACGAAGCTCGAGCGCGTGCCCATCGTCGCCAACCTGCGGCACGACCGGCTCGACGCGCTCATCACCGAAGAAGCCCTCGCCGAGGTGACGGAGGGCCAGCGCGCGGCCGAGGCCGCCGGCTTTCCGTTCGCCGCCGAGCTGGCCTTCGCGCATCGCCTGGCCCGGTCGTTGAAGGCCAAGCGCGAGGTCGTGCGCGGCAAGCCCGAGACGTTCAACCGCCCCGACTACAGCTTCAGGCTCGAGCGCGCGGCCGGCACCGCACCCGAGGGCGCTGCCGCCGAGGTGCCCGAACCCAGCGGGCATGAACCCAATGGACACGAGCGCGTGACCATCACGCCGCGCCGGCGCGGCGCGCCACTCGACCTGGTGGTGGCCGAGGCCATGATCCTCGCCAACAGCACCTGGGGCGCCTGGCTAGCCGAACATGGCGTGCCCGGCATCTACCGCAGCCAGGCGAGCCTCGCCCCGGGCATCAAGGTGCGCATGGGCGTGAAGCCGCTGCCGCACGCCGGCATGGGCGTGCCGCAGTATGCGTGGGCGACCTCGCCGCTGCGCCGTTGCGTCGACCTCGTCAACCAGTGGCAGATCATCGCCGTGGCGCGCCAGGGCCGCACGGCAGCGCTGGTGGCACCGTTCAAGCCGCGGGACGCGGCGCTCTTCGCGATCATCTCGGCCTTCGATGCCGCGCACGCGGCTTACAACGATTTCCAGAACGGCATCGAACGCTTCTGGACCTTGCGCTGGCTGGAGCAGAACGGCGTCACCGAACTGGACGCGGCGCTCATCAAGCCCGGCGTGGCGCGGGCCGAGACGCTGCCGCTCGTCTTCGCGCTGCCCGGCACCGACCATCTCGCGCGCGGCACGCGCGTGCGCGCACGCATCGCCGGCATGGACCTGCTGACGCTGGACCTGCACGCCACGCTGGCCGCGGCGATCGATGTGCCCGCCGCCGCGGCAGCCGAGGCGCCCATGGACGCGGCCGAGGACGAGGAAGACGCGGCGCTCGCGGCCGGCCCGCTGCACCTGGCGATCGACGAAGCCGCGGCCGACGAGCCCGCGCCCGCCGAAACCGCGGCGGCCGTCGGGGGCTCCGCGGCCTGAGGGTCGCGGACACGGTCACGCCCGCGGTCACGCGCACGGTCACACACACGGTCAGACACGGTCACGCACGCGGCACCCGCCATGGCCGATTTCGAGCCGACCCAGTTCGACGACTCGCACCTGCGGCGGGGCGCACGCGAGGGCGCGCGCCCCGCGGCGAGTGCGCCGCGGCCCGCCCCGCGCGCGCTGCCGCGCCCGACCCTGCGCGCCGCCGCGGGCTTCGACCCTTGGGCCGGGGCGCGCGCGGGCGGTGGCTTCAACCTGCGCCTGCGCTGGCGCGAATGGAGCACGCTGCAATGGGCGCTGATCATCTCGGGCGCCGTGCACGCGGCGCTGCTGATGGTGCGCTTCGTCGACCCGGAGCGCTTCGAGCGCGCCTTTCGCGACACGCCGCTGGAGGTGATCCTCGTCAACGCGCGTTCGCGCGAGGCGCCGGTGAAGGCGCAGGCCATCGCGCAGGCCAGCCTCGCCGGCGGTGGCGAGGCGGAGAAGGGCCGCGCCACCTCGCCGCTGCCGATGGCGCCGCAGGTGGCGCTCGGCGACTCGTCGGAGGAGGCGCGCCGGCGCATCGACCAGCTGGCGCAGGAGCAGCAGCAGCTGCTGGCGCACTTGCGGCGCGAGATCGCGGCACTGCCGCCGCCGGACCCGCGGCGCGAACAAGGCACCGCCGAAGAGCGCGACCAGGAGGAGCGCCGCCGCCAGATGCTGCGCATGCTGGCCGAGATCGAGAAGCGCGTGAACGAGGAGAACGCGCGCCCGAAGCGCCGCTACATCAGCCCCGCCACGCGCGAGGAGGTGTACGCGCTGTACTACGACGCGCTGCGCCGGCGCATCGAGGAGCGCGGCACGCGCGACTTCCCGACCTACCAGGGGCAGAAGCTGTACGGCGAGCTGGTCATGAACGTCACCGTCGACGCGAGCGGCCGCGTCGTCGACACCGAGGTCGTGCGCCCCTCGCGCTCGCGCGTGCTCGATGCGAAGGCGATGTCGATCGTGCGCGCCTCGGCGCCGTTCGGCCCCTTCAGCGGCCCGATGCGCGCGCAGGCCGACCAGATCGTCGTCACGGCCCGCTTCCGCTTCACGCGCGAAGAGGGGCTCGAGACCTCCCTCACGAACCGATGAGTACCCCCACTGCCACGGCGGCCACCAAGGACTGGCGTTATGCCGTGCTCGGCAACCCGGTCGCGCACAGCCGCTCGCCCTTCATCCACGAAGCCTTCGCCCGGCAGTGCGGGCTGCCGATCTCCTACGAACGCGTGCTCAGCCCGCTCGAGGGCTTCGAGGCCACGCTGCGTGCCTTCGCCGCCGCGGGCGGTCGCGGCGTCAACGTCACCGTGCCGTTCAAGTTCCAGGCGCTCGAGCTGGCGGCGCGACGCAGCGCGCGCGCGCTGCTGGCGGGTGCGGCCAACGTGCTCAAGCTCGACGAGGCCGAAGGCTGGCTGGCCGACAACACCGACGGCGTGGGCCTCGTGCGCGACATCGAGCGCAACGCCGGGGTCGCGCTGGCCGGGCGGCGCGTACTCCTGCTCGGCGCCGGCGGCGCCGCGGCCGGGGCGCTCGGTCCGATCATCGCGGCCGGACCGGCGCAGGTGGTGCTGGCCAATCGCACGCGGCCCAACGCCGAGCGCGTTGCCGCGGCGCACGCGGCCTGGGCCGACCAGCACCGTGTTCTCCTGGCGGTGAGCGGCTTCGAGGATGCGGGCGCCGGCTTCGACATCGTCGTCAATGCCACGAGCAGCAGCCTGGCCGGGGCGGCGGTGCCGGTGCCGGCGCGCGTGCTCGCGCCGGGCGCGCTGGCGCTGGACATGATGTACGGCGCCGCGGCCGAGCCCTTCCTGCGCTGGGCCCGCGAGGCCGGCGCGACGGCGCGCGACGGCCTGGGCATGCTGGTGGAGCAGGCGGCCGAGGCCTTCATGGTCTTTCGCGGTGTGCTGCCGCAGGCGGCGCCGGTGCTGGCGGCGCTGCGCGCAGGTCTCGCGGCCGAGTCCGCCGATGCGGGTGCAGGTGCGGGTGCGGAGGCGCGCATGGGCGCCGATGCGAGCATGGGCGCCGGCGCGGGCGCGAAGGCATGAACCCGGCCTGGCGACAGGTGCTTCGCTTCGCGGGCCTGCTGGCGCTGAGCGTGCTCGCGCTGCAGATCGTCTTCATCGGGCGCATCGCGCTCATGGTCGGGCTGGACCCCCAGTCGACCACGTTCCAGCGCAGCGAGATGTGGCGTCTGGTGGCGCAGCACCGGCCCTTGCAGTGGGCACAGCAGTGGGTGAACCTGCCGCAGATCTCACCGAACCTTCAGCGCGCGGTCATTGCGAGCGAGGACGCCGCCTTCGTGGAGCATGTCGGCATCGACTGGGAGGCCCTCGAGCGCGCCTGGGAGCGCAACCAGCGCGCCGAGGCGCGCGCCGCCGCACAGGCGCGGCCGGCTGCGCGCGCCGGTGCCGCCGCGGCGAAGCCACGCCATCCGCCCAAGCTCGTGGGCGGCAGCACCATCACCCAGCAGCTGGCCAAGAACGTGCTGCTCAGCGGCGAACGCAACGCCGTGCGCAAGGCGCAGGAACTGGTGCTGACGCTGGCGCTCGAGGTCCTGCTGTCCAAGCGACGCATCCTCGAGATCTACCTCAACAATGTCGAATGGGGCGAGGGCCTGTTCGGCGCACAGGCGGCGGCGAAGTACTACTTCCGTACTGATGCGGCGCGCCTCGGGCCCGAGGCCGCCGCCCGGCTGGCGGTGATGCTGCCTGCGCCCAAGCTCTTCGAGAAGGCACCGGGTTCGTCCTACGTGGCGGACCGCGCGGCCGTCATCTTGGCGCGCATGGGGGCGGTCGAGCTGCCGCGCTGAACCGTTGCGCCGAAGGCCTGCCGATGAACAGCTCCCGCGGCCCGCGCGGCGCCCACGACCCCCGCAACCCGATCACCGACGAGATCACGCTCGCCGCCGCCCGGCTCGTCGTGGAGGAGGGCTTCGAGTACGCCGCGGCGAAGCGGCGCGCCGCGCGCGACCTCGCCCGGCACGGTGGCGGGCGCGGCGGCCGTGCCCCCGAACTGCCGGCCAACGAAGCCGTGGAGGACGCGGTGCGCGAGCACATCGCGCTCTTCTGCGCCGAGACCCAGCCGCTCGAACTGGCCGCGCTGCGCGGCGTAGCGCTCACCTGGATGCGCCGTCTGGCGGAGTTCCGCCCGCACCTCGCGGGCGCGGTCTGGCGCGGCACGGCCACCCGATGGTCGTCGGTGCACCTGGACCTCTACTGCGACGACGGCAAGGCGGCCGAGATCGCCCTCATCAACGCGGGCGTCGCCTTCGAGCTGGCGCCGGGCAGCGGGCCCGAGGAGCCGGTGCTCACCGTCAACTCGCCCTGCCGCGAACTCGGCGAGCCGGTGACGCTGCACCTGCACCTGCTGGACCACGACGCGCTGCGTGGCGCCCTGAAGCCCGACGCCCGCGGGCACACCTGGCGCGGCGACCTCGCAGCGCTGGAACGGCTGCTCGCCGCCGCTGAGGGTCCGGCATGAGGCGCGGCAGGCGCACCCTGCTGCTCGTCGGCACCGCCGCGGCCGCGGCCGGGCTGGCCGCTGCCCTGTGGCAGAACCGGCGCCCGGCGGCCGCGCCGGCCGGCGCCATCCCTCCGCAGGCGCTCTGGTCGTTGCGCTTTCCAAGGCCGGAAGGCGGCGAGCTGGCCCTCTCGACCTTGCGCGGCCGGCCGCTGCTGATCAACTTCTGGGCCACCTGGTGCCCGCCGTGCATCCGCGAAATGCCGGCGATCGACCGCTTCGCGCAGCAGTTCGCCGCCAACGGTTGGCAAGTGCTTGGTCTCGCTGCCGATCAGGAGAAACCCGTGCGCGACTTCCTGAGCCGGAACCCGGTCCGCTATCCGATAGCATTGGCCGGCTTCGACGGGATCGCGCTCAGCCGTCAGCTCGGCAACGAGGCCGGCGCGCTGCCCTTCACCGTCGCCCTCGATGCGCAGGGCCGCATCGCGCACCGGCATCTGGGCGAGACCCGCTTCGAGGTGCTTGCCGCCTGGGCCGAAGGCCGGCCGAAACCGCCCTGATCGCCGCAGCGCGACCATCTTTCATCAATCTGCCTTCAATGCGCCGCCTTCTGGCTGCTAAAAGAGCGTAAAGTCGCGCGCTCTCCAGGCTCGCCCAGTGCGCCTGAGACGACCACAACAGGCCTGCTGCCCGATCGGCTTTCGATCGGATCCATGCGCTGAGCCCGATAACGAACCTGCCCGAGGAGCCCCGCCGATGGACCTGCGCAAGCTGAAGACGCTGATCGACCTGGTGTCGGAGTCGAACATCTCCGAACTCGAGATCACCGAGGCCGAAGGCAAGGTGCGGATCGTCAAGGCAGCGGCGGTCGTGGCCGCGCCGGCGGCCATGGCAGCGGCGGCGCTGCCGACGGCGCAGGTCGGCGGAGGCGCCGCGCAGGGCGCCCCGGCGGCCGCCGCGGAGCCGGCAGCGCCGGCGGAGCCCCCTGGGCAGGTCATCAAGTCGCCGATGGTCGGCACCTTCTACCGCGCCGCCAGCCCGGGCGCCAAAGCCTTCGTCGAGATCGGCGACGAGATCAAGACGGGCCAGCCCGTCTGCATCATCGAGGCGATGAAGATCATGAACGAGATCGAGGCCGACTGCTCCGGCAAGATCGTCCGCATCCTGTGCGAGAACGGGCAGGCGGTGGAGTTCGGCCAGCCGCTGTTCATCGTCGAGTGAACGGGCGGCACCCGTGTTCAAGAAGATCCTGATCGCCAACCGAGGCGCTCGCGCGCAGCGCGGGGGAGCGCTCATATGCGCTTGCGCATGTGAGCGATCACCACATTGCCCGGCGTGCGAAGCACGCCAATGCAATTGAGCCGAGCGCCATGTTCAAGAAGATCCTGATCGCCAATCGAGGCGAAATTGCATTGCGCATCCAGCGCGCCTGCCGCGAGATGGGCATCAAGTCGGTCGTGGTCTATTCCACCGCCGACCGCGAAGCCAAGTACGTCAAGCTCGCCGACGAGGCCGTGTGCATCGGCCCGCCGGCCTCGGCACAGAGCTACCTCAACATGCCGGCCATCATCAGCACGGCCGAGGTCACCGACGCCGAGGCCATCCACCCGGGCTACGGCTTCCTGAGCGAGAACGCCGACTTCGCCGAGCGCGTGGAGCAGAGCGGCTTCACCTTCATCGGGCCGACGCCGGAGTCGATCCGCCTCATGGGCGACAAGGTCTCGGCCAAGCAGGCCATGATCAAGGCGGGCGTGCCCTGCGTGCCCGGCAGCGAGGGCGCGCTGCCCGAAGACCCGAAGGAGATCGTGCGCATCGCGCGCGAGATCCGCTACCCGGTCATCGTCAAGGCCGCCGGCGGCGGCGGCGGGCGCGGCATGCGCGTCGTGCACACCGAGGCGGCCCTCCTGCACGCCGTGCAGACGACGCGCACCGAGGCCGGCGCCGCCTTCGGCAACAGCGCCGTCTACCTCGAGAAGTTCCTCGAGAACCCGCGTCACATCGAGATCCAGGTGCTGGCCGACCAGCACAAGGCGGCGGTGTGGCTGGGCGAGCGCGACTGCTCGATGCAGCGGCGGCACCAGAAGATCATCGAGGAGGCGCCGGCGCCCGGCATCGCCCGCCGCGTCATCGAGAAGGTGGGCGAACGCTGCGCCGCCGCCTGCAAGCGCATCGGCTACCGCGGCGCCGGCACCTTCGAGTTCCTGTACGAGGACGGCGAGTTCTATTTCATCGAGATGAACACGCGCGTGCAGGTCGAGCACCCGGTGACCGAGCTCGTCACCGGCATCGACATCGTGCAGATGCAGATCCGCGTCGCCGCCGGCGAGAAGCTGCCTTTCATCCAGCGCAACATCGAGATGCGCGGCCATGCCATCGAGTGCCGCGTGAATGCCGAGGACCCCTACGTCTTCACGCCCTCACCCGGACGCATCACGCTGTGGCACGCGCCGGGCGGACCCGGCGTGCGCGTCGACTCGCATGCGTACACCAACTACTACGTGCCGCCCAACTACGACTCGATGATCGGCAAGATCATCGTGCACGGCGACACACGCGAGCAGGCGCTGGCGCGCATGCGCACGGCCCTGTCGGAGATGGTGGTCGAGGGCATCCTCACCAACATCCCGCTGCACCGCGAGCTCATGGTCGACGCCAAGTTCATCGAGGGCGGCACGAGCATCCACTACCTCGAGGGCTGGCTGGGGCAGCACCGGCGCTAGGCGCCAGGCGGGGCGCCGGCGCTGCCACCGGCGCCGGGGCAGGCTCACCCCGCCGCGCGGCTCACCGCGCGCACGGCCTTGATGCTCTTCTCGATGCGCTCGGCCACCTCGCGCTCGCGCTGCAGCGTGCGCAGCGTGTTCTGCGCCTCCTGCGCCGAGTTGTCCAGGCGCGACAAGGTGCTCTGCGCATGCTCGACGGTGAAATCCAGGCGCGCCAGCTTCTCGCCCACGTCGTCGATGACCACGCGCTGCTCGCTCAGGCTCTCCAGCGTGCCCTGCATGTCGGACAGCAGCGCCGTGGCGGCCTGGGCGCTGGAGCGCACCTCCTCGACGTTGCGGCGCCAGGATTCGACGGCCACGATCTTCTCGTCGGTGTCGCCGATGCGGCCGAGCAGGTCCTCGACCTTCACGCGCAGATCGGCCACCTCGCCGCGGTGCTCGGCCACGAATTGCAGATCGGCCTTGCTGCTGCTGCTGATCTGGCGGATGCCGTCGATCTCGGCCTTCACCGCGTGCACGAGCCCCTCGCGGTCGGCGAGCGACTTCATCTTCAGCTCGAGGCCGCCGGCATGGCGGTCGAGGTCGGCCAGCCGCGACTCGAAGCTCGCCAGCGCCTTCTCGGTGTGCACGAGCAGCGAACGGCGCAGATCGAGCTGCCGCGACATCGCCTCGGTGCGCTGTACCTGCGCCTCGGTGAGCGTGACCTGGGCCAGCACATCGCGTTGGCGCGCCTGCACCTGCGCGAGCTGCGTCATCGCCTCGTCGCCACGCGCACTCACCTGCGCCAGGTCCTGGCTCAGGGCTTGCACCTGGCGCAGGCGCTCGGAGGTCTCGGCGGCCTGGCGCAGGCCATGTTCGATGAGGCCGGCCAGGCGCGTCTGCTGCTCCAGCGCGGCCACCTCGCCCTGCTTCATGGCCTGCAGCGCGCCCTGCGAGCTGCGCAGCTGCTCGCCGAGCCTGCCCACCTCGTCGGACAGCGGCCGCAGCCGCGCCTGCTGCGCCGCCACGCCCTCGAGCTGCTGCTGGGCGATCGCGATGCGGCTGTCGAGACTGTCGCACTGCTGCGCCAGGCCGTCGATCTCGGACCGGCGGGCGAGCTGCTCGCCCATCTTGCGCTCGACCTCGGTGCTCAGCGCGAAAAGGTCGTTGACGCGGTCGTCGACCTTCTCGACCAGCTGCATGCGCCCGGCGACACGGTGGATCTCGGACTCGAGCCCGGCGAGGGTCTCGCCGAGCCGGCGCGAGGACTGGTTGCCCTCCTCGAGCAAGGCCAACTTGCCCAGCACCGCCTCCAGCCGGGCCTCGATCTCGGGCGTGCGGCCGATCATCGCGGCGGCGCGCTCGGCGAACTCCTCGAAGGCGCTGCGGTCCTGCGACAGCCGATCGCGCTGCCGCCTCACCTCGCCATAGGCCTGCTGCAGGCCGGCCAGGTCGGCGCGCATGGCTTCGAGCTCGCCCTGCGCCTTCGTCAGGCTCTCGTGCTGGGCCGCGGTGCGTCGGCCGAGTGCCTCCACGAGGCCCAGCTGTTCGGTGAGGTCGTCGAGCGCACTTTGCTTGCGCGCCAGGTCCTCCGTCTCGGTGCGCAGGGCGGTGAAGACCTTGTCCAGCGACTCGGCCTTCTGCTGCATGGCCGCCAGCGCCTGGTCCTTCTCGAGCACGGACTGCATGCGTGTCTCGGTGTCGGCGAGCGCCGCCGAGAGCGACTTCAGCCGCTCGTCGAAGACGCCGAACTCCTCCTTGTCGACGCTCAGTCGCTCGGCGGTCGCGCGCAGCGCTTCGAGCAGCATGCGCCCCTGGCTCTCGAGCCGCGTCGACTCGCGCGCGAACTCCTCGCGCGCCGCGGTGGCGGCGGCCAGGTCCTGCGTGGCACCGCGCGCCAGCGCCTCGATGCGCCCGAACGTCGCCTCGGCGCGCTGCACCTCCTCACGACTCTCGGCGAGCCTGGCCACCTGCGCGTCCATCGACCACACCATCTGGTTCAGGCGCGCCGTCTCGGCCACCGCGTGGTCGACGGCATGCCGCTGCGTCTCGAGCGCGCTCGCCTTCAGCGTCACGTGCTCGGCCAGCGCGTGCAGCGAGGCGATGCGCTTCTCGGTATCGCGGCTCAACTCGTGCAACTGGGCCAGCGACTCGAAGCGCGTCGCCACCTCCTTCGCCGCGCCGACGGCCTTCTCGGCGTCGGTGCGCGCCTCGCGCGCCACATCGCGCACCTCCTGCACCTCGCGGTGCAGGTCGGCCTTGGTCTTGCGCAGTTCGGCCAGCTCACCCTTCACGGCCTCGATCTCCTGCACCGACTGGCGCAGCGGCTCACCGGCCTTGCGCAGCTGCGCATGGGCCTTCTCGAGCTCGGCTTGCTCGCGGCGCAGCGTGGTCAACGTGGCCCGCGTATCGCGCGCCTGCGCACCGAGCTCGTCGAGCGCCTTGCGATGCCTGTGGATGTCGCCGTCGGGCTCGAGCAATGCCTTCGAGACGCGTTCGGCCGCCGCCACCTGCGCCAGCAGATCGCCCACCCGCTCGTCGAGCGCCTCGCCGCGCCGCGCCCGTTCTTCGTGGCCGGCGGTGGTAGCGGCGAGGGCCTCGAGCCGGCGCATCAACGCGTCGGCCTTGGCGCCTACTTCATCGACCGCCTTGTTCGAGCGCGCGAGCTTGGCGACGGTCCCGTTCGACTTGCCGATCTGCGCGTTGAACGCTTCGCGCTCGGCACGCACCGCCTCGCGTTCCTCGCGCGCGGCTTCGCGCTCCTCGCGCACCGCCTCGCGCTCCTCGCGCACCTCGGCCAGCAGGTCGCGCAACTCCGCCTCCACCTGACGGCGTTCGCCGTTGGTGCGAAAAATCGAGTCCAGCATGCGGCATCCCTCCCGTTTGCCCAGCGTCCACCCCCCCGCGGGCGCGCTGCCCCGCACCATCGGCGGGATGCAACCATTTGTACAGACATTGCCCGCACCCTCCACCACCCATTCGTAGGGTCGCGCCGCCGCCGAGGGCGGAACTCTGGCGGAACTCACGCCCGCGCCGGGCGATGTGCCCGGCACCGGTAGCATCGGCGGCATGTTCGAGTTGGTCCTGCGCGCCCCCGAAGCCCTCGTGGAGACCCTGTCCGACGCGCTCGTCGATGAACTCGAGGCCCTGTCGGTGACGGTCGAGGACGCCGATGCCGGAACCGACGGCGAACGCGCCCTGTTCGGCGAACCGGGCATGCCGGCGCCCGCCGCCGGCTGGGAGCGCTCGACCATCCGCGCCCTCTTCGAGAGCGAACATGCCGCCGAGGCCGCGGCCGCCGTGCTGCTCGCGCAAGCCTGGATGCAGGCGCCGCAGGCCGGCGCCGCCGCGCAGCCGGCCGCTTTCGTGCAGGCGCTGCAGGCGGTGCCCGAACAGGACTGGGTGCGCTTGACGCAATCGCAGTTCGCCCCGGTGCCCATCACCGCCGACTTCTGGATCGTGCCGAGCTGGCACGAACCTCCGGCCGAGGCCCGCCGGCTCATCCGCCTCGACCCCGGCCTCGCCTTCGGCACCGGCACCCACGCCACGACGCGCATGTGCCTGCGCTGGCTGGCGCGCGAGGCGCCGGCGCAGGCGGCCGGCTGGACGCGCGTGCTCGACTACGGTTGCGGCTCGGGCATCCTCGCCATCGCCGCGGCGAAGCTGGGCGCGCGAGGCGTCGATGCGGTCGACATCGACCCTGCGGCCGTGCGCGCGACGGCCGACAACGCCGAGCGCAACGGTGTCGAGCTGCAGGCCGCCCTGCCCGACCAGGACGGTGGTGGCGCGCGCGGCGCCTACCCGCTCGTGCTGGCCAACATCCTGGCCACGCCGCTGAAACTGCTGGCACCGCTGCTCGCCGGCCACCTCGCCCCCGGCGGCTGGCTCGTGCTGGCCGGCATCCTCGAACGCCAGGCCGCGGAGCTGCGCGCCGCCTACGCGCCGCACCTGGCCATCGAGGTGCTCGATACCGACGAGGGCTGGGTGCTGATGGGCGGCCGCGCCGCAGGCGCCGCCACCCCCACCACCACGCCCACCACCATGGGGCCCGCGAGCCGATGACGCCGGCCTCGTCCAGCCTCGCCTCGCGCTGCCCGGCGTGCAAGACGATCTTCCGCGTCGTGCCCGATCAGCTGCGCGTCTCCGCCGGCTGGGTGCGCTGCGGCCGCTGCGCCGAGGTCTTCAACGCCTCGGAGAACCTCGTCGACGCCACCACCGGCGCGGCCAGGCCTCAGCGCTGGGCGCGCACCGGCGACCCCTCGGTGCAGGACACGACGCCCTCGGCCTTCTCGCCCTCGCCCTCGCTGCACGGGCGGCTCGACATGCGCGAGCCGACGACGGAAGCGCTGCCCGACATCCCGCACGGCGAGTTCGTCGTCGACCCGTTCGCGCCGGCGCCGCCGCGCGCGCCGGCCCGGCCTGCCACGCCCGTGGCACGCGCGACACCCGCGCCGGCGGCGCGCGCGACGCCTGCGCCGGCGGCTGCGACGCCCACGCCGGCGGGTGCGACATCCGAGCCGGCGGCGCGTGCGACGGCCATGGCGACAGCGCGCGCGACCCCCGCGCCCGCGGCACGGCCGGTGCCCGCGATGGCGCCCCGACCGGCGCCACCCGTGACCTTCAGGCCGACGATGTCGCCCACGGCACGACCGGCGACCGCCGTGTCGACGCCGCCGCCGCGGACTCCGACCCCCGCCCCAACGGCACCCCCCGCGCCGACGCCGGCCCCCACGGTGCCCCCCACGCCGGCGCCGACGCGGGTACCGACCGCGGCCCCGACGCCGACACCTGCGTCAACGGCGGCGCCCACCGCTGCGCCAACCCCCGAACCGACTCCGACGCCGCGGTCGACGCCCGCGGCCACGGCCGCACCGACTCCTGCGCCCACGCGGGCGCCCACGGCGCCTCCGACTGTTGCACCGACCGTTGCGCCGACCCCGCCAACAACACCCGCGCCCACCACAGCGCCGACCCCGCCACCCACACCAGCGCCGACGCCACCACCTACACCAGCGCCGACGCTGCCACCTACACCGGCACCAACACCTGCGCCAACGCCTGTGCCCACTTCGGCGCCGTCTCTCGCGCCGGCGCCTTCCGCCACCCCTGCTTCCAGCCGGGCGCCCACTTCCGCGCCGGTGCCCGTGGCCGCGCCCTACCCCGAAGAAGCCTTCGTCGTCGAAGGCGACGACGCGGCCACCGCGCGCGCCGCCGACGAGAACGCCCCTGCGCCCCTCCCTGACGCCAACGAGCCCGCCACCGCGCCGTCCGAGCCCGACCTCTTCGCGATCGGCGCGATCGGCGCCGACGACGACGCCGCCTCCGAGCGCATGGCACCGGCGGCGCGCACCACTGCCGGCGACGAGGCGCCATTCGCACCGCCGCTCGGCGCCGAGGCCGCCGCCGACATCCAGAGCGACCCCGGTGACATGCCCTCGTTCGTCCGCAACGCCGAACGCGCGGCGCGCTGGCGCCAGCCACGCGTGCGCGCCGCGCTCGCGCTGGCCTGCGTCGCCGCCGCCTTGGTGCTCGTCGGCCAGTGGATGCTGGCGCAGCGCGATTTCGTCGCGGCCCGCTCGCCGGGCCTGAAGCCGGTGCTCGCCGCCGCCTGCGCCGTGTTCGGCTGCGACGTGCACGCGCCGCGCGCGCTGGAAGCCCTGCGTGTCGAGAGCAGCGGCGTCGTGCGCGTCGACAAGAGCGAGCTCTACCGGCTCAGCGTCTCGCTGCGCAACCTGCGCCCGCACGAAGTGGCGCTGCCCGCGTTCGAACTCGCGCTCACCGACACGCAAGGGCAGCTCATCGCGCGACGCGTGCTGCGCGCCGGCGAACTCGGCGCCCGCGCGAGCTCACTCGCCGCCGGCGCCGAACTGACGCTGCAATGCACGATCCAGGTCGCTTCGGGCACGGTGGCGGGCTATACGATCGAACTCTTCTATCCCTGAGAGCCTGTGAACGAATCATCCACACCCGCTCGCCACGCCAGAAGGCGCCGGCTCGTCGTTGCAAATGCTCGCCATATCTCCGGATATGGCTGCGCTTTGCGCCTCGATCCGACACCTTCTGGCGCGTCGCTCGGGCGCGGCTGATTCATTCACAGGCTCTCATCGCCCCGAGAAAGTCCACGCCCCATGCCGGCTCTGATCTGCGGCTCGCTCGCCTTCGACACCATCACCACGTTTCCGGGCCGCTTCGCCGAGCAGATCCTGCCGGACCAGGTGCACATCCTGAACGTCTCGTTCCTCGTGCCGACGCTCAGGCGCGAGTGGGGCGGCTGTGCCGGCAACATCGCCTACAACCTGCAGGCGCTCGGCGGGCAGCCGGTGATCATGGCCGCCCTCGGCGTCGACGGCGGCGAGTACATCCGGCGCATCGAGAGCTGGGGCGCCGATACCTCGCTCATCTGGCGCGACGGCGACTTGCACACCGCGCAGTGCCACATCACGACCGACCGCGACAACAACCAGATCACCGCCTTCCACCCCGGCGCGATGAGCCACGCGCACAAGGTCAGCGTGCCGCCGCGCTCCATTCGCAGCGACCTGGCCATCGGCATCATCGCCCCCGACGGGCGAGAGGCGATGTGGCAGCACGCGAACCAGCTGCATGAGGCGGGCATCCCGTTCATCTTCGACCCCGGCCAGCAGCTGCCGCAGTTCAACGGCGAGGAGCATCGCGCCATCCTCGGCAAGGCGAGTTGGGTGGCGCTGAACGACTACGAGGCGCGCATGCTGTGCGAGCGCACCGGCGAGTCGATCGAGGCGATGTCGCGTCGCCCCAACCTGCACGGCGTGATCGTGACGCTCGCCGCCGAGGGCTGCGAAGTCTGGGTACGCGGCGCGCGTACGCTGGTGCCCGGTGTCAAGGCCGCCGGCGTCGTCGACCCCACCGGCTGCGGCGACGCCTTCCGCGCCGGCATGCTCTACGGCCTGGAGCGCGGCTGGACGCTGGAGCGCAGCGTCGCGCTGGCCAATCGCATCGGCGCGATCAAGATCGCCAGCCGCGGGCCGCAGAACCACCGCCTGGACGGCGTGCTCGACGAGGCCTGAGCGGGGCGACGAATCGGCGGTACTAGGCGGCCGGCGCGCCGCCGCGCCCGCGCAGTGAACGCAGGCTTCTTTCGACCTTGTCGGCCACGTCGCGCTCGCGCTGCAGCGTGCGCAGCGTGTTCTGCGCTTCCGTCCCCGTCGAGTCCAGCCGCGCGAGGGTGTTCTGCGCCTCCTGCACGGTGAAGTCCAGGCGCGCCAGCTTCTCGCCCACGTCGTCGATCAGCGCCCGCTGTTCGCTCAGATTCTCCAGCGAGGCCTGCATCTCGCCGAACATCTGCGTCGCGGCCTGGGCGCTGTTCTGCAGCTCGCCCACCGTCTTGCTCCAGGATTCGATGAGGGCGATCTTGCCGTCGGTGTCGCCGACGCGGACGATCAGGTCGTCGATCTTGGCGCGCAGGTCGGAAACGTCGCCGCGGTGCTCGGCGACGAATTGCAGATCGGCCTTGCTGCGGCTGCTGATCTGCCGGATGTTGTCGACCTCGGCCCTCACCGCCTGCACCATCGCCTCGCGCTCGGCCAGGGACTGCATCTTCTTGTCCACCGCGCCGGCGTGGCGGTCGAGGTCGGCCATGCGCGCCTCGAAGGTGGCGATGATCTTCTCGGTGTGCAGCAGCTGCGAGCGGTGCTGGCTGATCTTGTGCGTCAACGCCTCGGCGCGCTGCACCTGCTCGTCGGTGAGCGCGACCTGGGCCATCGCTTCGCGCTGGCGCACCTGCAGCTGCGCCAGTTCGGCCAGGACCTGGTCCTTGGCGGCGGCCACGCGTGCCATGTCCTCGCCCAGCACCTGCACCTGGCGCAGGCGTTCGGTGGTCTCGGCCGCCTGCGTCTGGCCGCGCAGGATGAGCTCGGCCAACCGCTGCTGCTGCGCGCGCGCCGCCGACTCGTCCTTCTTCAGCGCCTCGACGCGCTGCAGGCCCTCCTTCAGGGCCTCGCCGAGCTGGCCCACCTCCGCGGCCAGCGGCGCCAGGCGGCCCTGCACGGCGCCAAGTCCCGAGAGCTGCTGCTGCGCGCCGTCGACGAGCACGGCCAGGCTTTCGCAACGCTGCTTGATCGCATCGATCTCGGCGCCGCGCGCGACCTGGTCGGCCAGCTTCCGCTCGACATCCACGGTAAGGGCGTGCAGCCCGTTGACCCGCTCCTCGACCTTCTCCACGTATTGCATGTGCGAGGCCGCGCGCGCGAGTTGCTGCTCGAGTTCGGCGACCCGTTCGCCCAGGCGCTTGGCTGCCTGGTTGCCCTCGTCCAGCAGTGCCAGCTTGGCCATCACGCCATCGAGGCGCGCCTCGATCTGCGGTGCGCGTCCGATCATCGCCGCCGTGCGCTCGCCAAAGGCCTCCAGGGCAGCGCGGTCCTGCGCCAGCTTGTCGCGCTGGCCGGCTGCTTCGGCGTAGGCCTTCGTCAATGCCGTCAGCTCGGCGCGCATCGCCTCCAGTTCGGGCTGCGACTTGAGCAAGCCATCGTGCTGCACCGCCGTGCGGCGCGACAGCGCCTCGACGAGACCGAGCTGCTCGGTCAGCGCATCCAGCGAGCTCTGCTTGCGCGCCAGGTCCTCGATCTCGACGCGCAGGTCGGCAAAGACCTTGCCGACGCCGTCGGCCTTGCGCTCCACCGTCACCAGCAGCTCGTCCTTGTCGAGCACGGTCTGCACGCGTTGCTCGGTCTGGGCGAGCGCGTCGGCGAGCGACTTCAGCCGCTCGTCGAAGGCGCTGAACTCCTCCTTGCCCACCGCCAGGCGCTCGGCCGTGGCGCGCATGGTCTCGAGCACGCCCTGGGCCTGCGCCTCCAGGCGCGCCGACTCGCGCACGAACTGCTCGCGCGACTCCGTGGCCGCGGCCAGGTCGCGCCCCACCTGGCGCGCCAGCTGCTCGATGCGCGCCACCGTCTCCTCGGCGCTTTGCATCTCCTCGCGGCCCTGGCCGAGCTTGGTGATCTGGGCATCCATCGCCCAGACCATCTGGTTCAGGCGCTGCGTCTCGACCACCGCATGCTCGACGGCCAGGCGCTGCGTCTCCAGCGCCTTGGCCCGCGACGACACCTGGTCGGCCATCGACTTGAGGGCGGTGATGCGCTTCTCGGTGTCCTTGCTGAGATCCTGCAGCTGCGACAACGCCGCCAGCTTGGACTCCATCTCCTTGACCGCGGCGGCGGCCGCCGACGAATCGGCACGGGCCTCGCGCGCTCCTTGGCGGGCACCGTCGACCTCCTGCCGCAACTCCGTCTCGGCCTTGCGCAGTTCCGACAGTTCGCCCTTGATCGCCGCGATGCCCTGCAGCGACTTCTGCAGCTCGGCGCCGGACTGGCGCAACTGCGACTGCGTCTGGACGAGTTCCTCGCCCTCCTTGCGCAGCCGTCCGACGGCCGCCTGCGCGTCGCGCGCCTGCGCCCCCAGGTCATCGAGCGCCTTGCGGTGCTGGCCGATGTGGCCTTCGGGCTCGAGCAGCGCCTTCGCTGCCTTCTCGGCCTGCGCGACCTGGCCCATCAGCTCGCCGACGCGCACTTCCATGCTCTCCAGGCGGCGGGCGCGCTCGTCGTAGCCGGCGGCCACCTCGGAGAGGGTCTCGACCTTGCGCACGGCCGCGTCGGCCTTGGCGCCGAGTTCGTCCATCGCCTTGTTCGTGCGCGACAGCCGGGCGACCAACGCGGTCGCCTGATCCATCTGCGCCTTCATGGCCTGGCGTTCTTCGCGCGCCGCCTTGCGCTCCTCCTGAACTTCAGCCAGCAGTTCCCGCAGATCGGCCTCGGCCTGCTTCCGCTCGCCATTGGGGCGGAATATCGCGTCCAGCATCCTCTGACTCCCTAAAGGTTCGGCCCGCGGTACCTGCAAGGAGCGGTCGCATGCCGGCGAGCGCGCAGTCGGGCAACGGTCAGGCCAGCGTCAAGCCACCGTCATCATCAAGCCACCGTCATCAAGCCACCGTCGTCAAGCAACCACCGGGCGCAACTCGCCGCTGCCGTAGCGCCGCGCCATGTCTGCCAGCGGCACCGCCCTGATCTTCGCCCCTTGCCCCTCGCAGCCGAACTCGAGGTAGCGCTGCTTGCAGATCTGCATCGCCGCCTCGCGCGCCGGCTTGAGCCACTCGCGTGCGTCGAACTTCTCCGGGTTGTCGGCCAGGAACTTGCGCACCGCGCCGGTCATCGCCAGGCGGATGTCGGTATCGATGTTGATCTTGCGCACGCCGTACTTGATGGCCTCCTGGATCTCGGCCACCGGCACGCCGTAGGTCTCCTTCATCTGGCCGCCGTACTTGCGGATCTGCTCGAGCAGGTCCTGCGGGACACTGGAGCTGCCGTGCATCACGAGGTGCGTGTTCGGGATGCGGCGGTTGATCTCCTTGATGCGGCCGATGGCGAGGATGTCGCCGGTGGGCTTGCGGCTGAACTTGTAGGCGCCGTGGCTGGTGCCGATGGCGATGGCCAGCGCGTCGAGCTGCGTGCGCTTGACGAAGTCGGCGGCCTGCTCGGGGTCGGTGAGCAGCTGCTCGCGCGTCATCGTGCCCTCGGCGCCGTGGCCGTCTTCCTTGTCGCCTTTCATCGTCTCGAGCGAGCCCAGGCAGCCGAGCTCGCCCTCGACGGTGATGCCCTGCGCATGCGCCATGTCGACGACCTTGCGCGTCACGTCGACGTTGTAGTCGTAACTGGCGATGCTCTTGCCGTCGGCCTGCAGGCTGCCGTCCATCATCACCGAGCTGAAGCCGAGGTCGATGGCACCCTTGCACACCTCCGGGCTCTGGCCGTGATCCTGGTGCATCACCAGCGGCACCTTCGGGTAGGCCTCGAGCGCGGCCAGGATGAGGTGCTTGATGAAGGCCTCGCCGGCGTACTTGCGGGCGCCGGCGCTCGCCTGCAGGATGACCGGCGCGCCCACCTCGCTGGCGGCGGCCATGACCGCCTGCACCTGCTCGAGGTTGTTGACGTTGAACGCGGGGATTCCGTACTGGTTTTCTGCGGCGTGGTCGAGCAGCTGGCGCATCGAGACGAGTGGCATGGAAGGCTCCGCAACGGAATGAACTTGAATCCTCGGGATTCTACTGACCGCCCCTCGGTGGTGACCCTGCGGACATGAGTGGCGCCGCCCTCCCGCAGCCCGGAACTGCACTGCATTCGTGCCGCATTTCGCGCTCAAGTTCCGCCCGCGGCTGGCCACACTGACCGCCTGCAAGCTGCCTGCCGCTGCCTCCCCGCCGCGCGGCGAGGCCGTCGCCCATCCGAGAGGGAAAGCCCCCCATGCGCAAACTCGACCTCGCACCGCTCACCCAGTGGATCACCGCAGCCGCGCTCGCGCACCCCGACGACCTGGCCGGCCACCTCGAGCAGCGCCTCGCGCTCGGCCGGCGCGGCGTTCGCACATTGCTCGAGCGGCTGCAGTCGGCGCAATGGCTGGTGCGCGAAGGCACGGTGCGCCACCCGCGCTGGCGGCCGGGGCCGCTGCGGCAGGTCGTCATGACCTACGCGCTCGCCGGCCTCGAGGAAGACCTGCCGTGGCGGCATGACTTCGCGCCCTGCTTCGAGCTGCCCGCGCCCGTGCGGACCATGGTCCGCCATGCCTTCACCGAACTGCTCAACAACGCCGTCGATCACAGCGGCGGCACGCAGGTCACGGTGTCGATGCGGCAGACGCCGCAGCAGCTGCAGCTGCTCGTCTCGGACGACGGCTGCGGCCTCTTCCGTCGCATCGGCGAGCACTTCGCGATCGGCGACCCGGCGCTCGCCATGCTCGAGCTCGCCAAGGGCCGCCTGACCAGCCAGCCCGCGCGCCACTGCGGGCAGGGCCTGGTCACGATCTGCCGCCTCGCCGACGTCTTCGACGTGCGCGCCAACACGGCGCGCTTCCAGCGCCGCGCCTGGGGCGCGACGGCCTGGCACGGCATGCCCGCGCTGCCGGCGCTGTCCGAGCGGCCCGGCACGTCCATCTACCTGGCGATCTCGCTGGACACGACACGCACCCTGGCCAGCGTGCTGGCCGCGCTCGGCAGCGAGGCTGCGGGCTACGCCCTCGAGCGCACGCGCGTGCCGCTGAACCTGCTCGTCGCCGACGACAGCGCCTCGCTCGTCTCGCGCGCCGAGGCCCGCCGCGTGGCGGCGCGGCTGGCGACCTTCCAGCGCGCCGAGATCGACTTCGCCGGCATCGACGACATCGGCCACGCCTTCGCGCACGAGCTGTTCTCGGTGTTCCACGGCGCCCACCCCGAGGTGGAGCTGGTGCCCGTGTCGGCCACGCCGCACATCGCGGCGATCATCCGCGCCTTCGGTCCCGGTTCCGGTTTCGGCCCCGCGGCGGCCGCCGGCCGGGCCGGCGCCGACACCGTCGCCTGAGCCCGAGGACCCGCGGGCGCGCCTCAGCGCAACTCAGCCCACCTGGCACACCTTGAGCATGTTGGTGCCGCCCGGGTAGCCCATCGGCTCGCCGCAGGTGATGGCGTAGGTGTCGCCGGGGCGCAGCACGCCGCGCGCGACGAGCACCGCCTCGGCCTTGGCGAGCGCGGCGTCGCGGTCGACCATCTTGGGCATCAGGATCGGCTGCACGTTGCGGTACAGCGTCATGCGCCGCTCGCTGCTCGGCTGCGAAGTGAGCCCGTAGATCGGCACCTTGATGTTGTGCCGGCTCATCCACAACGCCGTGCTGCCGCTCTCGGTGAGCGCGATGATGGCCTTGCAGCCGAGGTGGTGCGCGGTGAACAGCGCCCCCATCGCGATGCTCTGGTCGATGCGCGCGAAGCGCTTGTTGGTGAAGTCGGTCTCGATCGACACGTCCTCGGCGCGCTCGGCTTCCAGCGCGATGAGGTGCATGTGCTCCACCGTCTCCACCGGGTACTTGCCGGCGGCCGTCTCGGCGCTCAGCATGACGGCGTCGGTGCCGTCGAGCACGGCGTTGGCCACGTCGCTCACCTCGGCGCGCGTGGGCACCGGCGCGAGGATCATGCTCTCCATCATCTGCGTGGCGGTGATGACGACCTTGTCCATCTCGCGCGCCATGCGGATCATGCGCTTCTGCAGCGCGGGCACGGCGGCGTTGCCGACCTCGATCGCGAGGTCGCCGCGCGCGACCATGATGCCGTCGCTCGCCTTCAGGATCTGGTCGAGCACCGGGATCGCCTCGCTGCGCTCGATCTTGGCGATCATCGCCGGCTTGTGCCGCGTCGACTCCCCGGCCACGTTGGCGAGCTGGCGCGCCATCTCCATGTCGGTGGCGCTCTTCGGAAAGCTCACCGCCACGAATTCGGCCTGGAAGGCCATCGCGGTCTTGATGTCTTCCATGTCCTTGGCCGTCAACGCCGGCGCGGTGAGGCCGCCGCCCGCCCGGTTGATGCCCTTGTTGTTGGACAGTTCGCCGCCGAGCACAACCCGGGTCACCACCTGGTCGCCGCGCACCGAGTCGACCGTGAGCTTGATGAGGCCGTCGTTGAGCAGCAGCGTGTCGCCGGGGCGCACGTCGCGCGGCAGCTCCTTGTAGTCGAGACCGACGCCGCCGATGTCGCCCGGCTCGCCACGCGCGGCATCGAGCACGAAGGTGGCGCCCGGCTCGAGCGTCACCTTGCCCTCGGCGAACTTGCCGACGCGGATCTTCGGACCCTGCAGGTCGGCCATCAGCGCCACCGGCTTGCCCACGCGCGCCGCGGCATCGCGCACGAGCATCGCGCGGTCGATGTGATCCTGCGCCTTGCCGTGGCTGAAGTTCAGGCGCACCACGTCCACACCCGCCTGCAGCAGGCGCTCGAGGACCGCCGGCTCGCTGGACGCGGGGCCGAGGGTGGCGACGATCTTGGTGGCGCGCGTCATGCGGGAGGCTCCGGGACAAGGGCAGCCGGGCATTATCGCGGCGCCTTCGCCTTCGCGTTCACGTCGCCTTTCCATTCGCGTCGCCTCCCCAGGCGCCGCGCGCGCTTTCGCTTCGCTCTCGCTCTCGATCAGCCGGGCCGGTGCGCGGGCGCGCGCACGAAGATCGGCCGCAGGTAGGCATCGACGAACCCGAAGCGCTTCAGGTTCAGGTAGACGGGGTCGGGGCGCTCGCGCGTGCTCTCGGCGGTGTCGGTGGTGACCCACCGGCAGCCCGCCGCCACGGCATCCTCGAACTGGCGCGCCACGAAGCCGGCGTGGATCCAGCGCCCGCGATGACTCGGACTCACCGAGGTCCAGCCGAACCAGCCCACGCCGTCACGCGCGTGCGAGAGCGAAGCCCCCACGGCGCGGTCGCCGTCGAATGCCAGCCAGCGCCGCCAGCCGGCCCCGGCCGTGCCCGCCTGGACCAGCGCGCCCAACGCGGCCGGCACCTTGAAGTTCTCGCAGCACAGGCGCGCGACCAGCGACGCCTGTTCGGCCCCGACCCGTTCGACCCGCAGGCCGCTGCTGCGCGCCCAGGTGTCGTAGCGTCCGGCCGTCTTCACCGCCGAGGTTTCGCAGACCATCATCTGCGAGTTGGTGAGCCGGCGGAACCGCCTTGCCTTCAGCCAGCCGAGCACCTCGCCCGTGCACAAGGGGGCGCCGAGCTCGATGCCGAAGCCGGCGTCGCCATACAGGGCCGCCAGGCGATCGATCAGCGCCTCGTCCGGAGGCTGCAGCGCGCCGCACGCGATGACGCGGTTGACGACGAGCACCGAGGGCGCCGCCGGCGAGCGCAAGGCCACGGCGCCGGACTCCCTCGAGGCGACGAAGCCCGGCGAGCGCGCGTTCTGGACGAGCGACTCGTAGACGCCTGCCTCGTTGCCCTCGGCCAGGCCAGCCCACCCCCCTTCGGGAGGCGATGGCTGCATGCGCGCAAGCCCCGGCACGCCCGACTCACCGCGCCGAAGGCGCGAGCAGCGTCTCGGCTGGCGCGTGCAGGTAGGCCGCCGCCCGGCGCTTGGCCTCGATGTCGGCGTAGACGCGGGCCGCCCTCACCTCGTCGATGCCCAGCGCGGCACCGAGGTCGGCCGCCGGCACGCCGCGGTTCAGCGACCACAGGGCCAGGTCCATCTGCGCATACGGCAGGGCAAAGTAGAACTCGTCCTGGCCCTGCGGCAGCGTGTAGGTGTCCGTGGTCGGCACGGCATCGCAGATCGGCCCGGGCAGGCCCAGCGCGCGCGCCATCGCGTACACCTGCGTCTTGTACAGGTGCGCGATCGGCTTGATGTCGGCGGCGCCGTCGCCCACCTTGACGAAGAATCCCTGGTCGTACTCGAGCCGGTTGGGCGTGCCGACCACCGCGTAGTTCAGGCGGTCGGCGTGGAAGTAGTCCATCGTCTTGCGCACGCGCTGCTTGAAGTTGGTCGCCGCGACGATCTGCAGGTACTCGCGCAGCGGCAGCCGCTGCTCGTGCAGCGCACCGGCGGGCTCGCTCACCACCAGGCGGAAGTGGTTGATGCCGCCGGCCAGCCCGCCCGCGATGACGATCTTGTTGCGCCAGCCCTCGCCGTAGGCGGGGAAGATGCGGCGGATGGCCTCGTCGCGTTGCCGGTAGCAGCCGAGCGCCTCGAGCGCCGGCGCGATGTCGATCACCTCGTGCGCAATGCCCAGATGCCGCGCGAGCAAGGCGCCGCGCTCGGCGCTGAAGCCGCTGGAGTCGCGCTCCGGCATGAGCAGCCCGTACACCCTGGAAGGCCCGAGCGCCTGCACGGCCAGCGCAGCGCAGACCGAGCTGTCGATGCCGCCGGAGAGGGCCACCACCAGGCCGCGGCGGTGCAGCCGGCGCGACAAGGCCTCGCGCAGCCACGCCGAGATGCGATCGGCTTCGGCTCTCTCGTCGAGGCGCAACGCGTCGGCGCCGACCGGGCTCACCTCGACGAGCGCGGCGCTGCGCATGCTCACGCCTGACCTCGATCGCGCTTGCGGTGCAGGAACGCGTCCAGCGCGTCCAGGCTGTCGAGGTTCTCCGGCAGCATCTCGTCGTCGCCGACCTTGATGCCGTAGGTCTCCTCGAGGTGCGCGATCAACTCGAGAAACCCGGTCGAGTCGAGCACATGGTGCTCGAGGAAGCTCGCGGAGTCGTCCAGCGCCGGCCCGCCACCGCCCATGAAGAAGGTCTCTTCCAGGAAGCGGCGCAACTCCGCCTTGATCGCCTGATTCATCGTCATCGCACCCTCACCCGTGCGTGCATCGGTCAGGGCGCGCCGCGCAATGCGGCGTGGCGGACCTTGCCGGACTCCGTGACCGGCAACTCGTCAACGAGGTCCACCTGCTTCGGGACCATGTAGCTTTCCAGTGTTGCCTGGCAATGGCGGACGATATCGCGCGCCGAGGTGGCGGCACCCGGCGCAAGCGTGACAAAGGCCTTCACCGCCTGCCCGAGCAGCGGGTCGGGCACACCCACCACCGCGCAGGCCACGACGCCGGGCACCTGGTGGATGGCCTCCTCCACCTCGCGCGGTGCCACCTTCTCGCCGCGCGACTTGATGATGTCGTCCATGCGGGCCACGAAGTAGAGGTAGCCCTCGTCGTCGCTGCGGAAGAGGTCGCCGGTGTGCAGCACCCGCTCGCCTTCGAGCGGCCCAGGGCGCAATCGCTCGGCCGTCTCCGCCGGGCGCCGCCAGTAGCCGCGCATGACGTGCTCGCCGCGCACTACCAGCTCGCCCGTGCTGCCGGGGGGCAGCCGGCGCCCGGCCTCGTCGGCGAGCCAGTGCTCCTGGTGGGGCATGCCGCGGCCCACGCTGCCCGGGCGGCGCTCCACTTCCTCGGGCGGCAGGTAGCTGATGCGCTTGCACTCGGTCATGCCGTACATGCTGAACAGCTGCGCACGCGGCCAGGCCGCCCGGATGCGCGGCACGAGCGCCTGCGGCAAGGCGGCCGCGGCATTGCTCACGAGGCGCAGCGCGGCATGGTCGAACTGCGCCAGTTGCGGCAGGCCGAGCAGCGCCGACAGCAGCGTCGGCACGCCGGGAAAGACCGTCACCCGCTCGCGCTCGATCGTCTGCGCCACCTTGAGCGCGAACGCCACCTGGTGCTCCAGCACGACCGTCGCGCCTAGCCCCAGACCCATCAGCAGGTGGTAGAGCCCGTAGCTGAAGGTGGGCGGCAGCGCGAGCCCGATGACGTCGTCCTCGCGCAGGCCGAGATAGGCCTGCACCGAGCGCCAGGCACTGAGCATGTTGTGATGCGTGAGCATCACGCCCTTCGGCCGCCCGGTGCTACCCGAGGTGTAGAGGATGGCGGCGAGGTCCTGGTCGGCGCACGGCGCGGCAACGCCGCCCGGCCCTTCCTCGCCGGGCTCGCCCGCGCCGCCCGGCAGGCCGGCACGCAGCACGGCACGCAGTGCCGGGCAGCGCTCGTGCAGCGCATGCTCGTCATCGGCGGTGAAGCGCGCCTCGACCCACATCGCTGCGGCTTCCGTATCCTGGGCAATGAAGGCCAGCCGCTCCGGTCGCGTCGTCGGCGTGAGCGGCACGAACACGCCGCCGCAGGCAAGCACGGCATGCACCGCGGCGGCGTACGGCGCGTCGCTCTCCAGCGCCAGCAGCACGCGGTCACCCGGCCTCACGCCAGCGGCTCGCATCCGGCGGGCCATGACCCGCACGCGCGCGCCCAGGTCCGCGTAACTCACCCGCCCTGAGCGGCACACGAGCGCCACTTTCCGTGGCAGGCGAGCGCAGGCGCGCTCGAACGCACCATGGAGCAGCACGGCAGTCATATGGGCCGGATGAACTGGCGGTGCAACCACATGCACGACACGATGCCGACGAAGGCCATGTTATCGGCGAAGCCGATGGCGCGACCACTGCGGCACTTCTCCACCAGCCTGGCGACGGACGCCGCATCGAACAGCCCTGCGTCGCGCAGCCTGGCCGGGTCGAGCAGCTCGGCCGTCTCTTCGCGCAGGCGCGGCGGGCCGTCCGCGCCGTGCCGAGGGCGTTCGAAGAAGCTGGCACTGTCGGGGGCGCGATAGGGTTGCTTGACCCGCGCCGCGATCGAGGCCGGCAGATCCGCCTTGAAGGCACGGCGCAGCAGCACCTTCTCGTGCAGCCCGCACAGCTTCAGCCGCGCCGGCATGCGGCACGAGAACTCCAGCAGCCGATGGTCGAGGAACGGGTAGCGCGCCTCCACCGAGGCGGCCATGGCGGCGCGGTCGCCCTGCGAAGAGAGCAGGTAGCCCGACATGAGCGTGTTCGCCTCGACGTACTGGTCACGCGCCAGTGCCGGCCATTGCGCGAAGCGCGGCGACACAGCGCGCGCCAGCACGTCCTCGGGCGAGTGGGCGGCGATGCGTGCGCGCCAGTCGGGGTGGAAGAAGGCGAGCGCGCGCCGTGTCGCCGCGGCCCGCATCGTGTGCGCGAAGTGCGGCTCGGCGCCGTGCTCGCGCCCGGCGCCGAAGTAGGCCTGCGTCATCGCGCGGCCGGCCATCGGCGAATGGCTCAGGTAGGGATACAGGCGCGAGAGCAGCGCCGGGCGCGCCCGCGAGCTCGGCTGCCTGGCCACGAATCGGCGGACAGCCGCCTCCTTGAAGAGGTCGTAGCCACCGAAGGCCTCGTCCGCGCCCTCGCCCGTGAGCACCACCTTGTACCCGGCGGCGCGCACGCTGTCGGCCAGCAGCATCATCGGCGCCGGCGCGGTGCGAAGCAGCGGCGCCTCGGCGTGCCGCACCATGCGCGGGAAGGCCGCGGCGATCAGCTCGCCTCTCGCCTGCATCGACGAGTGCTGCGTACCCAGGTGCCGAACGAGTTCGCGCTGCGCGTCGCTCTCGTCGAACTCGGCCTCGGCGAAGGTGAGCGAGAAGGTGCGCAGCGGCGTGCCGGTGTGCCGCCGCACGACCGCCGTGATCGCCGTGATGATCGAGGAGTCCAGTCCGCCGGAAAGGTAGGCCCCGACCGGCACGTCGGCGCGCAACTGCAGGCGCACCGCATCGACGAGGCGCTCGCGCAGTTCCTCGGCCCAGCGCTCGTCCGACCAGCGCGGCGGCACCGCATCGAAGGGCCAGTCCCAGTAGCGCTCGAGGCGCTCGCGTCCGTCCGCGGCATCGAAGATCAGCCGATGCCCGGGTGGCACGGCCTGCACGCCTTCCCAGACGGTGCGCGGCGGAAGGACCGCCCAGTACGAGAACGTCTCGGCCAGCCCGCCCGCGTCGAGCGCGCACGCCATGCCCGGCAGCGTGAACAGCGCCTTCACCTCCGACGCGAAGGCCAGCCTGCCGCCGACGCGGGCGTGGAAAAGCGGCCGGATGCCGACCCGGTCGCGGGCGAGTACCAGGCGTTGCCGCCGCGCGTCCCACAGCGCGAGCGCGAACTGCCCGTTCAGGTGTTCGACGAAGTCGGGCCCGTGATCCTCGTAGAGATGCACCAGCACCTCGGTGTCCGAGGCGGTGCGGAAGACATGTCCGCGCGCGACCAGGCGCTCGCGCAACTCGACGTGATTGAAGATCTCGCCATTGAAGGTCACCTGGACCTGGCCGTCCTCGTTGGCCATCGGCTGTGTGCCGCCGGCGAGATCGATGATGGACAGGCGCGCATGCGCCAGCCCCACCGGCCCCTGCTGCCACACGCCGTGCCCGTCGGGACCACGGTGGCGCAGCGTGCCGATCATCCCCATCAGTTCATCGCGGCTGGGCGGCGCGGCGCCAGGGAATGCCAGCAGGCCTGCGATGCCGCACATGGGAGGTCGATCGGGAGGTCGATCGCGACGGTCCGGGAGGTGCGCGCGTCAGCCGCGCCCGGCGATGCGTCCGCTGTGGTCGTGGTGCAGCAGCACCGCGTCGGGCTGCAGGTCGACCACGGCGGCACCCCACGACAGGCCGACGCCATAGCCCAGCAGCATGACCTTCAGCGGGCGCGCGCGCGCCGCCGGCAGCCTGCGCGTTGCGGTCACGGCCACCGAAGGCCCGCCGCAGTTGCCGTTGTCCTCCAGGGTCATCGGCACACGGTCTTCAGGCAGGCCGCACTTCTTCGCCAGATGCTTGATCATGAAGCGGTTCGACTGGTGGAAGACGTAGGCGTCGACGTCGGCCACCTCGCAACCCGCCTGCGCCAACGCGTCGGCGAGCAGCGGCGGCACCCGCTTGATCGTGAAGCTGAAGACTCCCGCTCCGTCCATCTCGAGCGAGAGGTGGCGCGGGTCGGCGGGAAAGCGGTCGCGGAAGCCGCCGCCACGCATGATCAGGCCGGCGTGTCCGCTGCCATCGGTGTGCAGGCAGAAGTGGCCGCGACCCTGCTCGTCGAGTTCGAGGGCGGTGGCCGAACCCGAATCGCCGAACAGCAGCGTCGTGGCATGGTCCGCCGGGTCGACGAACCGGCTCGGCGTCTCGCCGTGCAGCATCAGGATGCGCCGGTGACCGCCGCCACGCAGCATGGTCGCCGCGAGGTACAGGCCGTACGGATAGCCCGAGCAGCCCAGCCCGACGTCGAAGGCAGCGCACGTGTCGGGCAGGCCCATCCAGTGATGGAGCATGCAACTCGTGGAGGGCAGGAAGTAGTCGGGGCTCTGCGTGACGAAGATCAGGCCGCTGATCGAGTCGCGCTCCCAGCCCAGGCGCTGCAGCAGGTGCTCGGCCGCCTCAAAGCAGAGGTCGGCCGAGGTCACGCCGTCGTCGACGACACGGCGCTGCCGCACGCCGGCCATGGCCACGACCTTGCGTACCTCCTCCGGGTCGAAGCCGAGCGCGGGGTCGAGGTTGTCGGCCGCGTGTGGCGGCACGCAGGTGCTGATCCCGGCGATCCGGAAGCCTTCGATCGTCGAACGGCTCATTGGAAAGCGCTGCGCGCTGCGCGATGCGCGATGAGCGCTTGGGAGCGGCCCGGCTCGCTCATGCCGCGCGCGGGCTCACGCGGCGACCGCGAGGGCGCCCTGGCGCTCGAGAATGCCGAGGATGTCGCCGACCGTCTTCAAGGCGTACATCTCGCCTTCGTCGAGCTGGATGCCGAACTTCTCGTCGAGGTCCGCGATGAGCATCAGCGTGCCCAGGGAGTCCCATCCCTTGATGCTGCTGCTGGGCGTGTCGACGCCGATGCGTCCTTCGGGTTCGCCGAACACCTCGGCGATCCAGTTGAGGGCCTCTTGCAGGCTGATCATGCGCATCAGGCGGTGTGTGTGACGTCGAGCCCCGGCGAGTCCGGGTCGCGGGGAGCATATCGCCACGGCGCACGGCGGCCTCGGTCATGCGTCACGGCGAACGCATGTGCAGGGACCGCACCCCGAGGGCACGCGCCATGCTCCAGCGCCGAGCGGCCGCGCCACGCGGCCGCGGTGCGGCGCCGCGCCGCGCGAGCGCGAGGACGAGCGGGCGGACGTTCAGGTCCCGCGCGGCCGGTACACCCAGATCTTGTCGTCGCCGTCGCTCGCCGCCAGCGGCATGTAGACGATGGCGCGCACCTTCTCGTCGTAGGTGAACTTCTTCCACGTGACGCCGTAGCCGAGCGTCGAGTCGGGCGGGAAGAAGGTCTGCCCCGCGGGCAACGGCGCACGCGTCACCTGCCACACGCTGGACAGCGACGCCGGGATCTCGATCTCGTAGACGGCGGTGTTGTCCCCCGCGACACCGGCCACGATGATGCGGTTGTTGTGCGGGCACCAGGTTGCCGCCGACCAGGGCATGGCCAGCGTCAGCGACTGGCTGAGCGTGACCTGCGCGCCGAGCGTCGGTTGCGAGACGCTGACATCCATCCACTGGACCTTCAGCTGGCTGCCCACCGGGTACATGCACACGAGCAGGTTGCGCGAGGGCACGTGGAACATCGTGCCGCTGTCGTAGCCGTCGGCCTCGTCGTAGCTGAAGCCGGTGCCGGTGCCGCGCACCCAGGTCTTCGAGTTGCGATCGAACCAGCGCACCAGGCCCGGCAGGTTCATGCCGTTGGTGGCGATGTACACACGCCGCTGCGGGCCGACGAAGGTGGTCAGCATCGGCGCCGACCAGGGACCGATGCTGCCCGTGCTGTCGGTGACCCGGCGCCACTGGCGCGCGCTGCTGGCGGTGGTGACGCTGTCGAACGGCAGTTCGTGGGCGGCGATGGCGCCGGCATCGTTGCGGTAGTTGACGGCCGCCGAGAAGACCTGCGTGTAGGTGCCGTTGGCGGCGCCGCCATGCTCGGGGCCGACGATGTCGCCGCTGCCGTAGCTGTGCGGCGAGCCGGGCTTGCCGTCGATCGTGCTCTCCATGTAGCTGAAGTTCAGCATCGCATTGGCGTTGTCGATGCTGTTGCGATAGCGCGTGCCCGAATCGGTGCCGGTGCCGAACCAGGGGGTCGGGTCGCAGACGCGCTTGAAGGTGATGGCGCTCGTGCCGTACTCGGCGATGGCCACCATGTTGTCGTTGGTCGCCGCGTGGCCGCCGCCGAAGAAGACGGTGGCGCCCCAGGTGCCCCAGTACGGGTTCTTGAACGCGCCGCTGTAGTCGTTGACGATCTTCTTCGAGTAGAAGGGGTCGTAGTACGGCGCGACGATGTCGCGGAAGCGGTTCGTCAGCCGCCCGTTGGCATTGGTGAGCACGGCCACCTGGCCGGCGGCCGGCACCCAGCTCGGCAGCGAACCGGCGGGCGGTGCGGGCGTGGGCGCAGGCGTGGGCGCGGCCGTCGGCGCGGCGGTCGGGGCAGGCGTCGGAGCGGCCGTCGGCGCGGGCGTCGGTGCCAGCGTCGGTGCCAGCGTCGGCGCAGGGGTCGGCGCCGTCGTTGGACGAGGCGTCGGCGCCGCCGTGGGCGCTGCCGTCGGTGCCGACGTGGGCGTCGGCGTCGGCGCTGCCGTGGGCGCGGAGGTCGGTGTCAGCGTCGGCTGCGATGTCGGGCTCGACGTCGGCTCCGACGTCGGCGTGACCGTCGAAGGCGGTTGCGGAATCGCCGTCGGGCGCCAGGTGCGCCAGCGCCGGCGCCCGAGGGCGTCGACCTCGCCGTCCTCGAGTTCCTGGGGCTCTTCGTTCTCGCCACCGCAGGCCGCCATGCCGCTGCTCGTGGCGACCAGCGCAAAGGCCAGCGAAATTCTTCGACGTGCGGGTTTCATCGTTCTCGGATCCTTCGGGGAAGCACTGGCCGACCTTCGGCACAGCCCAACCTATCGGCATTGTTCAGACCCGGCACACCCCCGGCGTAACGAACCGACCCCCCACGGCGAGGAGCTTGCAGTTTGTGACTGTTCCTTGCAGGATCGGCCGGCGCGAAACCGCGTCGCAACAGCGGGCCGGCCTCCAGGCACCCCGTGCACATTCGACCCCCGCCGAGGCGGCGCCAGGGGTCGCTGTCGCGAACGTGAACTAGCGCACGCACAAGTTGCGGGTTGCGTGCCGATGCCCATGCCACGATCACCACCGCGCCTGCCTTGCGCCCCAGGAGAGCGAGCGGCGCCCGTGGCGCCGTGCCTGCGGCGTCCCGCAGCGGCCGTGTGCCGCGAGCGCGAGGCCGGTCCGGGTGACAGCCAGGACAATTCCTAACGATGAACGACACCCGCATGGGAGAACCGACCCGCCTCATCGACGCGCTGCCGCAAGTGAGCGGCACTTCCGACCCAGGCTGGTTGCGCACCACGCGGGCGATGTCGGCCGCAGCCCGTGTCGCGGCCGAGCGGCCGGGCCTGGCCCTCGCGGCCTGGCTCGTCATGCTCGAACGGTCGAGTGGTGCCGGTCGCGTGGGCGTGCGCCACGGCGGCGCGTGGCTCGAACTCGACATTGCCGCGATCGACACGGTCGCCTCGCTGCTGACACGCATCGAAGCCCTCGTGAACGCAGGCTCGCTCGCCGGGGTGGGCGCCGAGGCGGCCGGGCCAGAGGCCGAGGCCGAGGTGATCTGGCTCGCACCCGGCCTGTCGATGGACGAGGCCGCGGCATCCCCTTCGGCCTGGCTCGCCGGTGCCCTCTCGCCAGACGGCGCCCAGCTCGTCGTGCACTGGCGTACGCCGCCCGTCGACCCAGACGCGGGGCGCTTGCTGGCGAGCGCGTGGCACGAGGTCATCGAACAGCTCGCGACCGCGGCGCCGCAGACGGCACTCGAGCAGATCGAGGCCATGGGCGCTGCCGCACGGCAGCGGCAGTTGCGGGCCCTCGATGCCGGTCCCTGGTCGCATGAATCGCGGCAAGGGCCGCTCGCGGTCACCGAGTGCTTCGAACGCGTCCTCGCCGCCGGGCCCGATCGGCGCGCGTTGGCCTGGAACGGCGGCGCCTGCACCTACGCCGAACTCGACGCGCTTTCGCGCCGCATCGCCGGCGCGCTGCAGGGTGCCGGCATCGGCGCCGGCAACATCGTCGCCGTGGGCCTGCCGCGCTCGCCCAAGGGCATCGCCGCGCTGCTCGGCGTGCTGCGCATCGGCGCGGCATACCTGCCGGTCGACCTCGAACATCCGCCCGAGCGGCTGCGTTTCATGTTCGCCGATTCGCAGGCCCGCGCGCTCGTCGGCACCGGCGTCGGCGACGAGTTCCTCGGGCTGCGCTGCATCGATGTCGAGCGCCTGCCCGAAGCTACGGCCTGCGGCGCTGCGCGACCGGCTTCGCCCCCCCCCGACGGCGACGCGCTCGCCTACGTGATGTACACGTCGGGCTCCACCGGCCAGCCCAAGGGGGTCGAGATCCGCCACCGGTCGATCGTGCGGCTGGTCTGCGGCGCCGAATTCATGCGGCTCGACCGCGACGTGGTGATGCTGCACGCGGCGCCGCTCGGCTTCGACGCCTCGACGCTCGAGGTGTGGGGGCCGCTGCTGAACGGCGGCTGCTGCGTCGTGCACGACGAGGTGGTGCCGAGCGGCCCCGGCCTCGCTGCGACGATCGGCGCACACGGCGTGCAGGCGGCCTGGCTCACCGCCGCGCTCTTCAACGCCGTGGTCGACGACGACCCGCGCCACCTGGCCGGGCTGCGCGAGCTGCTCATCGGCGGCGAGGCGCTCTCGCTCGACCATGTGCGGCGCTTCCACGCCGCGGTGCCCGGCACGCAGCTCATCAACGGCTACGGGCCGACCGAGACCACCACCTTCGCCGCCACGCACCGCATCGACGTGCCGGCGCTCGCAGGCGCGAAGTCGGTGCCGATCGGGCGGCCGATCACGCGCACGTCGCTGTACATCCTCAACCGGCGCGGCCGGCCCGTCCCGGACGGCCTCGTGGGCGAGCTCCTCATCGGCGGCCTCGGCGTCGGCCGCGGCTATCTCGCCCGCCCCGAGCTCACCGCCGAGCGCTTCCTGCCGGACCCGTTTGCGGCCGAGCGCGGCGAGGTCGGCACCATGTACCGCACCGGCGACCTCGTTCGCCTGCTGCCCGACGACACGGTGGAGTTCATCGGCCGCGCCGACGGGCAGGTGAAGGTCCGCGGCTTTCGCATCGAGCTGGGCGAGATCGAGACCGCCCTCGCCGCCCATCACTCGGTCAAGGCCTGCGCGGTGCTGGCGCGACGCGACCCGCAGCGCGGCGCCGAGCTCGTGGCCTACGTGGTGGCGAAGCCCGGGGAGGCAGGCGACGCATTCGCGCCCGCCGTGCTGCGCGAGCACCTGGCGAGCCAGCTGCCGGAGTTCATGGTGCCGGCCCTGTGGGTGCGGCTGCAGGCGCTGCCCGTCACCGGCAACGGCAAGCTCGACCGCCGCGCCCTGCCCGAGCCCGCGCACGAGCGGCCCGAACACCTCGCGCAGCACTACGTGCAGCCGCGCGCCGGCCTGGAGAGCGAGATCGCCGCCGCCTTCGGCGCGGCGCTGGACATCGCACGCATCGGCGCGCTGGACAACTTCTTCGAGCTCGGCGGCAGCTCGCTGCTGATCATGCGCGTGTTCAGCGCCCTGCGCGCCGCCGGCCACACGCGGCTCAACGTGGCGATGCTGTTCGCGGACGCCACGCCGCGCGGCCTGGCGAAGGCGCTCGCCGATGCCGGCGCACCCGTGCCGCCGCGTCCTGCGCGGCAGGCGCCGGCGCTCGGCCGCACCGAGGCCGAACCCGTGGCCATCGTCGGCATGGCCGGCCGCTTCCCGGGGGCGCGCGACATCGAGGCCTTCTGGCAGATGCTGGACGAAGGCCGCGAGGCGATCCGCTTCTTCAGCGAGGAAGAGCTCGACGCCTCGATCCCTGCGGCGCTGCGCACGGATGCGCAGTACGTGCGCGCGCGTGGCGTCGTCGACGACGTCGACCTCTTCGATGCCGGCTTCTTCGGCATCAACCCGCGCGAAGCCGAGTTGATGGATCCGCAGCAGCGCGTCTTCCTCGAGCTCGCCTGGGAGTGCCTCGAGCGGACCGGCCAGGTGCCCGAGAAGACACCCGCGCCGATCGGCGTGTGGTGCGGCATGTACAACGCCACCTACTTCCAGCGGCACGTGCTGGCGCACCCGGACAAGATCGCCCGCGTCGGCGAGTTCCAGGTCATGCTGGCCAACGAGAAGGACTACATCGCCACGCGCACGGCGCACCGGCTCGGGCTCACGGGCCCGGCGGTGAGCGTGCACACGGCCTGCTCGACCTCACTCGTGGCCATCGCGATGGCCTTCGATGCGCTGCGCGCCGGGCATTGCGGCCTGGCGCTGGCCGGTGGCTCCTCGATCACCTGCCCGCCGATGAGCGGCTATCTCTACCAGGACGGCGCCATGCTGTCGCCCGACGGGCACACACGCAGCTTCGACGCCGACGCGCAGGGCACCGTGTTCTCCGACGGCGCCGCCGTCGTGGCGCTGAAGCGCCTGTCGGACGCCATCGCCGACGGCAACACCATCCACGCCGTCATCCGCGGCGTGGGCATCAACAACGACGGCGCCGACAAGGCCAGCTTCACCGCCCCGAGCGTCTCCGGCCAGGCCGCCGTCATCGCCTCGGCCCTCGATCACGCCGGTGTCGACGCACGCAGCCTCTCCTACGTCGAGACGCACGGCACGGCCACGCCGCTCGGCGACCCGGTCGAGGTGGCGGCGCTGACGCAGGCCTTCAGGCGCCACACCTCGGACACCGGCTTCTGCGCCATCGGTTCGCTGAAAAGCAACACCGGGCACATGGTCATCGCCGCCGGTGCTGCCGGGGTCATCAAGACGGCAATGGCGCTGCAGCACGAGCGGCTGCCGGCCAGCATCAACTTCACGCGCCCGAACCCGAAGATCGAGCTCGAGGGCGGCCCGTTCGTCGTGCAGTCCACGCGCGGCGCCTGGCCGCGCAGCGCCGCGCCGCGGCGCGCCGGTGTGAGCGCGTTCGGCGTCGGTGGCACCAACGCGCACGTGGTGCTCGAGGAGGCGCCGCTGCCCGCAGCGCGCGCGCCGGCCGAAGGGCCGCAACTGCTGCGCCTGTCGGCGCGCAGCGCTGGCGCGCTGCAATCAGGCATGCACCGGCTCGCCGATTTCCTCGAGCGCAGTCCCGGCACCGACCTCGCCGATGCGGCGCACACGCTCGAGGTCGGCCGGCGCGAGTTCGCACACCGCAGCTATGTCGTCGCCGATTCGACGGCGGCGGCGGTGGCCGCACTGCGCAGCGCTGACGGCGCCAAGGCACGGGCGCGCTCGTTGCCACGCGCCGAGCCGTCGATCGTCTTCGCCTTCCCGGGCCAGGGCGCGCAGTACGCGGGCATGGGCCGGCAACTGCACGGCCGCCTGCCGGCCTTCCGCGCCGCCTTCGACGAGTGTCTCGCGGCGCTCGAAGGCCATGTCGACTTCGACGCGCGCGCCGTGTTCTTCGGCGACGACGAAGCCCGGCTCGCGCAGACCGAGGTCACGCAGCCGGCCACGTTCTGCCTCGAGTACGCCCTGGCCCGCGAGTGGCTGGCGCGTGGGCTCGAGCCGGCGGCGCTGGTCGGGCACAGCATCGGCGAGTTCGTCGCCGCGGTGCTGGCCGGCGTGATGCCGCTCGAGCACGCGGTGCGGCTCGTGGCCCGGCGCGGCGCGCTGATGCAGGCGCTGCCCGCCGGCGCGATGCTCTCGGTTCGCCTCGCCGCCGGCGAGCTCGCACCGCTCCTGCCGCCCGGCGTGCAGCTCGCCGCCGAGAACGGCCCGACGGCGAGTGTCGTCGCCGGCCCGCTGCCGGCCATCGACGCGCTGGCCGCAGCGCTGCAGGCGCGTGGCGTCGTGGCGCGCCGCCTCGTCACCTCGCACGCCTTCCACTCGGCGATGATGCAGCCGGCGCTGCCCGCCTTCGAGGCCGCGGTGCGCGCCGTGCCTCTGGCCGCGCCGCGGCAGCGCATCGCCAGCACCGCCACCGGCGCCTGGCTCACCGAAGCCGAGGCCACCGACCCGGCGCACTGGGCGCGCCAGTTGCGCGAGCCGGTGCGCTTCTCGCCCGCCGTGACGCTGCTGCTGCAAGAGGTGTCCTCGCCGCTGTTCGTCGAGTGCGGCCCGCGCGCGACGCTGTGTGCCCTCATCCGCCAGCACCGCCAGGGCGGCGCGGTGCCGCAGGCGGTGCCGAGCCTGGGCGACGAGAGTTCGCGCGAGCTCGCGACTCTGGCCGACGCGGCCGGCGCGCTGTGGGTGCAAGGCGCCGCGGTCGCCGCGTCGATGTCGCCGGCCGCCCCCCGCCGCCGCATCGTGCTGCCCACCTACGCCTTCGAACGGCAACGTCACTGGGTGGATGCGCGGACCGAATCGCCGCCGCTCGGCAGCCCGGCGCCCGTCGAAAGTCATGCCGGCGCCGCAGCTGCCGATAACGCCATGACGAAGGGCGAAGAGACCAGCGCCGCAACGCACGCGCTGCATGCGCCGCAGGCCCCTCAGGCCCCACAGGCCGAGCCAGCGGTGCCGATCGAATCCCCCGTCATCTCCAACACTCCCGAGACCCCCACCACCACCATGACTGCGACGACCCAAGCTGCCGGGCGCCTGAACGCGCTGCACCAGCGACTGCGAAGCGTCTTCGAGGACGTCTCGGGCTACGAGCTCGCCGACGCCGATGGCGAAGCGAGCTTCGTCGAACTGGGCCTGGACTCGCTGACGCTCACCCAGGTGGCCATGCAGCTGAAGAAGGAGTTCGCGCTCAACATCACCTTCCGCCAGTTGATGGAGAGCTTGCGCAGCTTCGACGCGCTTGCCGAGCATCTCGATGCCACGCTGCCGGCCGAGGCCGTCGCGCCCGCCCCGGCCGTTGCCCCGGCCGTTGCCACTGCGCCGACGGCCATACCCGCTGGCCCGATGCCTGCGGCCGCGGCGCTGCCGGCGATGGCGATGCCCGCCTTCACGCAGCCCGCCGGCGCGAGCACGCCGCTCGTGCAGCAGGTCATCCAGCAGCAGATGCTGCTGATGGCCCAGCAACTGGCCCTGCTGCAAGGGCAACCGGCTGCCGCCCTGCCCACGGTGACGGCACCGGCGGTCGCCCAGCCCGTCGCCCAGCCTGCGGTGCAGCCGGCCGCACAACGCGCCACCGAGCCCGCCGCTGCGGCCGGCAAGCCGGCCGCGCCCGCCGATGAAGAAGGCGCCCTCACCCACCGCACCTACGACGTCAAGAAGGCCTTCGGCGCCATCGCCCGCATCCACACCGCGGGCACCGAGATGAGCGAGCGCCAGCGCGCGCGCCTCGACGCCTTCATGCGCCGCTACATCCAGAAAACGAAGCGCAGCAAGGAATACACGGTGCAGCACCGGCCGCACCTGGCCGACCCGCGCGTCGTCAACGGCTTCCGGCCGCAGCTCAAGGAAATCATCTACCAGATCGTCATCGAGCGCTCCAAGGGCTCGCGCATGTGGGACATCGACGGCAACGAGTACGTCGACGCGCTCAACGGCTTCGGCATGAGCCTGTTCGGCTGGCAGCCCGATTTCGTGCTCGACGCCGTGCGCAAGCAGCTCGACGGCGGCTACGACATCGGCCCGCAGCACCCCCTCGCCGGCGAGGTGGCGCAGCTGATGTGCAAGCTCACCGGCTTCGACCGCGCCGGCCTGTGCAACACCGGCAGCGAGGCGGTGATGGGCTGCGTGCGCATCGCCCGCACCGTCACCGGCCGCAGCAAGATCGCCATCTTCGCCGGTGCCTACCACGGCATCTTCGACGAGGTCATCGTGCGCGGCACGAAGAAGCTGAAGTCGGTGCCCGCGGCGCCCGGCATCCTGCCCAACACGGCCGAGAACGTTGTCGTGCTCGACTACGGCACGCCCGAGACGCTGCAGTGGCTGAAGGACAACGCGAAGGACCTCGCCGCCATCCTCGTCGAGCCGGTGCAGAGCCGCCGCCCCGACTTCCAGCCGCGCGAGTTCCTGCGCGAGCTGCGCACGCTCACCGAGCAGTCGGGCGCGCTGCTCATCTTCGACGAGGTGGTGACCGGCTTCCGCTGCCATCCGGGCGGCATCCAGGCTCTCTTCGGCATCCGTGCCGACCTCGGCTCCTACGGCAAGGTGGTAGGCGGCGGCTTCCCGATCGGCGTGATCGCCGGCAAGCGCGAATACATGGACGCGCTCGACGGCGGCCACTGGGAATACGGCGACGACTCCATCCCGACGGTGGGCGTCACCTACTTCGCCGGCACCTTCGTGCGCCACCCGCTGGCGCTGGTGGCCGCGAAGGCCGTGCTCGAGCACCTCGACCACGAAGGCCCCGAGCTGCAGGCCACGCTCACGCGCAGCACGGCGGCGATGGTCGACGAGCTCAACGCGTTCTGCCGTGAAGTGGGCGCGCCGATCGTGCTCAAGCACTTCAGCTCGGTGTGGAAGATCTTCTTCAACGAGGACCACCCGCTGCAGGATCTGCTGTTCGCGATGATGCGCAACCGCTGCGTGCACGTGCTCGACAACTTCCCCTGCTTCATGACGACGGCGCACACGGCGCAGGACATCGCCGTCATCAAGACCGCCTTCAAGGAGGCGGTGGCCGAGTTGCAGGAGGCCGACTTCATCCCCAGGCGCGTCAGCGCCGCGGCGGTGGAGTTCGACGCCTCGCGCCCGCCGGTGCCCGGCGCGCGCCTGGGCCGCGACGCCGAGGGCAAGCCGGCCTGGTTCGTCGCCAACCCGCAGGCGCCCGGCAAGTACATCAAGGTCGACGTGCAGTGAACTCGATGCTCCCCTCCCAAGCCCCGCAGCCGCACCTCACCGAGGTCAACTACGACCCGTTCGACAGCCGCGAGCTGGCGCGCGCCGTCCCCACCACCGAAGCGCAGCGCGAGCTCTGGCTCGCCGACCAGCTCGGGCGCGAGGCCTCGCTGGCCTACAACGAGTCGGTCTCGCTGCACATCGAGGGTGCGCTCGACGTGGCCGCGCTGCAGGATGCCCTGCTGGCGCTGTCCGATCGCCACGAGGCGCTGCGCTCGACCCTCAGCGCCGACGGCACGAGCCTGATGATCGTGCCGCGCGGCACGCTGCAGGCGCGCATCGTCGACCTGGCCGCCATGCCCGAGGGCGAGCGCGCCCAGGCACTCGCCGCGGCCCGCAGGCACGACGTGAGCGACCCCTTCGATCTCGTCGAAGGGCCGCTGATGCGCGCCACGCTGATGAAGATCGCGCCGGCGCGCCACGAACTGCTGCTCACCGCGCACCACATCGTCTGCGACGGCTGGTCGTTCGGTGTCGTCGCGACCGAGCTCTCCACGCTGTACGCACGCATCGTGGGCAAGCAGGGCATCAACTCGCTGCCCGCTGCCGACAGCTTCGGCGACTACGCCGTCGCGCAGCACGAGGCGGCCTGGCAGACCGCCGCCGACGCCGACACGCAATGGTGGGTGCGCCAGTACGACGGCGCCATCCCGGTGCTGGAGCTGCCCACCGACCGGCCGCGGCGCGCCTTCCGCAGCTTCGACTCGCTGCGCGAAGACCTCGTGCTCGACGCCGCCCTCACCGACGCCGTGCGCAAGCTCGGCGGCAAGCACGGCGCGAGCCTCTTCGTCACGTTGTTCAGCGTCTTCGGTTCGCTGCTGGCCCGCCTCTCGGGTCAGGACGACATCGTCATCGGCGTGCCCTCGGCCGGCCAGGCCAGCGACGGCCGCAACGCGCTCGTCGGCCACTGCGTGCAGCTGCTGCCCATCCGCATGGCCGCCGACCTCGAGCAGCCCTTCGCCGAGTTGCTCAATGGCGCGCGCGGCCGCGTGCTCGACGCCTACGAGCACCAGTCGTGCACGTTCGGCCAGCTGCTGAAGAAGCTGCAGATCCATCGCGACCCGGGGCGCCTGCCGCTCGTCTCGGTGCTGTTCAACCTCGACCAGGCCATCCGCGGCGAGGACCTCTCCGTTGCCGGCCTGAAGGTCGACCTGCAGAGCAACCCCCGCCTGTTCGAGAACTTCGACCTCTTCCTCAACGCCAGCCAGAGCGACGGCCGCATCGTCCTCGAGTGCCAGTACAACACCGGCCTCTTCGACGCCGCGAGCGTGCGCCGCTGGCTCGAGCTCTACCGCACCGCGCTGCAGCGCCTCGTCGCCGACGCGTCGCAGCCCGCAGTGGCCGCCTTCGCACCCACCGAGGCCGACCTCGCCTTGCTGGCGCGTTTCAATCAATCGGCACTCGACTACCCACGCGAGCTGGGCGTGCACGCGCTGATCGCACGCCAGGCCGCGGCCACGCCCGAGCACCTTGCCGTCGTCGCCGGCGACCGGCGCCTCAGCTACCGCCAGCTCGACCAGCGCGCCAACGCACTCGCCCATGTGCTGCGCGAGCGCGGCGTCAAGGCGGGCGATCTCGTCGGCCTCTCCTGCGGCCGCAACGAGCACATGCTCGTCGGCCTCGTCGGCATCCTGAAGGCCGGCGCCGGCTATGTCCCGATGGACCCGGCCTTCCCGGCCGAACGCCTCGAGTACATGTGCAGCCACAGCGCCGCGGCCATCGTCGTCAGCGACAGCTCGGTGCAAGGCACGCTGCAGCTCGCTTCGGCCGAGCGCTTGCTCATCGACGCGCTCGGCAAGCGCCCCGACGCGCCGGCGCCTGGCGGCAACGGCAGCGTCGACGACGTCGCCTACGTCATCTACACGTCCGGCTCCACCGGCAAGCCCAAGGGCGTGCGCGTGCCGCACCGCAGCGTCACCAACCTGCTCGCCAGCGTGACGCGCGAGCCCGGCATGACGGCGGCCCACAACGTGCTCTCGGTAACGACGCTCAGCTTCGACATCGCGGTGTCCGAGGTGATCCTGCCGCTCACGGTGGGCGCGACCATCGTCGTCGCCGACCGCGCCCAGGCCACCGACGGCGACCGCCTGCGCGAGCTGATCGAGGCCGAAGGCGTGGACTTCATCGACGCCACGCCGTCCACCTGGCGGCTCTTGCTCGCTGCCGGCTGGATGGGCGGCCGCCACGTCAGGGCCATCTGCACCGGCGAGCCGCTGCCGCCCGACCTCGGCCGCGAGCTGCTGCCGCGCGTGGGCGAGCTCTGGAACGGCTACGGCCCCACGGAGACCACCGTGTGGTCGAGCTTCCACCGCGTGCTGCATTGCGACGGCCCGGTGCCCATCGGCCACCCGGTGGCCAACACGCAGCTGCACGTCGTCGACACGAAGCTGCGCCCCGTGCCCGTGGGCGTGGTGGGCGAGATCTTCATCGGCGGCGAAGGCGTCACGCTCGGCTACCACGGCCGGCCCGACCTCACGGCCGAGCGCTTCCTGCCCGACCCCCATCGCCCCGGGCACGCCTGGTACAAGACCGGCGACCTCGGCCGCTGGCGCGCCGACGGCGTGCTCGAATGCCTCGGCCGCAGCGACCATCAAGTCAAGGTGCGCGGCTACCGCATCGAGCTCGGCGAGATCGAGGCGAATCTCTCGCACCATGGCGACGTCGACCGCTGCGTCGTGATCACGCGCGAAGACGACCCCGGCGACGTGCGCCTCGTCGGCTACGCCGTCGCGAAGCAGGCCGACGGTCCGGCGCTGGAGTCGAACGCGTTGCGCGACTTCCTGCGCCAGTCGCTGCCCGACTACATGATCCCGTCGTTCGTGATGCAGCTGCCGGCGATCCCGCTGCTGCCGAACGGCAAGATCGACCGCAGCAAGCTGCCGCGGCCCGTGGTGCAGGCGGCCGGCGGCGGCGCCGGCAAGCAGGCCGCGCGCACGCCGCTCGAAGAGCAGGTGCTGAAGGCCTTCGAGGAGGTGCTGAAGCTGCCCGAGCTCGGCGTCGCCGACGACTTCTTCACCCTCGGCGGGCACTCGCTGCTGGCAGCCAAGCTGACGGCGCGGCTGAACAAGGAGCTCGGCGTGGCGTTGCCGCTGCGCACGATCTTCGAGTCGCCCACGGCCGAAGGCATGACGCGCGCCATCGAGCGCGCGCAGACGAGCACGACGCCGCGGCGCGCCGCCCTCGCGCGCCAGGCCGACCAGAGCCAGGGGCCGCTGACGGTGATGCAGGAACGCATCCGCTTCGTCGGCGAGATGAACCCCGGCCAAGTGACCTACAACACGCCGTCAGCGCACCGGCTCACCGGCCCCTTCGACCGCGCCGCGTTCGAGCGGGCGCTGGCCATGATGGTCGAGCGCCAGCCGAGCCTGCGTACCTGCATCGTCGCCACCGACCAGGGCCCGGTGCAGAAGGTGGTACCGCCCTTCCAGCCCGAGCTGCCCTTCGAGGACCTGAGCGCCTGGCCGGCCGCCACGCGCGAGGCCGAGGCGATGCGCCGCATGCAGGCCATCGTCGACCGGCCGATGCCGCTGGACCAGGCGCCGCTGTTCCGCCTTGCGCTCTATCGCATGGCGCCGGACGAGCACGTGTTCCTGTTCATGACGCACCACGTCATCTGGGACGGCTGGTCGTTCGACCTGCTCTACCAGGAGCTGGGCGAGCTGTACCCGGCCGCGCTCGAGAAGCGCCCGAGCGCGCTGCCGGCGCTGCCGGTGAGCTATGTCGACTACGCCCACTGGCACAACCGCTGGCTGGCCAGCGAAGAGTGCCAGTCGCAGATCGGCTACTGGACGCGACGCCACGCCGCGCTCGGCGAACCGAGCGCGCTGCCCACCGACCACCCGCGCCGCCCGGGCATGACCGGTGTCGGCGCCGTCGAGTGGGTGCGCGTGGACAAGGCGCTCACCGAGCGGCTGCGCCAGCTGGCCGTGCAGCACGGCGTCACGCTCAACATGCTGGTGATGGCCGTCTACACGGCGATGCTGAGCCAGGCCATGTCGAGCCCCTCCCTCGTGGTCGGCATCCCGGTGCGCGGGCGCCTGGCCGGCGAGGTCGAGTCGGTGATGGGTTTCTTCAACAACCTGCTGCCGATGCCGCTGGCCCTCGACCACGAGGCCGGCCTCACCGACTGGCTGGCCGCCATCAAGCGCGAGATGCTCGACGGCTTCGCCAACCAGGACGTGCCGTTCGAGCGGCTGGTGCAGGAGCCCGCCATCGCGGCGCGCGCGCACAAGGCGGGGCTGTACCAGAGCCTGTTCTCGTTCCAGGACGCGCGCGAGCGACGGCGCGAGTGGGGGCCGCTCAGGCATGGCAACGTGCTGATCCTGCAGAAGGGCGCTACCGAGGACCTGGGCCTGTGGCTGATGGACGTGCCGAACGGCCTCGAGGGCGGACTGAACTTCAGCGCCGACCTCTTCGAGCGCGGCACGATCATGGTCTTCGTCGCGCGCCTGCTCGGCCTGTTGCAGCGCGTGGCCGACAACCCGCAGCAGTCGCTGCGCGAGCTGCTGGCGGCGCCCGGGCTCGACACGGTGGCGTTCGCGAACTGGGTGCGCGAGCGCGCCACGTTCAACGAGCGCACAGCGGCCGCCGAAGCCGCCGCGATGGCCGCGGCGGCGCGCCTGGCCGCACCGGCCGCCGCGGCTGGCGCCGGCGACGCGGCCCTCAGCACCACCGAGGCACGCCTGGCGGAGGTCTGGGCCGAGCTGCTCGGCCTCGAGGCCGCCGACATCCGCGCCGGCGACAACTTCCTCGACCTCGGCGGCGGCTCGCTGCTCTTCATGCGCGCCATCGCGGTGATGGAGCGCGAGCTCGGCCTGCGCGTCGAGCCCAAGCACCTGCTCGCGCAGACGCTGGGCGAGCTGGCGGCGATGATCGCCGGCAAGGCAGAGCCGGCGCTCGCAGGTGCCGCCGACCCGGGCGCCAGCAAGCCCGCCGCCCCGAAGGGCAAGATCTTCGGGCCTAAGCGGCTCTGAGACGCTGAAGACGGACGGCGCGCGCACTCGGTCGCTCATCCGCTCATCCGCTCATCCGCGCATCGAGTTCGCAACCCAAGTGAAACGGCCGCCCTGGCGACAGGGCGGCCGTCTTGCTTGCGGGAGCGGCGGCGGTCCGCTCGGGAGACTCAGCCCGACAGGCCGATGTACTGCGTGCCGCAGGCCACCTTGGCGAAGAACATCACCATCTCCTCGTCCGCGCCCTTGACACCGCCGTTGTAGAGATTGAGCGCCAGGCCCATGTCACCCATCTGCCGGAAGGGCACGAGCTTGCCCATCGAGATGGGCGTCTCGCCCGTGTAGTCGAGGCGGCCGTCGCGGTACTTCCAACCGGTGTGGACTGCCGCACGGCGCCCGTCGACGAAGATCTCCATCAGGCCGTCTGCGGGACTGGTGCCCACGGCGCCGGTGCTGTTCCAGGTGTTCAGCCTCTTGCGGATCTCGATGCAGTACCAGCGGTTCGGGTAGAAGCCGGCACCCAGCCCGCCCATCTGCCCGAACGGCATGTCGTACTTGAGCATGTCCCAGGAGTGCACGTACGACTGCATGCCCATCAGGCCCACGTCGGACGGGTGCACGCGGAAGCCCAGGCGGTTGGTGTGGCCCAGACGCTCGCCGCCAACGTTGTTGTTGCCACCGAAGAAGGTCCAGTGGTGCGTGCCCAGGCCCCACTTGCCTTCGCGGATGGCGTACGAGGCTGCCGATGCCCCTTCGCTGCGCACCATCTTCGTGTCGGCCAGCAGCTTGGACGTGAACGCGAAGCGCACGTAGAAGCGCACGTAGGTCTCGTTGAGCAGGCCGGCCACCGCCTTCGGGAACAGGGCCCAGATGTCGGCGCCGGTCTGCCCGCCGTAGCCCACCGATCCGCCATCGGCCACGGTCTCCTTGGGGATCACGATGCGCATCGCGCCCAGGCCCGGCGTCACCGGCTGGAAGTTGTCGCCCGTGTACGACGAGTTCACGAGCGTGATCGTGCCTCCCGTGTTCTGCTTGTAGAACCACTTGTGCGTTCCGGCGACCTGCACGCCCTGGTGTGCGGTGGGCAGCTTCGTCGTGTTCGCCGCGCCGGTGCCGAAGAGCTCCGGATCCCAGTTGCTCAGGTCCCAGGTGTCGACCGAGCTGAAGTTCTGGATGACGTAGTCGCCGAGGGTGGTGCCGTCCTCGTAACGCTGCGCGAAGAGGATCGAGGCGTGGTTCTTGAGGCCGGCGTCGTTCACGTAGGCGGCGGCGATGCCCGTCGTCACGCCCTCGGCGTTGACCGGCGGGTTGGCGAGGTATCCGCTGATCGTGGCCGCGTTGCCCGCCGTCATCGTGATCGACAGCGTGGCGGAGCTCACCGCCTTGGTCGGCATCTGGAACTCGAGCGCGACCGAGGGGTTGATGTCCGCCGACGCCGACGCGCCGATGCGCGTGTAGGACGTGCCCGCGAGCAGGTGCACGCAAGCCAGGCACTCGAGCGTGGCACTCGTGCCGTCGGTGTAGTTCACCTGCACGCGCGGCGGCGTGGCCGTGCGATGCGTGGCAATGCCGCGCACGCCGCTCGCCCGCACGATGTAGGCGTTCCACTTGCCGCGCGCGAACGCAGCCGAGACGCCCGCGGTGATGTTGACGTTCTGGTAGGTGGCGACGCCGCTCGCGGCGCTGAAGGTGAAGTGCGGGTTGCTGGTGGCCTGGGCGGTACCGCTCTGGTTGATCCAGTCGCCACCCGGGTTGACCCACTGCCACTGCGCCGACTGCTCGACCGCGTTGTACGAAGGGCCGATCGTGCCCAGTTCGTACGCGTTCTTCGGGCTGGCGACGGCGGCGCGCGCCGGCACCTCGTAGTAGGTGCCGGCGCCCGCCACGGTGGCCGTGGTCGAGCGCACATCGACGAAGAGGTTCTGCGCCGTGCTGCGATAGGCATCGGCCTGGCCCACCGGCCCCGGAGGCGCCGGTGGAGTGGGCGTGGGCGAGGGAGTGGGTGCCGGAGTCGGCGCGGGGGTCGGCCCGGGAGCGGGCGACGGTGGCGTCGGCGAAGGTGGGGTTGGAGACGGCGGCGTCGGTGACGGGCCGGGCGACGGCGAAGTCGCGTCGCTGCCGTCCGATCCCCCGGACCCGCAAGCCGTCGCCACCGTGGCGAAGCCGAGCGAGAGGAAGGCCGCGCGCACCCAGCGCCTGCGCTGGGTGTCGACGGCGTCGGACGCGTCATGGGAGGTGGTGCCGTCGTCGATCATGGCGTTCAGGTGCGGCGGGGCCGGTACACGTAGACGGTGTCGCCGCCGTCGGGAGAGGCGAGCGGGAAGTAGACGATCGAACGCACCTTCTCGTCGTAGAAGAACTTCTTCCAGGTGACGCCGCGGTTGAGCTGCGTGTCCGGCGGCACCAACGTTTGGCCGGCCCCGAGCGGCGCACGCTCCACGACCCAGTAGTTCGTCAGCACCGTGGGAATCGAGATCTCGTAGACCGCACTGTTGTCACCGATGACACCGGCCACGATGATGCGTTCGTTCAGCGGGCACCAGCAGGCCGCGGACCAGTTGGTCAGGTCCACCGAGGGGCCGACCGTAAGGGCCTGGGTCAGGTTCGCGGTGCCGCCCAGCGTGGGCTGCGCCTTGGACACGTCCATCCACTGCACCTTGAGCTTCGTGTTGAAGGGGTACACGAAGACGAGCAGGTTGCGCGAGGGCACGTAGAACTTGATGCCGCTGTCGAAACCGTCGGACTCGCCGTTGGAAAAGCCGACGCCGCTGCCGACGACCCAGGTCTTGCTCGTGAGGTCGAACCAGCGCACCGCGCCTTCGACATTCGGCCCGTTCGGCGTGATGTAGATGCGGTTCTGCGGCGGCACGAGGGCCGTGTACAGCGGCGCTGGCCAGTCGCCGAAATTCGCGGGCGCCGGTGCGTTGGTGACGCGCTGCCAGTTGCGCGCGCTGGGGGCGCTCGTCGTGTCGTTGAAGTCGATCCTGTGCGCGGCCACCGCGCCGGCGTCGTTGGCGTAGTTCACCGCCGCCGCGATCACCTGGATGTAGGTGCCGTTGGCCGCGCCGCCGTTTGCGGGACCGATGATGTCGCCGCTGGCATAGCTGTGCGGCGCGCCGGGCTTGCCGTCGATCGTCGAGTCGAAGTAGGACGTCAGCTTCGAGTTCGCGTTGCCCGTGGCGTTGTCGGTCTGGAAAACGGCGCTGCTGCCGAACCAGGGCGTCGGATCGCACACGCGCTTGAACGTGATCGCGTTGGTGCCGTACTCGGCCACGACGACCATGTTGTTGTTCGTGCCTGCATGCCCGCCGCCGAAGAAGACCTGCGCACCCCAGGTGCCCCAGTAGGGGTTCTTGAACGAGGTGCTGTAGTCGTTGACGACCTTCACCGAGTTCTCGGCGTCGTAGTAGGTCGGGCAGGTGTCGCGGAAGCGATTGCTCAGCAAGCCATTCGCGTTGGTGAGCACCTTGACCTCGCCCGCCGCGGGCACCCAGACCGGCAGCGAACCCGCGGGCGGCGCCGGCGTAGGCGCCGGTGTGGGCTCGAGCGACGCCGGCGGCGGCGGCGGTGTCGGCGAAGGTGGTGAAGGAGAAGGTGGCGTCGGTGAGGACGTCGGTGCGGGCGTCGGTGCGGTCGTCGGCGCGGGCGTCGCCGAAGGGGGCGAAGGCGAAGTTGGCGGCGAGGTCGGCGAAGGTGGCGTCGGCGAAGTCGGTGCGGACGTGGCCGCCTCTCCTCCCGAAGATCCGCCGCACGCCGCGACCCACTGGCTGACCGCGAGAGTGAAGAACGCCGCGCGCATCACTCGGCGGCGCGGCTGATCGACGGCTCGTTCGGTCACTCGGGATTTCGCGTGGTGCGCGGCGTTCTCGTCGTCGTTCATCGATGTCCTTCCCTGCGAGGGCATCATACTGAGCGGCCCCTCGCGACACACCCGCTCATGTCAGCTGTCGCGGGGATTTGTGTCTGTACGTTCGAGCGGCAGCGAGCCCTACCCCCTAAGTCGGCGGGTAAAGGTTCGAGCCCGGTCACCTCGCGGAAGCGGGCTCGCCGAGCGCCGCTCGGAGGGCGCCCTGGAACGCGCCGCTTCGCCTCTTCAACTGGCCTGGATCGCGGCGATCCAGAGCTGCGCGCCTTGCGTCGGCGTCGCCGCCCACGTCACGTTGTAAGTGCCGGCCGCGCTGACCTGGCGCACCGCCACGCAGCACTGCACGAGCGCACCGGCCTTGAGGATCGAGTGGATGACGGTGAAGCCGTTGTTCGGCACGGCGGTCTTGTCGCTGCCGACGTCGGCATCACCCCACCACCACGCCACGAGCAGCGCCGGGCCGGTGGTGGTGACGCTGGCGCTGGTGAGCGGATTGCCGGCCAGCGCTTCTCGCCACTTCACGTCCTTCAGGTTGCCGCCGTTGCGGATCTCGACGACGCTCATCGTCGTCTCGTCGTATTGCGAGAGCTTCGTCGCGCGCACGACGTGGTTGGTGCCACCGACCGTCGGCGCGCAGGCGTAGAGCGCGGTGCCGGAGCCCGTCCACAGCGAGTAGACCTGTGGCGATCCGATCTGCGCGAACACATTGCCCTTGTTGTCGGTGGGCGAGGTGTGCGCACCGACGTTGCCACGGCCGACACAGGCCAGCAGCATGCTGCCGGACGATGCCGTGCTCATCGCGCCGCTGTACAGCGTCGGCACCGAAACGTCGTGCATGCTGTACGAGAGGTCGTGCGCACCGAGCGTTGCCCCCGCGCCGGACGGGGCCGGGGTCGGCGCGGGGGTCGGGGCGGGCGTCGGCGCGGCGGTCGGTGCTGCCGTGGGCGCAGGAGTCGGAGCGGGCGTGGGCGCCGCCGTCGGCGCGCTCGTCGGCGATGTCGTGGGCGCCGCGGTGGGTGCGGCGGTCGGCGCCGTGGTCGGTGCTGGCGTCGGCGCTGCGGTCGGTGCTGCCGTGGGCGCAGGGGTCGGGGCGGGCGTGGGCGCGGGCGTCGGCGCAGGCGTCGGCGCCAGCGTGGGTGCAGGCGCGGCCGTGGGCGCCGGCGTGGGCGCGACCGTCGGCGCCGACGTGGGCGATGCGGTCGGAGCTTCCGTCGGCGATGTGATGGGGGCGCTGGTCGGCGAGGCGGTGGGAGCGGTTGTCGGCGCGAGCGTGCGGCGCCGCCGGCGGAACCCCTGTGCGTCCGCTTCGCCGTCCTCCGCCGTTTCCTGGCCCTGCTCGGCGCCGCCGCAGGCGCCGAGCCCGTACGTGGCGGCAAGCAGCGAGAACGCAATCGAGACGCGACGACGGTTTGGCTTCATGGTGCGCTTGTTGTTGAGTTGCACTTCGCCGGCGACAGGAGCGCGCGCGTGCCCGTGAGGATGCGATCGATTGTCTGCAGACCCGCTCGCGCGAAGTAACCGCGCTGCGAGCCTTCGTGCAGGACTTACGGTCGGTAACCGCCCGCCACCGAAACAGGGGGGATCGGTTGAGCGCCCCGGGTCAGCGCCCCGGCGCGAGGTCGAAGCAGTAGCCGCTGTAGTTGCGCAGGCTGTGCGCGGGGTCGTCGGGAATCAGCAGCGGCTTGTCCGGATTGGTCCAGGCTTCGCGCAGGCGGTACCCCAGCTTGCCGAGCCCGCGTGTCAGCGTCGCCTGCGTCTGCACGCGATAGGGGCAGAAGGCGGTGCCGATGCTGTTGACGGTGAAGAAGTCGAACTCCGGGTGGATGGCCGCCGTGTTGACGAGGATCCGCCGCGGCTTGCGCGCGTAGCCGGCAACGATCTCGCCGAGCAGCTTCGGCAGGTACTGCAGCACGCCCGAGGCGAAGAGGATGTCGAAGCCGTCGCCCTCTTCGTAGCGCGAAGTGAAGCTGAGGCGCTCCGCATCGCCTCGCTCCCTGGCCAGTTCCTGGCCGTGCTCGACCATGGCCGGCACGTCGCAGACTCGCCAGGCGAGGTCGGGGAAGGCCTTGTGCGCGTCGCGGAAGGCGATGTACTTGATGCCGATCGCGCCGCCGATGTCGAAGACGCTTCTCAGGCCTTCGTGCAGCGATCGGGTCAGCCAGTACAGCGACGGGTAGTCGTGCGCGTCGATGCGCAGGCGGTAGTCGTAGATGCGCGCCGAGTCGCTGTTGTCGTAGCCGGCGCAGCCGTAGCCCTGCGCCGCCGCCTCGGCCGCCTCCCAAGTGTCGTAGACGCCGAAGAAGAGGTTCTGGTCGCGGTTGGCCAAAAAGGCCTGCAGCGCGGGGTCGGTGATCTCGCTCGAGGGGCTCATCGTGTGGCCTGCACCTGGGCTGGCGTGTCTCGTCTCGTTGGCTGCTGGCCGCTGCCTTGCCGCGCCGCCTCAGGCGGGCACGCCGGCCCTGAGGTCCTCGAGCAGGGCCTTGCGGTCGACCTTGCCGTTCACGTTGAGCGGCAGGCGGTCGAGCACGCGCAGTTCCTTGGGCACCATGACGCCGGGCAGCATCTCCTTCAGGCGGGCGCGCAGCTCGGTCATCTCGACCTTCGGCCGCGCGACGAACCCCACGACGCCGCTGGCGCCGCTCGTCGTCGGCGGCCAGCCGACGGCCACCACTTCGTCGCTGCCGCTGGCGCTGCGCATCGCCTGCTCGATCTCGCCGAGCTCGATGCGCACGCCGGCGATCTTGATCTGGTAGTCCATGCGGCCGAGGTACGGAATCGGCGCGCCCTCGGGCGCGCGCCGCACGAGGTCGCCGGTGCGGTAGTGCACCTGGTCGCTGCCGGGCAGGCGGATGAAGCTCTTCGCGGTGCGCTCGGCGTCCTTCCAGTAGCCCGGCGTGACTTGCGGCCCGGCAATCAGCAGCTCGCCCTCACCGCCCACCGGCACGTCGACGAGATCGGCATCGACGACACGCAAGGTCACGCGCGGCCCCGCCGTGCCGATGGGCACCACGCCGTGCAGCGCCTCCGCCGGCGAGCGCTTGCGGTCCCAGCGGTAGTAGGAGGCGTCCACCGTGCATTCGGTGGGGCCGTAGACGTTGTCGATGGCGGCGTTGGGCGCCGCCAGCGCGAGCTTGGCCGCGAGATCGGCGGACAGCGCTTCGCCGCCGAAGCGGGCGAGGCGCAGCAGCGGGAAGCGCCCCGCCCGCCAGCCGTTGCCGCGGTCCATCATGTGCCCGGTAGAGGGCACGATGTCGATGACCGTGAGCGCGCGCTTCTCGATGTACTTGTTCGGGTTGATCCACTCCGGCAGCGTCGGGCAGCACAGGCAGGCGCCGAGCGACCAGCCGACGAAGAGGTCGAACATCGAGGAGTCGAAGGTGATGTCGTAGAACTGCGAGAAGCGGTCCTGCCGTCCCGCGTCGCCGATGCCGAGCGCGCGGTAGCGCTCCTGCGACATCTGCACGAAGCGCACGACGTTGCGGTGCAGGACGCCCACGCCCTTCGGGGTGCCCGTGCTGCCCGAGGTGAAGAAGAGGTAGGCGAGGTCGTCCGGCGAGGCGGCCAGCGGCGAGAAGCCGGTGGTCTCGCCAATGCCCGCCGAGGTGGCGACGAAACGGTGCCGTGGCAGGCGCACGGCGAGCGCGGCCGCCTGGTCCGCGTCGTCGACGACGACGACCAGCGCTCGCTCGATGCCGGCGAGCAGCGGCTCGAGCACGGCGAGGCCGGCGGCGTCGGCGACGAGCGCCTGCGCTCCGGCCAGCTCGATCATCTGCCGCGTGCGCTCCTGCGGGAAGCCCGGGTTGAGCGGCACCACCGCGCCACTGCCGGCCAGCACGCCGAGGATGCCGGCATACATCGACGTCGAACGGCTGGCGAGCACGCCGACGCGCGGTTTCGCGAGCCCGCCGGTGGCGACGAGCGAGTGCGCGACCTGCAGCGACCTCGAGCGCAGTTCAGCGTAGCTCAGCCACTCGGTGCCGACCTCGACCGCGGTCCGCTCGGGATGCGCCGCCGCCGCGTCGAAGAAGGTGCGGTGCAGGCCGTCGCCGTAGGCGTCAACGATCGTCATCGGACGATTCTAGGAAGCGCCCCCTCGGGCACACGCCGGCGCGCGCGTGCATTGCTCACGCCCGCCCCGCCGCCGAGCACGCGTCGTGCCCGGGCAGCGAAGGCGCGTGCACGTTTGCCCGCGCCGGAGGACTTCAGCGCGGCGGGCCGATGTACTTCGTGCCGGCCGCCATCTGGGCGAAGAACATCACCGTGTCTTCGTCCGCGCCCTTGACGCCGCCGTTGTAGAGGTTGAGCAGCAGGCCCATGTCGCCCATCTGGCGGAAGGGCACGAGCTTGCCCATCGACAGCGGCGTCGCGCCGGTGTAGTCGAGCTTGCCGTCGCGATACTTCCAGTTCGTATGCCGCGCGGCGAGGCGGCCGTCGATCCAGATCTCCATCACGCCGTCGGCCGGGCTCGTGCCCACGGCGCCCGTGCTGTTCCAGGTGTTGAGCTTCTTGCGGATCTCCACCGTGTACCACTTGTTCGGGAAGAAGCCGGCGCCGAGCCCGCCCATCTGGCCGAAGGGCATGTCGTACTTGACCATGTCCCACGAGTGCACGTAGCTCTGCACGCCCATCAGGCCGACATCGGACGGGTGGACGCGGAAGCCGAGGCGGTTGGTGTGGCCGATGTTCTCGCCACCGACGTTGTTGTTGCCGCCGAAGAAGGTCCAGTGGTGCGTGCCCACACCCCACTTGCCCTCGCGGATGGCGTAGGTGGCGGTGGCGCCGCTCTCGGTGCGGAAGGCCCTGGTATCGGCAAGCAGCTTGGGCGTGACGGCGAAGCGCACGCGGAAGCGCACGAAGGTTTCGTCGAGCGTGCCGGCCACCGCTTTCGGGAACAGCGCCCAGAGGTCGGCGCCGGTCGAGCCGCCATAGCCCACCGAACCACCGTCGGCCACCGTCTCCTTGGGAATCACGACACGCAGCGCACCGAGGCCCGGTGCGGCGGGCTGGAAGCCGTCGCCCGTGTAGGAGGAAGACACGAGCGAGATCGTGCCGCCGGTGTTCTGCTTGTAGAACCACTTGTGCGTGCCGGCGATCGGCACACCCTGGTGCGCGGTCGGCAGCTTGGCCGTGTTGGCCGCGCCGGTGCCGAACAGCTCGGGATCCCAGTAGCTCAGGTTCCACACGTCGATGGAGCTGAAGTTCTGGATGACGTAGTCGCCGAGCGTCGTACCGTCCTCGTAGCGCTGCGCGAACAGGATGGAGGGGTCGTTCTTCAGGCCGGCATCGGCGGCGTAGGCGTTGGCCACACCCAGCGTCACCGGCGCCGTGTTCACCGGCGGGTTGGCGAGATAGCCGCTGATCGTCGCCTGGCCCGAGGTGTGCTGCGTCACGCCGATGGTCAGCGTCGCCGAACTCACGGCCTTGGCCGGCATCTCGAATTCGAGCGCCACGGAGGCATTGATCGCGGCTTCGGGATTGGCGCCGGTCTGCGTGTACGAGGTGCCCGGCATCAACTGCACGCAGGCCGTGCAGGCGAGCGCACCGACGGTGCCGTCGCTGTAGTTGACCTGCACGCGGGGCGCCGAGATGCTCGGGTGGCGCGGCGTGGCGAGCGCACGCGTGCTGCCCACGACCTTCACGATGTAGGCATTCCAGCGTCCGCGGGCAAAGGCAGCCTGCACGCCGGCGGTGATGGCCGTGCTGTAGGTGGAGGCACCGCTCGTCGCCGCGTTGGCGGCGAAGCTGAAGTGCGGGCTGCTCGTGGCCTGCGGCGTGCCGCTCTGGTTGATCCAGTCGCCGCCGGGGTTGTTCCACAGCCACTGCGCCGAGTGCTCGACGCTCGAATACGAAGGGCCGATCTTGCCGAGTTCGTAGGCCGCTGCCGGCGACCCGGTGGTCGTCTTGGGCAGCACCTCGTAGTAGGTGCCGTCGCCACGGCGCGTGGAGGTCGATGCACGGGCATCGACGAAGAGCGTCTTCTTCGTGCTGCGGTAGGCCTCGTTGTCCACCGGCGCCGGGGCCGCGGTCGGCGCGGGCGTGGGTGCGGGCGTCGGTGCGGCGGTGGGCGCAGGCGTCGGCGCCGCAGTGGGCGCAGCCGTCGGTGCCGGCGTCGGACTCGCCGTCGGTGCCGGCGTCGGACTCGCCGTCGGCGCGGACGTGGGGCTCGGCGCCGGTGCCGCGGTCGGGCTCGCGGTCGGGCTCACCGTGGGCGCGGCGGTAGGGTTCGTCGTCGGCGCAGCGGTCGGCCCTGCCGCCGGCGAACTTGTCGGCGCCAGCGTCGGGGTGGCCGTCGGCCGCCAGGTGCGCCAGCGTCGGCGCTGCGCGCTGACCTCGCCGTCCTCGGCGAGGTCGGTTCCGTCGTCGGCACCGCCGCAGGCGGCCATGCCGGTGCTGGCCCCCAACAGGGCAAAGGTGAGCGTGACTCGGCGGCGATCGTTCTTCATGGGCAGGTCTTGGCTCGGGTGAAGTGGTGCCTCGGGCGCACCGCAGCCAGGGCTGGCGGCGGCTGCTCCGGCGATTTGCCGGCGGCACGAGTCAGATCGGCCATTCTTCGCGCGCGTGAACCCGACGCGTAACCAGCCCAGGCTGCGGCCCCTGGGAATTACAGGTCGTGACGCTTCCTTGCAGGGAGCCCGGCAGTTGTCACTGCCGTGCTCACAGGTGCGTGGCGCGCCGGCGCCTGAACCCGGCGCGGGCTTGGCGACCTGGGGCGTCTCAGAAGCGGCTGCGCGCCCAGGACGCCGCAGAGCGGGCGTCGGCGCGGGCGCCGCGTGGCGGCAGGCACAGGTAGCCGTGGCGGCGGTAGAGCTCGACGAAGCCGAACCGCTTCATGTTGCGGAAGGACGCATCGGGGGCATCGACGGTGCCGGTCGCTGTCTCGGCGGTCATCCAGCGACAACCGCGCTCGCCGGCGTCGCGCACGCTGTGCCACAGCAGCGCCGACTGCAGGCCGCGGGCGCGGTGGCTGGGCAGGGTCGCGCTCCAGCCGAACCAGGCGGTGTCGCCGCGCACGTGCGTCAGGCAGGCCGCCACCGGCCGTGCGCCGTCGAAGGCCACCCATTGCGCGAACTCGGGCGACCAGGGTGCGCGGCGCAGGATGCGCGCCACCGAAGCCGAGATGCCGAAGACGCGCTCGACCACTTCGGCGGCAAGCGCGGCGCGATCGGCACCGACGCGTTCGACGCGCCAGGCCGGCGCCGGGCCATCGAGGTCGCGGCAATCCATCGCCAGCATCGCCGTCGGGAGGCTGCGCCGCAGGCGCATCTGCTTGAGGAGCAGGCGCACGTGCTCGTGCAAGGCCGTGGGTGCGAGCTCCAGGCCCCACGGGCCCTGATGCCCGCCAAAGCGCGCCGCCACCGCGGCCATGGTGCGAGCGTCGAAGGGCTGGCTCAGGCCGAGCCCGAGCACGCGGTTGAACAGGGTCGAGCTGCGATCACCCGGGCACTGCAGCGCGATGCCGTCGGCGAGCGCAAAGACGGAAACGGCCGACCCGCCGGCGTCGGCTGCGGCGGCGCGCGCCATCGCCACGTAGGCGTGAGCCTCGCTGAGCTCGGCCACCGTCGCGGCCCGCCTTGCGTCCCACCCGGGAGTGCTTGGATCGATCGGCATCGTCAGACGTCGGTGGGCTCGGTCGGGTGATGTTCGGCAAACATTCCCCCCCGCCCATTTTTCGATGATCCCTCCGGCGAACGGTACGGCAAACCGTCTCCCCCCGCTCTGCCCGCACAACGGGCGAGCGACAGGAATGCACGGGTCCTGCTCATCGCTGCGGCGTCGATGGCCATCTCTCAGGCCGCGGCGACGCCGCCTGCGCCGGCGATGCGCATGCGCAGCAGCCGGGCCATCCAGCGCCACGCGCCGCGGTCCCAGGGTGTGAAGCGCGGCAGCTGGAACGGGTCCGAAGCAACCGTCGCGGTGCCGGCGGCCGTGCTCACGGCGGCACGGAAGCCGAGGCGGCGCACGATTTCCACGTGGCGCGCGTCATAGTCCTGCAGCGGCCGCCCGTTCGGGTAGGCGAAGACCTGCACCGGCGCATCGATGAGCTGCTGCAGCGTCGCGCGGCCCCCGGCGATCTCGGCCTCGGCTTCGGCATCGGGCAGCACGCGCAGGATCGGGTGACGCACCGTATGCCCGCCGATCTCCATGCCGGCACGGTGCAACTCGACCACCTGCGCGGAGCGCATCATCAGGTCGTCGGGCAGGCTGCCACTGCCCAGGCAACGTGCGAGCCGCGCGATGAAGTGTTCCCGTTCCTCGAGGCCGAGGTACTTCACCTGCGGCAGCAGCTCGTCGATCACGGCGCGCCGGTCGTGCGCCCCGGCCAACGATCGCCGGCCGAGCGCGAACTCCGTCAGGTCGGCCGCGTCGCCACGCGCGCTGCGCACGCACTCGATGACGCTGTCGTTGAACATGCGCCCGCCGTCGAGGAACCCGGTGGCGACGAAGAATGTGGCCTTCAAGCCGTGCCGGCGCAGGATCGGCAGGGCGATCTCGGCGTTGTCCGCGTAGCCGTCGTCGAAGGTGATGCTGAGCGCGCCGGACGGCAAGGTGCCCGCCGCCAGGCGCGCTGCCGCCTCGCCGAGCGGCAGGACCCTGAACGACGCCGCCAGCACGCGCACCAAGGCCTCGAAGCTCCTGGCATCGACGAGGTCCGGGAACATCGGGTCCGGCGCCGGCAGCACGCGGTGGAAGATGAGGACCGACAACCGGGCCGGCGAGACCTGGTCGGCAGCGCTGCGCACCCAGCCCGCGGTGCGACCGAGCAGCGCGAGGGCGGCGCTCACTTGCGCAGCGCCCGCGCCGCGCCGCCCTGGGGCACCGCCGCAGGGCCGCCGGTGCGCACTCCACCGGCCACGGCGGTGCTCTCGGCCGTGCGCCGGCGCACGAGCACGTCGCTCAGCACGACGAGGGCGAAGACGTAGTAGGGCAGGTCGAGGTAGGCCAGGCTCAGGAACGCGCCGCCAGCCATGTAGCCGATCAGGCTGACCTGCACCATGCGCATCAGCGAGGGCACCCAGGCGCTGAACTCGGCGTCCTTGGCCGTGCGCGCGGCGACGCGGCCGGCGGTGAACCAGGTCGTCGCCAGCAGAGCGAGGAAGATGCCCAGCCCGATGAAGCCGTGTTCGCCCAGCATCTGGAAGTAGATGCTGTGCGCGACGTAGACGCGCCCGGCGAACTGCTCGAACACGCCGTCGGTGGGTGCATAACGGTCGAAGACGACCGGGTGGTCGGCGCCGAAGCCGGCGCCGTAGAAGGGACGGTCGACCGCCGCGTTCCACAGCGTCGTCCAGGTCCAGATGCGCGACATCGCCGAGCCGTCCTCGCCGTAGGTCTTCATGGTCTCCATGCGGCTGGTCCAGGTGTCCGGCATGAACGCGATGGCCACGCCGACCAGGACCAGCAGCATCACGCTCGTGCGCACCGGATACTTGCCCTTCAGGCCGAGGAAGAAGGCCATCGCCAGCAGTGCCAGCAACGCGCCGCGCGACTGGCTGCCCAGCACCGAGAAGGCGCAGGTGACCATCATGAACATCAGCGCGTGCCGCACCCAGCGCCGGGGCTCGGTCTCGCGCAGGAAGTACATGAGCGGCATCAGCATGACGAGCGCCACAGCGAGCGCGTTGTTCTCCTCGAGCATGCCGCCGGGCGGCCCCCAGACGCGGCTGCCACCGCCGGTGAGCACGGTGAAGATGCCGCCCTTGACGCCGAAGAAGGCCACCGACAGCACGATCACCCACACGAGCCAGCGGATCTCCTTCGCGTCGCGTACCAGCATCCAGGTCACGAAGAGCATGAACTGGATCTTCAGCACGAAGACCCAGCGCGCGAGCACGTCGTCTTGCGGCGCCATCGCGAAGAAGCTCGTGAACGTCATCCACAGCAGCAGCAGGATCTGCAGCTTGGCGATGCCGTTGCGCGGCAGCGGCTGGCGCTTCTTCGTGAACACGAGCGCCACCAGCGTGACGGCGGCGGCCATCAGCGCGAAGGGCAGCGAGCGCGCGAACCCGTAGGTCATCTTGTGCGGGTTCATGAGGCCGAGCCAGGCCCACAGGTAGGCCCCCAGCACCGGGTGCTTGAAGACCATGACCAGCACCGCGGCCACGAGGGCGGAGAGGGCGAGATCGCGCATGGCCGGGCTCCCGCGGCCGCCTCAGAGCGCGTGGCTCACGATGTAGCGGTACTTGCCCGAGCGCTCGCGCGGCAGCGATGCCACGGTCAGCACCTGCACCTCGACGCCGGCGCCGAGCCGGCGCTGGAAGCCTTGCACGATGGTGGGGATCACCGCGGCATCGTAGCTCGCGTCGGGCACGATCTGCACGCGTGTCAGCCGGCGCGTCTCCTGCGTCACCTTGAAGCCCTCGATGCCGGGCAGGTCGCGCAGGATGTAGATGAGCGCCAGCCCGTGCATCACGGTGCCGTCGGCGGCGACGACGAAGTCCGTGGTGCGGCCCTGCAGGTCGCGCAGCAGCGGCAGGCCGCGCCCGCAGGGGCAGCGTGACTCGTCGAGCACGCCGACGTCGCCGGTGCGGTAGCGCACGAAGGGGAACTCGGCCGTCGACAGCTCGGTGACGACGAGTTCGCCGGGCTGGCCGGGTGCGACCGGACGCCCCTCGCCATCGACGGCCTCGACGACGATGTCCTCGGCGCTCAGGTGCATGCCGCCGGCCGGGCACTCGTGCGCGATGAAGCCGGCATCGCGGCCGCCGTAGCCGTTGGCCACGCGACAGCCGAAGACGCGTGCGATGGTCTCGCGCTGCTCGTCGTAGAGGCGCTCGCTGGTGACGAAGGCGACCTTGACGCCGAGGTCGTCGAGCCGCTGGCCGCGCTTCTCGGCGTGGCGCGCGATGTAGGTCAGCGCCGAGGGGTAGCCGAACAACATCGTCGGCCGGTGCCGGCGCACCCAGGCGACGAATTGATCGAGGCGCGACTCCGACATCTCGAAGGCCGGCAGCAGCGTGCTGCGGAAGAGCCCGTCGCGCAGCGCCTTCATGCGGTCCTGCGTGCCGTGCTCGATGGGCGAGCCCCAGATCACGGCCTCGCGGTCGCCGATGTCCACACCCCACCAGCGCGTGGCGCGCCACTTGGCGGCCACGTCGTGGCTTTTGCGGCCCCGGCCGATGTAGAAGACGAGCGGCTCGCCCGAGGAGCCGCCGGTGTTGTAGCGGCTGAGCGGTCCGTGTCCGTCGGCCTTCATGCGCTCGCCGTGGGCGCGGATGTCGGCCTTCGTGAGCAGTGGCAGGCGCTGCAGGTCGGCGGCCGAGCGCACCGCCTGCGGGTCGAAGCCGGTGCGCTGGAAGAGCTCGCGGTAGTAGGGCACGCGCGCGCCGATGTCGACGAGGAACTCACGCAGCCGCTGCGACTGCTCGCGCTCGATCTCGGCGCTGTCGAGCCACTGGCTGCGCTCCAGGCGCTCGCGGATCGCGACGCTCGCGTGGCCCTTGAGCCGTTCGTGCAGCGGAAACAGCACGCCGGCGGCCAGACGCGTGTACAGCGACGGCGACGTGGCCTCGGTGGCGGCGACGCGATTGCCGCCGGGGCCGCCCCGGCGTCCGGTCCGGGAGGCACTCATGGCGCGGCGAGTCCTTGTGCCTGCACGGCCCGCGGCGCCAGCACGTCCTGGTACGCCTGCTGCCAAAGCGCGCGCACCTGCGGCCATGCGTAGCGCGCCGCCTCGCGCACGCCGGCCGCGCGCAGGCGCCAGGCCAGGGCCGGGTCGGCCAGCAGGCGCAGCGCGGCCGCGGCCATCGCTTCGGCGTCGCCCACCGGCACGATGAGGGCGGTGTGGCCGTCCTGCACGAGGTCGGGGATGCCGCCGGCCGAGGTGGTGACCACCGGCACGCCCGAAGCCAGGGCTTCGAGGATCGAGATGGGCATGTTGTCGGCGGTGGACGGGTTGAGCACGAGGTCGGCCCCGGCATAGAGCTCGCCGATGCGGGCGTTGTCGATGCGGCCGCTGAAGCGCACCGCCTGCGTCAGGCCCATGTCGACGACGAGCCGCTCGAGCTCGCCCTGTTGTGGCCCGCTGCCGGCGACGGTGAGCCGCGCCCCGGGATGGCGTGCGCGGATCGTCGCGAACGCGCGGATGGCGGTGGGAATGTCGTAGATCGGCTCGAGGTTGCGCGTGACGATCACGTGCGGCTCGGTGGCGGCGACGCGCGGCTCGCGCGGATGGAAGCGCTGCGTGTCGATGATGTTCGGGATGATCTCGGCGTCCATGCCATGCGCGGCGAAGACGCGCACCAGGAAGGGACTCGGCGTCACCCGCTTGGCGGCGTTGCGCAGCGCCGCCAGCACCCAGCGCGGCGCGCGCCGGAAGAAGTCGTCGGCCTGGCCGCCGCGGTAGTTGACGATCACCGGCACGCCGCGCCAGCGCCCGACGAGCAGCGCCGGGAAGGCGAACAGGTGCCAGGCCCAGCCCGAGTTGGCGAAGACATGCACGACCTCGGCCTGCCCGATCGTCCGCCACAGCGTCCACGCATACGGCACGATCCGGAACGCGGCGCGCAGCACCGGCACCTTCTCCGCCCAGGCGGGCCGGTAGGGCGCATTGGTGCGCACCAGCGCCACGCGCGCGCCGTCCTCGCGCAGCAGGCGCAGCAGCTGCTCGCACTGGTTGGCCATGCCGCCCGAAGGCGGCGGCAACGGCCCGACGATGCACACGCGCGGCCAACCGCTGCTGCCGGCGGGCCGGCCCGGCGCGGGCGCGCGCGGCGCCGGGGGAGAGAGCCAAGGCGACAGCAGCAGCGCAAGCATGCCCAGCAAGCCGCTGGCGAGCGCGGCGAACGCACGCAGGCGCACGGCGCGCAGCTCGGCGCGCTGCCCGGCATTGCGGTCGCTGGCCAGGATGCGGATGGCCGGCGCGCGCCCCGAGACCAGGGCACCGAGGCCCTCGCCGATGCGCGACCAGCCGCTGAAGGCCTTGACGGCGGGAGCAGCGTCGACGCTGAAGACGTTGTTGCCGTAGGGCAGGAACCACTGGTCGACGCCGCGCCTGTAGTACTCCCAGGCCTTGGCCTCGATGTCGTAGCCCGGCCGCGCCTCGGGCACGAAGCGGCGCAGCTCGAGGACGCGCCCGCCGCCGCCGGCGCCGTCGAGCAGCGCGCGGCGAAGCTGCAATGCCGACAGCGGCTCCTCGCTGCCTGCCTTCACGAAGTGGAAGTTGTCGAAGATGTCGATGAGCTGCCAGCGCTGCTGCTGGCTGTTCCACAGCTCGACCCAGATGTGGCCGTGGCCCCCGAAGCCGTCGAAGCTGAAGGCCCAGGGCCGCACGGTGAGCCCGGCGGCATGGGCCAGGGCCTGGAAGACGCGCACGAAGTCGCCGCAGTAGCCTTCGCCGCGCCGGACGATGCCCTCGTGCGTCTCCCACAGGTCGCTCTGGATCGGGTTGCCCACCAGCGTGGGCGCACTCGTCAGCAGGTGCCGGCCGATCGCCTGCGCACGCGACCAGTCGTCGGGCTGCCGGTCGAGCTCGAGCCGGCGCACCACCTGCGCGAGCCGCGGGTCGGCGGCCACGGTCTCGAAGCGGTAGCCGGCGGGGCGCCGCGGCGGCTTCCAGTCCTCGGCCTCGCTCCAGTCGGGGCCGAGCTGCAGCGCGTGGCGGATGCGCACATGCTCGGTGCCGCCGAAGAGGTTCGGCCACATCAGGGCCACGGCGAGCACCAGCAGGGCCAGCCCGAGGGACCGCGTCGGCCAGCGACGCGCTCGCCCCGGCGCCGGCCCTGTGCGGCTCACCAGCACAGTCCCTTCACCTGCTCCGCCGGCAGCGCACCGGCGGGCACGCGCACGAGGTCCACCACCGTCTGGCCGGCCTTCAAGCGCGCGGCCAGCGCGTCGATCACCACCTTGCTGTTGCTCCCGAGCACGAGGGTCTCGCTGTCGGCGACGACGGTGTCGAGCTCGGCGTGCAGCATCTGCCCGATGTGCGGCAGATGCTGTTCGATGAAGCTCTTGTTGGCGCCCAGCAGCCGCGCCAGGTGCACCTCGGGGTCGTAGATGCGCAGCTCGTAGCCCTTGCCGATGAGCCGCTCGGCGAGCGTCACGAGCGGGCTCTCGCGCAGGTCGTCGGTGCCGGTCTTGAAGCTCAGGCCGACGAAGCCGACCTTGCGCTTGCCGGCCGCGACCACCCTGTCGAAGGCGAGCTCGAGGTGGTCCTCGTTGCTCTCGAGGATGCCGGCGAGCATCGGGATCTCGACGTCGCGCGTCTTGGCGAGGTACTGGGTGGCGCGCAGGTCCTTGGGCAGGCAGCTGCCGCCGAAAGCGAAGCCCGGCTTCAGATAGGCCTTGCTGATGTTGAGCTGCGTGTCCTGGCACACCAGCTCCATGACCTCGAACGGGTCGACGCCGAGCGCGCCGCACAGGCGCGCCGTCTCGTTGGCGAAGGTGATCTTCAGGGCGTGGAAGTTGTTGCAGCAGTACTTCATCATCTCGGCCGAGCGCACCGAGGTCCGCAGGTACTTGCACGGCAGGTGGCCGAAGAGCGCCTGCAGCTTCTCGTGCGCCGGCTCGGCGTTGGCGCCCACCACGGTGAAGGGCGGCTTGTCGTAGTCCTTGATCGAGCTGCCCTCGCGCAGGAACTCCGGCTGGAAGCACAGGTGGAAGTCGACGCCGTCCTTCTTGCCCGACTCGCGCTCGACGATCGGACGCAGCACGTCCTCCACGGTGCCGGGCACGAGGGTGCTGCGGAACACGACGACGTGCGGTGCGGTCTTGCGCGCGTCCTTCTTCGCGAGAGCACGCCCCATCTGCGCGGCCAGGCGCAGGATCGCGCCCTGGTCCTGGCTGCCGTTGGGCGCGCTCGGCGTGCCGACGCAGACGAGGCTGATCTCGCTGCCGAGCACGGCTTCGACGGCATCCGTCGTGACGCTGACGCGGCCGCTGGCGGCGACCTCGTGCATCAGGTCGACCATGCCCTCCTCGACCACCGGCGTCTTGCCCTCGGTGATGAGGCGCAGCTTGGTGGCGTCGATGTCGACACCGATGACATGGTGGCCGTCGCGCGCCAGGCAGGCGAGCGAGACGGCGCCGACGTAGCCGAGGCCAAAGATGCTGATCTTCATGCGGGGTGGTCTTCAGGCAGGAGTGCGGACCTTGGAGGTGTGCGCCTGCGCGAAGTTGCGCACGCAACGTTCGATGATGCCGTCCAGCCGCTGCATCGATCGGGGCCAGGCATGGTGCGTGAGCATCCGTTCACGGCCGGCCTTGGCAAGGCGATCGTGTTCGTTGCGGTCGCCGACGATGCGCAGGATGGCCGCCGCGGTCTGCTCGGCGCTGTCGGCGACGAGGAAATGCTTCTCGGCCTCGGCGTCGACGCCGCCGGCGGCGGCGGCGCTGGTGACCACCGGCACGCCCATCGCCATCGCCTCGAGGATCTTGTTCTGCGTGCCGCGCGCGATGGCCAGCGGCGCCACCATCGCGGCCGAGCCGCGGATGTACGGCCGCACGTCGGGCACGCTGCCGGTGACGGTGATGCCGGGCATCGCGCCCAGCGCCTGGATCTGCGCGCTCGGGTCGGCGCCGACGATGAGCAGCTTCATCGTGCCGCGCGCGCGGCGCAGCAGCGGCCACACCTCCTGGCAGAAGCGCCGCATGCACTCCTGGTTGGGGTAGTAGTCCATGCGGCCGATGAAGCTGATGGTGTCGCTGTCGTAGGCGCCGCCCGTCTTGGGGTCCGGGCAGAAGAAGTCCGCGTCGACGCCGTTGGGGAACCAGTCGGTCGCCGCGCCGGTGCCGTAGCCCTCGAGCGTCTCCCACTCCGCGCGCGTGGTAGCGGTGCAGAGGTCGAACTTGCGCGCCAGGCGCTTCTCGGCCCACAGCATCTTGCTGCCCTCGAGCGTGTAGCCGAGCGAGAGCGGGAAAGGCTTGTAGTGGGCGTATTCGAGCCACTTCTGCGAATCCATGTCTCCGAAGTCGAGGATCTTCGGGATGCCCTGCACGTCCTCGATGTACTGCGCCACCGACGAGCAGTGCACGAAGATGAGATCGAAGCGCTGGCGCCGCAGCAGCCGGCGCACCTTCTTGGCCAGCTCGCCGCTGTAGAAGTAGCCCATCGACGAGGGCGTGATCAGCGGCAGCCGCGCGATCATGCGCGCGTACTGTGTCGGCTCGTTGACCATGCCGATGTGGAACGCGGCGCAGTGCGAGGCGATGCCCTGCCCCTCCATCGCCTCGGCGTGCGAGCGCGCCAGCGAGCACACCGTCACCTGGTGGCCGGTGGCCTGCAGGTGACGGATCATGTTGAAGGGCCGGATCTTGCCGCCCCGCTTGGGCGGGTACGGGAAGCGGTGGCAGAGGTAGAGGATGTTCATCAGGCGGGCACCGCAGTGCGCGTGAGCACCGTGCCGCGCGGCGCGGCGAGCGACTTCAGCTCGTCGGCGACATCGGCGTGGGCGCGGCGGTCGAGGTAGACGCGGCTCCACACTTCGAGGTTGAGCAGCGCGAGCAGCGCATCGGTGCCGTCGCTGCGGTTGGCCTCGTGGTCGGCGAGCAGCGCCGAGACGGCCTCGGGCCGGAAGAGGCCGCGTTGCCGCACCACGGCCGGCGAGAGCAACTCGCGCACGACGGCCAGCAGCTCCTTCTTGAGCCAGGCGCCCATCGGCGTGCCGAAGCCGCGCTTGGCGCGGTGCAGGATGTCGTCGGGCAGCTGCGGCGACAGCGCCTGCTTCATCAGGTGCTTGAGCGTGCCGCCCTTGACCTTGAGCTCGCCCGGAATGGCGGCGGCCATCTCGACGAGTTCGTGGTCGAGCAGCGGCACGCGGCACTCCAGGCTCACGGCCATGCTCATCTTGTCGGTAAGCAGCAGCAGGTCGTCGGGCAGCTGCGTCTCGGCGTCGACCGCGAACATGCGGTTCAGCTCGTCGTCGCGGCCCGCGGCGGCGAAGGCCGCCGCCAGACGGTCTTGCGTGGCGAACGCCGACTGCACGCGATCCTCGGCACCGCCGGCCGGGGCGGCCAGCATGAGCTGCGCCACCGACTCGCGCGAGACCACCTGCAGGTAGCTGCGGTAGCGTTCGTCGGCGCCCATCTCGGCGCTGGCGATGAAGCCCTTGGCCAGGCGGGCCATGTTCAGCCACTTGTGGTGGCGGTCGGCCGGCAGCCGCGCCGCCGTGGCGCTGGCCACGCGCCGCGCCCAGCCAGGCAGCGCATTGAAGCGCTGCGCATAGTGCGCGCCGAGGTAGCGCCGGTAGCCGCCGAAGAGCTCGTCGCCACCGACGCCGGAGAGGATGACCTTGACGTCGTGGCGCGCGAACTCGCTGACGAGATAGGTCGTGAGGAAGGCCGAATCTGCGATCGGCTCGTCCATGTGCCAGACGAGCTTGGGCAGCAGGCCAACGACGTCGGGCTTGACGACGATCTCGTGGTGCTCGGTGCCGAACAGCTCGGCGACGCGGCGCGCATACGGCAGCTCGTTGTACAGCTGCTCGGCCGCGCCGCCTTCGAAGCCGATCGCGTAGGTGCGGATCGGCTGGCCTTCGCCGTGGCGTGCCATGGCCGCGACGACGGCGCTGGAGTCGACACCGCCGGAAAGGAAGGCGCCGATCGGCACGTCGCTCACCATCTGCATGTGCACCGAGCGGTGAATGCCTTCGCGGATGCGCTGCACCCAGTCGGCCTCGCTGGCCTTGCGGTCGACCTGAGGGGACAGGCGCCACCAGCGCCACTCGCGCACCTGGCCGCCTTCGACGGCGAGGAGCGTCGCCGGCGGCAGCTTGCGGATGCCGCGGAAGATGGACAGCGGCGCCGGCACGTAGCCCAGGTGCAGGTAGTCGCCGAGCGCCTCGCGGTTAAGCTCGGTGCGCACGCCGGGCAGTTGCAGCAGCGCCTTGGCTTCGGTGGCGAAGGCGAGCCGGCGCCCGTCCTGCAGCACGTACAGCGGCTTCACGCCGAGGCGGTCGCGCCCGATCAGCAGGCGGCGCCGCCCATCCCGAACGTCGAGCAGCGCGAAGTCGAACATGCCGTTCAGGCGTTGCACGACCTCGTCGCCCCAGGCGGCGTAGCCGTGCAGCAGCACCTCGCTGTCGGAGCCCGTCTTGAAGCGATGGCCCAGCGCCTGCAGCTCGGTGCGCAGCTCGCGGTAGTTGTAGATCTCGCCGTTGCAGACGATCGTCAGCGTGCCCTCGGCATTGCTGATGGGCTGGTGCCCGCCGGCGAGGTCGATGATCGACAGGCGCCGCATCGCGATGCCGCAGGCGCCGTCGATGTGCTGGCCTTCGTCATCGGGCCCGCGGTGCGCGGTGACGTCGCCCATCGCCGTGAGCCAGCGGGGTTCGACCGGCTTGCCGTCGAGGTGGATGAGGCCGTGGATGCCGCACATGCGCTGGATGCTCCTCTCGGATGCGAAATCGGCGCCGCGCGCGCCTGCTTCAGGCGCCCAGCGCCGCCGGCAACGCGCGGCCGCGCCCGGCCAGCGCCTGGCGGTAGACGTCGGCGTAGCGCGCGACGCTGTTGCTCCAGGTGCGCTCCTGCTCGACGAAGCGCCGGGCCTGCTGGCGCACCAGCGGCCACTGCGCTTCGCGCGCCAGGGCGTCGAGCAGCCCGGCGGCCAGTGCCTTGGCATCGCCGGCCGGACACAGGAAGCCCGTCTCGCCATGGCGGATGAGCTCGCGGTGCCCGCCGACGTCGCTGGCGACGAAGACGCGCCCTTGCGCCATCGCCTCCAGCGGCTTGAGCGGCGTGACGAGTTCGGTGAGGCGGATCGGCAGCCGGGGATAGGCCAGCACGTCGATCAGTTCGTAGTAGCGCTGCACCTCGGCGTGCGGCACGCGGCCGGTGAAGACCACCTTGTCGGCGACGCCGGCGGCCGCGGCCTGCGCCTTGAGCGCCGCATCCTGCGGACCGCCGCCCACCAGCAGCAGGCGCAGCGCCGGACGCTGCGGCAGCATCTGCGCGAAGGCCTCGACCAGCAGGTGCAGTCCTTCGTAGCCGTAGAACGACCCGGCGAAGCCGAGCACCGTGCAGCCGTCGAGCCCGAGCCGGGTCCGCAGCGCCGGATCGGCGGCGACGCCGAACTTGAAGCTCCCCACGTCCACCGCGTTCGGGATCACCGTGATGCGCTCGGCGTCGATGCCGCGCGCGGCGATGTCGCCGCGCAGCCCCTCGCAGATGGTGGTGATGCGGTCGGCGCGCTTCAGTGCGAAGGTCTCGAGCGCGCGCGAGGCGCGGTAGCGCAGGCTGCCCTCGGTGGTGGTGCCGTGGTCGACCGCCGCGTCCTCCCACGAGGCGCGCATCTCGTAGACGACAGGGATGCGCAGAGACAGGCGCGCCCACAGTGCCGGCAGCGCGTTGAGCACCGGCGAGTGGGCGTGGATCAGGTCGGGCTGCTCGACGCGCGCCACTTCGACGATGCGCGCCGCCGTCAGCCGCATCTGCGCGAACAGGCCGGCGCCTTCGGCATTCGGCGTGCGGTACAGCTTCAGGCCCTCGATCACCTCGTCGCGCGTTGCACCCGGCCCCTGCTTGGGCGTGGTGAGCTGCACCGTCTCCCAGCCGCGCCGGCGCTGTTCGCGCAGGATGGCCAGCGTGCGAAAGGTGTAGCCGCTGTGCAGCGGGATCGAGTGATCCAGCACGTGCAGGATGCGCATCGCCATCCCGACGTCAGGCCACGGCCTCGGCCGACACGGCGCCGGCCGTCGGCACGGCGGCAGCCGGCATCACCCGGTCTTCGATGCCCTGGCGCAGGAAGGCCTCGAACATCAAGAGCGTCCACAGCGGCGCGCTGTAGTCGCGGCTGCCGTTCTGGTGCGCTTCGACGAGGTGGTGCAGGTAGCCTTCGTTGAACCAGCCGGTGGACAGCAGCCGCTCGCCGAGCACCGACTCGCGCACGCGCTGCCTGAGCGGCCCGCGGAACCAGCGCGCCAGCGGCACGGCAAAGCCCATCTTCGGCCGGTAGAGGATGTCGTCGGAGAGCGCCGGCTCCATCGCCTTCTTGAGCAGGAACTTGCCCTCGTTGCCGCGCACCTTGAGGTTGGAAGGCAGCGAGGCCAGCCACTCCACCAGCGGATGGTCCATCAGCGGCTCGCGCACCTCGAGCGAATGAGCCATGCTGGCCCGGTCGACCTTGGTGTTGATGTCGCCGACCAGGTAGGTCTTGAGGTCCAGGTACTGGATGAGGGCGAGCGGGTCGTCCGTCTGCGCCCTCGCGGCATGGTGGTCGAAGACGGCGCGTGCGTCGTAGCCGCCGAGCTCGCGCTTCAACGCCGCGCTGAACAGCTGCTCGCGCATCGGCCCGCGCAGGATGCTCACCGAGTGGAAGTAGGCCTCGACCGACGTGCGCGCCATGCCCTCGAAGGTGGTCTTGGCGCGAAACATGCGCGGCGCCCAGTCGGCCTTCGGGTAGAGGCGGCCGAGCGCGCCGAACAACGGCCGCCGCAGGCCGTAGGGCAGCGAGGAGCGCATGCGCTCCTCCATCAGGTGCATGCGATAGCGGCGGTAGCCGCCGAAGGTCTCGTCGCCGCCGTCGCCTGACAGCGCCACCGTCACGCGCTTGCGCGCCAGCTGGCAGACGCGGTAGGTGGGGATCGCCGAGCTGTCGGCATAGGGCTCGTCGTACAGGTGCGCGAGCGTGTCGATGAGGTCGAAGTCGTCGCTCTTGACTGTCTCGACATGGTGGTCGGTGCGGTAGCGGCCGGCGACGATCTGCGCGAACTGCGCTTCGTTGAACTGCGGGTCGTCGAAGGCGATCGAGCAGGTGCGCACCGGCGCATCGGACAGGCCGGCCATCGTCGCGACGACGGCGCTGGAGTCGACGCCGCCGGAGAGGAACGCCCCCAGCGGCACTTCGGAGATCAGGCGCAGGCGCACCGCCTCACGCAGGCGGCGGCGCAGTTCCTCGCCCGCTTCCTCGACGCCGATGGCGCTGCCGAGCGTGAAACGCACGTCCCAGAACTCGCGCGGCTTCGGCTCGGCCTCGCCGCGCCGCCAGGTGAGCAGGTGGCCCGGCGGCATCTTCTTCGCCTGCTTGAAGATCGTGCGCGGCTCGGCGACATAGCCGAGCGCGAAGTACTCCTCGATGGCGAGCGGATCCACCTCGCGCTTCATGCCGCCATGCGTGAGCACCGACTTCAGCTCGCTGCCGAAGAGCAGCATGCCGTCGTCCAGCACCGAGTAGAAGAGCGGCTTCACGCCCAGCCGGTCGCGCGCCATGAACAGCGTCTGCCGGTTGCGGTCCCACAGCACGAGCGCGAACATGCCGCGCAGCCGCTTGACGCAGTCCTCGCCCCAGGCGCGCCAGGCGTTGACGATGCACTCGGTGTCGCTCTTGGTGCGGAACTCGTAGCCGAGCGCCTGCAACTCGGGCATCAGTTCCTGGTAGTTGTAGATCTCGCCGTTGAAGACGATGACCACGCTGCCGTCGGCACTGTGCAGCGGCTGCTGCCCGGTGGCCACGTCGATGATCGAAAGCCGCCGGTGGCCGAAGCCGACACCGGGCTCGACATGCACGCTGCCTTCGTCGGGGCCACGGTGATGCTGCGCATCGTTCATGCGCTGCAGCGCCGCGTGGGCGATCGGGCGCTGCCCGCGGGTGTCGAAGATGCCGGTGATTCCGCACATGGCCTGTTTGGGGTTCAGCCGCAGGTTGCGCGAGGGGATTCAGGTGCCTCGCGAAGGCAACACCGGTGAGGCCGGCTGTTCCCGCGGCGCTCCATTTGAGGCACCCGATCCCGTCTTGTCGCCCTGCCCTGCGCCTCTCGCACCTCGGGGCATGGGTCTGCGGCAGCGTCGTCGATGGTATGCGAGCGCCGTCGCGCACGCCCCTCGGAAACTCGCTCCGGTCCTGGGCTGCGCCCACGAACGGAGTCCGAGCATGACTTCTCGCACGGCGCCGCGGTCAGCCCGGCGTGGCCGTTCCTCGATACACGGCCAGGTAGCCGTCGATCATGGCTTGGAGGCTGAAGCGGCGCAGCGCGCGGTCGCGCCCGGCGCTGCCGAGCGCGCGCGCCGATTCCGGCCGCGCTGCCCATGCCGAAAGCCCCTGCGCCATGGCTTCGACATCGCCCACGGGGACGAGCAGGCCGCTGCGCCCCGCGCTCACGAGTTCCGGATTGCCGCCCACGGCGGTGGCGAGCACCGGCAGACCACTGGCCATCGCTTCGAGAATGGTGTTGGAGACCCCTTCGGCCAGCGAGGGCAGCGCAAAAGCGTCGAGACCGCGCATCACCTCGGGGATGTCGCTGCGCTCGCCGGGCAGCCAAGCCAGCGCCTGCAGGCCGGATTCCTCCAGGATGCGCTGCACTTCGGCCCGCAAGGGTCCGTCGCCGACCATCACGAGGCGCAGGCGTTCGCGCAACGCCGGCGTGCGCTGCAGCGCGAAGACGAAAGCGCGCGCGAGGTCGGGCTGCGCCTTCACCGTCATCATCCTGCCCACCGTGCCCGCGACCCACAGCCTGGGGTCGTTGAACGGGCTGCCGGCGAGCGGCTCGCGGCCCCGCTGGCCACCGGGCCCGCCCGCAGCGGGCCGGAAACGCAGCGTGTCGACGCCGTTGTAGATCTGGCTCACGCGCGTCTCGCGGATGCCGACGCGCTGCACGAGGTAGCTGCCGAGGTCGCGCGACAGCGCGACGTAGCGATGCACGAACGGCGAGTACAGCCGGCGCACCCACTGATGGCGGCGGCTGCTGCCGTCGATGTCTTCGGTGTCGCGCCCGTGCTCGCCGTGCACGCGCAGCGGCACACCGGCCCAGGCTGCCGCCGGCTGCATCTCGAGCGCCGCGAGGTTGCGCGTGTGCACGACCGCGGGCCGGCAGCGCCTGAGCAGGCGCACCAGTTCCGGGTAGAGCCGGGCGCCGTGGCCCGGCGGCTTCTTCAGCGCGACGAACTCGACATCGCGCCGGCGCACGCGCGCGGCGAAACCTTCGTCGACCTCGGTGAGCGACACCACCATGTGTCGCGCCGCCGCCTGCGGCATGTGGTTGATGAGGTTGACGACGCCGTTCTCGAGCCCGCCGGTGTCGAACCGGTAGACGACGTGACAGACGAGCGGCGGCTCGGCTGCCGGCGCGGCCGCGGCCTTGCCGCTGCGGGCGTCCGGGTTCACGCCTCCGCTCGAGCCCGGGTAGCCGTCTTCGCGCATGGAGGCTTCAAAGGCGCCAGAGGCGGAAGCCTGCCGCCCCGAGCGCCTTCGCGTCGAAGGCCGCCTTGACGTCGATGAAGGCGCCGCCCTTGGCCAGCTTGGCCGCGATGTCGGCCGTGGACAGTGCCTTGAACTCGCGGTGCGAGACGGCCGCGACGATGGCGTCGGCCTTCGGCATCTCCTTCCACGGCACCAGGCGCACGCCGTATTCGTGCACCGCCTCTTCCGGGTCGGCTTGCGGGTCGGTGACGCAGACATCGACACCGTAGCTCTCGAGCTCGCGGATGATGTCGATGACCTTGCTGTTGCGCAGGTCGCCGCAGTCCTCCTTGAACGTGAGGCCGAGCACGTTGACGCGCGCGCCCTTGATGAAGCTGCCGCAGGCGATGAGGTTCTTGATCGTCTGCTCGGCGATGAACTTGCCCATGCCGTCGTTGATGCGCCGCCCGGCGAGGATGACCTGCGGGTGGAAGCCCAGCATCTCCGCCTTGTGCGTGAGGTAGTAGGGGTCGACGCCGATGCAGTGGCCGCCCACGAGGCCGGGCTTGAACTTGAGGAAGTTCCACTTCGTGCCGGCGGCCTCGAGCACCTCGGTGGTGTCGATGCCGATCTTGTCGAAGATGAGGGCCAGCTCGTTCATCAGCGCGATGTTGAGGTCGCGCTGCGTGTTCTCGATCACCTTGGCCGCCTCCGCCGCCTTGATGCTGCTGGCACGGTGCACGCCGGGCACGATGATCTTCTCGTAGACCTGGGCCACCTTGGCGAGCGTCTCGGGCGTGTCGCCGGAGACGATCTTGAGGATCTTGGTGAGCGTGTGCTCCTTGTCGCCCGGGTTGATGCGCTCGGGGCTGTAGCCGACCCAGAAGTCCTTCTTCCACGTCATCTTGCTCTCGCGCTCGAGCACCGGGATGCACACCTCCTCGGTGGCACCGGGGTAGACGGTCGACTCGTAGACGACGATGGCGCCCTTCTTCATATGCCGGCCGACGCTGGTGCTGGCGCCCACGAGCGGCTTGAAGTCGGGGATGTGCGCGTCGTCCACGGGGGTCGGCACGGCGACGATGATGACGTCGGCCTCGGACAGCATCTTGCCGTCGCTGGTGTAGATGGCGTGCTTGGCCGCAGCCAGCTCGGAGTCGGGCAGTTCGCGCGAAGGGTCGGTGCCGCGCTTGCACGCCGCCACCTTGTTCTCGGCGATGTCGAAGCCGATCGTGCGCATCTGCTTGCCGAACTCGACGACGAGGGGCAGGCCGACGTAGCCCAGGCCGATGACTGCAATGGTGTCCATGGTTGGTTTCCGGGGTTCTTGGAATGCAGGGAAGGAGTCCGTTTTCAGCGTGTTCGCGCGCCAGGGCTTCAGCGCCGTGTCGGTGCCCGGCCGCTGGTCGCATCGAGGCTGGCGGCGATGTCGTTCAGGTGCTGCGCGACGAACCGCTGCAGCCGCTCGGCACCCTGGCCCTCCTCGGACAGGCGGGTGTAGAACATCAGCACGGCGCTGTCGTCGCCATGACCCGACAACCGCTGCAGCGCCAGCCACAGCATCGCCTGCGCATCGCCGGCGACGAAGCGGCCGGCGACGCGGTACACGCGCCAGACGAGCAGCCTTTGCGTCGGGTTGGCCCTGGGGTCGGCCGGCGCGCGCAACTGCGTGGCGCGCAGTTCGACCGCCGCAGCGCCGGCGGGCAGCGCAACCCGGCCCGGCGCGTGCGCGAGTGCGAGCCAGGCCGTCGAGCCCTCTTCGACCAGCACGTTGGTGGACGTGATCATCTTGCGGTCGTGGCCCTGGTCGCGGTACAGGCCGACCCAGACGCCGACGGCGTCGCCGGCATCGCCGTCGGACGGACGGTATTGCGCTGAATCGAAGGCGGCGGCGTTGCGATAGGCGGGCAACCAGCGCGTGATCGGCTCGTCGCTGGCCTGCCAGGACACCGTGCCCGACGAGCCGGCGACGGGCAGGCGGACGGGCAACGCCACGACCGGTGCCGAGCTCGGGGCCACCGCGGCAGCCGTGGCGTCGACGCGTTCCTGCAGGCCCTGCGTCGCCGCGACGATCAGGCCCACGGCGGCAGCCGCGAGCCAGGGGCCGGGCCGATGCGCGATGCCGCCGCCGCCTTCGGACGACGTGTGTGCCGTCGCCGTTGCCGCGGCAAGGGCCGGCGCGTCGACGAAACGCGAGCCGACCATGAACATCAGCAGGATGACGACGCCGAAGAAGATCCAGCCGTAGATCAGATGGTCGGCGCCGGCGGCCAGCTTGTTGCTCGACAGGTGGCCGAGCATGACGATCATGTACGCGCGCAGCCAGTTGGCCACCACGGGCACGGCGATCGCCACGGCGATGAAGGCGAGCCGGCGCTTCAGCGAGTGGAAGTTGAGATAGGCGAAGAGCGTTCCGACCATCACCGAGGCGATGAGATAGCGCACGCCGCTGCACGCCGCCACGACCGACCAGTTGCCCGATGGGATGACGAACTGCAGACCCTCGCGGTAGACGGGGATGCCAGAGAGCCGCAACGCCGCGACCGTGAAGTCGGCCGTGCCTTCCATCATCGGCTCGATCAGGAACTCGCCCACGGGCACGCTGAAGAAGAGGAACAGCAGCGGGAACGCGATGATCCTCGCCAGCCGCGTGCCGAGCACGGCGGGCACGGCGCAGACGATCGTTGCCACCAAGGCCGTCTGCGCCGCCGAATGCACGCCGGCTAGCTGGCCGAGCAGCCATACGGCGCAGCAGGCAGCCAGTGGCAACAGCCACAGAGGCGACGGCCTGATCTCGACTTGGCTCAGTTCGGTGCGCTTGCGCCACATGAGCGCCAGCGCGATGGGCGGGACGAGGAAGGCGTGCGCGAAGGTGTCGGAGCGCGCCCAGATGCCGACCATGGCCGCACCCGTGCCACGCAGAAGCCACAGCACCACGGCGAGCGCCAGCAACAGCGGCACGGCGCGCTGCCAGGCCGCCAACGGTGCTGCGACCGGGAGCTTGAGCGCGGTCATGTTCATCGGCACCGCGCGCACTGCGCGCGTCCCGGCTCGCGCTGCATCGACTTCGCGGCCCTCATCCCAGCGAGCGGACCACGTAGGGCCCGAGCCAGTTGGCGAAGCCGAGCGGCAGCTTGCGCCAGGTCTCGATCATCAGCTTGTACTTGGCGTTGGCCGGGTTGTTCTGCGGCACGGCGTCGCGCTTGTACAGGCGGTACTCGTAGCTGAGCGGCTGCGGCTGGAAGCCCCAGTTCTTCTTGAAGGCAAAGGGGCCGGTGCCTTGCTTGCTGCGCCCGTAGTCGAAGAGCGTGAGCCCGCGCGCGCACGAGCGGCGCATCAGCTCCCAGTACTTGAAGTCGTTCGCGGCGAGGTCGCGCGCCGCGAGGTCGTCGCCGGCGTAGTAGGGCAGCACCTCGTTGCGGAAGGTGAAGCTGAGCACGCTGGACAGCAGCCGCCCGTCCTTGCCGGTGACGGTGAGCACCTCGCAGTCGCGGCCGAACTCGCGCTGCAGCGCCTCGAAGTAGCGGCGTGGCAGCGCCGGTGTGCCGTGCCGGTGCACGTTGTCGGCATACAGCGAGAAGAAGCGCCCGACATCGGCGTCGACCTCGCTCTTCAGCTCGTTCTTGATGCCCTTGCGCACCATCGCGCGCTGCTTGCGCGGGATGGCCAGCATGTTGGCTTCCTCGTCAGGCAGGATGGCCTTGCGGAACGTGACGTACAGGTCCTGCGCCGGCCAGTCCGCGTGGCGCTTGTGCATGTGGCGCAGCTCGAGGTGCTGCACGCCCAAGCTCATCGCCAGCCGTTCGGCCTCGGCCTCCAGCGCCGTGGCGCTGGCTTCGTCGGCGGCGGCCACGCCGCCGTACACCGCGAAAGGCAGGCTCGTGAGCGCGTTGCCGAAGAGCAGGCTCTTCACGTGCGCCAGCGGCAGCACGCCGGTGATGCGATTGTCCTGCACCGCGAAGAGGTAATGCGTGCGGTGGTGGAAGACCCGCTCGAGGATGCGCTGCCAGCCGCTGCGGTGGAAGAAGGTGGCCGCGGGGCAGTCCATGACGAACTGGTCCCAGGCCGCGGCTTGGCGGGCATCGCCCGCATGCAGGCGTTCGATGGTCGGCACGGGTGTTTCCGGCTTCAGCGGCCCGAGGCCGGGGCGGCCTCGGGCCGGCCAGGCGCCCGCGGCATGAAGATGTGGTCCATGCGCCCCCAGCGGAAGTCCTCGAGCAGCTGCTGCAGCTTGGCTTCCATGCGCGGGATGTTCACGTAGTGGCGGAAGCGCGTCCTGGCATCGATGCCCGGCACGCGCGGCTGCCCGGGATCGATCTCCCAGGGGTGGAAGTAGAAGACCGCGGGCTCGCGGTCGGCGGCGTTGACGCGCCCGATGAGCCAGCGGCTCATCGCGTAGGGCAGCAGCCGGAAGTAGCCGCCGCCGCTGCTGGGCAGGTTGCGGTTGAGCAGGCGCACCGTGGTCACCGGCACCTCGAGCAGGCCGCTGCCGACGCGGTAGGCGAAGCGCGGCGAGTCGGGCATACCGTAGTGATCGTGCGCGATCGGGTAGATGCTGCTGCTGTAGCGGTAGCCGGCCTGCGCGAGCACGTCGAAGGCCCACAGGTTGCCGGTGCCGATGGAGAAGCTCGGCGCGCGGTAGCCCAGCACGGGCGCGCCGGCGATGTCCTCGAGGATTCGTTTGGCCCGCGTGACGTCTTCGCCGAAGGCGCGTTGATCGAGGTCACTGGCGCGCTCGTGCCCGTAGCCGTGGCTGGCCAGCTCGTGGCCCTCGGCGACGATGCGCCGCACGACTTGCGGGTAGCGTTCGGCCACCCAGCCCAGCGTGAAGAACGTAGCCTGCGTGCCGCGCCGGGCGAGCAGGTCGAGGATGTGGTTGACATTGCCTTCAACGCGGCACTCGCGGCTGTCCCACTCGTCGCGGCGGATGTAGCGGGCGAAGGCCGAGACCTGGAAGTAGTCCTCGACGTCGATCGTCAGGGCATTGGTGATCGCTGGGGCGAGCATGGACGGTGAGTGACGATCGGAGGCAGAGCGCAACAGGTGCGATGTGAGACGGGACTGCATGCGCGTCTCACGCACGCCGAAGCGACCGGCAGGGGCGTTGTGCGGCGCCCGTGTTTTTACCGTCTCCGGCTCCCGCTCAACGGAATGCCGCGCCTCGACCCGTGAGGCATGGCACGGGGCGCACCGTCACTTTTTCCGGGCGTCGGGCTTTTCGGGCTTCTCGGGCTTGTCCAGCCGCTCCGTCCGGGCGGCCGGCCCCTCGGCCTTGTCGGGCCGCTTGGCCGAGAGCGACTCGACCAGCTTCTGCAGCAGCGCGAGCGTCTGCAGGTTCGTGCGCTCCAGGCGCAGCAGGCTGCGCTCGAGGCGCTGCAGCTGGTCGCCGCGCTGCTCGGCCGTGAGCTGCGCGAGCTGGCGCGACATGTCCTCGGCCTTCTCCGGCGCGAGGTTGACGCTGCTGAGGTCGACGTCGAGCACGGCGCCGGCCAGGCCCCCGGGCATGAGCGGCTCGCCGCTGGGGCTCACGGCCACCGTGGTCTTGCGCTGCGGCACGTCGTTCTCGGCGTTGACCTCGCGCACCACCTCGGCGAGATCGGCGGCGGTGAGGTGCGTGCGCTCGGCGAGGAAACCGGCCAACAGCAGCCGGTCGGCCAAGCCGTTGATGCGGCGCGGAATGCCGCCGCTCGCCTTGTGCATCTCGTCGAACACTGCCGGCTCGAACGTCGGCTTGCCGGCACCGCCGGCGCACTTGATGCGGTGCTCCATGTAGCCGCGCGTCTCTTCCTTGTCGAGCGGGCCGATGTGGCAGGTGGCCGCCACGCGCTGGCGGAACTGCTCCATCTCGGGCCGCTGCAGGATCTCGCGGAACTCGGGCTGGCCGACGAGAAAGCTCTGCAGCAGCGCCTGGTTGCCGAACTGGAAGTTGGAGAGCATGCGCAGCTCTTCCACCGCCCGCGGCGTCAGGTTCTGCGCCTCGTCGACGATGAGCAGGCAGCGCTTGCCCTTGCTCGTCTGGCTGATGAGGAAGGCCTCGAGCGTGATCAGCAGCTCGCTCTTGGGCACGTCCTTGACGCGGAAGCCGAAGGCCGCGCCGACCATGCGCAGCGTGTCCTCGGCGCCGAGTTGCGTCGTGACGAGGTGGCCGGTGACGATGTTGCTTCCCGCCAGCCCCTCGATCAGCGAGCGCAGCACCATCGTCTTGCCGGCACCGATCTCGCCGGTAATGACGATGAAGCCCTCGTTGCGCGACACGCCGTACTCGAGGTAGGCCTTGGCGCGCCGGTGCTGCTTGCTCGCGAAGTAGAAGGCCGGGTCGGGGTTGAGCTGGAACGGCTTGACATTCAGCCCGTAGAACGCTTCGTACATGGTCAGAACCGCAGGCTTAGTGAGCCCGTGAGGGCGGTTTCGCGATAGGCCTCGGTCGCTCCGTTGAGGACCGAGTAGCGCGTCGAGAGCACGCCGGTCGTGTGCACGCCCAGCTGGCTGGTGAGCCCGAAGGTGATCGACTTGAGGTCGGAGCGCACGAGCGTGACGGTGTCCTTGCTCATGGTGCGTGAACCCGACGCATTGACGTTCGTGAGCGGAGTGAGGCGCCAGCCGACCCCGCCAGCATAGCCCCTCTGCCTGGTGTTGTCGTTGCGCGAGGCCGGGTTGACGCCGCCGGTGTCGATGCGACCGGTGTTCACGGCATAGGCCGATGCGTTCATCGTCAGGCGCGGACCGGCCCATGTCCAGATCAGGTCGTTGCGACGCTCCAGGGCGATCCCGCTGTTGCCGAACAGGCCACCACTGACCACCTCGTTGCGGTCGCGGCCGGTCGCGGCGATCAAGGCAAGCACGAACTGGTCGCGCTGCACCGGGTCCGGGACCAGCGACGCGTATTGGGCGAAGTACAGCTCGTAGAGCGTGATCGCCTGGCCTTGCGCCAGGGCGCCGGAGCCGATGTTGATGTCGCGCGAACTCGCGAAGCGGAACGTGCTGCGCAGGATGCGGTGCGCGATGGTGGCGCGATAGGCGCGCCCGAAGTAGCGTTCCTCCGCCTGCACGGCCATCGTCGTGCGCGCCGAGGGCGTCCACTGCACGCCGGCACCGTAGTTCTCGTACTCCTGACGGAGCGCGCCGATCACGTCGGTGCGCTCCACGCCACCGTTGACGGTGAGGCGCCAGTCGATGTCGGGCTGGAACGACAGCTCCGCGTTGATGCGATCGCTGATGGTGGGCGCGGAGGAGACCAGGAACTTGACGCGCTGCCGAGATCCTGTGAGGCCCCAGCCGAAGACCGCGCCACGCTGCGGCGAGCGCAGCGCGAACAATCCCTGGTAGATGTCCGAGTCGCTGGCCGTGTCCCTGCCGCCCCGCGTGACCGTTGCGCCGGCACGCAGCTCGTACTCGGCGAAGGTGCTCAGCGGGCCGCGCAGGTAGGGCGAGAGCGCCACCGACCTCACCTCGGTGCGGTTGGCGCTGGTCTCGAGAAAGCCGACCGGTGTGCCCACGGCCGAGATGGTCTGCTGGGTGATGCTTGCACGCGCGTCGACGAAGCCGATGCCGTCGATGACTTCGAGCAGGTAGGTGGCGCTCAGGCTGTTGAGGTACTCGGAGTCTTCGCGGTCGTCGATGCCGCGCCGCGTGCTGAGCGCGCCGCTGTAGATGAGCGTGCCCTGCAGGCGACCGCCGCGATGCGCCATCGTGAGGTTCGGGCTGGCGCGCAGGAGGTACTCGGTACCGTTGCCCTGGGCACGCGCGCTGATGTTGAGCACGCTGGCCTCCAGCGTCAGGCCGGGGCTCACGCCGAAGGAGCGCGCCACGGGCGCTGCCTCCGGCGCATCGGCAGGCGCCGGCTGCGCCTGCACCGCCGAGAAGGACACCAGCGTCATCCCCGCGGCCAGCGCCGCACCCATGCGGGTCGGCCGGCGGCGGGCCGCCCGTGCGCTGTGGCAACGTCGGTGGGCCGCGGAGTCCACCTTGCTCAGACCTTGGCCCGTTCGCCGCGCCGGTCCGCGTCGGGGTCGGCGGCGCGCTCGCCGCCGCCCTCGGGCAGGACGGGCGCCGCCGCGGTGCTCACCCCCGCCGGGCCGGCGTCGCCATAGCCGTAGCCGTAGCCATATCCGTAACCGTAGCCGTAGTTGTAGCCGTAGCCGCTGCCGCTCTCGGACCGCACCATGTTGAGCAGCATCATCTTCACCGGACAAGACTCGATGGTCGCGAGGGCCTGCATGACGGTGGATTGCAGGGTGCTGTCGGCGCGCACGACGACGACGATCTGGCCCATGTGCGTGGCAAGCACGCGCGACTCGGTCGTCAGCAGCAGCGGCGGCGAGTCGAAGATGATGATGCGGTCGGGGTAGCGCGTGGCCATGTCGTCAAGCAGGCGCACCATGGCATCGCTGGCGAGCAACTCGGTCGCACGCGGGTGCGGCGAGCCGCTCGGCAGCAGCGTCAGCTTGTCGACGTTCGTGCGCAGCAGCACGTCGGCCATCTGCGCCTTGCCCTCGAGCAGTTCCAGCAGCCCGGCGCCGGGCGGCAGGCCGAGGACACGCAGCACCGACGGGCGCGCGACGTCGGCGTCGACCAGCATGACGGTCCGGTCGAGTTCGGCGGCAATGCTCATCGCCAGGTTGATGGCGGTGAAGCTCTTGCCTTCTCCCGCCAAGGCACTCGTCACCATGATCAGATTGGCATGGCTGATCGTGCCCGCGCTCTTACCCATGACGTTCGAGATGAGCGGCCGCTTGATGACCCGGTACTGGTCGGCCATGCGCGTGCGCGGCGCGTTGGGCGTCACGATGCCGGACGCGCCGATGGCCACGAGGTCGAGCTCGACGCGTCGCGAGCCCGGATGCGGGTCGGCCCGACGGGCGTCGGCCATCGAGGCGGCCAGCGCTGCAGCGGCGGCGGCGCCGAGCGTGGCGGCCGGGGGCGCCGCCGCGGCGCGCGTGCCCACCAGGGCCGGCGCGGCGGCAGCCGAAGCCGACACCGGCGCGGCCGCCGTTGCCGGGATCGCCCGCGCTGCCGGTGCCGCGGCGGGGCTGTCGGTGTCGGGCACTTCGATGCCCGCCTGGCGCAGTTGCTCCAGGCGCTTCGCGGCTTGCTCGATCAGGCTGCTCACTGGGTACCCTCCGGGCTGCGCGCTGCGGTGTCGGCCCTGGTATCGGCCCTGCGGCTCATGTCTCAGGCCCCATAGCGGTTCATGACGATCATCGCGATCAGACCGGCGACGAAGATGCCCACCAGCCCACCCGAGGCGGTGACGAAACGGAACATCGATGCGCGCTCGCGGCGCCGGTCGGCGTCGGTGATGAGGGCCGACACGACCCCCAGCAGCGGCAGGCCGGTCTTCTGACGCAGTTCGTCGGAGTGGCCGAAGGTGGGCCGCACCTGCACCGCAGCGAACGCAAAGGCGATGCCGAGCGCGAGCGAGGTGAAGAGCACCGCCGGCAACAGGAGCAGGCGGTTCGGCGACACGGGACGCGGCGCCACTCTCGGCGGGTCGATGAGCTTGAACTCGGCCACGCCGGTCGCAACGTCGAGCTCGCCGGACATGACGGCTGACTGGCGGCGCGACACGAGGTCCTCGTAGTTCTTCTTGATGATGGCGTAGTCGCGGTTGAGCTGCGCCGCCTCGGCCTCGATCTGCGGCGCGGTCTTCAGCTGCTGGCGCACCTGCGCCATGCGGCCGGCGTACTCGTCGACGCGCGCCTGCATCGCGGCCACCTGGACCTCGGCGGTAGCGAGCATGCGGCTCATCTCCTGCACCGCCAGGCTTTCGCCGGGCGCGGTCGCCGTGCGCGGCGCGGCGGCCGCTGCCTGGGCGGCAGCCACCGCCGCAGCCTGCGCGCGGCGCTGCAATTCAGCCACCTCGCGCCGCTTCTGCTCCTCGAGCTCGCCGATCAGGCGCCGCGCGTTCTGCACGTCCGGGTGCTGGTCGGTGTAGCGCTGCAGCAGCCCGTCGAGGTTGCGGCGCTGGTCCTGGATGCGCGTATCGATCTCGGGCGTGGCGAAGTTGCCCACCGGCACGCCCGTAGGCAGCGTCGCGCCGGGCGCCGGGGCCAGGTTGGGCAGCGCCGACGTGCTCGGCGATTGGCCGCGTGCCTCGGCCAGCTGGCGCTTGGCCGCGTCGCGCGATCGCTCGGCTTCGCGAAGCTGCAGGCGTGCCGCCTCCAGCTGCGTGCCGACCTCGGCCATGCGGCTCGCGACGTCCTTGCCGTCTACGCCCTGGCGGTCGATGTTGCGCAGCCTGAACTCCTTCATGCGCGTCTCGGCTTCCTCGAGGCGGGCTTCGAAGATCTTGATCTGCTCGGTGAGGAAGGACTTGGCCGAGTCGGTGTCCTTGCGGCTCGCGCCCATGCCCGACTCGACGAAGATCGAGACCATCGACTGGATCACGCGCTTGGCCTTCTCGGGCTCGGGATCGCGGTAGGACATCAGGTACAGGTTGGCCCCGCCGGCCGTGCGCATCGCGATGCCCTTCTGCAGCCGCTCGATCAGCGCCTCCTGGTCGGCCTTGGACTGGTTCTTCAGGTCGAGGTCGGCCATGCGCACCAGCTTCTCGAGGTTCGGCCGGCTGATCAGCGTGCGGCTGAGCATGCTGATCTGCTGCTCGACGTTGGGCTGCACGGCCAGGCCGCTCATCAGCGGCTTGAGGATCGTGTCGGTGTCGACGTAGATGCGCGCCGCGGCCTCGAACTGGTCCGGGATGCGCCACACGACGACGACGCCGACCACTGCCACCACCCACGCGACGATCAGCCCCGGCCAGCGGAACTTCCACATCCCGCGCAGCGTGTTGAGAACCTGGTTCAGGAGTTCTTGCATGGTGTGTTCAGCCGGGCGAGACCGCAGCGACGGGCCTGTGGCGCGTCGTGATCAGAAGAAGCTCTGCGGAATGATCAGGATGTCGCCGGGCCGCATCTCGACGTTGGCCGAGACGTCACCGCGGCGCACGAGGTCCTTCAGGCGCACGGAGTACTGCTTGTTGCCGTCCGAGGTGCGCACGATCGTCGCGTTGTTGCCGTCGGCGAAATCGGTGAGGCCGCCGACGGCGATCATCACGTCGAGCACGGTCATCTTCTGGCGGAAGGGCAGGAACTGCGGCTTGGCGGCCTCGCCCACGACGCGGATCTGCTCGCTGAACGGCCCCACGAAGGTGGTCACGATGACCGTCACCACCGGGTCGCGCACGAACGTGGCCAGGCGCTTTTCGATGTCGCGAGCCACTGCCGTGGAGGTCTTGCCCTGGGCAACCAGTTCGTCGACCAGCGGCGCGGAGATCTTCCCGTCCGGTCGCACGGGTACCGACAACGACAGTTCTGGGTTGCGCCAGACGATGATGCTGAGCGTGTCGCCGGCGCCGATGATGTAGCTGTAGTCGGCAGCGCTGGCGGCCGCCGGGGCGGGCGGCAGGCCGCCGATCGTGCCGCAGGCCGCGAGGAGCGTGGCCGCGAGCGCCGCCGACGAAGCGGCAAGAAGCGAACGCCATGCCGACCGACCATGGCGGCCGCGTTGCGGCATCGAAGGGACGATGATCTTGGACAAGGCAGACTCTCCTCAGGCCAGTGACTTCTTCGGCAGCGCCAGAGCCGGCCCGCGCCGGGGCACCGGGGCCGGTCGCCACCGGCCCTGGCGAGCCCGGACCTGCGACGAGCGCGGGCCTGCACCGCCGTTTCGCGTTGTGCGGCGGGGCGTGACCTTACAGCGATGATCGCATGGGGACAAGGCAGCCCATGGGGCGAGGCTCCCCGGTCGACCGGGGAGCGCGCAGATTTCACGCCCCCTGTTTCTCGCGCGCCGGAGCGGCGTGAGAAAGGACAAGGGCGGCCGAAGCCGCCCTTTTTGGGAGTGCCGCGCCTGACCCGAACGTTGCGAACGTCGGGCGAGGTGCGTGGCCCGGTCAGGCCTTGCGGCGGCGCGTCGCGCCCAGGGCAACGAGGCCGAGGCCCATCAGCGCCAGCGAGGTGGGCTCCGGGATCAGGTTGATGTCGAGGCTCGCGCCCTGCGGGAAGGTGCGATAGCTCACGCCGGAGTAGTCGAAGTAGGCCGAGATCGTGGCGGAGTAGGTGCCGCTCAGTTGGGCAGCGCCGGAACCGGCCGCGTTATAGACGTTGGTGCCGAAAATCAGCTCGCTCATGCCGAAGGCGGTGTTGTCGTCGTCGACGTAGCCGGCCCAGGCGACCTGCGCACCCGTCGGGCCCGAGCCGCCTCCTTCGAGATAGAACGGCATCGGATCGGCGGCGGCGTCGAGATCCGTATACGTGAGGTTGATCCACAGCCCGCCGCTGTTGGAGCGCCCGTTGACGCCGGCGTTGAGGTGCAGGAGCAACGGGTTGTCGTTGGCCGCGCCAACCGCCGTGGTGAACGTCCAGGCCCCGAACGCACCCGCAAAGGCCACCCCGCCCACCGAGGCGTCCTGGTCCAGGGCGCTGCCGTCGGCAATGTTCAATGTGTTCGTGCCATCCGTGATCTGCACGATCAGCGCGGCCTGGCTCATCGCCGGTGCAAGGGCGAACGTCGCAGCGGCGGCGATCGGGGCGAGAAGCTTGTTCATGTTCAAGGTGGTTACTCCAGCAACGGACTTGGGTAAGACGTGCCTCCCTTGTAGCAACCGCAATGCCAACCTTTGCAGACAAGGACTTAGCGTCGGCGCGTGAACAACTTGCAACCGGACTGTCAGGTCCGTCGACAGCGACTTTGTTCACACGTCGAGGTCGGGTGCGCACTCGGTCACGCGCGCAGGACGTGCATCGCGAAAACGCCGCCTCTCCCACGAATGCGGGGTCGCTCGAACGAGCTCTCGCGGGGCCTCAACCCTAGAATCGACCGAACACAAGATGAACAGGCAACGCCCATGAACGACGACAAGTCATCAGCCTCCGCGGGCACCTCCGAGACAACTTCCGAGGCTCGCAGCCATGGGCCGCGCGTGCGGCTCGACCGCCGCGCCTTGTTGCGCGCCGGCGCCGGAGCAACGCCGGTGCTCCTGACCCTGGCCAGCAGCCCCGTGTCGGCGGCCAACAGCTGCGTCGTGGCCTCGTCGTTCGTCTCGGTGGCGACGTTCAAGAGCCGCAATCCCACCGTGACCACGGTCAACTGTGCGACGCGTACGACCGAAGACTGGCGCAATGCGTGCATGAGCAATACGCAGTTGACATGCGCCAAGCCACTGGTGTCGAGCACGTTCGGGAGCACGTCTTCCAGCTACAACAGCAAGACGCTTCGCCAGGTGCTCTGCGACCCTGCAGGCATCTCGTCGAGCGGCGAGCTCGGCGTGCTCCAGCACCTGATCGCGCTCAACCTGAGCGTCACGCAAGGCTTCATGCGCATGTCCGCCGGCAACGTCAGCCCGGCCTACCTCGGCGCGGTCTGGTGCAACTACAAGAACAACGGCAACCAGTACCGACTGCCTTCCTCGACCGTCGTCTGGAGCTCGACACAGTTGATCAGCTGGCTGCGGTACCAGCTCAACTATTCGATGCCCCTCTGAACCTGCGCCTCCTCCGGCGCGGTCCGGTTCTCCGGACCCGAGGCGCGGGGTCATGAACGGCGACTGGGCCGGAGGGCCGCACGGCCACAGGGCAACAAGGCCGCGCGGCCACACAATCGGCCGCCATGCAGATCTACTCGGCCCCCGCCGACTTGATGCTGAGGCATTGGGACGGCGAAGCGACGGCGGTGGCTCGCCTGCCCGAGGCAGGCACGACTCACCTCATCGGCAGCGAGGCGCTTGCGGTCGTCCAGACCGTGCTGGAGAGCCGCGAAGGATTGGCCTTGCGCGATATCGCGCACGCGCTCGGTCTCGTTGCTGACGGCGACGACGCCATCGACGCGGGCTTGCAGCGCATCATTGACGGTTTGGTTCAATCCGGCCTCCTGCGCCGACTGACTGACGATGCCGAGCCTGGCCGAGAAGGGCCGCGATGAGGTACGTGCCGCGCTGACGCGCCATGGCCCGACGGGTGGCCTGCGCCTGCACCTGGGGCCCTACGTGGCGCGCATCCGCTCGCCGCTGCCGGCGGTGGCCGGCGCCGTGGCCTCGCTCTATCGGCACCACACCGTTGCCGACGATTCCTGCTTCGTCGACTTCGACGTCGCCGTGCGGCGCCCCCGCAGCCTGCGGGCGTTGTGGCGGCCGCAGGTGGTTTTCGAGTTCGAAGGCGAGGAGCCATTCAATCCGCTGCCCGGAGACCAGGGGTTCCCGCTGCTGGAATGGGGTTTGAACTGGTGTGTCTACGGCTTGTGCCACCAGCACATGACCCTGCACTCGGCCGTGCTCGAGCGCAACGGCCGCGCCGTGCTGCTGCCGGCGCCTTCCGGCTCGGGCAAGAGCACGCTTTGCGCGGCGCTCGTCTTCAGCGGCTGGCGTCTGCTCTCCGACGAACTCGCCCTCATCGCGCCGCAGACCGGCGAACTGCTGCCGCTGCCGCGACCGGTGAGCCTCAAAAACGCGTCGATCGAAGTCATCCGGCTGTTCGCGCCACAGGTCGAGTTCGGCTCCACCGTCGAGGAGACGGCCAAGGGAGTGGTGGCGCATTTCCCGCCGCCGGCCAGTGCCGTGCAGGCGAGCCAGCAGCGAGCGGTGCCGGGCTGGGTGATCTTCCCCAAGTACGTCGAGGGCGCGCCGGCGCGCCTCGTGCCGATGGAGCGTGCGCAATCCTTCATGCGGCTGATCGAGAACGCCTTCAACTACGACGTTTTCGGTGGCGAAGGATTCGAGCTGCTCGGCTCGGTCGTCGACCGCAGCCTGTGCTACTCGTTCGAGTACGGCGACCTGGCCGAGGCGATGGCGCTGTTCGACCGCCTCGCGCGAGGTGAGCGCGGTGAACGAGGTGAACGTGCTTGAACGCCCGGACCTCGTCATCGAGGCCCTGACACGTCCGGCGCCGCACTTTGCCGGCTGGAGCGCCGCGCAGTGGACGTCGTTCTTCCAGCAGGCACGCAACGCCGGCCTGCTGGGCCGTGCCGGTGCGCGCCTGCGTGGCTTGTGGCCCCTGGACCAGCCGCCCCCCTGGCCGGCGAACCTCGAAGGCCACCTCGTCGCGGCCGAGAGACTGATGCGGGCCCAGCGCGCCGAGGTGGAACGCGAACTCGGCCACATCGCTCGCGCGCTGGCCGGCCTCGGCGCGCCGGTGCTCGTCCTCAAGGGCGCGGCCTACCTCGCCGCCAGCCTGCCGCCGGGCGCTTCACGTGTGTTCTCGGACGTCGACATCCTCGTGCCCAGGCAGGCCATCGCCGAGGCCGAGTCCCGCCTCATGCTGCACGGCTGGGCGGGCACGCACGACAACGCCTACGACCAGCGCTACTACCGCGAGTGGATGCACGAGTTGCCGCCGATGCAGCACCTGCATCGGGGCACGACGCTTGACCTGCATCACAACATCCTGCCCTCCACGGCACGCTTCAAGCCGTCCGGCGAGCACCTCGTCGACGGCGCGGTGCCGCTGGTCGGGCGCCCGGGCCTGTACGTGCTCGGCCCGGCCGACATGGTCCTGCACTGCATGACGCATCTGTTCATGAACGAGGAGACGAGCCGTGCCCTGCGGGACCTGTCCGACCTGGACCTGCTGCTCAGGCACTTCGGCAGCAGCCCCGCGTTCTGGACGCAACTGACGCAACGTGCTGCGCTGCTGGACCTGGAGCGGCCCCTGTACTACGGCCTGCGGCACGCCGCGCGCGTGCTGGGCACGCCCGTGCCGGCCGAGGTGACGGCGCGCGCCGAGCACCGCGCGCCGGTCGCGCCGACGCGGGTGCTCATGGATGCGATCTGGCACCGCGCGCTGCGCTGCCCTCATCCCAGTGCGGCAGCCGCCGGTGGTGCGTTGGCACGCTTCGCCCTCTACGTGCGCGGGCACTGGCTGCGCATGCCGCCTTGGATGCTGGCGCGTCATCTCACGGTCAAGGCCCTGCGCCTGCACGAGCGGTCTGCGACCAAAGCTGTAACAGCGCCCACTCAAGGTTGAGGTCGCGGACCCGGCCTTCGGCTGGTCCGCCGCCACACGCGAGTCGGCTCTGCGTGCAGCAAGTCACCGATCCATCCGTGCCGGCACGCGCCCCCTTATCACGGGGGTTGCTGCGCCTCGCCGCCGCTTCTTACATTGGCTTCTCCCCGCCGATTGAGCGCGCGCAGTTACAAGCGGTGAAGTCGTAACGGCATCCCGGTTACCAAAGCCGCAGATTCCTCAAGTCGAGAACGCGCCGTCCGAACAGCAGGATCCATGATCAGAATCTTCCATCACTACGTGCATCGCGCTTCGCTTCGAAGCATGTTCTTCGATCTCGCGGTGGCGCTGATGCTGGCGCTGGGCGCGGTGACGTATCAGGTGGGTGGCCTCGGTCAGGCGGTGCCGCTGGCCGGCGGGCAGCTGATGTCGTTCGCCGCAGCGCTGTTCGTGGTCAACAGCGCCTCCGGCCTCTACGAGCCCCAGAACTCGCTGTCGCTGTCGAGGTCGTGCGCCCGCGCGATCTTCGTGCTGCTCATCGTGCTGCCGTTGGCCTATGCCATCTTCGGCTTCCTGCCCACGCACCTGAGCAGCCGCGAGGCAGTGCAGTTCTCGGTCATGGCCGGGGTGTCGGCGCTCGTGCTGCGGCGCGTCTATGTCTCGCAGCGCTCGGCGGTGCCGCGTGGCCGCACCCGCATCCTCATCTTCGGCGCCGGTCCCGCTGCGCAGGTCGTGAGCAACACGCTGCGTTCGGCCGACCCCAACGCCGTGATCGTCGGCTTCATGCCGGGGCCCAACGAGACCGAGACCGCGGTGCCCGCCGCCGAACTGCTGACCAGCCGCGGCTCGCTCACCGAAACGGCGATCAGCCTCGGCGTCGACGAAATCGTCGTCGCCCTCACCGAGCGCCGCTCGGGCAGCATGCCGCTGCGGCAATTGCTCGACTGCAAGCTCTCCGGCGTCAAGGTCTACGACCTCAATACGCACTTCGAGAAGACGCTCGGCCAGATCCGCGTCGACTACCTCAGTGCCAGCTGGCTGATCTTCGGCGACGGCTTCAACCAGGGTGCCTTCCGTACCTTCGTCAAGCGCGTCTTCGACATCGTCTGTGCGACGCTGCTGTTCCTGGTCTCGGCGCCGATCATGGCCGTCACCGCGCTGCTGATCCGCTTCGAGAGTGCCGGCCCCGTCTTCTATCGACAGGAGCGCGTCGGCCTCAACGGCCGCCCTTTCCTGGTGACGAAGTTCCGCAGCATGCGCACCGACGCCGAGAAGGACGGCAAGCCGCGCTGGGCCGCCGCGAACGACGATCGCATCACGCGCGTGGGCCACGTCATCCGCCGCTTGCGCATCGACGAGCTGCCGCAGATCTTCAACGTCATCAATGGCGACATGAGCCTCGTGGGCCCGCGCCCCGAGCGGCCGTACTTCGTCGAGCAGCTGACGCAGAAGATTCCCTTCTACGCCGTGCGCCACAGCGTCAAGCCCGGCGTCACCGGCTGGGCCCAGGTGCGCTATGCCTATGGCGCGACGGTCGAAGACTCGCAGGAGAAGCTGCAGTTCGACCTGTACTACGTGAAGAACCACACGCTGTTCCTGGACCTCGTGGTCCTGCTCGAGACGGTAGGCGTCGTCCTCACCGGCAAGGGCGCGCGCTGATCGCCCGCCCTCGGGCCGGCAGCGCCGCCGGCCCCTGAAGGACCATCCCACGCCCCGGGCGTGAACTGGGCCTCGCCGACGGCGCCGGCGGCCGCCGATCATCGTCGTCGCCAGCCACCACAATCGTTCGCGCAGGCGCGCAACAACAGGGGTGGAAGCCGCGGTGGATGACATGGCAGTGGCCGGCTACGCGCTCAGCGCCGCCGTCCACCTGATCTTTCTCGCCTTCCTGGCCTGGACGGGCCGCATGCCGCGCGGCTCGCCGCTCAGCTCGGGTCTGTTCATCGGCGCGCTGCTGGCCAGCGCGCTGTGGGCCGCGGCGCAGGCACTGGGGCAGGCCGCGGGCGACCCGGCCTGGCTGGCCGCTGCGGCCCTGCTCGACCTCACACGCTACGCGATGTGGTTGGCCTTCCTCTACACGTTGATCGGCGCGATGCGGGAGGGTGACTCGCCGCGCGTCCCTTCTGCCCTGCGCTGGGTCCTGGTGGCCACGCTGGTCGCCGCGCTGCTGCTTCAGGGCGTGCGCGTCGCGGCGGGCGCCATCGTCCATCCCGGGTCGCGGTTCGTTCTCCTGGTGCTCCTGGCGCTGCCGCTACTGGGCCTGCTGCTGCTCGAGCAGTTGTTCCGCAACCTCGGCGAGGACCCACGCTGGTTCGCCAAGCCGGTGTGCATCGGCCTGGCGATCATCTTCGCCTTCGACATCTACATGGTGTCGCAGGCCTTCCTCTTCGGGCAGGCCGACGAAGACACCCTCGGCGCCCGCGGTCCCGTGCACACGTTGGCCGTGCCTTTCCTGATGATCGCCGCGCGCCGGCGCGCCGACTGGATTGCCCGGCTGCAGGTCTCGCGCTCGGCGGTCTTCCACTCGGCGACGCTCGTGCTGGCCGGGCTGTACCTGCTCTTCGTCTCCAGCCTCGGCTACTACGTGCGCTTCTTCGGCGGCACCTGGGGTCGCGGCCTGCAGCTCAGCCTGCTGTTCGCGGCACTCGCATTGCTCGTCGCCTTCGCGGTCTCCGGCGCCCTGCGGTCATGGCTGCGTGTCTTCGTCGGCAAGCACTTCTTCAGCTACCGCTTCGACTACCGCGAGGAGTGGCTGCGCTTCACTGCCATGCTGTCCACGCGCGGCTCGCCGCACGAGATCGGCCGGCTGATCGTGCGTGGACTTGCCGACATGGTCGAGTGCCCCGCCGGCAGCTTGTGGACGCGCGCCGACCCCGACGGCCCGTTCCGGCAGATGGCGCGCTGGAACGCCGCGCACATCGAAGGCCAGGAGCCAGCGGACAGCGCCTTCAGTGCCTTCCTTCGCCGCACGGGCTGGGTCATCGATCTCGACCAGCTGCGCTCCGCGCCGCGCCTGTACGACGGCCTCGCGCTGCCAACCTGGCTGCTCGGCGCACCGCCTCCCTGGCTGGTGGTGCCGCTGCTCGCCGGCGACGACCTGCTCGGCTTCGTGCTGCTGGCGCATCCACGCACGCGTGTCGACGTCAACTGGGAGGTGCTCGACCTGCTCAAGACCGCCAGTCGCCAGGCCGCCGGTCACCTGGCCCAGATGCAGGCCACCGAGGCATTGCTGGAGGCGCGCAAGTTCGACGCCTTCAACCGCATGTCGGCCTTCGTCGTGCACGACCTCAAGAACATCGTCACCCAGCTGTCGCTGATGCTGAAGAACGCGGAACGCCTGCACGACAACCGCGAATTCCAGCGCGACATGTTGCTGACCGTGGAAAGCTCGCTCGCCAAGATGCGGCGCCTGATGCTGCAATTGCGCGAAGGGACTCCAGCGGCCGGCGTCAGCGTCGGTGTGGCGCTGAGTCCCATCGTTCGGCGCCTGCAAGCGCTGGCCAAGGGGCGCGGACGCACGCTCGAGGTCGCGCAACTGGAACACCTGGCCACGCGTGGCCACGAAGACCGGCTCGAACGGGTGCTCGGGCATCTGGTGCACAACGCGCTCGATGCCACCACGGCCGACGGCAGCGTCTGGATGTCGGTCGAGCGCGAAAGCGGTCAGGTCCGCGTCGAGGTCGGTGACACCGGAGTAGGGATGACCGAGGAATTCGTGCAGACGCGCCTGTTCAAGCCGTTCAGCAGCACCAAGGGCAGCGGCATGGGCGTGGGCACCTTCGAGAGCGCGCAGTACGTGCGCGAACTCGGCGGCAGCATCGAAGTCGCCAGCCGCCCGGCCGAGGGCACCCTCATCACCGTGCGGCTGCCGCTCTTCGAGAGGCACCACGACTCCGACCTGATGCCGCCGGACTTCCGATGAACCAGAGCGCCACGCCCTCCTCGCCCGCCCTCCTCATCGTCGAGGACGACCTCGCGCTGCAGCGGCAGATCCGCTGGTCGCTCGACAGCTTCGAGGCCGTCACCGCCGCCGACCGCGAGTCGGCCCTGCTGCAGTTCCGCCGCCACGCGCCGCCCGTCGTGACGATGGACCTCGGCCTGCCGCCCGACCCCGACTCCGTTTCCGAGGGGTTCAGGCTGCTCGAGCAACTGCTCGACCTGGACGCGAACGTGAAGGTCATCGTGCTCACCGGCCAGAACGCGCAGGCGCACGCCCTGCGCGCGGTGGCGCAGGGGGCCTACGACTTCCTCGCCAAGCCCTTCGAGCCCGATGTGCTCAAGCTCACCATCGAGCGCGCGCTGCGCCTGTCCGAACTGCAGGCCGAGAACCGCCGCCTGCAATCGGCCCAGGGCGTCGATGCGCTCGGCGGACTCATCACGCGCGATGCGCGCATGCTGCGCCTCGCGCGCACCATCGAACGTGTCGCCTCCAGCAACGCCACCGTGATGCTGCTCGGCGAGTCGGGCACCGGCAAGGAGGTGCTGGCGCAGGGGCTGCACGCCGCGAGCAAGCGCGCCGGGCGTTTCGTCGCCATCAACTGCGCGGCCATTCCCGAGAACCTGCTCGAGAGCGAGCTCTTCGGCTACGAGAAGGGCGCCTTCACCGGCGCCGGCAAGACCACGCCCGGCAAGATCGAGACCGCCCACGGCGGCACGCTGATGCTCGACGAGATCGGCGACCTGCCAGCCTCGCTGCAGGCCAAGCTGCTGCGCTTTCTCGAACAACGCACGATCGAGCGGCTCGGCGGGCGCAGCGAGATCCCCGTGGACGTGCGCGTCGTCTGCGCCACGCACCAGGACCTGAAGAACCAGATCCGCGACGGCCGCTTCCGCGAGGACCTCTACTACCGCCTGGCCGAGATCGTGGTCGAGATTCCGCCGCTGCGAGAGCGCACCGGCGACGCGGTCCTGCTCGCGCACGCCTTCCTGCGCCGCTTCGGGCAGGAGCAGCGCCGTCCCGGGCTCATGTTCGCCGAGGATGCGATGCACGCCATCGAAGGCCATCCGTGGCCGGGCAACGTGCGCGAGCTGCTCAATTGCGTCAAGCGCGCCGCCATCATGGCCGACGGAGAGCGCCTCACGGCCGAGGACCTCGGCCTCGCGGCCGCCGAAACCCCCGAGGGCACGCCGGGCGGCCCCTCCGACCTCAACCTGCGCGCCATCCGCGAAGCGGCCGAACGCGAAGCCATCGTCACGGCGCTGGCGCGCACGAACGGCAACATCGGCCGCTCGGCGGAGCTGCTGGGCGTGAGCCGCCCGACGATCTACGACCTGATGAAGCGGTTGGGCATCAAGCAGTGACAAATGCCCGGCGTGCCGGCTCGTGCATGCCGTGTCGCCTCGCACGCACCAGCCCGCCACCCGCCCACGGAACGATGGCCTTTGCCGGCCCGACCCGAGACAATCGCCCCCCCGGAAGCCACCCGGCGCGCACGAGCGCCGGTGCCGGCCGGCCGCCCTATGAGGATCCCTGCCGTGAGCATCTACCGCCCCCCTCTTGCCGTCGCCGCCCTCGTCCTCGTCCTCGCCGCCGCCCTCGGAGGCTGTCGGGGCGACTCGGAGGACAAGCTCCTCGAGTCGGCGCAGGCGTTCATGAGCAAGAAGGAATACAAGTCGGCGACGATCCAGCTGAAGACGCTTCTGCAGCGCAACGCCAACTCGCCGCAGGCGCGCTACCTGCTGGGCAGGGCGTTGCTCGAGACCGGCGACCCGGCCGGCGCGCTGCTCGAGCTGCGCAAGGCACGCGACCTTGCCCACCCGGACGACCAGGTCGTGCCCGAGATGGCGCGCGCCATGCTCCTCACCGGAGAACATGCGCGCGTGATCTCGCAGTTCGGCGCCACCGTGCTCGGCACGCCGGCCGCCCAGGCCGACCTCTACACGAGCGTGGCCATCGCGCACGCGGCCTCGGCGCAGTTCGACAAGGCCAAGGAGTCGCTGGCGCGCGCGCTGCGCGCGAACGCCCAGTTCGCACCGGCCCTGATCCTGCAGGCGCGCCTGAAGGCAGGCGAGAACGATCTCGACGGCGCGCTGAAGGTGCTCGACGACGTGCTGGGTCGCGAGGCGAACAACGAGCGCGCCGGGACGCTGCGGGGCGAACTGCTCTGGCGTGGCAAGCGTGACGAGGCAGGCGCGCTGGCGGCACTGCGCAAGGTCATCGCGTCGACCCCGGCGGCCGTCGCGGCCCATGTGGCGCTCATCGGCATTCACGCCGAACTGGGCCGCGCCGCCGAGGCGAAGGCGCAGTTCCTGGAGCTCAAGAAGGCCGCGCCCAACCATCCGGACACCCTCTACATCGAAGGCCAGGTCGCCTTGCAGGAAGGCAACGCGCAGGCCGCGCGCGACATCGCCACGCGCATGCTCAAGGCGATGCCCAACCATCCGCGCGTGCAGCTGCTGGCGGGCGCGGCGGATTTCCGCCTGCGCTCCTACAACCAGGCCGAGACCTACCTCACCCGTGCGCTTCGCGCGATGCCCTACCACAACGGCGCACGTCAGCTGCTCGCGCAGACCTACCTGCGCATGCAGCAGCCGGCCAAGGCGCTGGAGGTGCTGGGTCCGGCCATCGAACAGAAGTCCGTCGACGGCGCCACGCTCGCGCTGGCCGGCGAGGCCCACATGCTGCTCGGCGACACGAAGCGTGCCGACCAGTGGTTCCAGCTCGCCGCCAAGGCCTCTCCGACAGACCCACGCGTGCGCACCGCGCTGGCCCTGGCGCAGTACGCGCGCGGCGAGACGCAGCCGGCCATCGACGCTCTCGAGTCGATCGCCGCGTCCGATGCCGGCGGCTCGCGCGCCGACCTCGCGCTCATCTCCGCGCGCCTGCGCGCTGCCGACTTCGCCGGCGCGCTCAAGGCTGTCGATGCGTTGCAAAAGAAGATGCCCGAGCGCGCGCTGCCCGAGCTGCTGCGCGGTCGCGTCCTGCTCGCGAAGAAGGACACCGCCGGGGCCACCGCCGCCTTCGAAACGGCACTGCGCAAGGACCCGAAGTTCGTGCTCGCCGCCTCGGCGCTGGCAAGCCTGGACCTGGCGGCCGGCCGCAACGACGCCGCCCGCAAGCGCATCCAGGACGTGGTTGCCGCCGACCCCAACAACGTCCAGGCGCGCATGGCGCTGGCCGAAGTCACGGCGCGCACCGGCGGCACGGGCACGGAGGTGGCGCAGATCTTCGCCGCCGCCGTCAAGGCCAACCCGGCGCAACCCGAGCCGCGCCTGCTCTACGTCGAGCACCTGCTGCGCATGGGCGACGCCCAGGCCGCCCTCATCGTCGCGCAGGACGGTATCGCCGCGCTGCCGGGCCACAACGACCTGATGTCCGCGCTCGGCCGCGCCCAGCTCGCGGCCGGCGACGCCCGGCAAGCCGTCGGCACCTTCGGTCAACTCGCGACGAAGAACCCCGCCGAGGCCATCCACCAACTGCGCCTGGCCGAAGCGCACGTGCAGAACAAGGACCTCGGCGCCGCACGTGCCGCCCTGCGCAAGGCGCTCGAGATCGAGCCCGAGTCGCTGGCGGCCAAACGCGGCCTGGCGGCGCTCGCGCTGCAGCAGGAACGCCCCGATGAAGCCCGCGTCATCGCCCGCGAGATCCAGAAGTCCCGCCCCAAGGAGGCGAGCGGCTACCAGCTCGAGGGCGATGTCGAGCGGCAGCAGCGCAACTGGCCGGCCGCGGTCGCTGCCTACCGCAAGGCCTTCGCCATCGCGCGCGGCACCGACCTCGCGATCCGCCTGCACCAGTCGCTGTTCGCCGGCGGCCAGCGCGCCGATGCCGACCGCCTCGTCGCCGATTGGCAGAAGGAGAACCCGAAGGACTTCGGCTTCAGCTACTACCTCGGCGACCTCGCGATGTCGCGTGCCGACTTCGCTTCGGGCGAGAAGCACTACCGCGCCGTCCTGGACGTGCAGCCGCGCAACGCGCTCGCGCTCAACAACGTCGCCTGGCTGATGGCCAAGCAAGGCAAGACCGGGGCCGTGCCGCTGGCCGAGCAGGCCAACCAGATCCTGCCCAATCGGCCGCAGCTGATGGACACGCTGGCCACCGCGCTGGCTGCCGAAGGCGAGGTCAAGCGTGCCGTCGACGTGCAGAAGCGCGCCGTGCAGATCGATCGCCACGACCCGAACCTGCGCCTGAACCTGGCCCGCCTCTACCTCAAGGCAGGCGAGAAGCCGCAGGCGCGCGCCGAACTCGAGGACCTGGCCCGCCTGGGCGAGCGCTTCCGCGCCCAGGCCGAAGTGACGGACCTGCTGCGGCTCGCGCGTTGAAGCGCGCACCACGTCTCGCGCGGCAACGCCGGGTCGTGCTGCGCGGCACTGTCGCGGCCGCCGCCCTGTGGGCCGGCGGCATCGGCGCCGCCCTGGCGCAGGCCACTTCAGCGCCGGCGGACCTGCGCGCCATCGTCGCGCGAGCGCGCCCGTCGATCCTGCCCGTGGGCACCTACAGCGCCACCGCGAACCCGCGCTTCGGCTTTCGCGGCAGCGGCTTCGTCGTCGGAGACGGCCAACATGTCGCGACCAACGCGCACGTGCTGCCGGCCGGCGCCGAGGCCGAGCCGGCGGCACGCCTCGCGGTGCTGGCCCAAAGCGCCGCGCCTGGGCGCGAGGCCGGCGACCTGCGTTTCGCCACCGTCGTGGCGATCGACCGCGCGCACGACATCGCCCTGCTGCGCTTCGACGGCCCGGCGCTGCCGCCGCTCGGCCTCGCCGCCGGCGAACGGCCGGCGGAGGGCAAGGCCGTCGCGCTCATCGGCTTTCCGATCGGCGGCGCCCTGGGCTTCTCGCCGGTCACGCACCGCGGCATCGTCGCTTCGCTGACCACGATCGCGTTGCCCGCGCCCACGGCGGCTCAGCTGGACCCGCGTGCGCTGGCGCGCCTGCGCGCCGGCAACTTCGAGGTGCTGCAGCTCGATGCCACCGCCTACCCAGGCAACAGCGGCGGCCCCGTGCTCGATGCCGACACCGGCGAGGTGATCGGCGTCGTCAACATGGTGCTGGTGCGTGGCAGCCGCGAGACGGCGCTGTCGACGCCGACCGGTATCAGCTACGCGATCCCGGTGCAGCACGTGCGCGCGCTGCTCGAAGAGGCGCGCTCGGCGACGCCGCCGCGCTGAGACGATATGAGGCTGGCTCGGCGCCGACCCGCAGCGCCGGACCGGACTAGACCTTGTAGTACTCGCGGTACCAGGCCACGAAGCGGCCGATGCCGGTGCGGATGTCGGTGGACGGCACGAAGTCCACCCACTGCTGCAGTGAATCGACATCGGCATAGGTGGCCGGCACGTCGCCGTCCTGCAGCGGCAGCAGGTTCTTCTCGGCCTTGCGGCCGAGCGCATCCTCGATGCAGCCGATGAAGTCCATCAGCGGCACCGGGTTGTGGTTGCCGATGTTGAAGACGCGGAACGGTGCGTTGCTCGTGCCGGGGTCGGGCATCTCGGCGCGATAGGCCGGGTTCGGTATCGCCGTTCGGTCGAGCACGCGGATCACGCCTTCGACGATGTCGTCGACATAGGTGAAGTCGCGCTGCATCCTGCCGTGGTTGAAGACGTCGATCGCGCGCCCTTCGAGGATGGCCTTGGTGAACAGGAACAGCGCCATGTCCGGCCGCCCCCAGGGGCCGTAGACCGTGAAGAAGCGCAGGCCCGTGGTCGGCAGGCCGAACAGGTGGCTGTAGGTGTGCGCCATCAGCTCGTTGGCCTTCTTCGTCGCCGCGTACATGCTCACCGGGTGGTCGACGCTGTCGTGCTCGGAGAACGGCATGCGCGTATTGCCGCCGTAGACGCTGGAGCTGGAGGCGTACACGAGGTGCTGCACGCGATTCTGCCGGCAGCCCTCGAGGACGTTCATGAAGCCGACGACGTTGCTGTCGATATAGGCATGCGGGTTCTGCAGCGAGTAGCGCACGCCGGCCTGGGCGGCCAGGTGGATGACGCGGTCGAACTTCTCGGCCGCGAAAAGCGCCTCCATGCCGGCGCGGTCGGCGACGTCGAGCTTGATGAAGCGGAATCGTGGGTGCGGGGTGAGCCGCGCCAGCCGGTCCAGCTTCAGCTGCACGTCGTAGTAGTCGTTCAGGTTGTCGAGGCCGACCACCTCGTCGCCGCGCGCCAGCAGGCGCAGCGTGGCGGTGCTGCCGATGAAGCCGGCGGCGCCGGTGACGAGGACTTTCATGGGCGAAGATTCTGTCATTGGCCTCGTGGCGGACCCCGTGCGGGCCCGGGCGTGGCCGAGGGATACGGCACGACGACCGTCCTTTTCGCCGGGCAGCCGTCGCATTTCGTCCGCTAACCTTGCTTCTTGATGCAAAGTCCCGGGCTCGACATGAAATCGTTCACGCCTGCCTCTCTTCTCCCGGCGAAGCACGTGGCGCTGTGCCTCGCTGCGCGGCGCTGGGTGCGCCGCCTGGCCGCCGCCGCGACGGCCGCGTTCACGCTGGCGCTGGCCCTGCCGGCGACGGCCGCCTACGTCCTGGCGCCGCAGTACGCGGGCAGCTTCGCCGCCGGCGCCGGGGCCGACGCGCAGTTCCATCGCATCCAGAACGACTGGGCAGGCAGCGCCGTGCTCTGGGACGAGGCCAACCGCCGCTTCGGCGGCGGCGCACCGGTCGGCACCTTCGCCTGGGGCACCGGCCTGTGGGGCCAGGTCGACTGGCTGGCCGTGCAGCAGGCGGCCGCGGGCGAAGCCAGCGCCGCCAGCGGCGCCATCGTGCAGAGCCACGAGGGCGTGCTGCCCACCGTCAACCACGGCAATTCGCGCTACACGGAGTGCTACAGCGCCACCTGGGGGCCGGCGGCCCTGGTGCCGTTCTTCGCCCCGGCGGCGCCGCTGGGCAACTGCGACAATCCCGAGGCAGGCGACCCCGCCCAGCAGAACTGGACGGCCCGCTACAGCGGCTTCATCCGCATCACCGACCCCGGCGAGTACAACTTCAGCGTGTTGCACGACGACGGCTTCTTCTTCCGCCTCATCGGCGCGGGTGGCGCCGAGGTGGACATCGGCCGCGACTTCCTGAACCCGCGCGACCGCGTCGGCTTCGACCAGAACCTCGTGCTCGACGAGGGGCTCTACGCGTTCGAGCTGGGCGCGTGGAACCGGCTCGGCGCCGGCATCGTGGACCTGCGGTGGACGAGCGGCTGCACCGACGCCTGCGACTGGACCCTCGTGCCTGGCGAGAACCTGCTCAGCGCGAGCCAGGTGCCGGAGCCGCCCGCCGCAGCGCTCGTGCTGATCGCGCTGCTGTCCTTGTGGTTGGCTCGCGCCGGGCTGCCACGGAAACGCCGGCCACGCTCGAGGTGCTCGCTCCCGGGGGCATGACATCGCCGCGCGGCGTCGGCCTCGGCGGCTGGCGGCGCACGGCGCATGTGCTGGCCATCGTTGCCGGCTGGGTGCTGTTCTTCTGGGGCTGGCACCGCGTGCTGGCCTCGACGCCCGACTTCGCCGCGTTGCAGCTGTTGATGCTGGGCGCCGCCACCGTCGTGCCCGTGGTCACCGTCTCCTGGATCCTGCACAACCGCGGCATCCACCGCCGCAAGGGCCCGCGCCGCCACGTGCCCGCCGCCACGCTCGAGTACCGCGTCGACTTCAACGGCCGCGAGATCGTCGCCGACTTCCGCGCGCTGGCGCAGGTGCGGCGCGTGCACATCGTTGTCGACGGAATGCGCAAGCACTACGGCGATGACGCCGCCGCCATGGCGCAAGGCGGCTCTGCCGTTGCGCGTGGTGCGCGCGAGCGGCACGCGCTCCGCCGCCCGCCGGCGCCGCAGGACGCGGCCACGCACACGCCGGTCGCGGCGAGCGCGGACGACGCCTCGCCGCCGCGCGCCACCGCTGCGCCGCCTGCCTCATGAGCGTCGAGTCCGTTCTGCTCGCGATCCAGGCCTCGCCGCCTTACTGGATCGTGCTGGTCTTCTTCGCCGCCTACCCCATCGTGACCAGCATCATGTGGATGATCACGGCGCTGCTGTTCCGCTGGCGCTGGGAGAACGCGATGCCGCCGCCGCCGCCCGATGCAGCGGCGCCATCGGCGGCGGCCGCCGACGCACGTCCTTTCGTCAGCGTGCTCGTGCCGGCGCATGACGAAGAAGCCGTGATCGCGCGCTCGGTGGCGGCGATGCTGGCCATCGACTACCCGGCCTTCGAGATCATCGTCATCGACGACGGCTCGTGCGACGGCACGCTGGCGGCCCTGGCACCGCTCATGGGCGACGCTCGCCTGCGCCTCGTGCGCAAGAGCGTCAACGAGGGCAAGGCGATGGCGATGAACGACGCCCTGCCGCTGGCGCGCGGCGAGATCCTGCTCGCGCTGGATGCCGACGCCGAGCCCGACGCGCAACTGCTGAACTGGATCGTGCCGCACTTCGATTCGCCGCGCGTCGCCGCGGTGACGGGCAATCCGCGCGTCCTCAACACCACGACCTTCCTCGCCCGCCTTCAGTCGGTGGAGTTCTCCTCGATCATCAGCCTGCTGCGTCGCGCCCAGCGCATCTGGGGACGCATCGTCACGGTCTCCGGCGTCGTCGCGGCGCTGCGCAAGACGGCCGTGGTCGACGTGGGCGGCTTCAGCCCGAACATGCCCACCGAGGACATCGAGCTCACCTGGAAGCTGCAGAAGCGCCACTACGACGTGCGCTACGAGCCGCGCGCGATCTGCTGGATGTCGGTGCCGCAAAGCTACCGCGGCCATTTCCGCCAGCGCCTGCGCTGGGCGCGCGGCCTGGCCCAGGTGCTGCACAAGCACCGCGACGTGCTCACCACCTGGAACTGCCGCCGCCTGTGGCCGGTGTTCGTGGAGTCGTCGCTGTCCATCCTGTGGTCGCTGTGCTTCGTCTTCCTCACCACGTTGTGGACGGTGTCCTATGCGGTCGGCCTGCCGCCGGTAGGTGCCAGCCCGATCCCCAACCTCTGGGGCATGTCGATCGCCACGCTGTGCCTGGCGCAGCTCACCACCGGCGTGCTCATCGACCGCCGCTACGACCCGCAGGTGTTGCGCTACCTGCCTTACGCGGTGTGGTACCCGATCGTCTACTGGGCGCTGCTGGCGCTGACGACGGTGCTCGCGCTGCCCTACCTGTTCAGGCGGCCGCGCACGCAGGCCGTGCGCTGGCAGACCGCACGCACCGGGAAGGCGGCGTGAGACGAGGGGCGCGGGCATCGCCGGGCCAGGTCCGCGCCGGCTCTCTGCCGCGCACGCCCGTGGTCGACGCGAGCGCCGCCGTCATCGGCCTGGCGTGGATCTGTTGTGCTGCCGTCGGGCTCGGCGGGCCGCAGCGGGCCGCCGGGCAAAGCGGGCCGGGCACCGCGGCCGGCACCATGGTCGACACCTCCGATGCGGCCGCTCGAACGCCGGCCCAGGACCTGGCTGCCGCACGTGCGGCCACGGATCGGCGCGACTACGCCGCCGCCCTGCCTCTCTTCGAAAGGCTCGTGCAGCGTGCGCCCGCCGATGCCGACCTGCTCATCGAGGCCGCGCGCGTCTTCGGCTGGGCCGACCGCAATGCCCGCTCGGCCGAGCTGTACCGCCAGGCGCTGGCCGCGGCGCCGGCGCGGCGCGCCGACATCGTGCCCTCGCTCGCGTGGCAGACGCTCTGGTCGGCTGACGCCACGGCCGCGCTGCCGCTCTTCGAAGAGGCCGCGGCGCTGCACCCCGGCGACCGCCCGCTCGGCTGGGCGCTCGGCCATGCGCTCAACGCCGCCGGCCGCCACCGCGCGGCCATCGCCGCCTTCCGCCGCTGGGCGCCGCCGGCGACCGACGCCGAGCGGCTCGATCTCGCCCGCGCCTGGCGCTGGGCAGGATACGAAGACCGCGCGTGGCCGCTGCTGCAGCCCGCCACCGCCGCCGAATCCGTCTGGCTGCGCGACTTCCGCGTCGCGCGCGACGTTGCGCCTTACGCTTTCAGCTCGCTCGAGCTGACCGAGGACCGCGACACGCTGCGCACGCGTGGCTTCACGCTCGGCGCGGGGCTGCAGCCGGCCGCCCATGCCGTCGTCGAACTCGGCGGCCGGCGTCTGGACCTCGACGACGACTTCGGCGCCGCCGCCGCGACGACCTTCGAAGCCTCGGGCCGGCTTCGCCTCGGCGAGCCCGACTCGCGTGGCGGCACCTGGTGGCCGCAACTCGTGCTGCGCGCGCACCGCATCGGCGCCTGGCATCCCTTCACTTCGATGGTCCGGCTCAAGTGGGTGCCGGCCGATCGCTGGCGCATCGATGCCGAGCGCGCGCGCGAACTCGTCGAGACACCGCGCGCCCTTGCCAACCGCGTGAGCGTGGACGTGACCTCGCTCGGCGCCGACTGGCGGCGAGACGAGCGCCTGGCATTCGCCGGCGGCGTGGCGCACATGCGTTTCGACGACGGCACGGCGCGCGAGCGCCTCGTCGCGCGCGGCGAGTGGGCGTTGCGCACCCGGCCGCGCTGGACGGTGGGCGCCGAGTGGAGCCGGCTCGCGCGCACGCGCGAGGGCGCAGCGGGTGCCGACGCGCGCGGCTACTGGAACCCGAGTCGCTACCAGGAAGCGCGGCTGGTCAGCGGCATCACCTGGGAGCAACGCCCCTGGGAGCTGCAGGCACGCGCCGGGCTGGCACGTTCGCGCGAGGTCGATGGCGGCGGCAACGCCAGCTACGGCGCGCCGCACCTGTGGGAGCTGGCGCTGGGCTTTGATCCGTCGCCGGCCTGGCGCCTGCGCGCCGCCGCCGGCGGCTCGGGCCAGGCCCTGGGGCTCGGCAGCAGCGGCGGCTCGGGCGCCCGCTACTGGCGGCGCTGGGCGCAGGTGGGTCTGCACGGATGGTTCTGAGCAAGCGGCGGCTGCGCCGTCGCGCCGCTCGGTTCCGGCGGCAACGCCCGGCGCCGCGACCGGCCGTCGAGCCATTGCCGGCATTCGGGCCGTGACGGATTTGTCAGGCCCCTGGCCACCCCCGGTCGCGCCGAAGCGCGATACCTAGAATCGGCCGCTTTGTCCGCAGCTCATTTGGAGCGATGAATGCAAGTTGAAACGCAGGTGCTGAGACTGCTGGACGAGGTGCTCAGCCTCGACGGCCGCAGCAAGACCTTCACGCGGCAGACGCCCTTGCTCGGGGCCATTCCCGAGCTGGACTCGATGGCCGTGGTGTCGCTGATCTCGGCGCTTGAAGAGAACCTGGGCATGATCGTCGACGACGACGACATCGACGGCGAGACGTTCGCCACGGTCGGCTCGTTGTGCGACTTCGTCGCCGCGCGCATGAACTAGCCGCGGGGACGGCGGCAGTCTGCTGACAACGCGACAACACGACACGCGACAACGGATGCGAGACCGCACGCGATGGGCATGAAAGCCCTCTTCCGCGATGGTGCCCCCGCGCACGGTGGGCGGCGGCTGGTGGTCATGCACGAGCCGGCCGGCACACCGCGCGGTGTGGTGGTGGGCGTGGCCGGCTTTGCCGAGGAGATGAACAAGGGCCGCCGCACCGCGGCGATGGGCGCGCGCGCGCTGGCCCGCGAGGGTTTTCTGGTCGTGCAGCCGGACCTCGCCGGGTGCGGCGACAGCAGCGGCGACCTCGTCGATGCCTCCTGGAGTGCCTGGGTCGCCGATGTCCTCGATACCGCGCACTGGGCGGCCGGGCTCGTCGATGCCGACCTGCCGCTCACGCTGTGGGGAGTCCGCGCCGGCTGCCTGGTTGCTGCGCAGGCCAAGGCGCAGCTGCAGCGCCCCGCGAACCTTCTCTTCTGGCAGCCGCAGCCCAACGGCAAGCTCGTGCTGCAGCAGTTCCTGCGCCTGAAGATGGCCGGGCAGTTGCAGCAGGGGCCCGCCAAGGGGGTCACCGAGGGCCTGCTGGCCGACCTGGCCGCTGGCCGGGCCGTCGAGGTGGCCGGCTACCCGCTCGGTGCGGGCGTCGCCCACGGCCTGGGCGCGGCGCAGCTGGTCGCACCCGACACGGCGACGCGCGTGTTGTGGCTCGAGGTCTCGGCGCAGACGCCGCCCGAGTTGCTGCCCGCGTCGCACAACGTCGTCCAGCGCTGGACCGCGGCAGGCATCGACGTGCACGCCGAGGCGGTCACCGGGCCGCTCTTCTGGCAGTCACAGGACATCGAGGAAGCGCCGGCGCTCGTCGAGCGCAGCGCCGAGAAGATGCGCACGCTCTGCGAAGCGGCGGCAACCGCATGACGGCGACAGAAACCGCGGTGGTCTTTCCCTGCGCGGGTGAGGAACTGCTCGGCATCGTCAGCACGCCTGCCGCGCCGGCCGCGCCGCCGACGCGCGGCGCGTTGATCGTCGTCGGCGGTCCGCAATACCGCGTCGGCAGCCACCGCATGTTCGTCCACCTGGCGCGCCACCTGGCCGAGAACGGCGTCGCGGCGATGCGCTTCGACGCACGCGGTATGGGCGACAGCAGTGGCCCGCGCCAGTACTTCGAGGACTTCGACGCCGACATCGGCGCCGCGCTCGACGCGCTCTTCCGCGAGGTGCCTTCGCTGCGCACCGTGGCCATCTGGGGCCTGTGCGGCGGTGCGACGGCGGCCCTGCTCTATGTGCAGGGCACGCGCGATGCGCGCGTCGGCGGGCTGGCGCTCGTCAACCCCTGGGTGCGCACCGACATCACGCAGGCCGTGACGCAGGTCAAGCACTACTACCTGCAGCGCCTGTTACAAGGCACCTTCTGGCGCAAGCTCCTGCGCGGCGGTGTCGCGCTCACCTCGCTGGCCGAGTTGTGGCGCGCGCTTCGCCTCACGGCTCGTGCCACCGCTGCCATGCGCAGCACGGGCCGGCCGCAGATCCGCGAGGGCGACAGCGACGACGACCTCGGCGTGCGCATGGCGCACGCGTGGGCGGGCTTCTCCGCGCTCGGGGGGCGCACGCTACTGATCCTGAGCGAGCGCGACTACACGGCCAAGGAGTTCCTGGAGACGGCCCACATGCACCCTGTCTGGCAGAGCAACTTCGCGCACCCGCTGGCGCGCCGCGTCGACCTGCCCGAGGCCGATCACACCTTCCCTCAGCCCGAGGCGCATGCACGGGTCGAGCGGGCCACTCTCGACCTGCTGGCCGAGATGACCTGAGGCATCGGACCCTTCCACCAGCGAGCGCGGCGATCGAACTCAGCACGCAGCCAACCGATGCGACGTGACCCCTGTGCCCGGCAGACCGTGCGTCCCCAACTCGGTGGATGGCGCGGCGCGTGCTGCGGCGGCCGTGGTGCGCTCGCTGCTGCACAGAGATAGGCTCCCCTTGACGTGACTGCCCGATCCGAATCGATGACCCCGGCGTCGTACGCGCAGCGTTCGATGTGGGCATTCGCGCTGCGCTACCGCACCGCCAACCTCAACGAGATGGTCATCCCGTGGCGGGTGCGCGGGCCGCTGCGAGTCGACCTGATGGAGGCCGCGCTCGGCGAGGTCGTCGCCCGCCATGCAACGCTGCGAGCCAGGCTGTCCTACCAGCACGGCCAGCTCTACCAGGTGGTGATGCCACCCGAACCCGTGTCGATGCCGGTGGTCGTCGTCGAGGGGGCGGACACCGAGGCCCGGCTCGTTGCGGCCGTCGCCTTGCTGAACGACCCGAATCGGCAGGCGCTGGACATCATCGGCGGCCCGACCTTCCTGGTGCGCCTGTTCCGCATCGGCGACGACGACCACGTGCTGTGCCTGTACGTGCACCACGCCATGTGCGACGGCTGGTCCATCGGCATCTTGCTGCGCGAGGCGATGTCCTTCTACGGCGCGCGGCTCGCCGGCGCAGCGGTCGACCTGCCGCAGCTCACCGAACAGTACGCCGACATCGCGCAATGGGAGATGCGCGCCTACGAGGCGGGCGAACTCGACGACGAGATCCGCTACTGGCGCAGCGAGCTCGACGGCCTGCCTCCTCCGATCTCGCTGCCGGCCATCGGCACGCGCAAGGGCAACCGCGACTGGCGCGCCCGCGCCACGCACGTCCACGAGGCCGCGCCGTTCATGCACGGCCTGCGCGAGCTCGCCGGCAAGCTCCGTGTCTCCCCGTTTGCGCTGCTGCTCGCCGCGCTGGCCGTGCTGTTGCGGCAGCGCACCAACAGCGAGGACCTGCTGGTCGGCGTGCCCACGCTCAACCGCTGGAGTGCGCAGGCCATGCAGCTCATCGGCTACATGACCAGCATGCTGCCGGTGCGCGTGCGACCGGTCGGGGCTGTCGGGTTCGACGCCCTGTGCGCGCAGGTGCACTCGTCGATCCGCAAGATGCTGGCCTACGGCCGCGTGCCGCTCGAGGTGCTGCTGCGCGAGACGGCGCTGGCGCCTTCAGGGAACACCGTGTTCCCGGTCTGGGCCCAGTTCCTCGAGGACAACGCCACGGCCGACTACGAAGCCGCCGGCCTGCGCTTCACGCCCATGGCCACCGAGCGCCGCAGCCTGCTCGCCGAGCTCGACGTGGACATGCTCGGCTCGGCCACCGACTGGCGCTGCGAGTTCGCCTATCGGACATCGCTGTTCGATCCCGACCCGATGCGAGCCATGCTGCTGGACTACGTCCGCACGCTGCGTCATGCGATGGAGCAGCCGCGCGCCACCGTGCGCGAACTGGGCGACCGCCTGTCCTGAGGCACCCCGAGGCACCCATCCGGCGCGTGCCCGGTACCGGCGGCAGGTGCCGGTGAGGGGGTACCGCCCTACCCGGGCTGCACGGCGGCAATCCACAGTTGCGCCCCCTGCGGCGGCGTGGCCGTCCAGGTGACGTTGTAGCTGCCTGCCTCGTTCACGCGCCGCACGGCGACGGCGCACTGCACGAGTTCACCCGAGGACAGGACGGAATGGATGACGGCGAATCCGTTGTCGGGCACGGCCGTCTTGTCGTTGTCGACCCCTGCATCGCCCCACCACCAAGCCACGATCAGCGCCGGCCCCGTGGTAACGACGCTGTCGCTGGTCAGCGGCGAGCCGGCCAGCACCTCCTTCCAGCGGACGTCCTGCAGCAGCCCCCCACCCAGCACCTCCACGACGCTGAGCGTGGTCTCGTCCAGCGCCGGCTTGCTGGCCGCGACCGTGTGCCCGGCCCCGCCCGTGGCGCTGCGGCAGAAGTACAGGGCCGTGCCCGAACTCGGCCAGTGGGTGTAGGTCCGCGACGACCCGACCTGCACGAACGCATTGCCCTTGTTGTCGCCCGGCGCGGCGTGCGCGGCGACGTTGCCGCGGCCGACACAGGCGAGCAGGCTGCTGCCGCTCGACGCGGTGGTCAGCGCGACGGCCAGGCCGGGAACCGCGACGTTGTGGCGCGCGAAGGCCAGGTCGTGCGCTCCGAGGTTGGGTGGGGTCATGCCAGGTGGGGCGGGTGTCGGTGAGGGCGGCGCGGCCACCGCGTTGGTGCCGCCTGAACCGCCGCATCCGCTCAGGCCCGCTGGCCCTACGGCGGCGCCGAGCCCCGCCAGCGCCCACAGCAGGCCGAGCAGGCGGCGGCGCTGGGGCCCCGGGAGAGCGCGCTCGGTGGCGGCACGGCGAGTTTCGTCCATGGCAGATCCTAGTGGATGCCGCCCGCAGCGAAGGCGCCGGATCGAGCATCGGCGCACGTCCGGCGTCGCGCCCGCTCCTCCCTTGCGCGGGGGATACCTTGGTGTCATTCGTCGCGAGGGGGCGCTGCGGTGCAATGCAACGCATCGCCACAGGAGGTTCGCCATGCAGTTCCACTCGATCCCCAGGAGCCCGGAGTCCGCCGCGCCGATGTATCTCGGCCGCACGGGCATGAACGCCATGAGCGCCGCCGCGCCGCAAGGCGTCGGTGGCGCGCGTTCGATGCGCCTCGCCGCGCTCGGCCATGCGCTCATGCAGCACCTCGAAACGCCGCTCGTCGTCGCCGATGCCGGCGGCACGGTGCTCGAGTCCAACCCGGCGGCCACGCGGCGCATCGAGCACTGCGAAGGCCTGTGGCTCGATGCCTCGGGCCGCCTCGCGGTGCGCCAGGGCGGGCGCTGGGTGCCGATCAGCAAGTGGCATACCGAACTCGTCGCCGGCCGCAGCGTGACGCTGGCGCTCGAGGCCGAAGGCCCGGCGATGCAACTCACGCTCAAGCCGATGGCGGTGCACGACGCCGGTTTCGGCAGCGCCACCTGGGTGCTCGCCACCATCGAGCGCGTGGTGCTGACGCGCGCCGACGCCATGCGCCGCCGCTTCCGCTTCACGCGCACGCAGGCGCGCCTCGCGGAGATGCTCTGCCAGGGCATGCGCCCGGCCAACGCCGCCGAGGCCCTGGGCGTGAAGATCTCCACCGTGCGCACGCATGTGGGCGAGATGTACGAGAAGACCGGCACGCACAGCCAGGCGCAACTGGTGGCGCTGCTGCACGCCTGCTGATCGCGTCGGCGTCGAGGACGGCGGCCTAGCCGCCGGTCGAACCACCGGCGGCTCGGCGGCCCAGCGAACAGTCAGCGGCTCGGCCGCCGTTCGAACACTCCGCGGCAGCGACCGCCTTTCTTCAGGCCGCTGTGCACGCGCGTTCAGCCAGCGACTCGCGCACGAAAGCCACGAGCGCCCGCGCGCTCGCCGGTGCCACCGTCCAGGGCAGCGTGATCGCCATCACCGCCTCGCCTTCGGGCACCGGCAGCCGCCAGCCGGGCAGCGCGTCGACGAGGGCGCCACGCGCCAAGTCGTCGGCCGCGCAGAAGTCCGGCGCGAAGACGATGCCGCCGCCGGCGCGCGCCACGGCCTGCAGGCTGCCCAGGTCGTCGGCCAGCATGGCCGGCTGGATGGTCAGCGTCGCGCGTGCATCGCCGGCCTCGGCGCGCCAGTGCAGCGTCGCCTCTTCGGTGGTCGGCGGGCCGAGCAGCAGGCAACGCTGGCCGGCGAGCGCGGCCGGGCCGGCCAGCGGCAGCCCCGGCCGCGGCGCGGCGTACGCGCGCACGACGTAGGACAGCACGGCCTGCGCGACGCAGTCTTCGGGGGGCCGCTCGGTCAGGCGGAAGGCGAGGTCGACATCCTCGCGCAGCAGGTCGATGCGCCGCGCCGTGAAGCGCATCTCGATGCGCAGGGCCGGATGGCGCGCCTGGAAGGCCGCCAGCAACGGCGCCAGCACCGTCTGGCCGAAGAGCGGTACGGAGGTCAGCCGCAGCGTGCCGGCGAGGGGTGCGTCCGCTCCGCCCGCCCCAGCCGCGGCGCCACGCGAGCGCAGGTCCCGCCGCGCCACCTCCGCCGCCTCGAGCACCGCGCGGGCGCGGCCCTGCAGCCGCCGGCCCGCCTCGGTGAGCCCGAGCGAGCGCGTGCTGCGCAGGAAGAGCGCCACGCCGGCCTGCCGCTCGACATGGGCGACTCGCCGGCTGATGGCGGCACGCGTCAGCCCGAGCTGGCGCGCCGCGGCCGCAAAGCTGCCCGACGCCGCCACACGCGCGAAGAACTCGAGCGCGCCGGCGTCGGGCAGGACCACCGGCGACACTTCGAGGGTAGTTCGGGCGCGCCTCGTCGACTTCATCGCCAACCTCGTCGTAAAGCTCGTCGTCGACCTCGTCGTCAATGCTTCATCGACAAAGAGTCAATCGATGCGAGTCTAGTCAACTCCTGCTTGACTTCCTACATTGCCGGCATGAGCACCACGACCTTCGACACCTCCTCCGTCACCGCGGCTGCCGGCTCGCGCAGTGGCTCGGCAGGCGACCGCGACGTGCTGGTCGCCGACGACGGCCGCCATCTCGCAGCCACCTGGGCCGAGCCGGCTGCCGGCGCCGTGCGCGCCGTGGCCGTCATCAGCTCGGCCGCGGGCGTGCCCCGCGGCTATTACCGGGCCTTTGCCGGCTGGCTGGCCGAGCGCGGCTACGCCACGTTGACCTACGACTACCGCGGCATCGGCGGCTCGCGCCGCGGCCCGCCCGAGGCCCTGCGCGGCGACCCGGCGTCGATGCGCGACTGGGCGACGCTGGACATGAGCGCTGCGCTCGCCGCCGCCGAGGCACGGCGCTCGACGCAGGGCCTGCCGCTGCTGCTCGTCGGCCACAGCTTCGGCGGCAACTGCATCGCCTTCGCGCGTGGCGTCGAGCGTGCCGATGCCCTGTTGACGGTCGGCTCGCAGCTCGGTGAACCCCGGCTGTACCCGGGCATTCACGGTGTCGTCGCCAAGGTGTTCTTCCGCGCCTGGCTGCCCGCCGTGCTCAACCTCGCCGGCCACCTGCCGGGCTGGGCCCTCGGGCCCGGCGCGCAGCCGTTGCCGCCGGCCGTGGCACGCCAGTGGGCGCACTGGTCGCGGCTGCGCGGCTGGGCCTACGCCGACCCGCACATGCAGGCGCACCGGGCCGCCTCGGCCGTGGTGGCGCCGGTGCACCTGTGGGACGTGGCCGACGACCTCTGGTACGCGCCGGCGCCGGCGGTGAATGCGCTGGCGGCGCAGTTCCGCAACGCCGCGGTCAGGCGCCACTCCTTGCGCCCAGCCGAGGTGGGCGCGAAGCGGCTCGGGCACTTCGGCGCCTTCAGGCGCACACCGGGGCCGACGCTGTGGCGCCGGCTGCTGGCACCGATCGAAGCGGCCAGCCCTGCGCTTCGCCATGCCGGCCTGGCGCCGCTGGGCTGATCAGCCCAGCGATGCGTCGAGCGCCTTCCGGAGCCTGTCGCGCATGCCCCGCGCGACGGCGCCGGTGAGCGCCAGTGCCGGCGGATGGCGCAGCAGGCGCTCGAAGAACGCGCTCACGTCCGCGGCACTCACCGCGTGCAGGCGCGCCAGGCGCTCGGCCTCGGGCCGCAGGGCCCGGGTCGCCATCCAGTCGAGGGCCAGGTCCTCGAGCCAGCGCAAGCCGCGCTCCTGTGCGCGCAGCGAGCGCACCGCAAGCTGCTGGCGCGCCCGCTCCAGGTCGGCCGGGTCGGCGTGCCGTGCATGCTCGTGCAGCAGCCCCATCACCTCGCGCAGCAGCGGCACGGCATCGTCCGCGGCCATGCTCGCCTCGATGACGAACTGCCCGCACATGTCCAGCACGTCGGCGGAGCAGGCCGTGTAGTAGGCGAGGCCTCGCCGCTCGCGCACGCGGTCCAGCAGCGGCGAACTCATGCCTTCGCCGAGAAGCGCCGCGGCGACCGTGGCCACCGGATCGTCGGCGCGCCGTGGCGGCACCGGGAAGCCGAACACCAGGTGCGACTGGCTCGAGCCCTCCAGCGCACGCGTCAGCGCTTCGCCGCGCCACGGCGGCTCGTCCACGGGCGCCACGGCGCCCGCGGGCATCGCCGCGAAGGCGCGCTCGGCTTCGCGCTGCATCTCTTCGGGTCGCACGGCACCTACGACGCCGACGACGACGTTGCCGGCGAGATAGCCCGCGGCCCGGTGCGCCACCAGATCGTCGCGCGTGAAGTGCTCGAGGTTGCGGCGCGTGCCCATCACCGGCTGCGCCGCGGGGTGCAGGCCGAACGACGCCTTGTCGAAGAGCTTGAAGGCGGTGGAGACGGGATCGTCCTCGTCCTCCGCGAACTCCTGCAGCAGCACCTGGCGCTCGCGCTCGAGTTCGTCGGCGGGCAGGCTCGGGTGCAGCACGATCTCGGCCAGCATCTGCAGCATGCGCCCGGCATGCTGCGGCAGCCCGCGCATGTAGAAGGCGGTGTGATCCTTGTCGGTGTGCGCGTTGACCTCCGCACCCAGGCGCTCGGCCTCGAGGTTGACCTGGCGCGCGTCGCGCACGCGCCGGCCCGCCGGGCCCTCGACCGCCGTGCCCTTGAACGCCATGTGCTCGAGCACATGGCCGATGCCGTTGGTGCGCGCGCTCTCGTGCGCGCTGCCCCAGCGCACGAAGACGGCGACGCTGCAGGTGCCGGCATGCGGCGCGCAGCCGACCAGCAGGCGTACGCCACCGGGCAACACCATCGAATGAGGCTCGATCATCCGGGCAGCAAGTCGAGCGGCACCACCGCCGGCAGATAGCGCCGCGGCCAGTGGCGGCGCATGTGGCGCCAGATCAGGAGGCCGGGCGGCACCAGCGGCAGCAGCGTCAACGCGAGCCACCCTTCGAGGGTGCCGGAAAACAGCACGGCGATGCCGAACAGCATCAGCAGCGTCCACACCGCCATGACGAAGACGAGGGCGACCTGCCCCGTCAAGGTGCTGCCGGCCCGAAAGCGGATCGAGGCCGCATGCGGCACGAGCGCCGCATGCAGCGCCAGCGCGAAGTCGCGGTAGCTGGCGGCTCGGTCCTCGAGCTGGCCGAAGCCGCGGAAGTGCACGCTGCTCACGCGCAGGCGCGGGCCATGCGCCGGGTAGAGGTCGAGCAAGCCGATGCTGGCCACGCCCATGCCGGGTGGGTTGCGCAACTGCACGCGCCGCAGCTGCGAAAATTCGATGCGGCCGCGCGCACCGCCAGGCTCGCTCCAGGTCACGGCGTCGGGCTGCACGCAGCAGCTGCGCTCGGCCGCCCAGATGTGCGTGCTGAAGCTGTGGCAGACCGGCGCCGTCACCACCGTCTCAGGGCCGGTGACGGTATGAATCGTGCGTGCGCCTCTTCGCGCCCTGCACGCCCTGCACGCCCTGCACGCTCTGCACGCTCTGCACGCTCTGCACGCTCTGCACGCTCGTTACGCGCTTCACGGGCCGCACGCGCTTCACGCGTTCTCAGGCCACCACCCTGAGCCCGGGCTTGTCGGCAGGCTGAACGCGCCCGACCACCGCCGCCTGCTCGAAACCGTGGCGGCGGAAGATGCCCAGCACCGCGTCCACGGTCGCCGCCTCGCAGGCGACGAGCAGCCCGCCACTCGTCTGCGGGTCGGTGAGCAGGGCCTTGTCCTCGGCCGCGAAGCCTGAGGGCAGCGTCACCTCGGCACCGTAGCCGATCCAGTTGCGCGCCGAGGCGCCGGTGACGAACCCCTGCGCCGCCAGCACCCGCACGCCCCCCAGTTGCGGCACCGCGGCCCAGTCGATCTGCACTTCGCAGCGCGCGCCGCGCGCCATCTCGAGCGCGTGCCCCGCGAGGCCGAAACCGGTCACGTCGGTGAGCGCGTGCACGCCCGGCAGCTCGGCCAGCTCGGGCCCGGGCGTGTTGAGCTTGGTCGTGTTGGCGATCATCTGCGCATAGCCGGCCTCGCCGAGCTTCTCCTTCTTCAGCGCCGCGCTCATCACGCCCACGCCGATCGGCTTGCCGAGCACCAGCATGTCGCCGGCGCGCGCATCGGCATTGCGCTTGACGCGCCTGGGGTGCACGAGGCCAAGCGCGACGAGGCCGTAGATCGCCTCCACCGAATCGATCGTGTGGCCGCCCGCCACCGGGATGCCCGCGGCCCGGCACACCGAGGTGCCACCCTCGAGGATGCGGCCGATGGTGGCGGTGGACAGCACGTTGATCGGCATGCCCACGAGCGCCAGCGCGAGGATCGGCCGCCCGCCCATCGCATAGACGTCGCTGATGGCGTTGGTGGCGGCGATGCGCCCGAAGTCGAACGGGTCGTCGACGATGGGCATGAAGAAGTCGGTGGTGGCGATGAGCGCCTGCTCGTCGTTGAGCTGGTAGACGGCAGCGTCGTCGGCGGTCTCGATGCCGACCAGCAGTTCCTTCGGCACAGGCATCGCCGCCGTGCCCTTCAGGATCTCGGAGAGCACGCCCGGGGCGATCTTGCAGCCGCAGCCGCCGCCGTGCGAGAGCGAGGTGAGGCGGGGCTCGGCGGCCAGCGCGGCGGCCGTGCCCGAGGCCGTGGTCGCGGCCATCGTTGCGGTCTTCTCGGGGGCATTCATCGGGCATCTCCAGCGGCAAGGGTCACGGGCGGTCCAGGCGGTCCAGGCGGTCTTCCAGGGTTCGCGGCGAGCAGCGCGCGCACCAGCCGGTGCAATGTCGCCGCTTCCGCCTCGGGGGCAAACAGCGGCGCGCGGCGCTGAATCTGGCGCACGAGGGCCGGCAGCATAGCCGCCTCGTCGCGGGCGCGCTCGAGCAGGGCTGCCAGCGCGCCGTCGTCGCCGACGGCGAAGTAGCCGCCGTAGTCGGCGCCGAGCAAGCCGACGTTGCCGTCCATGCGCGAGGCGAGCACCGGCGTGCCCGATCGCACGGCCTCGATCACCACCTGCGCGCCGCCCTCCATCACGCTCGGGTGCACGAGCACGTGCGCGGCCTGGATGCGCCGGCGCGCCTCGCCGTGCGGCCGCGCACCGAGCCAGCGGTAGGCGGGCGTGGCCGCCATCAGCGCGCGCGCCTCGTCGGCGAGTGCCGCATCGAGCCCGTCGCCGATGTGGTCGAAGCGCAGGTCGGCGCGCTGCGCCAGGCGCCGGATGGCGCGGAACCAGGTCGCCGGATCCTTCTCGCCGCGCAGGTGCCCGACCATCAGCGCGCGCAGGAAGCGGCGCGGCTTCGCGGCCACCGGCTGGCGCGCGCTGCACGACTGCAGCACGACCTCGCAGCGGCCGCGGTACACCTCGGGCAGGCGGGCAGCGCCGAGCTCGTTGAGCACGACCAGGCGGTCGGCCAGCGCCAGCGAACGCTGCGCATCGGCATCGCTGTCGATGTCGCGGTAGAGGTCGGTGCCGGTCAGCGCCAGCAGCAGCGGCGCATGCGCGGTGGCATGCGCGCGCGCATGCGGGTGGGCCCGCCAAGCGGCGATCGAAGCGGCCGAGCGACGCGCATGCAGCGCGATCATCAAGTCATCGCCGGAAGCCGCGGCATCAGCCGCGCGCCAATGCTGCGTCAGCCGCACGCGGTAAGCTGGCGCCAGCATGTTGGCCCAGCGCCGCGCCGTCCGCCAGTTGCCGTTGTTGGCATCGGCGAGCGCAGGCGTGACGATGACGACTTGGGGTTCTCGATGCACGACGATCGCAGCTTGGTGGCGTTGGAGGTGTCAGAGGCGGCGATGCCGGCCGAGGCGCGGCACGCCCGCGAAAGCGGCGCCGAAGTCCTGGCCGGCGCGCTGCGCGCGAGCCGCGCCGACACCCTCGCCACCTTCGCGGCCTACGAAGCGGCGCTGCCCGGCCTGGCGGTGCCGCTGCGCACCGAGCTCAATCCACCGCTGTGGGAGCTCGGCCACATCGGCTGGTTCCAGGAATACTGGATTGGCCGCAACACGGTGCGCGGCGACGGCCACCGTGCCGACCCCGAAGCCCGCCGCCACGCGCCGCGGCGCGCCGGGGCCGACGCGCTCTACAACTCGAGCCGCGTGCCGCACGACTCGCGCTGGTCGCTGCCGCTGCCCGACGCGCAGGCCACGCGCGCCGACCTGGCGGCGCAGCAGGCGCAGTCGCTGCGCCTGCTCGAAGACCTGTCCGACGACGACGCCGCGCTCTACTTCCATCGCCTTGCGCTGCTGCACGAGGACATGCACCACGAGGCGGCGCTGTACATGGCTCGAGGCCTCGATATCGCCGTGACCGATCCGCGCTGGCAAGCGCGCCCGCTGCCCGAACCCGGGGCGCAGCTCGCGTTCGACGCTGCGCCCTGGTCGCTCGGCGCGGCGCATCCCGGCGGATTCGCGTTCGACAACGAAGTCGGCCATCTCGAGGTCCGCACGGCCGGCTTCCGCATCGACGCGCAGGTCGTGCGCTGGGCCGAGTACCTGCCCTTCGTCGAGGCCGGCGGCTACGACGAACCCCGCTTCTGGAGCCCGGCGGGCTGGGCGTGGCGCGAGAAGCAGGGGGCATCGAGCCCGCGCTATCTGCAGCGGGCGCAGGGTGAAGGCCACGGCTGGCAATGCCGCCACCACGGCCGATGGACACCGCTGGATCCGCGTCTTGCCGCGTGCCACCTCACGCAGCACGAAGCCGAGGCCTGGTGCCGCTGGGCCGGCCGCCGCCTGCCGAGCGAAGCCGAGTGGGAGCGGGCCGCACTCACGCGCCCCGAGGCGTTTGCATGGGGCGAGGCGTGGGAATGGACGGCCACGCCGTTCCAGCCCTTTGCGGGCTTCGAGCCGCACCCCTACCGCGACTACTCGGTACCCTGGTTCGACGGCCGGCATGTCCTGCGCGGTGCCTCGTTCATGACGCAGCCGCGCATGAAGCACCCGCGCTACCGCAACTTCTTCCAGGCGCATCGCAACGACGTGCCCGCAGGCTTTCGCACCTGCGCCGCCTGACCGCCGCCGCGTCATCTGCCGCGTCATCTGCCGCGGCACCTGTAAGGTCGGCCGTCGCTCGTGCGACCGAGCCTGCCACGGCCCCGGCCCACCCGGCCGGCCGTGCCGCCTCGCGCCATGCCCCCATCACGCCCGTGCCACGAAGACGCCGAACCAGGCTTGCGCATCGGCAAAGCGCCGCACGGCGCCGTAGCCTGCCTCGCGCAGCAGCGCCTCGAAGTCCGCGGGCTGCCACTTGTACGAGTTCTCGGTGTGGATGCGCTCGCCGGCCGCGAAGCGGCGCTCGCCGCCGCGCCAGCGCACGGTGAGCGGCTGCCGCGCCTCGAGGTGCATCTCGATGCGGGAGTGCTGCGTATCGAAGCGGGCCACATGACGCCACTGCCGCAGGTCGAAATCCGCGCCGAGCAGCCCGTTCAGCCTGCGCAGCAGGTTGAGGTTGAACGCGGCCGTGACACCGAGCGCATCGTCGTAGGCCGCCTCGAGCACACGCGCGTCCTTCACCAGGTCGGCACCGATGACGAGGCCGCCGCTGCCCTTGCCCTGCGTGGCCAGCGCGCGCGCTTCGCGCAGCAGGCGCAGCGCCTCGGCCGGCGCGAAGTTGCCGATGCTCGAGCCGGGATAGAAGACGAGCGTGCCCGCATCGGCCGCATCGCCCGCGTGCGCGAGTTCGGCCGGCAGCGCCAGGCGCGCCGAGAAATCCTGGCCGACGCCGACGAGCTCCATCGCCGGATGCTCGCGCTGCAGCCCGGCCAGCGCCTCGCGCAGGTAGTCCACCGAGATGTCGACGGCGACATAGCGGCGCGGCGCCAGCGAGGCAAACAGGCGCGCCGCCTTCGCGCAACTGCCGGCACCGAGGTCCACCAGCACCGGCGCCGGCCCGCTGCACGACAGCGCCGCATCGGCGATGGCCGCGCCCTCGGCCGCGAAGATGCCCGCCTCCGTGCGCGTTGGGTAGTACTCGTCGAGCTCGGTGATGGCGTCGAACAGGCGCGAGCCGAGCGCGTCGTAGAAGAACTTCGGCGACACCGCGGCGGCGGCGGCCCTCAAGCCGGCCTCGGCCTCGGTGGCCAGCGCCGGCCCGGACAACGACTGCAGCTGGAAGAAAAGCGGTGTCTTCATCGTATCGTCCGGGTGGGATGGATCAGCGCGCCTGGCCGCCCCGAGGGCGAACACCGGAGGGCGCAGCCCGAAGGGAGTCGAGTGAACCCGCCGCGGAGCACCCATGCGCTGGCATGGGTTGCGGGTTTGGCCGCATGACCGTCCGGCGCACTCTAGCAGCGGCAGCCGATAGAGTCGCGGCCTGCGCCATTTCCATTACATCGCCAGGAGAGTCCCGCCATGCTTCACCACATGCCAGACTTGGTCGGCAGCCACCGGCCACACCAACTTCCACAAAGGCGCTCGCGCGTGCTCAAGGCCCTTGCCGCCGGCGCGCTGGCCGGCTTCTTCGCCCTCGCGCAGGCGCAGCAGGTCTTGCGCATCACCGCGATCCCCGACGAGTCGCCCACCGAGCTGGCGCGCAAGGCCGCGCCGCTCATCAAGTACCTCGAAGCCAGGCTCGGCATGAAGGTCGAGTACACGCCCGTCACCGACTATGCCGCCTCGGTGGAGGCGCTCGTCCACAAGAAGGTCGACATGGCCTGGTTCGGCGGCTTCACTTTCGTGCAGGCCAACGTGCGCTCGGGCGGCAAGGTGCTCCCGATCGTGCAGCGCGAAGAGGACGAGAGGTTCCGCTCGGTCTTCATCACCAGCGACCCGGGCATCCGGTCGCTCGCCGACCTGAAGGGCAAGGACGTGAGCTTCGGCTCGCAGAGCAGCACCTCCGGGCACCTGATGCCGCGCAGCTTCCTGCTCGACGCCGGCATCTACCCGGACAAGGACTTCCGGCGTGTCGCCTTCAGCGGTGCGCACGACGCCACCATCGCCGCGGTCGCCTCGGGCAAGGTGCAGGCGGGCGCGCTCAACATCTCGGTATGGGAGAAGTTCGTCGCCGACAAGAAGGTCGACACGACGAAGGTGCGCGTCTTCTACACGACGCCGCCCTACTACGACTACAACTGGTCGGTGCATGCCGACATGCCGGCGGCGCTGCGCGAGAAGCTCGCTGCGGCATTTCTCGCGCTGTCGCGCGGCACGCCCGAGGGCAAGGAGGTCCTCGAGCTGCAGCGCGCCACCCGCTTCGTGCCGAGCAAGGCCGAGAACTACAAGGGCATCGAGGCTGCAGCGCGCAGCGCCGAGCTGCTCTGAACGCCGCCGCAGGCACCGCCCGCGATCGTCCGGTGAAAGTCGAACTTCAGGCGCTGGCCGCGCGCCACCCCGCGGCGCGCGCCGGCGTCGGCGCGGCCCTGCAACCACTGGACCTCGCCGTCGGCGCCGGCGAGCAGGTGGCCGTCATCGGCCCTTCAGGGGCCGGCAAGACGACGCTGCTGCAGGCGCTGGCCTGCGCGCTGCCGCCCGCGGCGGGCCGGTTGCGACTGGACGGCGCGGCACCGTGGTCGCTGCCGCGGCGCGAGTTGCAGAAGCTGCGTGGCCGCCTCTTCCTCGCGCCGCAGGTGCCGCCGCTGCCGCCGCGGCAGCGCGTCGTCACGGCCGTGCTCGCCGGCCGACTGCCGGCGATGAGCCTGGCGGCGAGCCTGCGCTCGCTCTTCTATCCGAGCGACATCCCGGCGGCGCACGAGGCGCTGGCGCGCTTCGATCTCGCCGAGAAGCTCTTCGAACGCGTCGACCGCCTCTCGGGCGGCGAACGCCAGCGCGTGGGGCTGGCGCGTGCGCTGCTCGCGCCGGCGTCGCTGTGGCTGGTGGACGAGCCGCTATCGGCGCTCGACCCGACGCGCGCGCGCCAGGCTCTCGATACGCTGGTCGAGGTGGCGCGCCGGCGCGGCATCACGCTCGTGGCCACGCTGCACCAGGTGGACATGGCGCTCACGCACTTCCCGCGCATCGTCGGCCTGCGCGAGGGGCGCTGCCAGTTCGACCTGCCGACGGCGCGTGTCTCGCAGGACCTGCTCGAGCATCTCTATGCGAACGAGCACGAGCCGGACGGCGCGCACGCACACGCGCCGCTGCCCGAGGCCGAGGCGCTGGGCACCGGCACCGCCGGGCCGGCGCCCGTCGTCATGCACTGCCGCTGAAGCGAGCCGGCCGGCCTACCGCTCTCGGCACGCGAAGAACCACGGCGCTGACGACGACGCAACGGCGGATCCGCGATGTCTTCCACCACCTCCTCCGCGACTTTGCGCTCCGCCCCGAGCCACGACCCGGCGTGGCTGCAGCGCCTGTCCTGGGCCATCGCGGCCGCGGTGGTGCTGTGGCCGCTCGTCGTCGCCACCGAGTTCAAGCCCTGGCAGCTCTTCGAGGCGAGGAACCTGCAGGTCACCGGGCAGTTCCTCGCTTCCTTCCTGCCACCGGCGCATTCGGCCGAGTTCCTCTGGATGGTGGCGCGCGAGACCTGGCGCATGGTGGCCATGGCCACGGTCGGGCTCGTGCTCGCGCTCGTGATCGCGGTGCCGATGACGCTTGCCTCGGCGCGTGCGTTGTCGATCTCGGCCTTGTCGGGGCGCATGGCACGCGGTCCGTTCTGGCTGCGCCAGGGCGTGCGGCTCGCGCTCATCGTGCTGCGCAGCGTGCCCGAGCTCGTGTGGGCGCTCGTCTTCGTGCGCGTCGTCGGCCTCGGCCCCACGGCCGGCGTGCTGGCCATCGCGCTCACCTACGGCGGCATGCTCGGCAAGGTCTACGGCGAGATCCTCGAGAGCGGCGAGTCGCACGTCAGCGAGACGCTGCTGCGCAACGGCAGCTCGCGCCTGCAGGCCTTCTTCTACGGCCTCGTGCCGCAGAACGCCGCCGAGCTGACGAGCTACACGGTGTATCGCTGGGAATGCGCGATCCGCAGCTCGGTGATCCTCGGCTTCGTCGGCGCCGGCGGTCTCGGCCAGCAGCTCGACAGCTCGATGAAGATGTTCGCCGGCGGCGAGGTACTGACGATGCTCGCCGTCTTCGTGGCCCTGGTCGCCATCGCCGACCGCGTCAGCGCCGGCCTGCGCCGCGCGCTCGGATGACGCGAGAGGAAGCACACCGATGACCCCCGTGCCACCCGCCGCGAACCAGCCCTACCGGCTGCCACCGCCGCTGTTCGACGCACGCTGCCGCGCCTGCTGGATGACGCTGGCGGTGGCGGTGCTCGTGGTCGCGAGCTTCGCGACGCTCGACCTGCAGTGGGCGCAGTTCCTCTCGCCGGGCGCGCTGCGCAGCATGGGCCGCTTCATCGCCGAGTTCTTCCCGCCCGACACGAGCCCGGCCTTCCTGCGCAAGGTGGCCCTCGGCACCTGGGAGACGCTGGCGATGTCGGCACTCGGCACCATGCTCGCCGCGGCGCTCGGCCTCGCGCTCGCCTTGCCCGCGAGCCGCCTGCACGAGGCCGACGCGGCACGCCTGCGTGCCGCCACGCGCTTCGTGCTCAACATGCTGCGCTCGATCCCCGAGCTCGTGTGGGCGGCGCTGCTGCTCATCAGCGCCGGTCTCGGCCCCTTCGCCGGCACGCTGGCGCTGGCGGTGCACACCGCCGGCGTGCTCGGGCGGCTCTTCGCCGAGGCGATCGAGAACGCGCCGCCCGGCCCGGCTGCCGCGCTGCGCGCACAGGGCGTGGGCAACGGGCGCATCTTCCTCTACGCGACGCTGCCGCAGGTGCTGCCGCAGCTCGCGAGCTACACGCTGTACCGCTGGGAGAACAACATCCGCGCCGCCGCCGTGCTGGGCGTGGTCGGGGCCGGTGGGCTCGGGCAACTGCTCGCCTTCCACATGGGCCTGTTCCACATGGGCAAGACGGCCACCATCCTCGGCGCCATGCTCGCCCTCGTGGCGCTCGTCGATGCGCTCAGCTACGCCGCGCGGCGGCTGATGACGCGCTGAGAGGCCGAGAGACCGCGGCATGCCGAGCTTCTTCGCGCCTTCCACGCCGGCCCGCGCCGGTTGGCTTTTCGCCTACGACTGGGACCGGCTGGCGCTGCAGCGGCTGGCGGCGCGGGTCGGCGCGCCGCGCTTCGACCACGCCGGCTTCGACCTCTTCAGCTTCCCGAGCAACGCCCACCTGCCCTTCTACGACCACGAGCGCTTCGCGGCGCGCCAGGCGGCGCGCGGACGGCGGGCGCGCTGGCGCGCCGTGCTGTCGCAGCAGGAGCACTTCGGCGCGCTCGCCGCCTCGCTCGTCGCCGAGCAGCTCGGGCTGCCGGGCACGCCGCCCGAGAGCATCCTCGCGGCCCAGCACAAGCTGCATGCGCGGCGCGTGCTGCAGCAGGTGGCACCGGAGGCCAACCTGCCCTTCGCCGGGCTCGATGCGGCCTATGGCGACGACATGCCGCACGGCCTGCATTACCCGGCTTTCGTGAAACCGGTGAAGGCGGCGTTCTCGGTGCTGGCGCGCGAAGTGGGCCACCGCGCGGCGCTGCAGGCGCACACGCGCTTCGGCGGCCGCGAGCTGTGGATCATCCGCCGCCTCGTCGAGCCCTTCGATCGCTTGTGCCGCGCCCGCCTGCCCGAGGCCGGCACCGCGCACCGCATGCTGCTCGAGGAGCCGGTGCCGGCGCGCGTGGCGCAATACAACCTCGACGGCTGGGTCGACAACGGCCACGTGCATCCACTCGGCGTCGTCGACGCCGTGATGTACCCCGGCACGCAGGCCTTCATGCGCTGGGAATATCCGAGCCGCCTGCCCGAGCGGGTGCAGGCGCGCGTGCTCGGCGTGGCGCGGCGCTTCCTGCGCGCCATCGGTTACCGACACGGCATGTTCAACCTCGAGTTCTTCCACGACGCCGCAACCGACCGCCTGAGCGTCATCGAGTGCAACCCGCGCCTGGCTTCGCAGTTCGGCGATCTCTATCGGCGCGTGCGCGGGCTCGACCCGCATGCGATGGCCGTCGCGCTGGCCCTCGGGCGCGATGCGTTGAGCGCGCCGCGCTGCGAGCCGAGCGCCAACATCGCCGCGAGCCTCGTCTACCGCGCCTTCGACGCCGCCTCGGTGCCGCCGGCGCCGAGTGCGCGGCAGGCCGCGGCGCTGGCGCGCGCCTTCCCTGATGCGCTGATGTTCAGCTTCCCGAAGAGCGGTGCGGCCCTGGCGCGCGATTTCAAGTGGACCGGCTCGCACCACTACGGCTTCGTGCACCTGGGCGCCGTCGACCGGCAGCAGCTGCGCGAGCGTGCCGAGCGGGCGAGTGCGCTGCTCGGCTGGCCGGCGCCGTATCTCGATCACACCGACGCGGTGGGTGCGGCGCTGGCGGCGCAAGGGGCGCAGGCGGCGCAAACAGCCCATGCGGCCCGAGCACCGGCGCCGGCGTCGCTGCCGCACGCGATGACACCGGCCCTCGGCGCGTCGGACTGAGAGCCTGTGAACGAATCATCCACACCCGCTCGCCACGCCAGAAGGCGCCGGCTCGTCGTTGCAAATGCTCGCCATATCACCGGATATGACTGCGCTTTGCGCCTAGATCCGACACCTTCTGGCGCGCCGCTCGGGCGCGGCTGATTCATTCACAGGCTCTGAGTCCGCCGGTGGCGCCGGCTCAGCGCCCTGCCGCCGCGGGCCAGGCGGCCAAGTCGTCGATCGCGACCGAGGTGGCATCGGGCGCGACTGGAGCGGCGGCACGGGCCGTTTGGGCCTCGACCGCAGCGCCGAAAACGGGCGCCGGGTCCCGGACGACGGACTGCACCACGAAGGCCGAGAACAGGGCGACGAGGCCGCCGACAAAGTAGAACGCACGGGTCATGGCAAGCTCCTGCGGAGTGGTTGATGCCGTCGGCCTGGGCCGCCGATCGGTGACGCCACTGTCCGGCCCCGGGGCTCGAAAGTCCTCAACGTGCGCTCAAAGAGGACTGAAATTTGGCTCATTCCAGCCGGCCGGCAGACGGCCGAGGCCCTGCTCGCCCAGCAAAGCTCCTTCGCCTCGCGAGCCGGTCGCAGCACTTGCGCCGGTTGCGTCGTGCTTACGGGCGCATGCCCAGCGCAAGAAGGCTCGTGACGAGCCGCTCGCGTGCCTCGGCGAACCCTGGCTCGTCGCTCGGCAGGCGTGGTTTGATCTGGCTGGCGACGAACGCCGGGTGGCGCCGCATGTGCTCGTCGAAGGCCTGCTGCGCGGCATCGACCTTGCCCAGCCGGTGCAGCGCCGCGGCGTGGATTGGCGGCCAGGGCAGCGCCGAGTTGGTGGCGGCGGCGGCAAGGCTCCATTCGAGCGCCAACCGGTAGCGCCCGGCCCCGAAGTGCGCCATCGCGAGGCGGTACTGCGTCTCGCCGCGGAAGGGATCGCGCGGCCCGAGGCGCAGCGCGCGTTCGAGCGCCGGCACCGCCTCGTCGAAGCGTCCGTTGAAGTTGAACGCCCCACCCAGGGAGGCGAAGGCCGTCGGCAGCTGGTAACGCTCGGTCCAGACCAGGTTGAGGCGCAACGCCGCAGGGAAGTCGCGCTTCAGAAAGAGCTGGAACATCTTCGCGCTGTAGGTCCAGGTGCCGTCGCGGTCCAGCCGTTCGAGGTTCGCAACCGCCTCTTCGCTGCGGCGCACCACGGCCTGGCGATCCGCGGACCAACTGTTGAACAGCAGGTTGGAGCCCGTGTAGTGGATGCCGGCCCAGGCGCGCACCGAGTCCGGGTCCATCGCCAGCGCGCGCTCGAACAGCGCCCGCGCGCCGACCACGTTCTCGCGCGTGACGCCGCGGTACCACAGCGCAAGACCCTGCATCGCCAGGTCGTCGGCCGTGACCTCGGCCGGGGACAGCAGTGCGCGGCGCTCGGCGGTGGCACGGAACAGTTCGCCGACGAGCGTGCGCTCGATCTCGGTCGCGAAGTCGCTCACCGTCTGGGCCAGCCCCGCGCGATCGATGCGGAAGGACTGGGCCCACTGCTGCACGCCGGTCTCGCCGTCGACCAGAGCGACGTTCAGCAGGATGTTCTGCCCGTCCTGCCGCAGGCTGCCACTCACCACGTGACGCACACCCATCTCGCGCGCCACCTGGCGCGGATCGACCGTCCTCCCTTTGTACGTGGCCGCGGTGTCGCGCGCGATCACCAGGCTCTTGTGCATCCGCGCGACGCCGAGCACGAGGTCGCCGTGCAGCGCGTCGGCGAACCACTCCAACTCCTTCGCCTCGCCTTCGATCGCCAGCGGCAGAACGATGATGGACAGCGGCGGCACCTCGCGCGGCCGCGGCGCGCGTGCGAGCTCGGCGGGGGATTGCCACGACGCTGCGGCTGGACGCCAGGCGAGCCAGGCGACGGCCAACCCGAAGGCGACGAGTGCGGCCAGCGCGATCGCCGGCGCCGTCGGGCGCCGGCTTGACGATCGCGGTGCCGTCGCCGGTGAGGGCACGCTGGCGTCCGGTGGTTGCGGCGCGGCAGCGTCGGGTGCCACTGCCCCACCTACCTCAGGCCGCGCCGACTCGGCCGCAGGGTGCGCCGCCGCATCGCCGTCCGGCACCAGCAGGTAGCCGCGCCGCGCCACATTGCGGACCAGCCGGTGATCGGCATCGCCGAGCGCGCGCCGAATGTCGGCGATGGCCTGCGTCAGCGACCCCTCGCCGACGACCACGTCCGGCCAGACGCGCTGCATCAGCTCGTCCTTGCCCACCACCTGGCCGGCGCGCCCGCCGAGCACCAGCAGCACGTCGAGCGCCTGCCGACGCAGGCCGGCCAGTTGGCCGTCGTTCATGAAGAGCTCTCGGGCATCCAAGTCGAGGACGCAGCTGCCCAACTCCAGCCTGTTGGAGCCAGGTCCCTGCCGCGACGCGCGCTCGTTCATGCCTGCCTCGTTGGGCGTCCCTCCATGGATGCCGCTCCTGGCGCGCGGCTCCGTGTGCCTGCGCGGCGGCGTCTGCGTGCACGACGATCCAGTTGCCTACTCCTCTACGAGATTACATCCCCCGCCCGGCGCTGGCTACCGAGCACGCGCATTGCAATGCTGCCGGGCAAATCGTGCTGAAGCAGGAGGCGCCTCGGGCGACGGCATCTCAGAGCCTGTGAATGAATCAGCCGCACCCGAGCGGCGCGCCAGAAGGCGTCGGATCTAGGCGCAAAGCGCAGCCATGTCCGGCGACATGGCGAGCATTTGCAACGACGAGCCGGCGCCTTCTGGCGTGGCGAGCGGGTGTGGATGATTCGTTCACAGGCTCTCGCACCAAGTGACTCCACCGTCGGAGTTCGTGCAGCGGCAGACGGCAGTCATGCCGCGTCCACGTTTTGCGCTCCTGCCCGCGAGGGCCGCCGTGGAAGAGCCGCGGCGGCTGGCCCACCTGCGCCTGCGCGAAGCGCGCGGCAAAGCGCCGCGAGCGCCGCCGCCCTTCAGCGGCCGCGAACGCCCATCGTCGCCGCGATGCGCGCGGCCAGCGTCGAGAGGGCCTGCCGGTGCGCCAGCGCCCAGGCGCCGGGATCGCCAGCCACCGCGGCCGGCGTCTGGATGCGCGCCTCGTGCACCTCGGGCGCACGGGCGCCGCGTGCATCGGCGATCGACCAGCGCGCGTGCGTTGCGAGCGTGCGGCCGTCGGCACCGATCTCGAACGCCGCGAACTCCACGCGCAGCTGCCGTGTCGGCGCGAGCCCCGGCGGCAGAGGCGCCCACCAGAGCACCTGCCCGTCCATGCGGCGCATCAAGTCCTCGCGCAGCACGCGCGGGACCGAGTCGCGCAGCGGCTCGATCCAGCGCGCGCCGGCGAGCGGCCGCACCCATGCGCCGCTTGCGCCGCCATCGCCTTGCGGCACGAAGAGCGCGTCGCGCTCGAGGTGGCCGGGCAACACGACGGGCAGCATCAATTGCCAGACCTCGCGCGCCGCGTCGCTCGAAGGGCTCGCGGGTCCGGCGGCACCCAACGTCGCCGCGGGTGCGGCTGCGGTCGGCGACGTTGGCATCGACGCCTCCTCGGCGCTCAGCCGCAGCCACACCGTCGCCGGCACCGGCGCCGCGGCACAAGCACCGAGCGTCGTGAGCACCGTCGCACCGGACAGCGCCGCGATGCCCGACAGCCATACGCCCAATACGCGGCGGCGGCGGCCCGGCGATGCCTGCGGTTCACTCATGGCGACCTCCCGTTTGCGGCTGCACCGTCGATCCATCCGGGCGCGAGGGCACCGCGCTCGCCGCAACGGCTCGGCGCAGTCGCTCGGCGCAGTGACGCCCGCGCTTCCGGACATCCGAGCCAGTTCATGCTCATGCTCATGCCCGTGCTCATGGCGCGCCCGCGCGGCCACGCAGCAGCGTCTCCGGATGGCGTTCCAGCATCTCGGCCAGCTCGCGCAGCGCCCGCGCCGCCTTCGACACGTCGGCGAGCGCACGGTCGGCCTGCAGGCGCAGGCTCGAATCGTCGCCCGCGGCGCCGCGCAGCGCGTCGGCCGCCGCTGCCACCGCATCGGCGCTGCGCTGCACCTGCGCCAGTGCGGCCACGCCGGCGCCCGAGAGCGCGCCCACCTGGCCCTGCACCTGCGAGGCCGCCGTGGCCACCTGCTGCGCCATCTGTTCGGCGCTGCGCGCCAGCTGCGAAGCGCTCTGCCCCACCGCACCGGCGGCGCGCTGGCCTTCGCCGAACGCGCCCTGCGCCGAGCGCGACAGCGGCGCCACCTCGCGCTCGATGCGCTCGGCCAGGCGCTGCAGCGATTGCGCCGCGTCGGCGGCGCGCGCAAGCAGCCGCGCCGGCTCCGGCCCGGCGAGCAACTGCCGCAACGACGCCGTGGTCGCCGAGAGGTCGCGCCCGATCTGCGCCAGGTCGAGCCCCTCGAGCTGCGCCTGCAGCGACTGCAGCTGCGAAGGCGCGGTCGGAATCACCGGCAGTTCCTTCGACCCGGGCCTGGCCGGCGCCATCACCGGCCCCGGCGCCGAGGCGGCCCCCGCACGCGCTGCGAGCGCGCGAGAAGGCTCGACATCGAGATCGACGTAGAGCTGCCCGGTGAGCAGGCTCTGCGTCGCCAGGCGCGCCACGAGCCCGCGGGCGACGAGCGCCGGCACGAGCCTGGCGCCCGAGTCGCCCGCCTCGGCCGCGCCGGGCCCGAGCAGGTTGCGCAACGCGGCGCGCTCGAACTCCGCCGTCACCGGTATCGCCACGCCGCCCGGCCCCGGGGGCGCCAGGTCGACGGCGGTGATCTGGCCCACGCGCACGCCGCGAAAGACCACCGCCGCCCCCACCTGCAGCCCGTAGACCGAGGTGCCGAAGCGCATCAGCGCGCTCTCGCGCGCCACGAAGAAGTGGCCGCCGGCGAGCACCACCGCCAGCGCCAGCAGCGACAGCCCCACCAGGGTGAAGAGGCCGACGCGCCACGCCGCGCCCTTCATCGTGGGGCCCTCGCGTCCGGCGCGCGGCCGTGCCAGCCCGCCTTCATGCCACCACCCCGCGCTGCAGGAACGAGCGCACCTCGGCCGGCCCATGGGCGAGCAGCTCGCGCGGCGGTCCGAGGGCGGTCATCGTGTGGGCGAGGGGGTCGAGGTAGAGGGCACGGTCGGCAACGGCGAAGATGCTGGCGTTCTCGTGCGTCACCATCACCACCGCGGTGCCCAGATGGTGCCTCAGATTGAGTACCAGCTCGTCCAGCCGCGCCGCGTTGAGCGGATCGAGCCCCGAGCCGGGCTCGTCGAGGAAGAGAAGTTCGGGGTCGAGCGCGAGCGCGCGCGCCAGCGCGGCGCGCTTGCGCATGCCGCCCGAAAGCTGCGCCGGCATGAGGTCGAAGCCGCCGTCCAACCCCACGAGCGCGAGCTTGAAGCGGGCGCGCCGGCGCCGCTCGGCGGCCGGCAGCCGTGCGAAGAGACGCATCGGGAACATCACGTTCTCGCCCAGCGACATCGAGCTCCACAGCGCGCCGGCCTGGAACATGACGCCGAAGCGCCGGCGCAACGCCGCCAGCTCGGCGGGGTCGCCGCGATGCAGGTCGTGGCCGTCGTAGAGCACCTGTCCGGCCACCGGCCGCTCGAGCCCGACGAGATGGCGCAGCAGCGTGCTCTTGCCGCAGCCGCTCGGGCCCATCACCACCAGCACCTCGCCGCGGCGGACATCGAAGCCGAGCCCCGACTGCACGACGAGGTTGCCGGCGGCCACCGCGAGGCCGCGCACTTCGACGAGCGCGCGCGCATCGTGCGCCTCGGCGCCTGCCGCGGTTGCGGCGGCATCGGTCACACCCGACCCCTGGCCGGCCCCCGCTTCGCCCTCGATGCCCGCCATGTCGCTCAGTACCCGAGGATCGAGAAGACGACCGTCGTCACGCAGGCCGCGACGACCATCCACACCAGCCCCTTCACGACCGCGGTGGTGGTGGCCGCGCCCACGGCCTGCGCGCTGCGCCCGGCGTGCAGCCCTTCGCGGCAGCCGGCCAGCGCGATCAGCGCCACGTACAACATCGCCTTGAAGAGGCCGATCGACAGGTGCGTGAAGTTGATCGCACGGCCGCTTTGCAGCAGGTACTCGAGGCTGCTGACGCCGTAGGTGCCCACCGCCGCCGGCCAGCCGGCCGCGATGCCGGCGAGCACGCCGCAGGCATAGAGGGCCGGCGTCATCAGCAGCAGCGCCAGCAGGCGCGGCAGCACGAGGTGGCCGATGGGGTCGACGCCGAGCACGCGCAGCGCATCGATCTCCTCGCCGGCCTTCATCGTCGCCAGCTGTGCGGCAAAGGCCGAGCCGATGCGCCCGGCGAGGATGACGCCGGTCATCAGCCCGGCCAGCTCGCGCACCATGCCGACGGCGACGATGTCGGCGATGTAGCTCTGGCCGCCGATGCGCCCGAGCTGCGCGCCGCCCATGTAGGCCAGCATGAGCCCGACGAGGGCGCAGGTAAGCGCGACGATGGGCAGCGAGCGCGGGCCGGTCTCGTCGAGCTGGTGCAGCACCTCGGCGCCGCGCACGGCCGTGCGGCCGGTCAGCCAGCGCGCCAGCGCCAGCAGCACCTCGCCGAAGAAGGCCACCGTGACCACGGCCTCGTTGGTGCGCGGCAGGTCGATCAGGCGGCGCGGCCGCGGCGCAGCGGGCGCGCTCGCCGCGGCGGCGGCATCGGCCTCGAGCACGGCAAGCTGCGGCGACGCGAGCGCGAGCACTTCCTGCAGGCCTTCGGGCAGCGCCTGCGCGGCCTGCAGGTCCAGGTGCACGCCGCGTGCCCTCAGCTCCTGCTGCAGGTCCCACAGCCGCGCCGCGAGCGCGATGTCCCAGCTCGCCAGCGCCGCGGCCTGCAGCGCCACCGTGCTGTCGCGCCGCAGGTCGGGCGGCGGCGCCGGCCAGGCCGCCGTGCCCGCGCCGGCCCGCCAGTCGCCGGCGAGCTGCAGCGCCCAAGCGCCGCCGTCGCGCACCCAGGCGCAGCGCGGCAAGGCGGCGCCCGGCGCACCCACCGGCGCCGGCAGTGTCATCGCCGACATCAGGAAGGGGTCGCGGAAGCGGACATCCGGCAATGATGGCGCCAACCGCGCCCCGGGCCGCGTGGGGTGGGCATCGGCAAAGGGATAAGGTGCGGCCACCGTAATGCGCTGCGGCGCCGGCGCGACACCTCGAAGCGCCCACGCCCGCCGCGGCAAGGAGAACCTCGATGCAGACCCTGGATGTCGATGTCGCGATCATCGGCGCCGGCACCGCCGGCATGACCGCCTATCGCGGCGCCCGTGCCCACACCGACCGCCTCGTCGTCATCGAGGACGGCCCCTACGGCACGACCTGCGCGCGCGTCGGCTGCATGCCGAGCAAGCTGCTCATCGCGGCGGCCGAGGCGGCGCACGGCGTCGCCCATGCCGGCCGTTTCGGCATCGCGGCCGGCCCGCCCCGGATCGACGGCCGCGCGGTGATGCAGCGCGTGAAGAGCGAGCGCGACCGCTTCGTCGGCTTCGTCGTCGAAGCGGTCGAGGCGTGGCCGCCGGCGCACCGCCTGCGCGGCCGCGCCCGCTTCGTCGATGCGCACACGCTGCAGGTGGGTGAGCCGGACCAGCCGGAAGGGCACACGCGCGTGCGCGCCGGGCGCATCGTCATCGCCACCGGCTCACGCCCGGCGGTGCCCGAGGCCTGGCGGCGCGCCGCCGGTGCGCGCCTCATCGTCAACGACGACGTCTTCGCGTGGGACGACCTGCCCGCCTCGGTGGCCGTGCTCGGCACCGGCGTCATCGGCCTGGAGCTGGCGCAGGCGCTGCACCGCCTGGGCGTGCGTGTGCGGCTCTACGGCCGCGGCGCTCCGGCTCGCGGGCTGGGGCCGCTCACCGACCCGGTGCTGCGGGCCTTGTCATCCGAGATCTTCGCGCGCGAACTGCCGTTGACCCTGGCCTGGCGCCATCTCGAGGTGCAAGGGCGCGGCGAAGGCGTGCTCGTCAAGAGCGTCGACGGCGAAGCGCGGGCCCACGAAGAGGCCTTCGACTGGCTGCTCGCCGCCGTCGGCCGCCGTCCCAACGTCGACGGCCTCGGCCTCGAACGGACCGGCATCGCACTCGACGACGCCGGTGTGCCCGTGCACGACCGGCGTACCGGCCAGACCGAGGCCGCCGCGGGCAGTGGCGCAGGCCCGAGCCCGATCTTCATCGCCGGCGACGCCGCCGACGAACGGCCGCTGCTGCACGAAGCCGCGGACGAAGGCCGCATCGCCGGCGACAACGCCGGGCGCTGGCCCGACACTCGCGTGCGCCCGCGGCGCGCGCCGCTGGCGGTGGTCTTCAGCGACCCGCAGATCATGATCGCCGGCGCGAGCCATGCCGAGCTGCTCGCCGCCGGCACGCGCTTCGCCACCGGCGAGGTCTCGTTCGAGGACCAGGGCCGCAGCCGCGTGATCGGCCGCAACCAGGGCGCCCTGCGCGTCTACGCCGAGCACGGCAGCGGCCGCTTCGTCGGCGCCGAGATGCTCGGCCCGGCCGCCGAGCATCTCGGCCACCTGCTGGCGTGGAGCGTGCAGCGCGGCGACACCGTGCAGGCGATGCTCGACAGCCCCTTCTATCACCCGGTGATCGAGGAGGGGCTGCGCACCGCGCTGCGCCACCTGCAGCACGAACTGCGCATGGGGCCGGTACCGGTGGAACACTGCCTGGATTGCGGGCCGGGGGCCTGAATCCGCTTCGCGATCGATCGATCAGAGGATCGATCAGAAGATCGATCGACCAGAAGCCGGCCTGAGAAGCCTGTTTGATCGACCTCTCATGGTGCACAAACGAACTGGTCCGGATTCGCAGTGGAACGCGGCCGCTTGTGCGAGCTGGGGCAGCGCCACGCGTCCGGCATGCGTGTCCCTGGCACCGCGGCCACGCAAACCAGTCCCGGCGATGCGCGCCGCTTCGACCAAGGTGGCGGCGGTGCCTGCAGGAAGCCATCGGGACAGTCGCCTTGCTGGATGTCGGACGGCTGCACGGGCGGTTGACGGCAGGTGTCTGCGCCGCTGCATTCGCGGGCGGCCAGCTTGCATCGGGTCATTTCCCTTTCGCAGGCGCGAAGGCACTGGGCGTGCGCGCCGGTGTCCGTCTGCCGGCAGGCGCTCTTGCAGGCTTCGAGATCGGCGTAGCACGCCGCGCTCCCGGCCAGCGCGCCCGTCACCCATGCCGCGGCCGTCACGGCCGCCAGGGCTGCCGGCAGAAGGGGGCGCAGGAAGCGGCGCAACGTCATGGTGGCGCTCATGGCGTCTTGGGGAGCCGGCAATGGAACATGCCGATGCCGCGGTTCATCGCCAGCCCGGGCGGACAAGCTGCGTCGGCCGGGATCTCGCCGCCGCCCCAGCACTTGTAGGCGCCCGCCGGGTTCGGCTTGTATTCGAGCGCCCAGTCCCCCGGGCATTTGAGCTTTTCCATTTCGGCCGCAGACGGCCGGTAGGTCCCCACGATCTGCGGCTCCGTGGTGACCGCGCGATTGCGCCTCTTCTTCGGCACATCGCAGGTGTAGACCTCGTCGCCGCCGAATCGCTCCATGCCGAATTCGAGACCTGCACCGGCACTGGCGCAGGTCTGCTCGAACCTCCGCAGCACTGCGGGCTGCGACCCGAGGCTCGGACCCCGACCGCGCAGGCACTGAAAACCGCCCGGTGCGACCGGTGAGTAGCGGGCATTCGGCGGATAGGGTTCGGGACAAGGCGATGCCGCAAACGCCGGCAGCGACGCCGTCAGCAGCGCCGCCATGGCGAGACGACACAGGGACGGGGACTTGCGCAGGGAAATGCTCATGGTTGACGTCTCACGCAGAGGGAGGAGAGGGAAGGGAGAGGAAGTGGAAGGGAAGTGCGGCCGCTGTTGGAGTCGAGAAACGAAACGCTGCAAGGGCGTGCGCGCGCCAAGGCGATCAGCGGCACACCTGCCGCGTGTCGATGTAGGTGCGCCCGCCCGTGTGGTACCAGGAAGTCTCCGATCTGCAAGTCCGCGCGCTTCGTTGCGTCTCGGCGATGGGGCGACGAGCCGCCTCTTCGGCCTGCGCCAAGTACTCCTGCAGGCCTGGAATCTTCGGCATCACATCGCGCAGGAGGGCCTCGTGGCGCGGCCGCGCCAGCACCTTCTTGAACAAGGCCTTGGCAGCGTCGATGTCCCTCGGACGGCCGCGTCCGCCGAGGTAGATGTCGAACAGCCGGCCTGTCGCCTCACCGGGATCGAGCGAGCCGGCCGGCGTGGTGGGCGCATAGTCCACGGCACGCTCCAGCCAGTAGACGCCGCGTTCGACGCTGGCGCTGCTCGGCTTGCCCTCGAGGTGGGCGTTCGCGATGCGCATCGCGGCAGAGCCATAGCTCCAGCGTTTCGCCGCTTCTTCCAGCAGCGCCAGCGCACGTTCGCGGTCCGCCGCCGCGCTCCGGTTGGCCAGCAGACGCACGGCGAGGCCCTCGTGCGCGACCTTGGCAATCTCCTCGAAGCGGCTGCGCAGCCCAGCCTCGAGCAGGCAGGCGGTGACGCCGGCGTCGTAGGCCGGCAGGTCCTGCTTGTCGAGATGGGCCCGCGCCACTCCGCGCAGGACCTCCGTCTCGCAGGTCTCGCATCGAGCATCGGTGGCCTGGCGGTACCAGCGGTCGCTGCTCCACTGCCCTGGCGCGACACGCTTGAACTCCTCGTCACAGACGGCTCGCGCGTCCGATGCAAGGCCGAGAAGCACCGACACGACGATGCCAAGAAGGGGGCGACGACTCATGATTCCTTTGGGGTGCGCGAACTGCCGCGCGGCCTGAGGGCCAGCCGGCAGCGCCGCATCGGGGCTGACCGTCGATGACGATAGGCATGCAGCGTCACGCGGGCGTCACGCCGGCTGCGGCCGGGCGAAGGACGAGCCGTCGAGCCCACCCGCATTCCGGGGGGCGAGCAGGATCAGGCCGACTCGGCCACGCGCGCGGTGAGGATGGCGCGGTTGACGGCGTTGACGTGCAGGTAGCTGTGCCGGAAGGGCTCGGGCACGTTCGGCAGGGCCGTGTCCATGATCCAGTCGCGCGCCCGCCGCCAGGCTTCGGCGGCCTCCTGCGACCTGCCGGCGGCGGCGTAGACCTGTGACACGGTCCACCAGACCACAGGCACCGAGACCGAGGTGGACTGCGCCGCACTCGTCAGCTCCGCGAGCTCTGTCGCCAGCGGCAGCGCTTCTTCACCGCGCCCGAGCTGAAGCAGGAGGTCGCAGGTCCGCTGCAGCGCGGGTCGCAACTGGTACACGTACGCCTTGACGGACCGAGCCTCGCGCAAGACCTCGCGCGCGATCGGCAGCCCCTCCTCGGGCGGCAGCACGATGGCCAGTTCGCTGCGCAGCACGACGCGGTAGCCCTGCATGCCCTCGGCTTCGATCACCTGCTGGGCGTCGCGCACCAGAGCCGCCGACGCCTCGCGCGGCAGCCCGGTCACGCGGGCGCGGGTGAGCAGCCAGGCGGCGCGGATCGACGGCGCTGCGTCGGCCGGTGGCGCCTCCTGCAGCAGCCGCACGGCACGCGCGTTCTGGCCGAGGTTCCAGTAGACGATGGCCAGCTCGCAGCGCGAGAGGGTCGTCAGCGTATATCCGGGCTCCTGGCCATGCGCGGCAATCGTCTCCTCCAGCAAGGCGATCGCATCGCCGAAGCGGCCCAGCGCCCGGTACTGCCGTGCCAGACCCATGCCGTGCTGATGCGGCATCACCTTCATGCCGAGCCTGGCGTGCAGCCGGCGGGCCTGTTCATAGTGGCCCGTGGAGACCACCAGCTGTTCGAGCATGAACCTGGCCCATGCCAGGTGCACGTGGGCATCGTGCACCGCGGCCCAGTCCTGGCGCGCGGTCGCCTGCCGAAGCGCCGCTTCGGCGAGATCCACGGCGCGCTGCGAATCGTCGCCGACGATCAGTGCGGCGGCGAAATCGATCAGCGCCGGCGCCGACCCGGCGCCCGGTGCCTGCAGCAGGGCGGGCGCGTGCCGGGCCACGAGCGCCTTGGCCTCGTCGGAGCGGTTCAATCGCGACAGCGCACGCACCGCCTGCCGCGTGCAGGCCAGCTCGACCTCACTGTCGCCCGCCTGGCTGGCGAGCGAGCCGCCCTGCTGCGCGGCGTCGAGCGCCGGCTGGTCGCGGAGGTTGGCAGTTTCGAGCATGGCCCGGGCCAGCCAGGCGCGTGCCTGCTGGCTGGTTCCGCAGGCGGTGGCGAGCAGCGCGTCGCACCGCTGCGCCAGGACGCCGAACGGTTCGATCGACTGCACCGCCAGCCAGTGCAGCCAGCGGGTCTCGAAGACTTCACGCTGCCATGGCGAAGATATGGCGTCGTCATCGGCCGGCGCGGCCTCGGCGTCGTCGCCGATCGGATGCAACTCCGATCCGGGCGGTGGCTTCAGGTGAGCCAGGCAGTCCAGGGCCAATTCCAGGCAGCGTGCTTCCTCGCCTCGGTTGGAGAGCCTTCGCGCGTCGTCGGCGCCGCGGCGCAACGCGTCGGCCGCCTCGCGCCAGCGCCGCGCTGCCAGCCAGTGATCGGCCAGCACCGTGGCCGCCACCGGTCGTGCCTGCAGCGCCTCGGCCACCTGCGCGTGCAGCGCCTGGCGGATGGCGGTCGGAAGCTGGCGCAGCGCGGCTTCGGCGATGAGATCGTGCGGGAATCCGGCTTCGCTGAGGAGTTGTGCCGCCTCCAGCTCGAACCAGGCCGGTGCGAGGTCGACCACGCTGACGTGCAGCACCTGCGCCGCGAGATCGGCATCGAACTGCTGCCCCGCCACCGCGGCCAGTCGCACCAGCCGCATGGCCTCGCCGCCGAGCAGCGCGAAGCGTTGTTCGATCAGGCGCCCGACCCTGGGCGGCAATGGCAGAGCGTGCCCGGCCTGCGGGCGCGCATCGAAGCGCATCGGGCCCGAGGCCTCCAGCCCTGCGCTGAGCGTCTGCAGCAGGAACAGCGGATTGCCGCCGGTGTGTCGTGCCAATGCCGGCGCCCAGGCCGCACCATCGAGCGACGGCAGTTCCAGCGACGCGATCAGCGCGCGCACGTCCTGCACGTCCAGGGGCTCGAGCGGCAAGTGCGTGATCTCGGCCTCCCACTGGCGCAGTGACGCAGGCATCTCACCGGTGCGCGAGGCCAGCAGCCAGGTCGCACATGCGCCCGGCGCGGCGTCGGCGCCCTGGCCGGCCAGCGGCAACAGCAAGGCCAGCGAGGCGTGGTCGGCGAAGTGCAGGTCATCGACCGCCAGCAGCGCCAGGCCGCGGCTGGCGCAGCCGCGCAGCGTGGCCTCCACGGCCCATGCGAGCCGCACGGGGGCGAGCGCCCCATCCGGTGCGGTGCCCAGTTCGGGCAGCAGGCGCGCCAGCTCGGCGCGCACCGAAGCGTCTTCGTTCTCCCCAACCGGCATCGCCCCGTGGTGCGCCAGCGCAGCGCGCAGCAGCCGCGCCAGCACGACGTAGGGCTGGTGCTCGTCGCCGGGCCGTGCGCCGACACTGACGGCATGGCCTGCGGCGGCAACGAACTCGCCGATCAGCCGCGACTTGCCGATGCCTGCTTCGCCGCTGATGAGCACAGTGCCGCGACGGGCGTGGGCGCGCAGCAGGTGCTGCCATACGCCGTCCCGGCCGACCAGCAGCGGCGGGCGAAGCAGCGCCGCCGACATGCTCGCGTTGCCCCGGGGCGGGCGGCCCGCTTCGACCAACCGGCGCAGGGCCTGCGTCTCCTCGCCGGGCGCGACGCCGAGTTCGGCGCGCAGCAACTGCTCGCAGCGTTCGTATGCCGCCAGCGCGGCGGCGCGGTCGCCGCAGACGTGGTGCAGGCGCATCAGGCGGCGGTGTGCGCTCTCCGCCAGGCGGTCGGCTTCGAGCAGGGTCTGCGCAAGCCGGCGCGCGGCGGTCCAGTCGTGGCCACGCTCGGCCGCGTCGGCGAGCGCTTCGATGGCTTGCCGCCAGCGGTTGCGCAAGCGCTCGCGGGCCGTGTGCAGCCATCGGTCCAGCTCGGGGCACCCGTCGATGTCGAACCCGGCGAGCAGTTCGGCAAACCGCTGCGGTTCGGCGCCGTGCGCGTGACCGATCGGCCGGTGGACATCGACCACCACGCCTTCGCCAAGCACCAGCGTGGCGCCGCCGGTGACGAGATCGATGCCGCAGGCTTTCTTCAGGCGGAACAGGCGCTGTCGCAGGTTCGCGCGGGCCCGTTCGGCCGGCACGTCCGGCCACAGCCACGCGGCGAGGCGCTCGCGCGGCTGCGAGCCGTCCAGCGCGAGCACGGCGAGCAGCACGGCGTCCTTGATCTCCAGGCCGACATCGGCCTGGCCGGCACGTTTGAGCGAGGGCTTGCCGGTCAGCGCCAGCACGGGACGCGTGGCAGGGTCTTCTGGTGCGCCGGCTCGGGGCTCGACGTCGGCGTTCAAGGTGCTGGGGACGGGGGACGCATCGCCGGAGATTGTCCGCGAACGCACCTGCCGCCCGGCACGGGCATGCCCCTTGTCGAGCGAAGTGCCACGCCGCGCCTGTGCGCGACCTCGGGGCGCGCCCTCAGAGCGCGACCGCGACCTGAACGAGGGTGGCGTCGCTGGGGTCGTCGCGCAGCTGCGCGCCGAGGCTGCGCATCAGCGCCAGCATCGGCGCGTTGTCGGCCAGCACGCTGCCGTTCAGCGTGCGCACGCCGCTCAAGCGCGCGTGCCGGCCGAGCCGCTGCAGCAGGGCCCGGCCGAGGCCCAGCCCTTGCCAGTCGTCGGCAACGGCGAGGGCGAACTCGGCGCCGCCGTGCTCGTCGCGCACGTAGCGGGCATCGGCGACCAGGCGCGCCGCGCCGTCCGCGCAGCCGGCCTCGGCCACGAGGGCGACATGGCGGCGGAAGTCGATGCTCGTCATCGCCTGCAGCACCGACGCCGGCAGCTGCTTCATCGCGCCGTGGAAGCGCCGCCGGCGCGAGGCGGGCGACAGCGCCGTGACGAAAGCCTGCTCGGCCGCCACATCGCCCGGCTGCACCGGGCGCAGCTGCACGCTGCGGCCGTCGGCGAGCACGAGCCGTTCACCCGCGGTTGGCGCGAAGGCCCGCCGGGGCGGCAGCGCGAGCGTGCCGGCCAGCCCGACGTGCGCACCGGGCCGCATGCCGAAGACAGGCGAATTCATGCGCCGCTACCCAGCGTAGGAGGCGCACCGCGCAGCCACGAGATGAACCGGCGCGCCGTTCTCGAGGTGGGGGCCGAAGCGCCTCGGCGCGAGAGCGCGCGCGCGAACCGGTCGGCCCAGCCGCGGCTGTGCGCCGGCCCCCGTGCCGGGCGGGCCGATTCCTGAGCCGATTCCTGGGCCGATACCTGGAAGCGTGCCTCGCCGCCCAGGGCATAGACGATGACCCGCTCATCGCGCTCGAAACGACGGCTCTCGCCGGCGGCGAGCAGGATGTCCTCGGGCCGGCCGTCGACGGTGATCCAGAGCAGGCCGCTCTCGGTGCGCACACGCGCCGGCGTGCTCAGGCGCCGCATCTGGTGGCCGGACAGGGTGATGGCGTGGGTCGTGCTCGGGTTCATGGGAAACTCCTTTGGGGCTCGCCGACGCATGCGGTGGCAGCATCTATTACCTTGACGGGCCGGGGTGATCGCAATACTCTGCCTACGAGCGCTGCCGCTCAAGCAATCATTCCGAACATCACGCATTCCTGTTTCGCATGCCAAGCGACCACCCCCGCCGCCTCCCGCCGCTCGAGTTGCTGGTCGCCTTCGATGCCGCGGCGCGGCACCTGTCGTTCACGAAGGCGGCGGCCGAGCGCTTCCTGACGCAGTCGGCGGTCAGCCGCCAGATCGCGGCACTCGAAGAGGACCTCGGCGTGCCGCTGTTCCACCGCCGCCATCGCGCGCTCGAACTGACGGAAGAGGGCTCGCGGCTGGCGCGCGCGGCCACTTCCGCGCTGGCCGGGCTGCGCGAGGCCGTGCAGACGATCCGCGCGCCGCGCCAGCGCGAGGTGGTGGCGCTGACGACGACACCGGGCTTCGCATCGCTGTGGCTGATCCCGCGGCTGGCGCGCTTCGTGGCCGAGCATCCGCGCATCGACGTGCGCATCGACGCCAGCTACGACACGCGCTCGCTGGCCGGCGAGGGCTTCGACGTGGCCGTGCGCTACGGCCCGAAGGACCGGCGCGGCATCGACGAGGTCGACGCGCTCTTCGCCGAGACGGTGCAACCGCTGTGCGCGCCGAGCCTGCTGCGCGGCGCGGTGCCGTTGCGCCGGCCGCAGGATCTCGTGCACCACACGCTGCTGCACATCGCGATGAGCGGCGACGCGCCGGGCATGCCGCTCGAATGGCAGGCATGGCTGCAGTCGGTCGGTGCCTCCGCCTTCGAGCCGGCGGCCACGCTCACCTTCACCAACTACGACACCGCGGCGGCGGCCGCCGTCGAAGGCCAGGGCGTGCTGCTCGGGCGCCGGCCGCTCACCGACGGGCTGATCGCGCAAGGCCGCCTGGTGGCCCCGTTCAAGGGCCAGCTCGCCTCGGCGCGCGGCTACTACCTGGTGCTCGACGCGGTGGCCGCCCAGCGCCCGCCGGTGGCCGCGCTCGTGCAATGGCTGCGCACCACGGCGCGTGGCGAGGCCGGGGCGGTGGCAGTGCCCGGCGGCGCGACGGCCGCCAACGATGCCAAAGGCGCCTCCGGCGGCAGCGCCACGGCGCCGACGCTGACCGCCGCCGCGCCCTCGCGGCGGCCGCGGACGCGTCGCTGAGGGGCCGCTGAGGGGCCGCTGAGGGGCAACTGAGGCGCCGCTGAGGAGCCAGCGCCGCCTCGCGCCGCAGCCCGCGCGGCGCGGGCCGCGAGTCGATCGGGGACAATCGCGCCATGCTGCAGCAACGCACGATCAAGAGCCTCACCCGCGCCGTCGGCGTGGGCGTGCACAGCGGCCAGAAGGTGGAGCTGACGCTGCGTCCGGCGGCGGCCGACGCGGGCATCGTCTTCCGGCGCGTCGACCTGCCGGTGCCGGTGGACATCCCCGTCAATGCGCACACGGTGTGCGACACGCGCATGGCCACCACCATCAGCCCCGGCGGCGACCCGGGCGCGCCGAAGGTGCAGACGATCGAGCACCTGCTGTCGGCCTGCGCCGGCCTCGGCCTCGACAACCTCACCGTCGACATCACCGGCGAGGAGGTCCCCATCCTCGACGGCAGCGCCGCCAGCTTCGTCTTCCTGCTGCAGAGCGCCGGCATCGCGTTGCAGGACGCGCCCAAGCGCTTCCTGCGCGTGTTGAAGCCGGTGGAAGTGCGCGAGGGCGAAGGCGATGCGCTGAAGTGGGTGAGGCTCGAACCCTTCCACGGCTACCGCCTGAGCTTCGAGATCGAGTTCCACCACCCGGCGCTCGATGCCACCGGCCAGCGCGTCAGCTTCGATTTCGGCTCCGGCCGCTACAAGCGCGACATCGCGCGCGCGCGCACCTTCGGCTTCACGAAGGACGTGGAGATGATGCGCGCGCGCGGCCTCGCGCTCGGCGGCAGCATGGACAACGCCATCGTCGTCGACGACTACCGCGTGCTCAATGCCGGCGGGCTGCGCTACGACGACGAGTTCGTCAAGCACAAGATCCTCGACGCCATCGGCGACATGCAGGTCGCGGGCAAGCCGCTGCTGGCGAGCTACACCGCCTTCAAGGGCGGGCATGCGATGAACAACAAGCTGCTGCGCAAGCTGCTCGCCGATGCCAGCGCCTTCGAGGTGGTGAGCTTCGAACGCGAGGTCGAGGCGCCGAGCGGATTTGCCGACCTGGCGCCGGCCTGGTAGGCGCCGCGGCAGCAGCCAGCCCAACAGTCGGATCCTGCGCCACACGAGGCCCCTCGCGCGACGACGCCACCACCGCCATGGTCTTCTTCCGCCTCGTCTTCGGCCTGCTGCTCGTCGCGTCGGTGCTGTGCTTCGCGATGTACATCGGCACCAACCAGGTCGCCTGGCGCCGGCGCGGCATCGTCGTGCTGAAGTGGACCTTGATCGCGGCGCTCGGCTTCTTCGCCGTGCTGATCCTCGAGCGGCTGGCGCGGCTGCTGTAGCCCTGTTCCGCCTGTCCGTCGCCGGGAGCGTGAGCGGCAGGTGAGGCTCCGCCCGCCGCCGCCCACGCTTGCAGACCACCAGCTAGCGGCTCGCCGGCGCCGGCGGGCCGGTCCAGAGCTCGGCGACCGTCTGGCCGCGCACGGCGGCGGCGGCCTCGTGCAGGCGGGCGGGCGCGAGCCGCCCGCTGGCGACGGCGCGGCCGAGCCAGGCCTCGATGTCGCCGCCGTCGCGGAAGAAGCCGTCGGCAGCGAGCAGGCCATGCAGCGCCGCGGCGATCACGTGGATGCCGCCGTCGCTGTCGCGCCAGCGCGCCGCGCCCGGCCTGGCAAAGCCGAGCCGTTCCTGCACGGCCTGGTCCAGCGCCTGCACCACGCCTTCCTCGAACAAGCCCTCGACGCTGTTGTAGCCGCTGTCGCGGTCCTTCTCGGCCAGGATGCGCCGGATCAGCGGGTCGGCGGCGAGGGTCTCGATGCAGCGCCTGCCAACCGCGCCCTGCATGTCGAAGGGCGGGTGCAGCGGCTCGTGCGCGGCGGTGAGCACGAACACGCGGTCGGGCGCGTCGGCCTGCGCGATGAAGCGCTGCCCCTGCAGCTTGACACCGTGCGGGCGACAGAACCAGAGCAGGTTCAGCTCCAGGCGCGGCTCGATGCGGCGCGCCACCAGGCGTTCGAGTTCGGCGACGACATCGATCGAGGCGAAGCGGTGCTGCAGGTGCTCGATGCGGCCCGCGGCATCGGCGAAACAGCGGCGATGGAACTCGGCGAACCCGGCCTCGGCCAGCGCCGCCAGCACCTCGCGCAGCCTCGGCACGAGGCGGCGGAATCGTTCCCACGGCGTGCCGGCCGCGTAGGGGCTGGTGCGAAAGCTTGCCTCCAACGCGGCGGCGTCGTCGGCCAGGTGGCGCAGCACCGCTTCGAGGGTGTCGGTGTCGCCGCCGGAGGCCACGAGCGCCACCCACGGCCACAGCAGCGTGCCGGCGGCATCGGCCTCGGCGAAGAGGCTGTCGATGGCCTCGAGCACGGTAGCGGCCAGGCGCGGCTTGAACTCGGACAGTTCGCGCGCATAGTGGCGGGCATAGAACGGCTTGCCCGACAGCGGGCCGAGGAAGGCGATGGCCTCCAGCCCTTGCGACGTGCGGAAGACCCAATGAGTGCGCGTGCTCGTGCTCGTGCGCGACGGCCCCGGCGGCGCCGAAGCCGGTGCCGCCACGGCCCACGATGCCGGCGGCCCGATCAGCGGCCACGCCGCCAGGGACAACAGCAGTCTGCGTGTCATGCGCGCAGTGTCGGCCCCTGGCCGCACTGCGTCTTGTCGCCACTTGACGTTGCGCGGATCGCCGCCGGCGTGGCCCGTGTCAGCTCGCGCACCGCGCGCGTCATGCCGGTCTGGTCGGCGAAACCGGCCTCCAGCGCCACCTCCGCCAGCGGCATCGCGCTGCGCAGCAGCAGGTCGACGGCACGGCGCGTGCGCTGCTCGAACCGCACGCGCCTGGGCGTGGCGCCGTAGGCCCGCGCGAAGCCGCGCGAAACCGACTCCGGGGCGAGGCCGCGCGCCTGCGCCCAACGGCGCAGCGACAGCGAAGGGTCGCGCTGCAGGTCGGCGGCCAGCAGGTCGGGCCAGTCGCGGGCAGTGGCGGGCGGCACGGCCAGCATCGAGGCGACCAGCGCCTCGATCCTCGCGCTCGCCCCGGCCGCACCGGCGGCTCGTTCGCACTCGACGGCGCGGGCGAGCGCGTCGGGGTCCTCGATGCGGCCGAAGGCGTCGAGGCGCGCATGCGGCCAGCGCAGGTTGAGCACGAGCGCGTCGCCGCGGCCGACGCGATTGCTGTGCGCGCTGCAGCAACCATGCACGGCCACGTCGCCCGGCGCGAGCTCCGACCGCCCACCGGCGTTGGCCTCCCAGTAGCGGCCGCGCAGCACCACCGCGATGTAGGCGGCCCCGTGCAGATGCCTGGGCAGGGAGGTGCCGGCCGCCAATGTCTGCCGGATGTCCGGCGTCGGCAGCGGCGGGCCCGGTCGGCTGGTGCTGCGCATCGACGCAAGGGCCAGTTGCCGGCCAACTCCCGACGCGTCTCAGCGCGGTGCCGGGCGGGCGGAGACCGGCCGCTCGCCGACCTTGACGCGCACGGCGAGCGCCTCGGCGCCGCGCTGCAACGACAGCTGCGCCTCCGAGTCCGGCGGCAGCGCCGCCACCGCGGCCAGCAGTTCGGCCGAGTTGGCCACCGGCTTGTCGCCGACGCGCAGCACCACGTCACCCGGGCGCACGCCGCCCTTGGCGGCCGGGCCTTCATTGAGCACGCCGGTGATGAGCACACCCGCCTTCACCGGCAGCGCCAGACTCTCGGCGAGCTCGGCGTTGAGGTCGCGGATGTCGACGCCGATGTAGCCGCGCTTGACCTTGCCGCCACGGACGAGCTGCTCCATCACCTCGCGCGCCGTCTGCACCGGCACGGCGAAGCCGATGCCCATGTTGCCGCCGCTGCGCGAGAAGATGGCCGTGTTGATGCCGACGAGGTTGCCCTGCACGTCGACGAGCGCGCCGCCCGAGTTGCCCGGGTTGATGGCAGCGTCGGTCTGGATGAAGCTCTGGAACGGCGAGCTGCCGCGCTGCGTGCGGTCGAGCGCGCTGACGATACCGGCGGTGACCGTCTGGCCGATGTTGAAGGGGTTGCCGATGGCGAGCACCGCGTCGCCCACCTGCAGCGAGCGGCCGTCGGCGAGGTCGACGACCGGCAGGCTGCCGAGGTCGATCTTGAGCACGGCGATGTCGGTCTCGGCATCGCTGCCGACGAGCAAGGCGCGCGTGTTGCGGCCGTCGGCGAGCTGCACCTCGATGTCGACGGCGTCGCTGACGACGTGGTGGTTGGTGAGCAGGTAGCCCTCGGGCGAGACGATCACGGCCGAGCCGAGGCCGAGCTGCTGCTGCGGTGCCGCAGAACGGTCCCCGCGGTCGCCGAAGAAGAAGCGGAAGCGCGGATCGTCGGCGTGCGGGCTGCGTGTGAGCTTGGTCGCGGTGATGCTCACCACGGCGGGCGCGGCGCGGCGCGCGGCGTGGCTGAAGCTCAGCGCGGGCCCGGCGCCTGCGGCGACCGCGCCGGGGGCGCTGGCGGCCGTGGCGTGGGCCTCACGCGGCGGTGCCTGGCTCAGCGTGGGCAGCGGCAGCACCGTGCTGCCACCGTTTCGAGGCAGCCACTCGGGCTTCAGCGTGGCAACCACGAAGAGCGCCGCCAGCGCCACGGTGACGGCCTGTGCAAAGAGGAGCCAGCTGCGGCGCCACATGGTTGAACGGGTAGGAAGGATGGGCGTTTGGAAGGCTCGGCCAAGCCCGGCAGGCCGGGCACCGCGGCCCGCGTCCCCGGCGCGACCGCAGGCCGCGGGCGCCGGGCACAATGCGTCGCCGATGGCCAAGCGAAGCGAAATCGAACGGGCCCTCGCCGACCTCCTGCGGCCCGAGGCCTTCCGGGATTATGGGCCGAATGGTCTGCAGGTCGAGGGCCGCGCCGAGGTGCGCCGGCTCGTCTCCGGAGTCACCGCGAGCCTCGCTTTCATCGACGCCGCCATCGACGCCGGCGCCGATGCACTGCTCGTGCACCACGGCCTGTTCTGGCGCGGCCAGGACGGGCGGCTCACCGGCTGGCTGCGCGAGCGCGTGGCGCGCCTGCTGGCGCACGACGTGAGCCTGTTCGCCTATCACTTGCCTTTGGATGCCGAGCCCGAGTTCGGCAACAACGCGCAGTTCGGGCTGCGCTTGCAGCTGCGCGCCGACGCCCGCTTCGGCGAGCAGGACCTCGGCTTCATCGGCGCCGCCGGCCCCTGGCGCACGACGCAGGAGCTGGCGCAAGGCGCCGCGCAGGTGCTCGGCCGCGCCCCGGTGTGCGTGGCCGGCGACAGGCGAGCGCTCGCGCGCGTGGCCTGGTGCACCGGCGGCGCGCAGGGCTACTTCGAGGCCGCCATCGCCGCCGGCGCCGACGCCTTCGTCACCGGCGAGATCTCCGAGCCGCAGGCGCACCTGGCGCGCGAAACCGGCGTCGCCTTCCTCGCCTGCGGCCACCATGCGAGCGAGCGCTACGGCGCGCCGGCGCTGGCCGCGCACATCGCTGAGCGCTTCGGCATCGAGCACCGCTTCATCGAGATCGACAACCCGGCCTGAAGGGCCTGCGAGCGCGCCCGTGACCACACACCGACCCGCCGATGCGAGGGCACTGCCGCTGGTGGTGACGATGGGCGATGCCGCGGGCATCGGCCCGGAGATCATCGGGCGTGCCTTCGAGCGCGGGGCCCTCGCCGACGCCGTGGTCGCCGGCGACGCCGCCGTGCTGCGCCGCGCCGGCGCGGCGATGACGGCGCTGATCGACGAGCCGGGCGACCTGGCCGCCGTGCCGCCCGGCTGCTTGCCGGTGCTGGCCGTGCCCGGGCTGCCCGAGGGGCTGGCGGCCCTGCCCTGGGGACGGGTCGACGCACGCGCCGGCGCCGCGGCAGCCCGCTGCATCGAGCAGGCGGTGCACTGGGTGCGCGCCGGCGAGGCGGCGGCGATCGTCACCGCGCCGGTGCACAAGGAGGCGCTCGCCGCCGCCGGCCTGCCGTACCCGGGGCACACCGAGATGCTGCAGGCGCTGGCCACGCAGGCCGGCGCCTCGCCGCCGCCCGTGCGCATGATGCTGGCCAACGACGAGCTGCGCGTCGTGCTGGTGACCATCCACGTTTCGCTCAGGCGGGCGCTCGAGCTGCTCGACTTCGACGCCGTGCTGCAGACGCTGGCCATTGCGCACGAGGCCGGCCGCGGCTTCGGCATCGCCGCGCCGCGCATCGCCGTGGCCGGGCTCAATCCGCACGCCGGCGAGGGCGGGCTGTTCGGCGACGAGGAGATCCGCTTCATCGCACCGGCCGTGCAGGCCGCGCGAGGGCGCGGCATCGACGCGCAGGGGCCGTTCGCGCCCGACACGGTGTTCATGCGCGCGCGCCGCGGCGAGTTCGACCTCGTGGTCGCCATGACGCACGACCACGGCCTGATCCCGGTCAAGTACCTCGGCGTCGAAGACGGCGTCAACGTCACGCTCGGCCTGCCCTTCGTGCGCACGAGCCCTGACCACGGCACGGCGTTCGACATCGCCGGGCGCGGCGTCGCCGATCCGTCGAGCCTGCTGGCGGCGTTGAAGTGGGCGCGGCGGCTGGTCGCCGGCCGGGCGCCGCGCGCCTGACGGAACGCCGCGCTGCCGCCGCTCAGGCGGCGAGCGGCGCGAGGTGCGTGAGGTGCTTGCGCGCGCGCGCGGTGGCGCGGTCGATCAGCTCGACACCCTCGAAGGCGCGCAGCCGGCCCGATTCGCACAGCCGAACCAGCATGCGGTGCGTCAGCGTGTGGGCGCGCTTGTGGCGCTCGCCGCGCGTGAAGACGTAGAAGGTGCGCGCCGGGCTCACGTGCACGAGGCGCACGCGGTGCCACTGTTCGTCCAGGTGCATGTGGTAGGCATTGCCCACCTGCACGTGGTCGGCAAGGTCGCGGCCGGCGGTGGGTTCGACCGCCTCGGCCAGCGCCGGCAGCGGGCCGATCGCCTTGGCCGCGAGCTCGGCCTCCTTGACCGCCTGGCGCTCCTCGGCAAACGAGGCGACGTCGATGTCGACCTTGCCGTTCCAGTTGATCGAGGCCTCGTCGACGAGGCCGATCTGCTGCGCCTCGGCGGCGCTGAGGCGGGGCAGCACGATCTCCTCGCTCAGCACCGGCAGCTGCATGCCCGGCGCGCCCAGGCTCTCCTTCGAGGGCACGGGCTTGGCGAGCGCGCCGTCGACCTGGCGCGCCATCAGGTTGATGTCGAGCATGCGCGCCGAGGGCGCCTTCAGCGCCTCGGCATGCGAGGGCATGAGCTGGCCGAAGAAGGCACGGCGTTCGCCGTCGGGCCAGCCGATCAGGTTCAGGCCCATGTTCAGGGCCTGCATCATGTTGGGCAGGCCGGCGAGGAAGCTCTTGCGGTGCGCCGGCGTCGGCTTGGGCTGCACGCTCAGCACGAGGTCGAGGCAGGCCTGGCGCGCGCGCTTCATCTCGGCACTGTCGCCGCCGTGCGTGAGCGCCGTGCGCAGCAGCACGCGGCTCCACACCTGGCTGACGAAGTGCACGATGAAGTCCGGCGCCGCCAGGCCGCGCAGGTCCATCTCGAGCTGGCGCGCGTAGAGCTCGGTGAGCTGCGCCTCGTCTTCCTTGGCCGCCAGCATCGCCGGCGCGGCTCCGTGCGCGGCGGCGTTGCGGCCGGCGAGCTCGGCCGCGAACTCCTCGAGCGCCGCCAGCTTGTTGTCGTAAAGCTCGATCTGCTCGAAGTCGCCCTCGACGACGTCGTGCACGAGGTCGCGCACCTTGGCCAGGAAGTCGCGCGCCTCGTTCTCGGAGAAGTCGTCGAAGGCGGCGCCGAGCGAGGCGATACGGTTGATGAAGCGGCGCACGGGGTGCCGGCGCGAAGCGAAGAAGCTCGGGTCGCCGAGCGCCGCGCGCAGCACCGGCAGCTGCAGCCTCGCGATCTGGCGCGCCAGCTGCGGCGGCACCTTGGGGTCGGCGAGGATGGCGTCGAAGAGGCTGCCGATGACGTCGATGACGAGGTGGTCGAGTGCGCCTTTGCTCGCCTCGCGCAGCTCGTGCCGGTGGGCGCGGATGATGTTCGGCGCCAGCCCCTGCGGCGAGGTGTCGAAGCTGTTGGCGTTGCCGCCGAAGACGGGCTGCGTACTGACGGCCAGACGCCGCATCAACGCCATCATCGTGGCGTCGACCGTGCCCAGCGTGGCGCCGCCGCGGGAGCTGCGGCCGAAGCCGGCCCCGGCACCGGTGGAGTAGCCGCTGCTGCCGTAGCCGCTGCGACCGCCACCGCCTCGGCCGGAGGCGTGTCCGCCTTGGCCGCTGACCCCGCCGTGACCGGAGTGGCCGCCGCGGACACTCGCTCCGCCGCCAGGCCCCCCAACGACACCCCCGTAGCCGCTGCCGGCGGCGTAGCCCCCGGGGTGGCCGCGCCCGCCCCCGTAGCCGCCGCCATGTCCCGGCACTCCGGCGGCAGAGCCATGGCCGCCGTGGCCACCGTGGCCACCATGGCCCCCAAAACCTCCGTGCCCGGCCATGCCGCCGCTGGCGCCGCCGCCGTAGCCGAACCCTGGGTGACCCGATCCGTCGAACCCCGGGTCGATCGGCCGGCCAAGGGTGTCGTACTCGGTGGCCACATGGCCGCCGCTGTCGGCGACCGCGCCACCGGCGCCGGGTACGCGCTGCTGGCGCTGGCGCACGGCCAGCGACAACGGCTGCACGCCGGCGTTGCGCATGCGGCTCACGATGTCGGCGTAGGTCGTGCGCAGTTCGCTGCCGATGGAGCGGCTGAGCTCGGCCTGCAGCACCTTGCGAACTTCGGGCCGTTCGCTGACCGCCGTGACGCCGCGGATGAGGGCATGGCCGATGACCTCGGGCCGCAGCGGATTGCGCACCGCCGTCTCGCCGACCTGGCCGAGCAGCGAGCCGACGTAGCCGTCGAGCTCGCGCAGCTCCCATTCGCAGCCCGTCGCCACGTCGAGCGCGAAGCGCTCGGCGGTGATCTTCTTCTCCACCTCCTGGTTCTCGACGAGCGCGAGCGCGTCCCAGTTGGTGGCCTTCGGCGGCGCGTGCTCGCCGGGTGCCTGCGCCTCGCGCGCGATCCACTCGTCGAAGGCTTCGTTGAAGGCGAGCGTGAACGCTGCCCTCTTGCGGTTGAGCTCGAACTGGGCCGCGAGCAGGTCGTCGCGCCGCACCAGATTGGGCGCCGAGAGCGCCGCCAGGCCCAGGCTTTCCACCGTGCGATCGACCGCCGCTCGCACGGCGAGCTTGAGGCGGTGAGCGGCCGCTTCCAGCTGGGCTGGCAGCCGGCGGTGAGCGATGACTTTCATGGGCGGGGGGCTGGCCGCACAAGTATGCGGCAACCCCCTACCTAGGTTGTGAGCAGGTGTGGGGGCGAAATGGGGTGCTGATCACGCGCTTGTGACGCCCGGTTGCACGCTCCCCTAACTTCGATGCACCCCGTGAACGGGGGCTCGTCAGGCTCGAAACGTCACTTTTTCAACGCATCGCGAATCTCGCGCAGCAGCACGACGTCCTCGGGCGTCGGGGCGGGCGGCGCGGCCGGGGCCGGCGGGGCCTCGCGCTTGAGCCGGTTCATCTGCTTGACCATCAGGAAGATGATGAAGGCGAGGATGGCGAAGTTGAGGACGATGGTGATGAAGCTGCCGTAGGCGAAGACGGCGCCGGCCTTCTTCGCGTCGGCCAGGTTGGTGGCCGTCTGGCCGGCCAGGGCGATGAAGTGGTTGTTGAAGTCCAGCCCGCCGAAGATCTTGCCGACGATGGGCATGATGAGGTCACCGACGATCGAGTCGACGATCTTGCCGAACGCACCGCCGATGATCACGCCGACGGCCAGGTCCATGACGTTGCCCTTGACGGCGAATTCCTTGAATTCGGACACGAAGCTCATGGGCGAGTTCTCCTGGCGCTGTTGTTGAAGACGGCTTGTCGCGGCCGCAGGCGGCGCCCGCCGTGGGCCCGGACCATGTTAGCCCCCGGGGCCTGCGGGGCTGCTCGGCTAGAATTCCCGATTGACCAGAACGATGCACCCGACTTGAGGACAGTCATGAGCGAAGCTGCAGCGCGCAGCCCCGGCGGCATGGGCGATGACATCGGCGATGGGGGGGCGGCCATCGACAAGGAGCGCCGGACCTGGATCGCCATCACCTGCGGCGTCGGCGCCGTCGGCGGCGTGGCCACCGCGGTGCCTTTCGTCTCCAGCTTCGCACCGTCGGAACGCGCCCGCGCGGCCGGTGCCCCGGTGCAGGTGGACATCGGCGGCATCAAGGCCGGCGAGAAGCTCACCGTGGAGTGGCGCGGCAAACCGGTGTGGATCGTGCGCCGCACGCCCGAGCAGGTGGAGGCGCTGAAGAAGAACGAGAGCCAGCTCGCCGACCCCAGGAGCGAGCGCAAGGCGTACCCCACGCCCGAGTACGCGAAGAATGCCTACCGCTCCAGGAAGCCCGAGTATTTCGTCGGCGTCGGCATCTGCTCACACCTCGGTTGCTCGCCGATCGACCGCTTCGCCCCCGGTGCGCAGCCCTCGCTGCCCGCCGACTGGGCGGGCGGTTTCCTGTGCCCCTGCCACGGTTCCACCTTCGACCTGGCGGGGCGCGTGTTCAAGAACAAGCCCGCACCCGACAACCTCGAGGTGCCGCCGCACATGTACCTGTCCGACAGCGTGCTGGTGATCGGCGAGGACAACGACAAGGCCAAGGCCTGAAGGGCCGGCCCGGCCGGCGCCGAGAGCGCGGCCCGCGGCAACGCGACCCGGACCCGCCCCGCTGGGCAGCACGAACAGACGAACCTCCGAGTCTCTGAGAACGAGGGACGAACGAGAGACGAAGGACCAAGATGGCTGAATTCAAGGAAGCACCGGCAGGCGCATCGGCGCTGACGCAGGCGACGGTGTGGCTGCAGAACCGGTTCCCGACCGCGTTCGACGCCTACCGCGTGCACATGTCGGAGTACTACGCGCCGAAGAACTTCAACTGGATGTACTTCTTCGGTTCGCTGGCGATGCTGGTGCTGGTGATCCAGATCGTCACCGGCATCTTCCTGACGATGCACTACAAGCCCGACGCCGCGGTCGCCTTCGCCTCGGTCGAGTACATCATGCGCGACGTGCCCTGGGGCTGGCTGGTGCGCTACATGCACAGTACCGGCGCCTCGGCCTTCTTCATCTGCGTCTACATCCACATGTGGCGCGGCATGGTCTACGGCAGCTACCGCAAGCCGCGCGAGCTGGTGTGGATCTTCGGCTGCGCCATCTTCCTCGCCCTCATGGCCGAAGCCTTCATGGGCTACCTGCTGCCCTGGGGCCAGATGAGCTACTGGGGGGCGCAGGTCATCATCAACCTGTTCGCCGCCATCCCGTTCGTCGGCGAGGACCTGGCCATCCTGATCCGCGGCGACTACGTCGTCGGCGACGCGACGCTGAACCGCTTCTTCAGCTTCCACGTCATCGCCGTGCCGCTGGTGCTGATCGGCCTCGTCGTCGCGCACATCTTCGCGCTGCACGACGTCGGCTCGAACAACCCGGACGGCGTCGAGATCAAGGCGAAGAAGGACCCGAAGACGGGCATCCCGCTCGACGGCATCCCCTTCCACCCGTACTACACGGTGCACGACCTGCTCGGCGTCGGCGTGTTCCTGATGGCCTTCTCGGCCATCCTCTTCTTCGCCCCCGAGCTCGGCGGCTACTTCCTCGAGTTCAACAACTTCATCCCGGCCGACCCCCTGAAGACGCCGGCGCACATCGCCCCGGTGTGGTACTTCACGCCCTACTACTCGATGCTGCGCGCCACCACCGACGTGATGGTCAACTGGCTCGTCGGCATCACCGTCGTCGGCGGCGCGCTCGCCATCCTGCTCGGCGGCCTGTCGGCGCGCGGCAAGGTGTTCATCGGCGTCGCCGCGGTGGTCTTCGCCGCCCTGCTCAAGACCTTCGACGCCAAGTTCTGGGGCGTGGTCGTGATGGGCGCGGCGGTGCTCATCCTGTTCGCGCTGCCCTGGCTCGACCGCAGCCCCGTGAAGAGCATCCGCTACCGGCCGCGCTGGAACCTGTGGCTGTACGGCCTCTTCGTCGTCGTCTTCGTGATCCTGGGCTACCTCGGCATCAATCCGCCCTCCGAGCTCGGCACGCTCATCTCGCAGATCGGCACGCTGTTCTATTTCGGCTTCTTCCTGCTGATGCCCTGGTGGAGCCGCATCGGCGAGTTCAAGCCGGTGCCCGAGCGCGTCCAGTTCGAGCCGCACTGAGCGCCCCGCCCCGCGAGACCAAGACAGCCATGAAGAAGATCCTCTCCTCCCTGCGGGTGTCGCTGCTGGCGGCCCTCCTCGGCGCATTCACGATCGGCCCGGCCCACGCCGCCAGCGACGGCGTCCCCTGGGACAAGTTCCCCACCAAGCGGGTCACCGACCTCGCCGCCCTGCAAAACGGCGCCAAGCTCTTCGTCAACCACTGCCTGAACTGCCATGCCGCGGCCTTCATGCGCTACAACCGCCTGCGCGACATCGGCCTCACCGAGCAGCAGATCAAGGACAACCTGATCTTCACCGGCGCCAAGGTCGGCGACACGATGCAGTCGGCGCTCGACCCCAAGGACGCCAAGGACTGGTTCGGCGGCGTGCCGCCCGACCTGACGCTGATCGCGCGCTCGCGCGCCGACGCCGGCAAGGGCAGCGGCGCCGACTACCTCTACACCTACCTGCGCGCCTACGTGCGCGATGAAACCAAGGCCACCGGCTGGAACAACCTCGCCTTCCCGGGCGTCGGCATGCCGCACGTGCTGCACGAACTGCAGGGCACGCAGCGGGCGGTCTATGCCACCGAGGCGGACCCGCACGACGCCAAGAAGACGGTGCAGGTGTTCAAGGGCTACGAGCTCGCGAGCCCGGGGCAGATGACGCCGGCGCAGTACAACGAGGCCGTGGCCGACCTCGTCGCCTTCCTGCAGTGGATGGGCGAGCCCAACCAGACGAGCCGGGTGCGGCTGGGCGTTTGGGTGCTGCTCTTCATCGGCGTGTTCACCCTGATCGCCTGGCGCCTGAACGCGGCGTACTGGAAAGACGTGAAGTAGGCTTTCGCCTTCACCGGCACCCGGCGCGTGTCGGCCGAGACACGTCGGGCGCGCCGACAGCGCAGTGCAGGGTCGCGGGTACCTCACTGCGCGTCTTGCGCTTCGTTCCCTGATCCGCCGCCGATCCGGCTTTCTCTTTCTCTCTCTCGACAAGGGCCCCTGCCATGATGGTGCTGTACTCCGGAACCACCGATCCCTACTCGCACCGCTGCCGCTTCGTGCTGTTCGAGAAGGGCATGGATTTCGAGATCCGCGACGTCGACGTCTTCGCCAAGCCCGAGGACATCGCGCTGATGAACCCGTACAACGAGGTGCCCATCCTGGTGGAGCGCGACCTCATCCTGTACGAGAGCCACATCATCAACGAGTACATCGACGAGCGCTTCCCGCACCCGCAGCTGATGCCCGGCGACCCGGTGGCGCGTGCACGCGTGCGCCTCTTCCTCTTCAACTTCGAGAAGGAACTGTTCAGCAACGTCAACCTGCTCGAGGGCCGTGGCGTCAAGGCCACCGAGAAGCAGCTCGAGCGCGCACGCGAGCAGATCCGCGACCGCCTGACGCAGCTGGCGCCGATCTTCCTGAAGAACAAGTACATGCTGGGCGACGACTTCAGCATGCTCGACGTGGCGATCGCGCCGCTCTTGTGGCGGCTCGACTACTACGGCATCGACCTGTCGAAGAACGCCGTGCCGCTCCTGAAGTACGCCGAGCGCATCTTCTCGCGCCCGGCCTACATCGAGGCGCTCACGCCGTCCGAGAAGGTGATGCGCAAGTGACGCTGGCCTGAGCGCCACGCGCACCCCGGGCCCCGAGCACGAAGGCAGCCCCGTGAGCACGCCCGACAACCAGGGCACGCCGACGCGCCCGTACCTGCTGCGCGCGCTGCATGACTGGTGCACCGACAACGGCTTCACGCCCTACATCGCCGTGCACGTCGACGCCAGCGTGCAGGTGCCGGGCGAGTACGTGAAGAACAACGAGATCGTGCTCAACGTCGGCTTCGAAGCCACCTCGGGGCTGAAGCTCGGCAACGAGTTCATCGAGTTCAAGGCCCGCTTCGGCGGCGTGCCGCGCGAGATCGTGGTGCCGGTGGACCACGTGGTGGCCATCTACGCGCGCGAGAACGGCCAGGGCATGGCCTTCCCCATGCCCGCCGCCGCCGGCCCCGAGGGCGCGCCCACCGCTCTCGGGAGCACGCCCGGCAGCGTGCCCACGGCTCCGGTCACGACGGCCAGGCCGCGCGCCGCCGCGCCGGCCCGTGGCCTGCGGCTGGCGCGCCAGGGCGCCGAGGGGATCGAGACGGTGCCGGGCCCCAAGCCCCCGGGCCGGCAGGCGCCCGCGGCGCCGGAGCCGCCGTCGGAGCCGCCCACGCCGCCCGAACCCGGCGCACCGCGCCCTTCGCTCAAGCGCATCAAGTAGCGCCGGCGCGACGTATCGATTGATACGTCGCGTGACGCCTCGGCGCGTGGCGCCGGGAGCCCCGCTCCTACAATCGCTGCCCCTGGCCGGCTTAGCTCAGCTGGTAGAGCACCCGCCTTGTAAGCGGAAGGTCGTCCGTTCGATTCGGACAGCCGGCACCACGCCGCTCGTGCAGCTTCGTGGCCCGAAGAACTAATCCAGGGAATGAGTAGAGGGACATGCAGTCCCGTCACGAACCCCGAGGGCGAACCTTGATCCTGACCGGCGGAGTGAGCCAGCCCTGGGCCGACAGGGTGCCCTCGATTTCGGGCAGGCATTGGCGCAGCTTCGCGGCTGCCGATGCGTGGTCGGCGAGGATGACCCAGGCCTTCTCGTCCAGCGGACCGGCGCGCGCCGCAGCGGCCAGCTCGGCCGCCAGCGAAGGTGCCACCGCCGCCCAGCGAGCCTGCGACTCGGTCAGGCGCGCGAGCAGGCTCGCCAGCGATTCGTTGTCGCGCAGCGCGTTGCGCACGGGCGCGGCCGCGGGCACGGCGGGCCGCGACGAAGGCCCGCCCTTGGACGCCGGAGGCGGTGCAACCATGCAAGGAGTCTAGCGATGCAGCTGCTCATCACCCACAGCAGTCTGGCGCCGACGCGGGCCCTGAACTTCTCGCGCTGGCAGTTGCTCGGCATGCTGTTCGCGTTCGCGCTCCTCTTCCTGCTCGCCTCGGGCACCATCTACCACTTCATCTTCCTGAAGGCGGCGCGCGAAGGCTGGCCGATCGTCAGCCAGATCGTGCGCCTCGTCGTGCGCGACGAGATCGCGCAGCGCGACCGCTTCATGCGCGAAAACCTCGACGCGATCGCGCAGAAGGTCGGCGACATGCAAGCCAAGCTGGTCAAGCTTGAGGCGATGGGCGAGCGCGTCGTCGGGCTGGCCGGCGTCAAGGCCGACGAGCTCAAACCGCTGAAGCGCACAAGCGCCACCGTGCAAGGCGGCGCCGGCGGCCCCTACCTGCCGCTGGAGCGCCCGTCGCTCGCCGAACTGCAGGACACGGTCGAGCGCCTGGGGCTGGCCGTGGACCAGAACACCGACATCTTCACGCTGATGGAGTCGCGCCTGCTCGAATCGCGCCTGCAGGCGCTGCTGGTGCCGAGCTCGGCGCCCGTCAACGTCGTCGTCGGCTCGGGCTTCGGCTTCCGCCCCGACCCTTTCACCGGCCACGCCTCGCTGCACACCGGGCTCGACTTCCCGGCCGAGGTGGGCACGCCGATCTACGCCGCCGCCGGCGGCATCGTGACACTGCGCGAGTGGCATGCCGCCTACGGCAACACGCTGGAGATCGACCACGGCAACGGCCTCGTCACGCGCTACGCGCACACCGCCGCGTTCGAGGTCGAGCGCGGTGCGCTGGTGAAGCGCGGCCAGCTCGTCGCCCGCGTGGGCAACACCGGGCGCTCGACGGGGCCGCACCTGCACTTCGAAGTGCTCGTCGACGGCGCACCGCAGGATCCGGCGCGCTTCCTGGCGGGCGGCAGCAATGCCGCGCCGGGCAAGGAGTTCGCTCGCCGGCCCGGCGTGCCCGCTTCGGCGACGCCCGCGGCAGCGCTGCGAACCGCCGCCGCGGCGCTGCGCGCGCAGGCTGGCGGCGCCGCCACGGCCGCGGCGTCGGCAGCGGCGTCGGTATCACCGGTACCGTCGCGCCCGCAGGCTCCGTCCGAGCAGTCCGGCGTACCCGCGGCATCGCCTGCGGCCCTGCCCCGGGCCGCGGCCACGACGGCGGGTGCCGCGAGCCCGTCGCTGTCCACCGGCACGTCCATCGGCCCATCAACCACCGCGCCGCCCGACCCGGGCGGCCGGTGATGCGCCGCAGGGCCGCTGGCTACACTCCCATGTTGGCAGGGGAACGTCGAGGAGTGCGGGCCGCGGCACCACGCCGCCCGCGATGATTTCGTCCATGCGCGCGATTCAAGGGCCGCGGGAGCACGCTTGTCGGCTCCGGCGGCAAACGCTCGTCCACTTGCTGGGCCTCGGCGCCGCTTTCAGCCCGCTGGCCGGTGCGGCGACATCCGAAGGGTCGGCGGGCTCCGTGCCGGGCGCGCGCAGCCGCTGGTTCACCACCTCCGACGGTGTGCGCCTGCACTACGTCGAAGCCGGTGCCCCGTCGGCGGGCAGCGGCGCCGCCACCGTGGTTTTCGTGCCCGGCTGGACGATGCCGGCCTGGATCTGGGCCGCGCAGATCGAGCAGCTCGCCGCGCATGCGCGCGTGCTCGCCCTCGACCCGCGCGGCCAGGGCCGCTCGGAGAGCGCGCGCGAGGGCTACCACCACGCCCGGCGCGCCGCCGACATCGGCGAGCTGCTCACGGCGGCGCGCTGTCTGGACCCCCCCTTCGTGCCGGTGGTGCTCGTCGGCTGGTCGCTCGGCGTGCTCGAGAGCCTGCAATACCTGCACGATGCCCGGCGGGCGGGTGCGGCGACACCCGTGCGCGCCCTCGTGCTGGTCGACAACTCGGTCGGCGTCGGCGATCCGCCGGCGGGCGACCCCACCTTCTTCGCGCGCCTGCGCGGCAAGCGCCGCGAAACCGTCTCCGGCTTCGTGGCCTCGATGTTCAAGCGCCCGACCGATCCGCGCTGGCGCGAGGCGCTCGTCGAGGCGGCACTGCGCACGCCGCTGCAGGCCTCGATCGACCTGCTGCGCCAGCCGAGGCCGCGCGAGTTCTGGCGCGACGCGCTCTATGCCACGACCCTGCCCGTGCTCTACGCGACCACGCCGAAGTTCGCCCGGCAAGCCGAGATCGTGAAGGCGCACCGGCCGGCGATAGAGACACGCCTCTTCGCCGACGCCGGCCACGCGCTCTTCGTCGACGAAGCGGCGGCCTTCAACGACATGCTCGCGCAGTTCGTCGGCCGCACCGCGGGCGGTCCGGCCGCCACCGGCACTCTCGAGCGCGCCGCGGCACGCTCCGCCGGTGCCGCCTCCGCAGGTGCCGGCCGATGAGCGCGCCGGGCTCCGCCACCCTGGCCGGCGCGGCCGAAGGCCGGCCGAAGCTGCTGCCCCTCTTCCTCGTCGCGCTCGCTTCGGTGGGCTACGAGATCGCGCTGACGCGCTGGTTCGCCATCGTCAGCTGGTCGGAATACGGCTACTGGGTGATCTCGATCACCATGGTCGGCATCGCCGCCAGCGGCGTCGTGCTCAACCTGGCCAAGGACTGGCTGCACGCCCACCCCGAACGCGTGAGCGCGGTGCTGGCGGCGCTGCCGTCGCTGCTCGTCGTCTCGCTGGCCGGCGGCTATCTCGGCATCTCGGCGATCGACTTCAACCCCCTGGCGCTGCAGAACCACGCGACGATGGGTGCGCAGCTGTGGCGCATCGCCGGCTACTACGCGGCGCTGTTCCCGTTCTTCTTCCTGAGCGGCGCGTTCATCGGCCTGTACTTCATCGCCTACGGCGCGCACATCTCGCGCATCTACGCCGCCGACCTGGTCGGGGCGGGCGCCGCCGGCGCCGTGGTGGTGGCGCTGATGTACGTGCTGCATCCGTTCGACCTGCCGCTGGCGCTCGTGCCGGTGCTCTTCGTCGCCGGCTGGCTGCTGACGCCCGCCCGCGCCAGGCCGGCTTCGCCGGAGGTCTCGGTCGCCCCCGGCGCGCCGGCCGCGCTCGCCCGGCTGCTGGAGCACCCGTACGCGGCCCGCGTGGCGCTCGTCATGCTCACGCTCGGCGGCGCCGCTTCGGTGTGGGGGTACGCGCACGCCGACTACAACGAATACAAGGCCATCGCCGCGCCGCTGCGCGTGGAGGGCAACAAGCGCATCGAGACCGTGCGTTCGCCACGCGGTGTCTACGAGGTGCTGGACAACTTCACCGAGCGGCTCGACGTCGACCTGTCGAACAACGACGCCATGCTCGCCGGCGCCGAGCCGATCGCCACCTACGGGCTCTACGCGGACGGCAACCGCATCACCTCGCTGCCCAAGCGTACGCCTGGGCGCCCGGCCTACCTGAACGCCTCGCTCGACGCCTTGCCCTATCGCCTGGCGGCGAGCCCGCCGGCGGTGCTGCTGATCGGCAGCCGCGGCGGTTTCCGCCTCGACGAGGCGCAGCAGCTCGGTGCGCGCAGCATCGTCGCGCTCGAGCCCGAGCCGGTGCTGCACGAGCTGATCGGCCGCTACCGGCCCGACCTGCAAGGCGATGCGCGCCGGATCGCCACCGCACCCTCGGCCTACCTGCGCGGGCTGCCCGAAGCGCGCTTCGACCTCATCGACATCGCGCTCGACTACCAGGGCAGCGGCGACATCGGCAAGTACTCGTTCACCGTGCAGGGCCTGGCCCGCTACCACGACGCGCTCACGCCGACGGGCCTCGTCTCGGTGCCGGTGCCCATCCGCGAGTTCACCGTCTATGCGGTCAAGCTCGTGCTCACGGCGCGCGAGGCGCTGCGCGCCGCCGGCGTGGCCGAGCCCGCACGCCACATCGTCGTCTACCGTTCGGCCTGGAATGCGCGCATCCTGCTGTCCAAGCAGCCCTTCGATGCGCGCACCATCGAGGCCATCCGCCGCTTCTGCGAAGAGCGCTCCTTCGACACCGCCTACCTACCCGGGGTGGACCTGGCCGGCGCGAAGATCTGGAACGACCTGCCGCCCGTCTCGTTCGAGGAGGTGAGCGCCGGCGGCCCGGGCGGTGTCGGCGCGCGGCAGGACGCACTCGCCAACGAGATCAAGGCCTACGTGCTGCCCGGCGACGGCACGCCCGGCAAGCCCTGGCCGGCGACCTACGACCTCAGCCCGGCCACCACCGACCGGCCGCAGTTCCACTCGGTGCTGCGCCTCAGCACGCTGGCGCCGATCCTGGCGCGCATCGACCTCGTGCCGCGCGAGGAGATCGGCGCGCTCGTCAGCCTGGCGGTGCTGGCGCAGTCGATCGTCATCGCCCTGCTCGTGCTCTCGCTGCCGCTCTTTCGCCCGCGCACGATGGGCATGCACCGCGGCATCGTCGGCAAGTCCGTCGTCTATTTCGCCGGCATCGGCCTGGGCTTTCTCTTCATCGAGATCTACCTGATCGAGAAGGCCACCTACTTCCTCAACGACCGCACGATGGGCTTCTCGCTCGCGCTGGCGGCGATGCTCATCTTCAGCGGCCTGGGCAGCTGGCTGAGCGACCGCTACACGCAGGACCCGGAGCACACGCGGCGCGGCCTGCGCCTCTCGTGCGGCGTGATCATCGCCTGGTGCGCTTTCGCCTGGCTGCTCGCCGACCGGCTGCTGCCGCTGGGCATCGCACTGCCGCTGGTGGTGCGCATCGTGCTCATGCTGCTGGCCATCGCGCCGGTGGGCATCGCGCTCGGCTTCCCGTTCGCCTGCGGCCTCTCGGCGCTGCGCACGCACCCCCATTTCGTGCCCTGGGCCTGGAGCCTGAACGGCGCCTTCTCGGTCATCGCCTCGCCGCTGGCGCACCTCACCGCCATGGGCTTCGGCAACCGCGTGCTCGTCGCCGCGGCGCTCGTGATGTATGCGCTCGTCTCGATGCGGCTGCCGCTGGCGACGGCGCGTGTGCCGCGCTCGGCGCTGGCCGGCACCTGAACTCCGAACACCCTTCGAATCCACCCGACCTTGCAGGAGAGATGATGTTCCGTCGTACTTTCGGCGCCGCCGTGCTGGCCACGCTGGCCACGCGCACGCGCGCACAGGCTGCCGCTCCGGGCGCCGCACAGGCGGCCGCACCCGCCGCACCGGCCACGTCCGCTGCGCCGCCGGTGTCCGCCGTGGCAGCCGGCCAGTGGACCCGCGAGGCCTACATCGCCGCGATGCAGGCCAGCGGCCGCCCGCACGAGATCTCCGCCGGCACCTTCGAAGCGATCCAGAAGCGCAAGGAAGGCGCGCTCAAGCAGATCGACAGGTACCTCGCGCAGCGCTTCGGCAAGGCCGACCCGGCGGTGCTGAAGGCCTTTGGCGAACTGCCGCGCGAGTACTACCACTACCACTACGCCGACAAGCGCCCGCTCGGCGGCGAGGCCTACGAGACCGAGGCCAAACCCTGGGCGATCGGCTTCGGCTCGGCGCTGTCGGACTACCTCGGCCAGGCCTACATGACGCAGGCGGCGGCGCCGAAGGCGAGCGACGTCGTGCTCGAGATCGGCACCGGCTCGGGCTTCCAGAGCTCGCTGCTGTCGCGCATCGTCAAGAGCGTGTACTCGATCGAGATCATCGAGCCGCTCGGCAAGGCGGTCGCCGGCGTCTACAAGCCGATCGGCATCACCAACGTCTCCACGCGCGTCGGCGACGGCTTCTTCGGCTGGCCCGAGGTCGAGGGCGGCTTCGACATCATCATCGTCACCTGCGCGGCGCAATACGTGCCGCCGGCGCTGTTCAAGCAGCTCAAGCCGGGCGGCCGCCTGCTGATCCCGATCGGCCAGCCGTTCAAGCGCGGCCAGTTCCTCTTCATCTACACCAAGGACGCCGAGGGCAAGGTCTCGTCGCGCAAGGACGTGGGTGTCTTCTTCATCCCGATGACCGGGGCGATGATGAAGGGGCAGGCGGCGAGCGACGCCAAGCAGTAGACGGCGCCGGCCCGCCGCCGGCCCGCCGCCGGCGTGTGCCGGCCGTGTGCCGGCGTCGCCGCCAGCCGCTACTCGGCCTCGGCCGTCTGCGGCGCAGACGCCATCGACGGCTGCCGCGTGGCGCGCGCGAAGGCACCTTCGCGCGACAGCGACAGCGACAGCAGGCGCGTCAGCACGGCGCGGTGCTCGGCGGCGACCAGGCCCCAGGTCGGCAGCGACTGCGCCGGATCGGCGGGGTCGAGGTACTTGCCGTCGCGGCGGATCTCGTAGTGCAGGTGCGGGCCCGTGGACATGCCGGTCGAGCCCACCTGGCCGATCTCCTGGCCGCGCTCGACCCGCGCGCCTTCCTGCACGCCGGTGCCGAAGGCCGAGAGGTGCGCGTAGTAGGTGGTGATGCCGCCGCCGTGGTCGACGACGACGAGGTTGCCGTAGCCGCCGCTGCGCCCGGCATGCACCACCGTGCCCTCGGCCACCGTGACCACCGGCGTGCCCGACGGCGCGGCGAAGTCGATGCCCTGGTGCTGGCCGCGCGAGCGGAAGCTGCGCACCACCATGCGGGGCTTGCCGCCCGGGGTCTTGGGCTTGGCGAAGACGCGCTTGCGCACGATCACCGAGGCGGTGCCGACACCGCGCGAGATGCGCCGGTAGTCCACCGGCGACTGCCAGAGCACGCGCTCGTGGTCACCGCCGCGCGCGCTGACGAAGCCGCCGGGCGCGTCGTCACGCGCGAGCCAGATGGCGCTGTCGATCACGTGCCCGGTGCCGTCGTCCACGAGTTCGACGGCGGCGACGTCGGCCGCATCGCCCTCGCCCTGCAGCACGAGCCGCACCCAGGCCTGTGTCGACTCGGAGGCCGCCTGGGCGTGCTTCCTCATCTGCCGCACGAGCAGCGACACGTCGCGCTGCCAGCGCGGCGGCACCTGGTCGGCCATCTCGCCGGCCAGCACGCCGGCGGCCGGCATCCACACTTCGCGATGGCCGGCCGGCGCGTCGGCGAGGTCGTGCCAGCTCGTCGTCGCGGCGCTGCTCAGGTCGAGGCGGCTCACGACCATGACGCGCCGCAACTCGGCGGCCTCGGCCGGCGGCGCCGGCACGGGCAGGAAGGCCAGCGATTCGATGCGATCGGCCGGTGAGCGCACGGCCGCGAACGGGACGCAGCGCGTGCCGGCCTCGCCGCGCGCGACCTCGCGCTCACCACTCTCGCCACTCTCGCGACCACCGTCGCGATCACGCTCGTGAGGGCCCTCGCCGAAGCCGGCCCGCTCGGTCGAGGATCCGTCGGCGCCCGTCCACCATGCCCCGGCGCCGAGCTCGGCGTTCAGCCAGTGGCCATGCCGCGCATCCAGGCAACCGGCGCTGAGGAAAGCCGTCGGCTGCGCGGGAATCGCATCGGCCCCGATGGCGACGTTCTTTGCCGCCACCGGCGCCTTCGGGGCGGCCGGCCCGGCGACCTTCGTCTTGCCGGCATTCGCGGCCTTCACGACCTTCTTCGCGCCCGCCGGCGCCTGCGCCTGCGCCTGCGCGAACACCGGCCCAGCCGCCAGCGTCGCTGCGAGAACCACCGCTGCCGCGATGCACGAGGGGCGCAGCGGCGCTCCTGGCGCAGGGCGTCGACCTTCGTCGTGACTCATGAGATTCCTTTCCGCGGCCTGGCAGGGATGTGCTGAGGGGTTCATCCCGCGCACGGTCGTGGTCTCCTCCGGCTCCCTTGACGAACCCACGAACCCCTCGACGGGGTCGGTCTGGCTCGCGGCGGCTCTGTCGGCCGGCCTTGGGTGGCAACCTCGCCGACCGCCGCGAAAGGCGGGAGCGGGCTGCAACTTGGACGGGCGCAGTATGGTGCCCTGCGCCGGGCGGCGATGATAGTGGAAGCCCCGAGGCCGGCCTGCCTGCCACGGCCATGCACGGGACCCAGCGGTGACCGCTGGTAAACTCCCCGGCCGCCTTCACCAGGGTGCGGCACCCTCCGGCGCCCTCGTGGTCGCGCTTCGGAACCCGCGGCGAGCCGCCCGGGTCTGCCCTGGATCAGTGCCCTGGATCAGAAGCGCTCGCCGGCCCGCGGCGGGCCTGCGCCCCACCCGCTCACCCGGCGCCGAATCACAGCCTTCCGTCGACCCCGCATGCTTCCAAAATTCCTGACGACGATCTTCGGCAGCCGCAACGAGCGGCTCCTGAAGGGTTACCGGCGGTCGGTCGAGCGCATCAACGCCCTCGAGCCGCAGTTCGAACGCCTGGACGACGCGGCGCTGCGCGCCAAGACCGACGAGTTCCGCAAGCGCCTGGCCGACGGCGCCGAACTCGACGACCTGCTGCCCGAGGCCTTCGCCGTGGTGCGCGAGGCCGGCAAGCGCACGCTGAAGATGCGCCACTTCGACGTGCAGCTGATGGGCGGCATCGCGCTGCACGAAGGCAAGATCGCCGAGATGCGCACCGGCGAGGGCAAGACGCTCGTCGCGACGCTGCCCGTGTACCTCAATGCGCTGGCCGGCAAGGGCGTGCACCTGGTCACCGTCAACGACTACCTCGCGCGGCGCGACGCCGAGTGGATGGGACGCCTGTACACCTTCCTCGGCCTGACGGTGGGCGTCAACGTGCCCGGCCTCGGCCGCGCCGAGAAGAAGGAAGCGTTCGCTGCCGACGTCACCTACGGCACGAACAACGAGTTCGGCTTCGACTACCTGCGCGACAACATGGTGACCGACGTGGCCGACCGCGTCGCGCGCGGCCTCTCGTACGCCATCGTCGACGAGGTCGACTCGATCCTCATCGACGAGGCGCGCACGCCGCTCATCATCAGCGGCCAGGCCGAGGACCACACCGAGATGTACGTGCGCATCGACGCCGTCGTCCCGAAGCTCACCAAGCAGATCGGCGAGGCCGACCCGCGCACCGGCGAGGGCGTCATCAAGCCCGGCGACTTCACCGTCGACGAGAAGACGCACCAGGTCTACCTCACCGAGGCCGGCCACGAGAAGGCCGAGGAGCTGCTCGGCGAGGCCGGCCTGCTCGTCGAGGGCGCGAGCCTGTACGACCCGGCCAACATCTCGCTGATGCACCACGTGTACGCGGCCCTGCGCGCGCACAACCTGTACCACCGCGACCAGCATTACGTGGTGCAGGAAGGCGAGATCATCATCGTCGACGAGTTCACCGGCCGCCTCATGACCGGCCGGCGCTGGAGCGACGGCCTGCACCAGGCCGTGGAGGCCAAGGAGCGCGTCACCATCCAGAGCGAGAACCAGACGCTCGCCTCGGTGACCTTCCAGAACTACTTCCGCATGTACGGCAAGCTCGCCGGCATGACCGGCACCGCCGACACCGAGGCCTACGAGTTCCAGGAGATCTACGGCCTCGAGACGGTGGTCATCCCGCCGAACATGCCGACGATCCGCAAGGACGACAACGACCTCATCTACAAGACGGCCAAGGAGAAGTACGACGCCGTCACCGCCGACATCCGCGACTGCCACGAGCGCGGCCAGCCGGTGCTGGTGGGCACGACGAGCATCGAGAACAGCGAGCTCATCAGCAAGCTGCTCGAGGCCGCCAAGCTGCCGCACCAGGTGCTCAACGCCAAGCAGCACGCCAAGGAGGCCGAGATCGTCGCGCAGGCCGGGCGGCCGAGCGTCATCACCATCGCCACCAACATGGCCGGCCGCGGCACCGACATCGTGCTCGGCGGCAACGTCGAGAAGCAGATCCAGTTCCTCGAGGCCGACGAGACGCTCACGCCCGAGGAGAAGGCGGCGCGCGCCCAGAAGCTCAAGGACGAGTGGCAGAGCCTGCACGACGCCGTGAAGGCGCAAGGCGGCCTGCGCATCGTCGCCACCGAACGCCACGAGAGCCGGCGCATCGACAACCAGCTGCGCGGCCGCAGCGGCCGCCAGGGCGACCCGGGCGCCAGCCGCTTCTACCTGAGCCTGGACGACCCGCTGATGCGCATCTTCGCGGGCGACCGCGTGCGCGCCATCATGGACAAGCTGCGCATGCCCGAGGGCGAGGCCATCGAGGCCGGCATCGTCAACCGCAGCATCGAGAGCGCGCAGCGCAAGGTGGAGGCGCGCAACTTCGACATCCGCAAGCAGCTGCTCGAGTACGACGACGTCGCCAATGATCAGCGCAAGGTCATCTACCAGCAGCGCAACGAGATCCTCGAGGCGGCGAGCCTGGACGACCAGATCGCCAACCTGCGCAAGGCGACGATGACCGAGATCGTGCGCACCCATGTGCCGGCCGAGAGCCTCGAGGAGCAGTGGGACCTCGACGGCCTCGAGAAGGTGCTGCGCGAGGAGTGGCAGCTCGACGTGCCCTTGAAGGCCAAGGTGGCGCAGAGCGACTCGATCACCGACGACGACATCGTCGAGGCCGTGGTCGCCGCCGCCGACGCGCAGTTCAAGAGCAAGCTCGACCTCGTCGGCGCCGAGCAGTTCACGCCCTTCATGCGCATGGTGCTGCTGCAAAGCCTGGACAGCCACTGGCGCGAGCACCTCGCCGCGCTCGACTACCTGCGCCAGGGCATCCACCTGCGCGGTTACGCGCAGAAGAACCCGAAGCAGGAGTACAAGCGCGAGGCCTTCGAGCTCTTCAGCCAGCTGCTCGACACGGTGAAGATGGAAGTGACGCGCATCCTGATGACGGTGCGCATCCAGACCGAGGCGCAGGTGGCCGAGGCCGCGGCAGCGCTCGAGGAGCAGGCGGGCCACGTCGTCAACGTGACCTACACGCACCCGAACGAGGACGGCAGCATCTCGCAGGAGAGCCAGGATGCGCTGGCGGCGGTTGCGGCGCGCACCGGTGGCGGCGCGGCCGCGACGGCGGCCGGATTGGGGGCGGGCCTGGGCACCGTGCCCAAGGTCGGCCGCAACGACCCCTGCCCTTGCGGCAGCGGCAAGAAGTACAAGCACTGCCACGGCAAGCTGGCCTGAGCGGCTGGCCGCACGCGGCGCCCAAAGATCAAGGCCCCCGGGGTGTGAACCGCGGGGGCCTTGTTGTTCACGCGGGGCGCCTGCGCCCCGGGTACGCGCCGGTCAGGGCCGCGCGATCGTCACCACCGGGCTCGTCCAGCTCTCCCAGTGCGCCGGCACGAAGTCCGTGCCCAGGGCCTTCAGCACCCACACCGTCACCACGTACTGGCCGTTCGGGACGGGGCCGACCTGCTTCGGGCTGGCCGGGTTGCCCTTGAACGTGACGCCGTCCCAGGCGAAGGAGAAGAAGCCGCCGGGCGTCGAGTTGCGCGTCATGTACTCGTCGTCGCTGACCTTGCCGACGATCTGGCCCGTCACCGCGTTGCGCACTTCGAGGTACACGCGCCGCGACAGGTGGTCGAGGTGGATCAGGAAGAACGGAATGTCGTCGCCGGCCAGCGTGTAGGTGGCACCCGACGGCCGGTTGGCGAACGACGTGCCATCCACTTGCGCCAACCACGGGAAGCCGTTGCCGGCCCCGCCGGTGAGCACGCGCGTCGACTGGTAGTCACCCTTGAAGCCGGCGTAGGGGATGCGCAGGACCTTGCCGGACTCCGAAGTCAGCTTGATGTAGCCGCCGTAGAGGCTGCGGTCAGGCAGACCGGGGTTGGGCGTGATCGTGACGACGAAGGTGCCGATGCCACGCGAGGGCGTGATGACCTCGGTCTTGTCGAACACCACGTCGGCCGGCGCCGAGAAGGTACCGGTCGTGCCGTACGCCGCGGGCAGCGCGCATGGCGCGGTGCACTCGCCGAGGACGTTCGGCCCGCTTGCCAACGCCGGCTCGTGCGTGATGGTCCACTTCGTCAACACGCCGCTCTGGTTGTCCACCGTGATGGTGCGCGGGAAAGGGCCGCCGTCAGTGGGGTCGCTGTCGCCGACCGCGAGGTCGCTCGGCGTCACGAAGGCGTTGGCGTTGATGATGGTCGGGATGTCCAGCATGCCGCCGCCCTGGCGGAAGGTGAAGTCCAGGAAACCGAGCCCGGGGTTGCCCGACCAGGGCTTGGGCTGCGAGTTGTTCTGCATCACGGCGGCCATCAGGTTGGCCGGCACCGGGGCCTTCTCGAGGATCAGCGCGGCCGCGCCGGCGACGTGCGGCGAGGACATCGAGGTCCCGCTCAGCGTCGCGCCGCCACCCAGTTCGAGCGGATACGACGAGAAGATGCCGCCGCCGGGCGCGCCGACATCCGGCTTGAAGCTCAGGTCGGCCGCGAGACCGAAAGAACTGAAGCCCGAGATCAGGCCGCCCGTGCCGAACGGGAACGACACGACGTCGGTCGTCCAGCTCAGCGTCGTCGGCCCGCCGGCGATGGCGGCATCGAGCGTCGCGCCCTGGGCCTGCGTGATGCCCACCACCGGGATGGTGATCGCCGGCGTGCCGGCCACCGTGGCGGCGAGGGCACCGGCGGCATTGTTGTAGAGCACGACAGCTGCCGCGCCCGCGTTCTGCGCGTTGCTGGCCTTGATGAAGAACGAGCAGGTGCCGCGCCGGATGAGCACGGCCTTGCCGGCCAGGCTGCCCGCAGGCAGCGCCGCGCAGGCGTCATTGGCCGTGGCGGTGGTACCCGTCTTGGCCATCGTCAGGCTGCCGCTCGTCGGCGGCAGCGGTGCGCCGGACGCCGGCGTGTAGCCGTACGGCGTGCCGTTGACCGAGAAGGCGCGCTGCGCGTTGTCGAACGAGGCGACACCGACGACATCCTTGCCCACGCCGGGCGCGCCGGCGGCGAACAGGGCGTCGGGCGACGAGCCGCCGGGGCCGTTGTTGCCGATCGAGGCCACCATCACGACGCCCTTGTTCACGAGGCGCGACGAGGCTTGGGCCGTCGGGTACTGCGGCCATTGGCGCGCCGCACCCAGGCTCTGGTTGATCACCTGCATGCCGTCGGCATAGGCGCGCTCCAACGCCGCGAGGATGATGTCCGACGTCGTGCTGCCGACGCAGCCGAAGACACGGTAGGCACCGAACTTCACGTCCGGCGCGACGCCCTTGATGCCGCCGCCGTTGCCGCCGACGATGCCGGAGACGTGCGTGCCGTGGCCGTTGCAGTCGTCGGGGTTCGCATCGGGCACCGGCACGAGCGCCGCGCCGCTGCCGCCCGAGTTGAACGCGTCGCCGACGAAGTCATAGCCGGTGATCACGCGCGCCGACGGGAACGGCGTCGTGCCCGGCACGCCGGTGCCGCCGAAGGCCGGATGGTCGATGTCGATGCCGGTATCGATGATGCCGACCTTGATGTTCTTGCCGCTGAGGCCGTACGTGTTCTGCGCGACGTTGGCGCCGGTCAGCGACAGCGCGGTGGCCAGGTCCATCGCCGAGCCGGCCGCCTCTTCGGGCGTCGGGGCCTGCACGACCTCGATCGGATGCATCGCCTTCACGCCCGGCAGGCGCGCGAACTTCGCGCGGTCGTTCGGATTGATCGAGATCGCGAAACCGTTGAACAGCGTGCTGTACGAGCGCCGCTCGGCGAAGGTGAGGCCGGCTTTCGCGGCGGCGGCGCGGAAGGCTGCCTGGTCCGCCCGCACGGTGCGGGTGGCACGACCCTCGATGCTGGGCGCGCCGATCAGTTCGACGAACCACAGGCGGCCGTTCTCGGCGGCCTCGACAGGTACCGAGACCTGGGCAAACACCGGCGCGGTGGCCAGCACGGCCATCGCGGCAGCAGCCGCCAAGGCGAGCGAAGCGAACTTCTTCTTCACAGGCGTGACTCCGTCAATTCGGGCTCGGTCCACGCAGGGGCCGGGCGCCTCGAACAGTTGCACAACGCCGCTCGCTGAGGCGCGCGCGCCGGGCATGTCCAGGCCATCGGACTCCTGTGACATGGCGCGACGCACGCCGCAGGGCGGCACCAGAGGCATCGATGCTGCATGGCAAAGCACCCGCCTGTCTCGGTGTTTTCCTGCCGAGAACACCCCCGTTCACGGGGGGATGACGGAACCCGAGGACGGACCTCAGCGTGTCGCCGGCACCGGACCACCGCGTGCCGGCTGGGCCTCGCAGCGCCCACCCGCGGCGGCGCCGGCCGCGGGCACGCAGCGCACCGGCGGCTGCGGCACGACGGCGCAATCGGACATCAGCCCCAGCCGCTGGTTGCGCGCCTGGCGTGCGTCCTTGTAGCGTGCGGCCAGCGCCTCGAGCTGGCGCTCGTCGGTCGCGGCCGTCGACCATGCGACATAGCCTTCGGGGCCGCCGCAGGGCTTTGCGCCCAGGGGCAGCGCGCGGCACTGGCTGTCGTCGCGGCAGGCCGCGCTGCCGACGAGGCGCAGTATCTCGCCGCGCAGTTCGACGGTGGTATCCGCTGGCGCCCCGGCACGCGGCGGCGCGGTGCCTGCGGCCGGCCGGCCCTCGGCGGAGGCAGCAGGCACCGCACCCGCCGCGACGACTGGTGCGCCTGATGCGCCTGATGCGCCCGATGTCCCCGACACACCTGATGCATCGGGTGCTGATGCGCCCGATGCCCCCGGCGCCGCGCCACCCGTCACGCCTGCAGCTCGCGGCGCGGAGGCCACGGATGCGGACCCCGGCGCGTCAGGTCCGGCTCCCGAACACGCGCCCAGCCAAAGGCACCCAGCCAACGCCGCTGCGGCGCGATTCGCAGTCCACTGCATAACACCAGTGTATGACCGGCGCTTCAGTCGCCGCCAGCCCTGCTCCTACACTCGCAAGCCCGCCAACTTCGAGCCCCGCCCCAGCCATGCCGGTCAACCTGCGCGCACCCGAAGCGAAAGAGCTCCACACCGTCGCCGGCCTCAGCATCGGCACCGCGATGGCCGGCGTGCGCAAGCCCAATCGGCGCGACCTCGTCGTCTTCGTGCTCGAAGAGGGCGCGGCGGCGGCCGGGGTGTTCACGAGCAACCGTTTCTGCGCCGCGCCCGTGCAGCTGTGCCGCGCGCACCTGGCCGCCGACGGCGAGGGCGGCAGCGCCGTGCGCGCGCTGGTCATCAACACCGGCAACGCCAACGCCGGCACCGGCGCCGACGGCCTCGCGCGGGCGCGCCGCACCTGCGCGGCGCTGGCCGCGCACCTGAAGCTGCGGCCCGCGCAGGTGCTGCCGTTCTCCACCGGCGTCATCATGGAAGTGCTGCCGGTCGAGCGCATCGAGGCCGGCCTGCCGCAGGCGCTGGCGGCGCTGCGCCCCGCCGACGGCGCCGCCTGGGCCGAGGCAGCCGAGGGCATCATGACCACCGACACGTGCCCCAAGGCGGCGTCGCGGCGCATCGTCATCGGTGGCCAGCCGGTGCACGTGAGCGGCATCGCCAAGGGCGCCGGCATGATCCGCCCCGACATGGCGACGATGCTCGGCTTCGTCGCCACCGATGCCGTCATCGCGCCGCATCTGCTGCAGCCGCTCCTGAAGGAGGCGGCCGACCGCAGCTTCAACCGCATCAGCATCGACGGCGACATGTCGACGAACGACTCGTTCATCCTCATGGCCACCCAGCGGGCGGGCCACGCGCCCATCACTTCGCTCGAAAGCACCGAGGGGCAGGCGCTGCGCGAGGCGGTCGGCGCGGTCGCCGAGCAGCTCGCGCAGGCCATCGTGCGCGACGGCGAAGGTGCCACCAAGTTCATCACCATCCGCGTGCTGGGCGGGCGCACCGTGGCCGAGTGCCGGCAGGCGGCCTACGCGATCGCGCACTCGCCGCTCGTCAAGACGGCCTTCTTCGCCAGCGATCCCAACCTCGGGCGCATCCTCGCCGCCGTCGGCTACGCCGGCATCGCCGACCTCGACCAGGATCGCATCGACCTCTTCCTCGACGACGTGCACGTCGTGCGCGAAGGCGGCCGCCACCCCGAGTACCGCGAGGAGATGGGCCAGCGCGTGATGAAGCAGGCCGAGATCACCATCCGCGTCGACCTGCACCGTGGCGGCGCGGCGGCGCTGGTGTGGACCTGCGATCTCTCGCACGACTACGTGAGCATCAACGCCGACTACAGATCTTGACTCCTCCGAAGCGACCTTCGGTCGCCACCCGGCCCGAGGCCGTTGCGGATGCGCCTGGCTGACCGGCTGCGGCTGCCGAGCCTGCCGCCGGGCGACCTCTGGCGCGACGCCAGCTACCGGCGCCTGTGGAGCTCGATCCTCACGAGTTCGTTCGGCAACCAGGTCATGCTGCTCGCGCTGCCGCTCACCGCGGCGGTGCTGCTGAAGGCCACGCCGACGCAGATGGGCCTGCTCACGGCCGTCGAGCTGCTGCCCTTCCTGCTCTTCTCGCTGCCCTCGGGCGTGTGGCTCGACCGCGTGCCCAAGCTGCCCGTGTACCTGTGGGGCGAGCTGCTGGTGGCCATGGTGGCCGCCAGCGTGCCGCTGGCGTGGTGGCTCGGCTGGCTGACGATGGGCTGGCTGTACTTCGTCGGCTTCGTGCTCGGCACCGTGCACACGGTGGCCGGCAGCGCGGCGCAGATCGTGCTCATGCAGGTGGTGGCGCGCGAGCGCCTCGTGGAGGCGCATGCGAAGAACGCGCTCGCCTCCTCCGGCGCCGAGGTGGTGGGCCCCGGGCTCGCCGGCCTGCTCGTCAAGCTGTTCGGCGCGCCGGTGACGCTGCTCGTCAACGCCGTGCTGCTGGTCGGCTCGGCCGCCATCCTCAAGGGCGTGCGCGTGCACGAGCGGCGCGACGGCGCGGTGGCGCCATGGCGCTCATGGCGCGCTTCCCACCTCTGGCGCGACCTCGTCGCCGGCACGCGCTTCGTCGCCGGCCAGCGCCTGCTCGTGACGCTGGCGGTGCTGATGGGCGTGTGGCAGATGGCGCACTACGCCGCCGTCACGGTGCAGATCCTGTTCGCCACGCGCACGCTCGCGCTCTCCGAGCACGAGGTGGGCCTGTGCTACATGGGCGTGGGCGCCGGCACCATCGCCGGCAGCGTGCTCGGGCGGCGCATCAGCCACCGCATCGGCCCGGGGCCCTGCCTCGTCATGGGCTACGCCATCACCGGCGGCGGCTGGCTGCTCGTCGCCGCCACGCCGGCCGGGGCCTTCGGCGTGGCCGCGTTCGCGATCATGATGATGATGTTCGCCGGCGGCGCCGTCTTCATCTTCATCAACTTCCTCGCGCTGCGCCAGGCGGTGACGCCGGCGCCGCTGCTCGGGCGCATGACGAGCACGATGCGCTGGCTGACGCTGCTCGCCGCCGGCCCGGGCGCATTGCTCGGCGGCTGGCTCGGCGAGCACGTGGGCCTGCGCTCGGCGCTGTACTTCGCAGCCGGCGCCACGCTGTTGCTGGCCGTGGCCGCCTGGCGGCTGCCGCTCATCCGCGAGCTGCGGCACCTGCCCCGGCCGGACGAGCCGACCGAGTGGCTCGGGCTCGAGGCCGACGTGCGGCCGGGCTGAGAGGCTGAAGCCGCGTGTCCGCGGTCAGCGCCGCGGCACCACGAGCGGCGTCGCATCGACGCCGTCCGACAGACTCACCTCGAAGTGCCCACCGGCGGGCAACGTGCGCCAGGCTTCGGCGGCGATGCGCCAGCGCCCGCCGGTCGCCTCCAGGGCCAGCACGTGCCGCGACCGGCCGACGACGAGCACGAGGCCCGCCCACGGCCTCTCGGCCGCGTCCCACTGCAGCACGAGCGCGTCGCCTTCCATCGTCAGCTCGGCCCAGGGGCCCGGCGTGGCCGCGGGCGCGGGTGATGCCGGCGATGCAGGTGTTGCGGGCGCTGCTGCCGATGCGCCTGGCGCGGCCGGCGCCTGCCTCGCCACCGAGCGGTCCTTCGCGGACGCACGCGTGCCCAGCACGCGCTGCTCGCGCTGCACCTCCACGCGCTCGATGCGCGCGCCGGGGTGCGGCAGGCGCAGCACGAAGTGGCCGATGCCCGGCGCGTGGTCGAGCGCCGTCGCATCGAAGCGCTGCTCGATGACGCGGCCGTCGGCAATGACGAGACGCAGCAGGTAGGCACCGTTCGCACCGGCGTCGAGACTCGCGGCGCGCGGCGCGCCGGCGCGCGTGGAGCGCAGCGGCGCGATGTGCACCGGCCCGGCCGCGTCCACCGTGCCCGAGACGACGAGCCATTCGCCGGCCGGGGCGGCACCCTCGCCCGTCGCTGCGTTCGCCTCGTCCATGGCCGTCGCCGCCACGTCCTTGAGCGCCTGCGGCCGCGCCTCGAGGAAGCGCATCACGCCATGCAGGTTGTAGTCCGAGAACCAGCGGCCGCTGCAGTAGCCCATGATGTCCGACTGCCCGGCGGGCGAGAGCACGTCGTTGGCCAGCACGTCGAAGAGCGGCGTCGTGCCGAGCGCGCCGTTGGCATAGGGGTAGGCGGTGTCCGCGCCCGAGACGTTGCCGCAGGGCGCATGCGAGCGGCTGAAGTTGTGACCGAGCTCGTGCACCATCGTGCGCGGCCAGGTGCTGCGCGAGGCGTCCCAGCCGAGCGAAGCGAGGCTCGGCGAGCGTGATCCGATCGTGTTGACATAGCCGATGCCGGCAATGCCGGCGCTCACCATCGGCCGCACCATGCCGTAGTAGTGATCGTCGGGCGCCTCGGTGTCGCGCAGCCGCTCGAGCTCCGAGAGCGCCGCCGACCACTGCGCCGATTCGGTGACGCCGGTCGTCACCGAGGTCAGCGTGTAGGGCGCCCGCAGGCGCACCGTAGTCTCGCCGGCCGGCAGCGGCAGCCGGCGCTGCAGCTCGGCCAGCACGTCGGCCACGGCCGGCATCACCGGCACATTGCCGCCCGAGACGAGCGGCACGAGCACGATGCGAAGCCCGCCGCCGTCGCCCACGGTCGGCGCCGCCTCGCTGCTGGCGGCCGGCGACGCCGGGTCGCCCGCTTCGACGCGCACGCGCAAGCCGGGTTGCACCCAGGCGGCCGGCAGCTCGGCGTTGAACGACTGCGCTTCGTCGTAGCGCATGGCATCGGGCACCGCCGCCGCCGGCGCGAGCACCGGCAGCGTGGCCGGCCCGCTGAGCGCCACCGCGCCCAGCGTCGTGCCGGCCGCGTCGATGCCCACGGCGCGCACGGCCGGTGCCGGTGTGGCCGCCGCGGCGGCCACGACATAGGCCCGCACCCAGGTCTCGCGGCCGGCGGCAAGGCGCTGGTAGCGGTCACCGGCGGGCTGCGACATCAGCTGCGCGAACTCCACCGCCGCGGCGCGCACGCTGCAGCCGGCCCCCACCACCACCGAGCCGGCACTCACGTCGGCGAGCCCCGGCGCGCGCAGCGTCAACGCGCCACAGGCCACGCCGGCGGGCACGGTGAAGGTGATCGAGGTCGCGCCCTGCGCCGTGATGGCGGCCGCCGTCGCGCCCACCAGCACGGCGTTCACCTGCGCGAGGCCGGTGCCGCCGACCGTCACCGCCGCGCCCGCCGCCGGCACGGCGTAGGCCTGCGGCACGACGACGATGGGCTCGAGCACGGTGAGCGAGGTCGCCGACAGGGCCTGCTCGGCGGCGCCGATCACGGTGACGGGCCCGCTCGTCGCCGCGGCCGGCACCACCGTCGTGAGCGCGGTGCTGCCGGTGCGGCCGGCGATGCCGGCGGAGGCGCCACCGCCGAAGCGCACTTCGCTCGCGCGGTCGAGGCCGCGGCCGCTGATCGTGAGCGTCTGCCCGCGCGCCAGCGTCGTCGGGCTGAGCGTGGTGATGGCGAGCGCGGCCAGGACGGTGACCGGCTGCGCCACCGTGCGTGCGGTGCCGGCGCGGTCGACGAGCGTCAGCGTGCCCGAGGCGGCGTTGGCCGGCACGTCGAGCAGCAGTTGCGTGGCGCTCTGGCCGGCGATGGGCAAGGTGACCGCCGCGAGGCGCGCGCTCGCCACCTGGTCGAGCGCCGTGCCGGTGAGCGTCAGGCGGCCGCTGCCGGCGATCACGCTCGTCGGTGTCAGCGCGGTGACGGCAGGCGTCGATGGCGTCGGCGCGGGGCTCGGGGTCGGGGCTGGCGGTGGCGGTGGCGGTGCCGACGCGGGAACGACGAAGTCGGCGCTCGACACGGCAGCGCGGCCGCCGCCGCTGACGCCAATGCGGCCGCTGCCGGCGCCGGCCGGCACCGTCAACTGCAGTTCGGTCGACGAGACGATGCGGAAGTTGGCTGCCGTGCCGGCGAGCGTGGCCGCGCTCGCCATGTCGAGCGCGGTGCCCCGCACCGACACCACCGTACCGGCCGCGCCGGTGGCGGGCGTGAAGCCGCCGATCGTGAGCGCGGGCTGCGTCGCCGGCGCGGGCGTCTGCCCGTTGCCGGCTGCGGCGGGTGCGCCGCCTTCGCCGCCTCCGCACGCGGACAGCGCGAGCACGACGAGGCACAGGGCGAGGCACAGGGCTGACCATGGCCAGGCGCGGACATTCTTCGTGGCCCTGGCGAGCGTGGCCTCGCGGTGATGCGACAGCATGGCCCGCAGTGGACCGCGGTGAGCGCGGGCAGCCTAGGCTCCACGGTGTCAGCGGCGTAACGCCAACCCCTGGGCGCGGCGGGCGCGGTGACGTTCGGGTACAGATCGGCGCCTTCACCGGCGCGCCGATCGCCTTGCCGCGTCGCCGCGCCAGCGGCTGAGCAGCGTCATCGCCAGGCCGGCGGCGATGATGGCGACGCCGGCCCAGACGATCACCGCGTACCGCTCGCCCAGCACCGCCGCGCCGATGGCCACGCCGACGGCGGCGGCGACGGTGCCGATCTGGCTCAGCGTCACCGGGCCGCCGTGACGTTGCAGCCTGAAGAAGAGCACGAACATCACCGGACTTGCCAGCACCTGCGCCAGCACCGCCCAAGGCACGGCAGCGAGGCGCTCGGCCGCAGCCAGCTCGCCGCCGACCGCCGCCCACGACAGCAAGACGATCGTCGCCGCGGCATTGCTGCCGACGGCCAGCCACAGCGGATCGGCGTCCTCGGGCCAGTCGAGGCTGCGGTAGACGTTGCCGCAGGCGAGGCTCATCGGGATGAGCAGCGCCGCGATCACCCAGCCGATCGCCGCTGGCCGCCCCACTTCACCGCGGCCGCTGGCCACCAGCAGCGCGCCGACGAAGCCGACGGCGATGCCGAAGAGCTCCAGTCGCGCCGGCCGCGACAGCCGCGCCAGCGCCGCCAGCACCACCGTCAGCGCCGGTGAGAGCGTGTAGAACATCGCCGTCAGCCCGCTGCCCAGGTGCGGGATGGCCGACAGCAGCACCGCATTGGGCAGCGCATACGAGATGACCGCGGTGACGGCGAAGTAGCGCAGGTGGCGCGCGCGCAGCGGCATCGCGGTGCCGCGCGCCAGCGCGAGCGCGCCCAGCACGACCGCTGCCGAGCCGTTGATGAGCGCGGCCCACAGCACCGCCGGCACGCCGGCCGCCGCTGCCAGCTTGCCGAGCGGGAAGTTGAGGCCGAGCAGGCCACCGACGGCAGCGAGCAGGAAGGCCGGCGATTCGAGCAGCAAGGCGGGCGAGGGAAGAGTGGCTCGAGCGGGCATGGCACCCGCGCGCCGCTCAGTCGAAGACGCTGCGCGCGTCGGGCGAGAAGCGATCGACGGCGTCGGTGATGAGGCCGTCGATGCCCCCTTCGGGCAGCGCGAGCAGCCGGCGCGCCTCCGCCGGGTCGTTGACCGTGTAGCAGAGCGCGCGCAGGCCGGCGGCGCGCAGGCGGCCGATGAGGGCCGCGTCCATGACGGCGTGGTTCGTCACCGCGGCCACGCAGCCGAGCGCCTGCGCGATGTCGAGCCAGCCGTTCCACAGCGTGTCGAGCAGCAGCGCCCGCGGCAGCTCGGGCGCCGCCTCGCGCGCGCCCTGCAGCGCTTCGGGACGGAACGAGCTGAGCAGCGGCGGCGACGCCACGCCGCTCTTCCACAGCGCGCGGCAGGCCGCGCCCACGGCAACGCCGGTGGCGTGCTCGGTGCCCGGCGTCGGCTTGATCTCGAGGTCGAGCAGGAAGCCGTTGCGCTGCACGTAGGTGGCGATGGCGGCGAGGCTCGGCAGCGGCTCGCCGGCGTATCGGCGGTTGAGCCAGCCGCCGGCGTCGAGGCGCGACAGCTCGCTCCACGGCCGCTCGCCAGCCACGCCGCGCTCGGGTGTCGTGCGATCGAGCGTCGCGTCGTGCAGCAGGAAGGGCACGCCGTCGGCCGAGAGCTTCACGTCGCACTCGAAGGCGCGATAGCCGTGCGAGGCGCCGAGCCGGAACGCGGCGAGCGTGTTCTCGGGCGCCAGCCTGCCGGCACCGCGGTGCGCGATCCACAACGGATAGGGCCAGGGCGCCATCGTCAGCTCACCCGCTCCGGTGGGTTACACGCGGGCACCCGTCTGCGCGTCGAACCAATGCAGGTGCTCGGGCGTCGCCGACAGGCGCAGCACGTCGCCGGGCTTCGGCGGCGCCATCGTGCCGTCGATGCGCAGCACGAAGGGCTCGCTGCCGATGCGTCCGTAGACGAGGCGCTCGGCGCCGAGCATCTCCTGCACGTCCACCGTCATCGACCAGGCGCCGAGCGGGTCGATCTCCACGTGCTCCGGGCGCGCGCCGAGCATCAGCGCGCCGGCGCGCGGCGCCGCCATCGGCAGCGCCAGCGCCTGGCCGCCGACGGTGAAGCGCGAGCCGGCGGCCTCGCCCTTGATGAGGTTCATCGGCGGGCTGCCGATGAAGCCGGCGACGAAGGTCGTGGCCGGCTTGCCGTACACGTCCTCGGGCGTGCCGATCTGCTCGATGCGCCCGCCGTTCATCACCATCAGCCGCTGGCCGAGCGTCATCGCCTCGACCTGGTCGTGCGTGACGAAGAGCGCGGTGATGCCGAGCTCGCCGTGCAGCTTCTGGATCTCGAGGCGCGTCTGCGCGCGCAGCTTGGCGTCGAGGTTCGACAGCGGCTCGTCGAACAGGAACACCGCCGGCTGGCGCACGATGGCGCGCCCCATGGCCACGCGCTGGCGCTGGCCGCCCGAGAGCTGGCGCGGCTTGCGGTCGAGCAGATGCGACAGCTCCAGGATCTTCGCCGCCTTGGCCACGCGCGTGTCGATGTCGGCTTTCGGCACCTTGGCGATCTTCAGCCCGTAGGCCATGTTGTCGTACACGCTCATGTGCGGGTAGAGCGCGTAGTTCTGGAAGACCATCGCGATGTCGCGCTCGCTCGGCTCGAGCCGGTTGACGACGCGCCCGCCGATGTCGATCTCGCCGCCGGTGATCTCTTCGAGCCCCGCTACCATGCGCAGCAGCGTGCTCTTGCCGCAGCCGCTCGGCCCCACGATGACGACGAACTCGCCGTCGGCGATCTCGGCGTTGACGCCGTGGATCACCTTGACCGCCCCCTTGCTGCCGGGGGCGTAGGTCTTCTCGACGTTGCGCAGCGAAATGGCGCCCATGCGTTCCTCGTTCCCTCGTTGCGCGGTCGCGCCCGTTCTACTTCTCGGAGTCGACCAGGCCCTTGACGAACCACTTCTGCATCAGGATCACCACCAGCGCCGGCGGGATCATCGCCAGCATCGCGGTGGCCATGACGGCGTTCCATTCGGTGGCCGCATCGCCGCCGGTGATCATGCGCTTGATGCCCATCACCACCGGGTACATGTTCTCCTCGGTGGTCATGAGCAGCGGCCAGAGATACTGGTTCCAGCCGTAGATGAACTGGATGACGAAGAGCGCCGCGATGCTGGTGGAGGACAGCGGCAGCAGCACGTCCTTGAAGAAGCGCATCGGGCCGGCGCCGTCGATGCGCGCTGCCTCGACCAGCTCGTCGGGCACGGTGAGGAAGAACTGGCGGAACAGGAAGGTCGCCGTGGCGCTGGCGATCAGCGGCACCGTCAGGCCGGCATAGGTGTTGAGCATGCCGAGGTCGGAGACGACCTTGTAGGTGGGCAGGATGCGCACCTCCACCGGCAGCATCAGGGTCACGAAGATCATCCAGAAGACGAGGCTGCGGCCGGGGAAGCGGAAGTAGACCACTGCGAAGGCCGAGAGCAGCGAGATCACGATCTTGCCGATCGAGATGACGAGCGCCGAGACGAGGCTCACGAAGAGCATCGGGCCGGCCGGCGGCAGCCTGCCGCCGTAGGCCGTCTCGCCGCCGAAGAGCGCGAGCTTGTAGCTCGCGACGATGTTGCTGCCCGGCAGCAGTGACATCGGCACGTTCTGCACGATCTGTTCGGCCGTCTGCGTGCTGGCGACGAAGGTGAGATAGACGGGAAAGGCGACCACGAGCACGCCGAGGATCAGCGTCAGGTGCGACAGCACGGTCGCGAGCGGGCGGTTCTCGATCACGTCTTGGCGCCCTTCGCTTCAGTAGTGGACGCGCCGCTCGACATAGCGGAACTGGATCACCGTCAGCGCCACCAGGATGCCCATCAGCACCACCGACTGCGAAGCCGAGCCGCCGAGGTCCAGCGCCTTGAAGCCGTCGAAGTAGAGCTTGTAGACGAGGATCGCCGTCTCCTTGCCCGGGCCGCCCGAGGTGGCGGCGTCGACGATGGCGAAGGTGTCGATGAAGACGTAGATGATGTTGATGACGAGCAGGAAGAAGGTGGTCGGCGTGAGCAGCGGGAACTGCACCGTCCAGAAGCGCCGCCACGGGCCGGCGCCGTCGATGGCGGCGGCCTCGATGAGGCTCTTCGGAATGCTTTGCAGCCCGGCGAGGAAGAAGAGGAAGTTGTAGGAGATCTGCTTCCACACCGCCGCGAAGACGATGAGGATCATCGCGTGCGTGCCGTCGAGCAGGTGGTTCCAGTCGAAGCCGAGCGCGCGCAGCCCGTAGCTGACGACGCCGATGGACGGCGCGAACATGAACAGCCACAGCACGCCCGCCACCGCCGGCGCCACCGCGTACGGCCAGACGAGCAGCGTCTTGTACAGGCGCGACGCCTTGACGACGCGGTCGGCCATCACCGCCAGCAGCAGCGACAGCGTGAGCCCCACCGCCGCCACCGCGACCGAGAAGACAGCCGTGGTCTTGAACGAGGCGAGGTAGCTGTCGTCCGCGAGCAGGGCTTCGAAGTTGTCCAGGCCGACGAACTGCGTGCTGGTGCCGAACGCATCCTGCTGCTGCACGCTGAACCACAGCGCCTGCGCCGCCGGCCAGAAGAAGAAGACGAGGATGATGGCCATCTGCGGCGCGATCAGCGCCCAGGGCAGCCACCAGCTCTTGAAGCGGACGCGCTTTTCGACGGCCAAGGGCTCGGGTCCTCAGCCCTTGTTCGCTTTCTGGAACTTCTCGAGCTCGGCGTCGCCGCGCTTCTTGGCGTCCTCGAGCCCCTGCTTGGCGCTCTTCTTGCCGGACCACACCTGCTCCATCTCCTCGTTCAGGATGGTTCGGATCTGCAGGAAGTTGCCGAGCCGGATGCCGCGCGACTTGTCGGTGGTCTTGCGGATCATCTGCGTGACGCTGATGTCGGTGCCGGGGTTGGCCTTGTAGAAGCCGGCCTTCTCGGTGATGCCGAACGCCGCCGTCGTGATGGGCAGGTAGCCGGTGTCCTGGTGGCTCTTGGCCTGCACCTGCGGCTCGGAGATGTAGTTGAAGAACAGCGCCACGCCCTTGTACTCGGCAGGCTTCTTGCCGCCCATGACCCACAGGCTCGCGCCGCCGATCACGGTGTTCTGCGGTGCGCCGGCCACGTCGGGGTAGAACGGCAGCGCGCTGATGCCGGCGGCGAACTTGGCATTGCGCTTGACGGCGCCGTACAGCGCCGAGCTGCCGGTGTACATCGCGCATTCGCCGGAGACGAAGGTGGCATCGGGCGCGTTGTCGCGCCCCTTGTAGACGAACAGCCCCTGCTGCGCCATGTTGGCCAGGTTCTCGATGTGGCGCACGTGCAGCGGCGTCGTGATGGCCAGCCGCGTGCCCAGGCCGTTGAAGCCGTTGCGCAAGGTGGCGTACTCGACGTTGTGCCAGGCGCTGAAGTTCTCGAGCTGCGTCCAGCTGACCCAGCTCGTCGTGAACGGGCACTTGTGGCCGTTGGCCTTGAGCTTGGCGGCGGCCAGGGCCACCTCCGGCCAGGTCTTGGGCGGCTTGTCGGTGTCGAGACCGGCGGCCTTGAAGGCGTCCTTGTTGTAGTGGAACACCGACGTGCTGCTGTTGAACGGCAGGCTCAGCATCTGGCCGTTGGGCGCCGTGTAGTAGCCGGCCACGGCCGGCACGTAGACGCTCGGGTCGAACTTGACGCCGCCGATCTTCATCACCTCGCTGACCGGCACGATCGCACCCTTGCTGGCCATCATGTTGGCGGTGCCGACCTCGAAGACCTGCAGGATGTGCGGCGCGTTGCCGGCACGGAAGGCGGCCACGCCGGCGGTCAGCGTATCGGCGTAGTTGCCCTTGTAGACGGGCACGACCCTGTAGTCCTTCTGGCTGTCGTTGAAGCCCTTGGCCAGGCTGTTGACCCACTCGCCGAGCTGGCCGCCCATGGCGTGCCACCACTGGATCTCGACCTGCGCCTGCGCGGGCATCGCGACCCCGAAGGCGGCAGCCGCCAGGATCGAGGCAAGGGGTTTGAACTTCGTGTGCATGACTGTGGGCTCCTGAGAAATCGACGGACCGAACCGCGCATTCTGGGCGGCCTCCGTGACACTTCGGTTTCTGTCATGCCGGGTGGAGCGCGGCAACCGGGGTAACCCCGGCGCTGGGGACGCACGCGACAGCCTTGCGGGCGGGCCGCCCAGCGGCGTCCGAGGCGTCCGAGAGCGTCCGTTAGCATCCGCACTAACCCTATGAACGCCCCGCACCCGACGATCTCGACCCCCGCCGCTGCCGCCATCGCGTCCGACGAGCCGGCGCCGCGCCTGCGCGAGATTCCCTACAACTACACCTCGTTCTCGGACCGCGAGATCGTGCTGCGCCTCCTCGGCGCGCGGGCCTGGCAGATCCTCGACCAGCTGCGCCGCGAACGCCGCACCGGCCGCAGCGCGCGCATGCTGTACGAGGTGCTGGGCGACATCTGGGTCGTGCAGCGCAACCCGTATCTCGAGGACGACCTGCTCGAGAACCCGAAGCGGCGCCAGATGCTCATCGACGCGCTGCATCATCGCCTGGGCGAGGTGGGCCGTCGGCGCACGCCCGAGGTGGGCGGCGAACGTGACGCGCTCGTCGGCGAGCTGCTCGAGGCCGCGAGCGGCGCGGTGGAGCGCTTCGCGGCGCACTTCCGCGCCGTGTGGGACCTGCGGCGCAGGACGCGGCAGGTGCTGGGGCGCGCGTTCTCGCGTGATGGCGGGCGCGACAACATCAAGTTCGACGGCCTCTCGCGCGTCTCGCACGTCACCGACGCCACCGACTGGCGCGTCGAGGTCCCCTTCGTCGTGCTCACGCCCGACACCGAGGCCGAGATGGCGCGGCTGGTGGCCGGCTGCATCGAGCTCGGCCTGACCATCATCCCGCGCGGCGGCGGCACCGGCTACACCGGCGGCGCCGTGCCGCTGACGTGGAAGAGCGCGGTCATCAACACCGAGAAGCTCGAGGCGATGAGCGAGGTCGAGCTCATGGTGCTGCCCGGCGTCGAGCGCCCCGTGCCGACGGTGTGGACCGAGGCCGGCGTGGTGACGCAGCGCGTCGCCGATGCCGCCGAGCAGGCGGGCTATGTCTTCGCCGTCGACCCGACGAGCGCCGAGGCGAGCTGCGTCGGCGGCAACGTCGCGATGAATGCCGGCGGCAAGAAGGCGGTGCTGTGGGGCACGGCGCTCGACAACCTGGCGAGCTGGAAGATGGTGACGCCCGAGGCCAAGTGGCTGGAGGTGGTGCGCCTGAACCACAACCTCGGCAAGATCCACGACGCCGAGGTGGCGAGCTTCGAGCTGCGCTACCTCGACGCCAGCGGCCGCAAGCTCGAGCGCAGCGAGCGGCTCGACATCCCGGGCGGCGTCTTCCGCAAGGAGGGCCTGGGCAAGGACGTCACCGACAAGTTCCTCGCCGGCCTGCCCGGCATCCAGAAGGAAGGTTGCGACGGGCTCATCACGAGCGCACGCTGGGTCGTGCACCGCATGCCGGCGCACACGCGCACCGTGTGCCTGGAGTTCTTCGGCAACCCCAAGGACGCGGTGCCGAGCATCGTCGAGATCAAGGACTACCTGTTCGCACAGACCGACGTGAAGCTCGCCGGCCTCGAGCATCTGGACGACCGCTACCTGCGCGCCGTGGGCTACACGACGAAAAGCAAGCGGGGCTTGGCCGCGATCGGCGCCTCGGGCTTGCCGAAGATGGTGCTGGTGGGCGACATCGTCGGCGACGACGAGGCCGCGGTGGCGCGCGCCACCAGCGAGGTGGTGCGCATCGCCAACGCGCGCAACGGCGAGGGCTTCGTTGCCGTGAGCGCCGACGCGCGCAAGAAATTCTGGCTCGACCGCAAGCGCACGGCGGCGATCGCCAAGCACACCAACGCCTTCAAGATCAACGAAGACGTGGTCATCCCGCTGCCGCGCATGGGCGAGTACACCGAAGGCATCGAGCGCATCAATATCGAGCTCTCGCTGCGCAACAAGCTCGAACTGATCGAGGCGCTGATCGCCTTCTTCGCGCGCGGCAATCTTCCCCTGGGCAAGAGCGACGACGCCGGCGAGATCCCGAGCGCCGAGCTGCTCGAAGACCGTGTGCTGCAGGCACAGGCGCTGCTCGCCGAGGTGCGCGGCCTGTGGTCGCACTGGCTGGCCGAGCTCGACATCGTGCAGGCGCAGAGCGCGCACGGTGCGCAAGACGGGCAAGGCGCCGGCGAGACCTGCTTCGCGATGCTGCAGGACTGGCGCTGGCGCGCGAGCTGGAAGACGCAGATCCTGAAGCCGCTGCTAGGCATCTTCGCCGGCAGCGCTTTCACGCCCCTCCTCGACGAGTGCCGCCGCATCCACCAGGAGGTGCTGCGCGGCCGTGTCTGGGTGGCGCTGCACATGCACGCCGGCGACGGCAACGTGCACACCAACATCCCCGTCAACAGCGACAACTACGCCATGCTGCAGACGGCGCATCAGGCGGTGGCCCGCATCATGGTGCTGGCGCGCAGCCTCGGCGGCGTCATCTCCGGCGAGCACGGCATCGGCATCACCAAGCTCGAATTCCTGAGCGACGAGGAGGTGCGGCCGTTCGCCGAATACAAGGCGCGCGTGGACCCCGAGGGGCGCTTCAACCGGGGCAAGCTGCTGCGCGGCGGTGGCGACTCATCGGCCTACGCCGCCGACCTCTCCTCGGCCTACACGCCCAGCTTCAACCTGATGGGCCATGAGTCGCTCATCATGCAGCAGAGCGACATCGGCGAGATCAGCGCCAGCATCAAGGACTGCCTGCGCTGCGGCAAGTGCAAGCCGGTGTGCGCCACGCACGTGCCGCGCGCCAACCTGCTGTACAGCCCGCGCAACAAGATCCTCGCCACCTCGCTCCTGATCGAGGCCTTCCTCTACGAGGAGCAGACGCGCCGCGGCGTCAGCCTCAAGCACTGGGAGGAGTTCGAGGACGTCGCCGACCACTGCACCGTGTGCCACAAGTGCCTGAGCCCGTGCCCGGTGAAGATCGACTTCGGCGACGTCTCGATGAACATGCGCAACCTGCTGCGCAAGCTCGGGCACAAGAGCTTCCGGCCGGGCAACGCGGCGGCGATGGCCTTCCTCAACGCGACGAACCCGGAGACGATCCGCCTCATGCGCCGCGCGATGGTGGGCGTGGGCTTCAAGGTGCAGCGCTTCGTGCACGACCTGATGAAGCCGCTGGCCAGGCACCAGGCCGCGCACCCGCCGGCGACGCTCGGCCCGGCACCGCTGAAGGAGCAGGTGATCCACTTCATCAACCGCAAGATGCCCGGCGGCCTGCCCAAGCGCACCGCGCGCGCGCTGCTCGACATCGAGGACAAGGACTACGTCCCCATCATCCGCGACCCCGCGGCGACGAGCGCGGAGACGGAGGCCGTCTTCTACTTCCCGGGTTGCGGCAGCGAGCGCCTGTTCAGCCAGGTGGGCCTGGCGACGCAGGCGATGCTGTGGCGCGCCGGCGTGCAGACGGTGCTGCCGCCGGGGTACCTGTGCTGCGGCTACCCGCAGCGCGGCAGCGGCCAGTACGACCGCGCCGAGAAGATGATCACCGACAACCGCGTGCTCTTCCACCGTGTCGCCAACACGCTGAACTACCTCGACATCAAGACGGTGATCGTCAGCTGCGGCACCTGCTACGACCAGCTGCAGGGCTACGAGTTCGAGCAGATCTTCCCGGGCTGCCGCATCGTCGACATCCACGACTACCTGTTCGAGAAGGGCATCAGGCTCGAAGCCAACGACGCCGCCTACCTCTACCACGACCCCTGCCACAGCCCGATGAAGGCGCAGGACCCGATGCTCACCGTGCGCGCGCTCACCGGCGCCGAGGTGCTGAAGACCGAGCGCTGCTGCGGCGAGAGCGGCACGCTCGGCGTGACGCGGCCCGACATCGCCACGCAGGTGCGCTTCCGCAAGGCCGAGGAGCTCAAGCGCAACGAGGCGAGCTTGCGCGAACGCGCACCGCAGGCCGCAGCAGCGAAGACGACCAAGGTGCTGACGAGCTGCCCGAGCTGCCTGCAGGGCCTGCAGCGCTACGAAGGCGACCTGACGAACGGGCTGCTCGAGGCCGACTACATCGTCGTCGAGATGGCGCGCAAGATGCTCGGCGAGAGCTGGCTCGAGGACTACGTGGCGCGCGCCAACGCCGGCGGCATCGAGCGCGTGCTCGTGTGATGCGCGTGACGCGCGCGTGAGGCGTGTGATCGCGCGCCTCGGGCACCACCTGCACCGCGCGGAGGAAGGCAAGGCATGAACAAGGTCTGCATCGTCGGCGCCGGCGCCATCGGCGGCTTCATCGGTACCCGGCTCGCGGCGGCCGGGCGGGCCGAGGTGAGCGCGGTGGCGCGCGGCGCCACGCTGGCGGCGCTGCGGCAGCACGGCTGGCGGCTGCAGACGGCCGGCGGCCTCGTGCAGGCCAAGGCGCGCGCCAGCGACAGCGCCGCCGAACTCGGGCCGCAGGACCTCGTGGTCATCGCCGTCAAGGGTCCGGCGCTCACGCAGGTGGCGCGCAGCATCGCGCCGCTGCTCGCGCCGCACACGCTGGTGCTGCCGGCGATGAACGGCGTGCCCTGGTGGTTCTGCCAGGGCGTGGCCGGATTCCCCGGCGGCGCGCTGCACAGCGTCGATCCGGGCGGCGAAATCGCCGCGGCGATCCCGTTCGAGCAGGTGCTGGGCTGCGTCGTGCACGCCAGCACCTCCACGCCCGAGCCGGGCCTCGTGCAGCACCAGGTGGGGCAGGGGTTGATCGTCGGCGAGCCCGGCACCGGCGGCGCGGGCAGCACGGGCGGCACCAGCCCACGCGTGCAGGCCGTCGCAGCGCTGCTCGCGCATGCCGGCTTCGACGTGACGCAAAGCGAGCGCGTGCGCTACGACATCTGGTACAAGCTGTGGGGCAACATGACGATGAACCCGGTGAGCGCGATCACCGGCGCCACCATCGAGCGCGTGCTCGCCGACCCGCTGGTGCGCGCGTTCTGCTCGGCCGCGATGGGCGAGGCGGCGGCCATCGGCGAGCGCATCGGCTGCCGCATCGAGCAAAGCGCCGAAGACCGGCACGCCATCACCGCCAGGCTCGGCGCCTTCAAGACCTCGATGCTGCAGGACGTGGAGGCGGGCCGGCCCATCGAGCTCGACGCCATCGTCGCCGCCGTGCAGGAGATCGGCCGCCGGCTGGGCCTGCGCACGCCGCACATCGATGCCCTGCTCGGCCTGACGCGACTCTTCGGCCGCGTCCGCGGGCTCTACCCGGAGGCTGCGCCGTGATCGAGTGCGGCTTCGTCACACCGGACCGAGTCACACCGGACTGAGCGCCCCCTCGCCACCACCCTGCCCCGCGGCCAGCGGCGGATGCGTGACGATGGCGCGCAGCTCCGGCCGCGGCTGTCGCAGCGCCGCCGCATCGGGCCTCGGCCGGCCGAGCGCGGCATCGCCCGCGAAGGCCTGCTCCATCGCCCGCGCCGCGCCCATCAGGGCCGCGTCGCCGTTCAGCCGGCCGATGACCTGCAGGCCGAAGGGCATGCCGGCGGCGTCGACGCCGCTGGGCAGCGAAAGCGCCGGGTTCGTGGCCAGCGTGGCCACATAGGTCAGGCCCAGCCACTGGTAGTAGTTGCGCATGGCCTGGCCGTCCACCTCCTTGGCAAACAGTTCCGTCCACGGGAAGGGCGACACCGGCGACACCGGCGCGAGCAACACGTCGAAGTGCTCGAACGCCGCGGCGAACTGCCGCGCCAGCCGCGTCTGTTCCAGGTGTGCCCAGGCGCGGTCGGCCAGGGTGATGCCGGCGGCGAGCTCCACGTTGGCGCGCACGTTCGGCCCCAGCGTGTCGGGCGCACTGCGGCAGGTGTCGGCAAACGCGGCCAGGAAGGCCTCGGCGCGCAGCACGTCGAAGGCGCGGTCGGCATCGCCCAAGGCCGGTGTCCAGGGCTCGCAGCTCGACACATGCCGCCGCAGCGCCTCCACGCGGTGGCGGAAGGTGCGGCGAATGCCGGCATCCACCGCGCACAGGCCGAAGTCTTCGGTGAAGCCCACGCGCAGGCAGGAGAGATCCACCTCGGGCAGGTGCAGGAAGTCCTGCGCCGCCACCGGCGCCGAGAGCGGGTCGCGCGCATCGAAGCCGACGCTGGCGGCCATCAGCAGCGCGGTGTCGGCCACGTCGCGCCCCATCGGCCCCAGCACCGAGATGGCCGACCAGCCCAGGGGCCGCGCCGTGTTCGCCACCATGGCCGGTGAGGGCCGCAGGCCGACCACGCCGCACAGCGCCGCGGGAATGCGCAGCGAGCCGCCGGTGTCGGAGCCGGTGCACAGCGGCAGCATGTCGCAGGCCAGCGCCGCGGCCGAGCCGCCCGAGGAACCGCCGGCATTGAGCAGCGGGTTGAACGGGTTGCCCGTGGCGCCCCACACCGGGTTGCGGGTGTTGGCGCCGGCGCCCATGTCGGGAACATTGGTCTTGGCGGTGACGATGGCGCCGGCCGCCTTCAGGCGCGCCACGAGGCCGATGTCCTCGCCGGGCACGAAGCCGCGCAGCCCCACGTTGCCGTAGGTGGTGAGCAGGCCGGCCGTGTTCTGCAGGTCCTTCACGCCCAGGGGCAGGCCATGCAGCAGGCCCAGCGGTTCGCCGCGCATCACCTGCGCCTCGGCCACCCGGGCCTGGCCCAGGGCACGCTCGAAGTCGGTGGCCGCCAGGGCGTTCACGCCGGGGTTCAGCGCCTCCATGCGGGCGATGCAGGCCCGCATCAGCTCCACCGGCGAGAGCAAGCGCCGGCCGATCAGGCGGCGCTGCTGCACCGCAGTGAGGGCAGTCAGGGCCACCAGGTCATCGGCATGCATCGCCGGTGCCCATCAATCGACGGTGATGTTGGCCTTCTTCACCAGCTCGCGCATCATCGGCAGCTCGCGGTTCACGCGCGCCTCGAAGGCGGCGGGCGGCTCGTAGCCCAGCTCCAGGCCGGCCTTGGCCAGGTCGGCCTGCATGGCCGGCGTGGCCACGGCGTCGGCGAGGGCCTTCACCAACGTGGCGCGCACGCCTTCGGGCAGGCCGCGCGGCGCCACGAACGACACCCAGGCCGACAGCTCGAAACCGGACAGGCCCGCTTCGGCCAGCGTGGGCACTTCGGGCGCGCTGGAAATGCGCTTGGCGGTGGTGACGGCCAGGGCCTTGATCTTGCCGGCCTTCATCTGCGGCACCGAGGCGATGTTGGTGTCGAAGGACAGCGGCACCTGGCCGCCGATGAGGTCCTGCATCGCCGGCGCGCTGCCCTTGTAGGGCACGTGCACGATGTCCACGCCGGCGGCCGCCTTGAACATCTCGCCGGCGAAGTGCGAACTGGTGCCCGCGCCGAAGGACGCGTAGTTGAGCTTGCCCGGCTGCGCCTTGGCGTGCGCCACCAGCTCGCGCACGTTGTTGAAGGGCGCACCGGGGTGGGCCACGACCATGAGCGGAATGCTGCCGATGGTGCCGATGGCCTCGAAGCTCTTGATCGTGTCATAGGGCAGTTTCGCCTTCAGCGCCGGATTCATCGTCCAGGTGGTGTTGCTGCTGGTCAGCAAGGTGTAGCCGTCGGGCGCGGCCTGGGCCACCGCCTGCGCACCCACCGCGGTCCCGGCGCCGGCCTTGTTCTCCACCACGAAGGTGCTGCCCGGAAGCTGCAACTGCATGTGCCGCGCGGTGATGCGCCCCAGCACGTCGGCCGCGCCGCCCGGCGGGTAGGGCACGACGATGGTGATCGGCCTGTCGGGGAAGGCCGCCAGGGCCGCCAGTGGACTCCACAGGGCGGCCGCGGCCAGACCCACCAGATGAAGACGGGCGCGTTGGGGTGAAGGGGACATGGGTCAGGTTCTCCGGGACGAAGGGGCGTGGGAGGCCGCGCCGCCGCCGGTGGGCACGGCGGCACGGCAATGGCTTTCGATCAGCTGGGCCAGCAGCTGCAGCTGCCGCCGCTCCTGCGCCGGCGCGGGGCCGAACAGGCGCACGACGCCCAGGCCACGCAGGCTGGACAGGACCAGCTGCACCAGGGCTTGCGAATCCGCGGTGGCGGCCAGTTCGGGCAACACCTGCACGAAGCGCCGGTGCAGCGCCTGGGTGAGCGCGCCGCGCTGCTCGGCGATGTGCGATCGCAGTTCGGGCTCGCCCGCGCTGCCGAAGTAGACCGCCCAGGCGGCCAGGAAACGCGGCGGCTCATAGGCGCGCCGCCACAGCGCCAGCACGAGGCCCAGGCAGCGTTCGGAAAGCGGCCCCTCGGCCGCCGGCCAGGCCACGCCCTCCGGGCCGCTGGCGCGGATGATGGCGTCCGTCACCTGCATCATCAGCACCGCCTTGGAGCCGAAGTGATGCTGCAGCGCCCCGGGCGTCACTCCCGCGGCCTTGGCCACTTCGAACACCGTGGCGCCCTGGTAGCTGCGTTCATGCAGCACGTCGATGGCCGTGCCGATGAGATGTTGGCGCGTGGCCTCGGCGCGGCGCGCCTTCAGGCCGGCCGGGGCGCGCGCGGCGCGGGCCGGCGCAGGGCGGGCGGTATCGGACGCAAGCGGGCGGCGAACAGCGGGCATGGCCCGACGATACACATTACGGCTGTAACGCGAAATGCTGGGTTGCCCGGTGGCGAGACCTTCGCCTTCACGCTCGCGATCCGGAAGTCCCGCCCTGGGCCTTGCGCAGCCCTTGCCGGCGTGCCGGCCGGCCGCTTCGGCGGGCCGCCGTCAGGCGCGCGCCGCCAGCAGGTGGCGCGCCAGCTCGACGAAGCCGGCCCCGGCCGGGGAAGGCGTGAGCCAGGCCGGCAAGGCCCGCATGCGCGCGCGCGCCGCGAGCACGTTCGCCACGCCCACCGCGTTGGCGAAGAAGCCGAACATCGGTTCGTCGTTCGGCGAGTCGCCGACGAAGACGATGCGCGCGGCCTCGCCGGCTTCGTCGATGTCAACGCCGAAACGTTCGGCGAACAGCCGCCGCGTCATCGCCAGCTTGTCCCACTCGCCGAACCAGCCGTTGACGTGGATCGAGCTCACCTTGGCCGTCATGCCCGCTTCGTGCATGAGCGCGACGATGCGGTCCACGGCCTCGGGCGGCAGCGGCGGCACGTCCTCGCAGAAGTCGATCGCGAGGTCGTAGAGGCGGCAGAACTGGTCGGAGGCGACGGCGCAGCCCGGCACCTCGGCGAGGATGCGCTCGCGCACGGCAGCGAGCCGGGCGGTGGCGACGGCGCGGCCGGCTTCGTCGAGCCAGTGGCGAGTGTGCAGGCGCTTCGCGGCGTGGTCATGCCACATGTAGAAGGCGCCGTTCTCGCCCACCACCGCGTCCACCGGCCAGAAGCGCGCCACGTGGTCGCACCAGCCGGCCGGCCGGCCGGTGACCGGCACGACGCGCAGGCCGGCCTCGTGCAGCTGCTCTAGCGCCGTGTAGGCGGCGGCGGTGAGGCGGCCCTCGGTGCTGAGCGTGTCGTCGATGTCGGCGAGCACCGTGTGCACGGCGCGCGCTGTTGCGCGTGGCATCTCGTGCAACGGCCGCAGGGTCATCGCGGCACGGCTTCGTTGCGGCAGGGCGGGCCGGGCCGCGGGAGCGAGACGACCTTCATGCGCCTTGTCGTGCAGCTCGGCTCGACGAGCCGATGCGCTGCTCACGCCGCTCAGGCATCCGAGACATCCGAGACATACGGATTCGTGCGCCGCTCGCGCCCGAAGCTGCTCTCGGGCCCGTGGCCAGGGATGAAGACGGTACCGTCGCCGAGCGGCCACAGGCGCTGAGTGATGCTGGCGATCAGCATGTCGTGGTCGCCGCCGGGGAAGTCGGTGCGGCCGATGCTGCCGGCGAAGAGCACGTCGCCGACGAAGGCGCGGCCGGCCTCGGCGCTGTGGAAGACCACGTGCCCGGGCGTGTGCCCGGGGCAATGGTGCACGTCGAGCTTGCTCTCGCCCACTTGCACCGTGTCGCCCTCGTGCAGCCAGCGCGTGGGTGTGAACGGCTCGGCCGGCGCGAGACCGAACATGCGCGACTGCTGCGCGAGGCCGTCGATCCAGAACTGGTCGCCCTCGTGCGGGCCGACGATGGGCAGGCCGAGCTCGCGCGCCAGCGTGCCGGTGCCGCCGGCATGGTCGATGTGCGCGTGCGTGAGCAGGATCTGCTTCAACGTCACGCCGAGCTCGTGCACCGCCGCCTTGATGCGCGGCAGGTCGCCGCCCGGGTCGATGACGGCGCCTTCCATCGTGCGGTCGCACCAGACGATGGAGCAGTTCTGCTGGAACGGGGTGACGGGGAGCGTGCGGTAGCGGAGCATGGGCTTGCGGGAGAACGCTGCAGCGGCCGCGCCGGCGAGGGTGTGCCGCAGCCTGCGCGCAAGTATCGCCGGCCGGCGCCGGGCAACCCGCGCCGCATCAGCCGCGCGTGCGCAGCGCCTCCTCGACGCAGTAGGCCGGGCCACGCTCGATGCGCTGGTGGTACGAGGCATGCGCGTCGCTGCCGGCCGGCCAGTCGGCGAGGAAGCGGCGCCGCCAGGCATCGGCGTCGTACTCGATGGCGATGCCTTCGGCGAAGACCTCGTCGCGCCGCACGCCGAAGCGCCGCTCGCGGCCCTCGAACGGCGAAAGCGCGACACGGGTCAGCAGGCCCGCCGGGTCGCCGCCGAAGTTGGGCATGCCGGCGGCGCCGTTGTTCAGCACCCAGCGCTCACCCGCCGGCGCAGGTGCGGACGCCGCTGCAAATGCCGGCTCAGGTGCAGACGCAGTTGCATCTGCGGCCGAGGACGCGGACAGCTCGCAGAACACCGGCAGGCAGGTGTGGCTGCAGGCGAAGGCCTGCACGCCGGCGCGCACACACCAGCGGCGTGCCGCTTCGCGCCGCGCCGCCTCGGCCAGGTGCTCCTGCGCGAAGCCCCAGCCGGCGAGCGACTCGGCGTCGCCGTGCACGAGGCCGACGCGCCAGGGGCCCACCGAGGCCGGCTGCCACATCGGCAGCGCCGCCAGCTCGGCGCGCTGCGCCGGGCCGGCCGCGCCGCGCAGGCGCGCGAGGATGCGGTTGCTGCGCTCGACCACCGCGTCGCCCACCCAGGCCGGGTAGGCGCAGCCGCAGCCGGCATCCGCACCCGGCATGTCATCCGGCAGGTCGCCCACCGGCACGGCGGCGATCTCGGTCTCGACGTTGCCGCGCTGCGCCGCGTGCGCGAGCACCTCGCGCTGCACGCGCGCGAAGACGGCGGGGTCGATGTCGAACCAGTGGAAGTCGCCGTTGAAGACGAGCGCACGGCGGCCGCGCTCGCGCTCGAAGAGGCGCAGCACCTGCTGCAGCGCCGGCTCGTTGCCGTAGAGGCCGCCGACGACGTAGAGCACATCGAGGTCGCGCAGGCCCGCGGGCACCTCGGCCTGCGCGATGTCCTCGGGCCGATAGCGATAGCGCAGCGGGCAGGAGCGGCCGGGAGCGGCGGACTCGGTGTCGGGGTTCATCACGCGACTCCTCGAGCGCGACCGTCGACGAGCGCCGGCGCGAGGTGGACCTCGTCGGCCGGCGCGCCGAGCCCGGGCCCGGGCCTGGCGACGGCGCGGTACACCTGCGCCAGCGACTCGGCGTCGACACGCTCCACGGGCAGGTCCCAGACGAGCCGGCCCTCGCGCAGGCCGATCACGCGCCCGGCCAGCCGCGGCAGCAGCGCCGGATGGTGCAGCACCGTGAGCAGCGTCGCGCCCTGCGCCACGCCGGCGAGCACGGCGCAGGCCTCTTCCACCGCCGTGGGGTCGAGCGCCGAAGTCGGCTCGTCGGCAAGCACGAGGCGCGGCCGCTGCAGGCGCAGGCGCGCCAGCGCCAGCTTCTGCCGCTCGCCGCCGGAGAGCCGGTCGGCGCGCTGATCGGCCAGGGCGGCGAGGCCCAGCTCGGCCAGCGCCGCTTCGGCCTCGGCGCGCAGCGCGGGTGATGGCAGGCGCGCCCAGCTGCGCCAGCCGGGCCAGCGCGCGAGCGCGCCGATGAGCACGTTCTCGCGCGCCGTGAGCCGCGGCACCGGGTGCAGGCCCTGCATCATCTGCCCGACTTCGGCGCGCAGCTCGCGCAGCGCGCGCGCCGGCAAGGCGGGGCCGAGCTCGCGCCCGAGTTCACGCCCGAGAACACGCACGCGCCCGGTGGTGGCCGGCACGAAACCGCCGAGCACGCGCAGCAGCGTGCTCTTGCCCGCGCCGTTGGCGCCGACGATGGCCACGCGCTCGCCGGCGCGCACGGCCAGGCGCGGCAGTTCGAGCAGCACGCGGCCGCCGCGCACGACGGCGAGCCCGTCGATCTCCACGGCGAGCGGCGTCGCTGCGGCCGCCGCCTGCATGGCGGTGCCCGCCGCCATGGCCGCCGGCGTGAGCACCGAAGCGTTCACAGCAGCGCCTGCCGCACGCGCCGCGAGAGCGCATCGAAGACCATCACCAGCGCCACCACCACGAGCAGCAGCGTCGCCAGCCGGCTCCACTGGAAGAGCGACACGGCCTCGGAGATGAGCAGGCCGAGGCCGCCGGCCCCGATGAGCCCGAGCACCGTCGAGTCGCGGATGTTGAACTCCCACACATAGAGGTGGTGGCTCACGAACTGCGGCAGCACCGAGGGCAGGAGGGCCTGGAAGAACACCTGCGCCGGCGTCGCGCCGGTGGCGCGCACGGCGTCGACGGCGGCCATGTCGAGCGTCTCCACGCTCTCGGCGAAGAGCTTGCCATAGGTGCCCATCGAGTGCAGCGCGATGGCGAGGATGCCCGCTGTCGGCCCGAGCCCGACGATGCCCACCAGCAGCAGGCCGAAGACGAGCGTGTGGATGGCGCGCGCCGCATCGAGCAGGCCCTTGGCCGGCGCGGCGAGCGCGCGCGGCGCATGCAGGTTGCGCGCCGTGGCCAGGGCCAGCGGCAGCGCCAGCAGCGCGCCGAGCAGCGAGCCGAGCGTCGCGATCTGGAAGGTGACCCAGGCGGCGCGGCCCAGCGCGGCGAGGAAACCGGCCTCGGCCTCGCGCCGGTTCTCCACGCGCAGCAGCGTGCCGTCGTCGCTGCGGTACTCGAGCCGCTCGGCGCCGGTCCACAGGTCGACGAAGCTCGGCCGGGCGAACTCGCCGATCGACTTCAGCAGGTTGGCAAGCGGGTTGCGCCCGAGCGAGAGCTCGCCCGCCGCCCACAGCGAACCGAGGCAGGCCGCGACGAGCAGCGCATAGGCCAGCGCCAGCACGAGGAAGCGCAGCCGCCGCGGCGCGAGTCCGGCCGCGGCGTGCACGCCGACAGCAGCTTCCAGGCCGGCGCCGGCGGTGGCGCTCACTTCGGGCTCACCTCGGCCTCACTTCGGGCTCAGCTTGCCGGTCGCGAGGCCGGCATCGCGAATCGGCTTGTAGAAGGCGTTGTCGGTCTCGACGAAGCCGGTGTAGTGCGCCGGCAGCAATGCCGGCTGCGCGGCGAGCAACCCACCCACTTCGGCCAGCGCCGAGCGCAAGCGCGCGACGAAGGCGGCGTCGCCGGCCAGCGCCTCGCTCACCGCGAACGCATCGTTGGGCAGCGGCGGCGATTGCCAGATCACCTTGCTGCGCTCGGCCTTGATGAGCCCCTGCTCGATCATCGCGTTGCGGTTGCGGTTGTAGTCGGCCCCGGCGTCGAGCTGGCCGGCGGCGACCTGCGTTTCGATTGCCTGGTGCTTGGTGTAGAGCACGCGCCCGAAGTGCCGCTCGGGGTCGATGCCCTGCTGCATGAACAGGTGCAGCGGGATCAGGTAGCCCGAGGTCGAGCCCTTGTCGCCGAAGGCGAAACTGCGGCCGCGGCCCTTGGCGCCGAGCAGGTCCTGCACGCTCGCGAGGCCCGAGTCCGGGTGCGTGACGATGAGCGCGAAGTACTCCGGCTTGCCGTCGTAGAGGATGGTCGACACCACCTTCGCGCCGGCGGCGTGGTTGGCGAGCACGTAGCCCCACGGCCCCATCAGCGCCAGATCGGTCTCGCCGTTGGCGAGCGACTTGGCCAGGCCCTCCCAGGTGTCCACGGTGCGCAACTGCACGGGCTGCGCCAGCCGGCGCGACAGGTGCTCGGCCAGCGGTCGGTAGGTGGCGTCGTTGCGCTCGCGGTCGGGCTGGAAGAGGCCGACGCCGAAGCGCAGCGGCGGCAAGCTGCCTTGCGCGGCGGCGCGGCCAGGCCGTGCGAGCAGCCCCGCGCCGAGGGGGGCCGCTGCGAGGGCTCCCCACGTGCCGAGCGCGCCCAGGTGGCGCAGCGCGCGGCGTCGGGGTGCGGCGATCTTCGTCATGTCGAGTTCTCCCGGATCGATTCGTTGGGGTTGGGGTTGGAATTGGGGACAGGAACGGGGCCGGGGACGGTGATGCCGAGCTCGCGGCGCCAGGCCGGCGGCAGGTACACGAGGTCTTCGGGCACATCGATGTCGGCCACCGGGGCCAGCTCGGCGATGCGCAGGCCGGCACGCGCGGCGCGTGCGCGCGTGTGCTGCATCACCTGCGGCGTGCTCCAGGCCATGCCGGCGAAGAGCTCAGGCGCCGGCCGCGCCAGGCCGACGAGCGCATAGCCGCCGTCGAGCGCGGGCACGAACACGGCGTCGTGCCCCGCCCCGACCGGCGTGACTGCCCCGACTGCCTCGACTGCTGTAACTGCCGCACCCGCCTGCCGGATCATCGCCGCGTCGAGCCCCGGTGCATCGGTGCCCATGAGCAGCGCGGCGCGATGCAAGCGCAGCGTGCGCTCGAGCGCGCGTGCCATGCGCTCGCCGAGGTCGCCCTCGCCCTGGCCGGTGATTCGCAGGGCCGGGTGGGCGCGGCCGAGTTCGACGAAGACCGGATGGGCCGCGCCGTCCGGGGTGACGCAAAGCTCCAGCCCCTCGCACCCCGCGGCGGCCGCCTGCGCCACCGCATGCACGAGCATGCGCTCGGCGAGCGCCGCCGCCCCGGCGGCCCCGAGGCCGCCGGCCAGGCGCGTCTTCGCCTGCCCGGCGATCGGCGCGCGTGCGAAGACGATGACGGCGCAGCCCTTCACCGGTAGGCCTCGGCCAGCGCCTGCGCCGACTCGCCGCGCCAGTAGCGCCAGCGCAGCCGCCACATGAGGAAGATCGTCCGCCACGGCCCGCGCTGCTCCCAGCGCCGGCCCGAGGTGACGACACGCTCGCGCAGGCAGGCCGGCGCACCGTGCGCGCGCAGGCGGCGCGAGAGGTCGATGTCTTCCATCAGCGGCTGCTCGGCATAGCCGCCGATCTGCTCGAAGAGCGCGCGCTCGACGAAGATGGCCTGGTCGCCGGTGGCGATGCCGGTGAGGCGCGAGCGCCAGTTCATCAGCGCCGCCACGAGGCGCAGCACGCGCGGCCGGCCTTCGATGCGCACGTCGAAGCGGCCCCAGCGGGCACCGTCCGCCGTCGCCGCCTGCACGCGTGCGTCGGCCCACGCCGGCAGCCGCGTATCCGCATGCAGGAAGAGCAGCATGTCGCCGCGCGCCGCCGCGGCGCCGGCATTCATCTGTCGCGCGCGGCCGGGCTCGGCGACGAGCACGAGGTCGGCCGCGGCGGCGGCGATGTCGGTGGTGCCGTCGTCGCTGCCGCCATCGACGACGATGACCTCGGCACCCCGCCCGCGCAACGGCGCCAGCGCGGCCAGCGTGGCGGCGATGCCGGCCGCCTCGCGCAGCGCGGGGATGACGATCGACAGGCGCATCGGGACAGCGATGGGGCGTTGGGCGCTATGGGCGCTATGGGCGCTATGGAGCAGCGACCCGGTCGGCGCAGCCGGCCGGGGCTCAACGCACGTCGTTCAGCTTCCAGTCGTACTCGAGGAAGCCGATCTCGACCTGCGCGCCGCGCACGCGCTCGCGGTCGGCCGGCGTGTCGGCCAGCTGGTCGGCGTAGCGCGCCGCGAAGGCCGGCAGCGAGGCAATGCCGCGCAGGCCGAGCCGGAAGTCCTCGCCGAACCAGTCGAAGATCTTGTTCACCTCGAGCCGGCCGCGCGGCACGTTGTAGCGGTTGCGCGAGCGGTCGCTCATGAAGCGCAGCGCCTGCTCGTCGAGCTGCGCGTCGAGCCGCTCGGGGACGAAAGCCTCTTCGCGCAGCGCCGGGCAGCCGATGCTGGCGCAGTTGACGGCGAAGTGCACGCGCGGGTCGTCGTAGGCGCCGCGCTTGCGCAGCATCTCGTGCTCGATGTCGTCGAGCGAGACCTGGGTGCCCAGGAGCGGCACCCACCTCGGCTTCCACGGGGTCTGGAAGAGGCTGCCGAGGTCCTTGATCGACTCGAGTTTCGGGTACTTCGTGAGGATCAGCTCGACCGTGAAGGCGTTGTAGGCGTTGATCAGGAAGGCCATGCGCTGCGGCTTGCTCCAGCCGGCGAAGGTGGCCTCGGGCACCGCCGAGAGCGCCTCGAGGTAGGCCTTCAGCGCCGCGCGCTCGCCGGCGAAGGCGGCATAACGCACCTGCGAAGCCTGGCCGCCGCGCAGCGCGAGCACATGCTTCTTCAGCAGCGCCGTCCAGGCGGCGTGGCTGTGGTCGAAGGCCCCCTGCGCCGAGGCCGCAGGCGCTGCCACGAGGCCCGCGAGGCCCAAGGCCAGCGCCAGCGCGCCGGCCGACGAGCCGGCGAGAAGGCTCCGGCGCTGCACCTGCATGCGCGACTGCATCCGAACCTGCATCGCCGGGTTCATCGCCGCGGGCGAGGATGCTGTATCGCCGCTCATGCCGGCACCCCTTCTCTCGGGCTCGTCGCCACGCTGCCCGCGGCGAGTGCACCGCCGCAACTGCTGCCCTGCCCGGCCGTGCAGCCGAAACAATGTTCGGCCACGCGGATGGGGCTGCCGGCGCCGTCGTCGCGCAGGAGGTCGCGCAGGTGCGGCCGCGCCCGGCCGCCCAGGCGCGCACGCAGGCCGAGCATCTGGTTGAAGTCGCAGTCGTAGAGCTCGCCCCGCCAGTCGACGCTGACGAGGGTGCGGCACATCACAGTGTCGAGGTTGTCCGGGCGGTAGGCGTCGCGCAGCAGCTGGAGGTAGCCGGCGAAGGTGCCCTTGCTGACGAGCGTGCTGCCGAAGCGCTGGATCGGCATGTTGGTGAGCGCGAACAGGTGGTTGAAGCGGATGCCGAAGTGCGCCGCCAGCTCGCGCTTGTAGTCGGCCTCGAGCGGCCCCTGCGCCGGCGGCAGCGAGGCGCCCTGCGGGTTGTAGACGAGGTTGAGCACGCGCACGCCGTGCTCGTCCCCGTAGCCGAGCGCATTGAGCTTGCGCAGGCCGGCGATGCTGCGCTCGAAGACGCCGTCGCCGCGCTGGCGGTCGACGTTGGCGGCGGCGTAGCAGGGCAGCGAGGCCACCACCTCCACGTCGAGGCCGGCCAGGAAGGCCGCGAGGTCCTCCTGCCCCGGCTCGCCGAGGATGGTGAGGTTGCAGCGGTCGATCACCTTGGCGCCGAGCGTACGCGCCTCGCGCACGAGGTGGCGGAACTGCGGGTGCAGCTCGGGCGCACCGCCGGTGACGTCGAGCGTGCCGATGCGCCGCTCGCGCAGCACCTGCAGCACCAGCGCCACCGTCGCCTCGTCCATGGCCTCGGTGCGGTTGGGGCCGGCATTGACGTGGCAGTGCAGGCAGCTCTGGTTGCAGCGGTAGCCGAGGTTGACCTGCAACGTCTCGATGCGCCGGCGCGAAATGGCCGGAAAGGCGGTGTGGGCGAGCAGGGGCAGGGTGTCGTGCATGGGCGGCGGTCGGGGGCGGCGGTCGGGGCGGCGGACAGGGCAGGCGCGATGCGGCCGATGCATGCGAAGTGGGCAACGACCGATTCGTCGTCGTCGAGCCTATTACGCTTACAGCCGACGGAGCGGATGCGGGCGCGGACAAACCCGCGGTGGACGTGTTGTAACCCAGGTGGGCGAGACGCGCGGCGGGAGGGGCGATCGGGCTCGGCCCGGCTCGGCGCGGCCCGGCTCAGTGCTTGTGCCCGGAGTGCCCCGAGTTGCCGGCGGACCCTCCTGCCAGCGGCCGCACCGGCGCCTTCACTTCCACCGTCTCGCGCTTGCCGCCCGCGCCTTCGACGACCAGCGTCACGGTCACGGTGTCGCCGGGCTGCACTTGCTGCTTGAGGTCCATCAGCATCACGTGGTAGCCACCGGGCTTGAGCTCGACCGGCTTGCCCGCCGGCAACTCGAGCGCGGTGACGGCGCGCATCCTCATCGTGCTGCCTTCCATCACCATCTCGTGGATCTCCACCACGCCGGCGACCGGCGAGCTGACGGCGACGACCTTGCCGCCCGCGGCCGAGGTGATCTGGCCGAACATGCCGGTGGCTTTCTGCTGCGCGACGGTGCCGCGCACCCAGGCGTCCTTGACGGTGGTCTGGGCATGGGCCGTGGCGGCGAGGCACAGGGCCAGCGCGGCGGCCGCGAGGCTCGGGGCAGGTCTCATGAACGTCTCTCCTTCGGGTCGTTGGCAACCATTGTCGCGGTGGCGCAGAGGCATGGCGCACGGTGGTCGCACTCGCGCGCATGGCGCCGCACGGACCGACGGCGCCAGTCAGGAGAGGAACGCAGGCGCGCGCGGTTGCGCGCTCAGCCACGCGAGAGGCGTGCGTGGCGCATCAGGCCGCAAACGAAGTCGACATCATGAGCTCGACCTTCAGAGCCCACCCGTTCAGCCGCCCGCGAGCTCGCGCTCGTGCATCCAGGCCGCGTGCCTGGGCGCGCGCTTCGTGCGGCTCCACTCCTCGAGCATCTGCCACTTCACCTCGTCGAGCCTGGCGCTCATCTCGGCGGTGGCGGTGTCGGCGGCGAGCTCGACACGGTGGCCGCTCGGGTCGAAGAAGTAGATCGACTGGAAGATCGTGTGGTCGGTGGGGCCGAGCACGGCAATGCCGCGCGCCTCGAGCCGGGCCTTCGTCTCCTCGAGCGCGGCGACGCTCTCGACCTTGAAGGCGATGTGCTGCACCCACTCGGGCGTGTTCGGGTCGCGGCCCTGCGCCGGCGAATTCGGCAGCTCGAAGAAGGCGAGCACGTTGCCGCCACCGGCATCGAGGAAGACGTGCATGTACGGATCGGCCTCGTGCGTGCTCGGCACGCGGTCCTCGGCGATGGCGAGCACGAACTCCATGCCCAGGTGCTCGCGGTACCAGTTCACCGTTTCCCTGGCGTCGCGGCAGCGGTAGGCGACGTGGTGGATGCGCTGGATCTTCATGGGCTGTCTCCTTGCCTGTCGTGCGTGACGTTCCCGTTGACGCGGGGGTTGCCGGGCATGCTCGCAAGCCGCGGGCGGCGCGGTCTTGATGTCGGTCAAGCCGCGCGGCGCGGCGAGCGCCCGGCCGCTTGAACCACCGTGCGGACTAACCCGCGCTCCGCGGCAACCGGCGCGGGGCCGTTCGTTCCCGTTTGAGTCAGCGCAAAGACAGGCCCCCGCTGCTTGCCTAAATTGCGTCTCCGGCACCGGGAGCGGTCCGCACGTGAAGTGCACCTGCCCGTGCTGCTCAATCCGGGGGCCTTCCATGTTCAAGCACCTACTCGTACCTGTCGATGGCAGCGAGTTGTCCGAGCGCGCCATCAAGTCGAGCGTGGAGCTCGCGCTGCAGCTCGGCGCCTCGATCACCGGCTTCGTGGCCGAGCCGCTGGCGCCGTTGCCCACGCCTGGCCGCCAGCTCGCCGCCATGCGCCAGGAGGCGCTCGAGCACGACGCGATGACCGCCGCGCACGCCAAGGAGGTGCTGGCGCGCTTCGAGGCCGAGGCCAAGCAGGCCGGCGTGCCTTTCGTCGGCCGCCACGCGCAGGTGCCGCGCGTCGACCGCGCCATCATCGCCGCCGCCGAGGCGCAGGGCTGCGACATGATCGTCATGGTCACGCACGGGCGCGGCGCCTTCGGCGAGTTCCTCTTCGGCTCGCAGACCAAGGCCGTGCTGGCCGGCAGCAGCCTGCCGCTGCTCGTGCTGCACTGACCCGACCGACCCGCCGCACAGGAGCAGCCGCATGGACACACGCGCCCGGCCCGGCTTCGACGTCGCCCGCTTCCTCTCCGTGGTGCCGCTGTTCCAGGAGATGCACGCGGAGGAGCTCTTCCGCATCGAGCAAGGCTGCCAGCTGCGCCGGCTGGCGCGCGGCGACATGGTCTTCCGCTTCGGCGAGCCCTGCGAGGCCTTCCACCTGTGCGTCACCGGGCAGATCAAGCTCTTCGTGCTCTCGCAGACCGGGCAGGAGAAGGTGATCGAGATCATCTCTCCCGGGCAGAGCTTCGCCGAGGCGCTGATGTTCACCGACCGGCCCTACATCCTGAACGCGCAGGCGCTCAGCGACAGCCTGCTGCTGTCGATCGGCAAGGATGCGGTGGTCGGCGAGATCCAGCGCGACCCGCGCTTCGCGCTGCGCATGCTGGCCGGCATCTCGCGCCGGCTGCACGGCCTCGTGCACGATGTCGAGGCCTACGCGCTGCACAGCGGCGCGCAACGCGTCATCGGCTTCCTGCTGCGCGACCAGATGGCCGAAGACTGCGTGAGCGGCGAGGTGTTCACCGTCTCGCTGCCGGTGAGCAAGGCCACCATCGCCAGCCGGTTGTCGCTGACGCCCGAGTATTTCTCGCGCGTGCTGCACGATCTGGAGTCGGCCGGGCTGATCCGCGTCGACCGGCGCGACATCCACATCCTCGACGCCGCGCGGCTGGCCGAGTACAAGATCCAGTGAGGGGCGGGCCTGCCCGGCCCGCACACCCCCTGCGCGACTCGACGCGCCCCCGGGTTATTTCTTCTGCTGCTCGAACATCCTGGCGGCGCGGCGCTGGATCTCCTCGGGGGTCACGTCTTCGATGTGCGTGGCGATGTGCCACTTGTGCCCGAAGGGGTCCTTCACGGCGCCCGCGCGGTCGCCGTAGAACTGGTCGGCCACCTCCATGGTCGAGGTGGCACCGGCGTCGATGGCACGCTTGACCACGGCATCGACGTCGTTCACGTACAGCATGATGCTCACGGAGGAATCGCCCACGGTCTGCGGGCTGAGCGCCTTCCATTCAGGCGCCTCGTCGTGGAGCATGACCACCGACCCGCCGATGCTGATCTCGGCATGGGCGAGCTTTCCGTCCGGCATGGGAAGGCGCAGCAACTCCTCTGCGCCGAAGGCTTTCTTGTAGAACTCGATCGCCTGCGCTGCGCCCTTGATGGTGAGGTAGGGCGTGACGGCGGTGTAGCCGTCGGGGATCTTCTTGACGGTCTTGGCAGCCTTTGCCATGGCAACTCCTGCGGGCCTTGGAAGCGACGCTGCGGCGCCAGCCCGGTGCGCGCCGCAGCGTGCTGACCATAGTGGCCATGCACCGTGACGTCCACATCGGGGTGCAAGACCCTGACGCGACGAGTTCCATGCGACAGCGATGCGCGATTGCCGCTGCGCCGGCAGCGCCATGACCCGATCGACGCGAACCGCAGCACCGCGGCAAGGGCGCCTGAGCGGCTGGGCGCCCGAGCGGGTGCTGAACAGTCGAGCGGCGCCCCACGGCGCCGCACCCTCCCGCGACAGCCATCAAGACCGGCGCATGCCGGACATGTCGCGCGTCGTATGCGGGCGCGCCCGTTGCGGGGGATCATCGCCTGCGATGCGTGCCGACACCTTGCGCGGCCGTTGGCCAGGGACCTCGCTTGAAACCGACCGCTGTTCCGCTCGACCGACTCGAACGACTCGACCGCCTTCGCCGGCTTCCGCGCGCCGAGGTCCATGTTCACCTCGAAGGCTGCTTCGACGCGGCGCTGCTCGAGCAATGGTCCGTGCGCTTCGGCGAGCCGATGCCGCGGCCGCGCGAGACGCTGTTCCGGTTCGCGGACCTGGCGGATTTCCTGCAGTTCCTCGACTGGGCCTGCGGCCTCGTGCGCACGAGCGAGGAGCTGAGCGAGGCCGCCTACGCCTTCGCCGCGCGGCTGGCCGCCGGCGGCGCCGGCTACGGTGACCTGATCTTCAATCCCACGCACTGGCACCCTTGGCACGGCCGCCTGCCGCAGATGCTGGACGCCCTCGATGCCGGCTTGCGCGCGGCCGAGCAAGACGGCCTGCCGCCGGTGGGTTTGTGCGTGAGCCTGCTGCGCACGCAAACGGCGCAGGCCGCGGCCGAACTGGTCGACCTGCTGGTGGCGCTGCGCCACCCGCGCGTGGTGGCCTTGTCGATCGACGGCAACGAGGCCAGCGCCGGCCGCACCGGGCCGCGCTTTGCCGAAGCCTTCCGGCGCGCCGGCGCCGCGGGGCTGAAGCGCACGGTGCATGCGGGCGAATCGAGCGGCCCCGAAGGCGTGCACGACGCGGTTCTGCTGCTCGGCGCCGACCGCATCGATCACGGCGTGCGCGCGATCGAGGATGCGGCCGTGGTGAGGATGCTCGTGGACCGCCGCATCCCGCTCGGCGTGTGCCCGACCTCGAACGTGATGCTGGGCGTCTACCGCTCGCTCGCGGAGCACCCGCTCGAGCGGCTGCGGCAGGCCGGCGTGCCGATCTCGATCAACACCGACGACCCGGCGCTGCTGGGGACCAGCCTCGAGCGCGAATATGCCTTGTGCTGCGAGGCGTTCGGCTGGTCGGACGACGATCTGCGCGCGGTGGCGCGGACGTCGATCGACGCGTGCTTTGCGAACGACGATGTGAAGGCGAGGCTGCGCGAGGCGTTGAGGCACTGGTGAACGCGCGCGCTGGGGCCGGTGCCGCAGCCGGGCTTCGAGGCGCATCCGATCTGCAGCCTTGGCTTACAGTCCAGCGGCGACCGGCAGGGGCTGTGTTGACGATGCATCAGACGGCAGGAGGACACGGCGCATGGCGCTGAAGCGCAACGCTCTCGATCCGTCGCCGAGATCTACCTTGGCCACGTCGAGGTGACCGACTTCCGGCGCAACGAACGCAGTGAACTCGGCACGCGCACTGCGACGCTGGATGCTCAAGGCATTGCCAAGCTGCGCCGGTCCTGGGTCTATCGCGCGTGATCGGACGCGACCGGGAAGCCCACGAGTCGCGGGATGGCCTCTGTGGCGAGCGCGAAGTAGTCGGGATCGCGCTCGATGCCGATGCTTTCGTAGCCGACCGCTTCAGCAGCCGCGAGCGTCGAGCCTGACCCGGCAAACGGATCGAGTACCACGCCTTGGCCGAGCGGCAGCACGCCGCGCACGACTTGGCGCAGGAAGGCCTGCGGCTTCAGGCTCGGGTGGTTGGCGAGCTTTCGCTCGGCCGCACGGGTCGGCGAAGAGACGATCACGTCACCGAAGGGCTTGTCCTCGCCGATGCGCCTGAACCCGCCGGTGCCCCAACGGCGCAGGTTGTCCTGCACCCGGCCTTCGAGCGGACGCCGGAACAGCAGCCAGGGCTCCCACATCGAGCGCGGCATCACGCTCACCCCGTCGAACTCGACGTGCGCATGCTTGGGCCGGTCGCCACCGCGCATGGTCATCACCAGTCGTACAAGTTCGCCGCGCCGCTCCAGCCCGGCCCGCGCCAGGGCATTCGACACGCGGTGCGACAACAGCGGGTTGCTCGCCACGACGACGTTGGCGCCCGGCACCAGCACATCGATCAGCGCACGCGCCCATTCGAAGAAGAAACGATCGAGTGCCTCGAGGTCGGTCGCTGTCAGCACGGTGAAGCGCGGCAGCGGTGCGCGCTTCGATCCATCGAAACTGGGCGGAATGCGCCACACACCTCCGCGTCCTGCGCGAAGCTTTCGTTGCTCGGCCTCCGTGTACTCGACCAGGCCGTACGGCGGATCGGTCACGACGGCATGAATCGACTTGGGAGGCTGCTGCGCAAGCCACTCGATGCAGTTCGACAGCACGAGGCGGGCGCGGCCAACGCGATGCTGCGCCACCGAGGCCGGCGTGACGACCTTCGCGGCGGGCGCGTCGCTGTCGAAACCCGCGAGCACGTATTGGCCGCGGTCGGTGCGTTCGAACAGGTCGGGGGTGTTCAGGCGCAGATACGAACGTACCGAGGAAGGCGGGACAGCTTCGCCGATCAACTGCGAAACCTGCACGCAGACCTCGCCGACCGCCGCGCCGCGCGGGGCGCGCTCGAGAACCTGGACGATGGCGTCGCGGACTTGACCCGGCCGTCTGCGTGTCATGACTTGCCACTGGATGGGGATACAGCATGATAGACGTCTGGACGTCGCGGTGTCCAGTCCGTCCGGTCGCGAGGCTTCGACGACCGACCAGCCTGCGCCGTCGCACCCCTACCCACGCGGCCGCGCTGCCTCCCTCAGCACGGCCGCAGGCGGCGGCCGGCGCGGTGTGGTCAGCACCTGCTGCATGCAGCGCCGCAGCCAGCTGTGCGCCGGGTCGGCCCCGTGGCGCGGGTGCCAGGCCAGCGCCATCGGCAGCGCCGGCACGGGCAACGGCAGGTCGAACAGTTCGAGGCCGAGCCCGGCGTGCATCGCGCGCGCGGTGCGCTCGGGCACGCAGGCCACCAGATCGCCGCGCGAGGCGACCAGCAGCACGCCGTGCGCGCTCGGCACCGAGATGGCGATGAAGCGCTCGACGCCGGCCTGCGCCAGCGCCGCATCCACCGGCGAGAGCTCGCCCGGGCGCAGCGTCATCGCGACGTGGCGTTCGGCGACGAAGCGCTTGAGGGTGACCCGCCCCTTGCGCAGCGGATGGCCGGCGCGCACCGCGCCGACCAGCTTCTGCTCGTAGAGCACCGTCACTTCCACCTCCCTCGGCTGGGCGCGGAAGCCGCCGATGTCGAGGTCGATGCGGCCCTCGCGCAGGCCCTCGGGGTCGCTCAGTCCTTCGGGCAGGAAGTGCAGGCTCGCCTGCGGCATCGCTTGCTCTAGCGCCGTCGCCAGCGCGGCGCCGAAGACCACCGGAATGCCTTCCGGCGCGCGCACGACGAAGCGGCGCCGCACGCCCGCGAGGCCGCGCGCGGCGCCCGGCGCCAGCAACGCTTGCGCCTCGGCGAGCAGGCGCGCCACCGGCTCGGCGAGCTCCAGCGCGCGCGGTGTCGGCACCAGGCGGCGGCCGGCGCGCACCAGCACCGGATCGCCCACCGCCTCGCGGATGCGTGCCAGCGTGTGGCTCATCGCCGGCGTGCTGAGGTGCATGCGCTCGGCGGCGCGCGTGACGCTGCGCGTGGCGAGCAAGGCGTCGAGCGCGGCGAGCAGGCCGAGGTCGAAGGTCTTCATGCTGATGTCCTCACGGCAGCGTCCTCGCAGCAACGTCCCTCATGGCAAGCCTTCATGGCAGGCCTTCATGGCGAGGCCTTCACGGCAACGTCTTCACGGCCATGTTTTCATGGCATGCAACTATAGGTTCAGATCATTGCACTGTACAAACCAATGGCCGCTCCCGACACTGCGCCCCAACTCGTATCCGCCACCGGAGCCTCGCCATGGAAACCCCTCACCCACGCACCGCCCCCGTCTTCGCGGCCTTCGTCGCGATGCTGGTGCTGGCCGCGCTGGACCAGACCATCCTCTCGACGGCGCTGCCGGCCATCGCCCGCGAGTTGCACGGCGCCGACCGCGTGTCGTGGGTCTTCTCGGCCTACCTGATGGCCTCCACCGTCGCCATTCCGCTCTACGGCCGGCTGGCCGACATCCACGGCAGCAAGCCGGTGCTGGTGCTGGCGATCACGCTTTTCGGGCTCGGTTCGCTGGCCGGCGGCCTGGCCAGCGACATGACGATGCTGATCGCCGCGCGCGCCATCCAGGGCGCCGGCGGCGGCGGGTTGATGACGTTGACGCTGCTCGGCATGGCCGACCTCGTGCCGAGCGAGCAGTTGCCGCGGCGCCAGGCGCTGCTCGGCGCGTCCTACGGCCTGGCGACGATGTTCGGGCCGCTGATCGGCGGCGCCATCGTCGAGAACGGATCGTGGCAGTGGACCTTCTTCATGAACGTGCCGGTGGCGGCACTGGCACTCACCGTCGTCGCCTGGGGCCTGCCGCGCCGCGCCGCGCACGCCGCCGAGCGCGTCGACTGGCTCGGCGCGGCGCTGCTGGGTGCCACGCTGGCGACGCTGCTGCTGGCCACGCGGCGCGATGCGAGCACGGCTGCCACCTGGGGCTGGCTGGCGATGAGCGCCGCGCTCGCGCTCTCGTTCGTGTGGCGGCAACGGCGCAGCTTGCACCCGATCGTGCCGCCGGCGCTGTTCGCGAGCCGCGCCTTCGTGGCCGCGGCCGGGCTCAGCGCATTGGCCGGCGTGGCGCTCTTCGCCGGCGTCGTCTTCCTGCCGCTGTACCTGCAGACGGCGCTGGCGTTGTCGCCCACGGCATCGGCGTGGCACCTGCTGCCGCTGATGGCGGGGCTCACCACCGCAGCCATCACCGGCGGCCGCGCCCTGCGCGCCCAGGCGCCGGTGCGGGCCATGGCGCTCGCGGCCAGCGGGCTGATGGCGCTGTCGTTCGCGGCCCTGGTACTCGTCTTCCGGTTCCTGCCGGGGCAGGCGCTGGCGCTGTCGGTGTGCGTGCTGCCGTTGGGCATCGGCACCGGGCTCCTGTTCCCGCTGGTGACGATGCTGTCGCGCCGCCTCGCGCCGGTGAGGCATGTGGGCGCGGCGACAGCGGCCCCCGTCATGCTGCGCGCGCTCGGCGGCGCGCTGGGTGTCTCGGCGCTCGGGGCGCTGCTGGCGCAGCAGATCACCGAGCGCATGGCCGGGACAGCGCATGCCGGCTACGCGGCCGCCTTTGCCGGCGCCGCGCAACCCGTCTACGCGATCGTCGCGCTGCTGTGCCTGCTGGGCGGCGCGGCAGCCTTCGCCGCGCTGCCACGGCGCACGCCGCAGCCGGGGCCGCCGATCCCGCAGCCGGCTTGAGATGACGGTGCCGCGCCGGCGGTGAGGGGCCAGCACCAGCGCGGCGCAGGCGCAGCAGAACGCGGCGGAGGCACAGCACAAAGCGCTGCGCAAGCGCAACCGCGGCACCCCAGGGCGGCCACACAATCGCCGCCATGGACCTCGCCCTTCGCTGATGCGCCCCCGCCTGCCTGCCGGCGTGTGGGTGCTCGGCTTCGTCAGCATGCTGGCCGACGTGGCCTCGGAGATGGTGCACAGCCTGCTGCCGCTGTTCCTCGTCGGCACGCTCGGCGTCAGCGTGCTCGCGGTCGGCGTCATCGAAGGCATCGCCGAGGCCACGGCGCTGATCGTGAAGGTCTTCTCGGGTGCGCTGAGCGACCGGCTCGGCCGCCGCAAGGGCCTGGCGCTCGCCGGCTACACGCTGGGGGCGCTGACCAAGCCCTTCTTCGCGCTCGCCACCGGCGTCGGCCTCGTCATCGCGGCGCGCTTCGTCGACCGCGTCGGCAAGGGCATCCGCGGCGCGCCGCGTGACGCGCTGCTCGCCGACATCACGCCCGGCGGCCTGCGCGGCGCCGCCTTCGGCCTGCGCCAGTCGCTCGACACGGTGGGCGCAGTGCTCGGCCCGCTGCTGGCCACGGCGCTGATGCTCGCCTGGGCCAACGACATCCGCGCCGTCTTCTGGGTGGCGGTGGTGCCGGGGCTGATGGCGGCGCTGCTGCTCTGGGTGGGCGTGCACGAGCCTGTGCGCGCGGCGCGCGCCCCGGACGAGGCCGACGCGCCGGCGCGCAACCCCATCCGCCGCGAGGCGCTGGCGCGGCTGGGCGCGGGCTACTGGCGCATCGTGGCGCTCGGCGCCGTCTTCACGCTGGCGCGCTTCAGCGAGGCCTTCCTCGTGCTGCGTGCGCCGCAGGTGGGCATGGCGATGGCCTGGGTGCCGCTGGTGATGGTGGCGATGAGCGTCGTCTACGCGGCCAGCGCCTACCCGTTCGGCAAGCTCGGCGACACGGTGAGCCGGCCGGCGCTGCTGGCCGGCTCGCTGGCCGTGCTGATCGCCGCCGACCTCGTGCTCGCCGCGGCCGCCGATGCCGCCGGGCTGCTGCTCGGGGTGGCCCTGTGGGGCGTGCACATGGGCATGTCGCAGGGCCTGCTCGGCGCCATGGTGGCCGACAGCGCGCCGGCCGACCTGCGCGGCACCGCTTTCGGTGTCTTCAATCTCTTCAGCGGCCTGGCGATGCTGGCGGCGAGCGTCATCGCGGGCGCACTCTGGCAGGGCTTCGGTGCGGCGGCGACGTTCCACGCCGGGGCGGCGTTCGCGGCCGTCACGCTCGCCGCGCTGGCCTTCGACCACCGGCACCGCGCTCACCACGCCCACGACGCCCGCAGGGATTAGCGCGGCCGGGCGCAGATCGCTTGCATCCTTGTGCACACCATCACCTCCCGGCCGCAGAATCCCACCCATGCCAACCGCCGCCGCACCGCCCGATGCCGAAGCGCCGGGCACCATCCTGTGCATCGAGGACCACCCGGTCAGCATGGAGCTCGTCGAGGCGATGCTCGCCAACTTCCCGGGCATCACGCTGATCAAGGCCGACACCGGGCGCGAGGGCGTGCGCCTCGCGCTCGAGTCGCCGCCCGACCTCATCCTGCTCGACATGAACCTGCCCGACATCAGCGGCCTGGAGGTCGTGCGCGCGCTCAACGAGCCGATCGCGCAGCGGCGCTTCCGCGTCATCCTGCTCACCGCCGACAGCTTCTCGATCGACGTCGTGAAGGCGATGTCGCTCGGCGCGCACGCCTACTGGCACAAGCCGCTGACGAGCCAGCGCGTGTTCGCCGAGTTGCCGCGCGCGCTGCAGGGAGCGCGCGCCGACCGGCAGCGCATGCAGGCACGCGGCGCGCGGCCGAGCTGACCGCGGCGGCGGTGCGGCCGGCGCCGCGTCGCGGCGGCGAACCCGGCCTGAACCGGGCCTGAACCCGCCCCGTCGCCCGCGCCGGATCAGCCCGGCGCCGCTGGCCGCGCCGAAGGCGTGAACGCGTCCGAGAAGCAACGCTCCTCGCTCAGCCCGTGGCCGAGGAAGTCCGGCACCGCCGCCTGCACCATGCGCATCGAGCCGCAGGCGTAGACCTCGAACCCCGTGAGGTCGGGGTGGTCGGCGAGCAGGGCCTCGTGCACGTAGCCGCGCCGGCCGGTCCAGCTCGCGTCGTCGCCCGCCTCCGAGAGCACCGGCACGAAATGGAAGTTGGGGTGGGCCCGCTGCCACGCCTCGACCTGGTCGAGCAGGTACAGGTCGCATCGCCGGCGCACGCCCCAGTACAGGTGCAGCGGCCGCCGCACGCCGCGGCGGAACGCCTCCTCGAGCATGCTCTTGATGGGCGCGAAGCCGGTGGCGCCGGCCAGCAGCAGCGCCGGCCGCTCGCTCGTGCTCAGCGTGAAGCGGCCGAGCGGCCCTTCGATGTCGAGCGCATCGCCCACGGCCATCTTCTCGAAGACATGCGTGGTGAAGCGGCCGCCGGGCATGCGGCGGATGTGCAGCTCGATGGTGTCGCCGGCCGTCGAAGGCGTTGTGGCGGGGTCGGCCGGCACGTTGGCGAAGGAGAAGGCGCGCTTGCTGCCGTCGCCCTGCACGATGTTGATGTACTGTCCGGCGATGAAGGGCATGTGCTCGCCCTCGGGCAGGCGGATGAACACGCGCATGAGGTCGGTGGACAGCCGCTGCATCGACGTGACGAGCGCGCGCTGCCGGCGCATGGCGCTGCCGCCGGCCGCGGCCGCCTGGCTGGCCGTGTCGCCGGCCGCATCGCCGGACACATCGCCAGACATGAGCGAAGCGGTGCCCTCGACCTCGAGCTCCACGTCCTCCAGCGCCACGGCGCAGCACATCAGCGCCTGGCCGCGCGCGCGCATCGCGGCGGTGAGCGCGGCCTCCTGGAACGGCCCGGGCTCGACACGGCCGTGCAGCACCGTGCAGGCGCACAGGCCGCAGCCGCCGGCGCGGCAGTCGTAGGGCAGGGCGAGGCCGGCGCGCAGCCCCGCCTCGAGCAGTGTCTCGCCCGGCCGCGCCGCGATGCGCGCCGGCCCCGGGTGCATCGTCAGCTGCAACGGCTGCCCGGCGCCGCGCCGCGGCGGCAGCCACGGCATGAGCACGAGCACGAGCGTGCCGATGCCGACCAGCGCCCACACGCCGGCCAGCGGCCAGGCATAGAGCAGCGGAAAGATCGGCAGCAGGAACCAGTCCAGCGACAGCGTCGCCGGCGCGCTGCGCAGGTCGGCCGGGCCCTGGCTCGCCACCGGCACGACGAGGGCCAGCAGCACCAGCGTCAGCGCGAGCGCCAGCGCCATGGCGCGCGGCGGCAGCGTCGCCGCCTTGGGCACGCGCTGCACGTGGATCCACATCACCAGCAGCATCGCCAGCGGCACGCCGATGTGGATGAAGACGAGCAGCGAGAAGAGGCGGTCGCTCACCTGCTCGGGGCGGATGAAGTTGCGGATCAGCGTGCCGCCGAAGCCGGGCAGCCAGTCGAGCCACTCGAAGCTCGCCTGCGTGACGAACTGCGCCAGCCGGTCCCACGGCAGCATGTAGCCGTTGGCACCGGCGATGTAGGCGAACCACAGCAGCCCCACGCCGGTGACCCACGAGAACCAGCGAAAGCCGCGCAGGCGGTCGAAGGCGAAGTAGCGCGCCAGGTGCAGCAGCATCGTCAGCACCATGGCGTCCGAGGCGTGGCGGTGCAGCTTGCGCACCAGCGAACCCGCGCCCCAGGCGCCGGCCGTGATGGCCTCGACCGAGCGGTAGGCGCCTTCGACGCTGGTGTCGAAGAAGGCGTAGAGCACGAGCCCGGTGGCGCCGACGACCCAGAAGAGGAAGAAGCTGATCGCCCCCAGGTGGTACAGCGGGTTGAGGCGGTCGCCGAAAGCGCGGTTGAACAGCGCCTCGGCACGCATGAAGCCGGCGCGCAGCAGCGCCTGGAGGGCGGCGGTCACGTCGATGCGGCGGCGCTGCCGAGGCTGCCGTCGGCGTGGCTCGCGTCACGCGCGCCGGCGCGCATGGCGCGCCACACGACGATCACGAAGAGCAGGCCGCCGGCGATGGCCAGCAACCCGCCCAGGCCCATCAGGCCCATGCCGGCCACCTCGGCCGTGCTGCGCAGCACCTGCTCGGCGCCGGCCACCTTGCGCTGCACGCCGTAGCCGCCCGACCACACGAGGCCCACGATGTGCAGCAGCTGCCCGCCGCCGTAGAGCCACGGCTGCAGTACCGCCGCACGCCCCTGCACGGGCGCGTAGCCGAGCGCGGGCAGCAGGTGGTAGGCCAGCCCCATCAGCGCCAGCGTGACGCCGACGATGCAGCCGTGGTAGTGGGCCGGGATCTTGACGTTGCTGCCGCCGATGGTGAGGCCGATGACGCCGCCGGCCACGAACAGGCCCATCGAGGCGAGCAGCGCGGCGCGCAGCGGCCGCTGCGCCGGCGCGAGTACCTGCCGCCGCGCCGCCAGCAGCGCCAGCCCGACGGCGAGCACCAGCGGCACGATGGCCACGCCGCCGCCGAAACGCATGGCCCAGGTGTGCATGTCGCGGTGCTCGACGCTGCCCACCTCGTGCATCAGGTAGGCCAGCGGCGTGACGAAGACGCTGGCCAGCGCCACCATGAACATCAGCAGCACGACGCGCGGCGACAGCGGCAGCCGCGCGCCGCAGGCCTGCGCCAGCGCCAGCCACGACACCAGCATCAGCAGCGTCCAGGTGAACTGCAGCGCGTGCCCGCCGCCCCACCACAGCACCTCGTAGTAGGTGCGCGTCGGCAGCTCCGGCGGCACGACGGCGAGCGACCAGCCGAAGGCGAGCAGCGCCACCGCCGTGGCGATGACGCTGGCATGGATGCCGAAGCGCAGGGCGCCGGCGCCGTCGGGGGCGGCGCCGACGGCACGTGCGCGCACCAGGGCCAGCGCCACCAGCACCAGCGTGCCGGCACCGAACACCGCCACGGCGCCGCGGAAGGTGGCGCTGTCGAGCATCGGGATGTAGTTGGCCATCACCGCCTGCCCGGGGTCGACGAAGGCGGCCAGCGCCATGCCGGCCGCACCGGCGCCGCACAGCCACAGCGGCAGGCGCGTCAACGCGAGCATGGGCGCGCTGCGCGGCGCGCGCATGTTCAGGCTCCACAACAAGCCGGCCATGGCGACGAACCACACGCCCACCGAGAGATCGACGTGCACGACGAGCGCGACGCGGAAGAAGTCGCCCGCGGGCAGCCAGGCGTTGATCACCGGTGTGCGCGCCAGCACGAGCAGCACCGAGAAGAGCCCGGAGCCGATCAGCGCGGCCAGAGCCAGCCTGAGCCAGGCGCGCGCGACGCCGCGTTGCAGGGCGGTGCTGGCCGGCAGCGTGTAGTCGGCGGGGCTGGCCGCGGTGAGCGCGGCGCGAGCCTGCGCGCCGGCACGCAGCGGAGCAGCGGCGGCAGCAGCGCGGGGAGGCGGAGAAGAGAGCAGGCGCATGGTCACCTCGACGTCGGTGCGTCGTGCATTCAGTTCATCGTGATGCCGCCCCGGGCGGCGTCGAAGTCGATCACCAGCACCTGCCCGGGCACCAGCCTGACGGTCGCCTCGCGCTGATACGGTGCCTGCCGCGCGCGTGCGTCGTCCGAGAGGCGCACGGCGAAGCGGTGCTCGCCGGCGGGCACGACGAGGCGCTCGTACAGCGCCGAGGCGCCATCGCGGGCCACGCCGCCGGGCTGGGCGGCGCGGCTGAGCACGGTGCGGCCGTCGAGGTCGACTTCCACGGTCACCGGCGAACGCTCGCGCGGGCACACGGTGGCCTGGCGCATGTTGGGTGGCAGCTTGGCCAGCTCCTCGGCGCCCAGCGTGCGGCACTCGCCCACCGGCTTGCCGACGCGCGTGAAGCTCACCTTGACGAGCGCCTCGTCGGCGCCGAGGTGGCGGTAGCGCGGCCACTGCGAGAAGACGCCGATCGCGAGCGCGAAGAGGCCGTAGAGCAGCACCTGGCCGAACCAGGCGACGGGTCCGCGCCTGGCCGGCTCGCGGTGGGTGGGTGAAGGCATTGCCGCGGCGGATGCGGGGTGTGATGAGTCAGGCATCGTGGGGAGCCTCGAGCGATGGGAGGTGGGCCACGCCTTCGCGCAGCACAGGCGGGCTTGCCACGCCCGGCGCGGGCAGGCGAGCCACACGCGCGCGCAGCCGTGCGGCCGCATCGGCGAGCGCCGCTTCGCGGCCGCGCCCGGCGAAGACGAGCTCGACGCGATCGCGCTCGACCTGCGCACGCAGGTGCGGCTCGCGCGCGCCCGCCAGGCGCTCGAGGGTGATCTGCTCGCCGAGCCGGAATTCGCAGCCGCCTTCGTCGCACGCCGCCACCAGCACACCGGCGGCACCGTCGCGCAGCGCGTACTCGACGAACGACGGCGGCAGCTGCCCCGTGCACAGCAGTGGCAGCCACACCACGTCGCCGTGCGCGTCGCGCCCGTCTTGCCGGTCGTGTTGCGGCGCCGCCGGCCGCGCGCCGCAGTCGCAGCCGAAGACCACGAGCGGCCGCGCCGCGGCGCACTCGTCGAGCGCGTGCGCGAGCTGCCGGCGCAGGGTGTCGATGCGCCGCTGCGGCATGTCGATGCCGCTCACCAGCTCCGGCCTGCTGCGAAACGGGGTCGACGACGGGCAGGCGCCGGCGCAGATGCCGCAGGCCACGCAGAGATCGGCATCGACGACGGCGAGCGTGCGGCCGATGCGTTGATTGGGGTGCGCAACCATCGTGATCGCCGCGTAGGGGCAATCGGCGAAGCAGCGCTGGCAGCCGTTGCAGTGGGCCGCGTCGACGACGGCCGGGGCCGGCCGCGCCGGCTGCGGCAGGAAGGGCAGCCCGAACAGCACCGCGCCGGCGACGGCGAACACCACCCACATCACCGCGGGCGAAGTGGCATAGGTGAGCGGGTGCACGAAGAGCAGCATCCAGTCCAGGCGCAGCTCGCCGGCGACTCGCGCCATGGCCGCCGCCTCGTGGCTTTGCACCGGCAGCACGAGGGCGAGCGCGGCCAGCGCGACCACCAACCCCCAGGCCAACCCGCGCGGCGGCAGCACGGCCGCACGCGTGAGGCGCTGGATGTGGAACCACAGGCCGAACAGCAGCAGCAGCGGCACGCCCAGGTGCACGAAGATGAAGAGCGAGAAGAGGCGATCGCTCACCTGGTCGGCGGCGAGGAAGTTGCGCGAGAGCGGCGTCGCGAACACCCACGGCAGCGCATCGAGCCACTCGGCGGTGGCGACGGCCGAGAACTGGCCGAGGGCGTCCCAGTTGAGCCAGAAGCCGCCGATGGCACAGATGAAGACGAAGCCGATCAGCGGCACGCCGGTGAGCCACGGAAAACGCCGCACGCCGCGCTCGTGGCCGTGCAGCCATTCGCGCAGCAGGTGCGCGCCCATGGCCAGCACCAGCAGGTCGGCGGCGTAGCGGTGCACGCCGCGCAGCAGCCGGCCGAGGCCGAGCGGCCACTCGTTCAGCCCGGCGATCGAACGGTAGGCGCCGCTCACCGAGGTGTCGAGCATCACGTAGAGCACGATGCCGGTGCCGCCGAGCAGCCAGAAGGCGAGGAAGCCGACGGCGCCGAGGTGCCTGAGCGGATTGCCGCGCGCGCCGAGCACACCGTCGCCGGCGCGCTCGAGCCGTTGCCACAACGCCAGCCCGCCTTCGCGCAAGCTGCGGCGAGGCGGCGTACTGCCTGACGCAGGCGTCGTCGCGGAGGCGGCGCTGGCTGCGGCGAAGGCGCCGAGGCCGCCCTTCAGCGCACCGGCAGGCATGGCGCAGGGGCCTCGGCCGGCACGCGCAGCGAGGATGCACGGCGCGCGCGCCATTGGCGGCGCCATTCGAGGCCGAGATAGGCGAGCACGGACAGGAAGAACATCGCGCCGCCGATCAGCTCGAGGATGAGCTTGACGTCGTAGCGATAGGTGCCCGTGTCGGGGTCGTAGACGGTGCACAGGATGCGCACGCGCTCCACCACGGCGGCAAGGCGGTCCTGCGCCGGCAGCGGTGCATCGAGCAGCAACCGGCGCAGCGGCTCGCCGAGGCGGTCGGCGCGCAGGCGGTCGCCCAGCACCTGGGCATGGATGCGGCCGCCGGCGTCGACCACCGTCACGCCCAGCACATGGTCGAAGCCGGCCGGCGTGGCCACGTAGCTGAAGCCCAGGCCCCGTGTGAGCGGCGCCACCGACTCAGGGGCCGGGCTCAGGAAGTCCCAGTTGCGATGCGCGATGCGCTGCTGCGCGGCGAAGGCGCGCATCTCGTCGGGGCCGTCGAAGGGCTGGTTGAAGCCGATGCTGACGATGTTGAACTGCGATTCGCCGAAGCGCTTCTCGAGCCCGCGCACGGCCTCGAGCAGCGCGCGCGTCTGCGTCGGGCAGACCTGGAAGCAGCCGGTGTAGATGAAGCTCACCAGCAGCGGCTTGCCCTGGTGGTAGCTCGCCAGGCGCACGGCGCGGCCCTGGCGGTCGCGCAGCGCCACGTCGGGGACGGGCTGGCCGACGGCGGCCTCGGCCAGGCGCAGCGCCTCGCGCTCGTCGAGCGCCGGCACGCCTTCGGCCAGCGCACCGCTGCCGGTGATGAGGAGGAGTGCTGCCGCCGCGCCGATGCGAACGAGCTTGCGGCCGATCTCATCGCAAGGCCGCATCGACGACCACCGCAGCCAGCAGCACGCTCAACTGCACCATCGAGGCGAAGAAGGCCGCCATCGCCGTGCGTCGTGTCGGCTCCCTGACCAGCGCTCGCGTCTTGTGCACGAAGAACAGGCCGCCGGCCAGGGCGCCCGCTGCATACACGGTGCCGGCACCGAGCCAAAGCGGCACCAGCGAGACGGCGACGAGCGCGACGGCTTGCGCGTGCACGATGCGCGCCGCGCGCGGCACGCCCACGACCACCGGCAGCATCGGCACGCCGGCACCGGCGTACTCGGCCGCGTTGGCGATGGCCAGGCTCCAGAAGTGAGGCGGCGTCCACAGGAAGAGCACGAGCGCCAGCACGCCCGCGAGCGGCGTGATCTCGGGGTTGGCCGCGGCGGCGCCGGCGAGCACCGCGAAGCTGCCGGCCGCGCCACCGACGACGATGTTCCAGGCCGTGCGCCGCTTCAGCCACAGCGTGTAGACGACGCCGTAGGTGAGCGCGCCGGCGGCGGTGAAGGTGGCCGCCCAGCCGTTGACCAGCCAGGCCGCCGCGGCCACCGCGAGCACGAGCAGCGCGACGATGGCCGCCAGCCACGCGGCGCTGCGCGGCAAGGCACCGCTGGCGAAGGCGCGGCGGCGCGTGCGCGGCATCAGGCGGTCGCTCTCGGCCTCGACGAACTGGTTGAAGGCGCCGGCCGCGGCCGACGACAGCAGCACCGAGAGCGCCAGCGCCAGCACCTGCACGAACCCGAGCGCGCTCGCGCCCGGCACGGCGGCCATGCCGGCCAGCGCCGTCACCATGATGAGCACGCCGATGCGCAGCTTGAAGATGCCGAGCACCAGCCGGGCGCGCGCGCCGAAGCCGGAGCGGCCCCGCGCGAGCGGCGGCGCGGCGGTGCTGGACAGTGGCCGGTTCATCGCCTCGCCCCGACGCTCAGCTCAGGCCCCAGACGGTGGACAGGAACTTCCAGTTGATGAAGTAGTACAGGACGAAGGCGATCAGGAAGACCATCGCGAGCGTGAAGGTGCCCGGCGCCGCGAAGCCGATCGAGCCGTAGCTCTGCGCCACCGCGGTCGGCGCGGCCCGCGGCACCGGCGTGAACTGGCCGCTCACCGTGCCGGTGTCGAGCTTCTTGCCCCACAGCAGCGAGCCCACCACCACGTACACGAAGAGCGTGCCGCCGACGATGGCGGTGACGCCGAGCAGGCCCACGCCGGCCATCATCAGGTAGGCTGCACCGGGCCACTCGTGCGCCAGCGCCGCGCCGCCGAAGGCCATGTCCCAGTGCCGGCGCGCGACGCCGAGCGTGCCGGCGCCCATCATCGTCAGGCAGAAGCCGTACATCGCGAAGCCGAACAGGTAGATCTGCGCCAGCGCGAGCTTGGGCGAGATCAGTTCGCGCCTGAACAGCACCGGCACCAGGTAGTAGGTGAGGGCCATGAAGGTCAGCGTCGTGCCCACCACCACCGTGGCGTGGAAGTGCCCCGGCACGTAGACGGTGTTGTGGATGATCATGTTCAGCTGCTCGGTGCCCATCATGACGCCCGAGATGCCGCCGAGGAAGCCGAAGCCGATGATCGAGATGAAGACGCCGGCGAACGTCGGGTTGCCCCACGGCGCCTTGCGCAGCCACTCGAACAGGCCCTTGGTGAAGCCCTTCTGGCGCTGCGCCACCTCCATCGCGCCGGGGATGGTGAGCCCGTGCAGCATCGAGGCGAGCACGGCGAAGTACATGAAGTAGCTGGTGTTGACGACCTTCCAGCCCGTCGAGAGGCCCGGGTCGGCGAGCAGGTGGTGCGCGCTCGCCAGTTGCAGGAAGAGGATGTAGAGCAGGAAGGCGGTGCGGCTGACGCGCTCGCTCATCGGCTTGGCACCGAAGGCCACCGCCGCCACCAGGTACCACACCGAGATGTGCGCGGCGACGTTGATCTGCTGCGAGCTGTGGCCGAAGGCCCACCAGATGGTGCGGTACAGCAGCGGGTCGACCTTGTCGATGACACCCAGCGCCAGCAGCCACGTGGGGATGAGGATGATGGCGCCCGAGGCGATGGTGAACACCGCGATGATGGCCGCCGTGATGGCGCCGAAGGTGACCAGCGGCACCGAGCCCGTATAGGTCTTCTCGCGCTTGGCCACGACGAGCGTGCCGAAGAAGACGAAGCAGGCGACGAGCGCGCCCACCGCGAACAGGATGAGCCCGAGGTAGAAGTTCGGCTCGGCCATCATCGGCACGTAGCTCGTCATCATCACGCTCGAGGCGCCGCGGAAGACGGTGACGTTGTTGAGCACCGAGCCGATGAGCATGAGCGCGAAGGCCAGCCAGGCGATGCGTGGCGTGGCGAGGCGACAGCGCAGCAGCGTCGAGGCGGCGAAGTACAGCACGGCGATCTCGAAGAAGATGATCCAGAAGATCAGCATGTCGATGCCGTGCGCCGTGAGCACCATGTAGAAGGTGTCGGCCTCGAGCCAGCGGAAGGCGGGCCAGCGCGTGAGTGCCACGCCGATGGCGAGCACGCCGCCGATGAGCAGCCAGACGACGGCGACGAAGGCGTTGACCTTCATCAGCTTCTCGGCCTGGTCCTCGAACTGCAGGCCGGATCGCGGGCAGGTGCGGTAGGTGGTGGTGGTGGTGGCCATGGCCGCCTGCTCCTCGTTATTTGATGTAGATGCGGCCCACCATCTTGTGGTGGCCGATGCCGCAGTATTCGTTGCACACCACCGAGAAGGTGCCGCTCTGGTTGGGCGTCACGGTGACCACGTGCTCGTAGCCCGGCACCATCTGGATGTTGATGTTCGCCGGCTGCAGCGAGAAGCCGTGGTTGTAGTCCATGGCCGTGAGATGCAGGCGGTAGGTCTTGCCCTTCTCGAGCTCGAGGATGGGGTGGAAGGCCCACAGCCGCGCCAGCATGTAGACGTCGCTGCCGGGTGGGGGTGCGACGACCGGGATCTTGTCGTCGGTCTCGGTACGCACCGTGTACTTGTCGACCATGGCCTGCGTCTTGGCCACGAACTTCTCTTGCGTGGTGCGGTAGGTCTCGGTGCTGAGGTTCTGGCTGCCCCAGATGTGCCAGCCGATCATCATGAAGAACATGATCAGGCACCAGGTCAGCGCGATGGCGATCCAGGTGCCCTCGACGCGATCGATCGGATGCTTGTACCAGAGCCTTTCGGCGGGAGGCAGGATGGCGCTCATCGGGTTCGCTCCTCTTTGTGGTTGTGGTCTGCCGCGCTACTTGGCCAGCGGCACGGTGAGGATGTCGATCACGCCCCACAGCGTGTACAGCACCATGGGGACGAGGACACCGATGAAGAGCAGCAGGAAGGGGTTGTCGAGCAACTGCTGCACCCAGGGCACCGGGGCATCGGGGTCGTTCATCTCGTCGTGTGCCGTATTCATGGACGCTCTCCTTGCGCGTGTGCGGTTCATTTGCGGTTCAGTGTGTGCGGTTCATTCTGTGGTGTGCACCGAGCGCGCAAGAATGACAAAGATCAAGGAATCGAGGTCGTGCCGGCGTAGCCTGAACCCTTTGGCCACGCACCGCCCGCAGCTATGACGCGCTCTCGACCATGACTGCCATGCCGCCGCCGCCGCAGCTGCAGCCGCGAGGCACGTTGGTGCCGCGCCTGGCGCTCGCCGTCGTGGCGCTGATGGTGTGTGTCGTCTTCGCCAGCGCCTGGCTGCGGCTCGCGCAGCCGCGCGTGGCCTGCGCCGACTGGCCCGCCTGCCGCGGCGCCACGGCCCTGGAGGGAGCGCGCGCCGCACTGGCGTCTCGCACCACTGACCGCGCCGCCGACGAGAGCCTCGGCGCGCCGCAGACCGTGCAGCGCGTGCGCGCCGTGCATCGCATCGCGGCCACGTCGGCGCTCCTGCTCGTCGTCGCGCTCGTCGTGCTGCTGCTGCGCGAGCGGCCGCGCCGGCACCGGCTGCTGCGCCCGGCGCTCGCGCTTCTTGCGCTGGCGCTGGCCTTGTCGATGCTGGGCGTGGTGACGCCGGGATCGCGCGCGCTCGCCGTGCTGCTGGGCAATCTGCTCGGCGGCTTCCTGATGCTCGCCATCGCCTTGGCGTTGACGACGCGGGCGATGACGCCGACGGAAGGGGCCACGGCGCCGACGGAAGGACCCACGGCGCCGACGGCGCGGGCCATGGCGCCGACCGCGCAATCGATGGCGCCGACCGCGCAGGCCGCCGCGAAGCTCGCGGCGCGGGAGCGCCTGCCGCGGCTCGCCCGCCGGACCTTCTGGCTGTGGCTCGTGCAAGCGGCGCTCGGTGCGCTGTCGGGCGCGCAGGCGCTGCACCTGGCGCCGCCGCTTCACCTTGCGCTCGCCGCTGTCGCGCTGCCGATGGCCGGCGTCGTCGCGTGGTCGGCGTGCCATCACCCGCAACCGGCGCCGCGCTTGCTCGGTGCGGTGCTGCTCGGCCTGCTGCCGCTGCAGTTCGCACTCGGTGCCAGCGCTGCGGCCGAGGGCGCGCCGATGCCCTGGGTGCTCGCGCACAACGTCAGCGCGGCGACAGTGCTCGGCCTCTTGTGCGCACTCGCGGCGCTGCGGTCCGAAGCCGGCATCGGTTGACGGCATTCGGTCGACGGCATCGGTCGAACATGCGCATGCGCTGTTGCGCGCGCGCCGAGCCGCTTCCTTCCTTGAACCAAGTCAATGAAGGGCGACCGCCTCGCGCCGACGATGCGTCCGCTCGAGGCGAGGACTTGCAGCCCCTCGCCGGGCCCAGCGGAGCAACGAAGCTCCGATGGCGTTTGCGCTGCACGGGCCGCGAGCCCGAAGGCTCGACCCGCAAGAACATGGAGTGCATGAAATGAGCAAGCGCCTTCCGACCCGAGCGACGCGGCCGGCCCGCCTTTCGTGGGTCATGGTCAGCGCGATCAGCGCCGCGCTGGGCACGATGATGCTGACGGCCGGCGCGCAGGCGCAGCAGCCGGCGGCCGCACCGGCGGCACCGGCCGCCGCGGGTGCGACGGCCCCCGAGATGACCGCCGCCGAAGTGGAGGCGGGCAAGAAGATCTACTTCGAGCGCTGCGCCGGCTGCCACGGCGTGCTGCGCAAGGGCGCCACCGGCAAGAACCTCGAGCCGCACTGGACGCGCAAGGCCAAGGACGGCACCACCACCGAAGGCGGCACGCTCAAGCTCGGCACCGGCCGGCTCGAGAAGATCATCGGCCTCGGCACCGAGGGCGGGATGGTCAACTACGACGACATCCTGACCAAGGAAGAGATCAACATCATGGCGCGCTACATCCAGCGCACGCCCGATGTGCCGCCCGAGTTCAGCCTGAGGGACATGCAGGCCTCGTGGAAGCTGATCGTGCCCGTGGCCGAGCGCCCGAAGGCGCCGATGCACAAGATCAACCTGAAGAACATCTTCGCCGTCACGCTGCGCGACACCGGCAAGCTGGCGCTCATCGACGGCGACACCAAGCAGATCTGGCAGATCCTCGACACCGGCTACGCGGTGCACATCTCGCGCCTCTCGGCGAGCGGCCGCTACGTCTACACGGTGGGCCGCGACGGCCTCGTGACGCTCATCGACATGTGGTTCGAGGTGCCCAAGACGGTGGCCAGCATCCGCATGGGCTCCGATGCACGCAGCGTCGACACGAGCAAGTTCAAGGGCTTCGAGGACAAGTACCTCATCGGCGGCAGCTACTGGCCGCCGCAGTACTCGATCATGGAAGGCGAGACGCTCAAGCCGCTGAAGGTGGTGTCCACGCGCGGCATGACCGTCGACGGCGACTACCACCCCGAGCCGCGTGTCGCCTCGATCGTCTCCTCGCACATCAAGCCCGAGTGGGTGGTGAACATCAAGGAGACGGGGCAGATCCTGCTCGTCGACTACAGCGACATCAAGAACCTGCGCACGACGACGATCGAGAGCGCCAAGTTCCTGCACGACGGCGGCTGGGACATCACCAAGCGCTACTTCCTGGTGGCTGCGAATGCCAGCCACAAGATCGCCGCCGTCGACACCAAGACCGGCAAGCTGGCGGCGCTCGTCGACACCAAGAAGATCCCGCACCCGGGCCGCGGCGCCAACTTCTTCCACCCGCAGTTCGGGCCGGTGTGGGCCACGGGGCACCTCGGCGACCCGGTGATCTCGCTCATCTCCACGCCCTCGGACAAGCCGGCGCACGCCAAGTTCAAGCAACACAACTGGAAGGTCGTGCAGGAGCTCAAGATGCCCGGCGCCGGCAACCTGTTCGTGAAGACGCACCCGAAGAGCCAGCACCTGTGGGCCGACCTGCCGATGAACCCCGAGCGCGAGAACACCGAGAGCGTGTACGTGTTCGACCTCACCGACCTGAGCAAGGCACCGCGCAAGCTCGACGTGGCCAAGGACAGCGGCCTGCCCGAGACGAAGGCGCTGCGCCGCGTCACGCACCCCGAGTTCAACCAGGCCGGCGACGAGGTGTGGCTATCGCTGTGGGGTGGCAAGACCGACCGCTCGGCCATCGTCATCTACGACGACAAGACGCTCAAGCTCAAGAAGGTGATCACCGACCCGAACATGATCACGCCGACGGGCAAGTTCAACGTCTTCAACACGCAGTTCGACATCTACTGAGAAGACGCGAGAGGGCCCCGACGTGAATGCTTCCGCAAAGTCCGGATGGTGGGTCCGCCTGCGCCGGCCGAGCACGAGCTGGTCGGTGTTGACGCTGCTCGTGGCGGGCTTCGCCGGCGGGGTGATGTTCTGGGGCGGCTTCAACACCGTCGTCGAGGCGACCAACACCGAGGCCTTCTGCACCGGTTGCCACGAGATGCGCGACAACGTCTACAAGGAATATTCGGCCAACACCATCCACTACACCAACCGCACCGGCGTGCGCGCGGTGTGCTCCGACTGCCATGTGCCGAAAGAGTGGGGGCCGAAGATGATGCGCAAGGTGCAGGCCTCGCGCGAGCTGTGGGGCAAGATGACCGGCACCATCGACACGCGCGAGAAGTTCGAGGCCAAGCGCCTGCAGCTCGCCGAGCGCGAGTGGGCGCGCATGAAGGCCAACGATTCGCTCGAGTGCCGCAACTGCCACACGCTGAAGAGCATGGACCCCGAGCGGCAGAAGCCGCGCGCGAAGAAGAGCCACGAGCTGGCGGTGAAGAGCGGCGAGACCTGCATCGACTGCCACAAGGGCATCGCCCACCACAAGCCCAAGGGCATGAAGGAAGAAGACTGACGATGAACAAGCTGTACACCCTGGGCGCCATCGCCGCCGCCGTTGCGGCGATCTCGTTGCCCGTCCTGGCCGCACCGCCCGACTGGGGCAAGGTCCCGGCGAAGACCATCACCGTCTTCTACCCCGGCGCCAGCCCGATCGAGTGGATCACGAAGGGCAGCGAGCACGGCGGCGCGCGCGCGATGCGCAAGGGCGAGAGCTGCGCCAGCTGCCACCACGACGAGGCGGCCGACATGGGCAAGAAGATGGCCACCGGCCAGAAGCTCGAGCCCAAGCCGATCAAGGGCAAGGCCGCGGCCATCCCGGTGCAGGTACAGGCCGCCAACGACGGCGCCAACCTCTACCTGCGCTTCAGCTGGAAGCAGCCCGCCGGCTCCGGCGGCGACAAGATGGACAAGGACAACCCGGTCAAGCTGGCCTTCATGCTCGAGGACAACAAGATCCCCGGCGCCAACCTCTCGGGCTGCTGGGAGACCTGCCACGCCGACGCGCGCACGATGCCCGACGCCAAGGACGACAAGAAGACCAAGTACGTCAAGGACGGGGCGCTCGCCGGCGGCAAGTTCTACGACCTCGTGCAGTGGACGAGCGGCAAGGGCGCGAAGTTCGACGGCCACGTCGCCGACAAGCGCGTGATGGAAGGCGGCAAGGCCCTCGTCGATGCCAAGGGCGAGAAGAAGGGCGACGAGTGGGTCGTCACCTTCACGCGCAAGCTTGCCGGCGGTGAAGGCGACGTCGCGCTGGCGAGCGGCAAGACGGTCAACTTCGGCTTCGCCATCCACGACGACCACGCTGCCGGCCGCTACCACCACGTGTCGCTCGGCTACACGCTCGGCCTGGACACCAAGGCCGACATCAGCGCCAACAAGCAGTGAGCAAGCGCGCCGGCGCCGCACGCTGCGAGCCGGGCGAACCGCGTCGGCGGAGCCTCGTCGTCGGCTCGGTGCTGGCCGGCGCGGCCACGGCCGGCGGGCTCGCCGGACTGAGCGGCGTGACCGCTGCCATCGCGGCCGACGCCGTCGTCGACGTCGAGATCAAGGGCAACCTCTTCGTGCCCGAGGCAGTGACCATCACGCCCGGCACGACCGTGCGCTGGACCAACCACGAACGGCGCACGACGCACTCGGTGCTCTTCCCGGCCGAGAGCCTGGAGTCCGAACGCCTGCTGCCCGGCGACAGTTGGCAGCGCAAGTTCGACAAGCCCGGCCGCCATCCCTACACCTGCGGGCCGCATGCGGAGATGAAGGGGCTGGTGGTGGCCGAGCAGGTGCCGTTCCCGCCGAAGTGATCCCACTGAGGTGATCGGCGTCGATCGACCCCCGGCGCCTCCCCAGACCCATTGACATCGATCAAGCCGCGAGCACTTCGCGGCCGCGCTAGTTCCACGGAACTACGCCGATGCACTCGGCCCCAGTCCGGCCCTAGTCCTTCGCGGCTGCGTCTCCTGGTCTTCAGGTGGATGTTCAAGAGCGGCGCCGTTGACGAAAGTCCTGCCATCCAAGGAAGGAAAGACAGGACATGGCCTCCACCCCTGCCGCGAGCGCCGCCAAGGCCAGCGCCGCAGCCCCCGAACAAGACGCCGCGACGCGCCGCAAGGCCTGGTCGGTGCTGGTCGTCAGCACGTTCGCCTTCACGGTGTGCTTCATGGTCTGGATGATGTTCGGCGTCATCGGCATCCCGCTGAAGAAGGAGCTTGGCCTCAACGCCACCGAATTCGGCCTGCTCACCGCGACGCCCGTGCTCACCGGCTCGCTGATCCGCGTGCCGCTCGGTATCTGGACCGACAAGTACGGCGGCCGCATCGTCATGGCGCTGCTGATGGCCGTCACCGTGCCGGCGATCTGGCTCATGGCCTACGCCACGCAGTTCTGGCACTTCCTCGTCATCGGCCTCTTCGTCGGCCTGGCCGGCGGCTCGTTCAGCGTCGGCACGCCCTACGTCGCGCGCTGGTTCCCGGCCCATCGGCGCGGCATGGCGATGGGCGTCTACGGCGCCGGCAATTCGGGCTCGGCGGTGAACAAGTTCGTGGCGCCGGCCATCCTCGTCGCCTTCGGCTGGGCGATGGTGCCGCAGGTCTACGCCGCGGTCATGCTCGGCACCGTCATCCTGTTCTGGTTCGTCAGCCACCACGACACGACGCACGTCGTGCCGAGCCACACGCGCTTCGTCGACCAGCTGAAGATGCTGAAGGACCCGCGGGTCATCAAGTACTGCCAGTACTACAGCATCGTGTTCGGCGGCTACGTGGCGCTGGCGCTGTGGATGGTGCAGTACTACGTCGGCGAATTCGGCCTCGACATCCGCGTCGCGGCGCTGCTCGCCGCCTGCTTCAGCCTGCCCGGCGGCGTGCTGCGCGCCATCGGCGGCGTGCTCAGCGACAAGTACGGCGCGCACAAGGTCACCTGGTGGGTGATGTGGGTGAGCTGGATCTGCCTGTTCCTGTTGTCGTACCCGCAGACGCAGTTCACGGTGCTCACCGTGAACGGCCCGAAGACCTTCGCGATCGGCCTCAACGTCTTCTGGTTCACGGTGCTGATGTTCATCCTCGGCGTCGCCTGGGCCTTCGGCAAGGCGAGCGTCTTCAAGTACATCGGCGACGAGTACCCGCACAACATCGGCACCGTCAGCGGCATCGTCGGCCTGGCCGGCGGCCTCGGCGGTTTCGTGCTGCCGATCATGTTCGGCGCGCTGATGGACTTCACCGGCATCCGCTCCAGCGCCTTCATGCTGATGTACGGCGTCGTCTGGGTGTCGCTCATCTGGATGTACTGGACCGAAGTCCGCCGCACCGAGCTCATGGGCGAGCACGCCTCGCCGTCACCGCTTTCCCGGTCGTTCGCCAGCTAGTTCGTTTCGACATCCTCCTCACTTCGCGAACGACCGCTTTCCATTCCGCCTCGAGGGAGTTCCCCATGGCCATCCATGCCGTTGCCCCGCCCGCCGCCGCCCCGCGCAGCACAGGCGCCGATGTCGCCGACTGGCGCCCCGAAGACCCGGCCTTCTGGGAGTCCACCGGCAAGCGCATCGCCTACCGCAACCTCTGGATCTCGGTGCCGGCGCTGCTGTGCGGCTTCGCGGTGTGGGGCATGTGGGGAATCATCACCGTGCAGATGCTCAACCTGGGCTTCCCGTTCACCCAGGCCGAGCTCTTCACGCTCACCGCCATCGCCGGCATCGCCGGCGCGACGATGCGCATCCCGGCCTCGTTCCTCATCCGCCTGGCGGGTGGGCGCAACACCATCTTCCTCACCACCGCGATGCTGCTGGCGCCGGCCATCGGCACCGGCATCGCGCTGCAGCACAAGGACTGGCCGCTGTGGGTGTTCCAGCTCATGGCGCTGTGGTCGGGCGTGGGCGGCGGCAACTTCGCGAGCTCCATGTCCAACATCAACACCTTCTTCCCGAAGCGGCTGCAGGGCACGGCGCTCGGCCTCAATGCCGGCATCGGCAACTTCGGCGTCACGACGATGCAGATCGTCATTCCGCTCGTGATGACGGTCGGCCTGTTCGGTGCGTTCGGCGGCGAGCCGATGACGCTGATGAAGGACAGCGGCTGGATCCTCGGCAAGATCAAGGCGGGCACGCCGACCTGGATCCAGAACGCCGGCTTCGCGTGGGTGCTGTCGCTGGTGCCGCTGTCGGTGCTGTGCTGGTTCGGCATGAACAACCTGAAGACGGTGACGCCCGCCAGCGGCTCGCCCGTCGTCGCCTTCGCCAAGATCACCTGGCTCTACACGCTCGCCTTCATCCCCTCGATCATCGGCCTGTTCCTGTACCTGCCCAAGCCCACGGGGCTCGGCCTCATCAGCATGTGGGTGGCGATCCCGCTCGACATCGTGAGCGCGCTGCTCATCATGAAGCTCGCCGCCTTCGGCCCGATGAAGGAGAACGTCGCCAAGCAGTTCGCGATCTTCTCGAACAAGCACACGTGGTCGATGACGGCGCTGTACATCGTCACCTTCGGCTCGTTCATCGGCTTCTCGATGGCGCTGCCGCTGTCGATCACGGTCATCTTTGGCATCAGCCACGTGCCCGATGCGGCCGGCGTGCTGCAGCACACGCTGAAGAACCCGAACGCGCCTTCGGCCTTCACCTATGCCTGGATCGGTCCCTTCGTCGGCGCGGCGGTGCGGCCGATCGGCGGCTGGATCTCCGACAAGGTCGGCGGCTCCATCGTCACGCAGATCATCTCGGCGGTGATGGTGCTGGCCTCGGCGGCGGTGGGCTACGTGATGATGCAAGCCTACGGCTCGGCGACGCCGGAGCAGTACTTCCCGGCCTTCATCGGCCTGTTCATCGTGCTGTTCTTCGCCAGCGGCGTCGGCAACGGCTCGACCTTCCGCACCATCGGCGTCATCTTCGACCGCACGCAGGCCGGCCCCGTGCTCGGCTGGACTTCGGCCATCGCGGCCTACGGCGCCTTCGTCGCGCCCATCGTCATCGGCGACCAGATCAAGGCCGGCACGCCGCAGGTGGCGATGTACGGCTTCGCCGCCTTCTATGCCGTGTGCCTGGTGCTGAATTGGTGGTTCTACCTGCGGCGCGGCGCCGAGGTGAAGAACCCCTGAACTGCGTTGCCGAGCTGGCCATCGCCGCCTCGCCGTGACCGCGTCGTGAGCTTTGCCATGACCTCGATGCACCTCATCGCGCACTGGAACCCGGAGGACGCCGCCTTCTGGCGCGGGCCCGGCCGGCGCGTGGCGAGGCGCAACCTCGCGCTCTCGGTGCCGGCGCTGATGCTGGCCTTCGCGGTGTGGATGCTGTGGTCGGTGGTGGTGGTGCACCTGCCGGCGGCGGGCTTTCGCTTCTCCACCAACCAGCTCTTCTGGCTGGCGGCGCTGCCGGCGCTCTCGGGCGCCACGCTGCGCGTCTTCTACGCTTTCGCGGTGCCGGTGTTCGGCGGCCGGCGCTGGACGGCGCTGGCCACCGCGAGCCTGCTGCTGCCCGCGCTCGGCACCGGCTTCGCGCTGCAGGACACGACGACGCCGTACGAGGTGCTCGTCGGCCTGGCGCTGCTGTGCGGCCTGGGCGGCGGCAACTTCGCCAGCTCGATGGCGCACATCAGCTACTTCTACCCGCGCCATCGCGCCGGCTGGGCGCTCGGGCTCAACGCCGGCCTCGGCAACCTCGGTGTCTCGCTGGCGCAGGCGCTGGTGCCGGCGGTCATCGCGTTCAGCCTGCTCGGTGCCTTCGGCGCACCCACCAACGCCGCACTCGCAGGTGCCGCGGGCACTGCGCCCGCCACGCCCGTCGTGCCCATCACGCCCATCTGGCTGCAGAACGCCGGCTTCGTCTGGGTGCCGCTCATCGCCGCCAGCTGCCTCGCGGCCTGGTTCGGCATGAACGACCTCGCCGACGTGCGCAGCGGCTTCGGCGAACAGGCGGTGATCTTCAAGCGCAAGCACACCTGGCTCAGCTGCTGGCTGTACCTGGGCACCTTCGGCTCGTTCATCGGCTTCGCGGCCGGCTTCCCGCTCTTGCTGGCGAGCCACTTCCCGGCCGTCGATGCCACGCAGCTGGCCTGGATCGGGCCGCTGGTGGGAGCCGTGTTGCGGCCGCTCGGCGGCTGGCTGAGCGACCGCCTGGGCGGCGCGCGCGTGACGTTGTGGTGCCTGGCGGCGATGGCGCTCTCCACGCTCGGCGTGTGGCAGTGGCTGCCCGGCGAAGGCGCCGCCGAGGCCGGCCACCTGCCAGGCGTGCTCGCGGGCTTCGTCGTGCTTTTCGCCGCCGCCGGCATCGGCAGCAGCAGCGTCTTCCGCATGATCCCGCTCATCTTTGCGCACCTGCACGAAGGCGCGCCAGGCGCCGCCGACAGCGCCCCCAAGAACTCCCCCGACCGCGCCTCCGACCGCGCCGCCGACCGCGCCACGGTCCCGGCCGAGGACGCCGGCGCGAAGCGCGCGCACACCGAAGCCGCCGCCACGCTGGGCTTCTGCAGTGCCATCGGCGCCTATGGCGGCTTCGTCATCCCCAAGAGCTTCGGCACCGCCTTGCTGTGGAGCGGCAGCGCCGCGCCGGCGCTGCTCATGTTCATCGCCTTCTACCTCTCGTGCATCGCGATCACCTGGTGGCACTACGGCCGCCCCGGTGCCGCGCTGCCCTGCTGACCCACAAGAGATCTTTCTCCCGAAGGACGCTATTCACCATGTCGCACTTCCTCGACCGCCTCACCCACTTCAAGCTGCCCAAGGAAACCTTTGCCGACGGGCACGGCGTGGCCACCGGCGAAGACCGCACCTGGGAGGACTCCTACCGCAACCGCTGGGCGCACGACAAGATCGTGCGCAGCACGCACGGCGTCAACTGCACGGGCTCGTGCAGCTGGAAGATCTACGTCAAGGGCGGCATCGTCACCTGGGAGACGCAGCAGACCGACTACCCGCGCACGCGCGCCGACCTGCCCAACCACGAGCCGCGCGGCTGCCAGCGCGGTGCCTCCTACTCGTGGTACCTGTACAGCGCCAACCGCGTGAAGTACCCGATGGTGCGCGGCCGCCTGCTCGAGCGCTGGCGCGCGGCGCTGAAGGTCACCAAGACGCCCGTCGACGCCTGGGCCGTCATCGTCGAGAACCCCGAAGCGCGGCGCGACTACCAGAAGGTGCGCGGCATGGGCGGCTTCGTGCGCAGCACCTGGGACGAGGTGAACCAGCTCATCGCCGCGGCCAACGTCTACACGATCAAGACGCACGGCCCCGACCGCGTCATCGGCTTCAGCCCGATCCCGGCGATGAGCATGGTCAGCTACGCCGCCGGCTCGCGCTACCTGAGCCTGATCGGCGGCGTGTGCATGAGCTTCTACGACTGGTACTGCGACCTGCCGCCTTCGAGCCCGCAGGTCTGGGGCGAGCAGACCGACGTGCCCGAATCGGCCGATTGGTACAACAGCACCTACATCATCGCCTGGGGCAGCAACGTGCCGCAGACGCGCACGCCCGACGCGCACTTCTTCACCGAGGTGCGCTACAAGGGCGCGAAGACGGTGGCGGTGACGCCCGACTACGCCGAGGTGAGCAAGCTCGCCGACCTCTGGCTGCACCCCAAGCAGGGCACCGACGCCGCGCTCGCGATGGCGATGGGGCACGTGGCGCTGAAGGAGTTCTACTTCGGCGGCAGCGGCCCGGGGCCCGCGCGTCCGCGCAGCGCCTACTTCGACGACTACGCGCGCCGCTACACCGACCTGCCGCTGCTCGTGATGCTCGAGGAGCGCACGCTCGAAGAAGGCCCGAACAAGGGCAAGAAGGTGATGACGCCGGGCCGCTACCTGCGCGCCAGCGACTTCAACGGCAAGCTCGGCCAGGGCAACAACCCCGAGTGGAAGACAGTGGCCTTCGACACCGGCGGCAAGGCCGTGCTGCCCAACGGCTCGATCGGCTTCCGCTGGGGCGCCGAAGGCCGCCCCGACCTCGGCAAGTGGAACCTCGAATCGAAGGAGGCGCGCAGCGACGCCGACGTGAAGCTCAAGCTGAGCGTGCTCGAAGACGGTGCCCAGACTCACGAGGTCGTGCCCGTCGCCTTCCCGTACTTCGCCGGCGCCGAGGTGCCGCATTTCCCGGCCAACGCGCAGGCCGGCGGCGAGCTCAACCACGCCAAGGTGCCCGCGGTGCGTCTGCGCCTGGGCAAGGAGGGCGAAGAGCGTTACGCGCTCGTGGCCACCGTGTTCGACCTGCAGGTGGCGCAGTACGGCATCGACCGCGGCCTCGGCAGCGGCGCGAAGAGCTACGACGACGACGCGCCCTACACGCCCGCCTGGCAGGAGAAGATCACCGGCGTGCCGCGCGACCAGGTCATCACCGTGGCGCGCCAGTTCGCCGCCAATGCCGACAAGACGCACGGCAAGTCGATGGTGATCATCGGCGCGGCGATGAACCACTGGTACCACGCCGACATGAACTACCGCGGCGTGATCAACCTGCTCATGATGTGCGGGTGCATCGGCCAGAGCGGCGGCGGCTGGGCCCACTACGTCGGCCAGGAGAAGCTGCGCCCGCAGACGGGCTGGACGGCGCTGGCCTTCGCGCTCGACTGGATCCGCCCGCCGCGGCAGCAGAACAGCACGAGCTTCTTCTACGCCCACACCGACCAGTGGCGCTACGAGAAGCTGGGCGTGGAGGAGGTGCTGTCGCCGCTGGCCGACAAGGCCCGCTTCGGCGGCAGCTTCATCGACTACAACGTGCGCGCCGAGCGCATGGGCTGGCTGCCTTCGGCGCCGCAGCTCAAGACCAACCCGCTGCAGGTGGTGAAGGATGCCGCCACGGTCGGCCTCGACCCGAAGGACTACGTCGTCAAGGCGCTCAAGGACGGCACGCTCGAGATGAGCTGCGAGGACCCGGATGCGCCGCAGAACTGGCCGCGCAACCTGTTCGTCTGGCGCAGCAACCTGCTGGGCAGCAGCGGCAAGGGGCACGAGTACTTCTGCAAGCACCTGCTCGGCACCGAGAACGGCGTGCAGGGCAAGGACCTGGGCCCGGACGATGCCAAGCCGGCCGAGGTGAAGTGGCATGCCGAGGCGCCGCAGGGCAAGCTCGACCTGCTCGTGACGCTCGACTTCCGCATGAGCACCACCTGCCTGTACAGCGACATCGTGCTGCCCACGGCGAGCTGGTACGAGAAGAACGACCTCAACACGAGCGACATGCACCCCTTCATCCACCCGCTCTCCGCGGCCGTGGACCCGGTATGGCAAAGCCGCAGCGACTGGGAGATCTACAAGGGCTTCGCGAAGGCTTTCAGCGAGGTCTGCCGCGGCCACCTCGGCGTGGAAAAGGAGGTCGTGCTGACGCCGCTGATGCATGACACGCCGGCCGAGCTGGCGCAGCCCTTCGACGTGAAGGAGTGGAAGAAGGGTGAGTGCGAGCTGATCCCGGGCAAGACGGCACCTTCCATCGCCGTGGTCGAGCGCGACTACCCGGGCGTCTACGAGCGCTTCGCCTCGCTCGGGCCCTTGATGAACAAGGCGGGCAACGGCGGCAAGGGCATCGGCTGGGATACCAAGACCGAGGTGGCGCAGCTCGGCGACCTCAACGGCACCGACAGCGAAGGCCGCCCGCGCATCGTCACCGACATCGACGCCTGCGAGGTCATCCTGCAGCTGGCACCCGAGACCAACGGCCATGTCGCGGTGAAGGCCTGGGAGGCGCTGAGCAAGATCACCGGGCGCGAGCACGCGCACCTGGCGCTGCACCGCGAGGACGAGAAGATCCGCTACCGCGACGTGCAGGCGCAGCCGCGCAAGATCATCAGCTCACCGACGTGGAGCGGCCTCGAGAGCGAGAAGGTCTCGTACAACGCCGGCTACACCAACGTGCACGAGCTGATCCCCTGGCGCACCCTCACTGGGCGCCAGCAGTTCTACCAGGACCACCCCTGGATGATCGCCTTCGGCGAAGGCTTCAGCAGCTACCGCCCGCCGGTGGACCTGAAGACCACTGATGCGATGCAGGGCCGCAAGCCGAACGGCAACAAGGAGATCGTCCTCAACTTCATCACGCCGCACCAGAAGTGGGGCATCCACAGCACCTACAGCGACAACCTGATGATGCTGACGCTCAACCGCGGCGGGCCCGTCATCTGGCTGTCGGAGACCGACGCCAAGGCCGCCGGCATCGAGGACAACGACTGGGTGGAGCTGTTCAACGTCAACGGCGCCATCGCAGCGCGCGCGGTGGTCAGCCAGCGCGTCAACCCCGGCATGACGCTGATGTACCACGCGCAGGAAAAGATCATCAACGCGCCGGGCTCGGAGATCACCGGCGTGCGCGGCGGCATCCACAACAGCGTCACGCGCATCGTCACCAAGCCCACGCACATGATCGGCGGTTATGCGCAGCTGAGCTACGGCTTCAACTACTACGGGACCATCGGCACCAACCGCGACGAGTTCGTCATCGTGCGCAAGATGAGCAAGGTCGACTGGCTCGACACGCCGCGCGATGACCACCTCGCGAAGGCCTACCAGGCGCAGGGGGAGAACCCGTGAAGTCGGTGCCTTGTGCGGTGCGCTGGAGCGGGCGGGTGGGCGCGCGCGCTCGCACGTCGGTGGCGGGATCGGGACGGCGGGGTGCCCTGCGCCGCGAATGTCCTCTTTCGGCGGACCTGCTCCGCAAGCTCCGCAGGTCCGCCGAATGCCCCCTTGATTTCGCTGCGCAGGGCACCCCACCGTCCCGATCCGGCACCCGCAGTGGCACGCCACGAGTCCGAGCCCGCGCCGGTGGTGGCATGCCCTCCTCGCCGAAGACAAACCCCGGTGCCACGCCAAGGACGCCGGGGGGTCGGCGTGGCGAGGTAAAGGGGGCATTCGGGGGACCAGCGAAGCTGGGCCGCCGAAAGAGGACACGAGCGACGCCGACCCCCCGGCGGCCTTGGCGCGCCACGCCCGCCGCACGCGCGAACAGCAAGAGCAGCGAGAACCGCGAGAACAGCGAGATCAAGCTCTCCCGCCCCGCGAGAGACGCAGCAATTCAAGAAGGAGCATCGACATGAAGGTCCGCGCACAGATCGGCATGGTGCTGAACCTGGACAAGTGCATCGGCTGCCACACCTGCAGCGTCACCTGCAAGAACGTCTGGACCAGCCGCCCCGGCGTCGAGTACGCCTGGTTCAACAACGTCGAGACCAAACCCGGCATCGGCTACCCGAAGGAGTGGGAGAACCAGGACCGGTGGAACGGCGGCTGGGTGAGAAAGGGAAGCGGGGCCGACGCCACCATCGTCCCCAGGCAAGGCGGCAAGTGGCAGCTCTTGATGAAGATCTTCGCCAACCCCAACCTGCCCGAGATCGACGACTACTACGAGCCCTTCACCTTCGACTACGACCACCTGCACTCGGCGCCCGAGATGAAGGCGGCGCCCACCGCGCGGCCGCGCTCGCTCATCACCGGCCAGCGCATGGAGAAGATCGTCTGGGGCCCGAACTGGGAAGAGATCCTCGGCGGCGAATTCAGCAAGCGCAGCAAGGACCGCAACTTCGACGATATCCAGAAGGACATCTACGGCCAGTTCGAGAACACCTTCATGATGTACCTGCCCAGGCTGTGCGAGCACTGCCTGAACCCGGCCTGCGTGGCGAGTTGCCCGAGCGGCAGCATCTACAAGCGCGAGGAGGACGGCATCGTCCTCATCGACCAGGACAAGTGCCGCGGCTGGCGCATGTGCGTCTCGGGCTGCCCGTACAAGAAGATCTACTACAACTGGAAGAGCGGCAAGGCCGAGAAGTGCATCTTCTGCTACCCGCGCATCGAGGCCGGCCAGCCAACCGTGTGCAGCGAAACCTGCGTGGGCCGCATCCGCTACCTCGGCGTGCTGCTGTACGACGCCGACCGCATCGCCGAGGCCGCCAGCGTCGAGCGTGACGCCGACCTCTACCAGGCGCAGCTCGACATCTTCCTCGACCCGCACGACCCGAAGGTGATCGCGCAGGCGCGCGCCGACGGCATCCCCGACAACTGGCTCGAGGCGGCGCGCGTGAGCCCCGTCTACAAGATGGCGGTGGACTGGAAGGTGGCGCTGCCGCTGCACCCCGAGTACCGCACGCTGCCGATGGTGTGGTACGTGCCACCGCTCTCGCCGATCACCGGCGCGGCCAATGCCGGCCAGGTGGGCATCAACGGCGAGATCCCCGACGTCAACCAGCTGCGCATCCCCGTCAAGTACCTGGCCAACCTGCTCACCGCGGGCGACACGGCGCCGGTGGTGCGCGCGCTCGAACGATTGCTCGCGATGCGCGCCTACATGCGCGCCAAGCATGTCGACGGCGCGCCCAACCAGGCCGCCATCGACCAGGTCGGCGTGAGCGCGGCGATGGTCGAGGACATGTACCAGATCATGGCCATCGCCAACTACGAAGACCGCTTCGTCATCCCGAGCACGCACCGCGAATATGCGGAGAACGCCTTCAACGTGCGCGGCGGCTGCGGCTTCAGCTTCGGCAACGGCTGCAGCGAGGGCGTGAGCGAGACCAGCCTCTTCGGCAGCGAGAAGAAGCGCACCATCCCCATCAAGGCGATGGTCTGAGGAGCACCACACCATGGCCCTGTTCCACAACCCCCCTCGGCGCATGAGCCACACGCTGCGGGCGCTTGCGTGGCTGCTGCGCTACCCCACCGATGCGTTGCGCGAGAACCTCGGCGCGGTGCGCGAGGCGCTGCACGAGGAACGCGCGCTGACCTTCGGCCGCCTGAGCGAGCTCGACGCGCTGATCGACCGCCTCGCCGCGCTGCCGCCGCTGCGCGCCGAAGCCGAGTACGTCGACCTCTTCGACCGCGGCCGGCGCACCTCGCTGCACCTGTTCGAGCATGTGCACGGCGACAGCCGCGACCGCGGGCCGGCGATGATCGACCTCACGCAGACCTACGAGCGCGCCGGCCTGCTGTTGGGCGACGGCGAGCTGCCCGACTTCCTGCCGGTGGTGCTGGAGTTCGCGAGCACGCAGCCCCCGGCCGAGGCGGTCGAGTTCCTGCGCGAGACGGCGCACATCGTGCGCGCCCTCTTCACGGCGATGCTCGAACGGCCGAGCCCGCAGGCGGCCTTGTTCGCCGCCGTGCTCGCGGCCGTGCTCGACCTCGCCGGCGAGAAGGCCGAGCGCGTGCCGCTGCCCGAGGAGCCCGCGCTCGACGAGAGCTGGGCCGAGCCCGAGGCGTTCGGCGGCTGCTCGTCGCAGGGCCAGGCGCGGCCGGACCAGCCGCAGCCCATCCACATCCACCGCTCTACCGAGCGCACGTCCGGCCGCACGGCCGGGCACGCGAGCGCGCACGGCGCCGGCGCCGCGCGCCGCGCCGCCTGACCTCCGGGAGACCCACTATGAGCCTGCTGCACAACTTCCTCTTCAACGTCTACCCGTACCTCTGCCTCGGCGTTTTCCTGATGGGCAGCGTCGCGCGCTTCGACCGCGACCAGTACACCTGGAAGAGCGACAGCTCGCAGATGCTGCGCGCGCGCCAGTTGCGCTGGGGCAGCAACCTCTTCCACGGCGGCATCCTCTTCCTCTTCTTCGGCCACCTGTTCGGGCAGCTGACGCCGCACGCCGTCTACGAGCTCGTCATCACGGCGCAGCAGAAGCAGGTGCTCGCCGTGGTGGCGGGTGGCGTCGCCGGTGCCGCCTGCTTCGTCGGCCTGACGATGCTGCTGCATCGGCGCCTGTTCGACCCGCGCATCCGCCTCACCAGCCACCGCACCGACCTGGCCGTGCTGGTCATCCTGTGGGTGCAGCTGAGCCTGGGCCTCGCGACGCTGCCGGCCTCGCTGCGGCATGCCTCCGACCCGCAGACGATGATCGTGCTCGCCAACTACCTGCAGGGCATCGCCACCTTCCGGCCCGATGCGGCGCTGCTCGCCGGCATCGACTGGCACTACCTCGTGCACATGGTGCTGGGCATGACGATCTTCCTGCTCTTCCCGTTCAGCCGCCTCGTGCACATCTGGAGCGGCTTCGCTTCGGTGGGCTACCTGTTCCGGCCCTACCAGGTGGTGCGCGCGCGCCGACTGAACGTGCCGGCCGGCCACAACGTGCCGCACAGTGCCCGCTGAGGAGAACAGGACATGGCCGATCCGATCCACACCCAGGAAACGCTCGCGCTGCTGCAGCAGGAGGCCGTGCGCGCCGGCCTGCTCGATGCGAACGATCCGCCGCCACAAGGCGGCATCGCGAGTGACGCCGCCGCCGAGGCCATCGAGGCCCTGCTCGAGCGGGAGTTGCGCGTGCCCGAGCCCGACGAGGCCGCGTGCCGGCGCCACTTCGCCGCCAATCCCGCGCGCTTTGCGCAAGGCGGTCAGGGCGGCGAGCGCGTGCGCCTGCGCCACGTGCTCTTCGCCGTGACGCCGGGCGTCGATGTCGGCGCACTGCGCCAGCGCGCCGAGGCCTGCCTGATCGACCTGCGCGCTCATCAGGGCAATGAAGGGAGCGAGACCGACGCGCGCTTCGCGAAGGCGGCGCGCGAATGCTCCAACTGCCCGAGCGGCGCCGAGGGCGGCGAACTCGGCACGCTGGCGGCCGAGGACTGCGCGCCCGAGTTCGCGCGCGAGATCTTCTTCGGCCACGCCGAGGTGGGCGTGCTGCCGCGCCTCGTGCATTCGCGCTTCGGGCTGCACGTGGTGCAGGTGCTGCAGCGCGAGGCCGGCCAGGTGCCGCCCTTCGAAGCCGTGCGCGCCGCGGTGGCGCAATCGCTGCGCCAGCAGGCCTACATCACCGCGCTGCGCCAGTACCTGCAGGTGCTCGGCAGCGCCACGCCGCTGGTGCAGTAGCCGCCGGTGCCGGCGCATCCCACCTGCCAGTGGAGTGCCCCTCGATGGCTGAACGCGACACGCTGCACGATCCGCGGCTGGACACCGAGGGCTACCTCGTCGACCCCGAGCAGTGGGACGAGACGCTGGCGGCGGCCATCGCCCGCACCCAGGGCCTCGTGCTCGAGGACGATCACTGGTTCGTCATCCGCTTCATGCGCGAGTACCAGGCCGAGCACCGCATCACGCCCGATGCGCGGCACGCGATGAAGCACCTCGAACAGCGCCACCCCGGCCGCGGCCGCGCGCGTCTGTTCGAGCTCTTCCCCTACGGCTACGTGGCGCAGGCGTGCCGCGTGGCCGGCATGAAGCGGCCACGCGCCTGGAGCACGGGCTGAGCGGCTGAGAGCGGCGCGGTGCCCGGGCGCGCGGCGCTTGACAACAGTCAAGCGCGGCCGATGGCCGGAGCGGAAAATGCGCAGATGACGCACCGCCTGCGCAGCGCCTCGCTGGCCGCCAAGCTGGGCACCGTGGGCGCGCTCCTCATGGTGCTGGCGCTCGGCTCGATCGCGCTCACGCTGTGGGTGACCTGGCAGCTCGAGGGCGGTGCCGCCGCCGTCAACGAGGCCGGGCGGCTGCGCATGCAGGGCTGGCGCATGGCACAGGCCGTGACGGCCGGTGACACGGCGCGCGCGCGGGAGTTGGCCGCGCAGTTCGACGACAGCCTGGCCTTGCTGCGCGCCGGCGATCCGGCGCGTCCGCTCTTCGTGCCGGCCGACGAGGCGACGCTGCAGGCCTTTGCGCACGTGCAGCAGAACTGGGCGGCGCTGCGTGCCGGCTGGCAGCGCAGCGGCGGCCGCCCCGCCGGCGAGGCCGCCGCGGAGGCCGAGGCGCTGGTGCTGGGCATCGACCGTTTCGTCAGCGGCATCGAGTCGCGCCTGTCGCGCTGGACGGCGCTGCTCACGCTGGCCCAGCTGCTGCTGCTGGGGCTGGCCATCGCCGCCGCCATCGCGCTGCTGTATGCGGCGCACCTGTTCATCTTCAGGCCGCTCGCCGCGCTGCAGGCGGGGCTGGGGGCCGTCGAGCAGGGCGACCTCTCGGCGCGTGTCGAGGTCGCGTCGGCCGACGAGTTCGGCCGTGTCGGCGAGGGCTTCAACCGCATGGCGGCACGCCTGGCCGACCTCTACCGCGGCCTCGAACGCAAGGTGGCCGAGAAGACCGAGAAGCTCTCGGCCGAGCGCGAGCGCCTCGCCGTGCTCTACGAGGCCAGCCGCTTCGTCGCGCGCGCGCCGACGATGCAGGCGCTCGCCGACGGCTTCGCGCGGCGCGTGCGCCAGGCCGCCCGCGCCGATGCCGCGCTGCTGCGCTGGAACGACGGACCGCACCGGCAGTTCGTGCTGCTCGCCTCCGACGCGGTGCCGCCCGAGATGCTGGCGCTGGAGCAATGCCTGGCGCATGGCCAGTGCCATTGCGGCGTCGGTGGCGGCGTCGGTGCCGGCGAGCCCGTCGCCGAAGGCACCGACCGGACCCTCTCCATCGCCGCCACCGGCTCGCGTGTCATCGCCATCGCCTCGGGCGATGCGCGCGGCCGGCACTGCCGCACCTTCGGCTTCTCGCACGTGCTCACGGTGCCGGTGTGCCTGCAGGACCAGATCCTCGGCGAGGTCGACCTGCTCTACCGCGGGGCGGTGCCCGAGCGCTCGCCCGAGGACCAGGCGCTCGTCGAGAGCCTGGCCAGCCACCTCGCGAGCGGCATGGAGGGCATGCGCGTCGCCGCGCTCGAACGCGAGGCCGCCGTCTCCGAGGAACGCGGCCTGCTCGCGCGCGAGCTGCACGATTCGATCGCGCAGTCGCTGGCCTTCATGAAGATCCAGATCCAGCTGCTGCGCGGCTCGCTGCGCAAGGGCGACGCCGTGCAGACCGAGCGCGTGGTGCAGGAGCTCGACACCGGTGTGCGCGAGAGCATGGCCGACGTGCGCGAGCTGCTGCTGCACTTCCGCACGCGCGCCCAGGGCGACGACATCGTCGTGGCGCTGAAGACGACGCTGCAGAAGTTCCACCACCAGACGGGCCTGGCGACGCACATCGACGTGCAGGGCCACGGCGTGCCGCTGGCGCCCGACGTGCAGGTGCAGGCGCTGCACGTCGTGCTGGAGGCGCTGTCCAACGTGCGCAAGCACGCTGGCGCCAGCCAGGTGTGGTTGACGGTGCAGCGGCACCCGCGCTGGCGCATCGAGGTGCGCGACGACGGCCATGGCTTCGACCCGGCAGCGCGCAGCGCCGACGAGGCGCACGTGGGCCTGCGCATCATGCGCGAGCGCGCCGCCGGCGTTGGCGCCGAGGTGGAGGTCCAATCGGCCGCCGGCCAGGGCACGCGCGTCGTGCTGCAATGGCCCGAGGCCCAGCCGCTCGCTGCATGAGCCCGCCCGGCCGCCCGAAGGCGAATACCGAAGCGCGCAGCGCGAAGGACTTCCAATGACCTCTTCGCCGCTCACACCGGGTGCCGCGCCCATCCGCCTGATGGTGGTCGACGACCACACGCTCTTCCGGCGCGGGTTGGTGGCGCTGCTGGCCGCCGACGAGCGCTTCGAGGTCGTCGGCGAGGCCGGCGACGCCGCGCAGGCGCAGCACCTCGTCGCGACGTGCCGGCCGCAGGTGCTGCTACTCGACAACCACCTGCCGGGCGTCAGCGGAGTCGTGGCACTGCCGGCGCTGCTCGCCGCCGCGCCGGGCCTGCGCGTGCTGATGCTGACGATGAGCGAGGACGAGCACGACCTCGCCGCGGCGCTGAAGGGCGGCGCCTGCGGCTACCTGCTGAAGACCGTGGACAGCGACGAGCTCGGCGCCTCGATCGTGCGCGCCGCGGCCGGGCAGTCGAGCATCAGCGCCACCATGACGGCCAAGGTGGCCTCGGCCTTTCGGCTCGCGGGGGAGGCACCCTCGCCGGCGGCCCACTCGGCCACGGCGACCGGCACGGCCGGCGCGCCGGGCGGGCCGGCCTCGAGCGGCGCCCTGGCCGGCCCCGGCACGGCCGCGGCCGACGACGGCGAGGCCGCGCGCGCGCAGCAGTCGCTGCAATCCCTCTCGACGCGCGAGCGCGAGACGCTCGAGCTCATCGCGCGCGGCGACAGCAACAAGGAGATCGCGCGCGCCCTCGGCATCGCCGAGGCCACGGTGAAGATCCACGTGCAGCACATCCTGCGCAAGCTCGGCCTCGCCTCGCGCGTGCAGGCCGCGGCGTGGTTATCGGGGCTGCGCGCCTCGGCCGCGTCGCCGCGGCGCTGAAGAGCTTCGCGGCTGCGGCCGGCGCGCGGCCGGCGCCCGCTCTGCGGCGGCACGACAGGTGCGGCGGGCGGCCGGCGCAGCGGGGGCAGCAGACGCAGCGGACGCAGCGGACGCAGCGGGTGACTCGCCGAGGAAGATCCGCCGCGCGTCGAGCGTGCTGCACCACCTCGATGTCGACATGCCGGCGCACGAGGTCGCGCAGCGGGTTGATGTCGACTCAGCCTAACAGGAACCTGACAGATGCCGACAAGAGAGGCCCGTTGTGCATCGTGAGGCCCGGTTGCCGCGCTCTTGACCTGGTTTAAAGCGGTGGCGCATCGACGCGCGGAGAGTTCCGACCAGCACTCGTTCGCCTGACTGTTTGATCAAGAAGGAAGAGACGCCATGCAGGAACACCTGAGTCACCGCAGCAACCATCCGGCGCCGTCCGGAAGCCCCGTACACACTGACGCGCACGCACACCCCCACGCGCACTCCCACGCGCACACACGCCGCAAGCCCGGCGCCCGCACTGCCTTCAAGACGGCGGCGGCCGGCCTGCTGGCCGCCGCCTGCGCCACCGGCGGCCCGAGCCTCGCCGCCGACACACTGCAAGACGTGATGAAGGTGCGCGGCCTGAGCCAGCAGGACCTGCTGGCCGCCGCCAAGACCTACGTGCCCACCGGCAAGCGCGACGAGTTCGTCGCCTTCAGCTCGGGCGGCCAGTCGGGCCAGGTCATCGTCTACGGGGTGCCCTCGATGCGCATCCTCAAGTACCTCGCGGTGTTCACGCCCGAACCGTGGCAGGGCTACGGCTACGACGAGGACTCGCGCGCCGTGCTGCGCCAGGGCCGCATCGACGGCAAGGACATCACCTGGGGCGACACGCACCACCCGGCGATCTCCGAGACCGACGGCGAGTACGACGGCCAGTTCCTGTTCATCAACGACAAGGCCAACCCGCGCCTGGCGGTGATCGACCTGCGCGACTTCGAGACCAAGCAGATCGTCGTCAACCCGATCTTCAAGTCCGAGCACGGTGGCGCCTTCGTGAGCCCGAACACCGACTACATCATCGAGGCCGCGCAGTACGCCGCGCCGCTGGAGAACCGCAAGTTCTATCCGCTGGAGGAGTTCAACGAGCGCTACCGCGGTGGCGTCACCTACTGGAAGTTCGACCGCAAGAAGGGGCGCATCGACACCGGCAAGAGCTTCTCGCTCGAGCTGCCGCCCTACTCGCAGGACCTGTCTGATTTCGGCAAGGGCCCGTCGGACGGCTGGACGTTCACCAACTCGTTCTGCTCCGAGCGTTATGTCGGTGGCATCGAGAAGGGCCGCCCGCCGTATGAAGCCGGCTGCTCGGCCAAGGACACCGACTACCTGCACGTCGTCAACTGGAAGCGCGCCGCCGAGCTCGTGGCGCAGGGCAAGGGGAAGAAGATCAACGGCCACGACGTGCTGATGATGGACACCGCCATCAAGGAGGGCGTGCTGTTCCTGATTCCGGAGCCGAAGTCGCCGCACGGCGTGGACGTGACGCCCGACGGCAAGTTCATCATCGTCGCGGGCAAGCTCGACACGCACGTCTCGGTGTACAGCTTCGAGATGATCCAGGCCGCCATCAAGGCGGGCAAGTTCGAATCGAAGGACCCGTACGGCATCCCGGTGATCGCCATGAAGGACGCGCTGCAGGCGCAGGTGGCGCTCGGCCTCGGCCCGCTGCACACGCAGTACGACAGCAAGCCCTGCATCGCCTACACCTCGATGTACGTCGATTCGCAGGTCGCGAAGTGGAACTTCTGCGAAGGCAAGGTGCTCGACAAGATCAGCGTGCACTACAACATCGGCCACCTGATGACGATGGAGGGCGACTCCACGAAGCCGGGCGGCAAGTACCTGGTGGCGCTGAACAAGCTGGCCATCGACCGCTTCGTGCCGGTGGGCCCGCTGCACCCGCAGAACCACCAGCTCATCGACATCAGTGGCGACAGGATGCAGCTGCTGTACGACATGCCGCTGCCGCTGGGCGAGCCGCACTACGCGGTGGCCATCGCCGCCAACAAGCTCAAGCCGGCGGTGCGCTACAAGGTCGGCACCGACAGCCGCACCGACCAGCCGCACCCCGGCGCCGCCAAGGCCGGCGAGGAACGTGTCGTGCGCAAGGGCAACAAGGTCGAGGTGTTCGGCACCATGATCCGCTCGCACATCACGCCCGAGACGATCGAGGTCGATGTCGGCGACGAGGTGACGATCCACCTCACCAACCTCGAGCGCGCGCAGGACGAGACGCACGGCTTCACGGTCAGCACCTACAACGTGCACGCGTCGATCGAGCCGGGCAAGACGGTCTCGGTGAAGTTCAAGGCCGACAAGGAAGGCGTGTACCCGTACTACTGCACCGAGTTCTGCTCGGCGCTGCACCTCGAGATGCAGGGCTACCTGCTCGTCAAGCCCAAGGGCTGGAAGCCGACCAAGACCGCGCTCGCCGCGCAGAGCTATACCGAGACCGACTACAAGGCGACCGTCAAGAAGGTGGCCGACACGCAGGCGGTGATCGACTCGGTGGTGGCCTACATCACGAGCGTGAACTACAAGGACTTCCCCGAGGTCGTGGCGATGGTCGACGACGCCTTCGACCAGCTCGGCAAGACCAAGGACGCCAAGGCCAAGCACGAGGCCGCCGCCGCCAAGAAGGACTGGGAGCAGGCCAATCTGTGGGCCGAGCAGGTCTGGCAGTACCAGGTCAAGACCGCCGACCTGGGCTTGCGCGCCAAGACCTTCCTCGAGCAGAACGGCGCCAAGAAGGTGAAGTAGCCGAACCGGCCCGAGCCACCGAGAGCCACCCGTGCCGGGGGCCGATGCGTCGGCCCCCGGCGCACCTGATGCGCAGCTGATGCGCACCTGAGGAGACCGAACCCATGACGACGAAGAAATTCCTCGCCGCCGCACTTGCGGCGCTGGCCTGCACCGCGGCGCAGGCGCAGGACGGCGCCAAGCTCTATGCCGAGAAGACCTGCGTGGCCTGCCACGGCAAGGAAGGCAACAAGCCGCTGATGGCCGAGTACCCGAAGATCGCCGGCCAGAACGCCAAGTACGCCGAGCGCCAGATGCTCGACATCAAGAGCGGCGCGCGTGCCAATGGCAACACGGCGGCCATGAAGGGCGTCATGCACCTGGTGAGCGACGCCGAGATCAAGGCGCTCTCCGAGTACCTGTCGAAGCTCAAGCCATGAGCCGCAGCTCAAACGCGCCGGCCGCGGCCACACCAGCCACGAGGACCACACCATGAACAAAGCCCTTTTGCTCGCCGTCGCGGCGGCGTTGCTGCCCGCCTGGGCCGCGGCCCAGGACCCGCGCAAACCGCCCGCCCGCGCCGGCATCGAGTCCGGGAGCTACCAGTGGAATGCCCAGGAGGGCGAGAAGATCGAGGCGCTGCGCCTGAAGGGCGACGCCAAGGCCGGCAAGGAGGGCTACGAGGTCTGCGGCGCCTGCCACCTGCCCTCGGGCGCGGGCCGTCCCGACGGCACCTTCCCGCAGCTGGCCGGCCAGCATGCCACCGTGCTCATCAAGCAGATGGCCGACATCCGCGCCGGCCTGCGCGACAACCCGACGATGTACCCCTTCGCCAAGGAACTGACCGACGCGCAGGAGCTCGCCAACGTCTCGGCCTACATCGAGAGCCTGTGCATTCCGGTGGACCACGGCCGCTACGCCGGCAAGGACGCCACCGAGCAGATCACCAAGGGCAAGGCCCTGTACGAGAAGCAGTGCCTCGAATGCCACGGCAAGAGCGGTGAAGGCGACAAGGGCAAGTTCTTCCCCGTCATCGCCGGCCAGCACTACGAGTACCTGCTGCGCCAGATGACCGAGATCCGCGACGGCAAGCGCCGCAACGCCAACCCGGACATGGTGAAGGTCATCAAGCCCTACAGCAACGACCAGCTGGTGGCCATCTCGGCCTATCAGTCGAGCCTCGTGATGGCCGGGTCGATGTGCAAGGCCGGTCCGGCCAAGCCTGCTCCCGCGGCCAAGCCGGCGAAGAAGTGAACACTGGCGCAACCATGGCAAGCGGCGGTCGTTCGAAGGCCCGATCCGACGCGCTGGTGGCCGCGCTCAGCGCGCTCGCATTGGTGGCGATGGTGGCGGCGTTCTTCGCGCCGATCTGGTGGGTGTCGCTGACGGCGCCCAACTACCCGAAGGACGCCTTCCCCGACGGCATCCGCATCCACTTCCACTTCGACGGCGTGCAGAACGGCTGCCGCGCCGCCGGCGCCGGCTCGCGCCTGGCGCAGGAAACCATGCAGGCCGACCTCGGCGCGGGCAGCGAGCGCTACAACCCCGTCACCGACGCGAAGAAGGACGTCAACAAGGGCGCCACCGGCCTGGACTGCGTGCACGAGATGAACACGATCAACCACTACGTGGGCATGTTCCCGATCGCCACGGGGGCCCCGGTGGAGAAGCCGCTCGCCAAGTTCATCTTCGGCTTCTTCGCGGTGATGATTGTCGCCTTCGCGATCCCGCGGCAGCAGCGGCTGCGCCTGGCCGTGCTGGCCGCGGGCTTCGCCGCGGTGGCGGCGTGGGCGGTGGTCGACCAGTACCTGCTCGGCCATCTGGCCACCCATGTCGCGGCCTACGTCAAGGAGGCCGGCACCTTCTTCAAGGAGCCGGAGAAGATCGCCGCCTGGGGTGCCAATGTCGCGCTCGCCACGCACTTCGTGATCGCCGGCCTGGTGCTGGCGATGGTGGTGGTGGTGTGGGGCGTGGCGCGCGTGCGCGGCTTCGAGCTGCTGCTGGCCGCGGTGCCGGCGCTGCTGCCGCTCTATTTCGTGGTCACCTACGCCGCCTGGTTGTGGTTCTTCGGCCACAACCTGCACCCCTGGGGCGCGTTCACCGTCAAGCCTTTCATGCCCACCGTCTTCGGCGAGGGCAAGGTGGCGCAGTTCTCCACCTACTCGTACCCCTACTGGGGCTACGCGCTGCTGATCGTGGTGTTCGTGTGCCTCGCGCTGGCGCTGCTGCTGCGGCGGCGCGACCTGCGCCAAGCGGCTGAGGCCGCGCAGGGCGCACCCGGCCCGCGCGGCGCGCCGGCCGCGGCGACGGCGGGCGCTTGAAGACGCCGGCGAGCCCTGGCCGCAGCCCCTTCTGCGGCCAACCGTGCGGCCCTCCGTGCGGCCCGTCATGCGGCCCGTGATGCGGCACTTCATGCGGACCTTCATGCGCCCATTCCTCCGCGGCGCGCTGCGGTCCCTGCCGCTGGCGCTGCCGCCGGCCCTGCTGCCCGGCCTGCTGCTGGCCAGCACGCTGCTGATGGCGCGCACGAGCGAGCTTGCGCCAGCGGCCGCCAAACCGGCGCGCAGCTCTGCCCACGATGCCGAAGCGCCACGTGTCGACGTCGACCGCCCGAAGCCGGTCTTTGCGCTGTTCGAGCGCCACGCGCGCGTGCACGGGCTCGCGCCGCTGCAGCCGCTGGTCGACGCCGCCGCCGCCGGCTCGACGCTGCGCCCGCCGCCCGGGCGCTATGCCGGCCCGGTGCTGCTGACCAAGCCGCTGATCATCGACGGCGGCGGCCAGGTCAGCATCGACGCCGGCGACAAGGGCACGGTCTTCGTGCTGCGCACCGACGGCGCCACGTTGCGCGGCTTGCACCTCACCGGCTCGGGCGACTCGCACGACACCGACGACGGCTGCCTGGACGTGCGCGGCCACCGCAACCGCATCGAGAACCTCGTCATCGACAACTGCCTGTTCGGCATCGACCTCAAGCAGTCCAGCGACAACGCCCTCATCGGCAACCGCGTGCGCTCCAAGCCGCTGGCCATCGGCGTGCGCGGCGACGGGCTGCGCCTGTGGTACAGCCACCGCAACCTGATCGAGCGCAACCAGATCGTCGACTCGCGCGACATGGTCGCTTGGTACTCCAACGGCAATGTCTACCGGGGCAATGTCGGGCGGCGCAGCCGCTATTCGATCCACTTCATGTTCGCCAATGACAACCTGGTCGAGGACAACCGCTTCTACGACAACGCCGTCGGCGTGTACTTCATGTACACCGAAGGCGGCACGCTGCGCCGCAACCTGATCTCGCACGCCACCGGCGCCACCGGCATGGCGGTCGGCTTCAAGGAGGCGAGCAACACCGTCGTCGAGGGCAATCAGTTCATCTACTGCGCCGTCGGCATCGGCTCGGACCTGTCGCCCTTCCAGCCCGACAGCAAGATCTGGATCCGCGGCAACCGCTTCGCCTTCAACGGCATCGCCATGCAGCTCACGAGCGAGCTCGGCGGCAACGTCGTCGAGGACAACGTCTTCGAGGGCAACCTCACCAACGTCGTGCAGGCCGGCCGCGGCAAGGCCGGCCTCAACGAGTGGCACGGCAACTTCTGGGACGACTACGCCGGCTTCGACCGCAACCACGACGGCCGCGGCGACACGCCCTACGAGCTGTACGCGTATGCCGACCGCATCTGGATCGAGCAGCCGCAGGCGCGCTTCTTCAAGACCGCGCCGGTGCTGGAGCTGCTCGACTTCCTCGAGCGGCTGGCGCCGTTCTCTTCGCCCGAACTCACGCTCGAGGACCGCCAGCCGCGCTTCGTGAAGCCGGCGCCCGAGTCGCCGGCATGAACGCGCCTCGTGGCCTGAACCTGCGCTCGCGCCAGGCGCGCCGGCGCCTGCTGCGCACCGTGCTGCTGGCCGGCGGCGTGCTCGGTGCCGGCATGTCGGGCTACCTGCCGCTCGCCTACGCCCGGCGCAAGCGCCTGCGCCCGCCTGGGGCGCTGGACGAGAAGGACTTCCTCGCCTCGTGCATCAAGTGCGGGCAATGCGTGCAGGTCTGCCCGGTGCAGGCCATCAAGCTCGCCGACCTCGTCGACGGCTTCGGTGTCGGCGCCCCCTTCATCGAGGCGCGCGACCAGGCCTGCGACTTCTCCTGCGATGCCGTGCAGTGCATCCTCGCCTGCCCGACCGGCGCACTGGTCTACCAGAAGCCGGCCTTCCTGGGCACGCGCACGGGTGCCGCCCTCGCCGCCAAGCCCGTGCTCAAGGCCAAGCAGAAAGATGCCGAGCCGACGCTGAACCTGCGCGAGCGCATAGGCGTGGCCCGCCTGACGCGACCGGAAGCCTGCCTGGCCGTGCAGGGCAAGGGTTTCAAGGGCACGGCGCGCGGCCCGGCCTTCGAAGGGCGCCTGCGCTACACGGAGGTGGACCGCTGGAAGCCGATCCGCATCGCCGCGCATCCCTACGACCTGAAGGAATGCGACCTGTGCGTGCGCGAGTGCCCGATCGGCGGCGCGATCTCGATCGAGACCTTCACCGCGGCCGACGGCAAGGTGCGCCGGCAGCCGGTGGTGCACGAACCCTGCGTCGGCTGCGGCGTGTGCGAGATGGTGTGCCCGGTGGAGCCGACCTGCATTTCGATCGAGGCGCGCGGGGGCTGGCAGACATGAGCCCGCCGGGCCGCCCCAAGGGCGAATACCGGAGGGCGCAGCCCGAAGGTACTCCAATGAGCCGCGAAGGCCGCAGCACGCCGCGCGAGGCGCCCCGATGAACGCGCCCGTCGCACGCCGCCGCTTTGCCGAGCAGGTGATGGTCATGCTCGGCCGCGAGCCGCGCCGGCCGGCGCTGCAGACCGAGCAGGCGATCCAGGTGCACGAGATCAAGCGCGCCCGCCCCAAGGCCGAGGTGCGCGCCGCCATCGAGCAGGCGCATGCCGAGCCGCGCGGCCACAAGTGGCGCAACCGGCGCTGGGCCGTGCTCATCGCCGCCAACCTGCTGTTCACGATCTCCTACGCGCTCGACATCCAGGTGCTCGAGGGTGCGCTCACGGCCTCGCGCTTCATCGGCTTCCACCTCATCGACCTGAACTCGGCGCTGCAGGTGATGCTGGCGCACAAGCACGTCATCACCAACCTCGTCATCGGCACGCTCACCGTGGCCACCGGCTGGATGCTGCTGGGCGGGCGCACGTTCTGCTCCTGGGTCTGCCCCTACCACTTCGCGGCCGAATGGGCGGAGAAGCTGCACCTGTGGCTGGCGGCGCGCAAGCTGGTGAGCGACCAGCAGATGAACCGCGGCCTGCGCGCCGTCTTCTGGCTGGTCTTCGCGCTCGCGGCGTTGGCCACCGGCTACACCGTGTTCGAGGCCATCTCGCCCACCGGCATCCTCTCGCGCGCGCTCATCTACGGCCCCGGGCTGGCGCTGCTGTGGGTGGCGGCGCTGCTGCTGTTCGAGGTGGTGATCTCGCGCCGCGCCTGGTGCCGCTATGCCTGCCCGATCGGCCTCACCTACGGCGTCGTCGGCATCCTCTCGCCGGTGCGCGTCAAGTACAACCTGAACAACTGCCTGCACGAGGGCGACTGCCGCAAGGTCTGCCTCGTGCCGCATGTGCTCGACACCGTCATCAAGGGCCGCGCCACCGACACCGAGGTGCCGCTCGGGCCCGACTGCACGCGCTGCGGCCTGTGCGTCGACGCCTGCCCCACCGGTTCCTTGACATTCGACATCAAGGGCTTGTCCAGGCTCCTTTAGCGTCGCGCCCATGATCCGCTGCCACCGGCTCGCCAAGTCCTTTCGCCGCGCCCGCGTCCTCGACGGCCTTGACCTCGAGATCGGCCTGGGCGAGCGCGTCGCGCTGATCGGCTCCAACGGCGCCGGCAAGACGACGCTGATGCGCTGCCTGCTCGGCGAATACACACACGAGGGCGAGGTCACCATCGACGGCCGTTGCCCGCGCCGCGAGCGCACGGCCGTGCTGGCGCGCGTGGGCTTCGTGCCGCAGCTGCCGCCGCCGCTGAAGATGCCGGTGGGTCAGCTGGTCGACTTCGCCACCGCGCTCACCGGCACGCCGGCGGCGCGCGTGCACGACCTGGCCGAGCGCCTGGGCCTGGACCTGGCGCCGATCCGCACGCGCCCTTTCGTCAAGCTCTCCGGCGGCATGAAGCAGAAGCTGCTCATCGCCATAGCGCTCGGCCGCGATGCGAGCGTGCTCATCATGGACGAGCCGGCGGCCAACCTCGACGCCGCCGCGCGCCGCATCTTCTTCGAGCTGCTCGCCGAGCGCGAGGCGCGCACGACGATGCTGATCTCCAGCCACCGCATCAACGAGATCTCGGCGCTCGTCAACCGCGTCGTCGAGCTCGACATGGGCCAGCTCGTGCTCGACGAGCGCATCGCCGGCGAGTCGGGGCTGGCCGCGCACGCCGCCGGCCGCGTCGTCTGCCGCCGCAGCGAGCCGGCGCTGGCGCGCGCCCTGGAGCAATGGAACTTCCGCGCGCTCGACGCCGAAGGCATTGAATGGGAGGGCGAGGTCGCCGGCCCCGACCGCCTGCGCTTCCTCGGCACGCTGTCACGCTACGTCTCGGTGGTGAGCCATGTCTCGCTGCAGGAACGAGGCGCGCCGGCAGCGCAATCGGCAGCGCAATCGGCAGCACTCGCGCTGCCCGCGGGGCTGGAGTCATGAAGCGGCGCGCCTGGCTGCAACGAGCGGGCGTGCTCGGCCCGCTCGGCCCACTCGGCTCATTCGCCCCGTTCGGCTCGCTCGGCCTGGCCGCGTTCGCCTGCGGCGCCGCCGGCTGCAGCCGCAGCGACGAGAGCTGGCCCGAAGGCATGCGGCCGATCAAGTGGGACCGCGACACCTGCGCGCGCTGCAGCATGGTCATCTCCGACCCGCGCTTCGCGGTGCAGGTGCGCGGCGGCCCGCGCGACGAGACCTTCAAGTTCGACGACATCGGCTGCGCCGTGATGTTGGGCATCGAGAAGCGGGCGCAGCACCCGTGGTTGAACGATGCCGCGGTCCGCTGGTGGGTGGCCGACGTCGCGAGCGAAGGCAAGCGCTGGCTGAATGCGCGTCAGGCGCACTTCGTGGGCGGCATGCATTCGCCGATGGGCTACGACTTCGCCGCCTTCGCCAGCGCGCAGCCGGGCAGCGTCGGCTTCGAGGCCATGCTGGCGCAGGTACGGGAGGGCGGCCGATGAAGTCGCGGAGCTCGCTGAGTTCGCGCAGCTCGCGCAGCTCGCTGTGGCTCACCGCCCGGCTCGACATCGTCGAGTCGCTGCGCGCGCGCTGGTTCCTCATCTACACGCTCGTCTTCGGCGGCATCGTGGCGCTGCTGTTCCTGTTCGGCCTCACGGAGAGCCGCGTGCTCGGCTTCATCGGCCTGTCGCGCCTGCTCGTCACCTACATCCAGCTGACGATGGCGATCCTGCCGATCTTCGTGCTGGTCACCACCGTGCGTTCGGTGGCCGGCGACCGCGAGGCGGGTGTCTACGAATACCTGCTGGCCTTGCCGGTGTCGCTGGCCGGCTGGTTCTGGGGCAAGTTCGTCGGCCGCTACCTCGTCATCTTCCTGCCCGTGTTCGGCGCCATGGTGCTGGCGGTGGCGATCGCGCTCGTGCGCGGCATCGAGGTGCCCTGGGGCATCTTCGGCTACTACACGGCGCTGCTGGCGGTGATGTGCGGCTGCTTCCTCGGCATCGGCATGCTGATCTCGGTGCTGGCGCGCAGCACCGACATGGCGCAGGGCGCGGCCTTCCTCGTCTGGCTCACCTTCCTGCTCTTCCTCGACCTCATCCTGCTCGGCGTGATGATCCAGGGCCGCATGGCGCCCGAGATGGCGGTGACGCTGGCGCTGGCCAACCCGCTGCAGGTGTTCCGCACCGCGGCGCTGGCGCTGTTCGACCCGCAGCTCATCGTGCTCGGGCCCTCGGCCTACGTCATCCTCGACCTCTTCGGCGCCGCCGGCTACAAGGCCTTCGCACTCGCTTACCCGAGCGGGCTCGGGCTCGCGGCGGCGGCGCTGGGCTATGCGCTGTTCCGCCGCGGAGACCTGCCGTGAGCCACCGGGCCGCCGGGCCGCCCAGCGAAGCGAATGCCGGAGCGCCCCGGCGCGAGGGTCGTCCTGTCAGGCGCGAGTTGCTGTCGGCGTTGCTGCTGGGCGCGCTGATGCCGCAGCGCGGCTTCGCACAGGGCGCGCTTGCGCGTCCGCCGGCGCTGACGCTGGTCGAGCCCGGTCGCATCGACAGCGCACCGCTCTTCAACGGCACCTACGTCGACCTCGACAACCGCGCCGCGCGGCTGGCGCGGCCCGCCGGCCGCGGGCTGATCGCCAACTTCTGGGCCCGCTGGTGCGGGCCGTGCAAGGTGGAGATCCCCGAGCTGGCCGCGCTGCACGCGCGCCGCACCGGCGTCGACGTGCTCGGCATCAACATCGAAGCCGACCCGGCACCGGTGCGCGATTTCGCGCGCGCCTACGAGATCGACTACCCCGTGCTGCTGGCGCGCGAGCCGCTCGCGATGATGCGCGCGCTCGGCAATCAGCGCGCCGGCCTGCCGTTCACGGTGGTGCTCGACCGCCGCGGCAGCGTGGTCGCCTTGCGGCTGGGCGTGCTGGCCGGCGAGCAGCTCGAGGCGGCCACCCGCCTCGCGCTGGCCTGAGCGCCGAAACACCGAGAGGCCGAGAGGCGGAGCGCCGTGCAGGCAGCCCCCTTCGAAACCATGGACGACAGCCCCGACATCGATCGCAGCTTCGGCGCGCAAAGCGTCGCCAGCGACGAGCGGCGTGCGCGCATCCGCCGCGTCTTCGAGGCCGTGGCGCCGCGCTACGACCTCATGAACGACCTCATGAGCGGAGGCCTGCACCGCGGGTGGAAGCGCACGCTGGCGCGGCGCGTGGCGGCATGCAGCGGCCAGGTGATCGACCTCGCCGGCGGCACCGGCGACGTCGCCCGCCTGCTGCTCGGCCCCGGCCGGCAGGTGACAGTGATCGACCCGAGCACGGCGATGATGGACATCGGCCGCCGGCGCCGCGGCATGCAGGGCGTGCACTGGTTGCACGGCGAGGCCGAGCAGCTGCCGCTGGCCGATGCCAGCGTCGACCTGCTGGTGGTCTCCTTCGGGTTGCGCAATGCCACGCAGTTGTTTCGTTCGCTGCAGGAGGTCCGCCGCGTGCTCAAGCCCGGGGCGCACTTCGCCTGCCTGGAGTTCTCGCGCCCGCGCGCCTGGCTGGCGCCGGCCTACGACCTGCACTCGCGCTGGGTGATCCCGGCCCTGGGCGCTGCCGTGGCGCGCCACCCCGAGGCCTACCGCTATCTCGTCGAGTCGATCCGGCGTTTTCCCGACCAGGCCGAGTTCGCGACCCTGCTGCGACAGGCCGGCTTCGCCGAGGTGCACTTCGAGGACCTGCTCTTCGGCATCGCCTGCCTGCACTTCGGCACCTGTCCGCACGAGTTCGCACGAGTTCGCACGAGTCCGCACGAGTCCGCACGAGTCAGCACGAGTCAGCAGCAGTTCGCATGAATCCGCATGAAGGCTGAGCCCTCCAGCGCCGGCGGCGCACCGCCCCCCGCGGCGCCCGCCCCCTCGGCGGCAACGTCATCGCCCGGCGTCGCGCTGACGCGCTGGCGCGTGGGCGTCGCCGCGATGCGCCCGCGCACGCTCAGCCTGGCAGTGACGCCGGTGCTGCTCGGCTCGGCGCTCGCCTGGGCCGAGGGCGCACCGCTGCACCTGGCGGCGCTGCTGGCCGCGCTCGCCTGCGCGCTGCTCATCCAGATCGGCACCAACCTGCACAACGACGTGGCCGACTTCAAGCGCGGCACCGACGACAGCCGGCGCATCGGGCCGCTGCGCGTCACCGCCGCCGGCTGGGTGCGGCCCGAGACCATGGTGCGCGCGAGCATCGGCTGCTTCGTCGCCGCCTTGCTGCTCGGCGTGACGCTGGTGGATATCGGCGGCTGGCCGATCCTGCTCGCCGGCCTGGCCTCGCTGGCCGCGGGCTGGTGCTACTCGGGCGGCCCGCGGCCGATCTCGCACGGCGCCTGGGGCGAGCTCTTCGTGCTCGTCTTCTTCGGGCTCGTGGCGGTGGCCGGCAGCCACTGGCTGCAAAGCGGCACGCCGGCGCTCGACGCCTGGATCGGCGGCGCCGCGCTCGGCTTGCCGGCAGCGGCGGTGCTGCTGGTCAACAACTACCGCGACCTCGAGGGCGACCTGCGCAGCGGCCGCTGCACGCTGGTGGCGCGGCTGGGGAGCGCGCGCGCACGCCGCGTCTACGCGGCACTGATGCTGCTGCCGGCGCTGCCCGTGCTGGCGCTGGCCTGGCGCGGCCGCCCCGGTGCGCTGCTGGCGCTGCTGGTGCTGCCCTTCGCCATCCGGCTGGTGCGCCGGCTCGGTCGGCAGCCCCCCGGGCCGTGGCTGAACGCACAGCTCGCCGCCACCGCAAAGGCGAGCGCGCTGCTCGGCCTGCTGCTGGCCGCCGGGGTGATGTGGTGAGCACGCAAGTGAGCGCGCCATGAGCACGCAGGTCGTGAGCGTGGCGCTGCCGCTGGCGCTCGCCTTCATCATGTTCTATCTCGGCCTCACGCTGCGGGTGGCCGACTTCCGCGGTGTGCTGGCGCGGCCGCGCGCGCTGGCCGTCGGTCTCGCGGGCCAGGTGCTGCTCGTGCCCCTGCTCGGCTATGCCGTGGCGCGCGGTGCGGCACTCGAGCCGACGCTGGCGGTGGGCCTGATGGTGCTCGCGGCCTGCCCCGGCGGCGTCAGCTCGGGGCTGCTCACGCACCTGGCGCGCGGCGAGGTGGCGCTGTCGATCGTGCTCACCGCGCTGAGCAGCGTGGCGGCCATGCTGACGCTGCCGCTGGTGCTCGACTTCGCGCTGCAGCACTTCGCCGGCCGTTCGCTGCAGGGGGAGCTGCCGCTCGCCGACACGGTGCGCCGCATCTTCGTGCTCACCACCGTGCCGGTGCTCGCCGGCATGGCCTTGCGCGCCTGGCGGCCGCGCTGGATCGCGCGCGTGGAGCCGGCGGCGGGGCGCGCGGCGACGGCGCTCTTCGTGGCCATCGTGCTGGCCACCTTCTGGTCGCAGCGCACGGCGCTGCTGCAGCACCTGCCCACGCTCGGGCCGGCCTGCATCGCACTCAACGCGCTCATCCTCGGCCTCGCGTGGCTGGGCGCCGGCGCCGCCGGCCTCGAGCGGCGCGACCGCATCGCCGTGGCCACCGAGTGCGGCCTGCAGAACTCGGCGCTTGGCATCTACGTCACGGTGGAGCTGCTGCACGCGCCCGCGATGAGCGTGCCGAGCGTCGTCTACGCCTTGCTGATGAACGCCGGCGCATTGCTGTTCGTGGGCTGGATGCGACGCCGGAAGGCGGCCACCACCGGGGCAGGTGCCGGTGCAGCGGACGTCGCCTGAGGCCATGGCCCGCCTGCGTCGGCGCGCAGCGGCGTGGTTCGCGCTTTTCGCGGCGCTGCCGGCGATCGCGGCGATCGCCGCAACGGTGACCGCGACGGCAACGATGGCGGCACCGCCCGTCGCGCCGCCGCCCGTGCAAGCGCCGGTGCCGCAGCAGGCCCAGCAGGCGCAGCAACTGCTGCAACCGCTGCAACCGCTGCAGCCGCTGATCGACGCCGCCACCCCCGGTGCCACGCTGCGCCTGGCACCGGGCCGCTACCAGGGGCCGGCGATCATCCGCCGTCCGCTGACGCTGGACGGCGGTGGCGCCGCGCAGATCGTCGGCGACGGCCGCGGCACCGTGCTCAGCGTGCGGGCCGACGGCGTGACGCTGCGCGCGCTGCGCATCACCGGCAGCGGCGATTCGCAGGACCGCATCGACGCGGCCGTGTGGCTGCAGGGCAGCGCGCACACCGTCGAGCAGCTCGACATCGACGACGCGCTGTTCGGCCTGCACCTGCAGGGCGTGAGCGGCTCCGTCGTGCGCGCCAGCCGCGTGCGCGGCAAGGCGCTGCCGCCGGGCCTGCGCGGTGATGCACTGCGCCTGTGGAACAGCCGCCACAACCGCATCGAGGACAACGTCTTCACGCGCGGCCGCGACATCACGCTCATCAACTCGCCCGACAACGCGCTCTCGCGCAACCGCTTCGACGACGGCCGCTACGGCCTGCACGCCGTGTTCTCGCCGCGCCTGCACGCCGAAGGCAACCGCCTCGAGCGCACCGGCACCGGCATCGTCGTGCTGTACTCGCCGCAGCTGACGCTGCGCGGCAACCACGTCGCGCACGCGCTCACCGACGGTGGCGCCGGCATCGTCATCAAGGAGAGCGACGACGCCACGGTGGTCGGCAACGAGGTGCTGCACTGCGCGGTGGGCATGAAGCTGGACACACCGGTTCAGGGCCGTGGCCGCCTGCTCGTGCGCGGCAACCGCTTCGCGCACAACATCGTCGGCCTGTTCTTCTACGGCGAAGCCGGCAGCGGCCGCTTCGAGGACAACCGCTTCGAGCACAACCTCACCACCGTCGCCATCAGCGCCGCGGGGGCGGGCAGCGCGCACCGATGGTCGGGCAACCAGTGGGACGAATACCAGGGCCTCGACCTCGACCGCGACCGCGTCGGCGACACCGCGCACGAGGTGCTGCTGTTCGCCGACCGCATCTGGATGGAGCAGCCGATGACGACCTTCTTCCGCAACAGCCCGGCGCTCGAGCTGCTCGACTTCCTGGAGCGCCTGGCGCCCTTCAGCGCCCCGGTGCGCGTGCTGCTCGACCCTCGCCCGCGCATGCCGGGCACGACCTGGAACAAGGAGAGCCTGCCATGAAGACAACAAGGCCCGCGCCGCGGCGCGCGGCGGCCACGACGACCGCTTTGAGCGGGGCGTCGGTGCCAGCGTCACGGCCGGCGTCACTGCCGGCATCACTGCCGGCATCACTGCCGGCGTCACTGGCACCGTGCGGGCGATGGTTCGTGCCGGCGGTGGCGCTGGTGCTGGCGGTGGCTGCCGCCGGGCCGGTGTCGGCCCGCGACACCGCCACGCCCTCGCCTGCCGCCGACGCGGCACTCGCCGCGGTGCACGACTTGGCGCGCCTGAACGGCCAGGCGCTCGGCTGCCATGAGATGCGCGCCGCGCAACGCGCCAAGGCGCTGGTGCTGGCACACCTGCCGAAGACCGCGCTGCACGCGCAGGCCTATGAAGAAGGCACGCAGCAGGCTTTCCTGGCCGTGGCGCGCGGCCAGCTCCCCTGCCCGCAAGCCGCCACGCTCGCCGTGCTGGTCGAGGCCGCCGGCGTGCGCGTGCAGGCGGCCATTGCCGGCGCCGCGCATGCGCCACCGGCGGCCGCGGCCGAGTCATCGCCTTCTCCGGCTTCTCCGGCTTCTCCCCCTTCGGGCGCGCCACGCTACCTGCTGCAGGGCGCGCGCGGCCGCGCCTTCACCTCGGAGGACTTCCGTGGCCGCTTCCAGCTCGTGAGCTTCGGCTTCACGGCCTGCCCCGATGTCTGCCCGACCACGCTGACCGAGGTGCAGCAGGTGCTGGCGGCGCTGGGCGCCAACGCCGAGCGCTTGCAGCCGATCTTCATCACCGTGGATCCCCGGCGCGACACCGTGGCGGTGCTCGAGGCCTACACGCAGGCCTTCGATGCACGCATCCTCGGCCTCGGCGGCAGCGAGGCGCTCGTGCAGCGCGCCGCCGACTCGTTCGGCGTGCGCTATCGCAAGGTGCAGCAAAGCGACACGCGGCCCGACGTCTACACGATGGAACACAGCGTCGGCCTGATCCTGCTCGCGCCCGACGGCGAACTCGCCGAGCGCATCGGCCACGGCACGCCGGTGCGCGAGATCGTCGCGCGCATCGAGCGCTGGCTTGGAGCGGCAGCACGATGACGCTGCCCAGCCGGCCGCGGCAGGCGGCGCGCCGCGCCTTGCTTGGCGCGGGCGTCGGTGTCGGCCTGGGTCTCGGGCTCGGCCTGGCAGCACAACTCGGCGTCGCCATGGCGGGCGGCACGGCGCGCCGGCAGGTCGTCGTCCTCGGTGCCGGCTGGGCCGGCCTCGCGGCCGCCCATGCGCTGCGCCAGTTCGCCGGCGAGCTCGACGTGCATCTGCTCGATCGCGCGCGCCACTTCCGCGCCCTGCCCCTTTCCAGCGCCTGGCTCGTGGGGCGAACACCTGAACGGCTGCCGCAGGTCGCGCTCGCCGATTGGGCGGCCGGCCGGGGCCTGCGCTTCACCGCCGCCGAGGTGAGCGCGATCGATCACGAACGTCGCCTCGTGCACGCCGGCGGCGAACGCCTGCGCTACGACTGGCTGCTGCTCGCCGGCGGCATCGCCTACGACTACGGCGCCTGGTTCGGCAGTGACGAGCGCGCCGCGCAGCAGGCGCGCTCGGCCTTCCCGGCCGGCTTCGTGGCGAGCGAGCTCGATGCCCTGCGCCAGCGCCTGCAGGCCTTCGAAGGCGGCACGCTCGTGACCACCGTGCCTGCCGGGCCGCTGCGCTGCCCACCGGCGCCCTACGAGCGCGCGGTGCTGCTGTCGTGGTGGCTGCGCTCGCGCGGGCTCAGGGCCAAGCTGGTCGTGCTCGACGCCGGCGGCGGCATGCCGCGCTTCAACCGGCTCTTCGCCAGCCGGCACGCGGGCTGGATCGAGCACCACACGCACCAGACCGTGCGGCACATCGACCCCTTCGCCAAGACCATCGGAACCGACGACGGTGATCTGCGCTTCGAACACGCCATGCTGCTGCCGCCGCTGCGCGCCGGCGCGCTGTTCGACGATGCGGCGCTGCTCGCGCGCGACAGCGCCGGTCACGGCACCGGTTGGGCCGCGGTGCAGCCGTTGACTCTGCGTTCAAGCTCCGACGAGCGCGTCTGGATCGCCGGCGACGCACTCGGCCTCGTCTCCAGCCTGTTCGGCACCTACCCCAAGACGGCGCAGATCGCCGCCGAGACGGGTGCCGCGGCCGCCGCGCAGATCGCCGCCGCCAGCCGCGGCCTGCCACCGCCCCCAACCGCGCTGCCCGCCGGCGCCTGCCATGTCTGGCTGGATGCCGAGCCACCCGAACAGCTGCAGATCGAGGTCAGCCATCGCCTGCGTGGCGACGGTGTCATCGCGCAGACGGTGCGCCAGATCGACAACCCGCAACCGCGCGACGAGGACCTGCAATGGGCGCGCGAGCTGATGGCGCGGCGGCTGGGCATGGCATGAGACAAGCGATGCGGCTTGGCGATCGACACGAGTGCAGGACGGGCTGGTCGTCTGATGATCTCCGATGCGATGCGATGCGGATCGCACTGCGACGTGCCGTGGCGGGATCGGGCCGACGGGGCACCCTGCGCCGCTCGTGTCCTCTTCCGGCGGCCCGGCTCGCAAGCTCGCAGGGCCCCCGGATGCCCCCTTTACCTCGCTGCGCAGGGCGCCCCATCGGC
>JACRPO010000011.1 GCA_016223165.1 Burkholderiales bacterium
GCGCGCCACCGCCGTCAGCGTGTGCGTGCCGTTGCTCGCCGTCGTGGAATTCCACGCGATCGAGTACGGCGCCGTCGTGTCTTCGGCGCCCAGGTTGACGCCGTCGAGCCTGAACTGCACGCCCACCACGCCGACGTTGTCTGAGGCCGTGGCCGATACCGTGACCGAGGCGCCCGACACCGTGGCGCCGGCCGCCGGCGCGCTCATCGCCACCGTCGGCGGCGTCGTGTCGGCGACCGCGTTGCTGACCGTCACGGTACGGGCGGCAGACACGGCGGTCTGGCCGGCGGCATCACGCGCCACCGCGGTCAGCGTGTGCGTGCCGTTGCTGGCCGTGGTGCTGTTCCAGGTGACGGAGTAAGGCGCCGTCGTGTCCTCGCTGCCCAGGTTCGCGCCATCGAGCTTGAACTGCACGCCCACCACGCCGACGTTGTCCGAGGCCGTGGCCGCCACCGTGACCGCGCTGCCGGAGACCGTGGCCCCGGCCGCCGGCGCGCTCAGCGCCACCGTGGGCGGTGTCGTGTCCGACGGGCCCTGCAGCACCTTCTGCAACGAGTAGCTGTCGGTGGTCAGCGTGCCGACCGAGTCCAGCGCGATGCCGAAGCTCAGGGCTTGCGCGCCGGCGGGGGCGGCGCCGGGGTTGTAGGTCATCTGCGCCCAGCCCGCCGTCGCCGGCAGCAGCGGACCGTCGCGCCAGTAGCGCCAGACGCCTCCCGCATCGCGATAGAACAGCACCGGCACCACCGGCGCCGTCGCCTTGTACCAGGCGCCCAGCACGTACGACGAACCGGCCTCGAGCATCGGCGCGCAACCGCCCGCAGACTGGCCCGCATCCAGCGTGCTCAGCAGCTTGACGTCGCCGCTGCTGTAGGCCGTGATCTGCACGCGCTCGGCGAACGATCCGGCCTGCGCGTCGGTGGCACGCGTCCAGGTCGCGGTCTGCGTGCCGTAGCTGTTGCGCAGCCAGCAATCGGCCCGGCCGTTGGCGTCCTGGTCCGTCTCCAGCGAGGCGTTGAGCAGCAGGTTGGGCCCGAGCGGCGGCGGCGGCGGTGGCGGCGGCAGGTCGCCGGACATCACCTGGTACACCGTGCGCACGTACGTGTAGCCCGATTCGCGCGCCTTCAGCCAGGCCAGGAACGCGTCCAGCGTGGCCGAAGTGACGGCGTAGCTGCTGCAGCCGTCACAGACGCGATGGAAGACCAACGGCACCCAGCCGCCGCCGGTCTCTTCCGCCTGCGTGACGAGCACCTTCAGTTCATCGAGCGTCGTCGTGGACAGGATCGATTCAGGGGTACTGAGGTAGTAGGGATTGCCGGGAGGAATGGTCTCTGCCGTCGCGCAACCGCTGCACACCGCGCCCGAGGCGAGCCCGCCGACCGAGCGCGCGCTGTACTGGCCGATGCCGGGGCAGCCCTCGGCCACGATGCTTTGCGTCGTCGGTCCGGTCGAGGCGAAGGGATAGGCGAACGAGTGGATCTGGCCCGGGTACCAGCCATTGAGCGTTTGCAGGTCACCACAGATCGCCGTGCGCTGCGCGGCATCGGACAGCGTGGCCAGGTCGACGTGGTTCGTCGTGTGCCCGGCGATTTCGTGGCCGGCGGCGAACAAGGCGTCGAGCTCGGCCTTCGTCAGGTAGTCACCGCCGCTGCCGATGAGGTTGGCGTTGACGTAGAAGGTGCCCTTCATGCCGTAGCGCTGCAGGATGTCGCGCACGGGGGACTGCGTCAGCCCGTCATCGAAGGTCAGCGAGACGATGGTCCTCCCCGTCGCGGCTTGTGCGTGCGCCGAGGGCGCCAGCAAGAGCGCGGCCACGGCGAGGCCGGCGAGCGTGAAGTGAACGGCGGCCAGCGCGGCCCTGCCGATGGCTGCGGGCATGGCGGGCATGTCAGCGCACCTCGACGTCGGCGAACACCGGCTGCGCCAGGTGCCGGGACCCGTTGTCGGGCGAAACCGCCACGACGATCGTGTAGGTGCCCGGATACGCGAACGTCACGCGAAGCGGCCAGCGCCTGTCGAAGCCGGCGCCGATGGCGAACCCGCCGCGCCGATGCCGCTCTCGGTGTTCGGTGCTGTCTTCCTCGCCGACCGCGCCCATCACGCCGCCGTCGACGATCTCCAGCAGCACGGGGCTCCACCCGCCGCGCTCCTGCACCTCGACCTTGACGTTGTCGGGACTCAGTTCGCGGTGGCTCTGGCCATGCGTCTTGTCGTGGACGATGATCCTCAGGCGAGCGGCCGGCGCTTCATCGCCCGGGTTCTGCAGGCGGATGCTCAGGCCCGGCAGTGCCTGGCCCGCGCGCGCTGCGGCGGGCGCCGCCAACTGCAGCGGCAGCAGGCGCGAAAACCGTACGTAGGGCTCTCGTGGTTGTGCCCGCGCTTCGCTGGCCGCAATTGCGGCCGCACCCAACAAAAGCACGGCGGCGACAGCCTGCGCCAAGACTTTGGTTGTAAATCTTGGTAAACGCGTCATTCCCGGATTCCTCCCTGTTTTATTGGAATTCGAATGCGGCGCGGACCCGCCAATCCGAAAGTCGAGCACCTTGAACTGCCGGTGCGTGGCCCTCGGAGAGAAGGGTGCGAGCATGCCGAGCTCGAGGCAAAGGTCAATCCCTGCAACTGCGCCGCACCCCCCCTATTCAGGTGGCCCGGACTTGCCACCGGATTGGCTTACAACTCGCAGCCCTCTGTATCTCCTGTATACCGGGCACCGTGTTACGGCGAGAAAACCAATACAAAAGAAGAGCGTTAGGGAGGGTCATGTCGAGCACATCGGTCGAAAAGGCGTCCGCACGAACGGGGGCAGCGCCGCAAACGCCGCCATTCACCGATTCGGAATTGATGCCCGGGGCGGTTTATGCGATCGGCATCGAAACCGCGGCCGCTCGGCTGCCGCTGCTCTGGGCGCCGCTCGAATCGGCCCTGCTTGCCGGCCGGCCCTGTGTGCTCATCACGCGCCTCGATCCGCAGGACAGCCCGCTGCGCGAAGTGCTGGAGCAGGCCCGCCGAATGCTCGACGGCAACGCCGGCGACCCGGCGCGGCTGCAGGTGCTCTCGGCGATCGGCGACTACGCCGTCAACCTGTTCCTGCACGGCGCCCCGGGCTATCTCGCGGAACTCGACCGCTACGCGCTCGCGCCCGGCTCGCTGGTGCTGGTGGACGAGGCAGACGACCTGTACACGCCGCACGACCACGACGCCCTGTCGCAGCAGGCCCGCGCCTACCACGCCTGGTGCGCGCGGCACGGGCACACGATGGTCCAGCTGCACCTGCGCGCCGGCGCGCACCGGCCGATGCTCGACGGCAACCAGGCTGCGGCCCAGCACCTGGCCGGCATCGCCAGGGTGACCGCGCAGCCTGAGGGCCTGCGCCTGACGGTGGACTTCTGGGCGTCGCCATCCGGGCTGCGCATCGGCTCGGTGCTCGAGCTCGAGCCGCGGCTGCCGGCGTCGTCGCGCCCGCTCCTGTGGTACGTGGGGCCGCCGGAGACCGGGCTCGACGGCCTCGCCCGGCAATTCGCCGTGCGCCGCGCCGCATCGGTGGCCGAAGTGCTGCGCTGGAGCGGCGAAGAGCGCAACGACAGCCTGAGCATCGTCGTCACGCTCGACCCGCGCGACGATTTCGCAAGCTGTCTCGAGGATCTGGCCCGGTTGCGTGCCGCCACGGGAGAACGGGCCTACATCGTCGTGCGCGAATCGGGGTTCCGCTTGCGCGAGTTCACGCAGCAGCGGCAGCTGCTGCGCGCCGGCGTCGACCTGGTGCTGCCCGGCCTGCAGCCGCTGCGCAAGCTGGCGCTGCAACTGCCGCAAGCGCAGGCGCAGCGCAGCGTGAAGGCGGCCGCCGAAGCCGCCGCCGCCCCCGGCGATGGCCCCGAGCCCTGGGTGCTCGAGTCGCAGGCCGGCCCCGGCTCCGCCGGCGCCGCCTTCGCCGACGAGGTCGAGCGCCAGGTGCGCTCCAGCACATCGTGGCAGGTGCCTTGCGCGCTCGTCGAGGTCGAGCTCGACGACATCGCGGCCGGCGCGGCGCCCGCCGACGGCGCGCCGCGCGCCGGCCGCAAGAGCGACCTGAGCGCCGCGACCCCGCTGGCGCGCTTCGTCTTCATGACGGGGTGCCGTGGTCGCGACGCCGTCAACGCCGTGCTTCGCGGCATGGGTGACGAGCTGGCGCGGCAGGTGCGGCGCATCCATCTGTACGCCCTCGATTCGGCCATCGTCGAGCGGCTCGGCCAGCTGCGCGCGCAGACCGCGCCCGCAGCGCCGGCAGCTGCGGCGCCGCAAGACAAGAGCGGCACCAACGTGGTCACGATGTCGGCCTCCAGCCGCGCGGCACGCGGCCACCTCGGCGCCGCCTTGCTCGCGGCGCTGCTGGCCGCCACCGGCGTGTGGTCAGACCTGGCGCGCGCGCAGGGCGCGCCGGCGCAGACCGACGTTGCAGCCACCGGCTCCGCCGCGCCCACCCAGCCCGCCGCGAGCGCGGCCGCGTACGAACAGGGCCGCTACGAGGAGGCCGCGCGTCTGGGCCTCGCCGACCTGGTGCGCGAGCCGGAGAACCACGCGTTGCGCCTGCGCGTCGCCAACAGCCTTGCGTGGACCGGGCGCTACCGGCATGCCATCGAGCAGTACGGACGGCTCGCGACGACCCCCCTGGCAAACGCGGCGACCGTCGGGCTGGCCAACGTGCACCTGTGGAGCGGCCGTCCCCACCTGGCCGATCCGATGTTCCGGCGCGTGCTGGCCGCCGATCCGGGCGACGCCGTGGCCCGGGAGGGGCTCGCCAACGCGCAGCGCCGGTTGCGCCCGCGCAGCACCCTGCGCGCTAGCCGGGTCGACGACTCCAGCCGGACGGTGCGCCGCACGGGCGCGCTCGCGCATCGCTGGCGCGACGAGAGCCTGATGCAGGTCTTCGAGCTGGCCGGCGAGCATGTCGACGAAAGCCGCTCGCCCGCCGGGCCCGACTTGCAGCCGCGCAAGGCCAGCTTCGAGTACCAGCACCTGGGGCTGCCGCTGGCGCCCAGGGTCCGCCTCACCAGCGACAGCGGCGTGAAGTCCTCGTTCTTCGCCGAGCTCGCACTGCAGGTGGCCGACGCGGCCACGGTGGAGATCGGCCGCGTGAACTGGGGCGAGCTCGCCTTCGCGCCGGACGCGCGCCGCGATGGCCTGTTCGCCCGCCGCGTCGGCGTCGCGGGTCAGGTCGAATCGCCGTACGGAGGATTCGGCGGCAGCGCCGCCCACTTCGCGCTGTCCGACGGCAACGGCGTGCACGAGTTCAGCGCCCGGTTCACGCCCGCCTGGCAGCCCTTCGCGCAGGGCATCGGCCTGCGCGCCTCGGCAGGCGTCTACGGCCGCAAGGCCGAGCGCCACGACCCCCGCTACTGGTCACCCGCCTCCGGCTACTACGTTGCCCAGGTCGGGCTGGCGCTGAATCGCTGGGGCGACGACTGGAACCTGAGCGCCGAGCTCAAGCGCGGCCTGCGCCTGGGCGGCGAAGGCGCCGGCGGCTGGACGGCCGGCTTCGCCGGCGAGTACTGGGTGAACGTCGACTGGACCGTGCGCGTCGAGGGGCTGCACATCGAGACCCGCCGTGACGGCTCGGCCTACCGCTCGACGTCGTTCGCGCTGTCGCTCGACCGCCTCTGGTGAGCAGGCACGCCCGGGCTTTCGCCATGCATCGCCAACGCATCCCGGCCATCGCCACGGCGCTGACGCTGCTGGCCGTGCTCGCGCCGATGCCGCTGCTGCTGCCCGACCTGAACGAGCGCGCCGTGCTCGCCTGGCACGTGCTCGTGCATACCGACGGTGCGCCGGTCGGCCTCTCGCACGCGGCCATGCTGGTGCTCGGCAGCTACGTGGTCCTGCTCGTCGTTCGCTACGTCGCCTTCGTCGCCGGCTCGCTGCTGGGCGGGCTGCGTGACGACGCCGACGCCGACGCCGAAGGCAACGTGCCCGCCGGCGAGCGCGGCGCCGGCCCGGCCGGGCGCCTGCCCTGGCCGCTCGTGACCATCGTCGTGCCGGCCTACAACGAGGGGCCGGTCATCCGGCAGTCGATCCGCTCGCTGCTGCGCCTGGACTATCCGTGCTTCGAGGTGCTGGTGGTGGACGACGGCTCGAGCGACGACACCTACCCGCGCGCGCTCGAGGCCAGCCGCGGCCACGGCCGCGTGCGCGTGATCCGCAAGGCCAACGGCGGCAAGGCCTCGGCGCTGAACGTCGGCCTCGCGCATGCTCGCGGCACGCTGGTCCTCAACATGGATGCCGACAGCAAGCTCAGCGGCAACGCGCTGCGCGCCTGCGTGCGCCACTTCCGCGACCCCTCGGTGGGCGCGGTCGCGGGCAACATCAAGGTCGTCAACCGCGAGAACCTGGCCACGCGGCTGCAGGCCATCGAATACATCCACGGGCTCGGGCTCGAGCGCCGCGCGCAGGACGCGATCAAGGCCGTCAGCGTCATCGGCGGGCCGCTCGGCATGTTCCGCCGCGATGCGCTGCGCGAGGTCGGCGGCTACGACAGCGACACCTTCGCCGAGGACCGCGACGTGACGCTGAAGCTGCTGGCGCGAGGCTGGCTCGTGACCTACGAGCCGCAGGCCATGGCCTGGTGCGAGTCGCCCAGCCGCTGGCTCGACCTGCTCGGCCAGCGCTACCGCTGGACGCGCGGCACCGTGCAGGCAGTGCGCAAGCACCGGCGCTGGCTCTGGTCGCTGCGCACCAGCCCGGTGATGTGCCTGTCGCTGTGGTACATGACGATCGACAGCTTCGTCGTGCCGGTGATGAGCCTGGCCATGCTCGGCTTCTTCGGCTACCTGGCACTGGCCTACGGCAGCAGCGAGTTCCTGCTGCTGTGGTGGACACAGGCGGCGCTGTTCGACGTGGCAGTGACGCTGTACTGCGTCGAGTTCGACGGCGAGGACCGCGCGCTCGTGCCCTACGCGCTGGCGCTGCGCTTCTACGCCATCTTCACCGACGTGGCCAAGCTGCTGGCCACTGCGGAGGAGCTGTTCCAGGTCGAGATGAGCTGGGGCAAGCTGGTCAGGGAAGGAAAACTCTAGATGGACATCGATCCGATCGTCTTGCTCGCCTACGTCAGCGTGGCCATCAACGTCATCACGATGATCGCCGCCTGCGCGGCCTACGCGATGTTCCACGTGCGCCGGCGCCGGCGGCGGCACCAGCCTCGCGCGGCGCCCGCGGCGGCCGCGTTCGCGCCGACCGCGGTGTTCCTGCGGCCCTGCCCGATGACGTTCGCCGTCGCCGCGGGCGGCGCCGCCGACCTGAAGGACGCGAGAGCTTCGCCGACGACGGGCACGCTGTCGACGGCGACGGCCGCGTCGGCCAACGCACCGACTGCCGCACCGACTACCGCACTGGCTTCCGAGCCGAAGGCCGAACGGGCGCTGGCCGCCGCATGAAGCCGACGGCCGGCCGCGTGCTGCTGCGTTGGCTGGCCCGCGGCCTCGTGGGCTGCTGGGCCGGCCTCGCGGCCGCGGCGCCGCCGGCCTCACCGCCTTCGCGGCCGCTCGCCGTGCCGGTGCATCTGTACGTCTCGCCCGCTACGCAGGCCTGGTTCGCCCGCATCGGCGGGCGCTACGACGCGCTGGTCAAGCCGTGGCGCGACCTGCTGGCCGCGGCGTCGTTCGCCACGCGCGAGGTCGACCGGCTCGACGGTCTGTCGGGCGAGGCCGGCGGCGTGCTCGTGCTGCCCTCGGCCGTGGCTCTTGGCGCCGCGGAGCGGCGGGCGCTGCTGCGCTTCCGCCGCGAAGGCGGCAGCATCCTCGCCACCTGGGCCACCGGCGCGCGCGACGCCGAGGGCGCCTGGCAGGGCTACGGCTTCGTGCGCGAACTCGTCGGCGTGGCCGTCGACGGCGAGATCGACAAGGACGCGCGCACGCGCTTCCTCATTCCGTACGGCGAGACGCCCGTCAACCGCAGCGTGCCCGCCGGCCGGCGCCTGTGGCTCGGCCAGCTCGGCGAGCGGCCGCTGCGCCTCAGCGGCGGGGTCGAGGCGGCGGCCTACATGGACTGGGCGCGCACCGTGCTGCGCACCGGCGACCACCACTCGGCGATCGTCTACGACGAGGCGGGCCCGGGCCGGGTGGTGATGTTCGGCTTCGCCGAGACGGCCTGGGACTTCCATCCGGAGGAGATGCGCGCGCTGGCCGGGGACGCCGTGCGCTGGCTGCGGCGTCAGCCCGGCGCGAAACTGGCCGCCTGGCCGCACAGCCACCGCGCCGCGCAGCTGATCGAGATGGACACCGAAGAGGGCTTCGGCAACGCCATCCACTTCGCCGAACTGATGGAGAGCATGAACGCGGCGGGCACCTTCTACTGCCTGACCAGCGAAGCACGCAGGCACCGCGCGCTCGTGCGCCAGCTCGCCGCCCGGCACGAGATCGGTTTCCACGGCGAGGTGCACATCGGCTTCAAGGGCCTGTCGCGCGCCAAGCAGCAGGCCCGGCTCGAGCGCATGTTCAGCGACATGCGCGAGATCCTGGGCGCGGCCGACGTCGGCTGGCCCCCCGGCGCCGGGCACGGCTTCCGCGCCCCGACCGAGGCCTACGACGACACCACCGAGACCTTGCTGCTGGCCATGGGCTTGCGGCATCACGTGGTCGACCCCAATCGCAGCGCCGACCGGCTGCCCATGTTCGCCGCCGTGGCCGGCGCCGACCCGTCGCGAGACCTGGTCGTGCTGCCACGCGGCCAGCTCGACGACCTCAACTACGTGCAACTCAAGCTCGACGACGACCAGATCGGCGCCGCCCTGATCGGCGAGTACGAGATGAACCTGCGCATGGCCGGGCTCGCCGTGCTCAGCGTGCACAGCCAGAACTTCGCCGACCCCGACCGGTTGCTGGGCAAGCCGCAGCACACGGCGCTGATGACGCACGCGCTGGAAGACCTGGCGCGCCATGTCGGGCCGCGCCACGACCGCGTCTGGATGGCGCCGGGCGGGCGCATCGCGCAGTGGTGGCGCGAGCGCAGCCGCGCCACGCTGGCCGCGCGCGCCGAAGGCGGGCAACTGGCCCTCGAGCTCGAGGTCACGGGCGCGACGCCGATCGAAGGGCTCACGGTGCGCGTCGACCACCCGCGCGAGGAGGCGGTGCCGACCGTGCGCCCCGCGGCCGCAACGGCCGCAACGGCCGCAACGGCGGCGTCGGCGGTGCCGGCGGTCGCCTTGCAGGCGACGGCGCCCGCGCCGGTGCCGCAGGTGCGCCGCATCGATCGCTTCAGCTCGGCCCTCGTCTTCGCCACCGCGGCGCCGGGCCGCCACCGCTACGTCGTCACCTTCCCTTGAAGCGGCGCAGCAGGCTGTCGAAGGCCCCGTCGTCGTAGCCGACCGGGAAGACGGCGATGCCGGCCAGGCCCTGCTGCTGCACGAACTCGAGCTTGGCGGCCAGGCTTACCTCGTCCTCGAACCAGCCCTGGCGCCAGCCGCCCTTGGGCTCCTGGTAGGCGTAGTAGGGCGAGCCGCTGGCCGCGTCGCGGCGCAGGCCATGGCGCGCGGCCTCCTCTCGCGCGCCGATGCGGATGCCCGGCAGCCGGTTCGCATCGAGCTGCGCGTAGCTGATCTCGCGCGCCGGCCCGAGCGCGCGCGCGCCGACGCCGGCCGATTCCGCCGGCCACTCGTAGCCGAAGAACGGCACCCCGAAGACGATCTTGTGCCGCGGCGCGCCCAGCCGCACGTAGTGCGCCAGCGCGCTCTCCCACGTGATGGCGAAGGGACCGCGCAGCGGTGCCACCGGCCCGGCGCGCGCGCTCGTGCGGTGGTGCGAGTCGTAGCCCTGCACGACGATGTGGTCCAGCTGCGCCAGCGTCGCCGCGTCGTACAGGTCGACGGCCGCGCCCATCACGCCGAAGGCGCTCAGTGCCACCACCGGCCCGCGGCCGCCGAGGCCGGCGCGCAACTGCGCGCAGAACTCCCGGTAGCCGATCACGGCCGCGCCCGACACCGGATCGAAGATCTCGATGTCGAGGTGGATGCCGCTCGCCTGCGCGGCCAGCCGCAGCAACTCGGCGAGCAGGCGGCCACGACGGCCGGGGTCGGTGAAGACGCGCTCGAAGCGCGGCGCGCTGAACATCGTGACGGTCACCTCCAGCGGCAGGCGGCGCGCGCGCGTGGCCTCGCGCAGGTGCTCCCACTGCTGCGGCCAGCCGTTGCTCTGCGCCAGCTGCCCCTCGTCGTCGATGTCGATGGCGAAGAAGCGCAGCCCGTCGTAGGGTCGCAGTTCGAGGGCGCGCCACTGATCGCCCAGCCACCAGGGGTAGTAGCCCCAGACCACCGGCCGCGGCGGGCCCTGGCCGGTGCGTGCCTCGCGCGCGATGAGCGAGACCGCCAGCACCGCGACGGCAGCCGCCAGCAGGGCGCCCAGCAGCAGGGAACGCGAGGACCGGCGGGACGGCATTGGGCGGATGCGTGCGGATGCGCGCGGCAGCGGCGACCGAAGAGTATCCGTCGCCACCGTGTCGAAAGGCGCCACCGCGCCGCCGGCGCAACCGCTTCAGCCGGGCGCGGGCCACAGGCCCGCCCACTGCCACAGCGCAAAGCCCGCGAGCAGCAGGGCCGAGATGCGCCCCACCCAGCGCCGCGCCCGCAAGTCGAGGTGGTGGCGCAACCGCGCGACGCCGGCACTGAGCAGCAGCCACCACAGCGCCGAGCCGAGCAGCACGCCGAGCACCATCGGCAGCGGCGCGAGCGGCCCGGCCCGGCGCGCGCCCATGGCGCCGAAGATGGCGATGAACGACAGGATCGTCGCCGGGTTCGACAGCGTCAGCGCGAAGGTCGCCGCGAACGACGATCCGAGCCCGGGCGCCGCTTCCACCTTCGCGGCCTGCTCGGCCGGCGCGGCGCTCCAGCTGCGCCAGGCCAGCCACAGCAGCAGCGCGCCACCCGCGAGCGCCAGCGGCACGCGCGCCGCCTGCAGCGCATTCATCACCACCACGACACCGAAGGCGCCGACGGCCCCATAGCACGCGTCGGCCACCGCCGCGCCGAGCCCGGTGGCGAGACCGACCACGCGACCATGGTCGAGCGTGCGCTGGATGACGAGCAGGCCGATCGGGCCCACCGGCGCGGCGATGGCCAGGCCGATCCACAGCGCTTGCAGGAAGGCGCCCGCGTGTTCCATGCCCCGCAGGCTACCAGCGGGCCCGCGCCCGGCGGACCCGGCTTTCGGACCTTCGGACCTTCGAGCGCTCGGGCCCCTCCGGCCGTTTGCCGCTCAGTACCGCAGCCGCGCCAGGTAAGTCTCCTCCGACGCCGACAAGGCCTCGCCGAGCGTCGTGATGCCCATGCCCTGCAGCAGCGGCACCAGCTTCATGAACACCTCGGCGGTGACCATCGCGTCGCCGAGCGCCGTGTGCCGGCCGAGCACGGTGACGCCCAGCCTGCCGGCGATCGCCTCCAGGCTGTGGTTGTCCTGCTTCGGGTGCACCACGGCCGAGAGCAGCAGCGTATCGAGCACGGGCTGCTCGAAGCGCACGCCGGTCGCGGCCTCGGCCAGCTGCAGGAAGCGCATGTCGAAGGCGGCGTTGTGCGCGACGAGGACGGTGTCGTGCGCGAAGTCGTGGAACGCGGGCAGCACCTCGGCCAGCCTGGGCTGACCCTGCAGCATCTCGGGCCGGATACCGTGGATGGCGATGCCGGCCTCGCTGAGCTCGCGCTCGGGATTCACGAGCTGGTCGAAGGTCTCCTGCCGGCGCAGGCGCGCCGCGACGATGCGCGTGGCGCCGATCTGGATGATGCGATCACCCTCGCTCGGGCGCAGGCCCGTGGTCTCGGTGTCGAAGACGGTGTAGCTCAGGTCGGCGAGGAGCTGCTCGCCGAGCGCGTCGCCGGGCTGCATGGCGCGCGCGGCGAAGAGGTTGAAGTCGTAGAACTCGGGCCGGCTGTCGTGGCGCAGGACGGCACTCGCCTCCAGCATCGCGCCCTCGCCCGCGCCACCGGCGCCACCGGCGACACCGGCGACACCGGCCAGAGGCAGCAGGAAGCGGAAGCGCCCCTCCTGGCGCGCGCGCTCGCGCTCGAACCAGAAGGCGCCGCCGTGCCGCTGCACCACGTCGCGCAGCGTCAGCGTGCCGCTCGCCTCGCCTTCGTCGCTCTGCAGCGGTTCGGTCTCCCAGCCCACCACCGTCTCGGTGCTCATCGCCGCCACCGGGAAGGCGAGGTCGAGCTGTGCGCGCCGCACGCCCTGGTGCTCGGCGTCGGCCAGGCGCAGCGTCACGCGCGGCACGTCGTAGGCCTGCACGAGGCGCGTCGCCAGGTGCAGCAGGGCCTGGATGAGGGAATAACTCTCCACCTTCAACCACAGATCGGCATCCACGCTGCCGGCCTCGGCGGCGAGGCCGCCCTGGCCGTGCAGGCGGCGCACGGCGGCGGCCACGAAGTCGCTGCCGAGCATGTCCTCGAGCGGCCAGCGCTGCTCGAGCGCCGAGGCGCTCTGCGCGGCCGCCTCGTCGAGCCGGCGGGCGAGCGCGCCGATCTCCTCGCGGATGACGCCGAGGAAGCGCTCGCGCGTCGGCGCATCCAGGCCGGGGTCCTCGAGCAGCTCCACCGCCGCCTGCAGGTTGCCGATGCTGCCGCGGCTGCCTTCGGTGAGGGTGTGCAGCAGCCGTTCGCGCGCGCGCTCCTCGGCCATCTCCTGCGTGATGTTCTCGAGCATCAGCACGAAGCCGTTGAGCACGGGCGGCGAGCCGGTGCCCGGCGCCGGACCAGGCTCCTTCACCGGCGCCAGCTGCACGCGCAGCAACTGCCCGCTCTTGGTGGGCGTGACGAACTGCGCCGAGGGATGCGCGGCACCACGCGCCAGGCGCTGCTGCACCGCCTCGAGCGCATGCGCGACGAGGCGGCGGTCGAGCACGCCGTAGATGCTGCGCCCGAGGCCGATCGGCTCCGCGCCGCCGATCGGGCTGGTCGCCCCGGCGCCGGCCGGCGCCGCCAGCAGCGCGCGGAACTGCAGCCGCGCGCGTGCGTTGAACAGCAGGATGCGCCCGTCGAGGTTGCAAACCACCACGCTCTGCGCGAGCTCGGCCATCAGCGCGGCGAGCCGGCCCTTCTCCTGCTCGACCTCGCGGCTGCCTTCGGCGATGCGCTCGCCGATCTCGCGCCGCAACGCATCGCGCTGCAACGCCAGCGCCGCCACCGCGGCGGTGAGCGCGATGCTGTCCTCGCTCACGCCCTCGCCCGCGTCGAGCAGCGCCAGGCCGGCGTCGTCCTGTCCCGGCGCGGTGGCGCCCGCCGCCGGATCGGCACTCAGCAGCACGCGCACGCGCTCGGCCAGCCGGCCCGGCGCGGCCGCGAAGCGGACCCAGGCCTTGTGCACGAGCACGCCAGCGGCCAGCGAGGCGAAGAACCACACCATCACCACGATCGCGAGGTTCGGCTCCACCGCCGCCCAGACCTGTGCCCGGTGCTCCGGCGGCAAGGTGGCCGCGAGCAGGCCCAGCGCCGCGGCCAGCAGCCCTGCGAACACCAGCGCCGGCAAGGCGGCCGCCACGAGCGCAGCGCGATCGACGGGGCGGGCCGCGCTCATCGCGGAGGCCTCAAGACAGCATCTCCCGCACCTTGGCCGCCAGCGCCTGCGTCGAAAACGGCTTGGTCATGTAGGCATCGGCGCCGAGGCCGATGCCCTGCGCGACATCGGTGTCGCGGCCCTTGGCCGTGAGCATCAGCACCTTCAGGCCGGCCAGCGTCTCATCGGCGCGCACGGCGGCCAGCACCTCGTAGCCGCTCTTCTTCGGCATCATCACGTCGAGCAGCACGATCGCCGGGCGCAGGCGGCGCAGCGCCGCCAGCGCCTCCTCGCCGTCGCGCGCCACGTGCACCTCGTAGCCTTCGCGCTTCATCAGGTACTCGAGCGAGACGACGATGTTCGGCTCGTCGTCGGCGATCAACACCTTCGTGGTCATGGGGTCGTCTCCTCGGGTCTGCGGTTCGTGCGCCCGCTGTCGGGGCCGGGCTCGCGCCGCCACGGCAGGTCGAACCCGAAGCAGGCCCCCTGCCCCGGCTCGCTGACCAGCCACAGCCGGCCGCCGAAGTGCTCGATGATGCGGCGGCTGATCGGCAGCCCGAGCCCGGTGCCCTGCGGCCGGCTGATGCCGTCGCCGCCCTGGCGGAACTTCTCGAACACGAGCTGCTGCTGCTCGCGCGGCACGCCAGGGCCGTTGTCGTGCACCTCGACGGTGGCGCCCTCGGCGCGCGCGAGCAGCCGGATCTCGATGCGCCCGGCCCCCGCAGGCGTGAACTTGGCGGCGTTGGACAGCAGGTTCAGCACCACCTGCAGCAGCCGGTCGGGGTCGGCGCGCAGCAGCGGCACCTGCGCAGGTTTGTCGAGCACGGCCACGGCGCCGCGCTCGCGCAGCAGCTCGGCCGTGCTCTGCACCGCCTGCTCGAGCAGCCCGCCGAGGTCGACGTCGGCGCTGTGCCACTCGGCGTGGCCCGACTCGATCTTGGCCATGTCGAGCACCTGGCTCACGAGGCGCGAAAGTCGCTCGGCCTCGGCGACGACGATGGCGAGGAACTGCTGCCGCTGCGCGCTCTCCATGCCGGGTTCGTCGCGCATCAATTCGGCGAGGGCGCGGATGCTGGCCAGGGGCGTGCGCAGCTCGTGCGTGACGCTGCTCATGAAGTCGTCCTTCAGGCGGTCCAGGCTCTTGAGCTGCTCGTTGAGGTGGCGCAGCTCGCTCGCCTCCTCGACGATGTGCACGACGTCGTCGAGATCGAGCGCCTCCTCCTCGACGACGGAGGCGACCATGACGCGCGCGCTGGCGCTGCCGATGGCGCCGGCCAGCTGCGTCTCGGCGAACTGCACCAGCGCCGCGTCGGCCTCGGCCGACGCACCGCCGCCAGGGACGGCGAGCACGCCGTCCCGCGGTCCCTTCGCCTGGCCACGCCGCCGTGCCTCGCCTTCGAAGAGCGAGCGCGCGCGCTCGGCGCCGAGAAAGCGCCCGACCAGCGCCACCAGGTCCCCGGTGCGGGCGCGGCCGCGCCAGAACACGCGCCCTTCGCTGGCGCGCTCGTAGACATCGACGAACTGCAGCGCCTGGCTCGCCTCGGCCGCCTGCGGCGGCCGCGCCAGCGACACGCCCACGTACAGGCCGACGTTGGCGAGCAGGCTCCAGAAGAGCGAGTGCGTGAGGCTGTCCATGCCGCCGAGGCCGAACAGGGCCTCGGGCCGCAGCCAGGCGAGCCCGAGCAGGCCGTGCTGCAGGAACGACGCGTCCATCCAGCCGCTCTTGGCGATGGAGGGCAGCAGCAGCGTCCACCCCCACACGGCCGCGCCGGCACCGAGCCCGGCGAGCGCGCCGTCGCGCGTGCCGCCCTTCCAGAACATGCCGCCGAGCAGCGCCGGCGCGAACTGCGCCACCGCCGCAAAGCTGATGAGGCCGATGCTGACCAGCGCATAGGCCTCGCCGGCGACGCGGAAGTACAGCCAGCCGAGCAGCATCAGCCCGACGATGACGACACGGCGCACCGCGAGGATGACGCCGGTGAGATCGCCGGCCGCATCACCCACCCCATCACCCACCCCATCACCCACCCCATCACCCACCCCATCACCCGCCGCATCACCCGCCGCATCACCCGCCGCATCGCCCGCACGACCACCGACCCCATCGCCCGCGCGGCCGCCGGTGCGGCCACGACCGAGCGCCCGCGATCGCAGTTTCGTGCGCAGCAGCAGCGGCAGCACGAGGTCGTTGCAGACCATCGTCGAGACGGCGATGGCCTCGACGATGACCATGCCGGTGGCCGCCGAGAGGCCGCCGATGAAGGCGAGCAGCGCCAGCGCCGGCTGCCCGGCGGCCAGCGGCAGCGAGAGCACGAAGGTCTCCGGGTTGGCGGCGGCCGCGCCGAGGCCAGGACCGGAAGCGCCGCCGAAGTAGAGCAGCCCGCCCATCGCGATCGGCAGCACGAAGACGTTGATCAGCAGCAGGTAGGCCGGGAAGGCCCAGGCGGCGCGCTTGAGGTGGCGCTCGTCGACGTTCTCCACCACCATCATCTGGAACTGGCGCGGCAGCATGATCACGCTCAGCATCGAAAGCGCCATGAGCGCGAACCAGGCGTCGAAGGCAAAACCGCCGCCCGCGCCCCCCGCACCACTCGCGCCACTCGCGCCACCCCCGGCCGACGGCTGCAGCACGCGCGCCAGTTCGGGCTTGGCGAGCGCACGCTCGGCGATGTCCGTGAGGCCGCCGAACAGGCCCCAGGTGACGAACGCGCCCACGGCCAGGAAGGCGAGCAGCTTGACCACCGACTCGGCGGCGATGGCCGCCACCATGCCCTCGTGGCGCTCGGTGTTGTCGAGGTGGCGCGTGCCGAAGGCGATGGTGAAGCCGGCGAGCAGCAGCGCCACCAGCAGCGCGCTGCCCGAGCCGGCCACGCCGCCGGCAGCGGCGGCGCCTTCCCCGGTGAGCACCGCGTAGCCGCTCGCCACCGCCTTCAGCTGCAGGGCCACGTAGGGCACGACGCCGACGAGCGCGATGAGCGTCACGAGCCCGGCGAGCAGGCGGCTCTTGCCGTAGCGGCTGGCGATGAAGTCGGCGATGCTCGTGATGCGGAAGCGCCGCGCGATGCGGATCATCTTGCGCAGCACCACCCATGCGAGAACCATCGCCAGCATGGGGCCGAGGTAGATGGGCAGGAACCACACGCCGCCGCTGGCGGCACGGCCGATGCTGCCGAAGTAGGTCCAGGCCGTGCAGTACACGCCCATCGAGAGCGCATAGACCCAGGCGTTGCCGATCACCGAGCGCCCGGCCGCGGCGCGCCGGTCGCCCCACCAGGCCACCGCGAACAGCGCCAGCAGGTAGGCCAGCGAGGCGCCCAGCACGAGCGTGGGAGACAGCGCCATTTGATCGGCCCCTAGTGCGCGTTCTTGCCCGCTCTTGCCCGCCCGGCCTCTTCAGCGTGGCGCCTTGCCGGCACCGGTGGCGGGCTCGCCGTGCACGCCACGCGCGCGATCCGCGCCGTCCGCGCCCGGCGCCGCCCGCTCCATCAGCCAGGCGAGCGCCACGATCAACCCGGCCCAGCCCGCGAACAGCAGCAGCGGCAAGCGCGGCAACCCGAACAGCGTCGCGTCGGCCCCGGTGCCGGGCCCGGACCCTGCCGCGAGCCCCAGCCCGAGCAGCGGAAAGTCGAACAGCGCCCAGCCGGCGAAGAACAAGGCGAGCAGGCGCTGCGCGAGCAGGCTCGGCGCCCCGGGATGGTTGGCTTTCACGGCTGTCTCCTCATCTCGTCACCCGGTCGGTGGCCTTGCGGGTCTTGTCGCCCGGTTCCGGTCAGAGCGTGTCGAAACGGAAATGCTGGCGCAGGAACAGGCGGAAGCGCTTGACGATGGCCAAGGCATCGTGCAGCGGCTCGCGCTCCAGGGTCGAAAGATCGGACGGGCGCACCTCGTTGCCCACCGGCTGGCCGCGCTCGCGCTGCTTCAGCTGGTGCGTGAGGCGGATGCCGATGAGCAGGTGCAGTGCGTCGCCGAGCTCGCGCGCCAGCGCTTCGTCGAGGCGGCCGGCGGCCGCGAGGGCGGCGAGGCGGTCGACGGTACCGGGCGCGCGCACGCCGTATTTCAGCGACAGGGCGCGCACGCCGTGCACGATCGGGAAGGTGCCGAGCTTCTTCAGGTCGAGCGGCTGTTCGTCGCGCTTTCCGACCAGGCGGCTCAGCCAGTTGCCGGGCTCCTGGAACTGGTCGGCGGCGGCCGCGAAGCGCGCGAGAAAGCTGTCGGAGCCGCTCAGGATGCGGTCGAGATGGTCGCGCGCCTCGGTCAGCAGCGTCGCGTCGCCGGCCTTGGCCGCGGCATCGAAGAAGATCGCCAGGTGCATCGGCCCTTCGGGGTCGGCGCCGTAGATCCAGTCGCGCATCGTCTCGCGAAAGCTCGCCAGCGGCTGCCGCCACAGCGGGTTGGTGAGCATGATGTCGCCCGGGCAGGGCGGCCAGCCGAGCTGAACGAGCGCGGCGTTGAAGCGCGCCGCCACCGCGGGCAAGTCGGGCAGGTCGCGCAAGTCGCGCAAGAGGTCCGTGCCCGCCGCGCCGGCCGGGGCCGCTGATCCGCCGAACGCGAAGCCGTCGCGCAGCAGCAGCGCGTTGTCCTGGTCGGTGCGCAGGATCTGCTCGCCGCGGCCCTCGCTGCCCATCGCGAGCAGGCAGGAGTTGGCGACCAGTTCGGCCGGCGCGACGAGCGACCACAGGCGCGCGAAGATGCGTGTGTTGAGATCGCTCACGAGCCGCATGACGCGCTCGACGCGGGTGCCGCTGCCGTGCAGCAGGCGCACGAGCTCGTCGACGCGGCCGGCCGCCGCCTGCAGGTCGGCGACGCCGGCCGCCTCGTCGATGTGCACGCCGATGAGGTGCGAATCGAGCGACAGCATCTCGCGCTGCGGTTCGGCGGTCATGGGCGACATCATGGCAGCAGACTCTGCGGAAACGAGACCGGAAACGAGAAGGGCCGCCGGCTCCTACGCCGGCGGCCCCGCGCACTCATCCGCAGCGGATCAGTGGCCGGACGCGCCCGCCGCGCCGATGCCCGTCTCGGAACGCACCTGCTGCGCCGGGAAGCCGGCACGGTCGGCGTTGCCGCGCGCGCTGCGGTCCAGCAGCGAGACCAGCCAGATCGTGATGAACGCCGCCGGGATCGAGAAGATGGCCGCCGAGTTGTACGGGAACCAGGCCGAGCCCTTCGGGTACAGCATCACCGCCTCCCAGACGCTGGCCGAACCGATGGTCAACGTCACCGCGGTCAGCAGACCGACGAAGCCGCCCGCCACCGCGCCCTTGGTCGTGCAGCCCTTCCACAACACCGACATGAACAGCACCGGGAAGTTGGCCGAGGCCGCGATCACGAAGGCCAGCATCACCATGTAGGCGACGTTCTCCTTCTCGAAGGCGATGCCCAGCGCCACGGCCACGATGCCCAGGCAGACCGTCGTGATCTTGGAGACACGAAGCTCCTGGGCCTGGTCGACACGGCCATGGCGCCACACCGAGGCGTAGAGGTCATGCGACACCGCCGAGGCACCCGACAGCGTCAGGCCGGCCACGACGGCCAGGATGGTGGCGAAGGCCACCGCCGAGATGAAGCCGAGGAACCAGTTGCCGCCCACCGCGCCGGCCAGGTGCACCGCGGCCATGTTGCCGCCGCCGACCAGGCCCTTGGCGACCTCACCGCCGACGAAGTAGTTGGCCGGGTTGGGGATCAGGTTGGTGATGGCGCCGAAGCCGATGATGAAGGTGAGGATGTAGAAGTAGCCGATCCAGGTCGTGGCCCAGCCGACCGACTTGCGCGCTTCCTTGGCGTTGGGCACGGTGAAGAAGCGCATCAGGATGTGCGGCAGGCCGGCGGTGCCGAACATCAGGGCCATGCCCACCGAGATGGCAGAGACGGGGTCCTTGATGAGCGCGCCGGGCGCCATGATGGCGTCCTTCTTGGAGTGCACCTCGACGGCTTTGCTGAACATCGCCTCGGGCGAGAAGCCGAACTGATACAGCACCGCCAGCGCCATGAACGTGGCGCCGCCGAGCAGCATGCAGGCCTTGATGATCTGCACCCAGGTGGTGGCCGTCATGCCGCCGAAGAGCACGTAGACCATCATGATCGAGCCGACCAGGATCTCGGCGTACAGGTAGTCCATGCCGAACAGCAGCTTGATGAGCTGCCCGGCACCGACCATCTGCGCGATCATGTAGAAGGCCACCACGACCAGCGAGCCGCAGGCGGCGAAGATGCGGATCGGCGTCTGGCTGAAGCGGTAGCCGGCGACGTCGGCGAAAGTGAACTTGCCCAGGTTGCGCAGCCGCTCGGCCATCAGGAAGGTGATGACCGGCCAACCGACCAGCCAGCCGATCGAGAAGATCAGGCCGTCGAAGCCGTTGGCGAAGACGAGGCCCGAGATGCCGAGGAACGAGGCCGCCGACATGTAGTCGCCGGCGATCGCGAGGCCGTTCTGGAAGCCGGTGATGCCGCCACCGGCGGTGTAGAAGTCGGCAGCGCTCTTGGTCTTTGCCGCGGCCCACTTGGTGATCCACAGCGTGGCGGCCACGAAGATGGCGAACATCGCGATGGCGGTCCAGTTGGTCGCCTGCTTGGTGGCCTGGCCGAGATCGGCGCCGGCGGCATACGCACCCACGCCGACGGCGGTGACCACGCACACGGCCAACACCTTGGCCAGCACCCTGACGGTTTGATGGTCGAAGTTCACTTCACGACTCCCTTGACGATTTGCTCGGTCAGTGAGTCGTACTCGCTGTTCGCGCGCCGGATGTAGACCCAGGTGATGATGATGGTGAAGACGATGACGGCCACGCCGAGCGGCATGCCGAGCGTCGTGACGCCGCCGCCGATCTTCTGCGCCAGCAGCGGCTTGTCGAAGGCGACGAGCAGGATGAAGCCGTAGTAGGCCACCATGCCGGCCAGGGTCAGCCACCAGCCGAGGCTGGTGCGCCGCGCCTTCAGCTGCTGGTACTTGGGGTGGGCGGTGACCTTCGCCACCAGTGGATCTTCCATTGCGCGTCTCCTTGTCGGCGTCGAGTGCAGGAACAGGAACGGCACCGTGCGGTGCCGCCTGGCCCTACTGTGAGCGCCGGTACTGATAGGACTCTGACGCGAATCAAACAAGAGCTGACGTGCAGCCAACGCAGGCTGACAACCCTCGGTGCAAACCCTGAACCCGCGATGCGCGCGCTTCGCTACATGCGTGCGCGCGCGCTGGCGCTTCGCGTGCATGCCCTCGCGCGGTGGCCGGCGCGACAGGCGCGTAGCGAGCTCAGCGGCGCACGATGCCGGCGCGCGGCCGGCCCTCGGCTTCCCAGGCGGGGCCGTCGAACCACGGGTCGCCGGCGATGGCTGCGCGCAGCATCGGCAGCGCGTCCAGGCCCCAGAAGAGGCGGCCTTCGCAGAGATAGCTCGGCACGCCGAACACGCCCAGCGCAATGGCGTGCTCGGTGGCCTCGCGCAGCGCGCGCTTCACGTCGTCGGATGCGGGGTCGCGGGCCGGTGCGAGGCGCGCCGCGAGCTCGGCCAGGCGCGCGGGGTCGACGGCATCGGCACCGCCGCTCGCCCACACGTGCCTGAAGACCTGCTCGACGACGAATCGATTCGGCCCGCTGGCGTCGCAGGCGATGGCCAGGCGCAGCAGGGCGAGCGGATTGAACGGGTGCACGGCCGGCGTCTGCATCGGCGTGCCCTGCCGATGGGCGAGCCAGTGCGTGTGGCGGAAGGTCCACGCGCGCTTGCTGTCCAACTCGGCCGGGCCCTTCTGGCCCCAGTGCTGCAGGAGCCCGGCGAAGAGCACCGGCCGGTACTCGACGACGTAGCTGCAGCCCTCCAGCGCCTGCGGCAGCCGCTCGAAGGCGAGGTAGGCGAAGGGCGAGACGAAGTCGAAGAAGAACTCGATGCGCTTCATGGGGCCTTGCTGGACGATGCTGCGGACGTTTCGGGCGATGCAGTCGGCTCCGCGGGCGACGCCGCGCGTGCCGCCCGCCGCACCTCGAGGGCGACCCACACGTCGCGCTTGGCCGCATCGGACAGCTGCGACCAGGCGGCGATCTCGTCGAGCGTGCGCAGGCAGCCCTCGCACAGGCCGCTCGCCGCCTCCATGCGGCAGATGTTGATGCAGGGGCTGGCGACCGGTGCCTCGCCGCCTAAGTCCACCGCCATGCCTGCGGTCGTGCCGTCGCGGATGTCGCCGGTCATGCCGTCGCTCAACCTGCCATGCAGCCGGCCGCGGCGGCGATGCCGTCGCTCATGTCGCGCCCTCGGTCCGCTGCACGACGTCGGCCACCGGCGCGCCGCCGGTGAGGCGCACGAGGTCGGCCGGCGCGAGCTTGAAGACGCCGTTCGGATGCCCCGCCGCGGCCCAGATCTCGTCGAAGCGGAAGAGCTCGCGGTCGATCAGCGTCAACACCGGCGCGGTGTGCGCGAGCGGCGCCACGCCGCCGATCGAGAAGCCGGTCGCCGCCTTCACGAACTCGGCGTCGGCGCGCCCGAGCTTGCCGGTGATCGCGGCGACGCGCTTCTCGTCGACGCGCCTGTCGCCCGAGGTGACGACGAGCACGGCGGTCTCGGCGCGGTCCGCCCCTTCGTCGGCCGGGCGGCGGAAGACGACGCTCTTGGCGATCTGGCCGACCACGATGCCGAGCGCGTCGGCCGCCTCCTGCGACGTGCGCGCGCTCACCTCCAGCCACACCGGCGCATGCGGGTGGCCGAGCGCAGCCAGCGCGGCTTGCACGCGAAGAAAGCCTTCGGGGTAGGAGACTCCGTTCATGCTCGGCGGACAGGCGAAATGGTCGGGCGAAGAGCGCATCGGCCGCGGCCCGCGGTGACGGCGGATTGCCGGTACGCAGGCAGTTTATCGATCGGTGGCAAGGCGACGACGACTTTGCGGGTTCCGACCCGGAATCCACCGACCGGCAGATCGACGAGGTGCCGCCCGTCAAGCTGCTCTATCCGCCCAGAGCGGCCGTGTCACCGTCGTCGTGCCGGCTGGGCCGCAGCGGGGGCTGCGGACACCCAGCCCGCCACCTGGCCCCAGTCCTCCAACTCCTGCGGCGCGCAGTCCCACGGCACACCGAACAGCGCGCTGCCGTTCTCGCACATCCAGATCGCGTAGCGCGCCGACGCCGGATGGCCGGCCTCGGCCAGCTTGATGAAGCGGCCGTAGGCCTCGGAGAAGCGCGCGCGGCGGAACGAGTCCAGGGCCTGCAGGTGGGCATGCTCGAGGGCTTGCATCCGCGTCCGGACCGCCGGCGACGCGGGGCCTGCGGCGTGAACGGGCACGGTCGTTCCTGCCAGTAGAGCCAGCAGAGAGAGCGCGAGCGCGCGGGCAGTGTTCATGGTGTCCCCCTCTTCAGGCCCAATGGACCGCGCCCGGCCGCACGATGGCCCACACCGTCGGCAGGTCGGCGAGCACGCGCACGGCATTGAAGAAGGTGAAGCCCGAAGTCGGCAGCGAACGATGGATGCTGCTCTTCGGGTGCTCGGTCGAAGGCGGCACGGTGCACGGTGTGGCGTTCATGGATTGATTGCGGCGTCAAGGACCGGGGTCGAGGACTCGCATGTTGCGGGCTTGTGCCGGCGCCGGAAAGCCACACCCGGTTGGCACCGGCATGAACCAACGGTTGATACCCACTCGGTTGGCCCTGCACGTCGGTCGCCGGGCGGGCGGCCGAAAGATGCGGCGCTCACGCTTCGGGCGCGAATCCGGTCGCCTTCAGTTAACTGCCGGCCGCCCTTGCCGCGACCGTGAGGCCGCGCTTACCGCGCTGCGCCGGACGGCGCCGCCGCGTTCGCGGCAGCGAGTTCCGCTGCCACGGCCCGCCGGGCCAGCAGCGCCCGGCCTGTGCGCGACGCCGGCGCGCGGCCGAGCACGCCGGAGATGAACGCGCCGGCATCGACGAGGCGGTCGAGATCGACACCCGTGGCGATGCCCATGCCCTGCAGCATGAAGAGCACGTCTTCGGTGGCCACGTTGCCGGTGGCGCCCTTGGCGTAGGGGCAGCCGCCGAGGCCGGCGACGCTGGCGTCGAAGGTGTGCACGCCCATCTCGAGGCAGGCGTAGATGTTGGCCAGCGCCTGCCCGTAGGTGTCGTGGAAATGCCCGCTCACCTCGACCAGCGGGTAATGCTTCAGCGCCCGCTCCATCGCCGCGCGCACGGCGCGCGGCGTGCCGACGCCGATGGTGTCAGCGACGCCGCAATGGTCGACGCCGATGGCCTTCATCAGCCGCACGACGTTCTCCACCTCGTCGGCCGTCACTTCACCCTGGTAGGGGCAGCCGAGGGCGCACGAGATGGCGCCGCGCACCTTCAGGCCCGCGGCATGCGCGGCCTCGACCACCGGACGGAAGCGCTCGACGCTCTCGGCGATCGAGCAGTTGATGTTGCGGCGGCTGAAGGCCTCGCTGGCGGCGGCGAAGACGACCACCTCGTCGGGGCGGCGCGCGCTCTCCTCGCCACCGGCGCCCGCCTCGGCGCCGCCGGCGTCGCCACCGAGCGCACCCTCCAGGCCCTTCATGTTCGGCGTCAGCACGGAGTAGCGCACGCCCGGTGCGCGGCGGATGCCGGCCAGCACCTCGGCGTTGTCGGCCATCTGCGGCACCCACTTCGGGCTCACGAAGCTCGTGACCTCGATCTCCTTCAGGCCGCTCGCCTGCAGGCGATGCACGAGCTCGATCTTGTGGGCCGTGGAGACCGGCGCCGCTTCGTTCTGCAGGCCGTCGCGGGGGCCGACCTCGACCAGGGTGACTTGGGTGGGGAACATGGCTCGCGTGCAGAGGAGAAGACAAGGCGACCGACCGCCGGGGCGGCCCGGCCACCCTCGATGCGGGGCGGAAAAGCTCAGTGTATCGGTGCCTTGCTCCCATGCACCCATGCGCCACTTTGCTGACGTGGAAGCGCAGCTCTTGGTGGGCTCCAACCGGCCACAAGGAGTCGCTGGCCAAGGGCTGCTTTCGGGGACGCGCTTCGAGTCGCCCGACGCGCGGCACCGTGACGATGCACACCAAGGGTGGGATTTCCCTCAGCGGCGCTGCCGATTTGTACAAGCCGGGCTGCGCCTCGGCGGGAACACTGCATCGGCTGGATGGTGCGCGGCGCAACACCCTTCTGTCCTGTGCAGGCGTGCCATCCACCCACCGAGTCACCATGCAGCTCACCACCGATCCGAATGCGCGTGCGGCGCCGTCTGACACACCGCTGCGCTGGCCCCTGCCCAGCGCGCTCATTCATTGGGGCACGGTCGGACTCCTGGTGATCGGCGTGGCCGTGGCCTACGGTCGCGAGGCCGTGGATGGCCGCGGGCTGCGCGATGGCCTGTTGAATGTCCATCGATGGGCCGGCGTGCTCGTCTGGGCCGCGTGCTGGATGCGGCTCGCACTGCGCCTCTTCAAGAGGCCCCGGGGACGGCGGCCCGCCACAGGAAGGTTCATGACATGGGCCGCGACCGCCACGCACGTAGCGCTCTATGGCCTCCTGCTCGCCGTGCCGCTGCTCGGATGGGCGCTCAGCAGTGCACGCGGTCAGTCCTTGGAGGCGTTGGGATGGCACCTACCCGTGCTCTTCGATCGCGACCCGGATCTCGCCGACGAGCTTGCCGCAGCGCACTCCGTCGCCGCGCTGACCTTGCTCGGCCTGGCGTCGCTGCACGCTCTGGCCGCGCTGTGGCACCACTTCATTCGCGGCGACGGCGTGCTGGCATCGATGGCCTTCGCGCGAGCGAAGCCCCGCGCATTCAGCACCCCTCGGCCTGGACTTCCCAGCTCTTCACCTGCAGAACCTACCTGATGATTGCCATGACCCTTCCTTTCACTCTGCCCTGGTTGCGCTGCGCCATGGCCGGTGCCGCCTTGGTGGCTGCGACCACGTCTTCCTACGCGCTCCCCTCCTTCGCCCGCCAGACGGGCACGGAGTGCTCGGCGTGCCACATCGGCGGTGTCGGTCCCCATCTGACGCCGCACGGCATCCGTTTCAAGCTCACGGGGTACACCGATGGCGACAAGGCGGCCGTGCCTGTGTCGGCCCAGCTGCGCATCTCGCACAACGAGCTGGAGCTGCCGACCAACCACAAAGCCAATCGGCTCGACGAAACCAGCGTCTACCTGGCCGGGCGCCTCGCCCCCAAGCTCGGGGCCTACGTCAAGGTGATGCACTCCGACGATCCGTTCAACAGCGGCGCCCAACGCAACACCGAGCTGCACAACGCCGACGTTCGCTTCGCGGACACCGTGCGTCTGCTCGACCGTGACGCGATCTGGGGCGTGTCGCTGAACAACAACCCGGGCGTGCAGGATCCGCTGGACACGAACCAGGCCTGGGGCTTTCCGGCGCTGGGCACGACCGGATCGCTGTTCAACGGCACCACCTCGCCGACCGTGCCGCGGCGGGTGCTGGGACTGACGGGCTACACCCTGTGGGATCAGCATTGGTACGCCGAGGCCGGAGCCTACCGCTCTCTCAGCCGCTCGCTGCAGGACCGCCTCGGGCAGGATCCGCAGCGCGATCCCGGTCACTTCTCCGGGCTCGCGCCGTACTGGCGCCTGGCCTACCTGCACGACATGAAGACGCAGTTCTTCGGCGCCGGCGTGTACGGGATGCGCGCGAAGCGACAGTTGGCCGTGCTCGGCCCGCAGCCGCTGACGACGGAGCGCTCCGGCCCCAGCGACACCTTGACGGACATCGGCGTGGATGCGATGTACGAGTACCTCGGCAACCGCGAACACGTCGTGCAGCTGCGTGCGAATGCGGTCCACGAGCGCCGCCGCTACGGCACCACGCCGACCAACCCGTTCACGGGCGCGGTGGCACCTGCCGATGCGACGGTGCGCGAGTTCACGTTTGCGGGCACCTACGTCTTCCGGCAGCACTACGGCATCACCGCGGCCGTGATGCGAAGCGACTCCAAGGATCCGGTCCGCTACTTCCCGTTCGGCCGCACCGACAGCAAGGTGCGCTATACGGAGTTGTTCTGGACGCCGTTCGGCAACGAGGACTCGTGGGCAGCACCGTGGGCCAACCTGCGGCTGGCGGCCGCGTGGACCCGCTTCGACAGGTTCAACGGCGGCACGCAGAACGTGTTCGGTCCGTTCTCGCCGAACGCGGCCGACCTCGATTCCTTCCAGGTCTATGCGCAATTCACCTTCTAGCGCACTGATGATGGCTGCGGCCACCTGCCTGGTGCAGGCGGCCCATGCGCAGGTCGGTGATGTCAAGCGCGGCGCCGACGTGTTCGCTGCCGAGTGCTCGGAGTGCCACAGCCCGCGTGCCGGCAAGAACAAGAAGGGGCCGAGCGTGTACGCCGTCGTCGGTCGCAAGGCCGGCGAGTTGCCCGACTTCAAGTATTCGGACGCCATGCGCAACAGCGGGTGGAACTGGAATGCGGACACGCTGCGCCGCTATGTGACCCAACCCCGGCGCGCCTTGCCCGGCGGCACGATGAAGTACGACGGCCTGGCCGATGCGAATGCGCTCGAGGACCTGCTCGCCTACCTGAGCTCGCTCAAGTGAAGGCGGGGACGCGGTGCTCGCGGTCGTCGAGCCGCGAGAGATCGGTCACCTTCGGCGGGTCCCAGGGCAGGCAGTTCGCGTGTCCCGCGGTGCGTCGCTCGATGTAGGTCGTCGGCGCCATCCCGGCAAGCACGCGAAACTCGCGCACGAGATGCGCCTGGTCGAAGTAGTTGCACATCGCGGCCACATCCGTCCAGCGCGTCGGTCCCGTCGCGCGCACCAGACGCAAGGCCGCGCCGAAGCGCATGACCCGCGCGAACGTCTTCGGCGTCAAGCCCACGTCCTGGCGGAACACATCGAGCAGCCGGCGCGGCGACAGCCCCACCTCGCCCGCTACCGAGTCGACGCTGCGGACGGCGAAGGGATCCGAAAGCAGTGCCGCGGCACGTTCGACCTGGCGATAGGCGCGGTGAGGCTCGTAGAGGCGATTCCACAGCAGCGTCTCCATCAGCGCGAACTTGGAGGCGGGTGTCGGCGCTTCGGCCAGACGCTCGACCAGTTCATCGGCCCGCGATCCCCACACCTGCTCGAGCGCGGCCATGCCCGACTCGACGTTGCCGAGATCCGCCCGGGTGAAGCGCCGCAGCCCGTGCGGCTTGAGTGCGACGCCGAACGCGCCCCCTCGACCGCTCAGCGCGGTCGCCACCGGTGCGCAGTTCGGCAGACGCACCGTCGCGTGGTGCAGCTTGCTGCGCAGGCCGCCACGCTCCAGATCGGTCCAGCTCGTCTGCGGCGCGCCGTCCAGGCTGATCACGAATTCCGCGCGCCCGCCCGGCAGCACCAGCATCCCGGTGTCCGCGCCCAGCGCCGTCGCCGGCCGATACCAGAAGGATTCGACATACCGGCCCAGGAGACCGGCCGGCCGGTGATGGAAGAAAGTCGGCATCGAAACCTTCATGTCGCTTCCTTCAAGCACTCGCCGAGATCCAGCCGGTCCGTCGGCGCTCAGCGGCAGCCCGACGACGAAAGGCTACGCGGCCCCCGCCGTCGAGAGAAGTCCTTTCGGTCGAAGCGTCGATTCGATCGGCCGAAACGATCGGGGGTTAACCCCCGGCCTCGCAGTGCAGCCACGACAGCAAGCGCCCGCAGCATGCCCGCACTACCTCCGCACTACCTCCGCACTACCTCCGCACTACCTCCGCACTACCCCCGCACTCACCGAGCCGCCTCGATCGTCCCGCTCACCGACCCGAGCCCGATGCGGACCGCCCCCGGCGCCTCGCAGTACGCCTTGATCGTCACGGTATCGCCGTCCTCGAGGAAAGTGCGGCGCTCGCCGCCCGGCAGTTGCAGCGGCACCTTGCCGCCGCCGCTCAGCTCGAGCAGGCTGCCACCCTGCCCGGGCTGCGGGCCCGAGAGCGTGCCGGTGCCGAGCAGGTCACCCACCTGCAGGTTGCAGCCGTTGCTCGTGTGGTGCGCGACGAGTTGCGCCGGCGTCCAGTAGGCGGCCTCGAGCACGTTGGCGTGCGACAGCCGCACGGGCGGCTCGCGGGTCTTCTTCATGCGCGCCGTCTGCAGCCAGGCCTCGACGTGCATGTCGATCGCACCGCTCTCGCGGTTGCGCACCGAGTCGAGATAGGGCAGTGGCTGCGGCTCGCCCTCCGGGCGCCGGGAGGGCCGCCGGAACGGCGCCAGCGCGTCGAAGGTGACGATCCACGGCGACACCGACGTGGCGAAGCTCTTGGAGAGAAAAGGCCCGAGCGGCTGGTACTCCCAGGCCTGGATGTCGCGCGCCGACCAGTCGTTGAGCGGCGTGAGGCCGAAGAGGCGCGCCTCCGCCGCGGCCATGTCGACGCGCTCGCCGAGCTCGTTGCCGGCACCGATCCACAGGCCGAGCTCGAGCTCGTAGTCGAGGCGGCGGCTGGGGCCGAAGACCGGCTCGGACGCCTCGCCCTTGCTCTGGCCGCACGGGCGGCGCACCGCTGCGCCCTCGACCACCACCGAGGAGGCGCGGCCGTGGTAGCCGATGGGCACCCAGGGGTAGTTGGGCAGCAGCGGGCTGTCGGGCCTGAAGAGCGCGCCGACCGTGCGCGCGTGGTGGATGCCGGTGTAGAAGTCGGTGTAGTCGCCGATGCGGCAAGGCAGCGAGTACTCGAGCCTGTGCGGCTCGAGCAGGCACAGCTCGAGGAAGGGTGCCTGCTCGCTGCCTTCGGCCAGCGCCATCGACAGCGCCTCGCGCACCAGCTTCCACGCACGCGCGCCGAGCGCCATGAAGGCGGCGGCGTCGCCCGCGGCCAACGGCTCGAGCAGCGCCTCGATGCCGTCGCCCCACGGGCTTTGCTCGAGGGCGAGCTTGAGGTCGAGCACGTGGTCGCCGATGGCCACGCCGGCGCGCCAGGGCTCGTCGCCGCTCGCGGGGCGCAGCCGCGCAAGCGGCAGGTTCTGGATCGGGAAGTCGTGGCCCGGCGCGTTGGCGCTCTCGACCCAGCTGGTCAGCGCCGGGTCGTGCGTGGAATCGGTCAGCAGCATCGAGGGAGTTCCGGTTCTGGCGTGGCCGATCTTGTGCCGGGCCGCGGCCTGCCCGGCCATCCCTAGGTCAGGGCGGCCGGGCGGCGCCTCGGGATCCGATCGGAATCTTGTGATCGGGTGGGTGTGACTGATCAGGCCTTGAAGTGGTCCTTCAGCCCCGCCCAGCAGGCGGCGTAGGCGCGGTCCAGCGTGTCGCTCTGGATCGCCCAGGCCGTGGGCCTGAAGCGCCAGCGGCTCTCGAACATGAAGGCGAGCGTGTTGTCGAGCTTGTGCGGCGCCAGCTCCGCCGCGCTCGCCTTCTCGAAGGCCTCGGTATCGGGCCCGTGCGGCACCATGCAGTTGTGCAGGCTCATCCCGCCGGGGCGGAAACCCTCGGGCTTGGCGTCGTACTGGCCGTAGACGAGGCCCATGAACTCGCTCATCACGTTGCGGTGGTACCAGGGCGGGCGGAAGGTGTCCTCGCTCACCATCCAGCGCGGCGGGAAGATGACGAAGTCGCAGTTGGCCGTGCCCGGCGTGTCGCTCGGGCTCGTGAGCACGGTGAAGATGCTCGGGTCGGCGTGGTCGAAGCTGATCGAGCCGATCGTCATGAAGCGGCGCGTGTCGTACTTGTACGGCACGAGGTTGCCGTGCCAGGCGACGACGTTGAAGGGCGTGGAGGCCGATTGCGTGCGCCACAGCCGGCCGCCGAACTTGCGCACGATTTCGACCGGACCCGCTTTGCTGTCCAAGGCGGCGTCGAGAGCAGCGTCATAGGCGGCATGAGGCGCGATGAAGTCGCGCGCGTTCGCCAGGCCGTTGCTGCCGATGGGGCCGAGCTCGGGCAGGCGGAACGGCGCGCCGTAGTTCTCGCAGGCGTAGAGGCGCGTCGGGCCGTCCACGGCCACCTTGAAGGCCATGCCGCGCGGCAGCACGGCGATCTCGCCCGGCTCGATGGCGAGCACGCCGAGCTCGGTGATGATCGTGAGGGTGCCCTGCTGCGGCACGAGCAGCATCTCGCCGTCGGCATTGACGAAGGCGCGCCGCATCGAGGCGTTGCACAGCACCAGGTGCGCGGCCATGCCGGTCTGCGCCTCGGGGTCGCCGTTGACGACCACGGTGCGCACGCCGTCGACGAAGTCGGTGGGTGCTGCCTTCGCGTCGGGAATATCCGCCGGCGACCAGCGCAGCGGGTCGGGCGGCATGGCCACGCCCTCGGCCGCGCCGCTTTTCCAGAACGGCTGCTCGCAGGGTGCATAGGCGCCGCTCACCACGCTCGGCTGGCGCCGGTACATCCAGGTGCGGCGGTTCTGCGCGCGCGGCGCGGTGAAGGCGCTGCCGCTGATCACCTCGGCATAGAGGCCGAGCGGCGGGCGCTGCGGGCTGTTGCGGCCCACGGGCAAGGCGCCCTGAACGGCCTCGCTCTGGAACTCGTTGCCGAAGCCGGTGAGCAGTTGGGTTTCGGAGACGACGCGGTCTGCCTTCTGCAGCATGGTGTTCACTCCTTCGCGACGCCGCCACGCGCGACGCTGTCCTTCTCGACATCGCCGCGAGCGACGCTGCCTTTCTCGACATCGCCGCGAGCGACGCTGCCTTTCTCGACACCGCCGCGAGCGACGGTGATGGCTTCGTGCAACACGCGCAGGTCGCCGACGTGGTTGGCGAGCAGTAGGACCAGGCGCGCATTCATCAGTTCACTCTGCTCGTCGCTGAGGCCGCGATGGCCCTCGATCAGCATCTCGTAGAAGCGGTCGCCGGGCATGTAGGCGTGGCGGTAGCGCTCGCCCGGAACGCCGAGGTTGGGCTGGATGTTCAGGTGGTTCATGGTCAGGCAGGCTCCTTTGCCGCTGCCGCTGGCACCGGCGCCGGCGCCGGCGCCGGCTTCATCTGCCTGCCGAGCGCGCGGTCGAGGGCGCGCCGCACGGCGCCTTCGTCGAGCGTGCGCCAGCGCGCGGCGACGATCTGGTCCGGCCGCATCAGATAACACGTGCCGGGGCGGGCGTCGTAGCGTTCGGCGGCGGCGCCGGCGGGGGCGACGAGCAGCGTGCGCACCGGCACCGGTGCGCGGGCGAGGCTGTCGATGGCGGAGCGCTCGGCGCCGGCCGGCTCGTCGCGGAACAGCATGAGCACGAAGCCGTCGCCGAGCTTCTCGAGCAGCCACGCCGCGCCTTGAGCGCCGCCGCCGCCCGGGCCGGCCGGCCACGGCGCGTCGTCGGCCGGCGCGCCGGGCACCATCCAGCCGGCGAAGGCTTCGCTGTCCGGCGTCGAGAGCGGCGAGTCGCAGTGCACCGTCGGCACCGACAGGCGCCCGGAGTTGACGAGCGCGCGGCCGCACGGTGTCTCGTCGGCGAGGCTCAGCACCGCCTGGCGGAACAGCTTGGACACCTTCGTCTTCGGGGTCATGAAATCGGTGGCGCGCGTGCTGTTGAGGATGTTCTCGTCGGCCGCCTCGGTGCGCTCGCTGTCGTAGCTGTCGAGCAGCGCCTCCGGCGCCTTGCCCTGCACCACCAGCGCCAGCTTCCACATCAGGTTGTCGGCGTCCTGCACGCCGCTGTTGGCGCCGCGCGCGCCGAAGGGGCTCACCTGGTGCGCGGCGTCGCCGACGAAGAGCACGCGGCCGTGGCGGAAGTGCTTCATGCGCCGGCACTGGAAGGCGTAGACGCTGGCCCACTCGAGCTCGAAGCCGACATCCTGGAAGCCTTGCCCGTCGAGCGCGGCGCGCACGCGCGGGATCACGCGCTCGGGCTTCTTCTCCTCCTCGGGGTCGACGTCCCAGCCGAGCTGGAAGTCGACGCGCCAGACGTTGTCGGCCTCGCGGTGCATGAGCGCACTCTGGCCGCCGAAGAACGTGGGCTCGAACCAGAAGCGGCGCTCGGTGCGGTCTGCCGGGAACAGCTCGCGCTCGAGCACGATGTCGGCGATGAGAAAGCGGTCCTGGAAGACCTTGCCCTCGATGTCGAGGCCGAGCTGGCGACGGATGCCGCTGCGCGCGCCGTCGGCGACGACCAGCCAGTCGGCCTGCAGCGTGTAGGGGCCGTCGGCCGTCTCGACCTGCAGGGTGACGAAGCGCTCGCCGGCGCGCTCTTCGGGGCTCACGCGCACGACCTTGTTCATCCAGCGCAGCTCGACGCCGGGCTGCTGCTGCGCGCTCTCGACGAGGTATTGCTCCAGCCAGTATTGCTGCAGGTTGACCATGCCCGGGCGGCGGTGGCCGGTCTCGGGCAGCAGGTTGAAGCTGAACACCTCGCGCTCGCCGTGGAAGGTGCGCCCGACATTCCAGGTGACGCCCTTGTCGACGATGCGCTGGCCGAGGCCGCCGGGCCCGCCGGCTCCCGCCGGGCCGGCGCCGCGGCCGAGGCGGTCGAGGATCTCGATGGCGCGCTTGGCGTAGCACACGCCGCGCGAGCCGAGGCTGACCGTGTTGTCCTCGTCGAGCACGAGCGCGGGCAGGCCGCGCTGCGCGCTGTCGAGCGCCGCCGCCAGGCCCACCGGGCCGGCGCCGACGACCACGAGCGGCACGCGCCGCACCTCGCGCTGGCCGATCTCGGGCGGCTTCGTGTACTCGTAGCGCGGGTAGGTGTAGGTCTTCAGCATCACCTGCTCCCGGCTCAACTCTCGAGCGCCTTCCACATCTCCACGTCGCGCTCGGCGGTCCAGATGCGCGGCTCGCGGTGCGCCGTGGCTTCGTCGTAGGCACGGCTCACGTCGAAGGGCATGCAGTGGTCGAAGATGACCCAGTGGCCGTACTTGGGCCGCACCTTCGCCAACGTGTCGCGGTAGACGCTCTTCAGGTCCTTGCCCGCACTGGCACCGGCCCGCACGCTCGCAAAGACGTCGCTGATGAAGTCGCGCGTGCCCTTCAGGCCGCTCGCCACCTGCGCCTCGTTTTCGAGCGCGGCGCCGCGGCCGGGCACGAGCTTGGCCGGCTTGAGCGCGGCGAGGTTGTCCAGCGTCTGCGGCCAGTCGGTGAAATACGCGTCGCCGGCATAGGGCGTGGCGTCGTACTCGACGAGGTCGCCGCTGAAGAGGATGCGCTCGGCCGGCAGCCACACCACCGTGTCGCCCTTGGTATGGCCGCGGCCGAGCTGCAGCAGCTGCACCTCGAGCTTGCCCAGCCACAGCGTCATGCGGCCGGTGAAGGTGAGCGTCGGCCAGGTGAGGCCGGGCGGCACGCTCTCGACGTTGCGGAACAGGCGCGGGAAGCGGCCGATCTCGCTCGCCTTGTCCTGCTCTCCACGCTCCTTGATCATGGCCAGCGTGTCCTCGCTGGCGATGACGTGCTCGCCACCTTCGGCCATGTAGGCCGAGGCCCCGAGCACGCGCACGGCGTGGTAGTGGCTGAGCACCACGTACTTGATCGGCTTGTCGGTCACCTCGCGGATGCGGCGGATCACGTCGGCAGCCATCACCGGCGTGGCCTGCGTGTCGATGACCATCACCGCGTCGTCGCCGACGACGATGCCGGTGTTGGGGTCGCCCTCGGCCGTGTAGGCATAGGCGTGGTCCGAGAGTTTGCTGAAGGTGACCTTCTTCTCTTCGAGGTCGGCCTGGCTGGCGAAGGCTTTGCTGGACATCGTTTCGTCTCCTGCGGGAAGTGCGCGATGATACGGCGGCAGTTCGCTATTGTCTAACCTGTTCGCTTTAGTCAAACTACGGGCATGGCCTCTCATCCTGCACCCGCCGCCCGCGGCGCACAACGCGGCATCCAGAGCATCGAGGTCGGCGGGGCCTTGCTGAAGGCGTTGGCGCACGCCGGGCGGGCGCTGCCGCTGAAGGAGCTGGCCGCCGAGGCCGGCATGGCACCGGCGAAAGCCCACCCCTACCTCGTGAGCTTCAGCAAGATCGGCCTCATCGCGCAGGACGCGGCGAGCGGCCGCTACGGCCTCGGGCCGCTGGCCATGCAGCTGGGCCTCATCAGCCTGCAGCAACTCGACCCGGTGGCGCTGGCCACCGAGGCGATCGAGACGCTGGCCGCACGCACCGGGCACACGGTGGCCATTGCCGTGTGGGGCAGCCGCGGCGCCACCATCGTGCGCGTGGCGCGGCCGGCGAGCGCCGTCTATGTGTCCATGCGCCACGGCACCGTGATGAGCCTGCGCGGCACCGCCTCGGGCTTGTTGTTCGCGGCCTATCTGCCGCGCGCGCAGGTGCTGGCGGCGCTGCGGGACGATGCCGGCGGCGCCGGCGCGCCTAGCGGCCGTGGCGCCGCCGCCGGCGCGCGCATCGAGGCCGACCTCACGGCGCGGCTCGAGGAGGTGCGGCGCGCGGGCCTGGCGCGCGTGGCCGACCTGCTGCTGCCCGGCGTGAGCGCGCTGGCGCTGCCCGTGTTCGATGCGCGCGGCACCATCGTGCTCGCGCTCACGGCGATCGGGCCTTCAGCCGTATTCGACAGCCGCAGCGATGGCGTGGTCGCCACCGCATTGCGCGAAGCCGCGCAGGCGCTCTCGACGCGGCTGGGGCGGCGCGACGCGGCCTGAATGAGAGGCTGAGAGTGTTTCGATCATGCCCGCTCATCACGCCAGAAGGCGCCCGCTCGTGCACATGCTCGCCATAGCCCAGGCTATGGCTGCGCTTTGCGCCTAAGCGGCGCGCGAGATCACGACGGCCACGCCGCGCTCGCGCCGGCCGGTACCGCGGCCTGATTCGCTCCCTGGCCCCCTCGCTCCCTCGGCCGCTCAGCAGCCGAGCGACCCCTGCGCGCGCGCACAAGCGGCGCGCCGTGCGCGCACGCCGGCGATGCGCGCCTGCTCCTCGCGCGTGATGGGCGTGTTCTCGCGCTGCAGGTTGCGCAGGCCCTGCGGCGTCTCGCAATCGACGCCGCGGTGGGCCTTGCACTGCGCGATCGACGCAGCCATGCCGGGGCTCTGCGCCGTCGGCGCCGCCTGCGGGGCAGCGGCCGCCGCGCGTTGCCGCGCCAGCATCCGATCGATCGTCGAGGTCGACGATCCGGCGGCCGGTTTCGCCGCCGCCTCGGCAACCGCCTGGGCCGGGCGGTGCGCCGCTGCGGCCGGAGCGGCCGGCGCCGCCGCAGGCGCGGTGGCGGACTCCGCGCGGATGCGCAGCCTGCTTGCGGTGGTGCTCATCGGCCGGTCACCGTAGTGGACCTGGCCCTGCTCGTCGACCCAGCGGTGCACCTGCGCCGTGACGGGTGGGGCGGCGGCGGCGGCCAGCAGCGCCGCGCACAAGGCAAGTCTCGTCAGCATGGATGGGAACTCCTGGCTCGTTCAGCCGTATCGACCACGCTGCGCGGTCCTTGAGCCGGCCGCGGCCCATAGATCGGGAAACGCTGCACACACAGGCCCGGGCAGCGCGGCGGCACCAGCCTTTCGGATTGCAGAAGGGCGCAGCTCTGCCGATAAGCCTCCTACCGCCATGAGCGGGTGCCCGGCCATCCAAGGAGACGGAGAGAGTGCGCAAACCCCTGCAGCTGAGCGTGGCGCGACGCTTTGCGTTGATCGTGGCCCTTTGCGGCCTGGCCATCCTCGTGCCCGCCGTGAAGCACGCCTGGCACATCTGGGGCGAGACCCGCGCGCTGCTGCGCGAGCGCGAAGGCCTGCCGCCGATACGCGCGCTGCTGTCCGTGGTGCAGCTGGCGCAGCAACATCGCGGGTTGTCGGCGGTGTGGCTGGGCGGCAAGGAGGCCGCAGCCGCTGCCCGCGCGGCCAAGGCCGTCGAGGTGGACCGGGCCATCGCCCGGTTCGAGAAGCTCCTCAGCGCCGAGGGTGGCGTCGAACCCGGTTCGACTCCCGCCAGGCATTGGGCGGCCACGCGCGAGGCCTGGGCCACCCTGCAGGGGCAGGTGACCGGCAAGACCGTGGACGGCCCGGTTTCCTCGGCCCGGCACGCCGAACTCATCGCCGGCATGCTGCGCAACGTGGACCACCTGCTCGACCATTGGGGCCTGATCTTCGACCCCGTGCCGGGCGACTACTTCCTGGTCGTCGGCACGCTCCAGGAGGCGCCGCGCACGATCGAAGTGATGGGCCAGATGCGCGCGCGCGGCGCCAACCTGCTCTCGGCACCGGACAAGGCCACGCCGGCGCAGCGCGCCGGCTACGCCATGCTGGCCGAGAACCTGCGCGCGCAGTTCGACCGCGCCACGTTCAACCTGCAGCGCGCCGCCGACACCGGCGCGGGCGACGCCGCGGCGCTGAAGAAGATCGTGGGCGAGCTCAGCGAGCAGGGCAGCCGCGGCATCGCCATGGCCCGCAAGCAGCTGGTGGAACCCGAGACTCTGAGCCACGACAGCGCGGCCTTCGTCGCCGACATGACGGTCGTCATCGACGCGATGTACGCCGGGCTCGACGGCCTCCTGACCCGGCTGGACATGGCGCTCGAATTGCGCGCGCGCGAAGCCGTGACGAGCCTCGCCCTCGTGGCCGTGCTGGTGCTGTCGCTCTTCGCGGCGGCCATCGGTGTGGCCGTGCAGACCGGCGCCCGCCTGCGACGCAGCCTGGGCGCCGAGCCCGACGAACTGCGCGAAGCCGCGCAGGTGGTGGCGCGTGGCGACCTGGCGAGCGCCTTGCCGGTGCGCGCCGACGACACGACGAGCGTGGTGGCCGCGATGCGCGAGATGCAGCAGTCGCTCGCCCGCCTGGTGGACGGCGTGCGCGACAACGCCGGCCAGGTGGCGGCGGCCAGCGGCCAGATCGCGCAGGGCAACCAGGACCTTTCCACGCGCACGGAGTCGCAGGCCAGCGCCTTGCAGCAGACGGCCGCGTCGATGGAGGAACTGCGCACCACCCTCGGCCAGAGCAGCGACAGCGCGCGCCAGGCGAACCGGCTCGCCGGCGAGGCCAGCGAGGTGGCCAGGCGGGGCGGCGAGCGCGTCGGCGGCCTCGCGGCCACGATGAGCCGCATCCAGGAGAGCTCGCGCCGCATCGCCGAGATCATCGGCACCATCGACGGCATCTCGTTCCAGACCAACATCCTGGCGTTGAACGCCGCCGTCGAAGCCGCCCGCGCCGGCGAACAGGGGCGCGGGTTCGCCGTCGTGGCCAGCGAGGTGCGCGCGTTGGCGCAGCGCAGCGCCGAGGCGGCGCGCGAGATCCGCACCCTCATTGCCGACAGCGTCGAGCGGGTCGAGCAGGGCAGCCGCCAGGGCACCGAGGCCGCCGCGACGATGCAGGAGGTGGTGGCGGCGATCGGCCGCGTCAGCAAGCTCATCGGCGAGGTCAGCGCGGCTGCCCAGGAGCAGAGCTCAGGCGTGGCGCAGGCGAGCGACGCGGTCTCGCAGATGGACGCGGCGACGCAGCGCAACGCGGCGCTGGTTGAGCAGAGCGCGGCCGCCGCCGAGAGCCTGCGCCAGCAGGCCGCGGCACTGACGCAGGCCGTGGCCAGCTTCCGCACCACCGGCGCGACGGCCTGAACGCCCGGCCCGGCCGTTCAAGGAAAGACGGGTCAAGGCAGAGCTGACGGGCCGTGCCGAGCCGGCCCGGCGCTCAGCTGCGCAGCCGGCGGCAGATCTCCAGCGAGAGCGCGCTCTGGTTGAGCGTGTAGAAGTGGATGCCGGGCACGCCACCGGCGATGAGCCGCTCGCACAGCCGCGTCACCACGTCCAGGCCGAAGGCGCGGATCGACGCCGCGTCGTCCATGTAGCCCTCCATCTTCAGCGCCACCCAGCGCGGGATCTCGATGCCGTCGCGAAGCGCGAACTGCGCCACCTTGGCGTAGTTGTGGAAGGGCATGATGCCGGCGACGATGGGCACCGTGACGCCGAGCGCGCGCACCTCGTCGACGAAGTGGAAATAGGCGTCGGGGTTGAAGAAGAACTGCGTGATCGCCGCGTCCGCCCCCGCCTTCACCTTGTGCGCGAAGTGCTCGAGGTCGCGCCGCGCATAACGCTGCTGCGGGTGGTACTCGGGGTAGGCGGCGACCTCGATGAGCCAGTCCTTGCCCTGCGTCTCGCGGATGAAGGCGATCAGCTCGCTCGCATAGCGGAACTCGCCGGCGCTGGCGGTGCCGCTCGGCAGGTCGCCACGCAGCGCCACGAGCCTGCGGATGCCTTGCGCGCGGTAGGTGGCGAGGATCTCGGACAGCCCATCACGCGTGCTGCCGATGCAGCTCAGGTGCGGCGCCGCCTCGTGCCCGGCGGCGGCGATGTCGCGCACGGTGGCCAGCGTCTTCTCGCGCGTGCTGCCGCCGGCGCCGTAGGTGACGCTGAAGAATTCGGGCCCGACCGTGGCGAGTTCGCTCACCACCGTCTTCAGCTTCTCGCTGCCCACCGGCGTGTTCGGCGGGAAGAACTCGAAGCTGATCGGAATTCGATTCATGAGGATGCCTCCACAGACGGAGCAATGCGAACAGCCCAGCGGCCGCCGCGGAACCGGCTTTGCCGGTCCGCTGGCGGTGCCCCCCGGGGGGAGGCGACCGAAGGTCGCTTCGGGGGGGGTCTAGTACCGGTAGGTGTCGGGCTTGTACGGGCCCTGCTTCGGTACGCCGATGTAGGCCGCCTGCTCCTCGCTCAGCTCGGTGAGCTCGGCGTTCAGCGTCTTCAGCTGCAGGCGCGCCACCTTCTCGTCGAGGTGCTTGGGCAGCACGTAGACCTTGCCGATGTCGTAGGCCTCCTTGTGGCTGAAGAGCTCGATCTGCGCGATCGTCTGGTTGGCGAAGCTCGAGCTCATCACGTAGCTCGGGTGGCCGGTGCCGCAGCCCAGGTTCACGAGGCGCCCCTTGGCGAGCAGGATGATGCGCTTGCCCGGCTTGCCGTCCTGCGACGGGAAGATCACGTGGTCGACCTGCGGCTTGATCTCCTCCCACTGGCAGGCCTCGAGCGCGGCGACCTGGATCTCGTTGTCGAAGTGGCCGATGTTGCAGACGATGGCGTTGTGCTTCATCGCCGCCATGTGCTTGAAGGTGATGACGTCCTTGTTGCCGGTGGCGGTGACGAAGATGTCGGCCTTGTCTGCCGCCCAGTCCATCGTCACGACGCGGAAGCCCTCCATCGCCGCCTGCAGCGCATTGATCGGGTCGACCTCGGTCACCCAGACCTGCGCCGAGAGCGCGCGCAGCGCCTGCGCGCTGCCCTTGCCCACGTCGCCATAGCCGGCGACGAGCGCGATCTTGCCGGCCACCATCACGTCGGTGGCGCGCTTGATGCCGTCGACCAGGCTCTCGCGGCAGCCGTAGAGGTTGTCGAACTTGCTCTTCGTGACGCTGTCGTTGACGTTGATGGCGCGGAACATCAGCGTGCCCCGGGCAGCCATCTCCTTGAGACGGTGCACTCCGGTGGTCGTCTCTTCGGTGACGCCGAGGATCTCGGCGCTCTTGCGGCTGTACCAGCTGGCGTCCTGCGCCAGCTTGGCCTTGATGGCGGCGAAGAGCTCGGTCTCCTCCTCGCTGCCGGGGTGGGCCAGCAGCGAGGCGTCCTTCTCGGCACGCTTGCCCAGGTGCATGAGCAGCGTGGCGTCGCCGCCGTCGTCGAGGATCATGTTCGGGCCTTCGCCCTTCGTACCCTTGGCGCCGAACTCGAAGATGCGGTGCGTGTAGTCCCAGTAGTCCTTCAGCGACTCGCCCTTGTAGGCGAACACCGGCGTGCCGGCCGCCACCAGCGCGGCGGCGGCGTGGTCCTGCGTGCTGAAGATGTTGCAGCTGGCCCAGCGCACCTCGGCGCCGAGCGCCTGCAGCGTCTCGACGAGCACGGCCGTCTGGATGGTCATGTGCAGGCTGCCGGTGACGCGCGCGCCTTTCAGCGGCTGCGTCTTCGCATATTCCTGGCGGATGGCCATCAGCGCCGGCATCTCGCTCTCGGCGATCCTGATCTCCTTGCGGCCCCACTCGGCGAGCGAGAGGTCGGCGATGGCGTACTGGTCGTTGTGCAGGGGCTTGAGAACGGCGTTCACGGGTGAGTGCTCCAAACGGTTGATGACCCTGCACGGCCGGCAGCGGGGCGGAGGCCGGGACGAGGGACGAGGGATGGGTCTCTGGGCCTCACCCACGACGCCGAGGCGTGTGCAGGTGAGCGCGGTTGCATGCAGTGTTCCGAGCCTGGCCCCTGGGTGGGTGGGGTTGCAACGCTCCTCGGACGGGCGAAATTATAGGCAGGCGGCGCCGTTTCGTGCACCGGCGGCCGTGCATCGCGCACGGCGCGCTGCCCAGAATGCGGCCCATGCCGTCCCAGAGCGCCGGTGCACTGCCGCATGTCGGCGTCGTGGAGCTGAATCCGCACTGGCCCCGCCCCTTCGTCTTCACCGAGGTCGCGCTGTGCCTGCGCGACCAGTTGCTGGCCGCCGGCTTCGAGGCCGAGCATCTGGTCAACGAGATCGACCCCGACGGCGTCTCGATCGTCTTCGTGCCCACCGACCAGTGGCGCTCGGCGCTCTCGCACCTCGATCCGGCACGCACGGTGCTGTTCAACATGGAGCAGCTCGGCAGCGATTCGCCGTGGTCGCGCGAAGGCTACGCGCAACGGCTCGCCGGCTGGACAGTGGCCGACTACCACACCGCCAATGTCGAGTTCCTGCGCCAGACCAACGGGCCCGGCCAGCGCGCGCACGAGATCCCGTTGGTGCCGGGCTCGTCGGTGGTCTTCGCGCGCGAGCTCGACCAGCTGCCGAGCGTCGACGTGCTCTTCTTCGGCACGCCCAACCCGCGCCGCGAGCGCATCTTCGACGAGCTGCGCGCCGCCGGCCTGAGCGTCGAGATCGTCAGCGGCGCCTATGGCTGGGAGCTGACCCCGGCCCTGCAGCGCGCGCGCCTCGTGCTGCACGTGCACCACTACGAGACCTGCCTCTTCCCGGTGGCGCGCATGCTGCAACCGGTGGCAGCCGGCGTGCCCGTGGTCTGCGAAACCTCGGCCTGCCCGGCGCTCAACGACTGGGCCGGCTCGGGCATCGTCTTCGCCCACTACCCCCGCCTGGCCGCCACCTGCACCGAATTGCTCGCGCAACCGGCGCGCCAGCTCGAAGGCGTGCGCCGCAACCTGCGGCACGCGCGCCGCATCGACACCGCGACGCCACTGCGGGCGCTGATCGCCGAGATCGGCGGGTGCTGATCCGCTGCCCGCTTGCCGCCCGGTCGCCCTGCCGCGCTGCGATCGCCCGCCGGTGCGCACGACTTCGCAGTGCACGCTCCCTCAGCCGGTCGGCGGGCGATGCCCCAGGTGCACGGCCAGGCCGACGCGCCGCCAGGCGAGCGCGAGCGCGAAGAAGCCGAGCACGAAGATGAGCGCCCCCCACCATTCGGTGACGTTCTCCATGCGACCCTTGATCGGGTCGCCGAAGAGCGCCGCCACGGCCGCGTTGGCCAGGCCGAGGGAGACCAGGGCGAGCGCCAGCCACACCATGGCATGCTCGACCCAGCGCGCCAGCGTCAGGCGGCCCGCGGCCACGGCCCGCTGCACGCCGCCGCCGGTGATGAGCAGGCAGATGCAGGTGCCGCCGAAATAGATCACCGTGCCGTACTGGCGCAGCCAGCGATAGACCGCGCCTTCGGTGCCGAGGAAGGCGCCGTAGAGCACGAGCGCCACCGAGGCGACGAGGCCGAGCGGCGCCAGCGCCGCGAGCAGGCGGTAGGGCGGCAGCAGCGTCGCCAGCCAGCGCGCCGCGAGCAGCCAGCACAGGCCCTGCAGCGCGGCCGCCGGCAGCACCACGGCGCGGAAGAGGTGGTTGGGCAGGCCATGCCGCGCCGCCCGGCTCACCGAGACGCAGCCGTCGATGAACGGGTTGCAGGCCGGGATCAGCCCCTCGGCCGTCGACACGGCCCAGGCCACCCCCGTCGCGGCCAGGGGCATCAGGCCGGCCAGCAGGGCCAGTGGCCACAGCGGCAGTTCCGAGGCGGGCCGCGGCGAAGAAGTCATCCCGCTCATCGCCGGTCAGGGTCTGTTCACACGCGGGAAGGCTCGCGCCGCGGCGTGAGGAAGGTCCTCATGCGCGCCAGTTCGTTCTCGAGCGCGGCGCTGAAGGCACGCTCGCGCGGCGGCCGGCCGGCCACGTAGCCGAGCTCGGCATCGAGGCGGCCCTCGCGCCAGGCGAGGTTGCCCCAGCCGATGACCTCGTCTCGCCACAGCAGTGGCAGCGCGTAGTAGCCGCGCTGCCGCTTCGCTGGCGGCGTGTAGGCCTCGAAGCGGTAGGCCCAGCCCCAGAAGAGCTCGAAGCGGCGCCGGTCCCACACGATGGGGTCGAAGGGGGCGAGCAGGCAGACACGCGGCTCGTCCTGCACGCGCAGGTGCCGGCGGCTCGCGGGTGCCTCGCTGGCCGGCCAGTACCAGGTGACGCCGTCGATGCGCTGCTTCGGCAGCCGCGCCTTCGCGCGCGCCAGCGCCGCCTGGCGCAGGTGCGCCCACTGCGGCGCGCCGTAGCGGATGCGCAGCACCAGCTCGGCCAGCGTGCGTTCGGGCAGCGGCGCGTACTTGTGGATCACCACGTCGGCAAGCGCGTCGAACACCACCGCCGGCTCCGGCGGCGTCTCGGGCGCGGCCATCGCCGCGAAGAGGCGCACGCCGCCCTCGCGGCCGGCCACGCGCAGGAGGCCGCGGTAGTGCATGGCATCGAGCAGCTGCGTGCTCGCGTTGCTCGAGCCGCCGAACCAGTTGCGCGCCTTGCCGTGCTGGAAGTGCGCATCGACGTCGCGCGGGTGCACGCTGCCGCGCTCGCGCACGAACTCGAGCACGGCCTCGGCCTGCAGGCGGCGCGCCTTCGGCCACGCCTTGGTGCCGCTGCGCGGATGCATCAGCCGCTGCGTGGCGCGCGGCAGGAAGCCGTAGTTGACGAAGAAGTCCTCCTCGACGGCCAGGCGCGGGTAGCGCTGCTCGAGATCGCCGGCGCGGTAGTCGTCGACACGATGGCGCAGCGTCAGGTCCTGCGCGCGCGCCGGGGCGCGGATGGGATCGGCCTGCACGAAGCCCAGCCTGGCGATGGCGCGCGGCAGCGTCGTCGGCGTGAACAGGCTGCGCGCCAGCGCGTGCCGGCGCAGATGCTCCAGGGTGATCGCGGCCATGGCCGGCATGATGCATGAGCCCGCCGGGCCGCCCCAAGGGCGAATACCGGAGGGCGCAGCCCGAAGGTACTCCAGTGAGCCCGCCCGGCCGCCAGGAGAACGGTACTGGTGCGGGTCGGGTCGAGGGTCGCTCATCGAGTGCGGCGCACCCGCACAATGGCCCCGATGCCGACGACAGGCCGCACGCTCCCCCATCCCGCGCTGGCCGGCCTCACCGTGCTCGAGCGCGGCTGGCTCTCGTCGAACAACATCCTCATCCACGCCGCGCTCGGCGAGCCCGGCGCCGTGCTCGTCGACACCGGCCATGTCGTGCACCGCGAGCAGACGCTCGCCCTCGTGCGCCATGCGCTGCAGCGCGCCGCGGACGCGTCGGAGCAGGGGTCGTCGCGGGGGTCGCCTCGAGTGGGCCGCCTCGACCGCATCGTCAACACGCACCTGCATTCCGACCACTGCGGCGGCAACGCGCTGCTGCAGCAGGCCCTCGGCGTGACTATCGTCATCCCGCCGGGCCTCGCGGACGCGGTGCGCGCCTGGGACCTCGCGCGCCTGTCGCACGACGACTTCGGGCTGCGCGAGCGCTTCCACTTCGCCGCGACGCTGGCGCCGGGCGAGTCGTTCGTGGCCGGCGGCCGGCGCTGGCAGGCCCTGGCCGCGCCCGGGCACGACCCGCATTCACTGGTGCTCTTCGACGCCGACGCCGGCCTGCTGCTCTCGGCCGACGCGCTGTGGGAGAACGGCTTCGGCGTCGTCTTCCCCGAGCTGGTGGGCGAGAGCGGCTTCGACGAAGTCGGCGCCACGCTCGACATGATCGAACGCCTGCCCGTGCGCCTGGTGGTGCCCGGGCACGGCGCGCCCTTCACCGACGTGGCTGCGGCACTGGCGCGCGCCCGTTCGCGGCTGGCGGGCTTCCGCGCCGACCCGGCGCGCCATGCCCGCCACGCCGTCAAGGTGCTCGTGAAGTACCACATGATGGAAAGGGGCCGGCTGCCGCTCGCCGAGCTCCTGCGCTGGTCGGCGGCGGCGCCGCTGCTGCGCCGGGTATGGAGCACCTTCGGCGCCGGCCGCGCCGCCGCGCCGACGCCCGAGGCCTGGATGGAGGGCTTCGTGCGCGAACTGGCCGGTGCCGGGGCCCTCGCGATGGAAGGCGGCGACGTGCTCGATCGCTGAGCCGATGGCCCGCACCCTCTCACGCACCCCTCACCCGCCTCTCACGCGACACTCACGTGCCTCTCACGCGCCGCCTTGACCTGCGACGACCCGCGGCGCCCTCGCCCCTGCCATCATGCCGGTCGCGCACCGAGCGCAAACCGTGGAGTTCTGCATGACAAGCAACGCCTGGAAGATCCTGCTGCCGGTGGACGGTTCCGCAGACGCGCTCGCCGCCGTGCGCCACGCGTTGCGCTGGGCTGGCGCCGCGGCAGCAGCCGAGGTCACCTTCGTGCTCGCCAACGTGCAGGAGCCGGCCTCGCTGTACGAGGTGGTGGTGGCGCACGATGCCGAGCGCATCAAGGCACTCAAGCGCGAGGCCGGCGCCGACCTGATCAGCGCTGCCGAGGCGTTGCTCGACGCCGCCGGAGCGGCCTACGAGAGCGATGTCACCGCCGGCGCGCCCGAGCACCTGATCGTCGAGCTCGCCGAGACCTATGGCTGCGACGCCATCGTCATGGGTGCCCGGGGGCAAGGCGCCGGGCCGGAGGCCGGCGGGCTCGGCTCGGTCGCCTTGGCCGTGCTGCAGGCGAGTCCGCTGCCGGTGACGGTGGTACGCCACGGTGCGGCGGCGGAGTCGGCAGACACCTCCGAGGCTCTGGAAGCCGCCTTGCCGGAATGACGGGCGCCGACAGCATCCTCGCCGGGCTGGCCGAGGTGGCGCGCGAGCGCGAGCGGCGCGCCGCCGACCCTGCGCTCAGGGCACGCGTCACCGCGCTCAAGCACTACCAGCAGCAGCGGCTGCGCCATACCTACGCCGACCTGCTGGCCAGCCCGCGCTACCGACAGGCGGCCCTGTTCTTCCTCGAGGAGCTGTACGGCCCCGAGGAGTTCGTGCAGCGCGACGCGCAGTTCGCGCGCATCGCGCCGGCCATCGCGCGGCTCTTCCCGGGCGAGGTGGTCGCCACGGTGGCGGTGCTGTCGCAGCTGCACGCGTTGTCGGAGGCGCTCGACACGCTCATGGCGCTGGCACTGGCCGGCGCGGCCGGGCTCGATGCGCCCCTGGATGCCGAGGCCTACGGCCGCGCCTGGCGCACGGTCGGCCAGGTGGCCGAGCGCGAGCGGCAGATCGCGCTGCTGCTGCAGGTGGGCCAGGCGCTCGACCGCCACACGCGCAGCCGGCTGCTGCGAGCCAGCCTGCACGTGATGCGCACGCCGGCGCGGGCGGCCGGGCTCGGAGCGCTGCAGCGCTTCCTGGAGGCGGGCTTCGACGCCTTCGGCGCGATGGGCGGCGCGAAGGAGTTCCTGCAGACGATCGCCGAGCGCGAGCGGCGGCTCGCGGCGGCGTTGTTCGCGGGGGAGACGCCCTAGACGTGCCCTAGACGCGGATCCCGGGCCGGCGGTCGCGGCCGCAAGAACGCGCCTTGCGCCGTCAGAACGACGGCGGGCACGTTGCGGTGCCCGTCAAGAGTGCGGCTGGAGGCGTGCATGCGGCGACCGTGGCGGGATCGTGCCGACGGGGCACCCTGCGCCGCTCGTGTCCCCTTTCGGCCGCCCGGCTCGCAAGCTCGCAGGGCGCCCCATCGGCCCGATCCGGCACCAGCAGTGGCACGCCCTCGTCGAACGCAACCGCCGGTGCCCGCCGAGGACGCCGGGTGGTCGGCTCGACGAGGTCAAGGGGGCATTCGGGCGCCCTGCGAGCTTGCGAGCCGGGCGGCCGAAAGAGGACACGAGTAGAGCCGACCACCCGGCGGCCTCGGCGCGCCACGACCTCGGCGCGGCACGAATCGGAGGCGGGCATGGCCCGCGCGCACCGGCCGAGAGCGCGCAGCGCGGGGCCTACAAGCCCGCCGCGGCGCGCAGCGCTGCGGCCTTGTCCGTGCGCTCCCAGCTGAACTCCGGCTCCTCGCGCCCGAAGTGCCCGTACGCCGCCGTCTTCTCATAGATCGGCCTGAGCAGGTCGAGCATCTGGATGATGCCCTTGGGCCGCAGGTCGAAGTGCTCGTTCACGAGCGCGGCGATCTTCTCGTCGGAGATCTTGCCCGTGCCCTCGGTGTAGACGGTCACGTTCATCGGCCGCGCCACGCCGATGGCGTAGGCCACCTGCACCTGGCATTGCTTGGCGATGCCGGCCGCCACGACGTTCTTGGCCACATAGCGCGCGGCATAGGCCGCCGAACGGTCGACCTTGCTCGGGTCCTTGCCGCTGAAGGCGCCGCCGCCATGCGGGCAGGCGCCGCCGTAGGTGTCGACGATGATCTTGCGCCCGGTGAGGCCGCAGTCGCCCTGCGGGCCGCCGATGACGAAGCGGCCGGTCGGGTTGATGAGGTACTTGGTGTCCTTCAGCCATTCCTTGGGCAGCACGGGCTTGATGATCTCCTCGATCACCGCCTCGTAGAACTCGGGCTTCATCTTGTTGCCCAGGCTCATCTCGGGCGCGTGCTGGCTCGAGAGCACGACCGTGTCGATGCTGTGCGGCTTGCCGTCGACATAGCGCATCGTCACCTGGCTCTTCGCGTCGGGGCGCAGGAAGGGCAGCCGGCCGTCCTTGCGCAGCATGGCCTGGCGCTCGACGAGGCGGTGGGCGTAGTAGATGGGCGCGGGCATCAGCACCGGCGTCTCGTCGCAGGCGTAGCCGAACATCAGGCCCTGGTCGCCGGCGCCGGTGTTGAGGTGGTCGTCGCTGGCCTGGTCGACACCCTGCGCGATGTCGTTGCTCTGCTTGTCGTAGGCCACGAGCACGGCGCAGCCCTTGTAGTCGATGCCGTACTCGGTGTTGTCGTAGCCGATGCGCTTGACGGTGTCGCGCGCGACCTGGATGTAGTCGACATGCGCATTGGTCGTGATCTCGCCGGCCAGCACCACGAGGCCGGTGTTGGTGAGCGTCTCGGCGGCGACGCGCGAACGCGGGTCCTGCTTGAAGATCGCGTCGAGGATGGCGTCGGAAATCTGGTCGGCCACCTTGTCGGGATGGCCTTCGGAAACCGATTCGCTGGTGAAGAGGAAGTCGTTCGCCACGTGGGGGCTCCAGTTTCGGGTTGCAACTGACTCGCGTCGCGCGTCGGTCAGTGTTGCTGGAGCCGCGGCGAACGCTTTAGCGGATGTCTGGGGGACGAGCCGGCCGGCCCCGCGCGGTGCTTGCCCGGTCGCGGCCCCGAGGTTGGTCCCCAAGGCTCGCTTAAGCTTCGCACCCGCCGGCCGCCCCGCAAGTTGTCCTTTAACTCAGCGGCCGGAGGAAATTATACGAACCATGTCATTTGCGCTCTGGCTGCTGCGTGGCGTCGCGCGTTGCCCCCTGCGCCTTTTGCACGGCCTGGGCACCGGGTTGGGGTGGGCCGCGTATGCCGTGTCGCCGAGCTACCGGCAGCGGCTGAATGCGAACGCAGCGCTGGCCGGCGTGAGCGAGGAGGGTCGCCGCGCGGCCATCGGTGCGGCCGGGCGCATGTCGATGGAGACGCCACGCCTGTGGCTGCGTGCCCACGATGCGCCCATCGCCGACCCCGTGCGGTGGGAGGACGCCGAGCTGGTCGAAGAGCACATCGGCCGCGGACGCGGCCTCGTGCTGCTGACGCCGCACATAGGCAGCTTCGAGGTCACGGCGCAGGCCTACGCCGAACGCTTCGGCGCGCGCCAGCCGCTCACGGTGCTCTACCGGCCGGCACGCCAGGCGCTGCTGCGCGAGCTGCAGCAGACGGCGCGCGCACGTCCGCACCTGGCCACGGCGCCGGCCACGTTGGCCGGCGTGCGCCAGCTGATGCGCGCGCTCAAGCGCGGCGAGACCGTGGGCATGCTTCCCGACCAGGTACCGCCTGAAGGCATGGGCGTGTGGGCCCCCTTCTTCGGGCGCCAGGCCTACACGATGACCTTGGCCGCCAAGCTGGCGCGGCAAAGCGGTGCCGAGATGCTGGTCATCTGGGGCGAGCGGCTGCCCAGGGGCGCCGGCTACGTCATCCGGCCGATGCGCCTGCCGACGCCGCTCGCGAGCGCCGGCGCGCTGCCCGCCGAAGCCGAGGCGGTGGCACTCGCCGACGCCACCGCCATCAACCGCAGCATGGAAGCGCTGATCCGTGCCGCGCCTTCGCAGTACCTGTGGGGCTACCACCGCTACAAGCAGCCGCGGCAGCAGCCGGCACCCGCCGCCGAGCCGAGCGCAACGCCGTCGTGATCGCGCCGTGAACCGCGTTGCCAGCCTGGCCGCGAATCTCGGCGCCAACCTCGCAGCGCGTGCGCTGCTCGCCGTCTTCTGGCTGCTGCAGTGGCTGCCGCTGCCGCTGCTGGCGCCGCTCGGGCGCGCGCTCGGCCGCCTGCTGCGTCTGCTGGGGCGCAGCCGGCGGCGCGTGGCCGAGACCAACGTCGCGCTCTGCCTGCCCGAGCTCGACCCCGCCGCGCGCGCCGCGCTCGTGCGCGAGCACTTCGAGTGGCTGGGCCGCAGCCTGCTCGAGCGCGCGCTGCTGTGGTACGCGCCGCGCGAGCGGCTCGAGCGCCTCATCCATGTCGAAGGCGACATCCACCTCGCCGAGCGCAGCGAGCGCGCCGTGATGTGGCTGGTGCCGCACTTCCTGGCCGTGGATGCGGCCGGCACCGCGACCCAGCTCTTCCAGCGCAAGCGCGTGTGCAACCTCTACGGCACGCAGAGCAACCCGGTGCTCGACGCCGCGCTCAAGCGCGGGCGCGAGCGCTTCGGGCTGGCCGAGCTCTTCTCGCGCCGCGAGAGCGTGCGCCCGATGGTGCGCGCCATCAAGCGCGGACAGCCCTACTTCAATCCGAGCGACATGGACTTCGGCCTGCGCGACGCCGCCTTCGTGCCCTTCTTCGGGCAGCCCGCGGCGACGCTGCTCGCGCCCTCGCGCCTGGCACGCTCGCTCGACATGGTCGTGCAACCCGTGGTCGGCGAGCTGCTGCCCGGCGGGCAGGGCTATCGCATCCGCTTCCTCGAGCCCTGGACCGACTGGCCGAGCGACGACGCCGAGGCCGACGCTGCGCGCATGAACCGCTGGATCGAGAGCGAGATCCGCCGCTGCCCGGCGCAGTACCTGTGGGTGCACAAGCGCTTCAAGACGCGGCCGCCGGGCGCGGCGCCGATCTACTGAAGGCCGTCTGCTGACGGCTCTCTGCTGAAGGCCGTCTGCCGAAGGCTGCGGCGCGGCCGCATCCCGCGCCGCGCGCAGCCTGTCCGGCGACGCCCGGCGGCATTCCGTCGCACCGCCGCGGCGCCCGGCGCCCGCGCGGCCGAGACTGCGCACATCCCCAACGCACGAGGTGTGCCATGTCTACGGCCTTCACTGCTTTCACTGCCCTCCGTTCCGTCCTCGCCCTTCAGGCCGCTGCGCTTGCCGCCGGCCTGTTGATCGCCGCCGCGCCGCTGCCCGCCACGGCCGCCGACGCATCCACCTTCGCCGCCGCGATGAACGAGTTCAACCGCGCCGTCGGCGGCGAAGAGGCCGCCATCGAGGCCGCGGCCGAGCGGCTGGCCAGGCTGTCGGCCGCCGAGCCGGCCGACCCGGTGCTGCGTGCCTACGCCGGTTCGGCTGCGACGCTGCGCGCCCGCACCACGCTCCTGCCGTGGAAGAAGATGAGCCACGCCGAGGACGGCCTGGCGCTGCTGGACAAGGCCCTGGCGCAACTGGCGCCGGCGCACGACGCGCCGCTGTACCGCGGCGTGCCGGCGAGCCTGGAAGCGCGCTTCACGGCCGCCGGCACCTTTCTCGCGCTGCCGGGGATGTTCAACCGCCGCGAGCGCGGCCTGAAGCTGCTGCAGGAGGTGGCCACGAGCCCGCTGCTGGACAGTGCGCCGCTGCCCTTCAAGGGCGCCGTGTGGCTGCGCGCCGGGCAGGAAGCACTGAAGGCCGACGACAAGGCCGCGGCGCGCGACTGGTTCGGCAAGCTCGTCGCGAGCGGCGCGCCGCAGGCCGCCGACGCGCAGGCGCGGCTGAAGGACCTGTGAGCGACTCGACGCGAGCGACAAGCGCGATGAACGCCCCCGAATCGCTGCGGCCGCAGCCGCAGCCTCATCCGCAGCCGCGCGCCGCGAGCACCGCCGGCGCCACGCCGCGCACCGTGCTGCAGCTGCGCGGCGTGCACAAGACCTACCGCCTCGGCGAGCACGTGGTGCCGGCGTTGCGCGGCGTGGACCTCGGCCTCGCGGCCGGCGAGATGCTGGCGCTGACCGGCCCCTCGGGCAGCGGCAAGAGCACGATCCTCAACATCGCCGGCCTGATCGACGCGCCCGACGCGGGTGAGGTGGTGCTGCGCGGCCGGACAATCGGCTCGCTCGGCCAGGTCGGCCGGGCCGGCCGGATCGGCAGCCGCGAGGCCACGCTGCTGCGCCGCGACGCCATCGGCTTCGTCTTCCAGGGCTTCAACCTGGTGCCGGTGATGACGGTGGCCGAGAACGTCGACTTCCCGCTGTTCCTCGCCGGCGTGCCCGCGGCCGAGCGGCGTCGCCGCGTCGCCGCGATGCTCGAGGCCGTGGGCCTGCACGAGCACGCGCGGCATCGCCCCGACGCGCTCTCGGGCGGCCAGCGCCAGCGCGTGGCGATCGCGCGTGCGCTCGTCAAGCGGCCGGCACTCGTCATCGCCGACGAGCCGACCGCCAGCCTCGACTCGCGCACCGCCGACCAGGTGCTCGACCTGATGCGCGAGCAGGGCCACGCCCATGGCGCGGCATTCCTCGTCGCCACCCACGATGCGCGGCTGCTCGGCCGCTGCGACCGCGCGCTCGCCCTGCTGGACGGAACCATCCAATGAACGCCCTCGCTTCCTGGCTCAAATTCGCGGTGCAGAACACGCTGCGCAACCGGCGCCGCTCAGCGGTCACGGTCGCGATCGCCGCGCTCGGCACCGCGGCCATCCTGCTGGCCGGCGGCTTCGCGCTGTACACCTACGAGGGCCTGGCGCAGTCGTCGGCGCGCAGCACCGGTCACCTCGTCGTCGCCAAGGCCGAGCAGTTCTCGCAGGACGAGGACGTGCCGCTGCAGCATGGCCTGGATCACGTGGCCGCGCTGAAGGCCGCGCTGCTCGCCGACGACGCGGTGCGCCAGGTGCTGCCGAAGATCGAGTTCTCGGGCCTTATCGGCAACGGCGACAAGTCGACCGTGATGATGGCCGCCGGCATCGACCCGGACGCCGAGTTCGCGGTCAAGGGACCCTTCCTGCGCGTGCTGGCCGGCCGCGTGCTGGCCGGCGGCGAGACCTTGCAGGTGATGCTCGGCGAGGGCCTGGCGCGCAGCCTGAAGGCGCAGCCGGGCAGCGGGCTGACGCTGATGGCCAGCACCAGCGAAGGGGCGCTGAACGCGCTAGACGTCACCGTCGCCGGCGTCTTCGCCACCGGCATCGCGGAGGTCGACAAGCGCCTCGTCTACACCGACCTCGCCACGGCGCAGAGGCTGCTCGCCACCACGCGCGTGTCCAGCCTGGGCGTCTTCCTCGACCGCATGGAGTCCACCGGGCCGGGCCAGGCGCGGCTGCGCGCCGCGCTGCCGGGGCTCGAGGTGCAGACCTGGCTCGAGCAGGCCGGCTTCTATCGCAGCGTGAAGGAGCTCTACAACCGCATCTTCGGCGCGCTCGGGCTGATCATCGGCGTCATCGTCGTCTTCGTCGTCGCCAACGCGATGGCGATGGCGATCATCGAGCGCACGCGCGAGATCGGCACGCTGCGCGCCATGGGCACGCTGCCCGGGCAGCTGGTGCGCAGCTTCGCGCTCGAGGGGCTGGTGCTGGGCGGCTTCGGCGCCGCGCTCGGCGCGCTGGCGTCGCTCGGCGTCGCGGCGGCGCTGCTGCTGTTCCCGGTGCAGATGCCGCCGCCGCCGGGCCGCAACGTCGGCTATCCGCTGCAGGTGGCCGTCGACCCGGCGCTGTACGCCGGCACGCTGCTGTCCATGCTGCTGCTGGCCACGCTGGCCTCGGCGCTGGTGGCGCGGCGCACGGTCGAGCAGCCGATCGTCAGCGCCCTGGCGCATGTGTGAAGCGTCTGGAGGAAACGCCATGAACAAGATGCTCGTCATGCTGGCGCTGGCCGCCGGCGCCGCGGCCACGCATGCCGGCGAAGCGGGCCGGGCGGCCGCGCCGGGGGAGGTCGACGTCGCCGCCGTGCTCAAGGCCGCCGACCGCTTCCGCACGGGGGGCACGGGTGGCACGGGTGGCACCGGTGGCACCGGCGGCGCCGGCGGCACCGCCGACAACCTGCAGGTCGAGACGCAGGTCACCGTCTTCAACCGCGACGGCTCCACCGACAAGGAGCGTCGCTACACGGTGTTCACGCAGGCCGGGCACAAGTCGCTGGTGCTGATGCGCTCGCCGGCCGAGGCCGGCCAGAAGGTGCTGATGCTGGGCGACGACTTCTGGCTGCTGCTGCCCGGCAGCCAGCGGCCGATGCGCATCACGCCGGCGCAGAAGCTGCTGGGCGATGCCTCCACCGGCGACATCGCGACGCTGAGCTGGACCGACGACTACACCGGCACGCTCGTCGGCGAGGAGCGCTGCGAGGTGCCGCAGGGTTCGGCCGGCGGCGCGCCCTGCCTGCACCTGACGCTGCGCTCGGCGCGCAAGGGCCTGTCCTACGCGCGCATCGAGCTGTGGGTGGGCACGAGGCGGCACGAGCCGCTGCACGCCGAGCTCTACGTGCAATCGGACAAGTTGGCCAAGCTGGCGAGCTTCGTCATGGACAGGCCGGCCGCGCCGACCCGCGTGGACGAGATGGTGCTGACCGACCGCCTCGGCTCGCACAAGGCTACGCATGTGCGCTACCTGTCGCGGCGGCCCAGGCAGGTGCCCGAGGCGTGGCTGAACCCGATGTTCCTGGCCCGCAACCCGGCGCTGGAGTAGCCGCCGATGAAAGGGTCGATGAACGGTCACCGCCAGCGGCGGGCAGCCGCGGCGCTGCTGCTGTGCGCGGCCGCCAGCGTGGCTGCGGCCGAGGGCCAGGTCGGCCGAGCTGCGGGCGCGGATGCGGGTGCAGCAGTTGCAGTTGCAGTTCCAGGTGCAGGTGCAGGTGCAGGTGCGGGTGCGGACGCCGCGGCGAGCGCGGCAACGGATGCAGCAGGCCGCGGCCCGGGCGGCGAGCTGCGCCTCGTCGGCACCGGCCGCAGCGCTTCGCCGCACGGGCCGCTCGCCGCCGCCAACAGGTTGCAGCCCGGCATCGCCCCGCCCGCCGGCGACAGCGCGCAGACCGAGGCCGAGCTGCGCCACACGCTGCACTGGAAGGTGCTCGGGCTGCCGCTGGCGCTGGCCGCCAATGCGCTCGTGCAGGCGACGGCAGCCGAGTCCGAGGCGAGCCGCGCCGATGCGCGCTTCAACGAGCTGCACTTGAGCGCCGACCTCGGCGCATGGCAGGCCAGCGCCGGCCGCAAGGTGCTCGGCTGGGACGTGGGCTACGGCTTCCGGCCCAACGACGTCGTGCAGCAGGAGACACGCCGCGCGCTCTTCGCCCGCACGCCCGAAGGCCGGCCGGTCGTGATGCTCGAGCAGTTCGGCGCCGAGCATGCGCTGGCGCTCGTGTGGGCGAATCCGCAGCGCTGGAACGATGCGGCCGAGCGCAGCCGAGCTGCCGGCGAGAGCGCCTGGGCGCTGCGCGGCTACCAACGCTTCGGCGCGCTCGACGCGCATGGCTTCGCGCGCCACGGCCGCCACACCGGTGCCAGCCTCGGCGCGGCGCTGGCGTGGGTGGCCACCGACGAGCTCGAACTGCATGCCTCGGGGCGCCGGCTCGAACGCCACGACGGCTGGGCGATCGCGTCCGGCGCGGGTGACGCGCTGCAGGCCACCAACCCCTGGCGCCAGGCGCTGCGCGGCGCCGCCACGCAATGGCTGGTCGGCGCCAACTGGACCGGGCTCGCGCAGCAGAGCCTGATGGTCGAGGTCTGGCACGACGGCACGGCGCTCGCCGACGACGAGTGGGACGCCTGGCGGCGGCGCAACGCGGCGCTGGCTGCGTCCCCTGCACCAGCGACGGCCGCCGCCGGCAACCTGGCCTGGCAGGCCACGCCTTTCGATGCGCCGAACCTGCGCCGCGACAACCTGTTCGTGCGCCTGGCCTGGTCGCCCGAGCGCTGGCAGTGGACCTTCGACACGCTGTTCGCACCCGCCGACCGCGGCCGAATGCACACGGCGGGCTTGCAGTGGCAGGGCGAGCGCTGGCGCCTGAACGTGGCCTGGCGCGTCAACGGCGGGCCGGCGGAGTCGCTGTTCGCGCAGCTGCCGACAAGGCGCAGCCTCTTGCTGGCCGCGGTGCGCGCCTTCTGACGCAGCGGATCGATGGCGCCCACCGCCCGCACCACCCTGCCGCCGATGCCGCCGGTGCCGCCGGTGCCGCCGGCGCTGCAGGCCTGCTGACGCAGAATCGCCCGATGCCCGCGCTCGTCCCCCGCACCGCCGCCGAGTCGCTGCGCGGGTTCGTGGGCCGCGGGCTCGTCACCCAGGGGCTGTGCGCCGTCATCGGGCTCGCGCTCTGGCAGCTCGGCGGGCGCGGTCTGCTCGCCATCAACCTCGCTTACTCGTTCGCCATCGGCAACTGCTGCTGGCTGCTGATCGACGGCGCCATCCACGGCCTGGCGCGCTGGCTGCCTCCGCCGGGGGGCTCGGCGCCGCAATGGCCGGGCGTGCCGCTGCTGGCTCTCGCCGTCGCGCTCGGCTCCGCGGCCGGCTACAGCATCGGCGCCGGCATCGTCGACCACTTCACCGGCATGCGCTCGCCCAGCCTCTTCGACAGCCGCGCGGCGGGCGTCATCACGCTGCTGGCGGCGGTGGCCGCGACCTACTTCTTCCACAGCCGCGAGCGCCTGCACATGGAGCGCGCGGCGACCGAGGCGGCGCACGCGCTGGCGCTGGAGCACCAGCTGAAGCTGCTGCAGTCGCAGCTCGAGCCGCACATGCTGTTCAACACGCTGGCCAACCTGCGCGCGCTGATCGGCATCGATCCGCCGCTGGCGCAGGCCATGCTGGACCGGCTGATCGCCTTCCTGCGCGCCACGCTGGCCGCTTCGCGCGCCGACGCGCACCCGCTCGCCGACGAATTCGCGCGCCTCGCCGACTACCTGGCCTTGATGGAGGTGCGCATGGGCCCGCGCCTGCAGGCGAGCCTCGAGCTGCCCGACGAGCTGCGCGACTGCGCCGTGCCGCCGCTGCTGCTGCAGCCGCTGGCCGAGAACGCCGTCAAGCACGGCCTGGAGCCCAAGGTCGCGGGCGGCCGGATCTGCGTGCGGGCGCGCCGCGTCGGCGACGAGCTGGAGCTGTCGGTGCGCGACACCGGCGTCGGCCTGCCGCAGTCGGCGCCCGTGACAGGGGCGCCTGCCCTCGGCGTTGCCGGTGACGCTGCCGACGTTGCGGCTGTCGCGGCCGGTCGATACGGCACCGCCCATGTCCGCTCGCGCCTGCAGGCGATGTTCGGCCGGCGCGCCCGCTTCGAGCTGCGCCCCGCCGGCGATGCCGATGGCGGCACGCTGGCGCTGATCGTGCTGCCCTGCCAGCGACCCACGTCCCGCGCTGCCGCATGAACCCCGCGCCGACCGCGCTGCTCGCCGAGGACGAACCGCTGCTCGCGCGGGCGCTGCAGGCCGACCTCGAGCGCCTGTGGCCCGAGCTGCGGGTGCTGGCCACCGTCGGCGACGGCGCGACCGCCGTCGAACAGGCGCTCGCGCGGCGGCCGTCGCTGTGCTTCTTCGACATCCGCATGCCCGGCCTCAGCGGGCTCGAAGCGGCGCAGGCGCTGGCCGAGGAGTGGCCCGAGGGCGTGGCCTTCCCGCTGCTCGTCTTCGTGACCGCCTACGACCAGTACGCGCTGCAGGCGTTCGAGGCGCAGGCGGTGGACTATCTCGTCAAGCCGGTGCAGGCGCCGCGCCTGGCCAGCTGCGTGCAGCGGCTGAAGAAGCGGCTGGCCGCGGCGCCCGAAGGCATCGAGCAGACGCTGGCGCAGCTGCGTGCGCTGCTGGGCGCTACGCCCGCTGCGACAGCTGCGACAGCTGCGGGTGCTGCGGCTGCGGCCGTGCCGCGTCTGCAGGTCATCCAGGCCAGTGCCGGCGCGCTGGTGCACATGGTGCCCGTCGACGAGGTGCTGTACTTCGAGGCCGCCGACAAGTACCTGCGCGTCGTCACCGCCGAGCGCGAGCACCTGATCCGGCTCTCGCTGCGCGAGCTGCTGCCGCAGATCGACCCGCAGCAGTTCTGGCAGGTGCACCGCAGCCTGGTGGTACGCGCCGGCGCCATCGCCACCGCGCTGCGCGACGAGTCGGGCAAGGTGTTCCTGACGCTGCGCGGCCGGCCCGAGCGGCTGACGGCCAGCCGCCTGTACGCGCACCTCTTCAAGGGCATGTGAGCGCGCCGCGGGCCTGAGGAGGCTGCGCCGCCGCGCCGCGAGTGCAGCGCGCTCGGTGCTGCGCGCTCAGTGCAGTGCGCTCAGTGCGGCGCCATCAGTGCAGCGCGGACAGGAACTGCTTCAGCTCGGGTGTGCGCGGTGCCGTGAACAGCTCTTCGGGCGGCCCCATCTCGTGGATGCGACCGGCGTGCATGAAGACCAGCCGGTCGGCCACCTTGCGCGCGAAGTTCATCTCGTGCGTCACCATCACGAGCGTCATGCCCTCCTCGGCCAGCGCCTCCACCACCTTCAGCACCTCGCCCACGAGCTCGGGGTCGAGCGCCGAGGTGATCTCGTCGCACAGCAGCACCGCCGGGTCCATGGCGAGCGCACGCGCGATGGCCACGCGCTGCTGCTGCCCGCCGGAGAGCTGGTCGGGGTAGGCGGCGAACTTCTCGCCCAGGCCCACGCGCTCGAGCAGGGCCTGCGCGCGCTGCTCGGCCTCGGCGCCGCGCCGGCCCTTCACGAGCCCGGGCGCGAGCATGACGTTGTGGCCCACGTCCAGGTGCGGGAAGAGGTTGAAGCTCTGGAAGATCATGCCCACGTGCTGGCGCAGCTCGCGCATCGCCTTCGCGTCGCCGTGGCGCAGCGGCCGGCCGTCGACGGTGAGGCTGCCCTCCTGGAACTCCTCGAGGCCGTTGATGCAGCGCAGGAGCGTGCTCTTGCCCGAGCCGCTCTTGCCGATGACGGCCACCACCTCGCCGCGCTGCACGGCGAGGTCGATGCCCTTGAGCACCTCGTTGCTGCCGTAGCGCTTGCGCAGCGCCTGGATCTCGACGATGGGCTGATCAGGCTTATCGGCCAAGGTTCAGTCTCCTCTCCAGCACGCGGCTCCAGGCCGAGATGGGGTAGCACAAGCCGAAGTACAGCAAGGCGACGCAGGCATAGACGGTGAAGGGGCGGAAAGTGGCGTTGGTGATCATCGTGCCGGCCTTGGTGAGCTCGATGAAGCCGATCACCGAGGCCAGCGCGGTGCCCTTGATCACCTGCACCAGGAAGCCCACGGTCGGCGGCACGGCCACGCGCAGCGCCTGCGGGCCGATCACGTAGCGAAGCTGCTCGTGCAGGCTCAGCGCCAGGCTGGCCGAGGCCTCCCATTGGCCCTTTGGCACGGCATTGACGCAGCCGCGCCAGATCTCGGTGAGGAAGGCGCTCGTGTACAGCGTGAGCGCGAGCGACGCCGCGGTCCAGGCCGAGACCTCGAGCCCCAGCAGCGCGAGCCCGAAGTAGGCCAGGAAGAGCTGCATCAGGAGCGGCGTGCCCTGGAAGACCTGCACGTAGGCGCCGACGCCGCGCTCGGCTCCTCGCAGCCGCGCGATGCGCGCCACCAGCAGCGCCAGCGCGACGAGTCCGCCGCCGACGAAGGCGATGAGCGACAGCACCACCGTCCAGCGCGCCGCCAGCAGCAGGTTGCGCAGGATGTCCCAGAGGCTGAACTCGACCATGCTCTTCGGTGCTCCCGGACGTGCCCGTTCAGCGCCCGCTCAGTGCCCGCTCAGCGCCCGAACAGGAAGCGCGGCCCGGCCCAGCGCAGCAACTGCCGCAGGCCGATGGCCAGCGCCAGGTAGATGGCGGTGGCGACGATGTAGGCCTCGAAGGCGCGGAAGTTGCGGCTCTGGATCAGGTTGGCGTAGTAGGAGAGCTCCTGCGCGGCGATCTGCCCGCACACCGCCGAGCCGAGCATGACGATGATGATCTGGCTCACCATCGCCGGCCACACGCGCGAGAGCGCCGGCGGCAGCACGACGCGCATGAAGACCTGCAGGCGGCTCATCGCCAGGCTCAGCCCCGCCTCGACCTGCCCGCGCGGCGTGGCCTCGATGCCGGCGCGCACGATCTCGGCGGCGTAGGCGCCGAGGTTGATCACCATCGCCAGCACGGAGGCCCACTCGGGCGTGAGGCGCACGCCCAGGCCCGGCAGGCCGAAGAAGATGAAGAAGAGCTGGACGATGAAGGGCGTGTTGCGGATCAGCTCCACGTACGCCGAGACCACCGCACCGAGCCCCTTCGGCCCCCAGGTGCGCGCCCAGGCGCAGGCAACGCCGAGCGCCATGCCGGCGACCGCCGCCAGCGCCGTCAGCACGACGGTGGCGGCGACGCCGCGCAGCAGCAGCGGCCACTCGGCGAGCACGGCGGAGAAGTCGAGCACGACCATGGCGTGGCCTCGCGTCGGGTCCGGGCGCAGCGGTCGCGTGCCGCTCAGTTCGGCAGTTCGCCCGCCGGCGCACCCAGCCAGCGCTGCGACATCTTGTCGATCTCGCCGGCGGCCTTGGCGGCGGCGATGATCTCGTTGACGCGTGCGCGAAGCTTGTCCTCGCCCTTGTTGACGCCGATGAAGTTGGGCGACTGCTTGATCACGAGCTTGAACTCGGTGCCGAGCTGCGGGTTGCGCACCATCATGTTGCCGGCCACCGAGGCACCGGTGGCGATGACCTGCACCTGGCCGCTGACGAAGGCCGACACGGTGGCGTTGTTGTCCTCGAAGCGCTTGATGTCGGCGGCCGCGGGCGCGAGCTTGGTGAGCTCCATGTCCTCGATGGCGCCGCGCGTCACGCCCACCGTCTTGCCGGCGAGATCGGCAAAGCTCTTCAGCGGCAGCGCCTTGGCCGCGAACACCGCCTGGTAGAAGGGCGAGTAGGCGGCCGTGAAGTCGATGACCTTCTCGCGCTCGGCGTTCTTGCCGAGCGTGGAGATGACGAGGTGCGCCTTCTTCGTCTGCAGGTAGGGGATGCGGTTGGCGCTGCTCACCGGCACCAGCTCCACCTTCACGCCCAGCTTGGCGCCGATGTAGTTGGCCATGTCGATGTCGAGCCCGCGCGGCTGCAGGTCGGTGCCGACGAAGCCGTAGGGCGGAAAGTCGGTCGGGATGGCGATCTGGATGACCTTCTTCGCAAGGATGTCGTCGAGCGCGCCCTGCGCGCGCGCCGTGAGCGGCAGCGCCGAGGCGGCGGCGAGCACGAAGGCCAGCGCGAAGGCCGGCGAGATGGCCGCGATGAGGCGACGTTGCATGTTCAGGGCTCCTGTTTCCTGCGGCGCGCGGCCGCCTTGGGTTGCGGGTTGGGGGGTGGCGGGGTGAGGAGATCGGTGAAGAGGCGCCGGCTTGCTGCTGCCCGTGGTGCGGCGCGGGGTGCGGCGTGGGGTACGGGAGCGGCGCGTGCACGCTCCGCCGGCGGCGGCCCGCGGCCGCCATCGCGCGCCGCAGCGGGCAGCAAGGCCAGGCGCAGGTGCGAGACCGGGTCGTCGCGGAGAGGCTGGCCCAGGTGACGCGCCACCTCCTCGATGTGCTCGCGCATCAGCGCGGCGGCCCGCTCGTGCTCGCCGGCGGCCAGCGCGGCGACGATCCGCGCATGGTCGGCGCAGGAGCGCGCGGCATCGTGCGTGGACTGGTAGAGCGAGGCAATGAGCGTCGTGCGCGCGGTCAGGTCCTTCAGGATGTCGGCCAGCAGCCCGTGGCCGGCGCACTCGGCCAGGCAGACGTGGAACTCGCCGAGCAGGTAGCTGCGCTCGCCGGGGTCGCCGCCGCGGATGGCCGCCTTCTCCTGCGCCAGGTGCTGCTTCAGGCGCTTGAGCGCGGGGTCCGGCAGGCGCTGCGGCAGCGCATGCACGAGCCCGGTCTCGATGGCGATGCGGGCGTCGAAGGCGTCTTTCGCCTCGGCCGCCGAAGGCTGCACCACGAACCAGCCGCGGCGCGCATTCACCACCACCATGCCGCGCGCCGAGAGCCGACCCAGGGCCTCGCGCACGAGCGTGCGGCTGACGCCGAAGAGGTCGGCCAGCGACTGCTCGCCCAGGCGCTGGCCGGCCTCGATGCGGCCGGCCAGGATGGCATCGACGACGAGGTCGGCGATGGCATCGGGGCTGCGGGACGGCGCCGCAACAGCGCGCGCTTTCGGGTGGGACATCGGTCGAGTTGGTGCGTGCCGCCCCGGCACGGGGCACATCACGTGGCATGAGGCGGGCTCTCGATGCTGATCAGCATTGTATACAAGCGTGGTTTGCATGAACCGTGCCAGACGCCGGGCGGGCTGCGCCGCGGCGCGGCGACGCCCCGCCCGACGGCCGCGCCTGACGGCCGCGCCGGACCTTGGCGGACAATGTGCCCCCATGCGACTGAGCTTTACCAAGATGCACGGCGCGGGCAACGACTTCGTCGTGCTCGACGGCACGCGCCACCCGGTCGAGCTGACGGCGGCGCAGGCGCGGCGGCTGGCCGACCGGCGCTTCGGCATCGGCGCCGACCAGATCCTCGTCGTCGAGACGAGCACGACGCCGGGCGTCGACTTCCGCTACCGCATCTTCAACAGCAGCGGCGACGAGGTCGAGCATTGCGGCAACGGCGCGCGCTGCTTCGTGCGCTACGTGCATGCGCGCGGCCTCACCCGCGCTCGCCGCGTCAAGGTCGAGACGGTGAACAATCTGCTCGAGCTGGTGCTGCAGGACGACGGCCGCGTCACGGTGGACATGAACCGGCCGGTCTTCGAGCCCGCGCTGATCCCCTTCGACGCCGCGGGGCTCACGCCGCGGCGCGCCGGTCCGGGCGCTGGCTTCGAGCTGTGGCCGCTCGTCGATGCCGGCGGCCGGCCGCTCGGCGAGGTGGCGACGCTCTCGATGGGCAACCCGCACGCGGTGATGCGCGTCGAGGACGTGGTGGCCGCGCCGGTGGCTGTGCTCGGGCCGCTCATCGAGGCGCATGCGCGCTTTCCGCGCAAGGTGAATGCCGGCTTCGTGCAGGTGCTCTCGCCCACCGAGATTCAACTGCGCGTACACGAGCGCGGCGCCGGCGAGACGCTCGCCTGCGGCACCGGCGCCTGCGCCGCCGTGGTCGCCGGCATCCGCCTCGGCTGGCTCGATGCGGTGCGACGGCGCGTCACCGTGCACACGCGCGGCGGCGACCTCGTCATCGAGTGGCCCGCCGACGATGCCCATGTGCTGATGACGGGCCCGGCGGAGTTCGTGTTCGACGGAGAGATCGAGCTGTGAGCAGCGACAGGAGCGACATGGGCAACGAAGCACCTCTGGACGAAACCGCCGTCGCCAGGTTCCTGGCGCAGTCGCCGGGCTTCTTCGAGCGCCACGCCGAGCTGCTGGCGAGCATCCGCCTCACGAGCCCGCACGGCCAGCGCGCCGTCACGCTCTCTGAGCGGCAGATGGAAATGCTGCGCGAGCGCATCAAGGGTCTGGAGCTGAAGATCGTCGAGATGATCCGCGCCGGCCAGGAGAACATGGCGCTGGTGGACCGGCTGCACCGGCTGACGCGCATGCTGATGCGCAGCACCGACCCGGCGGCGCTGCCGGCGGCGATGCTGGCGACGCTGAAGCACGAGTTCCTCATTCCGCAGGCGGCGCTGCGCCTGTGGGCGCTGGCGCCGGCCTATGCCGACTGCGACTTCGCGCAGAGCGTCAGCGAGGACGTGAAGACCTTCGCCGGCAGCCTGAGCCTGCCCTACTGCGGCGTCAACGCCGGCTTCGAGGCCGTGAGCTGGCTCGAGGACCCGGCCAGCGTGGCGAGCGTGGCGATGATCCCGCTGCGCCAGGGCCCGGTCGCGGAAGGCGGCGTCTTCGGGCTGCTCGTGCTCGGCTCGCCCGACCCGACGCGCTACGCCGCCGAGATGGGCACCGACTTCCTGATGCGCATCGGCGAGCTCGCCGGCGCCGCACTGTGGCGGCTGCGGCCGAGCTGATGCCGGCCGCGCGGGCGATGGCACAGCGGGCGGCGCCAGGGCCGGCCGCCGCGCTGGCGCCCGAGATCGAGGACTACCTCCGCCACCTCGCCGTCGAGCGGCGGCTGGCGGCGCGCACCGTCACGCTCTACCGCGAGGCGCTGCAGCGCCTGCAGGACAGCGCCGCACTCGAGGCGGTGCCGCTCAGGCAGGCGCAGCCGCACCACCTGCGCGGCTGGGCGGCGCGCCTGCGCGGCAGCGGCCTCGGGCCGCGCAGCATCGCGCTCGCGCTGGCGGCGTGGCGCGGCCTGTACCGCCATTGGGGCCGGCACGGCGAGGTCGCCGCCAATCCGGTGGCGGGCCTGCGTGCACCCAAGGCCGGCAAGCCCTTGCCGAAGGCGCTGTCGGTCGAGCAGGCGGTGCAGCTGGCCGAGCACGCGCAGGCGCGCGCGCGCGCACGGGGGCCGCAGCCCAAAACCGAGGCCGCGGCCGATGCGCGGCTGGCACTGCGCGACCACGCCATCGTCGAGCTGCTCTACGGCAGCGGCCTGCGCGTGGCCGAGATCCTCGGCCTGGACCTGCGGGCGAGCGCGCAGGCACAGCGCGAAGGCCATGGCTGGATCGACATGGCGGACGCCGCGGCCCATGTGCTCGGCAAGGGCAGCAAGCGCCGCAGCGTGCCGGTCGGTCGCGCCGCCCTGGCGGCCTTGCAGGCCTGGATCGGCGTGCGCGCGCAGCTGGCGCGCGGCGACGAGCCGGCGCTCTTCGTCAGCCGGCGCGGCACGCGCCTCTCGGCCGGGCAGCTGCGCCTGCGGCTGAAGGCGCAGTCGCAGGCGAGCGGCCTGGCCACGCCCGTGCACCCGCACATGCTGCGCCACAGCTTCGCCAGCCACCTGCTGCAGTCCAGCGGCGACCTGCGCGCGGTGCAGGAGCTGCTCGGCCACGCCAGCATCACGACGACGCAGGTCTACACCAAGCTCGACCACCAGCACCTGGCGAAGGTGTACGACGCGGCGCATCCGCGCGCCCGGCGAAAGAGCCCCTGAGCCCCTGAGCCCGTGAGCCCGGTGAGCCCGGTGAGCCCCTGAGCCCGTGATCCCTGAGCCCGTGATCCCCTGATCCCTGACCTCTTGATCCCCTGCGCCTGTCAGCCCTTGACCGAGCGCTGGGCACGAGCCGCGACCACCCGCGCGCGCCACCACCCCACCCGCCACCCTCCTGCCACCACGTTGTCAGGGGCCCCCAGGCACGATGAGGGCCTTCTCAACCCGGCTGCGACAGCGGCCACGTAGCGGCAACATGCCAGGAGCCCGATCATGAATGCCATCAACTGGTTCGAAATCCCCGTCCAGGACATCGACCGCGCGCAACGCTTCTACGAGCGCCTGCTCGGCACGACGCTGCGCCGCGAGACGATGGGTCCGCAGACGCTGGCCGTCTTCCCCTACGAAGGCGACTCCGCCGCCGGCGGTTGCCTCATCAGCGGCCCGACGGTGGCGCGCGCTTCGGCCGACGGCACGCTCGTCTACCTCGCCGTGACGCCCAATCTTGACAGCGCCCTCGCCCGCCTCGAGGCGGCGGGCGGCCGCCTCGCCACGCCCAAGGTGACGCTGCCGGGCGACATGGGCGTCTTCGCGCACATCGTCGACAGCGAAGGCAACCGCGTCGGCCTGCACGCGATGGCCTGAGCACGACCTGAGCCGCCCCTCGATGCGCCGTGCCGACCGCCTGTTCGACCTCGTGCAGCGCGTGCGCGCGCGGCGCCTCAGCACGGCCGAACAGATCGCCGGCTGGCTGCAGGTGTCGGTGCGCACCGTCTACCGCGACATCGCCGACCTGCAGGCGCACGGCGTGCCGCTCGAGGGCGAGGCGGGCGTGGGCTACCGGCTGCGGCCGGGCTACACGCTGCCGCCGCTGATGTTCACCTCGCCCGAGGCGCAGGCGCTCGTGGCGGCAGTGCGCATCGCGCAGCCGCGCCTCGACGCCGCGATGGCCGCCGAGGCCGAAGCGGCGCTGGCCAAGATCCTCTCGGTGCTGTCGCCGACCGCGCGCGCGGCCGCCGAGAGCCTGGCGCTCTTCGCGCCCGATGCCGGCATCGACGAGGCCTCGCGCGCGACGCTCGAGGCCATGCGGCGCGCCGTGCACGCGCGGCGCAAGCTGCGGCTGGACTATGCCGACGAGCAGCAGCGCACGAGCGAGCGCACGGTGCGCCCGCTCGGCTGCTTCTTCTGGGGCGCGGCGTGGACGCTCGCGGCCTGGTGCGAGCTGCGGCAGGACTTCCGCAGCTTCCGCATCGACCGCGTGCGGCACTGCGAGACCCTGGACGAGACCTTCCGCGACGAGCCCGGCAAGACGCTGGCCGACCTGCTGCGCGCCGTCGAGGCGCGGCAGCCGGCAGGGGCGCCGCGGGGGGCCGCGGGGGCCGCGGGGGCCGGAACCGCGCCGGCGGCCGCCGCGCCTGAAGGCCGCAACGCAGCGGCAGGCCCCGGCACAGGCTCCAGGACAGGCTCCAAGACAATGCGCGGATGAAATCCATCCGCCTGCTCGAGGGCAAGGAACGATCGCTGCTGCGCCGCCACCCCTGGGTCTTCCAGGGCAGCGTCGCGCGCGGCAAGGCCGACGCCGGCGAGACCGTGCGCATCGAGGCCGCGGACGGCCGCTTCCTCGCCTGGGGTGCCTGGAGCGGCAACTCGATGATCCGCGTGCGCGCCTGGAGCTTCGACGAGGCCGAACGCATCGACCACGCCTTCTTCAAGCGCCGCATCGCGCGTGCGCTGGCGCTGCGCGCCCGCCTGCCGGTCTTCCCCGAGGCGAGCACCGGCGTGCGCCTGGTGCACGGCGAGTCCGACGGCCTGCCCGGGCTCATCATCGACCGCTACGACGACGTGCTCTGTGCGCAGTTCCTGTCCGCCGGCGCCGAGCGCTGGAAGGCGGCCATTGCCGATGTGCTGCTCGCCGCCACCGGCCTCACGCGCCTGTACGAGCGCAGCGACTCCAGCGTGCGCAGCCTCGAGGGCCTGCCGCCGGTGACCGGCTGGCTGCGCGGCGAAGGCGCCACCGAAGTGGCCATCGCCGAGCACGGCTGGCGCCTCACGCTCGATGTGGCGAGTGGCCACAAGACCGGCTTCTACCTCGACCAGCGCGACAACCGCGCCCTCTTCGCGCGCTGGGTGCGGCAGTTCGGCTTGATGCGCGTGCTCAACTGCTACTGCTACACCGGGGGCTTCACGGTCGCGGCGTTCGCCGGCGGCGCCGAACACGTGACGAGCGTCGATTCTTCGGCGCCGGCGCTCGAGCGCGTGGCGGCGCACGTGGCGCTGAACGGCTTCGACGCCGCGCGCAGCGAGGTGGTCGATGCCGACGTCAACCAGTTCCTGCGCGATGCACTGAAGGCCGGGCGCAGCTTCGACGCCATCGTGCTCGACCCGCCGAAGTTCGCGCCCACCGCCGCGCACGCCGAACGCGCCGCACGCGCCTACAAGGACATCAACCGCCTAGCGCTCAAGCTGCTGGCGCCGGGCGGGCTGCTGCTCACCTTCAGCTGCAGCGGCGGCATCGGCGCCGAGCTGTTCCACAAGATCGTCGCCGGCGCCGCCATCGACGCCGAGGTCGACGGCGCCATCCTGCAGCGCCTGGAGGGCGCGCCCGACCACCCGACGACGCTCGTCTTTCCCGAAGGCGAGTACCTGAAGGGGCTGGCGATCCTGAAGGCCTGAACCGCCGAAGGACGCCGATGGATGCTCAGGGCTGCGCCCTGAGCACCACGCGCGGGTCGAACTTGGCCCGCTTGACGCCGAAGTAGGCCTTCACGTTGCGCACGTTCGCGTCCTGCGTGAACAGGCGCTGCACGAGCGCCTGGTAGCCCGGCATGCCGCCGGTGCAATGCACGACGAGCACGAAGTCGGGCCCGGGCGAGACGCGCCACAGCTGCTGCACCTCCGCGTCGGGCAGCACGCGCTGCTCGAAGGCGTCCAGGTGCTCGGCGCCCTGGCGGTCGAGCGAGATCTCGACGATGGCACTCAGCCCCTGGCCGCCGAGAAAGATGCGCTCGGGGTTCAGAAGCGCCACGCGACGGTCGATGACGCCGGTATCGACCAGCCGGCGCACGCGGCGCAGGGCCGTGGCCGGCGAGGTGTGCGCCGCCGCAGCCAGGTCCTGGTTCGACTGCGAGGCGTCGCTCTGCAGCTGCTCCAACAGGCGCAGGTCGGTCGCGTCGAGTTCGGTGGCTGCTTCTTGCATTCATCGCCCGTGTTTGGACGGAATATTCTGCCCGAATTCACGCATCTGCCGTTGCCGCCAAGATTGGTCGATTTCTGGCTGAACATTTCAGCCGGACGTTCCTAGCATCCCGCACCTCGTCATCCGAAGGGCACCCAAACCATGTGTGGCATCGTCGGCGCCGTCAGCACGCGCAACATCGTTCCCATCCTCGTCGAGGGCCTGAAGCGGCTCGAATACCGCGGCTACGACAGCTGCGGCGTGGCCGTGCACCAGGACGGCGAGCTCCGGCGCGCGCGCAGCACCTCGCGCGTGGCCGAGCTCGACACCAACGTGCAGCGCGAGGGCGTGGCCAGCGGCACCGGCATCGCGCACACGCGCTGGGCCACGCACGGCGCACCGGCGGTGCACAACGCGCACCCGCACTTCAGCGCCGGGCCGGGCATCGACTCGGCGAGCACCGGGTTCGGCGAGCTCGACGACGACGGCGGCACCGCCGCGACGGCCACATCGGCCACCGGCCGCATCGCGCTCGTGCACAACGGCATCATCGAAAACCACGACGAGCTGCGCGCCGAGCTCCGGCGCAAGGGCTACGTCTTCGCCAGCCAGACCGACACCGAGGTCATCGCGCACCTCGTGCACAGCGTCTACGAAGGCGACCTGCTCGAGGCCGTGCAGGCCGCCGTACCGCGCCTGCGCGGCGCCTATGCGATCGCCGTGTTCTGCCGCGACGAGCCGCACCGCGTGGTCGGCGCGCGCATGGGCTCGCCGTTGGTGGTGGGCGTGGGCACGTCGCCCGAGGGCCGGGCCGGCGGCAAGGCCCAGCCCGGCGTCAACGAGAACTTCCTCGCCAGCGACGCCATGGCGCTGGCCGGCGTGACGAACCAGATCATCTACCTCGAAGAAGGCGACGTGGCCGATCTGCAGATGGGCAAGGTGTGGATCACGCGGCCCGAGACCGCGCCGTCGGCCAAGGGGGGGAACGGCCACGGGAGCGGCCACGGAAACGGCCACGCGAGCGGCCGGGCGAACGGTCATGCCGTGCGCTTCGTGCCCGTCGAGCGGCCGGTGAAGACGGTGAACGCGCACAGCGGCGCTGCCGAGCTGGGCCCGTACCGCCACTACATGCAGAAGGAGATCTTCGAGCAGCCGCGCGCCCTGGCCGACACGCTCGAGGGCGTCGAGGGCATCAGCCCCGAGCTCTTCGGCGATGGTGCGCACCGCATCTTCAAGCAGGTCGACCGCGTCCTGATCCTCGCCTGCGGCACCAGCTACTACAGCGGCAGCACGGCGCGCTACTGGCTCGAGAGCATCGCCGGCATCCCGACGACCGTGGAGATCGCCAGCGAGTACCGCTACCGCGAGAGCGTGCCCGACCCGAAGACGCTCGTCGTCACCATCAGCCAGAGCGGCGAGACGGCCGACACCATCGCCGCGCTCAAGCACGCGCGCGGCCTCGGCATGGAGCACACGCTCACCATCTGCAACGTCGCCACGAGCGCCATGGTGCGCGAGTGCAAGCTCGCCTACATCACGCGCGCCGGCGTCGAGATCGGCGTCGCCAGCACGAAGGCCTTCACGACACAGCTCGCCGGCCTGTACCTGCTCACCCTGGCGCTGGCCCAGGTGCGCGGGCGGCTCACCGACGAAGAGGAAGCGGCGCAGCTGAAGGCGCTGCGCCACCTGCCCGCGGCGCTGCAGGCGGTGCTGGCGCTGGAGCCGCAGGTCATCAGCTGGAGCGAGGACTTCGCGCGCAAGCACAACGCCCTCTTCCTCGGGCGCGGGCTGCACTACCCGATCGCGCTCGAAGGCGCGCTCAAGCTCAAGGAGATCAGCTACATCCACGCCGAGGCCTACCCGGCCGGCGAGCTGAAGCACGGCCCGCTGGCCCTCGTCACCGAGGAGATGCCGGTGGTGACGGTGGCGCCCAACGACACGCTGCTCGAGAAGCTGAAGAGCAACATGCAGGAAGTGCGCGCGCGCGGCGGCCAGCTCTACGTCTTTGCCGACAGCGACACGCAGATCGAGAACGAGCCCGGCGTGCACGTCATCCGCATGCCCGAGCACTACGGCGCGCTCAGCCCCATCCTGCACGTGGTGCCGCTGCAGCTGCTGGCCTATCACACGGCCTGCGCGCGTGGCACGGACGTCGACAAGCCGAGGAACCTGGCGAAGAGCGTGACGGTGGAGTGAGCGGCGCGCGGCGCGCGCTCTCTCTCCTCGGTCTGTCGGTGACGGTGCCTTCGACAGCTACGAGCTCGCCTGGGCGCCCGGTGGAACCGCCGGGCCCGCCTCGGCCGCATTCTCCTTGCGGCTGCCCATGGCCAAGGTGTTCAGGTGCGCGCCACCCGAGATGTCGATCTCCGCGCCATTGATGAAGCCTGCCTCGGGCGAGCAGAGGAACGAGATCAGGGCGGCGACCTCGTCCGGCTCGCCGAGCCTGCGCGCCGGCGTGGCCGCCGTGCCGGCAGCGCGGATGGCCTGCGGCATGGCCATGACCTTCTCGGTCGCGATCAGGCCCGGCAGCACGGCGTTGCAGGTGATGCCGTTGCGGGCCAGTTCCAGCGTGACGTTGCGTGTCAGGCCGAGCAGGCCGGTCTTGCTCGCCGCGTAGCCGGCCTGCCGAAAGAGGCCCCCGCGGGCCGCCATGGAGGAGATGTTGACGATGCGCCCGAAGCCGTTGCCGATCATCTGCGGCGCCACGGCCTGAATCAGGTTGAACGGGCCGCCGAGATTGACGGCCAGTTCGCGCATCCACGCCTGCGGCGCCATCGTCGTAAGCGGAGCGATGTGGTCCACGATGGCCGCGGCGTTGACGAGAATGCCGACCGCGCCGAGCGACAGCGCGACAGCCTCGACCGCCGCGTGCACGGCGCTGGCATCCGAGATGTCCAGCACCCAGGCGCGGCACCCGGCGCCGGCGCCGCGCAGTTGCGCCGCCACCTGCTCGACGCCGTCGTCGCGGTCGACGAGGGCCAGGAGCGCGCCCTCGCGCGCCAGGCGCTGCGCCGTGGCCCGTCCGATCCCTCCTGCGGCGCCTGTGACCAGGGCCACGCGTCCGTCGTGCATCATCGTCGCCTCTCTGGTTGCCTCTTCGGGTCGCCTTTTTATCGAACAGGTGTTCAACTATAGAATGGCCGCTCCGGTTGCGCCAGACCCCGGCCTCGTCGTCGACGTCCTGGCGCGCGCATCGAGGGCAAGGTGAAGTCAGCGCAGGAAGGCGAGAAGCGTTCCCCGGGTCGCCGGTCAGCCAGGGAAAGCCTCCTGACCCAGGAGAGGGTCCTGGCCGAGGCCGAGCGCCACTTTGCTCGCCACGGCTATGCGGGCACGTCGGTTCGCGAGCTGGGCATGGCGCTCGGCATTGCCGGCTCCTCCGTGCTGCACCACGTGGGCAGCAAGCGAAAGCTCTATGCCGAGGTGCTCAGGCGCATCGCCGTCAGTATCGCGCCGGTGCTCGGCCACATCGACCGCGGCGTTCCCGCCGAGGCGATGCGCCAGCTCGCCGAGCGGCTGCTGATCTGGTCGGAGCTCAACCCCCACTACGTGCAGATCCTGCTGCGCGAGATGATGGAGAACCCGGCGCGCATCGACGAGGTCCACCGCTGGCAGCTGGCGGACTTCCTGCAGCAGGCCCTGCGCTTCAGCAAGGCAGTGGTCGGTGCGCGCGGCCGGAAGAAGGGCGGCATCGACCCCGACATGCTGCTGCTGGTGCTGCTGGGCTCGGTCAGCTACTTTCACGTCGCGCTGACGACCTTCAACGCCATCCGGGGCGGCGAGGCGCGCGAACTCAGGCGCCGCTTCCTCGGCACGATAGAAGCGATGCTGCAGGCGAGCTTGCCCGTCTCCGACCCGGGCGGGTAGGCCCCGGCGCCGAGTGCGGCGCCGAGTGCGGCCCCGAGTGCGTCCCCGAGTGCCCCAAGAGCGGCCGCTGGCCGCAGCGGCAACTTGACATCGCCTTCGCGCGCCGCCTAATATCAAACGGCCGTTCGATAACGGCACCGACGATTCGCCGGGCCGAGCAGGAGACGAGAGATGGGGCTGCAGAGTCGGTCCGGCATTCCGCTGAAGCCCTTCTACACGGCGCAGGATGCGGCCATGCCGGCGCCCGAACTGCCCGGCGTCTTCCCCTTCACCCGCGGCCGCGCCCGGCCGGCGCAGGCCGCTCAGGGTGCGGAAGGCTGGATTCACCGCGAGCTCTCGGGCGAGGGTGATCCGCGGCACTCGAACGCCCAGCTGAAGTACCTCATCGGCATCGGCCAGACGGGCATCGACGTCATCGGCGACAGCCCGACGCAGTCGATGCTCGACGCCGATCATCCGCTCGTGGAGCATTCGGTCGGCACGCAAGGCGTCTCCCTGTGCACGCGCGAGGACTACCTGCAGCTGTTCCACGAGATCCCGATCGAGCAGATCTCGGTGTCGAGTTCGGTGCCATCGATCTTCGCGCTCACCGGGCTGCTGGGCGTCGTCGAAGCGAACGGGCTGTCGCGCGAGCGCGTACGCGGCTCGGTCCTGCAGCCGCCCCTGTACGCCACCGATGCGGCCTACGCCAACGGCATGCCGGTCGCGCTGCAGAGCCGCCTGTCCGTGGACGTGATGGAGTTCTGCGCCCTGCACCTGCCGCGCTTCCACTCGTATGTGGAAGACACCTATTTCTACAGCGAGAGCGGGCTCGACGCCGTCGAGGAGATGGCGCTGGGCTTCGTGCAGATCCGGCATCTCGTGGGCGCGCTGCTGGCCCGCGGGGTGCCCGTGGACAGCTTCGCGCCGCGCATCGCCATCCTCGTCAACTGCTCGATGGACCTGTTCGAGGAGATCGCCAAGATTCGCGCCACCCGGCGCATCTTCGCCCGGATGATGAAGGAGGAGTTCGGCGCCACCGACCCGCGCTCGCTCTCGGTGGTGATCACGAGCCACACCTCCGGGCTGACCCTGACGGCGCAGCAGCCCGTCAACAACGTCGTGCGCGGCGCGGTGCAGGGGCTTGCCCTGGCGCTGGCCGGAGTGCAGGCAATGGAGATCTCGGCGTTCGACGAGGGCTATCGCACCCCGAGCGCCGAGGCGCACCTGGTGGGCCTGCGCACCCAGCAGGTCCTCGCGCTGGAGACGGGCATCACGCGGGTGGCCGATCCGCTGGGCGGCTCGTACTACGTGGAGGCGCTCACCGACGAGATCGAGGCCCGCATCCTGGCCAGGGTGCGGCAGGTCGAGCAGGCCGGTGACCCGATCGCGCTGGCCGAGAACGGCTACTTCCGCCGCATCTTCCACGACGCCGCGCTGCGCCATCACCGCGAGGTTTCGACCGGCGCGCGCCCGGTGGTGGGGGTGAACTGCCACACGCTGCCCGCGGGGGAGGACAGGCTGCTGCGCGACATTGCCGAGCGCAAGGTGGCGCCGTTTCGCCAGCGCATCGAGGCGATGCGCGAGCACCGCGTGGCGCGCAGTGCGGGCGACACGCGGCGCGCGCTGCGCGAGGTGCATGCGCAGGCACGCGCGCCCGGCATCAACCTCGTGCCCGCGGTCCATGCCGCCTTCGGCGCCGGCGCCACGATGGGCGAGATCGCCGGCGCCCTGCGGCTGGCGTACGACGCCCCTTACGACCCTCACGGCGCGCTGCGCCCGGACTTCTGAGGCGCGCCCGATCATGTTCAAGCCGAGGATCATCGTCGCGCTGCTGGGCATCGACCAGCACGAAGTCGGCGCCGTCGCCGTCGCCGGCCTGCTGCGCGATGCCGGCATGGAGGTGATCTATCTGGGCCGCTACAACACGCCGGCGACGTTGCTGCGAGCGGCCCGGGACGAGGACGCCGACGTCATCGGCATCAGCTGCCACTCATGGGAGTATCTGCAGTACACGCCGGTCCTGCTCGACGCCATTGCCGAGCAGGGGCTGGACGTGCAGGTGGTGCTCGGCGGTTCGGTCATCACCGAGGCCGACGCCGCGCAGCTGCGGGCGATCGGCGTGGCGGACATCTTTGGCCCGCAATCGTCATCGGAGCAGATCGTGAGCAGCATCCGTGCCCTGGCGGCAGCACGGCAGGAGCGCGCGCGCTCCGGCACCTCCTGATCCGCCGCAGCACCCTGAGGAAATCGAATGAGCTACGAAACCATCCTGAGCGAAAAGCGCGGCCGCATCAGCGTCATCACGCTGAACCGGCCGGAAAAGTACAACACCATTCGCCCGCCGATGCCCGACGAGATCGAGCATGCCATCGGGCAGGCCAACACCGACCCGGAGGTCCGCGTCATCCTGTTGCAGGGCGCGGGCAAGTCGTTCTGCGGCGGCTTCGACTTCTCCGGCGGGCTGGAGCACTTCGACGGCTTCGGCATCACCACCAAGGACGCGCCCTACGACCCGGGGCAGGACATGCTGGTCGCGCTCAACCCATGGATGGCGCCGACGCAGAAGTTCATGGCCATCTGGAAGAGCGCCAAGCCGGTGGTCGTCAAGGTGCAAGGCTGGTGCGTCGGCGGCGGCTCGGAATACGCGCTGCTGGGCGACATCGTCTTCGCGTCGGAGGACGCGCACTTCGGCACGCCGTATTCGCGCGTCTGGGGCTGTCACCTGACGGCCATCTGGATCTATCGGCTCGGCCTGGCCAAGGCCAAGCACTACAGCCTGACGGGCCGCTCCATCTCGGGCAAGGACGCCGCGCAGGCCGGGCTCATCAACTTCGCGTATCCGCTGGACCAGCTCGACGCCAAGGTCTGGGAGTACGTCGAGGAGCTGGCGCAGATTCCGGTGACGCAACTCGCGGCCATGAAGTTCATGACCAACCAGGTCTACGACCGCATGGGCCTGCAGCACTCGTCGATGATCGGCCCGGTGTTCGACATCGTCATGCGCAACACGCCGGAAGCCGCGGAGTTCGTGCGGGTGGCCAAGGCGGAGGGCGTGAAAGCCGCGGTGGCCCTGCGCGACGGACCCTTCGGCGACTACAGCCAGGGTGGCCCGGGTGACAAACCCGACATCTATTGAGCCCCGGTGCGCTGGCGGATGCGCGCCGATGCCTCGAGCTGAGCCATTGCGCTGAGACAGGAAGGCGGCTTCATGGATCAAGCGGCCGCGGCGCGGCTGGCGCAGGCCGTGCTGCAAGGCGACCGGCGTGCGCTGGCCAGGGCCCTGACAGTCGTCGAGAACCGCTGGGCGGGCGGGTCCGATCTGATGTCGATCCTGCGCTCCCGCCGAGGCTGCGCGAAGGTCATCGGCGTCACCGGCAGCGGCGGAGCCGGAAAGAGCACGCTGGTCTGCGCCCTGGCCGCGGCGCTGCTGGGCAGGGGCCGGCACGTCGCGGTGGTCGCCATCGATCCTTCCAGCCCCTTGAGTGGCGGCGCCGTGCTGGGCGACCGCGTGCGCATGTCCGCGCTTGCCGACAGCGGCGCATACATCCGCTCGCTGGCCACGCGCGGTGCGGTCGGCGGGTTGTGCCAGGCGGCGCGCGAGGTGGTCGACGTGCTCGACGCGGCCGGCTTCGACATCGTTCTGGTCGAGACCGTGGGCGTCGGCCAGGACGAGGTGGATGTCATGCGCCTGGCCGATCAGGTGCTCGTCGTCTGCACGCCGGGCCAGGGCGATGGCGTGCAGGCCATCAAGGCGGGCGTGATGGAGATCGCGGACCTCTTCGTGGTCAACAAGTTCGACCAGGCCGGCGCCCACCAGGTAGTGAGCCAGCTCGAGCAGATGCTGGCCACGCGCGGCGACCCCGCCCGCCGGAACCGGCCGGTCTTCGGTACCACGGCCACGACAGGCGAGGGCGTAGGCGCGCTGGCCGATCGCCTGCTCTCCCTGGGCGAGGGCGGTCGGCGGCGCCCGGTTTTCGAGCAGCAACTGGCCGATGAAGTCTTGCGCCTGCTGCAGCCGCAACTGCGGCTTGCACTCCAACGCCACCCCGGGCTTGCCGACCAGGGTGCGCACGACATCGCGCGCCGCATGCTCGGCAATGCACTCGGCGACCCACCCGGCGATCCACCCGGCGACGACCCCGTCTAGCCCGGCCGAGCGGCACCACGCAACCCTGCCCCGAAGGGCCGCGCCCGGGCCGCGACCGGGTCACGCCGTCGTTCGATGCGGCGCCAGTCGACCCAGGTAGCCGGCCACGGCGCCTTCCTGCATCAACGCCTCCAGGGAGTCGGCGAACAGCAGCCGGCTCACGCGCGCGGCGTCCTTGCGCACGAAGATGAAGCGCGTGCAGACCTCGGCCAGGATGTCCAGGTGCACCGGTTCGTTCGGGTGCAGGCAGAGGAAGACGAGGCGGCCTTCGTCGTGCAGGCGCCGGAAGAAGTCGAGCATGAAGCCGATGTAGCCGTCCTGCGTGTTGAACTGCGGCTCGTCGAACAGGTGCACGCGCGCACGCTCGCTGCGCGCGGGCTGCAGCATGAAGCTCGGCCGCGAGCGCTGGAAGGTGCGCAGCTGGTAGGACTGGTGGTAGTGCAGCGCGACGCGGGCACGCTCGGCGTAGCGCACGCGATGCACGTCCTGCCCTTCGACGCAGACGCGGCCGGCACTGGGCCGGTTGCCGCCGGTGATGAGCTCGAACAGCGTCGTCTTGCCGGCGCCGTTGGCGCCCATCACGCCGACGATCGCCGGGCCGGCGATCTCGAAGTCGGCCTGCAGCTCGAAGGTGGTCTCCTTGCGCAGCCAGCCGCGCTGGTAGCGCTTGACGAGGCCTTGCACCTGCAGCAGCGGCATCTCAGATCCCCAGCCAGTGCCGCTGCAGCGCCGGTTGATCGCGCAGCTCGCGCGCCGCGCAGGCGTGGGCGATGCGCCCGCCCTGCATCACACAGACGCGGTCGGCGACAGCCAGCGCGCAGGCCACGTTCTGCTCCACGAGCAGCACGGCCACGCCCTCGCTCTTCAGGCGCAGCACGGTGGCCATCACGTCCTGCACGACCTTGGGCGCCAGCCCCTGGCTCGGCTCGTCGAACAGCACCAGCCCCGGCGCGCCGAGCAGGGCACGCGCGATCGCCACCATCTGCATCTCGCCGCCCGAGAGGTTCTCGCACTCGCGCGCCATGAGGACCTCGAGGGCGCTGAAGATCTCGAAGCATTCGCTCATCTGCCAGGCGCGAAAGCGCGTGCGCTTGCGCGCGATCTCGAGGTTGCGCGCCACCGTCAGCGTCGGGAAGATGCGGCGGTCGTCGGGCACCCAGCCCACGCCCATGGCGGCGATCTCGTGCGTAGGCCGCCGCGTGATGTCGGCGCCGTCGAAGCGGATGCGGCCACGCCGGGCCGGCGTGAGGCCGAGCACGGCACGCAGCGTCGTCGTCTTGCCCGCACCGTTGGGCCCGAGCAGCGCCAGCACCTCGCCCGGCGCCACGCTGAGCGAGGTGCCGAAGAGGACCTGCGTCTCGCCGTAGAACGACTCGACGCCCTCGAGCGTGAGGATGGGCGCCACCGCGTCACTCACTGGAGTACCTTCGCGCTGCGCGCTCCGGTATGAGCCCTTCGGGCGGCCGGGCGGGCTCATGCCGGCACCGCCCCCAGCCCCGACCGCCGCACCCACGGGTTCTCGCACAAGGCGGCGGGCGAGCCTTCGGCAATCACCTGGCCCCAGTGGATGACCGAGATGCGGTCGGCCAGGCGGAAGAGGAAGTTCATGTCGTGCTCGATGATGACGATGGCGAGCTGGCGCTTGAGCTCGGCCACCAGTTCGAAGAGCCGCGCCGTCCCTTCGGCGCCGAGGCCGGCCGTGGGCTCATCGAGGAACAGCAGGCGCGGCTGCGCGGCCAGGGCGACGCCGATCTCGAGCGCGCGCCGCTCGCCGTAGGACAGGCGCCGCGCCGGCGTGCGCTCCTTGCCGGCCAGGCCGATGCGCGCCAGCAACTGCGCCGCGGCGTCGTAGGCGGCGCTGTCGCGGCCGAGGTCGCGCCACGGTGACCCCGCGCGCTCACGCACGGCCGGCAAGGCGATGACGAGGTTGTCGATGGCCGTGTCGTCGTCGAACAGATTCATGATCTGGAACGAACGCGAGAGGCCGCGCCGTGCGATCTCGCGCGGCGAGAAGCCGGTGATGTCGGTGCCCGCGAAGCACACGCGCCCGCGGTCGGGCTTGTAGCGGCCGGTCAGCACGTTGAAGCAGGTGGTCTTGCCGGCGCCGTTGGGGCCCATGATCCCCGACAGCTGGCCTTCCTCGAAGCGCAGCGACACGCTCTCCAGCACCACCTGGTCGCCGAAGCGCTTGTGCAGCCCGTGGGCCTCGAACAGCGCCACGTTCAGGCCCCCTCGTGCCGGGCATGCGGCACGGGCGGCGCCGGCGGCCCGTGCAGCAGCGGCGTCGCCGCGGCCGGCCCGCCCGGCGTACGCGCGCCGCGCCGCCCGCGCCAGGCCTGCCACGCACCGGCCACGCCGTCGGGCTGGTAGAGGACCACGGCCATGAACAGCAGGCCGTACCAGAGCAGCCAGGTCTCCGTGTAGGCGCCCAGCAGGTCACGCGCCAGGATGAAGACGAGCGCGCCGATCACCGGCCCCCAGAAGCTCACCAGGCCACCGCCGATGAGCACCATCATGACGACGAAGCCCGAGTTGTGCAGGCTCATCACGTTCGGGTAGGCCGACTGCTGCGCCATCGCGAACAGGCTGCCCGCGAGGCCCGACAGGCCGGCAGAGACGACGAAGGCGCACCACTTGTAGAGCCAGACGTTGTAGCCGACGAAGGCGGCGCGCATCTCGTTCTGCTTGATGGCGCGCAGCACGCGGCCGAAGGGCGAGTGGATCAGCCGCCACAGCAGCACCAGCACCAGCGCGAAGAGCACCAGCACGAAGTAGAAGAAGGCGTCGTTGCCTGCCAGGCTGAGCTCGATGCCGGGCAGGCGCAACGGCGCGCGCGCGATCTTCAGCAGGCCGTCTTCGCCGCCGGTGACGCTGTGCCACTTGACGGCCACGAACCACATCAGCTGGCCGAAGGCGATGGTGAGCAGCGCGTAGTAGATGCCGCGCCGGTGCGAGATGAAGGCCGCGACCACGGCCCCCGCCAGCGCGGCGCACAGCACCGCGCCCAGCAGGCCGGCGAGCAGGCCCGCATCGGCGCGTTGCTGCAGCAGGCCGAAGGCGTAGGCACCGACCCCGAAGTAGGCGCCATGCCCGAACGAGGGCATGCCGCCATGGCCCAGCAGCAGGTTGTGCGCGAGGGCGAACAGCATCCAGATCACGATCTCCAGCGCCAGGTACTGGTACAGGCCGACCGCACCCAGCCACAGCGGCGTGCTCGCGAGCAGCAGCACCGTCACCGCCATGGGCGCGGTGACGAGGGCGGCGGGGCGGCCGTGCGGGCTCATTGACGCAAGGAGGGTGTAAGAACAAACGATGCCCGTACTGGACATCTGAGAATGTATGTTCTAGTCTTCCCGCACGCAAGCCGGCTTGTCCCGACCGGACCCGACGCGACCCGACCCGACGACCCGAACCCACCCCACCCGACCTGCCACCCCTCGCATGCCGCGCCCTTCCACCTTCGAAGCGTTCACCGAGGCCGTGGCCGCGGCGTACGACCGCCTGTCGCCGCAGCAGCAGCAGATCGCCCAGTTCGTGCTCGAGCATCCCGACCGGCTGGCCCTGGGCACGGTGGCCACCGTCGCCGAGGCGGTGGCGGTGCAGCCTTCGGCGCTCATCCGCTTCGCCAACGCGCTGGAATTCGGCGGCTTCACCGAGATGCAGCAGGTCTTCCGCAGCCGGCTGCTGGAGCGCTCCAGCTCCTACCGCGAGCGCATCGCCGCCCTGCGACAGCACCCGCAGCCGGGTGCGGCGCCCGGCACGGGCGTGCTGCACCAGTTCGTGACCCAGGGCGTGAGCGAGCTCAGCCACCTCGAGGACAACGTGCGTGCCGAAGACCTGGCCGCCGCCGCCGCGCTCATCTGCCGCGCCGCGCGCGTGCACGTGCTCGCGCAGCGTCGCGCCTTCCCGGTGGCCGCCTACCTCGCCTATGCGCTCGCCCAGCTGGACGTCAAGGCGCGCCTGCTCGAGGGTGTCGGCGGCATGCTCGGCGACGTGCTGCGCCAGATCGGCTCCGACGAGCTGCTGCTGGTGACCAGCTTCAAGAACTACTCGCCCGAGGTCATCGCCGCGGCCGAGGGCGCGCATGCGCGCGGCGTGCCGGTGGTGGCGATCACCGACTTCGCGCTCTCGCCGCTGAAGCCGCATGCGCGCATCTGCTTCGAAATCGGCGCCGGCGCCGATGCGACCTTCCGCTCCCTCGTAGGCCCGATGTGCCTGGCGCAGGCGCTCGTCGTCGGCGTCGGCCACCGGCTCGTCGCGCCGGCGCGCAAAGCCACCCGCCTGAACGGCAAGGGGAGGAAGGCGTGAACCCGACGCCGGCCGCCGGCGAACGTGCGCTCGACGTGGTCTGCATGGGCCGCGCCGCCGTCGACCTGTACGGCGAGCAGATCGGCGCCCGCCTCGAGGACGTACAGACCTTCGCCAAGTACCTCGGCGGCTCGCCTACCAACACGGCGGTCGGCGCGGCGCGGCTGGGCCTGCGCGCCGGCCTCGTCAGCCGCGTCGGCGACGAGCACAACGGCCGCTTCGTGCGCGAGACGCTGCTGCGCGAAGGCGTCGATGTCTCGCACCTGGCCACCGACCCGCAGCGCCTCACGGCGCTCGTCTTCCTGAGCATCAAGGACGCCGACACCTTTCCGCTGCTCTTCTACCGCCAGCAATGCGCCGACATGGCGCTGTGCGAGGACGACGTCCACCCCGCCTACATCGCCTCGGCGCATGCGCTGGTGGTGAGCGGCACGCACCTGTCGCAGCCCGGGCCGCGCGCCGCCTGCCTGAAGGCCATGGACGCCGCGCGCGCCGCCGGCACGAAGGTGGTGCTCGACATCGACTACCGCCCGGTGCTGTGGGGACTCACCTCGCCCGGGCTCGGCGAGCGGCGCTACGTCGCCTCCGCCGCCGTCAGCGAGCAGCTGCAGGCGGTGCTGCCGTTGTGCGACCTCATCGTCGGCACCGAAGAGGAAGTGCACATCGCCGGCGGCAGCACGCACACCCTGACGGCACTTGGCCGCATGCGCGAGCTCGGCCCGGCACTCCTGGTCATGAAGCGCGGGCCGATGGGCTGCGTGGCGTTTCCGCAGGCGACCCCCGTGGCGACCGCCGCCGGGCTCGAAGCCGGCCTCAGCGGGCCCGGCTTCGCGGTCGAGGTCTTCAACGTGCTCGGTGCCGGCGATGCCTTCATGGCCGGCCTGCTGCGCGGCTGGGTGCGCGGCGAACCGCTCGCCGAGGCGCTGCGCTACGCCAACGCCTGCGGCGCCATCGTCGTCTCGCGCCACGGCTGCGCGCCGGCGATGCCGAGCTGGGACGAGCTCTCCTTCTTCCTCGCGCAGGGCTCCACGCACCGCCGGCTGCGCGAGGACGCGCGGCTGGAGCAGCTGCATCGCAGCACGACGCGCGGCGGGCCGCCTGCGCTGAACAGCGGGTCCGCCGCGCCGGCGCTGGCGATCCTGGCCTTCGACCACCGCGCCCAGCTCGAGGAGCTGGCGGCGCGGCACGGTGCCGCGGCCGAGCGCATCGCCGCCTTCAAGGCGCTGGTGGCGCGCGCCGCCGCGCAAGGCCACGCCGCGGAGCGCGCGCTGCGGGCTGCGGGCACGGCGGCAGAGTTCCCGCGCGCCGGCGTCATCCTCGACGGCCGCTACGGCGCCGCCGAACTCCAGCGCCTCACGGGCAGCGGCGTGTGGATCGCGCGGCCCGTCGAGCTGCCGGGTTCGCGGCCGCTGGCTTTCGAGGCAGGCGAGCAGGTCGGCCTGGCGCTGCGCACCTGGCCGCGCGAGCACATCGTCAAGTGCCTGCTGTCGCACCACCCAGACGACGACGCGGCCCTGGCCCGCCGGCAGCTGGCCCGCGTGGCCGACCTCGCGCGCGCCTGCGCGGACACGGGCCACGAACTGCTGCTCGAGCTGATTGCGCCGCGCGAGATGCCGGCCACCGGCGACACGCTGGCGCGCGGCGTGGCACAGGTCTACGACAGCGGCGTCGCGCCCGACTGGTGGAAGCTGCCGCCGCCCGATGCCGCCGGCTGGGCGGCACTGCACGCGGTGATCGAGCGGCATGACCCCTATTGCCAGGGCGTGCTGCTGCTCGGCATGGAGGCCAGCGAAGAGCGGCTCTGGCAAGGCTTCCAGGCGGCCGCCGCGCAACGGCTGTGCCGCGGCTTCGCGGTCGGCCGCACCCTCTTTGCCGATGCCGCGGCGGCCTGGTTCGCCGGCACGCTGGACGACGCGGGCGTCGTCGGCGAGGTGGCCGCGCGCTACCAGCGCCTCATCAGGCTGTGGCTGGAGGCCCGACAAGAGGCCCGGCAACAGGCTCGCGCCGATGAAGGGCCGGCGCATCCGCTCACAGACGTCCGGGTCGCGCCGCGCTGAAGGCGCGGCGGCCCGTTCCTGCCGACGACGAGCGGCCACGACCGCTTCAACCTGACAAGCGGCCACGACCGCTTCCACCTCACCGGAGACACACCATGGCATCGAACCACACCCCCCGCCAGGACCATCGGGCGACGACCCGCCGGCGCAGCTTCCTCGTTGCCGGCGCCGCGGCGGCCGGCGCGGCCGGCTTCTATGGCCCGTGGGCACACAACCGCGCATGGGCGCAAAGCGCCGCCGCCAAGCCGCTGGTGATCGGGCTGACCATGGACGCCTCGGGCCAGTACGCGGCCAGCGGCGGCGAGGAGCGCCTGGGCGCGATGATGGCGATCAAGGAGTTCAACGATCGCGGCGGCGTGCTCGGCCGGCCCATCGAGGCCCTGCACATGGACACCGAGACGACGCCGGCCACCGGCTCGCGCGTGGCCGAGCGCATGATCAACCGCAACGAGGCCGCCTTCCTGATCGGCGCCGTGCACTCGGGCGTGGCCAACGCCATCTCGCAGGTGGCGCAGAAGTACGGCTGCATCTTCCTCAACACCAACTCGAGCTCGCCCACCGAGTCGGGCAAGGACTGCCATCGCGTCAAGTTCGTCTGGGACGGCAACGGCAACAACTTCGCCCAGGCCACCGTGCGCAACGCGATCAAGGCCAACGGCCGCGACTGGGTGCTGCTGACCAACGACTACGTCTGGGGCCATAGCACGAGCAAGGCCACGCGGGCCATCGTCGAGGCCGGCGGCGGCCGCGTCGTCGAGGAGCTGCTGGTGCCGCAGAACACGCGCGACTTCTCCTCGCACCTGCTCAAGCTGCAGCAGCTCAAGCCGGCCGTCGTCGCCACCGCGATCGGCGGCGACGACATCAAGGCGCTGCGCCAGCAGGTGGTGCAGCTCGGCATGCACAAGCGCATGGCCTGGGTCAACAACCAGCAGGACTGGCCCGATGTCTACGGCCTCGGGCCGGAGCAGATCTTCGGCGTCTTCGGCACCACCTGGTACTACCGGCTCGACCTGCCGGGCGTGAAGGAGTTCGTGGCCGCGTACCAGAAGCAGTTCCCGGGCATGGCGATCCAGGTGCCGGGCAACGTATTCCACAACGGCTACATGGCCACGCGCGAGCTCCTGCGCTGCGTGCAGGAGGCGGGCACGACCAACAACCTGGCGGTCATCAAGAAGCTCGAGGGGCGCCGCATGAGCGCGCGCGACCGCCTGCAGCACTACGACGCCTGGATCGAGCCGGCCACGCACCAGTGCCAGCAGACGATCTACCTCGCCACCTACAACGACGCGCCGGCGGAGAAGAACGACATCTTCAAGATCCTGGCGCAAAGCGAGCCGAAGGACGTCGTCGACACCGGCGCCGCAGTGTGCAAGCTGGAGTCGTACGAGGCGACGCCGAGTTACGAGCGCTGAAGGCGAACGGGAGAGCCCTCCGAGCCCGACATCAGCCGCGCCGCCATGCTCGACCTGCTGCCCTACCTCGTCAATGGCCTGGCGCTGGGCTTGCTGTTCGCGCTCATCGCGCTCGGCTTCATGCTCATCGTCGGCGTCATGGAGACGATCAATCTGGCGCACGGGTCGCTGTTCGCGCTCGGCATGTATGCGGCGCTGTTCGTGGCCGCGCCCCGGCTCGGCTGGTTGCCCGAAGCGCAGGCGGCGTACCTGGCGTTGCCGGTGGCGGCGCGCTATGCCATCGCGCTGTTCGTGGCGCCCCTCCTGGTGGGCTTGTTCGGGCTGCTGCTCGAGCTGTGCCTGCGCCGCACCTACGGGCGCGACCCGCTTTACGGCCTGCTGCTGACCTTCGGCGCGGCGCTCGTCATCGAAGAAGGCATCCGCCTCGTCTGGGGCAGCAACGAGCAGCAGCTGCCGCTGCCGGCGGCGATCTCGGGCGCCTTCGCGATGGGCGAGCTGGTCTACTCGACCTACCGCTTCTACGCCAGCGCCTTCGCCATCGTCGCGATCGCGGCGCTGTGGGCCTTCCTGGAGAAGACGCCGTACGGCGCCATCATCAAGGCCGGCGCGCACGACAGCGAGATGGTGCGCGCGCTCGGCATCCACCTCGGCCGCCTGCGCGCGGCGGTGTTCGCGCTCGGCGTCGCGCTCGCCGCGCTGGCGGGCGTGGTCATGGCGCCGATCTGGGGCATCCGGCCGCAGGTGGGTGTCGATGCCGTCGTACCGGCCTTCCTCGTCATCGTGCTCGGCGGCGTCGGCTCGCTGTGGGGCGCGGTGCTGGCCGGCTTGCTGGTCGGCATGGTGGTCGGCTTGAGCGCCGCCTTCGCCTCGGAGTGGTCGCTGATGTCGATGTACCTGCTGTTCATCGGCGTCGTCACCTTCCGCGCCCGCGGCCTGTTCGGCCGCAAGAGCATCCTGGACACATGAGCCCGGGCCGCAGGCCACCGCAGGCGAGATGATCGGCCTCGACCGTGGGCCGCGCTCGGATTGAAGGAACGAGACGACGATGATCGACCCCACCCCCTTCAGCCTCGAAGGCCGTGTCGCCTACCTGCCCGGCGGCTACGGCGACATCGGCCGGGCACTGGCCTTCGGCCTGGCGCGCGCCGGGGCCCGCGTGGCCGTGTCCGGGCGCGACCTCGCCAAGGCGCAGGCCCTGGCGGCGGCGCTGCTGGCCGACGGCCACGAGGCGCTCGGCATCGCCATGGACGCGCACGAAGTCGGCAGCATCCGCCGCGCGGTCGACGCCGTTGCCGCGCACTTCGGCCACCTCGACCTGCTCGTCAACTGCGTGGGCATGCAGCGCGAGCAGCGGCTGGCCGAGGTCAGCGAGGAGGCCTTCGACGAGATCGTGCAGGTCAACCTGAAGGCGGCGATGTTCCTCGCCCAGGCGGCGGCGGTGCACCAGGCCGCGGCGGCGGCGGCGGGCCGGGCGCCGGGGCGGCAGGTGCATCTGCTGTCGGTGCGCGCGCAACTGGGCATGCGCGACCGCGGCTACTCGGCCTACTGCGCCACCAAGGGCGCGCTGGTCATGCTGATCAAGCAGCACGCGGTGGAGCTGTGCGCGCACGGCATCACCGTCAATGGCGTCGCTCCCACCGTCGTGCGCGGCGAGATGGCCCGGCACTGGCTCGCCAACCCTGAGGTGCGGGAGAACCTGCTGAAGCGCATTCCCCTCGGCCGCGTCGCCGAGCCCGAGGACGTGGTCGGGCCGGTGCTCTTCTTCTGCAGCCCCGCGGCCGCGTTCGTGACCGGCCAGGTGCTGTACCTGGACGGCGGCATCACCGCCACGCAGTGAGGCCGGTGGCCGGGCCGGGTGCGGCGGCGCGGCCCGCTCACTCTGCCTTCACGCCGGCGTCCTGGACGAGCCTGGCCCAGAAGCGGTTGTCCTCGGCGAGGAAGGCCACGAAGTCCTCGGGCGACTTCGACAGAGCCACCTCCGTACCTTCTCGCGCCAGCGCCGTCTTCACCTCCGGGCGCTGCATCACCTGCTGCGTCGCTTCGAACAGCTTGCTCGTCACCTCGGCCGGCGTGCCCGCGGGCACGAAGAAGCCGTACCAGAACGACAGGCTGTAGCCGGGCAGCCCGGCTTCGGCGGTGCCCGGCACGTCGGGCACCAGCGGCGTGCGGTTGGGGCTCGTCACGGCCAGCGCCTTCAGGCGGCCGGCCTGCACCATCGGCAGTACCGAGGGCGGCGTGCCGAAGGTGAGCTGCGCGTCGCCGGCCACGACGGCCTGGATGGCCGGTGCGCCACCCTTGTAGGGGATGTGCACCATCTCCACGCCGGCCACCTTGCCGAAATGCGCCGCGCCGAGGTGCGGCGCCGAGCCCTTGCCGCTGCTGGTGTAGTTGAGGAACCCCGGCCTCGCCTTCGCGGCGGCGATGAGCTCCTGCAGCGTGTTGATGCCCGCGCCGGGGTTGACCGCTACCACCAGCGGCGAAGAGGTGAGGCGCATCACCGGCAGCAGGTCCTTGGTGTAGGTGAGCTTGGCGTTGAGCGCCGGGTTCACCGAGATGCTGCTCGGGCTGGCGATGAGCAGCGTGTAGCCGTCGGCCGGCGCCTTGGAGACGAAGTCCGCCGCCAGGCTGCTGCCGGCGCCGGCGCGGTTCTCGACGACGACGCTCTGGCCGAGCACGCGCCCGAGCGGATCGGCGATGGTCCGCGCCACGAAGTCGGCCGCGCCGCCCGGTGCGAAGCCGATGACGAGGCGGATGGGCTTGTTCGGCCACGCCTGAGCGCACGCAGTGCTGCCGACGCCGACGAGCGCGAGGCCGAGCGATGCCAGCAGTGCGCGGCGCGAGGCGGTCCTGCTCTCGATGCGATTCGGGCGGGGCATGGCGTCTGTCTCCGGTGAGGTTGTGCTCGTGATGCGCTCGTGATGCGCTCGTGATGCGCTCGCGGTACGCTTGTGAGGCACTTCCCGGTGCGCTCGTGATGCGTTCGTGCTGCGCTCGTGGGGGCGCTCGCCGGCAAGGAGGTGGGCCCGCGTTCAGCCGGCGATCTTCAGCACGATCTTGCCCAGGTGCCGGTTGGCTTCCATGTGCGCCTGCGCGGCGACGATCTCGTCGAAGGGGAACACGCGGTCCACCAGCGGGCGGATGCGGCCGTCGGCGATGGCCGGCAGCAATTCGGCCTTGAAGGCCGGCACGCCGGCCGCCTTCTGGTCGGCGCTGCGCATCTTGTTGGAGACGCCGAAGAGCGTCAGCCGCCGCACGTGCAGCGCCTGCAGGTCGATCTCGGCCTTCAGCGTGTGGTCGACATAGCCGACGGTGGCCAGCCTTCCTTCGAAGGCCATGGCGCGCACGCACTCGGCGAAGACGGTGCCGCCGACACCGTTGACGACGAGGTCGGCGCCGTGGCCGCCGGTGGCTTCCATCACCGCGGAGGCGAAGTCGGGTGCGCGCGTCTCGATGGCCACGTCCAGCCCCAGTGCCTTCAGCCGCGCCAGCTTCTCCGGCGAGCCCGAGGTGCCGATGACGCGCGCCCCCAGCACCCGCGCCGTCTGCAGCGAGGCGACGCCGACGCCCGACGACACGCCCGTGACGAGCAGCCACTCGCCGCGCTTCAGGTGGCCCTGCAGCACCAGCATGTCGTGCACGACGAGGAAGGTGAGCGGGATCGCCGCCGCGGCCTCCATCGGCAGGCCGTGCGGCACCGGCAGCGCCTCGCGCGCGTCCATCACCGCGAATTCGGAGAACGCGCCGGTGCAGCGGCCCATCACGCGGTGGCCGACATGCGCCCCGGTCACGCCGGCGCCGAGCGCGACGATCTCGCCGGCCCCTTCCATGCCCGCGGGCTTGGGCGCGCCGCCCTTGGCGAGCCCGCCGGCGATGAACTCGCCGCGGTTCAGGCCCGCGGCGTGCATCTTCACCAGCACCTGCCCGGGCCCGGGTTCGGGCACCGGCACGTCGACGGGTTGCAGGACCGCCTGCGCGCCTTCGAGGCGCAACGCATACGACTTCATTCAACGCCCCTTGAACTGCGGCTTGCGCTTTTCCATGAAGGCGCGGCGGCCTTCGGCATAGTCCTCGCTCTCGAAGCAGCCGAGGATGAGCTCGCGGCAGCGCTCGGCACCGAGCTCCGGCGAGGGCTTGAGGATCTCGCCGACGATGGCTTTCGCCGCGAAGAGGGTGAGCGGCGCGTTCTCGCCGATGCTCGCGGTGTATTCGGCGAGCAGCGCGGGCAGCTCGTCCACCGCACAGGTGCGCGACACGAGCCCGAGCCGCAGCGCCTCGGCCGCGTCGATGCGGCGCGCGGTGAAGAAGAGGTCCTTCGCGGCGCCGACGCCGATCAGGTCGACCAGGTTCTTCAGCGCCGAATAGCGGTAGCCCAGGCCCAGCCGCGCCGCGGGAATCGAGAACACCGCGTCGCCGGCGGCGAGGCGGATGTCGCAGCTGAGGGCCACGTTGACGCCGCCGCCGATGCACCAGCCGCGGATGCAGGCGAGCGTGGGCTTGGCGAAGCGCGCAATGCCCACCAGCGCCGCTTCGGCCAGCGCCTCGTAGTGCTTCACCGCCTCCTTCGCGGCGCGCTGGTCCTCGAACTGCGAGATGTCGGCGCCCGAGACGAAGGCCTTCTCGCCGGCGCCCGAGAACACCACGAGCCGCACGCGCTCGTCGGCCGCCGCCTGCGCCAGCAGCGGCGGCACGGCGCCCCACATGTCGACGCTGAGCGCGTTGTGCCGCGCTGGATTGCTGAAGACGATGTGCAGCGCGGCGCCTTCGAGGCGCACCTGCACGCGCTCGGTCGGCGAGACGTAATCGGGCACGCTGTCGGGCACTTTGTCGGGCACTTTGTCAGGCCCTGCGCCGGGACCTTGGTCGCCAGCCATCAGAACACCCCGCGCGCCTTCATCTGCGCGATGTCGCCCGCCGCCAGGCCGAGCTCGGCCAGCACCTCCTCGGTGTGCTCGCCGCGCCGCGGCGCCGCGCGCACGAGCCGGCTCGGCGTGCGCGTCAGCGTCATCGGCTGGCCCACGTGGCGCTGCTGGCCCAGGCGCGCGCTCACCACCTCCCGCACGAGGCCCAGGTGGCGCAGCTGCGGCTCGTCGAAGACCTCGCTCATGTCGTTGATGTGGCCGCAGGCGACGCCCGCCTCGTTGAAGCGCTGAATCCAGTGGTCGCGGTCCTCGTGCGCGAGGTGCTCGTCGATGGCGGCGTTGAGGGCATCTCGATTCACGCTGCGGCTCGCCTTGTCGTGGAAGCGCGGGTCGGTGATCCACTCCGGCGCGCCGAGCGTGCGGCAGAAGCGCTCCCAGATCTTGCTGCCGAAGACGGCGATGTTCATGTAGCCGTCGCGCGCCTTGTAGACGCCGGTGGGGATGCTCGTGGGGTGGAAGTTGCCGGCCTGCTGCGCCACCTCGCCGTCGACGAGCCAGCGCGCCGTCTGGAAATCCATCATGTAGACCATCGACTCGAGCAGCGAGGTGTGCAGCCACTGCCCGCGGCCCGAGCTCTCGCGCTCGAGCAGCGCGACGAGGATGCCCTGCGCGGCGAAGATGCCCGCGCACAGGTCGGCGATCGGGATGCCCACGCGCACCGGCCCCTGGCCGGGCAGGCCGGTCACGGACATGAGCCCGCCCATGCCCTGGGCGATCTGGTCGAAGCCGGGTCGCTCGGCGAGCGGCCCGCTCTGGCCGAAGCCCGATATGCTGGCGTAGACGAGCCTCGGGTGGTCCTGCGCGAGCGTCTCGTAGTCGATGCCGAGGCGGAACTTGACGTCGGGGCGGAAGTTCTCGACCACCGCGTCGGCGGTGCCGATGAGCTGCTTCAGCGCCGCGATGCCCTCGGGCTCCTTCAGGTTGAGCGTCACGCTGCGCTTGTTGCGGTGCGTGTACTGGTAGTCGCTGCCGTCCTGGCCGCCGAGCGTGTCGTCGCCGCGCAGGTGTTCGGGCATCTGCACCTGGATGACGTCGGCACCCCAGTCGGCCAGCTGCCGGCAGGCGGTGGGGCCGGCGCGCACCTGCGTGAGGTCGACGACGCGAAAGCGCGCGAGCGCGCTGGAGGCGGGGACATGCGGCATGGTGGGAGTGGCCCGGGTGGAGGGCCAGGCGATAGCGGGGAGTGTCGGCGCCGGGGTCGGCAAGTGTCAACACTTGGCCGGCTATCGCAAACACTTAGCCGCCCTCCGAGGCCGCCGGCGCTAGCATGCGCAGGCCATGCCCAGCCGCGCCACCGACAAATCGAAGAGTGCCGAACGCCCCGTGCGGCCCGAGCTCGGTCTCGCGCACGGCATCTGCGAACAGCTGCAGCAGCTCATCTACAGCGGCGAGGTCGGCCCCGGCGAACGCCTGAACGAGGCGGCGCTCGCCGTGCGCATGGGCACCAGCCGCGGCCCGATCCGCGAGGCCATCCGCATGCTCACCGGCATCGGCCTCGTCGTCGCCGCGCCCAACCGCGGCGTCTTCGTGCGCCAGATCTCGGTGCGCGAGATGCTCGAGATCTACGAGCTGCGCGCGCTGCTCTTCGGCTTCGCGGCGCAGCAGGCGGCCGAGCACCTGAGCGCGGCCGACCGGCAGGAGTTCGAAGAGCTGCTCGCCGGCATGGACGCCGCCTGCGAAGCCGGCGACGGCCAGCGTTACTACGGGCTGAACCTGCGCTTCCACGCGCTCCTGATGGCGCAGTGCCAGAACCGGCGCGCGCAGCAGGCCTACGAAGACCACGTCAAGGAGCTGCACCTGTACCGGCGCCGCTACTTCAACGCCACCCTCAACATGCGGCGCTCGAACAACGAGCACCGGCGCATCTTCGAAGCCATCGCCAGCGGCGCGAAGGAACGCGCCAACAAGCTGGCGCAGGCCCATGTGCTGCATGGCCGCCAGCGGCTGCTGGCAACGCTGGACGTGCCGGCGCAAGGGGCTGCCCAGCCCAGCGCCATGCCCACACCTGTCACCGCACCGGAAAGGAGACTCGCATGAAGAGACGCACCCTGCTGCGAGCGGCGCCGGCACTCTCCGCTCTCCCCGCTTTGCTCGCCCGGCCCGCACGGGCGCAGGCGGCGTTTCCCGCCAAGCCCATCCGCTACATCGTGCCCGTGGCCCCCGGCGGCGGCAGCGACTTCATCGGCCGCACCGTCACCGAACGCTGGGGCCAGGTGCTCAAGCAGACCTTCGTCGTCGACAACCAGAGCGGCGGCGGCGGCACCATCGCCTGCCAGGCCACCGCGCGCGCCGCCCCCGACGGCTACACGTTGATGCAGGGTTATGTCGCCACCCACGGCACGAGCCCGGCGACGCGCCGGCTGCCCTACGACGCGGTCAAGGACTTCACGCCCGTGGGCATGATCGGCGGCACGCCCAACGTGCTGGTGGTGAACGCCTCGCTGCCGGTCGCCACCCTGAAGGAGTTCGTCGCCTACCTGCGCCAGAACGTCGGCCGCCTGAGCTACGGCTCGGCCGGGCCGGGCTCGCTCACGCACCTGACGATGGAGCTCTTCAAGCAGCAGGTGAATTCGTTCATGGTGCACATCCCCTACCGCGGCATCGCGCCGGCCTTCACCGACCTCATCGGCGGCCAGACGCAGGCGATGTTCCCCGGCCTCGCGGCCGCCGTGCCGCACATCCGCTCGGGCCGCGTGCGGCCGCTGGCGGTGACGGGCCTGGCGCGCCATCCGCTCTTCAAGGACCTGCCGACGCTCGACGAGTCCGGCTACAAGGGCTTCGACGCGCAGCAGTGGTACGGTGTCGTCGGCCCGGCCGGCCTGCCGGCGGCGGTGGTGAAGACGCTCAACGACACGCTCGGCACGGCGCTCGCCCTGCCCGAGCTGCGCGACAAGCTCGCCATCGAGGCGCTGGAGCCCAACCCGATGCCGGCCGAGAAGTTCGGCGAGTTCATGCGCGCCGACATCGAGCGTTGGACGCAGCTGGCCCGGGCCCGCAACATCCAGCTCGACAGCTGATCGGATCACGAACGACAGACCCCACCATGGCCCGCAACACCCAGGTCGCCGCCGACCACGACGCTCCGCCGATCACGCAGATCCTCGCCCGCTTCGTGGCCACCCACCCCGCGCGCGGCTGGAGCGACGCCGTCGAGCACGAGGCGCAGCGCACCTTCCTCAACTGGGTCGGCTGCGCCACCGGCGCGGCCACGCACGAGGCGATGCAGGCCGCGCTCGCCGGCGTGTCGATGCTGCAGCCGGCGCCGCAGGCCACGATCCTCGGCCGCGCCGAAAAGGTCGACATGGCCGGCGCCGCGCTGCTCAACGGCATCAGCTCGCACACCTTCGACTTCGACGACACGCACCTCAAGACCATCATCCATCCGGCCGGGCCGGTGGCTTCGGCGGCGCTGGCGTTGGCCGAGCACCTGGGCGCGAGCGGGCGCGCACTGATCGACGCCATGGTGCTCGGCATCGACGTCGCGTGCCGCATGGGCAACGTCATGTACCCCGAGCACTACGACCGCGGCTGGCACATCACCGGCTCGACCGGCATGCTCGGCGCCGCCGCGGCCTGCGCGCGCCTGCTCGGCCTGGACGAGCAGCGCACGGCGATGGCGCTCGGCATCGCCGCTTCGCAGCCGGTGGGCCTGCGCGAGCAGTTCGGCACCATGACCAAGCCCTTCCACCCCGGCGCGGCGGCGCGCGCCGGGCTGCTCTCGGCGCTGCTCGCCAGGCACGGCTTCACGGCCAGTGCGCGCGCGCTCGAGGCGCCGCGCGGCTTCGCGCAGGTGGTGTCGACCAAGTGCGCGTGGCACGAGGCCACCGACGAGCTCGGCCAGCGCTTCGAGATCTCGTTCAACACCTACAAGCCGTTTGCCTGCGGCATCGTCATCCATCCGAGCATCGACGCCTGCGTGCAGCTGCGCGAACAGGGTGTGAAGGCCGACGACGTCGAGCGCATCGAATTGAAAGTGCACTCGCTCGTGCTCGAGCTCACCGGCAAGAAGGAGCCGGCCGACGGCCTCGCCGCCAAGTTCAGCGTCTACCACGGCTGCGCCGCCGGCCTCCTCTTCGGCCGCGCCGGCGAGCCCGAATATGCCGACGCGATCGTGACGCGCGCCGACGTCGTGGCGCTGCGCCGCAAGGTCGTGGCGAGCGTCGACGACGCCATCGACGAGGCCTCGGCCGATGTCACCGCCGTGCTGCGCGACGGTCGCCGCATCCACGTCTTCGTCGAACACGCCATCGGCTCGCTGCAAAGGCCCATGAGCGACGCGGCGCTGCAAGCCAAGTTCACCACCCAGGCCGAGCCCGTGCTCGGCGCGGCGCGCACGGCGGCGCTCATCGCCGGCTGCCGCCGGCTCGGCGCCATGGCCGACGTGCGCGAGCTGGCCGCCCTCGCGCGGCCCTGAGCGCGCGAGCTGCGGCCAGGCTCCTCGGGCGCCCCGCGCCGGGCGCCCCGCGCCCCGCGCCGGGCGCCCCTCAGTGGGGCCTCGCGCCGCGCCGTGATCGATGCCCTTGATCGACATCAAGGGCACGGGCACCGGCGACTTCTAGGATAGGTGCATCTGCCATGCACCTTATGCCGCCGCCGCCCGCACTGGCGCCGTCACCGATGCCGACGCCGATGCCGTCACCATGAAGCTCACCACCTTCACCGACTACAGCCTGCGCGTGCTGATCTTCCTCGCCGCGCGGCCGGGCCGGCGCGCGACGATCGGCGAGATCGCCGCCGCTTTCGACGTGAGCGAGAACCACCTGACGAAGGTGGTGCACTTCCTCGGCCAGGTCGGCCTGCTGACCAACGTGCGCGGCAAGGGCGGCGGCCTGGACCTGGCCCGCGCGCCCAAGGACATCGTCATCGGCGACGTGGTGCGCGAGACCGAGGGCTCCGTGGTGCCGGCCGAGTGCTTCGGCGAGAACCCCGGGAACTGCTGCATCGCGCCCGTCTGCCACCTGCGCGGCGTCATGCAGAGGGCCATCGACGCCTTCTACGGCGTGCTCGACGACTGCACGCTCGAGGACCTGGCGCGCAACCGGCCGGCGCTCGCGAAGGCGATCTTCATCGACCGGCCGGCCCGCGGCGCGGCAGCTTCGAGCGCGGCGCGTCGGGCCGGCTGAGCGGGTGTTCCGAACCCCGAACCCCGAACCCCGGACCGCTCGCGAACCGCACGCGGCCCCAAGCGACCTGCTGCCCATCCCATGACCTCCGCACGATTCCTTCGCATCGAGGAGCCGCCGCGCGCGGCCGGCCCCGATCGCTCGTTCGCTCTGTGGCAACTGGGCTTTCGCCCCTTCTACCTGCTGGCGAGCGCCTTCGCGTCGCTGTCGATCGGGTTGTGGGCGCTGCAGTTCGCCGGCCTCCTGCCGCACGCCTACCTGCAGGGGCCGCTTTGGCACGCGCACGAAATGTTGTTCGGCTTCGCGCTCGCCGTCATCGTCGGCTTCCTGTTCACCGCCGGGCGCAACTGGACGAACCGGCCGACACCCACCGGCGCCCTGCTGGCGGCGCTCGCCGCGCTCTGGCTGGCCGCCCGCATCCTCGTGCTGACGCCGTTTGCGCTGCTCGCGGCCGCGGCGAGCGCGGCCTTCCCGCTCGCTGCCGCCGTGGCGCTCGCGGTTCCTTTCGTCGCGGCACGCAACCGCCGCAACTACTTCTTCATCGGCCTGCTTGGGCTGATGGCCGTGGCCGACGCGCTCTTCCATGCCGCCCATCTCGCACCGGCAAGCCGCGTGGTGCTGCCGGGCTGGCTCGGCCTGCAACTCGGCCTGGACGTCGTGCTCTTCATCATGACGGTGATGGCCGGCCGCGTGGTGCCGATGTTCACCAACAACGGCGTCCCCGGCGCCGCCGCCCGGCGCCATGCGGGGCTCGAGCGGGCGGTGCTGGCGTCGACGCTGGCCCTGCTCGCGCTCGACCTGCTGCCGCTGCCACCGGCCGCCGCCCCGGTCGTCGCCGCGCTGCTCGCGGCCTGCGCCGCGCTGCACCTGGCGCGCTGGCTGCTCTGGCAGCCGTGGACGACGCGGCGCACGCCCATCGTCTGGGTGCTGCACCTGGCCTACTTCTGGATCGTCGTGCACCTGGCGCTGCGCGCCGCCGCCACGATGGGCTGGTCGACGCCGTCGGCGGCGACGCACGCGCTCACGGTCGGCGCCATCGGCGGGCTCATCATCGGCATGATCACGCGCACGGCACTCGGCCACACCGGCCGGCCGCTGCGCGCCGGCCGCAGAGAGATCGCGTGCTACGTGCTCGTCGCGCTGGCGGCGCTCGTGCGCACCTTCGTTCCCCTCGTCGCCCCCGGGCTGACGATGCCGGCCGTGACGGCTTCGGCGGCGCTGTGGTCGCTCGCCTTCGGCCTCTACGCCGTCACCTACTGGCCGGTGCTGACGCGGCCGCGGCTCGACGGCCGCCCCGGCTGAGAGATCGAGGGCCTGCCGCAATGACCGCCGCCTGCACATCCGTGGCCAGCCGCCCCGCCGCGGGCGAAGTGGCCGCCCAGCCCATCCGCTTCGTCTCGATGTACGAGAAGTCGGCGAAGATCTATCCGCGCTCGGTGCAGGGGCGGTATGCGCAGCTGCGCTGGCTGATCGTGGGGGTGACGCAGGCGGTGTTCTTCGGCCTGCCGTGGCTGCACTGGAACGGCCGCCAGGCCGTCTTCTTCGACCTCGACGCGCCGCGCTTCCACGTCTTCGGGCTCGTGCTGCAGCCGCAGGACCTCGTCTTCCTGGCCGGCCTGATGGTCATCGCCGCGCTGGCGCTCTTCTTCTTCACCGCGCTCGCCGGGCGGCTGTGGTGCGGCTATGCGTGCCCGCAAACCGTCTACAGCGAGATCTACCAGTGGATCGAGCTGAAAGCCGAGGGTGACCGGCACGCGCGGATCCGCCTGGACGCGCAGCCGTGGACCTTCGACAAGCTGCGGCGCAGGGCCGCCAAGCACGCGCTGTGGCTCGCGGTGGCGCTGGCCGCCGGCTTCACCTTCGTCGGCTACTTCGTGCCGATCCGCGGCCTGCCGGCGCAGCTCGCGCAGGCCGGCCTCGTTTCGTGGCCCGTCTTCTGGCTGCTCTACGCCGGCGTGCTCCACGGCCACGCCGGCTTCATGCGCGAGCAGATCTGCAAGTACATGTGCCCCTACGCGCGCATCCAGAGCACGCTCATCGACGGCGACTCGCTCGTCATCGCCTACGACAGTGCGCGCGGCGAGCCGCGCGGCTCGCGGCCGCGCCGCACCGACCCGCTGTCGGTGGGCCTGGGCAGCTGCACCGACTGCACGCTGTGCGTGCAGGTGTGCCCGGCCGGCATCGACATCCGCAACGGCCTGCAGAACGAGTGCATCGGCTGCGCCGCCTGCATCGATGCCTGCGACGACGTGATGAAGAAGATGGACTACCCGACCGGGCTGATCCGCTACGCGACCTCGCACGCCGTGGAGCGGAAGCTGACGCGCCCGCAGATGCTGCGCCGCATGCTGCGCCCGCGCGTGCTCGTCTACGGCGCGCTCCTGTCTGCCGCCGGCACGGCCTTCGCGGTCGGCCTGGCCCTGCGCACGCCGGTGGGCCTGGACCTCATGCGCGACCGCGGCGTCATGGCGCGCCTGGGCGACGACGGCCACCTCGAGAACCTCTACCGCGTGAAGCTCACCAACCGCGGCGAGCGCGCGCTGGAGGTGCGGCTGTCGGCGCACGGGCTGGCGGGCCTCGCGATCGACCCTGCGGCGCCGCTGAAGCTCGAGCCGGGCGAGGTGCGCGCGCTCGCCATCCGCCTGTCGCTGGCGCCGGCCGCCGCCGCGGCGCTGGAGCCCGGCGCGCGGCCCGTGCGAGTGGCCGTCACCGAGAGCGGGCAGGCGGTGCCGGCCGTGCAGGAGAAAACGACCTTCGTCGTGCCGCGCTGAGATGGGTGTGAACGAGTCATCCACACGCGCGGAAGGCGATGGAGTTGACCCGGGTCAAGGAGCGGCGGCGAGCCAGTGTCCAGCATCGCCGGCCTTCCCTCCTCGCAGCCGCTGACCATGATCGAGCCGCATTCGGTCGATGTTCCTCGCCACCTGGCGTCGCTGCCGCTGTTCAGCGACCTCAGCACGCCCGAGATCGCCCGCATCGCCGACGGCTGCCACGTGCGCCGCTACGAGCGCGGCGAGGTGATCTTCCGCCTGGGCGAGCCCTGCGATGCCTTCAAGGTGGTGCTGGTCGGGCAGGTGAAGCTGTTCGCCCTCTCGCCGAGCGGCGCGGAGAAGGTGATCGAGCTCATCGGCCCCGGCGGCAGCTTTGCCGAGGCGCTGATCTTCCTCGGCCTGCCCTGCAGGGTGAATGCGCAGGCGCTCGCCGACACGCTGCTGCTGTCGGTGCACCGCGAGACGGTGATGGACGAGCTGCGGCGCGACTGGCGCTTCGCCGCGCGCATGCTCGCCGGCCTTTCGCGCCGCCTGCACGGGCTCGTGCACGACGTGCAGACCCATGCGCTGCAAAGCGGGCTGCAGCGCGTCATCGGCTACCTGCTGCGCGACCTCACGGGTGGTGATGCGGGCGGCGATGCGGGCGAGCCGGCCGGAAGCGAAGCGGTGACGGTCTCGCTGCCGGTCAGCAAGGCCACGGTCGCTTCGCGGCTGTCGCTGACGCCGGAGTACTTCTCGCGCGTGCTGCGCGAGCTCGAGGATGCCGGGCTCGTCGAGGTGGCCGGACGCGACATCCGCATCCCCGACGTGCGCCGGCTGGCGGCCTACCCGGGCTGAGAGCCTGTAAACGTCGAGGCTTCAGCGCGCCACGCCGCCCGTCACTGCTTGAGCACCCACTCGATGGCGGCCTTCAGGTCGGCATCCGAGAGCTTGTCGGCCGCCGTGGGCGGCATCGGCACCGGGCCCCATGCGCCCTGACCGCCCGTGCGCACCTTGGCCGACAGCTTGGCCACGGCATCGGCCTGGCCCTTGTACTTGGCGGCCACGTCCTTGTAGGCCGGCCCGACCAGTTTCTTGTCCTTGGCGTGGCAGGCCAGGCAGCCGACCTTGGTCATGGCGGCTTCGATGTTGGCCTGGGCATGGGCGGTGCCGGCAAGGCCCGAGGCGGCGAAGGCCAGCAGAGCCAAACGAGCGAGGCGGGCAAGGGGGGCGAGGGGGGCGAGGGGGGCGATCGTCGTGCGCATGGGAAGAGTCCTCGGAGGCCGGATCAGTAGACGTCGTGCTGCGTGTTGTGGACATTGAAGTGCCCGGTCGGCGTGATCAGGCGCGGGTCCTTGATGACCGCCTTCAGCTTGAGCGTCCTGTCGTCGACGATGACGAGCGCGCTCTGCTTGTTCTTGGCCGACCAGACCGCGAACCACACCTCGTCGCCGGCCTTGTTGTACTCGGGCTGCACGACGCGCTTGGCGCCGTCGTCGGCGAGACCCGCCCACTCGGCGATCGGCAGTACCGTGAAGCCCTTGGCGAGGTTGCGGATGTCGAACACCGCCACCGATTGCGAGACCTTCGGGTCGGGGTTGAGCGGCGTGTCCACGTAGAGGTTCGTCGACTTCGGATGCGACTTGATGAACAGGTTGCCGCCGCCCTGCCCCTTCAGCTGCGCGACCTGCTTGAAGGCGTAGGCCTTGTGCTTGACGGGGTCGGTGCCGATCAGCGAGACCGTCTCGTCGCCGAGGTGCCCGGTGGCCCACACGGGCCCGAACTGCGGATGCACGAAGTTCGCGCCGCGGCCCGGGTGCGGGATCTTGCCCACTTCGGTCAGCGCGGCCAGCTTGCCGGTCTTGGCGTCGATGGCGGCGATCTTGTTGCTGTTGTTGGCCGCGACCATGAAGTAGCGCTTGCTGCGGTCCCAGCCGCCGTCGTGCAGGAACGGCGCCGAGCCGATCTCGGTGATGCGCAGCGCGTCGATGTCGGAGTAGTCGACCAGCAGCGTCTTGCCGGTCTCCTTGACGTTGACGAGGAACTCGGGCTTGAAGTGGCTGGCCACGATGCTGGCCACGCGCGGCTCGGGGTGGTACTCCTGGCTGCCGACGACCATGCCGCGCGTGCCGACGATCTTCAGCGGCTCGAGCGTGTCGCCTTTCATCAGGGTGAACTGCGGCGGCCAGTAGGTGCCGGCGATGGCGTAGCGGTCCTCGTAGCCCTTGAACTTGCTGCCGTCGATCGAGCGCGCCTCGAGGCCCACGCGCACCTCGGCGACGTTGTCGGGCTTGTCCATCCACAGGTCGATCATGTTGATCTTCGCGTCGCGCCCGATGACGAACAGGTAGCGCCCGCTCGCCGACAGGCGCGAGATGTGCACCGCGTAGCCGGTCTTGACGATGTTGATGATCTGCTTGCTGTCGCCGTCGATCAGCGCCACTTCGCCGGTGTCGCGCAGCGTGGTGGAGAAGAGGTTGGCGATGTTGTAGCTGTTCATCTTGCGCTTGGGCCGCAGCTCCGGCGGCACGATGACCTTCCAGGTCTTCTTCATGTCCGCGAGGCCGAACTCGGGCGGTGTCGGCGGGTCGTGCTGCACGTAGCGCGCCATCAGGTCGACTTCCTTCTCCGACAGCTCGCCGCTCGTCTGCCAGTTCGGCATGCCCGCGGGCGAGCCGTAGGCGATGAAGACCTTCAGGTAGTCGGTGCCCTTGCCGAGGGTGAGGTCGGGCGTCAGCGGCTTGCCGGTGGCGCCCTTGCGCAGCACGCCGTGGCAGCCGGCGCAGCGTTCGAAGTAGATGCGGCGCCCGCTCTCGAACTCGGCCTGCGTCATCGGCGGCGCCTTCGGGTTCGTCGCCTGGTACATCGGCTCGCCGGCCAGCGGCGAGGACCCCGCCTGATAGCTCAGCTCGGGCGGCGTGACCGGCTTCCTGTCCTGCGCCACCACGGCGCAGGCCACAGCGGCCAGCAGCACCGCCGGCATGGCCAAGCGCACAGCGCGAAAGAGTCGTGGGCTCGTCGAAGGCGTCATGCTCTGCTCCTGGGGCGCGGATGGGAAGGAGGCGGTGCCGGATCGGCCGCAGGGGCGCACCCCGCCAGGCGCTCGACGCCTGCCAATGCTGTGAATGCTTGCCCGCCCGGCAGGCGCTGTCCTTGATGCAGTTCGGTTGAAGCCTCAGGGTCTGCCCTGACGACGCCGGGCGTGTCGCCCCCCGCGCGCGTCGACCCGTCGCCTAGGCGTGCGGGCGGACGGCGCTCGCCGCCGGCGCCGCAGCGCCTTGCACCATCTGCAGCAGCGTGCTGATGGTGATCGAGCCGAAGGTCGCCACCGCCGTCTGGTCGATCTCGTCCAGCACCTGGGCGAGCACGCTGTCGACGGCGTTGACGGCGCCCCCCTCGCGCTCGGCGGCCACCGGCTCGAAGAGCTGGATGACGTCGAGCATGGTCAGCCGGCGCGGGTTGCCGACGAAGCGATAGCCGCCGCCGACGCCGCGCACCGACTCGACGAAGCCGGCACGCACGAGGCTCGACAGCACCTTGGCGAGGTGGTGCGCCGACTCGCCATGCTTGGCCGCCACCTCGCCGGCACTGACATGCTCGCCCGGCCGGCTGGCGAACTCGATCACGCTGTACAGGGCCAGCAGCGTGTTCTTCTGCAGCTTCATCGCGGCTGCGCGCCGGGCGGCGCGAGATCGATCTCGAGCGGGATCAGATGCCCGGCCGTCATGCCCTGGCTGCGGAAGAACGACAGCAGCAGCGTGTTGTCGCGCGCCAGCATCGTGCGCAGCTTGCTCACGCCGACGCGCTCGAAGCGCTCGCGCATGGCCGCCAGCAGCGCCGTGCCCACACCGCCCTGGCGCAGGCGCGGGTCGACGTCGATCGCGAAGACCCAGCCGCAGGGCGGCGAGCCGAACTCCCAGTCGCGCACCTCGCCGATGACGAAGCCGCACACCCTGGCGCCACCCGCGGCGGCCACCAGGAAGTGCCGCAGGCCCTGCCCGCCCACGCCGTAGCGCCGATGCACGCGCTGCCAGTAGTCGGCCTTGTGCAGGCCGGTGACGGTGGCGTCGAGGGCGATGACGGCGGGCAGGTCGGCGGCGCGCACAGGACGCACCTGCACGAGCGCGGGCGGCTCGCGCGGCTCGGGCGGCTCGCGCGGCGCGGGCGGCACGCTCGGCGCGGCCCGCGCGGGGCCCGCCGCCGGCCGGCGCCGTGTCGGTGTTTTCCCTCGTGTGCTCACGGGCAAAAGCCGAACCAGGTCAAGTTCAAACCTGTATTCCAGTACCAGAATGAAATTGAAGCCTCATTCTAGCGGCCGCGCACGGCTTCTCTCCTCCTCCGGCGCGGCAAGGAGCCCCGTCATGAGCCTGCTTCCCGTCCTGCGCCGCGGCGCCCACGCGGCCATGGGTGCCGCCTTCGGAGCCGCCCTCGGTGGCACGTTCGGCGCCCTCCGCACCGCCGCCCTCGGCGCCGCGCTGATGCTGCCGCCGGCCATGCCGGCGGCCTGGGCCCAGGAGCCGATCCGCATCGGCACCTTCCTGTCGGTCACCGGGCCCGCCTCCTTCCTCGGCGACCCCGAGCTGAAGACGCTGGAGCTGCAGATCGAGGCCCTCAACGCCCGCGGCGGCGTGCTCGGCCGCAAGCTGCAGCTCGTCAGCTACGACGATGCCGGCGACGCCGAGAAGGCGCGCACCTTCGCCAAGCGGCTGATCGAGCAGGACAAGGTCGACCTCATCGTCGGCGGCTCGACGACGGGCACGACGATGGCCGTGGTGCCGCTGGCCGAGAGCAGCGGCGTGCCCTTCGTCTCGCTGGCCGGCGCGGTGGTCATCGTCGAGCCGGCGAAGAAGTGGGTGTTCAAGACGCCGCACACCGACCGCATGGCCTGCGAGAAGGTCTTCGTCGACATGAAGGCGCGCGGCTTCACGAAAGCGGCGCTGATCTCCGGCAGTGGCGGCTTCGACAAGAGCATGCGCGCCGAATGCCTGAAAGTCGCACCGGCGCACGGCGTGCAGGTCGTCGCCGACGAGACCTACGGCGCCGCCGACACCGACATGACCGCGCAGCTCACGAAGATCAAGGGCAGCGGCGCGCAGGCCGTGCTCAACGCCGGCTTCGGCCAGGGGCCGGCGATCGTCACGCGCAACCACCGCCAGGTGGGCGTCGGCCTGCCGCTGTACCAGTCGCACGGCGTCGCCTCCAAGGAGTACATCAAGCTCTCGGGCGAGGCGGCCGAGGGCGTGCGCCTGCCCGCGGCGGCGCTGCTCGTGGCCGACCTGCTGGCCGCCGGCGACCCGCAGAAGCCCGTCGTCACCGCCTATCGCAACGACTTCGAGAGCCGCTACAAGAGCGAGGTCTCCACCTTCGGCGGCCATGCCTACGACGGGCTGACGATCGCCCTCAACGCCGTCAAGGCCGCCGGCAGCACCGACAAGGCCAAGGTGCGCGACGCCATCGAGGCGACGCGCGGCTATGTCGGCACCGGCGGCGTCGTCAACATGTCGGCCAGCGACCACATGGGCCTGGACCTGAGCGCCTTCCGCATGCTCGAGGTGAAGGGCGGCACCTGGTCGCTCGTGAAATAGCGGGGCCGGCGGCGGCGATGCGGGCAGCACGGTCGACACGAGACACGCGATGGCCGGCTCCTGGCTCCAATTCGTCGCCGGCGGGCTGACCTCCGGCGCCATCTACGCGCTCGTCGCGCTCGGCTTCTCGATCGTCTACAACGCCAGCCACGCCATCAACTTCGCCCAGGGCGAGTTCGTGATGCTGGGCGGCATGCTCGCCGTCTCGGCGGTGGGCCTGGGCCTGCCGATGTGGGCGGCGGTGCCGCTGGCCGTGCTCGGCGCGGCGCTGGTCGGCGGGCTCGTGCAGTGGCTGGCGCTCGAGCGCGCGCAGGCCGACGGCCCCTCCGGCGTCGTCACCCTCATCATCACCACCATCGGCGTGGCGCTGCTGTTGCGCGGCGCCGCGCAGGTGGTGTGGGACAAGCGCATCCACGCGCTGCCGCCGTTCTCGGGCGACACGCCCATCGCTCTCGGCGGCTCGGGCGGCGCGGGCGGGGCCACCGTCCTGCCGCAGAGCCTGTGGGTGCTGGCCGGCGGCGCGCTCGCCGTGCTGGCGCTCGGCGCCTTCTTCGAGCGCACGCTGTACGGCAAGGCGATGCGCGCCACGGCCATCAACGCGCTGGCGGCACGGCTGGCCGGCATCTCGACGCGCGGCGTCATGCGCGCCAGCTTCGCGCTCGCCGCGGCCCTCGGCGCGCTCGGCGGCGTGCTGACGGCGCCGATCACCTTCACCTCCTACGACGTGGGCGTGATGCTGGGGCTGAAGGGCTTCGCCGCCGCCATCCTCGGCGGCCTCGGCAGCTTCGGCGGCGCCGTCGCCGGCGGCCTGCTGCTCGGCCTGCTCGAGGGCCTGGGCGCCGGCTTCCTCTCCTCGGCCTACAAGGACGCGATCGCCTTCGTGGCGATCCTCGCCGTGCTGTTTTTCCTGCCCGGAGGGCTGTTCGGTGCGCGCGGCAGCGAGCGTGTCTGAGGGCGGACGCCCGAGCCCGGCCACGCGACCGGCCGCGCGACCGACCGCGGGCCCGGCCTGGCGACTGGCGTCGCCGCGCATCGTCACGGCGGCGCTGCTGGCGGCGCTGCTCGCGGCCTTGCCGTTCGCCTTCCCGAACGCCTTCTTCTTCGAGGTGGCGATCCTCGTCATGGCCAACGCCGTCGTCTGCGTCGGCCTCAACCTGCTCATCGGCTACGCCGGCCAGATCAGCCTGGGCCATGCCGCCTTCTTCGCCCTCGGCGGCTACGGCAGCGCCATCGCGTCCGCCCGCTGGGGCTGGCCGGTGTGGCTGTCCATCCCGGCCGCGGTGGCCGCGGTAGGTGCGCTCGCCTGGCTGGTCGGCCGCCCGACGCTCAGGCTGAAGGGCCACTACCTGGCGATGGCCACGCTCGGCTTCGGCGTCATCGTCTCGATCGTGCTCGGCAACGAAGACCGCATCACCGGCGGCCCCGACGGCATGCCGGTGCCGCCGCTCGCCGTGTTCGGGCAGGCCGTGCGCGGCGAGGCGCTGTGGTACGCCATCGTCGCGCTGGCGCTGTGGCTGACGGTGCTGCTGGCGCTCAACCTGATCGATTCGCCGATCGGCCGCGCGCTGCGCGCGCTGCACGGCTCGGAGGTGGCGGCGACGACGCTCGGCATCGACGCTGCACGCTGGAAGCTGCGCGTCTTCGTCATCTCGGCGCTCATCGCCGCCGCCGCCGGCGCACTGATGGCCCACCACGCCGGCTTCATCACGCCGGCGCGCGCCTCGTTCCTGCACTCGGTGGAGCTCGTGATCATGGTCGTCTTCGGCGGCATGGCCTCGGTCTGGGGCGCGGTCGTCGGCGCCGTCGTGCTGACGCTGCTGCCGCAGTTCCTGACCGTGTTCAAGGACTACGAGATGATGGTCTTCGGCGCCGTGCTCATCGCGACGATGGTGCTCATGCCGCGCGGCGTGGTGCCGACACTGGCGCGCCTGGCCGGGCGCGGCTGAGGAACTGCTCATGGGCCTGCTGCGCGTCGAGGGCCTGAGCAAGCGCTTCGGCGGCCTGCGCGCCATCGAGAACCTCTCGTTCGAGGTGAGCCCCGGCAGCGTGCAGGCGATCATCGGCCCCAACGGCGCCGGCAAGACGACGCTGCTGAACCTGCTCAGCGGCCTGTACGTGCCCGATACCGGGCGCGTCGCCGTCGATGGGCACGACCTCGCCGGCCGGCCCGCGCACCGCTTCGCCGCCGCCGGCCTGGCGCGCACGTTCCAGAACCTGCAGGTGTTCTTCAACATGACGGCGCTGGAGAACGTCATGACCGGGCGCCATCTGCGCGAGAGCCAGGCGTTGCTGCCGGCACTGCTGCGCCTGGAGCCGATGGTCTGGGCCGAGCACCGCAGCCGCGCCCGCGCCCTGGAGCTGATGCAGCAGGTGGGCCTCGGCGCCTGGACCGGCGCGCGCGCCGACGCCATGCCCTACGGGGCGCTGAAGCGCCTGGAGATCGCGCGCGCACTGGCGCTCGAGCCGAAGCTGCTGCTCCTCGACGAACCCGCCGCCGGCCTCAACCCCACCGAGGCGCGCGAGATCGATGCGCTCATCCGCACGCTCGCCGCCGGCGGCATGACGGTGCTGCTGGTCGAGCACAACATGGCGCTGGTGATGGAGGTGTCCGACCGCGTGCTCGTGCTCGACCACGGCACGAAGCTGGCCGAAGGCACCCCCGCCGAGGTGGCGCGCGACGAGCGCGTCATCGAGGCCTATCTCGGCGTCGAGGGCCTCGTGACCGAGAGCGCCACGGAGGGGGCCGCGCAAGGCACGGGCGGCACGCTCGACATGCGCGGCGCGCTCGACATGCACGGCACGCTCGGCAACACCGCGCCGGCCGCGCGGCAGGCGGGCGGTCATGCTTGAGGCGCAAGGCGTGGGCAGCCGCTACGGACGCATCCCGGCGCTCGCCGACGTGTCGATCCACGTGCGCGCCGGCGAGCTGGTGGCCATCGTCGGCGCCAACGGCGCCGGCAAGACGACGCTGCTGCGCACGCTGTCGGGCGTGCAGCCGATGCACGGCGGCCGGCTGCGCTTCGAGGGCGACGACATCGCCGCCGAGACGCCGCGCCGGCGCGTGCAGCGCGGCATCGTGCAGGTGCCCGAGGGGCGGCAGGTCTTCGGCCCGCTGAGCGTCGAGGACAACCTGCGCCTGGGCGCCTTCGCGCGCGGGCGGGCCGCGGCGCTCGGCTCGGTCTACGCGATGTTCCCGGTGCTGCGCGACAAGCGCGCCGAGGCCGCCGGCACGCTCTCCGGCGGCCAGCAGCAGATGCTGGCTCTGGGCCGCGCCCTCATGGCCGAGCCGCGCCTGCTGCTGCTCGACGAGCCGAGCATGGGCCTGGCGCCGAAACTGGTGGCCGAGATCTTCAGGCACATCAAGGCGCTGCGCGCGCGCGGCACGACCATCCTGCTCGTCGACCAGAACGCGCGCGCGGCGCTCGCCATCGCCGACCGCGGCTACGTGATGGCCACCGGCCGCATCGTCGCCGAGGGCGGCGGCACCGAGCTGCTGCACGACGCCCAGGTGCAGCGGGCCTACCTCGGGCTGTGAACGACCGCTGGGTGATCACGGACGGCCGCTCAGCGCCCCTGAACGACGACTGAACGGCCACTGAACAACGAGGAGATCCGAAGCGATGAAAGCGACCCTGCAAGCCGGCCTCGACACCGAGACCTCGTTCGTGGTCGACCGCGAACGCACGATCAACTTCATGGGCGAGGCGGCGCGTGTCTACGCCACACCGGTGCTGGTGCGCGACATCGAGGTCGCCTGCCGCAACCTGCTGCTCGCCCACCTCGATCCCGGCGAGGACTCGGTGGGCACGCGCGTCGAGATCGACCACCTCGCCGCGACGCTGGTGGGCATGCCGGTGACGCTGGCCGTGCGCGTGGCCGAGGTCAACGGCCGTGTCGTGACCTTCGAGGTCTCCGGCCGCGATGCCGTGGAGCCCATCGTGCGCGGCCGCCACGCCCGTTTCGTCGTCGACGTGGCGAAGACCGGCGAGCGCCTCGCCGCCAAGGCGGCCAAGGCCAGGGCGGCACAGGGGTGAAGGCGATGAGCGCCGTGGCGTCAGGCAGGGATGGGGGTGGCACGGGTGCCGCGGGTGCCGCAGGTGCCGCGGGTGGCACCCTCGGCACGCGCCACGTCCCCACCTACTGCTACCAGTGCGTGGCCGGGCCCGACCTCGCCACCGTCAAGGTCGAGGACGGCGTGGCCACCGAGATCGAGCCCAACTTCTGCGCCGCGGCCGTGCACCCCGGCGGCGGCAAGGTCTGCGTGAAGGCCTTCGGCCTCATCCAGAAGACCTACAACCCGCACCGCGTGCTGGCGCCGATGAAGCGCACGAATCCGAACAAGGGCCGGCACGAGGACCCGGGCTTCGTCGAGATCTCGTGGGAGGAAGCGCTGCAGACGATCAGCGAGCGGCTGCTGGCGATCCGCGCCGAGGGCCTCGTCGATGCCTCGGGCTACCCGTGCGTGGCCGCCAGCTTCGGCGGCGGCGGCACGCCGCAGATGTACATGGGCAGCTTCCCGGCCTTTCTGGCCGCGTGGGGGCCGGTGGACTTCGGCATCGGCTCCGGCCAGGGCGTCAAGTGCTACCACAGCGAACACCTGTACGGCGAGTACTGGCACCGCGCCTTCATCGTCGCGCCCGACACGCCGCACTGCAACTACCTCATCAGCTGCGGCGCCAACGTCGAGGCCTCGGGTGGCGTGGTCGGCATCGCCCGCCACGCGCGCGCCCGCGTGCGCGGCATGAAGCGCGTGCAGGTCGAGCCGCACCTGTCGATCACCGGCGCCTGCTCGGCCGAATGGGTGCCGATCAAGCCGAAGACCGATGCCGCGTTCCTCTATGCGCTGATCCATGTCCTGCTGCACGAGGCGCCGCGCGAGCGCCTCGACGTCGCCTTCCTGCAGCGCTGGACCGCCTCGCCCTACCTGGTGGGCGCGCACGGCTTCTACCTGCGCGACCCCGCGTCGGGCAAGCCGCTCGTGTGGGATCGCCTGACGGCGCGCGCCGTGCCGCACGATGCCGCCGGCATCGACGAGGCGCTCGAAGGCCGCTTCACCGCCACGGCCGTGGAGGTGGGCGCCGACGGCGAGATCCTGGCCGGCGGCGAGCTCGAAGGCGCGACCGCCTTCACGCGCCTCGTCGAGCACATGGCCGCCTACTCGCCCGAGTGGGCCGAGGCCGTCTGCGACGTGCCGGCCGCGCGCATGCGCCGCATCGCGCTCGAGTACCTCGACCATGCCTGCGTCGGCCAGACGATTCAGATCGACGGCCTGACGATGCCCTACCGCCCGGTCGCCGTCTCGCTCGGCAAGACCGTCAACAACGGTTGGGGCGGCTACGAATGCTGCTGGGCGCGCACGCTGCTGGCAGTGCTGGTCGGTGCGCTCGAAGTGCCCGGCGGCACCATCGGCACCACGGTGCGCCTGACGCGGCCGATGTCGCACCGGCACGACAGCGTCGTGCCGGGCGTCGACGGCTTCATGCACTACCCGCTCAACCCGACGAGCAAGGAGCTCTGGTCGCCCAGGCCCAACATCCGCAACGCCTACCGCACGATGGTGCCGCTGGCCGCCGACGGGCCGTGGAGCCAGGCGCTCGGCCCGACGCACTTCTCGTGGATGTTCCTCGACGACACGCCCGCGGGCCTGCCGCGCGTGACGCCGCCCGACCTGTGGTTCGTCTACCGCACGAACCCGGCCATCTCGTTCTGGGACACGGCGGCGCTGGGCGAGAAGATGGCGCGCTTCCCGTTCGTCGTCGCCTTCGCCTACACGCGCGACGAGACCAACCACTTCGCCGACCTGCTGCTGCCCGACGCCACCGACCTCGAGAGCCTACAGCTCATCCGGATCGGCGGCACGAAGTACGTCGAGCAGTTCTGGCAGCACGAGGGCTTCGCGCTGCGCCAGCCGGCGGTGGCGCCGCGCGGCCAGGCGCGCGACTTCACCGAGGTGGCCGGCGAGCTGGCCGCGCGCACCGGGCTCACCGCCAAGTACGTGGCGGCGATCAACAAGGGCGCCTGCGGCGTGCCGCTGGCGCACGAGCACGGCGACTTCGCGCTCGCCACCGACACGAGCCCGACGCGCGAGGCGGTCTGGGACGCCGTGTGCCGCGCCGCCAGCGCCGAGGTGAGCGAGGGCGCCGAGGTGCACGGCCTGGATTGGTGGCGCGAGCACGGGCTCATGACGCAGCCCTTCCCGCAAAGCCGCTGGTACCTGCTGCCGACGCTGCAAAGCCGCGGCCTGCGCTTCGAGTTGCCCTACCAGGAGCGGCTCGAGCGCGTGGGCGTCGAGCTCGGGCGCCGGCTGCACGAACACGGCATGCACTGGTGGGACCGGCAGCTCGAGGAATACGCGGCGCTGCCCCCGTACAAGGACTTCCCCGGCCTGTGGGAGGAGGCGCTCGTGAAGAGCGGCGGTGATGCGCGGGCCTACCCGTTCTGGCTGATCACCGCGCGCAGCATGCAGTACGCGTGGGGCGGCAATGCCGGCCTGCAGATGATCCGCGAGGTGGCCGAGAACATCGCCGGCCACCGCGGCGTCATCGTCAATGCCGGCGCCGCCGCGGCGCTCGGCATCGCCGACGGCGATGCCATCGAGATCTCGACGCCGAAGCGGCGCGTGCGCGGCCACGCCGTGCTGCGCCAGGGCATCCGGCCCGACACGCTGCTGCTCATCGGCCAGTTCGGCCACTGGGAGACGCCGCTGGCGCGCGACTTCGGCATGCCGAGCCTCAATGCGCTGGCGCAGATGTCGCTGGACCTCACCGACGCCACCGGCTCCAGCGCCGACCTCGTGCGCGTGCGGCTCGTCAAGGCAGCGCACGACGAACAGGAGGAGGAGGAGGACGAGCGGGGCGACCGAAGCGAAGGAGCGCGCAACGCGAAGAAGCCCAACGAGCCGACCCGCGGCGAGAAGGGGGTGGCCGCATGACGCGCTGGGCGATGGTCGCCGACCTGCGCCGTTGCGTCGGTTGCCAGACCTGCACGGCGGCGTGCAAGCACGCCAACGCCACGCCGCCGGGCGTGCAGTGGCGGCGCGTGCTCGACATGGAGTTCGGCAGCTACCCCGACGTGCAGCGCGCCTTCGTGCCGGTCGGCTGCCAGCACTGCGACGAGCCGCCCTGCCGCGACGTCTGCCCGACGCAGGCGACGAAGAAGCGTGCCGACGGCATCGTCACCATCGACTACGACGCGTGCATCGGCTGCGCCTACTGCGCCGTCGCCTGCCCCTATCAGGCGCGCTACAAGACCGAGCGCGCGACCTTCGCCTACGGCCGGGCCTCGGCGCACGAGGCGAAGCGGCACGACGAGGCGCGGCTCGCCGTGGCCACCAAGTGCACCTTCTGCGTCGAGCGCATCGATGCCGGCACGGCGCAGGGCCTGGTGCCCGGCATCGACCCCGAGGCGACTCCGGCCTGCGTCAATGCCTGCATCGCCGACGCGCTCGCTTTCGGCGACCTCGACGATGCGCACAGCAACGTTAGCCGCTTGCTGGCCGAGAACCGGCATTTCCGCATGCACGAGGAACTGGGCACCGGCCCCGGATTCCACTACCTGTGGGGCGGCGCGGAGGTCGCGGCATGAGAGCGATCATGAAGGCGATCAAGAAGGCCAAGCGCCCGCCGGCGCCCGCCTACGGTCCGCAGCCGTGGTTGCAGCAGCACTGGGACGCGCGCGCCGCGCTCAACTTCATGGCCGGGGGCGCGGGCAGCGGGCTGGTCGTGGCCGCGGCGGTCGCCGCGGCGCCGCCGTGGCTGGCCGCGCTCGGCGCGCTCGCGGTGGCCGCGGGCCTGCTCGCCGTGTGGGCCGAGATCGGCCGGCCGCTGCGCGCGCTGAACGTGCTCAGGCATGCACGCCGGTCGTGGATGACGCGCGAGGCGCTGGCCGCCATCGTGCTGCTCGCGGCGGTGGCGGCCTGGGTCTCGACCGGGCAGCCGTCGATGCCGCACGCCGCCTTCGCGGCGCTGGCGGCGGTCGCCTTCATCGTCTGCCAGGCCCGCATCCTGAACGCGGCCAAGGGCATTCCGGCCTGGCGCGAGCCCCTGCTGGCGCCTTTGATCCTCGCCACCGCGCTCGCCGAGGGCGCGGGCGCGGCGTTGCTGCTCCTCGCGCCCACTGCCGCCCACGCAGCGGCGGCTCCGGCTGCCGCCGCAACGCCATCCGTCGTGCTCGGCTGGGGCCTCGTTTTCGCCACCCTGCTGCGCGGGCTGCTCGGCTACGGCTGGCACGCCCGGCTGAAGGTGCCGCGGGCGCAGCGCAAAACGTTCGCGCGCACGGGCATGCTGTTCAACCTGCTCAGCGGCTTGGCGGTCTGCTTCGCCCTGGTGGCGCTCGCCTCGCCGCTGCCGGCAGGCCTGGCCGCCCCCGCGCTCGGGGCCGCCGGCGCGCTCGCGCTCGCCGGTGGCGCCTGGTTCAAGTTCGCGCTGATCACGCGCCTGGCATTCAACCAGGGTTTCGCGATCTCCTGTCTGCCGGTGCGCGGCGTGCCGCATGTGTCACCCGGTGGGCCACATGCATCCCCGCACGCATCGGCGCACGCATCGCCGCACCCGGCATCGCACCCGCTGCCACAAGCGTCGCCATCCGTATCCGTGTCGCCGTCGATCACGCGGCACGCCGCCCCACGCTGAGAGGTTCAAGATGGGAGTCGCCACCGAGCCCCGCCACTTCGCCGCCCACGGCATGCTCTCGCCGGCGGTCGAGACCTTGTCGCGCGACGAACTGGCCGCGCTGCAGCTCGAGCGCCTGCGGCAGACGCTCGGAAACGCCTGGGCGCATGTGCCCTGGCAACGCCAGCGCCTCGAAGCCGCCGGGCTGCACCCCGAGGCGCTGCAGCGCCTCGAAGACCTGCAGCGCCTGCCCTTCATGGTCAAGGGCGACCTGCACGAGCACTACCCGTTCGGCCTCTTCGCGCGCGCACCGGCCGACCTGGCACGGCTGCATGCCTCCTCCGGCACGACCGGCAAGCCCACCGTCGTCGGCTACACACGCGGCGACCTCGAACGCTGGGCCGAGCTGATGGCGCGCTCGATGGCCGGCGCCGGCGTGCGGCCGGGCGACATCGTGCACAACGCCTATGGCTACGGCCTGTTCACCGGCGGGCTCGGCGCCCATGCCGGCGCCGAGCGCCTGGGCTGCGTGGTCGTGCCGGTGTCCGGCGGCGGCACCGAGCGCCAGGTGGCCCTGCTCGTGGACTTCGGCGCGCGCGTGCTGTGCGCAACGCCGTCGTATGCGCTCGCCATCGCCGAGGTCGCCGACAGCATGGGCGTCAACCTGCGCACGAGCCGGCTCGAAGTGGGTCTCTTCGGCGCCGAGCCCTGGAGCGCGGCGATGCGCCAGCAGATCGAGGCCCGCCTCGGCCTCGTCGCCTACGACGTCTACGGCCTGTCGGAGATCATGGGCCCGGGCGTGGCCTGCGAATGCGAGTGCCGCGAAGGCCTGCACGGCTGGGAAGACCACTTCCTGTTCGAGCTGATCGACCCCGAGACGGGTGCGCCGGCGCCCGAGGGCGCGGCCGGCGAGCTCGTCATCACCACGCTCACGAAGGAGGCGCTGCCGATGCTGCGCTACCGCACGCGCGACATCACGCGCCTGACGCGCTCGCGCTGCGCCTGCGGCCGCACGCACCTGCGCATCCTGCGCGTGGCCGGGCGCAACGACGACATGCTGATCATCCGCGGCGTCAACGTCTACCCGTCGCAGATCGAGGCGGTGCTGGTCGACCGGCCGCAACTCGCGCCGCACTACCGCCTCGTCGTGCGGCGCGCCGGCGCGCTCGACACGCTGGCCGTCGAGATCGAGGCGCAGCCGGGCACGGACGCCGCCACCTGGCCGCTGCTGGCGCGCGAAGCGCAGCACCACCTCAAGTCGATGATCGGGCTCAGCGCCGAAGTGGCCGTGCAGGCGCCGGGCACGCTGCCGCGCTCGCAGGGCAAGGCGGTGCGCGTGCACGACCTGCGCCACGCCGCGGGCGACGCGGCGCCGGCCGCGAAGGGCATGCCATGAGCCCGCCCGGCCGCGACGGACTCGAAGGGTCCACTCGCGTGGACGCGGGCGAATTCCGGAGGGCGAAGCCCGAAGGTCGTCCAATGAGCGAGCACCTGCTGTCGCTGCAAGTGAACGGCCGCATGCGCGCCGTCGCGGTGCCGGGCGGCGCCCTGCTGCTCGACGTGCTGCGCGAGACGCTGCAGCTCACCGGCACCAAGCAGGGCTGCGACGGCGGCGAGTGCGGTGCCTGCACGGTGCTCGTCGACGGCGAGCCGCGCCTGGCCTGCATCACGCTCGCGGCCAGTGTCGAGCGGCGGGCGATCGAGACGATCGAGTCGCTGGCCCCCGCCGGGCACCTGGCGCCGCTGCAGCGCGCCTTCCACGAGAAGCTCGGCGCGCAATGCGGCTTCTGCACGCCCGGCATGGTCATGGCCGCCGAGGCCCTGCTGCGCCGCGAGCCGCACCCGGGCGAGGCGCAGATCCGCGCCGCGCTGGCCGGCAACCTCTGCCGCTGCACCGGCTACGTGAAGATCGTCGAGGCGGTGCAGGCCGCCGCGGAGCAACGAACATGAACGCCCGTCCTGCACTGCACGAAGCCCCGCCGCACAAGGCCGCACCGCATGAAGCCGCGCCGCCGCAGCACTCGGTGGGCGTGCGCCAGCCGCTGCTCGACGGCCTCGAGAAGGTGAGCGGGCGCGCCCGTTACACCGCCGACCTGCCGTTCGCGAACGCGCTCGTCGGCCGCATCGCGCGCAGCCCGGTGGCGCACGGGCTCATCCGCCGCATCGATGCGTCGGCCGCGCTGGCGCTGCCGGGCGTGCGCGCGGTGGTCACCGGCGAGGACTTCTCCGCCCCCTACGGCGTCATTCCGATCGCGCAGAACGAGTGGCCGCTGGCGCGGGGGCGCGTGCGCTACCGTGGCGAGCCGCTCTTCGCCGTCGCCGCCGACGACGAAGCCGCGGCCGCCGCCGCGCTGGCCGCGGTGCGCTTCGAGATCGAGCCGCTGCCGGCCCACTTCGACACCGACGCCGCGCGCGCCCCCGGCGCCGTGCTGCTGCACGAAGACAAGCCCGGCAACCTCGAGCGCTCGGTCGAGCAGGACTTCGGCGACGTCGAGGCCGGCTTCGCCGCCGCCGACCTCGTGCTCGAGCGGCGCTTCGACTGTGCCGAGGTCGCGCACGGGCAGATCGAGCTCAACGCCACCGTCGCGCAGTGGGACGCGGAAAGCGGCCGCCTCACCGTGCACTCGGTGACGCAGGTGCCGTACTACCTGCACCTGACGCTGGCGCGCACGCTCGGCCTGGACACCGCCGCCGTGCGCGTGATCAAGCCCTTCGTCGGCGGCGGCTTCGGGCACCGTGTCGAGCCGCTGAATTTCGAGATGGTGACGGCAGCGCTGGCGCGCGCCGCCGGCGGCACGGTGAAGCTCGAGCTGACGCGCGAGGAGGCCTTCCTCACGCACCGCGGCCGGCCGGCCTCGGCGATCCGGCTCAAGCTCGGCTTCAAGCGCACGGGCGAGATCACCGCCGTCGATGCCGAGGTCGTGCAGCGCGGCGGCGCCTATGCCGGCTACGGCCTCGTGACGATCCTCTACGCCGGCGCGCTGCTGCACGCGCTCTATCGCGTCGGCGCGGTGCGCTACCGCGGCTGGCGCGTCTACGTCAACCTGCCGCCCTGCGGCGCGATGCGCGGCCACGGCGCGGTGAACGTGCGCTTCGCCTTCGAGTCGCTGCTCGACGAGGCGGCCGAGCGGCTGGCGCTGGACCCGTTTGCGCTCAGGCGCGCCAACCTGATCACGCCGCCGCATCGCACGCTCAACGAGCTGCAGGTCAACAGCTACGGCCTGCCGCAGTGCATGCAGGCCGTGGAGCGGGCAAGCGGCTGGAAGGCGTGGCGGGAACGGCGCGCAGAGCAAGCACAGCGTGCAAAGGGCGATCTGCACGAACCGCGCGCCGCGGCCGCCGCCGCCATCGACTCCGGCCCGCTGCGCCGCGGCTTCGGCATGGCCTGCTCGCACTATGTCTCGGGCTCGGCCAAGCCGGTGCACTGGAGCGGCGAGCCGCATGCGGTGGTGAACCTCAAGCTCGACTTCGACGGCAGCATCACCTTGCTCACCGGTGCCGCCGACATCGGCCAGGGGTCGTCGACGCTGCTGGCGCAGGTGGCGGCCGAGGTGCTGCTGCTGCCGCTGGCGCGCATCCGCGTCGTCGCCGGCGACAGCGCGCTCACGCCCAAGGACAACGGCTCGTACTCGTCGCGCGTGTCGTTCATGGTCGGCAATGCGGCGATGCGCGCCGCCGAGGCGCTGAAGGGCCTGCTCGTCGAGGCGGCGGCGCGCCGGCTGGGCTGCGCCGCCGAGGACATCGAATGGCTCGGCGAGCGCTGCGTGGTCACCGGCAGCGCCGACAGCTCCGGCAACTCCGGCAGCGAGCGCGCGCTCGACTTCGCGCAGGTCGTGCAGGCGGCGCTCGCCGATGGCGGCACGCTCACCGCCCGCGGCAGCTGGTCGACGCCGCCCGAAACCCAGGGTGGCCGCTTCCGCGGCGCCGCGGTCGGCTCGGCCGCGGCCTTCTCGTACGCGGCCCAGGTGGTCGAGGTCGAGGTCGACGAGGGCACGGGCGAAGTGCGGGTGCTGCACTGCTGGGCCGCGCACGATTGCGGCCGTGCCATCAACCCGCTCGCCGTCGAGGGCCAGGTGCAAGGCGCCGTGTGGATGGGGCTCGGCCAGGCGCTGTCCGAGGAGACGCAGTACCACGAGGGGCTGCCGCTGCGTGCCAACTTCCTCGACTACCGGATGCCGACCGCGGTCGATTCGCCGCCGATCGACGTGACGCTGGTCGAGAGCATCGACCCGCTCGGCCCCTTCGGCGCCAAGGAGGCGAGCGAAGGCGGCCTGCACAGCGTGCCGCCGGCGCTGGCCGCGGCCATCCACGACGCGACCGGCCTGCGCATCACGACGCTGCCGATCACCCCCGACCGGCTGCTCGAGGCGCTGCAGCAGCGGCGGCGCGAAGCCCGGCTGGCCGCGGCGCGCCGCGGCCGCTCGGGGGGCGCGGGCGATGCCGCGGCGGCGGCCGGCGCCGCCGTCGACGCCGGCGCCGGCCATGACGCCACCACCACGAAGGCCGCGACGGCCGCCACCACCGTCGCCGCCACACCAACCCGGGAGCCGATCTGATGCGCAGCGCTGGCGATTTCGACGTCCTCCGCCCGGCCACGCTGGCCGACGCGGCGGTCCTGCTGCTGCGTCCGGGCGCGATGCCGCTCGCCGGTGGCACCGACCTGATGCCCAACCTGCGGCGCGGGCTGCACGCGGCGCGCTGGATCGTCGACCTCGGCGGCGTGGCGGAGTTCGGCCGCATCGAGCGCGACGCGGCGGGCTGGTCGCTCGGTGCCGGCGTCACGCTGGCGCGGCTCGAGCGGCACGCCGAGCTCGCGCGCGAGTTGCGGGCGCTGGTGCAGGCCGCCGGCGCCGTCGCCGGCCCCGGCCACCGAACCGTGGCCACGCTCGGCGGCAACCTCTGCCAGGACACGCGCTGCATCCACTACAACCAGAGCGCCTGGTGGCGCGAGGCCAACGGCTTCTGCCTCAAGCACGGCGGCGACACCTGCCATGTCGCGCCGCAGGGGCAGCGCTGCCACGCCGCCTACGAGGGCGACCTCGCGGCGCCGTTGCTCGCCTACGGCGCCGAGGTGGAGATCGTCGGCGCGCTCACGCCGCGCCGGCGCGTGCCGCTCGCTGCGCTCTACCGCGACGACGGCGCGGCGCACCTGAGCCTCGCCGAGGGCGAGTTGCTCGCCGCCGTGCACGTGCCGCACGTGGCACCGGGCACGGCGAGCGCCTATCACAAGGCGAGGGTGCGCATGGCGATGGACTTCCCGCTCGCCGGCGTCGCGGTGGCCCTGCGCGTGGACGCCCGGGGCTGCCTGGCGGCGCTGAGCGTGGGCATCAGCGGCACGAACTCGCACCCGCTGCGGCTGGCGGGCACCGAGGACCTGCTCGAGCGACCGGTGGACGATGCGGCGCTGCACGCCCTCGGCCGCCTCGTGGCCAGGCAGGTGACGCCGATGCGCAGCACGGTCACGGCGTCGAACCACCGGCGCCTCGCAGCGGTGGCGGCGGCCGAGCGGTTGCTGGGCGAGCTGGCCGGTCTCGCCGCCCTTGCCCCAGGCGTGGCGAGCGCCAGGGCGGCCGCGCGGGATCACGCGCCGGCTCACGCACTGGATCACTCACCGGATCACGCGCCGGCGCCCGAACCCACGCGGCGGCCCGCGGCCGCGAACGACGAGCGGACATGAAGGGCATTGAGGGCATGGAGGGCACGAAGCCATGAACGGCGCCGCCTGGCTGCTCGAGAGCCGTCCGGGCCGCGACGATGCACACATCGCGCTCGTCTGCCGCGCCGGCGGCGCGGGCACCGATGCAGATGCCGTTGCAGGTGCCGAGGCCGGCGCCGGTGCCCTCGATCACCTCAGCTACGGCGAGTTGCGCGAGCGCGTCGCGCGCGCCGGCGCGGCCTGGCGCGCGCGCGGCCTCGCACCGGGCGAGCCGGTGGCCGTCAAGCTGCCCGACGGCATCGAGTGGGTGGTGGCCTGGCTCGGCGTGCTGTGGGCCGGCGGCGTGGCCGTCGGCGTGAACCCGCGCGTGCCGGCCGCCGAGTGGCAGGCGATGCTCGACGAGGCGCGGTTTGCCTTCGTCGTCGTCGAGAGCCTCGGCCAGGACGCGGGCACGAGCACGAGCACGAACATGGGCGCGAGCACGAGCCATGGCCCGGGCACGCGCACGGGCATGGGCGCGACCGCAGGGGCGGCCGCGGACGAGGTGCGGCCGGCATCGCCGCCGCGGCTCGTGACGCTCGCCGAGGCCCGCGCCGCGTGGCGGGCCGCAACGCCCTGCGCCGCGGTGGCGCGCGACGACGAGGCGCCGGCCTTCTGGGTGCACTCGTCGGGCAGCTCGGGGCGCCCGAAGGCGGTGGTGCATGCACAGCGCACGCTGCGCTCGATCGCCATGGTTTCCACGCAGAGGCTCGGCATCGTGCCCGCCGACCGGCTGTTCGGCAGCTCGCGCCTGTTCTTCACCTACCCGCTGGTCAACGTGCTGCTCGCCGGCCTCGCCACCGGGTGCACGGTGCTGCTCGACCCCGCCTGGCCGAACGCCGCGGCGCTGGCGGCCGCGGTGCGGCGGCTGTCGCCGACGGTGCTCTTCAGCGTGCCATCGCTTTACCGCGACCTGATGCGCGAGGGCCATGCCGCGGCGCTGCGCGAGGCCGGGCTGCGCCTGTGCGTGAGCGCCGGCGAACCGCTGCCCGCGCGCCTCGGCCGGCGCTGGCGCGAAGCGAGCGGGCTGCCGATCGTGAACGGCTACGGCACCTCGGAGACGCTGGTGCTGGTGCTGACGAGCGCGGCACCCGCCCTGGCCGCGGGCAAGGCCCGGGTCGGCGAGCCGGACGCACCCGACGAACCATGTGAACCCGGCGCACCCGGCGCACTCGGCAAGGGCGCAGGGCACGAAGGGGACCAGGACGGCCGAGAACGCGAAGAGGCCGACGAGGGCCAGGAGGACGCGCTCGCACCATCGCCCGGCGTCGAGGTGCGCCCGCTCGATGCCGCGGCCGCCGCCGCAGGCGAGCCGACACGCCTCGAGCTGCGCACGCCGACGCTCGCGCTCGGCTACCACGACCGCCCCGCGGCGGCGGCGGCGAGCTTCACCGCCGAGGGCGCGTTCTGCCCCGCCGACCTGTTCGTGCCCGCCGGGGCGGGGTGCTGGCGCTTCGCCGGCCGCGAGGACTCGCTGGTCAAGCTGCGCGGGCGCTGGGTCGACCTCGTGGCGCTCGAGCAGCAGTTGTCGAGCGAGGTCGGCGAACTCCGCGAGGCCGCTGCCGCGCGCGTGGCCGACGCCGACGGGCTGGAGGCCGTGGCACTGTTCTTCGTCGCCGACGACCCGGCGCGCGCGCAGGCCAGGCTCGCCGAGCGCGTCGCCATGCTGCCGCCGCACCAGCGGCCCGCCTCGCTGCACGCGCTGCCCGCCTTGCCGCGCACCGGTACCGGCAAGCTGCTGCGACGCGAGCTCGCGGCACGCGCCGCGGCCGAGCTCGCCGCCTCCGCCGCCTGCGCCGCCTGCGCCCCCTGCGCTCCCTTCACCCCCGCCGCGACGTTCGCCGCCCCTGCGCCAGGCACGCCATGCGAGCCCTGCGCCCCATGCGAGGCATGCGCCTCGGATGCCTCGGGCGCCGCGCGCACGCAGTGGGCCACGGCAGCGAGCACACGGACGCCATGAACGCGCGCGACCCGTGGCTGGCCAAGGTGTGGAGCGCGCCCGACGGCGTGCACATCGACGTGCGCGGCCTCGCGGCGCCGCAGCCGCTGACGCAGATCCTGCGCCTCGTGATCGAGGTCCACCAGGGATCATTGGCCAGTACGGCAAGCACGGCCAGCGCGATCATCGTGCACCACGACCGCGACCCGGTCCACCTGTACCCCGAGCTGCTGCAACTCGGGTGGTGGGCCGAGCGCATCGATGGCGAGCCGGGCGAGGTGCGCCTCAGGCTCGCCCCGGTGGCCTAGCCGGCTCATGCGGCCGCCATCGGCTCGAGCACCTCACCGCCGGTCGATCACCATGGGAGGCCCCGTGCCGCCAGCGGCCATGCCCGTACCGCCGACCACACCGTCCCCTCGCCGGCCGCGGCGCCGGCTCGGCGGCACCTTCGTCGCCGGCGCCGGTGGCCGCTTGCTGCCGGCCGCCGTGCCGTTTGCCTGCTTCGGCGCGGCCACGCTGTTCCACCTCTGGGCCTGGGCGGCGCTGGCGCTCGGCGCCAGGGCCTGGGCAGAAGGCGCCGGCGGGCTCGGCTGGCCGCTCGCCGCCCTGCACGCGGCCACGCTCGGCGTGCTCGTCACCAGCGCCGTCGGCGCCAGCCTGCAGATGCTGCCGGTGGCCACCCGGCAGCCGGTGCGCCACGCGCTGCCGGCCGGTGCGCTGGCGGCGCTGCTCGTGCCCGGCGTGGTGATGGTGACGCTCGGCATGGGGCTGGTGCGGCCGGTGTGGCTGGCGGCGGGCGCGGCGGCCGTCGGCGTGGCGCTCGTCGGCTGGGGCCTGCTCGTGGCGCTCAACCTGCGCGGCGCGCAGGGCATGCCCGGCGTGGTGAGCCACGCCTGGGCGGCGCTGGCGGCGCTGGCGCTGCTGCTGCTGAGCGCCGGCGCGCTCGTCGCGCTGTGGCTCGGCACGCCGCTGTGGGAGCGCGACACCGCGCGCACGCTGCACCTCGCGGCGGGCCTCTTCGGCGTCATGGGCATGCTCGTGCTCGGCATGTCGACGATCGTGCTGCCGATGTTCGCGATCGGCCCGCTGCCCGACGAGCGCGTGCAGCTCGCCTGGGGCGGCGCGGCGGCGGCGGCGGTGGTGCTGGCCGCGCTGGCCGCTTTCCTCGGCGGCGCGTCGGCCATCGGCGCGCGCGTGGCGGCGTGGCTGCTCGGTGCCGTGGCCCTGGCCGTGCACCTGCACGCGATGCGGCGCACGCTGGCCGAGGGCCTGCGCAAGAACCTCGGCAGCACGGCGACGCTGTTGAAAGTGGCCTGGGTGGGCGCCGGCCTCGCGCTGCTGCTCGCGGGCGTCGTGCTGACGCTCGACGCGCTCGAGACGGCGCGGCTGGGAGCCGCTGCAGCCACGGGCGCCGCCGCGGCCGGAGGCGGCGCCGGGACGCGCGTGCCGAGCGAGGTGCGCGGCATCGCCAGCCGCCTCTTCGTGGTCGCCGCCGTCGGCGCCTGGTTGCTCAGCTTCCTGTTCGCGGTGCTGCACCGCATCCTGCCTTTCCTGGCGGCGATGCATGCCGCGCGCGGGCGACGGCGCGGGCCGACGCCTTCGATGCTGACGCTGGCGCCGGCGCTCGCCGTGCACTGGCGCTGCCACGTCGCGGCGCTGCTGCTGCTCGCCGCGGGCACCGCGCTCGAGTCGACCTGGCTGATCCGGGCGGCGGCGGCGGCGGGAGGTGCCGGCGCGGTGGCCTTCGCGGCGTTCTTCGTGGTGCTGTGCCGGCGTCTCGTCGGCGCGGCGGCCGACGAGGCCGTGCCGGCGGGCCCAGCCGCGCGCGAGCCCGGCGGCGGCTGAATCCGCATCCGGCAGTCGGGCGCGCCCGCGGGTGGCTCGATCGGCGTGTCCAGCGGGCGGATCCGGGTTGAACTGGAACAAGGGCAGGCGCGGCGACACCGCCTAGGCTTCAGGCATGAACGCCACACGCCAGGTGCCCCGCCTGCTCGACGACGAGCACCGCACGCTGCTCGAGCTGCTCGGGCGCCTGGAGAGCGCGATCGTCCGGCGCGAGACCGAGGCCTGGCCGGCGCTGGCGCGCGCCTTGGTGCCGCAGCTCGAACGCGAGTCCGCGCGCCACTTCGACTTCGAGGAGCGCGAGCTCTTCCCGCTGCTCGCCGAAGGCGGCGACGGCGCCATCGCGGCCCTGCTCACCGAGGAGCACGAGAGCATCCGCGCCGTCGCCGCCGAGCTGCTGCCGCTCGCCCGCGCCGCCGCCCTGGGGCGGCTCGCCGCACCCGAGCCGTTCCGCCGCCTCGGCCTCGAGTTCACCGAACGGCAGGTCGCGCACATCCAGAAGGAGACGATGGCGCTGCTGCCGCTGCTCGACGACCTGCTCGACGACGACACTGACCGCCGGCTCGCCTTCGAGCACGCCGGCGCTTGACAACGCCGGCCTTGCGCACGCCCACGCACGCCCCGCATTGCCCGACGCCGATCCCGAGGACACCGCCATGGCCATGCCCACGCAGCTGAAACCGCCCGCGCCGCCGAGGCCCCCGGCCGTCATCCGGCCGCTCGCCGCGTCGGATCTGGACGCCGTGGTGGCGATCGACGCCGCCGCGCAGGGCCGCACGCGCCGCGACTACATCGAGCGGCGCCTGCGCGCCGCGCGGCGCGAAGCCGGGCTGCACGTGCAGTTCGCCGCACTCGCGGGAGAAGGCGAGAGCCAGGGCGGGAGCGAGGGCCATGGCGGCCTCCACCCGGCGCGCGGCGCGCTGGTCGGCTTCATGCTCGCGCGTGTGCTCGAGGGGGAGTTCGGGCGCCGGCAGCGGGTGCTGCGGCTCGAGCTGCTCGGCGTGCGCGCCGAACATCGCGGCGCCGGCATCGGCCGGCAGCTCTTCGAGGCCGTGTCGCAGTGGGCGCGCCAACACGGCTGCCGCGAGGTGCTCACCTCCGCCGACTGGCGCGACCACGCGATGCTCGCCTGGTTCGCGGCGATGGGCTTCACGCTCGCGCCGCAACGCATCGTCGAAGGCGCCGTCGAGGGCGGCGTCGAGGGCAGCGGACGGCAGCGCCGGCGCGACGCGGGCCCGGGCGGCACGGCCTCGGAAGACGCCGAGCACGACGAGGACGACGAGGACACCGGGCACGCCGTCCGCGAAGTCGACTACGGCCGCCAGGAGGCGAAAGGCGCCAACGACTACGAGCGCCTGGCGCGCGACGCCGGCGTGCGCTCGATGGCGGCCGGCGACCTCGACGCGATTGCACGCATCGACCGCCGCATCACCGGCCGCGAGCGCCGCGCCTACATCGCCACGCGCCTGGCGGAAGCGCTGGACGACTCGGGCGTGCGCGTCTCGCTCGCCGCGTTCTGCAAGGGAACGGGCGAGGGCCCGGGCGAAGGCACGGCGGCCGGCTACCTGATGGCGCGCGCCGACCTCGGTGACTTCGGCCGTACCGAGCCGGTGGCGGTGATCGACACGCTCGGCGTCGACCCCGCCTTCGCGCATCGCGGCATCGGCCGTGCGCTGCTGTCGCAGCTCTTCGCCAACCTCGGCGCCCTGCGCGTCGAGCGCGTGGAGACGATGCTGGCCTACGAAGACGCGGCGCTCGCCGGCTTCTTCCGCCATGCCGGCTTCGTGCCATCGCAGCGCCTGGCGTTCGTGCGTGCACTCGACGATGACGGCCCATGAACGCGGCCGAAGACCCCACCGAGGAGCGCGTGCTCGACGCGCTGCGCACCGTCGTCGACCCTGAGGTCGGCATGAACATCGTCGACCTCGGGCTCGTCTACGGTGTCGAGATCGGGGCCGCGGGCGCCGGGCCGGGCAGCATCACCGCAGTCGTCAAGGTCTCGATGACGATGACGAGCGCCGCCTGTCCCATGGCCGACCTGATCGTCGACCAGGTGCACGAGGCGCTCGCCGCGGCGCTGCCGCGCGCTTGTGCGGTCGAGGTGGAGATGGTGTGGGAGCCGCCCTGGACGCCCGAGCGGATGAGCGGCCTCGCGCGCGAGCAGTTCGGATGGGCGCCGCGTTGAGCGCGGCGGCAGCCGGCACCGCCGCCGCGCGCCGGGTGGCGTGGCAGCGGTTGCCGTTCCTGGTCTTCGGCTTCGTCGCGCTCGTCGTCGGCGTCGGCGCGGGGCTGGCGCGGCTCGGCTGGGCGGTGCCCGCTCCGGCCGTGGACGCCGCGGCCCTGCACGGACCGCTCATGGTGTGCGGCTTCTTCGGTGTCGTCATCTCGCTCGAGCGCGCGGTCGCCATCGGCCGCCCGTGGGCCTATGCGGCGCCACTGCTGGCCGCGCTCGGCAGCGCCGCCGCGCTGCACGGCGCGGCGCCGGCTGCGCCCTGGCTCTACCTCGGCGCCGGCGTGCTGCTGCTCGCCGCCTCGGCCGACGTGCTGCGCCGGCAGAGCGAAGGATTCAACGTCGTCATCGCGCTCGCCGCCGGCTGCTGGGCCTGGGGCACGGCCGCCTGGGCCCTCGGCACGCCGGTGCACGGCGTGCTCGGGTGGTGGCTGGCCTTCCTCGTGCTCACCATCGCCGGCGAGCGCCTGGAGCTGTCGCGCTTCATGCCGCCCTCGGTGGCCGCGACGCGGCTCTTCGCCGCCGTCGTGCTGCTGCTGCTGGCCGCGCTCGCGGCCTGGCGCTGGCCGCTCGCGCAGCAGGCGTTGGGCGCCGCGCTGCTGGGGCTGGCCGCCTGGCTGCTGCGCCACGACATCGCGCGGCGAACGGTGCGCCAGCGCGGCCTCACGCGCTACATCGCCGTGTGCCTGCTGGCGGGCTACTTCTGGCTCGGGCTCGGCGGCGCCGTGATCCTTGTCGCTGGCCTTGGCCCCGGCGGCGCTGCCTACGACGCTGCCCTGCACGCGCTGCTGCTCGGCTTCGTGTTCTCGATGGTCTTCGGCCACGCGCCGATCATCTTCCCGGCCGTGCTGCGCGTGGCCATGCCGTACCACGCGGCGTTCTACGCGCCGCTCGTGCTGCTGCACGCCTCGGTGGCGCTGCGCGCGGGCGCCGCGGCCGCGGGCGCCTTCGAGGCCAGGCGCTGGGCCGCGATGCTGTCGGCGCTGGCGCTGCTCGCCTTCATCGCCACGATGGCATCGGCAGTGGCGCGCGGGCGCTCGGCGCGGCGCGCGGGTTGATGCGTGCGATCGATGACTCGGAAGAGCGGCGCCACCGAGGATCGTGCGAAGCGCTTGCGTGTGCTCGCGTACCGCGGCCGTGGCGCGCCGAGGCCGCCGGGTGATCGGCTCTGCTCGTGTCCTCTTTCGGCCGCCCGGCTCGCAAGCTCGCAGGGCGCCCGAATGCCCCCTTGACCTCGCTGAGCCGACCACCCGGCGTCCTCGGCGGGCACCAGTGTTGGCATTCGACGAGGGCGTGCCGCCGCTGGTGCCGGATCGGGCCGATGGGGCGCCCTGCGCAGCGAGGTAAAGGGGGCATCCGGGGGCCCTGCGAGCTTGCGAGCCGGGCCGCCGGAA
>JACRPO010000012.1 GCA_016223165.1 Burkholderiales bacterium
GACGCTGCTGATCTGGATGATCCGCCCCCAGCCCTTCTCCACCATCCCGGGCACCACCTGCTTGGTGACGTTGAACATGCTCGTCAGGTTGGTGTTGATCACCGCGTCCCAGTCTTCGCGCGTCATCTTCAGGAACATGCGGTCGCGCGTGATGCCGGCGTTGTTGACCAGCACGTCGATGCTGCCGTGCTCGGCCACCGCCTTGGTGAAGGCGGCCACCGTGCTGTCCCAGTCGGCGACATTGCCCACCGAGGTGTGGAAGGTGTACCCCTGCGCCTTCTGCTCGGCGATCCACTTGGTGTGGTCGCGGCTCGGGCCGCAGCCGGCGATGACCTTGAAGCCCTGCTTGTGCAGGCGCTGGCAGATCGCCGTGCCGATGCCGCCCATGCCGCCGGTGACGTACGCGACCTTCTGTGCCATTGCTTCGCTCCTTGAATGTGTCGTGGGATGACGCCGAGTATCTGCCTGCCCATGCGGCCGCGAAAGCCTTCGCGGCCCCGTGGAAACACTGCCCGCCCCTGGTGTCTGGGAAGGGCCGGATGCGCCGTGCGCGCCGCCGTCGTGCTCAGATCTCAGGCCTTGGCCTTGACGTAGCGGCCCGGGGCCGGCTCGATGGCCTTGAAGCCGCGGCCGCCGTAGCCCTTGGGCGCCGGCACGTCCTTGCCGCCCATCGGCTCGAGCCACTTCGTCCAGACCGGCCACCAGCTGCCCGGCTGCTCCGTGGCGCCCTCGAACCAGGCCTGCGCAGTGGCGGGGAGCTTGTCGCTCGGTTTGTCGCTGACCCAGTGGCTGCGCTTGCCCTTGGCCGGCGGATTGATGACGCCGGCGATATGCCCCGAGGCCCCGAGCACGAACTTGCGCGGCCCCTTGAACAGCGGCACCGAACGGTACGCCGCCTCCCAGGGCACGATGTGGTCCTCGCGCGAGCCGTAGATGAACACCGGCGCCTCGATGCGGCCGAGATCGACCTTCTCGCCGCAGACGGTGAGCCGGTTCGGAACCTTGAGGTCGTTCTGCAGGTACATGTGGCGCAGGTACCAGCAGTACATCGGACCGGGCAGGTTGGTGCTGTCGCCGTTCCAGTACAGCAGGTCGAACGGCGGCGGCGTCTCGCCCTTGAGGTAGTTGCCGACGACGTAGTTCCACACGAGGTCGTTGGGGCGCAGGAAGCTGAACGTGGTGGCGAGCTCCTTGCCCTTGAGCAGGCCCGGGCCGGTGGGCGCGTTCTCGCCGATCGTCATCTCGCGCACCTGCACGCTCGCCTCGTCGACGAAGATGTCGAGGATGCCGGTTTCGGCGAAGTCGAGCAGCGTCGTCAGCAGCGTCACCGAGTGCGCGGGATGCTGGCCGCGCGCCGCCAGCACCGCCAGCGCCGTGGCAAGGATGGTGCCGCCGACGCAGAAGCCGAGCGTGTTGATCGTCTTCGCGCCGGTGAGGGCCTGCACGGTGCGGATGGCGGTGATCGGCCCGCCCTCGATGTAGTCGTCCCAGGTCTTGTCGACGAGCGTCTCGTCGGGGTTGCGCCAGCTGACGACGAAGAGGCGATGCCCCTGCTCGACCGTGTAGCGCACGACCGAGTTGTCGGGCTGCAGGTCGAGGATGTAGTACTTGTTGATGCAAGGCGGCACGAAGAGCATCGGCCGCTCGTGCACCTTGGCCGTCAGCGGCTTGTACTCGACGAGCTGGAAGAGCTCGTTCTCGAACACCACGGCGCCCTCGGTCGTGGCGACGTTGCGGCCGACCTCGAAGACGCTCTCGTCGGTCTGCGAGACATGGCCCTTCTGCACGTCTTCGAGCAGGTGCTGCATGCCGGCGGCAATGCTCTCGCCCTTCGTCTCGAGCGCCTTGGCCAGCGCGTCGGGGTTGAGGGCGAGGTAGTTGCTCGGGCTGGCGGCGTCGATCCACTGCTGCACCGCGAAGCGCAGGCGCGCTCGCGTCTTGGCGTCGCCCTGCACGCTCTCGGCCATCTGCATCAGCGTGCGCGCATTGAGCAGGTAGAGCTGCGCGTTGAAGGCGGCACCCGGGTTCTTCAGCCACTCGGCGCCGGCGAAGCGCCGGTCGGCAAGGGCCGGTGCCGCGGCCCGCGCCTCGGGCTGCAGCGCGGCGAGCGACTGGTTCCACAGCTCGGTGGCGCTCTTCAGGTAGTCGCCCTGCAGCGAGGTCATGCGGTCCGTCGGCAGCGACAGGCCCGACATCGACTTCCAGATGCCACCGAACGCGGCGCCGAAGGCATTGGCCGCGGCCTCGACGCCTTCGCCGGGCACGGCGCCCATCGTGGCACCACCCGCGGCGCCATTCGCGGCGGCCTTCTCGTCGGGCCGCGGCGGGCTCGCCCTGCCGGCGACGCGCGCCTTGCCCGCTGCCTGGGTCGCAGCGGGACGGGTCCTGGTCTTCATCGCTTGTCTCCTCCGACGAACGCGGTGCCGGCGCGTGTCACGCTCGACCGCGGTCGGCCGCGGTCGGCCGCGGTTGTAGGCGCCGCGCCTTACCGGCCCATGACTGAACGCCCGAAGTGCGCAGGGCAGGCACCAGCGCGGCACCCGGGTGCACGAATCGCGAGATGATTCTAGTGTCGTGCTCATCGTCGCCATCGCCTGGATCTATGTCGTCGGCATGGCCTCCATCGTCGAGGCGCTGTCGCCGCAGGGCACCGTGCTGGGCGCGCTCGTGACCTTCGTCTTCTACGGCGTGGCGCCGCTGTCGGTGGTGCTGTACCTGCTCGGCACGCCGGCGCGCAAGAAGGCGCGGCGAAGGGCCGAGGCGGCGGCCCTCACGACCGTTGCCGCGGTCGCGGCCGCCACGGACGTCGATGAAGGGCCTTCGGGGACCTCGGGCATCGGGGCCACGCCGTCGACGGCGCATGCCGGCGGCGCCGATCAGGAGGCGCCAGCCTCCAGCGAGACGGCGGCGGCCATGCGCCCGGACGGGCTGCCGGTGCCGCCGCGCGAGTCGCGCCGGAACGAGAAGAACCTCGACGCATCTTCGTAGGTGCAGGCGTCGGCGGCGGCGATGAAGCCGACGCCGAGTGAGCGCAGCCGCTGCGTGGCCAGGCCGCGCAGGTCGGCCAGCCAGCGCGGCTCGCCGTCGGGCCGCGGCGCATGGCGGAAGTGAGGGAACTGAGTGCTGTCGGCCGCGCGCGGCAGGGCGCCGAAGGCGCGCAGCACGTCGGCGCCGACCTCGAAACGGCGCGCCCCGATGCACGGCCCGAGCCACGCGAGCAGCTCGGCCGGCGGCACGCCGGCGCCGCGGCCGAGCGCGCCGACAGTGGCCTCCAGCACGCCGGCGGCAAGGCCGCGCCATCCGGCGTGCGCCGCGGCGACGGCCCGCCCGTCGCGCGCCGCGAACAGCACCGGCAGGCAGTCGGCCGCGCCCACGATGCAGGCGATGCCACGCGTGCGCGTCCAGGCGGCATCGGCGGGGGCCTGCGGATGCTCGGCCGTCTGCTCGTCCAGTTCGAGCACGCTGGTGCCGTGCACCTGGTGCAGCCAGACCGGGCGCGCCGGGCGCGCGCCCGAACCTCCCGCCGCCGATGCGTCGATGCGCAGGCTGGCGACGAAGCGGCGCCGGTTCTCGGCCACCGCCTGCGGCAGATCGCCCACCGAGCGCCCGAGGTTGAGGCTGGCAAAGGCGCCGGTGCTGATGCCGCCCGCGCGCGTGCTCATCAGCGCACAGACGCCGGGCGGCGCCGGCCAGCCCGGGCGGATGACATCGGCTTCGGCGAGCGCCAGGCTCAGAGTCGGTGCCGCGGCGGGCGCCGCGGTCCGGGCCCCTGACTCACTCGGCATCCGGGCAGGCCTCGGGCCGCGTGCGCTCGAAGGCGGGCAGCTTCATGCACGCCTCGAAGACGCGCATCACCTGCGGCACATGCTCGAGCCGGCAGCCGAAGCGCTGGGCGTTGAAGATCTGCGGCACGAGGCAGCAGTCGGCGATGGTCGGCGTCTCGCCGTGGCAGAAGGCGGAGGGCCGGGCGGCGAGCTGCCGCTCCACCACCTCGAGGCCGGTCTCGACCCAGTGCTTGTACCAGCGGTTCTTGTCGTCCTCGCTGACCTTCAGGTCGCGCACGAGGTAGCGCAGCACGCGCAGGTTGTTGAGCGGGTGGATCTCGCAGGCGATGTCGAGCGCAAGGGCCCGCGCGCGCGCGCGGCCGGCGGGGTCGGCCGGCAGCAACGGCGGCAGCGGGTGCGTCTCCTCGAGGTACTCGATGATCGCCAGCGACTGCGTCAGCGCGTGCTCACCGTCGCGCAGCAGCGGCACGAGGCGCGCCGCGGACACCGCCGCGTAGCTCTCCTGGAACTGCTCGTTCTTCGCCAGGTGCACGGCCTTGTAGTCGTAGGCCAGGCCCTTCAGCGCGAGCGCGATGCGCACGCGGTACGAAGCCGAAGAGCGGAAGTAGTTGTACAGCTCCATCACCTCACCTTTCACCACACCCCGTGCCCGATGCCGCGAATGCGCGCGCGCCGCTGCACGCGCCCTCAGCGCACCGCCACGCGCAGCGACGGCAGGCCGGCGATGGCGCCTTCCATCACGTCGCCGCGCACGACCGCGCCGACGCCCGCCGGCGTGCCGGTGAAGATGAGGTCGCCGGGCTGCAGCAGCCACGCCTGGCTCAGCTGCTCGATGGTTTCGTTGACGCTCCAGATGAGCTCGCTGAGATCGCCCTTCTGGCGCACCTGCCCGTTGACGCTGAGCGTGATCGCGCCCTTCAGCAGCTCGCCGGTGCGCGCCTTGGGCACCACCGGCCCGATCGGCGCCGACTGGTCGAAGGCCTTGCCGATGCACCACGGGCGGCCTTGCTTCTTCATCTCGCCCTGCAGGTCGCGCCGCGTCATGTCCAGGCCCGTCGCGTAGCCCCAGATGTGCTCGAAGGCCTTGGCGGCGGGGATGTCGCGGCCGCCCTGGCCGATGGCCACGACGAGCTCGATCTCGTGGTGGAAGTTGGCCGTCAGGCTCGGGTAGTCGATGACGCCCGTCTCGCCTTCGGCCACCGGCACCAGCGCATCGGCCGGCTTGAGGAAGAAGAACGGAGGCTCGCGGCCGGTGAAGCCCATCTCCTGGGCGTGCTCGGCGTAGTTGCGGCCGACGCAGTAGATGCGGTGCGCGGGGAAGAGCCCCCCGGAGCCACCGACGGCGGCCGGCGCAACGGGGATGCCGACCTGGGCCGGCGGGGTGAAGACGTAGTTCATCGGCAAGGGTTCCTCGACAGGACGGCCCGCATGCTACCGCCGCCGTCGGCAGGCCCTAAACTGGCACGGATGTTCGTGCCCCGCCGCATCCAGCATTGCCGAGTGTGCGGCGCGGCCACCACCTACCGCGTGCCGGCCGACGACAACCGTGAGCGCGCCGTGTGCGGTGCCTGCGGCGAGATCCACTACGAGAACCCGATCAACGTCGTCGGCACCGTGCCGGTGTGGGGCGACCTGGTGCTGCTGTGCCGGCGCAACATCGAGCCGCGCTACGGCATGTGGACGCTGCCGGCGGGCTTTCTCGAGCACGGCGAGACGGCGCGCCACGGCGCGCTGCGCGAGACCGAGGAGGAGGCCGGCGCGCATGTCGAGCTGCTGGGCCTGTTCACGGTGCTCGATGTCGTGCGCGCCGGCCAGGTCCACCTCTTCTGGCGCGCGCGCATGCTCGATACGCACCTGGCGCCGGGCCCCGAGACGATCGAGGCACGCCTGTTCCGCGAGGACGAGGTGCCGTGGGAGCAGATCGCCTTTCGCACCGTGCGGCAGACGCTCGAGCACTTCTTCGCCGACCGCCTGCACGGGCAGTTCGGCTTCCATGAAGGGCAGATCGGCTGAGGCGGCGGCGCGCCGCGGGGGGTCGCCGGGCCCTTCAGGGCTCCGGCACACCCTCTTCGACACGGCCGGCCATCACGTCGCCACCCGCGCCGAGACCGACGGCGGTGCCGGTGGCGCCGTCGAAGCCGAGGCTCCACAGGAGCTCGAGCTGGCGCGGGTCGGCCACGCCTTCGGCCAGCGCGTGCAGGCCGAGGCCGTGGATGAGCGCCACCAGGCTCTCGACATAGCTGCGCGCCGCGTCGTCGTCGGCAACGCCGAGCAGGTGGCGCGCATCGACCTTCACGTAGTCGATGCCGATCTCCTTCAGCGCCGGCAGCGAGCGCGGCGAGGCACCGGCATGCTCCACACCGACGCGCACACCGAGCTTGCGCCAGGCCGGCACCGCCTCGCGCAGGGCCGGGCTCATGCTCGCATCGGGCAGGTCGGTCCACTCCATCGACAGCTTCGCCGCCCACGGGCCGGCCGCCTTCAGGCGCGTGAGCAAGGCGCGCGCGAAGCCCGGGCTCACGAGCGAGCGCGGCGCCACGTGCACGCAGCGCGCCTGGCCGTCGGCGGCAATGGCGGCGAGCGCCAGGTTCACCGCCGAGAGATCGACGATCGGCGTCAGCCGGCTGCGCGCGGCCATCGCCAGCCAGCGGCGCGCGACGAGGAACTCGCCGCCCGGCTCGACCTGCACGCGCAGCGGGCATTCGAGATGGATGAGGCGCCCCTGCGCGTCGACGACGGGAAAGGCCCCCAGGCGCACGCGTGATTCGTCGAGCGCGGCGGCGATCAGTTCGCGCCAGGCGCGTGCGCCCGTGGCCCCGAGCTCGGGCAGGTCCTCGACGACGCACTCGTCGGTGGCTTCGGCACGCGCCAGCGCCGAGTCGGCGGCCGACAGCGCCGCACTGGCAGCGAGCCCGCGCAACCCGTCGCAGCCGGCGACGACGACGCGGGCACCCGGCAAGCGCGCCGCCGGCGCCGCCGCGACCGCCGCCTGGATGGCCGCGGCCGTCTCGCGCGCCGCGCCGGCCGCGGGCAGCGCGAGCGCGAAGTCCTGCCCGGCGAGCCGCCCGGCGGTGGCGCCGGGAATGCGTTCGACGTAGGTGAGCAGCACGTCGGCCACGGCGACGAGCAGGCGGTCGGCGGCCTCGCGCCCGTGGCGCTCGTTCAGCGAGCCGAGGTCGGGCACGCGCACGAGCAGCAGCGAAGCGGCCGGCAGGCGCGCGTCGGCAAGCACGTCACCCAGGCGCGAGAGGAAATACGAGCGCAGCGGCAGGCCGGTCACGACATCGGTCTGTGCCTGCCGCTGCAGCTGCGCCACCTGCTCGGCCTGCGCCGCCACCTGGTCGCGCAGGCGGCGCACGACGGCGTTCATCGCACGCGTCAGTTCGCGCAGTTCCGGCCAGCCCGGCTCCGGCGCCTCCACGAACTGCAGCCGTTCGAGCGACTGCGCCTGCGCGACGGTGGCCCTCAGCAGGCGGCGCCAGCGGCGCCAGAACATCGCGGCCACGGCCACGAGCACGAGCGAGCCGCCGATCGTGAATGTCGCAAAGCGCACGAAGGCCCGCCAGGCGAGGCGCTGCAGGTCGGCACCGTCGGCGAGCACCGCGAGCTCGGTCGCGCCCGTGCCGCTGGCGCCGAAGATCGGCGCGACAGCCGGCTGCGACACCGGCATCAGCCGCGCGAACAACGCCGCCGCAGCGGATGATCCGGGGGCCCTCGGCGCCGTCGCGCGGCCGGCGGCGGACGCGGCAGATGCTGCGGAGGCGGCAGGCGTTGCCGGTACAGCGGCCCGGCGGTGCTCGAAGAGCGTGGCGCCTTGCGCGGCGCGCAGCGAAAGCAGCAGCAGGTCGCCGCGCTCGAAGCGCGCGGCGGCAGCCTGGCCGCGCGCTTCGCCTTCGGGCAGGCGGCCGATGTCCGAGGCAATGTCGGTGGCCGCACCACGGCTGCGGTCGGTCCACTGCGCCTGGAGCGCGTCACCGGCGGCCCAGGCGCCGAGCCCCAGCACCGATCCGACCGCCAGCAGCCAGAGGCCGGCGAGCCACAGCGCGACGCGGGTGGTCAGGCTCAAGTCGGCACTCCCTTTCGGACGATTATCATCGCGCCGCTCGCCAAGACTGCCCGCTGCCGTGCTGGCCGCCGCAGCGCCATCGATGCACGACGGCGCTGTCAGCGCGGCGCACGCCCGGCCCGTTAGCGTGCAGTTCGCCGGCGACGGCCCAAGCCTTCTTCGGTGTTCGTTTCATCCACAGACCCCTGGAGCAACAACGCAATGACCTCACGCCGCCGCTTCATTCAGATCGTGCCCGTCGCGGGCGCCGCCCTGCTGGGCGCCCATGCCGCTTCGGCCCAGGCCAACATGGTCGGCGAGAAGGATGCACAAGCGGTCGCGCTCGGCTACGTCGCCGACGCGACCAAGGCCGACAAGGCCAAGTACAAGCAGTATGCCGCCGGCCAGACCTGCGCCAACTGCGCCCTCTTTCAGGGCAAGCCGACCGATGCCGCCGGCGGCTGCCCGCTGTTCGGTACAAAGCAGGTGGCCAGCAAGGGCTGGTGCTCGGCCTGGGCGAAGAAGGGCTGAGCCCGCCCCGCCCAATGAAGAGGGCCCGCCGAGAGGCGGGCCCCTTTTTTTGCTTCGTGTCGCGCGGCGGTGGCGCTCAGGCGTGCGCCGCGCGCAGCTTGAGCGAGAACTCCTGCAGCGCGGCGATGCCGCTGTCTTCGGCACGCCGGCACCAGGCCTGCAACTCGGCCACCAATTGCTCGGCCGACACGTTCGTGCGCGTCCACAGCGAACGCAACTCCTCGCGCATGGCCACCAGCTTGGCCAGCGTGGGGCTCGAACCGAGCGCCTGCGCGAGCTGCACCTTCATGCCCTGCGGAATCTTGTCGTCGTCCCGGTGCAGCCACTTGCGCGCGGCGCTGAGGTTCGCCCACCGGGCCGGGTTGGACACGCCCTGTGCCTTCAGGTTCTGCATTTCGGCGACCACGGCCCGCTTCAGCTCGGCGGCGTAGCCGGCCATCACCTCGTAGCGGTTGGCGATGAGCGCGTGCAGCGTCTGCGTGTCGGCCACCGGCCGCACGGCGCCGAGCGCCAGGCGCGGCGGCGTCTTGCGCACCGTGGCGAGCCTGGCCACCTCGAGCGCGCGGATGTAGGTCCAGCCGATGTCGAACTCGAACGGCTTCACCGACAGCTTGGCCGAGGTCGGGTAGGTGTGGTGGTTGTTGTGCAGTTCCTCGCCGCCGATGACCAGGCCCCACGGCGAGACGTTGGTCGAGGCGTCGGGCGCTTCGAAGTTGCGGTAGCCCCACCAGTGGCCGAGGCCGTTGATGATGCCGGCCGCGGTGATGGGGATCCACGCCATCTGCACCGCCCACACCGTGGCGCCCACGGCACCGAAGAGCAGCACCTCGACGATCAGCGTCAACGCCACGCCCAGCCACGTGTAGCGGCTGTACAGATGGCGCTCGACCCAGTCGCTCGGCGTGTTGTGGCCGTACTTGTCGAGCGTGGCGGCCACCTTGGCCTCGGCGCGGTAGAGCTCGCTGCCGCGCAGCAACACCGTTTTGATGCCGCGCGTCACCGGGCTGTGCGGGTCTTCCTCGGTCTCGCACTTGGCGTGGTGCTTGCGGTGGATGGCCACCCATTCCTTGGTCACCATGCCCGTCATCAGCCACAGCCAAAGGCGGAAGAAGTGCGAGGGAATGGCGTGCAGCTCGAGCGCGCGGTGCGCCTGCGCACGGTGCAGGAAGATCGTGACCGCGGCGATCGTCACGTGCGTGGTCACGAGCGTGAACAGCACGATCTGCCACCACGACCAGTCGAGAAGGCCATTTGCCAGCCAGGCGACCAGCACGTCGTGGAGCAGCCAGAGTTGATTCATCGGGGGCCCGGTCGAGGCGACCGGCAGGGACGTTCGAAGAGCCCAATTCTACCGGCGGGGCAGACCCCACGAAGATGAGCGTGATCGAGGGAAAAGCGCCGTGAACACCGCCCATCAACCGCTCATCCGGCCCTGGATCGCGGGGTCGAACCTGCTTCTGCGCGCCGAGTGTCATTTCACGCGGCGCGCCAGCGCCGCTGACGGGCCCTTCGCGCTCGACGCGCTGCGTCAGCGCCGGCGCCAGACGGCCGCGAAGAAGCCGTCGGTCTGGTGCTGATGCGGCCACAGCCGCAACCAGGCGCCCGAGACCAGTTCCTCCGCCTGCGCCACCTTGGCCGCCTGCAGCAGATCGAGCACCGGCAGCGGTTCGAAGTCGCGCTCCCTCTCGGCATCGAAGGCGCGCACCACCTCCTCGTTCTCGGCCGCGAGCAGGCTGCAGGTGGCGTAGACGAGCCTGCCACCGGGCTTCAGCAGGCTCGCGGCGGCGCTCAGGATCCGCTGCTGCTTTTCGCGCAGCTCCGCCACCGAGGCCGGCGACTGGCGCCACTTCAGGTCGGGGTTGCGGCGCAGCGTGCCCAGGCCCGAGCAGGGCGCGTCGACGAGCACGCGGTCGATCTTGCCGCCGAGGCGCTTGATGCGCTCGTCGCGTTCGTGCGCGATCTGCACCGGGTGCACGTTCGAAAGCCCGCTCCTCGCCAGCCGCGGCTTCAGCGCATCGAGCCGGTGGCCCGAGACGTCGAAGGCATAGAGGCGCCCGGTGTTGCGCATCGCCGCGCCGAGCGCCAGTGTCTTGCCGCCGGCGCCGGCGCAGAAGTCGGCCACCATCTCCCCACGCTTGGCATCGGTGAGCAGGGCGAGCAGCTGGCTGCCCTCGTCCTGCACCTCGACGAGACCGTCGTTGAACGCCGCCGCCTTGTTCAGCGCCGGCTTGCCTTCGACGCGCAGGCCCCAGGGCGAATACGGCGTCGGCACGGCGGTGATGCCCGCTTCGGCGAGTGCCGCCTGCGCCTCCTCGCGCCTGGCCTTGAGCAGGTTGACGCGCAGGTCCAGCGGCGCCGGCCGGTTGAGCGCCTCGGCAAGCGGCCAGAACTGGTCGCCGAGCGACTCACGCAGGGCGCCGGCAAGCCAGTCAGGCAGGTTGTGGCGCAGCTTCTCGGGCAGCGCGGCGCGGTCGATGCGCTGCACCTCCTCGAGCCATTGCGCCTCGTGCGGGCCGAGGGCGCCGCGCAGGAAGGTGGGCGAGCCCTGCCAGGCCAGCATGGCCAGGCGCCGCTCGAGCGCCGCGGCTGCACTCTTGTGCCCCTTGGACGCCTTGCCGGCGGGCTTGACGCTGCCCTTGCCGCTGCCCTTGCCGATTTCGCCCGGCCTCCCGAGCCCCGCCAGGTGTTGCAACAGCAGCCGCTCGCGCAACACGGCGTATGCCGTTTCGGCGAGCGCGTGCCGCTCGCGCGCGCCGAGCGTGCGGTGGTTGCGGAAGAACGCGGAGACGACGGCGTCGGCCGGATGTTCGAACCTCAGCACCGCGCGCAGCAACTCGGTGGCGAGGTCCAGCAGGGCGCCGGGATGCATGCTGCGTTCAGGCCAGCAGCTGCGAGGCGCCGCGCTTGTGGCGCACGATGCCGTCTTCGAGCTGCAGCTCGCCCTCGACGAACCAGCGCACCGAGAGCGGGTAGATCACGTGCTCGGTGGCGAGCACGCGCGCCGCCAGTGCCGCCTCGTCGTCGCCGGCGCGCACCGGCACGACGCTTTGCATGACGATCGGACCATGGTCGAGCTCGGGCGTCACGAAGTGCACCGTGGCGCCGGCGACCTTGCAGCCGGCCTCGAGCGCGCGCCGGTGCGTGTGCAGCCCCGGGAACACCGGCAGCAACGAAGGATGGATGTTGAGCATGCGCCCCTCGTAGCGGCGCACGAAGTCCGCCCCGAGGATGCGCATGAAGCCGGCCAGCACGACGAGATCGGGCGCGTGCGCGTCGATGGCCGCGGCCAGCGCGGTGTCGAACGCGTCGCGATTCGCGAAGGCCTTGAACTCGAGCGCCGCGGTCGCGATCCCCTGCTCTGCCGCCCAGGCCAGCCCGGCCGCCGCGGCGCGATCGGCCAGCACGGCCACCACTTCGGCCGCCCAGCCCTCGCCGCGGCAACGCGAGACGATGGCCTGCATGTTGGAGCCGCGGCCGGAGACGAGGATGACGATGCGCTTCATCGGGCGCGCAGTGTAGTGGGCGCTATCCGGCCATCACTCGGCTGCCGCTCGGCCTCCCTCGGCACCATCGCCGCGGCCGCTCGCGCGTGCGCTCTGCGAGAATCGCGCCCCTGCTTTCGGCCCTGTTGCCGCGGGCCGGGACCAACCACTCCAACCGCCGCCCACGCCCATGCGAACCCGCGTCCTCTCCGGCATGCGCCCCACCGGCAGCATGCATCTCGGCCACTACCTGGGCGCGCTCAAGAACTGGGTGCGGCTGCAGGCCGAGCACGAGTGCTTCTTCTTCGTCGCCGACTGGCACGCGCTGACCACGCACTACGACGAGCGCGAGGTCATCGAGCAGAGCGTCTACGACATGGTGATCGACTGGCTCGCCGCCGGCCTCGACCCCGACAAGAGCACCATCTTCATCCAGAGCCGCCTGCCCGAGCACGCCGAGCTCTTCACGCTGCTGGCCATGGGCACGCCGCTCGGCTGGCTCGAGCGCGTGCCCACCTACAAGGACCAGATCGAGAAGCTCAAGGACCGCGACCTCGCGACCTACGGCTTCCTCGGCTACCCGCTGCTGCAGGCGGCCGACATCCTCATCTACAAGGCCACCTACGTGCCGGTGGGCGAGGACCAGAGCAGCCACGTCGAGCTGACGCGCGAAGTGGCACGCCGCTTCAACCACCTCTACGGCCGCGGCGCCGGCTTCGAGGGTCAGGTGGCCGGCGCGCTCGCCAAGCTCTCCAAGGACGACCAGCGCTACTACGAGCGCCAGCGCAAGGCCTTCGGCGAGACCGGCTCGCACGAGGCCTGGGCGAAGGGTGAAGCCCTCGTGCGCCGCAATGCCGCGGCCCTCGGCATCGGCAGCGGCTGGAGCGCGGCCGAAACCGAGCTCCTGCTCGGCCACCTCAAGGGCAGCGGCCGCAGCGTGCTCGTCGAGCCGCAGGCGCTGCACACCGAGGTGCTGAGGCTGCCCGGCCTGGACGGCGCGAAGATGAGCAAGAGCTACGGCAACGCCATCCTCATGCGCGACGAGGCCGACACCGTGACGAAGAAGGTGCGCGGCATGGCCACCGACCCCGCGCGCGTGCGCCGCACCGACCCCGGCGACCCGGCCAAGTGCCCGGTGTGGCAGTTCCACGTGTCGTACAGCGACGAGCCGACCAAGGCCTGGGTGCAGCAAGGCTGCAAGAGCGCCGGCATCGGCTGCCTGGAGTGCAAGCAGCCGGTCATCGACGCCATCGTCGCGCAGCAAAAGCCCTGGCGCGAACGCGCCGCGGCGCTCATCGCCGAGCCGAAGAAGGTGCACTGGATCGTCGAGGCCGGCACCGAGCGCGCGCGGCTCGTGGCACGGGAGACGATGAAGGACGTGCGCGAGGCCATGGGCCTGAGCTACGGCTGAAGGACCGCGCCGCGGCCTCGGGACCCGCCGTGCCCGGGATCGCGCGGGCCCTGCTCAGCCCCCGATCATCACGGTCGGCAAGCCCATCGCCACCGTGCCGCCATGCGCGGTGCTGTCACCGACGCGCGCCGCGGGCCTCTTGCCGATCATCACCGTGGCCGAGCCCTTGACGATGGCGTCCGACGGCCCGACGCACACGGCGTTGTCGCCCACCACGGCGGCCGGCAGCTTGCCGATGAGCACCGTCGGCACGCCAGGGCCGACGATCGGGCCCCCGACATGCGGAATCGGCGGCAGCCCCGGCGTCACCATGGGGCAGACGTGCATGTCGGTCAGGCGGGCCGCGGGTGGCATGGTGCTGGCGCAGCGGCCGTCAATTGATCATCACCATCGCGCCCTTGACCGTGGTCTGGCCGGCGGCGGACAACTCGGCCGTCGCCGAGCCCTTGGCGGTGAGGCCCACCTGCGCTTCACAGGCGACATTCAGGCCCTCCAGCTTCACGTCGCCCTTGGCGCTGAGCGTGAGCGCGCCCACCGCGCAGACCGTGATGGCGCCTTTGGCATCGATCCTGATGTCCTTCGGGCTCTCCATGCTGATCCCGCCCGGTTCGAGCCTCACCTTGTTGCCGTTCTGGTCGGTGAGCACGACCGACCTGTCCTTGTCGCTGAGCACGACGGTGTTCGCGCCCGGGGTGGACACCGTGATGACCTTGTCTTCATCGTTGAACTCGAGCCTGGCCTTGCAGCGCGTGACGATGGACTTGAGGTGGTTCCCGGCCGTCAGCGCCTGGGGTGGTGGCCGGCTCCCGCTGTAGAGGCTGCCCAGCACCACGGGGCAGGCGGGGTCGTTGGCGAGGAAGCCGAGCAGCACTTCGTCGCCGACCTCGGGCACGAACAAGGCACCGAAGGCGTTCGAGGCATGGAACTGCATCAGGCGCGCCCACACGCTGTCCACCCCCGCGGCCGGCAACGCCACCTGCACGCGGTTCTGGCCGGCGGGATCGGCATCGAGCTTGAGCACGGTACCCACGTGCAGGCCCTCGATGCCCGGCACCCAGCCGGCGGCCGAGGGCGCGACGATGTCGGGCCGTTCGGTGAACCATTCGATCGGTGTGCCGAACTCGACCTCGGTGGTCCAGGCACCGTCTGCGATGCGGTGCGTGAGGCCCGTGGCCAGCACCGAGCCGGCGAAGCGCTCGCCGACGCCGGCCAGTTCGACCAGCTCACCGAGCCTGGCGCTGGAGGAGCCCTGGAAGCGCATGCGGCCGCGCAGGCGTGACAGGCCGGACTTCAATTGCTGCGCGCTGGCCCAGCGGTCGAGCGCGGCTTTCGGCAACGCGGCGCCCGTTTGCAGCGTCACGGTACCGATGCCGAGCACCGATGCCAGCGCCGCCGAGTCGAGGTTCCCCTGGTGGTTCAGCGCCGCGGGCGCGGCCGCCGTGCCCTCGAGCAGGGTCTGCGTCGCGGCGTCCCAGGCCTGGGCTTGCACCTCGAAGAACTGGTGCCGCGCGTCGAGTTCGGCTTCGAACTCGATCAAGCTCTCGCCGTAGGCGACTTTCAGGGCCGCTTCGCCGCTGGTCCTGGGTTCGGCCACGGCGACCGTGCCATCGGTCGCGACGACGATGCAGCCGTTCGCTTCGGCGCGCGCCAGCAGGAAGTCCCAGTCGGTGCAGTAGTGCTGCACCAGCTGGGAGTGCTGCAGCGTGGCCCCGGAGACATCGGCGCCGAGGCCATGCGACGACGCCAGCCGCGAGAGGATTTCGCCGTCGGTCTGGTCCTCGTAGCGAGCGTTCCGGCGGCCCACGGTCATCCTGATCGCCTTGTCGCGGCACTCGATGACCAGGCGTGCGTCGTTCGCCCCGCTGATGGTCAGGCCCTGTTTGACGACGATGCCGGAGAAGATCGGCGCCTCTTCGTCGGCGTAGCCGGCCTTGATGGTCACTTCGGCGCCGGGCTTCAACGCCGCGCAATCGCTGAGCGGGAAATTGCCCTCCGGCATGTCCCCGTCCAGGAAGACCAGGGTCGCCACCGGCACCTTGTTCAGGGCACGTCGCACGGTGACGCTGACCAGGGTGGCCGAGTCCGCCAGAGGCACCCCGTCATGCGTGACCGTGACGCTGACCGGCCCTTCGGCGTTTTCCTGTGGTGACATGGGCATGGGCAAGCCTTTTCCTCAGGGGTTCCTGTCCGCGGCATCAGGCGTTGGCGATGATGAGCCCTTCGTGCGCGATGACGATGGTCTCCACGGCCACCTCGTTGCCGGTCGACTTCAGGTCGGTGCCGGTGACCTTGGTCGGCCAGGCATTGGCCAGCGTCCACACCATCGTCGGCTTGCCGCCCTCGTCGAGCAGGCTGATGGTCACGGGCCCGCGCTTGGCGGTGTTCATCTTGATCTGATTGAACCAGTCCCAGAACTTGTTGTCGCTCTTGAAGATGCCCTTCTTCATCGTCACGTCGCTGTACTTCCTGAGGCCAGGCATCTTGAGCACCGAGAACTGCGGGCTGTCGCCGTGGCGGTACTCGATGGGCTGCGACTCCACGTCGAGGCCCGAGACCTCCTGGAAGTGCATCACCGCGCCATCCCACTTCACCTCGAAGCTGAACTTGGGAAGCGGCCACACGGTGGTGGACTGGGCCGAACCGTCGTCTGCCATGGTTGTTCTCCTTGCGCTGCCATCGGTTGCCTGCACGGGTCGAGCGCCGACGAGCTCCGATGGCGGCGCACGCTCGCGGGCTACCCGGCTAGCGGATCTTGCGCGCTTCGACGTAATACCGCTTCTCGTGCGCCTCGCCCATCGAGAAGGTCTTGCGCGGCAGCGGGCCTTCGTGCATCACGCGCTTCAGCAACTCGCCCTTGGCGACGGTGCCGAGGTGCAGGCCCGCGCAGCCCGGCTGCTGCGCCAGCCGCATCAGCGTCTCGTCGCCGTGCACGTAGTCCACGGCCGTGGCGCCGCCCTCGGCGACGAGGCGGTCGATGAACGGCTGCAGCGTGCCCACGGCCAGCGCGGCCGGCGGGTCGGCGATGCGGATGACGGCGTAGCGGCCGCCGGGCTCGACCAGACCGACCGCCTGCGTCGTCGGGGTCGCCTGCGCGCCATGGCCCGCGGCCGGGGCCCCGGCCTGCATCGCCTGCACCTGCGCCCACATGGCCTCGGCGCTAGCCACTTCATGGGCGGTGAAGCGCGCGCCGAAGGCCTGCGCGAGGGCCGCGCGCAGGTCGACGCGCACGCCGAAGAGCAGGCGATGGATCGGCGCGAAGTGCAGCGCCGGGTCGTGGATGTTCTCCACCTCGACGAGCGCGAAGCGGCTCGGGTGATCGGGTCCCACGGTCGCCTTCACCTGCTCCCATATCGACTTGGCAGTGGCGAGCGAGTGGTTGCCGTCGCCGACGGCAAAGAGCATCGGCGGCGTTCCCTCGGCCACGCCGTAGCGCCGCGCCATCACCTCGGGCCGCGCGAGTGCGGCAAGCGCCGCGGCCGCGCCGGCGCCGCGCGCCGCATCCACCGCGAAGCCGCGCACGTGGCCGCCGTCCAGCATCAGCTCGGTCTCGTACAGCGGCTCGAGCGCGTCGGCGGCCTGCGCCGCCGCGATCGGCTCGATCACCGTCTGCCCGGGGTCGTCGATGAGCACGAGGATGTGCGGCAACTCCAGTTCGGCGCCGCGCCGCACCTCGATGCGCGGCGCCAGGCGCGCGACGATGGTGCCCTCGGTCGGGCGGATGAGGCTCGTCGACGCTTCGCTGAAGTCGTAGTGCTCGAGGTCGAGCTCGAGCATCAGGCCTCGGCGCGCGCGACCGCCGACGCGGCGTTCCACGAGCACGGCACCTGCGCGCTCGACGAACAGCCCGTCGGCAAGATAGCGCCTCATCGCGCCCTGGATGCGCGCTATGCGTGCCGGCGCATCGGCCGCCTCGAGGTGCACCTCGGGGAAGACGAGGTGCAGCGTCGAGGGTGCCTCGCCCACCACCTGCGCGACGCGTTGCCAGTACTGCGGCTCGGAGGTGTACTGATCGCAGGCGATCACCGCCCACTTCGCGAGGTCGATGCCCTGCCGCGGCAGGCACAGGCGGGGCAGGCGGAAGCCGCGAGGTGCGTCCATGCGGGCGTCCATGAGGGCGTCCATGCTGCGGTCCGGCATCAGGGGCCTTCGGTGCCCGGCGCGCTCGGCGCACTTGGCGCACTTGGCGCACCTGGCGCACCCGGCGCACCCGGCGCACCCGGCGCACCCGGCGCGGCAGCGGCGGCCGGCGCAGCGGCCCCGCCCGCGCGCTTGTAGAACGCCTCGACCTTGCCCTTGAGCTTGATCATCAGCGGGTTGCCCCTGCGGTCCACGGTCTTGCCCGAAGGGACCCGCACCCAGCCCTCGCTGATGCAGTACTCGGCCACGTCGAAGCGCTCGTGGTCGTTGAAGAGGATGCCGACTTCGTGCTCGAACACCGCGGGCTCGTAGTGCGGGCTGCGTGGATCGGTGCTCAGGCGGTCGGGCAACGGGGGCGGCGTCTTCGTGTCGTTCATCGGTTCGCTCTTCGGCTCGGAGATCATGTCGGACATCAGGTCGGACATCAGGTCGGACATCGGGTCGGGCAACAGGTCGCTCGTGGGCAGCCCACTTCTTCGCTTCGCTCTCGCGCCGAACTGGCGCGCGATTCTGCGGCAACTGCGTCACCGGCCCCGGGCCGCCGCTAGCATCGGTCCATGACTGCCCTGCAAACCCTCGAGCTGAACCCCGGCGAGCCGGCCCGCGCCGCCGTCGTCATCCTGCACGGCCTGGGCGCCGACGGCACCGACTTCCTGCCCTTCGCCGACGAGCTGCACCTCGACGCCGTCGGTCCCGTGCGTTTCGTCTTCCCGCGCGCCCCGGTGCGGCCCGTGACGGCCAACGGCGGGCACCGCATGCGCGCCTGGTACGACATCCTGGCCTTCGGCGGCGAGGCCGGCGAAGACGAGACCGGCCTGCGCGAGAGCTTCGCCGCCGTGCACGCGCTGCTCGACGGCGAGGTCGCGCGCGGCGTGCCCGCCTCGCGCATCGTGCTCGCGGGCTTCTCGCAGGGATGCGCCATCACGCTCGGCGCCGGGCTGCGCTACGGGCAGCGGCTCGCCGGGCTCATCGGCATGTCGGGCTACCTGCCGATCGCCCACACCACGGCCGCCGAGCGCCACGCCGTGAACGCCGACGTGCCCGTGCTGCTCGCGCACGGCACGCGCGACCCCGTGGTCGCCGCGGCGCGCGGCCAGGCGGCGCGCGAGGCCCTGGTCGCCTGCGGCCACCGGGTGCAGTGGCACGACTATCCGATGGAGCACTCGGTGTGCATGGAGGAGGTGCAGGAGGTGCAGCGCTTCCTGCGGCGCGTGCTGGGTGGCGGCGCATGAGCGGCGCGCGCGAAGTGCGCGAAGTGCGCGAGGTGCGCGAGGTGCGCGAGGTGCGCGAGGTGCGCGAGGTGCGCGAGGTGCGACTCGTGCGCCCGGCCGCCGTCCACCTCGGCGCCTACCGCGCCGCACTCGAGCGCGGCTACAGCCCGGACAACATCCGCGGCGCCGTCGCGGCGCAGGAACAGCTCGAGCAGATCGCCGCCGACCCGCAGGCCTTCCTGGCGCAGATGGACGACCCCGAAGGCGCCGGCCCGCCGGTGAAGATGCCCGACGGCACGACCCGCCCGCGCATCCCGGGCCTGCGGCGCTGGATCTGGCTCGGCGACGACCACACCGAAGCGGCCGAACAAGGCTTCGTCGGCAGCATCGGCCTGCGCTGGACGAAGGACGGCTCGCCGCTGCCGCCGCATGTTCTCGGCCACATCGGCTACGCCGTCGTGCCTTGGCAGCAGCGGCGCGGCCACGCCACGCGCGCTCTCGCGCTCGTGCTGGCGCTGGCCGCCGAGCGTGGCTTGTGCGCCGTGGAGATCACCACCGACCCCGAGAACCGCGGCTCGCAGAAGGTGATCGAGGCCAACGGCGGCCGCCTCGTCGAGACCTTCGACAAGGGCGAGGTCTACGGCCATGCCACCGGGCTGCGCTACGTGATCGCGCTCGACAGGGTCTCGGGCGTTGCGGGCTGAGCGCGCTCGCCGCCGTCCGCTGTCGTCTCATCTCGTGGGCGCAATGCAGGCCGAATCGAGGCCGATGATGTTGAGTCCCGCCGATCCGCTGCGCACGTCGCCGCTGCGGCCGACGATGTAGCGCGCGCGCGGGCTGACGAAGGCGACGTAGCTATCGGGCACCGTCGCGATTTGGTCGGCGTCGGGGTAGCGCAGCGCACGCACCAGATCATAAATGCGTACCTCCAGCACGGTGCCGGCCGGCGTCGTGATCTTGCCGTCGACGACGAAGCCGGTACGCGTGAAGTCGAGGCGCCCGCCCTCCTCGGACGTGCCGGTGAGCCGGCCCGATGCGTCGACGGTCACGTCGTAGACCCCGGCGCCCTCACCGGCCGGGCCGGCGAACAGGGGCAGCGGCTGGCGGTCCTTGTAGGTGACGGTGCCGGTCACGCCCGTGGCGCTGACGGTGCCCTCGATCTGGGCGTTGCCGCTGGCGGAGGTCAGCGCAAAGCGGTCGCCGCTGAACTCGCCCCTGAACCACTCGACATCGCCTGCCGGTTCGGGTTCGCCATCGGAGACGTAGGCGCGCACGCTGCGCGGCCCGCCGGCGATGGCGGGTTCGTTGACGTCGATGAGCAGCACGTCGTTCTGGAAGCGCAGGCGGCCGAAGAAGATGCCGGGCAGCAACTCGGAAGTGATCGGCAGATCGAGATTGACGAAGCCGGCGCCAAAAGTGCCTTCCGCTGTCCCCTTGGTGCGCGCGAAGACGCTGTAGGCACGCGGGCCGACGAAGGCCGTGTAGCTGCCCGCCTGGCTGCCGTTGGTGCCAAAGGCCAGCACGCGCGACATGTCGTGCAACTCCAGCGCAAAGGTCTGGCCGTCGGCGGCGGTCACGGTGCCCTTGACGAGGTTGCCATCGGTCTGTGCCGCGAGCCTGTGGCCCGCGGGGCTCGTGCCGGTCCAGCGGCCGGCACCATCCACCTCGATGTCGTAGCGGCCGGCGCCCAGACGCGTCAGCTTGAGCGCGATGTTGCGCTGGCTGCCGTCCGGAAGGCTCAAGCTTCCGGGGACGCTGCCCGTCTCGTTCAGCGTGCCTTTGATGACGGCGTTGCCGCTGACCGAGCGCAGTTCGAACTCCGTACCTGTCATCACGCCGCTGAAGGATTCGGCCAGGCCATTCGGAAAGCCATCGGTCACGAAGACCTCGACCCGCTTGCTCTGGTCGCTCCGTGTGGCCTCGCGCAGGCTCACCAGGGCCGGGCTGCCCGCGATCGGCCCCCAGAACTCGCGCGTCGCGACGACCTCAGGCTCGTCAGCGGAACCGCCGCCGCCACACGCGGGCAGCAACGACAGCGCCAGCCCGCCGGCGGCAACCGCCGTGGCTCGCTGCAACAACTGGCGGCGTGACGTCGAGGCGAGAGGAAGGTCGCGTGCAGAGGAGGTGCTCATGGAAGGGGGTCCGAATTGGTGGTGGTGCGCACCGTGCCGGTGGGCGTGGCATGCAGCCGCGGCCGAATCGATCGCGAATGCACGCGGCGCATTCTTTACAGCGCACACCTGCGGATAAGAGGCAGGTGTCCCGTCGCTGATGCGCGTGCTGACCCGGCAAGACCCCGGAGCGGGACCGGTGTCCCGTTCCTCCCGCCTCGGGGGGAGGCTTGGCGCCCGTGCCGGTACTTGCGGGCCCACGCCCAGAGGCCGGCGCGGCCCTTGGCCGATTGCTCCAGATCGGGGCGCCGTCGTCCACTCTTTGTGCTGTCGCAGCTTTGCAGCGCAGAATCCGCCCCTGGCATCGCCTTTGCTGTAGCCCCAAGATGGAACTGACCCCGCGCGAGAAGGACAAGCTGCTCCTGTTCACCGCTGCCCTGCTGGCCGAGCGCCGACGCACGCGCGGGCTGAAGCTCAACTACCCCGAGGCGGTAGCCTTCATCAGCGCCGCCATCCTCGAAGGCGCGCGCGACGGCAAGACCGTGGCGCAGCTGATGAGCGAGGGGCGGCAGGTGCTGACGGGTGCCGACGTGATGGAGGGGGTGGCCGAGATGATCCCCGAGATCCAGGTCGAGGCGACATTCCCCGACGGCACCAAGCTCGTGACGGTGCACCACCCGATCACTTGAGCGCGACGAGCCACTCGTCGGCCATCGCTACCGCTTCCGCCTCGATCGCCGTCGTCCGCACCATCACCGCGTCCCCGAGGCCCGCCCGCCACGCCCTACCCGACCCTGCGACTGGAGCAAGCCGATGATCAAGAACGCCGGGGCCTTCATGGCCGCGACCCTGCTGGCCAACCTGGCCGCCGCACATGGCGGGCACGCGGCACCGCCCCTTCACCTGCACGACGCCGAGATGCTCGGCCTCGCCGCGTTGGCGGCGCTGGCCGCCGTTGGCGCGGGCACGGCGCTGTGGCTGTGGTTCTCGCGCAATCGCTGAACGGCGCCCGGCGATGATCCCCGGCGAACTGCTGCCCGCCGAAGGCGAGCACGAGCTCAACAGCGGCCGCGCCACCGTGACGCTGCGCGTGGCCAACACCGGCGAGCGGCCCATCCAGGTGGGCTCGCACTACCACTTCGCCGAAACGAACGCGGCGCTCGCGTTCGACCGCGCCGCCGCGCGCGGCATGCGCCTCAACATCCCGAGCGGCACGGCGGTGCGCTTCGAGCCCGGGCAGGCGCGCACGGTGGAACTCGTCGCCTACGCGGGCGCGCGTCGCGTCTTCGGTTTTCGCGGCCTCGTGCAGGGAGCGCTCTGACATGGCGAAGATCAGCCGCCGCGCCTATGCCGAGATGTACGGCCCCACCGTGGGCGACCGCCTGCGCCTGGCCGACACCGCGCTCGTCATCGAGATCGAGAAGGACCACACCCTGGCCGCCGGCAGCTACGGCGAGGAAGTCAAGTTCGGCGGCGGCAAGACCATCCGCGACGGCATGGGCCAGAGCCAGCAGCCGAGCGGCTCGGGCCCCGGCGATGCCGTGGACACCGTCATCACCAACGCCGTCATCGTCGACCACTGGGGCATCGTCAAGGCCGACATCGGCATCCGCGGCTGCCGCATCGCCGCCATCGGCAAGGCCGGCAACCCCGACGTGCAGTCGGGCGTCGACATCGTCATCGGCCCGGGCACCGAGATCATCGCCGGCGAGGGGATGATCGTCACGCCGGGCGCCATCGACAGCCACATCCACTTCATCTGCCCGCAGCAGATCGACGAGGCGCTCGCCAGCGGCGTGACGACGATGATCGGCGGCGGCACCGGCCCCGCCACCGGCACCCTCGCCACCACCTGCACGCCGGGGCCGCAGCACCTGGCGCAGATGCTGCGCGCGGCCGACGCCTTCCCGATGAACCTCGGCTTCCTCGGCAAGGGCAATGCCTCGCAGCCGGCGGCGCTGATGCAGCAGATCGAAGCCGGCGCGATGGGCCTCAAGCTGCACGAGGACTGGGGCACCACGCCCTCGGCCATCGACTGCTGCCTCTCCGTGGCCGAGGCCACCGACACGCAGGTGTCGATCCATTCCGACACGCTGAACGAATCGGGCTTCGTCGAGGACACCATCGCCGCCACGAAAGGCCGCACGCTCTGCGCCTTCCACACCGAGGGCGCCGGCGGCGGGCATGCACCCGACATCCTGCGCGTGGTGGGCGAGGCCAACTTCCTGCCCTCGTCGACCAACCCGACGATGCCCTTCACCGTCAACACGGTGGACGAGCACCTCGACATGCTGATGGTGTGCCACCACCTCGATGCGGGCATCGCCGAGGACCTGGCCTTCGCCGAGAGCCGTATCCGCAAGGAGACCATCGCCGCCGAGGACGTGCTGCACGACCTCGGCGCCATCAGCATGATGAGCAGCGACAGCCAGGCCATGGGCCGTGTCGGCGAAGTCACCATCCGCACCTGGCAGACGGCGCACAAGATGAAGCTGCAGCGCGGCGCGCTGGCCGGAGACAGCGAGCGCGCCGACAACCAGCGCGTCAAGCGCTATATCGCCAAGCTCGGCATCAACCCGGCGCTGGCCAACGGCGTGGCGCACGAGGTCGGCAGCATCGAAGTCGGCAAGTGGGCCGACATCGTGCTGTGGAAGCCGATGCTCTTCGGCGTCAAGCCGAGCCTCGTGCTCAAGGGTGGCTTCATCGCGCTGGCGGCCATGGGCGATGCCAATGCCAGCATCCCGACGCCGCAGCCGGTGCACTACCGGCCGATGTTCGGCAGCTTCGGCGGCGCGGTGGGTGCCGGTTCGCTCACCTTCATGAGCCAGGCCGCGGTGGCCGCCAGCGTGCGCGAGAAGCTCAAGCTGCACAAGACCGTGGCCGCCGTGCGCGGCAACCGCAGCGTGACCAAGGCGCACATGGTGCACAACGCCTACATGCCGAAGATGGAGATCGACGCCCAGACCTACGAGGTGCGCGCCGACGGCCAGCTGCTCACCTGCGAGCCGGCCAAGGAGCTGCCGATGGCGCAGCGCTACTTCCTCTTCTGATCCGCTCTCGATCCTCTCCTGATCCTCCGCTGATCCTCGCCCCGTGACAGGCACCGCGACAAGCCCCGCGACGCTGCTGCACCTGCTGTGGCTCGCCTCGCCGGCGCTGCCGGTGGGCGCTTTCAGCTACTCCGAGGGCCTGGAAGCGGCCATCGAAGAAGGCGCGGTGCACGACGAAGCGAGCGCGCGGGCGTGGCTCGTCAACCAGCTCGCGCTCGTGATGGCGCGCTCGGAGCTGCCGCTGGTGGCGGCGGCGCACGCGGCGGCCTCATCGACCTTGCCGCTCGATGCGGCGAAGCTGCAATCGCTCAACGATTGGGTGCGCCAGACGCGCGAAGCGGCCGAGCCGCTCTTGCAGACGCAGCAGATGGGCAAGAGCCTGCTCGTCTGGATCGAGACGCTGCAAGGCGAAGGAGAGACACCCTGCCCCACGTTGCCCCTGCTGCGCGCCCTACGGCCTGCGCCCACCTGGCCGGTGGTGCTGGGCTGCGCGGCCGCGTGGCGTGGCGCCAGCGTGGCCGAGAGCCTGCATGCCGCCGCCTTCGGCTGGGCCGAGAACATGGTGCAGGCCGCCGTGCGCGCCGTGCCGCTCGGCCAGAGCGCCGGGCAGCGGCTGCTGGCGCGGCTGGTGGCCGCCATCCCCGCTGCGGTGGCTGAAGCGCTGGCCGCGCCGGAGCCGATCGCCTTCGCGCCGCGCCTGGCCATCGCCAGCGCGCGCCACGAGGCGCAGTACTCGCGCCTGTTCCGATCCTGACGCTCGCCGACCACAGGCCAGCTCCCCCGCACAGCAGGGGAAACGCGCTGCGCCGCGGGGCCGTAGAGTGCGCCCTGCCGTGAAACGCGACAGCACCCCCACCGACGATCTGTCCCTGCCGCCCGAGCAGATCGAGCTGGCGCTGGCGCACATCGAGCAGAGCGTGCCGTTCAGGGCATCGCCGCGGCACCGCAGGCTGCTGCGCCACCTGGTCGAGCGCGCGCTGGCCGACGACCTGGCGGCACTGAAGGAAACCGTGCTCGCGATCGAAGTGTTCGGTCGTCCGGCCGGTCGCTTCGACCCCAAGCTCGACACCATCGTGCGGGTCGAGGCTCGCCGTCTGCGCGGCCGTCTGTCGGCCTACTACGGCAGTGAAGGCCGGCGCTCGCCGATCCGCATCGAGTTGCCGGTGGGCAGCTATGTGCCGCTGATCGCCAGCCGCGAACCACCGCAGCAAGGAGCGGATGCCACGCGGCGTGCGCGCGACCTGGTCGAACGCGGCGAGCACTTCCTGCGCCAGGCGCTTTCCAGGCCGAGCCTCGAGCAGGCGATCGAGCGCTTCGACCTGGCGCTGCGCGAATCACCGGACTACGCCCCGGCGCTGGTCGGCATGGGCCGGGCCTGGCTCAACCTGGCCAGCGCCTGGCATGTCGAGCCGGCCATCGCCTCGGCGCATGCGGCCGAGGCGCTGCGGCGCGCGCTCCAGCTCGAGCCCGAGCATGCGGTCGCGCATGTCCTGCTCGGCGCCCTGCAGCACCAGTTCGAGCATGACTGGCCGGCTGCGCAGCGCAGTTTCCAACGTGCGCTGGCGCTGGCGCCGCAGCAGGCCTTCGTGCACTCGGCCTACGGTTGCCATCTGTTCATCCACAACGCACTGGACGAAGCCGAGCGCGAGCTGCTGCTGGCGCGCCGGCTCGACCCGCAGTACATCAACACGCGCACGCACATGATCAACCTGCGCATCGCGCAGGGGCGCCTGGCCGATGCCGAGGCCGAGATCGCGGCCATCCAGGATATTGCCCCGCAAACGATGGCCGTGGCCACGCTCAGGGGCCTCATCGCGCTGGCGGCCGGCGATGCGCAGGCGGCCATCGGGCACTACACGCGGGCCTGTGAACTCGCCGCGGACTACCCCGGCTGCTTCATCGCACTGGCCGGCGCGCACGCGATGGCCGGGGACCTCGAACGGGCCCACGCTTTGCTGGCGCAGACCCTGCAGCGCTTTGCCGAGCGCCCGATCTCGCCCTATGTCCTGGCCATCTTCGCCACCCGCTGCGGGCGGGCCGACGCGGCGTATGCACAACTCGACCGGGCCGTGGCCGAGTTCGACCCGAACGTCCTGCAGATCGAACACGACCCCAGCTTCGAAGACCTGCACGGCGATGCGCGCTGGGGCCTGCTCCTGCGGCGCATCGGCCGGCGCCGGCGCTAGTGCGGTGTTCGGCGCTGCCGATCACTGCACCGTCAGCGAATAGGCCACCGTCTTCGTCACGGCCCCCGCGGTGGCTGTGACCGACACCGCGTAGGTGCCGGCGGGCGTGGCATTGGCGCTGCCACCGCCGCCGCCCCCGCCGCCGCCCCCGCCGCCACCACCCTCTCCACCCCCGCCCTCTCCACCCCCGCCGCCGCCGCAGCCACCAACCCAGCCGAAGGCCAGCAGGCCGGCCAGCAGCAGCGTGAGCCATCGTGATGGCCGACGGCGCCGTTGAGCCGCGGCCGACAGCCCCAGGCCGCCGAGGCCGATGAACGCCAGGCTGGCGCCGGCGTAGGCAGCCGGCGCGGCCACAGACGATGTCGCCACCCCGGTGCTGAGCGTGAGCACCGTGCTGCCACTGCCATACACCGGCACGACCGACGCCGGCGCGAAGCTGCAACGTGCGTTGGCCGGCAGTTGGGTGCAGCTGAAGCTGACCGGCTCGTTGAAGCTCGAGGCCGCGGTCACCGTCATCGTGGTCTGAACCGACTGCCCGGAGGCCACGCTGCCACTGCCGGGCGCGAGCGCGATCGCGAAGTCCAGGGGTGGCGGTGGCGGCGAATCTGCAGCGAGCGCCGACGCCACCCGCACCAGCACCGCCGCCCCGCCCGGCTCGGCGCTGACGACGGCGTCCATCATGCCGTCCCGGTTCAGGTCTGCGGCCACCAGCGCCCGGGCCCGGCTGCCGATGGTCAAGGCATTGACGCCGGCAATCATCGTGTCGCCCTTGCCGACCAGCACCGCGGTATAGACGCCACCGGCCACCATCACATCCGGGTTGCCGTCGTAGGTGAAATCGGCGATGGCCAGTGCGGTGATGCCGGGGCCGCCGCCAACCATCGGCAGGCTGGTCGCGGCGTCGAAGCTGCCGTCGCCGCGGCCGGCGAAGATGTACACCGTGTCGTTGAGACCGGCGTCCCTGCCGGCCACGACCAGATCGGGCTTGCCGTCCTTGTTCATGTCGCCGATGGCGGCGGCGCCGTAGCTCATGCCGGTCGGCGGCGTCAGCAGCAGCGGCGCCGTGAAGCTGCCGTCGGCATTGCCGCGGTACACGCGGGCACCGCGCAGGACATCGGGGCTGACATAGAACGAACCCACGCCGGTGACGACCAGGTCGGCGCGGCCGTCCCCATTCAGGTCCCCGACCGCGACGGCACCTAGGTTGACCGCACTGTCGACCTGCACCGCAGGCATGAGCGTGCCGTCGGAATTGGCGATGTAGACGAAGGCGCCGCCCGTGCTGGCGCTCTGCGCCCCCATCGTGATCAGCACATCGGCGCGGCCGTCGCCGTTGAAGTCGGCCAGCGCGAGATTGACAATCTTGCCGCCGACGCTGGGCAGCGCATGGCTGCGCGCCGCCGCGAAGCCCGCACTGCCCTGGCCCTTGAACACGACCAGGCTGTTGCTGTTGCCGGCGGCAACCAGGTCGGCTTTGCCGTCTCCGTCGATATCGCCCGCGGCCAACTGCGTGGCGAGAAAGCCCAGGTCGGCGACGACGCTCGGCGCGCCGAACTCGGCAGCGCTGGAGCCGGCATGCAGGGCGAGCAAACGCGAGAAGCCCGACAGCTCAATCATGTCGGGGTAGCCGTCGCCATTGAAATCGGCCACCGTGAATGCCACGACGCCGGGGACGGCCTGCGCCGCGGCAAAGCTGCCGTCGCCGCGGCCCATCAGGAACTGCATCGTGGTGTTGCTGTCGTTGTTCGGGCCGTAGACCCGCAGGCCGGCCAGGCCGACGACGATGTCGGCGTGGCCGTCGCCGTCGATGTCCGTGACGTTGAGGTACTCCGCCCCGTTCACCGTGGCATAGCTCGCGCCTTCGGTGAAGCTGCCGTCGCCGCGGCCGATGAAGATCGTGATCGTCGTGGCGCCGCGCGCGGCGACATCGAGCTTGCCGTCGCCGTTGAAGTCACCCACGACCAGGTGGCCGGTCGTCACGTTCTGGCTCGTGACCAGGCGCCGCACCGGGCTGCCGAACGAGCCGTCGCCGTTGCCGGGCAGCAGAAAGCCGCCCCGGCTGAGCAGATCGACGCGGCCGTCGCCATTGAAGTCGGCCAGCACGAAGAGGCCGGCATCCATCGCCTTGACCTCGGCCGCCGCGCCGGTGAAGGCGCCGTCGCCCGTGCCGAGCAGGCTCACCACGGTCGGGGAGCCCGAGAAGTCGCCGCCGACCGCGACGATGTCGAGCTTGCCGTCGCCGTTGATGTCTTCGATGCTGACGCTGGCATAGAAGCGGCTGACGTCGGCGGGGTAGCCCGGATAGACCCGCGCGGGATCGAAACTGCCGTCGGCGCGGCTGAGGAAGACACCGATGCCGCTGACGCCGTTCACCGTGATGTAGGGCGTCACGAGGTCGGCGATGCCGTCGCCATTGAAGTCCGCCGCAGCCACCGTCAGCGCCGCGTCCGCGCTGACCAGCGCCGTCTGGCTCAGCACGACGCCCAGGCTGTTGATGCGCCACAGGCTCAGCTCGCCGGCATCGCTGGCCGTAACCGACAGCAGGTCGCCGCCGCTGCTGCGCCCGAGGTAGACCAGCGGCGCCGAGTGCACGCCGATCAGCCGATCGCTGCAGCCCTTGGCGAAGGTGCCGGCGGTCGTCGTCAAGCCGGCGAGCCGATGCAGGTAGGCGCCGGCGCCGGGCAAGGTGGCGGTGATGGTGGTGGCCACGTTGGCGGCGTTGGTGACGCCGTACTGGGTCAGGCTGCAGTCGTTCTCGCGCAGCAGCAGCGCGCCGGTCGAGGGGCTCGCGGGATCGGGAGCGCCGCCGACAACGGCCACCTGGTTGCCGCGAAAGGCTGCCGTCGGCGTGTAGGTGCCCAGGGTGATCGGCGCGCCGGCCGCCAGCCGATGGGCGCGCGCGGCCTGCGCAGAGCCGCCCGGCTGGAGGTACTCGGTCGCGAAGACGGAGGCCTCGACGTAATCATAGGGATACTCTTTTCTGCTGCAGGCCGCGAGCAGCACCACGCACAAGCCGAGCAGCAAGCAGCGGCTCCAGTCGAAGGGCGATGTGTTTCTCGGCACAGCGGCCGATCTCGTGGCTTGCATGATGGGGTCACGGCTCCGGTGGGTGCGCGGCTGTTCCTCGCCGACCCAGCATAGGAGCGAACGCCGTGCCTCGGCGCCGCCGGTGGGTGACTTGGGGGTGACTTCGCCAGGGTCGCGGTCGCCGCCCGCGCCGTGCGCGGCGGCGATGTGCCCGCGGCCCAAGACGGCTCGCCGGTGCGAGTGATCGCGGCGGTCGCGCCGATAATCGGCGCATGAGTTCACTGCACCACATCGCCCGCCGCACCAAGCGCCTGCCGCCTTTGCGCGTGGGCGTCGGCGGCCCCGTCGGCTCGGGCAAGACGACGCTCGTCGAGATGCTGTGCAAGACGATGCGCGAGCGCTGGGACCTCGTCGTCGTCACCAACGACATCTACACCAAGGAAGACCAGCGCCTGCTCACCGTGGCCGGCGCGTTGCCGGCCGAGCGCATCATGGGCGTGGAGACGGGCGGCTGCCCGCACACCGCCATCCGCGAAGATGCCTCCATCAACCTCGAGGCGGTCGACCAGATGCTCGGCAGGTTTCCCGATGCCGACATCGTCTTCATCGAAAGCGGCGGCGACAACCTCGCCGCCACCTTCAGCCCCGAGCTGAGCGACCTCACGATCTATGTCATCGACGTGGCGGCTGGCGAGAAGATCCCGCGCAAGGGCGGGCCCGGCATCACCAAGAGCGACCTCTTCGTCATCAACAAGACCGACCTCGCGCCGCATGTCGGCGCCGACCTCGAGGTGATGCGCCGCGACACCGAGCGCATGCGGCCTAACCGGCCATTCGTGATGACCAATCTCAAGACGCGCGCAGGGCTCGCTGACGTGGTGAGCTTCATCGAGCGCAAGGGTTTGCTGGTTGAGGCGTGACGCACCGATGCGTCGCGCAGAGACGGCCAGACTCCCTCTCCCTCTCCCGCTTGCGAGAGAGGGCAGGGGTGAGCCCGATGCCACCGCGGCCGTTCGCTGGCCAGCGCGGCTGACGCTGCAGGCCCGATGCGACGGGGGCGCGACACGCCTGCACGGCGCGCACGAAGGGCCGCTCAGGTTGCTGAAGACGCTGTACCCCGAGGGCCCCGGCATCGCCCATGCGGTGCTCGTGCACCCTCCCGGCGGCCTTGTCGGCGGCGACCGGCTCGATGTCGACCTTCAGGTGGCCGCGGGCGCGCACCTGCTCGTCACCACGCCGGCGGCTTCTCGCTTCTACCGCAGCGCCGCCGGCGAGGCGGCGCAGGTGGTGCAGGCGCATGTCGCGGCCGGCGCGCGCCTCGAGTGGCTGCCGCAGGAGACGCTGGCATACGACGGTTGCGATGCGCTCAACACCTGGCAGGTGCGTCTCGAGGGCGATGCAGCGCTGATGGCGATGGAGGTGCTGGCGCTCGGCCTCGGTGCTTCAGGCAAGCCCTTCGCGAGCGGCCGCTTCGTGCAGCAGTTTCAGATCGAAGGGTTGTGGCGCGAGCGCGGCGTCATCGCGTCGGACGATGAGGCGCTGCTCGAAGGGCCCTGCGGACTTGCGGGGCATCGTGTGCTGGGCACGCTGGTGCTCGCGGCGGGCGAGGCCTTCGCTCCCGCGGTGGCCGAGGCGGCGCTCGATGCGGCACGCAGTGAGCTCGCGGAAGTTCACGGTGCGGCCGGCAGCTTGCTCGCCGGCGCCACGCTGCTGCACGGCCGCCTGCTCGTGCTGCGCCTGCTCGCGCACGAGGTCGAACCCGCGATGCGGCTCTTGCGCCGCGTGCGCGGGCTGTGGCGGCAAGCCTGCTGGGGACTGGCCGCGAACGAGCCGCGCATCTGGGCGAGTTGATCCGGCTGCGGTGATGCAGGCGTGCGGGGCGGCGCTCGGCGCGCTTCGATCCTGCCTTGTCATATCGAGAAGAAGCCGCCTCAGGCAAACCGCCCCTGCAGCATCCACTGCACGTCGGCCCCGCCCCCGCCATGCTCGTGCGCAGAGGAAATTGAAGGCAGCCGCCCGCGCCACACCCACACCAGCGAGCCATCGGCCGCGAGCGCGATGAAATAGTCGCGCGCCGCGGGTGCGCCGTCCCACCAGCCGGCCTCGATGCGCTCGGGGCCGCTCACCAGTTGCAGCGGCTGGCCGTCGAGCAGCGGCAGAGCATGGCGCTCGGGCAGCGGCACCGGCTCGGGCAGCAGCCACACCGGTCGGTGCAGCGGCAGCGGCCGGTCTTCGATGGCGATGGGGCGCAGCAACGGCTGCTGCTTCCTGTTTTCGATCGAGCTCTGAAGCTGCAGCGGCTGCGTCCTGTTTTCTATGGAGCTCACTCGCTGCTGTGGCAGCGCCCTTCTTGCTCCCTCTCCCAGCGTGCGTACCTCTGCCGCCAGAGCCGGCACACCACGGCTGCTGCGCTCTGGCCGGTGGTCTGCCACCGGCTCCAGGCGCTGCACCTGCGCATCGCCCAAGCGCGCGCGCAGTCTTTCGAGCAGGCGCGCGAGGCCCAGCGCCTCGCTGCCGCGTGTGGGGAAGAGCTCGCCGTTGGGCGGCGCGCCGCTCGCGAGCTCGCGACAGCGCAGGCGCAGCTCGAGCGTAGGCGCGGCCAGCAGCACCCGCGCGAGGCGCTCGCGCAGAAGCAGTTGCAGGTGCGTGGCATCGAGCGCGGGCTCTGCCAGTTCGATGCGCAGTTCGGTGTCCGGCAAGGCACCACCGCGGCCCTGGTGGCGCGGCTCGTGCAACATGGCGAGCGTGAAGGCGGCGATGCGCCCGTGCCGCGCCTGCGCCCACACCACCAGCCGCGCCAGCAGCACCGCGGCGGCGGCGAGCACCTGCTCGGTGCTGTCGGCACGCTGGTGCAACTCGAGCCGCGTCTCGAAGCGCGTGGGCAGCTCCAGCCAGCGCCGCGGGTCGGGGGCGCGCCCGAGCGCGCGGTCGAGGTCCTGCAGCAGCCCCTCGCCGAAGCGCCGCGCGAGGCCTGAGCGCGGCAGCTCGCGCAAGTCGGCGAGTGTCCTGAGGCCCATGCCTTGCAGCGCCTCCCAATGCTCTCGCGCGGGGCCGAGCAGCCACACCGGCGCCTGGTCGAGCAGGCGCGCGAGCTCGCGCAGGCTTGTGGCATGCGGGCCGAGCACGGGGTCGAATGCAGCGGTGTCGGCAGCCGTAGCCGCAGCCTCAGCACCCCAGCGCGCCAGCGCGGCCGCCCCCAGGGCCGTCGGCGCGGCGGCGATCTGTACCCTGTGCATCAGCGGAGCGAGCGCTTCCAGCACCAGCCTTCGAAGCGCCGCCAGGCCACCGAAGAGGCGCAGGCTGGCTTGCACCTCCATCAGCACCGTGGCCTGGCCTTCCTGCAGCGTGACGGCCGGCGTGAAGGCCAGGGCGGCATGGGCCACGGAACGCAGCGCTGCGGCATCACGCGCGGCGTCGGCTTCGCCCAGCAGCAAGTCGGCCGTCAGAGACTGCGCGGTGGGGCGCTTCATGCCAGCGCGGATGCCACGGTCCGCGGCGGCCGCATTGCATCCGGTGATGCGGTGCTCGGCCACCAGGGCCACGGGCAACGTGGCAGCGGCAGACTGAGCCTGCGTCAGCGTGGCGCAGAAAGCCTCCAGCGACACCGAAGGAAGATGAAGGGCCAGCCACAGCATGGTGAGTGAGGATCGCGGCGGTGAGCACGCCAGGCTTCACGCCCACGACCCTTGCGGCTGGCCTTGCGACCCTTGCAGTGCACCTTGCCCCCGTGACTCGAGCGATGCACTTTCCTGAGCGATACGCACACCGGTTCGCGCCCGCAACCGGGCAGGCTGCCCCAGCACCGGCGCCAGTTCCAGCAACAACGGCTGCGGCAGCGGCGGGCCTCGGCGCTTGAAGACGTGCACGCGCAGCCAGTCGGGCGCAGCGGCAGCCAGTTGCAGGCGCAGCGGCGCGGGGCTCGACTGCCGCGCCGCCTCTTCGCCGCGCAGCAGGAAGGCCGGGCCTTCGTGGCCTTGCGCGGCCAGTTGCAGGCGTCGCAACGCATCGGCAGGCAGCCGCGCCGGCAGCCAGGCGAGCACGGCGCCGACATGGCCGCTCTTGAGGGCATGCTCGAGCGCCCAGAGAGACGAAAGTGACGAACGAGCCGAACTCGCCGAAAGCGAACGTGGGCCAACACGCCCCACACGAGCATCCGCTCTGGAAGCATCAGCCCTGGTAGCATCCACTCTGGAAGCACCCGCTCTTGCCAACGACAGAGCCGCCTCCGCCTGCGAGCGCACCACCACCATCTGCTGCGCCACGAGCCCGAGCGCTTGCAGCGCCCAGGCGCTGGGCAGCGCCGGCGGGTCGAACCACATCAGGCAGCACTCGTGCTGCTCGCGCTGCAGACGCACCAGCACCGGCGCCAGCAGGCGCAGCTCGCCGACACCCGGGTGAGGAAGCAGCAGTTCGGTCAGCGCCCCTGCCGGCCAGCCGCCGCCGGGCAGAGCCTCGTCGAGCGCGGAGAAGCCGCTGGCAAAGACAGCCGCGCGCGGGCGGCCCACCTGGCTGGCTCGCCAGAGGGTGGGATGCAGCGCTTCTGCAGTTTCGACAGGGAGGGACACGGGAGCTGCGACGGGGAGGAGGCCCGTCCTGATACTGTACGAATATACAGATATCATCGGCTCCCGTGTCAACCAACTTGTCCTCAAAGCACGCATTCAAACCGTCCGTGCGCAGGCCGATCCAAAATCGACCCACTTGACGTGGAAATGAGAAGTCCCATGAATGCTGTCGTGTTCGAGCACGTGCCGGTGGCCGAGCTGCCGGAGAAGTGGCGTGAGAAGCTCGCCCAGGCCAGCGATGCCTTGGTGACAGTGCGCATCGAGGCTGAAGAAGCACAAACCGATGTACCGGCCGAAGCGTTCGTTACTGACGATCCGGCCTTCGGCATCTGGCGCGACCGCGAGGACATGGCCGACGTCTCTGCCTATGTGCGCAAGCTGCGGCAGCCGCGCTACAACCGCGACGGCTCTCGCAACGAGCCTTGACGATGCTTGTCGACACCGACGTACTGATCTGGCATCTGCGCGGCTATGCGCAGGCGACAAGGCGGCTCGACGAACTCGGCGCACTCACCTTGTCGGCAGTGAGATATCTCGAAGTACTGCAGGGCATGCGCAATAAGGCCGAATTGGTGGCGGTCAAGAAGATGCTGCAGCTTCGCTCCGCCACCTTGCTGCCGTGTCAGAGGCCATCACGCAGAAGGCCATCGATCTCATGGAGTCCCTGACCCTGAGCCACGGGCTGCAGATGGCTGACGCGCTCATCGCTGCCACCGCGCTCGAGCACGGGCTCCCGGTGCTCACCGGCAACGTCAAGCATTTCAGGGCCGTCGATGCTCTAAAGATCGAGGCTTTCGAGCCTTGAGCTCGAAGGCCGGCAGAAGCGCCTCACTCTGCCCGCCTATCGGTCACCGACCACGAAGCGACTCTGCCGTGGCAAGCCTGCCCTGCACGCGCGCCACCCCCAGGTACAACGCCGTCGAGACGCCGATCATCAGCGTCGCCACGGCCAGCATGGCCGGCGTGATGCTGTCGCGCAGGCCGGAGAACATCTCCTGCGGCAGCGTGCGCTGCTGCGCGCCGGCGATGAAGAGCGCGATGACCACGTCGTCGAACGAGGCCGCGAAGGCAAAGAGCGCACCCGAGGCCACGCCTGAGCGGATGCCGGGCAGCGTGACGCGCCAGAAGGTGGCCGCCGGCGTGGCGCCGCAGGCGGCGGCAGCGCGCGCGAGGTTGGGGTCCTGCAGCTCCAGCGCCGTGAGCACCGGGATCACGACGAAGGGCACGGCGATCACCGTGTGCGTGATCACGAGGCCGGTGTAGCTGCCCGTGAGCTGCAGCGGCGCGAGGAAGAAGTAGCTCGCCACCGCGATCAGGATCACCGGCACGATCATCGGCGACAGCGCCAGCATCTTGAGCGCCGCCGCCCAGCGGTCGCGCCGCCGCGCCAGCCCGAGCGAAGCGAGCGTGCCCAGCACCACCGCGAACGCCGTGGCCAGCGCGCCGACGAAAAGCGAGTTGCCGAGCGCGCGCATCCAGGTCGCGCTCGTCAGCACCTCCACGTACCAGCGCAGCGAGAGCCCGGGCAGCGGGTAGACGAGCAGGCTGCCGCCGGAGAACGACAGCGGCACGATGGCGAGGATCGGCAGGCCGAGGAAGAGCAGCACGCCGGCGACATAGAGGCGCAGCGCCAGGTGGGCCCGGCGGTTGGGCGTGCTCATGCGCGGCCTCCGTGCCGCGCGCTGCGCCGCCCGCCCGGATCCACGCGGGTGGGCCCTTCGGGTCCGTGGCGGCAGTGCGCGCTCACGGGGCCGCGACTCCTCGACTCCGCAACTCCTCGATTCAGCATCTCCTCGACTCCCTCAACCCAGGCGCAGCGCGCGCCCGCCCGAGAGCCGCTGCGCCAGCGCGTAGAGCGCGTAGGTGGCGGCCAGCAGCACGAGCCCGAGCGCCGCGGCCAGGCCCCAATTGCCGGTCTCTGCGGTGTACCTGGCGATGAAGTACGAGAGCATCTGGTCACCACCGCCGCCCACCAGCGCCGGCGTGATGTAGTAGCCGAGCGCGAGGATGAAGACCATCAGCGCGCCGCCGGCCACGCCCGGTGCGGCCAGCGGCAGGTAGACGCGCCAGAAGGCCGAAAGCGGCGGCGCGCCCAGGCTGGCCGCCGCGCGCAGGTAGTTGGGCGGGATGTCCTTCAGCACCGCATAGACGGGCAGGATCATAAACGGCAGCAGCACATGCGTCATCGCCACCAGCACGCCGGTGCGGTTGTAGATGAGCGCCAGCGGCTCGGTGACGAGGCCGAGCCTGACGAGCAGCGAGTTGATCAGCCCCTCGCGCTGCAGCAGCACCACCCAGGCCGCCGTGCGCACGAGCAGCGAGGTCCAGAAGGGCAGCATGACGAGCGCCATCAGCCACTCGGCGGCGCGGCCCTGCACCTGCGTGAGCAGCACCGCCACCGGGAAGCCGAGCACCAGGCACAGCACCGTCACCGCGGCGCTGATGCCGAGCGTGCGACCGAGCACGTCGAGGTAGACACGCTGGTCGGCCGGGGCCATGACCACCGCGCCCCGTTCGTCGCGCTCGAGGTCGAGCGCCGCGAGCAGGTAGAACGCCGACACCGGCCCCGCCGCCTGCTGCACGGCGGCGAAGAAAGCGGGGCTCGCGAGCATGGGGTCGGCGGCGGCGAAGAAGGCGTCGTCGAAGGCCGTGCCGGAAGATGCTCCGTCGGCGCTGCGCGCGAGTGCCGCCTCGGCCTCGCGCGCCGCGCGCATCAGCGAGCTGCGCACGCCGTTGGTGGCGTAGTTGAGCCGCCGCGCCGCATCGGCCAAGGTGCCGGCGGCGCGCGCCTCGACGATGTCCTGCGCCAGCGCCGCGAACACCGGAGACGGCACCGGCTGCGCGGCGCTCCAGCCCTGCAGCGCTGCCAGCGTGCGCGGCAGCGCGCGCGGCACCTCGGCCTCGCGCACCGCGAGCGAGAACATCCACGCCAGCGGCAGCGCGAAGCAGGCGAACAGAAAGGCCGCCAGCGGCAGCGTCAGCCAGCGCTGCGGGCTCGCCGCCACGGCCAGATCAGCAGCGACTCACTTCGCCGCCGCCCACTTGTTCCAGCGCTCGGTGAGCTTGTCGATGTTGTCGATCCAGAAGCGAGCGTCCTCGGCAAACGCCTGATTGAGGTTGGCCGGGTTCGTCGGCAGCTCGCCCATCAGCGCCGGGTCGACCTTGGCTGCGGCCTCCTTGCTGGTGAGGCCGTAGCGGATGTACTTCGGCAGCCTCGCCTGGTTGTCCGGCCGGCCCATGAACTCGATCAGCCGCTCGGCGTTGGCCTTGTTCGGGCTGCCCTTCATGATTACCCAGCTGTCCATCGTGTAGGGCGTGTCCTTCCAGACCATCTTGAAGTTCTTCTTGTCCTTGTCGTTGGCGGCGGTGATGCGGCCGTTGTAGGCGGTGGTCATCACCACGTCGCCGGCGGCCAGCATCTGCGGCGGCTGTGCGCCGCTCTTCCAGAAGACGAGATCGGCCTTGATGGCGTCGAGCTTCTTGAAGGCGCGCTCGACCCCGGCCGGCGTGCGCAGCACCTTGTAGACGTCGGCCTTGGGCACGCCGTCGGCGATGAGCGCGATCTCGAGGTTCCACTTGGCGCCGTTGCGCACGGCGCGCTTGCCCGGCACCTTCTTGGGGTCGAAGAAGTCGCTCCAGCCGTTGGGTGCGCGCTTCAGCTTTTCGCCGTCGTAGGCGAGCACGAGGTTGTAGATGATGGCGCCGACACCGCAGGCGTGCACCGCGCCCGGCAGATAGCGGGCGGCGCCGCCGATCTTGGCCGCGTCGAGCTTCTCGTACAGGCCTTCGTCGCAGCCGACCTCGAGCTCGTCGGCCTCCACCTGCACCACGTCCCAGGTGTTGCTGCCGCCCTTGATCTTGGTGCGCAGCACGCCGAGGCCGCCGTCCCAGGCCTCGTCGGTGAGCTTCACGCCGGTGGCGATGAAGGGCTTGAAGTAGACCTCCTTCTGGCCGTCCTGGTAGGCGCCGCCCCAGGAGACGACGCTCAGGTCGCGGGTCTGCGCCGCGGCGGGCGTGATCGCCGCTGCGAATGCAAAAGCCGCCAGTGCCGTGCCGGTGGCGCATGCACTCAGGAATGCAGACCGCTTCGTGCTTCTCTTGCTCATGGTCCTCGCTCCTCGTCGTTGAATGTGTCCCGCGCCGCGCTTGTCGCCCCGAGACTCAGAATACCCAGGCATCCTCGGGCGCAAAGCCCAGCGTCACCGCCGTGCCCGGCGCCAGGCCGGCCGGCGCCGTGCCCGCGGGCAGCTTCACCACCCACGGCGGCGCATTCTCGCCCCCGGCGATCTGCGTGATCAGCCGCCAGTGGTCGCCCTGGTGGATCAGGTCCACCACCGTGGCGGGCCAGCGGTTGAGCCGGCCGCCCGGGCCGACGTCGTGCACATCCGAAATGCCGATCGCATCGCGCGCGCCCAGCACGCGCAAGCGCTCGGGGCGGATGTTCAGGCTCACCGGCCGCGCGGGCGCCGGCGTGAGGTTGAGCTCGGCGGCGAGCGCGTCGCTGCAGCGGCCCACCACCGTGCCCGCACGGCCCAGCACGCTCAGGTGCACGAGGCTCCCGTCGGCCTCGCGCCCGGCGACGCGCCCGGCGACCGCGTTGTTGTCACCGACAAAGCCGGCGACGAAGGCGCCGGTCGGCCGGTCGTAGAGCTCGGCCGGCGCACCGAGCTGCTCGATGCGGCCGCGGTTGAATACCGCCACGCGGTCCGAAAGCGACATCGCCTCGCTCTGGTCGTGCGTGACGTAGACCATGGTCACGCCGAGCTCGCGGTGCAGGCGGCGGATCTCGAGCTGCATCTCCTCGCGCAGCTTCTTGTCCAGCGCCGCCAGCGGCTCGTCCATCAGCACCACGCTCGGCTCGAAGACGAGTGCGCGCGCCAGTGCCACGCGCTGCTGCTGGCCGCCCGAGAGCTGGTTGGGCCGCCGCGTCGCGAAAGGCTCGAGCCGCACGCGCTGCAGCGCCTCGCGCACCTTGAGGTCGATCTCGGCCGCCGGCCGGCGGCGCATCTGCAGCGGAAAGGCGACGTTGCCCGCCACCGTCATGTGCGGAAAGAGCGAGTAGCTCTGGAACACCACGCCCAGGTTGCGCCGGTGCGCCGGCAGTGACTCGATCGGCACGCCCTTCAGCCGGATCGTGCCCGCGCTCACCGGCTCGAAGCCGGCGAGCATCATCAGGCAGGTGGTCTTGCCCGAGCCCGAGGGCCCGAGCAGCGAGAGGAATTCGCCGCGCGCGACAGCCAGGTCGAGCCGGTCGACCGCGGGCTCGTGCGCGCCCGGGTAGACCTTGCTGACGCCAGCGAATTCGATCAGCGGCGCAGCGGGCGCCATGTCTTGCCGAGGCCCGGGCGGTTGCGGCTCAGCTTCAGCGCCGGCCCTCGCCATGACCCAGCCAGTGCATCGTGTCGGCCATGGCCAACTCGAGCTTGGCCAGCAATTCGTCGATCTCGGCTTCGGTGATGGTGAGCGGCGGCGAGAAGGCGATGATGTCGCCGGCCATCACGCGCACGATGAGGCCGTGGTTCTGCGCCGCTTTCGCGAGGTAGGCGCCGACACCCTCGGCGGCGTCGAAAGGCTTGCGCGCCTTCGGCTCGGCCGCGAGTTCGATGGCGCCGATGAGGCCGAGCCCGCGCACCTCGCCGACGATCGGGTGGCCTGCGTACTTGCGCAGCCCGGCCTGCAGCCGCGGCGCCACCTGCTGCACATGCTCGACGATGCGGTCGCTCTCGTAGATCTTCAGCGTCTCCAGCGCCACCGCGCAGGCCACCGGGTGGCCGCTGTAGGTGTAGCCGTGGCCGAAGGTGCCCACGCTCGCCGCGGCATCGGCGATGACCTGGTAGACCTTGTCGTTGATATACAGCGCCGACATCGGCACGTAGGCGCTCGTCATCATCTTGGCCACGCTGATGAGGTCGGGCTCGAGGCCGTAGACCTGCGTGCCGAAGTTGGCGCCGAGGCGGCCGAACCCGGTGACGACCTCGTCGGCGATGAAGAGCAGGTCGTACTTCGCGAGGAGGGCCTGCACGCGCTCGAAGTAGCCCGGCGGCGGCACGATGACGCCGCCGGCGCCCTGCACCGGCTCGGCGATGAAGGCGGCCACGGTGTCCGCCCCCTCCTGCTGGATCGTCTGCTCGAGCTCCGCCGCCAGGCGCGCGCCGAAGGCCTCGGGCGACTCGCCGTCCTTCGCAAACTGATAGGCGTGCGGGCAGCCGACGCGCACGATGCCCGGCAGCGGCAGGTCGAACTGCGTGTGCATGATCGGCAGGCCGCTCATCGAGGCCGCCGCCACGGTGACGCCGTGGTAGCCCTTGATCCGCGCCAGGATCTTCTTCTTCCTCGGCAGGCCGCGCGCGTTGTTGTACATGTGCACGAGCTTGTAGGCGGTGTCGTTGCTCTCCGAGCCCGAGTTGGCGAAGAGCACGCGCGCCATCGGCACCGGCGCCCAGCGCATCAGCGTCTCGACGAGCTCGGCCACCGGGCCGGGCACCTTGCCCGAGAAGGCGTGGTAGTAGGGCAGCGTCTGCATCTGCCGCGTCGCGGCGTCGACGAGGCGTTTCTCGGAGAAGCCGAGCGAGGCGCACCACAGGCCCGCCATCGCCTCGAGATATTTCTTGCCGTCCTCGCCGTAGACATAGACACCCTCGCCGCGCGTGATGACGAGCGGGCCGTCGCGCTCGAGCTGGCGCGGTTGCGTGTAGGGGTGCAGGTGGTAGCGGCTATCGGCGAGCGCGGTGGCGGTGAGCGTCATGGGCGATCCGGTGGACCCCGCACGGGCACCTTGCCGCGGGGCAGCGCCGAATGTAATGCGGCGCGCGCGCTGGCTGTGCGCCCGATTCTGCCCAGGCTGTTCAGCGCTGCTGCAGCAAGGCCGCCACCCGGCTCCGCAGCAGATCCGGCGAGACCTCGGCCGCCGGCACGGCCGGCCCGGCCACCAGGCCCACCGGCGTGAACAGGCCGCGGCGGAAGGGCTTGACCATCGCCGCGCCCTTCTCGATGCGCGAGAAGAACGAGCCCCACAGGTTCTGCAGCGCCAGCGGCACCACCGGCACCGGGTGCGTGGCCAGCACCTTCATGATGCCTCCCTTGAACTCGGCCAGCTCGCCGTCTTTCGTGAGCCCGCCCTCGGGGAAGATGCACAGCAGCTGCCCGTCGGCGAGCACGGCGCGCGCCTGCGCGAAGGCGTTCTCGTAGGCGGCCGCGTCCTCGCGTTGCGGTGCGATCGGGATCGCCTTGCCCAGGCGGAACAAGGCGCCGAGCACGGGAATGGCGAAGATGCGGTGGTCCATGATGAAGCGGATCGGCCGCGGGCTCGCCGCCATCAGCAGCACCGCATCGACGAAGCTGACGTGGTTGCTGACGAGGATCGCCGCGCCCTCGATGGGGATGTGCTGCTCGCCGCGCACGCGGAAGCGGTAGATCAGGTGCGTGAGGATCCAGGCGAGGAAGCGCAGCAGGTACTCGGGCACGAGCAGGAAGATGTAGGACGCGACCACGGCGTTGAGCAGGCCGACGACGAGGAAGACCTCGGGAATCGTGAAGCCCGCCTTCAGCAGCAGGCCGACACCGACCGAGCTGACGATCATGAACAGCGCATTGAGGATGTTGTTGGCCGCGATGATGCGGGCCCGGTGCGTCGGTTGCGCACGCAGCTGGATCAGCGCATACATCGGCACGCTATAGAGGCCCGCGAAGAGCGCCAGCAGCGCCAGGTCGAGCAGCGCGCGCCAGTGCGCCCAGGCCTCGCTGCCGGCCGTGAAGGCGGCCAGCGTGTAAGGCGCTGCCGGCGCCGGCAGCCCGCGCGTCGCGAAGTAGAGGTCGACCGCGAACACCGTCATGCCGAAAGCGCCCACCGGCACGAGGCCGATCTCGACATGCCGGCGCGAGAGCGTCTCGCACAGCAGCGAGCCGGTGCCGATGCCCACCGAGAACACCACCAGCAGCAGCGAGGCGACATGCTCGTTGCCGTGCAGCACGTCCTTGGCCAGGGCCGGGAACTGGCTCAGGAAGACGGCGCCGAAGAACCACATCCACGAGATGCCGAGCAGCGAGCGGAAGACGACGATGCTCTCGCGCGCTACCTTCAGGTTGCGCCAGGTCTCGCTGAAGGGGTTCCAGTTGACCTTCAGGCCCGGGGCCGTCGAGGGCGTCGCCGGCACCCAGTGCGCGACGACGCGCCCGGCCACCGCGAGCGCGAGGCTCGTCAGCGCGACGGCGCGCGCGCTCGGCAGCCAGTAGCCCTCGGGCAGCGCGATGAGTACGCCGCCGATGACGTTGCCGATCAGGATGGCGACGAAGGTGCCCATCTCGATCATGCCGTTGCCGCCGGTGAGCTCGCGCTCGGAGAGGTGCTGCGGCAGGTAGGCGTACTTCACCGGCCCGAACAGCGTGCTGTGCAGGCCGAGCAGGAAGATGCAGAACAGCAGCAGCGGCACGTTAGTGACAAAGAGCCCGACCGTGCCCAGCACCATGATGACGATCTCGAGGTTCTTCACCATGCGCGTGAGCATGCCCTTGTCGTACTTGTCGGCGAGCTGCCCCGAGGTGGCCGAGAAGAGCAGGAAGGGCGCGATGAAGACCGCGCCGATCACGAGGCCGGCCATCGCCGGCGGCATCCAGGCGACGCTGAGGCGGTAGGTGACCAGCATCGTGAACGCGAACTTGAAGACGTTGTCGTTCGCGGCGCCGAGGAACTGCGTCCAGAAGAAGGGCGCGAAGCGGCGCTGCGACAACAGCGCGAACTGGTTCGGGTGCGGGTCGGACATTCGAAGTGCCTCGGGTGGAGTCTTGTTCTTCGGGCACGCGCGCCGCGTGCCGGGTCAGGGGCGCACGATTCTCGGCCTTCCTTCGCCCAGCCCGGAACGGGCCAGCCACTCGAAGACCGAGTCGGCCGTCACGGTCTCAATGCGATCGGCGAAGCGCTTGTGATTGGGGTGGTCGTCGAAGGCGACATGCGCCATGCCGACCCGCGCGCTCAGGCGGGTGAGCGCACCCAGGCGCAGCACATGCGGCTCGTAGCCTTTGGCGCCCAGCCACGCCTGCGCCTGCTGGCGTGCGTCCCTGCTGCGGCCGGCGATCGGGTCCAGCACGCCGGCCATCGTCTCGATCAGCCACTGGTTGCTCTGCTGGTAGCGCGTCGCCCAGGGGTAGGCGACCATGCTGTAGCGCGGCTCGTGCCAGCGCGCCACCTCGGCATTGCCGCGCAGCACCGGCAGCAGCGCCGCCTGCGCCTCGAGCGCCAGCACGACATAGGCGGCCTCGTAGCGGTGCGGCCGGTCGAGGAAGAACTCGCCCAGGCCCTGGCGATAGACCGCGCCCTCGGCCGTGCCGCAGTGATTGAGCTTGTGCACGACGCGCCAGTACGAGCCGGTGGCGTCGCCGCTGCGGTAGGCGAAACCGATGTGCGACCAGCGCAGCTGGTAGCGCGCGAGGTCCTGGCCGGCGCGCGCCAGCACCACCACCTGCGCGCCGCTGCGGTCGAGCTCCCGTGCCGTCGCTTCGGCGAGCGCCATGCCCTGCATCACCTCGCTGGCCGTGCTCATCTGCGCGTCGCAGGGGCGGCCGGCCCGCGCCGCCGTCGGCGCGGCAGCGAGCGCCACCCCCAGCGCGGCGAGCAGTGCGGCGGCGGCGGCGCAACGACGGCTCGCGGCAGCCGGCCTTCGGGTCGGCCTCATCGCGCTCATCGCCTTCATCGCGTGATGCGCTCGTTGTGCAGCAGCGCGCGGCCCAGCTCGTTGGGGATGAAGGCCAGCGCCGCACCGGCCGCCGAGAGCACCCAGCCGGTGGCGACGACGCTGACGACGATCGCCGCGCCCACCGATGCGGAGACATGGCCCGCAAAGTGCACGCTGGCGCGCGCGCCGTCGCTGGCGCGCTCCAGCATCCACACCGTGCCCGCGGCCGACGCCTCCACCGCGACGATCGTGAAGGCGGCGCTGCCCGCCACCAGCAGCACCGGTCCGGCAATGGATACGGCCACCGGCAGCGAGAGCGAGAGCGAACTCGCCTCCGAGGCGTTGACGCCATGGGCGCGCACCGGCAGCACGGCCGAGGTCGAGAGGGCGACGGCGAGCATCAGAGCGTTGAGGACGGACGTGGTGGACACGCGTTTCTCCATCACGGGCGCCACGGCGGGTGCCCGCATCGATCGATTCGTGGGGTGGTCGCGCGCGCCGCGCGATGCGAAGGCGGTCCCGGTGGGCGGGACGCAGGAAAGTCGACTGTCGAGGGCGAGGCCTCAGCCGCCGTTGCCGCGCGCCTCGGCCTGCGCCATCGCACGGCCGGCCAGGCGTGCTTCCTGCAAGTCGGCGTCGTGCTTGTCGCGCAGCGTCTTGGCCAGCGTGAACACGGTCGAGATGAGGAACAGCCAGCTCACGAGCAGGAAGCTCTTGTAGGTGGGGTTGATGTCCATGCGCCACAGGCCCCAGCCCGTGAGCGCCATCGCGACAGCAAAGCCGGCCCAGACGACCATCTTGAACATCGGCGTGTCGACGCGGCGGCGCTCGTTGTCGCGCACGAACTTGGCGAGCGCGAAAGCGGCCGACATGCAGAACACGTAGCCCATGATCATGAAGGCGCGGTCGAGATCGTCACCCGGCAGCCAGGCGAGGCCCACGGCACACAGCGTGACGGCGACGCCGAAGGACAGCCACACCTGCATCTGCCAGGCGCGGGTGTCGCGCTTCATCATCGTCATGGGACCTTGTTCGTTCATCGAAACCCTCGCGGGTGGTTGGACATGGCGGCCATTCTGGGCAGCGGTGTGGGGCGGCGTCAAAGCGATTGCAGGGCGTGCCATCGGGGCGGCCCGACGGTATCGGCCGCCGAGCCCCACTTGCGGGGGTGGCCCTCTTGCCGGCGTGCGCAGCGGCTCAGGCCGGGGCAGCGAAGTGGCGCCGCGTCGCGAAGACCTCGTCACCCAGGCGAGTCCCGCCCAGGCGCAGGCAACGCTTGAGCGCGAGGTCGAAGAGCAGCGGGTTGTGCTCGCGCAGATCGGCCAGCGGCGCCTCGTCGGCCTCGGCCAGCAGGCCGGCCGCGCGCAGCCTGGGCAGGCTCGTCAGCCACTTGAGCCCCGGCAGCGGGTAGTCTGAGCCGTGCAGCAGCCGGCCCTGCCAGCCGCCCTGGCAGCGCTCGAGCAGGCCGCGCCACACGGCAGGATCGCGGTTGCGCTGGAAGACGGCCGAGATATCGCCGAAGAGCCGCCCTTCGAAGGCGCGCTCGTCCATCAGGCGCGCGAAGAGGTCGAAGGCGGGCACCTCGGGCGCCGAGCGCCGGTCGAGATCGGCCGCATGGCCGAGCGAGGCGCAATGGGCCACGATCACGCGCGCGCCACGTTCGAGCAGCGCGCGCACGTGCAGCGGGTTGACGAGATCGTCGCGCCGCGCGCCCGGCACCGCCTTCTCCTCGCCGCAATGCACGATGAGCGGCAGGCCGAGCGCCGCGGCCGCCTCGGCGAAGGCGAGGCTGCGCAACTCGCGCGGGTCGATGTTCATCGAGCTCGGCAGCCACTTGACGGCCACCGCGCCTTCGCGCCGCGCGCGTTGCAGTGCCACATTGGCATCGGGCCGGTACGGATGGATCGAAGCCACCCAGCCGAAACGCTGCGGCAGCGCTGCCGCCACCGCCGCGGCATGGCGGTCGGGCACGTGCACGGTGGTGTGCTCGCGCTGCGCGGCGCCCGCCGCGTCGTGCGCCTGCTCGAAGGCGAAGAGCAGCCAGCGCGCACCGGCCGGAAAGCCATCGGCCAACTCGCGCAGCCGCCGCACGTAGGCCTCGTCCAGCGAGGCGCCGTCGGGGTCGACGCAGGCGGCGTTCAGGATGACGCGGCGGCGCACGCGCTCGATCACGTCGAAGCCGCTCGTCAGGCTCGGGTGCAGGTAGCAACCCGAGCCGCTGTCGCCGCTGCCGAGCAGGTGGCAGTGCACGTCCCAGAGCTGATCCGCGGCCAGGCCCTGCCAGATGCGTTGCTGCAACTCTGCCGCCGCGGGCGGCAGCGCCGGGCGGCACTCGCTGGCCCAGGGCGCGGCGGCACGGGCGGTGCCGGGCACGCCGGCCAGGCTCGTGAAGAGGCCAGCGGCGGCGGCGCCGCAGCAGCCCAGGAAGGCGCGGCGCGAGGCGGCGTGCTCACTGGAGCACCGGGCTGCGCGCTCCAGTGTTCGCCCTTGGAGTGACGCGGCAGGCTCATGGCTTCGTGGCCCCGCAGCGCGTGCATGCGGCGTGGCTCCTTGCTTGTGGTTCATCGATTTCATCGACAGGGCGCCGCCTCACGGTGCATGAAGTGCGGCAAGTTCACGACGGGGCGCGATGCTGCGCGCTCGCGCCGGCGCGCGCCAGCGTCGCAGCCGGGGTGGCTGCTAGAGTGCCCCGGCCGTATCGCCGGCCGATACCGACTACCGATACCGAGCGCCGCCGCCCACACCGCATGTCCACCACCCGCGACCTCATCGATGCGCTCAAGGCCGAACTGAAGACGGCCGGCGTCACCTACGCCGACCTGGCCGCGCATCTCGGCATGGCCGAGAGCAGCATCAAGCGCATGTTCTCGCAGGCCGACATGCCGCTCACGCGCATCGACGAGGTGCTGCGCGTGCTGCGCATGGACTTCGCCGAGCTCGCCCGGCGCATCGCCGACACGCCGCCACTCAGGCGCGAGCTCACCGACGAGCAGGAGCGCGCCGTCGTCGCCGACCGCAAGCTGCTGCTCGTGGCCATCTGCTGCATGAGCCAGTGGACCTTCGAGCAGATGCACGGCACCTACCGCTTCGCCGAGCCTGAGCTCGTGGGGCACCTGCTGCGCCTGGACAAGCTCGGCGTCATTGAACTGCGGCCGCTGAACCGCTACCGCCTGCTCGTCGACAAGACCTTCCGCTGGCGCCCCGACGGCCCGCTGATGCGCTACTTCCGCGAGCACGTGATGGCCGACTACTACAGCGGCGGCTTCGACGGCGACGGCGAGATGATGATGCTGGTGCACGGCCAGATCGGGCAGAGCCTGGCCAATGCCTTCAACGAACGCCTGGCGCGGCTGGCGCAGGATTTCGCCCGCCAGCACCTGGCCGACCAGAAGCTGCCGGCTGCGCACAAGCGGCCGTACACGCTGGTGCTGGGCATGCGCTCCTGGCTCTTCGCGGCCTTCCGCGACCTGAAGCGCGAAACCGATCCGCCGGCAGAAGACCCCCTGCACTCGCTTTCCTCCGAGGCCGCGAAGGCGAACCTCGCAGGCCCCCGCGGCGCCGGCCGCTGACCGGCATCGCTCGATCTGCCGCGGCCAGCGGTCTCACTCGCCGCGCAGCAGGCGCCGCAGCACCGCGCCGGAGAGCGCCACCGCGCTCAGCGCCTCGTCGATGACGCGGCTCATCGTGATGAAGCCGTGCACCTGGCGCTCGAAGCAGACGTACTGCACGCGGTTGCCCGCCGCCGAGAGCGCATCGGCGTACTGGCGGCCCTCGTCGCGCAGCGGGTCGAAGCCGGCCGTGAGCACGAGCGCCGGCGGCAGGCCGGCGAGCTTGCCCGCCAGCAGCGGCGAGACGCGCCAGTCGGTCCACGAGGCCACCTCGGGCGTGTAGTGGCCGCGGTAGTAGGCGATGCTGTCGGCGGTGAGCAGGTAGCCCTGCGCGTTGGCCTGGTGCGAGGGCGCCAGCGCGCGCATGTCGGTGGCCGGGTAGATGAGCAGTTGCGCCGCCAGCGGCGCGCCCGCGCCAGGGCCGGCATCGCGCTCGGCCAGCGCCACCACGGCGGCGAGGTTGCCGCCGGCACTGTCGCCGCCCACCGCGATGCGGCGCGCATCGATGCCGAGCGCCCCCGCTTCGGCGCGCGCCCAGCGCGTGGCGGCGAGGCAATCGTCCAGCGCGGCCGGGAAGCGGTGCTCGGGGGCAAGGCGGTAGTCCACCGAGAGCACGGCGCAAGCGCCGGCGAGCGCGAGCTGGCGGCAGAGCACGTCGTGCGTGTCGACGTCGCCGATGGTCCAGCCGCCGCCGTGAAAGTAGACGAGCAGCGGCCAGGCGCCGCCGCCCGCGTCGGCCGGCCCCGGCCGGTACAAGCGCATCGGCAGCGCGCCGCCCGGCCCCGCCATCGTCAGCTCGCGCACCTCGGGCAGCACCGGCGGCTCGGGCTGCGTGAAGGCGCGCCGCTCGCGGTACAGGCGCCGCGCCTCGGCCGGCGTCAGCGTGTGCACGGGCGGCACGCGCTTTTCGATCATCAGGTCGATCAGGGCGCGGGCTTGCGGGTCGAGCATGGCGGGGGTCCAGCGGGCTGCGGAGGCCGCAGTCTACGTGGCGGGGCGGGCATCGGCGTGCGGGACTTCGGCGTCCGGCCGCGGGCAGGCCGCCGCCGGGCTGATACTTGCTTTTGGCAACCTTTTGCCGGATGCTCGTGGTCATGCAACGAACGCCACCGACGCCACGCGGGGCTCGCGCGAACCCGGCCCTGGCCCAACGCGCGCAGTCGCTGCGCGCCTTCAACCGCCTCTACACGCGCCGCATCGGCGTCATCGGCGAACGCGTGCTCGACTCGCCCTACTCCCTGGCCGAGACACGCGTGCTGTGGGAGCTCGCGCATGCCGCGGATGCCCCGGATGCCCCGTCGGCGCCGGCGCGGGCCGCCCCGCGCGGCACCGCCGGCACCGCCGGCGCGGGCGTCACCGCCAGCACGCTCGCGCAGACCCTCGGCCTCGACGCGGGCTACCTCAGCCGCCTGCTCGCCAGCCTGCGCCGTCGCGGCCTCGTGCTCGCCAGTGCCGACCGCGAAGACCGGCGGCGCCAGCACCTGCGCCTGAGCGCCGCCGGCCGGCGTGCCTTCGCCCCGCTCGAGCGCCGCTCGCAGCAGCAGATGTCGGCCCTGCTCGCACCGCTGAGCGAAGCGCAACAACGCGAGCTGCTGGCGGCCACCGAACGCGTCGGCGCCCTGCTTGCCGACACCGGCCCGGCGCAGTCACGGAAGGCACCCGCGGCCGCGGCCGCAGCCGAGGCCCGCGACGCGCCCGCCGCGCCGCTGCGGCTGCGCCCGCCCGTGCCGGGCGACATGGGCTGGGTCGTGAGCCGCCACGGCGCGATCTATGCACAGGAGTACGGCTGGGACTGGCGCTTCGAGGCGCTGGTGGCGCGTATCGCGGCCGACTTCATCGATCGCTTCGAGCCGAAGCGCGAGGCCTGCTGGATCGCCGAGCGCGGCACGGCCGGCGCGGCTGAGCGGCTGGGCTGCGTCTTCCTCGTACAGGCACGCGACGAGACCACGGGCGCCGTGGAGCCCGGCACGGCGCAGCTGCGCATGCTGCTCGTCGAAGCCGCCACGCGCGGGCAGGGGCTCGGCAAGCGCCTCGTCGACGAGTGCGAGCGCTTCGCGCGCGCACACGGCTACCGGCGCATCCGCCTGTGGACCAACAGCGTGCTGCTGGCCGCGCGCGGCATCTACGAGGCCGCGGGCTACCGGCTGGTGGCCAAGGAGAAGCACCGCAGCTTTGGCAAGCAGCTCGTCGGCGAGACCTGGGAGCTGGAGCTGTAGTCGGCACGAGCATGGCGCCGGATGTGCCGCAAGGCCCTCGTGTCACGGGCCTGGGATAGCATCCCGCCGCCCCACGTGCCGGGCGCCCTTGCCGGAGATCCCGACCATCGACTCGAAGCTTCTGAGCGAACTGCACATCGACGGCGCCCAGCGCGAAGGTCGCGAAGTCGCTCCCGCGCGCGGCCGCTGGATCGCCCTCGGCGCGGTCGTCGTCGCGGCAGCGGGCATGGCGCTCGGCACCTGGTGGTGGCTCGGCACGCGGCCGCTGGCGGTGCGCACGGCCACGGCCACCGCGGCGTCGGCGAGCAGCGGCAGCACTGCCGCCGTGCTGCAGGCAACCGGCTATGTCACCGCGCGCCGCCAGGCCACGGTCTCGACGCAGATCACCGGCACGCTGACGCAGGTGCTCATCGAGGCCGGCGACCGCGTGCGCAAGGGCCAGGTCATCGCCCGCCTCGAGGACAGCGCGCTGCGCGCCAGCCTGAACGTCGCCCAGGCCAACCTGCAGACGGCGCAGGCGCAGGTGGCGCAGGCACAGGCGCAACTCGCGCAGTCGGAGGCCGACGCGCGACGGCAGGCCGAGCTGGCCGCCGCCGGCATGCTCTCGCCGCAGGCCGCGGAGCAGGCACGAACCGCCGTTGCCACCGTGGGCGCGCAGCTCGAGGCGCGCCGGCGCGAGGTCGACGCGATGCGCTCGCTGCTCGCGCAGGCGCAGGTGAACTTCGACTACACGATCGTGCGCGCGCCCTTCGCCGGCGTCGTCACCGTGAAGGCGGCCCAGGTGGGCGAGATCGTCTCGCCCTTCTCCGCCGGCGGCGGCTTCACGCGCACCGGCGTGGGCACGATCGTCGACATGGACTCGCTGGAGGTCGACGTCGACGTCAACGAGGCCTTCATCGGCCAGGTGCGGCCGCAGATGCCGGCCGAGTCGGTGCTCGACGCCTACCCGGACTGGAAGGTGCCCTCGCGCGTGATCGCGATCGTGCCCACCGCCGACCGCGGCAAGGCCACGGTGCGCGTGCGCGTGGCCCTGGACACCAAGGATGCTCGGCTCGTGCCGGACATGGGCGTCCGGGTCTCGTTCTTCGCCTCGAGCCCCGCGGCAGCGGCTTCTTCCGCATCGGCGGCGTCTTCGCCATCGGCGGCTGCGGCTGCACCGGTGGCCCTGCCGGGCGTGGTCGTGCCGGCGCAGGCGCTGGCCACGCGCGACGGCCGCACGGTGGTGTTCGTCGTCGCCGACGGGCGTGCACGCCAACGCGAGCTGAAGGCGGTGGCCGACGCCGGCGCGGCGTTCAAGCGCGTGCCCGAGGGCTTGCGGGCCGGAGAACGCGTGGTGCTGTCGCCGCCGGCCGAGCTGCGCGATGGCGCCGCGGTCTCGCTTGTCGAAAACGATGCGCGCTGAACGTCGTGGGAAGGGTGGCCCGCGTGCCGGCAGCACCGGCGGGCACCGCCGCGGCACCAACGAACAACATCATCGCAAGAGTGGATGAGGAGTGACGGACACATGGCCAGGCTGATCGAGTTGCGCGACCTCTCGAAGGTCTACGTGCGCGGCAAGGAGAGGGTCGAGGTGCTGCACCACATCGACCTCGACGTCGAGGCGGGCGACTTCGTCGCGCTGATGGGTCCATCGGGCTCGGGCAAGACGACGCTGCTGAACCTGATCGGCGGCCTCGATGCCGCCTCGGGCGGCAGCATCACGGTCGGCGGCGAGCGCATCGACCAGCTCGGCAGCGCGGCGCTCGCCCGCTGGCGCGCCGCCAGGGTCGGCTTCGTGTTCCAGTTCTACAACCTGATGCCGATGCTCTCGGCGCAGCGCAACGTCGAGCTGCCGCTGCTGCTGACCAGGCTCTCCGGCGCCGAGCGGCGCAAGCGCGCGGCGATCGCGCTCGAGCTCGTCGGCCTCGCCGACCGCGCCGCGCACAAGCCGGCCGAGCTCTCGGGCGGCCAGCAGCAGCGGGTGTCGATCGCGCGCGCCATCGTCTCCGACCCGACGCTGCTGGTCTGCGACGAGCCCACAGGCGACCTCGACCGCCAGTCGGCCGAGGACGTGCTCGCCCTGCTGCGCGCGCTCAACCGCGACCACGGCAAGACGATCGTGATGGTCACGCACGACCCGAAGGCCGCCGAACGCGCCAACCACATCCTGCACCTGGACAAAGGCAGCCTGGTGGGGCAAGGCGCCGTCGCCACCGCGTGATGCCTCACCGACCCTGCCCCAACCCGCGGAGGTGGCGATGAAGTACCTGCACCTGATCTGGGCCTCGCTGTTCCGGCGCAAGACGCGCACCGCGCTGACACTGGTCTCGGTGATCGCGGCCTTCGTGCTTTTCGGCCTGCTCGACGCCGTGCGCGTCGCGTTCACGCAGGCCGGGCAGAGCGCCAACGGCGCCGCGCGGCTGCAGACCGGCTCGAAGCTGTCGTTCATCCAGCCGCTGCCGCGCTCGCTGTACGACCAGATCGCCCGCGTCGACGGCGTCAAGACGGTGACCTTCGCCAACTGGTTCGGCGGTGCCTACCAGGACCCGCACAACCAGGTGTTCAGCTTCGCCGTGCCGCAGAACTATCTCGATCTGTACCCGGAAGTGGCGGTCGGCGCCGCCGAGCGCAAGGCTTTCGACGAGACACGCACCGGCGCGCTCGTCGGCGAGGAGCTGGCGCGGCGCTTCGGCTGGAAGGTCGGCGACCGCGTGCCGCTGCAGTCGACGATCTTCCCCGACCGCAACGGCAGCAAGAACTGGCCCTTCGACATCGTCGGCATCCTGCGCTCCACCGACAAGAAGTCCGGCGGCTTCTTCGACCAGATGTTCCTGCTGCACTGGAAGTACTTCGACGAGACGACGCCGTACAACCAGGGCGCGGTCGGCTGGTACGTCACGCGCGTCACCGACGTCAACCAGGCCGACCGCGTCGCCAAGGCGATCGATGCGCTGTCGGCCAACTCCGACCACGAGACGCGCACGCAGACCGAGCAGGCGGCCACGGCGTCGTGGATGAAGCAGCTCGCCGACATCGGGCTCATCGTCGGCTCGATCATGGGCGCGGTCTTCTTCACGCTGCTGCTGCTGGCCGGCAACACGATGATGCAGGCGGTGCGCGAGCGCACGGCCGAGATCGGCGTGCTGAAGACGGTCGGCTTCTCGGGCGCCAGCGTGCTCGCGATGGTGCTCGCCGAGTCGGTGCTGCTGCTGCTGCTGGGCGGCGTCGTCGGGCTCGCGCTCGCCGGGCTCATCATCCCCGTGGTCAGCGCCGGCAGCGGCGGCATGCTGGTCCTGCCGCCGGTGGGCGCCGGCAGCTGGGGGCTGGGCGTGGCGCTGATGCTGCTGATCGGCACGCTCGTCGGCGCCATCCCGGCCGTGCGCGCGATGCGGCTGCGCATCGTCGACGCGCTCGCCGGCCGCTGAAATCACATTGACCAGATTGGAGGGCTCGCGGTGGCCTGGTTGCTGAACTTCGCACTCGTCGTGCTGCTCGTCGTCGTCATCGCGGCCTGGGTGATGCTGCCCTGGCCGGGCGCGCTGGCGGCGCTCGCGCTGCTTGCCGCCTGGCTCACGTTCACGCGTCGCGGCACGCAGGCGCGCTCGGTCGTTGCCGTCGGCCTGAGCACGCTGCGCCAGCGGCTGGGCGCGAGCGCGGTCATCGTGGTCGGCATCGCCGGCGTCGTCGGCGTGCTCGTCGCGCTGCTGTCGATGGCCGAGGGCTACGCCGAGACGCTGCGCCGCTCGGGCAGCGCCGATACGGCCGTCGTCATGCGCGGCGCCTCGGCCTCCGAGGTGATGTCGGTGCTCGGCCGCGACAGCGTCGTGCTGATCGGGCAGGCGCCGGGCGTCGCGAAGGACGCCCAGGGCCGCCCGCTCGCCTCCGACGAGATCGTCGTCGCCGCCAACCTGCCGGTGAAGGGCGGCGCCGCGGACGAGGAAGGCAGCGTGCAGCTGCGCGGCGTCGGCGAGCAGGCCTGGCCGCTGCGCCCGCAGGTGAAGATCACCGCCGGCCGGCGCTTCGCGCCCGGGCTGCGCGAGCTCATCGTCGGCCAGGGCGCGGCGCGCCAGTTCGAGGGCATGGTGCCGGGCCGCGACATTCGGCTCGGCGCGCAGGCCTGGACGGTGGTCGGCATCTTCTCGTCGGGCGACGCGATGGAGTCGGAGATCTGGGCCGACGTGGCCGTGGTCGCCGACACCTACCGCCGCGGCAGCAGCCGCAACGCGGTCAACGTGCGCCTGGCGGACCCCGCGGCCTTCGGGGCCTTCAAGGCGGCGCTGGAAGCGAACCCGCAGCTGCAGGTGGAGGCGAGCACGACGCTCGACTACTTCGCCAAGCAGTCCGAGGGCGTGACCAAGGTGCTGCGGGCCATCGGCATCACCGTGGGCGCCATCATGGCCATCGGCGCCGCCTTCGGCGCGCTGAACACGATGTTCGCCGCCGTCGCCGCGCGTGCGCGCGAGATCGCCACGCTGCGCGCGATCGGCTTCACCGGCGTGCCGGTGATCGTCGCCGTGATGCTCGAGACGATGCTGCTGGCGCTGGCCGGCGGGGTGATCGGCGCGCTCATCGCCTGGGTGGTCTTCAACGGCCTCGATGCCTCGACGATGGCCGCCGGCTCGGTGGGCAAGCTGAGCTTCGCACTGCACGTCTCGCCGGCGCTGCTGTGGACGGGCCTCAAGTGGGCGCTGGCGATCGGCTTCATCGGCGGCCTGTTTCCGGCGCTGCGCGCCGCGCGCATGCCGGTCGCCACGGCGCTGCGCGAGCTCTGAGAAGCGCCGGCGCCGCCAAGGCGGCGCCGCCGAACCTCACCCGAGAGTCAGCGCAGGTCGCCCGCCAGGCTCGCCAGCGTCTCCGCCGGCACCGTCACGTGCGCCGGGTAGTTCGTGTGGTCGCAGCCGACCTTCACCGCCGCGCCGGCGCGCACGGCCTCGCGCATCGGCTTGGTGAACTCGAAGCGCACGAAGTGCACCGCCGAGGTCTTCTCGTCGTTCTCGCGCTCGAGGTCCTCGTCGGCGACGGCGTAGATCCGTGCATGGCCTTCCACCTCGACGAAGAGGCGGTCCTCGACACCGATCAGGCGCGCCAGCTCGCGCTTGCGCTCGTGCGCGTCGGGGTACTCGATGAGCATCGTCGCCTTCCAGTTGCCGCCGTCGGGCACGAGCGGCGCGTAGGCGTCGATCTCCGACTGGATACCTTCCTCGTCGAAGATCTTCTCGATGTGCAGCATCTCCTGGATCTGCCGGCGGATCGTCTGCTCGTCCTCGAACTGCAGCGTGATGTGCTCGCCGAGCGACACGGTGCGCAGGCGGCGGTGCGCGATGGCTTCGGCGCGGCTCGACTGGCGGATCTTCGCGTAGGCCTCGAGCGTCATGAGGCTGGCGGGCGTGAGGGTGGTCGTGGTGGCGGCCATGTCGTTCACTCCAGGGTCACTCCGGGTTCGGGCTCAGGGTTCGGGATTCGGGGAAGGCGATCGGCAAGTGGCGGTCGCGTTGGCGACGGCAACCTCAAGCCAGGCCATACGCGCGCCGCACGAGGCTCAGCGGGTGCTGCAGGGCCTTGGCCGGCGTGCCGGCCTGCGCCATGCCCTGCGCGATGTGGTGGCCGGCGAGCGCGCAGTCGCTGCTGATGAAGTCGGGCTCGTCCTTGGCCATGGCCTTGAAGACGGGCTTGCCGATCTTCATCGCGAGCGGGTGCGTCGCCGTCTTCACGCCGTAGGTGCCGGCATGGCCCGAGCAGCGCTCCACGGTGTTGAGCTGCACGCTCACCGACCTGCCGATGAGCTTGAACATCTCCTCGGTCTTGCGGCCGATGTTCTGCACGCGGCCGTGGCAGGGGATGTGGTAGCTGATCTTGCCGAGCGCCGTGTTGAAGTCGGTCTTCAGCAGGCCGTCCTTGTGGCGCGCGACGAGGTACTCGAACGGGTCCCACATCGCATCCTTGACGAGCTGGGTGTCGGCGTCGCCCGGGAACATCAGCGGCAGCTCCTGCTTGAACATCAGCGTGCAGGAGGGGACGGCCGAGAGGATGGCCCAGCCCTCGCGCGCATAGCGGGCCAGCACGGGGATGTTGGCCTTCCTGGCGCGCTCGACGCCCTCGAGGTCACCGAGCTCGAGCCTGGGCATGCCGCAGCACTGCTCCTTCTCGACGATCTCGTACGGAATCCGGTTGTGCTCGAGCACCTTGAGCAGGTCCTCGCCGATGCCGGGCTCGTTGTAGTTGACGTAGCAGGTGGCGAAGATGGCCACCTTGCCCGGCGTGCGCTCGCCGTGCGTGGCCTCGCTGCCGTGGCTCATGGCGCGCCCCCAGCGGAAGCGCTGCTCGGCCAGCGCGGGCCTCCAGGCCTCGGCGTTCACGCCGAGCTGCGCCTGCATGAACTTGCGCAAGGGCTTCGTCGTGCTCACCTTGTTCACCGCCTGCACGACGATGGGGATGCCGGCGAACTGGCCGTGCACGTCGGTGCTGGCGAGCAGCTTCTCGCGGGCCGGCACCTCGCCCTGGCCGAACTTGAAGGCCTTGGCGCGCAGCATCAGGTGCGGGAAGTCGAGGTTCCAGGCGTGCGGCGGCGTGTACGGGCACTTGGTCATGTAGCACAGGTCGCACAGGTAGCACTGGTCGACGACCTTCCAGTAGTCGGCATTCCTGACGCCGTGCACCTCGCCGTCGTCGGTGGCGTCGACGAGGTCGAAGAGGTTCGGAAAGCTCTGGCACAGGCTCACGCAGCGGCGGCAGCCGTGGCAGATGTCGAAGACGCGCTCGAGCTCGGCGAAGAGCTTGCCCTCGTCACGGAAATCGGCACTCTGCCAGTCCAGCGGGTGGCGGGTGGGGGCCTCGAGATTGCCTTCGCGCATGGTGACGGCCTGCCCGCGTGGCGCGGGCGTGGGTTGCGGTGAGGAGGGTGCGAGCGGTGAAGACCGGCGGGCCGCGCAAACAGACAAGGGGCGCGAAGCCCCTTGTCGTGCGACGGCCGGGCCGGGTTCAGTCGACGAGCTGGTCCAGCGCCTTCTGGTAGCGGTTGGCGTGCGAACGCTCGGCCTTGGCCAGCGTCTCGAACCAATCGGCGATCTCGTCGAAGCCCTCGGCGCGCGCCTGCTTGGCCATGCCCGGGTACATGTCGGTGTACTCGTGCGTCTCGCCGGCCACGGCGGCCTTCAGGTTGGCGCGCGTCGGGCCGATCGGCAGGCCGGTGGCGGGGTCGCCCGACTGCTCGAGGAATTCGAGGTGACCGTGCGCGTGGCCCGTCTCACCTTCGGCGGTGCTGCGGAACAACGCGGCCACGTCGTTCTGGCCCTCCACGTCGGCCTTGGCGGCGAAGTAGAGATAGCGGCGGTTGGCCTGCGATTCGCCGGCGAAGGCGTCCTTCAGGTTCTGCTCGGTCTTGGAACCCTTCAAGCCCATGGAGTACTCCTCGTTCTGCGGTGGGGTGGGGTAAACGAATCGATTCACTGCGACGTGCACCCTATGCCTGTCGGCCCAGGAGCGCAACGGGTGGCAACGGTAGCAGAGGGCCTTGCGCGGGCCAATGAAAAACACCAATGCGGCCGATAGGTGCCCTGTCCGCGGCGCACACGCCGCCCATGCGCCGCCCATACGCCGCCATTCACGGCCCATACCCGGCCCGCCCCGCCGGCGTGGCCGTTGCACGAGGTCAACGCAGGCCCAGCAGCCGCAGCGCCAGCTCGTGCAGCCGGCCCTGCGGGTCGACGAGGCTCTCGAGCACCGAGAAGTGGTGCTTGCCGGGCAACGTCTCGCACACCGGCACCGCGGTGGGGCCCCAGACGTCGCGGATGAGCGTGTTCTGGCGCAGGAATTCGTCGCTCTCGTCAAGGCCCACGGTGGTGTACAGCTTGCCGGCCTTCGGCCGCGGGAAGAAGGCCGGGCTCAGCCGCGCCACCGAGGTCGGCGTCAGCTTCAGGTCGGCCTGCAGGAACGGCACGTGGCGGATCGGCTCGAGGTCGTAGACGCCGGAGATCGAGAGCCCGCCGGCGAGCGGCTGCAGCGGCAGCTCGAAGCCGAGCGTCGCCCCCACCTCCTTCCAGCGGCACGACAGCATCATCGCCACCAGGTGCCCGCCCGCCGAGTGCCCGGCCACGGCGATGCGCTGCGGGTCGCCGCCGTGCGCGGCGGCGTGCCGCACGGTCCAGGCCACCGCCTCGGTCATCTGCAGCGTGATGTGCTCGACGCTCACCGCCGGGGCCAGGTCGTAGTTCGGCACCACCACCATGGCGCCGTCGGCGGTGAACGAAGGGGCGACGAACGAGAAGTCGCTCTTGTCGAGCGCACGCCAGTAGCCGCCGTGGATGAAGATCAGCACCGGCGCTGCGCCGAGGCCGGCGGCATCGGTCGGGAAGACGTCCAGCGTCGACTTCGGCGCCGCGCCGTAGCGCTGGTCGAGCACGCAGCGCGCCTGGCTGCGCACCAGCGCAGAGGCCGCGGCCCAACCGGAGAGGAAGCGCGGATGGTCGGGCACGAGCGCCCGGTTGTCGTACTGGGCCTGCAGCCAGGCCGGATCGGTGCGGTGGCGCATCTCAGGCTCCTCCTCGGGGCACGTGGTGGTGACGGATCGATTGGCGCGCGACGATATCGCAGCGCGGCCCCGCCGTGCAGACCGCCGCCATGCCTGCGCTAGAATGCGCGCCGTTCGTGGGGACGTAGCTCAGCTGGGAGAGCGTCGCGTTCGCAATGCGAAGGTCGGGAGTTCGATCCTCCTCGTCTCCACCACCAGCCCGGAAGCCAGGCCTCACGCCTGGCTTTCTTTCTTGCCCAAGGCACGCGTGCTGGCAGGCTTGCGCGCCCGCGAGTTCGTCGCAGTGGACCACGCCACCCTCGTCATGCTGCGCGACCGCCACCCGGCCTGGCGGCTGCTGGCATCACCGCACGCGCCGATGGTGGCCAGCTTTCTGCACCGCCTGTTCGTGGCGCCGAACGTGCGCGTGATGAGCGAGGCCGATCTTGCGGAGGCGCTGGAAGACGAACTGTTCGCGCTGCGCGAGCAGGCAGGCTCGGAGGCCTATCCCAAGGGTGCGCTGGAGTACCTGAACGACTGGGCCGCGCCCGACAAGGGCTGGTTGCGCAAGTTCTACAAGCCGGGCACGGACGAGGCGCAGTTCGACCTGACGCCCGCCACGGAGAAGGCCATCACCTGGCTGGTGTCGCTGACCGAGCGCCCGTTCGTGGGCACCGAGTCGCGTCTGCTCACGCTCTTTGCGCTGCTGGAGCAGATCAGCGCCGGCACCGAGGCCGATCCGATCAAGCGCGTGGACGACCTGCGCAGGAAGCGCGACGAGGTCGATGCGGAAATCGCCCGCGTGCTGGCTGGCGACGTGCCGCTGCTGGACGACACGGCGGTCAAGGACCGCTTCCAGCAGTTCCAGCAGCTGGCGCGTGAGCTGCTGGCCGACTTCCGCGAGGTGGAGCACAACTTCCGCCAGCTCGACCGCAAGGTGCGCGAGAAGATCGCGCTGTGGGAAGGCGCCAAGGGTGCGCTGCTCGACGAGATCATGGGCGAGCGCGATGCCATCGGCGACTCGGACCAAGGCCGCAGCTTCCGCGCGTTCTGGGACTTCCTCATGTCCAGTCGTCGGCAGGAGGAGCTCTCGGAACTGCTCGATCAGGTACTGGCGCTGCCCGCCGTCGCTGCACTGAAGCCCGAGCCGCGAACCCGCCGCGTGCACCACGACTGGCTGGAGGCCGGCGAGCACACACAGCGCACGGTGGCGCAGCTGTCGCAGCAGATGCGCCGCTTCCTGGACGACCGGGCCTTCCTGGAGCACCGCCGCATCCTCGACCTGCTGCGCAGCATCGAAAGCAAGGCGCTGGCACTGCGCGCGACGGCACCTGCCGGGGCGGTGATGAACATCGACGCGATGGACGCGGATGTCGAACTGCCCCTGGAGCGACCCTTGTTCACGCCGAGCGTGAAGCCGCGCCTGGCCGATCTGGCTCTCGTGGCTGGCGAGGACGACATCGACACCGCGCGGTTGTTCGACCAGATCGTCGTGGACAAGGCGCGCCTGCGGTCGGCCGTCCAACGTGCACTGCGTCACCAGCCGCAGATCACGCTGCGCGAGCTCCTGGATGCCGAGCCGCTTCACCAGGGTCTGGCCGAGTTGGTCGCCTATCTGGAGCTGGCCCACTCCGGGGACGGCAGCGACGCCCGGGACGGCCTGCGCGCCCTTGTAGACGAAGCCGTGGAAGAACCGATCCGCTGGCAGGCCAGCAGCGCCGCCGGGGAAGCCGTGACGCGCGAGGCACGCCTGCCCCGCGTGATCTTCACGCGCTGAACGCTTGCCGCGCCGGGGAGAGAAGAACATGAACGACACGCTGCATGACAACGATTCGTTCGAGGCCCCGCCCAGCGCGCTGCCAGCGGTGCCCGAGCTGTCGCAGCTGATGGTGCACTTGCTCAAGGGCGTGCTCTACCGCGACGACGACGAGCGCCTGTGGGCCAGCCTGCTGCGCCTGCAGGCGCGGGTGAGGGAACAGGCCGCGGTGCTGCTGCTCGATCTGGTGCTGGATGAAGCCGAGGGTCACGCGTTCCTGAAGGGCCGTCCGGATCCGGATGAGGCGGAGGGTGCGCCGCGCCTGCCAAGGCTCGTCGCTCGCCGACCACTTTCATACCCGGCGAGCCTGATGCTGGCGCTGCTGCGCAAACGCATGGCCGAGTTCGACGCCGGGGGCGGCGACACGCGGCTGGTGCTCTCGCGCGACGAGATCGCCGAGCTGATGCGGGTGTTCCTGCCGGATGGCACGAACGAAGCAAGATTGGTCGACCAGGTGGACGCGACGATCGGCAAGGTAGTCGATCTGGGATTTCTCCGCCGCCTCAGGCCAGCCGCCAGCGGTGGGAAGGACAGAGGCCACTACGAGGTGCGGCGCATCCTGAAAGCCTTTGTCGACGCACAGTGGCTGGCGGAGTTCGATGCGCGGCTCGAGGCCTACCGCACGGCGCTGTCGGGCGCAGGCGCCGGAAGTGGGGCGGGACGAGAGTCGGCCGATGCTTGAGGCGCCCACACTCGGTCTGGACTTCGTGGCCGACGACAGCCGGGTGGGCTTCCGGCTGCAGCGGCTGGAGGTTCTGAACTGGGGCACTTTCGACAAGCGTGTCTGGCGCTACGAGCTCGACGGGCGCAACGGCCTGCTCACGGGCGACATCGGTTCGGGCAAGTCCACGCTGGTCGATGCCATCACCACCTTGCTGGTGCCGGCGCATCGCGTGGCCTACAACAAGGCCGCCGGGGCGGATGCCCGCGAGCGCTCGCTGCGCTCGTACGTGCTCGGCCACTACAAGAGCGAGCGCAACGAGGTCACGGGCAGCGCCCGGCCCGTGGCGCTGCGCGATGCGTCGAGCTACTCGGTCATCCTCGGGGTCTTGCGCAACGAGGGCTATGACCAGGCCGTGACGCTGGCCCAGGTCTTCTGGCTGAAGGACCCGCAGGGCCAACCTGCACGCCTGTTCGTCGCCGCCGAGAGGGCACTGACCATCGCGGATGACTTCAGCGGCTTCGGCAACGACGTCACCGCCCTGCGCAAGAAACTGCGCGGCGCAGGCTGCGACTTGTTCGACAGCTTCCCGCCCTATGGAGCCTGGTTTCGCCGGCGCTTCGGCATCGAGCACGAGCACGAGCAGGCATTGGAGCTGTTCCATCAGACGGTGTCGCTGAAGTCGGTGGGGAACCTCACCGACTTCGTGCGCAGTCACATGCTGGAGCCCTTCGACGTGGGCGGCCGCATCGAGGCATTGATCCACCACTTCGATGACCTGGACCGTGCCCACCAGGCCGTGCTCAAGGCCAAGCGGCAGGTGGACTTGCTGGCTCCCCTGGTCGAGGACGGTGGACGTCACCAGGCGCTGGTGGCCGAGACTCAAAGCTGGCGAGATGCACGAGACTCGCTGCGGCCGTATTTCGCCCGGCTCAAGGTTGATCTGCTGGACCGACGCCTTGCCTTGCTGGCGGACGAGGCGGGCAGGCTGGACGAACAGATCGATCGTCTGGAGGCGCAGCGCGAGAGCGAGCGCGTCGAGGTCGCCCGCCTGGAGCGAGCCCTGCGAGACAACGGCGGCGACCGCCTGGAGGAGCTGGCCGCAGAGATTCGCCGCCTGGAGCAGGAGAAGGGACTGCGCCAGAGGAAGTCCGACCGCTTCCGAGAGCTGCTTGCTCGCATCGATGAGGCGGCACCGGCCGATGAAGCAGGCTCTTTCGCCCAGCAGCAGGGCATTGCAGAGCGTGCCGGAGGCTGGCGCGACCGCACTACCGACCTGGACAACCGCGAACGCGAGGAGGACTTCGCGTTCCGCAAGGGCCGCGAAGAGCACGCCGCCTTGTCCGAAGAGATCGACAGTCTCCAGCGGCGCAAAAGCAACATCGACGCTGCGCAGGTCCGCATCCGCGATGCGCTGTGTTCGGCGCTGTCGATCGGTGAGGACGAAATGCCCTTCGCGGGCGAGCTCATCCAGGTGCGTGACGACGAGCGCGAGTGGGAAGGCGCCGCCGAGCGGCTGCTGCGCGGCTTCGGTCTCTCGCTGCTGGTTCCGGACGCGCACTACAAGGCCGTTGCGGAGTGGGTGGACCGCCAGCACCTGGGAGCCCGCCTGGTGTACTTCCATGTGCGTCCGCGAAGGTCGACCCAGGGTGCGGGTCTACATCCTCAGTCCCTGGTGCGCAAGCTCGTGGTCAAGCCGGATTCGCCGTACTACGAGTGGTTGGAGCAGGAGCTTCGCCAGCGCTTCGACGTGGCCTGCTGCACCAGTATCGAGCAGTTCCGTCGCGAGGCCCGCGCCATCACGCGCGCCGGTCAGATCAAGGACCCGAGCGGGCGCCACGAGAAGGATGACCGCAGCCGCGTCGACGACCGCAGCCGCTACGTGCTCGGCTGGAGCAATGCCGACAAGCTTCGTGCGTTGCGCGATCAGCGGCAGCGCTTGGAGGATAGGCTGGCCACTCTTGGGCAACGCATCGTCGAGATTCAGCAGGCGCGCAAGGAACTGCAGGGCCGGCTTGAGACGCTTGCGCGGCTGGAGGAGTTCACGCGCTTTGCGGACATCGACTGGATGAGCCTGGCCCGCCAGATTGCCGCGCTCGCAGAGGAACGCTCGCGGCTGGAAGCCGCATCGGACACCCTGCAAGAGCTGGGGCGTCAGCTCAAGGCCGTGCAGGATCGGCTTGGCGAGCTGGATGTCAGGCGGTCGGACGTGTTGGGCAAGCGGGGCGAGGTGAAGAGCAAGCGAGAGACGGCCCAGGCCATGCGGGACCAGGCAGGCGGCGTTTGGGATGGCGCGCCACTGACCGAGGCCCGGATCGAGCGTCTGGAGGCCTGGCGCTCAAAAGCGCTGGGCGAGCATCAGCTGTCGGTCGAGTCCTGCGACAACCGCGAGCAGGAGGTGCGCAAGTGGCTGCAGGAGCGTATCGATGCCGAGGACAAGCGCCTGGCCCGTTTGACCGAGCGCATCGTCAACGCCATGCGCGGCTTCAAGGAGGAGTTCAAGGCCGAGACCGTCGAGATGGACGTGAGCCTGGCGGCGCTGCCCGAGTACGAGCGGATGCTCACCGGCTTGAAGAGCGATGACCTGCCGCGATTCGAGGCGCGCTTCAAGGAACTGCTCAACGTCAACACCATCAACGAGATCGCCAACTTCAATGCCCAGCTCGCCCGCGAGCGGGAGACGATCAAGGAGCGTGTCGACTTCATCAACCAGTCGCTCCAGGCCATCGACTACAACCCTGGTCGCTACATCAAGCTGGTGGCGCCACCCAGCCCGGATGCGGAGATCCGCGACTTCCAGCACGACCTGCGGGCGTGCACCGAGGGCGCGATGACGGGCTCGGCGGACGAACAGTATTCGGAGGCCAAGTTCTTGCAGGTCAAGGCCATCATCGACCGCTTCCGGGGTCGCGAAGGACTGTCGGATGCCGACCGGCGCTGGACCGCCAAGGTCACCGATGTGCGCAACTGGTTCCTGTTCTCGGCCAGCGAGCGCTGGCGCGCCGACGGTGCCGAGCACGAGCACTACTCCGACTCGGGTGGCAAGTCGGGTGGCCAGAAGGAGAAGCTGGCCTATACCGTGCTGGCTGCGAGCCTGGCCTACCAGTTCGGGCTGGAGTGGGGGGCGGTGCGTTCGCGGTCGTTTCGCTTCGTCGTCATCGACGAGGCCTTTGGGCGCGGGTCGGACGAGTCGGCGCAGTACGGGCTGCGCCTGTTCCGGCAGCTCAATCTGCAGTTGCTGATCGTCACGCCGCTGCAGAAGATCCACGTCATCGAGCCCTTCGTGGCCAGCGTGGGCTTCGTGCACAACGAAGGCGGACGGGACTCGCGGCTGCGCTGTCTGTCGATCGAGGAGTACCGCGCGCAGAAGGCCGGCGCAACGGCAGCCGGAGGCGGCGCCGCACCATGAACTGGACCACGCCGGCAGATCTGCGCGCCCAGGTCCAGCGTCTCTGGGATCGCGGCGACCTGGTGCGGACACCGGTATCGAGTTCCATCTCCTGGCCCCTGCGCCTGAGCCTGAAGGCTCCCAGTGCGGCAGATCTGTCTGACCGTTTCGAGGCGGTGCGCGACTGGGTGCGCGCGGTCGCCGACACCCCGCACGTCCGGATCGAGTGGCGTGAGTGGAGTCATCGCGTCCAGGGTATGCAGCGTCTTCCGGCGGCCGTCTGGCTCGATACACCACAGGACGCCTTGGCCTGCATCGGGAGGGCTCGTCAGGCACAACGATTCGAGGCGCTGTGGCAGCAAACGGCGACCGCGCAGCCGAACCTGCTGGCGTGGATGTCCAGGCGCCCGCTGCAGGCCCTGGATCTGGCCGACCGCTGGGAGCGTCTCCTGGCAGTCGTTGCGTGGCTGCAGGCGCACCCGCGCCCAGGCGTGTACCTGCGCCAGGTCGACGTACCCGGTGTGGACAGCAAGTTCATTGAGGCCCACCGCAGCGTGTTGACCGAGCTGCTGGACATGGCCCTGCAGCCCGGGGCCATCGAAACATCGGCGAACGGCGTGGGGCAGTTCGCTCGCCGTTTCGGCTTCCTGGACAAGCCCGTCCGGATCCGCTTCCGTCTGCTCGACCCCGCGCTACCCAGTCTGCCTGGCTGCGATGGACTGCCTGACGTCACGCTGGACGCCGCGAGCTTTGCCGGCCTGGCGCTGCCCGTGGCGCGCGTGTTCATCACCGAGAACGAGACCGACTTTCTCGCCTTTCCGCAGGCCCCTCATGCCATCGTCCTCTTCGGCGCCGGCTACGGATGGGAGGCGCTGGCGCGCGCCGCGTGGCTGCGTCAGTGCCGCCTGCACTACTGGGGCGACATCGACACCCACGGTTTCGCCATCCTCGACCAATTGCGTGGCTGCTTTCCGCATGCAGCGTCATTCCTCATGGACCGGGGGACCCTGTTGGCGCATCGCCGCCACTGGGGCGAAGAGCCCGAGCCGGCTCGGCAGGACCTGTCCCGCCTGACGGCGCACGAAGCGGAGGTCTACGACGACCTCCGATTCGATCGGCTCCAACCCAGGCTGCGACTCGAGCAGGAGCGCGTGGATTTCGGGTGGTTGCGCGAGCGGCTGCGCGACCTGCTTCGCGACTCCGGGTGATGAGTCCGCAACCGAACGGTCACCCGACGCCAAGCAGTTGACGCCGCTCAACGGCGGACAAGCGGCGCCTGGCGACGCCGGGGCGGGCGGAGCCTAGGGCAATCCGGGTTGCAGCAAATTGGCGAGCCTGTTAGTTTTATTGGCGACCCTGCCAATTCGAAACTTGCCGACGAACTCGACCCAGGAACCCGGTGGCGCTGCAACTTCCCTCCGACCGCACCCTGGCGATGCGCAAGCCCAAGTCGCCCGAGGTCAACCGGGCGCGCATCCTGGCCGCGGCGACGGCCGAGTTCGCCGCGCGCGGCTTCGACGCCGCGAGCATGGACGCCATCGCCGGGCGCACGCAGACCACGCGCGCCCTCATCAACTACTACTTCGGCAGCAAGGAGAAGCTCTACCTCGCCGTGCTGCAGCAGGCCTACGCCGAGATCCGCGAGGCCGAGAACGGACTGGACCTCGACCACCTGCCGCCGCTGGCGGCCATCCGCCGCATCGTCGAGTTCACCTACGACTACTACGTCTCGCACGAGTACTTCGTGCGCCTCGTCGTCTCGGAGAACCAGGCCAAGGGCACGCACCTGAAGCGCTCGCCTGCCCTGCGCCGCGTCAACCGGCCGATCGTCGACCGCCTCTCGGCGGTCATCGAGCGCGGCCGCGCGGCCGGCGTGCTGCGCAGCGACGTCGACCCGCTCGACGTGCACATGGCCATCGCCGCGCTCGGCATGTTCAACGTCACCAACCAGTTCACCTTCGGCACCATCTTCCAGCGCGAGATGGGCGCGAAGGGCGATGTCGCCCAGCGCCGGCAGGTGGTGGTCGACATCGTGCTCACCTGGCTCGGCTCGGCCCGGGCGCAGGCCCACTAGCGCCAGCCAGTCCCGGCCACCCCAACGAGCCCAGCCCGCCCTCCCTCCCGACCAAGCCCCCGCTGGCCCCCACCCGCCACGTTCACCCAGTCAACCCCGAGGAGACCGTCATGGACGCACGCTTCGACCGCCGTCACCTGCTGCAACTCGCAGCCGCCCTGGCCGCCACCCAGGCCGTGCCGTCCTGGGCGCAGGCCAAGCCGACGCTGCGCTTTGCCGCCGTGTTCTCCGACAAGGACATCCGCGCCGACATGGTCCGCCGCCTCGCCGCCGAGGTGGCCGCCGACGCCACCATCGAGCCCTTCTTCGGCGGCACGCTGTTCAAGCAGGGTACCGAGCTCGTGGCGCTGCAGCGCGACAACCTCGAGATCGGCAACATCGCGCCGCAGGACATCTCCAAGCAGCTGCCGGCCTGGTCGATCCTGACCTCGGCCTACCTGTTCCGCGACGCCAACCATCTCAACGCCTTCTTCGCCAGCGAGCTCGGCCAGGAGATGAAGCAGATGGCCGAGGAGCAGCTGAAGGTGAAGATCCTCGCGCCCACCTTCTTCGGCACGCGCCAGGTGGGCCTCAAGGGCAAGAAGAAGATCGCCACGCCGGCCGACCTGGCCGGTGTCAAGCTGCGCATGCCCCCGGGCGACGCCTGGCAGCTGCTCGGCCGCTCGCTCGGCGCCAACCCCACGCCGATGGCCTACGCCGAGACGTATACCGGCCTGCAGACCGGCGCCATCGACGGCCAGGACAACCCGCTGCCGAACGTGCAGAACATGAAGTTCTACGAGGTCATGCAGCAGATCGTCCTCACCTCGCACCTGGTGGGCTTCGACGTGCTGACGATGAACCTGAAGGCCTGGAACGCGCTCGGCCCCAGGCAGAAGACTTTCCAGGCCGCGGTGGACAAGGCGGTGGCCTGGAGCGCTGCCGAGCACTTGAAGCGCGAGGCCGAGCTCGCCGAAGGCTTCAAGCGCCAGGGCCTGGAGGTCTACGCGCCCGACCTCGCCGCCTTCCGCGCGCACGCGCAGAAGGTCTATCTCGCCTCCGACGAGGCCAAGGCCTGGCCCAAGGGCCTGCTGGAGAAGATCAACGCGATGAAGTGAGCGCCCTTGCTCGAGTCGAGGCAGGTGCATGCACCCCGTCCTGAGCCGCGCCGTCGAGTGGATCCGGCGCCGCGCCGAGAACGTCGTCGCCGCGCTGCTGGCGGTGATGTTCGTGGCTTTCATCGTCCAGATCGTCTTCCGCTACTTCCTCAACCTCCCGGTCGGCTGGACCTCGGAGCTGTCGGTGGTCGCCTGGCTGTACATGGTGTTGCTCGGATCGGCCTTCTGGCTCAAGGAGGACGAGGAGATCCGCTTCGACCTCATCACCGGTGCCGTCGGCGCGCGCGCCAAGAGCCTCATCGCGCTGGCCGTCTCGGTGGCCGCGGTGGTGCTGTTCGGCATGGCGCTGCCGGCGACGGTGAGCTACGTCGCCTTCATGAAGGTGGAGAGCTCCTCGTACCTGAAGATCCGCATGGACCTCCTGTACTCGGTCTACGTGGTCTTCGCGGTGGCGGTGGTCGTGCGCTACGCCTGGGCGGCTTGGCGGGCGCTGCAGGGCGAGGCCCCCGAGGAGGTGGACATCGCGCACAAGGGGCACGGCCTGTGAACTGGACGGGCCCGTTCTCGCTGGCGATCTTCGCCATCGTCGGCCTGAGCCTGCTCGGGCTGCCGGTGGGCCACGCGATGATCGGCGGCTCCATCCTCTACCTGGCCCTGGCCGGGCTGGACATGGGCACGGCCGCCGAGCAGCTGCTCAACGGCATGTACGGCAGCTTCCTGCTGCTGGCCATTCCGCTGTTCGTGCTCGCGGCCGAGTTCATGAACACCGGCAGCATCATGGACAGGCTGCTGCGCTTCTGCAACGCCATCGTCGGGCGCTTCCGCGGCGGGCTGGCGCAGGTGAACGTGGTGCAGAGCATCATCTTCGCCAGCATGTCGGGCTCGGCGCTGGCCGACGCCGCCGGCTCGGGCAAGCTGATGCAGACGCTGATGACGAAGGACGGCAAGTACCCGCCGGCCTACGCCGCCGCGCTGACCACCGTGTCCTCGGTCATCGGGCCGATCATGCCGCCGTCGATCCCGCTCGTGCTCTACGCGCTGGTGTCCAACACCTCGGTGGGCTATCTGTTCCTGGGTGGCGTGATCCCGGCGCTGCTGCTGGGGGCGGTGCAGATGGGGCTGATCGCCTTCACCGCCCGCCGGCGCAACTTCCCGGTGGAGCCGCGGGTGCCGCTGCGCGACATGCCGCGCGTCACCTGGGAGGCGCTGCCGGCGCTCTTGATGCCGGTGATCCTGCTCGGCTGCCTGTACAGCGGCGTGACCACGCCCACCGAGGCCGCGGCGGTGGCCGCCTTCTATGCGCTGCTCGTCTCGGCGCTGCTGTACCGCAGCGTCAGCACGCGCGACGTGTACCGGGCGCTGAGCACGAGCGCGCGCATCACCGTGTCCATCGGCATGCTCATCGCCGGCGCGCTCGTCTTCAACTACGTCATCACGGTCGAGAACATCCCGCGCACGCTGAGCGGCATGCTCAAGGCCTACGAGATGTCGCCGCTGGTGTTCCTGCTCGTCGTCAACGTGCTGCTGCTCGTGCTCGGCTGCTTCCTCGAGGGCACGACCATCATCCTCGTCATCCTGCCGGTGCTGCTGCCCACGGCGCAGGCGCTGGGCGTCGACCCGGTGCACTTCGGCGTCATGGCGGTGACGAACATCATGCTCGGCCTCGTCACGCCGCCCTACGGGCTGCTGCTGTTCATGATGGCCAAGATCGCCGAGGTGCCGCTGCGCGACATCGTGCGCGAGGTCCTGCCGTTCCTGTGGGTGATGGTCGGCGCGCTGGCGCTGATCATGCTGTTCCCCGGCCTCGCGCTCTGGCTGCCACGGTTGATGGGCTACCAGGGCTGACGGATCGCGCCGCGGCGGCTCAGGCCGCTGCCGTGCCCAGCGCGTCGGCCACGGCGCGCACGGCGAGCAGGTAACCCGCGGCGCCGAAGCCGCAGATCACGCCGCCGGCGACCGGCGAGACGCTGGAGTGCGTGTAAGGCGCCGGCCGCTGGTGGATGTTGGTGATGTGCACCTCCACCACCGGCTTGGCGATGAGCTTCAGCGCGTCGAGAACGGGCACGCAGCCGAACGAGAAGCCGGCCGGGTTGATGATGACCGCGGCCTCCTTGTCGAAGGCCTCCTGGATCCAGTCGACGAGCACGCCTTCGTGGTTGGTCTGGCGGAAGTCGCAGGCGAGGCCGAGCTCGGCCGCCAGTTTCTCGGTGCGGGCCCGGATCTGCGCCAGCGTCGTCGTGCCGTAGAGCTGCGGCTCGCGCACGCCCAGCTTGTTCAGGTTGGAGCCGTTGAGAACGAAGAGCAGGTGCTGCGCCATGGGACTCCTTCGAAGAGCGGCCGGCGGTCGTGCAGGTGGGCCGCGCGCACGCTCGGGCAAGCGGGCGATTGTCGCGCGCGCTCCGCCCCCCGCAAGGCACAGCCAACTTCGCAGAGGCCTGGATCTACCCTCGATCCACGCGCCGCTGCACGTCGCGCTGCCGCAGCACCTCGAGCATGACGTTGAACGTGCGCCCGAGCTGGCCGACCTCGTCGCGGGCACGCACCGGCACGCGTGCGGCTTCGTAGTCACCGGCCTTCAGCGCGTCGGCGGCCGCGGTCAGGTCGCGGATCGGCCGCACGATGCCGCGCGCGAAGCGCAGCGCGAGCCCCGTGAAGAGCGCACCCACCAGCAGCAGGCTCCACAGCAGCTGGTGGAAGAGCTCGCGCATCGGCGCCTCGAAGGCATGGCGCGAGGCACTGACGGCGACGCGCCAGTCGTGCCCCGGCACGGCCGCGAAACCGGCGATCTCCTCGCGGCCGTCGCGCCGTGAGCGGTAGCTGCCGTGGCCGGCGGCCGCGCCGGTCATCATCAGCCGTGCCAGCTCGGGCTCGTCGAGCGAGGCTACCTGGTCGCGCCGGAAGCGCTGGTCGGCACGGACCTCGGCCTGCTGCACCGGTGTCAACGGCACGAGGCTCGCGAAGATGCGGTCGCGGCGCGGGTGGTGCAGCACGACCCCGTCGCCGTCCACCAGCATCGGCGTCAGCACGCCGTCTTCGCCGAGCTCGTCCATGATGCTCGCCACCGAAGCGGCGAGCAAGCGCAGCACGAGCACGCCCACCGGCGCGCCGTCCGGGCCCGACACGGGCTCGGCGATGAAGAAGCCGCTCGCCCCGGCCACCGCGCCGACGACGATGCCGCTCGTGTACGCCCGCCCGGCCGAGGCCTCGCGGAAATAGCGGCGGAAGGCGAAGCTGCGCCCCATCACCTCGGAGTCGCTGGAGATGAGCGCGCGGCCCTGCAGGTCCATCAGGATGATCAGCTGCAGGTCCGGGTCGGCACGCACGAGGCCTTGCAGCCGGCGCTGCAGCGCCGGCATCTCGCCCACCTCGGGCCGCTGCAGGAAGGCCGCGAAGTCGGCGTCGCCGGCGAGCCCGCGCGCGACATGGCGCGCATCGGCGATGAACTGGCCGATGCGCCCGGCGCCGCTGCGCGCGATGCGCTCGACGTTCGCCAGCTCGCTGCGCGCCAGCGCCTCGCTGCCGCCGCGCACGTTCCACGCACCCGCCAGCCACATCGGCAGCAGCGCCGTGGCCACGAGCAGCGCCGCCAGCTTGAAGGCCAGCGGCCAGTCGCGTGGCGGGCGCAGGCGTTGGCCGGTGCGCCGACAGCGCGCATGCAGAGGCCGCCACAGGCGCCCCCACATCGGCCCGGAGCCGCGCGCTGCGGCCGGGCTCGCATCCGCAGCCGCTTCATCGGCCGGCGCGGCGGCGTCGCCGGCCCGGTCGCGCTCGGCTTCGTCCACGCCGGCCGCCGCGTCGTGCTGCAGCGCCGCCTGCAGGTCGAGGCTCGCCACGTGGTCGGCGCAGAGTGCATGGCGGAACCGCGCCACGTCGCGCGGGCGCCGGCGCGCATCGGTCTGCAGCGCCGCATCGAGCGCCGTCAGGTAGGCGCGCCCGTAGCGCTGCCCGGTCGCCGCGATGCACGCCGCAGCCTCGGCGCCGGCCGCCTTCATGTACAGGTCCGGCTTCAGCGCACGCGCTTCGGCATCGGGCACGCGGCGCGCCGTGGCCGCCCAGTACAGCGTCGCGGCCAGCGCGTAGAGGTCGGTCCACGGGCCTTGCGCGCCAGGGCCGCCGAAGCCGTATTGCTCGATCGGCGCGTAGCCGGGCGTGACGATCACCGTGTCCGACCCGGCCAGCGCCGCCACCTGGCCGGCGCTGCCGAAGTCCAGCAGCACGAGGCTGCCGTCGCCGGCGCGCACCTGGATGTTGTCGGGCTTGATGTCGCGGTGCAGGAAGCCGGCCTCGTGCACCGCGGCCAGCCCCTCCAGCAACGGCAGCAGCAGCTCGACGAGCCGCGCCTCGCCGATGCCGCGGTGCTGCGGCCACCAGCTGCGCAGGGGCTCGCCCTCCTCGTACTCGAGCACCATGTAGGCGGTGCCGCGCGCCTCGAAGAAGCGGGCCACGCGCACGATGGCCGGGTGGCGGAAGGACGCCAGCGTGCGCGCCTCGGCCAGGAAGCTGCGCAGGCCCGCCTCGTAGCGCTGCACATGCCCGCTGGCGTTCGGCCGCACCTCGCCCTCGGCGGTGCGGAAGACGATGCCCTCGGGCAGGAACTCCTTGATCGCCACCTTGGCGTGCAGGTGCACGTCGGTGGCGAGGTAGGTGATGCCGAAGCCGCCTTGGCCGAGCACCGACTCGATGCCGTACTCGTGCAGGCGCGTGCCGGCCGGCAGGGCGAGCGCGCGCGGGGGTGGCAACGGTGGCAAGGGTGGCCCCGTCGGCTGCGTGCGCAGCGGCGTGGTGGTGGACACCGCGGCATCCGCGCCCATGGCGCAGCGCACGACGGTGCGGCGGTGCACAGGACGCACGACGGTGTGCTCGGGGTCGGCGCGCACGACGGTGCGCTCGGGATCGACGCGCACGACGGTGCGCTCGGGATCGACGCGCGCGCGGGTGCGCTCGGGATCACCCGGGCGCGTGGCGTCGGCCTCCCGGCCGGCGGCAGGGCGGAGGTTCGTGGGGTCGAGGATCTCCATGGCCGGCGCAGCGAAGTGCGGGTTGGGCGCCGGGCCAGTCTAGGCAGGCGCGCCCAGCCTGTTCACGAGAACAGCGAGGCAAGCTGGAGCCAGATGCACGGATGCTGCGATGCACGGATGCGAGCGGTGCGGCCGATGCGCGTCGCTCCGAGTGCACCATCGGTGCCCGGGAACCCGCTGTCCGCGTGCACTCTGCGGCATCGGTTGCAGCCGTTCCACCACTGCCCTACCCTCGTTCAGCGCGCCCGCCGGCGGCCTTGCGCCTGGTCAAGCGCGCCCCTCACTTCCACCCTTACCGTTTCGCCATGACCTCGCCCGTGCACCGCGCATCCCCGCCAAGTCGAAGCCGCGCGATGGCGCTGCTGCGGCCCGGCGAGGGCACGCTGCAGGCCATCGAGCGCGAGGTCGCCCCGCCCGGGCCCGGCGAGTTGCTCTTGCGCGTGCATGTCTGCGGCGTCTGCCGCACCGACCTGCACGTCGTCGACGGCGAACTGCCGCTGCAGCGCTTTCCTTGCGTGCCCGGCCACGAGGTGGTGGGCAGCGTCGTCGCCGCCGGCCCCGGGGCGGCGCGCTTCGCGCCCGGCACGCGCGTCGGCGTGCCCTGGCTGCACGACACCTGCGGCACCTGCCGCTGGTGCGCAAGCGGCCGCGAGAACCTGTGCGAGTCGGCGCGTTTCACCGGCTGGACGGTCGACGGCGGCTACGCCGAATACATGACGGCACGCGAGGACTTCTGCTTCGCTTTGCCGCCCGCCTGCAGCGACGAGCAGGCCGCGCCGCTGCTGTGCGCCGGGCTCATCGGCTGGCGCGCGCTCGGCATGGCCGGTGCCGCACGCACGCTCGGGCTCTACGGCTTCGGCGCCGCCGGCCACCTGGTGGCGCAGGTCGCGCTGCAGCAGGGCCGGCGCGTCTATGCGTTCACGCGGCCCGGCGATGCCGCCGCGCAGGCGCTGGCACGCTCGCTCGGCGTGCAATGGGCCGGCGGCTCGGACGAGACGCCGCCCACGCCCATCGACGGCGCGCTGCTCTTCGCGCCGGTGGGCGCGCTGGTGCCGATCGCCCTCGCGCACAGCGAGCCCGGCAGCACCATCGTCTGCGCGGGCATCCACATGAGCGACCTGCCGGCGATGCCCTACTCGCTGCTGTGGAAGGAACGCGCCGTGCGCTCGGTGGCCAACCTGACGCGGTGCGACGGCGCGACCTTCTTCGAGTGGCTCGCCACGCACCCGCTCGCCAGCACGACCGAGGTCTTTCCGCTCGCCGCAGCCAACGAAGCGCTGGCGCGGCTGCGCAGCGGCCGCCTCACCGGCGCCGCGGTGCTGGACTGCCGCTGACATGGACGCACCGAGCGCAGCACACGCCGAAGCCCAGGCCGGCGAGGGCGCCGGCACCGCGCCGCCCGCCCCGGCCGCTGCGCCCGTGTTCAGCGCGCGCGGCCTGAACAAGACCTACGGCAGCGGCGAGACGCAGGTGCAGGCGCTGCGCGACGTCGATCTCGACATCCGGCGCGGCGAGTTCGTGGTGCTGCTCGGCGCCTCCGGCAGCGGCAAGAGCACGCTGCTCAACATCCTCGGCGGCCTCGATGTGCCGAGCGCCGGCGAGGTGCGCTTCGGCGACCACCGCCTCGACGGCGCCAGCGAGAGCGAGCTCACCACCTACCGGCGCGAGCATGTCGGCTTCGTCTTCCAGTTCTACAACCTGATCCCCAGCCTGACGGTGCGCGAGAACCTCGCGCTCGTCACCGACATCGCGCGCGACCCGATGCCCATCGACGAAGCCATCGCCCTCGTCGGCCTGACGCCGCGGCGCGACCACTTCCCGGCCCAGCTCTCCGGTGGCGAGCAGCAGCGCGTGGCCATCGCGCGCGCCATCGTCAAGCGCCCCGAGGTGCTGCTGTGCGACGAGCCCACCGGCGCGCTCGACTACCCCACCGGCAAGCTCGTGCTGGAAGTCATCGCGCGCATCAATGCCGAGCTAGGCACGACGGCGGTGGTGATCACGCACAACGCCGCCATCGCCGGCATGGCCGATCGCGTGCTCTATCTGGGCGACGGCCGCCTGCTGAAGGTGCAGGCCAATCCGCACAAGATCAGCCCGTCGGAGCTGAGCTGGTGACCGCGCCTCGGCCCCCGCGCCCCGCGATGAAGGCCCCGGCGTGAAGGCGCTCGACCGCAAGCTCCTGCGCGACCTGCGCCTGATGTGGAGCCAGGCGCTGACGATCGCGCTCGTCGTCGCCAGCGGCATCGGCGGCTTCATCACGACGCTGTCGGCAGTGGACTCGCTGGCGCTGGCGCGCGACCGCTACTACGCGAAGGGCGGCTTCGCGGAAGTGTTCGCCTCGGTGAAGCGGGCGCCGAACGCGGTGGCGGCCACGCTGCGCGAACTGCCCGGCGTGGCCGACGTGCAGACCACCATCGAGCAGGTCGTGCGCATCGAACTGCCCGATGTCGCCGACCCGGTGCTCGGGCAGTTGATCGGGCTGGACCCGCAGCACCCACCGCGCATGAACCGCGTCACGGTGCGCAACGGCCGTTCGTTCGATTCGCTCGACCCGACCGAAGCCGGCCGGCTCGCCGACCACGCGCTCCCGGCGCTGGTGTCGGCGGCGTTCGCCGATGCCCGGGGCCTGAAGCCCGGCTCGCAGTTGAGCGCGCTCGTCAACGGCAAGCGCCGCACGCTGGTGGTGAGCGGCATCGCGCTCTCGCCCGAGTTCATCTTCGCCGGCCTGATGGGCATGCCCGACCTGCGCGGCTTCGGCATCTTCTGGGTGCCGCGCGAGGCGCTGGCCGCCGCCTACGACATGAACGGCGCCTTCAACCGCGTCTCGCTCAAGCTGGCGCCCGGCGCCGACGAGCGCGAAGTGGTCGCCGGCGTCACCGATCGGCTGCAGCGTTACGGCGGGCGCGAGGCGCACGGCCGCAAGGAGCAGACCTCGCACGCGATGCTCGACAACGAGATCAAGGAGCAATACGTGCTCGGCACCGTGCTGCCGGTGATCTTCCTCGGCGTCGCCGCCTTCCTGCTCAACGTGGTGGTGTCGCGCCTGGTGGCCACGCAGCGCGAGCAGATCGCGGCGCTGAAGGCGCTCGGCTACCCCAACCGCACCATCGGCGCGCACTACCTCAAGCTCGTGCTCGTCATCGTGCTCGCCGGCCTGGTGCTCGGCGTGGCGCTGGGCGACTGGATGGGCACGATGCTGACGCACCTGTACGCCGAGTTCTTCCACTTCCCGAGCTTCGAGCACCGCATCGCCCCCGGCCTGCTGGCGGTGAGCTTCGCCATCACCTTCGCCACCGCGGTGGCGGGCACGCTGAACGCCATCCTCGCCACCGTGCGCCTGGCGCCGGCCGAGGCCATGCGCCCGCCGGCGCCCGGGCACTACCGGCGCACCGTGCTCGAGCGGCTGGGCATCCAGCGCATCGGTCCGGCGCTGCGCATGATCCTGCGCAACATGGAGCGCCGGCCGCTGCGCACGAGCCTGTCGATCGCCGGCGTCGCCGCGGCGGTGGCGATCGTCGTCATGGGCAACTTCTTCCGCGACGCCATCGACTACATCGTCGACTCGCAGTTCAACGTCGCCATGCGCAGCGACGTCATCCTCTGGCTGGCCGAGGCGGCCGACAACAGCGCCCGCCACGAGGTGGCAAGGCTGCCGGGCGTCATCGGCGTCGAGTCCGGGCGCGACGTGCCGGTGCGCTTCGTCAACGGCCATCTGAGCGAACGCGGCCAGATCCGCGGCCACACGCGGCGCGCCGAGCTGACGCGCATCGTCGACGTGCGCAACCGCGAGGCCAGCCGTCTCGAGGACGATTCGCTGGTGATGACCGACCGCCTCGCCGACAAGCTCGGCCTGCGCGTGGGCGACACGGTGCAGGTCGAGGTGCTCGAGGGGCGCCAGCGCACGCTGTCGGTGCGGCTCTCGGCCACGGCACGCGAGATGATGGGCCTGAACGCCTACATGGAGCGGCGCACGCTCAACCGCCTGCTGCAGGAAGGCGACCAGGCGACCTGGTTCGCCGTGGCGCTCGAGCGCGGCAGCGAGCCTGCGCTGCTCGCGGCGACGAAGGCGCTGCCGCGCATCGTCGGCGCCTTCAGCAAGGCCACCCTGCTGCGCAACATGCAGGAGGTGAGCGCGCGCAACGTGCGCATCATGAGCACCATCCTCACCACCTTCGCCACCATCATCGCCATCGGCGTGGTCTACAACAACGCGCGCATCGCGCTCGCCGAGCGCACCTGGGAGCTGGCCAGCCTGCGCGTGCTCGGCTTCACGCGCGCCGAGGTTTCGGGGCTGCTGCTGGGCGAGATGGCGATCTGCATCGCCGTGGCGCTGCCGCTGGGCATGGCGCTCGGCTACGGGCTCGTGCATCTCGTCGCCGGCCTGCTCAAGTCCGACCAGTTCTTCTTTCCGGTGGTGATCCGCCCGCCCACCTACGCCTGGGCGGCGCTGGCCGTATTGGCCTCGGGCGTGGCGAGCGCACTCGTCGTGCGCCGGCGCATCGACGGGCTGGACATGGTGGCGGCGTTGAAGACGCGCGAATGAAGAACCGCTGAGTGCCTCGAGGAACCCTGCATGAACAAGAAGACCTGGATGCTGGCCGGCGGCGGCGCCGCCGTGCTGGCGCTCGCGCTCGCCTGGGCCTTCGCGCCGCGCGCCGTCGAGGTGGAGCTGGCCTCGGTCACCACCGGCCCCTTCGAGGCCACGATCGACGAGGACGGCAAGACGCGCATTGCCGAGCGCTACGTGGTCTCGGCACCGCTCGCCGGCCGCCTGGCGCGCATCACGCTGCGCGAGGGCGACACCGTCAGCACCGGCGACATCCTGGCCGCGCTGACGCCGGTGCTGCCGGCGCTGCACGACGAGCGCACGCAGCGCGAGCTGCGCGCGCGCGTCGCCGCCGGTGTCGACAACGTGCAGCGCTCCGCCTCGCGCAGCGACCGCGCCGAGGTGGCGCTCGACCAGGCGCGCATCGAGCTGCGGCGCAGCGAGCAGCTCGCGCAGCAGGGCTTCATCGCGCCGACCAAGCTCGACGCCGACCGCCTGGGCGTGCTGGCCGCGCAGCGCGAGGTGGAAGGTGCCGAAGCCGAGCGCCGCATCGCCGCGCATGAGCTGGAGCAGGCGCGTGCTGCGCTGGGTGCGGCGACCCCCGGCGACCCCGGCGCCGCCAGCGGGCGTGCCTTCACCGTGCACGCCCCCGTCGCCGGCCGCGTGCTGCGCGTGCTGCAGACGAGCGAGACCACGGTGTCGCTCGGTGCGCCGCTCGTCGAGCTCGGCGATACGGCTCGCCTCGAGATCGTCGCCGAGCTGCTCACCACCGATGCGCTGGCGGCGCGGCCGGGCAGCCGCGTGCGCATCGAGCGCTGGGGCGGGCCCGCCCCGCTCGATGGCCGCGTGCGCGCCGTCGAGCCCGCCGCCTTCACCAAGGTCTCGGCCCTCGGCGTCGAGGAGCAGCGCGTGCGCGTGCTGATCGACCTGACGAGCCCGCGCGAGCAGTGGCAGGCGCTCGGCGACGCATTTCGCGTAGGCGTGCGCATCGTCACGCTGGCCGAGGCGAACGCGGTGCAGGTGCCGGTGAGCGCCGTCTTCCCCTTGCCGGCAGATGCCGCTCCTGCCGCTGCGGCACGGCCTGCGCCCGCCACGGCACCCGTGGCGTTGGCCGCTGCGGCAGTGCCTGGCGCCTCGGCGCCGTCCGCATCGGTGCCGCCTGCATCGGCGCCTTCCTCATCGGCCCCTGTCCTCGCCGCGGCCGAAGGCGCCGCCCATGCCGTCTTCGTCGTCGAGGGTGGGCGGGCGTCGATGCGCGCGGTGCAGGTCGTCGCCCGCAACGGCGCCACGGCCTGGGTGCGCAGCGGCTTGGCTCACGGGCAGCAGGTCATCGTCTACCCGAGTGCCGCCGTGCGCGACGGCGTGCGCATCTCGGCACGAAAGGTCTGAATCCCCCGCACCCGAGGGCGCAGCCGGCGTAGCGTTGCGCACGCTCAACCCAGGCGGCCACACTGGCCTCACGATGACCGCCATGGGCGGTGGGTGAACAGGCATGACCTCGGAAACGTGGACGATGCCACCGGGCCGCGCGGCCCGCGGCGGGCGTGCCTGGCGCGCCCGCCGGGTGCGTGTCGGCGCGGAGGGCCTGCACGGCGCGCTGACCGTGCCGCCCGAGGCCCGTGGCTTGGTGGTGTGCGTACATGTCGGCGACGGCGACGATGCCCCGACGCACGGCCGGCCCGGCGCTGCAGGCGAGCGCCTGTGCGCCGGGCACGAGGCCACTCGTCACCGCGACCTGGTGCGCGTGCTGGCACAGCACCACCTGGCCACGCTCTTCGTCGACCTGCTCTCGGGCGACGAAGCCGGCGAGGCCGGCGCGGCGCGTGGCTGCGGGCCTCGCTGCGACCTGGCCCTGCTCGTTGCGCGCACGGTCCAGTGCCTCGACTGGGCCGTCACTCGCGTCGAACTCGCGGGCCTGCGCGTGGGCCTGTGCGCTGCGGGCGAGGGCGCCGCAGCGGCGCTGCGAGCGGCCACGCAGAGACCGGCTCACGTGGCCGCGGTGGTGGCGCGCAGCGGCCGGCCCGACCTCGCCGGCGACGACCTCGGTCGTGTCGCGGTGCCGACCCTGCTCATCGTCGGCGGCAACGATACCGAAGCGTTGCGCTTCAACCGCCAGGCGATGCTGGCGCTCGTCTGCGAGAAGCGCCTGGAGGTCGTGGCGGGCGCCACGCGGCGCTTCGAGGAACCCGGCGCCCTGGAGACGATGGCCCACCTGGCCGGTGCCTGGCTCGCCGGGCGGCTGGCCAGCGGTCTCGCCAGGCACTGAGGGGCATCGCCCCTACCGCACCGGCCCGTCGACGACGAGGCCCTGCTCCATGCCGTAGCGCACCAGCGCCGCCGTCGAGGGCAGGCCCAGCTTGTCCTGGATGCGGCGCTTGTGCGTGCTGATGGTCTTGATCGACAGGTGCAGGGTCTCGGCGATGTCGCCCAGCCGCTCGCCGGCGACGATGCGGCGCAGCACCTCGAGTTCGCGGTCGGACAGGCGCTCGTGCCGCGGCACCTCGGCCGTGCCGTTGAGCTGCTGCACGACGCGCTCGGCGAGGCTTGCGGTGACGTAGGCGCCGCCGCGAGCCACCTTGATCACGGCGTCGACGAGCTCGGCGCCGGCGCGGTCTTTCGTGACGTAGCCCGCCGCGCCGGCCTTGAAGGCGCGCATGGCGTACTGCTCCTCGGCGTGCATGCTGAGCACGAGCACCGTCGTGGCCGGGAACTCGCCGCGGATGCGCCGGATGAGATCGATGCCGCTCATGCCCGGCATCGAGAGATCGACGATGGCCAGGTCGGCCGGATGGCGACGCAACCACTCCAGCGCCTGGAAGCCGCTGCTCGCCTCGGCGACGTCGAAGCCGCGCCGGGTGCCCTCGAGGATGCGCACGAGCCCCTCGCGCACGACGGCGTGGTCGTCGACGACGACGATGCGCAACGCGCCATCGCCGCCCTCGCAGCCGTCGGCAGATGCGTGCGGTTCCGTCGCCATGCTCACTCCTTCGCCGTCGAGGGGCCGCCGTGGCCCTGGCCTTCCAGCGGCACGCGCACGGTGAGCCGCGCACCGCCGCCTTCGCAGTTCTCGAGCGCGAGCGTGCCGCCGAGCATGGCGGCGCGCTCGCGCATGCCGAGCAGGCCGTAGGCATCGTCGCGCACGGCGGCTGGCCCGGGCAGCCCGACGCCGTCGTCGGTCACCGCCAGCACGGCCGCGTCGCCCTCCAGATCGAGCCGCACCTGCACATGCCGCGCCTGGGCGTGCCGGACGACGTTGGTCAGGCCCTCCTGCACCATGCGGTACAGCGCCGTCGCGATGCGGCCGCCGGGCGGCCCGGGCAGTTCCGCGAGCTGCACCGAGAAGTGGATGCCGGTGCGGCGCGCCGTGTCGCGGGCCAGCCACTCGATGGCGGCGGTGAGGCCGAGGTCGTCGAGCATCAGCGGCCGCAGGTCGGAGGCGATGCGCCGCACCGCGGCCACCGTCTCGTCGAGCATCGCGAACATGTTGCTCACCGGCATGTCGGTGGCGTGCAGGCCGGCACGCGCCGCGAGGCCGCTCACCTCCATCTTCAGCGCCGTCAGGCGCTGGCCGAGCTCGTCGTGCAGTTCGCGCGCGATGCGCCGCCGCTCCTCCTCGCGCGCCTCGACCACGCTCGCCTGCAGGCGGCGCAGCGCGCGGCCGGCGCGTTCCTGCTCGGCGGCGGTACGCCGGCGCTCGGTGACGTCGTCCACCACCATCTGCATCACCGTGTGCCCGTGGTCGGGCAGCGGCGCGAGCGCGATCTCGATCGCGCGCAGGTGGCCGTCGGCCCGCCGCATCTCGCCGGCCACGCGCAGCGTCGGTTCCGGGCTCGGGTGCTCGCAGGCGGCGCGCAGCGCGGCCAGCGTCGCCGGCGTCAGCAGCGAAGCCAGCGTGCGTTTGCGCAGCGCCTCGCCGTCGACGACGCCGGCCAGTCGGGCCGCGAGGCGGTTGGCGAAGACGATGCGCTCGTCGTCGCTGATCCACACCACCGCGGGCGTCGCGTCGAGTGCCGCGTAGAGCCGGCGCTTCATCACGTCGACCTCGAAGCGCAGCGCCTCTTCGGTGCTCAGGTCACGCAGCAGCGCCGCCGCCCAGTGGTGCGGGGCGCCGTCGGTGACCACCTCCACGCGCGAGAGCGCGACCTCGACCGCGATCTCGTGGCCGTCGGCGCGCAGCGCGGTCACGCGCCGTCCTGGCGCGAGGCGGTGTCGCATCTCGGCCGAGGCGGCGAAGCGTTCGACGTGCCGGCCGTGTGCCTGGCGGGCGCGCTGCGGTACGAAGCGATCGAGTGGCGCGCCGAGCGCCTCTCCGGCGCTGCAGCCGAAGAGCACCTCGGCGGCCGGGTTGAAGCCGATCACCCGCTGCGACTCGTCGACCAGCACGATGGCGTCGTGCGTGGCGGCGAGCAGGCCGCTGAAGGGGCCGCTGAAGGGGCCGCTGAAGGGGCCGCTGAACGGGCCGCTGAACGGGCCGTTGAAGGGTCCGTTGATCGGGCCGTTGGTCTGGTCATCGACCGGATCGCCCGGCACCCTCGAAGTGCCGGCCACGCCCGCGGGCTGCGCCGGCCCGGCTTCAGGCGCACGAACCGCCTGCTTGCCCTTCGCGGGCGGCGCGAGCTTGGAACCCTTCGGCAACACACGGCTGGGCATGGTGAACGCATGCTAGGCGCCGCCTTCCGCATGGGCCGTCGGCAGCCTTGATCCGCCTCAAGGCGCCTCGAAAAACTCGTGCGGCGGGGTAGGAGTTTTCCGAAAGGTGCGGTGCAAAGCGCCGACGACACGGCGCGCCGCGGCCCGATTGCCCGCCAGCGCACCGCGGGCGAAGCTCGCGCATCGGCGGCAAGCAGTCGCCACCCGCGACAACGAGCCGATCAGGAGTCGACCACATGCTGCACACGCTCTCCGACCGCGACCCCATCACGCTGGCCCCGGTGGTGCGCCCGCACTGCGAAAGCCGGCTGCTGCACGCCCTGGGCAAGGCGCCGGACGCGTCGTCGAACATGACGCCGCCGCTGCGCCAGCGCGTGGCCACCGGCACGGTGCTGCTGCACGAGGGCGCGCCGGCGCGCCACATCTGCGTCGTGCAGGCCGGCACCTTCAAGAGCGCGAAGACGGGCGACGACGGCTACGAGCACGTGCTCGGCTTCTCGCTGCGCGGCGACCTGCTCGGCTACGACGGCCTGGCGAACGGCGCCTATGCCAGCGCGGCCGTCGCGCTGGAGGACAGCGTCGTCTTCACGCTGCCGCTCAGGCAGTTCGAGACCTTGCGGCACGCCGACGCCGCGTTCGACCTCGCGCTGCAGGCCGCGCTGTCGCAGCAGATGAGCCGCGCCATCGAGCTCGCCGAGCTGATGTCGGCGGTCGCCGCCGACGCGCGCCTGGCGCGCTTCCTGCTGCACGTGTCGGCGCGCATGGCCGAGCAGGGGCTGTCGCCGCGCCGGCTGCGCCTGCGCATGAACCGGCGCGAGATCGCCAGCCACCTCGGCGTGGCGCACGAGACCGTGAGCCGATGCTTCAGCCTGCTCGCCGAGCGCGGCTACCTGCTCGTCGACAACCGCGAGATCGAGATCGTCGACATGGACGGCCTGCGCGCACATGCGCACTGCACGCGCGGGCCGGCGGAGGAGCCGCAGCAGGGAGCGGACCCTTCGCGCCCGGCGCTCACTCGATCTTCAGCGAACGGCTCGCGCTCTCGGTGGCGCGCGGCAGCCGCAGCGTGAGCACGCCGTTGTCCAGCTTCGCGGTCGATGCCTTGGCGTCGACCTCGTGCGGCAGCGTGAAGCTGCGCGCGCAGCTGCCGTAGTACAGCTCGCGCACCAGCGTGCGCCTGCCGCCGGGGCCCTTGTCGCCCTTCTCTTCCTTCTCCTGCTTCACCTCGGTGCTGATGGAGACGACGTTGCCGTCGATGGCGACGCGGATGTCCTCCTTCTTCGCACCGGGCACCTCGGCGCGCACCTCGAAGCCCTTGTCGTCCTCCTTCACGTCGACGCGGATGTCGGCCGGCCCCTCGATGGGCGCCGGCATGCGCGCGAATCGGCGGAAGATTTCGGGGAACAGGTCGTCGAACATCCTGTCCGTGCGGGTCAATGCGGTCATGGAACGCTCCTGTCTCGGTTGGCGCCGCGGCAGCCCTTGCACGCGGTTCGCAGCGGGCAATCTATGCGCCGCCGCGGGGTTTGCATTGCGCTGGCTCAAGCCGGTGCCGGCGGCCTGCGCGAGACGCCCGGCGCGGGCCCGTCACGCGCGGCGACCGCCACAAGGATCAGCATGAGCGGGCTCGCCGACTGCCGCAGCGCCAGGCGGCGGCAAGCGACTTCAGCGCCGCAATCCGGTGCCCACGGTCCAGCCCGCGGTGCCCATCGCCGGCACGCGCAAACGCGGCTGCGGCGGAAGGGGCGGAGCGACCGGCGGCGCCGGCTCGCCCGGTGATGTCGGTGGCAGCGGCCACACCGACGTCGCCTCGCGCTCCCGCCCCGTGGCCAGCGCACCGGCCAGGCCCGCAAACTGCGCCGCGCAGACGCGGAACAGGTCGTCGAACGAAAGGACGCCGACGAGGTGCCCGTCGTCGTCGCGCACGAGCAGCCGCCGTACGCCGCCCGAGTGCATGAGGGCGATCGCCTCGCCGAGATCGGCCGACCCGGCCACGCTCAGCAGCGTCTGCGCGCCGAGCAACGCCCCGATGGCGACGTTGCCGGTGTCGCCACCGCGCGCCAGCACCTCGATCACCAGGTCGCGGTCGGTGACGAGCCCGGCCACGTGTGCGCCGTCGGACGCCATCTGGGTGACGACGACGGTGCCCACGTGGTGCTCGCGCATCAGGCGCGCCGCCTTTTGCAGCGACTCTTCGCGGTTCACGCTCACGATGTCGCGCGAGCAAATCGATGCCACGTTCATGGTCGGCTTTCGTTGGGGCCCGCATGCCGGGCCGTCGGATCCCTGGAGGCCACCATGCTGACGCGCCACCCTGCCGGCCTCGTTGACGAAGCTCAATCGGCTGCAGCCGGCCGCATCTGCTCAGGCCACGCCGTGCCCCTCGCAGTAGTCGACGATCTGCTCCAGCGTGTGCAGCCGCCCGGCCTCGGCGTCGGGGATGTCGACGCCGAGCTTGTCGTGCACGGCGACGAGGAAGTTGAGCCAGTCGGCCGAGTCGAGGTCGACCTGCTGGCGCAGCCGGCGCCGCGGGTCGATCGACGGCAACTCGACCTCGGGCGCGATCTCGCCCAGCGCGGCGAGCAGTTGGTTGCGGATCTCGTCGCGTGTCATCGCTTCTCCTCTTGCGGGCCCGGCGCGGTGCCCGGCCGGTCCAGCGCCTCGGGGTCCTGCAGCGACTCGCGCACCGCCGCCAGCAGCAGCGCACCGCGGTGGCCGTCGCTCGCGCGGTGGTCGGCCGCGAGCGTGGCCGTGAGCATCGGCATCGCGCGCAGGCTGCCGTCGTCGGCCACCACCGGCCTCGGCGCGATGCGCCCGAACCCGACCAGCGCCACCTGCGGCGGGTAGATGACGCCGAAGACGCTCGCCACGCCCTGCTCGCCGAGGTTGGTGACGGTGATCGTGGGGTCGGCGAGCTCGGAACTGCGCAGCGCGCCGGCGCGCGTGCGCTTCACGAGGTCGAGCAGCGAGCGCGTCAGCGACGCGATGTCGTGACGGTCGACATCGTGCAGGGCCGGCGCGACGAGCCCGCCCTCGCGCAGCGAGATCGCCACGCCGAGGTGCACACCGGCAGCGGCGACGAAGGCACCCTCGCGCCAGAAGCCGTTGAACTCAGGATAGCGACGCAGCGCGAGGGCCACGGACTTCAGCAGCAGCGCCGCCGGCAGCAGGCGCAAGGCGGCCGGCAGGTCGGCGTTGCGCTGCGCGAGCCAGGCCGCGCCGCGCGCGAATTCGATCTCCTCGGCGAGGTAGTAGTGCGGGATCTCGCGCTTGGAGCGCGACATCGCCGCGGCGATGGTCTGCCGCATCGCCTGCGCGCGCGAGGCGGCGGTCGGCGCGGGACCGGGCACGTTCGCCTGCGCGCTGCCGGCACCGCCATGCGGCACGATGCTCGCGGCGCTGCCGGGCGCTGAACCTCCCGCCCCGGCGCGCAGAGCCGCCTGCACATCCTCGAGCGACACGATGCCACGCGGCGCGGCGATCCGCGCGAGATCGAGACCATGCTCTTCGGCGAGGCGCCGTGCCACCGGCGAGACGCGAAGCGACGCGCCGGCGCCCGCGGCGCCAGGAGCCGCAAGCGTCGGTGCGGCCGGCTGCACGAGGCCGCGCGCAGCGGCCGCCGCCGCCTGTGCCGTCGGCGCCGCCGGACCCGCGCGCGACGCCGTCGCTCCGAGTCGCCGCGCGACCATCGCTGCCCACTCGCGCTCGACATCGGCCTCGCTCTCGCCCACTGCGCGCAGCACGGCCAGCGCCGCGCCCACCGGCAGCCGCGTGCCGGGTTCGGCGAGCAGCGCGTGCACGACGCCCTCGTCCCAGCACTCGACGTCGATGGCCGCCTTGGTGGTATCGACCACGGCCACCACCTGGCCCTTCTTCACCGTGTCGCCCGGCTGCACCCGCCATTCGACGAGTGTGCCGTCGTCCATGTCGGAGCCGAGCGAAGGCAGCCGGAACTCGATCACCGCGGCCTCCGCACTGCCGCCGGGTTCACCGAGGGTGCCGCAGCGCGCGCGCGGCGACGACGATCTTCGGCGGCAGCGGCAGCGCCGCCTCCTCCATGTGCCTGGCGTAGGGGATCGGCACCTCCTCGCTGCACACGCGCGCCGGCGGCGCGTCGAGGTCGTAGAAGGCCTCTTCGGCGATGCGTGCCATCACCTCCGCGGCCAGGCTGCAGGTGCGCCAGCCTTCGTCGACGACGAGCGCGCGGTGCGTCTTGCGCACTGAGGCGAGCACGGTGGCCATGTCGAGCGGGCGCAGCACGCGCAGGTCGATGACCTCGGCCACGATGCCTTCGGCCGCGAGCGTGTCGGCCGCCGCGAGGGCGCGCGGCAGGCTGCCGCCGTAGGTGACGATCGTCAGGTCACCGCCCGTGCGGCGCACCGCCGCCTGCGTGATGTCGACCGCCGGCGCCGGTTCGGGCAGCTCGCCCTCGAGGTTGTAGAGCTGCGCATGCTCGAAGAGGATCACCGGGTCCGGGTCCTGCAGCGCCGGCCAGAGCATGCCGCGCGCGTCGGCCAGCGTCGCCGGCGCCAGCACCTTGAGCCCCGGCACATGCGCGTACCAGACCTCCAGGCTGTGCGAATGCTGCGCGGCGAGCTGCCGCCCGGCGCCGGTGGCCATGCGGATGACGACGGGCACCGAGAACTGCCCGCCCGACATGTGGCGCAGCGCCGCCGCGGTGTTGACGATGGCGTCGAGCGCCAGCAGGCTGAAGTTGACCGTCATCACCTCGACGATGGGGCGCATGCCGCCCATCGCGGCGCCGATGCCGGCGCCGACGAAGCCCAGTTCCGACAACGGCGTGTCGCGCACGCGCGCCTCGCCGAACTCCTCCAGCAGGCCCTTGGTCACCGCATAGCTGCCGCCGTAGCGGCCGACGTCCTCGCCCATCACGAACACGCGCGCATCGCGCTGCAGGGCCTCGCGGTGGGCGGTGCGCAGGGCTTCGCGGTAGGTGGTGGCAGGCATGTCGGGTTCAGGCGGCCGTCACGTCGCGCGCCAGGTCCGCCACCGCTTCCCAGGTGCCGGCTTCGGCGAAGGCCACCGCCGCATCGACCTCGGCCATCGCCTCGCCGTCCAGGCGCTGGAAGTCGGCTTCGCTCATCAGGCCCGCGGCCTTCAGCTTGTCGGTGAACGAGTGGATCGGGCCGTGGGTCTTCCAGCGCTCGACCTCGGCCTTGTCGCGGTAGAGCTCGGGGTCGTACATCGAGTGCGCGCGGAAGCGGTAGGTGTGCAGCTCGAGGAAGAATGGCCGGCGCTGCGCACGCACCTGCTCGATCGCCTGGCGCGCCGCGTCGTGCACGGCGAGCACGTTCATGCCGTTGACGTGGCCGGTGGGCATGTCGTAGCCGGCGAGCTTCTTCGTCAGGTCGATCTGCGCCTCGCTGCGCGACAGCGCAGTGCCCATCGCGTAGAGGTTGTTCTCGCAGACGAAGAGCACCGGCAGCCGCCACAGCGAGGCGAGGTTCATCGACTCGTGGAAGGCGCCTTCGGCCACCGCGCCCTCGCCGAAGAAGCACACGGTGACGGCGCCCGGCCGCGGCAGCATCGTGTCGGCGAGCGCCAGCCCCACGGCGAGCGGCAGGCCGCCGCCGACGATGGCGTTACCGCCGTAGAAGCGCGTGCCGCGGTCAAACAGGTGCATCGAACCGCCGCGTCCGCGCGAGCAGCCCTCCTGCTTGCCGTACATCTCGGCCATGATCGAATTCATCGGCACGCCGCGCAGCAGTGCGTGGCCGTGTTCGCGGTAGGTCGCCAGCACGTTGTCTTCGGGCGCGAGGTTGGGCATGACGCCGGCGGCCACCGCCTCCTCGCCGATGTACAGGTGCAGGAAGCCGCGGATCCTGCCCTCGCCGTAGAGCTGCGCGCAGCGCTCTTCCATGCGGCGGATGCGCAGCATGTCGCGCAGGCGCGCCAGGCAGAACTCGCGGCCGTGCGTGGCCGGCTGAATGGCGTAGCGCAGCAGCGCCTCGGCATCTGCGGCGGTCAATGCCCGCCCGGCCGGCCCGATCGCGCCGGCCGTGGCCTGCGGTGCCGGCTTCATGCCGCGCCCTCCATCGTCGAGGTGTCGCCCTCGGGCAGGCCGAGCTCGCGCGCCTTCAGCAGGCGGCGCATGATCTTGCCGCTGCGCGTGTGCGGCAGCGCGGCGGCGAAGGCGATCTCCTTCGGCGCCACCGCGGCACCGAGCCGCTTGCGCGCATGCGCCATCAACTCGCGCATCAGCGCCTCGCCGGCCTCGAAGCCGGGCCGCAGCGCCACGAAGGCCTTGACCGTTTCGCCCAGCAGCGCATCGGGCTTGCCGATGACACCGGCCTCGACCACCGCCGGGTGCTCCATGAGCACGCTCTCGACCTCGAAGGGCCCGATCAGGTGCCCGGCCGACTTGATGACGTCATCGGCACGGCCGACGAACCAGTAGTGGCCGTCGGCGTCGCGCCGCACGAGGTCGCCGGTGAGATACCACTCGCCCGCGAAGCACTTGCGGTAGCGCTCGTCCTCGTGCAGGTAGCCGCGGAACATCGAGGGCCAGCCGCGCTTGAGCGCGAGCTCGCCCTGCGTGCCGGGCGTGTCGATGAGGCGCACGTCGCCGCCTGCGAGCCGTTCGACGATGGCCGCCTCGACACCCGGCAGCGGCCGGCCCATCGAGCCGGGCTTGATGTCGAAGGCCGGCGCGTTGGCGACCATGATGCCGCCGGTCTCGGTCTGCCACCAGTTGTCGTGGATCGGCAGGCCGAGCGCCTGCAGCCCCCACGCCACCGCCTCGGGGTTGAGCGGTTCGCCGACGCTGGCGACGAAACGCAGCTTCGGATGCACGAAGCGCTGCGCGAGGGCGATGCCGGCCTTCATCAGCATGCGGATCGCGGTGGGCGCGGTGTACCAGACGCTGACCTCGTGCTCCTGCAGGATCCGGTACCAGCGCTCCGGGTCGAACTCGGCCTCGTCGACGATCATCGTCACGCCATGCAGCAGCGGCGCAATAACGCCGTAGGACATGCCGGTCACCCAGCCGGGATCGGCCGTGCACCAGAAGACGTCCTCGGGGTGCAGGTCGAGCGCGTAGAGGCCGGTGGCGTAGTGCGTGACCACCGCGCCGTGCACGTGCATCGCGCCCTTCGGCCGGCCGGTAGTGCCGCTCGTGAAGTGCAGCAGTGCCAGGTCTTCGGGCCGCGTCGCGGCGCACTCGAAGTTCTCGCCGGCCTCGCCGGCTTCGCGCAGCAGCGCGCCGAGATCGTGCGTGCCGGCCGGGCCGGGGCCGCTGCCGTCGTCGATGAGCAGCACGTGCGAAAGCGTCGGGATCTGCGCCCTCACCGGCGCCACCTTGCGCGCAAAGAGCCCCGGCGTCGTGACGAGGGCGCGGCCCTCGCCGAGGTTCATGCGCGTGGCGATCGGCTCGGGCCCGAAGGCCGAGAAGAGCGGCGAGACGACGACACCGGCCTTCAGCGCGCCGAGGATGGCCACGTAGAGCTCGGGCAGGCGCGGCGCGAGCACGAAGAGCCGGTCGCCGCGCGCAAGGCCCAGGCGCGTGATCGCGCTGGCGAAGCGGTTGGCGAGCCGGCGCAACTCGTCGTAGGTGATGCGGCGCTCGTCGAGACCGGCGAGACCGGCGCGCTCGGCGCCAGCGCCCGCATTCGCACCCAGCCAGTGCAGTGCGACGTGCTCGCCGCGACCCTGGCGCACGGGGCGGTCGAGGGCCTCGAATCCGATGTTGAGGCCGCCACCGGGCAGGCCCGCGAGCCGCTCGCGCATCGACGACCACGAGAAGGTTGCCGGCGCCGGCGCGTCGGCGCGCCAGTGCGGCCGCACCGGCAGTGTTGCCAAGTTCTTGCGGATGACGCCCCCGTGCTGGGCGCCAGGCGCTGGGGTGTCGGCGGGTGCGGGTGGCGTCATGGCGGGTCGGGCCGAGTCATCCCGAGGTCAGGGCGGGCCCGTGCGCATCATTCAATCGCGCGGGAACCGATTCGCATTGAGCCGGATCAACACCGTCGCAATCGCCTTGCGGGTCAATGCGTCGTCACGATCCGCGGTGATTCGCGCCGGTTTGCAACGACTGCCAGCGGGCGCCGGTTGGCACCGATCGACGAGACCCAGGAAAGACGAGGAGCCCAGGCCAAGATGTCCCGATCACGCGACGCCCCTGTGCCGCGGCGGCCCCCAGCGCCGATCGCGCCACCCCTGCCTCGCCTGCCCTTTGCCGACCGCGCCGCGGCCGGCGAGGCGCTGGCTGCGCACCTGCTGACGCTGCCGGTAGCCCGCGAAGCACCGCTCGTGCTGGCCTTGCCGCGTGGCGGCGTGCCGGTGGCGCTCGTCGTCGCGCGCGCCCTGCATGCGCCGCTGGACCTGCTGCTGGTGCGCAAGATCGGCGCCCCGGGCCAGCCCGAGCTCGCGGTGGCCGCGCTCGTCGACGGCACGCCGCCCGAGGTGGTGGTCGACACCGCGATGTGCGAGCGCGTCGGCGCCGACGACGAGTATCTCGCCGCGAAGGCGCGTGCGGCCCTCGAGGAGATCCGGCGCCGGCGCGACCTCTATCTCGGCGGCCGTGCGCCGGTGACGGTGTCCGGCCGCAGCGTCATCGTCGTCGACGATGGCGTCGCCACCGGCACGACGATGCGCGCGGCGCTGCAGGGCCTGCGCCGGCAGCACCCGCGGCGGCTGGTGGTGGCCGTGCCCGTCGCCTCGCGCGAGGCGGCGGCGCGCCTGCGCGCCCTGGCCGACGAGTGGGTGTGCCTGGCCGAGCCGGTGCCGTTCGAGGCGGTGGGCTCCCACTACCGCCAGTTCGAGCAGGTCGGCGACGACGACGTGATGCAGGCGCTGGCCGCCGCCGCCGCGGCCCTCGATGAGGCGGCCACGCCGTAACCCCATGGCAGCGATGAACAACCACAACGGCGAGTCGGTGCGCATCGGCCCGCTCGGCCTGCCGGGCGTGCTCGGGGCCATGCCGCACTCGTCGGGCCTCGTGGTCTTCGCGCACGGCAGCGGCAGCAGCCGGCTGAGCCCGCGCAACCACTTCGTGGCCGAGGCGCTGCAGCAGGAACGGCTGACGACGCTGCTGTTCGACCTGCTCGATGCCCACGAGGCCGAAGACCGCGACAAGGCGTTCGACATCGAGCTGCTCGCCGGCCGCCTGGAACACGCCATGCGCTGGGCGCGCGAGCACCCGGCGCTGCGCGCGCTGCCGCTCGGCCTCTTCGGCGCCAGCACCGGCGCGGCGGCGGCGCTGGTTGCCGCGGCACGCCGGCCCGAGCAGGTGTGCGCCGTCGTCTCGCGCGGCGGGCGGCCCGACCTGGCCGGCGAGGCCCTGACCCGCGTGCGCGCGCCGACGCTGCTCATCGTCGGCGGCCTCGACGAGGAGGTGCTCGGCCTCAACCGGCAGGCGATGGCGCGCATGACGAACAACGAGCACCGCCTCGACATCGTGCGCGGCGCCACCCATCTCTTCGAGGAAGCCGGCGCGCTGCAGACAGTGGCGCGGATGGCGCGCGCCTGGTTCAGCGAGCACTTCGAGCGCGCCGGCGCGGCGGGTGGCGCCGGCGGACCGGGCCGGGGCTGAAGGCATCGGCCGGCCACCACCGCCCGCGTCGGTGGCCGGACTGCGCGGGCCGCTGCGTATGATCGGCCTCGAGCCACAAGAGCAGAGGACGCGCCATGCACGCTTGGCTTTGCGAGACGCTGGAAGGCGTCGAGAAGCTGCGCTGGGCCGAGTTGCCCACCCCCGAACCGAAGGCCGGCGAAGTTCGCATCGCCATCAAGGCGGCCAGCCTGAACTTCCCCGACCTGCTCACCGTGAAGGGGCAGTACCAGTTCAAGCCGCCGCTGCCCTTCGTGCCCGGCTCGGAGTTCGCCGGGCATGTCGAGGCCGTCGGCGAGGGCGTCAAGCACCTCCGGCCGGGCCAGGCCGTGGCCTGTGTCGGCACGGCCGGCGGCTTCGGCACGCACGCCTGCGTCAGTGCGGCCGGCGTCATGCCGCTGCCGCCGGGCTTCGACCTCGTCGATGCCGCCGCCTTTGCGCTCACCTACGGCACTTCGCACCACGCGCTGCTCGACCGCGCGCAGTTGAAGGCGGGCGAGACCGTGCTCGTGCTCGGCGCCGCCGGCGGCGTGGGCACGGCGGCGATCCAGATCGCCAAGGCGGCTGGCGCGCGCGTCATCGCCGCCGTCTCCACCGATGCGAAGGCCGAGTTCTGCAAAGGCCTCGGCGCCGATGCGACGCTGAACTACGCCACCGCCAACGTGCGCGAGTCCATCAAGGCGCTCACCGAAGGCAAGGGCCCGGACATCGTCTACGACCCGGTGGGCGGCGACCTCGCCGAGCCGGTGTTCCGCTCGATCGGCTGGCGCGGCCGCTATCTCGTGATCGGCTTCACCCAGGGCAGCATTCCGGCCCTGCCGCTCAACCTGGCCCTGTTGAAGGGCGCCTCGATCGTCGGCGTCTTCTGGGGCGAGTTCGTGCGCCGCGAGCCCAAGGCCAGCGCCGCCTGCCTGGCGCAGCTCGCGTCGTGGTACCGCGAGGGCAAGATCAAACCCGCCATCGACCGCCGCCTGCCGATGCGCGAGGTGCACGCGGCCTATGCGCGCATGGGCACGCGCCAGGTGCAGGGCAAGGTCGTGCTCGTCAACGACTGATTCGATGATCGATGATCGCCGATCGACGGCGAATGCCGGCAGTCACCGAGGAGCGGCGCCGATTGGCGATAGCATGACGGCCGCTCCATCACTCACCCCACCGGCCTCGACAGCGGCCAGGATCCGGCAACCATGACGGTGAAGGTTCTGATCCTCGAAGACAACCCGGTGGCACGCAGTTTCCTGTGCCGCGTGGTGCGCGAGAGCTTCTCCGACGCGCACCACATCACCGAGGCCGGCGACCTCGAGACGGCACGCAAGCACATCGCGCTCGCCGGCGGCCCCACGGGCCTGCACGGCACCGACCCGTACAAGCTCTTCCTCGTCGACCTCGAGCTGCCCGACGGCAACGGCATGGAGCTGCTGGCCGAACTCGCGCAGTACCCTGCGACCAAGGTCGTGACGACGCTGTACTCCGACGACGAGCACCTGTTCCCGGCCCTGCAATGCGGCGCCGACGGCTACCTGCTGAAGGAAGACCGCTTCGAGGTGCTGGTCGAGGAGTTGCAGAAGATCGTGCGCGGCCAGCCGCCGCTCTCGCCAGCCATCGCGCGGCGGCTGCTGACGCATTTCCGCCAGGTGCCGCCGGGCGAGACGCCGATCACCGACCCCGGCTTCCTCGCCAGCACCGGCTTCAGCAACCTGAACGCGCCGAGCCCGACGAGCCGGCCCGTGCCGATCGAGCGGCCGCCCGAGACCGAGCGCCTGACGCCGCGCGAGACCGAGGTGCTCACCTATCTCAGCAAGGGCTTCACGATCAAGGAGATCGCGAGCCTGATGGGCATCAAGTGGTTCACCGTCAACGACCACATCAAGTCCATCTACAAGAAGCTCAACGTCTCCAGCCGCGCCGAAGCGGCCGTGCTGGCGAGCAAGCAGGGCCTGGTATGAGCCCGCCCGGCCGCCCGAAGGGTTCATACCGGAGTGCGAAGCACGAAGGTCACCCAATGAGCCGCCGAGCCGTTCCCGAGGCGAATGCCGGAGCGCTTCGGCGCGAAGGTACAGCAATGACCGCGCCGGGCCGGCCGGCGCCCGGCGCCCGCTAGCTGCCCCAAGCGGCACGCGGGCGCGCCATGGGGTTCTTCGCGCCGCTGCGGCGCCTGGTTCGCCGCTTCGTCGGGCCCGCCGGGCCCTGGTCGCCCGATTCCATCTCCGCCGCGGTGTCGGGCTTCGGCGTCATCTCGGGCTTCGGCGCGCTCGACGAAGAGCTGGCACAGGCCATCCAGCCCGGCGAGCGCAGCGGCGCGCCGACCATCGGCTGGCGGCGCGCCGTGCTCGTGGCCGTGGCCCTCACCGGCTGCCTGTTCGTCTTCCTGCTCGCGCGGCAGCTCGCGCTGGCGCCGACGCTGGCGCTCGACTGGCGCGTCGGCACGCAGGGCGAGCTGTTCATCCATGGCGGCGGCGACGAGCCGGCGCGCGCCGCGGCCGCGGGGCGCCAACTGGTCGCCGTCTCGGCGCCGGGGTACCCGCCGCTGCCGGTGGACGCGCTGGTCGTGCACCGCTCGGCGCGCTGGCAGGTCGACGACGGCCGGCGCGACCGCCAACTGGCGCAGCAGGTCGGCCTCGACGAGCGGCTCGCGACCGGCTCGGTGACGCTGCACCTGCGCGACGGCGCGCCCGAGGGGACGCCGGTGACCCTGACGGTGGCCGCGCGCGGCTTCACGGGCCTGGGGCTGATGTTCTGGCCGCTCGTCGCGCTGGCGCTGCTGCTGATGCTGCTCGGCGCCGTGCTGCCGCTGGCGCGCGCCGACCGGCGCAACCTCGGCTTCTTCGTCATGTGCCAGGCGCAGGCCGTGAACCTCGCCTTCGTCGCCGCGCAGTCGGTCGACGGCCTCGGCGGCGCCGGCCTGCTGCCGCTGGCCGAGGCGCCGTTGCGCGCCACGATGGACCTGCTCACCGCCGCCGCAGCGCTGCACGTGCTGGCGCCGGTCGGCGCCGAGGCCGCCGCCGGCCCGGCGCGGCGCGGCTGGATCTGGGCGCTCGCCGGCTGGGCGGTGGCGCTCGGCTTCGCGCCCGTCTTCCACTTCGGCGATCGCGCGCACCTGTGGTGGTGGGCGCAGGGCCTGAGCGCGGCGCTGCTCGCCCTGGCCTGCTGGGCCGCGATGCACACCTACCGCGCCCTGCCCGACCCCTACGTGCTGGTGGTGCGCCGCTTCGTCGCCGCGGCGCTGGTGGTGTGGCTGCTCGTCACCGGCACCATCGCCGCCACCGCCGACCTCGCCGGCACCGCAGCCGGCACGGCCGCCGTCGCCTCGGCGATGTGGACACTCTTCGCCGGCTCGCTGCTGCTGCTATCGCCCTTCGTCTCGCGCTCGCGGCGCCTGCTGCGCGAGCTGGCGCTGCTGGCCGGCATCAGCACGGTGGCCACCTCGCTCGACCTGCTGTTCGCGGCGCTCTTCGCGCTCGGGCCGTTCGCTTCGCTGACGCTGGCCGTCTTCCTCGCGCTCGGGGCCTATGCCGGCGTGCGCCAGTGGCTGCTCAACCAGATGATGGCCAGCCAGGTGCTCACGACCGAGCGCACCTTCGAGCAGATCTATCGCCTGGCGCGCGACGTGCAGGCCAACCCGGCGCGCTATCCGGCGCGGGCGGCGCAACTGCTGCGCGAGCTGTTCGACCCGCTGGAGGTGATGCCGCTGCAGCGCGAGATCAAGGAGGCGCGCGTGCTCGGCAACGGCACGGCGCTCGTCGTGCCCATCCTCGGCATCGACGAAGGCGGCGACGCCCTGCCCGCCGCTGCGGTGCTGCGCTTCGCACGGCGCGGCCGGCGCCTTTTCTCGCACGACGACGCGCGCCTGGCCGAGCGCGTCATCGACCAGCTCAAGCGCGCGGTGGCCTACGACCGCGCCGTCGAGCGCGGCCGCGCCGAGGAGCGCCAGCGCATCGCGCAGGACCTGCACGACGATATTGGCGCGCGCCTGCTGACGCTGATGTACCAGGCGCAGACGCCGGAGATGGAGGACTACATCCGGCACACGCTGAAGGACCTGAAGACGCTGTCGCGCGGCCTCGCCGCCGGCGAGACGCGCCTCACGCACGCCGCCGCCGAGTGGAAGGCCGACCTCGCGCAGCGAGCCGGCGCCGCGCATGTCGAGCTTGACTGGCACTTCGAGGCCGACCGCGACCCGCGCCTGGGCGTCGTGCCCTGGTCGGCACTGACGCGCGTGCTGCGCGAGCTGGTCAGCAACGCCCTCGCCCATTCGGGCGCCGGGCGCGTCGAGGTGCGGCTGCGGCTGGCCAACGCCCGCCTGACGCTGCGCGTGGCCGACAACGGCCGCGGCCGCGCGCCGCAGGATTGGGCGCACGGCCTCGGGCTCGGGGGCGTGCGCAAGCGCGTCAAGCAGCTCGGCGGCACCGTCGCGTGGCGCGAGAACGGGCCCGCCGGCATCGTCTGCGAGGTCGAAGTACCGGGTTTTGCCGAAGGCGGCCCGGCATTGCCCGGCTCGAAAAATACAATGGGCTTGCCGGAGCCCGATCCGGCGGCCTGATGTGCCGCGAGCCGTGATGCGCCGCGCCCGTCGCCGTCGTCCGGATCCTGCCACCGCCACGCCATGACCGTCCAACATGTCCTCGCTGCGCTCGGCTTCCTCGCGTGCGTGGCGCTGCTCGTGCACCACGGCCTCGGTGCGCGGCGGCAGGCCCGCCTGCACCTGTGGTGGCGCGCCCGCGCGGCGAGCCTGCGCTTTGCGTGGTCGCGGCTGCACCAGACGTGGCGGCGGCGCGGCGAGGCCAGGCAGGTGCGCGGCCGGGCCGAGCGCGAAGCGGCCGACCTGATCGAGCGCGCCCGGCGCGGCGCCGGCCACGGCGAAGATGGCGGCAAGGTGATCCGCCCGCGCCGCTTCGGTGACCAGCGCAAGGACCTGCACTGAGAGAAGGGCTTGCCGGGCCGGGCACCCGCTCCGGTGGCCCGGTAGCCCGGCTCGTGCGAGGGCAAGCATTTCGAGGGACAATAGACCCTCGTGCAGACACCGGGTGCCGCCGCTGGCGCCCCACACCATGACCATCCGTCGCAGCACCCCCACCCCGACCGAGCCCACGACGACCACGATGGGCCCCAAGCTCCGCCAGACGCAGGCCGAGTACACGGCGGCGCGCCCGAACGCCGAACCCGGCGTGCGGCCGATGATGTCGAGCTCCAAGATGTACGTGTGCATCAAGTGCCACGCCAACTTCAAGACCGGCGAAGGCAAGCCCGACCCGCGTCTGCGCGGCCTCGGGCGCTGCAACAACTGCCTGGGCGTGACGGTGCAATCGGCCTGACGGGCCGGTGCGCGCCTCATCGCCCCTTGTGCTGACCCCGTACACCCTCGGCTGAACGGCTCCCTGCCGACGCCCGGCGCCCTGCGAGGCGGCCGGGCGTTGCCGCTTGTGGATGGACGTATCCGGACCATGCGCCCGGCATGGCGCGGTGGCGGCCGCCAGCCTCGGCAAGGGGGTGCCAGGGGCGCCAGCCGAGCCTCGGCAGGGCATCAGGCCAGCAACGAGCGCACTTCCTCGGCGAGCGCGAGCGAAGCGGTCAACCCCGGCGACTCGATGCCGAAGAGGTTGACGAGCCCGGCCACGCCGTGGCTGCGCGGGCCGTCGATGCGGAAATCGGGCGCCGGCTGCCCCGGGCCGTGAATCTTGGGCCGCACGCCGCTGTAGGCGGGCGCCAGGGCACCGGCCGGCAGGCCGGGCCAGTAGCGCCGGATGGCGACCTCGAAGCCCTCGGCGCGGCGCAGCTGCACGGCGTAGTCGATCCGTCCGGGTTCCTCGACCTCCAGCCACTCGTGATCAGGCCCGAAGCGCAGCTGGCCGGCGAGATCGAGCGTCACGTGCACGCCGAGCCAGGCGTCCACCGGCACCGGGTAGATCAGGTGCGAGAAGGGCGGCGGCGAGGTCGTGAGCGCGAAGTAGCTGCCCTTCGCGAAGCGCGCGCGCGGCACGGCCTCGGCAGGCAGGCCGGCAAAGTGGCGCGCCAGCAGCGGCGCATGCAGCCCGGTGGCGTTGACCACGCAGCCGGCGGCGAGCTCGTACTCGCCCTCGGGCGTGCTCGCGCGCACCACCGCCGGTGCCCCCGCAGCAAAGCGCACCGCACGCACCTGCGTCTGCAGCGCCAGCGCGCCGCCGGCGCCCTCGAGCTCGCCCTGCAACGCCAGCATCAGCGCATGGCTGTCGACGATGCCGCTGCTCGCCGAGAGCAGCGCCGCCGTGCAGCACAGTTCGGGCTCGATGGCGCGCGCCTGCGGCGCCGTCATCGGCTCCAGGGGCACGCCGGCGGCGGCGGCGCGCTGCGCCAGGGCGGCGAGCGCCGCGTGCTGCTCGGCACCCGTGGCAACGATCAGCTTGCCGCAGCGGCGGTGCGGCACGCCGTGCGCGGCGCAGAAGGCGTAGAGCAGCTCCTTGCCGCGCACGCACAGCCGCGCCTTCGCCGAGCCGGCGGCGTAGTAGATGCCGGCGTGGATGACCTCGCTGTTGCGCGAGCTGACACCCTGCCCGATGCCCGACTCGGCCTCGACGACGACGGTCTCGCGGCCATGCCGGGCCAGTTCGGCGCCGACGGCGAGGCCGACCACGCCGGCACCGATCACGAGCGCGTCGACCTGGTCCATTCAGCGGCGGCGCAAGGCGGGCGCTCGTTCATCGGCGCGCAGGTTATCGCGAAAGTCAACGCGAAACGGACGCAGCCTCGCCGCCTGGTGCCGGGCTCGAGGCGCCGTGCCGGCGCAGACGTTCGGCTCAAAAGCTGCGCGGCAGGCCCAGCAGGTGCTCGGCGACGTAGCTGAGGATGAGGTTCGTCGAGATCGGCGCCACCTGGTAAAGCCGCGTCTCGCGGAACTTGCGTTCGACGTCGTATTCGCTCGCGAAGCCGTAGCCGCCGTGGAACTGCAGGCAGGCATTGGCCGCCTCCCACGACGCCTTGGCCGCCAGGTACTTCGCCATGTTGGCCTGCGCCCCGCAGGGCTCGCGCGCGTCGAAGAGGCGGCAGGCCTCCCAGCGCATCAGGTCGGCGGCCTCGACCTCGATGTGCGCCTCGGCGATCGGGAACTGCACGCCCTGGTTCTGGCCGATCGGCCGGCCGAAGACGACGCGCTCCTTCGCGTAGCGGCTCACGCGCTCGACGAACCAGCGGCCGTCGCCGATGCACTCGGCGGCGATCAGCGTGCGCTCGGCGTTGAGGCCGTCGAGGATGTACCTGAAACCCTGCCCGGCGTCGCCGATGAGCTGCTCGGCCGGGATCTCGAGGTTCTCGAAGAAGAGCTCGCTGGTGTCGTGGCTCACCATGTTGGCGATCGGCCGCACCGTGAGCCCGCGGCCGATGGCCTCGCGCAGGTCGACGATGAAGATCGACATGCCCTCGCTCTTCTTCTTCACCTCGGCCAGCGGCGTCGTGCGCGCGAGCAGGATCATGAGGTCGCTGTGCGCGACGCGCGAGATCCAGACCTTCTGGCCGTTGACGACGTAGCGGTCGGCGCGTCGCTCGGCGACGGTCTTTATCTTCGTCGTGTCGGTGCCGGTGCCGGGCTCGGTGACGCCCATGCTTTGCCGGCGCAGCTCGCCGCTGGCGATCTTCGGCAGGTAGCGGCGCTTCTGCTCGGGCGAGCCGTGGCGCAGCAGCGTGCCCATGTTGTACATCTGGCCGTGGCAGGTGCCGGCGTTGCCGCCGCAGCGGTTGATCTCCTCCATGATCACGCTCGCCTCGGCGAGGCCAAGGCCGGAGCCGCCGTACTCCTGCGGGATCATCGCCGCCAGCCAGCCGGCCCGCGTGAGCGCGCCGACGAACTCGTCGGGGTAGCCGCGCTCGGCGTCGATGCGGCGGTGGTACTCGTCCGGGAACTGCGCGCACAGCGCGCGCACCGCCTCGCGGATCTCGGCGTGCTGGAGGGCAGCAAGGTCGCTCATCGGCGCACCTTAACCCGGCCCGCGCGCCGCGTCACGCGCCGCGCCTCACTTTGCGATGAGGGGCCGTTGGACGGGTGTTACCTGGGGTGGCTGATGGGACTCGAAACGGCGGCGCAAGTTCTTGATCTTCCTGAAGAAACGGACCGAGGAAAGGAATCTGTTCCCCTGCCTGTTCCCCCGCACTGCACACGCAGCAAAGAGACCTCGAACCATCGACATTCTGCATCGTTGCAGGCCATCTAACAACGATTCATAGCGGCTCAGATGGGGTAGCCCATACAGGTCCTTCGCGTCCGGTTCACCCCGTCGGCGCGAGTACCGCCTCCTGAGACGCTATCGGTTTGGAGTCGTGGCACCGAACAGAGCATTGGCATGGACTCCCCCTAGTCGGGACCTCCGACCTCTTCATCGTGGAGGGCGATTGCCTCAAGGTCGTGTGGCCCGATGTCGTTTGCCGACTTGACGCTCAGGTGGCGCTTCATGATGGACAGGTCGGCCAGGATGTCGGGTCTCCCGGTGGAGCCAAGTATGGCTGGAACGAGCCAGTACACGCCAAAGCGCTCGTACGTCTGGAGGAATTGCTCCAGGTTCTCGTCGGTGTCTGGCGTCATCGTCTGGATCCGCGCGGCAATCGAAGTGAGCCGCCCTGGCTCAGGGTCCGCTTCCAAGCCCGACACACTCGAGGTGATCAGCACGCGATAGTGGGATGCCGGGGCATTCTGGAGCGCTCGAACGACGCCAACAAACAGCACGTCCTTGCTGTCACGGGCACCCAATCGAGCGCGCCAGCGCTCGAAGATGGCCCGTGCCGCAGGCGCACTCTCGAACAGCAATCCCATGACCGGCGGTTTGTCATGGCCGACGATGAAAGAGGCGACACCTCGCCAGCGAGCCAGGTCCCACAAGGCAATGTCGATCAAGGAGTGGGCGCTGAGCAGGCGGTGATCGGTCGGCGTGGGCGGTCGTCGCGCAACGGCGGCGGCGTTCTCGGGGGCCGGTGCTGCATCCGCGCGCTCAACGGACGGGTCGAGTGACGGCCAATCTGCTTGAAGCGGGTATGCCCTCTGCGCCAGCTCGGTCCAGGTGTCCAGTCTGGCCACCTTGTTGCCAAAGACTCTGCTGCGGCTGTTTCCCGCAATGGTGACCGCGGACACCCGATCGGCGGCAGCATCCGTGAGCAAGAGCGCGTCCAGCGTCTCGGCCATGTCGCGCACAAAGCACGTCGAGGAGAGGATGCTTCCCGCGATGGTGAGCAGAGAACCCTGCAGCTTCCCCATTTGAGCCAGGACTGCGGGCTCGGCCCCGTGCGGCCAGGAAACCGTTCCAGACAGCCGGTCGGGGGCGATGTCGAGGCGCGGCCGGTCGATCTCGGGAACTTCCCGAATCTCAAGCGCGAAGGCCTGGGTATGCGGAAAGGCACCCTGCTCGGGCAGGGTTGCAAACACCACTTCGATGGCCGCCAGGAGCGCCTCTGCGGCCAACACGGATGAATCAGAGCCCTGGTGCGCAACGGCGATCCGAAGGCCGCAAACGTATGTGATGCACTCGCCTGCCGCTGCCTCATTGAGCAGGAGCTGACGACTCCGCCGGCCCGGCGGCCTTCGCGCGGCCAACTGGGAGGCCAGGTTCCTCACCTTGTCCGGTGAATCGTCATCCGGGATCGAGCCCTCTGAGCGCAGAGCCGGCTCGTAGCCCAAGGCGTAGAGCAGCCAGATCCGGCTATGGGGCAGGCCGAGGCCAGGCAGCACGTCCGGTAGGCGCTGCAGCCGGTCCAGCATGTCTGGCGGAGCATTGAGCAGCAAGCAACTGAACACAAGGTCGAACGTCGTCAGGCGATCCTCGAAGTGAGCGCGCGACTCCTCCGTCAAGGGCAAGCTGCGCGCGCAACCTCTGGCCAGGCGCACCGCCTGCAGCACTTCCGGAACATCCAGCAGTTCGACCGCGATCCACGCCAGCATCATGAGTGTTGGCACCACCGACGCTGGTAGGTCCGAGTCCTCCTCGGCGTCGGCGAACATGGTGGCCAGGGCGAAAAGGCAGATCGCACGAGCAGCCCACAGCAGCCCGGCGCTGCGATACGCAAGTGCGAGCAGCTGAGTGGCCTCCGCCAACGCCTCCGAGTGCTCGCGCTTGATCAGCCGGCTGACGGCCCTGCCAAGCAGGCGAATCATCTCGAAGTTGCGGTCGAAGTCGATCTGCTTGGCACGCTTCAGCAACATCAGTGCACCCTCGGCCTCACTCTTGCGCTGTGAGACGAAGTCCACCATCTTGTCGTACAGCTTGCTGTAGCCGGGGTCCGATCCTGCGATCTCGCCCATCGCCTCCACGAACCGGACAGCCCTCATGGCATCGAAGTCGCCGAGGCCATCGGCTCGCTCCAGCACGGCGGACAACCTCGGCCAGACCGTGGCAAGCTGGGTGCGATCTCCCGCCAGTAGCGCACCGTTGGCGTCGATCACCAAGCCAGAAGTGGTTGCCTCCAGCGCGTTGTTCGGACGGGTCTGGTCTTCGGCGATCTCGGCCAGCCGGACACGCAAGCGGGCCGCGCGGCCGGCGAGATCCACCTGCTCCGGTTGCACGTGCCTGTGCAACACAGCATTGAAGAGGAGTTGCAAGAGGTTGCACAGGAACTCGAGCACATTTGCGTGTTCGCTCTTCAGGACTCGCTGCTCGAATCCGGCGTATTCGTTTGCGACAGGCGCGAAATCGTTGAACCACCAAAATGCTGTCCAGATGGACTCGTACTGGGCTTCCAGCTTCTGGTACTCCGTGCCTACGGACGTGGCAACCCGGATGGCGCGGGCGAATCTCCCATCCGTTTCGTGACGAGGGCGCTCCAGAGATCGGGAGAGCTTGGCAGCGGCAAGCGCCTCGGAGGCACGTTGCCACGACGCGCCGGAGAACGCCTGCGGATCGGCCAGAGTGCGTTCCAGTTCGTCGAGCTGCTGGGCACGCGAGTAGTCGTTGGGCCCGAGCCGGCTGTCTCGGTTTTCGGAGCCCACGCCCAGGTAGTTGACTGCCAGGTCCCGGTGATCATGGTCGATCACCTGCTCGACGATCCAGGTCCGATCGAGGATGGTCACTTGTACGCCGTGCTTGCTACTCAGCTCGTCCTCGAGGCGTGCCCTGTCTCTGGACCTGGCAAAGCGCGAGGTGACGAAGAAGACCTTTTGGTAGTTCCGGCCCGTGCCCATTGCGGCTGCAACATCTGCGCGGGCCTTGTCGGTCCAGCGCTCCTTGGCACTGAACGCGAAGGCCCACCGCTCACGACCCGCGTTGGCCTGAGCCACGTAGAGCAAGGTGGTGAGTTCGTCGGCCATCGGACGGGTCTCCGTGTCCGCCTTGCTGTCGCCGCCGCCCTCCGGGCCCGTCGCGGGGCGCAGGTTCGGACATATGGTGCGCTCACAGAGCTTCCGGGCGAAGATCTCGAACGCCTGCGTCTGGTTGCGTGAGGTGAGCGTCTCCAGGTAGTACTCCAGCGTCCCGCGATCCAGCTCATAACGCGAGGGCTTAGTCGAGTCCGAGTACAGCTCCGGCCGAAGGCGGCGCATGAACTCGGAGGGCGAGATGCTGGTCTGCTCCGTGCCTTGCTCGTCGGTCATCGTTTGCTACGCGGCGGTGTCGCTGCGCTGCTATTCGCGCCGATCGGCAGCCGTCGGCAGATGCGACGGGCGGCTGACGATCAGCACGTCCGCGATCCCGGGCACCGATCGCAACGCGCGCCGAGTTGTCTCGTGCTCTTGGACGCTGCAAGAGTCGTCGTAAATGAAGACCAGGATCTCTCGATAGCGCTCCGGCGATCGGCGGTAAGGCTCCACGTCCTCAAGGACCTCTTTCTCGATGGCCTTGAAGTCAGCGGCCGCGCGCGCGAACTTCACCTCGATCAACAGCCCCAGGCTTGGAACTCCCAGATCGGCCCGGTACGTCGAGTGGCCGAACTTTGGCAGCGTGTCTTCGTCCTCGAGGTCGTGGAACATCCCTCGTAGGATGAGCCACAGGATGTCTTGAACCTCGCGCTCGCTGCGGATCGGCCAACGCACAGGCGTTCTCAGTTCACTGCTGTCCCATCGCCAGCGGCGGAGGCAGCTCTCGAACTGACTCAATACCTGACTCACCGTCGCCAGGGTCCGCAGTACGGCAGCCGTCTCTTCGCTGACAGCCGCTCGCAGCACCCGCCACAACAGCGCCGCCTGATGTGCTGACCGACGCCCAACGTCCTCCGTCAGGGCGCGCTCTACGATGGAGGCTCGAAGTGCAATGCGCTGATCAGCAGTGACGAGACCCACAGGCGCACCCTGATCCAGCCACCAGTCGAATGCAGCGCAATCGCTCAACGGTGCTTCGAGGTCCAGCACAGGCAGCGTGATCTTGGCGCTACATAGCTGCGCTGCGTGCGCCAGCAGCGGGTCGGTGCGCACGGCCGCATCGCGTCGCACTGACCCCAAAACCTTGCCCAGCCAGTGCGCGTACTCGTTCTTCGTCCCGAGGAATCGCTTGGCCACCAGCGCCAAGCCGAGCAGAACCGAGGGATCGTGCAGAGCGGCCCCTGGCCCGGCCAACAGCGGGTCACGCGCCACGGCACGCTGCATGCCCTCGTCGAGCGCACCGAGTAGGCCAGCGTCCGAGCGAAACGCCTCGGTGTAGCCCAGGGCCGCAACTGTCGGCAGGCTGGATGGGTCGTAGGTGCGGCGCAGCCACAGCTCCTCGCAGTCGATACCCCAAGCGATGCCCAGTCGCGGGTCGTCGCCGACGATGTACCGCGCAAGCAAACCCTCGACATTGCCGCTGGTGTTGGCCGAAGCGATGTCCGCGCGCAAGCGCCCTAGGCCATCGGCGATCCAAGTGGTCGTCATAAGAACCACCTGCTTTCGCGCAGCCGCGTGATCAGGATGTCCGGATTGAAGTTCGGCATCTGCCGCAGGTTGCCCAGCAGCTTGACGACCATGTTGGGGTAAGACACTGACACGGGCTGGTAGGACGGCATGAACGAGCGCCACGACATGAACGTCAAGTTGAAGACCTGCTCCGCGATGTAGTCCAGGCTGGTGAATGTGGAGTCCGGGTGGATGCTGACCAGCATCGGCGCAGGGCACCCCTGGAGGTCGGTCTTCAGCTGCTGCGGCCCCGTCAGCGTGACCAGCGCCGCGCGCGGGCCAAGCGGCACGAGCTGTCCACGCGTCGGCACTGCCACACCTTTGCGCGACTGCCGATAGGGCGCGCCGTCGGATGCCGGATCGAACAGCTTCCAGTCGTGATCTGCACTGACCTGGACGAACGCGTACTCGACCTCGTAGTCGGTGAGTTCGCGAACCAAGGACGCCACGGCCTGAGCTTCAGTCTCCTTGTAGCGCTTGAACGACTGGTGAAAGATGATGCGCAGCTTGTCGCCCTTGCGCCAGCCGAATCGGCGCTGCAGTTCGTCGAGGTTGGTCCTAAGCGACGCCAGCAAGGCCGCTTCGTATTGGCCGGGCGCCGCTTCGGAGGTCGAATTGCCCAAAAGATAGTTGCCATCGCCGCTGAACACCGTGGTGATGCCAACGAGGCGCGCGCGCTCGGACAACCGATCGAAGCCGACCCGAGCGCTGCCGATGCCGACGATGACCTCGTAGACCAGGCGCTGCTGCACCGAGAGGGTCCACGGCACGCCGCCGAGCTTGGCGTAAAGCGCGAGCGCAATGTTGTTCAGGCTGTATCCCACGCTGTTCTGCAGCAGCGTGGGCAGGCGCACGGCCTGGACCGGCACGCCTTGCGACATCAGCACAGCCTTGCTCGTGTAGTAGGGGCTTTGCGCGCCATTCAGCAGCAGATCGTCATCGGTCAGCACGACGAGCGCCGCGTCCACCTTGCGCTGTGCGGCCTCCAGCGCCGCGCTGCGGTACGCCTGGGCCTTGCTCGATGCCGGTTCGACGCCGACCAACTCGAAGTGCATGCCTTGCAGGCGGAACTTGCGGGCCATGCCCTGCTGCATCGGGGTCTTGGCGCCGTTGGAAGGGACACCGTCGCGTAGCTGGGCGACGAAGCGTTCCACGTGGCCTTGATGTGCCGCCGGATAGATCACCGCGACGCGAGGGCTCTTGCACACGAAGCTGTCGGCGTCGAAAGGGCCATTGACGTCGATCTGCGGATCCACCGGCCAAGACACGGTGATGGAGCCTCCGGGCCGCAGGCTGCACTGCGGTGTGTTGAGCTTGCGAGACTGTCCAACACCAATTCCGCGATTCACCTCGGTAAGCGTGCCGTCGAGCGAAACGGTCAGGCCGGCGCAGCAGAGCAGATCGCCCTGCAGGTCGTCGAACTGCTCCACCAACTGCTTGATGCGCGCGAGTTGTTTGTCCGCGGCCGAGACGTTGAACAGGCACGCCGCTAGCCGCCGCTGGAACCCTTCGTAGTCGGAGCCCAGCGCCGCGCGGCCCAGGCGCTCGAAGTTCGCGTAGGTAGGTTCCACATGGAGTTGATCGAGCGCCACGCGATCCTTGCGCGCGTCGGCGAGGACAGCAAAGTCGTCTTCGATGCGTTCCATCCGCCCCATCAGGCGCCGGTTGAACATCGGCAGGATGTAGAGGTCGTCGACCTCGCTTTCGCCAACAACGTAGAGCCCTTGAAGCGGCAGGCCGCGGTCTCGCAGCTCCTTTGCCGTGGGCTTGATCAGGAGCCGAGCGCCGAAGTTGACGAGCACGCCGTTCAGGAATCCGCCGTCTTGCGGCGCAAGAGGCCGCACATTGAAGGCGTACTCGGCGAACACGCCGAAAGTCTCGGCACCCGTGCCCTTGAGTAGGTTGGAGGTATCCCGCACGAACTTCGCCGGCCGTACGCCGGAGATGCTGCGGTGGTGATTGAAGAACGAGCGCAGCAGGGCTTGGTGGGCCAGGGCGTTGGCGACGCTGTGGTCCTTGGCAACGTCGAAGGTGACCGACTCGCCGTCGGTCGCGGTGCCTTCCGCATAGGGGAACAAGCTGACTTCGTCGCCGGTGCGCAGCACGAAGTGCGTCTTGAAGAGCCGCGTGCGTAGTGTCTTGAGCTGGTCGCTGCTTTCGTAGGGCACGCGGTATCCGGCGAAGTGCGATGCCGAGAAGGTGATGGGTAAGTGGTTGAGCAGCATGTTTTGGTCATCTCCCTGTTCGGTGCTTCGCCGCTTGGCAGTCCTGTCAGATCAGCTCGGCGGCCTCCCTCAACCGTAGTGCGGTGGCAGGCAAACCGGCGCGCTCAAGCGCCGCCGCAAAGTCCTCCGCGGTCGCTTCCGGCTTCTTCCAGCGCGCGCGCATGCGTTTGAAGGCCGCCACCGCGACGAACTGATCGAGATCCCACTGAGCGACGATGAACTGGTCGGGATGAATGACCTCGATGGCGAGAGGTCCAACGACGTCTGAAGGAAAGTCACGCAGGTTCAACGTGACGATGCAGTCGGCATGGCCCGCCAACGCTGCTGCGAGCACATGAACGTCTCCTGGGTCCGGCAGTTTCAGGCCGCCGGCCAGTGATCGCCAGGCCCGCTCCTCGACCTCCCAGTCCGGCACGGCCTCACGCATCTAATCCCGCCGGTACTCCAGCTTGCCTATAAGGTCAGGACGACGGTCTTCGATCGATTTGATCCATTCGGACTCGATAGTCCGCGACCACTTGGCCGCGTACAGGCCGGCGCTTGCGAGGCTCATCAACGCATCGGCCATCGCCATCGGATGGAGCACGCACGCGTCCAGCAACGCCGTGTAGCGCGCATGCCCCGCCATGTCAGTAGTCCAGCCCTAGCTCGCGTGCGTTCTCGGCCATGCGCTCGAGTGCGCCCTCTTGGCGCTTGCGCATCTCGCGCGCGTAGGCCACTAGGTCTTCGAACGCAACCCGTCGATGCGTGCCCACCTTGCGATGAGGCAGCCGGCCTTCCTCGATCTCCTTGATCACAAACGGCCGAGAGACGTTCAAGAAGTTCGCAGCCTCGACGGTGCTGAACTCCTGCTTAGACGGCATGAGCGTGATGGGCCGACCTTCGCTCATTGCCCCCAGCAACTGGCCGATGAGTTTCAGCGCAGCCGGCGGCAACTCCACCGTCGGATGGGCGCCGCTGGTAGTGGTCAGCGTGATGGCTGCGGCGCGCGAATGGTCGAGCGCTTCCATGATGCATCGCTGGGCGGCGCGCGCCATCTCGACCTCCTGGGGTGACATCTGGGGAGGCAGAACCTGGCGAACTTTCTCGAGGGCGGTCAAAAGGGTTGCTCCTGGCTTTTGGTGCGGGCGCAGGGCTGCATAGTATCACATCAAGTGAAGTAAGTGCAACAAGTGAATCATCTGTCTGACCGGGCCGGCGCACGGAGAGGTCCGCGTCAGCCGGAGGCAACGCGGATGGCGCCTACCGTCTAGGACCGTCGCACAGCGCCCGAAACGCGCAACCTCTGCAACCGCTGCTCGACTCCACATATCGGGGCATGAGCCGGCCGCTGATGACGTCCTCTCGCCGTCTGTAGAGCGCCACGATCTTCGCCGTGTCCAGCAGCTCGACGCGGTGCGAGCGCGATGCCGCAGTTCCCTTCGGCCTCTGCGCCGTCACGAACCCGTGGGCCGCGACGCGCTGTCCAGTCTGACCTTCGAGCGCCATCCTCTGCGCCGACAACTGAATCACGTCAGTCGCATAGGCTCGATCGCTCCAGCGCGTCTTGAGCTCGACCAGCACCAGTTCTCCGTCAGGGCGCCGATATGCTCGATCGACCCGCGCGACCAGCGGGACCGGGGCGCGGACGCGGAACAGCTTCTCCATGTACGCAAGAGTGGCGTCTCCAAGAGCTGCCGGCCTCGACGCCTGCTCGGCATCCTTCGCGGCAGCAGCGCGTCGCCGGCGCAGTACGAACGCCGCGGCAAGCACTGCAACGGCAGCGACGATCGACAGCCACAAGAGTTCAGCGTTCATCCAGGCCTTTCGAGGCGACGTCGGACGGCAATGAGCAGCACTTCGATCAGCGCTCGAACCGGCCGCTGTAGCCACGGCAGCCGGGCAAGGACGTCGCACACGCGCGGCGCGCACCAGTAGTACGCAGCAACGGCCCGGCGCCCGATCCGCCGATGCAGGAGGACCTCATCCCGGTAGCGGCGCAGCACGTTGGTCTGCCAAGCTTCCTCGCCAAACAAGCAGGTGGCAACAAAGCACCGCCGGTCGGCGCCGGACGCCACCGCCGACAGCCCTTCGCGGTAGTACCGCTCGTGGGCGCGCCGGCCCCGCTCGGCGCTGCGCTGCTGCTCCGGCGTCATCCGCTGCCCGTGCAGATGGGCCAACAGCACCCGCTTCTCGCAGAAGCCCATCTCGGCCAGATCCTTGGCGCTGACGAAGCGCTCGCGCTGGTTCCGCCTTCGACGCAACCTCATCCGTCACCTCACTCTTTCAGCGCTGGTTCGAAAAGGCCGTTCGTCACTTCGGTGAGCGGTAGCGCCGGCGGTGGCTTGGTGATCCCGCTGGTCAACGCAAACACCCCAAACTGCGCAAGCAGTCCGTCGTACGCCAGCACGCGCAGCCGGTTGACCCGCTTCACCCCCTGCGGGAACTGCACCAGCTCGTCGAAGAGCCGCGGGTTGTCGGCACGTGCCAGCTCGAAGACCAGCCGTACGGGCTTGGGCACGGCCTTGTCTCGGTCGTTCATGCCGCATCCCCTTGCGAGCGCTCGCGCACGCCCGCCATCGCAGTCGCCGCGTAGTTCTGTCCGGCGAGTTGGAATCCCCGCACGTTGGCGAACAACGGCTCCTTCACCTCGTGGATGCGGTGCTTCGGGAAGGCCGCCTTTACCGCCTTCTTGAAGAGGAACGCACCGCCGCCGACGAGCACGATGTTCTGCAGGCTCTCCGGCGTCTCGATCCACTGCCGCATGGTCGACACCGCCTGCTGCGCCACGCTTTCGGCGAGCGGCAGGTGGCGCTTCATGTCGTAGGGCTTCTGGAAGATGATCGGCGCCTTGCCCGTGCGCAGCGCCAGGTCGATCGCGTCGTAGTCCCGGTATGGCGTGCCGATGTCTTTCGAGATCTCGGCCGCCAGCAGCCTCAGCACGTCGGACATGCCTCGATTGATCGAGTGCGACTGCTTCTGCACGAGGCGCATGCCGCGGCACACCAGCCAGTCGAAGGTCCGCGAGCCCGGGTCGATGACCAGGCTCTGCTCGTTGCCGATCGTGGCCATCTTTTCGTGCTCGGCCGCGTAGTGCACGAGAGCGCCTTGCGGCTGTGCCACAGCGAGCGCCTTGTGCACGACGATCACCTTGCCGCCGCCGAGCTGATGGGTGCCGACCATGGCCTTCTCCAGCGCCGTCTTCTTCAGCGCCAGCAGCGCCACGGGCAGGCCGACGACGAGCAGGTCCAAATGCGAAACCTTCATCATCGACAGCGCGCCGCGCAGAAGCGCCATGTACTCCGGCGACTCGGTGTACTCGTCGTGCAGTTGCTTCGCGCGGAAGGTGTCGGCGGCGAGGCCAACGTCAGGCCCGACCTCGTAGTACAGCGGCCCGACCGGAATGCACACCGTCTTGCGCCGCTCGGTCGCCGGCCACGCCGGCGCCTCGCCGCTGGACGGATAGGCGATCGATGGGAAGCTGGTGCAGCGGATCTCCGAGCCGACCACCCCGTTGACGAACTTGGTGTTGCCGGAGCCGACATCCACCGCTCTGACGATCAGGTCCATGAGGACGCTCCTGGTGACGTTGCCCACCGGTCAGCATCGCGACCGCGACGCATCCCGACCACGCGCAAATGCCGCCGAAGTGCCGAGATTTCGACTGCAGCGATGCTGCGGACGCAGCGGAGATGCACTGCAAGTGCGGCGCAACTTGGTTGCTCGTCGTTCTCGGCCACGGCGGAGTGCGTGCGTGACACCACGGTCTCACCGGATCAGGCCGCGTCAACCCCACGCGGGTTCTCGACGACGTGGCGGCGCTATCGCGGCCACCGAGCCGGTCAAGCGTGCCGATCCGGGCCAGAGGCAGCTCAGCGCGTCGTCAACCCCCTCGGCAGAAGCCTGAGTGCGAGCCCTTTGCGACGCTAAAGCGCCCTCAGCGCAAGGTCGCAGCACCACAGCCGCCACCGCCAACCCGTGCTTCATGGCGTCGCATGCGCGCCTCCCCGTTGACGGCAGAGCCCTGCCGGTCGTCAACTACCGGCTCCCGAGGGCTCCTTCAGCCCGCTGCCTTGTTCGCAAGTAGCAGCAAAGAGGCGTCGCAGTCGTCACCTGCCCTTGAAGCACCGGCTCAGAGCCGGTGTCGCCGTCACCCGTGAGGTGGCGGCTTCGAGGTTCTCCCGTCGTAGTGCATGAGCCACTGACCCTGCCAGCTCTAGCCATCGCTATCGCTGGGCGCTCCCTGAAGCGCGTCGTGGCCGTCGATCCCCGGGCCGGCACTGGATGCCGTGTTCGCGATCCCGCCATCACGTGAGCAAGCGTTGTTCAACGCCGCGCGCAGTCGTGCTTGCCCTCATGGGCTCCCTGCTCGCCCTCGCCCACACGCTCGGCACCGCCCTGGACATTCGGTCAGGGGTGGACCCATGCGAGCGGATGGCGCTACGAATCCAGGACTGATCCACCAGTTCAAGCGAGAGGCCCAGACCTCTTCGCCCGATGTGCGGCACGCCCTCTGAGGCGAGCCGGCATCCCCACTCTCCGTGGCCGCAGAAATGCGCAGACGGAGCCGGATCACAGTGTTCATTTTTAAGACCGACCGAGCGGAGCCTGGGCACGCCCTCTCACCGCAAACCTTTGGGTCGTCATCGCGCCTTCGTGGTCGGGCGCGGTGATGTCGTTCCAGACCACCTGGCCTGTCCGCAATGGCATCCGCGGCGCTGCCGGTTCTTGTCGCCTGGACGATGCCTGTCCTCTCACCGCGCGTGCCGATCGGGCGGCACGCTCTCGCTTCGCAGGAGGCTTTGCATGTCAACGGCTCTCGACTCGACGGCGCAGCGTTCGGCCCGCGACCCGACCCGCGTGCGGCGCATCGGCGCGCAGCAACCGGTGCGCCGCCAGGATTGGGCGGGCCGCTCGCATCAGGAGATCCTGGCGAGCTACCGGCCCGGCAAGTCCGATCCGCTGAAGGTGCTGGAGGTTCTGATCGAGTTGTTCAACACGAGGCACACGGCGCTCGAGAAGACCGTCTCGCACAAGACGCGGCAGGAGCGCGCGCGCTTCCTGCGCCGCTTCTTCGCCGACTTGCGGCGCAGGGCCGGGTTCCGCAAACCTCCTGATCCTCGCAACCTCGGTCAGAAGCACATCCACGCGATGGTGCAGGTGTGGCAGCGCGAGAAGCTGGCGCCGGCAACCATCCAGACCTACCTGAGCTTCCTGCGCGGCTTGGGCTCGTGGATGGGCAAGCACGGCTTCGTGCGCAAGCCGGAGCAGTACGGCCTGAGCCTCGACGAGTACCAGCGCCACGAGTACGCGCAGCACGACAAGAGCTGGGCCGGCAAGGGCATCGACGTGCAGGCGGTGCTGGCGGAGGTCGCCGCGTTCGATCCTCGCGTGGCGGCCTCGATGCGCCTGATGGACGCGCTCGGTCTTCGGCGTAAGGAGTCGGTGATGCACCGGCCCTTCGCCCACGTTCATCCGTTCGACCAGACCGGGCTACCGGAAGACCAGAAGCGAGCGGATGAGTATGTGTGGGTGAAGGGCAAAGGTGGGCGCGTGCGCTGGATCGCCCTGGAAACCGACGCTCAGCGCGCGGCGGTGGCACACGCCCGTTCGGTGGTCGAAGGGCGGGACGCCCACATGGGCAACCCGGCGCACAGCCTGAAACGCAACCTGCGCCGGCTGGACTACGCGCTGGAGAAGTTCGGTTTCACGAAGGCCGAGCGCGGGGTCACGGCGCACGGCCTACGGCACGGCAATCTGCAGGCGCTCTACCAGGACATGACTGGCGCAGCGCCGCCGGTGCGTGGCGGTGGGGTGGTTCCGGCGGAGCTGGATCGGGCTGCCAGGCTGGTGGTCTCCGAGCGCGCCGGTCACTCGAGACTACGCGCGGCGGGGGCTTACTTAGGCGCCATCCTTCCGCGCCTGCGTGGCGATCGAAGCACCGGCTGAGCGAAGTTGCGCGCCCGGATCGTGTCGGCGCTTTCAGGCTGCCGGGGAGACATCGAACTCCTCGTTCGGCTCGATGGCGTTGTGGAGCGTCCGCACCTCGCCGGCTTCGACCGCTTCGTCGCTCACGCCGAAGCGCGCGAGCGCCGCGCAGCGTGCCAAGGTTTCGTTGCGCTCGCTGACCTGCCCACGGTCACCGAATGGCCTTCGCGGTCAACCCGCACGTTCCAGAGCTTCATCCGGCACTCTCCTCGGCGACCTCGGCTTGCGCCGCATGGACCTCCGCATGCCTGAACCCGAACCGCTCCCACGTCCGAGGATCGACCTCGATCGGACCACTCCGCTTGCTGTCGAGGTTGACCACGACCCCATGCGCTGCGATCCGCCCCTTCGAGAACAACTCGTAGAGCATCTGCGCGGCGAAGCGCACCGTCACGTCGTTGACGAACAGCCCCTGTGACGCAAGCGACATGCGCACCGAGCATGAGGGCCGGTTGTCGTCTGCCGCGTCCGGGTCGAGCAATTCTGGGAAGAGTTCCGTGACGCAAGGGAGACGCAGCGGCTGCGCGGCGCTTGAACGTCGGCCCGGTGGCTGGCCCAGGATCACCTGCGCGGTGGCTTCGGTGTTGCCCAGGTCCAGCCAGTAGCGGTAGCCGGCATAGGTGTCGAAGGCCATGCGGTGGAGCAGTCGCCTCGCGGCGCGACTGTCCACGCAGCTGATGAGGATGTCGGCCCCGCGGTCGAACTGGTTCATCTGCTGCGCGTCCTCGTAGCGACGAGGGACGGCCACCCAGTCGAGTCCATAGAACTGGTTCAGCCGATGGAGGGTGACGATGGCCTTGTGGCGGCCAACATCCGCAGCGCTGTAGAGCTGGCGGCCGACGTTGGCTTCGCTGACGCGATCCGCGTCGAAGGCGCTGACGTGCAAGCCGTAGGGGTGGCCGAGGGCCCGCATCGCGATGTCGAGTCGCGCGAGGCATGCGGCCATCTGCGCGCCGTTGCCACCCACGCCGACCAGATGGATCGTCACGCGCTTGTCGAGCAGTTCGGCAGCGATGCAGTGTTCCATGCCGTCATCCTCTCGCGGACCAGCGCGCGAGCAAGCGCTGCAACAGACGACGTTCGACCGCCGGCTCCTGCGCGGAAGGTCGATCCGTGGCGCTCGTCTCCCACGGGTGCGGCAGTGGCCGATACAGACCGTTGATGACGAGGCGGAAGCAGGCATCAGGCCTCGCCTCGTGCAGTCGGCCGAACACCCCTGCGACCTTGATCCCCCGGTCGTCTCGATCATCCTCGCTGGACCAGAAAGCACCCAACCGGCCGTGCGTGTGCAGATCGACGGCAATGGTTTCGTCTTCTGCCATCGCCGCCACGCGGTACTCGATGCGCGTCGGCGAACACCGCACCGCCTCGCACAGGGCGAGCCGAAGGGTCTTGCCCGACCGCGAGAAGATCAATGCGCCTGCTGCCTCGTTCGGCAGCGCACGCCGTCCGGCCTCGACAAACCGCTCGATCAAGCGGATCGGCAGCACGCCGAAGCTGAAACTCAGCCGCTCGGCCGCTTCGCCATACGGCAGCGGCAGCCCGAGGCCCTGCGGCCCTTGAGACGCTAGACAGTGGAGGCAGTCCAGCCAGTCGAGCTTCACCTGCACGAACAGGCCGTTCGCTGCCACGACCAGCCGTTGGCCCGGGCTCATGTCCGGCAGCGCGCCGAACCGCGGCGCGATCACCACCGGGCAGCTGGCCTGCAACGCAGCGTCGCGGGGGTCCATCACCGGCCTTCCTTGATGCCGAGCAATCCGCCCAGCGTCGTGTTCAGCGGCACCAGCACCCGCTGCGGGAAACGCGTGAACCTCCGGTCCAGCATCTCGCGCCAGAACGCATACGAGCCTCCCGGGTAGCGCAGCAGCTTGGCAGCCACGTTCGGGTGGCTGAAGTAGCTGCGGAAGAAGGCTTCGTTCCAGGCTTCGATCTTCTCTGCGGTCGAGCCGTCCGGCTTCGGCACGTTGCCCTGGCAGATGTGGCCGCCCGCGTCGACGTTGAAGTACGGTGCCTGGAAGAGCGCCGTTGCGGGTGTCGGTCGCTGCGAGCCCTTGACGGCCCATACGCGCCACTCGCGGTTCGATGCGGCGAACACCAGTCCGGGGTGTGGCACGGCCTCACCACGCTCGATACCCCCCAAACGCTCGGCATCGCGCTCGGACACATGGAAGGCGACATGCCGCACCGCAGGCCGCAGCCACCACAGGATCAGGTCACCGGCAACGAACAGCACGTTGTCGGGAAGGAAGCCGCCATGCGCCGCGCGCTTGAGCAGCGCTCGGGCTAATGCCAGCGCGCTGCGGGGCGTCATTGCGCGCCCGGCACCGATCACCGGCTCGCCATCGATGTGCTCGACCTCGTGCACGGTGGCCAGCGCGCCGCCCGAAGCGCCTCGATAGATGAGGACGGCCTGATCGAGCGTCAGGACGCCATCGGTGGGCGCGTGGATGGAGAAAGCAGCTTGGTTCATGGAAGTCTTGGAATCGAGAAGCCGCTGCCGACGTGGCGGATGTCGTTGCGACCGAGAGCAGTCTCAGTCCGACAGCGCCGCGATCAAGCGGTCGATAAGCCCGATGGCCTTGAAGCGCGGGCTCATCGCCTGCTGCCACTGCTTCATCGCGCTCGGTGCGTTGAGCGCGATCCAGACTTCGCCCATGCGGTCGTAGCACTCGCCTTCGTGGGCCTGCTGCAAGAGGTCATCGAAGACGCGTGTGGTGAGGTCGCTCTCCGACCAGGACAGCACGGCGCCGAAACCGATGAACTCGCCGTCACAGTCGCAGCGGAAGCTATCGTCGATGCGCAAGCGCGCCAGCGCGATCGCATCGGTCACGATGCCGCGCTGCTCGGGGTCGAGAACGCGCAGCATGGCTCGCCGCAGGTCGATGGTCTTCCAGCCGGACGGCTCTCCCTTCCAGCCTCGTCGCTTCGGCCACGTCCTGGCCCAGGCCGGGAACGCATCGTCGAACAGGTCGCGGCTCACCATCTCGGCGCGCGCGGCTTCGCGTTCGGCCTCGTCTTCGCCGCAGTGCATGTCCAGCGCCGTCTCTTCATCCTCCTCGCCGTACCAATAGACCCACGACGCGACTTCGCGAGCGACCTCGGGGGTGAACAGCGGGTACGCGGTCATGCTCTGGCGACGCAGGACATGCAGCACGGTGGCGCCGAGGCCGGGGCATGCGGCCTCCAGTTCCTCCAGCCGTTGGCCGACCGGCCACTCCTGCACGCCGGCCTCGCACCACGAGATTTGGACACCGCTGTAGCGGCGAGGCTCGCGGCCCGCGTCTTCATGAAGGTGGCCGATGTAGCCGCCCGTCACGTCGAGCACCTGCATGTGGAACGTCGGCCGCAGGCAGCGCAGCGGGCCGATCTCGCGTGCCACCCACTTGCCGAGCGCCTGCTCGCAAGCGAGCATCGAGTCATCGAAGGACTCGGGCAGATCGGAGTCGCGGAATGCCTTCGCGTCGAGCAGGAATTGGCTAGTCGCGGCGTTGGCTGCGCCGAGCTGCCCCGGCACGATCTTGCGCGGCACACCCTCGGCGAGCCGAGGCAGCGCCAGCGCGGCATGCCTACCCGCGAGATGCACCAGCCCACCGCCGGCCGAAATCACGGCAGCGGCGCAAGCAGGCTGCTCGGCAACCGCACCCGGTCCTCGGCGTGCTCTTGGCGCTGTGCGTGCAGGTTGTGCTGCACGAACTCGCTCAGCGCTCGCGCGCAGGCGTTCGCGCGGTGGTTCTGCAGCGAGCGACACAGTGTGGCTTCGGTACCGCCGAGGCCCTGGGCTTCGATGGCCGCGCGGCGACGGACTGCCGCGATGCGCAGGCCCTCAAGGGCTGCGCCCTTAGTGCCGACCGCCTTGCGGAACACGAACTCCTGCGTACCGTCGCGGACCTCGCCGGCCTCGATTCCGGCGCTGATCAGTTCGGGGTACTGCGCGCTGTAAAGGTCGCGTACGTCGCGCGGGTCGAGCCCGGGCACGTCCGGTAGCGTGATGCCGTTGTAGCGGAAAGTCCGCGTGACTTCCTGGATCGCAATCGACATGGTGTCGGTCCTTTGCGTGGTGTCGGTGGTGTCGGGCGATCGTGAAGGCCTGCGCCCTTTCGGTCAGTCTCCCACTGCGAGTGCGGCCTTCAAGCTGCGCCTCTGGGGGTTAGCCGAACAGGTCAGCGACCTCGCCAGCGTTGTGTGCCGGCGCGCGCGGCTCACCAGCCGAAGCGTCGGCGTCGTCATCGGAGCCGGCCTCGCTCGTCGTGCTGGCAGGGGGAGTCGGTTGGGCAGTCGCCCCAGCCTTCGGCGTCGGTAAACCGGGCTTGTCAGGCCGCGCCTTGGTGCTGGCCTCGGTGGCCTTCTTCACCGATGCGGCCTTGGCCGCTTCGAGAACCTCCTTGGTGGCCTCGACCTGATCGGCGAGGCTTTGCCGCGTCTCGCGATAGCCCTTGAGGGCATCGATGAAACCCTCGTCAAACTCCTGCGGCGTCGCGGTCAGCGTGAGCGCCTTGGTCAAGGCCGAATCGTCTGCATCCTTGCCGGGCCTGGGGATCACGTTGATCGTCATCCTCCCGGCCTTGGCGTCGGCACTGATCGTCAGCGCGAGGCTCGCGCCGGATGCGAGTGCGAACAGTTCTTCGAACATCGTCATGAAAAGCTCCTGGTGAGGGGTCTGGTCCGGGGTGTGACCCCATGCAACCCATGCTAGGCAAGGGTCCGCGCGGCTCAAGGGTGGTCAGCGGTTCAGGCTGTCGCGGGCGCCTCGGCATCAGCCCTGGTGCTCGCCGAACCTGCGGCGGCGTCGGATGCGTCTTCGACACCCACCGTCGCTTCCTGCGCCGTTCCGTGCCGGGGGTAGCGCATCACAGCCGGAACCGTTCCCTGGTAGGCGAAGCCCTCGGCGTTCAGCAGCGCCTGCACGAAGGCGTCCTTCTTGCCGGCCCTGGCCGTCTTGAATCTGGCGCCCAACGCGGCCTTGAGGCCAACGTCGGCAGCCAGGCTTTCCAGCTCGCTGGTGGTGAACAGGTCGAGGAAGGCCTTGTCCCATCGGAAGCAGCGCGCCTCGTCCACATCGAGGTAGTTCAGCAGCAGTTCGAGGTTGTGCGTGTCCACCCCGAAAGCCGCCGACGCGATGGCAGCCTGCACGAGCCTGTCCACCTGATCCGCCACCACCTGGTCGGCGCGCCTCAGCGGCTCCCGCAAGTCGCTGCCGTGGGCTTCCCCAGGGCCGGCAATCTTGGCCAGGGCCTTCTCGAACTGAGCCGATTTGAGGTCCGCAGCGCGGCCTGCCAGCGTCAGCGCGATCAGCACCCGATGGCTGCGCTGCGGCTGCGCCATCAGCGCCGCAGCAAGCCACTTGCGCCACTGCGTGGTGCGGTACTCGACGACACGCTGTGGCGTCTGGTTGGTCGGGCGGCTGGACGCGGCCTTCGGCCGTCGCTTGTCGGCCGGTCGCGGGGTGGATGGGGTGCCGCGGCTGGCCGTGCTCTGGCTCGCAGCCAGGGGCTGCTGCGCAGCGTCTTCTCGCGTTGCCTTGCGCCAACGCGCCACCTTCTGGCTGTTGCAGGCGGCATCGAAGCACAACGAAGCCGTCACCGCCCCGCTGCTGCCCGGCATCGCCGACACCGCGGCCCCGTAGGACTTGCAGCCCTGGCACGACGCGTACTGCGCCGCGCCCACGCCGAGTTCGCCTTCGGCAGTGACGTGCAGCGGCACGAACCCACCGCCCTGGCGGATGACATGAACAACCGGGTACTCGACGCACAGCGCACTGGCCTTGGCGTCCACCGCCTGCTGTGTCAGCTCATCGAAGTGGGTCGGATGCTGGCAATGACCTTCCCTGATCGAGTCGGCGAACAGGCCGGCCTGGCGGGTGGAGTTGTGCGGGCACGCTGCGCAGGGCGCGGTGTCGAAGATCGCGTCGGCAAGGCGCCGGGCGTACTTGCCCAACTGGTCCTTGAGCACCGCGACCGGCACCTTGTGCGCGAGCAGGCCGGCGAGCACGCGGTCCTGCATGTCGGGCGGCACGCCGGTAAGCAGTTCGGCGTGGCCGAGTTGGATTTGGTGCTTGGTCAGCGCCGCCAGCACGCTCGGCGTGCAGGTCAGCAGGGCCAGCCGACGCGCCAGCAGCTCGGGCTTCCAGCCCATGCCGGCAGCCGTCTCGGCCTTGTCGCCGTGGTTGCGGTGAAGCTGGCGCTGCGCGGCTCGCGCCTGCTCCGCCGCCGACATCGGCGCGCGGTGATGGTTTTCGATCACCGCCATCGCCTCGGCAGTCGCGGGGCTGACCTCCTTGAACAGGACCGGCATGTCGTAGTCGTCGCCGAGCACGGTCTTGGCCGCACGCCAGCGGCGTTCGCCGACGACGATGGCGAAATCGTCGGTGCCGGGTACCGGCCGCACGACGATGGGCTGGATGACGCCGCCGACTGCCCGGATGCCTTCTTCGAGGTCGGCCATTTCGGCAGGATCGAAGTGCTCGCGCGGGTTGTCGCCCTGGACGATGCGGCGAATCGGTAGCGTGGGTGTGGCAGGAAGGTTCATGGTCGGCGGTGGGTGCATTGCGTTGATGCACCCATCGTCCCGCTGCGACCTCGGGTTTCAAGAGCGGCGCCATGCGCGCTCGCAGCGCTCGATCAGCCTTGAAGCGCGCTCCTGACCGCGCGGATCAGCGCCGTGCGCTGCCGTGATCGGCGCAGTTCCATCGAGACCTCCAATTGAACGCCACGACCCGTGCGGCCTCGATTGCAGATGTTGCGAGGGACTGCGCCAGCCAGTCCCGCAGGTGCGTCTTCGCACGCGATCCCGGCCGCCCGCAACGCCGTGGACATGGCATTGCGCAGCGCTTGGTCACGCCCGCCCACCAAGACGATCTCGCCCGGAGCACCGCAACCATGCACAGAGATGACACGGTCGCACTCGCCCAGCATTTGGAGGCACTCGGGCTCGTCGAATCGCTCGCTCGACAAGTGCAACGCCGCAAAGTTGCCAGCCCTCAACAACCCCTCGAACACGTACAGACCGTAGTCGTCACCTGCGATCCCGCGTGCGATGTCGGACGTGAAGGCTTCGATGCCACCGCCATGCGGCGCCACGATGGCGGTCGAAGACTGAGGGCGAGGAACAGCCACGATTCGATAGTCCTGGCCCGCCGCATACGCGGCAGCCAGGTCGGCGAAGGACTTGAAGTCCTTGGCAAGTTTGGAGGGCATAGGACATTCTGTCGCTCCGGCTGCATCTGCCCTCAACCGCCACAGCGCTGAAGGCATGCAACGCGCGCGTGCCGAAGGCGCTCTTCTCGCCTCCCAAGGACGCGCTCCGCGCAAGGGCTGAGCTGCACGCCGTCCCGCTACGACTGCTTCGGCAACCCCGCAAAGCCCCGCTGCCCGGCACCAACGGCCGCGGCCTCGTTGTCGCTCATTACTTCCCGGTTCTGATAGCCCACCGGCAAACGCACCGCGACGTCCTTGAGACCCACAGGTGGTACTGGTTGGCCGTATCGACGAGCCGGGACTCCGCGGGGTAGACCTCGAACGCTTCGTGCTCTTCGCCAACAATCATGTTCTTGATCTGCGGCGATGTCCCGCGGCCAGTTGGAACCGGTGGCGGTCTGACTCATCTTACGCGGCGCGTTTGACGGTGTTCGGCACTTGCCGACCAAGAGCAACAGCCAGCACCCAGAGGTCCTTCACGCCATCGATTCGGCGGAACGTTTTCTCGGCCTCCAGGAAGCCCGCGGCCACCCAGCGCAGCGCCATGTCCTGATCGCGCCAGCGCTTCACACGGTGGGTCATCGTGCGCACGCTGCCGTTGGGGTTCTCGATGATGTTGGTCGTGCACAGGCAGCGCATCAGCGAGGGCGGCAGGGCCAGCTTATTGACCGTGAAGACCTCCTCCAGCCCCTCGAGCATCGACGCCGCCGCGTCGGCGTGCTCGGCCTGCAGCCACTTGGCCTGCTGGCGGATCTTGTCCATGCCGCGCTGGGCGTCGAGCTTGTAGGCTGCGTTCATCACGCTCTTGGTCTGCGCACGGGCCTCCTTGGGCAAGGCTTCCAGCACGTTGCGTAGCTTGTGCGTGCGGCAGCGCTGCACCTTGGCGTGCGAGCCGAAGACCTCTTCGATGGCCGAGCGCAGCGCCTTACCCCCGTCGATGACGAACAGGTAGTCCTGATCGACGGCCAGGCCGCGCTCGCGCATGCTCGTCAGCAAAGCTTTGACCACCTGCGCGTTCTCCGACGACCCGCCGCTCAGCCCCAGCAGCGCCTTCTTGCCCCGCTCGTCAACGCCCAGCGCGGCAAGGATGTGCGTACCGTCCACGATGATCCCATCGATGTAGATCGCCAGCAGAGCCGCGTCGGCCAGCGGCCGCTCGTTCAGCGCAGCCAGCTGCGCGGCACTGGCCTCGATGAAGCGACGCGACACCGCGCTCTTGCTCACGCCCACGGTGCCAGCCACCTCGGGCAGCACCTCGCGGTACTTGCGCATCGACACGCCCTTGACGACGATGTCGCGCACCCGCGCGCCCATGCGAGCGTCGCCTTGCAGCCGCTCGTAGGCCGGCACCGCCACCTCCTTGGCTGTAGCGCCAGCCGTTCGCAGCCGCGGCCGGGTCACGCTGAGCTTGCGCTCAGCCATCTGGATCTGCCCACGCTGGCTGCCGTGCCACAGCACGGGCCCGCCGGCCTTGCCGCGATGCTTCTCCCCGGCGATCTTGTTGGCCGAGGCCACCAGCAACTCCTCGAGCACCGCGCGCGCAGCCTCGTTCATCAGCTCGTCGATGCTGGCCTGCGCGTTCTCCAGCAGCTCCAGCATCGGCAGCAGCGCCTGGCCATCGCCTTGCGCCCAGCGCCTGAGCGCGGCGGCATCGTTGCGATGCACCACGCGCAGCCCACTGGCAGCCTTCTTCCTTGTCTTACGATCCTTCATGGCGGTTTCCCTTGAGGTTGAGGGTTTCAGGTCTTCAGCAAGCTCGATTCTCACGAGCTCATTGCGGAAACCGCCACCTCAAGTTCCAACTACGCCTGGGACATCGCCTTGATCTGCTGCAACTCGCGCCAGTCGTGGACCGGCGCTTTGTCCCGTCGCTTGATCGACAGCCGTAAGACATCGCCCGTCTCCTCCCCGAAAGGCGCATCGACAACTTCCACGTTGACCTGGTAGCGGTCGTTCATGTAGATCGCCTGCGCGAACAGCCGGCTGATCTGGGCCGAAGCGACCTCCTCAGACAAGCCATAGCGCGCCGCGAACGAGCGCACATCGAGTACCTCTTCCGGAACGACCGCCGGATGGAACGGCTCCAGCGGTGACGAGGCCACGCTGACCTGGTGAACCTCGATCCTGCTGTTGCTCAGCCGGTGATCGAGCGCGCTGGCCCATGCATCCCACGGGCCGCTGCAAGTAGGACCGACCTCGCAGTCCGCCATTGCGGGAACTCTCCAGGTGAACCAGAAGCGCCCGACGAGTTCGAGGCCATCCGCTTTGGTGCCGGAGTGGACGCGGTAGCCCTCGGCTTCGAGCATCTGGCGGGCGTGGTGTGCGAATCGCGATGAGGACATCGGTAGGGTCTGCTGACTGGGTGTGCAGCCAGCATCTCTCGGGCTCTCGCGGCGTCAACGGCTGCCGCAGTCGGTCGCATTTGAGGCGGGTCGCTCTTCTTCCAGAACCTGAGTCGCCACCGTGAACTCGCCGTAAAGCAGGTCGCTTCTCTGCCGCGCGCGCCGCAGATCGCCACCGCCGCAGGCGGCACGCGCGCACACTGGCGTCGCTCCTGCTCAGTCGCCCAAGCGCGCTGCTGAGCCACCCCGAACCCCTCGGGCGTTGCGGTCGATACCCGCCTGTTGAAGCCTGATCGCTTCACACGATGACGTGGCCGAGCCTCCGACCCGGCCCCTCTTCTCATTGCTCCACCCGATGCCCGCTCGCGGCGCATCCGCCCTCGACGGCCTCGAAGTCGCACCACCTCTCCTGTGTGCGCCGGCCGATCAACCCTTCCACGCAGCTCGCCGGCATCTACCGGCCGGCGGTCCGCTGCGCGCGCAAGGCCTCCGTCTTCTTTCCCAAAGGACTTGCCATGAGCTCCGTTTCCTTGATATGTCCCGATGCATCGCCCGAGTTGGTCCTCGCGTCGGCGCATCGTCCGCATCTCGTTCGCTTCTACGGCGGCGGCGGCAACGCCGAAGCGGTCGTCGCCGCTGCCAGCCTGGCCGCGGCGATCCAGGTCGCGAGCGAGCGCCTCGCTGCCGCCGGCGTGTCCGTTGCCGAGGTCATCCGCGATGACCAGTCCGGCGACATCTCGATGCTCACGAGTGACAGCGCCCCGGTGGTTGCCATCACCGCGAGCGAACTACTGCAACCCCCGATCGACAGCAGCGTCGAGCGCGCCTGCGTCGAACTCAAGCGCGGCGAACTCGCGTCTCTGGTCGCTCTGTTCTCGCCGGCCGGCGAGACAGCGACGGCCTGATCAGCCTCGTTGACCTTCCCCTTCGCTCGCGTCCCTCGAGGACGCGAGACGAACGGGTGACGGTCGACTCGTCCATCCACCTGCGGGGCGCGGCCCGCGGGGTCGGTTCCGCGCCATGCAAAGGAGTCGGCCATGCCCGAAATCTCCCTGAACCCAGAGCAGCGCGTGTACGTCATCTCCTGCGACGAAGGCTCAAGCTGCTTCGGCTTCGACAACGCACGCGATCACACGAACCAGATCGCAGAACTGCTGCATCGGCCCGATCTCGCATTCGGGCCCGAGGACCACGGCTTTCTTGCCGGCTACGAGAAGTACGGCATCGCCGTTCATGCGTGGAGCCGCTCACCGCTGGCGTCGAGAACCTACTTCGACCCCGGCACCGATCCGAAGGTGGCCGCCGTCTTGGAGCGCTGCCGTCGCAACGGGGCGAAGGTCCGGTTGATCCTCGGCGACCCTGGCACCGGCGAATCCTGGCTTGACGAGTACGACGTAGTCGGCCACATCGGCCGCTCCGCGGGCTTGCTCAAGGTGCCGTTGATCGTCGAGCCCGGAGAAGACGGTGGCCCGGCCATCCTGACGGCCTGCATCCTGGCGATCGTGGACTGGCAGACGGGCCGCTTCCTGTTCCGGCACTCGTCGTTTCGTGAACCGGAGCTCTCGATCGAGCGCTCGGCGCAGGCGGGGTACGCCTGGGACGTGCTGCTCCACAAGAAGGTCATCGCGCGGTTCCGGGACATCGCGCAGGCCGGCGGCTACGTCGCATTCATGCGGGGGGCAACGGTGGAGCTGCGCGTGTTCCGCTGAGGGGCGAAGGCGGGGCGGGGTCGAGGCTGCTGAGTCAGGCCGATTGCCACCGAACTCCGCACTAAGGGCCAGTCGCTACCGAGCGCGACTCGAGCCCCGCGGCTGCCATCCGGCGAGCGGCTCTCACACTGCAACGGCAACCTGGCTTCGGCCATCGCACGCTCGATGAGAGCGTCCCGACTCGTTCGGGCGTCGCGGTCGTTACCCGCATCGGCTTTCGCAGCGCTTCGCTGCTGACAGTCCGCGTGAGGCCCTGACGCTCTAGTCGCGTCGCTCAACCAACGCCTCGTGCGCCGTCCTTCACCGGCGGCCCGAAGCGCCTTCATTCATCCCAACGGGGACACACCTCCCCGTCGGGACCGGTGCGTTCCCCACACCCCTTGGAGAACCACCGATGGCACGCACCACTGCGGCCAGTCCGATCACGGGCTGGCTTCCGGGTTTCGACCCTCACGCCGCTCCAGCCGCCGAGTCGAACGATCCATCCGCCTGGGTGGACCTGTTCAGCCCGGCTTCGACCGAAGTCCCTGCGCTGCATGAGCTGCCGCTCGAACCCGCGACGGAGCAGACATCCGATATCGATGCCGGCGACCAAGAAGATTCGTCCGGCTACTTCCGCGCCTCCTGGCGCATTGCCGCTGCTGCGGCCGGCACGTCTGGGGCGCAAACACCGTGGCCACCGGTCACGCGCGCGCATCTCGATGGCCTGAGCGGCGCCGTCTCGAAGTTCGACGGCAACGTCGCAGCGATCGAACTGCTGCAACGGCTCGAAGCCGAGGATCGCTCTGCCACCGCTGACGAACGCAGCGTGCCGCTGCGCTTCACCGGCTGGGGCGGCATCCCCGCAGCCTTCAACCTGGAAGGTGCGGACGCGGCCTGGGCAGCGCGGGCGCAGCGCCTCGCGGCGTCGCTTGACGCCAAAGACCATGCGTCGGCGCTGGCCTCGGTCAACAACAGCCACTACACCGAGATCCACGTGATCGAGGCGATCTGGCAAGCCGTCCAGCGCTTCGGCTTCGATGGCGGTCGTGTGCTCGAGCCGTCTGCCGGCGTCGGCCACTTCATCGGCGCGATGCCAAGCGCGCTCGTCGAGCGGTGCACCGTCACGGCGGTCGAGATCGACCGGGTGGCCGGGCGGCTGCTGCAAGCGCTGTATGGCCCGCACGGCGTCGATGTACGCATCGAGGCCTTCGAGAAGGTGTCTCTGCCCGAGAACTGGTTCGACCTGGCGATCGGCAACGTGCCGTTCGGCAACTACAAGGCCGCCGATGCGAGCCACCGCGCCTACGCGCGGTTCAGCATCCACAACTACTTCTTCGGCCGCGCGCTCGACCTGGTGCGGCCGGGCGGGCTGGTCTGCTTCATCACGAGCAGCCACACGATGGAATCGCAGTCGGACAACGTTCGCGAGTACCTGGCGGCTCAAGCCGAGCTGCTCGGCGCGATCCGGCTGCCCGCAGGAGCCTTCGCCGGCATCGCCGCGACCGAGGTGCAGACCGACATCCTGTTTCTGCGCAGGCGCGAACGGGGCGAGCAGACCCGTAGCGATTGGGTCCATCGCAGCCTCGTGCCCGAGGAGATGCGGCATCGGCAGTGCCGTGACCGCTACCCGCAGATCAACGCCTGGTACGCGCGGCAACCGCAGTTCTGCATCGGGCGCATCGCCTACCGCAGCAACGGCTACGACGAAGTACCGACGGCGGTGTTCGAGGGCGATCTGGAAGCGACGCTGCGCGAGCGCGTCGAGCTGCTGCCCGAAGGCGGCTACAAGCCAGCAGCCCGGGCCGAAGAACCCACGGTCAGGGCCGCAGTCCCTGCGGAACCCGGCGCTCGACCGGGAAGCTACCGGCTGCACCAGGGGCGCGTACATCGCGTCTCGGCAACCGAACTCGTGGACATCCACGACGAGCTGAACGCCACGCAGCGCAGCCGCATCACGGGCTTGTGCGCGATCAGGGGCCACGCGCGGGCGCTGCTCGACGCGCAACTGGCCCACGACGGCGACGGGCAACTTGCTAACCAGCGAGCAATGCTCAACGGCACCTACGACCGCTACGTCGCGCGTCACGGCTGCCTGAGCAACCGGGCCAACGCGCTGGCGTTTCGGCGCGACCCGGACTACCCGCTGCTGCTGTCATTGGAGCATTACGACGACGAGTCGGACACGGCGCGCAAAGCGGACCTGTTCAGCCGGCGCACCCTGCGCCGCGTGACGGCACCGGCGACGGCGGCCGATCCGGCCGAAGCGCTCGCTGCGTCCGTGCAGTGGCGCGGCCGGGTCGATCCGGCCTACATGGCCGATCTGCTGCAGGCGCCCGAGCAGGAAGTGCTGGACGCCCTGGCCGACGGCGGGCTCGTGTTCCTCGATCCGGACGACCGGGCATGGAAGACGGCCGACGACTACCTGTCGGGCAACGTCAAGACGAAGCTAAAGCAAGCCGTGCTGTCCGGTCCGGCCTACCGCGGCAACGTCGCTGCGCTGGAGAGGGTGCAGCCTGAAGACCTGTCGCCAGCGTCGATCGAGCCGCGGCTGGGCGCCGTGTGGATCCCCGCCGGCGATGTCGAGGCCTTCATCCGCGAAGTGCTGGAACTGAAGGACTGCGACGTGTCGTACTCGGCCGAGGCGGGAGCCTGGTCGGTGCGCTACCCCGAGTGGAGCGCGCGGCAGAACGTGAAGGTGACGCAGGAACTGGGGACCTCGCGCATGAACGCGATCGAACTGGTGATGGCAGCGCTGAACGTGCAGGTGCCGACGGTGCGCGACCGCGATCCGGAAACGGACCGCTACCTCGTCAATCCGGACGAGACGCTGGCCGCCCGCGAGAAGCTGGGCCAGCTCAAAGAGCGATTCGCGGCCTGGGCCTTCGAAGACACCGAGCGGCGCGAGCGGCTGTGCAGGATCTACAACGACCTGTTCAACGCCACACGGCCGCGGCACTTCGATGGTTCGCACCTGAAGCTGCCGGGGTTCTCCCACTGCTTCGAGCTGCACCCGCACCAGCTGAACGCGGTGTGGCGCATCGTGCAGGTCGGCAACACGGGGCTGTTCCACGTCGTCGGCGCCGGCAAGACCGCCGTGTGCGCGATCGCGAGCATGGAGATGCGCCGCCTGGGCTTCCTCGCGAAGCCCTGCCACGTGGTGCCGAACCACATGCTGGCGCAGTACACGGCGGAGTTCGTGCGCTTGTACCCGCAGGCCGCGGTGCTGATGGCCGCGAAGGAAGACCTGGAAGGCGACCGCCGGCGAGAGCTGGTGTCGCGCATCGCCACCGGCGATTGGGACGCGGTGGTCATCACGCACTCGAGCTTCGAGCGCATCCGGATGTCGCCGTCATTCACTCAAACCTACATCGAGGAAATCATGCATGAAATCGAAATGGCAGTGCGCGCCGAGAAGCAAGGTGACCGGTCGAACCGGATCATCAAGCAGCTCGAAGCGCAGAAGAAGAACTGGCGGGCGCGCCTGGAACGGCTGCTCGCCGACGGCAAGAAGGACGATCTGCTGACCTGGGAGCAGCTGGGTGTCGACGGCCTGTTCGTCGATGAAGCCCACCTGTTCAAGAACCTGTACCGGTTCACCAAGATGACGCGGGTCGCGGGCCTGCCGCTGACCAACTCGGAGCGCGCGTTCGACCTCTACCTGAAGACGCGCTACACGATGCAGCTGCATGAACGCCAACGCCCAGGCGCCCAACGCGGCGTGGTGTTCGCCACGGCAACGCCGGTCGCCAACACGATGGCCGAGATCCACACGATGCAACGCTACCTGCAGCCGCGGCGGCTGGAGGAACTGGGCCTGCAGCAGTTCGATGCGTGGGCCGCCACCTTCGGCGAAAGCATCACAGCGTTGGAGATAGCACCGGACGGCAGCGGCTACCGGATGCACACGAGGTTCGCTCGGTTCATCAACGTGCCGGAGCTGATGACGGTGTTCGGCGAGGTCGCCGACATCCGCACCGCGGAGATGCTGAACCTGCCGGTGCCCAAGCTGCGTGGCGGCAAGCCGCGCACGGTGGCCTGCCCGGCCAGCCCGGCGCTCAAGACCTACGTGCAGACGCTGGTGCAGCGCGCCGAAGCCATCCGCAACGGCGCCGTGGACCCGCGAGAAGACAACATGCTCGCGGTGACCAACGACGGCCGCCAAGCCGCGCTGGACTTCAGGCTGATCGCGCCGACGGCGGCCTTCGACCCGAAAGGAAAGGTGGCGGCTTGCGTCGACGAGGTGCTGGCCGTCTGGGAGCGCACGGCGGACTTCCGCGGGGCGCAACTGGTGTTCTGTGACCTGTCCTCGCCGAAGGGCGGCAAGGCCTTCAGCGTCTACGACGACATGAAGGCGCGGCTGATTGAGGCTGGCGTGCCCGAGCGCGAGATCGCGTTCATCCACGACGCGGACACCGACGCCCAGAAGGCGACGCTGTTCAAGGCGGTGCGCGAAGGCAAGGTCCGTGTGCTGTTCGGCTCGACCGCGAAGATGGGGATCGGCACCAACGTGCAGACCCGGCTGGCCGCCCTGCATCACCTCGATGCGCCGTGGCGGCCCTGCGATGTCGAGCAGCGCGACGGGCGCATCCTGCGTCAGGGCAACGAGTGCGAGGACGTGGAGATCTTCCGCTACGTCACCGAGGGGAGTTTCGACAGCTACATGTGGCAGACGCTGGAGACCAAGGCGCGCTTCATCGCCCAGGTGATGAAGGGCGACAAGGGGCTCCGGTCGCTCGAAGACGTGGAGCTGGCGGCGCTGTCGTACGCGGAGGTCAAGGCCCTGGCCAGCGGCAACCCGCTGGTGGTCGAGAAGGCGGGGGTAGACGCCGAGGTGGCGAAGCTCTCGACGTTGTTCTCGGTATGGCGCAGTCAGCGCTGGGACAACCAGCGTGAGGTCGGCAACCTGCCGATGCTGGTGGAGGCGCTGGAGAGGAAGATCGGCCTGATCGAGCTGGATGCTGCGGCTGTCGTGCCGCAGAGCATGGCGAACATTGCCGTCGAGCTGAACGGCCGGCGATTCGAGGGTGCAGATCAGATCGGGCAAGCGCTGCGGGACCTTGTGAAGACGGAGAAGGTCGGCCACCGGCGCTGGGCAACACCGACCGAGCGTGCCGTTGGACGCTTCGGCGGCATGACGTTGAACATCGGATGCTCACAAGGCGATGGTGTGCCGGCGTACCACCTGTCCGGGCATTGCCGCTACGAGGCCCAGGCCTTCCAAACGGGGCCCGCACTGGTTGCGGCGCTGCTGGCTGCGCTGGACTCGGTGAACGAGCAGCACGAGAAGAGCCAGGCACAACTGGCCTTGCGCCGCAAGCGGCTGGAAGACCTGCGCATCGAGATTGAGCGCCCGTTCGAGCACGAAGCCAGGCTCACCGATTTGCTGGTGCGCCAGCGCGAGCTGCTGAAGCGGCTGGACCTCGACAAGGACGAGGCCGGGAGCGCGAGGATCGAAGCGGAGGAGCCGCGCATCGCGGCATGACTCACGTGCGTTGAACCCTCATCGCCGAAAGGCGGTGAGGGCTTCTCTTTTTTCGCTCTGCGGCGGCACCTGCCCGTACGCGTCGAAGCCGCCGAAAACAACCCGGCCGCACCGATGATTCCCTGTGGCGAGTGGCCAGCGGTCAACGGCGACACCACCCAACAACCATACTCGAAGGGCTTCCCGCAGACATCGCGTCTGCAAGCCTTCACTGGCGGCTTCGGCTGCCCTGAAGTCCAGCCTGGCTGGCGTCGCAGTCGTCACCTGCCAACGTTCGATCCGGCTCGTCCGGGACCGGTCACTCGCTGACCAAGAGCACGTTCAGCCCCCGAGCTGACAGTCGATCGATTGCCGAGCAGCCCACCGGCTGCTTGGCACCGAGCGAAGGCCTGCGCCCGCAAGGATGTGGGCCTTCAACCCGCGCGCCGCTCGGCGCGCAAAGAGCCGCTCCGCCCTCGCGGAGCTTCCCGAACGGGGAACCCCAAGTTCCCCGCCAGGGCTGGGCGTTCCCCTTCTTCGCGAAGGAGAACCCCATGAACGCCGTCATCTCGACGAGAGCCCTGAGCCCGGTGCCAACGCTCCTGGGCGGTTCCGGACGCGCTCGCGCGTCCACCGTGCAAGTCCGGCGCCTGCCGGTCCTGTTGCGGCCTTCGGTCAGCACGCCACTGCCCTCGGGCAGCACGGCATGTTGATCGACTGCTACCGTCGGCGCATCGCTGCGACCGCTATCCAACTGGCCAAGGAGGATCCCCTCCTGGTCAAGGAGATGATCAGCCGCTTGCGAGCAGCCGGTGAAATCGAAGCCGGCGACTTGGTCTACCTGGACCGGATCGCCGATCGCTGGATCGCCATCGCCGCTGCCAATGCGGCGCGTTCGGCAACCGCGTGCGTTGCACGTGCTTAGCCCACGCGCCCGGCCGCAACACTCGAGCAGTGTTGCGACGGGAGCAAGCCGTGGCCTGCGAGTTCGGCGCCTGCATGTCAGGCCCGCACCTGCGGACTACACCGTTCGCGCTCCGTCGAGGTCAAGCCGAGTCGTCGGCCACCCTCGGCGGACGCGAACCGCCCTCCATCTGGCTCTGCCGGCACCTCGCTGCAGAACCGTCGAATCGTCGCCACGACCTTCCTGGTCATGGTGCCGCTGACCCTGGGAGTTCACCGCCTCCCTCAAGGGGCAGGTGCCTCTCTGCATATCAAGGAGAAACACCATGCCCCTGAGCACGCTGCGGCAGAAGCCGCCGCGCCGCACCAGCGTCGCGACCGAGGAAGAACGCGCTTGGATCAGCTTCTATCGGCGCGTTGGCCACGACACGGCGCTCGCCGACGAAGTGCTGGCCCAGCTGGACGCTGACGGCGAGATGAAGCGGACGCACCTTGCGCTGTACCTGAGTTGCCGGGAATCGCTTCGGCTGCATGCCGAACGCGAACGGCGCAACGCAAGGATCGGCGGGTTCGTTCGCGGTCTGTTCCATGCCGTGTTCGTTGCCATGCCCGCGGCTGCCGGCCGCAAGCTGAAGCGCAGCGGCGACCTTGCTGTCGCATGTCTGCCCGACGTGAACGCGGAGCCTGCGCATGCGCAAGTCGGGCGGCTCACCTCGGAGCCACCGTTCGAGGCCGCTCGCCGGGCCTTCGAAGCGTCAGCGCCTGCGGCGTCTTCGCGCAGCAGGACTGACTCACCGCCAGCCGCGGCAGAACCCACTCAGGTTCGGGCTGCCGAGTAGCGCATTGCCTGTAAGGTGGCCCTTTGGGATTAGGCCGCCTTCAGGCAGCGCTCGACTTCCTGGTCGATGAGCCAGTGCAGGAACCGCGTGTCCTTCGACACACCCCAGTAGTGGGCCTTGCATCGCTTCGCATATGCATCCAGGTCCGCGCGGGTTCGCACGCCGACCGGCGCCATCCCGGTGATGCGGTTCAGCCGGTCGAACTCCGGCCTGGTGAGCCGGATGCGGGAATCGAGGCACAGCATGGCAGGTGGACCCTTCAGGACGCCATCCTGCCGCATCGCCTGCCCCTACGGTCAAGCTGGGGGCAATGCGCGAGAGAAATTTCTGGGGTGGCATTCCGGTGATGATGCGGTGTCACCTGGGCGCCAGAACCGTTGTCAACCTGCTACCCGTGGCCGCCCCGCCACGCTACAGCTCCGCCTCCGCCATCAGCTCGGTCATCGTCATGTCCATCGCGTGCGCGACGCGAATGATCGACAAGATGCCCGGGTTCTGACCACCACGCTCGATGCTGCTCATGTAGGAACGGTCGATCGCGCTGCGATGCGCCAGTTCCTCCTGCGACACCCCAAGACTTCGCCGGCAGCGGCGAATGGCGGCACCGAGCGCCACCAGCGCCGGGTCGTTCGCGTGCCGAGAAGAGATGGGCATGCACCCATCGTCGGCATATGATGACGATCACACCACGGACGCTCTTCCACATGCCACGGCAAGTAGCGTGTCGGCACGCGAGCAGGGTTCTTCAAACCCATCACGGTTGTCGACGTCGCGAGAGGTAGTACCGAGGTCGCGCAAGTTCGTCCCATGGTCGAACTCGATGCCACGGGAAACCGTCAGAGCGCCGCAGCCGTTCCCGGCGAGTCGGACCGATCCCGATTGCGGGTCGGTCCTCCGTGTACCAGACTGAAGAGACTTGGCCGCGCCCAACATGGAGCGGTGATTTCGGCTATGGCCGCGTCGCAGTCGATACCTGCCAAGACCATCGTGCCGACAGAGCGTCAGCACTTTCAACCTACAACGGGGCATCGTCCCCGATGGGGTCGGTGTTCCCACTCCACACGTGAAGGAGAACACCGTGATCGCACGCACCCTCGTGACGAACCGATCTGCGACGTCCCCATGCCCGATGTGTCCGGGCTACGGCGTGCCCTTGGGCACGCTGGGTGCCATCAACTGGTTCCGCTGCCGCCATTGCGGCTGGGACTTCGGTCGCCGAAGGCTTTCGCGACCGAAGCGTTCCCGGACCATCGAACAAGGAGGGCGTGATGCCCCAATCTGCAGCTGACACCCTTCGTGACCTTGCCGAACCCCTGGCTGCCATCTCCCTGCGACACCTCAGCCCCGAGACTCGCCAGAAGCTGAAGGACGACGAACTCTCGGTCAATGCCTACCCCACCGGCGTTGGAGGCCTCGTCTTCGTTGGCATACCTCGCCAGGCCGTGCCGAGAGAACAGGATCTGGCCGTCCTGTTCGATTCGGCTGAACAAGCCGGCATTGCGTGGCTGTTGTTCGATGACGAGGCCGAGGTGGTTGACGGCCTGCCCTTGTTCGCTCCGACCGAGCGCGACGTTAGCGACGACGGCTGACCCGGACCGACAAGCCGGGCGGCGCTTCTGCGGCCGTGCCTAAGCGGCCCTACGACGGGACCGCGTCCGGCACGGCCGCTGCCTGGATCGCTCGCGTACCTTGCTGCCCAAGGACATAGCGGTCGAGATCGATGACCGCGTCCGCCATCGCGGTCAGTTCCGGCGTCTGCGAGATGAAGTACTCACGTTCGTAGCCGCCGAGCCTCAGCACCTCTCGCTTCATCGCCATGAACCGGCGCTTCCGATCTGGGTCCAGTGCGCCATCGGCCTCATCGGAGAACAGGGTCGAGTAGCGCCGGCCCGTGCTCTGGGCGAGGTACAAGGCGATCGCCCTGGTCAGGCAGGCTTCGATGATCGTGCGCTCGCCGCCGCTCATCCAGACCAGGCTCTTGCTCTCCGCGGATTCGGCGTCGTGCACGAGGATGTCGAAGCCCTCGCGTTGATCGCCGGTGGCGGTCTGCAGCAGGGTCTGGATACTCACCGTGAACCTCGCGCCATAGCTTGCCAGCAGCAGGTCGTTCGCCAATCCCGAGAGCTCGGGCCCGGCATCGTCGATCGCCAGCGCGATGAGGCCGTCGTTGCTCATGCAGCGAGCGAACAGCGCCCAGTTCCCGAGTTGATCCTCGATATGAGCCCGTCGATCATCACAACGGGATCGGCGCTCGGCAAGCGCCGATTGCTGCTCTCGATTGGCCTTGAGCAATAGCACGTCGCGCAGCGCCGCGACCTGAGCTTGCTCGGCCGTGAGAACCGCCGCGCGGCTCTGTGCAACGGACTCGCCGGCGGCGGTGAGTGTTGCGTCATCGAACCTGGCGGGCAGGCTTGCCAGCAGGCCGTCGATCCGTTCCAGCGCAGCCCGCACCTGCTCCGCATGCGAAGCAGTCTGCGCCAACATCGCTTGCCGCGACGCGTAGATGCGTGATCGTTCCTGCTTCTCTTCGTCGGTCTCCGCTGCGGCGCCGGAGCCCTCGACCGGGCCCAACGCCCTCAACTCCTCGTCGATGATTTCCAGCTCGGCCCGAGCCTGATCGCAGGCCGGAAGCCGGGCCGCGAGCGCTTGAATCGACAACAGTCGCGTTCGCGCCGTGTCTTCCCTTCGTTCGGCACTGCTCAGCCCACGCAGCGCGTCGGCCAGGGCTTCGCGCTCGATCCGCAGCACAGCGAGGCAGGCCTTCGCCGATGTGATGTCGCCTGCCACGCGCTCGATCTGTGCCTGAGCACTGGGGATCAAGACTTGTGCGGCGCGGGCATCGCCCAGGAGCTTGCAACGCCCCTGAAGATCGGTGCCCGAACATGGCACCTCACCAGTCAACCCGAATCTGGCGGCGAGATCTCGCGCGTCGAGCGCAGCCCGACCTGCTTCCTGCTCCAGGGCGGCAAGGCGCTGCTCGCCCAACCGAATGTCCGCTTCGCAACGTGCCAGCAACTGCGCTCGTTCGCGACCGAGGCGCGTGTGCTCGGTGCGTTGGGCCAGTACGCGTTCGGCAAGGGGCAGCCTGTTGCTGGCGTGTTGCACCGCCGACACCGGCTCGAGCGTCGAGCGGCAGCGCTGCCGGGCACGCTCCAACGTGAGCCGCTTCTTGCGCGCCGCATCGAGTCGACCCGCAATCCGACATTCGAGCTGCTGGAGACGCTCGCGTTCGTCACGATCCTGCTTCTGCAGGCGCGCCTTCGCTTGCTCGTCGCTGTCAGCAACGGCTTGCCGTTCCGATCGCAGTTGTTGCCTCCGCGACTCGACACCGGCGGACTGTTCCTTCAGCGCGGCCAGCCGCGCATGCAGGGCCTGCGCCTCGTCCAATGCATGTTGCGCGACCGCCCGGGACGCCGTGGCCTCCTGCAACCCTTGCGGCGCCCCCTCGAGCCGCAGCCGCTCGGCATCCAGGCGCTGCGCCTCTGCCGCGATGCCGGCAGCGTCCTGCCTGACTACCGCCAGTCCCGCACGCAGCAGGCGAGCGGTTTCCGACGCCTTCTGCCCCAGCGTCTGAATCTGCGCCTGGCCGAGCAGATCGGCGAGCAGCGACTTGATCTCCGCGTTCTTGTAGGCACTGAGCGCCCGTTTGCCTTGGGCGGCGAAGACGGAGGTGAAGAAGGTATCGGCGCTGCCGCAGATCGCCTCAACGCAGCGCTCGTAGGTCGCGACCTTGCCGTCGGATACGGTGCCGTCCTCCAGCGTGACAGGGCGCCAGCCGCCGTCGTCGCCCACCACATGCAGATACGCCTCGGTGCGGCGCTTACCAGCGTTGCGGATGACGATCTGCGATCGGTAGCTCCGGCCTTCGTGCGCCCAGGTCAGGTCTTTGAGGCTCTCGGAGAGACACACATGGTCGTAGAACGAGAAGCCGCCCGGACCGGCAGCCGCGGCGCGCGACGGCATCGTCAGGTACGGCGTTTAGGTTGCATTCGCGAGTGTCAACAGAGTTGGCTCGCTCGACGCCACGACCTACAGTTGTTCATGCCCGAGGAGCCCAAGCCTCTTTCAGAGGCGAGTAGCCCGGTGCGTCCCGCGTTTTCAGCAGCTTCAGCGGGGGTTCGACATGATGGTTGCGCGCCGATCTCGCAGGTCGTTCAGTGCCTCGACGTTGACACGGCTTCGTCAGATGCCGGCCAGCGACGCGCTCGCGCTGCTAGCCACCCACGTCAAGCCCGATTCGACCTATCAGCCCCTCAAGGATGAGCACAGCCGCCGCTGGCACGCCAGCACGGCACGCGGCGAGTTCGAGATCCTGACCACGGGCGTCAAGTGGTACGACACACGCGCGCACGCCGGTGGCGGCGGAGCCATCGACCTGGCGATGCACTTGCTCGGCGTGTCGTTCGTCGACGCTGTGAAGCGCTTTACCGCGAGGTAAGAGCGCCGTGGTCCAGATAGTCCGCAAGGCTTCGCTGCCGAGTCCGGCAGACCTGCCGGAACCCTTGGCGCAGCTTGCAGCACAGGCTTTGGCGACTTCGCTTCGCGAGCCGCGTCCTGCCGGTTTCCCGCTTCTTTTCACGAAGCAGTGGCAGTTGATCGAGCCCGCGGTCGCCTTCCTGCATGAGCACGCGATCCAGCGCGCGCACACCGCCGACACGCTCAGAACCTATACCGAGATCCTCTACGACTGGTTCGACACGCTCGAGCAGAACGACATCCCTTGGCACAAGGCGGATGCTGTCGACCTGGTTGCCTATCGCAACCGCATGATGTCGCAGCCCAGTCCGCACACCGGACGTGCGTACCGGACGACGACCATCAACCACCGGGTTCGCGGCGTGCTGCGGTTCTATGCTTGGGCGGTCCGCGCGCATTGGCTGAGCGAATCGGCGCTCGCGGACAAGACCCGCGACTTCGCTGTGTCGAGGCGGTACTCGCCGATCCGGACGCGCTACGCTGCGGACACCGAGCGCAGCATCTTCGTACTGCGGCAATACGAACCGCTGCCCCGCCCGCTGGTCTCCGGGCAGGCTCGCGAACTGCTCGCCTATCTCGCCCCGCCGTACGATCTGATGGCCCGCTGGCAGCTGTACACCGGGCTGCGGATCAGCGAACTCCTGCGGCTCGGCGTCGACGACATCAACGGCCGCCCCACCCCGCTCACGGCGCATCACACCATCGAGATCACGCGCAAGGGCCGCAAGCCGGGCTACGTGATTGCACCGGCCAGCCTGCTCGACGAGACCGATGGCTACATCTCGGGGCTTCGCTTCGCGTGGCTCAAGCGCGCGCGACGCAGGGGACGCGCCGCCCACCACCCGGCGTTGTTCGTCAACGCCCGCGGCGCACCGGTGAGCAAGAACGCCTACCAGCGCGCCGTCAGCCGGGCCGGCCTGGCCTGCGGCTTCAAGGCGACGACGCATCTGCTTCGCGCGACCTTCGCATGCATGCTGCTGGCCCGGCTCGAGTACTTGGCCAGCGAGGGCGCCAAGGTCAATCCACTGCTCGTGGTGAAGATCCTGCTCGGGCACGAGCACATCGAGACCACCGACCGGTACCTGCGTGCCGTCGCCGTCGACGCCTGCGTCCTCAAGGACGTGCTGGACACGCTGCTCGCGGGCAGCGCAGAGCCGTGAGTTCACGGCGCCCGCCGATTCCGCGGACCCTGGCCACCAGACCGCAGGCCGGAACGGGGCACGCGCCACAGCCGGCGCGCCACGACGCGGCTCGCCTGGTTCGCCACACGCTCATCGACTTCTCGTCGTTGCCGCTGCCAGCCGACGTGCGCCTGGCGCTCGCCCAGGCCTTCTGGGGCCATATCGGGGGCCATTCGGATCGCAGCATCGCCTCGTACTGGAAGTCGATACTGCCCTTCGCCCGGTTCGCCGCCGAATCGCAGTCCCTCAGATCGGTCGCCGACCTGGACCGCGCGATGCTGGTTCGCTACATCGAGTGGCTCAACGCGCAACGCTGTGCCGACGGCAGGATCTGGGCCCTCACCACGCAGGCCGCCGTCTATGGGGCATTGCGCCAGCTGCTGCGATGGCTTGAGCGGTGTCGGCCCGACTTGATCACCAGCATCGATTACCCCTTCTCGCCGTTCCCCAACAAGGCCGCCGCGCGGGCATCGCGCTCGACGCTTTCCGGTCGGCAGCTGCGCGCCATCCTCCAGGCCTGTGAGGATGAGATCGCCCAGATGCGCACGGCCCGCGAATCGGCTGCCCGTCAACGCGCCGCCGACGCAGACAAGCCCGGCACTCTCGGCTGGATCCTCGAACAGATCGATCAACGCCACGGAGGAATCATTCCGGACTGGCGCACGACCCAGGCCAGCGGCAATTTCTGGCTGCAGAAGGCCGTTCGCCGCTACGGCGGCGCCAAGCAACTGGCTCCCCTCCTGTACCCGCGCGCGGTTTCGCTGCTGCCGTACTACCTGGCGATCCTGATCCACACGGCCGGCAACCCCGAAGCCATCGCCGACCTCACTCGCGACTGCCTGCAGCCCCTGCCCTTGCTCGATGACCGCGAGTTGCTGGTGTGGTTCAAGGCTCGCGCGTCGCGCATCCAGCGCCGGACCTTTGACCGCGCCGACGCATTCGGGCCGCCGGCCCTGGTACGGGACATCCTGGCCTGGAACGAACGGCTGATCCCGCTGACCCCTCCCCCGCAGCGCAACCGGCTCTTCGTGTTCAAGGGGCAATTCACGGTCAACGCGATGTCGATCATCACGGTCCACCATCAGCTCGGCGCGTTCTGCGATCGCCATGGCTTGCCGCACTTCGCTCCGGCGAACATCCGGCCGAGCGTGCTGAGCTGCTTCTACCGCGCCAGCGGTGACCTGCTGCGCACCAAGGCCGTTGCGAACCACGCCAGCGTCGCCACGACGGTTCGTTACGTGCAAACGCCCCTGGTCGAAGCACAGAACCGCTCGCGCATCGCGGATCTTCAGGGTGCATTCATCGAGCACATCGAAGGGCGGTCGGGTCCGAGCCAGACGCGGTGCGACGCTGCGCCTGAACCATCGCCTCCCCCACGCGGCCGCGGTGTCACGCTGTTCGGCTTCGACTGCAAGGATCCATTCGCGGGCATCGCACCCGGTACTCGGCAGGGCGACCTCTGCGTGAACTTCATGGGCTGCTTCACCTGCCCGAACGCCGTCATCACGCCCGACCCGATGTCGCTGGCGCGCTTGCTTCAGGCGCGCGATCACCTGCGCGCCGCTGCGGCGACCCTGTACCCGGCTCGTTGGGAAGTACTCTATGCCCCGCAGCTGAGGATCCTGGAGGAAGACATCCTCCCGCGCTTCGGCTCCCGCGAGCTCGACGCCGGCCAGAGGCTGCAGGCGCAGCTTCCCCCGCTGCCTGACCTGCGGTGAGGTCGCGCCATGCAACCACGGCGATCCAGCGCGCTGAGAACTTCGGCCGGCACTACGCTCGGCACCTCTGACGATCGCCCATGGTTCCTGAAGAACTCGCGCTGGGAGGATTCGACCTGGATCCTTGCGCCCACCAATGCGCTCGAAGAGAGGCTGCCCGTGCGCCTGCACTGGGACTTTTCGGTCGAGGATGGCTGCAGTTTCACCGACGCGCGCCATGCCCCGCTGCTGCAAACCAGCAAGCGGCTGATCGCCCTCATACGCGGCCGCTCGCTGTACACGGGACTGCCGCTGCGGCCGAGTTCCGTCCTGAACTTCTTCCACACGCTGCGCCTGCTGGTGCGCTGGATGGACCTGGAAGGCCTCAGGCGCTTTGCCGACCTCGATCGGCCGGCGCTGCTGCAGTTCCAGCACCGGCTGTCGGTGTCTCCGACGTCCAGGCACTCGACACGCGCCGCCTCAACGGTGCAGCGGCACCTCGCCTTGTTCAACTACCTCTACCGCTGTCGCGCCGAACTCGGCGACGGTCTTTCGTTCGACCCGTTCCCGGGGAGCAACCATCACGAAGCCGCTGGCGCCCGGGAAGGACTGCGCCGGCCGTGGCCGTACACGCCGGACACTGTCTCGGTGGTGTTGCTGCAGGCCGCCGTCAAGATCGTGACGCACGACGCGGCGCATGTCCTGCAAGCCCGAGAGACCTATCGGCGCGTGATGGCGAGCGCAGCCGCGCCGCCCCACAGCTCAGCACCTGTCGGCCGGGCAACGAGGGCGCTGCGTCGGGCACGCGAGGGTACGTCGGGCGTCGAGCGGCCGGTGACGTCGGTGTCCGAACTCGTGCGGCGCATCGACATGCTCTACGCGGCGTGCTTCGTGGTCCTCTCCTACATGGTCGGTCCGCGTGTCAGCGAGATCCTCCACCTTCATGCCGGCTGCGTGCGGCGGCTGGTCGGCGATGCGGCCGGCGCACCCGTGAGCGTGATCGTCGGCAGCATCTTCAAGCGCCAGCCCGGCTACGATGGCTGTCCCCATGAATGGGTCGCACCGCCCGTGGCCGTCCAGGCGATCTCGGTGCTCGAGGCGCTGTCCGAGCCGCATCGCGCCCTCACGGCTCGCCCGGAACTGTGGCTGCGCCGGCGCCGTGGCAACGGCGCGTGGGAGTGGCACGAGGTGCAGCCCGAACTGCTGGAGATCGCGTCGGCCCCGCGCGTCAGCCATCTGCTGCGGCGCTTCGGCGCCGCGCTCGGCCTGTCGCACCTCGACAAGCCCTGGAGGCTGACGACGCATCAGGGGCGCAAGACCTTCGCCAGGTTTGCCGCGCTGCGCGACCGCAGCTGCCTCTTCGCGCTGGCTCAGCATCTTGGCCACCGCGAGCGCGCGCAGACCGACCACGGTTACGTCGGCAGCGACTATCGGCTCAACCAGGAGATCGACGCCGAGATCCTCAACCAGTCCGTCGCCGCGTGGGAGCACATGCTGGCGGCGCCCGGGCTCGGCGGGCGCGCGGGCGCCGAGATCGTCGCCAAGCGCCCGCGCTTTCGGGGCAGCCGCATGAAGCAGGACCTCAGGAGCTACGCCCGCTTGCTCGTCGACGCCGGCTTGGTGCTCGGCGTGTGCGACTGGGGCTACTGCGTCTACCGCGAGGAACACAGCGCCTGCCTCGGCAACGCGACCGGGCCCAATCCAGCCCGGCGCGAGCCCTCGACCTGCGCGCGCTGCCAGAACTTCGTCGTCTCGGCGCAGCACCGGCCGTACTGGCTCGAACAGGTGCGACGCAGCGAGAGGCTTCTCAACGAACCCGCCCTGCCGCTGCAGACGTTGCGCATCGTCCGCGCGCGCATGAACGAGGCCCGTGGCCTGCTGCGCGCGCTCGGCTCGGACACAGCCGAGGAGACTGATCATGCCTAGGAAGACGCCCGTCAGCTCCGCAGAACCGCCTGCTGCCCAGCGCCTGCATGACGCCCTGGCGGAGATGGTTCGCCAGCACGGCGCCGGCCTGTCGCCGCGCGAGCTGACCGCCAAGGCGCTTTGTGAGTCGGCCGGCATCTCGCGCAACGCGCTTTACCGGTACCACCGCGACGTGCTGCTGGCGCTGCACGACGCCCAGAGCCGCCACCGCGATCGGCCCGAGGCTGCGAAGCGCGTCGCCGCCCAGTTGCGCCGGGAGAATCGCGAACTGCGCGAACACCTCGCCAAGCTGGCCGCGCTGGTCGACCACTACTTCGCGGCTTGGCAAGAGACGCGGCTGCAGCTCGAGCGGCGCGATCGGGAGTTGGCCGACCTGCGCCGGATCCACAGGCCCCAGGTGATCCCATTGCAGCGCTCACCCGGGAACCGGAGTTGACCTTGACACGGGGACAAGGTCTACGCTGCAAGCAATGGGGCAGTGGTGTCCCGTATGGAGGTCTGCGATGAACTGCGACCTCGGATCGAACCTCGTGCTCGCGCGAGGACTGTTGCGGCTCTTCAAGCTGGCCGTGATCGATGGGCACCGTGGCGTAGCCGACCAACTGCTGTGTGCCCTGGAACGACTCGCCCGAAGCGATCCGGGATGCGAACCGATTCTCGATCATGCCTACCTGTGGAGCGTCGGTGGGCACGCCGGCGCAGCGCGTCTGCGCACGCCAGGGCCCGGGCCGCAGTGATCGATGCCGCTGCGACGCCATCGGCTACGCCAGCGACACGCACCGATCCGCATCGCACCCGTCCGCCCTCAGCGCGTCGATGTCGATCACGGCGTCCGCCATCGCCGTCAGCTCGGGGGTCTGCGAGATGAAGAACTCGCGCTCGTAGCCGCCCAGGCGCAGCACTTCCCGCTTCATCGCCATGAACATGCGTTTGCGCTGCGGATCCAGTGCGCCGTCTGCTTCGTCGGTGAACAGCGTCGTGTAGCGGCGCCCGGTGTTGCGGGCAAGGTACAACGCGATCGCCCGGGTCAGGCACAGCTCCACCAAGGTCCGCTCGCCGCCGCTCATCATGCTGACGCTCTTGCTGTCGCCGGTGTCGCCGTCGTGCACGACGATGTCGAAGCCCTCCTTCTGCTCGCCCTTGGACGTTTCCAGCAAGGTGTGGATGGACACCGTGAAGCGCGGTCCGTAGCAGGCCAGCAGCAGGTCGTTCCCCAGTGCCGACAGCGCAGGCCCCGCGTCGTCGATCGCCAGCGCGATCAGCCCGTCGTTGCTCATGCAGCGCGCGAAGAGGCTCCAGTTGCCCAGTTCATCCTCGACGCGGGCGCAATGCGCGCGCAGGCGTTCGCGACGTTCATCCAGCACGCCCTCTTGCTTGGCGACCTCGTCGAGCGTCTGCGCCTCGCGCACCGCCGTGAGCATCGACTGCTCGGCTGCGGCGAGCGCTTCCCGCGCGGCGCCCAGTGCCCGCGCAGCCTGCGCGACCTGCTGCTCGTCGAAGGCGGGAGGCAGCGACCCGAGCGCTTGATCCAGGCGCGCCAGCGCCGCGCCGGAGTGCGTGGTCTGAAGATCCCGTTGTTGCCCGATCGCCGCTCGCGCTGCGGCGATCTGTTGGCGCTCCGCGCGCTCGTCGGCGGTCTCGGCGGCGGCACCGTCACCCACCTCGGGCCCCAGCGCCTGCAGCTCCCGCTCGACCTCGACCAAGGTCGCCTGCGCCTGCGCGCACGCCTGGGCCTTCGAGCACATCACGGACAAGCGGTTCACCCGCTCGCGTGCGACGGTCTCGTGGAACTCGGCCTGCGCCAGGGCCTGCGGCGCGCCGGCCAGTGCCTCGTAGCGCTGGCGTGCGTCGGTGAGCTCCCGTTTCGCCTCGGACTTCTCGCCGGCCAGCCGAGCGACCTGCGCCTGGGCGTTCGGGATCAGCGCCTGCGCCTCGCGCGCATCACCCAGCAGCTTGCAACGCCCCTGCAGGTCCGTGCCGGCGCAAGGCACCTCGCCGGTCAATCCGAACCGGCGCGCCAGTTCCTCGGCCTTCAGCACGGCCCGACCCGCGTCCCGTTCGATGCCGGCGACGCGCTGCTCTGCAAGACGTACCGCCCCCTGGCACTGCGTCAGCTGATGAACCTGCTCGCGGCACGCCTGCGTGCGTGCACTGCGCTGCGTCTGCACGCGTTGCGCCAGCGGCAGGCGCCTTTCGGCGTGCCGCACCGCGCCGGCCTCGGCAAGCACCACCAGGCATCGCTGCCGGGACTGGCCCAAGGCCCGCCGCCGCTGTCGTTCCTGCTGCAATCGGCTGGCGACCCGCTGATCGAGGCGTTCCAGCCGCTGCTGCTCGGCCTGTTCCTGAGCATCGAGCGCGCGCAGCGCCTGAGTCGCGCTTGCCAGCGCGGCTTGCCGTTCGGCCACGAGCTGTGCCCGCCGGGCATCGGTAGCCTGCGACTGCTCGCGTTCGACCACCACGCGGGCGTGCCGCGCCTGGGCGGCCTCCAGGGCGGCCTGTGCCGCCGTCTTCGCGCGCTCGGCCGCCGACACACGATCGTCGGCGCCGTCGAGTTTTCGGCGCACCGCGTCGAGGCGCTGATCCTCCGCGTCGAGCCCGGCCAGTTCCTGACGCTGGGTTGCCAGTCCCGCTTTCAGCAGGCGGACGATTTCTGCGGCCTTCTGGCCCAGTTCCTGGATCTCCTCCTGCCCGAGCAGGTCGGCCAGCAGCGTCTTGATTTCAGCGTTGCGATAGGTGCTGAGCTGCCGTTTGCCTTGTGCGGCGAACACCGAGGTGAAGAACGTCTCGGCACTGCCGCAGAGGCTCTCGACGCAGCGCGTGTACGTCTCCACCCGGCCGTCGGACTGCATACCGTCATCGAGTTGCACCGGCCGCCAGCATCCGGCATCGTCGAGCGTGTGCAGGAACGCCTCGGTGCGGCGGCGGCCGTTGAGGCGGATGACGATCTGCGACCGATAGCATCGGCCCTCGTGCGCCCAGGTCAGGTCCTTCACGCTCTCGGGCAGGTAGACGTGGTCGTAGTAGGAGAAGCCGCCCGCACCGGCCAACGCGACCCGGCTTGGCAGTCCCATGAAGGGCGTGAGGCAGTCCATGATCGTCGACTTGCCGCTGCCGTTGGCGCCGACGATGGCGATCAGGTTGGCGCCGTCCGCCAGGCGCTCGAGGTCGAGGGTGATTTCGTCGCGGCCCAGGCCGTCGCGGATGCCGCGGAAGCCTTTGAGGGTGAGTCGGAGCGGCTGCATGGGATGCCTCGGAGTTGATCTCCGATCAGGCTCTCATGGCCGACGGCGCCTTCAACGGTTGTCAGGGACGACCGTTCACGAGCTTTGCCGCAGGTGGCGATGCTCCGCGACGTTCCTTGTTCAAGTCCCGCTGAGCTCAGCCGGCGCAGCACGACAGTTGCTTCACGTCCTTGGTGAAGGTCTGCGCCGCGAGCTTCAGGGCTTCGACCATCGTCAGGTACGGGAACAACTGGTTGGCGAGGTCGTGCACGCTCATGCCGGCACGGATGGCAATGGCGGCGGTCTGGATGACCTCGCCGGCTTCGGCGGCGACCGCCTGCACGCCCAGCAGCCGGCCGGTGCCCGCTTCGGCCACGAGCTTGATGAAGCCGCGCGTGTCGAAGTTGACCAGCGCGCGCGGCACGTTGTCGAGCGTCAACGTGCGGCTGTCGGTCTCGATCCGCCCCTGGTGCGCTTCGGCCTCGCTGAGACCAACCGTCGCGATCTGCGGATCGGTGAACACGACAGCCGGCATCGCGCGCAGGTCCAGTGCTGCATTGCCGCCAGCCATGTTGATCGCCGCCCGCGTGCCTGCGGCGGCCGCGACGTACACGAACTGGGGCTGATCGGTGCAGTCGCCTGCGGCATAGATGTTCGGTGCGCTGGTGCGCATGTGGCCGTCGACCACGATGGCGCCCCGACCGTCCACCTTCACGCCGGCGCCTTCGAGGTTGAGCGCGCCCGTGTTCGGCGTGCGTCCCGTGGCCACCAGCAGCCGGTCGGCGCGCAGTACCCCGTGGTTCGTCATCACCACGAATTCGCCGCCAGCATGAGCGACGCGGCTGGCTTGCGTCTGCTCGAGCACCTCGATGCCTTCCTCGCGGAACGCGGCGGTGAGTACCTCGCCGATGGCTGGGTCCTCGCGGAAGAACAGCTTGTTGCGCGCGAGGATCGTGACCTGGCTGCCCAGGCGCGCGAAGGCCTGAGCGAGTTCCACTGCGACGACGGACGAACCGATCACAACCAGCCGCGGCGACGTCTCGCTGCTGGCCAGCGCCTCGGTCGAGGTCCAGAACGGCGTGTCTGCGAGGCCAGGGATCGCCGGCACCGCCGCGCTGGCACCGGTAGCCACCAGACAGCGGTCGAACGGCACGACCCGCTCGCCGCCGTCGCGTAGGGTCACCGTCAACGAGTGGGCATCCGTGAAGCGCGCCGTGCCGTGCACGACCGTGATGGCCGGTGTGCCCTGCAGGATGCTCTCGTACTTACCGTGGCGCAGTTCGTCCACCCGCGCCTGCTGCTGCGCGAGCAGCCGGTCGCGCAGGATGATCGGCTCGGCAGCGGAGACGCCAGCGTCGAACGGGCTGCGTCGCCGCAGGTGCGCGACGTGCGCGGCGCGGATCAAGATCTTGGACGGCACGCAGCCGACGTTGACGCAGGTGCCGCCGATCGTGCCGCGTTCGATGAGCGTGACCCGCGCACCGCGTTCGACCGCCTTGAGCGCCGCGGCCATTGCGGCGCCGCCGCTGCCGATGACGGCAACGTGCGACGCATCGCCGCCGCTGCGCTCCTTCTGGCCACTGCCAAGCCAACTGCGTGCCCTATCGAGGAATCCGTCGCGCGACGGACCGGAGGCAGCCTCGGGCACGCGAGCGCGATATCCGGCGGCGGCCACGGCCGACACGAGCTCCGCCACGGGTGTGTCAGTCGCAAGGGTGAGGCGCGCCGTTCCGTTGGGGTAGGACACTTGCGCCGAACGCACACCAGGCACCTTCTCCAGGGCCTGGCGAACGTGCGCGGCGCACGACTCGCAGGTCATGCCGCTGATCGCGAGTTCGGTCATCGGAATGCCTTTCTGGTGGAGTCGCAGCGTGAAGGCTTCAGGCGTGCTTGGGCGGGACTGCGCAGCCATCCGGACCGCAGCGCCGGTTCGCCGGCGAGACGAAGTCCCACACCGACACCGCGACCATCGTCGCGAGGCCCACGTAGAGAAGCTTCTCGGCCACGGTGAAGCTGGCGACCAGCACGATGGCGGGGCCGACCATGCCCAGCACGCTGCGGTGCCACTGGCGGTGGTTGAACCAGCCCAGCGCGTTGGCCAGCAGCGCCAGCGCCGCGAACAGCGGCAGCAGCACGGTGACGAACACGGCCTCGAACTGGCTCAAGAAGCCGAGCCCGAGTGCTGCGCCAAGGCTGGCCAGGGCCGGGAAGCAAGCCCCGCAACCCATCGCCGAGACGATGCTGCCCAGCGCTCCGGCCTTGTCCGCGACCCGCGTCATGACGCTCATATTGTCCTCCTCGATCGCTGCGGCTTCAGCGCTTGACGGTGGACGGATAGCCCGCGTTCTCGGTCGCCGCGGTCAGCTTCTGCACGTTGGCCTTGGCATCGTCGAAGGTCACGATGGCCTGGCGCTTCTCGTAGCTCACGTCGACCTTGCTCACGCCGTCGACCTTCGAGATCGCCTTCTTCACCGTGATCGGACACGCCGCGCAGGTCATGCCCGGCACGTCCAGCGTCACGGTCTGCGGCGCTGCCTGGACACCGGCCGCGCCGGACATGGCGAGGGCCGCGATCAAGATCAGCTTCTTCATGGAGCACTCCTGGTCAGTAGAACAGCGGAAGGACATAGGGGAAGGCCAGCGCGATCAGCACCAGCACGGCCACGAACCAGAAGACGGCCTTGTAGGTGGACCGCACCTGGGGGATCGCGCACACCTCGCCCGGCTTGCACTGCTGCACCGGTCGATAGATGCGACGCCACGCGAAATACATGGCGACAAGCGCAGCGCCGATGAAGAACGGGCGATAGGGCTCCAGCGCCGTTAGGTTGCCGATCCACGCGCCGCTGAAGCCCAGGGCCACCAGCACGAGCGGGCCCAGGCAGCAGGTTGACGCGAGGAACGCGGCCAGTCCGCCGGCGAAGAGCGCACCACGCCCGGTCTGCGATTCCGTCATGCACTTTCCTCGGTGTGTCGGGGACACGATGGCGTAAGCTTATTTCCGTACTCATGTACGGAGTCAAGCGGGATGGACAGCGATCAGCAGGGACTGACGATCGGGGCCGTCGCCAAGGCGGCCGGGGTCAACGTGGAGACCGTGCGCTTCTACCAGCGCCGCGCGCTGCTACCCGAGCCGGACAAGCCCTACGGCCGCATTCGGCGCTATGAGGCGAAGGACGTGGCGCGGGTGCGGTTCGTGAAGGCCGCACAGCGCCTTGGCTTCAGCCTCGACGAGGTTGCGGGCTTGCTGAAACTGGACGACGGCACGCACTGTGACGAGGCGAGACAGCTCGCCGAAGCAAAGCTCGGCGATGTGCGCAAGAAGCTGAAAGACCTGCGCCGGATCGAGTCGGCGCTGGCCGTCCTCGTCCGCGACTGCTGCTCGATGCGGGGCAAGTTGTCGTGCCCGTTGATAACCACCCTGCAGAGGCAGTGAAACAAGTGAAACGCCGCGTGTTGGACGATTGTTGACGCAGCGAATTCAACATAAGGGATGCATGCATTCCATGATCGTGCTCTTGCCGCGGCCGTTGCCGCCGACGATCGCGATGAGCTGCGCGTCGCCAGCCAGGCGCTCGAAGTCGAGCGACAGTTCGTCGCGCCCCAAGCCATCGCGGATGCCGCGAAAGCCCTTCAGCGTCAAAGAGAGCGGTTGCATCGAGTAGCTCCTTGTTCGTCCGCAACCAGTCTCTCGTGGCGGCGGGCGAGTTCAAGGGACGAAGCGGCCATCGGCACGCTCTTCATCAGAGGACCTCTAAGGCCTCGGCCTCCGCGGGTACCAACTCGCTGGCTCCTTGCCGCAAGCCCTGGCGACGTTCTTCCGAAAGGATCCGCTGAGCAATGCCCTCCGGGCTCTCGGCATCTAAGGCACCCAGGCAGTCGAGCATCGGCGCGGCTGCGACCTCAGCGACTCGGCACCACTCGCTCACCTTATCGGCGAGGCTGGTCAAACGCGAAAGACCGGCCGCTCGGGAGCGCTGCACGGCAACGATGCGGCCCTCGAGCTTGACTTCAGCCGCAGCGGCCAAGACAACCTCGATGGCCGAGCGATCGACGGCACTCCGATCTTCCTCACCCACCGTCCACCGGACCCTGACACTGGCGCTACGCAAGTCGTGGCTGGCGACCAGCTCTCGCATGCGCTCGATGTCGGGCCGTCCTTCGAAGGTGATGTCGATCGTGCGTCGCGCGGGCGTCGCCTCCAGGCGATAACTCGCACCATCGGCTCCGACTTCCCAAACCAGGAATCCCTTGTCACCTTCCTCACCGAAGTGAAAGCGCCCGATCGAGCCGGCATAGGCGATCGCCTGCCTGCCGACAGCGCTTTCCTGGTACCACCCCTGGTGACGGTGGATGTGGCCCAGCAAGAAGGCCTGCGCATGGGCGGCGAACAAGGCGCCCGTCGTGAACTCGTGGTCGAAGCCGGCCATGGGCACGCCGTGTTCGCTGACGCAGCCGTACACCGTGCCGTGCGACACGGCGATCGTCGGGATACCCTCGTGGCGCGCGCGATCGTTGACGGCAGCAAAGCCGCGCAGCAACTCCGCCAGCTGCTCACCATGCGCGGTCGAGGCTTCCGTGGCGCCCAACGCCGCGGCAACGACCGCTTTGTTCGCTGAGGGCACGCAGGTGACAACCGCTTCAACCCCCACCGGCGGCGACTCGAAGCGCCATGCTGAGGACCCGACCCATCGCATGTCGGCCGTCAGCGCCACCTGCTGGATGCGGTCTGCGACATGCACCGGAAACCGCCCGCCGAGCAGCCTCAGCGTGGACAGTGTGCCCGGTGGTTCATGCGAGAACGTCCCTTGCAGCATCAGCACGGGGCAGTGGTCGGCCAGGCGCCGAATCTGGCTCGCGAGTCGGCACGCGGCAGGTGCGTGCAGATCGAGCGCATGGTCGGTCGCGTCGCCGGACACCACGGCGGCGTGGACACCGAGCGCTCCCCATGCGATCACGCGGTCGATCGCCGCGCCGAAGCAGCGGTCGGCTTCGGCGAGCGTCCTGCCTCCGTAGTGGAGGTCGGAGAAGTGCGCGATGCGGGTCATGCTGTCCTTCCCTCCGTAGCGGCTTTGAGCGCAACCTGGACCTTGTCGGCGTAGCCGTGAGCATCGTTGCGGTGGCGATCCAGGTCTTCCCAGGCCCGTGTCCGCCCGTGCTGATTGAGCCGCCATCCCGCACCCCAGCGTCCATCGGCGTAGGCCAGGTAGCGGTCCGCTTCGATCCCGAGATCCTTGGCTCGGGCAAGCACTTGGGCCAAGCTGGGGCGCCCGCCGCCGGGGGCTTCCTGCGCGGCCTTCCGCTCGAGCTCGGTGGAGGTGGCGACGTTCGCCACCTGCCTGCCTTCGAGCATGGTCATCGCACCGGTAGCCTGAACCAGCGCAGTCTCGGCGTCCTCGTGCTCACGCATCAAGGCAGCGACATCGACCGGAGCGTCGAGCTCGATGATCCACTGCGGCGTACGCACGGCCTGGCCGCGTTCGTCGATTCGAAGCACCTCCATCAGCTTCTTCGTGATGAAGAAGGGCGTGTGCTGCCGATCAAGAAAGCCCGAGATACGCCCGCCGCGCAAGAACGCGACGGCCTGGAACTTCTGGACCGCGGCGTTCATCGCGTAGAAGCTCGTCGTCTGCAACTCGAAGGCGCTCAACGCGCGGATGCCTGGAATGAAGAACACGAAGCGGCCGGTGAGGTTGCACTCGCGCTGCTGGTACTCGGGGCAGGACTCGGGTTCGCAGAGCCCGCCGTTGCTTTCCCGCGGGACGACCTTGCGGCCACCAAAGATGCGGATGGTCCGCCGCCCCGTGTCATCCACCGGCACCGGCGCGAACCGCATGCACTGGCGTACCTTGCCATCGGGCGAGTAGTGCGACCAGAAGCGCTTGTCCGATGCGCCCCAGGCTGCCAGCTCGTGGGGCATCACGGTCTGCCAGTGGTCCGATGGAAAGATCACAGGGAAGCGGTAGAGGTGCCGGCCCTCGCCCTGGTCCTCGCCGTAGGCATCCATGATCTGCCGAGCCAGTTCGGCATTGGCGAAGTCGCTCTCGCGCACAGTGAACCAGGGAACGTTGCGCGGGACCAGCGGGTCCTTGAGGTCGGGAACCGCTTCCGTGATGGCGCGCTCCATCGCGTCGAAGGAGGCACCGTCGGCGAGTCCCTTCTCGTAGATCGCGCGTGCCTTGGGGTTCTGCGAGGCCTTGCGTGTCAGCACCTTGATGCCGGCGCGGATCTTCCCGGCGGTGGGAATGCGGATGGGCCCGCGCCCGAGAATCGTGGGCGAGGCATCGGGGCCGCCCTGGACGGTGACGATGGCATTCGTGGCCACTTCGTACTCCTTCATGGTCGTCTGGGAATCGACGACTCATGCTCTCGCGCGGAGGTCCGTCGTCAACCCGATCTTTTGGCGACCTTGGGCAGCGCTGGCATCGGTCGATCGGTTTCCCAGACCCAAACATCCTGCGCAGCCTGTTCGATTGCGCGCCGCTTGGCGGCACGGCCGCGTTCGTCCATGTACGGACTCACGAGGTGCAACGGGAACGGCTGGGGACCGACGTCCACCAGCAGCGCGTTGGCGAACGCCTCTGCACTGGGCGCGTCGTAGCGCAAGGGCTTGATGAAGCGGCGCTCCTCGCGCACGAGGCAGTCGATCAGCGGCAACTCATGCACGCCGTCGGCAGGAATCCAGTGCTCGCTGGTCATCATCAGGCTGGCGGCGTCGATCTCGTAGGTGTGCTCGCGTCGGGCCTTGATGAGTGCAGCGATCACGAGCCGCACGCGCAGACCAGTATCCGCGTCGCGCGCCTCGAACAGCGGCGCGTAGGCGCGCGCGAACCTCTCCCACAGGCGGCCCTCGACAAGCAGCGGCGCGTCCGGCATGTGCCGGATCCAGACCCGTCGCCCTTCCTCAACCATCTCCATCGATTTGAACTCTCCGATCACGAGTGCCAGCGGCGTCGCCCCGTCGCTTGGGCTCAATATGGCCAGCTTTTCGCGGCGTCGCCGCGCGGCCTCCGCCTTCGCTGTCTCATTGAACGCCTCCGGCACGAAAAGCCGATCAGCCAGTGGGCCACCCGCCACATCGACTGCTTCCGCGGCCTCGAGCAGGTACTTCCAGATGACGCCCTGGTTGCGCCGACCGGTCATGCCCGGGGTCCAGCGGTTGAAGCCGGCGCGATCGAACAGGAAGTGCAGCACCGCTCGCAAGCTCATCCGTCGCACCGTGACGCTGACCTGGCCCGAATCCGCGGACGCTGTGCGCGCCGCGCTGGGCGACAGCCTCCGCGTCCACGGAAAGTCCACGCGAAGCTCAGTGCGGCCGGTGTCGACGAGCTCTCGAATTGCGCTGCCTTCCAGGGGGCCGAGCCCGGACACCGAAGCCTCGGGTTCGAAGGACTCGCAGCTTGGGTGGTGTCGTCCTCCGCCGTTGGGCAGTCGCTTGACGACGTACTGCCGCAGGCCCGCGACGTACATCTCCACGCCGCCGGGCACGCACAGGCAGCGGGGTCTTTCGGGCGTGCCGTGGATTGCGGCCAGCGCTTCTTGGAGCCCGGCCTCTCCTGCGCGCCAGATCCTCCCTCGTATCGCCAAGCGTTGACCTTCCGGCTCAGCGCGAGGCTCCGTCGCAGGGTCCACGGTCGTCACACCAGTTCTTCGGTCAACTCGTCCAGCGAGGGCAGCCGCCTCGGGAACATCTCGCGGACCGCCGCACGCTCGCTGATGCCGAGCAGCAGCCCCACCTGAATCTCGTCGGCGCCGCGCGCATTGAGCCGATCTGCCACGGTGTGACGAACGGCCAGCGTCGTCAGGTTCTTGAAGCCAGCGGTGCGCCAGATCGCGCGATAGGTCTCCTGGATCGCACGACACCGAAAGCGGCGCTGGCCGTCCGCGCCATACGCAAGGATCTCGAAGCCCCGTCCGGTGGGAGAGAGGAACAGCCTGCTCGGCGATGGTGTGGATCGTTTGCATGGGGTGCCGCTCGACGCGGGTCAATACGTGTGCAGCGCCGCGTCGGGGAAGCTGCCCTCCTTCACGGCGGCGACGTAGCGGCGCAGCGCCTCGCGGATGCCGCCGCCCTCGCGGCCGAAGTCGCGCACGAAGCGCGGCATCGGCCCGGCCGTCACGCCGAGCATGTCGTGCAGCACCAGCACCTGGCCGGCGACGTCGCCGCCGGCGCCGATGCCGATCACCATGAGCGCCGGGTTCTCCTGCTGCACCCGCCGCGCCAGCGCCGCGGGCACCAGCTCAAGCACCAGCATCGCGGCGCCTGCGTCCGCCAGTGCGCGCGCTTCGCGCGCGAGGCGGTCGGCGGCTGCCTCGTCGCGGCCCTGCACGCGGTAGCCGCCGAGCGCCGACGCCGACTGTGGGGTCAACCCGAGGTGGGCACAGACCACGATGCCGCGCTCGACCCCGCCGTCCAACCGCCCTCGAGCTTCACCATCTGGGCGCCCGCGCGAGCCAGCACCGCGCTGGAGCGCAGCGCCTGCTCGGGGCTTTCCTCGTAGCTGCCGAACGGCAGGTCGGCGATGAGCCAGGCATGACGGCGGCCGCGCGCGACGCAGCGCACGTGGTAGGCCACCTCGTCGAGCGTCACCGGTACCGTGCTCGAACCGCCCTGCACCACCATGCCGAGCGAATCGCCGACCAGCAGGCAGTCCACGCCCGCGTCGTCGGCCGCGCGCGCGAACCCGGCCTCGTAGGCGGTCAGCATGACGATCTTCTCGCCGGCGGCAAGGCGCGCAGCCGCAGCAGCGACACCGGCTTGCGCTCGGCGGGCGCGGCAGGCGCCGGGGCGGCGTTCATGCTTCGGCCGCCTGCACTGCAATGTCCGTGCGCGGCGATGATGACCAGGTCGCCGAGGGCGGCACGGCGCGCGGCCGAGCCGTTCAGCGAGACGATGCCGCTGCCGCGCTCGCCGTGGCATAGGTGACGAAGCGCTCGCCGTTGGCGATGTTCCAGATGTGCACCTGCTCGTGCTCGCGCAGGTCGGCAGCGTCCAACAGGTCCTCGCCGATCGCGCAGGAGCCCTCGTAGTGCAGCTCGCACGCGGTGACGGTGGCGCGGTGGATCTTGGACTTCAGCATGTGGCGGAACATGGCCGCGCCTCAGCAGGTGCGCAGGCCCAGCGTGCCGAGCAGCCGCTGGTCGGCCTCCCAGTCGGGGTTGCCGGTGGTCAGCAGCTTGTCACCGTAGAAGATCGAGTTGGCGCCGGCCAGGAAGCACAGCGCCTGCACCGCATCGCTCATCCCGCGCCGCCCGGCCGACAGGCGCACGCGGGCGCGCGGCATGGTGATGCGGGCCACTGCAATCGTGCGCACGAACTCGAGCGGGTCGAGCGCTTCGGCATCGGCCAGCGGCGTGCCCTGCACGCGCACCAGCTGGTTGATCGGCACCGACTCGGGGTAGGGGTCGAGGTTGGCCACCTGCGCCACCAGCCCGGCGCGCTCGCGCCGAGACTCGCCCATGCCGACGATGCCGCCGCAGCACACGCCGATGCCGGCATCACGCACGCGCTCGAGCGTGCGCAGGCGGTCGTTGTAGGTGCGGGTGGAGATGATGCGGCCGTAGGCCTCGGGCGCGGTGTCGAGGTTGTGGTTGTAGTAGTCGAGCCCGGCGTCCTTGAGCGCATGGGCCTGACCGTCGCTGAGCATGCCCAAGGTGCAGCAGGCTTCCAGGCCCTCGGCCTTGACGGCGCGCACCAGCTCGGCCACCTTCTCGATGTCGCGGTCCTTCGGCTCGCGCCAGGCCGCGCCCATGCAGAAGCGCGATGCGCCCTGCGCGCGCGCCGCTCGCGCTGCTGCGGCGACCTCGCCGACGTCGAGCAGCTTGCCGGCCGCCACACCCGTGTCGAAATGGACCGACTGCGGGCAGTAGCCGCAGTCCTCCGGACAGCCGCCGGTCTTGATCGACAGCAGCGTGGACAGCTGCACCTCGTTGGCGTCGAAATGCTCACGATGCACCTGCTGGGCGCGGTGGATCAGGTCGGCGAAGGGAAGTGCGAAGAGGGCTTCGACGCTGTCCACGCTCCAGCGCGCGACCGCGCTGCCCTGCGCCTGCGCCGCGGCCTCGGGTGCGGCCCGGCGCGTTGTCGGCCACTGCACGGGCTGTTCGATGGACTGCTGCGATTCGTTCATGTTCACTTTCACCCCGCGTTCGGCCGCACATGCGCGCTGGCCTCGTCCTCGACGCGCTGCCAGATCTCGACTGCCATCGGGTTGTTGCTTTCCTCGAGGATGTGGCCCACGAGGCCGATGGCGCGCGCGAACACGCCTACGCCGCGCACGATCTTCCACGGCAGGCCCAGCTCGCAACAGATCGCGCCGATCGCACCGGTGGCGTTGACCGGCAGCATCTTGCCGCTCGCGCGTTCGGCCTCTGCGCAGATCAGGCGCTCGAGGCGGATGTAGTCGCCCGCGAAGCCGTTGTCCTCGGCGATCTTGAACAGGCGCGGCGCGCGCGGATCGACGGGCTTGTGCAGCGGGTGGCCGAGGCCGGGCACGATCTGCCCGCGCTGGCGGTAGCCCGCCACGAGGTCGCGTGCGATCTTCTCCAGATCAGCCCCCTTCGTTCCGGGCGGCAAGGCTTCATAAAGCATCTTCGCGGTGCCCTCGGTCGAACCGACGAACACCGAGCCCAGGCCGCACAGCCCCGCGGCCACGGCCGCCTGCAGCGACTCGGGCGCACCGGCATAGGTGATGCGCGCGGCCAGCGCACTGGGCGTGATGCCGTGCTCGACCAGCGTCACCGCGACGGCGTTGAACACGGTCGACTCCTGCGGCGTGGGCATGCGCCCGACGATCAGCAGCCAGGCCATGTCGCCGAGGCTGATCTTGCCGAGCAGTTCGTCGGGCAGGCTGCGCCCGCGTACCTCGATGCGGTCGGGGGTGCTCCAGGCGATGTCGGAGCGGATCGGCTTGGTCTTGCGGGGCATTGGGGTGTCCTTTTTGCGCGGAAGGTCTAAGGGAAGGTCGGAACGAGAATTCAGCCTGTGAGTCCTGCGGCACGCAGCACCGCCCGGGCCCGCTCAACGACAGGCACGTCGATCATTTCGCCGTCCACCGCCACCGCGGCGCCTGCCGACGCTTCAAACGCAGCGCACACGCGCCGCGCCCAGGCGACGCGCTCGGGATCGGGTGAGAACACGCCCTTCACGACGGCAATCTGCTTGGGATGAATGCACAGCTTCGCGCCGAAGCCGAGTCGGCGCGAGCGCTCCGCGTCGGCGCGCAGCCGCGCGGCGTCGTCGATGGCGAGGCTCACACCGTCGACAGGTGCAGCGAGGCCACCCAGCCGCGACGCCAACACCACCTGCGCGCGGTAGGGCTGCAGCTCGGCCTCCCCGCCTTCGGGCGCGCAGTCGATGCCGAGGTCGACCGCCAGGTCGATGCTGCCGAAGGCCACCCGGACGACGCCGGGCACGCGGGCGATGGCGCGGACCTCCTCGACGCCGCGGGCCGACTCGATGATCGGCAGCAGGTCCTTGAACGCGGCCTCAAAGGCGCGGCAGACTGCATCGATGCCGTCGGCCTTGGGCAGCATCACGGCGGCGACGCCCGGATGCCGGCACAGCTCCAGATCGTCGTCGAACCACGGCGTGCCCGCCGCATTGACGCGAACGATCAGCGGCGCGGCTTCGTCCAGCGCATCGGACAGCGCGTCGCGGGCACTGCGCTTGGCGGCGGGCGCAACGGCGTCCTCGAGGTCGACGATCACTGCATCGGAGCCCGCGGCGCGGGCCTTGGCGTAACGCTCGGGCCGGTTGGCCGGAACGAACAGATAGGTACGCGGTTGCCGCGCCTGCGTCGCGTGATCGCTCATGTCGTTGCCGTTCCGGCGTTCTACACGCCGAGCAGACGGCCGATCCGCGGTGCGCGTTCGAGCGCCCACACGCTTTCGATCAGCGCACCCATCTCGGCTGGGTTTGCCGCAGCGCCATAGGCCGCGAGCCGGCGCGCCTTGTCCTCCAGCTCGGCCCGGGTCAGCGTGTTGCCGGGGTCACCCTTGGGCTCGTCGATGCGTGCATCCAGCGCTCGCCCGTCTCGGGTGCGCACATCCACCTTGCCGATCCAGCGTTGCGGGTAGGCGGTGTCGACCTCGGCGTCCAGCTGCATCGCGACACGGTCGCGGAAAGCCGCGACGCGGGGCGCGAGGAAGTGGCGGTCGAATTCATCGAGGCCCGCGTAGCCGAACTCGGCCACCAGGCCGAGCACGGTGCCCATCGAGAACTTCGCCTGGTGCACGGTCGCGGGTACCACCACGCGGCCGAGCACGTCGATCGCACCCTGGTGGACGAGGGCCCTCACCTCGACGATGTCGTCGGCGGCGAGTCGCTGCTCGCGCATCAGCGCCAGCAGCGCGTCGGCGCTCGGGTGCGTGTGGCGGCACGAGGCGTGGTACTTGAACGAGGTCTCGGCGGTGGCCCAGCGCCGGCCCAGGCCGTCGGTCAAGCGGCCGGGATCGGCATCGCTGGACATGCCCGCGGCCAGGCCCTGCTCGCCTTCCAGGATGCGCCGCGCACCGGTGAAGCCCTCGCGGGCGAGCCAGGCCGAGGCCAGGCCCGCCGAAGCCGCGTGCGCGCAATGCAGTTGCTTGGAGTCGGCCGCGTCGCGCAGGAACTCCCACAGGCCCGCCGCCTGCGTTCCCGCGCTGCCGAAGGCGTGCAGCATCGCTTCGGCGTCGAGCCCGAGCAGCCGCCCGGTCGCCGCGGCAGCGGCCAGCGTACCGGCCGTCGCGGTGGTGTGGAAGATGCGGTAGTGCGAGCGACCCAGGAACTCGCCCACGCGGATACCGACCTCGTAGCCCGCGACCACGGCAGCGAGGAACTCGCGCCCGCTGGCCCCCGTGGCCTGGGCCGTGGCCAGTGCGGCCGGGAAGACGACCGCGGCCGGATGGAAGACCGAGCCGTTGTGCACGTCGTCCTGCTCGACGACATGCGAGGCCGCGGCGTTGACCATCGCGGCAAAGTGCGGCGAAGTCGTGCGGCGCGAGATCAGCACTTCGGCGCCACCGTCTTCCACGCGGACGGACGGCCCCATCGCCTGCGCATAGCGCTCGATCGCCTGCACGGCGCGGGCGCTCTTGCCCGCCAGCGTCGAGCCCAGCCAGTCGAGGAACAGGTCCTCGGTGCGGCGCAGCACGGGCGCCGGGATGTCCTGCACGCGCAGCTGCGCGGCAAACGCGGCCAGCACGGCCGAGGGATGATCGTTCACGCTCGTTCTCCGCGGGTGTCCATGCGCCTTCAGACCGCCCGCTCGGCACGCAGCCGCGCGATCGCGTCGGCCGCGTACCCGAGTTCGGTGAGGATGGCATCGGTGTGCTCGCCCAAGGCCGGCACCGGGCCCATCGGCGGCGGATCCTCACCGGCCAGGTGGTGCGGCGGATACAGGGCGGGCACCGGGCCGCCGGGCGTGTCGATCTCGGTCCAGCGCGCGCGCGCCTGCAACTGCGCGTGCTGCCAGAGATCGGCCATCTCGTTCAAGCGGCCAGAGGCGATCTGGGCTTCGTCCAGGCGCTCGACCAGCTGCTCGCCAGTCAGTCCGGCGCAGACCGATTCGATGATCCCGCGCAGCACCTCGCGCTCGGCGAGGCGCTTCGCGTTGCCCTTGTACTGCGCGGCGAGCTCCGGCCGGCGCAGCACCTTGTCGCAGAACGTGGCCCATTCGCGGTCGTGCTGCACCGCCAGCACGACCTTGCGGCCGTCGCCGCACGTGACCGGGCCGTAAGGATAGATCGCCGCGTGGGAAGCGCCGGCACGCGCGGGCGGCGGCTGGCCGTCCAGCGTGTAGTACAGCGGAAAGCCCATCCACTCCGACATCGCCTCGAGCATCGAGATCTCGAGCCGCTTGCCGTGCCCGGTGCGCCCGCGCTCGAGCAGCGCGGCCAGCACGCTGCTGTAGGCGTACATGCCGGCGGCGATGTCCGCGATCGACAGGCCCGACTTCGAAGGCTGCTCCGGCGTGCCTGTCACCGACACGAAGCCCGACTCGCTCTGGATCAGCAGGTCATAGGCCTTCTTGTCGGTGAACGGTCCGCCATCGCCGTAGCCGGAGATGTCGCAGACCACCAGCTTCGGGTTGCGCGGCGCAAGGCTCGCGTGGTCCAGGCCCATGCGCGCCGCCGCACCCGGCGCCAGGTTCTGCACCAGCACGTCGGCGCGCTCCACCAGCTCCTGCAGCACCGCCCGCGCACCGGAATGCTTGAGGTCGAGCGTGAGGCTCTCCTTGCCGCGGTTGCACCACACGAAGTGCGAGGCCGAGCCGCGCGTGCGCGTGTCGTAGGCGCGAGCGAAGTCGCCCTCGCCGGGGCGCTCGACCTTAATCACCCGCGCGCCCAGGTCGGCGAGCTGGCGGGTGCAGAACGGGGCGGCGATGGCGTGCTCAAGCGTGACGACGAGCATGCCTTGGAGCGGACGCATGGCGGGCGCTTTCCGGACGAACCTAGAACGAACGCGGCAGGCCGAGCACATGCTCGGCCACGTACGACAGGATCAGGTTGGTCGAGATCGGCGCCACCTGGTACAGGCGCGTTTCGCGGAACTTGCGCTCGACGTCGTATTCGCAGGCGAAGCCGAAGCCGCCGTGGGTCTGGATCGCGACGTTGGCCGCCTCGAACGAGGCCTTGGCCGCCAGGTACTTGGCCATGTTGGCCTCGGCGCCGCAGGCCTGCTTGGCGTCGAACAGCTCGCAGGCGCGCCAGCGCATCAGGTCGGCGGCCTCGGTCTCGATGTGGCTCTCGGCGATCGGGAACTGCACGCCCTGGTTCTGGCCGATCGGCCGGTCGAAGACGCGCCGCTCGCACGCATAGGCTGCGCTGCGCGCGACGAACCAGCGTGCATCGCCGATGCACTCTGCCGCGATCAGCGTGCGCTCGGCGTTGAGGCCGTCAAGGATGTACTTGAAGCCCTTGCCTTCCTCGCCGATCAGGTTCTCGGCCGGGATCTCCAGGTTCTCGAAGAACAGCTCGTTGGTCTCGTGGTTGACCATGTTGCGGATCGGCCGCACGGTCATGCCCTTGCCGATGGCTTCGTGCAGGTCGACGATGAAGATCGACATGCCCTCGGACTTGCGCTTGACCTCCGTCAGCGGCGTGGTGCGCGCCAGCAGGATCATCAGATCGCTGTGCTGCACGCGCGAGATCCACACCTTTTGCCCGTTGACGACGTAGCGATCGCCCCTGCGCAGCGCCGTTGTCTTGAGCTGGGTCGTGTCGGTTCCGGTGGTCGGTTCGGTGACGCCCATGCTCTGCAGGCGCAGCTTGCCGCTGGCGATGCCGGGCAGGTAGCGGCGCTTCTGCTCCGCCGAGCCGTGGCGAAGCAAAGTGCCCATGTTGTACATCTGGCCGTGGCAGGCGCCTGCGTTGCCCCCGCAGCGGTTCACTTCCTCCATCACCACCGAGGCTTCGGCCAGGCCAAGGCCGGCGCCGCCGTACTCCTCCGGGATCATCACCGCCAGCCAGCCGGCCTCGGTGAGCGCATCGACGAACTCGGCGGGGTAGCCGCGTGCGTCGTCCACCTTGCGGAAGTACTCGTCGGGAAAGCGCTTGAACAGATCGCGCAGCGCGGCGCGAAGTTCGGGATGGCGTTCGCTGGAGACGGACATGGGGCAACGAGCCTATCGAGGCGCAGTGAAGCGGAAGTCAGAATGGACATCCGGCCCGGCGGGCCGGGTGCCGCCTACAGTGCCGCGACGAGCTCCGGGACCGCCGCGAAGAGATCGCCCACCAGGCCGTAGTCGGCCACCTGGAAGATCGGCGCCTCGGCGTCCTTGTTGATCGCGACGATGACCTTGCTGTCCTTCATGCCGGCCAGGTGCTGGATGGCCCCCGAGATGCCCACGGCCACATAGAGCTGTGGCGCGACGATCTTGCCGGTCTGGCCGACCTGGTAGTCGTTGGGCGCGTAGCCCGCGTCGACGGCCGCGCGCGAGGCGCCCAACGCCGCGCCCAGCTTGTCGGCCAGCGGCTCGAGCACGGCGTGGAACTTGTCCGCCGCGCCGAGGCCGCGCCCGCCCGAGACAATGATCGACGCCGCCGTCAGCTCGGGTCGCTCGAGCTTGACGACCTCGCGGCCGAGCAGTTCGCACAGGCCCAGGTCGGCGCCGGCCGCCACCGGCTGCACCGTGGCGCTGCCGCCGCTGGCCGCGGCCGGATCGAAGGCCGTGGTGCGCACGCTGAGCACCTTGATCTTGTCGGCCGACTTCACGCGCGCCATCGCGTTGCCGGCGTAGAACGGCCGCACGAAGGTGTCCGGCGCTTCGACGGCGGTCACGTCGGAGATCTGCGAACTGTCGAGCAGGGCCGCCGCGCGCGGCAGCACGTTCTTGCCGAACGGCGTGGCCGGCGCCAGCAGGTGGGTGCAGGCGGCATCGGCCTGCACACAGGCGACGACCACCGCCGCCAGGTTCTCGGCCGACTGCGCGGCCAGATGGGCCGCATCGGCCACCAGAACCTTGGCCACGCCGGCCACCGCGGCGGCGGCCGAAGCCGCGGCGGCGCAGCCGCTGCCGGCCACCAGCACGTGGATGTCGCCGCCGATCTTGCCGGCCGCGGCCACGGTGTTCAGGGTCGACGGCTTGAGCGCGGCGCCGTCGTGTTCCGCAATGATCAGGATCGTCATGTCACAGCACCTTCGCTTCTTCCTTGAGCCGCTTGACGAGGTCGGCCACGTCGGCCACCTTGATGCCCGCCTTGCGCGCGGCGGGCTCGTCCACGCGCAGCGTGGTCGTGCGCGGGGCGAGGTCGAGGCCGAGTTCGGCCGCCTTCAGCACCTCGAGCGGCTTCTTCTTCGCCTTCATGATGTTGGGCAGCGTGATGAAGCGCGGCTCGTTCAGGCGCAGATCGGTGGTCACGGCCACCGGCAGCTTGAGCTTCAGGTTCTCCAGGCCGCCGTCGATCTCTCGAGTCACCAGCGCGGCGTCGCCCTCGACCTTTACCTTGGACACGAAGGTGGCCTGACCCCAGCCCATCAGGCCCGCAAACATCTGGCCGGCCTGCCCGGCGTCGTCGTCGATCGCCTGCTTGCCGAAGATCGCCATCTGCACGCCTTCCTTCGCGGCGACATGCTTCATCAGCTTGGCCACGGCCAGCGGCTCGAGCACGGCGTCGGTCTCGACCAGCACGCCGCGGTCAGCGCCGATCGCCATCGCGCTGCGCAGGGTCTCCTGGCAGCCGGCGGGGCCGCACGAGACGGCGATGATCTCGGTGGCGACGCCGGCTTCCTTCAGGCGCACCGCCTCTTCACAGGCGATCTCGTCGAATGGGTTCATCGACAGCTTCTGGCCGGCGAGGTCGACCCCCGAGCCATCGGATTTCACGCGGGCCTTGACGTTGTAGTCGAGCACCCGCTTCACAGCGACCAGGATCTTCACTTCAGGTTTTCTCCATCGAGGGAAAGGATAGAAAAGGCGCCCACCTCGCCGGCGGAATGCGGCCCCGCCGCGGCGGTGGCGAACGCGGCGCGCTCGCCCAGGTGCTCGTGCAGGCGAGGGAAAAGCAATTCGTACATGCGCAGCCCGAGGGCATCGACATCGAGCCGGCTGTCGCGGCGGTACCACTGGCCGGTCCAGTTCAACGCCCCCAGTGCGGCCTGGCGCACCAGCACCACGTCGCGGTGCACGAAACCCTGCGCGGCGGCGGCACCGAGCACGCCGTCCCACAGATCCTCGTAGCCGTTGCGCCAGGCCAGCACGCGCTTCATGGCCGGTGCCGACAGGCTGCGCCACTCGTAGACGAGCACCATCAGCGCGTCCAGGTGCGGTCCGAGCAGCACGCCCAGGTGGCAGCGCACCATCGCCAGCAGCTTCTCAGGCATGCGCTGCTCGCGCTCGAGCCCGGCGCGCACGCGGTCGAACGCGTTGCGAATGCCCTCTTCCATCACGGCGACGAGGATTTCTTCCTTCGAGTTGAAGTGATAGAAGAGCGAGCCCGAGGTCATCGACACCGCTTCGGCGATCTGGCGCACCGACGTGCGCTCGTAGCCCGCGTGACGGAACAGGCGTGCGGCCGCCTGCAGAATCTCGCGCCGCCGATGACTGTCTGATTTCTCCGCCATGGCGTACACTGTATCAGCTAACAAGCGTTAGGTCGATAGTACAGCAGCCATGGGCATCATCGAATCCAGCATCGACACGCAGTCGGATCGGTTCCGCCAACATCGCGCCGAGATGCAGGCGCTCCTCGACAGTTTCCGTGGCCTCGAAGCGCGCGTGCGCGACGCATCGAACGCGCTGGAGTCGCGCTTTCGCGCGCGCCAGCAGCTGCTCCCGCGGGAGCGCGTGTCGCTGCTGCTGGATCGCGGCTCGCCCTGGCTGGAGCTGTCCACACTGGCCGGCCTGCGCATGCACGACGACGACGGCGAGAAGAACGTGCTGGGCGGCGCGCTGATCACCGGCATCGGCATCGTCGCCGGCATCCGCTGCATGGTCATCGCCTCCGACAGCGCGATCAAGGGCGGCACCATCACCCCGATGGGGCTGCGCAAGAGCCTGCGCGCCGAGGCGATCGCGCTGGAGAACCGGCTGCCGATCGTGCGGCTGGTCGAATCCGGCGGCGCCAACCTCATGCACGTGGGCGAGGTGTTCATCGAGGGCGGGCGCGGCTTCGCCAACCAGGCGCGCCTGTCGGCCGCGGGCATCCCGCAGGTCACGGTGATGCACGGCCACTCGACCGCCGGAGGGGCCTACCTGCCCGGCATGTCCGACTACGTGATCATGGTGCGCGGCCGCGGCAAGGCCTTCCTTGCCGGGCCGCCGCTGCTGAAGGCCGCCACCGGCGAGATCGCCGGCGACGAGGAACTCGGAGGCGCCGAGATGCACACGCGCGTCTCCGGCGTGGCCGAGTACCTTGCCGAGGACGATGCCGACGGCATCCGCATCGCGCGCGACCTGCTGACCAGGCTGCCCTGGAACGAGCGGCCCGGCGGCGGCAGCGGCCGGCGTTGGCTGCCGCCGCGCTGTTCCGCCGAAGAGATCCTCGGCCTCGTGCCGCCCGACTACCGCCAGCCCTACGACGTGCGCGAGCTGCTGGCGCGGCTGATCGACGACTCCGACTTCCTCGACTTCAAGCCCGAGTACGGTGCAGCCACCGTCTGCGGCCACGGCGCGATCGAGGGCCAGCCCTGCGGCTTCATCGGCAACAACGGCCCGATCGACCCGCAGGGCGCGAACAAGGCCACCCAGTTCATGCAGCTGTGCGAGCAGTCGGGCACGCCGCTGGTCTACCTGCAGAACACCACCGGCTTCATGGTCGGCAAGGAAGTCGAGCAGGCCGGCATGATCAAGCACGGCGCGAAGATGATCCAGGCCGTCACCAACTGCAAGGTGCCGCGCATCACGCTGATGATCGGCGCCTCGTTCGGCGCGGGCAACTACGGCATGTGCGGGCGCGCCTACGACCCGCAGTTCCTGTTCGCGTGGCCGAACGCGCGCGTCGCGGTGATGGGCGGCGAGCAGGCGGCGATGGTCATGCGCATCGTCACCGAAGAAAAAACGGCGCGCAGCGGCAAGCCTGCGCCCGAGGCGGCCTTGACGGCGATGCGCGAAGAGATCCTGCAGCGCTTCGACATGGAATCCCATTCGTTGTTCGCCACCGCGCGGCTGTGGGACGACGGCATCATCGACCCGCGCGACACGCGCGCTGTGCTGGCGCTGGCGCTCGCGGTCTGCCGCGAAGGCCGCGCGCGCACCGTGCGGCCCAACAGCTTCGGCGTGGCGCGGATCTGAGGGCGGCTGCAATGCGAACCACCTTCCACAAGATCCTCGTCGCCAATCGCGGCGAGATCGCCTGCCGCGTGTTCCGCACCGCCCGCGCCCAGGGCTATCGAACGGTGGCCGTCTACAGCGAGGCCGACGCCGGTGCCTTGCATGTGCGGCAGGCCGACGAGGCGCTGTGCATCGGCCCGCCGCCGGTGCGCGAGAGCTACCTGAACGTCGAGGCGGTGTTGCGCGCAGCCGCCGCCAGCGGCGCCGATGCCATCCACCCCGGCTACGGCTTCCTGTCGGAGAACGCCGCCTTCGCGCGCGCGGTGCAGGAGGCGGGGCTGGTCTTCATCGGCCCCGACCCGCACGCCATCGAGCAGATGGGCAACAAGGCCGCCGCCAAGCGGCTGATGCTCGCCGCCGGCGTGCCCTGCGTGCCGGGCTACCAGGGCAGCGACCAGTCGGACGCCACCCTGCTGCGGCAGGCGCGCGAGATCGGCGCTCCGGTGATGGTGAAGGCGGCAGCCGGCGGCGGTGGCCGCGGCATGCGGCTCGTGCACGACCTCGACGACCTGCCTGACGCGCTGGCGCGCGCGCGCTCGGAAGCGGCCAACGCCTTCGGCTCCGACGAGCTGATCCTGGAGCGCGCGGTGATCGAGCCGCGGCACGTCGAGGTGCAGGTCTTCGGCGACCGCCACGGCCACGTCATCCACCTCGGCGAGCGCGACTGCTCCGTGCAGCGCCGGCACCAGAAGGTGTTCGAGGAAGCGCCTTCGCCGGCCGTCGATGCCGCCCTGCGCGCGCGCATGGGCGCGGCGGCGGTCACAGCGGCGCGGGCCGTGGACTATGTCGGCGCCGGCACGGTGGAATTCCTGCTCGACCGCGAAGGCCGCTTCTACTTCCTCGAGATGAACACGCGGCTGCAGGTGGAGCACCCGGTCACCGAGTGCGTCACCGGGCTCGACCTGGTGGCTTGGCAGCTCGCGGTGGCGCGCGGCGAGCCGCTGCCCCTGGCGCAGGACGACGTGCGCCTGGCTGGGCACGCGATCGAGGTGCGGCTTTACGCCGAGGACCCGGCCGCCAACTTCCTGCCGCAGAGCGGCGCGGTGGCGCTGTGGCGGCCGCCCGCCGGCGCCGGCATCCGCGTCGAGCACGGCATCGCCCCCGCACAGGCGATCAGCCCGTTCTACGACCCGATGATCGCCAAGATCATCGCCCACGGCGCCACCCGCGACGAGGCGCGGCGCCGGCTTGCCGGCGCCCTGGCCGACACGCGCGTGCTGGGCCTGCCGACGAACCTTGGCTTCCTTGCCGACGCCACGGCGCACCCCGAATTCGCCGCGGGCGAGGCGACCACCGCCTTCATCGCCCGCCACTTCGGGCCGGAGCGGCTGCGCCCGGCGGTACCCGACAGCCGCACGCTCGCGGTAGCCGCAGCACTTTGGTTCGACGCCACGTCGTTCCACGGCCCGCAGGCCGGCTTCCGCTCCAACGGGCCGGCGCGCTGGCCGCTCGTGCTCGGCGTGGGGGGGGCGCGGCAAGCCCTGCACGTCACCATCGCCGGCCGCGGCCGGCTGCGCGTCGAGTGCCCCGACGGCGCCATGCACGCCGTCGACCTGCTCGACGCTGCCGGGCCCGCGAGGCGCCTGGCCATCGACGGGCTGCATGCCGATGCCGACGCGGTGTTCGCCGAGGGCCGGCTGCACCTGGCCTGGCAGGGCGCGGCCCATGCCGTCGACGACCTCACCCACGCGCCGCCGTTGCGCGCCGACGCCGCCGGCGACTCTGCGGTGCGCGCGCCGATGAACGGGCGGCTGCTGGCGGTGCTGGTCGCGGTGGGCGAGCGCGTCGCCAAGGGGCAGCGCGTCGCCGTGCTCGAGGCGATGAAGATGGAGCACCAGCTGCTCGCCCGCCGCGACGGCATCGTCGAGCGCCTCGGCGCCGCGGTCGGCGAGCAGGTCGCCACACGCGCGGTGGTCGTCAAGCTCGCCGACGAGGCCGCCGCGGCCTGACACCTTGCGGACATCCCCGAACCCGACCCATCAGCGCCCATGAGCACATCCAGCCCCTTCTACAGCGCCGAGCACGCCGCGTTCCGCGATGCGATGCGGCGCTTCGTCGCCCGCGAGGTCACCCCGCATGTCGAGCAGTGGGAGGCCGACGGCGCCTTCCCGCGCGAGCTCTACGCGAAAGCGGCCGAGATCGGCCTGCTCGGCCTGGGCTTTCCGGCCGAACTCGGCGGCAACGACGGCGACCTGTTCATGACCATCGTCGCCAGCCAGGAGCTGGCGCGCTGCGGCGCCGGCGGCGTGCTCGCGAGCCTGATGTCGCACACCATCGGCTGCCCGCCGATCGTGCACGCAGGCTCCGAGGCGCTCCAGCGCAAGGTGCTGCCGGCGGTGTTGCGCGGCGAGAAGATCAGTGCGCTGGCGATCACCGAACCCTCGGGTGGCTCGGACGTGGCCAACCTGCGCACGACGGCGCGGCGCGACGGCGAGGACTACATCGTCAACGGGTCCAAGACCTTCATCACCTCGGGCATGCGCGCCGACTTCTACACCGTGGCCGTGCGCACCGGCGGCGCGGGGCCGGCGGGCGTGTCGCTGCTGCTCGTCGAGAAAGGCACGCCCGGCTTCACGCAGACGCCGCTGGCCAAGATGGGCTGGCTGTGCTCGGACACCGCGACGCTGCACTTCGACGCGGCGCGTGTGCCGGCCGCCAACCTGGTTGGCGCCGAGAACCAGGGCTTCAAGGCGATCATGCGCAACTTCAACCGCGAGCGTATCTTCCTCGCCGCGGGCGCCAACGGTTTCGCGCGCGTGTGCCTGGACGAGGCGCTCGCCTGGTCGCGCCAGCGCGAGATGTTCGGCGGCAAGCTGATCGACCAGCAGGTCACGCGCCACAAGCTGGCCGACATGGCGATGCGCATCGAGGCCACCCAGGCGCTGCTGGAACTGCTCGCCTGGCGCGTCGAGCAGGGCGACTCGCCGGTGGGCGAGATCTGCCTGCTGAAGAACCAGGCCACGCAGACCATGGCCTTCTGCGCCAGCGAGGCGGTGCAGCTGCACGGCGGCGCGGGCTTCATCCGTGGCGTCAAGGTCGAGCGCATCTACCGCGAGGTGAAGGTCAACGCCATCGGCGGCGGTGCCGAGGAAGTGATGCGCGATCTCGCGGCGCGCCAGCTCGGGTTCCAGGCATGAAACCCGCCGGCCTCGAGCGCAGCGCGCAGTCGGACGAACCGGGCGCGCTGGCGGGGCGCATGCTCGCCGCACTGCGCACCGCCCCGCCGGTGGGCCGCGATGGGCCGTTCCCCCAGGCCTGGTGGCAGCACCTCGCCGCGCAACGCCTGCTCGGCGTGGGTTTCGACCTCGACGGACGCGGCGCCCGCGCCGGCTGGCCGTCCATCGCGCGGCTGGGCGGCACGATCGCGCACGAGACGGGCAGCCTGGGCCTCGCGCTGGCGTGGCTGCTGCACGAGATGCTAGGCCGCTTCGTCATCGGACCGAACGCGCGCATCGACGGCCACCGGGCCCTGCTGCGCATGATGGCCGGCGGCCAGCGCATCGTCGGCCTGGCCGTCTCCGAGCCCGAGGCCGGCGCGCACCCGAAGCTGCTGCGCTGCACCGCGCGCCGGCACGGTGACGGCTGGCTGCTCGACGGCCGCAAGTCGTGGGTGAGCAACGGGCCCGCGGCCGACGTCTTCATCGTGCTCGCCGTCACCGGCGAGGCGGCCGGGCGCAAGCGCTTCGACGCCTTCGTCGTCGAGCGCGGCCAGACGGGGCTGCTGGTGCAGGACGCAGCGGCGGCGGCGCTGGCGCCGCTCGGCCACGCGAGCCTGGTTTTCGATGCCTGCGTGGTATTCGACGCGCGCCGGCTCCACACCGATGGCGACGCGTTCGACGGCATCGCACGCCCGGTGCGCATCGTCGAGGACGCGCTGCTCGCCGCCACGATGTGCGGCGCGATGCAGGCCGAGCTCGACACGCTGGCAGCCTGGTTGCGCAACACCCGGCCCGCGCCTGCGACGATCCGCCGCATCGGCGCGCTGCAGCTCGAACTGGTGGCGTTGCAGGCCCTGGCCGACGAGGCGGCGCGCCACCTCGAGCGGCATGGCCCCGATGCCGACCTCGCCCGCCTCACCGTGGGTGCACGCATCCTGTTCGAGCGCTGGCAGTCGGGCTTCGAGGCCTTCGCCGCCACGCTCGACGACCTCGGCGACGCGCTGCGGCGCACGGCAAGCGATCTGCGCACGGTGCTCGGCATTGCCCGCAGCGTCGGCGAGGCCCGCCAGCTGGACGCCGGTTCTTCCCTCCTCCAGCCCCGGAATACGCATGAAGTCCCTGCATGACACCCACTTCGAGAGCGTTGACGTCATCGCGTCGCGCCTGTCCGACGTGGACTACATCGCCAGCCGGCAGCTCGCCACGGCGGTGTTTCTCGCCTTCAACCTCGAGAAGCCCGTGCTCGTCGAAGGGCCGGCCGGCGTCGGCAAGACCGAGCTCGCCAAGAGCATGGCCACCATCCTCGACGTGCCGCTCATCCGCATGCAGTGCTACGAGGGGCTCGACGAGTCCAAGGCGCTGTACGAATGGAAGTACGGCAAGCAGCTGCTGTACACGCAGCTGCTGAAGGACAAACTGGCCGAGCTGATGCAGGGCGCCGTCGGGCTGGCGGCCTCGATTGAGAAGCTGCACGCGCACGACGACCTGTTCTTCTCCGAGCACTTCCTCGAGCCGCGCCCGCTGTACCAGGCGCTGCACCAGGAGCGCGGCTGCGTGCTGCTGATCGACGAGGTCGACAAGTCCGACCCCGAGTTCGAGGCCTTCCTGCTCGAGGTGCTGTCGGACTTCCAGGTCTCGGTGCCGGAGCTGGGCACGATCGCCGCCAAGGTCAAGCCGCTGGTCTTCCTCACCAGCAACAACACGCGCGAGATGAGCGACGCGCTCAAGCGCCGCTGCCTGCACCTGCACATCCCGTTCCCCGAGGCGATGGTCGAGCGGCGCATCCTCGAGCGGCGCGTGCCGGGGCTGTCGGAAAAGCTCAACCACGAGCTCGTCGCCTTCGTGCAGGCGGTGCGCGAGATGGACCTGAAGAAGCAGCCCTCGATCAGCGAGACCATCGACTGGGCCAAGACGCTGCTGCTGCTGAACTCCGAGCACCTGAACCTGGACCTGGTGCGCGACACGCTCAACGTGTTCCTGAAGTTCGAGCAGGACATCGCCACCGCCGCCGAGCAGCTGCCCGCGCTGCTGGACAAGGCGCGCAAGAACGCGGAGTTCCCCCATGCAAGCCACGCTTGAGGACTTCTTCAAGGCGCTGCGCGGCAGCGATCTCGACGTCAGCCTGAACGCGCAGATCGATGCCGCGCGCGCCACCGCGCTGGTCGGCTGGGGCGAGCGCGACCTGCTCAAGTCGGCGCTCGGCACGACGCTGGCCAAGACGCTGCCCGACCGCGCGATCTTCGACGAGGCGTTCGACCGCTTCTTCCGCTTCGATTCGTTCGGCACCGGCCCGGCCGGCGCCGCGGGCGCCGCAACGGGGGCTGCGCAGCAGCCGCAGACACCACCGCAGGAAGGCAGCGGCCAGGGCAGCGGCGGCCCCGGCGGCTGCCAAGGCAGCGCGGGGCAGGCGCTGTCGCAGCTGCTGATGGCGGGCGACTCGGCTGCGCTTGCGCGGCGCATGCAGCAGGCCGCGCGCGACGTCGGCCTGACCGACATCTGGTTCTTCACCCAGAAAGGCCACTACACGCAGAAGATCCAGCAGGCGATGGGGCTCGAACTGCTCGACCGCGAGATCAGCGAGGCGCGCCGCCAGACGCTGGCGCCAAAGCGCCATGCCGACCTCGAGCTGGCGCGCAAGCGGCTCTTCAACGAAGTGCGCAACTTCGTCGAGCGCAAGCTCGCGCTCTACGGCACGGCGCCGACGCGCGAGCTGCACGACGAGTTCCTGCAGTCGCAGAAGCTGTCGAACATCGATCGCCGCGACTTCGCGCGCATGCACGAGATCGTGCGCAAGATCGCCCGCCGCCTGGCCGAGCGCCACGCCCGGCGCAAGCGCCGCGAGCAGCGCGGCCAGCTCGACTTCCGCCGCACCCAGCGCGCCAACGCGGCCTATGGTGGCGTGCTGTTCGAGACCCACTGGCGCAGCACGCGCATCGAGCGGCCCAAGGTGGTGGCGATCTGCGACGTGAGCGGCTCGGTGCGCCAGTACGCGCGCTTCCTGCTGCTGTTCCTCTACAGCCTGGACGAGCTGCTGTCCGATGTGCAGTCGTACGCGTTCACCAACCACCTCGTCGACGTGAGCGCCACGTTCGAGTCGCTGCCGGTCGAGCAGGCGGTCGACAAGGTGATGCATGCGGTCGGCGGCTCGGGCACCGACTACGGCCAGATGCTGCTCGACCTGGACGAGCAGCTGATGCACCGCATCGACCACCGCACGACGGTGCTGGTGCTCGGCGACGCGCGCAACAACCGCGGCGAGGCGCGCAGCGACATCATGAAGACGCTCTACGGCCGCGCCCGCCGCGTCATCTGGCTCAACCCCGAGCCGCGTTCGTTCTGGGGCCTGGGCGATTCGGAGATGAAGCGCTACGCCCCATACTGCCACATCGCGCGCGAGTGCAATTCGCTGCGCCACCTCGAGCGCACGCTCGACGATCTGCTGCGCGCCAACAGCGCCAGCGCCTGAACGGGCCGCTGCACATGGTCCGCCCGACTCTCCAACTGCATCCGGCGCGCACGCCGGTCCAGCCGCGGCCGGCGGCCACGCTGCTGTGGCTGCGCGATGCCGAAGCTGGGCCCGAGGTGCTGCTGACGCGGCGCTCGCCGAACGCCAGCTTCCTGCCCGGGGTGTTCGTGTTTCCCGGTGGCCGCGTCGATGAGGCCGACGCGGCGGCCGCCGACCTGGTGGCGCCGGCCGCTGCCGCGCTTCCGCACCTTGCCGCCGCGGTGGCGGCGCTGCGTGAAAGCTTCGAAGAGCTCGGCGTGCTGCACGCGCACGACGCCGCCGGCCGCCCGGTGAACGCACAGGCGCTCGCCCAGCTGCGGCGCCACGAGCCGCTGCACCCGCAACTGCGCGCCAGTGGCCTGCGCCTGGCCGCCGACGCGCTGCGCGTGGCGGTGCGCTGGACCACCGACCGCGATGTGCAGCCGCGCCGCTTCGACACGCTGTTCCTCGTCGGCCGCATGCCCGATGGCCAGGCGCCGGTGGCCGACGACGCCGAACAGTTCGAGCCGGTGTGGCTGCGCGCCGCCGACGCACTGGCGCGCCACGAGGCTGGCACGCTGCCGATGATCTTCCCGACCCTGCGCACGCTGCGCTGGCTGGCCGGGTTCGCCAGCGTCGAGGCGGTGCTCGCCGCCTGCGCCGGCGGCCGGCCGCTGTGGGAGTCGTGCCCGCGCGGCGCGTTCGTCGGCGGCAAGCCGCAGCGCTACATGGAGACCGACCTGCCCTTCGGCGAACTCGAACTGGTCTGCCCCGACGGGCACATGCTGCATGCGCTCGACTGGCAGAGCGAGCGGCCGGTGCAGTTGCTGCGCCACCTGTGGCGCTTCACCGCGCCCAACCCCGGCGTGATGACCGGGCCGGGGACGAACTGCTACCTCCTCGGCAGCCCGGCGGCCGGCTACCTCGTGATCGACCCCGGGCCGCCGGACGACGCGCACGTCGCGCGCCTGGTCGAGTTCACCGGCGGCAAGGTGCAGACCATCGTCTGCACGCATTCGCATCCCGACCATTCGCCCGCCGCGCGTCCGCTGGCGCAGGCCTGCGAGGCCGCGACTGGCCGCCGCCCCCCGATCCTCGGCCTGCCGTCCGAGGCGACGGCGCGGGCGCATTCGGAGTTCACCCCCGACCGCGTGCTCGCCGACGGCGAACGCGTCGTGCTCGACGATCCCGAGCACCGCGTGACGCTACGCGCCGTGCACACGCCGGGCCATGCCGCCAACCACCTGTGCCTGGTGCTCGAGGAAGACGGCCTGCTGTTCTCCGGCGACCACGTGCTCAACGGCAGCACCACGGTGATCGACCCGCCCGACGGCAACATGGCCGCGTACATCGATTCGCTCGACCGCCTGCTGCAGGAGTGCGAGCACCACGACATCCGCTTCATCCTGCCGGCGCACGGCCACGTCATCGGCTCGGCGCCGCAGGCCATCGCGTGGCTGAAGGCGCACCGGCTGGCGCGCGAGGCCAAGGTGCTGGCGGCGATGCGCGAGCGCCCCGACGGCGGCCCCGACGACTGGGTGCCGGTCGCTTACGCCGACACGCCGAAGCCGCTCTGGCCGGTGGCCAAGCGCTCGCTGCTCGCGCACGTCGAGCGCATCGAGGCGCTCGGACTCGCGCGCCCGCAACGCCTGTGACAGGAACCCGACCGTGACCGATCAGCCCCCCCTTCCCCCCGAAGTCGTCAAAGCCTTCTGGCAACGCTGGGGCAGCAACACCTTCCTCAGCGCACAGGGACTGGAGCTGGAGCTCGGCAGCATCGGGCGCGCCATCGTCCACCTTCGCCAGCCGACCGCCGTGCAGCGCGGCGGCGGCGGCTCGGCCGACGTGATCAACGGCGGCGTCATCGCCTACATGTTCGACGCCGCGCTCGGCTGCGCGATCGCGTCCGCCAACCTGGCGCGGCCGGAGATGCGGGAGATCGACCCCGGTGCCTTGCGCCAGTCGACGATCAACCTCGACATCTGCTACGTCGATGCCGCCGCCGGCGCACGCTTCGAGGCGCACGGCAGGGTCGTGCGCTCGCGCCGCAGCCTGGCCTTCGCGGAGGGCGAGCTGCTCGACGAGCACGGGCGCGTGTGTGCCACCGCCAAGGGCATCTGGCGCGTGTTCTGGCCGCGCCCGACCGGCGCCGCCGGCTGACCCAGGCCTTCACCGACACCTCGCGAAAGGATTCATCCGCATGAGCAAGAGCACCCTCCGCATCGGCTGCGCCTCCGGCTTCTGGGGCGACACCGAGTTCTCCGCCGCGCAGCTCGTCGAGCACGGCGACATCGACGTGCTGGTCTTCGACTACCTGGCCGAGATCACGATGTCGCTGCTGATTCGCGCCCGCGCGAAGGATCCGACGCAGGGCTACGCGCCGGACTTCGTCGCCACGATGAAGCCGCTGATGAAGCAGCTCAAGGCGCGCGGCATCCAGGTGGTCGCCAACGCCGGCGGCGTGAACCCGTCGGCCTGCCGCGATGCGCTCGTGGCCGCCGCCGCCGCCGAAGGCGTGGACCTGAAGATCGCCGCGGTGCTCGGCGACGACCTGATGCCGCAGGTCGAGGCCCTGCGTGCTGCCGGCACGAAGGAGATGTTCTCCGGCGCACCCTTTCCGCCCAAGGTGATGAGCGCCAACGCCTACCTCGGCGCGTTCCCGATCGCCGCCGCGCTCGCCGCCGGCGCCGACATCGTGGTCACCGGCCGCTGCGTGGACAGCGCGGTGACGCTGGCGCCGCTGATCGCGCGTTTCGGCTGGACCGCCGACGACCTCGACAAGCTCGCGCAGGGCAGCCTGGCCGGCCACCTGATCGAGTGCGGCACGCAAACCACCGGCGGCAACTACACCGACTGGGCCAGCGTGCCCGGCTGGGACGACATGGGCTTTCCGATCGCCGAGTGCCGCGCCGACGGCAGCTTCGTCATCACCAAGCCGCCGGGCACCGGCGGGCTGGTCTGCCCGTCCACGGTCGGCGAGCAGATGCTCTACGAGATCGGTGATCCGCGCGCCTACATCCTGCCCGACGTGGTGTGCGACTTCACTGCCGTGACGCTCACCCAGACCGGGCCGGACCGTGTGGAGGTCAAAGGCGCGCGTGGCCGCCCGCCCACCGACCAAGCCAAGGTGAGCGTGACGTATGCCGACGGCTTCCGCGCGCTGAGCCTGTTCATGATCGGCGGCATCGACGCCGGCGCGAAGGCGCGCCGCGCCGGCGCCGCGATGCTCGCGCGCATGCGGCGCAAGTACGCCGAGCGCGGCTGGGGCGACTTCACCGAGGCCAGCGTCGAGGCGATCGGCGCCGAGGACTCCTACGGTCCGCAGGCCAAGGTGTCGGCGCGCGAGGTCATGCTCAAGGTCGGCGTGCGCCACCCGCTGAAGGACGCGCTCGAGCTGTTCTCGCGCGAGGTGGCGCCGATGGCGCTGATGTCGGCGCCGGCGATCACCGGCTTCACCGGCGGGCGGCCGAAGGTGCAGCCGGTGGTGCGGCTGTTCTCGTGCCTGGTGCCGAAGTCGCAGCTGGCCGTGAGCATCGACATGGGCGCGCAGAAGGTTGCGGCACCCGCGCTCGCCGGCGTGCGCTTCGACCCGGCCGCGCTGCCCGCGGTGGGTGGCCCGTTGCCCGCGGCCGATGCCTTCGCCCGCGGCAGCCGCAGCGTGCCGCTGGTGCAGCTGGCCTGGGGCCGCAGCGGCGACAAGGGCGACTCGGCCAACATCGGCATCATCGCGCGCAAGCCCGAGTTCCTGCCCTTCATCCGCGCCGCGATCACCGAGCAGGCGGTGGCGCGCTGGTTCGCGCACCTGGCCCGCGGCGAAGTGCGCCGCTACGACCTGCCCGGCACGCACGCGCTGAACTTCACGCTGCAGGAGGCGCTCGGCGGCGGCGGCATCGCGTCGGTGCGCATGGACTCGCAGGGCAAGGCCTACGCGCAGATGCTGCTCGACCATCCCGTCACCATTCCGGCCGACCTCGCCGTCTGAACGGCGGCTGCTCGCACACCCTCGCAAACACTCGCACACTCTCGCGAAAGGGACCGTCGATGAACACCCAGACCACGCCGAGCGGCCGCACCACGGCCTCGTCGATCATCCAGTCGCGCGTGCGCGACATCCAGGAAGCCGCGCGCGGCGTCACCAAGCAGTTCCCGCGCAGCTACATCCTGCAGTGCATCAAGGAAGACCGCTTCCCCGACGAGCTGTGGCAGGCGCTCGGCAAGTTCGGCCTGCTCGGCCTGTCGATCCCCGAGGAGCACGGCGGCTCCGGCGGCGGCGTGCTCGAGATCACCGCGCTCAACGAGGCGCTCGCGCTGGCCGGCGTGCCGACGCTCTTCCTCGTCGTCACCGGCCTGGCACGGGTGCCGATCGTGCGCAACGGCACCAAGGAGCAGATCGCGAAATACGTGACGCCCACCTGCACCGGCGAGAAGAAGATGTGCTTCGCGATCACCGAGCCGAACGCCGGCACCAACAGCTTCTCGATGTCGACGCTGGCCACGCGCAACGCCGACGGCGGCTGGACGCTGAACGGCCAGAAGGTCTTCATCTCCGGCGCGCGCGACGCCGACTACATGCAGGTGGTGGCGCGCACCACCAAGGCCGGCGAGGTGAAGCACCGCACCGAGGGCATGTCGCTGTTTGTGCTGGACATGAAGACGCCGGGCATCAAGCTGCAGCAGCTCAACATCCAGGTCGAGACCGCCGAGCGCCAGTACATGGTGTTTTTCGACAACGTCAAGCTGCCGGCCGACGCGGTGATCGGCGAGCCCGGCAAGGGCGCCAAGCTGATGTTCGAGGGCCTGAACTCCGAGCGGCTGCTGGCTGCGGGGGCGGCGCTGGGCCTGGGCGACTACGCGCTGTCCAAGGCGGTGGCGTACGCCAAGGACCGCAAGCCCTTCGGCAAGCCCATCGGCAGCTACCAGGCCCTGCAGCATCGGCTGGCGCTGGCCAAGGCCGAGATCGAGGCGGCGCGCCTGATGACCTACGACGCCGCCGACCGCTTCGACAACGGCGAGGACGCCGGCGCGCACGCCAACATGGCCAAGCTGCTGGCCTCGCGCGCGGCGGTCGCGGCGATCGAGGGCACGCTGCAGGTCCACGGCGGCTACGGCTTCGACCGCGACTACGACGTGGTGACGCTGTGGCCGATGATCCGCCTGCTCGAGATCGCGCCGATCAACAACGAGATGCTGATGAACTACGTCGGCGAGCACGTGCTGGGGCTGCCCAAGTCGTACTGAACTGAACGCGAGCCGGTGCAAGCGCACGTCTTCTCGGCGGGCGGACGTCGGCTCGCCGCCAGCACCTGGGGCCGCGTGGACGGCGGCGACCCGGTGGTGGTGATGCTGCACGGCGGCCTCGACTGCACCAGCACCTGGAAAGACCTGCCGGAGGCGATCGCGCAAGCCACCGGCCTGGCCGTGCTGTCCTACGACCGCTGGGGCTACGGCGGCTCGGAGCCTTTCGCCGGCGGCCGCGAGCGCTCGTACCGCTTCGCGGAGGCCGGGCCGGTGTTCGGCGATCTGCTGAGCCACTTCGGCATCCGGCAGGCGGTCCTGTTCGGCCACAGCGATGGCGGCGCGATGTCGCTGCTGGCCGCCGCCGCGCATCCCGACGCCGTGCTCGGCGTGTGCGCCTGCTCGCCGACGATCGCGCTCGACGAGCACATGGTGTGGGCCATGGGCGGCGCCCGCGAGGCCTACGAGCGCGGCGGGCTGCGCGAGAAGCTGGCGCGCCACCACGGCGACAAGACCGACGCCATGTTCTGGGCCTGGTACACGCCGTGGGCCGACCCGGCCGCCGTGCAGTGGACGATGGCGCCGCAGGTGGCCGAGGTGCGCTGCCCGGTCGCGGCGATCTTCGGCCAGGCCGACGACTACGGCTGGCGGCCGAGCGCGCGCGTGCTGGTCGAGCACGGCCGCATGCCGCTCGAGATGCACGCGCTGACCGGCGTCGGGCACGACCCGCAGCACCGCGCCCGCCCGGTGGTGCTCGATGCCTTCATGCGCCTGCTCGCAGCGGCAACCGGCCGCCGCGCCGCGCCGACGCGATCACCGACCACGACGCAGAGACCATGAGCGCGACACGCACCTTGAAGGGCCGCCCGCCCTTCATCACGGGCGCCGGTCGCGGCATCGGGCTCGCGGTGGCCAGGCGGGCTGCCACCCGCACGTGCCGAACATGAGCCGCCCTTGAACATGCGCGAGCACAGGTTCAAGGACCACCTCGCCTACCCCAACCACGGCGAAGTACGGCATGAGCGAATGCACGCTGGGGCATGCCGGCGAACTGCGCTCGCACGGCATCGCCATCAGCAGCCTGTGGCCGGTGCTCGCCGCGCGCGGCGTGTCCGATGCGGATCGCTGCGCGGTGGAGCCGGGAACTCGAGAGCCTTCGCCGGACCTGTTCGTCGACTGACCTGACTGCACGGTTCACGGGTCGAAGCCCGAACCTGCGCCGAATAGTCGCGCGACCAGGGCACGCAGCCAGCGGCTGCGGGGATCTTGATGGAAGCGCCTGTGCCAGTGCTGCCGCACCTGGTAGCGCGGCAGCGCGTAGGGCGGCGGCAGCGCGACGATCCGGCCGGTGCGCGCCAGCACCGCGCCCAGCCCGGCGGGCACCGTAGCGACCAGATCGGTTCCCTCGAGGATGCCGGGCAGCGTCAGGAAGTGCGTCGTGCGCAGGCGCACGCGCCGGTGGATGCCGTGGCGCGCGAAGTATCGTTCGCCGATCTCCTGGCTGTGCACCGGCGCCTCGACGACGACATGCTCGAGGGCACCGAAGTCGGCACGCGACAAGCCGTTCGCGCAGCGGTGGCCGGTGCGCAGCAGGCAGCAGAACCCGTGCATGAACAACCGCTGCTGCACCAGCGCGCTGCCGGTCAGATCGGGGAAGTAGCCGACCGCGAGGTCGGCGGCACCCGACTCCAGCGCCGCCTCGAGCCGCGAGTGCTCGTGGCCCAGCGCGCGCACGCTGGCCAGCGGCGCCTCCTGGCGCAGCGCGCTCAGCAGGCGCGGCAGGAACAGCGATTGCGCGACGTCGGCCATCGCGAAGCGGAACTCCGTCGGAGTCTGCGCCGCCGGATCGAAGCGCGGCACCGCGAGCACCCGCCGTTGCACCGCCTCGAGGATCGCGCGTGCCTCGGCGACGACCAGCGCGCCGCGCGCCGTCGGCTCCATGCCTCGCGACGTGCGAACGAACATCGGGTCGCCGAATTGCAGGCGCAGGCGGCCGAGCGCGGTGCTCAGGCCCGGCTGGCTCATGTGCATCGCGAGCGCGGCGCGCGTCACGCTGCGCGCATCGGCGATGGCCACCGCCACGGCCAGCAGGTTGAGGTCGAACGGATGCCGGATCATCGCTTCGGCAGATGCCCGGTATCGCCCGCAGGCGTTGGTGGGATGCTGCGCCGCGGACTATATTCCTCGAAGCTTCGATGAACGCGACGCATGAGCGGACACTTCCAGGTCACCACCTTCGACGCCGGCGAAGGCCCCGTCGTCGGCTTGGTGCGCGATGGCGGGTTCTATGCGTCGCAGACCTTCTCCTCGGTGCGCGAAATCCTCGACCGCTGGGATCTGGCGGAAGAGAAACTCACGACCGCGGCCGCGCGCATGGCCGAGCGCACGCCGCTGCGCGGCGTGCGCGTGCTGGCGCCGCTGCCCAACCCACGCAACATCTACTTCACCGGGGCCAACTACGCCGACCACCTCGAGGAGATGGCGCGCGTGCTCGGGCCTGCGGCCGCGGCACCACGCGAACCGTGGTTCATGCTCAAGTCGACCTCCTGCGTGGTCGGCCCGGGCGAGTGCGTGCGCCGTCCGCAAGGTGTCGAGCGCCTCGACTGGGAGGTCGAGCTCGCGGTGATCATCGGCCACAGCGCGCGCAACGTCCCGGTGACGCAGGCGCTGCGGCACGTGGCCGGATACACGGTGGCCAACGACCTGTCGGCGCGCGACCGGACCTTCCGCGACGCGGAGAACCCGGCTTCGCTCTTCCGCCTCGACTGGCTGGGACAGAAGACCTTCGACGGCGCCTGCCCGCTCGGCCCGGCGATCACGCCGGCGAGCAGCATCGCCGACGTGCAGAAGCTCGCGCTCAAGCTGTGGGTGAACGACGAACTGATGCAGTCGTCGAACACCGCCGGCATGGTGTTCGGCGTCGCCGAGCTGGTGTCGCACCTCAGCCATCGGGTGTCGCTGTGGCCGGGCGACGTCATCCTCACCGGCACGCCGGCCGGCGTCGGTGCGGCGCGCCAGCGCTTCCTGCAGCCCGGCGACCGCGTGCGGCAGTGGATCGAGGACATCGGCGAGTTCGAGTTCACCATCGGCGCCGCGGCGGCGTGATGCTGCAGCGCCGCCACGCAACCCCGAAAGAACGCTAGTCATGATGCGCGAGGAAGACGAACGCCTGCTGATCGAGACCGGGCCCGGCACGCCGTTGAACCGCTTCATGCGGGGGTACTGGATTCCGGTGCTGCGTTCGGTGCAGCTCGTCGCCGGAGGCGCCCCGCACCGCTTCACGGTCCTGGGTGCCAGCTACGTCGGCTTCCGCGGCCTGGACGGCCGCGCCGGCGTCATGGACGAGGCCTGCCCGCACCGCGGCGCCTCGCTGGCACTGGCGCGCAACGAGCCGGGTGGGCTGCGCTGCATTTACCACGGCTGGAAGATGGACGTCGAAGGCCGGGTGCGCGAGGCGCCGACGCATCCGGAGGAGTTCCACGTCGCCAGCCTGCGCGCCTGCGCGCATCCGGTGCGCGAGGGCCAGGGCATCGTCTGGGCCTGGCTCGGCGGGGGCCCGGCGCCGGCGTTCAGGCCACTGGCCTTCACCGACCTGCCCGACGACCACGTGATGGCGGCGACGCTGGTGGCCCACTGCGGCTGGCTTCAGCCCCTCGAGACGCTGTGGGACATCTTCCACGCGCAGATCCTGCACAACCAGACCAACCGCAACTCGCGCCGCGGCAGCGTGTACTTCTCCGGCCGCGGACGCACGCTCGACAACGGCGTGAACTACGACTATCCGCAGACGCTCGTCGAGGCCACGCCCTACGGCTTCGTCCACAGCAACGTCGACGCCATCAAGCGCACGCACTTCCGTTTCATCGCGCCGTTCATCCAGCACCACACGCTCGAGCCGGGCGCCACGGCCGACAAGGGACTTCAGATCTCGGTGCCCATCGACGACGAGCACACGCTGCTGTGGATGGTGTTCTACAACCGCACCGGGCCGCTCGCGCCCGACGGCTTCGCGATGCGCGGCCTGGCCGGTGTGCCCGACCTCAACGACTTCATGGCCCACCTCGGGCCGCGCACGGCCGACAACCGCTGGGGCCAGAACCGCCGCGCGATGGAGCGCGGCGAGAGCCTGTCGGGCATCGTCGGCGACACGATGCTGACCAGCATCTTCGGCGAGGACCTGATGGCCATCGAAAGCCAGGGCATCCGCGGTCGCACGCGCGAACAGCTCGCGGTCACCGACAGGGCGCTCGCCTTCGGCCGCCGCCGCCTGCTCGAGATGATCCGCGAGCACGAGGCCGGCGCGCCGCCCGCCGGCCGCGACCTCGATCTCACGAACGTCGAGGCGGTGTACGAACTTCAGGCCGTCGAGGCCGTTCCCGGCTGAGAGGGCGGACCCTCCCCGCCGCAACCCGATGACGCTACCCCACCTCGACCACGATCGGACGCCGCCATGACCAGCCGCAGAACATTGCTCGAAGCCACGGCCGCGCTCGCGTGCACGACTCTGGGCGGGTTCGCCCGCGCGCAGTCTCCCGCCAAGTTGGCGCGCATGGTGGTGCCCTTTCCGGCCGGCGGCGGCAGCGATGCGGCGGCGCGTGCCCTCGGCGAGCGCATCCGCGAGCACTTCCCGGGCGGCCTGATCGTCGACAACCGGCCGGGCGCGGCCGGGCGCCTGGGGATCGAGTCGGTGAAGAACGCCGAGCCGGACGGGCTGACGATGATGTTCGTCCCCGACTTCGTCCTCACGATCTACCCGCACAGCTACCAGCGGCTGAAGTACGACCCGCTGGCCGACTTTACGCCGGTGGCGCAATGCGCGCGCTCGTCGTACGTGCTGGCCGCCGGCCCCGGGCTGCCGGCGACGGTGGCCGACGTGAAGCAGCTCGTCGCCTGGTGGAAGGACAACCCGCGCCAAGCCCTGATCGCCAACAACTCGGCCGGCAGCCCGACGCACTTCGCCGCGGTCATGCTGGCGCGCAGCGCCGGCGTGGAGGTGACGCACGTCTCGTACAAGGGCGGAGCGCCGGCGATCCAGGATCTTCTCGGCGGCCAGGTCCCTGTCAGCATCAACCCGGTGGGCGAGGTGCTGCCGCACACCAAGGGCGGTCGCCTGCGCGTGCTGGCGACGACCGGAGCGCAGCGCGACCGCTTCATGCTGGATTCGCCGACGATGGCCGAAGCCGGCTACCCGGATGTCGCCGCCGTGTCGTGGCTGGGCGTGCTGATGCCGCGCCAGGCGCCCGCGGAGTGGGTGCAGCGGACCGCCGCCGCCATCGACGCCGCCGTGCAGCGCCCGGACCTGCGCGACGCGTTCGCCGGCTTCGGCATGGACACGACGCGCAGCACGCCGGCGGCGATGGCGGCGGCGATGCGATCCGAGCTCGACCGCTGGGGCGCGGTCGTCAAGGCGTCGGGCTTCAGCGCGCAGGACTGACCCAATCCGCCGTCACTGCGCCGTCACTCCGCCTTCAGCCCCGTTTCTACCACTCCGAGTGCACGAACGCGGCGAGTCGGGCGGGGTTGCCTGCGGCCGGCTCGTGCCCCAGATCGAGCATGCGCTGCCGCACCTCACGCTCCTCCGGCGGCTTGGCCACCTGAGCACTCAGCCGCTGCACGATCTCGGGCGGCGTGCCTCGCGGTGCGTACGGCGCGTTGCAGGCCACAACCTGGAACCACGGCCCGCCAGGGCCAGGCCGACCTGTCCGCCGACGAGGTCCAAAGGGCTTTGCCGGGTTGGCGACGACCACCAGCGGGAAGGTTCTCACCAGAGCGACCCGGATCGAACTGCTTCTCGGCATCGAAAGGCATCGAAAGGCATCGAAGCGTAGAGGAACGAGTTGAGCACGTGCGGGCCGTTCATGCCTATCACCTGCGAGTTCGGTCCAGGAGGCTACGGCTTCGATCGCGACTACGATGTGGTGACGCTGTGGCCCATGATCCGCCTGCTCGAGATCGCACCGATCGACAACGAGATGCTGATGAACTACATCGGCGAGCACGTGCTGGGCCTGCCCAAGTCCTGCTGAGCGTCATGCCTGCACGTCGGTCGACGCCGCCTGCCAGGCCGGCAGGAAGAGAGGTTCGGGAACGGGGGGCGCAAGCCTCGGACGTGATGCCGCTCGGCATCTTCGAGACCTGCCGGCGCGTCGGAATCACGGCGCGCGCCGTCCGGCATTACGAGTCCTTGGGGCTGCTGCTGCCGCGGCGCATCAACGGCGCGCGCGTCTACGGCCCAACCGAACTTCGGACGCTGGAACTGCTGCAACGCTTCAAGGCGATGGGACTGTCGCTTGCGGAGTGCCGCAAGGGTCTGAAGTGGCTTGGCCAACCGACGTCGGGCCCATCGGTCGACGATGGAACCGATCTGCGCGCTTTCGTCCGTTCACTGCAGCAGTGCCTTCACGCAATCGATTCGATGATTGCCGAACTGCACATCATCCGCAATGAAGCCGCGGCCGCACTCGCTGCCGGCCGGACGGCCTGACAACTCTTTCGGGAAGCACGCATGGCAACACGTTCCCGCCAGGCGCACGGCTCGCCGACCGCCCTCAGAGTATGCCGCGGGGAACGTCGCCCTCCAGCGTGATGCGGTGCATCACGCGCCGGTGGCCGTGATAGTCGTTGATCGGATAGTGCTGGGTGCAGCGGTTGTCCCACAGCGCCAGCGATCCCGGTTCCCAGAGGAAGCGGCAGGTGAACTCCTCCTTGCGCTGGTGCTCGTGGAGGAACTGCAGCAACGGTGCGCTCTCGGCATCGGTCATGCCGGCGAAGCGCACCGTGTGGCCGGCGTTCATGTAGAGCGCGCGGCGGCCCGTCTCCGGGTGCACGCGGACCGCGGGGTGCTCGGCCTCGTAGGTGCTGCGCTGCTCGCGGCCCACCTCGGCGATGCGGTCCTCGCGCGTGCGCGACGTATCGGCCTTCGCCGAGCTGTTCACGCAACGCAGCCCGTCGAGCAGCCGGCGCATGCCCTCGGACAGGGCTTCGTAGGCCGCCGTCTGGCTCGCGAAGAGGGTGTCGCCGCCGTGCGGGGGCACCTCGCGCGCCAGCAGCAGGGTCGCCATCGGCGGCCGTTCGAGGTAGGCCGTGTCGGTGTGCCAGACGCCGCCGAAGTTGACGCGCTCATGCTCCAGCTTCTTGACTTCGATGATGTGCGCGTAGCCGTCGATGCCGCGCACGAAGGGGTACTCCACCGGCGTGCCGATGGTGCGCGCGAACGCGAGGAACTGGTCGCTGTCGAGCTGCTGCCGGCGCAGGAACACCACGCCGTGCTGGAGCCACAGGGTGCGCAGCTGCGCGACGAGCTCGGCGTCCAGCGGCGCCCGTGCAGCGTCGAACCCGTCGACCTCGGCGCCGATGGCACCGGCGAGGCGGCTCACACGAAGTGTCGATGGCTGCACGGGCTTGATCCTTCCGGTATCCACGGGCACGCGGGTTGTAGCGCAACTCGCCCGCTATGCCGCGGCGTCGCGGCGGCGCTTGCCCAAGGCCCGCAGGATGGCGCGCTCCAGCCGGCGCGGTTCGATCGGCTTGGCAACGAAATCGTCCATGCCGGCCTCCAGGGCGCGCGTGCGCTCCGACGTGAACGCTGCCGCCGACAGGCCGATCACCGTGAGCGCCGCTGCGGGCCAGCGCTCGCGCAGCCGGCGGGTTGCGTCGATGCCACCGAGCACGGGCATCTGCAAGTCCATCAGAACCACGTCATGCGGCTCGCCGGCCGCTGCGGCCGCCTCCACTGAATGCAGCGCCTCGAGGCCATTGCCGGCTTCGGCCACACGCGCGCCGGAGCGCTCGAGCAGCGCGGTGCAGATGAGCAGGTTCACCGGATCGTCTTCGACCACCAGCACGCGCACGCCGTCAAGCGCACGCTCGTCGAACGGCGCGAAGTCCGACTTCGCCGGTTCGTCGGCCGAAGGTTCGAGCGGCAGTTCGAGCCAGAACGTACTGCCCTGGCCCGGCCGCCCGACGGCGCCGACATGGCCGCCCATCAACGCCGCGAGCTCGCGACAGATCGCCAGGCCGAGGCCGGTGCCGCCATGGCGGCGGGTGGTCGAATCGTCGGCTTGGCTGAACGGCTGAAAGAGCCGCTCCCGCGTCGCCTGGTCGAACCCGGGCCCGGTGTCGTGCACCTCGATGCGCACGGCGCATGCCTCACCGGCCGACAACGTGATGCGCACCTCGCCCACCGCCGTGAACTTCAGCGCGTTGTTGACGAAGTTGGCGAGAACCTGGCGCACGCGATGGGCATCGCCCACGACGACGCGGGGCACGTCCGGCGCGATGTCCAGCGCGAACCCGAGTTCGCGCGTGGCCGCCAGCACGCCGAACGATGCCTGCACCGACCGCGCCAGTTCGTGCAGGTCGAACGGCGCCAAGTGGAGCGTCACGCGGCCGGCCTCGATCTTCGACAGGTCGAGAATGTCGGACACGACTGCGGAAAGCGCGGTGGCGCCGTCGGCGATCAGCCCGACATGGCGGGCGTGTGCGCTTTGGACGGATGGGTCCTGCTGGAGCAGCCGCGCAAGACCGAGGATGGCGTTGAGCGGCGTTCGCAGTTCATGGCTCATGTTGGCCAGGAACTGGCTCTTGGCCTGGCTGGCTTCATCGGCGCGCCGGCGCGCATCGGCCATTTCACGGCTCAGGCGCAGCCGTTCGCTCACGTCCTCGCAGATCCACAGCGTGCCGCCGTCGATGCCCAGTTGGGGAGCCATTGCCACGGCGACCATCCGCAGCTGCCGGGTGAGGCCGTCGCGGCCGGCGAGCTCGACCGGCTCCACCTCGACGATCTCGCCGCGCCGCAGCCCCGGCCCCACGCGCCTGCCGATCTCTTCGTACGCTTCGTCGCTGGGCCACACGGCCCGCCCCGGCTGCCCGGCCAGTTCGCCAGGCCGCCAGCCGAAGATCCGCTCGAAGGCCGGATTGACCTGCACGAAACGCTGCGACCGCGTGAGCGCCAGGCCGACCGGCACATGCCGGAACACGGCCACACGCTCGGCCTGAGCGGCGTCGCCCTCCGCCTGGCCGACGATCTGCAGATGAGATCCCCGCGGGCCGACCCGGCCTGCGCGCGCCGGCAGCGACACCTCGCGCCCGTCCCGTTGACGCAGTGCGAGCCGCGTCTCGCGGATCGCGCCGGGACCTTGCAGATCGGCCAGGATCTCCTGAACGCCGCCGGCGTCCGGCCATCCGTCGAGGTCGCCCAGGCTGCGGCCGACGACGGCGTCCGCGGGCTGACCCGAGCACGCTGCGAAGGCCGCGTTCACGTGCACGATGCGAGCGCTGGCCGCGTCGAGCAGCACCACCGGCTCGCCCACCAGCGCGGCCGCGGCCTCGACCGCCTGCTGCCACGATGGGGTGAGTTTGGCCATCGGAGGACTCTCAGCCGGCTCGCGCCTTTTCCTGCACAGCCGAGCGGCGCCTGCAACTCACCCATCGCGCATGGCGGCCTGCGCGTGCCACTGGAGGTGACGGCCCTCCCGCGCCGGCCATGCGCCTGGTCTCGATCACGGGCCCAGCCATGGTCAGTGCGTCCCCTTCGCCACACGACAGCCTACAAGTCGGCCCGCCCGTTCAGCAACTGCCGCGCGATGGTGCGCCGTTGGATCTCGGCCGTGCCGTCGGGGATGCGCATCACGCGGGCGAAGCGCCAGCCCTCCTCGATGCGCAGCTCGTTGGTCAACCCCATCGCGCCGTGCACCTGGATGCTGCGGTCCATCACGCGGCCGAGCATCTCGGTGGCAAAGGCCTTGACCATGCTCACCTGCGCGGTGGCGGCGTCCCCGCGGTCGATGCGCCAGGCGCAGTTCTGGATCATCGACTTGGCGGCGTAGATGTCCATCGCGCTGTCCGCGAGCATGAACTGGATGGCCTGGTGTTCGGCAATCGGCACGCCCTGCGTCTTGCGCACCTTGGCGTACTCAAGCGCCTGGTCCAGCGCCCAGCGCGCGAGCCCCAGGCAGCTCGCCGCCATGCCGATGCGGCCGGCGTTCACGCCGTCCATCGCCACCGCCAGGCCGCGTCCGACGGCGCCCAGCCGGTGGTCGTCAGCCACACGCACGCCGTCGAGTACCACCACGCCGGTATCGCCGCCCAGGTGCCCCATGGTGTTGATCAGGCGAGGTACCGTGAAGCCGGGCGTCTTTGTGTCGACGAAGAAGCCCGTCACCCCGCCTTGGTGGCGCGCCGCGGCCTCGGCGTCTGTCAGCGCGAAGACCATCGCGTAGTCGGCGTAGGGCGAGTTGGTGATCCACTGCTTGGTGCCGTTCAACACCCAGTGCCCGCCGTCGCGCACCGCGCGCGTCTTCATCGCGAACACATCGGAGCCGGCGTCGGGTTCGCTCAAGGCGAAGCACAGCGTCTTGTCGCCGCTGGCGATGCCCTCGCGATGGCGCGCGACCACCGCCGGCTTCAGGTGCCGCAGCACCGGCGACAGGCCGTTGGTGAACGGCGAAGGCAGCACCACGGTCTGGATCAGCGGCCGCCCGGGCCCGAAGCGGTGGTTCAGCAGCTCCTGGATGTGCGCCATCGCCAGCGCCCCCAGGCCCGCGCCGCCCAGCGCTTCGGCACCGAACAGGTTGTAGTAACCCAGTTCGGCCGAACGCATGCGGATGCGCCGGCGCAGCGCCAGCACCTCGGGCACGAAGCGGCCGTCGGTCTGGAACAACGTGCGTTCGCTGGCCAGCACGGCGCGATGCTCGTCCTCCAGCGGCAACACCTCGCGTTCGACGAAGCGCAGCACTGCCTCGCCGATGGCCCGGGTGTCGGCGTCGACTTCGAAATCCATGACCGGCGGCCTCGGTTCAGGCCGCCTTGAACTTGGGCAGCGTGATCTCGTCGGTGACCGCCTCGTAGGCCACCGCCACCCGCTGGCCGATGCGAACCGACTCCACATCGTCGGTGACGATGTTCGTCATCATCCGCGCGCCCTCGTCCAGCTCGACCACCGCAACCACGTAGGGCGCGTCGGCCTTGAACGCCGGGCCGGCCGGCCGCCGCGCGACGGTGTAGCTGTAGATGCTGCCGGTGCCACGTGCGTCCGACCACTCGAGCGCGTCGCTGTGGCAGTGCGGGCACAGCGCACGCGGGTAGAAGTGGTGGCGCCCGCAGTCGCGGCAGTGCTTGAGGATGAGACGGCGCTCGCGCAGCGCCGCCCAGTACGGCGCGCTCTCGGGGTCGATGATGGGCAGGGGCTTGTCGTACATGGGTCGGGTCTCAACGTGTCGAGAGGATGCAGGTGGCGCCACTGGACAGCGTGCCGCCGGTGCCGTGTACCAGTGCGGTGGCGGCGTCCTTGACCTGGCGCTCGCCGCACTCGCCGCGCAGCTGCCGCACGGCCTCGATGAGCAGGAAGATGCCGTACATGCCCGGGTGGGCATAGGACAGCCCGCCGCCGTTGGTGTTCATCGGGAACGCGCCGCCAGGTGCGGTGCGCTGATCCGACACGAAGGCACCGCCTTCGCCGCGCTTGCAGAAGCCCAGCGCCTCGAGCGTCAACAGCACGGTGATCGTGAACGAGTCGTAGACCTCGACGACGTCGATGTCCGAGTGCCCGATGCCGGCGCGCGCGAAAGCGTCGCGGCCGGCAATCTCGGCGGCGGTCAGCCGTGCCAGGTCGGGCATCGCGGCAATGGCCCAGTGGGTGTGCGACTCACCGCAACCGCGCACGTGCACCGGCTTGCGGTGGCCGATCGCGCGCGCATGTTCGGCGGTGGTCATCACCACGGCACCGCCGCCGTCGGTGACCAGACAGGCGTCGAGCAGGTGCAGCGGGTCCGAGATCATCGGGCTGGCGAGCACATCGTCGATCGACAGCGGGCCGCGCATCGTCGCCGCCGGGTTCAGCGCCGCCCATTTGCGCGTGGCCACGGCGACTTCGGCGAGCTGCCGCGAGGTGGTGCCGAACTCGTGCATGTGGCGCATCGCGGCGAGCGCGTAGCCGCCCACCGGCGTGGGCATGCCCCACGGCGTCTCGTACTGCATGGTCAGCACCGACGGCCGGCCAGCCAGGTTGCGGCTCGCTTCGCTGCGCTGCAGGCTGCCGTAGGTGATCAGCGCCACCTCGCAGCGGCCGGCTTCGATGGCGGTGGCGGCGTGCGCGACATGCGCCTCGAAGGCCGAGCCACCGATGTTCGTGCCGTCAACGAAGCGCGGCACGATACCGAGGTATTCCGACAGCGTCACGGTCGCCAGTTGGCCCGGTCCCGGCACGCCCCACATGCCGGCAGTCAGCAGACCATCGACCTCTCGCATGGGGATGCCGGCGTCGGCCAGAGCATCGCGCGCGCAGAGCGCCTGCGCCTGCAGAACAGACATCGGCTGCACGGCCTTGCCATCCTTCAGCGGCAGGTCCGCCACCCCCACGATCACCGCCTCACGATTGCCCATCCGATCGCTTCTCCTGCAGAATAGTCTACCAAACGCATGTTAGGTTCAATCGTATGGGCAACTCGCCTTCGCTGCAATCGTCGATCGCACTGGTGACCGGGGCCACGGCCTACATCGGCCGCGCGATCGCGCTCGAACTGGCGCGCCGCGGCGCGCACGTGGTGGTCAACGGCCGCAACGCCGAGGCAGGGCTGGCGGTGGCGCAGGAGATCGCCGCGGCCGGCGGCAGCGCCGAATTCGAGGCTGCCGACCTCGGCGACCGCGCCGCGGTGCACGCGATGGTCGGGCGCATCGTTCAACGCCACGGTCGCCTGGACGTGCTCGCGGCAAGCGGCGCGGGGGCCAGCAGTGACTCGCTGGCCTTCAAGCTGTTTCTCGACATGCAAGGCGAGGACTTCGACGCCTACATCCGCTCGCACTGGCTGAGCCGCGCGCACGTGATCCAGGCCGCCGCTGCGGCGATGCGCACGCGCAAGCGCGGCAAAATCGTGGCCATCGGCACCGACGCGGGCCGGGTGGCCACGGTGGGCGAGTCGTTCATCGGCGGCGCCACCGGCGGCATGATGCAGATGTGCCGCGTGCTGGCGCGCGAACTCGGCCGCGACGGCATCCGCATCAATGCCGTCGCAATGAGCTACATCGCCGACGCCGAGCCGCGCTGGGGCGGCGCGTCGCCGGCCCTGGCCGGCCACCACGACGGCATGCTGCAGAACCTGAAAAAGCGCATGCTGTTTCCAGTGCATTGCGCCGACATCGCCCACGCAGCGGCGTTCTTCGCAGGGCCCGAGTCGGACGCCATCACCGGCCAGACGCTGAGCGTCAACGGCGGCCTGAGCACACCCGGCTGAGCCGGGCTGGCGGGCAGCAACGGCGCCGCCGGCAGAAGCCACTCACCAGCCGTCGCTCATCAGCCGCATATCAGCCGCTCATCCGCCGTGGGCCGCCTTCACCGCCGCGCGATCGGGCGCTCCGGCCGCCGACACGGGCAGCGCCTCGACGAACACCACGTGCTTGGGCTTCTTGTACCGTGCGATGCGCTGGCCGACAAACTCGATCAGCGACTCGGCGACGAGCTGCGAGCCGGGCGTGCGCACGCAGACCGCTTTCACCGCCTCGCCCCACTGTGCGTCCGACACGCCGAAGACCACGGCTTCGCGCACTTCGGGGTGCTCGCGCAGCGCGCGCTCCACCTCCGCCGGGTAGACGTTCTCGCCGCCGGGCTTGATGAGTTCCTTGGCGGGCGAGCGGCCCGCGTACCAGAGGAAGCCTTCGTCGTCGAAGCGGCCCATGTCACCGGTGTGGTGCCAGCCGCCGCGGAAGGTGAAGGCATTGTCGTCCTCGAGCCCCCAGTAGCCGGCGAACACCATCGGCCCGCGCACGACGATTTCTCCCGTGGCGCCGGCCGCCACCGGGCGGTCCTCGTCGTCGACCAGCAGGACGACATGCTGCTCCACTGGCCGGCCGGCACTGCCGGGGCGGTCGCGCCAGCGGCCCATGGTCACCGACCCCGAGGTCTCCGTCTGGCCATAGGCAACCCAGAAATCGGCGTGTGGGCACGCCGCTGCGAAGCGCTCCAGGGTCTGCGGCGCGTCGATGCCGCTGACGACCCGCAACGAGCGCAGCGGGGAGCCCGCCGCCGCCGCCGCATCGAGCACGCTGCTCAGCATCGGCGGGAACGAACCCAACACGCTGGCACCGTGCACGTCGGAGGCCTCCACCAGCGCCTTCGGGTCGAAGCGCGCCATCAGCAGCGACGCCCCGCCCGCGGCCAGCAGCGCCAGCGTCATGCCGATGCCGGCGAGGTGGAACAGCGGAAGCACGCCGGCCTGAACGTCGTCGGCCGTCAAGCCCCAGGCATGGACCTGCTTGTGCGCGGCCGCGAGCAGACCGCGGTGCGTCAGCAGGGCGCCACGTGCCCGCCCGCCCACGGCGGCGGTGTGCACGACCGCGAGGCCGGCATCGTCGTCGACCGGCGCGGCGGGCACTGGGGCTTCGTCGCGGTAGAGCGATGCCAGCGGCTGCCACGGCGCGGTGGCGTCGGGGGCGGTCGTCATGCGCTGCACTGCAGCCAGATCGGCCGCGGCCAGCAGCGCGTGGAACTCCGGCGCGGCGACGAGCAGCCGCGGCGTGGTGTCCGCCAGCACATGCGCCACCTCCTCGGCCGACAGTCGCCAGTTGATGGGGACGAGGATCGCCCCGAGGCGTGCGGCGGCGGCCAGGAGGTCGACGAAGGCCAGCCCGTTGTGGGCCAGCACCGCGACGCGGTCGCCGCGGCCGACGCCGGCGGCCGCCAGGCCGGCAGCGAGCTGCGCGCCGCGCGCCGCGAACTCCGCGTGGCTGACGCGTTCGCCGTCGGCGACGAAGGCGGTGCGTGCGCCGTGCTGCGCCGCGTTGCGCTCGATCAGGTCGTGCAAGGTGAAGGATCGCAGACTCATCGCGTGGGTTCTCCCGGCTGGCTGTGGCCGCTGGTGGGCCGCGAGGCGGGCATCACGGCGGCGAGAAACTCGATCACGGTGCGGCTGAACACGTCGTTGGCGTCGCCCGCGACCATGTGACCAGCCCCCGCGAGGTTGGCGAAGCGTGCGCGCGGGAAGGTCTGGCGGAAGCGCTCAGCGCCGGCCTCGCTGATCACGTCGCTGCGCGCGCCGCGGATGAGCATCAACTCGCCGGCATAGCCGGCGAGTGCACGCTCGAAGTAGGCCGGATCGTTGCGGTGGCTGTGGTTGTCGTCGTTCATCAGCCGCGGATCCCAGTGCCAGTGCCAACGGCCGTTGGCGGCGCGGCGCAGGTTCTTGCCCAGCCCGCGCGGGTTGGCCACGACGGGACGGCCGCGGTACTGGGCGATGTGGCGCGCGGCATCCTCCAGCGTCGCGAAGCCGTCCGGGTGCGCGCGCATGAAGTCGACGATGCGGTCCACACCCACCGCTTCGATGCGCGGAGCAATGTCCACCAACGCGATCGCGGCCACGGGCGGCGCATCGTCGCGCGCGACCATGGCCATGCTGATCATGCCGCCGAGCGAGGCGCCGACCAGCGCCAGCGGCTGCCCCAGCGCGCACGCGAAGCGAGCCATCTCGCGCGCCAGTGTCTCGATGCGATAGTCACCATCGGGGGGCCAGGCCGAATCGCCGTGGCCCGGTAGGTCCAGTGCCACCGCCCGCCAGCCGGCGCGGGCCAGCGCCAGCGCGGTGCCGCCCCAGGCATGACGGGTCTGCCCGCCTCCATGGAGCAGCAGCACAGTCGGTGCGGACGGCGGCCCGCCGACGTCGGCCACCCAGGCCCCGCCGGCGAAGCCGGGAAACTCCTGTCGCTGCAGGGCAGCGCCGGCGGTCACGTGGCCGCGCCCGTGTCGACCTCGCGCTCGAAGTCGCCGGCGGCGGACTCCTGAATCCAGTCGCGATAGTTCGGGTACACCTCGTGAAACACCGCCAGCATCTCCTCGCGCGGCACGTCGGCGAAACTGCCGCGATCGTTGACGTACTCCATGTGGCGGCGGCCCAGGGCGTCGAACTCGTGGAAGATGGAGTCGCCATCGCCGTCAAATTCGAGCGGCTTGACCTGGGCCTTCTCGCACAGGGCAAGGTTGAACGCCGGCGTCGCCTTGCGCCAAGCGCCGTCGATCAGCAGTTCGGCGTAGCCGTGGAAGACGAACAGGTCGGTCTTCATCATGTCGCGCAGCCGCTGGCTCGTGAGGTGGTTGCGCACGTCGGCGAAGCCGAGCCGTGCGGGCACCCCGCTCGCGCGCGCCGCCGCCGCGAGCAAGGCGGCCTTCGGCACGCAGAAGCCGAAGCCGTTCTCGACGACGCGGCTCGCCTTCAGCCCCGATTCGGACATGTCGAACTGGTATGGGTCGTAGCGGAATCCGTCGCGCACGGCGTAGTACAGCAACACTGCGATGTCACGCGGCGGCATTCGGGGGTCGGCATGCTGCCGCGCGAACGCACGTACCGCGGGGTGATCACTGTCGATGAAGCGGCCCGGTCTCAGGTAGGCCTCGGCCAGCGCCGCGGGCCTTGAATCGTCGGTCGGCATCGGTCGATCGTGGGTTGGTTGCGCGGGCGGCCCGCAGCGCCAACCGCTGGGGAATTCCCTCGGGCTTCGGCGTGGCGAAGCTCCTGCGGGCACTATATCATCCTCATCGAACATACGTTAGTTAGCCCCTGTTCGGGGCGCCACCATGCCCGCACGTCCTTCCTTTCCCTCGCTGCTCGCTCCTCTGCGCTTGGGTGCGCACACGCTGCGCAACCGCACGCTGATGGGCTCGATGCACACCGGCATCGAGCGGCTGGACCGCAGCACCGAGCGGCTCTCCGCGTTCTACGCCGAACGGGCGCGCGGCGGCGCCGGGCTGATGGTCACCGGCGGCTTCGCGATGAACGAGGCAGCCAAGCTCGACGAGCACGGCCCGATCCTCGTCTCCGAAGCCGAGGCCGACGCGCTGCGGCCGATCCCGCAGGCCGTGCACGCCGCCGGCGGGAAGATCCTGCTGCAGGTGCTGCACACCGGCCGCTACGGCAAGACGCCCGCGCTGGTGGGCGCCTCGAACATCCCCTCGCCGATCAACCGCCGCGTGCCGCGCCCGCTCGAGACGGCCGAGGTCTGGCAGACGATCGACGACTACGCCCGCTGCGCGGAACTGGCGATGCGTGCGGGCTTCGACGGCGTCGAGATCATGGGCTCGGAAGGCTACTTCCTGAACCAGTTCGCTGCCTTGCGCTGCAACAACCGCACCGACGAGTTCGGCGGCAGCGTCGAGAACCGCCACCGCGTTGCCGTGGAGGCCGTGCGCCGCACGCGCGAGCGCCTCGGCCCCGCGGCGCTGATCATGTACCGCATCTCCGCGCTCGATCTCGTCGAAGGCGGCGCCCCCGCCGACGAGGTGATCGCGCTGGCGCGCTCCGTCGAGGCCGCCGGGGCGGACGTGATCAACACCGGCTTCGGCTGGCACGAGGCGCGCATCCCGACCATCGCTTACATGGTGCCGCGCGCGGCGTTCCGCTTCGCCGCGGCGCGCATCAAGCAGGCGCTGAAGATTCCGCTCATCCTTTCCAACCGCATCAACACGCCCGAGGTCGCCGAAGAGATCATCGCCTCGGGCGACGCCGACATGGTGTCGATGGCGCGCCCCTTCCTCGCCGACGCCGCGTTCGTCAACAAGGCGGCCGCCGGCCGGCCCGATGCGATCAACACCTGCATCGCCTGCAACCAGGCCTGCCTGGACTTCATCTTCACTTCGCAGCCGACCTCCTGCCTCGTGAACCCGCGCGCCGGGCGCGAACTCGAGTTCGACGAGATGCCGCCCAGCCGGGGGCGCCGCCGCGTCGCGGTGGTCGGTGCCGGCGCGGCCGGCCTGGCTTGCGCGGTGACGGCGGCGCAGCGCGGCCACGCGGTCGAGCTGTTCGAGGCGGGCGGCGAGATCGGCGGCCAGCTCAACCTAGCCCGCGCCGTGCCCGGCAAGGAGGAGTTCAATGAAATGCTGCGCTACTTCCGCGCCGGTGTGGCCGACGGCGGCGTGGCGGTGCGGTTGAACCGGCGGCCCGCAGCGGACGAGCTGGCGCGCGGCGACTACGACCATGTCGTCGTCGCGACCGGCGTGCGCCCGCGCGTGCCGGACATCCCTGGGCTCGACCATCCGAAGGTGATCGGCTACGCCGACCTTCTTGCGGGCCGCAGGAAGGCCGGTCGCCGCGTGGCGGTGATCGGCGCCGGCGGCATCGGCTTCGACGTGGCGGAGTACCTGCTGCACGAGGAGTCCGAGCCGGCCCAGCACAACGGCCATGCGGCCATCGGCGAAGTCGGCGGCTTCTTCCGCGAGTGGGGCGTTTCGACTTCCGCCGAGGCACCCGGCGGCTTGGCCCAGCCGGTCGCGCCGCGTCCGCTGCGCACCGTCACCCTGCTGCAGCGCAAGCCCGAGAAGCCGGGGCGCACGCTCGGCCTGTCCACCGGTTGGGCGTTGCGTGCCCGGCTCGAACAGCGCGGCCTGCAGACCTTGTCGGGCTGCACCTACGAACGCATCGACGATGCCGGCCTGCACCTGCGCATCAAGGGCGAGCTGCAGCTGCTCGAAGTGGACACGGTGGTCGTCTGCGCCGGGCAGGAATCGGAGAACGCGCTCGCCGCGCAGCTGCGCGACCTCGGCGTCGCACCGGTCGTGATCGGCGGCGCCGATCTCGCGGCCGAACTCGACGCCCTGCGAGCAATCGACCAGGGCACCCGTCTCGCCATGACCTTTTGATCTGACACCCACCATGGATTTCACCGACGACCGGGAACACGAATCGATCCGCGAAGCGATCGGCAAGGTCTGCGCGAGGTTCGGCGACGACTACTGGCTGGCACGCGACCGCGAAGGCGGTTTTCCGTTCGACTTCTACGATGCGTTGGCCGCGGGCGGCTGGCTCGGCATCTGCATGCCGCAGGAGTATGGCGGCAGCGGCATGTGCATCACCGAGGCCACGGTGATGATGACCGCGATCTCGCGCTCGGGCGCGGGGCTTTCCGGCTGCTCGTCGGTGCACATGAACATCTTCGGCCTGCAGCCGGTGGTGGTGTTCGGCAACGACGCGCAGAAGCGCCGCATGCTGCCGCCGCTGATCGCGGGCAAGGAGAAGGCCTGCTTCGCCGTCACCGAGCCCAACACGGGCTTGAACACCACGAAGCTGAAGACGCGCGCCGAACGCACCGGCGACCACTACGTGCTGTCGGGCCAGAAGGTATGGATCTCCACCGCGCAAGTCGCCAACAAGATGCTGATCCTGGCGCGCACGACGCCGGTGGAGCAATGCCCCAAGGCGACACTCGGCCTGAGCCTGTTCTACACCGACCTCGACCGCGAGTTCGTCGAGGTGCGCGAGATCGACAAGATGGGCCGCAAGGCGGTCGACTCGAACCAGCTCTTCATCGACGGGCTGAAGGTGCCGCTGGAAGACCGCATCGGCGAGGAAGGCCGCGGCTTCGAGTACATCCTGCACGGCATGAACCCCGAGCGCATCCTGATCGCCGGCGAGTCCGTCGGCCTCGGGCAGGTGGCCCTCGAACGCGCGGCCAAGTATGCGAAGGAGCGCATCGTCTTCGACCGCCCGATCGGCCAGAACCAGTCGATCCAGCATCCGCTCGCGCAGTCGTGGATGGAACTCGAGGCGGCCTGGCTGATGGCGATGCGCGCGGCCTGGAAGTACGACCAGAAGAAGGACTGCGGCGCCGACGCGAACGCGGCCAAGTACATGGCCGCCGAGGCCGGCTTCGCCGCCTGCCAGCGCGCGATGGCCACGCTCGGCGGCTTCGGCTACGCGAAGGAGTACCAGGTCGAGCGCTACCTGCGCGAGATGCTGATCCCGCGCGTCGCGCCGATCAGCCCGCAGCTGATCCTGTGCTTCATCGCCGAGAAGGTGCTGGGTCTGCCCAAGTCGTATTGATGCCCGCGAACCCGTCCGGCCCGAATCTCGATGAGTGAAACCGCCGCCGCCGTTGCGGACGAGCACCGCCAGCAGCTCGAGCTGCTGCGTTCCAGCGCGGCCAGCTTCGCCGCCAAGGAGTCGCCCACTTCTCGCGCACGCGCGCTGCGCGGCAAGGCCCCCGGCTTCGACCTGGCCTTCTGGTCGGCGCTTGCCGGCCAGGGCTGGACCGGGCTGCTGGCGCCCGAAACGGCCGGCGGCTACGGCCAGGGGCTCGCCGAGATGGCCGAGGTGGCCGGCGCGCTGGCCGCGCAGGCAGCGCCCGAGCCGCTGCTGCCGGTCGTCGCCTTCGCGGGGCGGCTGCTCGAGGGCTGCGGAGGCAGTGAACTCGCGCGCCGCCTGCTGGCCGAGCTGGCCGCCGGGAGCAGCCTGCCCGCCGTCGCGTGGCAGGAGGACGCCACCGGCGAAGGCGCCTTCGGCAAGAACGGCGAACTTTCCGATCCGGCGACAGTGTGCGCGCGCGGCCAGGGCCTGCTGAGCCTGAGCGGCGGCAAGCAACACGTGCGGCCGGGTTGCGCGGCAAGCGGCTACATCGTCACCGCGTCCTCAGTCGACGGGCTGGCCCTGGTCTGGCTGCCGGCCTCGACGCCAGGCCTTCGCTGCGAGCCCGTCACGCTGGCCGATGGCACTTGCTCGGCCCGGCTGCATCTAGACCGGGCCGGCGTGGCGCCGGAGCACCTGCTCGCCAGCGGCAAGCAAGCCCAGCAGGCGCTGGCGCGCGCACACGACGAGGCCGTGGTACTGGCGGCTGCCGAACTCTGCGCCCTCGCCTGCCGCATGGTGGAGATGACGCTGGACTACCTGCGCACGCGCAAGCAGTTCGGCAAGGCGATCGGCAGCTTCCAGAGCCTGCAGCACCGCGCGGTGGACATGCACATCCAGCAGCAGCTCGCCGCGGCCGTGGTGGCCGAGGCGCTGGCCGCCCTCGATGCCGGGGCCGACGGCACGGCGCGGGCGCTGCTGGCCGCGCGTGCCAAGGCGCGCGGCTCCGACGCTGCCCTCACGATCGCCAAGGAGTCGGTGCAGCTGCACGGCGCCATCGGCTTCACCGATGAGCACGACCTGGGCCTGTACCTCCAGCGCGCGCTGGTGCTGTCGGCCTGGCTCGGCAACGGGGCGGCGCAGCGGCGCCGCTACGCCCTGCTCTCCCGCCGCGCGGGCGAAGGAGCCGCCGCATGACGGCGACCGACTGGAACGCGCTGTCCACCGAAGATTTCCGGGCCCGCCTGCGTCGGTTCCTGGAGCAGGACTACCCCGAGGCGCTGCGCTACCCCAAGCGCCGCCAGCGCTGGGCCGAGATCCGCGACTGGACGCGCGTGCTCGCGGCGCAGGGCTGGCTCGCGCCGGCATGGCCGGTGCAGCACGGCGGCATGGGCCTCGCGCCGGACAAGCTGATCGCCTACTTCGAGGAGTTCGAGCGCCACGGCGTCGCGCGTGCGCCCGACCAGGGCGTGGTGATGGTCGGCCCGCTGCTCATCCAGCACGGCAGCGATGCGCAGCGCGCGAGCTACCTGCCGCGCATCCTGTCGTGCGAACACATCTGGTGCCAGGGCTACTCGGAGCCGAACTCCGGCTCCGACCTCGCGAGCCTGCGCACCGAGGCCGTCGCCGACGGCGACGACTTCGTGGTCAACGGCCAGAAGATCTGGACCACGCTGGCGCAGGACGCGACCCACATCTTCCTGCTGGTGCGCACCGACAAGACGGCCAAGAAGCAGGAGGGCATCAGCTTCCTGCTCGCCGACATGAAGAGCCCCGGCATCACGATCCGGCCGATCCGCAACATCGCCGGCGGTGAGGACTTCTGCGAGGTCTTCTTCGACAACGTGCGGGTGCCGCGGTCGGCCATCGTCGGCGGGCTCAACCAGGGCTGGACGATCGCCAAGGCGCTGCTCGGCTTCGAGCGCATCTTCCTCGGCAGCCCCAAGCAGAGCCAGTACGCGCTCGGGCGCGTGCGGGCCGCCGCCGCCAAGCTCGGCATCGCCGACGACCCGGTGTTCGTCGACCGCTGCACCCGGCTCGAGCTGGACGTGGCCGACCTGGGCACGCTGTACGCGCGCTTCGTCGAGCAGGTCAAGCGCGGCGAGGCGCTGGGGCCCGACGTGTCGATGCTGAAGATCTTCGCCACCGAGACCTATTCGAAGCTGGCCGACCTGCTGGTCGAGATCGCCGGCGCCAGCGGCGCGGTGCCCGGCGACATCGAGATCGACGGCGCCCGCATCGACGCGCTCACCACCTTCTACAACGCGCGGCCTGCGCCGATCTACGGCGGCAGCAACGAGATCCAGCGCAACATTCTCGCGACCAGCGTGCTGCGGCTGCCGTCGTCGTGAGCCGAGCGCGGCAGTCTTTCAACCAGGAGCAATCGACATGAACAAGGGCACGATGCTGCAAGGCAAGGTCGCCATCGTCACCGGCTCGGGCCGGGGGATCGGGCGCGACATGGCGCTGCTGATGGCCGCGCAGGGCGCCAAGGTGGTCGTCAACGACATCGGCGCCTCGGTCAGCGGCGAAGGCAGCGACGCCAGCCCCGGCCAGCAGGTCGTCGACGAGATCAAGGCTGCCGGCGGCGCGGCGGCACTGTCCACCGACAGCGTCTCCGAGTGGGACTCGGCGCACCGCATCGTGCAGTGCGCGCTCGACCACTTTGGCCGCATCGACGTCGTCGTCAACAACGCCGGCATCCTGCGCGACCGCTTCTTCTTCGCGATGTCGCTCGAGGAGTGGAAGGCCGTCATCGACGTGCACCTGAACGGCTGCTTCTACGTCTCGCGCGCGGCCGCCACGCACTTCAAGGCTCAGAACTCCGGCGCCTACGTGCACATGACCTCCACCTCGGGCCTGATCGGCAACCTCGGCCAGGCCAACTACGGCGCGGCTAAGCTAGGCATCGTGGCGCTGTCGCGCTCGATCGCCGGCGACATGAAGCGCTACAACGTGCGCTCGAACTGCATCTCGCCGTTCGCGTGGAGCCGCATGATCGGCTCGATCCCGACCGAGACGCCCGAGCAGCAGGCGCGTGTCGAGAAGCTCAAGAAGCTCGACACCGCGCAGATCGCGCCGGTGGCCGCCTTCCTTGCCAGCGACGCGGCGGCCGACGTCACGGCACAGATCTTCGCCGTGCGCGGCAACGAGATCTTCCTGATGAGCCAGTCGCGGCCGGTGCGCGGCATGCACACCGCCGAAGGCTGGACGCCTGAGACCATCGCCGAGCGCGTGCTGCCGGCGATGAAGCCCAACTTCTTCCCGCTCGAGAGCTCCAACATCGTCTTCAGCTGGGACCCCGTCTGAACTTCTTACCCAAAGGATTGCCATGAACTACTCCGACTTCCAGTTCCTCAAGTTCGACTCCAAGCCCAACGGCGTGTTGCTCATCACCATCAACCGCCCCGAGGTGATGAACGCGACCAATGCGCGGCTGCACTGGGAGCTGACGAAGATCTGGGGCGTCGTCAACGACGACCCGAAGACCAAGGTGGCGGTGATCACGGGCGCCGGTGACAAGGCCTTCTCGGCCGGCGGCGACCTCTCCTGGATCACCGGCATGGTCGGCAACGCGCAGACCATCAACAACGTGATGACGGAGGCCTCCGACATCGTCTACAACGTCATGGCCTGCGAGAAGCCGGTCATCTCCGCGATCAACGGCGTGGCCGTCGGCGCGGGCCTCGCGGTGGCGATGATGGCCGACATCAGCATCATGGCCGAGGAGGCGAAGATCACCGACGGCCACGTCAAGCTCGGCGTCGCCGCGGGCGACCATGCCGCGATCTGCTGGCCGCTGCTGTGCGGCATGGCCAAGGCCAAGTACTACCTGCTGACGGCCGAGTTCGTCTCGGGCAAGGAGGCCGAGCGCATCGGCCTCGTGAGCCTGTGCGTGCCGCGCGCCCAGCTGATGGACAAGGCGATGGAGGTGGCCGACAAGCTGGCCGCCGGCAGCCAGCAGGCCATCCGCTTCACCAAGCGTTCGCTGAACGGCTGGATGAACATGGCGCGGCCGATCTTCGAAAGCTCGCTGGCGATGGAGATGCTGTGCTTCCTCGGCGAGGACGCGCCCGAAGGCGTGGCCGCGGTGAAAGAGAAGCGCGCGCCGAAATTCCCCTCGGCCAACCGCTGAAGCTTGGCCCCATCCACAGCCACTGCAGGAGCTCGCATGGATTTCGCCCTGACGCAGGAACAGCGCATGGTCTACGAGTACGGCGACCGCGCGTCGCAGCGCTTCGACCACGCCTACTGGAAGAAGTACGCCGAGAAGAGCGAGCGGCCGGCCGAGCTGTACAAGCAGATCACCGACGACGGCTTTCTCGGCATCATGGTGCCCGAAGCCTATGGCGGCGCCGGCCAGGGCATGACCGAGATGCTGCTGTTCATGGAAGGCCTCGCGAACAACGGCATCCCGCTGCTGAACCTGGTGGTCGGCCCGACGATGACGATGGGCCTGATGGCCAAGCACGCCAGCGAGGCCATGAAGCGCCGGCTGCTGCCGGGCGGCTGCGCCGGCGAAATCCGGTTCTGCTTCGCCATCACCGAGCCGAACGCCGGCTCCAACTCGATGGAGATCACCACCCTCGCCAAGACCGACGGCAAGGGCGGCTTCCGGCTCACCGGCCAGAAGGTCTTCATCACCGACGCCAACCATGCCGACTACGCGATGGTGGTGACGCGCACCACGCCGCGCGCCGATGTGAAGAAGAAGACCGACGGCTTCACCATCTTCATGGTCGACATGAAGAAGAAGGGCATCAGCAAGACGCTGATCCCGGTGGCCTTCCCGGTGCCCGAGACGCAGTGGCAGGTGTTCTTCGACGACGTGACGCTGACCGAGGACGACGTGCTCGGCGAGGTCGGCAAGGGCTTCTCGATCCTGTTCGACACGCTCAACCCGGAGCGCATCATCCTGTCGGGCCTGTGCACGGGCATCGGGCGCTTCGCGCTGAAGAAGGCGGTGGCCTATGCCAACGACCGCAAGCTCTTCAACAAGACGCCGATCGGCGCCTACCAGGGCGTTCAGCATCCGCTGGCCATCGCGCGCAGCGAGATCGAGATGGCCTCGCTGATGGCGCTGAAGGCCGCCTGGGCCTTCGACCACGGACTGCCGGCGGGCGAGTTCGCCAACATCGCCAAGTACGCCGCCGCGGAGGCCGGCATCCACGCCGTGGACGCCGCGATCCAGACCCACGGTGGCAACGGCTTCACCAAGGAATACGGCATCTACGACCTCTACGGCCTGGTGCGCCTGCTGCGCACCGCGCCGCTGAACCGGGAGATGGTGCTGAACTACATCGCCGAACACGTGATGGGGCTGCCGCGTTCGTATTGAGGGCTTTCGAGGAGTGCACACGATGAATCGCTCGCGCCGCGACTGTCTGCTCGGCTGCATTGGCGCCGCACTGCTGCCCTGGCACGCGGCCGCGCAGGACGCTGCCTATCCTTCGCGCCCGGTGCGCTTCATCGTCGGCTTCGCCCCCGGGGGGCCGGCGGACAGCGTGACGCGCCTGTTCGCCAGCCGGCTGCAGGCGCAGCTCGGCCAGACCGTGATCGTCGAGAACGTGCCCGGTGCCGGCAGCACGCTGGGCATCGCGCGGCTTTCGAAGATGGCGCCCGACGGCTATGCGATCGGCTTCGCGCACACGGCGTCGCTGAGCATCGGGCCGAGCCTGTACAAGAACGTGGGCTACGACCCGCTCAAGGACCTCACGCCGGTGGCCAAGGTCTGCGAGTACGTCAACTTGCTGGCGGTGCGCGCCGACAGCCCGTGGCGCAGCCTGGCCGATCTGCTCGCGGCAGCGCGCGCGCAGCCGGGCGTGCTGAGCTACGGCTCGGCCGGCATCGGGTCGACCAACCACCTGAGCGGCGAGCTGCTCGCGGCCAGGGCCGGCGTGAAGCTCACGCACGCGCCCTACCGCGGCACGGCGCTGGCGATCAACGACCTGATGGGCGGCTCCTTGCAGTTCGTCTTCGACGCGCCCAACAGTGCCGGGCCGCTGGCGGCCGCCGGCAAGCTGCGCCTGCTGGCGACGACGGGGCACCGGCGCCACAAGCTGTACCCCGACCTGCCCGCGATCGCCGAGACCGTGCCCGACTACGAGTTTCGCGGCTGGATGGGCGTGGTCGCGCCGCCCGGATTGCCGCCGGCCGTGCAGCAGCGGCTGACGCGCGAACTGGAGCTGGCCGCCGCCGCGCCGGACACCGGCGAGCGCCTCGCGGCGCTGGGCCTCGACGTGGCCTTCGGCGGGCCCCAGGAGATGTCGCGGGCGATCGCCGCCGAGCTGGCGCTGTGGGGCCCGCTCATCAAGTCCCTCAACCTGACGGTGCAGTAGCACCGATCGGCCGCGCCCGCTGCGCAGGTGCCCGCCCAGAGAGAACCCCATGTCCTGGTCATCGCTTCGCTCCCTGGCGCTGCTGGCGTTGCTTGTGCCGTGCATCGTGCCGCTGGCGGCCCGCGCGCAAACGGCGGACTATCCCAGCCGGCCGATCCGCATCGTCGCGCCGATTCCAGCGGGCGGCAGCACCGACGTGCTGACCCGCGACATCGCCCGCCGCCTGCAGGAGCGATGGGGCCAGCCGGTGGTGGTGGAGAACAAGCCGGGCAGCACCGGAAGCATCGGCGCGGCGCTGGTGGCGCGGGCGCCTGCCGACGGCTACACGCTCCTGCTGGTCAACTCCGGCCACTCGATCAACGGCCATGTCTACGCCAAGCTGCCGTACGACCCGGTGAAGGACTTCGTCCCTGTCGTGCACGCCACGACGATCGCGATGGGCGTGTTCGTGCATCCGTCGGTTCCGGCGAAGAACCTGCAGGAGTTCCTCGCGCTCGCGCGTGCCAGGCCGGGCGGCCTGAGCTTCGCCACGTCGGGCAACGGCGGCGCCGGGCATCTGGGCGGCGAGTCGGTGAAGGCCGCGACCGGGATCGACATGGTCCACGTGCCCTATCGCGGGAGCGCGCCGGCGATCGCCGACGTTGTCGCCGGTCAGGTGCCGGTGTCGATGGCCGACGTGCCGCTGGCAGCGCCGCACGTGCGCACGGGCGCGCTGCGGCCGATCGCCCTGGCTTCCTCCAGGCGCTCCGCGGTGCTGCCCGACATGCCGACCTTCGCCGAGCTCGGTGTGTCCGGCGTGGACTATTCGGTCTGGGTCGGCTACCTCGCGCCCGCAGGCACGCCCAAGGCGGTGGTCGACAAGCTCAACCGCGAGATCGTGGCGATCCTCCGCGAGCCGGCGATGAACGCACGGCTGGTCGAGATGGGCTTCGACATCGTCGCCAGCTCGCCCACGGAGTTCGAGCAGACGATCCGGGCCGATCACGAGCGCTACGGCGTCATCGTGCGTAAGGCCGGCATCAAGCTCGAGTAGACGGCCCACCCACCACCGACAACGACAGCAGGAGACCCAGGCATGTGGCAAGTCATCGCACGACTCGGGGCGACGATCGTGCTCGTCGCCCTGGCGCAGCCGGCGCGCGCGCAGGACGTGCGCATCGGCGCGCTGTTCGCCATGAGCGGCACGCAGGCCACCTTCGGCGAGCTGATGTCCAGCGGCGCGCAGCTCGCGGTGGACCACGCCAACGCCGACCGCGTGCTCAAGGGCAAGCTGAGCATGCTGGTCGAAGATACGCAAGGCACGCCGCAGAACGGCGTGATCGCGATCAACAAGCTCGTCAACGTCGAGAGCGTCCCCTTCGTGCTGTCCTCCTACAGCGGCGTGGCGAAGGCGATCGCGCCGATCGCGGCGCGCGCGAAGGTCGTCGCCGTCAACGGCGGCGGTGTCGGGCCGGACCTGGCGGAACTGGGGCCCTACTTCTGGAACGTCATCCCGCTCGCCAACTTCGAGGTGCGCGCCTTCGTGCCGTATGTCGTCAAGCAGCGCAACCTCAAGCGCATCGCGCTGCTGTACGTGGACGACCCGCTGGGCAACGGCATCCGCAAGGAGTTCGAGGCGGCCCTGCCCGGCGCCGGCGGCGAGCTCGTCGCAGCGCTGTCGGTGCCGGTGGCGACGCAGCAATTCGCCGGCGTGGCCGCGCGCATCCGCGAGGCCAGGCCCGACCTCGTCTACATCGCCTCCTACGGCGCGCAGCAGGTGGCGGCGATCAAGCAGCTGCGCGACAACGGCGTGACGCAGACGCTGGCCAGCTACGGCGCCTTCTCCAACCCCGAGATCCTCGCGCTGCCCGAGGCGAAGGGCGCGCTGTTCACCACCCAGCTGGTCGACACCGACGGCGGCGACGCCGTGACCAAGCGCTTCGTCGCCGACTACAAGGCCAAGCACGGCAAGGCGGCCAACGTCTACACGATCAACTACTACAACATCGTGCGCGTGTTCGTGCTGCTCGCCGCCGAGCTGCAGAAGCAGGGCAAGCCGGTCACCGGCGAGAACCTGCTCGCGCAACGCTCCGCCACGCGGAGTTTCGACCTGGTCGGCGCCAAGGTCTCGTTCGAGGCCAACGGCACCGTCAACGCGCCGATCCAGATCAACGAGATCGGTGCCGGCGGCGTGGCCAAGGCGGTGGCGGTCGTGGCCACGAAGTGACGGCGGCCGCGCCTTGCTGCTGCTCCAGCTGCTCGTCAACGGCCTGCAGACCGGCGCCCTCTACGCCCTCACCGCTGCCGGCTTCTCGCTGATCTTCGGCACGACCCGGGTGTTCCACTTGGCGCACGGGTCGGCCTTCGTGATCGCGGCCTATGTCTTCTACGCGCTCGCCGCTCGCGCCGGCGCACACTGGTCCCTGGCGCTGCTCGGCGCCGCCGCGGCAGCGGTGTTGTTCGGCGTGCTGCTCGACCGCGTGGTGTACGCGCCGATCCGCCGCCACGAGGGATCGTTCTTCACCCTCTTCATCGCCTCGCTGGGCAGCGCGATCGTGGTGCAGAACGTGGTCGGCATCGCCTTCGGCCGCAGCGTCGTCACGGTGTCGACGCCGCTCAGCCGCAGCGCCGAGGTGTTGCCCGGCGTCTTCGTCGCGCCGCTGGCCGGCGTCGCCATCGGCTGCGCGCTCGTCTGCTTCTGGCTGCTGCAGCGCTTTCTCGGCAGCACGCAGCGCGGCGTGGCGCTGCGCGCGCTGGCCGAGAACGCCGAGCTCGTGCGCGCCTACGGCCTGCACCCGGCGAGGCTGTCCACGCTCGCCTTCGCACTCGGGTCGCTGCTCGTCGTGCCGGCGGCGGCGCTGACGGTGGCCACCTCGGGCGCGAACCCGGCGATGGGCAACCACGTGATGCTGATCAGCCTGGCGGCCACCATCGTCGGCGGCGTCGGCAGCCTGCGCGGCGCGGCCTGCGCGGGCCTGCTGCTCGGCATGGCCGAGAACCTGGCGCTGTGGCGGCTCGAGCCGCAGTGGAGCGAGGCGGTGACCTTCGTCGTGCTGCTCGGCTTCATCCTCGTGCGTCCGACCGGCTTCTTCGGCCGCGCGCACGCGCATTGACCGGCCGCTCCCATGCTTGCCTATCTCATCAACCTCGGCGTGCTGGTGGGCATCAACGCGGTGCTCGCGGTGACGCTCAACTTCGTGATGGGCTACGCGGGCATCTACTCGATCGCGCACGCGGTGTTCTTCGGCGTCGGCGCGTACACCGCGGCGTTCGTCGCGCTGCACCTGTCGGCATCGCTGTTCGTCACCCTGCCGCTGGCGATGCTGCTGGCCGCGGCGGTGTCGGTGGCGCTCGCCCTGCCGGCGCTGCGCGTGCGCGGCGAGTACTTCGTCGCCGCCTCGCTCGGGCTGCAGGTGATCGCCGTCACGGTGTTCTCGGAATGGAAGTCGGTCACCGGCGGCATCGGCGGCGTCACCGGCATCCCGCCGGCCGAGCTGTTCGGCCGCGCGGTCGCCGCGCCGGCCCACTTCCTCGTGCTGACCCTCGCCTGCCTCGGCGCGGTGATCGCGGCCACGACGCTGCTGCTGCGCTCGGCCTTCGGGCGCAGCCTGCAGGCGCTGCGCGACAGCGAATCGGCGGCGCAGGCCGCCGGCAAGAACGTCGCCGCGATCAAGACGCTCGCGGTCGCCGTGTCGGCATCGCTCGCCGCGGTGGCCGGCGTGCTCTACGCGCACTACATCGCCTTCGTCAACGTCGAGAGCTTCACGCTCGACACCTCGGTGCTGCTGATGGCGATGGTGATCATCGGCGGCACCGGCACGCTGCTCGGGCCGCTCGTCGGCGCCCTGCTGCTGATGCTGCTGCCCAGCCTGTTCAGCTTCATGAGCTTCCTGCCGCCCACCGAGATCAGCGCGGTGCAGCAGATCGCCTACGGCGCGACGATGGTGCTGCTGATGATCTTCCGCCCCGGTGGGCTCGTCGGCGGCAACGCCAGGGCGCGGTCGTGAGCACGGTCCCCGTCGAGCCGCCGCTGCGCGTGCGCGGCCTGCGCAAGGCCTTCGGCGGCCTGCGCGTCACCGACGACGTGAGCTTCGACCTCGCCGCCGGCATCGTGACCACGCTGGTCGGCCCCAACGGCGCCGGCAAGACCACGCTGTTCAACCAGATCACCGGCGAGCTCGCGCCCGACGGCGGCAGCATCGCGCTGCACGGCCAGGCGCTGCTCGGTCTCGCGCCCTGGCAGGTGGCGCGGCGCGGCGTGGCGCGCAGCTTCCAGGACCTGCGCCTATTCGGGCAGATGACGGCGCACGACAACCTGCTCACCGCGATGGAACCGGCCACCGGCCTGTGGCAGCCGGGCGGCGCGGCGCGGCAGGAGCGGCGCGAACGCGTGGCCCAGCTGCTCGAGGCCACCGGCCTGGCCGCGCAGGCGCAGGCGCGCGCCGTCGATCTCTCGTATGCGCAGCGCAAGTTCCTCAGCCTGGCGCGCGTGATGGCCTCGCGGGCACGCCTGTGGCTGCTCGACGAGCCGGCGTCGGGGCTGGACCGGGGCTCGTACGAGCGCTTCGTCGCGCTGGTGCGCGGCGCCGTGCGTGGCGGCGTCACCGTCTGCATGATCGAGCACAACCTCGACATCGTCGCCGACCTGTCGGACCGCGTCCTCTTCCTCGACCGCGGCCGCCTGCTGGCCGAGGGCACGCCGCAGGCGGTGATGGGCGACCCGGCGCTTGCGGCCATCTACTTCGGCGAGCGTGCCGCATGAGCGGGCCGTCGCAAGCCGCGAACGCGCCGCCGCTGCTCGCAGCGCGCGGCCTGGCGGCCGGCTACGGCGGGCGGCCGGTGCTCGACGGCATCGACCTCGAGCTGCGGCCGAACGAGGTGCTGTGCCTGATCGGCCACAACGGCGCCGGCAAGACGACGCTGCTGAAGGCGTTGTTCGGCCTCGTGCCGCTGGCGCGCGGCGACGTCCTGCTCGACGGCCGGGTGCTGGCGCGGCCGGCACCGGCGGCGCTGGCCGCGGCCGGCATCGCCTACGTGCCCGAAGGCCGCGGCATCTTCCCCGGCCTCACCGTGGACGAGACGCTGCGCCTCGCGCTGTGGGCCGCCGCCGTGCCGGTGGCCGAGCGCCCTGCCCGGCTCGGCTGGGTGCACGACGTGCTGCCGCGGCTGCGCGAGTTCGGCGCACGGCGCGCGGGCACGCTGTCGGGCGGCGAACAGCAGATGGTGTCGATCGGCCGCGCGCTGCTCGGGCGGCCGCGCTGCCTGCTGATGGACGAGCCGTCGATCGGCCTGGCGCCCAAGCTGTTCCAGGACCTGCTGCGGCCGATCCGCGCGCTGCAGCAGGCCACCGGCATGTCGGTGCTGCTGGTCGAGCAGAACGTGCGCGAGGCGTTGAAGATCTCCGACCGCGTGCTGGCGATGAAGTCCGGCGCGATCATCCGCGAAGCGACACCGGCCGATCTGGCCGACAACGCGCGCCTGATGGAGTTGTATTGATGAGCGACCCGGCGGAACTGAATTCGCTGCTCGAGCGCCATATGGCGGAGCGCCCTCAGGCCACCGCGCTGGTCGACGGCGAACGGCGCTGGAGCTTCGCCGACTTTGACGGCCTCTGCGCCCGCACCGCCGCGTGGCTGGCCGAGCAGGGCATCGGCCCGGGTGATCGCGTCGCGGTGTGGCTGGTGAACCGCGTCGAGTGGCTGGCGCTGCTGTTCGCGCTCGCCCGCCGCGGCGCGGCGATGATGTCGGTCAACACGCGCTTCCGCGAGGCCGAGCTCGCGCATGTGCTCGAGCGTTCGCAGGCGCGCCTGCTCGTGATCCAGCGCCGCTTCCGGCGCATCGACTTCGACACCATCCTCGACGCGATTGACGGCGCGCGCTTCACGCGGCTCGAACGCGTGGCGGTGCTGGACGCGGGCGCGGCGCGGCCGTCGCACGTGCTCGGCAAGCCCGCGGTGGCCTTCGACGCCGACGCGCTGCCGGCCGCCGACGACCAGGCGGCGCACCTCGCTTCGCCCGAGGCGCCGCTGATCTTCTTCACGACCTCGGGCACGACCTCGGGCCCCAAGCTCGTCGTGCACGTGCAACGCAACCTGGCGCTGCACGCGCGCAACGTGGCGCGCGCGCTCGGCTTCGAGGGTGCGGGCCACGGCACGCTCGGCGCGGTGCCGTTCTGCGGCACCTTCGGCCTGACCGCCGCGCTCGCCAGCCTCGCAGCCGGCGTGCCGGTGGTGCCGATGCAGGCGTTCGACGCCGGCGACGCGGCGGCGCTGGTGCGGCGCCATGCGCTGACCCACATGTTCGGCACCGACGACATGCTGCGCCACATGCTCGAGCTCGACGAGGCGGCCGCCGCGATGCCCACGCTGAAGCTGGCCGGCTTCGTGCTCAACGAGGACCTGGCGCAGCGCGCGCTGGCGCGCGGCTGGCCGGTGGCCGGCCTGTATGGGTCGAGCGAGGTGCAGGCGCTGTTCTCCCTGCAGCCGCCGCAGTTGCCGCTGGCCGAACGGCTGCTCGGCGGCGGCCTGCCCTGCGGCGCGCAGGCCGAGGTGCGCGCGCGCGACGTGGAGTCGGGCGAGCTGCTGCCACCGGGCGCGACCGGCGAGCTCGAGATCCGCTCGCCCACGCGCTTCGTCGGCTACCTGGACAACCCGGAGGCCACCGCGAAGGTGATCCGGCCCGACGGCTTCTTCCGCACCGGCGACATCGGCCGCGTGCGCGGCGACGGCAGCTTCGTGTTCGAGACGCGCACCGGCGACGCCATCCGCCTCGGCGGCTTCCTCGTCAGCCCGGTGGAGATCGAGGCGGTGATCCGCCAGCTGCCCGGCGTCGCCGAGGTGCAGATCGTCGGCGTGGAGCTGCAGGGGCAGCGCCGCGCCGCGGCCTTCGTCGTGCGCCGAGGCGGCGGCGATGCCGCGCCCACCGAAGCCGCCGTGATCGAGTGGGTGAAGGCGCGCATGGCGGCCTTCAAGGTACCGGCGCGCGTCTGGTTCGTCGAGTCGTATCCGGTGACGCACAGCGCCAACGGCGACAAGATCCAGCGCGGCAAGCTGCGCGAGATGGCCATCGAGCGACTGGCCGCCGAAGGCGGTGCCGCGTGAGAACCGGAGCCGGAGCCGATGCCGATACGGATGCCGGAGCCGAGGCGACAGGCGCGCCGCCATCGCTGGCGATCGACGAGGTCGACGGCGGCGGCGCCATCGCCACCATCACGCTGCGCCGCCCGCGGGTGGCCAACCGGCTCGACCCGGCCGACCTCGCCGCGATCGTGGCGCATGTCGCGCAGGCCGATGCCGACCCGCGCGTGCGCGTGCTGTGCCTCGCTGGGCAGGGGCGCCACTTCTGCGGCGGCTTCCACATCGGAGCGATCGACCCCGCGGCCGACGGCGCGCCCGGCGCGCGGCCGAGCGACCGCTTCGAGGCGATGGCCGACGCGATGGAGAACGCGCGTGCCGTCACCGTGGCCGCGCTGCAGGGCGGCGTGTACGGCGGCGCGGTCGATCTCGCGCTGGCGTGCGACTTCCGCATCGGCACGCCGGCCGTCGAGGCGATGGTGCCGCCGGCGCGGCTCGGGCTGCACTACCACCGCGGCGGCCTCGAGCGCTTCGTCTCGCGGCTCGGCCTGGCGGCAGCCAAGCGGCTGCTGCTCGGCGTGGAGACGCTCGACGCCGCCGCGCTGCTGCAGGTGGGCGGGCTGGACCGCAGCGTCGCGCCCGAGGCGCTGGCCGCCGAGGTCGATGCCTATGCGCGCCACCTGGCTGGCCTCGCGCCGCTGGCGCTGCTGCCGATGAAGCGACACCTCAACGCGATCGCGCGCGGCCGGCTCGATGCCGCGGCGATCGCCGCCGACATCGCGCGCGCCTGGGCCAGCGAAGACCTGCGCGAAGGCAGCCGCGCCTGGGCGGAGTTCCCGCCGACGTGACGCGGATCGATGCGTCGAGTCACCGCGACAATGGCGCCCGCGCCGCACGCCGGCCCGGACAACCTGCCCCGGAGATCCGATGACACCGAGTCCTCCCGTCCACCCCGGCGCGCTCTCCGGCCTGCGGGTCGTCGACCTGACGCACGTGCTCGCCGGCCCGCTGGCCACGCAGATGTTCGGCGACCACGGCGCGGATGTCGTGAAGGTCGAGCCGCCCGGCGGCGAGGTCAGCCGCAAGATGGGCCCGTCGACGAACGAGCACGGCTTCTCGTCGCACTACTTCAGCGTCAACCGCAACAAGCGCACGGTCGCGCTCGACCTGTCGCGCCCGGAAGGGGTCGACGTGCTGATGCGGCTGCTGGCCGATGCCGACGTCCTGATCGAGAACTTCAAGCCCGGCACGATGCGCGGCTTCGGCCTCGACTACGAGACGGTGCTCGCGCCGCGCTTTCCGCGCCTCATCGTCGCGCACATCAGCGGCTTCGGTGCAGACGGGCCGCTCGGCGGCCTGATCGGCATGGACCCGACGGCCCAGGCGATGTGCGGCTTGATGAGCTGGCAGGGCGAGCCGCAGGGTGCGCCGATGCGCGCCGGCGCCTCCATCGTGGACATGCTGGCCGGCTTCTACACCGCCTCGGCGATCCTCATGGCGTTGCACGAACGCCATGCCTCCGGGCGCGGCCAGGAGATCGAGGTGACGCTGTTCGACTCGGCGTTCACGCTGACGCACCCGTTCACGGCCGACTGGTTCATGTCCGGCCGCGAGCCGGCACGCATCGGCAACCGCCACCCGAGCGGCGCGCCGTACAACGTCTACCGCTGCCGCGACGGCCACCTGCTGCTGGCCTGTGCCAACGACAAGCAATTCCGCGCGCTGTGCGAGGTGCTCGGGCGCCCGGAGCTGGCCAGCGACCCGCGCTTCGTGGACGTGCGCCAGCGCTTTCGCAACGAAGATGCGATCGACGCCGAGGTGAATGCGCTGTGCGCGACACGCGACAAGAACGACATGGCCATGACGCTGCTCGCGGCCGGCGTCCCGGCCGGCCCGGTGCTCACCATGGGCGAAGCGCTGCGGCATCCGCAGGTCGCCGCGCAGCGCCTCGTCGTCGAAGACGCATCGATCGGCTTTCGCACCATCGGCTCGCCGATCCGGATGAGCCGCACGCCCCCGGCGCTGCACCAGCGCCCGGCGCGCATCGGCGAGCACAGCCGCGAGGTGCTGCGCGAAGCCGGCTTGGCCGACGCCGAAATCGATGCGCTGATGGCGGGCCGGGTTCTGTTCGGCGAACCGGGCGCGGCTTCCTAGCCACGCTGGCCGGCGGTTCGTGTGGCTGGTCTCAGCGGACCAGGAACTGCGGCGGCCGGCGCTCGGCCATCGCCTTCACGCCCTCCTTGAAATCCTCGGTCTTGAAGTGGGCGTTCTGCTCGATGCTCTCGTGCGCGACCGCCAGTCGAAACTGCTCCACGAAGCCGGCCCGCAGCGTGGCGCGTGTGGACTGCACGGCGATCGGCGACGAGGTGGCGATCTCTGCGGCCAGCTGAATCGCCCGCGTGCGCACCTGGTCCTGCGGCGCCAGTTCGTCGGCCAGGCCGATGCGCAGCGCCTCCTCGCCGCCGATGCGCCGCCCGGTGTAGAGCAGCAACCCCGCCTGCTGCTGGCCGACCAGCCGCGGCAGCGTGCAGGACAGCCCGAACCCGGGGTGGAAGCCAAGCCGGTTGAAGTTGACCGAGAACCGTGCCTCGGCGCAGGTGACGCGGAAATCCGCCACCAGAGCCAAGCCCATGCCGCCGCCGATGGCCGGGCCGTGCACCGCGGCAACCACCGGCTTGGCGCACGAGACCAGGCGGATTGCTTCGAAGTACAGCGGGTTCACCGCGCGCGGGCTCTTCTGCGGCGGGGTCGCGTCGCGGTTGGCGAAGTTGGCGCCGGCGCAGAACGCGCTGCCCTGCGCGCACAGCACGATGGCGCGGCATCTCGCGTCGGCGTCGAGACTCTCGAACGCGTCAGCGATGCCCTGAATCATCGGGATGTCGAAGTAGTTGTGCGGCGGGCGGCGGATCTCGACGAGCGCCACGTGGCCGTCGAAGTCGACGCCGACCACCGGCGTGTCATCGGTTTGACTCATGTCGGATGTTCCTGTCGGTAAAGAGGCACGGCGCGGCAACGAGCCCCGCCGTCAGTCAGTCGAGTTGAATGCGGTTCTTCTTGATGATCGCGCCCCAGCGCGCGGTCTCGGCTTTCGTGTACTCGGCCAGCTCCGCCGGCGTGCCGCCGCGCAGCACCGCGCCTTGCGCCAGCAGCTGCGCCCGCTGCGCCGGGTCATCGATGAACTTGCGCAGCTCCGCGTTGAGCTTGGCGATCGCCGGCGCCGGCGTTCCGGCCGGGGCGAGCAGTTGGTACCACGTCATTGCCTCGTAGCCTGGGTAGGTCTCGGCGATGGCGGGCGCGTCGGGCAGGCTCGGGATGCGCTGCGGCGACGCGACCGCAAGCGCCTTCAGCTTGCCGCTGCGCACGAACGGCTGCGGCTGCTGGAGCCCGTCGAACAGCAGCTGGATCTGACCGCCGAGCAAGTCGTTCAGCGCCGGGCCGTTGCCCTTGTAGTGCACGCTCTGCAACGAGATGCCGGCCGCCTCCTCGAGCAGCTTGACCGCGAGGTGCGGGGTCGTGCCGTTGCCGGGCGTGCCGATGTTCAGCTTGCCGGGATGGGCCTTGCAATAGGCAATCAACTCCTTGAACGTCGCCGCCGGCACCGAGGGGTGCGCGAACAGCACGTACGGCAGGTCGGCGACGCGGCCGATCGGCGCGAAGTCGCGTTCGGCGTCGTACGGCATCTTGCTGAACAGGAACGGATTGATCGTCGGCGCACCCGTGCCGAACACCAGGGTGTAGCCGTCGGGCGGCGACTTGGCGACCGCCGCGAAGCCGATGTTCGTGCTGGCGCCCGGCTTGTTCTCGACGACCACGGTCTGCCCCAGCGACTCGGTGAAGCGCTGCGCCACCAGGCGCGCCAGCGCATCGGAGAAGCCGCCGGCGGCGTACGGCACGATCAGCTTCACTGGTTTGTCGGGATAGGTCTGTGCGGTGGCAGCGGCCGCACACACGGTGAGCAACAGCAGGCTGGCGGCACGAAGCATGGAACGAAGCGGCAGAGCCAAGCGCTGCATGGGATGTCCTCAGGTCGGCGGAAGTCGGTGCTGGCAGCATCGTAGCCGACTACATTGGGGCGGTGCGCCGCATCGACGCGCGCTGGACAACCTCCGAGGAGCACACATGCAGGAAGTCATCGTCGAGAAACGCGACCGCATCGGCCGCATCGTCTTCAACCGGCCCGAGGCCAAGAACGCGCTCACGCCGCCCATGCTGGACGAGACGATGCGCGCCATCGCCGCGTTCGAGCGCGACGACGACGTGCGCGTGCTGCTGATCACGGGCGCCGGCGGGTCGTTCACCTCGGGGGGCGATCTGAAGTTCCTGGCCGACATGACGCAGAAGAAGCCGTTCGAGATCCGCGACTCGGTGTACACGTACTTCGCGGGCACCGCGAAGGCCATCAAGCTGTGCCGCAAGCCGACGGTCGCCGCCGTCGCCGGGCCGGCCGTCGGCGCGGGTTGCGAGTACGCCATCGCCTGCGACTTCCGCATCGCCGGCGAGTCCGCGGCCTTCTGCGAGACCTGGGTCAACATCGGACTGATGGCGCCGCTGGGCGGCATGTTCCTGTTGCCGCGCCTGATCGGCCTGGGGCGAGCGACCGACATGCTGATGCGCGGCACCACGGTGCGCGGTGCGGAGGCCGAACGCATCGGGCTGGTCCACCGCTGCGTGCCCGATGCGCAGCTCGACGAGGCGGCAACCGAACTGGCGCACGAACTGGCGGCCGGCCCGCCGCTTGCGCAGGCCGCCATCAAGGAAGGCCTGCGTCGCGGCATGCAATCCAGCCTCGACGCCGAATGGGAGTTCAACCTCTACGCGCAGGCAATGCTGATCCACTCCGACGATTACGCCGAGGCAATGCTTGCGCGCAAGGACAAGCGCCGGCCGGCCTTCCAGGGAAAGCGCTGAAGCCGCGGCGGCGGCAGCCTAACAACCGTTCGGCCGATATACTGGGGCCACAGGGTTCGCTGAGGCCGGTGAAGGACGACTCGCATGGGCAAGGATGACGCGGCGACCATCGCCGAAACGCTCGCCGGCTTCGCCGCCGCGCTGCGGCCGGGCGACATTCCGCCGGCCGTCGCCGAACGGGCACGGCATCTGATCCTCGACGCGGTGGGCATCGCGCACGCGTCCACGCACTACGACTTCGCGCACCGCTCGTTGTCGGCCATGCAGGAGCTGTCGGCGGGCGGCGCCGACACGCCGGTGATCGGCCTGGCCGCGCGGCTCGCGCCGCGCGACGCGATGCTGATGAACGGCATCCTGGTGCACGGGCTCGACTACGACGACACGCACGCCGCGGGCGTGATCCACGCCACCGCCAGCACCTTCCCCTGCGCGCTCGGCACGGCTGCGCTCGCCGGTGCCGACGGCGAGGCGCTGCTCACGGCCTATGTCGCCGGCATGGAGGCCGGCGCGCGGTTGGCGTCGGTGGCCAAGGGCGGCTTCCACCAGGTCGGCTTCCATCCGACCGGATTGATCGGCGCGTTCGCCTGTGCGCTGGTCGCCGGGCGCCTGCTCGGGCTCAACGCGGCGCAGCTCGCCTGCGCACAGGGCATCGCGCTGTCGATGGCCTCGGGCAGCATGGAGTTCCTGCAGGACGGCGCATGGACCAAGCGCATGCACCCCGGCTGGGCGGCGGGCGCCGGGCTCACGGCCGCGACGATGGCGCGCCACGGCTTCGTCGGCCCCAAACAGGTCTACGAAGGCCGCTTCGGCCTGTTCAACAGCCACCTCGGCGCGCTCGCACGCGACGGCGACCTGGCTCTTGCCACCGCCGGCCTGGGCGAGGTGTGGGAGCTGACCAAGGTCAACGTCAAGCCGCTGCCGGCCTGCCACTTCACCCACGCCTGTGCCGATGCGGCGGTGCTGCTGCGCGAACGGCACGGCCTGCGAGCCGAGCAGATCACGAGCGTGCGCGCGCTCGTGCCGGCCGAGGTGGTGAAGACCGTGTGCGAGCCGGTAGCCACGAAGAGGCGCCCGCAGAACAGCTACGACGCGCAGTTCAGCATCCCCTACATCGTCGCGACGGCGCTGATCCGCGGCCGCTTCGGCCTGGCCGAGCTCGACGAGGCGGCGTTGCGCGACGAGCGCACGCTCGCGCTCGCAGCCAAGGTCGAATACGAGGTGGATGCGGATTCGCCGTTCCCGAAGTACTACTCGGGCGAGGTGGTCGTCACGCTGGCCGACGGGCGCGAGCTGCGCCACCGCGAGCATGTCAACCGCGGCGGCGAGGAGCGCCCGATCACGAATGCCGACGTGGTGCGCAAGTACGACGGGAACATGGCGCTTGTCGCCTCGCCGGCGCGGGCAGCGCGGGTGCGCGAGCGGGTGCTGGCGATCGGACGCGACGTTTCGGCGCTTGACGTGCAGGCCGGCCTTGCCGCGCGCGGCTGACCCGGAAAGCTTCTTCGATGAACCACGAGCTGCAACAGGACGAAGCAATCCTCGACGCGATCGACCGCTTCCTGCGCGTCGAGGTCAGGCCGCACGTCAAGCGGCTCGAGCACGCGGACGAGTACCCCAGCGCGATCGTCGAGCGCATGAAGGAGATGGGCCTGTTCGGCTGCATCATCCCGGTGGAGTACGGCGGGCTCGGCCTCTCGGCGGCGACCTACGCCGCGGTGGTGGCGCGCATCGCGTCGGTGTGGATGTCGCTGTCCGGCATCATCAACTCGCACCTCATCATGGCCGCCGCCGTGCTGCGCAGCGGCACCGAGGAACAGAAGCGCGCGTTCCTGCCGCGCTTCGCCACCGGCGAGCTGCGCGGCGGCATCGGCCTGACCGAGCCCGACGCCGGCACCGACCTGCAGGCGATCCGCACGCGCGCCGTGCGCGACGGCGAGCACTACGTCGTCAACGGCAGCAAGACCTGGATCACCAACAGCGGCCAGGGCAACTGCATCGCGCTGCTGGTGAAGACCGACCCGGCGGCCGAGCCGCGCCACCGCGGCATGAGCCTGTTCATCGCCGAGAAGGGGCCCGGCTTCGTCGTCTCGCGCAAGCTCGAGAAGCTCGGCTACCGCGGCATCGACACCTGCGAGCTGCGCTTCGACGACTACCGCGTGCCGGCCTCGCGGCTCGTCGGCGGCGTCGAAGGCAGCGGGCTGCAGCAGGTGCTCGCGGGGCTGGAGCTGGGGCGCATCAACGTGGCCGCGCGCGGGCTCGGCGTGGCCACCGCGGCGCTGCACGACGCCGTGGCCTACGCGCAGCAGCGCAAGACCTTCGGCAAGCCGATCTGCGAGCACCAGGCCATCCAGCTCAAGCTTGGCGAGATGGCCACGCGCGTGGAAGCCGCGCGGTTGCTGGTGCAGTCGGCCGCGCGCGCATACGACGGCGGCGAACGCTGCGACATGGAAGCCGGCATGGCGAAGTACTTCGCCACCGAGGCGGCGATGGACAACGCGCTCGAGTGCATGCGCATCCATGGCGCCTACGGCTACTCGCCCGAGTTCGACGTCGAGCGCTACTACCGCGACGCGCCGCTGCTGCTCATCGGCGAAGGCACCAACGAGATGCAGCGCATCATCATCGCGCGGCAGCTGGTGCAGCGCCACCCGGTGTGAGCCGCGCGCCCGGCGTCGCGCGGCCGTTGGCGGCGATGCTGGCCGCGCAATCGCTGATGTCGGCCGCCACCGTCGCGCTGCCAGTGCTGGCGCCGAAGGCGGCGCCCGATATCGGCGCGCCGGTGGCCTGGGTCGGGCTCTTCGTCTCGCTCGTCTACGGCAGCAGCATGGTCAGCGGGCTCGCGGCCGGCGCTCTCGTACGCCGCTGGGGCGCGGTCCGGCTGTGCCAGTTGTGCCTGCTCGCCGCCTGCGCGGGCCTGGCGCTGATCGCCTCGGGGAGCCGCCTCGGCGTGGCGCTCGGCGCCGTTCTCATCGGTGCCGGCTACGGCCCGCTGAATCCGGCGAGTTCGCACCTGCTCGACCGATTCACGCCAGCGCATCGCCGGGCGACGATCTTCTCCATCAAGCAGACCGGCGTGCCGATCGGTGCCGTGCTGTCGGGGTCGATCCTGCCGACGCTGGCGCTGACCATCGGCTGGCCGCCGGCGCTGTTCGCGCTCGGCGTTGTCTGCGTGCTGCTGGCCGTGCTGCTCCAGGGCCTGCGCGCGACCTGCGACGACGACCGCGTGCCGGGCACGCGGCTCGGCCTCGGCGATCTCGCGGCGCCGGCGCGGCTGGCGCACGCCGACCAGGCCGGCTGGCCGCTGGCCTGGAGCTCGTTCTGCTTCGCTGCGTTGCAGCTGTGCCTGGGGACCTACCTCGTCGCCTACCTGACGGGCGAACTCGGCTACGACCTCGTTCGCGCCGGCTTCGTTCTCGCGCTCACGCAGGCTGCCGGCGTCGCCGGGCGGCTCGTCGCCGGCGCGCTGGCTGACCGCGGCAGCGCACGGCGGGTCATGGGCGCGATGGGCTGCGCGATGGGCGTGTGCGCGCTGGCAAGCAGCCAGGCGCATACCTGGCCGGCGATCGCGCTGCTCGCGCTGTACGCGCTGTTCGGTGCCAGCGCGATCGGCTGGAACGGCGTCTACCTCGCGGAAGTGGCCCGCCGCGCGCCGCCCGGTGCCGTCGGCACCGCGACGGCGGCCGCGCTGTTCGTCACGTTCGCCGGCGTGCTCACCGGGCCGGCGATCTTCGGCGTGCTGCTGCAGTCCGGCCTGCCTTACGGCACCGCGTTCGTCACCGTCGGCGTGCCGGCGCTCGCCTGCGGGCTGTTCCTGCTGCAGCGCCGCGCCGAGGCTCGGGCCTGAAGCCGCAAGCGCTGCCCTGCACCCCACCCACCCATGGGGATCCGCGGCGTCGCCACCGCCTCGCGCACGCCGGCTTCCGCGCGCTCGTGCCCGACCTGCACCGCGGCAAGTTCACCGTCTCGAGGCCGAGGGGGCGCATCACCTGGTGAGCCACCTGAAGTTCGGCGAGGCCGCGGCCCAGGACGTGCGCGGCGCTGTGCAGTACCTGAAGGCGACGAGCAGCACGCGCGTCGACGTCTCCGGCTTGTGCACGGGCGGCGTGCTGACGCTGATGTCGCTGGCCGCCGTGCCTCGGCCGCCATCTCGGCTGATCGCACGCAACGCGAACTCATGTCTTGACCGGTCTGAGGGCATCGGCCGGACCGACACGGTCGCGGCGCACTCAGGCGGCCGCCACGACCGCACGGACGCTGCGCTGGTAGTGCGCCAGCGCCGGCTCGTTGCACCCATAGACGACGTCGCTGCGCGCGCCCGCGTTGAAGGCGAACTGCATGCCCTCGCAGGCCGGGAAATCCTCCTCGCACACCGTGCGGATCGTCAGGTCCATGTTGCGCGCCCAATGGCCGCGAGCGCTGTCGGTGTCGATCGGATCGGGCGCGTAGAAGTCGAGGTGCATCGCACACTCGCCGGGCCGGCCCGGCACCGGGAACACGCGCCAGGTCTCGACGTGATCGACCTGCACGACGAACACGGTGTTCGGGAACAGCACGTAGACCAGCGTGTTGTGCGCGATCAGGTCCCATTGCTCCTCGGGCTGCGCGGCGAGCGCATCCAGGCTGCGGCGCGGCAGCACCTCGCGCAGATGCGGCCCGAAGGCGTCGAACAGGCACAGGTTGGCCTGGAACAGCGGCGCGACCGTCTGGCGGTGCAACACCGCCAGGTGGTAGGGCTCGAGGAAGGTGTCGATCGCCAGCTTCCAGTTCATCGCCCGGTTGATGAGCCGGGTCTCGTAGTGGTGGTAGCCGGCCAGTCCGAAGGACGCGAGCTCGGCGTCGAGCTCGGCACCGAGATGCGCGGCGATGTCGATGGCGGGCGGCGCTTCGGGATCCGGCACCACCCAGATCAGCCCGTCGTGCTCGGCCGCCGGCAGCGGGCGCAGCCCGTGCGTGCACTTGTCAACGCCGGGAAAGCTGCGCTCGTCGGGTATGCCGCGCAGGCTGCCGTCGAGCCGGTAGGTCCAGCCGTGGTACGGGCACGCCAGCTTGCGGCGGTTGCCGGACCCGTGGGCGACACGCGCGCCGCGGTGCGCGCAGGCGTTGACGAAGGCGCCGATGCGCCCGTCCTCGCCGCGCACGATGAGGATCGGCAGCCCGCTCAGGTCGTGGGTCATGAAGTCGCCCGGTTGGCGCAGCTGGCAGGCGAGCCCCATCGCCAGTGGATAACGCCGGAAGAGCACCGCCTGCTCGCGCGCCAGCCACTCGTGGCCGGCGTAGGCCGCGGCGGCGTTGCGCTCGACACTGGCGGCCGAGTCGGTGGTGCCGGCGCGCAGGTGCGCGAACACGCGCCGCATCAGCGCGATCTGTGTGTGCCTGTTCATGGTCGGTTGCTTCCCCTATGCTGGCCGGATGGGCGTGTGTTCATCGCCCGCGTGCAACGAACGAGGGCCACTTCATGCTCACGGACAAAGTCATCATCGTCACCGGCGCCGCGCGCGGCATCGGCCAGCGCTACGTGCTCGACATCCTGGCCGCCGGCGGCGCCGCCGTGGCAGCGGACCGCACCGCCTGCGACGAGACGCTCGCGCTGGCCGGCCCGCACCGCGAGCGCCTGCTCGCCCTGCCGCTCGACGTGGCCGACATGGCGTCGGCCAGCGCGACGGCGAAAGCGACGCTCGAACGGTTCGGCCGCATCGACGGCCTGGTGAACAACGCCGCGCTCTACGCCACGCTGCACAAGGGCCGCTTCGACCAGCTCGACGAGGCCGAATGGGACGCCGCCATGACGGTGAACGTGAAGGGCATCTGGAACTGCTGCAGGGCGGTGCACGAGGCGATGCGCGCGGCCGGCGGCGGCAGCATCGTCAACATCACTTCGCTCGCCGCGCTCTACGGCATGCCCAACGCGCTGCACTACACCACCTCCAAGGCCGCCGTGATCGGCATGACGCGCGGCCTGGCGCGTGAACTGGGCCGCGCGTCGATCCGCGTGAACGCCGTGGCACCGTCTGCCGTCGCCACCGAAGGCACCAAGCAGTTCTTCGGCGCACGGCACGAGATCGCCCTGAAGGCCATCGCGGAAGGCCAGGCGATTCCGCGCAACCTGGACGCCGCCGATGTTTCCGGTGCCGTGTGCTGGCTGCTCTCCGACGCGGCGAAGTTCGTCACCGGCCAGACGATCGCGGTGGACGGCGGCACGGTCATGAACTGACCGCCTCGGCGACGCGGCTGGTGTCGTAGTCGCCGAGGTCGGCATCGTGGGTCATCGCCCAGTAGTCCACCAGCCGCCACGGCAGCACCGTGAACACTCGGCCATGCCGGTTGCGGTAGTAGGTCGACATGCCCGGGTGCGACCAGATCAGGGTCTCGTGCTCCGCGTCGAAGCGGCGCAGGAAATCGTCGAGTACCTCCGGGCGCAAGTCGATGGCGTCGACGCCGCGCTCGGCCATCTGCACCAGGCATGAGGTGATGTAGCGCGACTGGCACTCGGCCTGGAACGAGATGCTGCCGCCGTGGCCGAGTGACGAGCCGGGTCCGACCATGCCGAAGAAGTTGGGAAAGCCGGGTACCGTCAGGCCGAGGTAGGCCGAGGGGTTGTCGTCGGCCCAGGCCTCGGCGAGCGTGCGTCCTCCGACGCCCGTGATGTTCAGCCGCGCGGCCATCTCGTGGAGTTTGAAGCCGGTGGCGTAGACGAGGATGTCAGCCTCGCGTCGCTTGCCGTCGGCCGTCTCCACGCCGTTGGAGGCGATGCGCCGGATCGGGTCGGTGACCAGTTCGACGCTCGGCTTCTTCAGCGTGCGGAACCAGCCGTTGTCCAGCAGGATGCGCTTGCCGTACGGCGGATAGTCGGGCAGGCACTTGGGCACCAGGTCGGGCCGGTCGGCGAGTTCGGACAGGATGAAGTCCGTCATCTCGCGCCGATGCCGATCGTTGACCGCATTCACCGCGCGCTCGGGATGCGGCCAGTCGGGGTCCTTCTTCAAGGTCTTCAGCAGTCCGTCGCCGTAGCGCCAGAACATGTTGAAGCGGAACCAGGCCGCGTAATACGGCGCGTGGGCCAGCAGCCACTGCGCGCCGGGCTCGATGGGATCGGAGTAGCCCGGGATCGGCCGCGACCATTGCGGCGAGCGCTGGTACACGGCCACCGACTTCACCCGGTCGGCAATCTCGGGCAGCAACTGCATCACGGTGGCGCCGGTGCCGATCACCGCGACGCGCTTGCCGTCGACCTGCAGGCCCTCGGGCCACTTGGAAGAGTGGAAGCGCACGCCGGTGAAGTCGGCGGCGCCTTCGATGCGCGGTATCGACGGGTCGCTCAGCTGTCCGATGGCGCTGACGAAGAAGCGCGAGCGCACTTCCGACTCGCCTTCGGGTCCCTGCAGGCGCGACACCCACTGCCGGGCGTCGTCGTCCCAGCGGGCGCTCATCAGCCGCGTCGAGAAGCGGATGTGCCGGCGCAGGCCGACGGACTCGACCACCTGCAGCAGGTAGGTCAGGATGTCCTCGCGGCGCGAGAAGTAGCGCGGCCACAGGTAGCGCGGCCCGAACGACAGCGAATAGGCGTGGTTCGGCGTGTCGACGCCGCAGCCCGGATAGCGGTTCACGTTCCAGGTGCCGCCGATCTCGGTCGTCTTCTCGACGATGGTGAACGGCACGCCGAGCTCGGCCAGGCTGGCACCCAGCGCGATGCCGCAGACCCCCGCGCCGACGATCAGCACGTGGTCGTCGCGACCCGGCGGAAGGCTCTTGGCGTGGGCCCAGTGCACTCGGCGTGGCACCAGCGCCATCTCCTCGCGCGTGAGCCGCGCGTATTCGGCCGCGACGCTTTCGCCCAGGCACACGGACATCATGCGCTGCATCAGCTCGTCGCCCGGGTCGGGGATCGCCGGCGGCTCGCCGCGCCGCAGCACCTCGACCGCGGCTTCGCGAATGCGGGCCTGTGCCTCGGGCACCAGGCCGGCCGTCGGATCCGGAATGAGGTTCACGTCGCGCCGCGGGCGGAACGGCGGCTCGAGCCACGCCAGATCGCCCGTCATGTGGACCAGCACCATGAGCAGCACGCGCAGGTCGGCGGCCTGCACGGCCTGTTCGATCTGGCGGGAGTCGAAGTCGGTTCGGGTCATCGCGGGATTTTGTGCAGAGATCGGGGCGCGCCGCCGGCGACGGCTGAAGTCCGATAACGGAACGCGCTCGCCCGACCCGGGCTTGACGAGAGTGCCTCGCGCGCTGCATCATTAAACCAAACGAACGATTGTTTTTCAAGCGATCATCGCCTCCATGCCTGCCTTGAAGAGCGCACGCGCGCCACGTTCCGACAGCCGCCTGAGCGATCTGCTCGACGCCGCTGCGGCGCTGTTCGCGCAGCGCGGCTACGCGGCGACGTCGATGCGCGACATCGCGCTGGCGGTCAAGATGCTTCCCGGCTCGGTGTACTACCACTTCGCTTCGAAGGAGGAGCTGCTGGTGGCGGTCTACGAGGCCGGCGTCGGCGAGCTCGAGGCGGCGGTGCGCGCTGGCGTGGCGCCGGGCGACGCGCCTTGGCAGCAGCTCGAGTCGGCCTGCCGCGCCCACCTCGAGACCGTGCTGCGCAACAGCGACTACGCGCAGGTGCTCATCCGCGTACACCCCGAGGACGTGCCCGACGCGGCCGAGCGGCTGCGCGGCCTGCGCGCCGGCTACGAGGACATCTTCCGCACGCTCGTCGCCGCCCTGCCCTTACCCGCCGGCACCGACCGCCGCACCCTGCGGCTGATGCTTCTCGGCGCGCTCAACTGGGCACGCGTCTGGTTCGATCCCGAGGGCCGCCAATCGCCGCGCGCGCTGGCCGCCAAGTTCATCTCTTTCCTGAAGGAAGCGCAGCATGCGTGAACGCCCCCCGAAGGTCATCGTCACCAAGATCGGCTTCGACGGCCACGATCGCGGCAGCCGCGTCATCGCGGCCACGCTGCGCGACGCCGGCATGGAAGTGATCTACACGCCGCCGTGGCAGGAGATCCCCACCGTCGTCAAGCTCGCCACCGAGGAGGACGCCGACGTGATCGGTCTGTCCTCGCTGGCCACCGACCACCTCATCGTGCCGCGCCTGATGGATGCGCTGCGCGCCGCCGGCCTCGGCGACGTGAAAGTGATCGTCGGCGGCATCGTGCCGGCCAAGGACGAGCAGATGCTGCTCGAAGCCGGTGTCTCGCGGGTGTTCCATCCGGGCACCGCGCTCGACGACGTGGTCACGTCCGTGCGCGAACTCGCCCGAAGCCGCCACGCCCGCCTGGGAGCTGCTGCATGAACAAGCCCCTTCCCCACCTGGCCGACGCCGACCTGGCCAGCGCACGCCAGCGCTGGGAGCGCGAGTTCGCGGCCGGCGCGCCCGGCGCCACGACGCCGCGCAACCGCTCGGGCATCGGCGTGAAGCCGCTGTACACGCCGCACGACTGGTCGGGCGCGGCCTACAGCGCGGACCTCGGTTTCCCGGGCGAGTACCCGTACACGCGCGGCATCTACCCCACGATGTACCGCGGGCGCAGCTGGTCGCAGCGCCAGCTCATCGGCCTGGGCGTGCCCGAGGACTACAACGCGCGCGTCAAGGAGTTGCTCGCCCTCGGCACCTCGGCGCTGTCGCTGATCCCGTGCAACTCGGTGTTCCGCGGCTACGACGCCGACGAGGTTCCGGTCGAGCTGCTCGGCACCTGCGGCACCGTCATCAACCACGTCGGCGACATGGAGCGCGCGCTCGACGGCGTGCCCATCGGCGAGCTGTCGACGGCCATGAACGACCCCTCGCCGTTCACGCTGCTGGCCTTCGAGCTGGCGGTGGCGCGGCGGCGCGGCGTGCCGTGGACCAAGATCACCGGCACCTCGAACCAGAGCGACTGCATCTCGCACTTCGTCGCCAACCACATGTTCTTCCGCATCGCGCTGCAGGGTGCGCGGCGCATCGCGGTGGACCACATCGCGTTCTGCAACGAGCAGGTGCCGGGCTGGAACCCGCTGTCCATCGTCGGCCAGCACATGCAGCAGGCCGGCGCCACGCCGGCCGAGGCGATGGCCTTCACGCTGGCCTCGGCGGTGCAGTATGCCGAGGACTGCATCGCCCGCGGCATGGACCCCGACCGCTTCCTGCCGCGCTTCACCTTCTTCTTCGACATCTCGGTCAGCTTCTTCGAGGAGGTGGCCAAGTTCCGCGCCGGGCGGCGCATTTGGGCCAAGCTCTGCCGCGAACGCCTGGGCGCGCGCGACCCGCGCTCCTGGCGCTTCAAGTTCCACGGCCAGACCTCGGGCGTGGACCTGACGCGCCAGCAGCCGCTGAACAACATCGCGCGCGTCACAACGCAGGCGATGGCCGGCATCTTCGGCGGCCTGCAGTCGCTGCACACCGACTCGTACGACGAGGTGTTCTCCACGCCCACCGCCGAGGCCGCCCGCATCGCCGTGGCGACGCAGAACATCCTGCGTGATGAAGCGCATCTCACCGACGTGATCGACCCGCTCGGCGGCTCGTACTACATCGAGTCGCTCACCGACGCGATGGAGCAGAAGATCGAGGCCATCATCGCCCTTGTCGACCAGGCCGGCGGCATGTACAAGGCGGTCGAGCAGGGCCTGGTGCAGAAGATGATCGGCGAGTCGGCCCTCGCGTTCCAGAAGCGCGTGGATGCCGGCGAAGAGGTCGTCGTCGGCGTCAACAAGTACGCGATCGAGGAAGACCCGTCCACCTACCCGGCGCTCGACTACCCGGACCGTGCACGCATCGAGGCGCAGGTGCAGAGCCTGCGCGCTTTCAAGGCGCAGCGCTCGGCGTCCAAGGTCGACAAGGCGCTCGCCGCGCTCGCCGGCACGGCCCAGTCGAAGGACGGCAACGTGTTCGCGCAGGTGGTCGCCTCGGCCGAGGCCGGCGCCACGCACGGCGAGATCTGCGGTACGTTGCGGCGCGAGCTCGGCTTCGGCCACGTGCTCGCGATGGTCTGATGAACGCGCCGCCGGGTTTGGTCGAGTCGTTGTTGGCCGGCGACCGCCGCAGCCTGGCGCGCGCGATCACCGCGCTCGAGAACGACAGCGACAACGCGGCCGCCGTGCGCGCCTTGCTGGCGGGCCATGTGGGCCAGGCCCATGTCATCGGCGTCACCGGGCCGCCGGGCGGCGGCAAGTCGACACTGGTGTCTGCCCTGATCGGCCAGCTGCGCGCGCGCGGCCGTACGGTGGCGGTGGTGGCGGTTGACCCGTCGAGTCCGATCACCGGCGGCGCGGTGCTCGGCGACCGCATCCGCATGGCGGCGCACCAGGCCGACGCAGGCGTCTTCATCCGCTCGCTGGCGTCGCGCGGCCATCTCGGCGGGCTGGCCCGCTCGGCGGCGGACGTGGTCGATGCGCTCGACGCCGCGAACTTCCACACCATCGTCGTCGAGACCGTCGGTGCCGGGCAGTCGGAAGTCGAGATCACTCGCATCGCCGACACGCGGCTGGTGGTCTGCCCGCCGGGCCTCGGCGACGACGTGCAGGCGATCAAGGCCGGCGTGCTGGAGATCGCCGACGCCTTCGTCGTGAGCAAGGCCGACCTGCCCGATGCGCAGCGCACCGAGCGAGAGCTGCTGGCGATGCTGGCGCTGCGCCGCACGGCCGGTGCGCGGCCGCCCGTGCTGCGCACCGTGGCCACCTCCGGCGAAGGCCTGGCCGAGCTGTGCGACTGGATCGAGCGGCGCGAGGTGCGCGGCACCCGCTGCGCCGCGTCGGCTGCCGACCGGGCCGCCCGCCAACTGATCCGCCGTGCGATCGCGGCCGACGGCTACGGCCGCCACATGGGGCTGGAGGTGGTGGCCGGGGGTGCCGGCTCGGCCACCGTGCGCATGCGCATCGGGCCGCAGCACCTGAACTTCAACGGCCGCTGCCATGGCGGGGCGATCTTCTCGCTGGCCGACATGGCGCTCGGCCTGGCCTGCAACTCGCACGGGACTATCGCCGCGCTCGTCGACGGCAACATCAGCATCTCCGCCGGCGCGAGCGAAGGCGAGTGGCTCGTCGCACAGGCTAGCGAAGTCTCGCGCTCGCGCAAGCTGGCCGTCTACCGCGTCGACGTGCGGCGCGCCGCCGACGGTGAGCACGTGGCCTGCCTGTCGGGAACGGTCTACCTGACCGGGCGGCCGGTGCTCGGCGAGCCGGCTGCCGGCGCGGGCTCCTCCGCAGCGCCCCACACACCGGCGGCCCGCTGACCGTGGCGCGACCGGACACGCGCGCCTGGAAGCGGGCGGTGGCCGCCGCCGAGCGCGGGCACGCCGACGGCAACATGCTGGAGGCCGCACGCGCCTCGGCACTGCTGCTACTCGCCCGCAGCGTGGCGATGGGCCACTCCCGGCTTGCCGTGCTGCGGCTGCTTGTGGCCGCGAGGGTCGAGGCCGACATCCCGACCGGGCATTGGTCGTATTGCCTGGATCACGCGAACAGCAGCCCCGATCCGCAGCTTCGCGCCGCCTACCTCGAGGCGGAACGGCTGCGCAGAGCATAGGACGCGGGGCGCCGCGCTGGTTCGCCGTGTCGGCGCCGGAAGCACGACCGGCCGAACGACCGAACGACCGTTAGGTGCTTTCCATCATGGCCGGCCGCCGGTCGGGCGCCTAGAGTGCCGGGCGTGGCGTTGTCTCCGGTCGGGGACCGCTGCGCTCGAGAGGAGATCGCCATGCGCAGGTTCCTGATCGGCCTGTTCGCCGGCTTCGCGCTGGCCGCAGCCGCCCACGCCCAGACCGCCGCGAGCTACCCCAGCAAGCCGGTCCGCTTCATCGTGCCGTATGCCCCGGGCGGCAGCACCAGCCAGGTCGCGCGGCTGGTGGCCGCGAAGATGACTGAGCAATGGGCCAGCAGGTGCTGGTCGACAACCGTGGCGGCGCGAATACCGTGATCGGCACCGACGCGGTCGCCAAGGCTGCTCCCGACGGCTACACCATCGGCCTGACGACCTCGACGCTGGCCACGGTGCCTCACCTGCTGGCCACACTGCCGTTCGACCCGCGGAAGGACCTGGTAATGGTCTCGACCATGGTCACGACACAGCTCGTGCTGGTGGTGCATCCGTCAGTGCCTGCGAACAGCGTCAAGGAGTTCATCGCGCTGGCCAGGTCCAAGCCCAACGAGATCACCTTTGCCGCAGTCGGCACGGGCAGCTCGACCCATCTGGCCGGCGAGATCTTCAAGAGCGTGGCGCAGGTCAAGATGCTCCACGTCCCTTACAAAGGCACCGCGCCGGCGCTGACCGACCTGATCGGCGGCCAGGTGCACAGCAACTTTGACACGCCGATCACTTCGCTGCCGCACGTCCGCGCCGGCAAGCTGAAGGCGCTGGCCGTCACCGGCAGCCAGCGCCTGCCGAGCATGCCGGAGGTGCCGACCTTTGCCGAAGCCGGACTGCCCGAGTACGACATGCAGCTGTGGTTCGGCATCATTGCGCCTGCCGGTACGCCGAAGGACATTGTCGACAAGATCGCGGCCGAGACGGCGCGAGTCATCGCCCTGCCCGAGGTCAAGGAGCAGTTCCTGGCGCAGGGCCTGGACGGCTTCGCAATCGGCCCAGCGAAGATGCGGGCCCTGTTGGAGTCGGACCTCGAGCGCTTCGGCAAGGTGATCAAGGCGGCCGGCATCAAGATCGAGTAGGGACTTTCGCCCGGCCGACCGTCCGCGACACCTAACAAGTGTTTGGCCGATATACTTCGTCTGCTCGTCTCCTTGCCTCCGGCGCGCAGCCGCCGCAACCATCCGCGAAAAGGGTGACCCCATGGATCTGGAACTGAAGAACAAGTCGGTGATCGTCACCGGCGGCGGCTCGAACATCGGCCGCGCAATCGTGCTGGCCTTCGCCGGCGAAGGCGCCCACATCACCGTGGGCGACATCGACACCAAGCAGGCCGAGAAAACGGCCGAGTTCGCCACCAAGCTCGGCGCGGCCTCGGTGCAGGTCGTGAAGACGGACGTCACCCACCTCGAGCAGGTGCAGGCGATGTTCAAGGCGGCTAGCGACAAGCACGGTCGCGTCGATGTGCTGGTGAACAACGTCGGCTGGGACAACCTGATGTTCTTCACTCAGACGACACCGGACTTCTGGCGCAAGGTGATCGACATCAACTACGTCGGCGTGCTGAACTGCACCAAGACCGCGCTGGACCTGATGGTCAAGCAGAACGGCGGCGCCATCGTCTCGATCAGCTCCGACGCCAGCCGCCAGGGCGAGCCGCGCGAAGCCGTGTACGGTGGCGTGAAGGCCGCCGTCAACAGCTTCATGAAGACGATCGCCAAGGAAAACGGCCGCTACGGCATCCGCTGCAACGTCGTCTGCCCCGGCGTCACCATTCCCGCCACCTCCGATGAAGTCGGCGGCAACAGCATGTGGACCAACGCCGAAAGCATGTTCACGCCCGAGCAACTCGAAAAGGTGGCCAAGGCGCTGCCGCTGCGCAAGGTCGGCCGCCCGCAGGACATCGCCAACGCGGTGGTGTTCCTCGCCTCCGGCAAGGCCGGGCACGTCACCGGCCAGGTGCTGTCGGTGTCCGGCGGCTACAGCATGATCGGCTGAGGACCGGCACATGAGCTACACCGACATCGTCTACGAGGAGCGCGACCAGATCGCGACCATCGCGATCAATCGTCCGACGGTGATGAACGCGTTCCGCGGCCAGACGGTCGAGGAGATGCTGCAGGCGATGCTGAAGGCCGGCTGGGACAAGAACATCGCCGCCATCGTGCTCACCGGGACCGGCGACAAGGCGTTCTGCACCGGCGGCGACCAGTCGGCGCACTCGGGGCAGTACGACGGCCGCGGCACGGCCGGCTTGCCGATCGAGGAACTGCACAGCGTGATCCGGGACGTGCCCAAGCCGGTGATCGCGCGCGTGCAGGGCTACGCCATCGGCGGCGGCAACGTGCTGGCGACGCTGTGCGACATGACCATCGCTTCCGACAAGGCGGTGTTCGGCCAGGTCGGCCCGAAGGTCGGCTCGGTCGATCCCGGCTGGGGCACGGCCTACCTCGCGGCCGTGGTGGGCGAGAAGAAGGCGCGCGAGATCTGGTACATGTGCCGCCGCTACACCGCTCAGGAAGCGCTGGCGATGGGTCTGTGCAACGTCGTCGTGCCGCACGACCAGCTCGACGCCGAGGTCGCCAAGTGGGGCCGCGAGCTGGTCGAGAAGAGCCCGACCGCTATCGCGATCGCCAAGCGGTCGTTCAACGCATCCACCGAGCACATCCGCGGCATCGGCAGCCTCGGCATGCAGGCGCTCAGCCTGTACTACGAGACCGACGAGTCGAAGGAAGGCGTGCGCGCCTTCCTCGAGAAGCGCAAGCCCGACTTCCGCAGCCGCTTCAAGGCGTAGCGCCGGGCACGCGGTCGCCGGCAGGCCCGCGACCCAGCGGAACGCCTGCAGGGCAGACGCGAGCGCGGCGCGCAGGCAACGCCGGCCCCGGCTTCTGCACCTCGGCAAGCGCGCGCGTCGTGTCCGTGTCGCCTCACGCCTCCTTCTCGGGCTGCGGCGGCGCGATGTTCGGGATGCCGGACATCAGCGTCGTCGGGACCGACTGGATGAGTTCGTCGACCGAGAACATGCCGGCGGCCTCGAACTTGCACAGTGCGCGCGCCTCGACGGGCTCGGCATACGTGTGGATCTTGCCCTTCTCGACGTGGAAGACCTGGCCGTTCACGTCGGCGGCCGCGTCGGTCGCCAGGTAGGCGACCATCGGCGCGATGAACTCGGGCCCGGGCATGGCCATGATGCTGTCGTACATCGCCTGGCTGACGAGGCCCATCTCCAGGCGCTTCTTCATGCCTTCGATGACCTTGTCGTTCATCGTCATGCGCGTCGCCGCCAGCGGACAGATGGCATTCGCGGTGACGCCGAAGCGCCCGAGCTCGCGCGCCAAGGAGCGCGTCAGGCTGATGATCCCGCCCTTGGCCGCCGAGTAGTTGCACTGCCCGACCGAGCCCTTGAACGCGTCCGACGAGAAGTTGACGATGCGTCCCGAGCGCTGGCCGCGCATGACGCGCGACGCGTGGTGGCAGATGTTCCAGTGCCCCTTGAGGTGGACCGTGATGACCGCGTCCCAGTCGTCCTCGCCCATGTTCCAGACCATTCGTTCGCGCAGGAAGCCGCCGACGTTGACGACGCAGTCGAGCTTGCCGTGGCGATCGACGCACTGCTTGACGATCTCGGCGGCCTGGTTGTAGTCCGTCACCGAGTTGTAGTTCGCGCTGGCGCGTCCGCCCGCGGCGGTGATCTCGGCGACGACGCCGTCGGCGACGGCGCGGTCCGAGCCCGCGCCGCTGCGGTCGCCGCCGGGGTCGTTGACCACGACGCTCGCGCCTTCTTTGGCCATCAGCAGCGCCACCGCGCGCCCGATGCCGCGTCCCGACCCTGTCACCACCACCGCCTTGCCTTGCAGATTGCCGCCCATGGACTGTCTCCTCAGGAGTTTCCGTATCGACCGAACCGACCGCCGGCTGCATGCCGGCGGCACGAGCGCTTTGACGCGCGGCGGACCGAGCCTGCCGGCCACGATCCGCACTGCAGGCGCGCCGTCCATCAGGGCAATCCTTAGGCCCCGCGCTAACAAGCGTCAGTTAGTCTAGGCGACCTGCCATGCGCGCCGGGCCCGAAGGCGCGAGCCTCGACGGAACCGCCAGGAGACTTCCATGACCCGAAGCGCACCGCGATCGAACTCCCGCGCGCTGCTCACCGCGGCCTTGCTGCTCACTGCGGCCTTGCTGCTGGCCGCCCGCGCCGCCGGCGCGGCCGATCCGGCCACGATCTCCATCCCGGTCGTCACGCCGATGAGCGGCGCCACATCGGTGATCGGCCAGGATTCCGTGAAAGCCCTCGAGATCGCGATGCGGCACATCGCCGAGGACGGCGGCGTGCTCGGGCGCAAGCTCGAACTGAAGATGGTCGATACGCAGGGCAAGCCCGACGTCATGCGCCGCGAACTCGAGCGCCTGGCGCGGCTGGAGAACGCGCCGCTGGTGCTCGGCTGCGAGGTCAGCGCCGCCACCGCCGCCGGCGCGCAGTTCGCCGAGCAATTCAAGGTGCCCTTCCTCAACTCGGCCGCCGTCGCCGCCGACATCCTGCAGCGCGGCTACGGCTGGTACTTCTCCGACCAGATCACCGGCGACGATGAGGCGCGCGCGGTCACCTCGTTCGTCGAATACCTGGCGTCGCAGAACGCCGGCAAGCCGCTCAAGCTCGGCTTCCTGTTCGAGGACAGCCCGCGCGGTGCAGGCACCATCGAGGCGTCGCGCAAGCTGCTCAAGGACAAGGGCATCGCGCCGGTCGTCGAAGTCTCGTACAACCGCGCCGAGCGCAATCTGCTGCCTCAGGTGAAGAAGGTCGAGCAGGCGGGCGCGGACGTCGTCGTCTGGGCCGGCTACACCGAGGACGTCGTCGCCGGCCTGAAGGCGATGCAGCAGATCAGCTTCACGCCGTACGTGGTCGGCATCGGCGGCGGCCCCGGCGATCCGCGCATCCCGACGCTGGTCGATCCGGCCTTCATCGAGAAGCTGCGCCTGAGCACGATCGACTACTTCAATCCTGACCTGCCGCGTGCCAGGCGGTTCGTCGAGGCCTATCAAAAGCAGTTCGGCACGCTGCCGAGCAGCTACGCGTCGCTGTGCTACCGCGGCGCCTACACCGTGTACGCGGCACTCAAGGCGGCGCTCGCGACCAAGGGCGGCAGCCTCGACCGCGAATCGTTGCGCGGTGCCCTGCGGGCGTTGAAGATTCCCGGCGAGGCCACGATCACGCCGTTCGCATCGATCGAATTCGACGCCCAGGGGCGCAACGTCGGCGCGCGTTCGCTCGTCGCGCAGTGGCAGGACGGCGGCACGCGCAAGGTCACGGTCTGGCCAAAGGACGTCGCCGCGCGCGCGCCGCTGCCTGCGCAGCGCTGAAGCGGGCGTTGTCTTTCGAGCCGCGCATGACGCTCGACCTCGCGCTGCAAGCCGCGGTCTCGGGCCTGCTGATGGGCGGCATCTACGCGCTCGTTGCGCTCGCGCTCGCCCTCGTCTTCGGCGTCATGCGGGTGCTCAACTTCGCCCACGGCGACCTGCTGCTGGTCGCGATGTACGGCACGGTCGTGCTCAACCAGGCGCTCGGCCTGCACCCCTATGCATCGACGCTGCTGCTCGTGCCGCTGATGGGCGTGCTGGGATGGGGGCTCTTCGCAGCGCTCATCCGGCCGCTGCTCGGCTCGAGTGCGCTGATGCAGGCGCAGCTCACGATCGGCGTGTCGTTCATGATCCAGAGCGCCGCGCTGATGATCTTCGGCGCCGATCTGATGAACGTGCGCACTTCGTTCGAGAGCAGCACGTTGCCGCTGGGTCGCGGCATCGTCGTCGGCGTGCCGCTGCTCGTGGCGTTCGCCGTGTCGGTGCTGGCGTGTGCCGCGGTCGCGTGGTTCCTCGCGCGCACGGAGACCGGCGTCCGCATCCGCGCCACCGCGCAGGACCCCGTGATGGCGCGGCTGTGCGGCGTGGCCGTGCCGAGGCTGCAGAAGATGGTGTTCGCGGCCAGCATCGCGCTGCTCGCCCTGGCTGCGGGCAGCCTGATGACCTTCTTCCACGTCACGCCCACCACCGGCGTGCAGTTCAGCATCCTGTCGCTGCTCATCGTGGTGCTCGGTGGCCTCGGCGACCTCAAGGGCGCGTTCGTCGGCGGATTGATGATCGGCCTGGCCGAGTCGCTGGCAGGCGCGGCGTTCGACAGCGCACTGGCGCCGGCGGTGATCTACATCCTGTTCGCGCTGACGCTGCTGTTCAGACCGCGGGGTCTGTTCGGGCGCGGGAGCATCGCGTGACGCCACCGGGGCGCCGCGGCCGCCGCACGGAGGCGGCCCTCGCGCTGCTGCTGATCTGGTGCGTGGTCGGCGCCGCACTGCTGGGCGGCAATCCCTACTGGGTCAGCGTCGCCACCACGGTGCTGATGTGGGTGCACCTGTGCGTGGCCTGGAATGCGGTCGGCGGCATGGTCGGCCAGATCTCGTTCGGCAACGCCGCGTTCTTCGGCATCGGGGCCTACACCTCGACCTTCCTCGCGGCCAGGTACGGCGTCAACCCATGGCTCGGCATGCTCGCCGGCGGCGCGCTGGCCGCCGCCGCGGGCTGGTGCGTCGGCTACCTGCCGTTCCGCTGGCGGCTGAGCCATCTGGTGTTCGCACTGCTGACCATGGCGGCGGGATTCGTGCTGCAGTTCAGCGTCAACGGCATGCGTGCGCTCGGCGGCACGAACGGTCTGTACGTCAACGCCCCGTCCTCGCTGTCCAACCTGCGCTTCGACCACCCGGCCGGCTATCTGTTGACCATCGCAGTCCTGGCGAGCGCGACCCTGCTCGTCGTTGCGCTGCTGTACCAAGGCCGCAGAGGCTACTTCTGGCGCGCCGTGCGCGACAACGAGGATGCTGCGGCCGCCGCCGGCGTCAGCTTGTTCCGGGTCAAGCAGGAAGCGCTCGCCGTAAGCGCATTCGCGACCGCCGTCGCCGGCACCTTCTATGCACAGCAGATCGGCTACATCGATCCGCATTCGGTGCTGGGCGTGGACGTGGCGATCCAGATCCTGCTGTTCGCCGTGGTCGGCGGTGCCGGCACCCAGCTCGGGCCGGTCGTCGGCCCGCTCCTGCTGGTGCCGCTGGGCGAAGCGCTGCGCCTCGCGCTGGGCGGCGGCGCGGCGGCGGAACTGCACCATTTCGCCTACGGAGCAGCGCTCGTCGCGGTCATTCTGCTGTGGCCCGGCGGCGTGGTCGGCGGGGTGCGCAGGATGCTGCAGTCGCGTCGCCCCCAGAGGCCCGCCGACGCGCAGGGCTCCGAACCTGCGTCGGCCGTCGTCGGGCCGCCGCGTGCCCCGACGCCCATCGACAGCGACACACTGGTCGAGGTGGCGGGCATCGGCAAGCGCTTCGGCGGACTGCAGGCGCTGCACGACGTGTCGTTCACCGTTCGCCGCGGCGAGATCCTGGGGCTCATCGGACCCAACGGCGCCGGCAAGACGACGATGTTCTCGATCCTCGGGGGCTTCCAGCGGCCGAGCGCAGGCGAAGTGCGCTATGGGGGCGAACGCATCGACGGCTTGGAACCGCACGAGATCTGCCGGCGCGGCATCGCCCGCACCTTCCAGATCACGCAGTCGTTCCCGACCCTGACCGTGTTCGATACGGTGCTCACCGCGGCGCTGGTGCGTCACCGCATGGCGGCAGCCCTCGGGGTGGCGCAGGCCGTGCTCGTGCGCACCGGGCTGTGGGAAAGGCGCGCCGCCCTCTGCGCGGAGGTGACGCTGGCCGAACAGCGCCGACTCGAGGTCGCGCGCGCACTGGCCACCGGGCCGACGGTGCTGCTGCTCGACGAGTCGATGGCCGGCCTCACGCCGCGCGAGACCGACGCCGCGCTGCGGCTGCTGCGCAGCCTGCGCGACGAAGGGCTGACCATCGTGCTGATCGAGCACGTGATGCGGGCGGTGATGAACATCTGCGACCGGCTCGTCGTGCTCGACGCCGGCCGCCTGCTCGCCAGCGGCACGCCGTCGGCCGTGGCGTCCGATCCGCAGGTGATCCGCGCCTACCTCGGCGCGGCTGCGCCGGGAAGATAGGCATGCTCGTCGTCGAAGATCTTCGTGCGGGCTACGGCAACCTCGAGGTGCTGCACGGCGTGTCGCTGCGCGTCGATGCCGGCGAGGTGGTGGCGGTGCTGGGACCCAACGGCGCCGGCAAGTCGACGCTGCTGCGCACGATCTCCGGGCTGCTCGTCCCACGCGGCGGCGGCGTGCGCTTCGAGCAGCGCCCGCTGACCGGGCTGCAGACGCACGCGATTCCTCTGCTCGGCCTGCTGCACGTTCCCGAAGCGCGCCATGTGTTCGCGCAACTCAGCGTCGAGGAGAACCTGATGGTCGGCGGCACGCCGCTGGCCGGCAGCGCCGAGCGCCGCGCGGCGATCGACGAAGTCTGGTCGCTCTTTCCGATGCTGCGCGACAAGGCGCGTGCCGCCGCAGGCTCGCTTTCCGGGGGCCAGCAGCAGATGCTGGCGATCGGCCGCGCCCTGATGGCGAAGCCCCGACTGGTGATGCTGGACGAGCCCTCGCTCGGGCTGGCGCCGGTGGTCGTGGAGGAGCTGTATCTCGCGCTCGGCAAGCTTCGGCGGGCCGGTCTCACGATCCTGCTCGTCGAGCAGGACGTGCACGCCGCGCTGGACTTCGCCGACCGCGCCTACGTCCTCGAGAACGGAACCATCGCGCTGGAAGGCGCGGCCACCGCCCTGCGCGAGGACCGGCACGTGCGCGAGGTGTACCTCGGCCAGTAGACAGGACAACGTCGCAAGGACCACCATGAACCCGCTTGCCATCGCCGCCGCCACCGGGCCTGCGCGCCCCGCGTTGCAGGCCACCGCGTACGGAGTCCGCGATGGGCGCTGAAGCGGCGCCGCCTCGGCGCAGGCCGGCGCTGCAGGCGGCGCATCGAGCCATCTCCGCACTCGAGACGGCGTGCGGCTGGGGCGCGAGCGCCTGCCTGTTCGCGATCATGATCATCGTCTTCGCCGACGTGGCGATGCGCTACCTGCTGAACGCCCCGCTGGCCTGGTCGTACGACCTGATCTCGCTGTACCTCATGGTCGCCGTCTTCTTCCTCGCGCTGTCGGCGACGCAGCGCGACGGCCACCACGTCCGCGTGGACATCCTGCTGGTGCGCTGGCAGCCGCGCGTCAGGCACGCCATGGAACTGCTCGGCAACGCCCTCACGGCGGTGGTCCTGTTAGCCATCGTCGTGCAGGGCAGCCTCAAGGTCCGGGACAGCTGGCAGGCCGATGCCGTCGTGGCCGGCGCGATCCCGTGGCCGACCTGGGCGACCGCGGTGTTCGTGCCCATCGGCGCGGGCCTGCTGCTGCTGCGGCTGCTCTTCTCGCTGGGGTCGCTCGCCGCGGCCATCGGCGACGGCTCCGAGGTCGCGGTCGGCACCACCGCCGGGGAGCAGGCCGGCACGGCCCCCGGGGCCTGACATGCTCGCAGCCACCATCACCTTGCTGCTGCTCCTGCTGCTGGCCATCGGCACGCCGGTGGGCTTTGCGCTGGCCATCGCCGGCGCGGCCGGGCTGTATGCACTGGGCGGCCTGCGCATGCTGCTGGGCATCCTGGACACGGCGCCCTTGTCGGCCGCCAGTTCCTACGAGCTGATCACCGTGCCGATGTTCCTGCTGATGGCCGAGTTCGTGATCATCAGCGGCGTCGCGGACGATCTGTTCAAGGCCGCATCCGCCTGGGTCGGGCGCGTGCGCGGCGGTCTGGGCGTGGCCACCGCGTTCGCCGGTGCCGGCTTCGGCGCGATCTCCGGGTCGTCCACGGCTTCCGCGGCAACCCTGGCATCGACCAGCATCCCGGCGATGCTGAAGGCCGGCTACGAGCCCAAGCTGGCCTGCGGCGCCGTGGCCATCTCCGGCACGCTGGCCATGCTGATCCCGCCCAGCATCGCGCTGGTGCTGTACGGCATCATCGCCGACGTGAGCATCGGCCGGTTGCTGATCGGCGGCGTCGTGCCCGGCCTGCTGGTGACGCTGGCGATTGCGCTCACCGTGATGCTGCTGGTCTGGCAGGACCCTTCCCGCGCGCCGCGCGGGCGTGCGTACAGTTGGCGCGAGAAGTTCAGTTCGCTGCGCGTCGTCTGGCCGATGCTCGTGCTGTTCACGGGGGTCACCGGCGTCATCTACCTGGGCGTCGCCACGCCCACCGAGGCTTCGGGCATCGGCGCCTTCGGCGCGTTCCTGATCGCGCTGCTGCGCGGCAAGGCGCACTTCAGCGCCACCCGCCACGCGCTGCTGCGCGCCGCGCAGACGACCTGCATGATCATCATGATCATCCTCGGCGCACACGTCTTCGGCTACTTCTTCACCCTGACGCAGACCACGCAGCAGTTCGTGGCCGCGGTCGGTGGCTGGCCGGTCGACCGCTGGCTCATCATGGCCGCGATCATCCTGATCTACCTGGTGCTGGGCTGTTTCATGGATCAGGTCGCGATCCTGATCCTGACCGTGCCCGTGATGCTGCCGTTGATCAAGGCGCTGGGTTTCGATCCGGTGTGGTTCGGCGTGCTGGTGGTCGTCACCGCGGAAGTCGGCATGGTCACGCCGCCGGTGGGGCTGAACGTGTTCGTGGTCGCGCGCTACACCGGCCGGCCGCTGGCCGAGGTCTTTCTCGGCGTCGCGCCGCACGTCGTGGCGCACCTGCTGCTGATCCTGCTGTTCTGCCTGTTCCCGCAACTGGTGCTGTGGCTGCCGCAGACCATGAACGCCGGCTGACCGGGCGCTGCCGGCGCACGCCCAGCTATGCAAGGAGATACCCGATGATCGCTGCGCTCTCCAGGTTCCTTCCCGTCGCCTGCGCGGCCGCCACGATGCTGCTCTCGCCGCACGGCCGGGCGCAGGAGCGGATCGTGCTGCGCGTGGCCGATTCGTTTCCGGCCAGCGGCCACTACTTCTCCGAGCCGGCGGCCAAGTACTTCATGGACGCGGTCAAGCGCGCGACCAACGGTCAGGTGAGCTTCGAGCACTACCCGGCCGAGCAGCTCGGCAAGGCCAAGGACCTGCTGTCGCTGACCGCCACCGGCGTCGTCGACATCGGTTCCGTGATTCCCTCCTACGTCTCGGAGAAGATGCCGCTGTCCGGCGTGGCCGAGCTGCCGGGCGGCTTCGGGACGGCGTGCGAAGGCACGCTGGCGTACTGGAAGCTGGCGCGAGAAGGCGTTCTGGCACAGAAGGAGTTCGCGCCGAACGGCGTTCGCGCGCTCTTCGTGCTCGTCAGCGTGCCCTACCAGGTGCTGATGAAGCAGAAGTTCGAGTCGATCAAGCAGCTCGAGGGCCGCAAGCTGCGCTCGACAGGCGCCGCGAGCGATGCGGCGATCCGCAAGCTCAACGCCGTGCCGATCCGCATGGCCGCGCCGGAGATCTACGAGTCGCTGTCCCGCGGCACGCTCGACGGCGTCGTGGTGTCGTATGCGGCCGCCGTGTCCTACAACCTGCACACGCTCGCCAAGGCGGTCAGCGCAGGCGAGAACTTCTCCAGCGCCGTGCTCACCTACTCGATCGGCGAGGCACGCTGGAAGTCGCTGCCGGCCAACGTGCAGCAGGCGATGCTCGAAGCCGGAGACGCAGCGACGCGGCGCGCCTGTTCGATGATGGACCAGGCCATCTCCACCGACCTCGACAAGATGCGCTCGGCCGGCGCGGCGGTCGTGCGCTTCCCGCCGGCCGAGCGCAGCGAACTCGAGGCGCGCTTCTCCAGTGTCGCAGGCGAGTGGGCGAAAGACCTCGACGGCCGCGGCAAGCCCGGCAGCGAGCTGCTGAAGGCGTTCAACGACGCGCTGCGGAGCGCGCCGCCGGCGCGATGATGGGTGCGCCGCGGTGCAGGACGGCACCTGACTGACCCGCACCAACCTCAGTCTGCAGGAGACTCCCGATGAAGGCCAGGCTTTGCGATCTGCTGGGCATCGACGTGCCCATCTTCGCCTTCTCGCACTGTCGCGACGTGGTGGCCGAAGTCACCAAGGCCGGCGGCATGGGCGTGCTCGGCGTCGCCTACAAGACCGCTGAGCAGCTGGACGGCGAGCTGCAGTGGATCGACGAGCGCGTCGGCGGCAAGCCGTACGGCGTCGACGTGCTGCTGCCGAGCAAGTACGAGAAGCTCGCCGACCGGCGCATCGCCGCCGACGATCTGCCCGACGACCAGGTGCGCTTCATGCGCCGAGTGCTGGACGATGCCGGCATCCCGCGCCTGCCTGACGACGACGGCCCGGCGATGGTGCAGAGCTTCCTCGACCGCATCAACATGACCCGCGAGCAGGCCGACGCGCTCGTCGACGTCGCGCTGCGCCATCCGATCAAGGCGGTGGTCAGCGCGCTCGGTTCGCCGCCGAAGGAGACCGTCGAGCGCCTGCACGCGCTCGGCATCAAGGTCGGCGCGCTGGCCGGCAAGACCGAGCACGCGCTGCGCCACAAGGCGGCCGGGGTCGACTTCGTCGTCGCCCAGGGCATGGAAGCCGGCGGGCACACCGGCAAGGTCACGTCGATGATCCTGTGGCCGCAGCTCATCGACGCGGTGGCGCCGCTGCCCGTGCTGGCCGCCGGCGGCATCGGGCGCGGGCGGCAGATGGCCGCGGCGCTGGCGCTCGGCGCCGAAGGCGTGTGGTGCGGATCGATCTGGCTCGGCTCGCGCGAGAGCGAGCTCAACCCGGCGCAGCGGCGGCGCTTCTTCGCCGCCGGCAGCGATGACACCGTGCAGAGCCGGCTGCGCTCGGGCAAGCCGGCGCGCGTGCTGCGCAGCAAGCTCTCCGATGCCTGGGAGCGGCCCGATGCGCCGCCGTTCGCGCCGATGCCCTACCAGACGCTGCTGATGGTCGAGCCGCACCTGCGCGTCGAGCGCGGCCGCGACGACCAGTGGCAGTACTACCCCGTCGGCCAGATCGTCGGCGACATGCACGCCGAGACGAGCTGCCGGCAGATCGTCTACGACATGATGAACGAGCTGGTCGAGGCCACCGAGCGGTTGTCGGCGATGGTGCTCGAGGACGGCCATGCGCGTCCCTGAACGCGAGCGCCGCCCTCCAGGCCGGGCCTGCCCCGTCCATCGCCCTCGCGCTGCTGCTCGGCGTGAAAGAGCTGGGCCTCGAGAAGATCGGCCGGCACAGCGCTTGGGCGGCGAGCCGCTCGGGCCTTTGCACAACGCGCCGGGCGATCAGTCATCCGCTTCGTCGGCGGGCAGCCGGGTGGCGCCGGCGGCCGCCAGCGCCTCGATCTCGGAGGGCGCGTAGCCGAGCGCAGCAAGGATCTCGCGCCCGTGCTCGCCGATGCGCGGCGCCGGGCGGCGCACGCCGGGCTGGGTGCGCGACCAGGTCGAGGGCACGCCGAGCTGCATGACCCGGCCTTCGCTCGGATGGTCGACCGCCTGCAGCAGGCCGACCGCGCGCAGGTGCGGATCGTCCATCAGCGATTCGATGCCGTGCATCGGCATCACCGGGATGTCGATGCGCTCGAGTGCCTCGATCCATTCGGCCGTGGTGCGCGTGGTCATGACCTCGGCGACCATCGCATACAGCTCGTGGATGTGGTCGGTGCGCTGGGTGAGCGTCGCGAAGCGCGGGTCGCTGTCCATCACCTCGGGCCGGCCGATCAGCTCGAAGAAGGCGCGCCACTGCCTGTCGGTGTAGACGAGCGCGCAGACGTGGCCGTCGCGCGTGCGGTAGGGCCGGCGGTCCTCGCTGAGCAGGCGCGGATAGCCGGTGTCGCCCAGCGGCGGAACGAAGCCGTGTCCGTACATGTGGTCGGACAGCACCATCTGCGCCATGGTCTCGAACATCGGAATCTCGACCGACTGGCCCTCGCCGGTCTTCTGGCGATGGAACAGCGCGGCGACGATCGCCCCCACCGCGCTGGCGCCGACGAAGCGGTCGGCGATCGGCGTCGGCACGTACGCCGGACGCTCGCCGCCGGCGCGCACGGCGAGCGCCGGGAAACCGGTGGCGCCCTGGATCAGGTCGTCGTAGGCCGGCTTGGCCGCGTACGGGCCCGACTGCCCGTAGCCGAACACGCCGGCATAGACGATGCCGGGGTTGACCGCGGCGACGTCGGCGTAGGCGAGCCCGAGCCGCGCCATCGCCTGCGGGCGCACGTTGTAGAGCAGAACGTCGGCGCCTGCGGCGAGCTCGAGCAGCACCTCGCGTCCGGCAGCGAGCTTCAGGTCGAGGACGATGCTGCGCTTGTTGCGGTTGGCGTTCAGGAACGGGCTGCCCATGCCCGGGTGGCGCGCCGGTCCGATGCCGCGCACGCCGTCGCCGCCGGGCGCCTCGACCTTGATCACGTCGGCGCCGTAGTCGCCGAGGATCTGCGAGGCATAGGGCCCCATCAGCACCGTGGTCAGGTCCACGATGCGCACGCCGGCCAGCGGGCCGTCGGACTGTTTGGCTTGACTCAACTCGGTACCTCTTCGTGGCCGCGACCGGCGTCGCCTTGGGCGTCGATCCGCTGCGGGAAATGCCCAAACATCCTAAACTAACGATCGTCAGTTAGCTTAACGGCAGTCGACCTTCCGCCCGCCGACCACCCGACTCTCCCCTCTTCTTCAACCGCGGAACCCCCCGATGAGTCAACAAGCGACGACCGTCGCCACCGAAGGCGACGTCACCACCATCACCCTCAACCGCCCCGAGCGCATGAACGCCCTCACCCGGGCGATGATCGACGAGATCATCGCCGTGCTCGACGCCGCCAACGCCGGCAGCGACACGCGCGTCGTGGTCCTCACCGGTGCCGGCCGCGGCTTCTGCGGCGGCGCCGACCTGAAGGACCTGAACAGCCCGCAGGGCCTGCTGCCCAGCGACAGCCCCGAGTCCAAGCGTCAGGGGCTGCGGCACGGCGTGCAGCCGCTGATCCGCGCGTTGCGCGACTGCGACGTGCCGGTGATCGCCATGGTCAACGGCGACGCCGCGGCCGGCGGCTGCGACCTGGCGCTGGCCTGCGACATCCGCATCGGCTCGGAGCGCACGCGCTTCATGGAGTCGTTCGCGCGCATCGGCCTGTTCCCGGGCACCGGCGGCTGCTGGTTCCTGCCGCGCATGGTCGGGCTGTCGAAGGCCGCCGAGATGGTCTTCACCGGCGATCCGATCGGCGCGCAGGAGGCGTACCAGTGGGGCCTGATCAGCCAGCTCGTGCCGCATGCGGAACTGCTCGATCGCACGATGGTGCTGGCGCGACGCATCGCCGCCGGGCCGCCGATCGCGCTGCGGCTGGCCAAGATGGTCATGCACCGCGGCGTCGACATGAGCCTGGAGACGTCGCTGGAACTTGCCGCGGCGAGCGAGTCGATCACGCTCACCTCCGACGACCATCGCGAGGGTCTGGCGGCGTTCCTCGAGAAGCGCGAGGCGCGTTTCCGCGGCGCTTGAGGGCACGGGTCGCACGCCGCGGCATGCAGCGCCGTGGCCCACAAGGAGCAGGCCGATGAACGGAAAGATCGCACTGGTGACCGGCGGCTCTCGCGGCATCGGATTGGCCATCGCGAGGACGCTCGCGCAGCGCGGCGCGCAAGTCACCGTCACCGGGCGCGACCCCGCGCACGGCGAGGAGGGTCTGGCGAGCCTGCGCGCCATCGACCCGCGCGCGGCCTTCGAGGCCGGCGAAGCCGGCGACCACGCGTCGATGAGCGCCATCGTCGAGCGCACGGTGAAGCGCTGCGGGGGCCTTGACATCCTGGTGAGCGCCGGCGCCGCCGGGCCGGTGGGGCCGACGCCGTTCGCCGAGATGACCGCCGAGCAGATTCAGGCCTCGGTGAATGCGCGGCTGTATCCACGCATCTTTCCGATCCATGCGGCGCTGCCGGCGCTGCGCGCGCGCGGCGCCGGCTCGGTGATCATGATCACCACCGACGCCGCGCGCCATCCGACGCCGGGTGAGGCGGTCATCGGCGCCGTCGGTGCAGCCATCGTGCTGATGACCAAGGGGCTGGCGCGCGAGTTCTCGCGCTGGAACATACGCGTCAACGGCGTGGCGCTGACGCTGACCTCGGAGACGCCCGGCTGGGACCGCATCTTCTCGAAGCCGGGCTTCGAGAACCGCCTGTTCTCGAAGGCGCTGCAGCGTTTCCCGCAGGGGCGTGCGCCGAAGGCCGACGAGGTTGCCGAGGTCGCCGCCTTCCTCGCCTCGGACGCCGCTTCGCAGGTCAACGGCCAGACCGTCAGCGTCAACGGCGGACTGTCCTTCGGCGGCTGGTGAGGCCCGTGCGTGGCGCTTGACCGCCGAGCCGCGGTCGAGCACGCCTGACGTCCCGGGAATGACGCGGCCCGGGTAATCCCCTCATTGTCGTTTGACCTAACGTCCGTTAGATTCGCGCCGCGTTGGCCGGTCGGCTTGCAGGCTGCAGGCCCGTCCGGCGCCTCGATCCCTCAATCGCCTTGCGCGCGTCCCGATGTTGAGCCTGACCAACGTCCAGATCGTCTACGACAACACGATCGAAGCCGTGCGCGAGGCCTCGCTCACGCTCGGGCCCGGCCGCATCGTCGCGCTGCTCGGTGCCAACGGTGCCGGCAAGTCGACCACGCTTAAGGCGATCAGCGGCGTGCTCTATCCGGAGGACGGCGAGGTCAAGGGCGGCGAAATTACTTTCGAGTCGCGTCCGCTGAGCGGCCTGGCGCCCGACCGCATCGTGCGCGCCGGGATCGTGATGGTGCCCGAGGGGCGCCGGCTGTTCGACCAGCTCACCGTCGAAGAGAACCTGCTGATGGGCGGCTACACGCGCAGCGTCGCCGACTCGCGGCGCGGGCTCGAGCGCGTCTACGCGATGTTCCACCGCCTCACGGCCAAGCGCGGCACGGTGTCGGGCTACCTGTCGGGCGGCGAGCAGCAGATGGTGGCGATCGGGCGCGCGCTGATGTCGAGCCCGAAGCTGCTGATGCTCGATGAGCCGACGCTCGGCCTGGCGCCGCAGATCTGCGAGGAGATCTTCGCCATCGTCACGCGGCTGTGCCGGCAGGACGGGGTGAGCATCCTTCTGGTGGAGCAGAACGCCCAGATGGCGCTGACCATCGCCGACGACGGCTACATCATGGAAAACGGCCGCATCGTGCTCGATGGGCCGGCCGAGAAGCTGCTGCGCAACGAAGACGTGCGCGAGTTCTACCTCGGCTTCGGCGAAGGCGGCTCGCGCAAGAACATGCGCGAGGTCAAGCACTACAAGCGCCGCAAGCGCTGGCTGTCCTGAAGGGCCGGCACATGCAGCACGAAGGCCTGCTCCGGGTCGAGAACCTGTCCAAGCGCTTCGGCGGCGTCGAGGCCGTCGCCGGCGTCGGCTTCCACGTCAACCGCGGCGAGGTCTATTCGCTGATCGGCCCCAACGGTGCCGGCAAGACCACCACCTTCAACATGATCAGCGGCGTCGTCACGCCGAGCGCCGGTACGGTGCAGTTCGACGGCCAGTCGATCACCGGCACCCCAGCGCACCGCATGGCGGCGATGGGCATCGGCCGCACGTTCCAGAACCTCGCCGTCTTCAAGCACGCCACGGTGGTGCAGAACCTGCTCGTCGGCCGGCACTGCCACATGCGCAGCAACGTGTTCGACGCGGCCTGCTTCCTGGGCCGCGCGCGGCGCGAGGAGCTGGCACACCGGCGCAAGGTCGAGGAGATCATCGACTTCCTCGAGATCGAGGACATCCGCGACATGCCGGTCGGTGCGCTCTCCTACGGCATGCAAAAGCGCGTGGAACTCGGGCGGGCGCTGGCCACCGAGCCCAAGCTGCTGCTGCTCGACGAGATGGTCTCCGGCATGAACACCGAGGAAACCGAGGACATCGCGCGCTTCGTGCTCGACATCCGCGACGAACTCGGCATCACCGTGCTGATGGTGGAACACGACATGGGCATCGTGATGGACATCTCCGACCGCATCTGCGTGCTCAACTTCGGCCGCAAGATTGCCGAAGGCACGCCCGCCGAGGTGTCCGCCGACCCGGCTGTGATCGAGGCCTACCTGGGCGGAGCGAAGGCAGCATGAGCCACCAGCCCCTGGGCGCCCCCGACCTCGACGCCGCGCTGAACACCGGCGAGCACACACTGCCCCGGCTGCTGCAGCACTGGGCTCGCACCACGCCCGATGCGCTGGCGCTGCGCGAAAAGGACTTCGGCGTCTGGAACCGCGTCACCTGGCGTCACTACCACGACACTGCGCGCCGCTTCGCGCTCGGCCTGCTGCAGCTCGGCTTCCAGCGCGGCGAACGGCTCGCGATCGCCAGCGAGGACACGCCGGAATGGATGTACGCCGATCTGGCCACGCAGGCCATCGGCGGCGTCGTCGTGGGCATCTACCCCACCAACCCCTGGCCCGAGCTGCAGTACATCGTCCACCACTCCAACAGCCGCTTCGTCGTCTGCGGCGACCAGGAGCAGGTCGACAAGGTGCTCGACGCGATGGCCAGGCACGGGGTCGGCCTGCCCGAGGTGGCGAAGATCATCGCAGTGGACATGAAGGGCCTGCGCACCTACCCGCGCGACAAGCTGTTGTCGTTCGACGAAGTACTCGAACTGGGTGACCGCTATGCCGCCGCCTCGCCCTCGCAGGCGCGCGCGTTCGACGACGGCGTCGCCGCCACGCGGCCCGACGACACCTGCATGCTGGTCTATACCTCCGGCACCACGGGGCCGCCGAAGGGCGCGATGCTGTCGCACCGCAACCTGCTCGTCACCACCGACAAGCTGCGCCGCCACTTCCGGCTCGACCGCACGAACATGGAAGTGGTGTGCTACCTGCCGCTGTGCCACGTGGCCGAGCGCGCCTTCTCCACCGTGATGCACATGATGACCGGCGGCGTCGTCAACTACGCCGAGTCGATCGACACTGTGCAGGTCAACGTGCGCGAGATCGCGCCCACCGTGTTCCTCGGCGTGCCGCGCATCTGGGAGAAGCTGCAGCAGGGCATCGTGATGCGCATGCAGGACGCCACGCGCTTCCAGCGCTGGGCGTTCGAGCGCTGCTTCGCCTCGGGCAAGGCGCTGTTCGAGCGAACCGAGCAGCGCGACGGGCAGCGCACGCTCGGCGAGCGGCTGCACTTCGGGCTGCTGTGGCTGCTGATGTTTCGCAACCTGCAGAAGTTCATCGGCCTGGACCGCATACGCTGCGCCTTCTGCGGCGGCGCCAGCGTCTCGCCCGAGGTGCTGAAGTTCTTCCGCATCATCGGCGTGCCGGTGTACCAGGTCTACGGCATGACCGAGTCGGGCGGCGTGATCTTCCACCAGCATGCCAAGGCCGAGCGCCTGGGCGCGACCGGCACGCCGATCGAGGGCCTGAACTGGAAGATCGCCGAGGACGGCGAACTGGTCGTCAAGCACCCGGCCGTCTTCAAGGGCTACCTGCACGACAACAACGCCACCGCGCTGACGGTGCAGGACGGCTGGCTGCACACCGGCGACGTGGTGGCGCTGGCGCCCAACGGCGAGCTGATGATCGTGGACCGCAAGAAGGCCATCATCATCACCAGCGGCGGCAAGAACATCTCGCCCTCCGAGATCGAAAACGCGCTGAAGGACAGCATGTACATCCGCGAGGCGATCGTGCTCGGCGACGGCCGTCACTTCCTGTCGGCGCTGATCCAGGTCGACTACGAGACGGTGGGCAAGTGGGCGCAGGAAATGCGCCTGGCCTTCACCACCTACCGCAGCCTGTCGCAGCTGGCCGAGGTGCGCGAGTTGGTCGACGTGGAGGTGCGGCGCGTGAACAAGCTGTTCGCGCGGGTCGAGAACATCCGCAAGTTCGTCATCCTCGAGAAGGAGCTCGACCACGACGACGGCGAGCTCACCGCCACGCAGAAGGTGCGCCGCAGCGCCATCGGCAAGAAGTTCGCGAGGGAGATCGAGGTGATCTACGGCGGAGGCACAGCCTGATGGACTTCTTCCTGCAGCTGCTCGTCTCGGGCATCGCCGCCGGCCTGGTGTACGGGTTCATCGGCATGGGCTTCGCGATGATCTACCGCGCCACCGGCGTGGTGAACTTCGCGCAGGGCGAGCTGATGATGCTCGTGGCCTACATCGCGTTCACGCTCGCCGCCACCTTCAAGCTGGGCTTCTGGCCGCTGCTGTTCGCCACGGTGGTGGTGTCGGTGCTCATCGGCCTGGTCATCGAGGTGCTGCTGATCCGGCCGATGCTCGGCCAGCCGGTGTTCGCCACCGTCATGGTGACGATCGGCCTGGCGGTGATCATCCGCTCGGTGGTGGTGCTGCTGTGGGGCGCCGACCCGATGCCGCTGGCCACCGGGCTGTCACGCGACCCCATCCGCTTCGGCCCGGCGGGCGTGTACCCGGCGCAGCTGTACGCGCTGGGCATCATGGCCGCGGTGGTGGCCGGGCTGTGGGCGTTCTTCCGCTACTCGCGCGTGGGCATCGCCATGCGCGCCACCGCCAACCTGCAGACGGTGGCGCTGCTGATGGGCATCGACGTGAAGCGCATCTTCGCGCTGTCGTGGGCCCTGTCGGCGATGCTCGCGGCCATCGCCGGCGTGCTGGTCGGCGTGATCTACGACCTCGAGCCCGGCATGTGGCTCGTCGGGCTGCGCAGCTTCCCGGCCGTCATCCTCGGCGGGCTCGACTCGGTGTTCGGCGCCGCCCTCGGCGGCGTGCTCATCGGCGTGGTCGAGAACATGTCCGAGGGCTACATCGGCCGCGGCATGAAGGAGATTGCCGGCTTCGTGCTGATCCTCGTGGTGCTGATGGTGCGCCCCTATGGCCTGTTCGGCCGTCCCGACATCGAGCGAGTCTGAACATGCGCAGCCGTACCTACAAGGAAAACTACCGCCAGCTGCTGGCGCTGACCGATTCGGTGCCGGTTGTCGTGTGGTCGGTGGTGCTGGTGGCCGTGCTGGCGCTGGCGCCGCTGCTCATCGGCAAGTACTTCACCACCCTCGTGCTGCTGATGATGATCACCGCGGTCGGCGTGCTGGGGCTGAACCTGCTCACCGGCAATGCCGGCCTCATCTCGCTCGGCCACTCGGGTTTCCTGGCGGTGGGCGCCTATGCCGCCGGCATCGTGGCCGGCAAGCTCGGCTGGCCGATGCCGCTGGCGCTGCTCGCCGGGGGCGTGACGGCGGCGCTGGCCGGGCTGGTGGTGGGCATACCGTCGCTGCGCCTGAAGGGCCTGTACCTGGCGATCACGACGATGGCCTTCGCCGTCATCATCAACCACCTCATCCTCAACGGCGGCAAGCTGACCGGCGGCTCCGAGGGCCTGTCGGTGCCGCAGCCGGCGCTGTTCGGCGTGCCGCTGGCCACCGAGGGTGGCTTCTACTACGTGGTGCTGGCGGTGCTGGTGCTGGCGGTGTTCGTCACGCTCAACCTGCTGCGCAGCCGCGTCGGCCGCGCGCTGATGGCGATCCGCGAGCACGACATCGCCGCACGCGCCATGGGCGTGGACCTGGTGCGCTGGAAGCTGCTCGCCTTCATGGTCAGCGCCTTCTACACCGGCATCGCCGGTGGGCTGCTGGCCTACTACACGCGCTACCTCAACGTCGACAGCTTCAGCCTGCTGATCTCGATCGAGGCGCTGTCGATGCTGATCGTCGGCGGCCTGGGCTCGGTGGCCGGCGCATTGCTGGGCACGGCGTTCATCTTCGTGCTCAACGAGGGGCTGGGCCTGCTGTTCGGCGCGCTCGGCTCGGGGCTGCAGTCGTCGGCCGCGTTCGAAATCAAGGGCATCGTCTACGGCCTGGCGATCGTCCTGTTCCTGCGCTTCGAGCCCGACGGCCTGGTCGGCCGCTGGCGCGACCTGAAGCACTACTGGACCCACTGGCCGTTCCGTTTCTGACCCGCCATCCCGCACAGGAGAGCTCCCCATGACACCGTCCCTCCGCCGCTCCATCGCCGCCTTCGGCGCCGGCCTGCTCGGCCTGCTGGCCGCGTCGCCCTCGCTCGCCGCCGATCCCGGCGTGTTCGACGACCGCATCGTCCTGGGCGGCGTCCTGCCCCAGACCGGCCCGCCGAGCCTCATCGGCAAGGCGGCGGTGATCGCGCTGCGCGTGTGGGAGAAGGACGTCAACGCGCGTGGCGGCATCCATGGCCGCAAGATCGAGCTGCGGGTCGAGGAGGACGGCTACGTGCCGCAACGCTCGGTGCAGGCGGCCAAGAAGCTGATCGAGGTCGACAGGGTGTTTGCGCTCATCGGCACTTCCGGTTCGTCGCACCTGATCGCGATGATGCCGACGATCGAGGAGGCCCAGATCCCGGCGATCAACTTCGCCGCCGTCGCGGGAGCGCACTTCAACCCGCCGCGCAAGACGGTGTTCAACGTCGGTGCCACCTACTGCCAGGAACTCATCGGGGTGATGAAGCACCTGATCGCCACCCGCAAGCTGCAGGCGGCCAAGTTCGCGATCGTCTATCAGGACGACGACTTCGGTGCCGACGTGAAGTGCGGCTATGACGCCGCACTCAAGGCCGCAGGCGCCAAGAGCGTGATCGAGGTGCCGTACAAGCGCGCGGCCAAGGACTTCTCGGCCGAGATCCTCGCCGTGCAGAAGGCCGGTGCCGACTTCGTGCTGGTCGGCGGCATCATCGTCGAGACCGCGACCATGCTCAAGGAGATGCAGAAGAACGGCATGAAGGCCACGGCGCTGGCAGCCCATCCTTCGCACCTCGGCCCGGTGCTGCAGCTGGCCGGCAGCGCCGCCGAGGGCTTGCTGGTCGCCGACTATGTGCCCCCGATCACCGACACCGAGACGCAGGGCATCGGCCGCCTCAACGCGCTGGCCTACAAGTACCTCAGCGCCGACGATGTCAAGGCGATGAACCGCTACTCGCTCACCGGTTACGTCGCGGCGATGCTGCTCGAATCGGCGCTGCAGGCCTGCGGCCGCAACCTCACGCGCGCCTGCCTCGTGCAGAAGCTCGAGCAGACGAAGAACTTCCAGAGCGACGGCATCATGGCGCCGCTCACCTTCGGACCGAACGTGCGCCAGAGCGGCACCCGCCCGATCCTGCTGAAGGCCAACGTGGCGGCGGGCAAGTTCGAGCGCGCCTCGGACTTCCTGTCCGACAAGTAGGCCAAGCCGGCCGGCGGCTACGACGAAGGAGACACGATGACTTCCACCAGCTCGATGCCGTTGCGGGCGCTGGTCGCGTTGCTGGGCGCCTGCGCGCTGCTCACCGGTATCGCCCGCGCCGCCGAACCCGGCGTCACCGACACGCAGATCGTGCTCGGCTCGGTGACCCCGGTGAGCGGACCGCCGAGCCTGCTCGGGAAGGCGCACGTGGCCGGGCTGAGGGTCTGGCAGCAGGACGTCAACGGCCGCGGCGGCATCAACGGCCGCAAGGTCGAGATCCGGCTCGACGACGACGGCTACGTGCCGCAACGCGCGCTGCTCGGCGTCAAGCGCCTGAACGAGTCCGAGAACGTCTTCGGGCTCGTCGGCACCTCGGGCTCGGCCGCGCTGCTGGCCATGCTGCCGTACATCGAGGAGCAGAAGATCCCGACCGTCAACGCCCTGGCGGTGGCGGCATCGCACTTCACCCCGCCGCGCAAGACCGTGTTCGTCGTCGGGCCGACCTACTGCCAGGAGGTGAACGCCGCGATCACCTACATGGTCAAGAGCCGCAACCTGCAGGGCGGCAAGTTCGCGCTGGTGTACCAGGACGACGAGTTCGGCGCCGACGTGCGCTGCGGCTACCAGAAGGCGGTGAAGGCGCTCAAGCTGGCGAGCGTGTCGGAGGTGATGTTCAAGCGCGGCACCAAGGACTTCTCGGCCGAGATGCTCGGCCTCAAGCAGGCCGGCGCCACCTTCCTGTTGTCCGGCGGTGTGGTGGCCGAGCATTCGATGATGATGAAGGAGGCGGCCAAGCTGGAGATGCCGCTCACCATCCTCGCGGTCCACTCCGCGCACCTGAGCCCGGTGCAAGCCCTGGCGGGACCGGCCGGCGACGGCTACTTCGCCGCCGACTACGTGCCGCCGCTCACCGACACCACGGTGCCGGGCATGGTGAAGTTCATGGCGCTGGCGCGCAAGCATCTGAGCGACGACGAGCTGAAGTCGCTCAACCGCTATTCGATCACCGCCTACATCGGCGCGCTGCTGATGGAGGACGCCATCCGCCGCTGCGGCAAGGCGCTGACGCGCACCTGCGTGGTCGATCAGCTCGAGCGCACCAAGGGCTTCGCCACCGACGGACTGGCCTCGCCGATCACATTCTCGCCGACGTCGCGGCATTCGCCGAGCAGCGTGCTGGTGCTGCGCTCGGATGCCAAGGGCGGCAAGTTCGACCGCGTTTCCGACCCGATCCCGATCGAGGACTGACGGGGCATCCGGGGATGCCCAGCGACACACCTTGCATCGCGGGCGGCACCGCGATGCGCGCGTGCCTGGACGCACTCGACGGCCCGCTGGTCGTCCGCGGCGTCGCGACCTTTCGCATCTATCCCCGCCCGCTCGAGACGCCGGTGTAGTGCGCGGGTGTCGTACGCCGGCGAAGGCTCGGCGAACGCGGTGGCGCCGTTCGTTGCCTCGGATGACGCGGGCCAACTCAGCGGCCAGGGCGTCAGCGTGAGCGGCCGCCTGTCGTTCGGAGGCTGGTGGTCACGCCAACTGCACCGCGTCGCCCAGGCGGAACAGCGCCACCGCCTCGTTGAGGCTCCGGGACTGCTCGCGCAGGCTTTGCGCGGCTGCGGCCGACTGCTCGACGAGCGCGGCGTTCTGCTGCACCGCCTGGTCGATGGTCGTCGCTGCGTGGCTTGCCTGTTGCACGCCGCCTGCCTGATGCTCCGACGCCGTGCTGATTTCACCGAGCAGCGCCGAGAGCCGACGGCTCGCTTCCAGAATGCCGTTCATCGCAGCATGCGTCTGCTCGGCCACCCGCGAGCCCGCGGTCACCGCCTCGACGTTGGCCGTGATGAGCCCCTTGATCTCCGCCGCCGCGGCGCCGGCACGCTGCGCGAGCGAGCGGACCTCGGAGGCCACGACGGAGAACCCGCGTCCCTGTTCGCCCGCGCGGGCGGCCTCGACGCTGGCGTTCAGCGCCAGGATGTTGGTCTGGAAAGCGATGCCGTCGATGACGCCGACGATTTCGGACATCCGGCGCGACGACGAAGTGATGCCACCCATCGTCACCACCATGTGCTCGAGGCGCTGGCCGCCTTCGGCGGCGGCGCCGGCCGCCGACTGGGCGACGGAGGCCGCCTCGCGCGACATGGTGGCACTGCGCCCGACCGAAGCGGTGAGTTCCTGCAGCGTCGAGGCCGTGTTCTGCAGGGCGGCGGCCTGCTGCTCGGTGCGGTTCGAAAGATCCTGGTTGCCCGCAGCGATCTCGGTTGATGCCGTGAGGATCGATTCCGACGAGACGCGGATGGCGCCGATGCTGCCGCGCAAGCGCTCGGCCATTCGCTCGAGCGCGTCGAGCAGGCGGCCGATCTCGTCGGTCCGCGTGCCCCGATCGGCGTCCTGCGCGCTGCCGCCGAGGTCGCCGGCCGCCACGCGGTCGGCGATCAGCACAGCCGTGGCCAGCGGCATCGTCACCGAGCGTGTGACAAGCCAGCCGCACAGGGCGGCGATGATCAGGCCCACGACGCCACTGACGGCGAGGAGCATGCGCGCCGTCGTCCCCGAGCGCTTGATGGCGGACGCAGCCTCGGCGGCACGCGTGCGCTGCCGCTCGGCGAACCGCGTCAGCGTCGCCGCGCGCTCCACCGACAGCGGCGCGACGTGCTTGCCCAGCACGGCCACCGCGTCCTCCGGCTGGAACGCCAGCGCCAGCGCGACCGCCTTCGCATAGTGCGGCGCCGCCTTCGACCCCAGCTCCTGCACCTTCTCGATGTCGCCGCGATCGTCGGCTTCGGTCGCTGACACCGAGAGGCCCTGCACCAGAGCAGCGATCTGCTCGTCGAGCCGCTTCAATTCGGCCGCCTCCCGCTGCATCGTCGCGGGATCGACGAACAGCCCGATGTTGCGGATCGCGACGTCCTGCTGCAGCGCACGGCTGAGCAGCGCGCCGGCCGCTTCCTGACGCGTCTGCGCAGGTGCAAGGGTGTGCTCGATGGCCTGCTCCGAATGCAGCGCGTTGCCGAAGCCGAGGGCACACACCCCGGCCAGCAACGCAACGATCAGCCCGAAGGCTAGCGCAAGCCGCTTGGCGACGCTCATCTGCACGCTCCTGCGTGGGTGCCATCTGCGGCGGCTCGGCCCCGCAGACGACGACTGACTTACTTGCCGTAGGCGCCGACCATGAAGCCGTAGCCGCCTTGGCTTATCACGTACGATGACTTGGCCTCGATTTCCTTGTTCACCGGGTTGACCCAGCGGTAATCGACCCAGCCGGCCTTGTTGTCCTTGACCAAGCCCATCATCTCCTGCACGAAGAGTTTGCCGTCGGCGTCCTTCAGCTGTGCGAGCGACTTGCCGACCAGCTTCTCGTTGGCGCCGTGGGCGAGCACGTTGCCCTGCACGTCGAGGACGGCGACATAGAGGTCGCGATCGACGAACGGACCCTTCTTGTCGTTGAGGACCGCGAAGGCGCCGGGGCCCTTCTCCTTGAACAGCGCGGCGGCCTTGACGGCCATGGCCTTGGCCTCATCCTTGGTGGCGCGGTCGGCGCCGACGGCGGACAGCGAAACGGACAGGCAAGCGGCTGCAGCGAGCAGCGCGAAGCGACGTTGGGCGTTCAGCATGGGTGTCTCCGTAGAAGGCTGAAGAATGGCGCGCGGGACCGCCCGACGCACAGCTACGCTATCGGACCGCGGCGCGTGCCACTGAAGCGATAAGTACCGGAGAACCCGTGCATCTTTTCCGGCCGCGGGGCTGCGGTGCGCCGCAGCGCAGCCCCCCGGGGGAAACACCCGGCCACGGCGACGCCGCATCGCGAGCGCCGGCGCGCGCCGCGTCGCGTCCGACGGCGCTCAGGGTCAGAACACGCCGATCGACAGCCCTGCGGCGAACGCCGCGCCGGCTTCCGAACAGCGCGCGAGGTCATCAGCGCCGATGACTTTCGCGCGCAGGATGTCCTCCGCCGCCTGTGCATGCACGCACACGATCAGCGGCTCGGCGATCGCGCGCAGGCGCCATCCTGTGGCGATACGCTCGATCTGCCGAGCCGCGTTTCGGCCGTCGCTGCCGGCGCAGATCAAGCTGGCGTAGGGCCGTCCGTTCACGCGGTCGAGCACGCCGTAGTAGCTCCGGTCGAAGAAGTCCTTCATGAGCCCGGACATGGCCGCGAGGTTCTCGGGGGTCGCGAAGACGAATCCGTCGGCCGCCAGCACGTCGGCGGCGCCGGCATCCCGGGCATGCCGCAGCCGCACGTCGATGTTGCCGTCGAGCGCCGCCCCGCCAGCCGTTGCGCGCGCCATCTGCAGCGTGCCGCCCGTCATCGTGTGGTAGACGATGAGCAGGGAACGGCGCGCCACCTGATGCCCCGCGATGCGGCCGGCGCGCTCAGGCGCTCACGCGAACCCGTGGAACGACGTGAACTCTTCGGTCGCCGCGCGCTCGGTGATGAAGGCGTTCTCCGGCGCCGACGTGTCCTCGCGGCCGAGCGCGACGCCGCACAGCAGCATCTCGCTGTCGGACATCGGCAGGTGCCGGCGCGCAATGGCGTGGAACCAGGCGAACGCCGCCTGGGCGCAGGTGTGCAGCCCCTGGGCGCGCGCGGCCACCAGGATGTTCTGCAGGAACATGCCCACGTCCATGAAGCTGCCGGTGTTCAGGCGCCGGTCGAGCGTCACGAGCAGCCCGACCGGCGCGTCGAAGAAGGTGTAGTTGCGCAGCATCTGCGCCTCGCGGGCGGACTTGTCGTCGCGTGCGATGCCCAGCGTGGCGTACAGGCCGAAGCCGCAGCGGCGCCGTCGTTCAAGGTACGGTTCGAACCACTGCGTCGGGTAGTACGCGTACTCGGGCTGGTGGCGGTCGGGATCTTCCTTCGCCGCGCGCACGATATCCTGGCACAGGCGCTCGCGCGCTTGGCCGGCCAGCGCGTACACGCGCCACGGCTGCACGTTGTTGCCGCTCGGCGCCCGGGCCGCGACGTCCAGGATGTGGCCGACCACCGAAGCCGCCACCGGGTCGGGCAGGAAACGGCGGACCGACTTGCGGCTGCGAATCGCTTCATCGACGTGCATCGGCGTGGCTTTCGACATCGGATGCCGCAGGCGCGGCGCGGTTGCGGCGCAACAGGCGCCGCGCTGGACGCCGCGACGCCCTTGGGCTAATCTCGGTCGATGAATTCTACCAAACAACCGTTTGACTGGACGCCGTCGAGCGACATCGTTGCGGCCTCAAATCTCGGCGCATTCATGCGCCATTGTGGCGAGCACGAGCTTGCGGCGCTCGAGCGCCGGGCCAATGCCGATCCTGCGTGGCTCATGCAGCGGGTGTTCGAATTCTGCGACTTCCGCTTCTATGAGCCTTATGAGCAGATGCTCGACACGTCGCGAGGCATCGAATGGGCGCGCTGGTGCGTCGGCGGCACGACCAACATCGTCCGCAACTGCATCGACCGCCATCGCGACACACCGACCTGGCAACGCCCCTTCCTGGTCTGGGAAGGCGAGGACCGCAACGCCCGGCGCAGCCTGAGCTACGCCGACTTCGATGCCGAGGTCTGCCGCCTTGCCGGAGCGCTGGAAGTGCTCGGCGTGCAGAGGGGCGACCGCGTCGGCCTGTACATGCCCAACCTGCCCGAGACCTTCGTCGCCTTCTTCGCCGTGCTGAAGATCGGCGCGGTGGTGATGCCGCTGTTCTCGGGCTTCGGCCCGCAACCGCTGGTGGCGCGGCTGAACGACGGCGAGGCCAAGGTCGTGCTCACCGCCGACGGCACCTGGCGCCGCGGGGCACCCGGCGCGATGAAGTCGGTGCTCGACCAGGCACTCGACTCGGTGCCCAGCGTGCAGCACGTGCTCGTGCTGCGCCACCTCGGCGCCGCGATCGACTGTCCGATGCGGACCGGCCGCGACCTCGACTGGGCGTCCACGGTCGCACGTCAGCCGGCCGAGAAGCCGACCGCCGAGATGGCCGCCGACGCTGCCGCCGTGCTGCTCTACACCTCGGGCACCACCGGTAAGCCCAAGGGCTGCGTGTGGACGCACGTCAGCTTCCTGGGCTCGATGGTCACGCGCGACATGCACATCTGCGCCGACTTCCGCTCCACCGACCGCTTCTTCTTCATGAGCGACATGGGCTGGATGGTCGGCGCGATGTGCGCCTGCATTCCGAGCTACTTCGGCGGCAGCCTGCTGGTGGCCGAGGGCACGCCCGACTTCCCCGACACGGGCCGCTTCTGGCGGCTGCTGCAGGACCACAAGGTCACGTACCTGGGCGTGGCACCGACGCTGATTCGTGGACTGATGCGCTACGGGGACACCGAGGTCGAGCAGTTCGACCTGTCGTCGCTGAGGATCACCGTATCGGGCGGAGAGGCCTGGACGGAGGCGCCTTGGCGCTGGTTCTTCGACCATGTCTGCAAGCGCCGCCTGCCTTTCCTCAACATCGTCGGCGGCACGGAGGTCGGCGGCTGCAACTTCACCGGCACCGTGCACCACCCGCTGCGGCCGGGCTCGTTCGGCATGGGCGGGCTCGGCGTGGGGGCCGACATCGTCGACGACGCCGGTCAGCCGGTGCGCCCCGGCCAGGTCGGCGAGCTGGTGCTGCGCAACCCGAACATCGGCTTCACCAAGAGCCTGTGGCGCGACGATCAACGCTATCTGGACAGCTACTGGCGCACCCTGCCCGGCCTGTGGGTGCACGGCGACTTCGCGATGCGCGACGAACACGGGTTGATCTACATCCTCGGCCGCAGCGATGACACGATCAAGGTCTCGGGCAAGCGCACCGGACCGTCGGAGATCGAGACCCTGCTCACCGGTACCGGCAAGGTGTCGGAAGCGGCGGTGATCGGCGTGCCTGACGACGTGAAGGGCTCGGCCATCGTCTGCGTCTGCGTGGCGATGCCGGGCGTGGCCGCCGACGCGGCGCTGGAGCAGGAGCTCTCGGCCGCGGTGGTCAAGGGCATGGGCAGCTCGTACCGGCCGCGCCAGGTGCTGCTGGTCAGCGACCTGCCGAAGACGCGCAACATGAAGATCATGCGCCGCGTCGTGCGCGCCGTATACAAGGGCGACAGCCCGGGCGACCTGTCCTCGCTGGTCAATCCCGAGGCAGTGTCCGAACTGCAGGCGCGCCTCGTCGCCTGATCCACGAGGTGCCCAGCCGACCCCCGCGATGAACTTCGGCCTCACCCCCGATCAGCAGGCGATCCGCGAGTCGGTCGTCAAGCTGTGCGAGAAGTTTCCCGATGCCTACTGGCTCGAGATGGACGCTGGCGACGACTACCCGCTGGATTTCCACAAAACCTTCGCCGACGCCGGCTGGCTCGGCATCGCGATGCCCGAGCGCTACGGCGGCTCGGGCCTCGGCCTGACCGAAGCGTCGCTGCTGGTGCAGGCCGTCACCGAGAGCAGCCCGGGCGGCATCGGCGCCTCGGCGATCCACCTCAACATCTTCGGCCTGAACCCGGTGCTGGTGTTCGGCAACGAGGAGCAGAAGCAGCGCATGATCCCGCCGATGATCGCCGGCCGCGAGCGCGCCTGCTTCGCGGTGACCGAGCCGAACACCGGGCTGAACACGCTCAAATTGAAGACGCGGGCTGTGCGCAAGGGCGACCGCTACGTGGTCCATGGCGAGAAGGTCTGGATCAGCTCGGCCCAGGTGGCCGACCGGATGCTGCTGATCGCGCGCACGCAGGACGCCTCGGAAGTCAAGAACCCGACGCACGGCCTGTCGCTGTTCTATACGAAGCTCGACCGCCGCCACGTCACGCTGCGGCGCATCCCCAAGCTCGGCCGCAAGCCTATCGACGCCAACCAGGTGTTCATCGACGGCCTGGAGATTCCGGTCGAGGACCGCATCGGCGAGGAAGGCCGCGGCTTCGAGTACATCCTTCACGGCATGAACCCGGAGCGGATCCTCGTCGCTGCCGAGTCGGTGGGCCTGGGCCGCAACGCGCTGCAGCGGGCCTCGCGCTACGCGAAGGAGCGCATCGTCTTCGACCGCCCGATCGGCATGAACCAAGGTGTGCAGCATCCGCTCGCCGAGTGCTGGATGCATCTGGAGGCAGCGAACCTGATGGCGATGAAGGCGGCCACGCTGTACGACCAGCAGCAGCCCTGCGGCGCCGAGTCGAATGCCGCCAAGTACCTCGCCGCCGAGGCCGGCTACAAGGCCGCCGAGACCGCGATGCTGACCCTCGGCGGCTTCGGCTACGCCAAGGAGTTCCACATCGAGCGGCTGCTGCGCGAGGTGATGCTCTTCCGCATTGCCCCGGTCAGCGGCCAGCTCGTCAAGTGCTTCATCAGCGAGAAGGTGCTCGGGCTGCCGAAGTCGTACTGAAGCGGCGACGCCCAGGCCGTCAGGGGACGCCCAGGGCCGACAGCGCCTCCAGGTATCCCGAATCGCGCGCCTGCGGCCCGCGCACGCCCTCGCTCACGCGCCGGAGCAGTCCGTCGCGCAGGCCGTAGACAAGCCCGTGCACCTCGACCGGCTGGCCTCGTGCCCAGGCGCGGCGCAGCACCGTCGTACGGCACACATTGCTGACCTGCTCGATCACGTTCAGCTCGCACAGGCGGTCGGCTCGTTCGTCGGGTTCCCGCAGGGCCTCCAGCCGCGCCTCGTGCTTGCGTGCGACGTCCTCGATGTGGCGCAGCCAGTTGTCCGCCAGACCGGTGCGGCGCTCGTCGACCACCGCGCGCACGCCGCCGCAGCCATAGTGGCCGACCACCAGCACGTGCTCGACCTTCAGCACTTCGACCGCGTACTGCAGCACCGTCAGGCAGTTCAGGTCCGAGTGCACCACGAGGTTGCCGACATTGCGGTGGACGAAGATCTCGCCCGGGCGCAGACCGACGATCTCGTTGGCCGGCACGCGGCTGTCGGAGCACCCGATCCACAGATAGCGCGGCGCTTGCTGGCCCGCGAGCCGCTCGAAGAACTTCGGATCCTCGGCACGGCAACGCGCCGACCAGTTGCGGTTGTTGCCGAGCAGGGGATCGATTCCGCACATCAGGTTCTCCTCGGGGTCAGCGGCCTTTCCAGACCGGCTTGCGCTTCTCGGCGAAGGCGCGCGGGCCTTCCTGCGCGTCCTCGCTCGCGTAGGCGGCGCGGTAGATGTTGTGCGCCAGCGCGATGCCGGCATCGCAGCCCGCGCTCATCGCGGTGAGGATGGATTCCTTGCCGGCCATCACCGACAGCGGCGCGTTGTCGCGGATGCGCTCGGCCAGCGCCTGCGCGCGGGCGCGCACCGCATCGGGCGTGTCCTCGAGGTAGTTGATGAAGCGCAGCTCGCGGAAGATCTCGATGGGCTGCAACTCGCCGGTCAGCACCATCTCCATCAGCAGCGGCTGCGGCAGCATCCACAGCAGCGGGATCGCCCACGGGCTGCCGCGCCCGGCGATGCGGGTCTCGGTGATGCCAACCTGAGTGCCCTTCAGCCCGACGCGCAGATCGGCGTTGAGCGACAGCATCATGCCGCCGGCAATCAGGTGTCCGGTCATTGCCGCGATGATCGGTTTGGCCACGCGGCGCTGGCGGGCGTGGAACGGGTCCTTCATCTTGGTGAGGATGTCGACGCCCTCCTCCTTCTTCACGCGCGCCGCCTCACGCAGGTCGAGCCCGGCGCAGAAGGTGCCGCAGTCGGCCGAAGTGAGGATGGCCACGCGCACGTCCGGATCGGCGTCGACCCGGTCCCAACACTCGTACAGGCGGTTGGCGGCGGCCGGCGAGAGCGCGTTGCGGATTTCCGGGCGGTTGATCTTCACGGTGGCGATGCCGTCGCGCACCTCGTAGAGCACGGTGTCGGCGTCGTTCATCGCGGCGCTCACCGGCTGACCCTCCAGTTCGCCGGCCGCTTGCCCAGGAAGGCGGCAATGCCTTCGGCGGCCTCGGGCGTCTCCCACACGTCGGCAAGCGCGTTGGCGGTGTAGTCCATGCACTCGCGCGGCGGTCGGCCGTGCACGTCGTTGAGCAGCTTCTTGGTCGCCGCGATCGAGCTGGCCGGCAGCGACAGCACCAGGTCGAGCTCCTCGTCCACCGCGCGGTCCAGTTCGTCGGGCGCGACGACGCGGTCCACGAGGCCGATGCGCTCGGCCTGCACGGCGTCGATGAACTGCGTCGTGAGCCCGTAGCGGCGCGAGCGCGCGAGGCCGATCTTGCGTGCGACATAGGGCCCGATGTTCGCCGGCACCAGGCCGAGCCGGGCTTCGGTGAGCGAGAAGCGCGCCGTACTGGCGGCGACGGCCACGTCGCAGATGCAGGTCATGCCGAAGCCCCCGCCGGTGGCCGGCCCGTTGATGCGGCCGATGACGACCTTGGGCAGCTGGTCCAGTTCGTAGAAGAGGTCGGCGAGCGGGCGCGAATCGGCGATGCGCTGCGCGCGGCTCTGCGCCAGCACGGTCTGCATCCAGTTCAGGTCGCCACCGGCGCAGAAGGACTTGCCTTCGCCGGTCAGCACCACGGCGCGCAGCCTGGCGTCGTCGCCGATGGTGGCGATCGCGTGCCGCAGTTCATGCACGACGTCCAGACTGAGCGCGTTCTGGATCTCCGGGCGGGCGAGCGTGAGGCGGGCGACATACTCGCTGTCGCGGGTGAGGCGGATGGTCTTGTAGTCCAAGGTCGGGGCTCCGTGGGGAAAGGGGTCAGGTAGCCGACGCCGTGTCCGGCGCATCGGCGACGACGGCCACGACGCGGCCGCGCTCGACGGTCTGGCCGGCCTCGGCGCTCAGGCTTTCGAGCACGCCGTCGCGCTCGGTGCAGATCTTCATCTCCATCTTCATCGACTCCATCGTCACCACCACGTCGCCGGCGCGCAGGCGCTGGCCGACTTCGGCGTGGGTGGCGAGGATGGTGCCCATCATCGGCGTGCGCAGCTCGCCCGAGCTGCCGCGCGCGGCGCCGGCCTGCGCCAGGTAGGCCACCGCCTCGAAGCTGTGGGCCTGGCCGCGCGCGTGCACGAACAGCGTGTCGGCCTCGCGCGCGAACGAGACTGTCTCCACCGCATCGCCGAACGTCAGCTGGCAGCGCACGCCGGGGCCGTCAGGCCCGTCGGGCCCGAGCGGGCGCAGCGCCAGCCGCAGGCGTTCGTCGTCGACCTGGACCGTGAGCACGCCCTCCGCGTCGGCCGCGCCGAAGCGCACCGGGCGCAGCCGGGCGCCGTCGCGCAGCAGCACGGCCGGCACCGCGGTCAGCGGGTCGTTGCCGGCATGCATCTGCCAACCCGTCACGTCGGCGGCCGACCAGGCGCCGAAGCCGCCGCGGCGGTGGCGCTCGTCGCGCAGCCACCAGGCCGCGCTGGCCGCGGCGATCTCGGCGGGTGCCTGCGCGGCGGCGCCGCGCTGCGCGGCCAGCGCCTCGTCGACGCTGCGCGTATGGAAGCTCGCGTCGCGCGTGGCGGGCAGCTCGAGCAAGTGCTGCAGGAAGCCCTGGTTGGTGGTGACGCCGAGCACCTGCGTGCGCGCGAGCGCCGACGCGAGGCGGTCAAGCGCCGCCGCGCGGTCGGCCGCGTGCACGACGAGCTTGGCGAGCAGCGAGTCGTAATGCGGCGTGACCACCGAGCCGGCGCGCACACCGGTCTCGATGCGCACGCCGGCGGCCGGAAACACGAGCGCCGCGATCGCGCCGGTGGCGGGCAGGAAGTCGAGCGCCGGGTCCTCCGCACACAGCCGCGCCTCGACGGCATGGCCGCGCGGCGTGACCTCGTCCTGGCGCAACGGCATCGCTTCGCCTGCGGCCACGCGCAGCATCAGCTCGACGATGTCGATGCCGGTGATCTCCTCGGTGACCGGGTGTTCGACCTGCAGACGCGGGTTCACTTCGAGGAACCAGTGCCGCTCGCCGCTCACGAGGAACTCGACCGTGCCGACGCCGCGGTAGTCGAGCCGGCGCGCCAGGCGCACGGCGTCGCCGAGCAGCCGCTCGCGCAACCCCGGCGGCAGCGGCGCGGCGGGCGCTTCCTCGATCAGCTTCTGGTGGCGCCGCTGCAGCGTGCATTCGCGCTCGAACAGGTGGATCACCGCGCCGCGGCCGTCGCCGGCGATCTGCACCTCGACGTGGCGGCCGCGTTCGACGTACGGTTCGACGATCAGCGCCGGGTCGCCGAAGGCGCTGCGCGCCTCACGCATCGCCGTGCCGATGGCGGCCTCGAGCGCCGCGGCCTCGCGCACGACGTGCATGCCCTTGCCGCCGCCGCCGGCGGCGGGCTTGAGCAGCACGGGCCACGCGAGCGCACGCACCCAGCCGGCGATCGTGGCCGCGTCGGCGCTCGCCCGCTCGCCGCCGTCGAGCACCGGCACGTCGGCGGCACTGGCCTCGGCCTTGGCCTGCGCCTTGTTGCCGAGCCTGTCGATCGTCTCGGGCGTCGGGCCGATGAACACCAGCCCGGCCGCCTCGACCGCGCGGGCGAAGGCCGCGTTCTCGGCGAGGAAGCCATAACCTGGGTGGATGGCCTCGGCGCCGCTGCGCTTTGCGGCGTCGATCACCGCGTCGATGCGCAGGTAGCTGTCGGTCGCGCTCGCGCCGCCGATGGCAACCGAGAAGTCCATCTCGGTCGGATGCAGGGCCTCGCGGTCGGCGCTGGAGTGCACGCCGATGGGCGCGATGCCCAGCCGCCGGCAGGTACGCGCGATGCGGCAGGCGATCTCGCCCCGGTTGGCGATCAGCACCTTCCTGAACATCAACGCCCGCTCCAGCGCGGCGCGCGCTTCTCGTTGAAGGCGCGCACGCCTTCGCGCCGGTCTTCGGAGGAGACGAGCACGTTGTACGCCGCAATGTCCAGCGCGTAGCCGCTGTGGAAATCGACCTCGCCGCCGCGCGAGGCGGCCACCTTGGCGTAGTGCACCGCCATCGGCGCCGCCAACGCGACCTCGCGCGCCTCGGCCACCGCGGTGGCGAGGGCCCGGCCGGCATCGACCAGCGTGGTGACGATGTTCCACTGCGCCGCCTGCTCGGCGGAGAAGCGGCGCGCGCACATCAGCAGCTGCTTGGCGCGGCGCGCGCCGGCCGCGCGCACCAGGTTCTGGATGCCGCCGCCGCCGGGCATGATGCCGCGCCTCACCTCGGGCAGCGAGAACACCGCCGTGCGCCCGGCGACGATCCAGTCGCACATCAGCGCCAGCTCGCAGCCGCCGCCGTGCGCATGGCCTTCCACGGCGGCGATCACCGGGCAGGGGAAGTCCTTGACGACCAGCATCACCTCCTCGGCGAGCTGGTGCTGGCGGCGCCACTGGTGGTCGGTCATGCCGTCGCGCTGCTTCAAGTCGCCGCCGGTGCTGAAGGCGCGGTCTCCGGCGCCGGTGACGACGAGCACGCGCAACGCGTCGTCGAAGGCCAGGTCGTGCAGCGCGGCGCGCAGGTCGATGAACATCTGCGTGTTCATCGCGTTCATAACCCCGGGTCGGTTCAGCACCAGGCCGGTGATGCCTTCCTCGGCCGTCGTGCCGGCGGCCGGCTCGATGCGCAGTGTTTCGTAGGTGCCCATGTCGGACTCGCTCAGTACGAGCGCGGCATGCCGAGCAGGTGCTCGGCCACCTGCGCGAGCACCAGGTTGTTTGAGATCGGCGCGGTGCGGAAGAGCCGGCTCTCCTTCCACTTGCGCTCGATGTCGAAGTCGCACGCGACGCCGTAGCCGCCGAAGGTCGTCATCGCGGCCTCGGCGGCCTCCCACGCGGCTTCACTGGCGAGGTACTTGACCATCGTCGCCTCGCGCCCGCACGGCAGGTTGGCGTCGAACAGCGTCGCGGCCTTGTTGCGCATCAGCTCGGCCGCCTCGACGTTCATGTGCGCGCGCGCGATCGGGAACTGCACGCCCTGGTTGGAGCCGATCGGGCGGTCGAACACCACGCGCTCGCGCCCGTAGGCCGCGGCCTTGCCGATGAACCAGTGGCCGTCGCCGATGGCCTCGCTGGACACCAGCAGGCGCTCGGAGTGCAGCGAATCGAGCAGGTAGTGGAAGCCCTTGCCTTCCTCGCCGATGCGGTCGTCGTCGCTCAGTTCGAGGTTGTCGATGAACACCTGGAAGGTGTGGTGGTTGATCATCGTGCGGATCGGCCGCGCCTGGAGCGCCTTGCCGGCCTTGGCGATGTCGATCAGGAACAGGCTCAGGCCGTCGGTCTTCCTCTTCACCTCGTCGAGCGGCGTGGTGCGCGCAATCAGCAGGTACATGTGCGAGTGGCTGTAGCGCGAGGTCCAGATCTTCTGGCCGTTGACGACGTAGCCGCCCGGCACGCGGCGGGCGAAGGTCTTGATCGCCAGGGTGTTGGAGCCGGCGTCGGGCTCGGTCACGCCGAAGGCCTGCAGGCGCAGGCTGCCGTCGGCGATGCGCGGCAGCGTGCGGCGCTTCTGCGCCTCGCTGCCGTGGCGCATGATCGACGCCATCGTGTACATCTGGGCGTGGCAGTGCACCGCGCTGCCGCCGTTCTGGTTGACTTCCTGCAGGATCAGGCAGGCATCGAGCAGCGGCAGCCCGGCGCCGCCGTATTCCTCGGGGATCAGCGCGGCCAGCCAGCCGGCCTCGGCCATCGCGTCGACGAAGGCCTCGGGGTACTTGCCCTCCTGCGCGAGCTGCCGCCAGTACTCGGGGCCGAAGCGTGCGCACAGGTCCTTCACGGCGGCGCGGATCTGCGCCTGGGTGTCGGTGTAGTCGAAGTTCATGCCAGGGGTCCCGAAGAACTCATCACATGCGGAAGACGCCGAAGCGCGTCTCGCGCGGCGGCTGGCGGCCGGCCAGCTCGAACAGCAGGGCCAGCGTGTCGCGTGTCTCCAGCGGGTCGATCACCATGTCGCACCAGAGGTTCGAGGCAAAGTTGTAGGGGCTCGCGAAGGCCTCGAACTGCGCGCGGATCGGCTGCTTGAAGCGCTCGCGCTCGTCGTCGGTCCACTGCGTGCCCTCGCGTTCGTGGATGCGGTCGCGCACCATCGTCAGCGTAGTGGCCGCCTGCTCCGGGCCCATCAGCGCGGCACGGCCGCTGGGCCACATCAGCATGGCGTGCGGCTTGAACGGTCGCCCGCACATCGCCAGGTACGCCGCGGCGTACGAGCCGCCGGTGATGAGCGTGTAGCGCGGCACGTTGGCCGAGGCCATCGCGGTGATGAACTTGGCGCCGTGCTTGGCGATGCCCTCGCGCTCGACCGCCTGCCCGACCATGAAGCCGGACACGTCGGCCACGAACAGCAGCGGAATGTCGCGCTGGCATGCCAGCTCGATGAAGTGCGCGCCCTTGACCGCCGCCTCGGAGAAGATGACGCCGTTGTTGGCCAGGATGCCGACCTGGAAGCCCTTGATGCGCGCGAAGCCGCAGATCAGCGTGTCGCCGTACAGCGGCTTGAACTCCTGCAGCTCGCTGCCGTCGACCAGCCGGGCGATGACCTCGCGGTTGTCGGTGGGGTGGCGCGTGTCGGCGCTGACGATGCCGTAGATCTCGCGCGGGTCGTACAGCGGCGCCCGGACAGCGGCCACGTCCCAGCGCTGCTTGGGCGGCGTGCCGAGGTGGGCGACGAGGTCGCGCACGATGGCGATCGCGTGGCCGTCGTTCTCGGCCAGGTGGTCGGTGACGCCGCTGACGCGGCTGTGCATCTCGCCGCCGCCGAGCGTCTCGGCGTCGACCTCTTCCTTGGTCGCCGCGTACACCAGCTCGGGGCCGCCGAGAAACATCGCGCCCTGCTTGCGAACGATGACCGCGATGTCGCACAGCGCCGGCAGGTAGGCGCCGCCCGCGGTGGACGGACCGTGCACCGTGGCGATCTGCGTGATGCCCTCGGCCGACATGCGGATCTGGTTGTAGAAGATCGAGCCGAACTGGCCGTCGTCCGGAAAGATGTGCGCCTGCTCGGGCAGGTTGGCGCCGCCGGACTGGACCATCGTGATGCACGGCAGCCGGTGCTGCCAGGCGAACATCTGCGCCCGCACGTGCTTCTTGGCCGTGATGCCGTAGTAGGTGGCGCCCTTCACGGTGGCGTCGTGGATCATCAGCATGCACGGGCGGCCGCTGACCAGGCCCACGCCGGTGATGATGCTGCCGCCCGGGGGGACACCGTCGTAGAGGCCTTCGCCGGCGAGCTGGCCAAATTCCAGGAAAGGCGAGCCCGGGTCCAGCACTGCCGCCAGGCGCTCGCGCGGCAGCAGCTGGCCGCGCTCCTGGTGCAGGCGGCGCGCCTTCTCCGGCCCGCCGACCAGGGCGCGCGCCCGGCGGGCATGGAGATCGGCGATGCGTGCGAGGTAGGCATCGCGGTTGCGCGCGAAGCCCTCGTCCGCCGCCGAGATGGTGGAAGCCAGCGCCGTCATGGCGATGTGCAGCTGAACGCCCGGCTGGGCGACGACGCGTGGCTGGCCCACGGCCACCTCCGCCGCCGAGGCGGCACGCGCGCGCTCGGCGATTGCCGCATCGGCAACGGCACGCCGAACTGCTGACGCGAGGCCAGGCAGGCGCTCCGCTCGCGCAGCGTGGCCGCGGCGAGGCTCAGATCGAGACCCCGCCGCCGCAGATCAGCACCTGCCCGCTGACGTAGTTGGACTCCGGCGTGCACAGCAGGTACACCGAACCGGCGGCCTCCTCGGGCGTGCCGCCACGGCCCAACGGGATGCTGCGCTCCATCATCGCCATCAGGTCCGGGTTGACGCCCACCTTGATCTTGCGGCCCTCGACGTCGATCGACGCGCTGCCGTCGGCGGTGGCCTCGGTCAGCCGCGTCTTGATGAAGCCGAAGGCCACCGCGTTGACGTTGACCTTGTAGCGGCCCCATTCCTTCGACAGAGCCTTGGTCAGGCCGATGATGCCGGCCTTGCCGGCCGAGTAGTTGGCCTGGCCGGCGTTGCCGCCGGTGCCTGCGATCGACGAGATGTTGACCACCTTGCGGAACACCTCCTGGCCGGCATCGGCCTCCACCTTCGCTTGATGTCGGATGAAGTCCGCCGCGGCGCGCAGGATCTTGAACGGCGCCGTCAGGTGCACGTCGAGGATGGCATGCCACTGTTCGTCGGTCATCTTCTGGACCACGTTGTCCCAGGTGTAGCCGGCGTTGTTGACGATGATGTCCAGGCCGCCGAAGCCGTCGATGGCGGTCTTGACGAACTTGTCGGCGAAGCCGTCGGCGGTGACGCTGCCGGCGCAGGCCAGCGCCTGGCCGCCGGCGGCCTTGATCGCGGCCACCGTCTCCTCTGCGGGCGCAGCATCGAGGTCGTTGACGACGACCCTGGCGCCCTCGCCGGCCAGCTTCGTCGCGATGGCGCGGCCGATGCCCCGGCCGGAGCCGGAAACGATCGCCACCTTGCCTTCGAGCTTCTTCATGGGTCTCTCCGAATGCGATTCGTTGTGAATGAGGATCAGTCCAGCGCCACGACCGCGTCGCCGCTGAGCGTGACCTGCTCGCCGTTGCGCGAGGCCGTCAGCTCGATGCGCGCGCATGGGCGGCCACGGTACTCGAGCTTCTCGACCACCTTGCCGCTGCACTGCACGCGGTCGGCAACCTGCGTGATGGCGGCGAAGCGCACGCCGTAGCTCAGCAGGCGGCTCTGCGGCACCCACTGGGTGAGTGCGCGTGCGAGGTAGGCCATCGACAGCATGCCGTGCGCGAACACGTCCTTCATGCCCGCCTTGCGGGCGAAGTCAAGGTCGATGTGGATCGGGTTGTGGTCACCCGACGCGCCAGCGAACAGCGCCAGCGTGGTGCGCGTGATCGGCGGCAGTTCCAGCGTGGGCATCGCGTCGCCCACGTTCACGTTCTTGGGATCGAAACTCATCTGCGTCTCCTTTCGCGCCTCAGCCGTGGCGCACGACGATGACGCCGCGCATGTCGGCCACGTGCTCGCCGAGCTGGTTGGTGACCTTGGACTCGCGCACCACGAACTCGAGCAGGCCGCCCTTCTTGTCGTAGATGTCGGTGACCTTGGTCTCGATGCGCAGCGTGTCGCCGGCGCACACGGGAGCGTGGTACTCGAAGCGCTGCTCGCCGTGCAGCACCTTGCCCAGGTCGATGTCGAAGGCCTGGATCATCTTCATCGACACGCCCGCGTCGCTCTCGGCGCCGAAGTAGAAGGTGGGCGGCGCGACGATGCCGCGATAGCCCGCGGCCTTGGCCGCCGCCTCGTCGGTGTGGATGGGGTCGGTCAGGCCGATCACCTTGGCGAAGAAGGCGATGCGCCCCTTCTCCACCGTCCACAGCGTGGGCGGCGGCGCATAGCCGATGTGCTTCTTGTCGATCATGGTTGAGGGCCCTTTCTCAAGCCGCTTGGTACAGGGTCACGACGCAGGCGCCGCCGAGGCCCAGGTTGTGCTGCAGCGCGGTGCGCGCGCCCTTGACCTGCCGCTGCTCGGCCGTGCCGCGCAGCTGGTGGGTCAGCTCGTAGCACTGGGCCAGGCCCGTGGCGCCCAGCGGGTGGCCCTTGGAGAGCAGGCCGCCCGACGGATTGGTGACGACCTTGCCGCCGTAGGTGTTGTCGCCGTCGCGCACGAACTTCTCGGCGCCGCCTTCCGGGCACAGCCCCAGGCTCTCATAGGTGATGAGCTCGTTCTGCGCGAAGCAGTCGTGCAGTTCGACGACGTCGACGTCCTTCGGCCCGATGCCCGCGGCCTCGTAAACCTTCGCGCTGGCCTGCTTGGCCATGTCGAAGCCGACCACGCGCATCATGTCCTTGGCGTCGAAGGTGCTCGGGTAGTCGGTGGTCATCGCCTGCGCGGCGATGCGCACCTTGGTGGAGATGCCGTGCTTCTTGGCGTAGGTCTCGGAGCAGATCACCGCGGCGGCGGCGCCGCAGGTGGGCGGGCAGGCCATCAGGCGCGTCATCACGCCCTCCCACATCACCGGCGAGGCCATCACGTCGTCGACCGACACTTCCTTGCGGAACAGCGCCAGCGGGTTGTTCACGGCATGGCGGCTGGCCTTGGCGCGGATCGCGGCGAAGGTCTCGAGCTTGGTGCCGTACTTGTCCATGTGGGCCTTGCCGGCGCCGCCGAAGTAGCGCAGCGCCAGCGGAATCTCGGGGTGCCCGACCAGCTCGTCGGTGACGTGGTCGAACTGCTCGAACGGCGTCGGCCGGTCGGGGAACGCGGCCTTGATCGCGCCCGGCTGCATCTGCTCGAAGCCCAGCGCCAGCACGCACTCGGCGGCACCCGACTGCACGGCCTGCCGGGCGAGGTACAAGGCCGACGAGCCGGTCGAGCAGTTGTTGTTGACGTTGAGGATCGGGATCCCGGTCATGCCCACCGGGTACAGCGCGCGCTGGCCGCAGGTGGAGTCGCCGTACACGTAGCCGACGAAGGCCTGCTCGATGGCGCGGTAGTCGACCCCAGCGTCCTGCAGCGCCTGGCGCGTGGCCTTCTCGCCCATCACGTGGTAGGGCTCGCTGGCGCCGGGCTTGGCGAAGGGGATCATGCCGACGCCGGCGACGACGACTTTCTGGCTCTGGCTCATCTGGGTCTCCTGTGAATGGACGATGGGTGAACGGGACGGGCGCGCGCTCGGGCTCACAGCCACTGGCGCTCGATCTCGTGGCGCTGGATCTTCCCCGTGCTGCTGCGCGGGAACGATCCGACGTCGACGATGCGAAATTCCTTGGGAACCTTGTAGCCGGCCAGCGCGGCGCGGCAGGCGGAGGCAAGGGCTTCGCCGTCGAGGCCGGCACCGGGCCGCAACGCGACGAAGGCCACCGGCACCTCGCCCCAGCGCGCATCGCGCCGGCGCACCACGGCGGCGTCGGCGACCTCGGGCTGCGCCAGCAGCACGCGCTCGATCTCGGCCGGGTAGATGTTTTCGCCGCCCGACTTGATCAGGTACTTGGCGCGGTCGACGAAGTCGAGCGTGCCATCGGCGTGGCGCACGAAGAGGTCACCCATGTGGAACCAGCCGCCGCGGAAATCCTTCTCGTTGGCCTCGGGGGCGTTCCAGTAACCGGAGAACAGCGTGGGCCCGCGCAGCGCCGCTTCGCCCGGGGTGCCGGCGGGCACGTCGCGGTCGTCGGTGTCGACGAGGCGCACGCGGCAGAAGGCCGACTCGCGCTTGGCCAGGCTCGTCGGCACCACGCCGGGTGCGAGCAGCGCGGCGGAGGCCGGCGCCAGGCCGGTCTCGGTGGCGCCGAAGCTGTTGATATAGGGCGCGTCGAGCAGCCCGGTGAGCTCGGCGATCTGCTGGGCCGGCACCAGGTCGGCCATCGCGCCGACCAGCCGCACGCCGCGCGGCCGCGTGCGGTTGCGCTGCAGCCCCTCGATGAGCACGTCGATCATCCCCGGCATCGCGACCAGCCAGCCGATCGTCTCGCGCTCGAGCGTGGCGCACAGGCGGTCGACATCGAGTCCGTCCTGCACGATGACCTTGCCGCCGATCATCAGCGTGGCCAGGCTGAAGTCGGTCGCAGCCATGTGGAACAGCGGGCTCCAGGCGACGTAGGCGTGTTCCGCGGTGATGCCGTACTCGGCGGCGAAGCACATCGCCCGCGCCACCATCGCGCGCTGGCTGATCACGGCCCCCTTGGGCAGGCCGGTGGTGCCGCTGGTATAGAGGATCACCAGGCCCTGCTCGGCGTCGACCTCGAGCAAAGGGTCCGCGTCGATGCCGGGGGCCACGAAGCCGTCGAACTCGGCTTCGAGCCCGATCACCGGGCAGTCAGACCAGCCGATGCGCACGAGCACGTCGGCATGCCGCCTCGACACGAAGACCAGGCGCGGCGAAACGAGGCGAAGGCAGTGCGCAGCCTCGGCATCGGCCAGCCGCCAGTTCAGGCAGGCGACGATCGCACCGATCTTCGCAGCGGCCAACTGCAGCCCGATGTATTCGCGCCGGTTCTCCGCCAGCACGGCGAAGCGCTCGCCGGCGTGCACGCCGCTCGCCAGCAACGCCTGCGCGATGCGGCTGGCCCAGCGGTCCAGCTCGGCGAAGCTCAGCACCCCCTGCGCATCCTGCAGCGCGGGCGCGTCGGACCGCATGGTCGCCTGCTTGCGCAACAGGTCGGCCACGGTCATGGGCTGGGCTTCGCTTCGCATCGGGTCTTGATTCGCACACACCCACTTGCGCGGGCAACGCCTGAGTTGGATCGTGTCGATCCGAGTCTACCGAACGCTTGACAGGTTTACAACGTGACTATACGCTTCCCGACAGATTCGTGGCCCTCCTCAGGCGCCACTCATAACGCCGCCGTACGGCAGGAGACAGTCTTGGATTCGAGTTCCGCACTCCGCTATGAGCGGCGGGCTGAGACGGTTTGGCTCACGCTGAACCGGCCCGAGGCGATGAACGCGCTGTCGGAAGCGCTGTGCGACGAACTGGCCGACGCCATCGACCGCATCGCGCGCGACCGCGATGTGCGCGTCGTCGTGCTCACCGGCGCCGGAAAGGCCTTCTGCGCGGGCGCCGACTTGAAGGGCGTGTTCGAGGGCGGCACCGCCGCGCCGGACGCCGAGGATCCGCTGAATGCCTTCCTCGATCGCGTGGCCGGCATGATCGACCGGCTGCGCGCCTTGCCCAAGCCGACGATTGCCGCGCTCAACGGGTTGACGATGGCCGGTGGCCTGGAACTGGCGATGGCCTGCGACCTGATCGTCGCTGCCGAGGGCGCACGCATCGGCGACGCGCACGCCAACTTCGGCGTCTTCCCCGGAGCGGGCGGCGCCGCCGTGCTGCCGCGGCGCATCGGGCCGACGGCGGCCAAGTACCTGCTGTTCACGGGCGACACCTTGCCGGCGGCCGAGTTGGTGCCGCTCGGGCTGGTCAACCGGGTCGTGCCCGACGCCGAACTCGCCGCCGAGGCCGAGAAGCTGGCCGTCCGCATTGCCGCCAAGAGCCCGCTCGTGCTGCGCCGCATGAAGCAGGCCGTGGCCGACGGCTTGGAACAACCGCAAGCCACCGCCCTGCGCTTGGAGCGACTGGTGCTGGACGCCCACCGCCACTCGCACGACATCCGCGAGGGCCTGGCGGCCTTCGTCGGCAAGCGCAAGCCCGAGTTCAAGGGTTACTGAAACCCGCGATGGAGCGCCCCTTGACCACGACCGCACTTCCACCCGCTTACGTGGCCGGTGTCGGCATGACGCCGACCGGCAAGTTCCTCGACCGCAGCATCAAGCAGCTCACGGCCGATGCGGTGAACGCCGCGCTCGCCGACGCCGGCCTCGCGACCGCCGACATCCAGGCCGCCTACTTCTCCAATGCCACGCAGGGCGTGCTGGAGGGGCAGACCATGGTGCGCGGGCAGATCGCGCTGCGCCCGCTGGGCATCGAGGGCATCCCCGTCTACAACCTCGAGAACGCCTGTGCCAGCGCCAGTTCGGCGTTCAACCTGGCGGTGCAGGCGGTGCGCTCGGGCGAGGTGGACGTGGCGCTTGCGGTCGGCGCCGAGAAGATGTTCTGCACCGACAAGGCCAGGATGTTCAGCGTCTTCGACGGCGCCTGGGACCTGCAGGACGTCGAGGGCAACAAGACCACGCTGCTGGCGATGGGCCGCGGCATCGCGCCGCCCGAGGGCAGCACCTCGAAGGCGCCGTACAGCCTGTTCATGGACATCTATGCCGCGTTCGGACGCTTCCACATGCGCGAGTTCGGCACCACGCAGCGGCAATTTGCCGCCGTTGCGGCCAAGAACCACGGCCACTCGGCGCACAACCCGCTGGCGCAGTACCGCAACACCTACACCGTCGAGCAGGTGCTCGCCGCGCCGCCGATCACCTACCCGCTGACGCTGCCGATGTGCGCCCCGATCAGCGACGGCGCCGCCGCCGCCATCGTCTGCTCCGAGGCGGTGCTGGCACGGCTGGCCGGCCGGCGCCGCGCGATCCGCGTGCTCGCCTCGGTGGTAGCCACTGGCACCACGCGCAAGCCCGAGGATGTCGGCCAGCACATCACCGCCAAGGCGGCCAAGCTCGCCTACGAGCGCGCCGGCGTGGCGCCGCAGGACATCTCGGTGGCCGAGGTGCACGACGCCACCGCCATCGGCGAAATCGTGCAGTCGGAGAACCTGGGTTTCTGCGAGTTCGGCGCCGGCGGCGCACTGGCCGAAAGCGGTGCCACCACGATCGGCGGGCGCATCCCGATCAACACCTCCGGCGGGCTGGAATCCAAAGGCCATCCCATCGGTGCCACCGGCATCGGCCAGCTGCACGAACTCGTCACGCAGCTGCGCGGCGAGGCCGGCGCGCGCCAGGTGCAAGGCGCCCGGCTGGCCATGGCCGAGAACGGCGGTGGCCTGTATGGCATCGAGGAAGCCGTCTGCGCCATCACCATCCTCGGCCGCTGATGGAGTGCGCGGCATGAATCCTTCAGGCAAGGTCGCGATCGTCACCGGAGCGGCGTCCGGACTGGGGCGCGCCGTCGCAGAGGCGCTGCTGGCCGCTGGCGCCCGCGTGGTGCTGTTCGACCACGATGCCGATCGCGGCACCGCCGTGGCCGCAGAGCTGGGCGACGCGGCGCTGTTCGTGCCGGTGGACGTGACCAGCGAGGCTCAGGTCCAGGCGGGCGTCGACCGCGCGCTCAGTCACTTCGGTGCCGTGCACATCTGCGTGAACTGCGCCGGCGTGCCCGACGCCGCCAAGACCGTGGCCGATGGCAAGCCCTTCCCGCTGGCCATCTGGGACAAGGTCATCGCGGTCAACCTGACCGGCACCTTCAACGTGCTGCGCCTGGCCGCGGTGGCGATGACACGCAACGAACCCGAAGACGGCGAGCGCGGCGTGATCGTCAACCTCTCCTCGGGTGCGGCGCAGGACGGGCAGATGGGGCAGGCGGCGTATGCCGCCAGCAAGGCCGGCGTCATTGGCCTGACCTTGCCCGTGGCACGCGACCTGGCCGACCACGGCATCCGCTGCGTGGCGGTGGCTCCGGGGCTGTTCGACACGCCCATGGTGGCCGGCCTGCCCACGAAGGTGGCCCAGGCGATCGTCGACCGGATGATCCTGTTCCCCCGACGCATGGGGTCTCCCGCGGAGCTGGCGCAGTTGGTGCGCAGCGTGGTCGAGAACGCCTACATCAACGCCACCTGCCTGCACATCGATGCCGGCGCGCGCATGAGCGCGCGCTGAGCCCCGCACCGCCGACCGCACAGAAGGACCGAGCTGCCGATGAACTTCCTGCCGACCGACGAACAGCGCCTCGCCGTCGAGGGCTTCAACCGCTTTCTCGAGACCAAGCTCGAACCCATCGTGCGCCGCTACCAGCCCGACAAGCTGATCGAGAAGGAGCGCATGCTGGAGATCTTCCAGATGATGCTGCCCTACGGCATGGGCGGCAACGGCCTGATCTCAGAAGCGAACGGCGGCATGGGCATGCCGTGGCTGACCTACGCGATGATGTACGACCAGCTCGCCCGCGTCTCGGGCGACGTGGCGATCTCGCTGTTGATCCAGCAGCTCGGTGCCTACTCGCTCGAGGTCTGCAGCAACGATGCGATGCGGCAGAAGTACCTGCCGCGCATGGTGCGCGCCGAGATCATCGCCTGCAGCGGCATCAGCGAGCCGGGCGTGGGCTCCAACGTCGCCGAGGTCACCTGCCGCGCCAAGGCCGATGGCGACCACTTCATCGTCAACGGCGAGAAGACCTGGATCTCCAACGGCCACTACTCCGACTTCTGCATGGTCATCGTGCGCACCTCGGACGACGGCGCCCGCGGCCTGTCGATGATCCTGGTCGACCGGCAGGAGCACGGCTACGAGAGCCGCAACATCGACAAGCTTGGGCTCAACAGCACCTCCACCGCGCAGCTGTTCTTCGACAACGTGCGCGTGCCGGCCGGCAACATGATGATCCAGGCCGGCACCGGGCTGAAAAACACGCTGGTGCTGTTCGAGAAGGCACGGCCGATGGTCGGCCTCACGTCGGTGGGCATCGCGCAGGCGGCGCTGAACAAGGCCGTCGCCTACGCCAAGGAGCGCCGCCAGCACGGCAAGCCGATCGGCCAGCACCAACTCATCCAGGGCATGCTTGCCGACGCGGCGATCCAGCTCGACGCCGCGCGGCTGCTGGTCTATCGCGCCTTCAACCTCATCGACCACGGCGTGCGCAGCGAGGTCGAGAGCGCGATGGCCAAGTGCTACGCCACCGAGATCGCGGTGGACGTGGCCTCCAAGGCGGTGCAGATCCACGGCGGCAACGGCATCACCAAGGACTTCGGCGTCGAGCTGCTGTTCCGCAACGCCCGCATGATGACCATCCCCGACGGCACCACCGAGATCCAGAAGCTGATCATCGGCCGGGCGCTGACCGGCCTCAACGCGTTTTCCTGACCGTGGCGCAGCCATCGAGTAGGTCCCCTGGCGCCGCCCCACCGGTGCTGCGGGCCGAAGCCGTGACCTTGCGCTTCGGCGGCGTGACGGCGCTTTCCGACGTCGACATCGAGGTGCGCGCACACGAGATGCTCGCCGTGATCGGCCCCAACGGCGCCGGCAAGAGCTCGCTGCTGAACGTGCTCAGCGGCTTCTACCGGCCGCAGCAGGGGCGGCTCGCCTACGAGGGCCGCGACCTGCTCGGGCGGCCGGTGCACGAGATCGCCCGCGACGGCATCGTGCGCACGTTCCAAGGCACGCACCTGTTCCCGCACATGACCGTGCTCGACAACATCCTGATCGGCCGCCACGCGCGCATGCGCGGCGGTCTCGCCCAGGCCTTCGTCTACTTCCCCTGGACCCAGCGCGAGGAAGCGCGCCACCGCGCAGTGGCTGAGGACATCGTCGAGTTTCTGGAGATCGAGAACATCCGCCACCAGCCGGTCGGCTCGCTGGGCTACGGCCTGCGCAAGCGCGTGGACCTGGGCCGGGCGCTGGCGATGGAGCCCAAGGTGCTGCTGATGGACGAGCCAATGGCCGGCATGAACACCGAGGAGAAGGAAGACCTCGCCCGCTTCGTCATCGACGTGCGCGAGGCCCGCCACATTCCCGTGGTGCTGGTCGAGCACGACATGGGCGTGGTGATGGATCTGGCCGACCGCGTCGCCGTGCTCGACTTCGGGCGCAAGATCGCCGACGGCACGCCTGCCCAGGTGCAGGCCGACCCGGCGGTAATCCAGGCCTATCTCGGGGCAGCGGTGTGAACCATCCGGAAGCCACCCTGAAGCAGGCCCCGGGCACCGCGGCGGCGCCGGCCGCACCGCGGTCCGCCCACCGCGCGGCGGCCGTCTCCCAGCCACAGACGCTGCCTCAGATGCTGCTGGCCCATGCCCGCACTCGCCCGCAGCAACTCGCCCAACGCGTCAAGCGCAAGGGCATCTGGCGTTGCCACACGTGGGCGGACGTGCTCGAAGCCGTGCGTGCACTCGCGCTCGGCGCAGCGGCGCTCGGCCTGCAGCGCGGCGACACCGCTGTGGTCATCGGCGAGAACGAGCCCGAGCATTTCTGGTCGCTGTTCGCGGCCCAGTCGCTGGGTGCGAAGACCGTGTCGGTCTATCCCGACGCCACGGCCGACGAACTGCTCTATCTGTGCGAGGACTCGCAGGCGCGGTTCATCTTCGCGCAGGATCAGGAGCAGGTCGACAAGGCCCTGGCCCTCGCGGACAAACTCCCCGGGCTGTGCGGCATCGCCTACTGGGACGACTCGGGCATGTGGTCGTACCGCCACGACCTGCTGCAGGCCTTCGGGCCCCTGTGCGCCAATGGCCGCAAGGAACACGAGCGTCACCCCGAGCGGTTTGCAGAGATCGTCCAGTCCGGCAGCGTCGACGACCTGGCGCTGCTGACCTACACGTCGGGCACCACCAGCAAGCCCAAGGGGGTGATGGTCAGCCACCGCTGGCTGCTGGACAACGCCAGCCGCATGCTCAGCGCCCTGCCGCTCGAACCCGGCATGGAGTACCTGTCGTACACGCCGCTGGCCTGGATCACCGAGCAGCTGCTCGGCGTCACGCTCGGGCTGATGCTGCCGCTGGTGGTGAACTTCCCCGAGGGCCCGGACCAGGTGCTGCCCAACATCCGCGAGCTGTCGCCGCACATGGTGCTGTTCGGGCCGCGGCAGTGGGAGAGCATCGCCGCCACGATCGAGGCGCGCATGCTGCACGCTGGCCGGCTGCCGCGTGCGCTGTACCGCTGGAGCGTGCGCATCGGCCACGCGGTGCGCGTGGCGCGGCTCGAAGGCCGCGAGGCGCCGCTGGCGGCACGGCTGCTGCTGCCGCTGGCCGAGCTGCTGACCTTGCACGCGGTGCGCGACCAGTTCGGCTTCCTGCGCTCGCGCATCGCGGTTTCCGGCGGCACCGCGATGGCGCCCGACGTCTTCCGCCTGTTCCATGCTCTGGGCGTGCCACTGCGCAACATCTACGGCTGCTCGGAGTTCGGCCTCATTGCCGGCCACCGAGGCGAGCGCTACGACCTGGAAACCGTCGGGCCGCTGTTGACGGTGGCGCCGGGCTTCGGCGCGGCGCTGGAATCCAGGGTCGACGCCAGCGGCGAACTGCTGCTGCGCGGCGGCACCGGCTTCCTCGGCTACTGGAACAAGCCGGAGAAGACGGCCGCGCTCGACCGCGACGGCTGGTTCGCCAGCGGCGACGCGGTGCGCACCACCGAACGCGGCGAGATCGTCTTCCTCGACCGCGTCGAACACCTGGTCAAGCTGTCGAGCGGACACGCCTATCCGCCGCAGTTCATCGAGACGCGGCTGCGCTTCTCGCCCTTCATCAAGGACGTGATGGTGCTGGGCGACGCGTCTCGCCCGTGGGTCGGCGCGCTGGTCAACATCGACATGGGCGTGGCCTCGCGCTGGGCCGAGGAACGGCGCATCGCGTTCTCGACCTTCACCGACCTGTCGCAGCGGCCGGAGATCCGCGCCGTGGTGCGAGACGAGATCGCCCGCATCAACACCTTCCTGCCCGAAGGCTCGCGCGTGGTGCGCTTCGCCAACTTCCCGAAGGAACTGGACGCCGACGAAGGCGAGCTCACCCGCACGCGCAAGCTGCGCCGCGAGTTCCTCGAGCAGCGCTACCGCGTCCTGATCGACGGCCTCTACGCGGGCGAGACCGACATCGACTGCCAGATCGCCGTCACTTACCAGGACGGCCGGCAGGGTGTGCTGCGGGCCAAGGTCGTCGGCACCGACGTGAGCAACGCGGGCAAGACATGATCATCGAGTTCCTCAACTACGCGCTCAACGGCGCCCTGCTCGGCCTGCTCTATGCGCTGGTGGCCATGGGCTTCGTCGTCATCTACCGCGCCAGCAAGGTGTTCAACATGGCCACCGGCGAGATGCTGGTGCTGGGTGCCTTTCTCGTCTGGTGGGCGGCGGCCTCGCGCGGCCTGCATCCCGCGGTGGGCATCGCCGCGGCGCTGGCCATCGCGGTGCTCATCGGCCTGGCGATCGAGCGGTTGTTCTTCCGCCGCCTGATCGGCGAATCGGTGTTCTCGATGATCATGGTCACGATCGGCCTGCTCATCCTCACACGCGGTCTGGTGCTGGTGATCTGGGGGCCGCAAGAGCGCGCCTTCCCGGCGCTCATCCCGCTCGAGCCGCTGATCATCGGCGAGATGATCGTGCCGCGTTCGCTGGCCGCGGCCGGCGTGGTGGCGGTGGTCTTCGCGCTCGGGCTGCACTGGTTCTTCAACCGCAGCCGCACCGGGCTGGCGATGTCGGCCGTGGCCGAGGACCACCAGATCGCGCTGGCCATGGGCATCAGCGTGCGCCGCTCGATCGCCTTCGCCTGGGCGCTGGGCGGCGTGCTGTCGGTGATCTCGTCGATCGTCTACCTGAGCGGCAAGTCGCTGACCTTCCTGTCGTCGGAGATCGGCTTTGCCGCGCTGCCGGTCGCCCTGCTCGCCGGTCTGGAATCGATCCGCGGGCTGCTGCTGGCCGGCGTGATCGTCGGCGTTGTGCAGGGGCTGACCTCGGCCTACATCGACCCGCTGATCGGCGGCAACGCCGCCTCGGTGGTGCCCTACATCTTCATGCTCGTCGTGCTGGCCGTGCGTCCCAACGGGATGTTCGGCTGGAAGCGCATCGAGCGGGTCTGAGACAGAGAGTTCGATTGCGATGGATCCGTCCGGCATCTTCTTCACGCGCTACGAGCAGGACAGCGCACTCTTGCGCACACGGGCGCAATGGGCCGCGCTGGCCGTGTTCGCCGCGGCGCTGCTGGTCTTTCCCTGGTTCGCTTCGCCCCGCCTGGTGGCGGTGGCCAACCTGATGTTCGTCACCGCCATCGTCGTCGTTGGGCTGCAGATCACCACTGGGTACGCCGGGCAGATCAACCTCGGCCAGGCGGCCTTCATGGGCGTGGGCGCCTACGGCGCCAGCGCGATGGAGGTCAAGCTCGGCCTGCCATTCTGGGTGGCAGTGCCCGTGGGCGGGCTGCTCGCGGCGTCCGCTGGTTGGGCCTTCGGGTTGACGGCGTCGCGGATCAAGGGCTTCTACCTCGCGCTCACCACCATCGCGGCCCAGTTCCTGTTCGTGTTCGTGGTGCTCAACCTGCCCTCTTCCTGGCTCGGCGGCGTCAACGGCTTCAGCCTGCAGCCGGCCAGGCTGGGCGGCCTCGTGTTCGACAGCGACCGCTCGCTGTACTTCCTGTTCCTCGTCGTCGCCGCGGTGATGGTGGCCGGTGCCTTCGGCATCGTGCGCAGCCGGCACGGCCGGGCCTTCGAGGCCGTGCGCGACGACGACGTGGCCGCCGGCATGATGGGCATCGACGTCGCCGGCACCAAGGCGCGAGCCTTCGTCATCGGCGCGTTTTATGCCGGCATCGGCGGCGCGCTGTGGGCCTACCAGATCCGCTTCGTCTCGGTGGACCAGTTCACGCTGTTCAATTCGATCTGGTTCATCGCGATGATGATCGTCGGCGGGCTCGGCTCGATCGTCGGTGCGCTCGTCGGAACGGTCGTGATCCGCGCCGTGCAGGAGTCGATCACCAGCCTCGGACCCGGTCTGATCGAGCGCTTCCCGGTACTCGGCACCGACCTGGTGTTCGCGAGCATGAACGTGTTCCTGGGCCTGGTGATCACCGGCTTCCTGCTGCTGGAACCCAAAGGCCTGATGCACCGCTGGAACATCTTCAAGGCCACCTACCGGCTGTGGCCCTTCCCGCACTGATCGTGTCAACAACCCGCGCCGGTCGCGGCGCGCTTCCCACAAGGAGATTTTCATGAATCGACGCCATCTCATCGCACGCGGCCTCGTGCTCGCCGCCGGTCTGGCACTCGGCTCGGTGGCCTCGGCACAGACGACGGTCAACATCGCTGCCTTCGCCGATTTCGCCGGGCCCTACGCCAACGTGATGAACGACATGCAGGGCGGCCGGCTGGCCGTCGTCGACTGGTGGAACAAGGAGGTCGGCGAGAAGCTCAATGTGCGCATCGCCGTCAAGACCTACGACACGCGCTACGACGTGGCGCAGACGGCGAGCCTGTGGCCCGGCATCAAGGCCGAACTGAGGCCCGCGCTGGTGCTCGGCCTGGGTGGCCCCGACGCCGCGGCGCTGCAGCAGCGCCTGCCCGAGGACAAGGTACCGATGCTGTTCGGCACCGCCGCCTACGGCTTCGGCTGGAAGCCCGGCCAGTGGGCGCTGAACGTGCGGCCGACCTATCCTCACGAAGCCGCCGGCTTCATCGAGTGGTTCCGCACCGCCAAGCTCGATGGCAAGCGTGCGGTCAAGGTCGGCATCATCACGTCGGAGGCCACGCCCGCCTATGCCGACATGGCCAAGGGCCTGCAGGCCTACGCCAAGGCCAACCCGGACAAGGCGACCTTCGTCGAGGCCATCTGGACCGAGGTGCAGCCCACTGACCTGACGCTGCAGGTGCGCCGCCTCGCCAACGCCGGCACCGACGTGATCGTGATCCAGACCAACACCGCGCAGGCCGTCGCCACCAAGCGCGCGCTGCAGGCATTGGGCAAGAACATCCCGATCATGCTCTCGCTGCACAACGGCTTGCTCGGCTCGTCGAAGGCGCTCGGCAACCCGAACGGCTTCGCCGGCGACTACGAGGTCGGAGCGATCGCCGACGCCAGCGAGGACGACACGCCGGCGCGCAAGTTCTACACGATGCTGCAGGCCAGGTACGGCCTCAAGTCGAACTGGAACTCGATGACGATGCTCGGCCTGGGGCAGGCCATCGTCGCGGTCCGCGCGGTCGAGACGGCCGTCAAGGCCAAGGGCGCCGGCGGCGTGACCGGCGAATCGGTGTACGCGGCGCTGACGGCGACCAATTTCACCGGCGCGGATCTGATGGGCGTCCTGCCCGGGGTGGACTTCAAGCCCGAGAACCCCTTCCCCACCGGGACGGCCAAGGTCAACGTGGCCACGCTCAAAGACGGCAAGGTCACCCGCGTGGCCGCGGATGCGCCGGTGCCGGCGATCCCGAAGTGGTGACCCGGTGGCCGAGGTGAGCGAATCGGCGGCGGTCGAGGCGGCACGACTGCAGCACCAGCGTGCTGCCGCAGGGCCGGCCGCGGCCGTCGGCGCGCCGATGCTGGAACTGCTCAACGTCGAGGTGCTGTACGCGGATGTGATCCTCGCGCTCAAGGGTGTTTCGCTGACGGTCGCGCCGGGCGGCTGCGTCGCGCTGCTCGGTGCCAACGGCGCCGGCAAGAGCACCACGCTCAAGGCCATCTCCGGCGTCATCGACTCCGACGACGGGCGCGTCTCTGGCGGCAGCATTGCCTTCGAAGGCCGGGCCATCCGCGGGCACGACACGGCCAACATCGTGCGCGGCGGCCTCGTGCATGTGATGGAAGGCCGGCGCGTGTTGCCCCACATGACGGTAGAGCAGAACCTGATCATCGGGGGCCACATGTTCCCGAGCGCCGCGGCGATGCGCCGCGCGCTCGACGGCGTGTACCAGGCCATCCCGCGCCTGGCCGACCTGCGCACGCGCACGGCGGGCTACCTCTCCGGCGGCGAACAGCAGATGCTGGTGATCGGCCGCGCCATCATGGCCGAGCCCAAGCTGATGCTCATCGACGAGCCCTCGCTAGGCCTGGCGCCGCGCATGATCGAGGAGGTGTTCGCCGTGCTGCACCGGCTGCGCGCTCAGGGGCTGGCACTGTTGATCGTGGAGCAGAACACCCGCGTGGCGCTCGAGATCGCCGACTACGGCTACGTGATGGAAGGCGGGCGCATCGTGCTCGAGGGCCGGGCCGACGAACTGAGCGCCAACGAGGACGTGCGCGAGTTCTATCTCGGCCTGGACCGCGAAGGCGGGCGCAAGAGCTTCCGCGAGGTCAAGCACTACCGGCGGCGCAAGCGCTGGCTGGGCTGATTCCAACAAGGAGGGAAAGGGAACCATGGCAGGTCCGCTGCAGGGTCTGAAGGTCATCGAGTTCGGCGGCATCGGGCCCGGGCCGTTCTGCGCCATGATGCTGGCGGACATGGGCGCCGAAGTCATCCGGCTGGACCGCAAGGCCGACAAGGGCAAGGACCGGGGCTCGCCCGGTTTCCTGGCCTCCGGCCGGCGCAGCGTGCTGCACCGCGGGCGGCGCTCGGTGGCGGTGGACCTGAAGGATCCCGGGCACCGCGACCAGGTGCTGGCGATGATCGACGGCGCCGATGCGGTGATCGAAGGCTATCGGCCGGGGGTGCTGGAGCGCCTGGGGTTCGGCCCCGACGTGCTGCTGGCGCGCAACCCGCGGCTGGTGATCGGGCGCATGACGGGGTGGGGACAGGACGGCCCGCTCGCGCAGTCCGCAGGCCACGACATCAACTACATCGCGCTGTCGGGCGCGCTGGCGACCATCGGTCGCAAGGAGGGCGGGCCGGTCGCACCGGCGGCGATGGTCGGCGACCTGGGCGGCGGCGGCATGATGCTCGCCTTCGGCATCGTCTGCGCGGTGCTCGAGGCGCGCGCCTCGGGCAAGGGCCAAGTGGTCGACGCCGCCGTGCTCGATGGCGCCGCACTGCTCACCTCCATCGTCTGCGAACTGCGTGCGCTGGGCCTGTGGCGCGACCAGCGGCAAGGCAACCTGCTCGACGGCGGCTCGCACTTCTACGACACCTATGAGTGCGCCGACGGCCGGTGGATCTCGATCGGCTCGCTCGAGCCGCAGTTCTACACCTTGCTGCTTGACAAATTGGGCCTGGCCGGCGACCCCGAGTTCCGCCGCCAGCGCGACCCCGCCGCCTGGCCCGCACTGAAGGCCCGGCTGGCGGCGCTGTTCCGCAGCCAGCCCGCGGCGCACTGGTGCGCGCTGATGGAGAACACCGATGTCTGCTTCGCGCCGGTGCTCACCACCGCCGAGGCAGCGCTGCATCCCCACAACGTGGCGCGCGCCACCTTCTTCGAGTCGGATGGTGTCTGGCAGCCGTCGCCTGCGCCACGTTTCAGCCGCACCCCGGCAGCGCGGCCTGCACCGGCACCGTACATCGGGGAACAGGATGAGGAACTGCTCCATGGCAACGGGTGAGCAGGTTGACTGCGACGTTCTGGTGATCGGCAGCGGCGTCGCCGGCATGGCGGCCGCGATCACGGCAGCGCGGCGCGGCCTGAAGGTCGTGGTGACGGAGAAGGCCGCCTGCTACGGCGGAACGACCGCACGGTCAGGCGGATGGCTCTGGGTGCCCGGCACGCACTTGGCCAAGGCACTGGGGCATGAAGAGCGCCCTGATCAGGCGCTGGAGTACATCCGCGACCAGGCCGGCACCGGCTTCGATGAGCCCCGCGTCCGGGCGTTTCTCGAACAGGGTCCGAAGGCGATCGAGTTCTTCATGGCGAACACCGCGGTCCAGTTCGACATGCCGCTCACCTTTCCGGACTACCACGCCGAAGCCCCGGGCGGCGCGCAGGGCGGCCGCTCGATGGTGACCCGGCCGTACGACGCGCGCGAACTCGGCCCGCTGCTGAAGACGCTGGGGCCCGTGCTGCCCGAGCTGACCGTGTTCGGCGTGACGATCGGCTCCGGTAAAGACATCGTCCATTTCATGCGGGCCACGCGCTCGCTGGAATCTGCCTGGTACGTGACCCAGCGGCTGACCAGGCACTTCCTGGAGGTGCTCATGCACGGCCGCGGCATGCTGCTGACCAACGGCAACGCGCTGGCCGCGCGGCTCGCCAGGTCGGCCAGCGACTCGCGGATCCCGGTGTGGCTGTCTTCGCCTGCGGTGCAGTTGCTGCGCGATGGAGTTCGGGTGACGGGCGCCGTCGTCGAGCGCAAGGGCCAGCGGGTGAGCGTGCGTGCGCGCGATGGCGTCGTGCTGGCCAGCGGCGGCTTTCCGCACGACACCACGCGGCTCGAGCGCACGTATGCGCACGTGGCCCGGGGCCATGGCCACTGGTCGCCGACGCCGCAAGGCAACACCGGCGACGGGGCGCGCATGGCCGAAGCGGCGGGCGGAGCCTTCGACGACACGCTGAGCAACGCCGCGGCCTGGACACCGGTGTCGCTGGTGCCGCGCAGCGACGGCAAGCATGGGTTCATGCCGCACTTCATCGACCGGGCGAAGCCCGGCGTGATCGCCGTGGACCTCGATGGCCGCCGTTTCACGAACGAAGCGAATTCGTACCACGACGTCGTGCAAGCGATGGTCAAGGCCTGCGCAGGCAAGAGCGAAACCGCCTGCTGGCTGGTCGCCGACCACCGCGCAGTCCGCCGCTACGGGCTCGGCTTCGTCAAGCCTTTCCCGCTGCCGCTGGGCAAACACCTGCGCAGCGGCTATCTCAGGCGGGGCCGAAGCGCGGCTGAGTTGGCGGAGAAGATCGGTGTCAGCCCAGCCGCACTGGAGAACACCATTCGCCGCTACAACGAGCACGCACAGCACGGGCGTGACCCCGAGTTCGGCCGCGGCAGCAAGGCCTACAACCGCTACCAGGGCGACGCCCTGCACGGCCCGAACCCGTGCGTCGAGCCGCTGCGCAACGCGCCCTTGTACGCCATCAAGCTGGTTGCCGGCGACCTGGGCTCGTTCATGGGCATCAAGACCAACGCCCACGCGCAGGTCGTCGACACCTCGGGCCGAGCCATCGACGGCCTCTACGCCGCCGGCAACGACGCCGCCAGCGTGATGGGCGGCGAGTACACCGGCGCCGGCATCACGCTCGGTCCCGGCTTGACCTTCGGCTACATCGCCGGCAACCACGTTGCGGACCAGGCGAGCAAGCCGGACGCGCACGCAGCCTCCGCGTCCAACGCGGCGGTCGCCACCGTCTGAACGCAAGAGATTCACTCCCATGTGTACGGCACAACTGCTTGCCGGCAAGAAGGTCTTCGTCACCGGCGCGGGTCAAGGCAACGGCCGTGCGCTTGCGCTCGGCATGGCCAAGGCCGGCGCCGGCGTCGTCGTCACCGACTTGAACGCGGAGACCGCCGAGGCCACGGCCGCGCTGATCCGCGCCGAAGGCGGCGAGGCCTGGAGCCACGCCCTGGACGTGACCAACGCCGACCGCTGTCACCAGCTGGCGGCTGAGGTGGAGCGGGAGATCGGACCGATCGATGTGCTCGTCAACAACGCCGGCATCCTCATCCGCGAGGGTATCGACAGCCCGCGTGCCACCGAGAACCTGCGCACGGTGATGAAGGTCAACCACGAAGGCGTTTTCAACGTCACCCACGCGTGGCTGCCTGCCCTGCGCAAGACCCGCGGCACCGTCGTCAACATCGCGTCGATCGCCTCGTTTTCCGGCCAGCCCAACACGCTGGGCTACTCGGCGTCCAAGGGCGCCGTGAAGATGCTGACGCAGTCCCTGGCCGTCGACCTGGCCAAGGACGGCATCCGCGTCAACGCCATCGCCCCGGGCGTCATCGAGACCCCGATGACCGAGGCGACGCGCTCCGACCCGGCCCGGCTCGAGCGATTCCTGGCCCGCATCCCGATGGGGCGTGTCGGCCAACCCGCCGAACTCGTCGGCGCGGCGCTGTTTCTCGCTTCATCGCTGTCGACCTACGTCACCGGCGTGACCGTGCCGGTGGACGGGGGCTACCTGGCCCTCTGAATCCTCGCTCGGCCGAAGGCGTTCAACGGCCGCGGCCCGGGCGAGCCATGAGCAGCGCCGGCAGCAGGCCGACAACGAAGATGATGCCGACGATGAAGAAGCTGTCCCGGTAGCCGAGCATGTTGGCCTGCGCATGGATCACCTGGCCGAGATAGCTGGTCGCGTTGGCGGCGGCCTGGGCCTCCGGCAGACCCGCCTGCGCCAGCAGCCCGCCGACGCCGCCGAGGAGCTCGGTCGTCGTGCCGTTGGCGGCGTCCTGCGCAGCCGTGAATCCGGACACGTGGAGCTGGGTGCGCCGCTCGAGGTGGACCGACAGCAGGTTGACGCCGATTGCTCCGCCCAGCTGACGGGCGAAGTTCAGCGCACCCGAGCCCTGGCCGATCAGGTGCGGGGGAAGCGCCGTCAGCGCCCCGGCGCTCAGGCCGGGCATGATGAAGCTCAGTCCGATGCGGCCCAGCACCACCCACCAGGCGAACTGCCAGAACGAAGTCTGGGTGTCGGCCGCCGCCATCAGGAACGACGAGACGGCGAAGATGCCGAGCCCGGCCATGATCGTCGTCGCATAGGCGGGCACGCGGTCCGTGAGCCGGCCGGCCAGCGGGAACATGATGCCCATGACGAGCCCGCCCGGCATCAACAGCAGGCCCGAGCGCGTGGCCGTGTAGCCCTGGACGATCTGCACGAACAGCGGGATCAGGTAGGTGGTGCCGAAGATGCCGGCGCCGAAGATGAACGAGACGATCGCCGCGCCGGCGAAGGATCGGTTCGCGAACATCGCCAGGTTCAGCATCGGGGCCGGCGTGCGCAGTTCCCAGGCCAGGAAAGCGGCACCGGAGGCGAGCGCGGCGGCGAACGCGATGACGACACGGTCCGAACCCCAACCGTCGCGCTGGCCATGCGTCAGGCCGTCGAGCAGGGTCAGCAGGAAGAACGCCAGCAGGCCCAGGCCGATCCAGTCGAAGGGCCGCATCGGCCCGGCTTGTTCGCGCTCGGGGAGGAACACCGTCCCCAGCAGGATGCCCAGCACGCAGAACGGCAACGGCATGAAGAACACATAGCGCCAGCTGAAGGTGTCGACGAACAGGCCGCCGAGCACCGGGCCCAGGGCCGGCGCCAGCACAACCCCGATGCCGTACACGCCCATCGCCGCGCCGCGCTTGTCGCTCGGGAACACCCGGAAGATCACCTGCATGGCCAGGGGCTGCAGCAAGCCCGCCGTAGCACCCTGCAAGATGCGCGCGAGGACCAGCACCCCTTCGGAGGGCGCCAGCCCGCCTATCACCGAGCCGCCGAGGAACGCCAGCAGCGTCGCCACGTAGGTGAACCGCTGCCCGAGAGCGTCGACCATCCAGGCGCTCAGTAGCATGGTGGCCGTCATTGCCGCCAGGAAGCCGGTCGACAGCAGCTGCGCCTTGTCCTGCCCCATCCCGAAGGCGCCCATCATGTCGGGCAGCGCGACGTTGACGATGGTGGAGGACAGCACGGTGGCGATCGTTCCGACCATCACAGTCAATGTGGCCAGCCAGCGGTACGACGCACCGTAGCGCGCGACCAGGTGCTCGGTACTTGCGGCCGGCGGCGCGTTCCGGGCGGCCTCGCTAGTCATCGGCAACGGCCTCCACTTCGACCATCATGCCGGGTTTCAGCAGACCGTCGATCTGCCGCACCGCCACGCGTATCGGCAGCCGCTGCGTGATCTTCGTGAAGTTGCCGCTCGGATTCGGATTGGGCAGCAGCGCGAATTCGCTGGTGGCGGCCTGCCCGACGCGCTCGACCGTGCCCTGGAAGGTCCGGCCGGGCAACGCATCGACCGTCACCGCGACCGGCTTGCCGGGCCTGAAGAAGCGGATGTCGGTCTCCTTCACGTTCGCATCGACGCGCACGCGCGCCGGGTCGTGCGCCATCAGCAGCCGCTGGCCGGGGACGACGTACTCGCCGCGGTCGACGAACAGGCGGTTGACCACACCGTCGAACGGCATCGTGACCACCCGGTCCTCCAGATCGAACTGCGCACGTGCCCGCACGGCACGCAGCCGCTCCTCCTCGGGGCCGAGCTCGGCCCGCTGGCGGCTCAGCACCTGGAGGTTCTCGCGCGCCGCCTGCGCCTGCGCGACGGAGGCATGGGCCCTTTGCAGGTTGGCTTCGGCGATGGACACCTGCTGGCGCGCCGTCTCCAGTGCGGCGAGCGTCTGGTCCTGGCGCAGTGGCGTGACCATGCCCAGGCGGACGAGGTCGACGATGCGTTCATGCTCCGCCGCGGCCAGCACACGTTGCGCCTTCGCCGCGGCCAGCGCGGCCTTGGTTGCTTCGACGTTCGCCCGCTGTACCGCGACCTCGCTTCTCGTCTGCCGGTCGGCCAGCGCGATGCGGGCATCGATTTCCGCCCGCCGCAGCGGCACGCCGGCAAGCTGCGCCTCGAGTTCGCGCGCCTGCGCCCGGCTTTCGCGGTCGTCGACCCGTACCAGAACGGCGCCCTTGCGCACCGCGTCGCCTTCGGCCACTTCGACCGCCGTGACCCAGCCGGGCAAACGACTGCTGACCACGACCATGTCGGCGGCAATGCGCGCATCCGTCACGACGATGTGTGTGAACTGGCGGTGCAGCCACCGGCCGCCCAGACCCAGCATCGCCAGCCCGACCAGCAGCGCGAGGTAGATGCGCGCCGAGCGCCCCCTCGCGCGGGTCGTGCCGGCGTTCACCGCGCGCTCCGCTGCTCGCCCACGAGCCGCGCCAGGCGAGCCGTGCCGCCCAGGCGCCCGACGATCTGCCCGAACACGTCGAGGCACGTCTGCAGATCGGACTGCGGGACGCCGGCGAAGATCTCGGAACGCACGGCCGCCGCGGTCGCCTCGATGCGCACGAGCACCGGGCGCGCCTTGCGGCTCAAATGCACGGACTTGCTGCGCCGGTCGTTGTTTGCCGTGCGTCGCTCCACCAAACCGTCGGCCTCCAGGCCGTCGAGGATGTGGACCAGCGTCGTTGCCTGCACCCCCATCCACTCCGACAGCTCGCGCTGGCTCGCCGAGCCGCCGGTGCGCGAGAGATGCAGCAGGGCCAGCCAGCGCGACTCGGTCAGTCCGAAGGCCGCCAGCCTACGGTCGACCTCGCTGCGCCAAAGCCGTGCCACCTGCCCGAGGAGCGTGCCGAACGACTCCTGCGTGGCGGCCGAAGACTGCGCCATCGCTTCCCTGCTGAATTGGATAATGCGATGATAATTGAACTTTCATCTAATTGGCGATCCCGAATCGAGGGTGCAAGGTGTACCGGACGATCCTGTTGGCCTATGACGGCAGCCGCGAGGCGCGCGCAGCATTGCGCCAGGGCGCCGACCTGGCCGTGCTCGCCAGCGCGACCGTGCACCTGCTGGCCGTCGTCGATCCCGGCATCGGCGAATCGCTTGCCGAGGACGCCTCGTTCTCCAACCGGCCCGAGCTGGAGTTGAACGAAGTCCGTGCCGTCCTCGACGAGGGCGCTCGGAAGTTGGCCGGACTGGGCCTGCAGGCGCGGACACATCTGGCGGCCGGCCGTGCGGTCGAGGAGATCTGGCGGGTGGCGCGCGAGGTGGGGGCCGACCTCATCGTCGTAGGCCATCGCGAGCAGAGTTCATTCGCGCGCTGGTGGCGCGGCTCGGTGGGCGCCTCGCTGCTGTCGCGCGCGCCGTGCAGCGTGCTGGTGTCCGTCTCGAACGATGCCGCGCCGCCCCAGCGCGCGGCTTGATCGCGGCGCGCCGGCTATGCCGGCCTGAAGCGCAGCAGCGGCTGGCAGTCGCGCAACGCAGGCGATGGCACTCAGCGCCAGGCCAGCGCCGCGAGGATGTCGGCCGCAGCGGCGGGCGTGGCAAAGAACGGCGAGTGTCCGCTCGGCAGCGTCGCCACCGCCGGCCGCGGCAAGCGGCCGAGCAGCCCCTGCTGCGCCGCGTAGGAGATCGCCCGGTCGCGACTGCAGCAGACGTAGGTACAGGGCAAGTCGCGCCAGGCGGCGCGCGTGACCGGCTGCTCGAGGCTCGCGCTGCGCTGCCGGCACAGGCGCGCCACCGCGGCTGCGGCGACCTTGGGCGGGCAGTCGTCGTAGAAGACGGCGGCGGCTGCGGCCGGGTCGGCGCTGAGCGTGCCATCGTCGTGGCGCCGGAACAGGCGCGGCGGCGCGGTGCCGCCGAAGTCCGCCGGCGGCAGGCCTGCGGCGACGCCGTTGGCGCTCTCGCCGACGTCGGCGACGAGCGCGCTGATGAACACCAGATGATCGACCTGGCCGCGCTGCGCCGCCTGGCCGATCACCACCCCGCCGTAGGAATGGCCGACAAGCACGACCGGGCCGCCGCTGCGCGCGACGACATGCTCAACGGCCGCGGTAACCGCGGCCGCGTTGCCGAGCGTGTCGCCGAGCGACTGCGCCGACGCGCCGTGACCGGGCAGATCGACCGCCTCGCTGGGGACGCCACGGCGGTCGAGCTCGGCCTGTACGGCGGCCCAGCACCACGCACCGTGCAGAGCGCCGTGGACGAACACGACCGTCCGAGCGTTCATCGCGGCGCCGCGTACGTGCCGGCCCGGGGCGCTTCAGCGGAAGCGCGAGAAGTCCGGCTCGCGCTTCTCGAGGAAGGCGTTGGCGCCCTCCTGCTGCTCGCCGGTCTCGAAGTACTTCGGCGCCACTTCCTCGATCAGCTCCTTCATGTCGCGCGCCATGATCGGCGCCATGTGGTGATAGAACGAGCGCTTGAGGATGCGCAGGCAGGTCGGGCTCAGCGCCAGCAGCTCGTCGGCGAACTTGCGCACCTCCTCGTCGAGCTTCTCCTTCGGGACGACCGAGTTCGCCAGGCCCCAGTCGAGCGCCTGCTGCGCGGTGTAGCGCCGGCACATCATCCACAGCTCGCGCGCGCGCTTGTGGCCAAGCACGTTGGCCGAATGCGAGACGATGTAGCCACCCGCCGGCGAGCCGACGCGCGGGCCGTTCTGGCCGAAGATGGAGTGGTCGGCCGCGACCGTGAAATCGCAGAAGTAGGCGATGTGGTGGCCGCCGCCGATGGCGTAGCCGCTGACGCGTGCGATCACCGGCTTCGGGCATTCGACGATCTGGCGGTTGAAGGTGAAGTTCAGGTCCTCGAGGCCGCTCTTGCCGCCACTGCCTTTCTCCCAGTTCACGTCGCCGCCGACGCAGAACGCACGGTCGCCGGTGCCCGTGAGCACGATGACGCCGACCTTCTTGTCGTTGGCGGCCACGTCGAGCAGCCGCTGCATCTCGACGATGTTGTCGCCGGTGAAGGCGTTGAGCTGCTTGGGCCGGTTGATGGTGAGGGTGGCGACGTAGTCCTTGACCTCGAGATAGACCTCTTTGTCCGACATGCTCGGTTCTCCGATCGGTGGTGGTGGGGGTTGGGTGACTCAGTTGGGGTCGGTGGCGTTGACGGGTTGCCTCGCGCGGCGCTGCGCGAGCTCGACGAACCAGTCCAGGCTCGCCGGGTTGGCCATCGCATCGCGGTTGGCCACCTTGTCGGCCGGCTGGCCGAGCAGCAGCTTCTTCACCGGCACCTCGAGCTTCTTGCCGGTGAGCGTGCGCGGAATCTCGGGCACGGCGATCACGTCGTTGGGCACATGGCGCGCCGACAGCGACTCGCGGATGGCCGCGGTGATACGGCCGACGAGCGTGGTGTCAAGCGCACTGCCCGGGCGCAGCACCACGAACAGTGGCATCCAGCTCTCGCGGCCGAGGAACTCGAGGTCGACGACCAGGCTGTCCATCACCTCGGGCAGCGCCTCGACAACGCTGTACAGCTCGCTGGTGCCCATGCGCACGCCGTGGCGGTTGATGGTGGCGTCGCTGCGCCCGTAGATGACCGCACCGCCGCGCGGCGTGATGCGCAGCCAGTCACCGTGCCGCCACACCCCGGGATAAACATCGAAGTAGCTGTCGTGCAGGCGCTGGCCACCGGAGTCGTTCCACAGGTACAGCGGCATCGACGGAATGGGCTGTGTGCACACCAGTTCGCCCACCTCGTCGAAGAGCGGCTTGCCCGCGTCGTCCCAGGCCTGCACGTCGGCACCCAAGCAGCGCACCTGCATCTCGCCCACGTACACCGGCAGCGTCGGCACGCCGCCGACGAAGGCACCTGCGAAATCGGTGCCGCCGGACATCGGCGTGAGCCAGATGTCGCGGCGCACCTTGTCGTAGACCCAGCGGTAGCTCTCTGGCGACAGCGGCGAGCCGGTCGAGCCGACGGTGCGCAGCTTGCCCATCGCCGCCACGCTGCGTGGCTCGATGCCGTGCTTCTCGCACAGGGTGAAGAACGCGGCCCCGGCGCCGAAGAAGTCGAGGCCCTCGCGGCCGCAGAAGCGCCACAGCGTCGAGTAGTCGGGCCACGCCGGGTTGCCGTCGTAAGTGCACATCACCGCGCCCACCAGCAGCGCCGCGACGTTGAGGTTCCACATCACCCAGCCGGTGGTCGTGTACCAGTGGAAGCGGTCGCCCGCGACGACGTCGTTGTGCAGCGCCATCGTCTTGACGTGCTCGACCAGGATGCCGCCGTGCCCGTGCACGATGGGTTTAGGCAGCCCGGTGGTGCCCGACGAGTACACCACCCACAGCGGATGGTCGAACGGCAGCAGCTCGATCTGCAAGGGCGCACTGTCGCGCAGCGCGTCGCGCCAGTTCACACCGTTGCGCACGGCCGCGGCATCGGCAGCCGGGTCGAGGTAGGGCACGAGCACGACGCGCTCGAGCGTGGGCAGTTGCGCGAGCATCTCGTCCAGCACGGCGCGGCGGTCGTGCGCCTTGCCGCTCCAGCGGTAGCCGTCCACGGCGAAGAGCACCTTCGGCTCGATCTGCCGGAAGCGGTCGACGACCGCGGCCACGCCCATCTCCGGCGAGCACAGCGACCACACCGCACCGACGCTGGCCACTGCGAGGAAGGCCGACACCGCCTGCGGGATGTTGGGCAGCCAGGCGACGACACGGTCGCCCGGCTTCACGCCTTGCCGGCGCAGCCACGCGGCCAGCGCTCCGACCTCGGCTTGCAGCCGCGCCCACGACACCTCGTCGCGCGCATCGGCCTCGTTGCGGAACACGATGGCCGGCCGCTCGGTGCTCGCGTTGCGGAAGATCTGGCTGACGTAGTTGGTGCGGGCGCCGGGGAACCAGCGCGCACCGGGCATGCGGCGCTCCGCAATGACGGGCGTGCGCTCGCCCTGCAGCGGCAGGTCGAAGTACTCCACGAGCGCGGCCCAGAAGCCTTCGAGATCGTCGACCGACCACTGCCACAGCGCGTGGTAGTCAGCGAAGTCGCGGCCGTGCCGCTGCTTCAGCCAGCCGATGAAGTTCGTCAGGCGCGCGCGCTCGACGCGCTCGCGACTCGGGCGCCAGATCGCTTCGGGGGCAGCTGCGGCGTTCATGGGCTCGTCTCCTCGTAAGGCGGCCACGCTGGCCGGGCCATCGGCGGCCAGGCGGACGACGCGCTCACGCACCAGCTGCGCGACGGCGTCGCCGCCGAAGCCGAGTTCCTTCAGCACCGCCGCGCTGTGCTGGCCCAGCCGCGGCGGCGGCGCGATGGCGTCCGGCCTCGCACCGCCCTCGCCCAGATGCGCGGGGAACGGGATCAGCGGCAGGCCGGGCAACTCCGGGTGTTCGACGAAGCGCGCCGCGAGCACCGGATCGGCCATCGCCTCGGCAACGGTGTTGACCGGCCCGCACGGCAGGTCGGCCGCGGCGAAGGCATCGACCCAAGCCGCCGCCGGGCGCGTGGCAAAGATCGCCGCGAGCGCCTCGGCCATCTCGGGCCGGTGCGTGACGCGGCCTGCGTTGGTGGCATAGCGCGCATCGCCCACCCATTCGGGCCTGCCGATGACCGCGCAGAAGCGTGCGAAGGCCGGATCGTTGACCACCGAGACGTTGAACCAGCGCCGGTCGGCGGCCCGGAAGTGGCGGCTGGGCGCGGCCAGCGGCAGGTTGATGGCACGCGCCGGCTCTCGGCCTTCGAGCGCGTACTCGGCCACGCGCGTGGCCATCAGGTTGAACATGGCATCGGCCAGCACGGTCTCCACCCGCTGGCCGCGGCCGGTCTGGCGCCAGTGCATGATCGCCGCGAGGATGCCGAAGGCACCGCACATGCCGCACGTCACGTCGACGATCGGCAGGCCGATGCGGATCGGGTCGTCGCCGGCTTCGCCGCTGGCATAGAAGCCGCCGGCCGCGCCCTGCACGACGCTGTCCACCGCCGGTCGCAGGCGGTAGGCACCCTCCTCGCCGAAGGCGCTCACCGCGGCGTAGATGAGGTCGGGCTTCAGCGCGCGCAGTGCGTCGTAGGTCAGCCCATGCTCTTCGGCGAAGTCGGCGCGGAAGTTGTGCACCACCACCTGCGCCCGCTCGATCAGCCGATGCAGGATCTCGCGTCCCGCCGGCTTGCGGATGTCCAACGCCAGCGACTCCTTGCCGCGGTTGCTCGCCATGAACAACATGCTCGAACCCTGCAGGAAGGGTGGGCCGAGGTGACGGCCGTCGTCGCCCGACAGGGACTCGACCTTGATGACGCGCGCGCCGAGGTCGGCGAGCGCCATCGACGCGTAGGGTCCAGCAATCAGCCTGGACAGGTCGACCACCGTGATGCCGTCCAGCACGCCTGCCATGGTTGCCTTCGCCGGAGACCGGACAGTTGCCGTCAGGGCGCGGCGCCCGGGCTCTGGCGTCTCGCCGAGATCCGGGTGCGCCGGCCTGGCAGGTCCTCCAGGGTCGACGAGTGGCCGCCGGTGATTGCGTCCGCGTTCTCCTGGTTGTCGGTGCCGGCCGCGGCGCGCGCACTACCCGCATTGGCGTTCGATCGGGATCGACTGGCGTCGGCCATCAAGGAAGGAGTCGTTGCATGCCAGGTATTGACTGGCCGAGGCTAACATAACTACTGTTAGTTTGTGTCTCCCCTATACCAGTTGTCGGAGCGGTATCCGCGGGCGTCGGCGGTCAAGGACCTGCTCCCGGTGGAGGTCCATGACGAGCACGACGCGACCTACGAGGCTGCGCTGGCGCGCAGCGCCGACATGACTTTCGCCTTGCTCACGGTGCGTATCCACCGCGCGTGAAGGTGATCGCGTTCCCAATGTTCGCCGTCGTCTCGGCCGCGTATCCACCGCGCGCGAAGGTGATCACCAAGGAAGGGCTCCTCCGCTGAGACCACGGCTGAACGTCGGCCACACCAGCTCCGGCAGGGGCGCGCGGTCGGCGTGGCTTGCGTGAGCAATCCGCGCGACCTTTCTGCTTGCGGCGGCTCCTGTCGAGCGATCGGCTGCCCGATCGCGCCGCGCTGTCCGATCCGTCCGCCGACCTGCGCAAGCTCATCCCGCACCCCGCGTGAGGCCGCGCGGCCCGGCATCGGGGCGCCGTGCCGGGCGCCGTGCCGGGCGTCGCTTCGGGCATAGGGAAAGGGCGGCTAAACCCCCTTGACGGGATGCTCTTGCCCTCGTAGGCTGATCTGACATCAGAACATGTGTTCCGATATCGGAACGATACGGAGACAGGCTCTTGCAACTGGCGCAGGCCATCGCCTACGACTCGGCGCATCGACGCAGCGATGCCGCGCCGATGGCGCTGGCGCGGGTGCTGCGCGTGCTGCGGCTGCTCGCCGAGGAGCCCGACGGCATGACGCTGGCACAGCTCCAAGCCCAGCTCGGCGTGCCCAAGACCAGCCTGCATGCACTGCTGCGCGGCCTGGTCGCCGACGCCTACCTGCAGCGCAGCGACGCCACCTACCGGCTCGGCACCGAGTCGTTCGCGCTCGGCGCGGCGCTGGTGACCGCCCGGTCGCTCGGCATCGTGGCGACGCCGTTCCTGCACGATGCGCGCGCGAAGTCGGGCGAGACGGTGCTCATCGCAACGATCGACCGCGCGGCGGCACGGTTGACGTACACGCAGATCGTCGAAAGCCACAAGCCGGTGCGCTACACCGTCCCGGCAGGCACCACCCGGCCGTTGTTCGCCACGTCGGCGGGTCGCGTGCTGCTGGCCCATCAACCGGACGGCTGGACGCGCGACTATTTGCGCACCGCCGAGCTGCGCGCGCTGACGGAATCCACGGTCACCGACCGACGCCAGCTCGTCCGCATACTCGACCGTATCCGCGCCGATGGCCATGCCACCACGATCGGCGAAGTCACGCCCGACGTCGCGGGCTTCGCGGCGCCCATCTTCGAAGCCGACGGCCGCGTCAACGCGGCCTTGATCATCGCGGCCCCCATCGAGCGCGGGCGCGCCGCCGCCGAGCGACTGACGGCTGTCGCCGTCGACACCGCGCAGGGGCTTTCGCTCGCGCTCGGCCATCGGCCCTGCGGCGCCGGCACTTCCCCCCAACTCACGAACTGAGCGACCATGAGCGACGAACTGCTTTACGAGGTAAACGACGGGGTGGCCGTCATCACGATCAATCGCCCCGAGCGCAAGAACGCCCTGAACCGGGCGGTACGGCAGGCGATGTTCGAGGTCTGGCCGCGGTTCGAGGCGGACGAGTCCGCGCAGGTCGCCATCCTCACCGGCAAGGGCGACACCTTCTGCGCCGGCATGGACCTCGTGGAAGCCGCGGACACCGTGCTGCGCATCCCGCCGAAGAACTTCATGGCCGTGCTCGGCGACAACGTCGAGGTCACCAAGCCGGTGATCGCGGCCGTGCAGGGTTATGCCTACGCGGGGGGCTGGCTGCTCGCCCAGATGTGCGACCTGTGCGTGGCCGACGAGACGGCCAAGTTCGCCATCACCGAAGGCCGCGTCGGTCGCGGCATGCCGTGGGCTTCGCCGGTGATCCACATGCTGCCGCAGCGCATCCTCATGGAAGTGGCGATGACCTGCGATCCGCTGTCGGCGCAACGCGCCTACGAACTGGGCTACGTGAACCGTGTCATGCCGGCGGGACAGGCCCTGCAGGGCGCCCGGGAGCTGGCGGCGCGCATCACCGTGAACGCCCCGCTCACCGTGCGCGGGGCCAAGGAGATGGTGCGCATGGCCACCGAGATGGGGCGCACGGCCGCGCTGCGTGCATCGCAGCGCGCGTTCGACGCCGTCTACCTGAGCGAGGACGCGCTCGAAGGACCGCGTTCTTTCCGCGAGAAGCGCAAACCGCAATGGAAGGGTCGATGAGATGAACGCTCGGATCGCAACCGCAGCGCCGCCCAAGGCCGCGCCGCAGACCCTGAACCTGACCGGCGCGCTGGCCGAGCGCAATGCCGCGTGGCACTTCCTGGCGCTGCCCGGCGATGCCCGCGAGCTCGCGCGCCAATGCCTGCTCGACTGGATCGCGGTCGCGCTAGCGGGTGCCCACGAGCCGCTCGCCTGCATGCTGGCGGAAGAGGCGCGCGAGCAGGGCGGCCACCCGCAGTCCACCGTCGTCGGGCAGGGCTTCGCCACGAGCTGCCGCCAGGCTGCACTGGTCAACGGGGCGGCCTCGCACGCGCTCGACGACGACGACGTCAACATGTGCTTCACGGGGCATCCGAGTGCGGTGCTCGTGCCGCCGCTGCTCGCGCTCGCCGAGGCGCGCGGCGAAAGCGGCGCGGCGTTCATGACGGCGTTCGTCGCCGGCTACGAGACCCTGTGCCGCATCGGCGCGGCGGTGTCGCCCGGGCACCACGTATCCGGCTTCCACGCCACCGGGACGATCGGCACCTTCGGCGCGGCCGCCGCCTGTGCGCGCCTGCTGCGGCTCGACCCGGACGACACCGCGGTGGCGCTGGGCATCGCGGCGACGGAGGCCACGGGCCTGAAGTCGATGTTCGGCACGATGTACAAGCCGCTGCACGCCGGACGCGCCGGCGCCGACGGCATGATGGCCGCCCACCTCGCCGCGCGCGGATTCGCCGGCCGCGGCGACGCGCTCGAGGCCGCGCAGGGCTTCGCCGCCACCTACGGGCCCGACTTCGACCCCGCTGCCGCGTTGCGCGAGCCGGCACGCGGCCTGCACCTGCGCGACAACCTCTTCAAGTACCACGCCGCCTGCTACGGCACCCATGCCGCCATCGAGGCGGCCCGGCACCTGCGGCAACGGCACGGCCTGGCGGACAGCGATGTGCGGCGCATCGTCGTGCACGCGTCGGCGCTCAGCGAGGGCGTGTGCAACATCGCCGAACCGTGCACGGGGCTGGAGGCGAAGTTCAGCCTGCGCCATGCGGTGGCAATGGCCCTCGCGGGGATCGACACGGCCTCGATGTCGAGCTTCACCGACGAAGTCACGAACGACCGCGACCTGCGCCGCCTGCGCGAGCGCGTGCACGTAGAGCTTCATCGCGAGTGCCAGGAGATGAGTCGCGCGGAAGTCGTGATCGAGACCACCGATGGGGTGCTGCTGCGCCGCCACCACGACGTCGGCTTGCCCGTGACCGACCTGGCGGAGCAGCGTCTGCGGCTCGAGCAGAAATTCCGCTCGATGGCCGGATCGAGGCTCACCGCCGAGGCTTGCGACGAACTGATCGACCTCGTCGATCGCCTGGAAGACCTGCCCGACCTGTCGCCACTGGCCGGTCTGCTCGGCGCCGCCGGCGCGCCACGTCGCATTCATTGAACCTGTGCAGCAAGGACCCCGGAGATGAACTTTCTTGACGAGGAACGGCAAGCCTGGAAGGACTCGGTGCGCCGCTGGGTCGATCGGGACGTCGGTCGCGAGTACATCCGCAAGTGCGACATGACCCGCACCTTCCCCTTCGAGGCGTACGAAAAGGCCGCCAAGCTGGGCTACCACAGCCTGCTGGTCCCGGAGGCTGACGGCGGAGACGGCGGCGACATCTGGGCCTATGCGTTGATGTGCGAAGCGATGGCCTGCTACGGCGTGGACTTCGCCGTCGCGATCTGCGGCGGCATCTTCACCGCGATGAATCTGTCGCTGCACGGCACGGAGTACCAGAAGAAGCAGTTCCTGCAGCCGTTCATGCGCGGCGAGATCCGCTTCCCGATCTCCATGTCCGAGCCGAACGCCGGCTCCGACGTCGCCAACGTTCAGACGCGCGCGGTACGCGACGGGGACGACTACGTCCTCAACGGACAGAAGCTGTGGTGCAGCGGCGCGGGCAACCGGGGCGCCGTCATCCTGATGCTGGTTCGCACCGCGCAGACGCCCGACAAGCGCAACGGCCTGACGGTGCTGATCGTTCCCAACGACCTGCCGGGCATGACGATCCGGCCGCTGAACACGCTCGCGCGCCGCTCCATCACCACCACCGAAATCTTCCTCGACAACGTCCGCGTGCCGGCGGTCAACCGGCTGGGCGAAGAAGGCCAGGGCTTCCACATCATTGCCGGCGAGCACCTCGCCCTGGAGCGCATCGCGGTGGCCGCCAGCAATGTCGGCAATGCCCAAGGGGCGGTCGACGATGCCCTCGCCTATGCCAAGCAGCGCATCCAGTTCGGCAAGCCGATCTACGAGTTCCAGGTCATCCGGCACATGCTGGCCGACATGCAGACCAACACCGACGCGGCGCGGCTGCTGATGTACCGCGCCGCGGAGGTCGCGTCGAGCGGCCAGAGCTACCGCAAGGAAGTGGCGATGGCGAAGCTGTTCGCGTCGGAGAACCTGCAGACTGTGACACGGCAGGGCATGCAGATCATGGGCGGGCACGGCATGCTGCCGGAGTCCGACATGGAGCGCTATTTTCGCGAGGGCATGCAGTCGACCATCGGCGGCGGCACGTCGCAGATCCAGCGCACGATCATCGCCCAGGAAATGCGGGTCTGACGGTGCCCTCGCCTGCACCGCCGATCGCCGTCCCCGCGGCGGCCGCGACCATCGTGCTCGTGCGCGATGGTCCACGGGGTCTCGAGACGCTGATGGTGGTGCGCCACCACGAGATCGACTTCGCACGGGGCGCTGCGGTCTTCCCCGGCGGCAAGGTGGCCGCCGCGGACCGCGACCCGCGGCTGCGTGAACGCAGCCCGGTGAGCGGCGGCGACGACCTGGAGCTGTCGCTGCGTGTGGCCGCGGTGCGGGAGACCTTCGAGGAAAGCGGTCTGCTGCTGGTGCGACGAGGAAACCGGCTGCTCGGCGGCGAAGATCGCGCCGAGATGCACCGGCGCTGGCGCGAGCGCGTGGCCGCCTCGGCCGAGGTGTTCGTCGAGATGGTCGTCGCCGAGCAGCTGGAGCTGGCGCTCGACCTGCTGCACCCCTACGCCCACTGGGTGACGCCGGAGGTCTCGCCCAAGCGCTTCGACACGCACTTCTACATTGCGCTCGCTCCCGAAGGGCAGGTCGCCGAGCACGACGGCTGGGAGGCGGTCGACTCGTTCTGGGTGCGGCCACTGGACGCCCTGGACGACTGCGAACAGCGGCGCCGCACCATCATCTTCCCCACCCTGTGCAATCTGGCGCTGCTGGCGCAGAGCGCAGATGCGAACGCGGCCGTCGACGCGGCGCGTGCTCGTCCGGTCCGGCGCCTGCAACCCACGCTGGGCGAACGCGGCGACGGCAAGAGAGTGCCGGTGCTGCCGCCCGGTTGCGGCTATCCCGACCTGTCGCCGGCCCTGATGGACCTGGTGGCGCGTTGATCCACCCTCGAGAAAGGCAACCCATGGAAACGCTCGGCCTCGGCCTGCATTTCGAAGACCTGCCCGTCGGCAGACAGTTCCGGACCATCGGGCGCACGGTGACCGAGGCCGACATCGTTGCCTTCTGCAGCACCACCGGCATGACCGAAGTGCTGTTCACCAACCTCGAGTTCCTGCGCAACGAATCCGACATCAAGGGGCGGCTCGCGCCGGGCGCGCTCGCCTACACGTTTGCCGAGGGACTGCTCGTGCACTCGACCATGCAGCACACCGGCTACGCCTTCCTCGAGATGGACTTCAAGGTGCACAACCCGGTGTTCGCCGGCGACACGATTCACGTCGAGTGCGAGGTCCTCGAGGCACGGCGCAGCGCGAGCCGGCCGGGTCGCGGCCTGGTACGCACGCGCAATCGCATCGTCAAGCACGACGGCACCCTGGCCATCACCTACACGCCGCTGCGCATGATCAAGTGCCGCGACGCGACGGCGAAGTAACGCCGCGGCACCAGGCAGCATGACCATGACCCAAGCCTACGCACTGAACGACGAGCAGCGGCAGATCCGCGAGATGGTGCGCCGCCTGGCGCGCGAGCGCGTCGCGCCGCGTGCCGCCGAGATCGACCGCAGCGCCGAGTATCCACAGGACATGTTCGATCTGCTGCGCGATGCCGGCCTGTTCTGCATTCCCTTTCCCAAGGATTACGGCGGCACCGACAGCATGCTGTCCGCGGCGGTGGCCATCGAGGAGTTGGGACGGGTTTGCTACAACACGGCCTACCTTCTGGTCGTGCAGTGGGTGCCGTTCGGCGCCATCCTCGCCGCGGGCAGCGACGAGCAGAAGCAGCGGCTGCTCGGCCCGCTCGCCGCCGGCCAGATGCGCGGCGCGTTCTCGACCACCGAACCCCAGAGCGGCTCCGACGTGGCGGGCATCCGCACGCGGGCCAAGCGCTGCGAGGGCGGATACCGCATCAACGGAGCCAAGATCTGGTGCACCAATTCGCCGGTCGCCGACTTCGTGCTGGTGGCCGCGAAAACCGGCGACGGCGACGGCGCCGGCGCGGTCAACCTGTTCATCGTCGAGCGCGGCAGCAAGGGCTTCACGATCGGTCGCAAGGAAGACAAGATGGGCGCGCGCGGCGTGCCGTCGTGCCCGCTGTTCCTCGACGACGTCTTTGTGCCTGAAGCCAACCGCCTCGGCGAGGACGGTCGCGGATTCAAGGACGTGATGGAAGCGTTCAATAAGAGCCGTCCGCTGATCGGCGCACGCGGCGTTGGCCTGGCGCAGGGCGCGATCGACCACAGCATCGAGTTCGTCACCAATCGCGTCACCTGGGGCCGGCCGGTGAGCGAGAACCAAGGCATCCGCTGGATGCTCGCCGACATGGCGATCCAGACCGAGGCGGCGCGGCAGATCGTCTACCACGCCGCGGCCGCCGTCGATGGCGGACTCTCCGGCATCGGCCTGGCGCCGGTGGCCGCGATGGCCAAGTGCTTCGCCACCGACACCGCGATGAAGGTCGCCACCGACGCGGTGCAACTGTTCGGCGCCGCCGGCATCTCGTCCGACACGCCGATCAACCGCTACTTCCGCGACGCCAAGGTCTTGCAGATCATCGAAGGGACGAATCAGATCCAGCGCAACATCATCGGCGACAGCCTGCTGGGCAAGCTTCGCCGCTGAGGCCGACACACCACCGCCACGAGCAGACCCTATGAACCGCCTGTTCCGCCTGTTCCGGACTTCCAACCGCGCTTGCGCGATCGCCGCCCTTGCGACGGTCGCGCTGATGCCGACGCTTTCCCTTGCGCAGGCGTCCGGCAAGATGGTGCTGCGTGTCGCCGACCAGTTTCCACAGGGCCATTTCGTGCCCCGCTACGGCATCAAGCCCTGGATGGAAGCCGTGACGAGGGCCACCAATGGCGAGGTGCAGTTCGAGCACTATCCCGCCGAGCAGTTGGGCAAGGCCAAGGATCTGCTCACGGTGGTGCAGAACGGCGTGGCCGACATCGTGCTGTTCGCGCCTTCGTATGCCTCGGACAAGATGCCGCTGACGGCCGCGCTGGAACTGCCTGGCCTGTTCGACACCTCATGCAAGGGCTCGCAGGTCTTTGCCAAGCTGGCTGCGCCGGAGGGCATCCTCGGCCGCCAGGAGTACGCGCCGAACGGCGTGCGCGTGCTGTTCGCGGCGGTGTATCCGCCCTATCAGATGGTTTCCGCCAAGCGCAGCATCGCCACGCTCAAGGACGTCGACGGCATGAAGCTGCGCGTGCTCGGCGGCGCCATGGACTTGACGGTGCGCCGCATGGGCGGCGTGCCGGTGCGCATGGCCTCGACCGAGGCATTCGAGGCCATCAGCCGCGGCACGCTCGACGGCGCGATCTTCTCTTACGGGGTCACCACCAACTACAACATCCCGACGAAGTTCGCCACGGCCGGAAAGGGCTTCGGCTCGGCCGCGGCGGTATTCATCGTCAGCGAAAGCCGCTGGAAGCAGTGGCCCGAACACGTCCGCAAGGCCATGACCGATGCCGGCGTCGAGGCCGGGGCGAGCCTGTGCGCCGGCATGGACAAGGAAGAGACCGTGGACCAGGAGAAGTTGCGCGCGAAGGGCGTGTCGATCGTGCGCTGGTCGGAAGCCGACGTCGCAGCGCTGTCGCAACTGCTCGGCCAGGTGGCGAACGACTGGGCGGCCGAGCTCGACAAACGCGGCAAGCCCGGCAGCGAGGTGCTCAAGGCAACGCTGGCGGCACGCGGCAGCCGCTGAGTTCGGTGCGGCGCTCCGCCCCTCGGCGCGCGACGGGCGGAACGCCTGCGGTTCGTCAGCGCTCCTGAGGCTCAAGCAAGCGGCCGCTCGGCGTTCCGAGCACCGTCAACCGGTGCATGTGGCGCGTGGTCTGGTGGCTGTAGTCGGGCACGGCGAGGTGGTTGGTGCAGCGGTTGTCCCACATCAACATGTCGTTCACCTTCCACGCGTGGCGGTAGGTGAACTCCGGCTTCACCGAATGTTCGAACAGATATTGCAGCAGCCCGGCGCTCTCGGCCTGGCTCATGCCGACGAAGCGCTGGGTCTGACCTTCGCTGATGTAGAGCGCCTTGCGTCCCGTTTCCGGATGCACGCGCACCACCGGCTGCGCAACCGGCGGCGACAACTCGTTCATCTTGCGGATCTGCTCGGGGTCGCGGCTGGTGAAGTACGGGTTGTGCGCGCTGTAATGCTCGAGGCTGTGCACCGCGTCGAGCTTGTCCAGCACCGCACGCAGCGCCGGTGACAGGGTCTCGTAGGCGCGGTACATGTTGCACACCATCGTCGTGCCGCCCACCGGGGGAATCTCCAGGCAGTAGAGCATCGTCGCCATCGTCGGGTGCGTGGTGAACGAGTGGTCCGAGTGCCACAGCCGGCCGGTGTCCTTGGTCTGAGATTCCTTGCCGCCGATCTTCTTGTTCGTGATCAGGTAGATCTCCGGATGTTCGGGGTGGCGGTAGAACGGCACCGACTTGTGATCGTCGAGTTCGCCGAACATGCGCCCGAACGCGATCTGGCGGGGTGGCGGCAAGTCCTGGCCGCGGAAGACGATGACCAGATGATCGAGCCACGCCTGACGGATGGCCGCACGCGTGGCGTCATCGACCGGGCGGCCGAGGTCGACGCCGGATATCTCCGCGCCGATGCCGTACGACAGCGGCCGAACTTGGATGGGCATGAACTCGCTCCTTCTGGGTTGGCGATCGCGATGCAATCGGAAAGGTCAGGACGGCTCGACGGCCGCATCGATGCGGCCGTCCAGACGGACGTTGCGCTCGCGCAGCACGGTGTCGAGCAGTCGGGCACAGGCGTAGACCGCCCGGATCGACGGCACCGGCGTCGAGGTGAGGTCGGCCAGCTCGACCAGCGCGCCAAGCAGCGCCTCGATCTCGATCGGGCGGCCGGCCTGAACGTCCTGGAGCATCGACGGCCGCGCCGCGCCGACTTCGAGCGCACGCGACAGGCGCTGCTCGGGCGTGCCCGGAATCTCGACGCCGAGGCGGCGTGCGAGATCGCGCATCTCGAGCATCAGCGTCACGCCGAGCTGGCGCGCCACGGGCAGGTGGTAGAGGTCGGTGACCGTCGCCTGCGTCAGCGCGCACACCGGGTTCCAGACCACGTTGCCCCAGAGCTTGAACCACTTCTCGGTGCGGATGTCCGGCGTCACCGGAGCGGCGACGCCGGCGCGCGCGAAGACGTCGGAGAGGGCGAGTACGCGCTCGCCGCTGCTGCCGTCGGGCTCGCCGAGCGGGAAGCGGTCGGCCGCCGTGACGATGTGCCGCACGACGCCCGGAGCGGCCAGTTCCGCCCCCTTGTGCGCCACCGAGCCGATGACGCGCTGCGGGTCGATGTGCCCGGCGATGCGCCCGCCGGGGTCGACCGACTCGAGCCGGCGCCCGGCCAGCGGCCCGCCGTGCGCATGGAAGTACCACCACGGAATGCCGTTCTGCAGCGTGATGACCGGCGTGCGTACAGCGTAGAGCGCCTCGAGGTGCGGCGCGACGTCGGCGATCTGGTGCGACTTGAGCGCGAGCACGACGAGATCCTGCGCGCCGAGCGCGTCGCAGCGCACGGCGCTTTCGGCGCGCACGCGCAGCGCGGGCGTCGCCTCGCCGTGCTGGTCGACGAGCTTCAGGCCGTCGCGGCGGATCGCCTCGAGGTGCGCGCCGCGCGCCACCACCGACACGTCGTGCCCGGCGAGCGCCAGTCGCCCGGCCAGGAAACCGCCGATCGCTCCGGCACCGACGACGCAGATCTTCACCGCGCGTGGTCCGAGCCTTCCCGCTGCAGCTTGCGCAGCATCGCGGCCCATTCGCGGTGCCCTTCACCCCCGAAGCCGCTCTTTGAGAAGATGCTGCGTCCGCACTCGACGCTCTTGTCGATCACCGACTGCGGCAGCGGGTGCAGCGGCTGCCCGCCCGACTGCGCGGCAATCTGCATGCGGCAGGCGCGCTCGATGCGGTACATGAGGACGAAGGCCTCGCCGACCGTGCGCCCGGCCGTCAGCGTGCCGTGGTTGCGCAGGATCATGATGCGCTTGTCGCCGAGGTCGGCAACGAGCCGCGTCTGCTCATCGGGATCCAGCGCCGGCCCCTCGAACTCGTGGTACGTGACCTGGTCGTAGATGACGAGCGCGTGCTGCGTCGCCGGCAGCAGACCGCCGGCCTGCGTTGCCACCGCGGTTCCGTCGCGCGTGTGCAGGTGCATCACGCAGTCGACGTCCTGGCGCGCCACGTGGATGCAGCTGTGGATCACGAAGCCGGCCGGGTTGATGATGTAGTCGGTTTCGCTCAGCACCTTGCCGTGCTCGTCGACCTTCACCAGGCTCGAAGCGGTGATCTCCTCGAACAGCATGCCGTAGGGGTTGATGAGGAACTGGTCGCGCGCGTCGGGAACGCGCGCCGAGATGTGCGTGGCGAGCAGGTCGCCCCAGCCATGGATCGCGGCCAGGCGGTACAGCGCCGCGAGATCGCAGCGCATCTTCCACTCGGCTTCGGACATGTCGCGCCGGCGCGCGCCCTCGGAGACGGGACGGGTCGGCAGGGCGCTCGTTGCAGTGTTCATGGTGGCGTGTTCGGATTTACGAACGGCGTTCGGGGATCCAGCGTCGTGACTATACTGGTTCATCCTGGAAAGAGTCGAGACAAGCGAAACGTGCGAGCCCGTGCCCTCCGTCCCCGGCGTCCCGAGATCGGGCTGAAGCCGGCCCGACCGTGAAGAGCCGTGCCCGCCCGGCGGCCTCGGCAACGCCCATGCACCCTCGCCGCCACATCGCGACCGCCTCCTCGCAGGCCGTTGCCGATGCGAGCGGCGACGCGGCGGCCGGCCCGCGCTCGCTGCACCGCACGTTGCGCCTCATCGAGCATCTGGCGCACGCGCGCGCCGGCCTGTCGCTGAGCGCGCTCAGCGGCGACCTGGCATTGCCCAAGAGCAGCCTGCTCGGACTGCTGCGTCCGCTGTGCCGCTACGGCTACCTCGCGCACACCGACGGCAGCTACACGCTCGGACCATCGGCCTTTCGCCTGGGCGTGGCGATCATGCCGACGATGTCGCTGTCGCGCACCGCCGCGCCGGCGATGCGCCGCCTCGTCGACCGCAGCGGCGAGACCGCACTCATCGCCGTGCTCGACCGGGCGTCGGCGGCCGCCGTGTACGTCGAGAAGGTGGAGAGCGCGCAGTCGATCCGCTACAGCGTCTCGCTCGGCACGATGCGGCCGCTGTACTGCTCGGCGGCCGGGCGGGTGCTGCTCGCCTTCGCCGACGACGAGTTCATCGAAGCGTTCCTGCGCCGTGCGCCTTTTCCGGCGCTGACCCCGCAGACGTTGACCCGCGGCGCCGAGTTGCGCGACATGCTGCCGCGCATCCGGGAGCAGCGGCTCGCCGTGACGGTCGGCGAAGTGTCGAGCGACGTCGCCGGCTTCGCCGCCCCGATCTTCGATCACCACGACCGTGTCATCGCCGCACTGGCCATGGCTGCGCCGGTGAGCCGAACGCGCGCCGATCCGGGGGAGTACGCGGGCCTCGTGCGCCAGGCCGCGAACGACATCTCGCTGGCGCTCGGGCACCTGCCGCCGCCCGTCGCGCCGGACGGGGCGTCCGAGCGCCGCGAGCAGACGCCGCGGGCGAGCCGGCGCAGCGAGCGCGCTGCCACGCGCCTGCCGCGCTGACCAAGGCACCGCATCCGAGAACAAGCCGACCGATCACAGCGACGAAGACAAAAGGAGACAAACCATGTCATTGGGCCGACTGCTCGCCGCCTGCGCCCTCACCCTCGCCCTCGCCTGGGTGCCACAGCTTCAAGCTGCCGAAGCCTTTCCGGCACGGCCGGTGCGTTGGATCGTCCCGTTCCAGCCCGGCGGAACGACCGACATCGTCGCCCGCCTGGTCGCGCAGAAGCTCGCCGAACGCTGGCCGCAGCCGGTGGTCATCGAAAACCGCCCCGGCGCCAACGGCGCCATCGGCACGCAGGCCGGCGCGCGCTCGGCGCCCGACGGCTACACGTGGACGTTCGGCTACAACGGCAACATGACGATGAACCCGGTGCTCATCGCCAAGCTGCCCTACGACCCGAACGCCGACTTCGTCCACGTGGCCAAGATCGTCGGCTCGGCGTTCGTGCTGGTCGTCAATCCGTCCGTCCCGGCGCGCTCGCTGAAGGAGTTCGTCGACCTGGCCAAGGCGTCGCCCGGCAAGCTCAACGCGGCCATCGGCGGAGGTGCCGGCCAGCTTTCGATGGCGCTGTTCAAATCGAAGGTCGGCATCGACGTGCTCGACGTCTCCTACAAGGGCAACGCGCCGTCGCTCAACGCCGTGCTCTCCGGCGAAGCGCAGGTGATGTTCGAGACCGTCGCCGCGGCGCTGCCGCACGTGCGCGCCGGCAAGCTGCGGGCGCTCGCGGTGACCACCCCCAACCGCTCTGCGCTGCTGCCCGACGCGCCACCGATCGCCGAGATGGTGCCCGGCTTCGATGTCACGCTGTGGTTCGGCGTCGCCGTCCCCGCGGGCACGCCGCCGGCGCTGGTCGATCGCATCAATGCCGACCTGGCCGACATCGCGCGCGACCGCGAGGTCAAGGAGAAGTTCGCCGCCCTCGGCCTCGAGCCGCTGGGCGGCTCGGCGGCGCAGACCGGCACGGCGATCCGCGCCGAGGCCGAGACCTGGCAGCGCGTCGCGCGCGAGGCGAACATCCAGCAGCAGTGAGCACGAGCCTGCGCATGAAGTCGAGCACCGCCGTCCGGCGGACATCCCCATCGACGAGCAGCGCGGACCGCGACAGCCGCGATTGCCGAGAACGTGAGCCCGAGCGGCTCCGCAACCTGGAGTGCCTGCATGAACGCCGTTTCGCAAGTCGAACGCCCTTCCGCCGCCGAGGAGCAGGCGCGCCGCGACCTCGCGGCGTGCTATCGCCTTGCCGACCGCATGGGCTGGTCGGACATCATCTCGGCGCACATCTCGCACCGGGTGCCGGGCGAGCCGGACCGCTTCCTCATCAACCCGTACGGCATGCTGTTCGACGAGATCACCGCCTCGTCGCTCATCAAGACCGACTCTCGTGGAACGATCTACAGCGCCAGCCCGTTCGGCATCAACCCGGCCGTACTGGTCATCCATGCCGCGGTGCACGATGCGCGCCCCGACCTCAACTGCGTCATGCACCTGCACACGCGCGACGGCACGGCGGTGTCGATGCAGCGCCACGGGCTGCTGCCGGCCTCGCAGCACGCCCTGGTGGTGTGGGACAAGCTCGCCTATCACGAGTTCGAGGGGCTGGCGCTCGACGACGACGAGAAGCGCAGCCTGATTCGCGACCTCGGGGCCGAGAAGAAGCTGCTGCTGCTGCGCAACCACGGCACCCTGAGCTGCGGCGCGACGATGGGCGAGACCTTCATGCTCATGTACCAGCTCGAGCGCGCCTGCCGCATGCAGGTGGCCGCGCTCGGCGGCGAGCAGCCGCTGTACCCGATCGCGCCCGAGGTCGTCGCACGCTGCGCGGCGCAGGGCACACAGGTCTTCGGCAAGGACGGCTTCGTGCCTCAGGGCCGGCTAGAGTGGGCTGCGCTGCTGCGCAAGCTCGACCGCGAGGAGCCGGGCTACCGCGACTGACCCATTCGCACGCCGCCCGGGCGGGCGACCGTGCGGCAACACGCGCGCCGCTTCGCCCGCACCGGCGCGCCTTCCTTTCAAACCCTTCGAGAGAAACGAATCCATGCCCCGGATGAAATCGCTGATCGCCCTGACGATGGCCCTGCTGTGCGCCGCTGCCGGTGGCGCCCATGCCCAGCCCTATCCCTCGCGCCCGGTGCAGCTCATCGTGCCGTACCCCGCCGGCGGCGCGAGCGACATCATGGCGCGCGCATTCGCCGAGAAGCTCGCTGCAGGGCTCGGCGCGCAGGTCATCGTCGACAACCGCGCCGGCGCCGGCGGCAACCTGGCAGGCAGCGCGGCGGCCAAGGCGGCGCCCGACGGCTACACGCTGTTCTTCGGCGCCGCCGGGCCGCTGGCGGTCAACCCGGCGCTGTACGCGAAGATGCCCTTCGATCCGGCGAAGGACTTCGCGCCGATCGGGCTTGTCGGCAGCATGGCGCTGTTCCTCACCGTGCCGGCCGATCTGCCTGTGAAGTCGCTGCCCGATCTCATCGCGCTGTCGAAGGCCCGTCCGGGCGCGCTCAACTACGCCTCGTCGGGAGTCGGCGGCACCACGCACCTGGCGATGGAGTGGCTCAAGAGCCAGGCGGGCGCCGACATCACGCACGTCCCGTACAAGGGCACCGCCGCCGGCGTGGCCGACATGGTCGGCGGGCGCATCCAGGTCATCTTCGACGCCTGGCCGACGACGAGCCCGCACGTCCGCGCCGGCAAACTCAGGTACCTGGCCGTCAGCACGGCGCGGCGTTCGGCGCTCGAGCCCGAGGTGCCGACGATGACCGAACTCGGCCTGAGCGGCTTCGACCTCTACGTCTGGTACGGCCTCATGGCGCCGGCGGGCACGCCGGCGGAGATCGTGCAGAAGCTCGCTCGGTTGACCGCCGAGATCACCACCAAAGCGGACCTGCGCGAGCGCTTCGCCTCGCTCGGCATGGAGCCGCTGACGGGCACCCCCGATCGCTTTGCCGAGCACCTGCGCGTCGAGACCGACAAGTGGGCGCGCATCGTCAAGCTCTCGGGCGCAAAGGCCGAGTGAGGCACGGCCGAAGATCCCTTCATCGGAGATATCTCATGTCCCTGACCATCAAACGACTGTCCTACGGCATCGGCGCCGAGGTTCAAGGCGTCGACCTGCGGCGCCCGCTCGCACAGGAGGCGATCGACCAGATCCGCAAGGCCTGGGTCGAGAACTGCATCATGCTCATCCGCGACCAGGACATCACGCCACAGCAGCACATCGACTTCAGCAGCCGCTTCGGCGCGCTCGACGACCACGCGGCGCTCTTCAAGTACCGCCACCCCGAGTTCGCGCAGATCTTCATCGTCACCACCCGGCCCAACGCCGACGGTACGCCGTCCAGCACGCGCGAGACCGGGGTCAACTGGCATTCCGACCTGTCGTACACGACGCGACCGGCCACCGGGTCGCTGCTGTACTGCGTGGAGATCCCGGAGATCGGCGGCGACACCCGCTTCACCAACATGTTCCTCGCTTACGAGACCCTGTCCGAGGGCATGAAGAAGCTGATCGCCCCGCTGCAGGCGGTGCACAGCTACGCCTGGGCGATCCACGACACCACCTCGACACGCGACCCCGCGGTCATGAAGGCGCTGATCGACGTCAACCCGCCGGTGACGCAACCGATGGTGCGGCGCCACCCCGAAACCGGGCGGCTGGCGCTGTATGTCAGCGAAGGCATCACCACCCACATCGCCGGCATGACCCGCGAGGAGAGCCAGGGCATCCTGCAGTACCTGTTCGCGCACTCGGTGCGCCCCGAGTTCACCTACCGCCACCACTGGCGGCCGGGCGACATGATCATGTGGGACAACCGCAGCACGATGCACCAGGCGCTGCGCGACCGCGTGCCCGGCACGCACCGCCACATGCACCGCACCACGGTGCTCGGCGAGCCGAGCGGCGCGCTGTACGACGCGGCGGCCTGAGAGCCAGAGGGTCGCCGCGCGCGCATGGGCGCGCCCCTTGTCGTTCGGTGGCTCTCAGCGCACCGCCGGCCGTGCGCTGCGCCGCGCGGGAACGCCGCCGGCCAGCCGCGTGCACTCGACCGCCGCCGCGCGCACCAGGCGCTCGTTGCGCCGCGCGTGCGAGCGCATGCGCTCCGACGGCCCGGCGACGAGCACGGTCGCGACCACCGCGCCGTCGCGTCCGTGGACCGGCGCGGCAACGGCGCTGGCGCCCGCGATGCGCTCGCCGTCGGTGCGCGCCAGCCCGGCGCGGCGCACTTCGTCGAGCTCGTCGCGCAGCGCATCGGCCTCGACGATCGTCGTCGCCGTGAAGCGCTGGCGGCGCACAGATTTCAGATAGCGCGCGAGCCGGCCGGCGTCGAAATGCGCCAGCAGCACCTTGCCTGAGGCCGTGCAGTGCAGTTCGCGACGCTCGCCGACCGTCACCGCATAGCGGATCGGGCGCGCGCTCTCGACGCGGTCGAGGTAGACGACCCGATCCGCATCCGGCGCCAGCGCGGCCAGCACGGCGGTCTCGCCGCTCGCCTCGACGAGCGCTTGCAGCACAGGCCGGGCGAGCGCGACCAGTTCCCTGCCGGCCAGTGCCTGGATGGCCAGCGCGTGCAGACGCGGCCCGGGGCCGTAGCGCCCGCCTGCGTCACGCACGACGCAGCCCTCGGCGGCGAGCCCCGCCAACAGGCCCACGAGGCTGGTCTTCGGCGCCCCCGCGATCGCCGCCAGCTCCGAGAGCGTCGCGCCGCGACGCTGTGCGGCGACGGTATCGAGGATCGCGACGATGCGCCCGACCGACTGCGGGCCGGCGCGCACCGCCTTGGCGGCGGGCGGCGCGTCGGGCCTTGGCCGCGCCATGCGCGGAGCGCCGGGTGCCTGTCGCTGGGTGCGCACGCCTGGCTCACGAACGCCGGTTCACCTGCTCGGCGAGGGCCACGACGTTGCGCGCCTGCTTGAGGTGCGGCATGTCGAGCATCTTGCCGTCGAGGCCGACGGTGCCCAGGCCCGGGTTGCGCTCGAAGATGTCGATCACGCGGCGCGCGTGGGCGATCTCGGCCTCGGACGGCGTGAACGCGGCGTTGATGACCGCCGACTGTCCGGGGTGGATCGCGATCTTGCCGACGAAGCCGGCGCGCCGGTCGCGCAGGCAGTCAGCCTCCAGGCCGGCCAGGTCGCGGAAGTCGACGTGCACCGCGCCGACCGGCTGCGCGCCGATGGCGCGCGCCGCCGCCAGACACAGCGACTTGGCGAGCCGGTACGGATCGTCGTAGTCGCCGCTGCGCGCGTCGCGGTTGTCGCTGGCGCCGAGCGCCGCCGCCAGATCCTCGCCGCCCCAGGTCAACGCCGCCAGCCGCGGCGTGGCGCGTTCGAGGTAGGTGTGGAAGCCGAGCAGCGAGGCCGCGGTCTCGGTGGCCACCGCCAGGATGCGCGTCGCGCCGGCGGACAGGCCTTCCCGCGCCTCGAGAGCGTCGAGGTAGTGCGCCAGCCGGTTCACGTCGGCCACCGAAGACACCTTCGGCACGCAGATGCCGTCGGGCGCGCCGGCCATCACCGCCGCCAGGTCGGCGAGCGCCAGCGGCGTGTCGAGCGGGTTGACGCGCACCCACAGCTGCTGCCGCGAGCGCTCGGTGCGCGCCTGCAGGCAGGCGCGCACGGTCTCGCGCGCGAGCGGCAGCCGGTCCTTCGCCACCGAGTCCTCGAGGTCGAGGATCAGCGCATCGGCCGCGTTGTCGCGCGACTTGTCCAGCTTGCGCTCGCTGTCGCCGGGCACGAACAGCCACGAGCGCAGCATCGGCGCGACCGCTTCCGCCTCTGGCGCCTTCATGCCGGCCTCTTGCGCATCAGGCCGGTGCGCACGACGTAGCAGACCTCCTCGTCGCGCTGGTTGTAGCCGATGTGCTCGAAGGTGACGATGCCTTCGTTCGGGCGCGACCTGCTCTCGCGCAGTTCCTTGATGCGCGTGACCACGCGCACCGTGTCGCCGTGGAACACCGGGTGCTTGAAACGGATGTCGGTCATGCCGAGATTGCCGAGCGTGGTGCCGAGCGTCGTCTCGGCGACCGACACGCCGATCACCAGGCCGAGCGTGAACAGGCTGTTGACGAGGCGCTGCCCGTACATCGTCTGGCGCGCGAATTCCTCGTCGAGGTGCAGCGGCTGCGGGTTGTGCGTCATCGCGCAGAACAGGATGTTGTCCATCTCCGTCACCGTGCGTGTCAGCGCATGGCGGAACTCCATGCCGACCTTGAATTCCTCGTAGTACAGACCTGCCATGGGAGGCGCCTTTCGTCAGGTTGCGGGGTCCGGCGCGCACGCCGTCACCCCGCGGGCGACGAGCGAGCGGATGCGCTCGTCGCCGTAGCCGATCTCGCGCAGCACTTCGGCGCTGTGTTCGCCCAGGCGCGGCGCCGGCCGCCCCGGCTGCGGCTGCGTCGCCGACCACGCGCTCGGGTAGGCCATCTCGCGGATGCGGCCTTCGCTCGGATGGTCGACGACCGTGAAGAAGCCGGTGGCACGCAGGTGCTCGTCGTCGAGCAGCGTCGCGGGCGTGTGCAGCGGCATGGCGGGCACGTCGGCGCTTTCGAACAGCGCGAGCCACTGCGCGGTAGTGCGCGTGCGCATCAGCGCCGACAGCTCGGCGTAGATGTCGCGGATGTGCTCGCCGCGCGTCGTCATGCTGCACAGGCGCGGGTCGCGCTCGAAGTCGTCCTCGCGCCCGAGCGCGCGGTAGAAGGCGCGCCAGTGCCGGTCGGTGTAGATCATCGCGCACACGTAGCCGTCGAGCGTGCGGTACGGGCGCCGCTCGGGGTTGAGCATGCGCGCATAGCCGGCCGGGCCGAGCGGCGGGTCGAAGGTCTCGCCGGCGAGGTGGTCGCCCAGCACGAACGAGGCCATCATCTCGAACATCGGGATGTCGATCTTCTGGCCCTGGCCGCTGCGGCTGCGGTGGAACAGCGCCGCGTTGATCTGCCCCACGGCCCACAGCGCGACGCCGCGGTCGACGATCGCCGTCGGCGCGTAGGCCGGCTCGCGCCCGTCGGCCATGTGCGCCAGCCACGGCACGGCGACGGCGCCCTGGATCAGGTCGTCGAATGCCGGCTTGGCCCCGTAAGGGCCCGATTCGGCAAAGCCGTAGAGCGCCGCGTAGATCAGCGCCGGGTTGTTCGCTGCGGCGCGCTCGTAGCCCATGCCCAGCCGCGCCATCGTGTGCGGGCGCAGGTTGCAGACAAACACGTCGGCGCGCGCGACGAGCGCGTCGAGCGCGGACAGCCCTTCGGCCTGCTTGAGGTCGAGCACGACGCTGCGCTTGCCACGGTTGGCGTTCAGGAAGATCGCCCCCATGCCCGCGTGGCGCAGCGGGCCGACGCCGCGCACGGCGTCGCCTGCGGGCGATTCGACCTTCACGACGTCGGCGCCCATGTCGCCGAGGATCTGCGTGACGTAGGGCGCCATCAGCATCGTCGAGACATCGACGACGCGGATGCCGGCGAGCGGCCCGGCCATCAGTACGACTTCGGCAGGCCGAGCACCTTCTCGGCGATGAAGCACAGGATCAGGTGCGGCGTGATCGGGGCGATGCGGTGGATGAGCACCTCGCGCAGGTAGCGCTCGACGTGGAACTCCTTGGCGTAGCCCATGCCGCCGTGCGTCATCACGGCGTTGGTGCAGGCGGCGAAGGCGGCCTCGCCGGCGAGGAACTTGGCGGCGTTGGCCTGCGCGCCGCATTCGTCGCCGCGGTCGTAGAGCTGCGCGGCACGGAAGGCCATCAGGTTGGCCGCCTCGAGCTCGGCCCAGCTCTGCGCCAGCGGATGCTGGATCGCCTGGTTCTGGCCGATCGGGCGGCCGAAGACGACGCGCTGGTTGGCATAGTCGGTGGCCCGCCGCAGCGCCGCGCGACCGAGCCCGACCAGCCCGGCGGCGATCAGGATGCGTTCCGGGTTGATGCCGTGCAGCAGGTAGCGGAAGCCCTTGCCCTCCTCGCCGATGCGGTTCTCCACCGGGATCTCGAGGCCGTCGATGAACAGCTCGTTGGAGTCGACGCACTTGCGGCCCATCTTGTCGATGACGCGCATCTCGACCTTGGAGCGGTCGAGGTCGGCGTAGAACAGGCTCAGGCCGTCGATCGGGCGCGCGCAGTCCCCCTCGGCGGTGGTGCGCGCGATCAGCAGGATCTTGTTGGCCTGCTGCGCGGTCGAGATCCAGATCTTCTGGCCGTTGACCACATAGCGGTCGCCGCGGCGCACGGCGCGCGTCTTCAGCCGTGTCGTGTCCAGGCCGGTGTTCGGCTCGGTGACGCCGAAGCAGGCGATGTCCTGGCGCCGGATGATCGGTGGCAGCATGCGCCGCTTCTGCTCCTCGGTGCCGAAGCGCACCACCGGATTGAGCCCGAAGATCGCCAGGCTGACCGACGAGACGCCGCCGTTGCCGGCGCCCGACTGCGAGATCGCCTGCGTGAGGATCGCCGCCTCGGTGATGCCGAGCCCGGAGCCGCCGTATTCGACCGGCATCGCGATGCCCATGTAGCCGTGGTCGGCGATGGCGCGGCAGAAGTCCTCCGGGAAGCGCCCGTCGCTGTCGCGCTCGAGCCAGTACTGGTCGTCGAAGCCGGCGCACAGCCTGTCGACCCCTTCGCGGATCTGCCGCTGCTCGGACGTGAAGTCGATGCTCATGGCCGGTGCCTCGGCCGGCCCGCGAGGCCGTCGTCGCGGTTCGCATATTCGCACGTCAGGCGCATATCCGCAGTCTAGCCCATTGCCGCGGCGGCGAGCGCACGCTAGAGTGCGCCGGCCTGGCGCACTCACCAAGGAGCAGTCTCATGACCGGCTTCGTTCGACGCATCGTCCTTGCCGCCGTCTGCCTGGCGGTGTCCGGGGGGCTCGCCGCGCAGCCCGCGAGCTGGAAGGCGGGCTTCTTCGGCCCGCCGCGCTCGCCGACCAAGCCGATCGAGTGGTGGGTGCAGGAGATGACGGCGCGCACCGGCGGCCAGTTCAAGGCCGAACTGGTGTACGGTGAAGCGCTCGCCAAGGCCACCGAGATCCCCGACTCGCTGCGCGCCGGCGCCTTCGAACTGGGCATGATCTGCACGTCGTACTACCCGGCGAAGTTCCCCCTGTACTCGGTGTTCGACCTGCCGTTCCTGGCGGGCGACGACATGACGGCGCTGGCGCGCGCGCAACTCGCGGTCTCGCAGCACCCCGCGGTGGTCGCCGAGTTCAAGCGCTGGAACCTGGAGATGCTGCTGCCGCTGCCGCTGCCGCAGTACCAGATCATGGGGCAGAAGCCGCTCGCCAAGGCCGAGGACTTCAAGGGGCTGCGCATCCGCATCTCCGGCGAGATGGCGCGCCCGATCGAGGAGTTCGGCGCCGTCAAGAGCCTGGTGCCGGCCCCCGAGGTCTATACCTCGCTCGAACGCGGCCTCGTCGACGCGGTGGCCTTCCCCTCGACCTACGCCTTCTTCTCGTACCGCGTGCACGAGGTCGCGAAGTTCTTCGTCGACAAGATCTCGCTCGGCGCGCAGCCCTGCTTCTACGCGGTGTCGTCGGCCGCCTGGGCACGCCTGTCGCCGCAGCAGCAGAAGCTCGCGCTCGAACTGCGCGAGGCGGCCATCCCGCGCTTCGCCGAAGCCTATGCGCTCGACGACGCGAAGAACAACGAGGCTTTCCGGCAGAAGGGCGTGCAGAAGACCGATTTCCCCGCCGCCGAGCGGGCCAGGCTGGTCGCCACGGCCGAGAAGCATTGGCAGGCCTGGACCGAAGCCATGGACAAGCGCGGCCTGCCGGGCAAGGAAGTCCTCGAGTTGGCCCGCAAGCACTTGTCGCCCGCCCGGTGATGCTCGTCGCGCTGCGCAAAGCCCATGCGGCCCTCGAGACGGGGCTGACCCTGGCCTCCTCGGGCATCCTGTTCCTGCTGATGCTGTACGTCACGGCCGAGGTGGCGATGCGCTACCTCTTCGGCAGTCCGCTGCGCGGGCACCTGGAAACGACGCAACTGCTCATCGCCCCGGCCGCGCTGCTCGCGCTGGCCTGGCTGCAGGCGCAACGCGGGCATGTCGGCATGGATCTGGTGGTCGAGCGGCTGTCGCGCCGCGCGCGCGCCGCCGCCGATTGCATCGCACTGACGCTCGCGCTCGCCACCTTCGCCGTGATCGCCTGGTTCAGCGCAGACGCCACGTGGCTGGCCTGGGACATCGGCGACTCGACGCCGACGGCGCAGTTGCCGACCTGGTGGTCCAAGGCCGCGGTGCCGCTGGGCTTCGGCCTGCTGTGCCTGCGCCTCGCACTGCAACTCGTGGCCAGCCTCGGCGTCCTCTTCGGCCGCCGCCCCGCCTGACATGGACCCGCTGCACCTTGCCGTGCTCGGCATGGTCGCGGTGCTGGTGTTCGTCGCCCTCGGCATGCCGATCGCGTTCGTCACGGCCACCGTCGGCCTGGCCGGCCTCGTCGCGATGCGCGGCGTGCTGCCGGCCGGCGTGCTGGCCGCCGGCGTGCCGCACTCCGAGGTGTCGAGCTACACGCTCGTCGTCATCCCCTTCTTCATCATGATGGGCGCCTTCGCCGGCGCGGCCGGCATCACCGGCGATCTTTACCGCATGGCCAAGGCCTGGGTCGGTCACCTGCCCGGGGGACTGGCCATCGCCACGACGTGGGGTACCGCGCTGTGGAGCGCGATCTCCGGGTCGAGCACCGCGACCGCCGCCGTGATGGGCAAGATGGCCGTGCCCGAGATGCTCGCCGCCGGCTACGACCGCCGGCTCGCATCGGGCAGCGTCGCCGCCGGCGCGGCGATGGACGCGCTCATCCCCCCCAGCGTGGTGATGATCGTCTACGGGCTGCTCGTCGAAGCGCCGATCGGGCCGCTGCTGATCGCCGGCTTCATCCCGGGCCTGATGGAGGCGGCCAGCTTCGCGGTGCTGATCTATGTCATCGGCGTGCGCCACCCGCAGCTTGCTCCGCCCGCGCCGCGCGCCTCGTGGCCCGAGCGGCGCACGTCCTTCTTTCGCGCCGGCTGCATCGGCTTCATCGCCATCTTCGCCATCGTCTTCGGCGGCATCTACATGGGGGTGTTCACGCCCACCGAGGCGGGCGGCATCGGGGCCTTCGGCACCTTCCTGATCGCGCTCGGCTTGCGCCGGCTCGACCGACGCGCGCTCGGCGAAGGCATGCTCGAGACCGCCAGGGTCACGGTGATGATCTTCATGATCATCGTCGGCGTGCTCATCTTCTCGCGCTTCCTCGCGTTCAGCGGCTTCACGCAGCGCACCACCGAGTTCGTGCTGTCGCTGGGGCTTTCGCCGATGGGCATCCTGATCGGCATGCTCGCCATCTACCTGATCCTCGGCTGCTTCCTCGACGCCATCGGCATGATGGCGCTGACGCTGCCGATCTTCGCGCCCATCGTCGAGAAGCTGGGCTTCGACCTGATCTGGTTCGGCATCCTGGTGGTGAAGATGATCGAGATCGCGCTCATCACCCCGCCGGTGGGGCTGAACGTCTACGTGCTGCGCGGCGCGCTGCCGCAGGTGCCCACCGCGGACATCTTCCGCGGCACCCTGCCGTTCCTCGTGGTGCAGTTCGCCAACGTGGCGCTGATCCTCGCCTTCCCGGCCCTGGTGCTGTGGCTGCCGCAGACCATGGGGCTGCTGCGCTGAGCGACCCCTTGTTCGAGCGGGTCCGCACGGCGGCCGGCCGGCATCGAGCACCCGCCTCGCGAGGCCGCCGGCGCGGTGGCCGGAGGACCGGCGCTACTCGGGGGTGACGCTCACCACCACCGCGTTGCGCTCGACCGTCTGGCCGGTCTTGCAGTTCACCGCCGCCACGGTGCCGGCGCAGTCGGCGGTGATGCGCATCTCCATCTTCATGGACTCGAGGATCGCCACCACCGCGCCCTTCTCGACGCGGTCGCCCGGCGCGACGTTGACTTTCAGGATCAGCCCCATCATCGGCGCCTTCACGTCACCGCTGGCTTGCGCCGACGCACTGATGTAGGACAGGTAGGGCACCGCCCTGAGCGCGTGCGTGCCGCGGCCGTCCTGCACGTAGAGCATGTCGCCGTCGCGGTGCACGCCCACGGTCTCGCGCCGCGCGTCGACGATGGCGAGGAAGCGCCCGTCGTCGCCCGCGGGCGCCAAGCGCAGGTGCAGCCGCGCATCGTTCACGCCCACCAGCAGGCTGCCGTCGCGGGCCAGCGGGCCGAAGCGGATCTCGGCGCTCACGCCGTCGGAGGCCTCGACGTGCAGGCTCGGGATCGGCGCCAGGCCGTCGTCGCCTGCGGAAAGCTGCCAGCCGCTGCCGCCCCAGCCCGACCACAGGCTGCGCGCGTCGGCCGCGCGCTGGCTGCGCAGCCAGTGCAGCGCGGCGATAGCCAGCGTGCGCTCGTCGTGCTGCGCCTTGCCGAGCGCCCAGCCTTCGATCTGCTCGTCGATCAGCCGCGTGTGGAAGGTGGCCTTGCGCGTCTCGGGCAGGTCGATCAGACGCTGCAGGAAGCCGATGTTGCTGGTGACGCCGAACACCGCCGTGTCGTCGAGCGCGCGCTCGAGCCGGTCGAGCGCCTCGTCGCGCGTCGGCGCGTGCGTGATCAGCTTGGCCAGCATCGAGTCGTAGTACGGCGTGACCTCGCTGCCCGACTCGACGCCGGTCTCCACGCGCACGCCGGCGCGCGGGAAGCGCACCTGCGAGAGCCGGCCGGTGGAGGGCAGGAAGTTCGCCGCCGGATCCTCGGCGCAGATGCGCGCCTCGACCGCATGGCCGCTGATGCGCACGTCGTCCTGTGCCAGCGGCAGTCCCTCGCCGGAGGTGATGCGCATCATCAATTCGACGATATCGAGCCCGGTGATCGCTTCGGTGACGGGGTGCTCGACCTGCAGCCGCGGGTTGACCTCGAGGAAGTGGTAGTCCTTCTCGCCGACGATGAACTCGACCGTACCGACGCCGCGGTATGCGAGCCGCTCGCCCAGCCGCACCGCGTCGGCCGCCATGCGCTCGCGCATCGCCGCGCTCAGGTTGGCCGCCGGCGCCTCCTCGATCACCTTCTGGTGGCGGCGCTGCAGAGTGCATTCGCGCTCGAACAGGTGGATGACCTTGCCGCGGCCGTCACCGGCGATCTGGATCTCGACGTGGCGCCCGCGCCGGATCAGCTTCTCGACGATCAGCCCGGCATCGCCGAAGGCGTTCTTCGCCTCGCGCATGGCCGACTCGATCTCCTGCTCCAGGCCGTCGAGCACCTCGATACCGCGCATGCCCTTGCCGCCGCCGCCCGCCGCGGCCTTGAGCATCACCGGCAGGCCGATGCGGCGCACGGTGGCGGCGATCTCCGCCGGATCCGTGCTGGGCGACTGGCTGCCGGGCACGATCGGCACGCCGGCGGCGTCGGCCTCGCGCTTGGCCGCGGCCTTGTCGCCGAGCCGCTCGATGACCTCGGGCGTCGGGCCGATGAAGACCAGCCCCGCCGCCTCGACCGCGCGCGCGAAGGCGGCGTTCTCGGCAAGGAAACCGAAGCCGGGGTGGATGGCTTGCGCGCCGACCGACTTCGCCGCCGCGATCACCGCGTCGATGCGCAGATAACTCTCGGACGCGGCCGCGCCGCCGATCTCGACCGACTCGCCGATCTCGCGCACATGCAGCGCATCGCGGTCGGCGGCGGAATGCACGCCCGCGGCGGCCACCCCGAGGCGCCGGCACGTGCGCACGATGCGACAGGCGATCTCGCCGCGGTTGGCAATCAGGATCTTGTCGAACACGCTGCTTGCCCCCGGCTCACATGCGGAACACGCCGAAGCGCGACGGCACCGCCGGCACGCGGCCGGCGAGGTCGAGCAGCAGCGCCATCGTGTCGCGCGTCTCGGTCGGCTCGACGATCAGGTCGCACCAGGTGTTGCGGGCGAAGTTGTAGGCGTTGGCGAAGTCCTCGAAGGTCTTGCGCACCGGTGCCTTGTAGGCCTCGCGCTCGGCGTCGGTCCAGCTCGTGCCGTCGCGCTTGTGCTGGTCGTCCTTCACCATCGCCAGCGTGGTGGCGGCCTGCTCCGGGCCCATGATCGCGGCGCGGCCGTTGGGCCACATGAGCATCGCGTTGGGCTTGAACGCGCGGCCGCACATCGCGAGGTAGCCCGCGCCGTACGAGCCGCCGTGGATCAGGGTGTACTTGGGCACGCCGGCGCAGGTCATCGCGGTGATCATCTTGGCGCCGTGCTTGGCGATGCCGGCCTCCTCGGCCTCGCGGCCGACCATGAAGCCGTTGATGTCGGCCATGAACAGCAGCGGGATGTCGCGCTTGCAGCACAGGTCGATGAACTGCGTGGCCTTCATCGCGCTTTCGGAGAACAGCACGCCGTTGTTGCACAGGATGCCGATGTCGAAGCCCTTAATGCGTGCGAAGCCGGTGATCAGCGTGTCGCCGTACTCGGGCTTGAACTCGTGCAGGTCGCTGCCGTCGACGAGACGCAGCACGATCTCGCGGTTGTTCGTGGGGATGCGCGGGTCGGCGCTGACGATGCCGTAGATCTCGGCCGGATCGTGCAGCGGCTCGACCGGCTCTGCCACATCGCGCCGCTGCCTCGGCACGTCGCCCAGATGGCCGACGAGGTCGCGCAGGATCGCGATGGCGTGGGCGTCGCTCTCGGCCAGGCGGTCGGTCACGCCGTCCTCGCGGTTGGCGCGGTCGGCGTCGGCGGGGTTCGGCACGGCCATGCCGAACGCGAGCGCGCCGCGCTCGCGCACGACGACCACCTCGTCGCACAACGCGGCGACGAACGCGGCGCTGTCTGCCGCGGGGCCGTGCACGCTGGCGATCTGCGCGATGCCCTCGCGCGACATGCGCGTCTGCAGGTACAGGATGGAGCCGAACTGGCCCTCGTCGGCGAACACGCCGGGCTTGGCGCCCGGCGCCTGCGCGCCCGGCTGCAGCAGCGTCACGCACGGCAGCCGGTGCTGCGACGCGAAACGCAGCGCGCGCACGTGCTTCTTGGTGGTGTGTGCGTTGTAGGCGCCGTCGTTCACGGTCGGGTCATTGGCGATCACCATGCACGGCCGGCCGGCGATCATGCCCACGCCCGTCACCAGGCCCGCACCCGGCGGGTCGTCGCCGTACAGGCCCTCGCCCGCGAGCTGGCACAGCTCGAGGAAGGGCGAGCCGGCGTCGAGCAGCGCGCTCACGCGCTCGCGCACGAGCAACTGGCCGGCGTCGCGCAGCTTCTGCCGGGCCTCGGGCGAGCCGGCGGCCAAGGAGGCGGCGCGCCGGGTGCGCAGATCGGTCACGCGGGTCTCGTAGGACCTGCGATTGGCCTGCAGCTCTTGCGGGCTCGAGGTCATCGCGGAGGCGAGCAAGCTCATCGTGTCCTCCGGCGCGGCGTCACGCACGGGCAGGTGCCGGCGCCCAGGCGGGTCGTGGGTTTCATCGTTGCGAAGCGAAGCGACATGCCGCTAAGATACCAAACATTCGTTAGGCTGAAAACGGCATCGACCCGGATCGTCATGACATCGCCCCTCGGAACATCGCTCAGCGCCGCGGCCGCGGAAGTCGTGCACCGCCGCCAGGCCTACCAACGCGCGCTCGAGGTCCTGCACACCCGCCGCGCCGCGGCCCTGCTGGGCGGCCACGAAAAGGCGCGCAGGCTGCACAGCAGCCGCGGGCAGATGCTGCCGCGCGACCGCATCACCGCGTTGCTCGACCCGGGCTCGCCGTTCCTGGAAATCGGCCAGCTCGCCGGCGCCGATCTCTACGAGGGCGTGCCGCCAGGCGCGACGATCATCACCGGGGTCGGCCTGGTCTGCGCACGCTGGTGCATGCTGATCGTCAACGACGCCACGGTGAAGGGCGGCACGATGTTCGGCATGACGACCAAGCGGCACACGCGTGCGCAGCTGTTCGCGTGGCAGCACCGCCTGCCCTGCATCACGATGGTCCAGTCGGGTGGCGGCTTCCTGCCCGACCTCGAGAACATCTTCCCGGACGAAGGGCAGGCCGGCTCGATCATGTACAACCAGGTGAAGATGTCGTCCGAAGGCATCGCGCAGATCGCGCTGGTGCACGGTCCCTCGACGGCCGGCGGCGCGTACATCCCGGCGCTGTGTGACGAGGTGGTCATCATCCGCAACCAAGGCGCCATGTTTCTCGGCAGCCCCCAGCTGGTGTTCGCCGCCACCGGGGAGATCGTCGACATCGAGCCGCTCGGCGGCGCTGAGATGCACAGCCGGGTGAGCGGCGTCACCGACCACATCGCCGACGACGACGCCCATGCGCTGGCCATCACGCGGCGGATCGTGGAGCACCTGGGCGAGCCGCCGCGGCAGCGCTGGACCCGCGCCGAGGCCGAAGCGCCGCTGCACGACGCCCGCGAGCTCGGCGGCCTGGCCCGTGTCGGCGGCGCCGACGGCGTCGACTGCCGCGAGGTCATCGCGCGGCTGGTCGACGGCAGCCGCTTGCAGGAATTCAAACAGCTGCACGGCGGGACGCTGGTCTGCGGCTTCGCACGCATCGAAGGTTTCGAGGTCGGCATCGTCGCCGGCAACGGCGAGCTCACCGCCCAGGCCGGCGCCAAGGGTGCGCACTTCATCGAGCTGTGCGGCCAGCGCGACATTCCGCTCGTGTTCCTGGCCGACTCGCCCGGGCTGGCCGCCAACGATGCCCCCGGGCAGCAGACGGTGGGCAAGCATGTGGCCAAGCTGCTCAACGCGACGGCGAATGCCGACGTGCCGAAGTTCACCCTCATCACCGGCAGCGCGCACGGCGCCGCCTACTACGCGCTGGGCGGCCGCTCGTTCAAGCCCAACGCGCTGCTGATGTGGCCGGGCGCGCGCGCCTCGGCTTCACCCGACGCGCCGGACGACGAAGCCGGCGCGCTGAACTGGGCGCGCCAGCTGTGGTGCGACATGGTCGTCGAGCCCGAGCAGACCCGTGCGGTGCTGGCACAGCTGCTCGACGTCGCCGGCCGCAACCCGGCCCGACCGACCGCGTACGGGGCGTTCCGCATGTAGCGCCCGCAGGCACCCAGTCCATGGACACCTCACAGGCGCACGGCGACGAAGACGAACAGCGGCGCGCCACCCGCGCAGCGCTCATGGCGTCGCTGCAGACGTGCAAAGACCAAGCCTGCCTGGGCGGCAGCGAGAAGGCCCGCAAGTTGCACAAGAGCCGCGGCCAGCTGCTGCCGCGCGAGCGCATCCAGGCGCTGCTCGACAACGGTTCCCCTTTCCTGGAGATCGGCCAGCTCACCGCCGCCGGCCTGTACGACGGCGTGCCGCCGGGCGCGACGATGGTCACCGCTGCCGGCCTCGTGGGTGGCCGCTGGTGCATGCTCATCGTCAACGACCCGACGGTGAAGGGCGGCACGATGTTCGGCATGACGACTAAGCGTCATGTGCGCGCGCAGCTGTTCGCATGGCAGCACCGCCTGCCCTGCATCACGATGGTCCAGTCCGGCGGCGCCTTTCTCCCGGACCTGGAGAACATCTTCCCCGACGACGGTCAGGGCGGCTCGATCATGTACAACCAGGTGAAGATGTCGTCGGAGGGCATCGTGCAGATCGCGCTGGTGTTCGGGCCGTCGACCGCCGGCGGCTCGTACGTCCCCGCGCTGTGCGACGAGGTCGTGATCGTGCGCAACCAGGGCGCGATGTTTCTCGGCAGCCCGCAGCTCGTCTATGCGGCCACCGGCGAAGTGATCGATGTCGAGCCGCTGGGCGGCGCCGAGATGCACTGCCGCATCAGCGGCGTCACCGACCACCTGGCCGAGGACGACGCCGACGCGCTGGCCATCACGCGGCGGATCGTCCAGCACCTGGGCGAACCGCCGCGACTGCGCTGGACGCGTGCCGCCGCCGAGCCGCCACGCCACGAACCCGGGCAGCTGAACGGCCTGGCGCGCTGCGGAGCACACGCGGGCGCCGACTGCCGGGAAATCATCGCGCGGCTGGTCGACGGCAGCCGCTTCCAGGAGTTCAAGCAGCTTCACGGCGGGACGCTGGTCTGCGGCTTCGCGCGCATCGAAGGTTTCGAGGTCGGCGTCGTCGCGGGCAACGGCGAGCTCACGGCCCAGGCCGCGGCGAAGGGTGCGCACTTCATCGAGCTGTGCGGCCAGCGCGACATTGCGCTCGTGTTCCTGGCGGACTCGCCGGGCTTTGCGGCCAGCGATCGCGCCGGCCAGGGCGGCGTGGGCAAACATGGGGCGAAGCTCCTCAACGCGGTGGCGAACTGCGACGTGCCCAAGCTCACCGTCGTCACCGGCCACGTGCACGGCGCGAGCTATCACGCGCTGTGCGGTCGCGCCTTCAAGCCCAACGCGCTGCTGATGTGGCCGGGCGCGCGCGCGTCGGCGTCCCCCGACGCGCCAGACCACGAAGCCGGCGCGCTGAACTGGGCGCGCCAGCTCTGGTGCGACGCCGTCGTCGAGCCCGGGCACACGCGCGAAGCGCTCGCCCAGCTGCTCGACATCGCCGGGCGCGTTCCGGCACGTCCCACCGCCTACGGCGCGTTCCGGATGTAGGCGCGACCTTGGCGGGCGATCTGCGCAGTCGTCGTTTCGATGTTCACAGACAGGGAGAGCGTCATGCCCGCCTTCATCTCGCGCCGGTTCGCCGCCATGGTCGTCCTCTGCACGCTCGGCTGCCGGGCGGCGTTCGCCGCCGACGAATTTCCCTCGCGTGCGCTGCGCATGATCGTCCCGTACTCCGCCGGCAGCTTCAGCGACGCGTTGTGCCGCGAACTGGCCGCCGGGATGTCGGCACACCTGAACCAGCCGGTGACGATCGACAACATTCCGGGCGCGGGTGCCACGATCGGCATGGCGCGCGCGAAGGCGGCGCCGCCGGACGGCTACACGATCGTCTACGTCGGCAGCTCGGCGATCATCAACGTGTCGCTCATGCCTCAGGTCCCCTACGACCCGCTGAAGGACTTTCGCTACATCGGTCTGATCGGCTACACGAACTACGTGCTCGCGTCGCATCCCGGACGGCCGTTCGCGGACTTCGCCGGCATGCTCGCCCGCGCCAAGGCGGCGCCCAACACGCTGACCATCGCTTCGCCTGGCAACGGGACGGCGAGCCACCTGTCGGCCGAGATCATGAAGAAGGCTGCGGGCATCAACGCCCGGCACGTCCCGTACAAGGGCAGCTCGCCGGCCGTGAACGACCTGGTGGCCGGGCATGTGGACATGATGATGGACCCCCAGACGACACTCGGCCCGTTCGTCCGCGCTGGCCGCCTCAGGGGGCTGGCGGTGACCGGGTCGCAGCGCATGCGCGAGCTTCCCGACGTGCCGACCTTGTCGGAGCTGGGCATCAAGGGCCTCGAGGTGCCGCTGGGCTGGTTCGGCATGGCCGCACCGGCGGGCACGCCCGACGCCGTCATGACGCGTCTGCACGCGGCCATGAGCGCGGCGATGGAGCGCAGCACGGGAAAGCTCGGCGAGCTGGGCGTGCAGATCGGCTTCGGTTCGGCCGATGCGTTCCGGCGCTTCGTCGAGAGCGAGGTGCCGCGCTACGGACGGATCGTCGACGAGACCGGCGTCAAGCTGGAATGAAGTCAGTGGCTCGTCAAATTCAGTCGGCGCGGCCCCACTGCGTGCGGTCGCTCGCGAAGCTCACGAAGAAGTCCAGCGCCGCGGGATTCATCATCGCGTCGCGGCTGGCTACCTTCTCCGGTGCGGCGCCGAGCAGGATCTTGCGCACCGGCAGCTCGAGCTTCTTGCCGGTGAGCGTGTAGGGCACGGCGTCGATGGCGACGTAGCTGTCGGGAACGTGCCGCGGCGAGCCCTGCGTGCGCAGCGCCTGCGTGATGCGCCGCTGCATCTCGTCGTCGAGGCGGTGGCCCGGCTTGGCGACGACGAACATCGGCATGAAGAACGCGCCGCCGGGCAGGTCGAGGTTCACCACCAGGCTGTCCTGCACGCCCTCGACGTTCTCGACGATGCGGTAGATCTCCGCCGTGCCGATGCGCACGCCGGCGCGGTTGAGCGTCGAATCGGAACGCCCGTAGATGAAGCAGCCGCCGCGCCGGTTGACCTTGAAGAAGTCGCCATGGCGCCACTGGCCGGGGTAGACGTCGAAGTAGCTCTCGCGGTAGCGGCGGTTGTCCTGGTCGCCCCAGAAGTACAGCGGCATCGACGGCATCGGCTGGCCGATGACGAGCTCGCCCACCGCGTCGATCAGCGGCCGCCCGTCGTCGTCGAGCGCGTGCGCGTCGACGCCGAGCAAGCGCGCCTGGATCTCGCCGGCGTGCACCGGCAGCGTGGGCGAGGCGCCGACGAAGGCCGAGCAGATGTCCGTGCCGCCGCTCTGCGAGGTGACCCACAGGTCCTGCTTGACCTCGCGGTAGAACCACTCGAAGGTCTCCGGCATGGCCGGCGAGCCGCCCAGCAGAACGCCCTCGAGCGCGGACAGGTCGTACTTCTGCGCCGGGCGCACGCCGGCCTTCATCATCATCTGCACGAAGGTCGGGCTGGCGCCGAACATCGTCACGCGGTGCTCGGCGGCGAGCTGCCACAGCCGCTCGACGTCGGGCGCGAGCGGGTTGCCGTCGTACAGCACGATGCGCCCGCCGGCGGCCATCCCCATGACCATGAAGTTGAACATCATCCAGCCGGTGGTCGTGTAGAAGAACAGGCACGAGTCGGGCGTCTGGTTCGCATGGAAGGCGATGACCTTCAGCGCCTCCAGCGTCATGCCGCCGTGGCCGTGCGTGATGGCCTTCGGCAGCCCGGTGGTGCCCGACGAATACAGGATCCACAACGGGTGGGCGAAGTCGACGTCCTCGTAGCGGAAGTCGTCGTGGGCGACGGGCTGCTCGGCCATCACTTCGGACCACAGTCGCGCGTTCGGCGTCGGCCGCGGCGCCGAGCGATCGAGGTCGGGCAGGAAGATCAGGTGCTCGAGCGACGGCAGCCCCTCGACCAGGCGGGCGAGTTCGCCGCGGCGTTCGAAGTCCTTGCCGCCGAAGCGGTAGCCGTCGACGGCGAACAGCAGCCGCGGCTCGATCTGCTGGAAGCGGTCGAGGATGCTGCGCGAACCGAAGTCGGGCGCGCACGCCGACCAGACGGCGCCGATCGCCGTCGTGGCCAGCAGCGCGATCACGGCCTCGGGCGTGTTCGGCAGCGTCGAGGCGACGCGGTCGCCGGGCCGGATGCCCAGCCGGCGCAGCGCCTCGGCGAGCGTCGCCACCCGGTCGCGCAGGTCCGCCCAGTCGAGCGTGGCCGGCGGGCGGATTTCGCTGCGGTGGTGGATGGCCGGCCGCCCGCGCTGACCCTTGCGCAGCATGTGCTTGGCGAAGTTCACCCGCGCACCGGGGAACCAGACCGCACCGGGCATCACGCGCTCTTTCAGCACGCACTCGTAGGGCGTCGAGGAGTCGATCGCGAAGTACTGCCACAGCGCAGCCCAGAAGTCCTCGACGCGGTCGACCGACCACTGCCACAGCGCCGGGTAGTCGGCGAAGTCGAGGCCGCGTTCGCGCCGCAGCCAGTCCATGAAGCGCGACACCCCGGATGACCGCGCGAATTCCGCGCGCGGCGTCCACAGCAGGTCTCCCTCATCGAGCGCCATCATTCGTCTCCTCGTCGTCGATGCCTGCTTGCAGCGCATCGTAAGGCCGCCAGGCCGTCGCCGGCCCCGGAGCTCCCGCGGGCCGGCGGCGCACGGTGCGGCAACAACCGCGCCCTGCGCGCCGGCCGCTCTACTGCACGCCGGCCTCCCTGCGCCCCAACCTCAGCAGGCTCGCCCCGCCGGCCAGCAGCGCGAACGCCGCCGCCAGCCACAGCGCCGCCAGCGCACCGCGCGCCGCGAGCAGGTGGAACACCAACGCCGTCAGCGCCGCGCCGAGCACTTGGCCGCAGACCCGCGCCGTCGCCTGCATGCCGCTGGCGCCGCCGCGCCGACGCAGGGGTGCCGAGGCGATCATCGTGCGGTTGTTCGGGGTCTGGAACAGACCGAACCCGATGCCGCACAGCGTCATCCGCCACACGATGTCGGCCGCCTGCGCCTGCGCGGGCAGCAGCGCCAGTGATGCGAGGCCCGCCGCCAGCAGCGCCATGCCCAGGCCGCCCAGCACGGCGGCGGGGTGGCGGTCCGACAGCCTGCCGGCGAGCGGCGCGACGAGCATGATCACCGCGGCCCACGGCGTCATCAGCAGGCCGATCTCGCCGGGCGACTTGCCCATGACGCCCTGGAAGAGGAACGGCAGCGCGATGTAAGCCATCGTGTGCGCCGCGAAGGCGCACGCCGATCCGGCGATCGACAGGCCGAAGGCCGGGATGCGCAACAGGTCCACCGGCAGCAGCGGATGCGGCGAGCGCAGCTCACGGCGCACCAGCAGCGCGCCCAGCAGCAGCGCGAGCCCCAGTTCCGCGCCGACCACCCAGGCGTCGGCTCCACGGCCGGCGCCGTCGATGGCGACGATGAACAGGCACAGCGTCGCCGCATTGAGGAGCGCCGCGCCGAGATCGAAGCGATGCGACGCACGCGGACTGCCCGGCAACGCGCGGCGGCCGACGGCCAGCGCGACGAGCCCGATCGGCAGGTAGATGGCGAACAGCCAGGGCCAGTCGGCCACCGAGAGCACGGCGCCGGCGATGCCCGGGCCGAGCGCCGTGCCGCCGGCGACGATCATGGCGTTGATGCCGACGGCACGCCCGAGCATGGCGCGAGGGTAGGTCAGGCTCACCAGCGAAGTGCTGACGCTCATGATGCCGGCGCCGCCCAGGCCGAGCAGCACCCGCGCGGCCACCAGCCACGGCAGCGACGGCGACAGCGCGCAAGCGAGCGCCCCGACGACGAACAGCGCCAGCCCGGCGAGATACACGCGCCGGAAGCCGACGATCTCGCCAAGCAGCGCCAGCGGCAGCAGGCATGCCGCGACGGTCAGCTGGTAGGCGTTGACGATCCACACCGACTGCGCCGCCGAGACGCCCAGCCCGCCGGCGATGGTCGGCAACGCGACGTTGGCGATGCTGCTGTCGAGCACCGCCAGGGTGATGCCCAGAGCCAGGGTGACGACCGCCCAGACCCGGCGCGGCAGCGGCAGGCCGTCGGCCGCGTTGGCCGCATCGCCAACAGCCGCCGCAGCGGCCGCATCGGACGCAGGGCCGCTCAGATCACGCCCTCCTTCGCCAGCGCGTCGCATTCGGCCGCGGTCTTGCCGAGCAGCTTCATCAGCACCTCTCGCGTGTCGGCACCGAGCAGCGGCGGCGCGCAGTGCTGCGGCGGCGTCGCGGAGAAGCGCATCGGATGGCGGATCATCGGCATCGTGCCGGCAAGCGGATGCGGCACGTCGATCTGCATCGCGCGGTGGCGCACGTGCGGGTCGGCCAGCGCCGCCGGCACGTCGTTGATCGGCCCGCAGCCGACGCCGGCGTCCTCGAGCGCCGCGCTCCAATGCGCTGCGTCCTCGCGCGCCAGCGCCGCCTCGAGCAGCGGCACCAGTGCATCGCGGTGCTGCAGCCGCCCCGCATTGGTGGCAAAGCGGGCGTCGCGGGTCAGCTCGGGCACGCCGAGCACGGTGCAGAACTTGCCCCACTGATAGTCGTTGCCGACCGACACCATGATCTGTCCGCCCTGGCACTTCAGCACCTGGTAGGGCACCAGCGTCGGGTTGTCGTTGCCCCATCGCTGCGGCACCTTGCCGCTCACGAGGTACGAGAGGTTCAGGTGCGCCAGCATCGCGATCTCGACGTCGAGCAGCGCGGCGTCGATGTACTGACCGACGCCCGTGCTCCGGTCGCGGTGGTACAGCGCCGCGAGGATCGCCGAGACGACATGCATGCCCGTCATCAGGTCGACGATGGGCAGCCCGACACGCATCGGCCCGCCGCCGGGGCGCCCGTCGCGCTCGCCCGTCACGCTCATCAGGCCCCCCATGGCCTGGAAGATCGGGTCGTAGCCGGCGCGTCGCGCGTACGGCCCGTCCTGGCCGAAGCCCGTCACCGAGCAGTAGATGAGCCGCGGGTTGGCGCGGCGCAGCTCCTCTTGGCCCAGCCCGTAACGGGTGAGCGTGCCGAGCTTGTAGTTCTCGACCAGCACGTCGGACTTTGCCGCCAACTCGCGGATCAACGCCTGCCCCTCGGTCCGCGCCAGGTCCACGGTGATCGAGCGCTTGTTGCGGTTGAAACCGAGGAACGTGGTCGACTCGCCGACCTCCTTGCCGGCCGCGTTCCTGAGGTACGGGCCGCCCATCGTGCGCGTGTCGTCGCCGGCGCCGGGCCGTTCGACCTTGATCACTTCGGCCCCGTAGTCGCCCAGCGTCTGGCAGGCCAGCGGCCCGGCCAGGATGCGGGTGATGTCGAGGACGCGGATGCCTTCGAGCATGCGGGTCGTCATGGTTGCCTCGAACCGGTGAGTGCCGAAGATTGCCGCGGCGCGCCGCCGGGTGCGTGCCGGCCGACGAACTCGGCGAGCAGCCGGTTCACCGTGTCCGGCGCCTCGAAGGCAACCCAGTGGCTCGCATCGGCGACGATGCGGCAATCGATGTGCGGCGCGGTGCGGCGCAGGTACTCGGCGCGCGCGGCCGCGTCGGGCTGCGGCAGCGGATCGCGCTGCGGCAGGATCGCCAGCAGCGGGCAGCGCACGCACGCCAGGCTCGGGCCCAGGGTGTCGCGGTAGCCGAGGAAGCGCGACTTGAAGCGCGTCATCGCGTGATTGCGCCGCTGCATCGCCACTGTCGCGTCGTCGATGCGCGCCGGATCGCCGATCATCATCATCGCGAGATTGCCGCGGTGGATGGCGTCGGCCTGGGCGTCGCTTGCGCCCGGCGGCACCGCGCGCAGCGGCGGCCGGTTCCAGCTGCCCGGCGGGAAGCCGCCCGGCGCCAGCAGGCAGGCTGCGAACACCCGGTCGGGCAAGCGAGCCGAAAGCCACGCCGTCATGACGCCGCCCCAGGAGAAGCCCGCCACCGCGAACGGGGTGCCCGGCGGCACCAGGCCACCGTTCACGGCCGCGAGCAGGAACTCGCCGTAGCCGTCGAGGTCCGCGTCGGCGGGCACATCGATCGACTCGCCCATGCCCGGCAGATCCGGCACGACGAGGCTGAACCGGCGCGACAGCGGCTCGATGTTGCGCACCCAGTGCGTCCACGACCCGGTGCCGCCGTGCAGCAGCAGCAGCACCGGGCCGGCGCCGATGCGCAGCGCCTTGACGCCGGCGATGCGGAAGGTGTCGAACCGGAGGCCGGGAAACAGCACCTCCGGCCGGATGTCGTGCATGTTCGCGCCGCTCAAAGCGTCGCCGCCGTGCCGAGCACGTTGGTGATCTGGCTCGACAGCACGCCGCCGTTGCCGTGGCACAGCGCCAGCTCGGCGCCGGCCACCTGGCGTTCGCCGCCCTCGCCGCGCAGCTGCTGCACTGCCTCCACCAGCGTGAACATGCCGTACATGCCCGGATGCACGCACGACAGCCCGCCGCCGTTGGTGTTGACGGGCAGCGAGCCGCCCGGGGCGATGGCGCCGCTGGCGACGAACGGCCCGCCCTCGCCCTTGGCGCAGAAGCCCAGGTCCTCGAGGAACAGGATCGTGTTGATGGTGAACGCGTCGTAGAGCTCGACCACGTCGAAGTCGCGCGGCGCCACCCCGGCCATCGCCATCGCGCGCTGCCCGGAGTCGATGGCCGCGGTGCGCGTGAGGTCGGCCATCGCGACGATGTTCATGTGCGTCGTCGCCGCGGACGCGCCGAGCAGGTACACCGGCTTCTTCGGCAGGTCGCGCGCGCGGTCGGCGCGCGTCATGACGATCGCTGCCCCGCCGTCGGTGACGAGGCAGCAGTCGCGCACCGACAGCGGGCTGGACACCATGCGCGAGGCGAGCACGTCGGCCACGCTCAGCGGGCCGCGCATGAACGCCTCGGGGTTCTTGTTGGCCCAGGCGCGCGCCGCCACCGCCACCGCGGCGAGCTGCTCGCGCGTCGTGCCGAACTCGTGCATGTGGCGCGAGGCCGCCAGCGCGTACGACGTGGCCGGGAAGATCGGCGCGTACGGCGCCTCGTAGGCAAACGGCTTGACCGACGACACCAGCTTGCCGGCCGAGGTGCGCTGGTTGCTGCCGTAGAAGATCAGCGCCGTGTCGCACAGCCCTTCCTTCAGCGCCATCGCCGCCATCAGCGTGTACGACAGGAAGGTCGAGCCGCCGGTGCGGTTGTTGTCGGTGAACTTGGGCTGGATGCCGAGCATCTCGGCGATCAGCAGCCCCGACAGCGGATTGGCATTGCCCGGCAGCGAGCCGAACACCGCATCGACGTGGCGCGTGGTCAGGCCGGCCTCGGCGAGCGCCTTGACGCTGGCCTCGATGGCGATCTCCTCCGAGGTGCGCCCCGGCGCCTCGCCCAGGCCGGCAAGCGCCGCGCCGACGATGGCGGCACTGCCGCGGATGCTGCCGCCGCTCATCGCGCGCTCCCTCCGCCGCCGGCGGCGGCATCGGCCTCGAACACCACGCACGGCTCGCCGCCGGCGCCCTTGCCCACGCGCGCCGTCACCGGCATGCCGATGCGCACCGCCTCGTGCGCGGTGCCGTCCACGCGGCCCATCATGCGCGGGCCCTCGGCCAGATCGACCAGCACCACGTTGTACGGGCCGCCCTTGTCGGCGCTGCGGCTGACGACGCTGACCGCATACACGGTGGCGCGCCCGCTCGGCGCCACCCAGTCGAGCTCGACGCTGCCGCAGTGGCTGCACGCCAGCCGCGGGTAGAAGACGTGGCGCGCGCAGGCGGCGCAGCGCTGGATGCGGAACTCGCCATCGGCGAGGTGCTTGGCGAACACGGCGTCGGGCCCCGGGCCCTCGGTCCAGGTCTCGCGCTCGGCTTGCTTGCTCATGTGGTGCTGTCCTTTCATTCGGGCTTGATGCCCAGACTCCGCACGAACGGCACCCAACGGGCGCGCTCGGCGCGGGCAAACTCGTGCGCCTGCTGCGGGGTCGATGGCCCGAGCGACACGGAGCCCGCGCGGCCCAGGCGCTCCTGCACCGCGGGCGAAGCCAGCGCGACATTGAGGGCGGCGTTCAACGCGGCAATGACCGGCGCCGGAGTGCCCGCAGGCACCATCAGGCTGTTCCAGGTGTAGCCGTCGAAGCCCGGCAACCCGGCCTCGGCGAACGTGGGCGTGTCGGGGGCCAGCGCACTGCGCTTGGCGCCGCCGACGGCCAGCAGCCGCACGCGGCCCTGCGCAGCCAGCGGTGCCGCCGACAGCAGACTGTCGAAGAGCAGGTCGACATGCCCTCCGCTGAGGTCGATCATCGCCGCGCCGTTGCCCTTGTAGGGAACGTGCAGCAGGCTGACGCCGGCGGCCTTGGCGAACGATTCGCCGACGATGTGGCTGATCGACCCCGCTCCGCCCGACCCGAAGCTCAGCTTGCCGGGCTTGCCGCGGGCCTGCGCGATGAGCTCGGCAAGCGTCGCCGGCATCTGCGCGCTGGCGGCGAGCACCATGCCGGTCCGGGACACGAGGCCGATCGATTGCAGGTCGCGCTCGACGTCGAAGGGCAGCGACTCGAACAGCGCCACGTTCATGACGAGCTGCGAGCTGGTACCCAGGCCGATCGTGTAGCCGTCGGGCGCGGCCTTGGCGACCGCCTGCGTCCCCACCGTGCCGCCGCCGCCGGTGCGGTTCTCGACGATCACCGGCTGCCCGAGCGTGGCCGACATCTGCTGCGCGAGGTCGCGCGCCACGATGTCGTTGACGCTGCCGGTGCCGAACGCGACCACCAGCCGGATCGGCCTGGACGGATACGTGTCGGCCTGGGCCACGCCCGCCCACGAGACCAGGGCGGCCAGCAGCGCGGCGCCGAGCCAGCGCCGACGGCGCCCGCCTTCAGCCCGGCAGCTCGAGCACTGCCTTGGCGAGGATGTTGCGCTGGATTTCATTGCTGCCTCCGTAGATGCTTGCGGGCCGGGCGGAGAAGAACACGTGGGCCGGGTGCAGCGCCCCGCCGGGCAGGTCGAGCGAAGCGTCGGCGACGCCGGCCGCGCCCGCGGTCTCCAGCATCAGGTCGGCGACGCGTTGCTGGGCTTCGGTGATCCAGATCTTCAGCATCGACACTTCGGCGCCGAGCTCGCGGCCGCGCCGCAGCACCTCGACGCAGCGCACGAACATCGCCTCGAGATCGTCGATGTCGAGCCGCAGCTGCTCGTAGCGCGCGCGCCATGCGCCGTCACCATCGAGGCCGGCAGCGCGCGCCAGCGCCAGCAGGCGCGAGAACGGCGCGCGCGCGCCGCGCGGGTTGCCGATCATGATGCGCTCGCTGCCCAGCAGCGACTTGGCCATCGTCCAGCCCTGGTTCAGCCCGCCCACGAGGTTGGCCTTGGGCACGCGCACGTTGTCGAAGAAGGTTTCGCAGAACTCGGCGTTGCCGCCGAGGTTGCGGATGCGCTTGACGGTGATGCCGGGCGTGCGCATGTCGGCGAGCAGGAAGCTGATGCCTTCCTGCTTCTTCGCCTTCGGGTCGGTGCGCACGAGCAGGAAGATCCAGTCGGCCTCGTGCGCGAACGACGTCCAGATCTTCTGGCCGTTGACGACAAACTCGTCGCCCTCGAGCACGGCCGTCGTGCGCAGGCTGGCGAGGTCGGAGCCCGCCGAGGGCTCGGAGTAGCCCTGGCACCAGCGCACCTCGCCCGACAGGATGCGAGGCAGCACCTCGCGCTTCTGCGCCTCGGTGCCGAAGCGGATGATCAGCGGCCCCAGCATGATCACCGCCATGTTCGGCGCGGTGACGATGCCGTGGCGGTCGAACTCCGACTGCAGCGCCACCTGCTCGTACCCCGACAGGCCCATGCCGCCGTGTTCCTTCGGCCAGTTCGGCGCCACCCAGCCCTTCTGGTAGAGCTTGTCGTGCCAGGCCCGCGTCTCCTTCAGGCTCATGCGGCTGGCCGGAAAGCGCCACTCGTGCGGGAAGTTCTCGGCCAGCCAGCGGCGCAGCTCGTCGCGGCGGATGGGCTGCTCGCCGCCGGCGATCAGTTCGGGCGCCGACGCCTCCTCGCCGTCGCCGGCCCACTCGTTGTAGCGGCGGCGGTGCAGCGCCGCGTTGCCGAGCCAGGCGGCGCCGAACATCGCCTTCTTCAGGTACAGGCCGATGTTGCACTCGTCGGTGTAGCCGATGCCGCCGTGCAGCTGGATGCAGCCCTTGGTGACCTCGATCGCGGCCGCCGAGGCGCGCGCCTTGGCCTGGCTGGCAGCAGTGGCCAGCCGGCGCGCGTCGCTGCCGTGCGCGTCGGCCGCCGCGGCCGACTGCAGCACGACCGAGCGCGTCAGCTCCACCTGGATCAGCAGGTCGGCCGCGCGGTGCTGAAGCGCCTGGAAGCCGCCGATGGCGCGCCCGAACTGCTCGCGCATCGAGATGTAGGCCAGGCTCGTCTCGAGCGCCTTGGCCATGACGCCCAGCAGCTCGGCGGACTCGGCGATGCGCGCCAGGTCGAGCGCGCGCTCGAGCACCGCCTGCGCACGCGCCGGGCCGGCGAGCACCTGCGCGGCCGCGACCTCGGCGCCCTCCAGGCGCAGCTCGCCCCAGAAGCCGCCGTCCACGCGCGGCTGTGTGGTCGCCTGCAGGCCGCGCTGGTTCGCCTCGACGAGCAGCAGCAGCGGACCTTGCGGCCCCTGCGCCGCCACCACGAAGGCATCCGCCCCCGCGGCGCCGGCCACGAAGCGCCGGCGCCCGTCGAGCACGTAGCCGGCGCCGCGCGCGGCGGCGCGCAGCACGTCGCCGCCGTCGTCGCCGGCGGCCAGTGCGAGCTGCACCTCGCCGCGCGCCAGCGCCGGCAGCCAGCGCTCGCGCAGCGCGCTCGAATCACCGTGCAGCAGCGCCCAGGCCGGCAGCAGCGCGCCGGCCACCAGCGGCTCGGGTGCCAGCGCGCGCCCGCACTGCTCGAGCAGCACGGCAGCCTCGGCCACCCCCAGCCCGCTGCCACCCAGCGCCTCGGGCAGGCACAGGCCGAGCCAGCCGAGCCCGGCCATGCGCTGCCAGCGCGCGCGGTCGTGGCCCGGGAGCTTGCCGCGCCATTCGCGCAGGCGCTGGGTCTCGGCGTCGGCCGCGAAGAAGCCGGCGGCGGCATCGCGCAGCATGCGCTGCACCTCGGTGGGCTCGTCGAGCCGTTCGGTCAGATCGATCATCGTCTTTCTCGCCTTTGCGTTCGGGATTCGGGTTCGGGTTCGCGAACTACATCGTCAGCACGAGGCGCCCGCAGGCCTCGCGCGACTCCATGGCCCGGTGCGCCTGCGCCGCCTGGGCCAGCGGCAGGCTGCCGCCGACCACCGGCTTCAGGCGGCCCAGCCGCACCAGTTCGAGCAGCGTCTGCACCTCGGCGCGCGTGACGCCGTCGGTGCCGAGGAAGGCCATCTCCTTGAGGATGGCGTGCGCCGGGCGCAGCGACACCGGCGCGGCGTTGAGGTTGCCGACGAAGACGTGGCGCGCACCGACGGCCATGCCCTTCAGCGCCGCGGCCCAGGCCATCTGGCCGACGATGTTGAAGACCACGTCGACGCCGGCGCCGCCGGTCAGGCGGCGCGCCTCGGCGGCGAAGTCGAGCTCGGGGCTGACGATGACGTCGTCGGCGCCGTGCTCGAGCAGGAAGGCGCGCTTGGCGGCCGAGGTCGTCACGGCGATGGTGCGCGCGCCGAGCATGCGCGCCACCTGCACGGCGTGGATGCCGACACCGCCGCTGGCACCGGTGACGAGCACCGCCTCGCCAGGCCGCACCGCGGCCACGCGCTCGAGCCCGTGGTAGGCGGTGCCGAGCGCGCACGGCACGACCGCCGCCTGCTCGAAGCTCACACCGTCGGGGACGCGCACCAGCGCGCGCTCGGCCACGCACACCAGTTCGGCATAGCCGCCCGGCACTTCCTCGCCGTACAGGCCGGCGCCCTTCTCGCAGAGGTGGTCGCGCGCACGGATGCACTGCGCGCAATGGCCGCAGTGGTCCTTCATCAGGACGGCGACGCGCTCGCCGACGGCGAACGCCGCGCTGCGCGACCCGAGCGCGGCCACCTCGCCGGCCATCTCGTGGCCGATGACGCCGGGCAGCGTTGTGCGCGGGAAGTGGCCCTGCCGCGCCATCACGTCGTGATAGCACACGCCGCAGGCGCGCAGCCGCACCAGCACCTCGCCTTCACGCGGTACGGGGTCGGTCAGGCTGCGCGCGACGAGTTGCTCGATCCCGCCGTAGCCGTTCAGGACGATGGCCTGCATGGGGCGCCCTTTCGATGCCGGACCACGGGTGGCGACCACTGGCGCTGCCGCCCGACCTGTGGCATCGTTCAGTCTAACAAACACTCGTTCGACAAGGAGCAAGCCGGGATGTTCAGCGGAAAGGCCCTCGAAAACAAGGTGGCGATCGTCACCGGCGCCGGCCAGGGCATCGGCGCGGGCATTGCACGCGCCTACGCCGCGCAGGCGGCGAAGGTCGCCGTGGTCGACTGGAACCTGGAGACCGCGGAGCAGGTGGCGCAGTCGATCCGCTCCGCCGGCGGCCAGGCGGCGGCGTTCAAGTGCGACGTCGCCGACCGCGCCGCAGTCGATGCGATGGTCGCGGCGGTGGTCGCGAAGTTCGGCCCGGTCGACGTGCTCGTCAACAACGCCGGCATCACGCGCACGGCGATGCTGCACAAGATGTCGGCCCACCAGTGGCAGCAGGTGATCGACGTGCACCTCACCGGCAGCTTCAACTGCCTGCAGGCAGTGGTGAACGGCATGATGGAGCGCCAGCGCGGCTGGATCATCAATACCATCTCCACCGCGGGCATCCTCGGCACCATCGGCCAGATCAACTACGGCTCGGCCAAGGCGGGCCTGATCGGCTTCACCAAGTCGGCCGCGCGCGAGTTGGCGCGCTACAACATCATCGTCAACTGCGTCGCGCCGGGCGCGTCGACGCCGATGACCGAGACCATCCGCACCGACGAGCGCTTCAAGCAGCGCACGCTCGATCGCATTCCGCTCGGCCGCTGGGCCGAGCCCGAGGAGATCGCGCCGGTGTGGGTGTTCCTCGCCTCCGAAGGCGCGAGCTACGTCACCGGCCAGTTGATCGGCGTGGACGGCGGCATGTCGATCCACTGAGAGTGCCGCCTCGATGTCCGCTGCCCCCACCCGGCCCTCGCTGACCCCGCTGTTCGAGCCGCGCGCCATCGCGGTCTACGGCGCGTCGTCCGATCCCACCAAGATCGGCGGCCGGCCGCTCGACTTCCTCAAGTCGAGCGGCTTCGACGGCCCGCTGTATCCGATCAACCCGAAGTCCGCGCAGATCCAGGGCTTGCCGTCGTTCCCGACGGTTTCCGCGGTGCCCGGCCCGGTCGACCTGGCGATCGTCGCCGTGCCCGCGCCCGGCGTGCTCGGCGCGCTCGAGGACTGCGTGGCCAAGGGCGTGCGCGGCGCCGTCGTGCTCAGCTCGGGCTTCGCCGAGGTCGGCGGCGACGGCGTGCAGTGGCAGGCCGGCATCACCGCGCTGGCGCGGCGCTCCGGGCTGCGCGTCGTCGGGCCGAATTGCATGGGCCTGATCAACGTGCGGCGGCGCCTGCTCGGCACCTTCACGCCGAGCGCCGCCGGCTTCGGCCTGGTGCCGGGGCGCATCAGCCTGGTCAGCCAGAGCGGCGCCTTCGGCGGCTACTGCCTGTCGCTCATCCGCCAGCGCGGCCTCGGCCTCAACCTGTGGGTCACCACCGGCAACCAGAGCGACGTCGACTTCGCCGACTGCGTGGATCACTTCGCGCGCGACGACGGCACCCAGGTCATCGTCGGCTACCTCGAGGCGGCCACCGACCGCCAGCGCCTCTTCGACGCGCTGGCTCTCGCCCGCGAGAACGGCAAGCGCGTCGTCGTCATGAAGGTCGGCCGCTCCGAGGCCGGCGCGCAGGCCGCGGCCTCGCACACCGCGTCGCTGGCCGGATCCGACGCGGTCTACGATGGGGTCTTCCGCCAGTTCGGTGTGCTGCGCGCGCGCAGCATCGACGAGCTGTTCGACGTCGCCTATGCCGCCTCGCAGCCCGTGCCGGTGCCGCAGGGCCGGCGCACCGGGCTGCTCACCGTCTCGGGCGGCGTCGGCGCGCTGATGGCCGACGTGGCCGACGACTGCGCGCTCGACGTCGCGCCGATGCCCGAGGACGCGCAGCGCAAGCTCAAGGCCATCCTGCCGTTCTGCGGGCCGCGCAACCCGGTGGACATGACGGCGCAGCTGGTCAACGACCTGTCGCTGTTCGAGCGCAACTTCGAGCTGATGCTCGAGGCCGGGCGCTACGACGTGATCGTCGCCTTCCTGTCCAGCGTCGGCCAGGTGGTCGAGCTCAGCAGCAAGCTGCTCGAGCAGCTGAAGAAGGTGCTGCAGCGCTTCCCCGACCGCGCGGTGATCGTCTCGGCGCTGGCGTCGCCCGAGGTGCGCAAGCTCTTCGAGACCGCCGGCGTGGTGCTGTTCGACGAGCCCACGCGCGCCGTGCGCGCGGCGGCCGCGCTGGTGCACTACGGCGAGCAGGCGCGCGCCGGCGCGCGGCAGTCGCCGCCCACCCTGCCCGCCGGCGCGTTGCCGCCGCCGGCGCGCGCGGTCAACGAGGTCGAGGCCAAGGCGGTGCTCGCCAGCGCCGGCATCGCCGTCGTGCGCGAGCGGGTCGCGGCCGACGAGGCGGCTGCCCTGCGCGCCGCGCGCGAGCTGGGGTATCCCGTGGTGCTGAAAATCGCCTCGGCCGACATCGCGCACAAGAGCGAGATCGGCGGCGTCATCGTCGGCCTGGCCGACGAGGCGCAGGTGCGCGAGGCCTACGCCACGCTGATGGAGCGGGCGCGCACGCGCGCCCCGCGGGCGCGGCTCGAAGGCGTCGTCGTCGCGCAGATGGCGGGCAAGGGCGTCGAGACCATCCTCGGCGTGGCCCGCGACCCGGTGTTCGGCGCCGTGGTCATGTTCGGTGTCGGCGGCATCTTCGTCGAAGCGTTCAAGGACGTCGCCTTCCGTGTCGCGCCGTTCGGCGTCGAACAGGCGCGGGCAATGATCGCGGAGGTGAAGGGGCGCGTGCTGCTGGCCGGCGTGCGCGGCCAGCCGGCGGCCGACGAGGAGGCGCTGGCGCAGGCGATCACGGCGCTGTCGGTGTACGCCGCGGCGCATGCCGAGGCGATAGAGAGCATCGACATCAACCCGCTGGTGGTGCTGCCGAAGGGCCGCGGCGTGCTGGCGCTCGATGCGCTGATCGTGCCGCGCGCGGGCTGATCCGGCGGGCATGAACGACAGGGCGGCGATGACGATGCTGCGTCTTGCGGCTTGCCTGCTCGCGCTCGCGCTGCCGGCGGTCGCGGCCGCCGAGGACTACCCGGCGCGCCCGATCCGCATCGTCGTGCCGACCGCGCCGGGCGGCTTCACCGACACCGTGGTGCAACTGCTCAGCGAGCGTTTCCGCTCCGCCTGGGGCCAGCCGGCGGTGATGGAGCACAAGGCGGGAGCCGGCGGCATCGTCGGCACCGACTTCGTCGCCAAGGCCGCGCCCGACGGCTACACGTTGCTGGCCGGCAACATCGGCCCCATCGTCATCACGCCGCTGCTGCAGCAGGGCAAGGTGCCCTACGACGCCGACCGCGATCTCGTTCCGGTCAAGATCCTGGCGACCTTCGGCAACGTGCTGGTCGTCAACCCGGCGGTGCCGGCGCACAGCCTCGAGGAGCTCATCCGCCTGGCGCGCGCGCGGCCCGGCACGCTGCACTTCGCCTCGGCAGGGAACGGCCAGTCGCAGCACCTGTCGGGCGAGCTGTTCAAGCGGCTGGCCGGCGTGGACATCGTGCACGTGCCGTACAAAGGCACCGGCCCGGCGCTCACCGACCTGATCGGCGGCCAGGTGCAGATGATGTTCAGCAATCTGCCGCCGGCGCTGCCGCACATCGAGGCCGGCAAGCTGCGCCCGCTGGCCGTCACCGGGCCGCGCCGCGCGGGCGCCCTGCCCGCCGTCCCGACGCTCGAGGAGGCCGGGCTGGCGGGCTATCAGGTGGTGTCGTGGGTGGCTCTGTTCGCCCCCGCGGGCACGCCGCCGGCCATCGTCGCCCGGCTGCACGCCGAAGTCACGCAGGCGCTGGAAAGCCCGGCGGGCCGCCAGCGCATCGCTGCCGGCAATGCCGAACCGGGTGCCGGCTCGGCGCACGACTTGACCGCGCTGGTCGCGGCCGACCGCGCGAAATGGGGCAAGGTCATCCGTGAAGGCAACATCCGCGCCGAGTGAGCCGCGGGCGCCGCCGTGCGGCCGACCGCGCGGCGGCGCCGTCAATCGGGGAAGGCCACCTAACGGTCAACCGCCAGGTGATATACGTTGCTCAACTTCCGGCCCGCCCGCGTCGCGGCCGGCCACGCAGGGAGGACGAAGCATGCCGATCGAGATTCGCCGCCTGGCCCACGGTCTCGGGGCCGAGGTGCTCGGCGCGGACCTGTCGCGCCTCGACGCCGCCACGTTGGAGGCGATCCTTGCCGCATGGATGGAGCACCTGGTGCTCGTCTTCCCGCGCCAGCGGCTGACGAACCTCGGCTTCGCCGCCTTCACCGAACGCTTCGGCGCGCTCGAGGTTCTCGGCAGCTACCAGGGGCTCGACGAGTACGTCGACCCGGCCTGCCGCGGGCTGATGACGGTCACCAACCGCGAGATCGCCCACGAGCCGTCGCGCACGCGGGCCGTCGGGCGCAAGTGGCATGCCGACCGGTCCTTCGTGCCGCAGGCGCCGATCGGCACGTTCCTGTACTGCCGCGAGCTGCCGGACGTCGGCGGCGACACGATGTTCGCCAATCAGTACCTCGCCTACGAGACGCTGTCCGAAGGGCTCAGGGCGGCGCTCGACCCGCTGTGGGCGGTGCACGACGTGCTCGGGCGCGCCGACAGCCTAGTGAAGGCGCTGTCGCCCGAGCAGCTCGCGCTCAAGCGCAGGATGGATCCGCCGACCGCGCAGCCGGTCGTGCGCGTGCACGAGGTGACAGGACGGCGCGCACTCTACGTCAGCGAGGCGGTGACGACGCGCTTCGTCGACATGACCGAGGACGAGAGCCGGCCCTTGCTGCGCTTCCTCTTCGAGCACTCGGTGCAGCCGCAGTTCACGTACCGGCACCACTGGCATGTCGACGATGTCGTCATGTGGGACAACCGCTGCGCCATGCATCTGGCGCTTGCCGACTTCGACCCGCGGCAGATCCGCACGATGCTGCGCACGTCGGTCGTCGGGCCGGTGACGGGGCACTTCGTCGACGCCGCTGCCGGCGCCGCCCGCGAAGGCGCTGCCGAGTTGGTCGACGGCCTGAGCCCGGCGGGGCCCGCCGCCCGCCTGCGATCGAGCATCACGAGAGGGAACACACGATGAAGACGCCCCAGTTCATCCTGCGCGCCACGGCAGGCGCCCTGGCGCTCGTGCTGGCGCTGTCCGCGCGCGGGCAAGGCTTCCCCGAGCGACCGATCCGCATCGTCTCGCCCTTCGCCGCGGGATCGAGCACCGACGTGATCGCGCGCATCATCGGCCAGAAGCTCCAGGAGAACACCGGGCAGCCGGTGATCGTCGATACGCGGCCCGGCGCGAACGGCACGATCGCGGTGGACGCCGTCGCCAAGTCGCCGCCCGACGGCTACACCATCGTGCTGGCGTCCAACGGCACGCACGGCATCGCGGTCAGCATGTTCAGCAAGCTGCCTTACGACCCGGTGCGCGACTTCGACCCGATCATGCACGTCGGTCGCGTGTCCTACGTGCTGCTGGTCTCGGCCACGGGGCCGCATGCGTCTCTGAAGGACCTCGTCGCCGCGGCCAAGGCCAATCCCGGCAAGCTGTCGATCTCGTATGCCGCCAGCGTCGCGCAGCTCACCGGCGAGCTGTTCAAGGCGACCGCCGCGATCCAGATGACGTCGGTGCCGTACAAGACGCCGGTCAACGCCTTTACCGACGTGGCCGGTGGCCAGGTCGATGCGCACTTCGAGCCCCTGCCTTCCGGCTTGCCGATGATCAAGGCCGGGCGCCTCAAGGGCCTGGCGGTGACGTCGGCAACACGAAGCGCACTCTCTCCGGACATCCCCACGATCGCCGAATCGGGCTATGCCGGCTTCGAGTCGGGCGCATGGATCGCCTTCTTCGCACCGGCGGGAACGCCCAAGGACCGGTTGGCGAAGCTGCACGCCGAGATCCTGCGCGCCATGCAGAACACCGAGGTGCGCGAGCGGCTGGCCCAGGTCGGCATGGAGCCGGCGACGAGCACGCCGGAGGAACTGCGCGACATGGTCGCGCGCGAGATCGCCAAGTGGGCACGCGTGTACAAGGAAGCGAACCTGCCGCAGCAGAACTGAAGGCGGCACGCCGGATCCTCACTCGATCTTCAGCCCTGCCTGCTTGATGACCTTGCCCCACTTGGCCATCTCGGTGCGGAACAGCTCGGCCACCTGCGGCGCGGTCAGCGGCAGCGGCTCCAGACCGCCGGCGAGCATCTTCTCCTTCACGTCGGGCAGCTCGATGATGCGCAGCACCTCGTCCTGCATCTTGGTCACGATCTCCTTCGGCACGCCCGCCGGCATGACGATCGCCAGCCACGAATAGCCCTCGAAGCCGGGCACGCCGGCTTCGGCCATCGTCGGCAGTTCGGGCAGCAGCTGCGAGCGCTTCGTCGAGCCCACCGCGAGCCCGCGCACGCGCCCGGACTTCATCTGCACGACGGCGGTGATCGTCGGCGATGACGCGACTCCGGGGCTTGCGCCGAAGGGCGAGGAAGATCTGGCGCGCGCTCAGGCGGCCGCGCGCACCGTCGACTGCTCGCTGTACAGGCGCCCGCACGGCGTGCCGAGGATCGTGATGCGATGCATGAGCCGCGGCTGGCCCGGCGCGTAGTCGGCGGGCGCCATGTGCATCGCGCAGCGGTTGTCCCACATCAGCAGGTCGCCCGGACGCCACTCGTGGCGGTAGGTGAACTCGGGCTGCACCGAGCGCCGCCACAGGAACTTGAGCAGGCCCGCGCTCTCCTCCTCGGTCATGCCGACGAAGCGGAAGGTCAGCGCCTCGCTGACGTACAGCGCCTTGCGTCCCGTCTCGCCGTGCACGCGAACCACCGGCTGCGCCACCGCCGGGTTGATGCGGTGCATCTCGGCGCGCTGCTCGGCGTTGCGCGAGCGGAACGGCGCGTAGTCGCGGATGTCGTGTACCGCCTCGAGGCCGTCGAGCAGCTTCTTCAGCCCGTCGGACAGCGAGTCGTAGGCACTGTACATGTTGGTGAACAGCGTGTTGCCGCCGACCTCGGGGATCTCCTTGCAGTACAGCGCGCTGGCCATCGTCGGATGGGTCGTGAACGAATGGTCCGAGTGCCACAGCCGCCCGGTGTCCTTGGTCTCCGACGGTTTGCCGTTCACCAGCTTGTTGGTGATGAGAAAGATCTCGGGCACGCCCTCCAGGCGGTAGAAGGGCAGGCTCTTGTGGTCGTCGAGCGGGCCGAAGTGGCGCCCGAAGGCAACCTGCTGCTGCGGCGTGATGTCCTGGTCGCGGATGACGACGACCAGGTTGTCGAGCCAGATGCGCCGCACTTCGGCGGCGGCCGCCGCGTCCATCGGCCGGCGCAGGTCCAGCCCGGTGATCTCCGCGCCGAGCGCGAACGACAGCTTGCGAACTCCGAGTGCCATGATGTGTTCTCCGCGTTGCGTTCAGTTCACTTTCGGGATGTTGGCCAGCTTGATGATGCGGCCCCACTTGGCCGGCGCGTCCTTGCCCTCTTCGGTCAGCGCCTGCGGCGTCTTGGTCATCGCGTCCATGCCGACCTGTGCGAGCTTGGCGCGCACCGCTTCGATCTGCACGATGCGGCTGATTTCCTGGTGCAGCCGGGCGATGATCGGCGCCGGTGTCCCCGCCGGGGCGTAGACCACCGCCTCGACACTGGTGTCGATCCCGGCGTAGCCCGACTCGATCACGGTCGGCACGTCGGGCAGCGCCGCCGAACGCTGGCTCGCCGAGACGGCGATCGCCTTCACGCGCCCGGCCTTGATCTGCCCGATCGACGAAGGCACCGGCTCGACCATGGCCGAGAGCTGGCCGCTGGCCAGATCGACGAACGCGGCGGCGCCGTCCCTGTAGGGGATCGAGCGCACGTCGATGCCGGCCGCCTGCTTGAGCCACTCGACCGTGAGCTGCGCGGTCAGCGACTTGTAGCCCAGCGTGTACTTCGACGGTGACGCCTTGGCCAGCGCGACGAACTCCTGAAGCGTCTTCACCGGCAGGTCGTTGCCCGAGATCAGCACGAAGTCGGTGTTGCCGATCTTGGCCACCGGCACCAGGTCCTTCGTCGGGTCGAACGGCATCTGCGTGTACAGGCTGATGCTCGAGAACATGCTGCTGGGCGTGAACAGGAGCAGCGTGTAGCCGTCGGGCGGCGCCTTGGCGACCACGCCGCTGCCGAGCAGCCCGCTGGCGCCGGGCTTGTTCTCGACGATCACCTGCTTGCCGAAGACCTCGGCCAGCTGCTCGCCGACGATGCGCGCGGTGATGTCGAGCGTGGCGCCGGCAGCGAACGGCGCCACCAGGCGGATCGGGCGGTTTGGATAGTCCTGTTGGGCGCCCGACGGGCCGGCGAGGGCCAGTGCGGCGAACAGCGAGCACAGAAAGATGCGAACCATGGTGTCTCCTTTGCGTCTTCTTGCGTCTTCTTGTTGGCCGGCGGGGCGACGCATGGCGCCGCCACCGCGACTCACTGCCTGTAGCCGGGGTCGTCGCGCTCGAGCTTGCGCAGCAGCGCCTTCCATTCGCGTGCGCCTTCGGGCGACAGGCCGCCCTTGGAGTAGATGCGCTTGCCCGTCTCGATGGTGCCCTGCACCACCGCCGGCGGCAGCGCGCGCAGCTTGCCGCCTCCCGACTGCGCCGCGATCTGCATCTCGCAGGCCTTCTCGAGCCGGTACATCGTGACGAACGCTTCGGCGACGGTGCGTCCTGCGGTCAGCGTGCCGTGGTTGCGCAGGATCATGATGCGCTTGTCGCCGAGGTCGGCGAGCAGGCGGGCCCGCTCTTCCATGTCGAGGGCCACGCCCTCGTAGTCGTGGTAGGTGACCTGGTCGTAGATCAGCAGCGCATTCTGCGTGATCGGCAGCAGGCCTTCGTCCTGCGTCGCCACCGCACCGCCGTCGCGCGTGTGCAGGTGGATCACGCAATCGAGGTCGGGGCGCGCGGCATGGATGCAGCCGTGGATCACGAAGCCCGCAGGGTTGACGATGTACTCGGTGTCGCTGAGCAGCTTGCCGTGCTGGTCGACCTTGACCAGGCTCGAGGCGGTGATCTCCTCGAACATCATCCCGTAGGGGTTGAGCAGGAACTCGTCGTCGGTGCCGGGCACGCGCGCCGAGAGGTGGTTGCCGATGAGGTAGGTCCAGCCGAACAGCGCCACCAGCCGGTACGCCGCGGCGAGGTCGCAGCGCACCGCCCATTCGGCGTCCGGCATCCCGGCTGGAGAGCCGGTCGGAACGGTGCAGCCGAGGGTATCGGCGCGTGCTTCCTGGAACCTGGGGATCCGTGCATTCATGGCTGGGCCTCCTGTCGCGGTTTGCAGATGCCCGAAGCGGACTTTCGCCAAAGCGGGTTCCCGGACGGGGGCGACGCAGGCCGGCCGATCGGGCGGGCCTTCAGGCGCGGCCCTGGCCGGTGAGCGCGGCGACCTGCTGCGGCGTGCAGCCGGCGGCGGCCAGCACTTGCGCGCTGTCCGCGCCGAGCGCGGGCGCCTCGCCGTGGCGGGCCGCGTCGACCCCCTGCATCGGCACCGGATAGTTCACGTAGCGCATGCCCTCGCCTTTCAGGAACATGCCGCGCGCGGCCAGTTGCGGGTCGTCGAACACGCGGTCCAGCGTGGTCACCGTCGTCACCGGCACGTCGTGGCGGGTCAGCAGTTCGATCCACTCGTCGTGCGTGCGCTCGCGCATGCGCGAGCGGATCAGTGGGTCCAGCCGGTCGGCGGCCTGCCAGCGGGCGGCCGAGCGCGCGAAACGCGGATCGGCCAGTTCCTCGATCGCCAGCACCTCGACCAGCCGGGCCCAGAAGTGGTCCTCGATGGCACCCAGCGCGACGAAGCGGTCATCGCGCGTCGCGTACACCCCGTAGCCGGTGCGGCGCAGCACATGCCGTTTGGCGAACCCGGGCGTGTCCTGCACGCTGCCCAGCCGCGGCCCGACCATCGTGAACACCGCATCGGTGATCGACACGTCGAGGAACTGCCCGCGGCCGGTTTTCTGGCGCAGCATGAGTGCCGCCAGCAGCGAGGTGACGGCATAGAGGCTGCCGCTGAGGTCGGCGACCGGCACGCCAACGGCCTGCTCCGGCGGGCCGTCCGGGCTGCCGCACAGCGCCAGCACGCCCGCGACCGCGTTGTAATTGAGGTCGTGCCCCGGAACGTCGCGCAGCGGCCCGGTCTGGCCGAAGCCGGAGATCGACACGTAGATGAGCCGCGGCGCCGCCGCGGCCAGCGTGTCGTAGTCGAGGCCCAGCCGCTTCATCACGCCGGGGCGGTAGCCCTCGAGCAGCGCGTCGGCGCCTTTGGCCAGGCGCAGCAGCGCCGCCCGGCCGTCCGGGGATTTCAGATCGAGGGTCACGCTGCGTTTGCCGCGGTTGACCATTCGGAACGTGCCCGGCAGCAGGTTGCGCGCGTTGTCACCGACGCCGGGCCGCTCGATCTTGATCACTTCGGCGCCCATGTCGGCCAGCATCTGCGTTGCGAACGGGCCGGGCAGCAGTTCGGTCAGGTCCAGGATGCGCACGCCGGAAAGTGCCAGGGGTGTGCTCATGTCATGGGTGCTCCGTGGTTCAGTGCTCGGACGGATCGCCCGGGGCGCGGTCACGGAGCGGGGTGGCGCCGGCCGGCAGCCCGTGCGGCGAGGTCAGCGCGCTCCAGTAGGCCTCGGGACTCTGCAGGACCCAGTGACCGAGGTAGCCGGCCCAGGCGGTCTCGCTGCCGAACTCGTCGCGCCAGCTCCACAGGCGGCGCGTCGAGTGGTGCAGCACGTGCTCGAAGGTGACGCCGATCGCGCCGTGGATCTGGTGCGCGAACGCCGCGACGACCCCGGCGGCCTCCCCGACGCGCAGCTTGGCGCAACCGATCTCGGCGAGGCCGGCGCCGCGGTCGAGGGCCTGGCCGGCGGCATCGACCGCGACGCAGGCCGCGGCGACCTCGGCCGCCATCTGCGCGAGCTGATGCTGGATGGCCTGGAAACGGCCGATCGGCTTGCCGAACTGCACCCGATCGCCGGCGTAGCGCAGGCTCAGCGCGAGCGCCTTCTCGAGCGCGCCGGTCATCTGTGCGGCGCGCAGCAGGGCCCCGCGCGCCCACGCATCGCCGGCCGTGCCGGCCGGCACGGCGGCGACGTCGGCGGCATCGACAGCGACGCCATAGAAATCCACCGCGTCGCGCGGCTCGCCGGCCAGGTTGTGCCCCGGCGCGATGCGGCAGCGCGCGCCATCCACGAGCGCCACCCATTCGTCGCTCCCGCTGCGCCCGACGACGGCGATGCGAGCGGATGCCGCGGCCCAGGGCACGAGGCGCGCCGCGCCCGCGAGCTGGAAGCCGCGGCCGCTGCGGCGCAGGACGATGCGCTCGTCCGGGGCGACCGGAGCGATGCTCAGCGGACCTTCGGGCGCACGCAGGCCGGCGCGGTGCAGCAGCCAGCCGGCGAGCAGCGTCTCGGCCAGCGGCACCGGCGCGGCCGCAGCGCCCAAGGAGCGCAGCAGCACCAGGATGTCGCGCACCGCGAGCCCCGAGCCGCCCGCCGCCTCGGGCAGCCACGCGTGCAGCAGACCGGCGTCGGCGAGCGCCTTCCACAGCGCCTCGGGCCACGTGCCCTGCTCGGCCGCGTTCACCACCGCCGGCGGGCAGAAGGCCCCAAACAGGCGTTCGGCGGTGCGCACCAGCGCCGCCTTCGTTTCGCTCATCGCAGTCCCAGGCTGCGCGCAACGACGTTGCGCAGGATCTCGTTCGTTCCGCCGCGCAGGGTGAACGCCGGAGCCACCAGCAGGCACTTGGCCAGCTGGGCGTCGAAGTCGTGCGTGTCCTTGCCGGGACGATGCGCCGCGAGGCCGCGCGCGATCTCGACGGCCTCGCGCTCGAAGCGCGTGCCGAGGTCCTTGACGAGCGCCGCCTCGACCTCGGGCGACTGGCCGCGCGCCAGCAGCATCAAGAGGGCGATCGACATGCGGCGCAGCGTCCACAGGCGCGCCGTCAACTGGCCGACCGCAACGACTCGGCGCTCGTCCGGGCGGGCTGCCGCGAGCCGCACGAGCGCCGCCAGCAGCGGAAAGACGCTCAGGAAGCGCTCCGGCCCGCTGCGCTCGTAGCCCAGTTCGCTGACCACCTGCGACCAGGCGTCGCCCGGCTGGCCGATGAGCCGTTCCGACGGCACGAACACGTCGTCGAAGACGGTCTCGTTGAAATGGTGCGCCCCGTTCATCATGTGGATGGGGCGGATGGTGACGCCGGGGTCCTTCAGATCGACGATCAGCTGGCTGAAGCCGCCGCGGCGGTCGCCTTCGGCCTCGCCGCCGGTGCGGCAGAACACCATCATCCAGTGGGCCCGGTGCGCGCCGCTCGACCAGATCTTGCGGCCGTTGACGACCCAGCCGCCGTCGACCGCGCGCGCGCGCGTGCGCACCTGGGCGAGGTCGGAGCCGGCGTCGGGCTCGCTCAAGCCGATGGCGAAGAACAGCTCGGCGCGCGCCATGCGCGGCAGGAAGTAATCCTTGATCGCGTCGTTGGCGAAGCGCATCAGCAGCGGGCCCGTCTGGCGCACGCCGGCCCAGTGCGCAGCCACCGGCGCGCCGGCGGCAAGCAGTTCCTCGTTGACGACGAAGTTCTCGAACGCGCCGCGCTCGTGGCCGCCGTAGCGCCTGGGCCAGGTCATGCCGACCCAGCCGCGCTGCGCCAGACGGCGCGAGAACGCGGGATCGAAGCCGTCCATCCAGGCGTTGCACGCGGGCACGAAGCCCTCGGCCTCGATCTCGGTGCGCACAAACGTGCGCACCTCCGCGCGCAGCGCTTCGACTTCGGCGGGCAGTTCGGGCAGCGAAAAGCCGGCGTCCTGGAAGATCACGCTGCGTCCTGCGTCGGGTCGGTCTGCATCGGCGACCGACGCCTCAGACGAGGTCGTCGACGCGTCCGCGGCGCATCATCAGCTTCTCGCTGAACTCGAACACCTGTTCGGCACGCTGGTTGTACACGCGCACCCGCCCGTGCATGATCCCGCGCTTGCCGTCGGAGAGGTTCCTCTTGCCCTCGATGGTGATTTCGGCGCGCAGCGTGTCGCCCGGCCGCACCGGCACGGGGAACTTGAAGTCGGTCAACTCCAGCGCGGCGATCGTCGCCGGACCGAGGATCTCCTCCATCATTCCCGCGGCGATCGTCGCGGTCAGCAGCCCGGGGCAGATGCGCCCGCCGAAGTCGGTGTGCTTCTTCGCGAACTCCTCGTTGATGAAGATCGGCAGCTTCAACCCGGCCAGGCTGGTGAAGAGCACGATGTCGGTCTCGGTGACGGTGCGGCCGTAGCTCTTGAACACGTCGCCGGGGTTCAGATCGTCGAGGGAGCGGTTGGACATGGCAGTCGATCGGGGTTGGTCTGGAACGCAAAACTAACGGTCGGTTGGTAGAATACCCGCACCGGCCCCTCATTGCCAGCCCGCATGCTGTTCCTGGACTCCGACTTCGACCTGCCCGCCGTCGGCGCGGCCACGGCAAGCCTGCGACGCCAGGTCCGCGAGTTTCTGGCCGCGGAAACCCGCGGCGGCGGCTTCGCCCCGCAGAGCAACTCGTGGACCGAAGGCCTGGCCGGCGACTTCAGCCGCAAGCTCGGCGAGCGCGGCTGGATCGGCTACCACTGGCCGGTGGCCTGGGGCGGGCGCGGCGGCAGTGCGTTCGACACGTTGACCATCAACGAGGAACTGCTCGCCGCCGGCGCCCCCGTCGGCGCGCATTGGATCGGGGCGCGCCAGAGCGCGCCGCTGCTGATGCGCTTCGGCACCGAGACGCAGCGCCGGAAGTTCCTGCCGCGAATCGCCGCTGGAACGACGTGGTTCGCCATCGGCATGAGCGAGCCCGACGTCGGCTCCGACCTGGCCTCGGTGCGCACGCGCGCCGAACACGCCGGCGGGTGCTGGCGGCTGCACGGACGGAAGGTGTGGACCAGCGGCGCGCACGTCGCGCACCACGCCATCGTGCTGTGCCGCACCGCGCCGCTCGACCCGAAGGCGCGCCACGCCGGGCTGAGCCAGTTCATCGTCGACCTGAAGGCGCCGGGCGTGACGATTCGCCCCATCCGCATGCTCGACGGCAGCCATCACTTCAATGAAGTGACCTTCGACGGCGTCGAACTGCCGGCCGACCGGCTGGTCGGCAACACCGGCGACGGCTGGAAACAGGTGACCAGCGAACTGGCCTATGAGCGCAGCGGTCCCGAACGCTTCCTCAGCACCATGCCGATCGTCGAGCGCTGCCTGCGGCTCGTGCTCGACGCCGCGCCGTCGGCCGGTGACATCGCCGCCGGACGCCTGCTCGCCCGTCTGATCACGCTGCGCAACATGTGCCTGGGCATCTGGGGCGCGCTCGAGGCGGGCGGCTCGCCGGTCATCGAGGCGGCGATGGTCAAGGACCTGGGAACGAACTTCGAGCGCGACTCGCTCGAGATCGTGCGCGAGGCGATGGTCGCCGACGCGCGCATCGCCGGCGACGCCACGCTCGAGGCTCTGCTCGCCGGCGCGTTTCCGCTCGCCCCCACCTACACGCTGCGCGGCGGTACGAACGAAGTGCTGCGCAACATGATCGCCAAGCATCTTCAGTCCCGATGAGCGACCTCGCCCGCCCCTTGGCCGAAGCCGCCGAACGCCTGTTCGGCCAGCGCTGCGGCGCCGCCGATGCCGCTCCCGGCGCCCCGTGGGCACAGGCGCTGTGGACCGACGTCGAGGCCCTCGCAGCGCACCAGTTGCTGGTTCCCGAGGCCGCCGGTGGCGCCGGCGGCGACTGGCTCGATGCCTGCGCGCTGCTCGAGCGCGCCGGCGCGTTCAGCGTGCCGCTGCCGCTCGCCGAAGCACTGCTGGCCGGCTGGCTGCGCGCGCAGGCCGGGCTCGGCGCCGCAACTCCCGAGCCGGTCGCCGTCGCGTTCACCGCTGCCGACCCAGCCGCGCTGCGCGGCGGCGCGACGCTGACGCTCGACGAGCCGGGCGTGCCGTGGGCCGCGCAGGCGCGGCACGTGGCGCTCGTCGGCGGCGTGGCAGACGCCGACGCATGCCTGCTGTGGCTGCCGCGCGATGCCCTCGAGGTGCAGCCTGCTGCGGCCCGCGGCGTCGAACCCGCGGCGCGCGTGAGCGCGCGCGCGCTCACTCTGCGCACTCCCGGCTTCGCCTGCGCGCGGCTGCCCGGGCTGCGGGTTGCCGACGTGCGCGCGCGCGCCGCCGTGCTCACTGCGGCCGAGATCGCCGGCGCGCTCGGCCGCGTGCTGGCGCTGACGCTGGCTTACACCGGCGAACGCGTTCAGTTCGGTCGTGCGATCGGCCAGTTCCAGGCCGTGCAGCACCAGCTGGCGCAGCTCGCCGAGGAAGCCGCGGCTGCGCGCGTCGCGGTGCGCGCGGCGGCGAAGGCCGAGGGCACGCCCTGGTTCGTCCCCGCGGCGGCCGCGGCCAAGCTGCGCGCCGGCGAGGCGGCCGGGCTCGCAGTGCGCATCGCGCACCAGTTGCACGGCGCCATCGGCATCACCGCCGAGCACGCCCTGCACCTCAGCACGCTGCGCCTGCAGGCATGGCGCGACGAGCACGGCGCCGAAGCTGCATGGGCGCGCGCGCTCGTCGACAACCTGCGCCAGCGCGGCCTGCGCTCGGCTTGGCAGGCCGTCGTCGATTGCACGTCGCCCGGCTGAGAGTCTGAGCCAACGGCACCGGACGCGGAAAGAGGAAGCCGATGAGCGCCCTGAACGGCATCCGCGTGCTCGACCTGAGCGGCTTCCTGCTCGGGCCGTTCGCCACCCAGCTGCTCGGCGACATGGGCGCCGACGTGATCAAGGTCGAGCCTCGCGAAGGTGACGTCGTTCGTGGCATCGGGCCCGCGCCGAGCCCCGGGATGGGCGGCATCTTCCAGCAGAACAACCGCAACAAGCGCAGCATCGTGCTCGACCTCAAGCAGCCCGGCGGACGCGATGCGCTGCTGCGCCTGGCGGCGAAGGCCGACATCTTCGTCTACAACGTCCGCCCGCTCGCGATGGCCCGGCTCGGCCTCGGCTACGAGGCGTTCGCGGCCGTCAATCCCGGCATCATCTACGTCGGCGCCGTCGGCTTCGGGCAGGACGGCCCTTACGCCGCCCGTCCCGCGCTCGACGACCTGATGCAGGGCATGACGGCGATCCCGAGCCTGTTCGAGCGCGCGGGCGGCGGCGAACCGCGCTACATCCCGATGGCGATGGCGGACCGTTACACCGGCATCGCGCTCGTCAATGCGGTGCTCGGCGCGCTGGTGCACAAGCTGCGCACCGGCGAGGGCCAGGCGCTCGAGGTGCCGATGTTCGAGACGCTGGCGCAAGGAGTGCTCGGCGACCACCTCATGGGCTGCTCGTTCGATCCGCCGCTCGGCCCGCCCGGCTACCAGCGCCACCTCAGCGCCGACCGGCGCCCGTTCAAGACGCGCGACGGCTACCTGTGCGCCTTCCTCATCACCGATCGCCAGTGGCGCTCGGTGCTGGAAAGCATCGGCGAAGGCGGGCGCATGAACGATCCGCGGTTCGCCGACCTGCGCGCTCGCACCGAGCATTCGGCCGCGGTCTACGCCTGGCTCGACGCCACGTTCCGCACGCGCACCACGGCCCAGTGGCTCGACATCCTCGCCTCGGCCGACGTGCCCGCCGGGCCGCTGCAAACGCTCGAATCGCTGCTCGAGGATCCGCACCTGAGGGCGGTCGGCTTCTTCGAGCGCCACCAGCATCCGACCGACGGCACGGTGGTCACGCTGCGCTCACCGGCACGCTGGTCGCGCACGCCGCCTGACGTGCGCAGGCTGGCCCCGCACCTGGGCGAGCACGGTGCCGAGGTGCTCGCCGAAGCCGGCTTCACGCGCGACGAGATCGCCGCGCTGGTCGCGTCCGGCGTCACCGTGGCCGGGGCGCCGGGCCCGTGAGAGCCGAGGCCAATGCCGCGCGCGCCGCGGCCGCGGGCCTAGACGCCTCGGAACTGCGGCGTGCGCTTTTCCAGCAGCGCGGCGACGCCTTCCTTGGCGTCCTCCATCTCCAGCGTGCGCGACTGCAGCAACGCCTCGATCTCGCCGGCCGATTTCGGATCCCACGACAGGCCGCGGTACAGCGAGCGCTTGAGCATGCGCACCGCCACCGGCGCGCAGCCGGCGATCTCGGCGGCGATCGCGCGGGCGCGCGCGAGCACCTGGTCGGGTGCCACCGCGTGGTTGGCAATGCCCATATCGGCCGCCTCGGCGCCGGAGAAAACGCGCCCGGTGAACAGCAGTTCGGCGGCGCGCGGCACGCCGGCGATGCGCGGCAGCAGATAGCTGATCGCCATGCCGGAGTGCAGGCCCAGGCGCGCGAAATTGGCACCGTAGCGCGCCTCGCGGTTGGCGACGCGCATGTCGCACACCAGCCCCAGCCCGAAGCCGCCCCCGATGGCGTGGCCGTTCATCGCCGCGATCACCGGCACTTGCACGTCGAGGATCGTCAGGAACGGTCGGTAGATCGCGTACGACGCGTCCTGCGGCGACTCGCCGCGGCGGTCGAGGATCGAACTGCGGAAGTCGGCGCCCGAGCAGAAGTTCGCGCCGCTGCCCGTGATGATCACGCAGCGGATCTCGCGGTCCATCTTGACGTCGTCGATCACCTGCTGGAACGGGCCGAGCAGTTCCGGTGCCATCGCGTTGCGATGCTCCGGTCGGTTCAGGGTGATCTCGCAGACGAGATCGCGGCGGCTGACGAGCACCGCGGGATCGCTCATGGTTTCTCCTGTGGCGGGCCGATCGTGGCCCGCGCGGATTCTAGGCAACGCGTGCGCGGCGAGGAAGCCCGCGCACGCCCTACCCCAACGCCGGCGCGAGCCGGTCATCCAATGCGGAGACGAGCATGAAGACACCCTCGAGATGGTTCCTGGGCGCGCTGGCGCTGGTGGCGTCGATTGGCGCCGCGCAGGCCCAGGGCTGGCCCACCAAGCCGGTGACCTTGATCGTGCCGCAGGGCGCCGGCGGCAGCACCGACGCGATGGCAAGGCTCATCGCTCCCTTGCTGGGTGAGAAGCTCGGCCAGACCGTGGTGGTCGACAACCGCGCCGGAGCCGGCGGCGTGCTCGGCGTGCAGACGCTGGCCAAGGCGCCGGCCGACGGCTACACGCTGCTGTTCGGCTCGAGCACGACGGTCGCCGCCAATGCCTTCCTCTACGCCAGCTTCCCCATCGATCCGCTGAAGGACCTCGTGCCGCTGGCCCTGGTGGGCGATGCGCCGTTCGTGTTCGTCGTTCCGGCTGCCTCGCCGATCAAGTCGATGCAGGACCTGGTCGCGGCGGCGAAGGCGTCGCCGGGCAAGCTCAACTATGCCTACGGCACGAGTTCGGGGCTGCTGTGCGGCGAACTGTTCAAGACGGTGGCCGGCGTCGACATCACCAAGGTGCCGTACAAGGCGTCGGCGCAGGCGCTGACCGACCTCATCGGCGGCCAGATCGACGTCATCTGCGAGCCGCTGTCGAGCAGCGCGCCGAACGCCAAGGCCGGGCGCCTGCGCATCCTGGCGCTGACGAGCGGCCAGCGCTCTTCCCTGGCCCCCGATCTGCCGACAGTGAGCGAGACCGGAATCAAGATGACCTACACCGCGTGGGTCGGCTTCTTCGCGGCGGCCGGCGTGCCGCGGGACATCACCGCCCGGCTCACGCGTGAGCTGATGGCGGTCCTCAAGGAGCCCACGATGGCCGACAAGATCCGCGCGATCTCGTGGGAGCCGCGCCCAGGCGACGCCGAAGTGCTCGCCGAACTGCACCGCGCCGAGCTGAAGACTGTCGCCGCCACGGTGAAGGCCGCCGGCCTCAAGGCGGAGTGAGGAGACGATGATGCACGCACGACTCAACCGCCTCTTCAGCTGCTTCTTCGCCCTTTTCACCTGCGCCGCGGTGCCGGCCTGGAGCGCCGATGCCTACCCGAGCAAGCCGATCCGCATCGTCATCCCGTTCGGCGCGGGCGGCACCACCGACGTCGTCGCCCGGCTCGTCGCCGCCAAGCTGAGCGAGTCGCTCAAGCAGACGGTGAACGTCGAGCCCAAGCCCGGCGCCAACGGCATCATCGGCACCGATGCCGTGGCAAAGGCCGCGCCCGACGGCTACACCCTGCTGATGACCGTCGCCAGCACGCAGACGCTGACCTCGATCCTCTACAAGACGCCCTACGATCCGGTGAAGGACTTCGCGCCGATCTCGCTGGTCGCCAACCCGAACGGCGTGTTCGTCGTCAATGCCGCGCTGCCGGTGCGCACCATGCAGGAGTTCGCCGCCGAGTCGCGCAAGCGCCCCAACGGGCTGAGCTACGGCGCCGGCACGGCGCTGCTGCGCCTGATCGGCGAGCAGCTCAAGCAGGCGCTGCAGGCCAATCTCATCCTGGTGCCCTACAAGGGCACGGCACCGCAGCTTGCCGCGGTGGTCGGCGGCGAGATCGATGCGGTGGTCGATCCGTTCATCGGCATCCAGCACATCAAGACCGGCAAGCTGCGCCCGCTGGCGGTGATGATGCCCAAGCGCTCGCCGCTGCTGCCCGACGTGCCGACCCTCGAGGAGGCCGGCATCAAGGGCATCACGCTCGACTCGTGGGTCGCGTTCCTCGCGCCGGCCGGCACGCCACCGGAGATCGTCTCGAAGCTCGCCGCCGAGGTCAAGCGCATCGTCGCGCTCGACGACGTGCGCGAGCGCCTCGCGCAGGTCAACTACGACCCCGTCGGCAGCACGCCGGCCGAGCTCGGGCGCACCATCGAGGCGGACATGGCGAAGTGGCGGCGCATCGTGAAGGAAACCAACTACAAGGCCGAGGAGTGACGGCGCCGAGCGACCCGCAGCAGCCGCTGCTCGTCGAGACCCACCTCGGCCACGTCGCGGCCTCCGAGTGCGACCACCTCGGGCACATGAACGTGCAGTTCTACGTCTCGAAGGTGTCCGATGCCGCCTGGCACGTGATGGCCTCGATCGGCATCACGCCGGCGTTCGTCCGCGAGCGGCGGCAGGCGCCGGCGGCGGTGAAGCAGGAGATCGCGTACCTGAAGGAACTGCGCGCCGGCGACCTTGTGCGCATGGAAAGCGGCGTGCTCGAGGCCAGCGAACGCAAGCTCACGTTCTTCCACCGGCTCGTCAACGTCGAGACCGGGCAGGTGGCGATGACGAGCAAGGTCTACACGGTCAACATGGACCTCGACGCGCGCCGCTCCACGCCGCTCGATGCGGCCGTGTTCGCGCGCGCGCTGGAGCGGCGGCTGGCGGCGGAGGCTGCCGCTTGAACACCTTCGTCACCGGCCGCGGCGCGGTCAACCCCTGGGACTGCGACCAGTGGGGCCACATGAACGTGCAGTACTACCTGGCCAAGGCGAGCGCCGCTCAGGCCCATCTGGCCGCCCGCGTCGGGCTGCCGCCCTCGCGGCTGCGCACCGCCGGTGCGACGCTGTGGCCGGTGGCCGACCGCACGCTGTTCAAGCGCGAACTGCGCGCGGGCGACATCTACGTCGTCCGCTCCGGCTTCCGCACGGTGCGCGCCGACGGCACGGTGGACATCGCCAGCCGCATGATCAACCAGGAGACGGGCGTGGAGTCGGCCGCCTTCGAGACGCGCCTGCAATGGACCGCGCCCGGCAGCACGCGCGCCGTGCCGTGGCCCGAAGACGTCCATCTCGCCGCCTCGGCGCTGGCCGGCGAACTGCCCGGCATCGAACCGCCGGCACCGATGGCCGACGTGCTGCCGCCGGGCGCGCCGCCGCTCGACGCGCTGCCGCTGACCTGCCGCGGCTCGGTCGAGGGCTGGGAGTGCGGCCCCGACGGCGTAGCCTCGCCGCAGGCGCACATCGCGCGCTTCAACGATGCCATCACGCACCTTTTCCTGTGCATGAAGATCGACCGCAACGCGCTGTTCGCCAGCGGTACCGGCTCGGCGGCGCTGGACTACGACATCGTCTACCACCGGCCGATGCGCGCCGGCACCGGCATCGAGGTGCGCAGCGGCGTGCTCGCGGTCGGCGAGAAGGTGTTCCACGTCGTCCACCACATCGTCGATGCGGCAGACGGCGCGCTGCTCACGACGATCGTCGTGGCCGCGCTGTTCTTCGACCTGAAGGCGCGCCGCTCGATCGCGATCCCTCCGGCCATCCGCGCCGAGGTCCTGCGCTTGCTCGCGGAGCACGGCGGTGGCTGACGCGTCGGCGCGCGGCGCGGTCGCGGGGCTGCGCGTGGTCGACCTGTCGCGCGTGCTGGCCGGCCCGCTGGCCGCGCAGATGCTGGCCGACCACGGCGCCTCGGTGATCAAGGTCGAGCCGCCCGACGGCGACGAGTCGCGCCGCTTCGGGCCGCCGCTGGACGAGCGCGGCGAAAACGCCTACTTCGGCGCGCTCAACCGCGGCAAGCGCTCGATCGCCGTCGACCTGTCGCGCCCGGCCGGGCGCGCGCTGCTCGAGCGGCTGCTCGCCGATGCCGACGTGCTGATCGAGAACTTCCTGCCCGGCACGATGGAGAAGTGGGGCCTGGGCTACGAGAGCACGCTCGCGGCGCGCCACCCGCGGCTCGTCTACTGCAGCGTGAGCGGCTTCGGCGCCGACGGGCCGCTCGGCGGACTGCCCGGCTACGACGCGGTGGCGCAGGCCATCTGCGGGCTGATGAGCACCAACGGCACGCCCGAGTCGGGCCCGCTGCGGCTGGGCGTGCCGGTGGTCGACTTCCTGACCGGCTACAACGCGATAGTCGGCGTGCTGCTCGCGCTGGCCGCCCGCGCCGCCACGGGCCGCGGCCAGCGCGTCGAGGCGACGCTCTTCGACAGCGGGCTGGCCCTGCAGATGCCGCATGCATCCAACTGGTACTACTCGGGCCGCATCCCGCAGCGCATGGGCAGCTCGCACCCGAACATCGCGCCCTACGACCGCTACTCGGCCGCCGACGGCGAGGTGTTTCTCGGCATCGTCAACGACGGGCAGTTCGCGCGCTTCGCGCACGTTGGCCGGGCTTGCGGCCGCGCCGCTGTGCGAAACGCTGATGCGCCGCGGCGTGCCGGCCGGGCCGGTGAACGACGTCGCGCAGGCGCTCACGCAGCCGCACGCCGTGCACCGCGCGATGGCGGTCGAGGCCGACGGCCATCGCCATCTGGGCGTGCCGGTGAAGCTCGGCGCCACGCCGGGGCGCGTGGCGGGCCTGCCGCCGCGCCTGAGCGAGCATGCGGCGGCGATCCTCGCCGAACTCGGCTACGGCGTCGCAGAACGCGAGGCCCTGTACAGCGACCGTACCGTTGCACCACCGCCCGCGTGAGCGGCGGCAGCCGTCCGCGATCGGCGCAGGCCCCGCCGGTGCAGTTCAAGTGAGGTCGGGGACCCTGACGCTCAAGCGGCGATGCGACAGAACCAGGCCACGCCGTCGGCATCGAACTCGCGTCGCACGTCGCCGCGGTTCATCAGGTAGTTCAGGTTGGCGATGCTCTCGCCGCTGGCCAGACCCAGCTGCATGCTGCCGTCCGCGGGATCGATCGCGCGCGCGAACAGCGCGCCGAAGACGTCGATCACCCGCTTCGGCCGGTCAAGCGACCTCAGCAGTCGCGCAAGCGATCGATGATGGCCCTGCGCGAGATGGTCCAGCCGTGCATGCAGGCCGCGGAACGGCTCGTTGTGCGCCGGCAGCACCAGCACGTCGTCGGGAACAGCGGCCTTGATCTTCTCGATCGACGACAGCCAGTCGTGCAGCGGATCGGCTTCGGGTTCGGTCGGATGCACCGACACGTTCGACGAGATCCGGGGCAGCACCTGGTCGCCGCTGATCAGCAGCTTCAGATCGGGACAGTGCAGGCAGGCGTGCTCGGGCGAGTGGCCGGTGCCCACGATGACGCGCCAGTCGTGGTCGCCGATTCGCACCGTCTCGCCATCGCGAATGCGGCGGTAGCTCTCGGGCAACGCGTGGATGAACTGGCCGAACTTGCCGAAGCGCGCGCGATAGTCTTCGATTGCCGCGTCCCCCCAGCCGGCGCGGCGGTAGAACCGGATCGCGTCGGCTGGCGCCTCGCGGCCGGTATCGGCAGCGAGTACGCGGCAGTTCAGGTACTCCATCTTGGTCATCCACAGCTGGCAGTCGAACTTGCGTGTCAGCCAGCCGGCCATGCCGACGTGATCAGGATGCATGTGGGTGGCGAACACGCGACCCACCCTGCGGCCGTCGTCGCCCTTGGCCAGCAGTTGCCGCCACGCGGCCAGCGTCTCGTCGGTGCGCATGCCGGTGTCGACCACCGCCCAGCGGTCGCCATCGTCGATCGCCCACAGGTTGATGTGGTTCAGCTGCATCGGCAGGGCCATGCGCATCCACGTCACGCCCGGAGCCACCTGCAGCACCTCGCCCGGCGCCGGCACCGTCTCGAACGGGTAGGAGAGTGCCGGTCTGTCCGGGCGTTGTTCGGCGGGCTTCGAATCGGGCATCGGCTCAGCGCGGTTCACTTCAGCCCGGCCTTGAACGCCTCGAGCACCTCGGTGCCCGCGCGGCCGCGGCGGTCCAGCGCGTCGGCCCATTCCTTGGCCACTTCGCCCATCGCCGCCGCGGCGACGGCCTTGTCCGCCGCTGACAAGGTCACCATCTTCATGCCCGCCTGCTTGACCTTCTCGATGTCGCCGGCCTCGTCGCGCTCCACCTGCGCGCAGGTGGAACGCACGATCTCGTCGCCCATCTTCGTCAGCGCCGCCTGCACCCCGGCGGGCAGGCTCTGCCAGCGCTTCTCCGCGATGACGTAATTGGCGACGAAGGAACCGAAGTTCTCGCCGATGGTGGAGGTCTGCGACAGCTTGTGGATCTCGTAGGGCACCAGGCTGTTGAACGGGAACAGCACCCCGTCGATGGTGCCCCGGGACAACGACTCGTAGACCTCCGGCGTCGGAATCAGCACGGGCGTCAGCTTCAGCTTCTTGAGCACCAGCTCCTTGGCCGAACCGGAGGCGCGGACCTTCGTGCCCTCGAGGTCCTTCAGGGTCGCGAACGGCTTGCGCGTGACGATCTGGTAGGGCGGCAGCACCACCGTGAACAGCAGCCGCACCCCGTTGGGCTCGAACTCCTTCTTCGAGATCAGCCCGCCGGGCCGAGCCAGGTTCCAGTAGGCGAGCGTGCCCTTGCACGAGCCGGTGAAGGCCAGCGGCAACTCGGCCACCACCGACAGCGGCATCTTGTCGGACACGAAGCCGGGCGCGACGTAGGCGATGTCGGCCACCCCGGACTGGGTGAGCGCGAGCAGGTCCTTGGCCTTGCCCAGCTGCTCCGCGGGGTAGTGCTCGAACACAAGGTCCTTGGCCGCGGGCTCGCTCTTGAGCCGTTCGATCATCGGCTGGATCATGTATTTGGGCAGGTAGTGGCCCACCGGGAACGAGTCGGCGATCTTCAGCTTGATCGGCGTCTGCGCGTGAGCGCCGGCGGCCAACGTCAACGCGGCCACGCACCCGATGATGCGCAGCACGGACACGACAGTGGGGATCATGGAACGTTCCTTTCGTGGGAGCTTGATGAAGAAGGTGGCACCGCCGCTACGGCGCCATGCGCGACGGAAGCCAGAGGATGATCTGCGGAAAGGCCACCAGCACCGCCAGCAGCAGCAGGTGGCTGAAGACATGCGGCCACACGCCGTCGAACACCTCCCTGAGTGGACGCCGCGCGTAGCGGGAGACGACGAAGACGTTGAGCCCGACCGGCGGAGTGACCAGCCCGACCTCGGCCACCACGATCACCACGACGCCGAACCAGACCGGATCAAAACCGAGCGCCTTCACCAGCGGCAGCACGACCGGCACCGTGAGGATGAGGATCGCGACCTGGTCCATCACGCAGCCCAGCAGCACGTAGCCGAACAGGATCAGCGCGATGACCACCCAGCGCGACAGCTCCAGCGCAGCGACCCACTGCACGATTGCCTGGGTGGCCTGTGTGAGCGTGAAGAAGTAGCCGAACACCTTTGCGCAGACGACGATCATGATGATCATGCAGCTGGCGTGGCCGGCGTTGATCAGGGCGCGCATCAGCGTCTTGCGGTCGACGCGGCGCGCGGCCAGCGCCAGCGCGAAGGCCCCGAAGGCGCCGATGCCGGCGGCTTCGGTGGGGGTGGCGATGCCGGTGTAGATGACCCCGGTGACGGCCATGAACAGCAGCAGCATGGGGCCGACGACGCGCAGCGCGGCGATCTTCTCGCGCAGCGTGAAGGCCGCGGCCAGCGGCGCGCGCGCCGGTTCCAGCTTCACCAGCACCCACACCGTGGCCATGATGGTGAGCGTGACCAGGATGCCCGGCACCACCCCACCCACCAGCAACTGACCGATGCTGACGTCGGCGATGATGCCGTACAGCACCAGCGCGATGCTGGGCGGGATCAGCATCGCCAGCGTGCCGGAGATGGCCACCACACCGGCGGCGAGTTTCGGTTCATAGCCCTGCTTGAGCATCGCCGGCAGCGTGGTCGACGACAGCGTGGCGGCCGATGCGGTGCTGGAGCCCGAAATCGCGCCGAAGCCGGCGCCCGCCAGGGCGGTGGCCATCGCGAGCCCGCCGGGCACGCGCCCGACCCAGGCCGCCGCGGCCTTGAAGAGGTTGTCGGCAATGCCGCTGAGGATGACGAACTCGGCCATCAGGATGAACATGGGCACCGAGATCAGCTCGTAGGAACCGGCGCTGGACAGCGGCGCCGTGGCGAGCACGCCCGCCAGCATGTCCACGCCGCCCACCAGCAGCAGGCCCACGCTGCCGGCGACCGCCAACGCGAAAGCCACGGGCATGCCGGCCGCCAGCAGCAGGAACAGCAACGCGGTGATGCCGCCCGCGATCATGGTGCCGGCCCCTCCTCCGCTCCGGACAGCGGCGGCAGCCCGACCCACTCGCGCCCCGTGAGCAGCGTCCCTGCATAGCCGGCCGCCCCCAGCAGCAGCCGCAGCGCCAGCAGCCCGAAACCCAGCGGCAGCAGAACGCTCACCGACCAGCTGGGCACCCCCAGGCCGCTGGTCGACACATCGCCGGCGGCGAATTCGGCCCAGGTCCTTTGCGCCGCGACGACCGCCGCGAAAGCGAACACCGGCGCGGCCAGCATGCCGAGCACCGCATGAACCGCGAAGCGCAGCCGCCGGCCCATCCGGTGGTGCAGCAGGTCCACGGCGACATGCGCGTGAACCTTCAGCGCGTGCGACACGGCCAGAAAGAACACGCCGGGCATCAGGTAGCTCGAGATCACTTCGTACGACCAGGCCAGCGGCGCGTTGAACAGGTAGCGCAAGGCCACGTCGGCCACCACCAGCAGCATCATCGCCAGCAGCAGCACGGCGCCGACGGCCATGAGCGCCGTGTCCAGCGCGTCCTGCAGCGCGCGCCAGCGCGCATGCAGCCTGGCGAGCCCCGCGCCCGGCGCGCCGACCATCTGTTCCCGGAAGGGATGCATGGGCAGCTCCCTCTCAGCCGCGCCGCTGGTCGAACGCCCGCCCGTAGACCATCGACGCGATCGTGTTGCGCAGGATCTCGGTGGTGCCGCCGCCGAGCGCGAAGCCGCGCGAGTCGCGCACCATGCGTTCCAGCGGCAGCGCGCGCGTGAAGCCGGCGTGGCCGTGAATCTGCAGCGCCTCGTTGGTGACGCGCTGGACCATCTCGTTGGCGTAGAGCTTGGCCATCGCCGCCTCCAGAGGGTCCGGGAAGCCGTCGACGAGGTTGGTGGCGGCGCGGTAGATCATCAGCCGCGCCGCGTGGATCTGCACCGCCATATCGGCGATCTTCCACTGCAGCCCCTGGAACTCGCAGATCGGGCGGCCGAACTGCTCGCGCTGCTGCGAATAGGCCTTGGCCGCCTCGTAGGCGGCCTGCGCGACGCCGAGGCACATCGCGGCGTTGCCGACGCGCTCCGGGCCGAAGGAGCTCATCAGGCGCTTGAAGCTGCGCGTGGAGCCCGGGTCGCCCTCCATGATGACGTTGGCGCGCGGCACGCGGCAGCGGTCGAAGTACAGCTCCACCTCGGGCATGCCGCGGCCGCCCATCTTGCGATCCGGGTGGCCGACCTCGAAGCCGGGCGTGCCTCGCTCGACGACCAGCGCGCCGATGCCCTTGGGCCCCTGCGTCTTGCCCCAGCGCGCGAACACGAAGATGTGCGTGGCGAGGTGCCCGCCGGTGCAGTAGGCCTTCTGGCCGTGCAGCAAGATGTGGTCGCCGTCCGGCGTGGCCGAGGTGACCATGTCGGTCATGCCGGAACCGGCGCCGGGCTCGCTGATGCCGATCGCGAAGTTGTTCTCGCCGCTCACGCAGCCGGGCAGCCAGCGCTTCTTCTGCTCGTCGCTGGCCATGATGGCGATGGCGCGCGACGGGCCGTTGATCGCGATCTGAGCCACGAGAGCGGTGTTGAAGCACACGCGCGCGATCTCCTCCAGCAGGATCGTGCCCTGGATGATGGGCGCGCCCGACCCGCCGTAGGCCTCCGGCACCACCATGCCGAGGTAGCCGAGCTTGGCGAGCAACTCGCGGTTCTCGGTCGGGAACTCCTCCTTCTCGTCCCAGTACGCGGCCTTGGCGGCGAAGGCGCGTTCGGCGGTCTTGCGGATGTCCTGACGGAAGGCTTCGAGGTCGGGGGCGAGCTGGAACATGGATGTCTCCCGTGGACGGTTCAACGGCCGACGAAGTGGGCCTTGCGCTTCTCGAGGAAGGCAGCCACGCCTTCCTTGCGGTCGTCGCTCTGCAGGACGAGCCCCTGCGTGTGCGCCTCGAAGTCGAGAAACGCCTCGAGGCTCGGCTGGATGGCGGCGCGCAACATGCGCTTGCCCATCGCCAGCGCGAACGTCGCCGACTCGGCGAGCTCGCGCGCGAGCTCGATCGCGCGGGTGTCGAGCTGGTCGTCAGGAAGCACCTCGTTGACCATGCCCAGTTCGCGCCCCTCGGCCGCCGGCACCATGCGCGCCGTCATCATCAGCTCGCGTGCGCGCAGCACGCCGATGTACTGCGCGAGGAAGTAGGCGGCGGCGCCGTCCGGCGCCAGGCCGATCTTCTTGAAGACGAGCCCGAACTTGGCGTTGTCCGATGCGAGGATCATGTCGCAGGCCAGCGCCAGGCTCCAGCCGACGCCGACCGTGGCGCCGCGCACCGCGGTGATGACCGGCTTGTCCATGTTGGCGAGCCCGGCGATGACGCGGTGCGCGCGCTGGATGCGCTGGCGGCCCGACAGCACGTCGAGCCCCTTCATCGTGCTCACGTCGGCGCCGGCGCAGAACGCACGCCCCTCGCCGCGCAGCAGCACGGCGCGCACCTCGCGGTCTTTCTGCAGCGCGACGGTGGCCTCGGCGAGCTGCTCCATCATTTCCGGCGTCAGCGCGTTCAGGCGCTCGGGCCGGGCCAGCACGATGTGCGCGACGGCACCGTCGCGTTCGAGTCGCACGGTCATCGATGCACTCCTTGTAGACGAGGGGTCGGTCTCACTGCATCAGCCTGGGCATCCACAGCGCGATGTCCGGGAAGGCCAGCAGCAGAGCGAGCAGGACCACGATGGGAATCATGAACAACAGGGCGCCGCGATAGATGGACGCCATCGTCAGGCGCGGGTTCACGCCCTTCAGCACGAAGCATCCCATGCCGACGGGCGGGCTGATGAGCGCCATCTCGATCGTCACGACGACGATCACGCCGAACCAGATCAGGTCGAAGCCGAGCGCCTTGACGGTGGGCAGCAGGATCGGGATCGTGATCACGATCATCGCCATCGCGTCCATCACGGCGCCGAGCACCAGGTACAGCAGCAGGATCAGCACCATGATCGTGATCGGGTGCCAGCCCAGCCCGCTGATGAACCCCGCCAGCTCGGCCGGCAGCCGCGTGATGGCGAGGAAGTAGTTCAGGATGAAGGCGCCCAGGATGATGGCGAACAGGAAGGCCGTCACCTTGACCGTGTTGCGCAGGCTCGTCATCAGGTTCGCCAGGGTCAGCCGCCGGCGCACGAGCGCGATCACGAAGGCCCCGAAGGCACCCACCGCGGCCGCCTCGGTGGGGCTGAACAGCCCGGCGTACATGCCGCCGATGACGACCAGGAACAGCACTGCGACCCACGCGATCGAGCGCAGCGCCACGATGCGCTCGGCCCATCCGGTCCGCCCGGAGGCCGGGCCGAGCTCGGGGCGGATCAGCACCAGGACGTAGACCGTCGCCATGTACAGCAGCGTCAGCACGATGCCCGGCACGATGCCGGCGATCAGCAGCCGTCCGATCGACTCCTCGGTCAGCATGCCGTAGATGATGAAGGCGGTGCTCGGCGGGATCAGGATGCCCAGCGTACCGCCGGCGACGATGGCGCCCGAGCCCAGCACGTCGGAGTAGCCGGCCTTCTGCATCTCCTTGGAGGCGACGATGCCCATCGTCGCGGTGGAGGCCACGCTCGAGCCGCAGGCCGCGGCAAAGATGGACGACGCCCCGACGGTCGCCAGCGCCAGCCCCCCTCGGAGCGCACCCATCCACTTGCGAAACACGTCGAACAGCTCGCTGCTGATGCCCGAGACGAAGATCAGCTCGCTCATCAGCACGAACATCGGGATCGTCGACAGCGTGTAGTGCGCACTGTGCGTCCAGACCACGGTGTCGAGCACCGTCGTCATCGGCTGCCAGCCGCGCAGGTACCAGGCGCCGAGGATGCCCGGCACCGCCATGGCGACCGCGACCGGCACGCGCGCGAACATCAGGAAGAACATGCACGCCAGGCCGATCAGGCCGACGGCTTCGACGGGGATGTTCATGTGCCGTCCTGTCGCAGCGGATGCTCGTGGCCGCCATCGCCAGCCACGCCGACGCCGAGGAGCGCCTGCAGGCCCCACAGCAGGAAGCCGACGCCGACGAGCGCCTTGAACGGGTACAGCGGCACCGACAGGAAGTCGGTGGACATCGGGCTTTCCGTTGCGTACTCCCAGGCCGTGCGCAGGTTGGCCCAGCCCACGACCAGGCAGGTGGCCGCGACGAGCGCGGCGGCCAGCACGTCGCAGCGCGCCTGCGCGCGCGGCGACAGCCGATCGACGACGAGGCCGATCGAGATGTGCCCGCGCGACGACTGCGTCGGCGCCATGCCGAGCATCACCACCGCGACCATCATCAGCTCGACCACCTCGTGCTCGCCGCCGAGCGGCGTGGCGGCCGCGCGCATCGCAACAGACACGGTGATCAGCAGCGCCATCGCCGCCACGGTAAGCAGCGCGCCCCAGCGGAACACTTCCGAAGCGCCCGCGATCCAGGTTCTCAACATGTGCGTGCCCTCCTTCCTCGATCAGAACGGCGCCGTCAGGCCGTTCTTCTTCAGCATCGCCTTGAAGTCGGCCATCATGGCCTCGCCGGGATAGCCGCGCTTGTTGGCCTCGTTCACCCAGGCGGTCCATTCGGGTTCGGTCGGCTTCATGAAGCGCGCCCGTTCCGCCGCGGGCAGCTCGATGACCTCGCCCTTGCCGCGCTTGGCGAAGGACTCGCGCATGCGTCCCAGCGCCTCCTGGGTGCTGCGTTCGTAGCTGAGGGTGATCATGCGCATCAGCGCCGGGCTGAGCTCCTCGTCGAGCAGCTTGCGCAGGTCGGCCGGCAGCTTGTCGTGGAAGCCCTTGTTCATGATCATGCCGCCGACGACCGTCGGCGCGTTCAGCCGCGTGACGAAGGGGGCGGGCTCGAAGTAGCTGAAGCCGAGGGCACTGCCGGGCGTCGTCTGCATCACCTCGAGGGTGCCGCGCTCGAGCGCGGTGTAGGAGTCCTCGAGCTGCATCGACACCGCGACCGCGCCCCACTCCTTGGCGATCGGCACCCAGGCCTTGCCCGGCACGCGCACCTTCTTGTTGCGCATGTCCTCGAGGCGGCGCACCGGCTGCGAGCTCATCAGCAGGTACGGGTCGCTGACGAAGACGCCCATGTTGACGACGCCCAGGCGGTCGAAGGTGTCGCCGGCGTGCCTATCGACGAACTCCTTCATCACCTTCGCGCCGACCGTCGGGCCGTCGATGGCGAACGGCAGTTCGCCGATCGTCAGCTTGAACAGCGGCGTGTCGTAGTAGTACGACGAGATCATCAGCCCGATCTGATAGACGCCGCCGCGCACGTCGTTGAGCACGGCCCGCGAGGCCCCGAGCACGGCGCCGTGGTGCACGTTGATCTTCATGCGCCCGCCGCTGCGCTCCTCGACGAGCTTCTTCCACGGCTCGAAGGCGTTGGTCGCCAGGTGGTGCGTGCTCGGCGCCCAGTTGTTGAGGTCGAGCTGGATCGGCTCGGCTGCCCGGACCGCGGCCCCGCCGGTCAGCACCAGCGCGGCCACGACGCCAAACGCCCTTCTCGAGAGTAACTGCTTCATGACGACTCCGGATCAAAAGGTGGGGGTCAGGCCGTTCTTCTTCATGATGGCCTTGAAGTCGGCCATCATCGCCTCGCCCGGATAGCCGCGCCGGTTCGCCTCCTTCACCCACGCTGTCCATTCCGGCTCGGTACGCGCGACGAACTTGGCCCGTTCCTCGCGCGAGAGCGTGATGATCTCGCCCCTGCCGCTGGCCTTGAAGACCTGGCTCATCCTCTCGAGTGCCTCGCTGGCGCCCTTCTCGTAGGTGTCGACGACCATCTTCGCGAGCGCCGGATTGAGCTCGTTGTCGAACATCTTCTTCAGATCGTCGGGCAGCTTGTCGTAGAAGGCCTTGTTCATGATCAGCCCACCGACGATGATCGGCGCCTCGCTCCTGATCACGTACGGCGCCGGCTCGTAGTACTTCCAGCCGAGCGCGCCGGTGGGCGAGTACTGCATGACGTCGAGCGTGCCGCGCTCGAGCGCGGTGTAGGCCTCCTCGGGCTGCATCGGCACCGGGACGGCGCCCCAGTCCTTGGCGATCTGCACCCACGCCTTGCCGGCGGCGCGCAGCTTCTTGCCCTTCATGTCCTCGAGCGTGCGGATCGGCTTGGTGCTGAACATGACATAGGCGTCCGAGACGAACACGCCCATGTTCCTGACCTTCAGCTCGTCGAAGACGTCCTTGGCGTACTTGTCGAGGAACTCGTTCATCACCTTGGTGGCGACGGTCGGCCCGGGCAGCGCGAACGGCAGCTCGCCGATCAGCAGCTTGAACAGCGGCGTGTCGTAGTAGTAGGCATCGACGAGCAGGCCGACGTGATAGACGCCGCCCTTCACGTCGTTGAGCACGGCGCGCGAGCTGCCGAGCACGCCGCCGTGGTGCAGGTTGACCTTGACGCGCCCGCCGGTCTTCTGCTCGACCATGGCCTTCCACGGCTCGAACGAGTTCTTCGACTGCGGCGAGGTGCTGGCGAGCCAGTTGCCGAATTCGAGCTGGATCGGATCGGCCGCGCGTGCCGCCCACGGCAGACCGACGAGGGCGGCCGCGGCGATCGCGGCGCACTGGCGGCGGGTTGTGCTGATCATGGCGCTGTCTCCTTGGGACTGTCGTTTCGGGCGCATCGCGGGCCTGCGGTCCGACGCTGCTTCGAGTGCCGCGCTAGCGGCGGGAAAAGATGTGGCCGGCGATCACGTTCTTCTGCGTCTGCGTGGTGCCGCCGGTGAGGGTGAGCATGCGCACGTCGCGCACCATGCGCTCGAGCGGCAGCGAGCCGAAGTAGCCGTAGCCGCCGAACATCTGCTGGCATTGCACGGTGACGCGCTGCGCCATCTCGGTGGCGAACACCTTGGCGATCGAGCACAGCGCCGGGTCGGGCCGGCCGGCGTCGATCAGCGCCAGCGCCTTGTAGCAGAGGCAGCGCGCGGCCTCGATCTCGATCAGCGCGTCGGCCATCATCCAGCGCAGGCCCTGCATCTCGGCCAGCTTCTGGCCGAACTGCTCGCGCACCGTCATGTACTCGCGCGCCAGGTCGAACGCGCCTTCGGCGACGCCCAGCGCCATCACGCCCATGCCGACGCGGGTGCCGTTGTAGAGCGTGAGCGGCTTGACGAAGCCGGCCGAACTGCTCGGGTCGCCTTCGGTGACGATGTTGGCCGCGGGCACGCGCACGTTGTCGAAGAACAGCTCGTTCTCGGCCGCGCCGCGCACGCCCATCTTGCCTTCGAGCTTCTTGACCGTGAGGCCCGGCCGGTCGCGCTCGACGATCACCGTGCCGATGCCGCGCGCACCGCTGCTCTTGCCGAAGCGGGCGTAGACCAGGTGCATGTCGGCACGGTCGCCGAAGGTGGTGAAGATCTTGCTGCCGTTGATCACCACCTCGTCGCCCTCGCGGGTGGCCGAGGTGCGGATCGCGGTGCCGTCGGAGCCGGCCTGCGGCTCGGTCCAGGCGATGCTGCACTCCACCTCGCCGCTGACGAAGCGCGGCAGCAGCCGCCGCTTCATCTCGGCCGAGCCGTGGTTGGCGATGATGCGGGGCGAGACGTTCTGGTCGTGCACGATCATCGCGGTGAGCAGGTCGACCTTGGCCAGTTCCTCGATCACGAGGTAGGTGTCGACCAGCCCGACGCCGCTGCCGCCGTACTCGCGGTCCATGCTCAGGCCGAGATAGCCGAGCTCGGCGAGCCGGTGCTTGTTCTCCTCGGGGAACATCTCCTCGCGGTCCCAGCGCGCGGCGCGCTCGCGGAACTCGCTTTGCGCCAGCTTGCGGGCGGCATCGCGTAGCTGGCGCTGCTCGTCGTTCAGTTCGAAATCCACGACTCGTCCCTCATTTCGTCTTCAGGCCCATCAGCCCGGCGATCAGGTTGCGCTGCATCTGCGAGGTGCCGGCCGTGATGGTGGTGACGCGCGCGTCGCGGTAGTGGCGCTGCATGTCGAACTCCATGATGTAGCCGTAGCCGCCCATGATCTGCATGCCCTGGTTGGCGATGCTCGCGTAGGCCTCGGAGCCGAACAGCTTGGCCTGCGAGATCGCCATCAGCGCGTCCTCGCCGCGGTGCAGCTGCCAGGCGGCGCGCCACATCAGCATGCGGCTCGCTTCCACCGCGGTCTGCATGTCGGCCAGCATGTGCGCGATCGACTGGAAGGTGCCGATCGCCTTGCCGAACTGCTTGCGCTCCTTGGCGTAGCCGAGCGCCAGGTCCACCGCGGCCTGCGCGGCGCCCGCGTAGCCGGCCGTCGTCATCAGCCGCTCGAGCTGCAAGCCCGAGAGCATGTAGGCCCAGCCCTTGTGGGGCTCGCCCACCAGCCGGTCGGCGGGGACGCGCACGTCGTCGAAGAACACCTCGTAGGTGCCCAGCGCGCGGCGCCCCAGCGTGGGCAGCTTGCGCAAGGTGACCCCGGGCGTGTCCTTGTCGATCAGGAACAGCGACAGCGCCTGCTGGTGCGGCCCTTCCGGCTTCGACCGCGCGTAGAGGTTGATGACGTTGCGGTCGGCACCCGCGCCGGTGGAGAACACCTTCTGGCCGTTGATGACCCAGTGGTCGCCGTCCGGGCGCGCGCTGGTGCGCATCGCGCCGGCGTCCGAGCCGGCACCCGGCTCGGTCATCGATATCGACATCTTGATGCGGCCGTCCAGGAGCGGCGGCAGCCAGCGCTGGCGCTGTGCCTCGCTGCCGTTGTGCAGGATGTTCAGGCCGTTGAAGACGCAGGTGCCGTAGGCGCCGAGGAAGTCGTAGCTCTTGCGGCCGAGTTCCTCGGCGATGATCGCGAAGTCGATCACGCTGCCGCCGAGGCCGCCCACCGATTCGGGGAACGGCATGCGCAGCAGCCCGAGCTCGACGAATGCCTCGTACAGCTCGGTGGGGTAACGCGGCTCCTGGTCGCAGCGGCGGATGTACTCCGGCGTCGCGATGCGGTCGAGCATTGTGCGAACGCTGTCGCGCAGCAGGTTCTGCTCTTCGGTGAACGAGAAGTCCATGGTTCGATTCCGCCGCGGTCAGCGCGGCACGGCAGGCGACACGAAAGGGGGCAGGCCGGTGCCGGCGGTGAGCCCGCCGTCGGCCACCAGCGCCGCGCCGGTGATGAACGAGGCTTCGCCGCTGGCGAGGAAGGCGATCGCCGCGGCGATCTCGTCGGCGCTGCCCATGCGGCCGAGCGGGTGCACCGCGGCCAGCGCGCGCCGCACCTCGTCGGCCCGCTCGCCGGCCAGCACCTGCGAGACGCGGGTGTCGATGCCGCCCGGGCAGACGCAGTTGACGCGGATGTTCTCGGCCGCGCATTCGAGCGCCGCGGCGCGCGTGAGGTTGATGACACCGGCCTTGGCTGCGTTGTAGGCCGGCATGCCGATGTCGCCTGCGGTGCCCGACACCGACGCGGTGTTGACCACCACGCCGCCGCCCTGCCGGCGCATCGGCGGCAGGCCGTACTTCAGGCCGAGGAAGACGCTCGTGAGCGTGACCGCGACGGTGCGGTTCCACGACTCGATGGAGGTGTCGCACAGCAGCGCCGGCTCGCCGTAGCCGGCGTTGTTGACGAGCACGTCGAGCCGGCCCCAGCGCTGCAGCGCAAGCTCGACCGTGGCCTCGACGGCGGGCGGCTCCGCTGCGTCCATCTTGAGCCAGGCGACCTCGCCGCCGCCGGCCGCGATCGCGGCGGCAGTGGCCTGCGCACGCGTGCCGCTGAGATCGGCGACGACCACCCGCGCGCCATCGCCGGCCAGCCGCTTGGCGGTCGCGGCCCCGATGCCCGATCCGGCCGCGGTGATAATCGCGACGCGGCCTTCGAAACGACGGCTCATCGCGGTGGCCTTACCCGGCCTCGGCCTCGACCGCGCCCTTGGGCAGGAAGGTGATGGTCTCGGTGAAGTCGACGAGCACCTCGCCGTGCTGGTTGACGACGCGATGGCGCAGGTCCATCAGCGTGTAGCCGCGCGAGGTGGGCGGGCGCAGCCAGGCCTCGCCCTCGACGTGGATCGTGTCGCCCGGGAACAGCGCGCCCTTCACGCGCGCCTGCACGCCGGTCATGCCGCCGAAGGGGCCGTGCTCGCGGCCCTCGAGCACCTTGTCGATGATGCCGGCCACGGTGGGCGCCAACAGCCCCATGCCCACCGAGATGATCATCGGCCCCGGTGCGAAGCGGTTGCGATGCCGGCCCGACATGTTCTTCTTGATGTACTCCATGTCGATGAAGAACGGCTCGTGCAGCCCGACGACATTGACGAAAGTGACGATGTCGGTCTCGGTGATGGTGCGGTTGTGGGTCTTGAAAGGGACCGGCTTGACGCCGGCGGGGGGTTCGAGAGGCATGCTTCGTTCCTTGGGTGTTGCTGCGGGCCGTCATTCGCCGCCTGCGGCGCCCGGCTCCTGCGCGGCGAGGCACTCGGGCATCTTCGCCAGCGGGAAACCCTCGTAGGGCCGGCTGCGGCTGTGTTCCTCGAGCTTCCAGGTCTGGCGCGCGTTGGGCACGCCGCCGTCGACGCGGGTGTACGAGCCGGTGATGTAGGCCGCCCCTTCCGACAGCAGGAACACCACGGCCGAGGACACCTCGGCCTCGGTGCCGTAGCGCTGCAGCGGCGCCGTCTTCATCAGGCTGCGGAACTTGGCCTTCATCTCCGGGCCGTAGGTGTCGAAGCCGCTGCTCGCCACGAAACCCGGCGCCACGGCGTTGACGCGCACGCCGGCGTGGCCCCACTCGCAGGCCGCCGTCTCGGTGAACGAGAGCATGCCGGCGCGCGCCGCGCCGCTGTGCGCCATGCCCGGCATGCCCAGCCACATGTCGGCGATGATGTTGACGACGGCGCCGCCGTGGCCTTCCATCCACTGCGTGTAGGCCTCGCGCGAAACGAGGAAGCCGCCGTGCAGGTTGTTGCGCACGACCGCATCCCAGCCCTTGAGCGTGATGTCGCGCGCCGGCTGCGGATACTGGCCGCCGGCGTTGTTGACGAGGCCGTCGATGCGGCCGTGCGCTGCCAGCACGTCGGCCACCATCTGCTTGACGCCCGCTTCGTCGCGGATGTCGCACGAATGCAGCGAGACCCGGGTGCCCGGCGCCGCCCCGGCGATCTCGGCCCGCACGCCTTCGAGCTTCTCGATCTTGCGGCCGACGAGCGCGAGCGCCGCGCCGAGGCTGGCCAGCTCATGCGCGATGCAGCGGCCGATGCCGCTGCCGCCGCCAGTGACAATCACGGTCTGGCCAGCGAACAGCCCGGCGCGGTAGATGGAACGGTAGGAGGCGGTGGTCATGGGTTGTCTCGTGTGGGTCCGGTGGCAGGCTTGAGCATGAAATTGCCGTGGCCGATGGCGATGGGCTTGTCCGGGCTGGACTGCCAGGCCTCGACGCGCAGATGGGCCACGCGCTTGCCTTGCTTGACCATGTAGACTTGGGCGTAGGTGTCCACCGGCCGGCCGGAGCGCAGGTACTCGAAGGTGAAGTTGATGGTCTTGGGCAGATCGATGCTGTCCATGTCCCACAACAGGTAGAACAGCCCGGCACTCTCCATGAAGCCCCCGATCGCGCCGCCGTGCAGCGCCGGCAACGCCGGGTTGCCAATGAGCTTCTTGTCGAAAGGCATGCAGGCGCTGAACTGGTCGCCGCGGATGTCCAGGCGCACGCCAAGGAAGCGCGCGAAAGGCACCAAGGCCAACATGGGTTCCCAGTCGCGGCTGGCGCGCGCCGCAGCGACGATGCTTTCGATCGTCATAGCTTGAATCCCTCCAGCATCGTGAGCGCATCTTCCAGCGAGATGACCGGCCCGTCGGTGAACATGAAGATCGCCGCAGACGTGGCGATCGGATCCTCGGGGCTGTCGTGGTACGCGGACCCGCGGACGAAGGCCAGCTCGTGCCCGAGCTTGTAGCAAACGGCGCCGCCCAGGATCTCGCGTCCCGGCATGGCCGGCTTCAGGTAGTCGATGCGCAGATCGAGCGTGGCCATCGGACGCAGCTTGTTCAGCTTCACGAAGATGGCCAGGCCGTAGCAACTGTCCAGCAGCGCCGTGACCACGCCGCCGTGCACCACGCCGCTGGCCTTGTTGCCCACCAGCCGTTCGTCGGGCAGCACCTTGATCACACACCAATGGGGCTCCACGGCATGCAGCCTCAGGCCCAGCTCGCGGCTGTAGGGCGAGATCACGGTGATCTGCTGCCACTTGCGGAGCTTGTCCGCTTGATTGCTTTCGACATCCGACATCCGGTTCCTCCCTTTCACCAGGCGCGCGCAAGCGCCCTTCACATCCGTTTGGCCACTTCCTCGAGCATCACTTCGGTGGCGCCACCGCCGATGGCCTCGACGCGCGCATCGCGCACCATGCGCTCGATCGGCGCCTCGCGCATGTAGCCGAAGCCGCCGTGGAACTGCTGGCAGTCGTAGAGCACCTCGTTGACGAGTTCGCCGCACAGTGCCTTCACCATCGACACCTCCTTCACGCAGTCCTTGCCCTGCGCGTCGAGCCAGGCGCAGTGGTAAACGAGCGCGCGGCCGGCCTCGACCTGCGCCGCGCGCATCGCCAGGCGCTGGCGGATCGCCTGCTTGTCCCACAGCGTGGCGCCGAAGGCCTTGCGGTCGCGCACGTACTGCACCGTCATCTCGATCGCGCGCGCGGCCTCGCCCATCGCCGCCGCGCCGATCACCATGCGCTCGTTCTGGAAGTTGCGCATGATCTGGTAGAAGCCCTTGTTCTCGCCACCGAGCAGGTGAGCGGCGGGCACGCGGCAGTTCTCGAGCACCAGCTCGGCGGTGTCGCTGCACAGCCAGCCGCTCTTCTTCAGCGCCCGCCCGACGCGAAACCCCGGCGCGCCCTTCTCGACGATGAAGATCGAGATGCCGCGCGAGCCCTTGGCGGTGGGGTCGGTCTTGGCGCCGACGAAATACACGTCGGCGTGGACCCCGTTGGTGATGAACATCTTGCTGCCGTCGAGCACCCAGTGGTCGCCGTCGCGCACGGCGCGGGTGCGGATACCGGCGACGTCGGAGCCGGCGTCGGGCTCGGTAACGGCGACCGCGCAGACCTTTTCGCCGCGTGTCAGCGGCGGCAGGTAGCGCTCCAGCTGCTCGGGGCTGCCGAAGTTGGCGAGGTGCGGCGAGGCCATGTCGGTGTGCACGGTCACGGTGACTGCGAAGCCGCCGAAGGTCGAGCGGCCGAGCTCTTCGGCGAGGATGGCGCTGTAGACGGTGTCGAGCCCGGAGCCGCCGTACTTCTCGGGGTAGCGGATGCCGAGGTAGCCGAGCTCGCCCATCTGGCGCAGCACCTCGCGCGGCACCTTGCCGGCCTCCTCCCACGCATCCGCCCTGGGCACCACCTCCTGGTCGACGAAGCGGCGCAGGTTGTCGCGGAACTGGCGGTGCTCTTCGGTGAAGTAGATCGGCTCGTTCATGCTCAATTCGTTGCCTCGGGTTCGATCGTCACCAGCACGTCGCCGCCGCGCACCGAGTCGCCGACGCGGCAGCGCATGTCGGCCACCGTGCCGGCCACCGGCGCGGCGAGCGTGTGCAACATCTTCATCGCTTCGAGCATCAGCAGCGCGTCGCCGGCCTGCACCCGCACGCCGACCGACGCCGACACCGCGGTCACCAGCCCGGGCATCGGCGCGCGCAGCGTGTTGCCCGCCGCCGCGCCGCCGGCCGCGGTGCCGGCCAGCGCGTGGGCCGTGCGGTCGATGCGCATCCACGCGTGGGTGCCGCGCGGGCCGTGCAGCCAGACGCGCTCGGCGCCCGCCTCGCGCGTGCGCACGAAGCGGTGTACTTCGCGCGCGCCGTCCAGTTCCACCTCGAGCCGGCCGTCGTCGAGCCGCGCCGCGCAGGCGAAGTGCCGCTCGCCGATCTCCACCCGCCACAGCGCGCCGTCGCGCCGCACCAGCGCCGCGTGCAGGCATCGCGACGCGTCCTCGAGCAGCACACGCATCGCCACCGGCGCCGCGGGGCCGAGCACGCGCCAGGCGCCGAGCGCGAGCCAGGGCGACGCCTCGGCCGGTGCCTGGGCCGCGAGCGCGCAGCCGAGCGCGCCGAGCGCGAGCGCCTGCAGCGCGTCGCCGCGCGCCTGCCAGCCGCCCGGGAAGCTGCGCTCGATGTAGTGCGTGGTGAGCGTGTCCTCGAAGGCCGGCGCGCGCAGCAGGTCCGCGAGGAAGGCGATGTTGCTGCGCACGCCGAGCAGCTCGTAGCGGTCGAGCGCACCGGCCAGCCGCCGCGCCGCCTGCGGCCGCGTGTCGGCGCAGGCGATCACCTTGGCGAGCATCGAGTCGTAGTACGGCGTCACCTCGCTGCCGGCGCGCACGCCGCTGTCGACGCGCACGCCCTCGCCGGCGGGCTCGGCGTAGCCGTCGATCGCGCCGACCTCAGGCGCGAAGCCGGCCGCCGGGTCTTCGGCGCAGACGCGCGCCTCGATCGCCCAGCCGCGCCGCGCGATTTGCTCCTGCGCGAACGCGAGCGGCTCGCCGGCCGCCACGCGCAGCTGCCACTCGACGAGGTCAATGCCCACCGTCGCCTCGGTCACCGGATGCTCGACCTGCAGCCGCGTGTTCATCTCGAGGAAGAAGGTGTCGCCGCTGGCCGCATCGTGGATGAACTCGATGGTGCCGGTGGAGTCGTAGCCGATCGCGCGGCCGACCGCGAGCGCGTGGCGGTACAGCGCGTCGCGCTGCGCATCGCCGAGGTGGGCGGCCGGTGCCTCCTCGATCACCTTCTGGTGGTTGCGCTGGATCGAGCACTCGCGCTCGAACAGGTGCACCAGGTGGCCGTGCTTGTCGCCGAGCAGCTGCACCTCGAGGTGGCGCGGCTCGGCAAGGTAGCGCTCGAGCAGCACGCGGTCGTCGCCGAACGACGCCTTGGCCTCGCGGCGCACGGTGTCGAGCGCGGCGGCGAACTCGGCCGGCGCGCGCACCACGCGCATGCCCTTGCCGCCGCCCCCGGCCGAGGCCTTGATGAGCACCGGGTAGCCGACGCGCGCGGCGGCTTCGGCGAGCACCGCGGGCGCCTGGTCGTCGCCGTGGTAGCCCGGCACCACCGGCACGCCGTGGTCGACGGCGATGCGCTTGGATTCGATCTTCGAGCCCATGCGGCGGATCGCCTCGCGCGAGGGGCCGACGAAGACGATGCCCGCGGCCTCGCAGGCCTCGATCAGCGCCGGGCTTTCGGACAGGAAGCCGTAGCCCGGATGCACCGCCTCCGCGCCGCTGGCCTTGGCGGCGGCGACGATGGCCGCGGCGTCGAGGTAGCTGCGCGCGGCCTCGGGCGGGCCGATGCGCAGCGCGGCATCGCATTCGGCCACGTGGCGCGCGCCGCGGTCGGCGTCGGAGTAGACGGCGACGCTGCGCAAGCCCAGGCGGCGCGCCGTGCGGGCGATGCGGCAGGCAATCTCGCCGCGATTCGCGATGAGCAGGGTGTCGAACATGCCAGCGCCCCCGCTCAAGCCTGCCGCCACGGAGGGGGGCGGCGGGGGAGTGTCGAGCGCGCGTCGACCGCGAGCAGCAGCGTCTCGAAGGCGGGAGCGGTGATGGCTGTGGACATGGCGCGGCCGGTCTCACATGCGGTAGACAGGCGTGGCCGTGCGCGGCGGCACGCGCCGCGTGCACAGCGCCAGCGCGAGCGCGAGCACGTCGCGCGACGACGAAGGCGCGATCAGGCCGTCGTCCCACAGCCGCGAGGTGGCGTAGTACGGGTCGGTCTGGCGCTGGTACTGCTCGCGCACCGCGCGTTCGGTCTCGGCCATGCGGGCCTCGTCGGCCGGGCCGCGCAGGTTGGAGCGCGCGAGTTCGAGCATCACGTTGCTCGCGATGTCGGCGCTCATGGTCGCCACCTGCGCGCTCGGCCAGGTGAACAGGAACTCCGGCTCCAAGCCGCGGCCGCACATGCCGTAGTTGCCGGCGCCGTAGGAGCCGCCGACGATGAGCGTGAGCTTGGGCACGCGCGTGCAGCTCACAGCGTAGACCAGGTTGGCGCTGTGCTTGGAGATGCCGCCGCGCTCGGCTTCGCTGCCGACCATGAAGCCGGCGATGTTCTGCAGGAAGAGCAGCGGCACGCCGCGCTGGTTGGCCAACTCGATGAAATGCGTGCCCTTGAGCGCCGCCTCGGCCACCAGCGCGCCGTTGTTGCCCAGGATGCCGACCGGCTGCCCATGGATCGCGCCGAAGCCGGTGACGAGCTGCGCACCCCAGTCGGGCTTGAACTCGTGCAAGTCGCTGCCGTCGACCAGGCGCGCGACGATCTCGCGCACGTCGTAGGGCTGCTTGGGATCGGCGGGCACGAGCGCGTCCAGCTCGGCGGGGTCGTGGCGCGGCGGCCGCGGCACGAGGGGCGGCACCGGCAGCGGCGCCGGCGGCAGGCTGGCGACGATCTCGCGCAGCCGCGCGAGCGCCTGCGGCTCGTCCTCGGCCAGGTGGTCGTTGACGCCGGAGACGCGGGTGTGCATCTCGGCGCCGCCGAGCGTCTCGCCGTCGACCGTCTCGTTGATCGCGATCTTCACGATCGACGGGCCGCCGAGGTGGATGCGGGCGTTGCCGCGCACCATGATCACCTCGTCGGACAGCGCCGGGATGTAGGCGCCGCCGGCCGTGCAGCCGCCGAACACCGCCGAGAGCTGCGGTATGCCGTCCTGCGACATGCGGCACTGCTGGAAGAAGTTGTTGCCGAAGTGATCGCGGTCCGGGAACACGCGGTCCTGCTCGGGGAGAAAGGCGCCGCCGCAGTCCACCAGGTAGAGCACCGGCAGGCGCAGCCGCCATGCGATCTCCTGCGCGCGGCGGTGCTTCTTGACCGTCTCGTGGAAGAACGAACCGCCCTTCACGGTGGCGTCGTTGGCGATGAACATGCACGGCTGGCCGGCGACGATGCCGATGCCGGTGACCACGCCCGCCGAGGGCACCTCGTTGCCGTACTGCCCCCAGGCCGCGAGCGGCGAAAGTTCGAGGAAGGCCGCGCCGTCGTCGACCACGAGGTCGATGCGCTCGCGCGCGAGCAGCTTGCCGCGTTCGCGGTGGCGGCGGATGTGCGCGTCGCGGCCACCGCCGGCGACGAGCAAGAGGCGCTCGTTCAGCAGCGCCAGCTGACGCCGCCAGTGTTCGCCGCTTGCTCGGTCGGCGCCGGGTACCAAACGAGTCGATATCAGGGACACGATGCCATTCCGAGGCATTCAAGAGTCAAGCCGCGGCCGGACAGCCCGCGGCGCAAAGCCACGCTGCTCCGGTTCCGCGGGTGCGGCGGGCGAACTGCCGCGCCCACGGGACGGTGAGGGCAAGCGAACGTCGCGGCACGCCTAGAAGTTGTGCCTGATGCCGAACCCGAGCGCGCTCGGATCGGCGCCGGCCCCGCCTGCGGCCAGCGCGAAGTCGCTCGACGTGACGCCGAAGGCGCCGGTCGCGTTGTTGTTCGTCTGACCATAGGAAGCGTAGAGCGCTGTTCGCCTGGAGAGCGTGTAGGTGTACGCAAGGGCCAGCACCGTGCCCCGCCGGGCTTCGCCGGCCGGGTTGTCCTGCCTCAGGCGCTGCACCTGCACGAAGAAGGTGTTCAAGCCGAACGCGGCCGATGCGCCCAGCCAGGTGTCTGTCACCGACTGCGGCGACCCCATCTTCCAGTAGCCCGTGCCGACGGCGTAGTTGCCGAAGGAATACTTGGCCGCGACCAGCGCGTCCTTGCGATCGGCCGTTGCCCCGGTGAAGGCGGCGCCGGCCACGACCGGGAAGGCCAACTGCTGGTACGAAGCCGTGACGAACAGACTGCCAGAGGCGTAGTCAGCCTCGACACCGAAGAAGCGGTTCGCGTCTTTCGGCAGCGCGCCAGGTCCCCCTGAGCCCTCGGAGCCCAGGCTGTAGAAGGCGCGACCGACGACGCCGGCCACGCGCGGCGAGTTGTAGAAGATCGCGTTGCTCGCGCGCGCGAAGCGCTCGGATCCCCCTCCGGGCGCGATGATCTGCTGCAGGTTGCCGAACATGCCGAGCCGCATCACGTCGGCATCGACCAGCGAGTAGTAGATGGCGGTGTAGTCACGGCCAAGGCGGAGCCCGCCCCATGACTTCGACTCCAAGCCGACGTACGAACGTCGGTTGAAGCCGGTCCCGGTGGTCCCGTTGGGCAGCGTCGGTGTTGCGGTGCCCGGGTTGCCGGCGAAGGGCTTGGCCGCGCCGACGTCGAGGTCGATGCCGGCCTCGATCTGGAAGATGGCACTCAGCCCGCCGCCCAGGTCCTCGCTGCCGCGCATCCCCCACCGCGACGCGCTGTTCATGCCCGAGGCCAGTGCCTTGAGGGTGCCGCCGCCCGGCGCATCGTTGCGCAGCACTGCCACGCCCGCGTCCACGTTGCCATAGAGCACCACGGCGTTCTGCGCGCCGGCCACCGGCGCCAGCGACATCCCTGCGGCGACCACCCACCCGCAGCGCAGCAGCGCTCGGCTCCGCGAAGCCTCGGCCTCCAACTGCCGCTGCGCCCATGGTGGGTTGCAACCCAGGTGCCGCAGCCTCCTCGAGCGCCCGAAAGTCTCCTTCTGCATCGTCGTTCTCCTCTAGTCCGTCGACATGCCGCCGGCCTCGGCTTCACACCGGGCGATGGCCGTCGCCCGCGCGTGCCGGAACTACCAAACGATCGTTAGATCCTGGATAATAGAGGCATTGCGTGGCTCGCGCCAACTCGACCTGCCGATCCAAACCTGCCTGCTTGAACCTGCCGAGTCCGACCTGCCCGGCCTGCAAGTGGCCGATCCATGGCGTCGAAGCTGCAGGCCGGGCACCTCTAACAAGCGTTTGGCCCTATGCTCGCACCGCCATGCGCCCCGTCGGGAGTGGACCGCCTCCCGCAGAGCGGGCGTCATGCCTTGCCACCGCGCCGGCCGCGACCGGCCTTCGAAGGAGACGTCACGATGCGAACCCTCACCAGGCTGCTGCGCGCGCATGGCGCATGGGCGGCTGTGCTGCCCACAGTGCTGGCCGCCCTGCTGGCCGCCCTTCTGGCGGCCCGGGTCGCGCAAGCCGAGGAACCGTACCCGAAGGACAGGCCCGTCACCATCGTCGTGCCCTTCGCGGCCGGCAGTTCGACGGACACCATCGCCCGCATCCTGGCAGCGGAGTTGCAGTCGTCGATGGGCGGCACGTTCCTGGTCGACAACCGGCCCGGGCGCGTCGGCATCATCGGCACCACGTCGGTCGCCAAGGCCAAGGCGGACGGCTACACGCTGATGCTCTCGTCCGGAGCGCAGAACTCCGTGGCGCATTGGCTCTTCACCAACGTGACCTACGATTCGGTGAAGGACTTCGAGCACATCGCCAACGTGGTCGAGGCGGGCTTCGTGCTGGTCGTCAACAACGACTTGCCGGTCCGCTCGGTGCCCGAGCTGATCGCCTACGCGAAGAAGAGCCCGGGCAAGCTCAGCTACGGCTACGGCACCGCATCGGCGCAGCTCTCGGCGGCGTTGCTCAATTCGCTGGCCGGCATCCAGACGGTCGGGGTGCCGTACAAAGGCCAGCCGTTGGCCATGAACGACCTGATCGGCGGCCAGCTGCAGTTCATGGTCGCCGACGTTGCGCTGGTCAAGCCCTTGATCGCGACGCAAAGGGTCCGTGCCCTCGCGGTCACGACTTCGACGAGGCTGCCCGCGTGGCCGGATCTACCGACCGTGGCCGAGTTCGGAATGCAGAGCTACTCGTACTCGACCTGGGTCGGGCTGGCCGGCCCCAAAGGCGTGCCCGAGGCCGTGGTCGGCCAACTCGCCCAGGAGCTGCGCAAGGCCCTCGGTCAGCCGGCGGTGGTCGAGAAGCTGCGCACGCTCGGCCTGGAGCCTCTGTACCGGACCACCGAACAGCAGCAGGCCTTCGTGCGCGACGAGCTGGAGAAGCAGCGCAAGGTCGTCCAGGCCGCGGGCATCAAGCCGGAGTGACCATGCTGCCGCGCGCACATTCACCCAAGCGGTCGTTCGCGTCATGAGCGGACCGCTGCACAACGTCCGGGTCATCGACCTGACCACCATCGGGATGGGTCCCTATGCGACGCAGACGCTGGGCAACCTGGGGGCCGATGTCATCAAGGTCGAGGCGCCTCCCGCCGGCGACCTCATTCGCGGGCAGGCGCCGGGCCGGCATCCCGACATGTCGCCGCTCTATCTGAACCTGAATCGCAACAAGCGCAGCATCGTCCTCGACCTGAAGATCCCGCAGGCCCGGGACGTGCTGACGAAGCTGATCGACGGCGCGGACGTCTTCGTCTCGAATGTGCGCATGAAGTCGATGGAACGCCTGGGGCTGGGCTACGGGAAGCTTGCCGCGCGCAACCCGCGCTTGATCTACTGCTCGCTGGTGGGCGCCTCGCAGCGCGGCCCCTACGCCGCGCGGGCGGCGTTCGACGACCTGATCCAGGGCGCATCCGGACTGGCTTACCTCGAAGGCCGGATGGCGGGCGAGCCTCACTACACGCCGGCGTGGATCGCCGACCAGACCGTCGGCCTGGTCGCCGTCTACGCCATCACCGCGGCGCTGTACCAGCGTGAACGAACGGGCAAGGGCGAGTGCATCGAAGTGCCGATGCTCGAGTCGATGGTCGAGTTCGTGATGACGCCGCACCTGGCGGCGCACACCTTCCAGCCGCCGCAGGCGGCCGCCGGCTACACGCGGCTGTTCCATCGCAAGCCCTACAAGACACTCGACGGCTATCTCTGCGGCGGCCCATATTCGGTCGAGCAGTGGAAGCGCTTCTTCGACATCGCAGGTCTGGCGCATCTGAAAGGCTCCACCAAGTACGCGACGCGCGAAGCCGTTGCCGCGCACGTGGCCGAGTTGTACGCGCTGTTCGCCGACGTGCTGAGGTCGCGAACCACCGCCGAGTGGGTGGGCGTCCTCGAGCAGGCCGACATCCCGGTGATGCCGATGCACACGCTCGAGTCGGTGCAGGACGATCCGCACCTGAAGGCGGTGGGCTTCTTCAGGGATGTCGATCACCCCTCTGAAGGCCGCATCCGCACGATGGCCAACCCGACCCGGTGGGCCAGCGTGGAAGAGCACCCTGCCCGGCCGGCCCCGCGGCTGGGAGAGCACGGACACGAGATCCTGCGTGAACTGGCCTATTCCGAGGCGGAGATCGACGCCCTGGTCGCGTGCCGCGCCACCGCGCCGGCATGACGCCGCCACCCCGTCCCTTGACTGCCCCCGACCGCACCGCCCCACCATGAACGCTTCCCGCTTCCAGACCATCCGGCTCGATATCGACCCCGTCGGTGTCGCGCGCATCACGCTGTCCCGACCCGACGTTCACAACGCGTTGAACCCGACGATGTTCGAGGAGGTGGGCGCCGCGCTCGACGCGATCGAAGCCGACCCGCACGCGCGTGTCGTCGTGCTGACGGGCGACGGCGACACCTTCTGCGCCGGCGGCGACTTCCGCTGGCAGCAGAGCCAGCGCGAACAGGACCGCGCCAGCCGGATCCGCAGCGGCGTGCCGCTGGCCCGGCTGCTGGCGCGGCTGGACACCTTCGGCCGGCCCGTCATCGGCCGCATCAACGGCTCGGCCTTCGGCGGCGGCGTCGGGCTGATCGCGGTGTGCGATGTCGTGGTCGCGGTCGACCGCGCGCGCATCTCGTTGAGCGAGGTGCGCCTGGGCCTCGTGCCCGCCACCATTTCCCCCTACGTGGCCGCCAAGCTGGGGCCGAGCTACGCGCGCCGGGTGTTCCTTAACGGAAAAATCATGACAGCAGCCGAGGCGCAGCGCTACGGCCTCGTCCACGAGGTGGTCGCCGCCGCCGATCTGGATGCCGCGGTGAATGCGGAGATCGACCTCGCGCTGAGCTGTGCGCCCGGAGCGGTCCAGACCACCAAGAAGCTGGTGCACTTTGTGCTCGGGCACGATCCGGCGGACAACCTCATCTACACCGTCGACAGGCTGGCTGACTTCTGGGAGACGGACGAGGCGCGCGAAGGCCTGTCGAGCTTCTTCGACAAGCGCGCCCCGAGCTGGCATCCGAAGCGCGGCGAGGGCGCGCGGTGAATCCGCACACCTCCGTGGTCACCGAGGCCGGCGTCACGACCGTCACGCTGAACCGGCCGGAGCGAATGAACGCGCTCACGCCCACGATGGTGGCCGAGATCCTGGCGCTGCTGGACGCTGCACGGTCCGGCAACGACACGCGGGTCATCGTCATCACCGGGGCCGGGCGCGGCTTCTGTGCCGGCGCTGACCTCAAGGAGCTGGGCGGGCCCGCCGGCGTGCTTCCGCACGACGGCCCCGAATCGAAGCGGCAGGGGCTGCGCTTCGGGGTGCATCCGCTGATCAGGGGCCTGCGTGACTGCGAGGTGCCGGTGATCGCGATGGTGAACGGCGACGCCGCCGCGGGCGGCTGCGACCTGGCCCTGGCGTGCGACATCCGCATCGGCTGCGAGCGCACGCGCTTCATGGAGGCCTTCACGCGCATCGGGCTGTTCCCCGGCTCCGGCGGCTGCTGGTTGCTGCCGCGCATGGTCGGTCTCTCGAAGGCCGCCGAGATGCTGTTCACCGGCGATCCGATCGGTGCGCAGGAAGCCTATCAATGGGGCTTGATCAGCCGCTTGGTGCCGCACGAGGAACTGCAAGAGCAGACCGTGGCGCTGGCCCACCGCATCGCCGCGGGCCCGCCGATCGCGCTGCGCCTGGCCAAGATGGTGATGCACAAGGGCGTCGACATGAGCCTGGCGACCTCGCTCGAGCTGGCTGCCGCCAGCGAGTCCATCACCCTCACGTCCGAGGATCATCGAGAGGGGCTCGCGGCATTCCTCGAGAAGCGCCAACCACGGTTCCAGGGACGTTAGTCGCGATCGGGCCCGGCGCCGGCGAGTCGAGCCTCCAGGCCGGCGCCACCCTCGTCGGCACGCCCGGCCGACCCCCACGCATCAGCCTGGGCGCCCGATGCGACCGAGCGGGATCAAGGCGGCGAAGGTCACCACGGCCGTCACCGCCAAGGCCGTTCGGAAGCTGGCGCCCAGCGTCAGGATCAGGCCGACCACCGCCGGGCCGAGCACGTAGGCGCCGAGCAGAACGAGCGTGGCGCCGGCCATCGCCTCGTTGAGCCTTTCGCGGGGAGCCAAGCGTGCCACCTCGGCAAACTGCACGCCGTTCCAGCTCGCCACCGTGAGGCCGCCGAAGACCGCGAGCACGACGATGCTCCAGGTCGGCCAGGCCGGCGTCGACAGCGCCAGCACCATCGTCGCGACACCCGAGCCGGACGCGGTCCACCGCAGCACGCGCACACCGTCACCCAGGCGATCGGAAACGAACCCGGCCAGCGGACGGCCCAGGGCACTCAGCGCCTGCATCAGCGCGAACAACGCACCAGCCGACGTGAGCGACCAATCCAGCCCGGTCACCAGGTAGGTCACGAGGAACGCGAACCACGCGCTCTGGCCGGCACCGAGGCAGCCGCCGGCGATGCCCATGCGGCGCAGGTTCGGCAGCGCGCTCAGCGAGGCGAGCGGCTGGCGCAGGTTGTCGATCGACGCGAACAGGCGCCAGTTCAGCCGCAGCGCACGGTCGCGACCGGCATCGACCGCGCGGCGCAGCGGCTGCACTGCCACGAGCGTGGCCGCGCCGAGCGTGGCTGCGAGCGCGAACGCCGGCACGATGCCCAGGGTCTCGGCCACGAGGGGCATCGCCAGGCCGGCCAGCACGCCGCCCAGCGGCACCCCCGCCTGCTTCACGGAGAACAGCAGGTTGCGGTGGTGCGGCGGCGAGAAGCGCTGCAGAACGTCCATGCCCGCCGACGACGGCGGGCCGATCGACAGGCCAATCAGCAGCGAGCCGATCACGAGCGCGGCGGCCGACGGCAGCGCGCTGAGCAGCGTGCCGAGGACGCCGAGCGCCAGCCCGATCTGCAGCATGCGCATCGCGCCCAGGCGCCGCTGAAACGGCATGCCGATCAGCAGCACGAGCATCGAGCCTCCAGTGATCAGCGAGGACAGGTAGCCCACGCTCTCGGCCGAGCCGCCCACGCGGGGCATCAGCGTCGGGGCGAGCGTCGGCGCGAGGCGCGACAGGAACGACACGGCCGTCTGCACCGCCAGCATCGCGACGAGCGGCCGGACCCACGCGACCGGCGCTGGCTCGGCCCCCGACGCCGAGCCCTCAGCCATGGCCGGCCTCGACCTCCCGCGCCAGCGCGGCCGCATCGAGCACCTGCACGCCGCCGTACTGCACGCGGACGAGGCCGCGCTCCTGGAGTTGCGCGAGCGAGCGGTTGACGCACTGGCGGGACAGTCCGGCCAGGTCGGCCAACTCCTGCTGGCGCAGCTTCACGAGGGTGCCGGCGCGCGGATTGAGCACCGCGTTGTGGAGTTGCGTCAACTGGCACGCGACCCGCAGGTCGGGGCGCCGCAGCCGCTCCCACTCGCGCGCGCCGATGAATTGACTCAGGCGCTCGTTGAGCTGGTCCATCACGAAACGGTTGAAGCGCAGCGAGCTGGCCAGCAGTGCGTCGAACCCCTCCGCGGGCAGGATGGCGAGCCGGCACCGGCACAGCGCCTGGGCATGGTAGCGGCAGGGTTCGCGCTTGAGCACCGTGCCTTCGCCGAACCAGCCTCCCGCCAGGACCCCGGTGATGGTCGTGGTGCAGCCGGACTCGTCGGTGCTGGCCACGCGGACGAGCCCTTCCAGCACGCCCACCCAGCCGGCGATGCGTTCGCCCTGGCGGCACACGAACGCCCCGGCATCGGCACGTGCGAACCTGAGCGACTTCCAGGCTCGGTCGCGCTCCGCGCCAGTCAGGACGTCGAGCCAGCGGATGTCCGCCGCCAGCGTACGCGCATCGCTCGGGTCGCTCGTCATCGGGATCGACCGCGCGGCCCCGGCGCGCCAGCCCTACCGACCCATCGCGGCGAGCGTGCCGCTTCGCATCAGCCGTCCGTTCAGCGGGCGGCCGATGATGCGTTCGGCCAAGCGCGCGGCCTCGACCAGCTGTTCGAGGTCGAGGCCGGTCGCGATACCCATCTCCTCGCACATGAAGGCCATGTCCTCGGTGCAGACGTTGCCGGCCGCGCCGCCGTGCTTGTGGCCGGCGAAGGGGCAGCCGCCGAGACCTGCCACCGAGCTGTCGAACAGCTCGACGCCCATCTGCAGCGCCGCGTACACATTGGCCGCGCCGAGACCACGGGTGTCGTGCAGGTGCAGGCCGATGCGCGCCTGGGGCACGATCTCGCGCACCGCGCCGACCCGGCGCTTGATCTCCTCGGGGTTGGCCCAGCCCATCGTGTCGGCGAGGTAGAACGCCGGGAACGGGATGCGCCGGTCGGCGCAGGCGTCGGAGAGCCAACGCACCACGTCCGTGACGGCCGACACCGCCACCGGCCCGCCGAGATTGCAGCCGAAGGCGGTGACGACATAGGCCTGCTCGAGCGGGATGCCCAGCGCGGTGTAGCGGTCGATCCAGGCCAGCTGGCGGTCGCGGTTCTCGGCCACGCTGCAGTTGTTGTTGCGCTGCGAGAACGGCTCGGTGACGTAGAAGATGATCTTGCCGTCGACATCGACGTTGTCGCAGGCGCGCGCGCGGTCGAAGCCGTTCTCGTTGAGCCACAACGCGGTGTAGCGCGTGCCGGGGCGCTTGTTCAGGTTCGCGAACAGCTCGGGCGAATCGGCCATCTGCGGCACGGCGCGCGGGCTCACGAACGAGGCGCACTGCACCTGCTGCAGGCCCGACGCGGCCAGCGCGTCGATCAGCGCAAGGCGGTCGGCCAGCGGGTAGGTGCCCTTTTCCATCTGGAAGCCTTCGCGCGGGCCCTCCTCGTGGAACTCGACGCGGCGTGGCAGCGAATTCATCGTCACTCTCCTTTCAGGCAGAACCCGTTCAGGCAGCTGCGGTCGGGGCCACTTCGGCCAGCGCCTGGTGCCGCTCGACCATGTCGCCGACCGCGCAGCGGATCGTCGCCATCGTGCCGTCGAAGGGCGCGCTGACGTGCAACTCCATCTTCATCGATTCCAGCACGATCACCGTCTGCCCGGCGGCGACGGCGGCGCCGGCGGCCGCCTTCACGGCGACCACCTTGCCCATCATCGGCGCGAGCAGGAGGCCGTCGGCGCCTTCTTCGCCGAGCGCGCCGCCGAGGTAAGGCGTGCACTCGAAGACGCTGCGCCCGAGGGCGCTGACCACCTCGACGCCGCCGGGCACGTCGGCCAGCGCCACCTCGAGCACGCGCCCGTCCAGACTCAGCAGCCGGCGGCCGGCGGCGAGCGCAGGCAAGGCGTGCGCACCGGCGAGCGCGGCCTGCAGGGCCTGCTCGCCGATGGCCAGCGTGGTGCGGCCATCGGGCGCCGGGGCGGCGTAACGCACCGGCCACTCGCTGCGGCTGCTGCCGAGCACGACGCCGGGCAGCGGCGCCGGTACGACGCAGCCGCTGCCAAGCCGCCAGCCGGTGAAGCCGGCCGCCTCGCTCCAGCAGCCGAGCGCGGGGGCGGCCGCACGCTGCGCGTCGATCCAGTGCAGCGCCGCAGCGGCGAGGTGCTCCAGCGGTTCGGCGGCGTCGGCTGCGGCAGCGCCGGCTGCCGCAGCCGACGCCGCGACACGCTCGTCGATCAGCCGCGTGTGGAAGCTCGCGTCCAGCGTCTGCGGCCAGTGCAGCAGCTCGTGCAGGAACTGCAGGTTGGTGGTCAGGCCGATGACGGTGGTCTCGCGCAGGCCGGCGGCCAGCGCGCGGCGCGCCGCGTCGCGGTCGGGCCCGCGCGCAATCAGCTTGGCAATCATCGAGTCGTAGTACGGCGAGATCTCGTCGCCGCTGTCCACGCCGGTCTCGATGCGCACCGCGGCGCGCGAGAAGTCGACGCGCTCGAGCCGCCCGGTGGTGGGCAGGAAGCCGGCCGCGGCGTCCTCCGCGCACAGCCGCGCCTCGAAGGCGTGGCCCTCGCAGCGCACGTCGGCCTGCGCCAGCGGCAGCGCGCCTGCATCGGCGATGCGCAGCTGCAGCTCGACGAGATCGAGATCGGTGATCTCCTCGGTGACGGGATGCTCGACCTGCAGCCGCGGGTTCACCTCGAGGAAGAAGTACTCGCCGCCGGCGACCACGAACTCCACCGTGCCCAGGCCGCGGTAGCTCACCGCCGCGGCCAGCTTCACCGCGTCGGCGAGCAGCCGCTCGCGCAGCGCGGCGGGCAGCCCGGCGCTCGGCGCCTCCTCGATCACCTTCTGGTGGCGCCGCTGCAGCGTGCATTCGCGCTCGAAGAGGTGGATCGCGCGGCCCTGGCCGTCGCCGGCGATCTGCACCTCGACGTGGCGCACGCGCGGCAGGTAGCGCTCGACGATCATCTCACCGCTGCCGAAGGCCTTGTCGGCCTCGCGCATCGCGCTCTCGATACGCGTCTCCAGGCCGTCGAGCGATTCGACCACCGCCATGCCGCGCCCGCCGCCGCCGGCCACGGCCTTGAGCAGCACCGGCAGCGGCATGCCGCGCACCGTGCGCGCCACCGCGGCGGCATCGGCGAGGCCGCCTTCGCTGCCCGGCACGACCGGCACGCCGACCGCCGCCGCCTCCCGCTTGGCCTGCGCCTTGCCGCCCAGGCGCTCCATCGTCTCGGCGGTGGGGCCGACGAAGACGAGCCCGGCGGCGTCGAGCGCGCGCACGAAGGCCGGGTTCTCGGAGACGAAGCCGAAGCCCGGGTGCACGGCGTCGGCGCCGACGCGCTTGGCCGCCGCGACGATGGCGTCGATGCGCAGGTAGCTGTCGCCCGGCGCGGCGCCGCCGAGCTCGACCGACTCGCCGATCTCGCGCACGTGGCGCGCATGGCGGTCGGCCGTCGAATGCACGGTCGCGACCTTCAGACCGAGCCGCCGGCAGGTGCGCGCGATGCGGCAGGCGATCTCGCCGCGGTTGGCGATCAGGACCTTGGTGATGCGCTGCATGACCCGGCCCTCAGAAGCGGAACACGCCGAAGGGCGTGGGCCTGGCGGCAGTGCGCGAGGCGAGGTCGAGCATCAGGCCCATCACGTCGCGCGTCTCGGTCGGGTCGATGATGCCGTCGACCCACAGGTTCGAGGAGAAGTTGTCGGCGGGCTGGAAGTCTTCGTAGATCTTGCGCACCGGCTTCTTGAACGCCTCTTCCTCCTCGGGCGTCCACTCGCGGCCCTCGGTCTTGTTGATCTGCCGCCGCACCAGCGCCATCACGGTCGCGGCCTGCTCGGGGCCCATGATCGCGGCGCGTGCGTTCGGCCAGGCGAACATGGCGGTCGGGTTGAATGGCCGGCCGCACATCGCCAGGTAGCCGGCGCCGTACGAGGCGCCGATCAGGATCGTGTACTTGGGCACGTTGGCCGAGGCCATCGCGGTGACCATCTTCGCGCCCGCCTTGGCGATGCCCGACTGCTCGGCCGCGCGGCCGACCATGAAGCCGGTGACGTCGGCGAGGAACAGCAGCGGGATGTCGCGCTGGCAGCACAGGTCGATGAAGTGCGCCGCCTTCATCGCGCTCTCGGGGAACAGCACGCCCTGGTTGGCGAGGATGCCGATCTCGTGGCCGTGGATGCGCGCGAAGCCGGTCAGCAGCGTGTCGCCGTACAGCGGCTTGAACTCCTGGAAGCGGCTGTCGTCGACGAGGCGCGCGAGGATCTCGCGCGTGTCGGTGGGGATCTTCGGGTCGCGGCTGACGAGGCCGTGGATCTCGCGCGGGTCGTGGCGCGGCGGGAGGCTTGGCTGCTTGGTCCAGCGCGGCTTCGGCGGCTCGCCCAACTCGCGCAGCAGTTCGCGCGTCAACGCGAGCGCGTGGCGGTCGTCGCTGGCGATGTGGTCGGTGACGCCGCTGACGCTGCAGTGCATCTGCGCGCCGCCGAGCGACTCGTTGTCGACGGTCTCGCCGGTGGCCGCGAAGGTGAGCTCCGGGCCACCCAGGTACATGTAGCCCTGCTCCTTGACGATCACGATCTCGTCGCACAGCGCCGGGATGTAGGCGCCGCCGGCGGTGCAGGGCCCGAGCACGACGGCGATCTGGTGGATGCCATCCGCCGACATGCGCACCTGGTTGTTGAAGATGCTGCCGAACTGGCCCACGTCGGGGAAGATGTTGGCCATGTCGGGCAGGAAGGCGCCGCCGCTGTCGACCAGCGTCACGCAGGGCAGCCGGTGCGCCCAGGCGATCTGCTGCGCGCGCACGTGCTTCTTGCACGTCATGCCGTAGTAGGTGCCGCCCTTCACAGTGGCGTCGTTGGCGATCACCATGCACGGGCGGCCGGCGATGAGGCCGATGCCGGTGATGATGCTGGCGCCGGGCGGCACGCCGTCGTAGAGCCCCTCGCCGGCGAGCATGCCGAGCTCGAGGAACGGCGAACCCGGATCGAGCAGCACCTCGACGCGGTCGCGCGGCAGGATCTTGTTGCGCGCCAGGTGCTTCTCGCGCGCCTTCGCGGGGCCGCCGGCCATCGCTTGGCGGCGCCGCTCGTGCAGGGCCGAGATCAGCGACTCATAGGCCACGCGGTTGGCTTGAAAGTCGGCGTCGCTGGCCGACGTACGTGGTACGAGGATGGTCATCGAACGAGAACGAATGGCTCCTGGTCGAGGGCGCTTCCGCCCTGCGCCCTCACGACTTGAAGACGGGTGGCCGGCGCGCCTCGAACGCGGCCAGGCCCTCGGAGACATCGTCGTTGAGCAGGTCGCGCGAGATCAGCACCTGCTCGTGCTCCAGACCCTCGTTCAGTGGACGGTCGAGGCACAGGCGTGCCAGGCGCTTCATCGTCGCCAGGCCGACGCGGCTGCGTGAAGCGAGTTGGGCGCAGTACGCCATCGAGGCTGCCGCCAGCTTGTCGGGTTCGACGACGTAGTTGACCAGCCCCCAGGCCAGGGCCGTCGGCGCGTCGATCCAGCGCGCGCTGTAGAAGAGATCCAGCGCGCGCCGAACGCCCACGATGCGCGGCAGGCGCTGCGATCCGCCCCAGCCCGGCACCAGGCCGTACTGCGCGTGCTGGTCTCCGATCCTGAAGTCGCTCGACGCGAACACCACGTCGCAGGCCAACATCAGCTCGCTGCCGCCTGCCAGGGCCAGGCCCTGGCAGGCCGCCACCACCGGCAGGGAACTCTCTTCCAGGCGCTGCAACACCATGTGGCCGTAGCGGATGAAGTGCTCGATGTCGGCCGGACGGCTGCGCAGGCGCTTGACTTCGTCCAGGTCGGCGCCGGTGCAGAAGTGCTTGCCCTGCGCTCGAACGAGCACCGCGCGAACCCCTGACCCCGGTGCCTCGAATTCGTCCAACGCCGCGGCGATCGCCGCATGAACAGCCAGCGACAGGCAATTGAACTTCTCGGGGCGCGCCAGTTCGATGACGCCCACCGCGCCTTCGCGGCCGACGACGACCGGACCCGCGCCACTCACTTCTTGTTCTCCGCCGCGTATTGCACGGCCACGCGGCCGGCGCGCTCGCGCGCCACGATCAGCTTCATCACCTGCGCGGTGCCGTCGCCGATCTCCAGGCCCATCACGTCGCGCAGCCGCTGCTGGTGCGGCAGGTCCTTGCTCCAGCCGTAGTGGCCGAAGGTCAGGATGCACTGGTGGATGGCGTCGAAGCTGGTCTTCGGGCCCATCCACTTCACCATCGCCGACTCCGCGGTGTGGGGCTGCCCCGCGTCGCGCAGCGCGAGCGCGTGGAAACACAGTTCGCGGCAGGCCGCGATGAGCGTCTCGTACTCGACGATCGGGAACGACACGCCCTGGTACTGCACGATGGGCGCGCCCATCGCCTGCCGCTCCTTCATGTACTCCCAGGTCTCGTCGATCGAGGCCTGCGCCGCGCCGATGCACTGCAAGGCGATCAGGATGCGGCTGAAGTCGAAGCCCTGCATCACCTGCGTGAAGCCCTTGCCCTCGGCGCCCAGCATGTTCTCGGCCGACACACGCACGTCGTCGAAGAACACCGAGCCGCGGCCGATGATCTTGCTGCCCACGTCGTTGAAGCGCGTGCGCTGGATGCCCGGGCTGTCCATCGGCACCAGGAAGGCGCTGATGCCGCGTGCGCCCGCGTCGGCGGCGCCGGTGCGTGCGAACAGGATGATCGAGTCGCACTGGTCGGAGAAGGTGATCGAAGTCTTCTCGCCGGAAAGAACGAAGTGCTTGCCGTCGCGCCGTGCCTTGAGCTGCAGGTTGGCCGCGTCCGAGCCGCCGCGCGGCTCGGTCAGCCCCAGGCCGATGATGGCCTCGCCGGCGACGAGACGCGTATTCCAGTGGCGCGCCAGCTCGGGGTTGGCGTTGCGGTGGATGATGGCCCCCATCAGCGAGCCGAGCAGCTGCGAGTAGCTCACGTTGAAATCACCGTAGGCGATCTCCTCGGTGATGATCCCGGAGGTCACGCCGCTCAGGCCCAGACCGCCGTATTCCTCGGGCATGTCGACGCCGATGAGCCCCAGCGATCCCAGTTCCTTCAGCAGGGCGCGGTCGAATCCCGCCTCGGCCTCGCGCGCCTGGTAGCGGGGCTTGAGCTTCTCGCGCGCGAACCGGCGCGCGACATCGCGCAACGCGATCTGGTCCTCATTGAGCAGCATCTCTCGATCTCCTTGTATCGATGGGCGGCGACAGCAAAGCGGCGTGCATGGCTGCGCGCCCGGTTTCGCAATCGGCTGCTTGCCGGCCGCGGCCAATTGCAGCTATGATAGCATCGAACAGTCGTTAGTTAGTCGATCGCGCCATCCGGATGAATTCTTGGGGAGTCCGCTACCATCGGACGCATCTGCAGCCTAACTGACCGCCGAAATGTCGACCAAGACACGTGAGAAGCCCACCGCCGCCGTGGAAGCCGACAGCGAGACACGGGAACGCATCCTGCTCGAGGCGGCTCGGCTGTTCAGGCACCACGGCTACGTGGCAACCACCTTGCGCGAGGTGGCGGATGCGGCAGGCATCAAGGCCGGCAGCATCTACTACCACTTCGAGTCGAAGGAACAGATCCTCGGCGAAGTGCTCGACAAGGGCATCCTCGGTGTCATCGATGCGGTCCGTCGGCGCATCGAAGCGCTGCCGCCCAAGGCCACGGCCCGCGAGAAGTTCGCGGCGGCGATCGAAGGCCACCTCTGGGGCTTGCTGCATCACGGCGACTTCACGTCGGCCAATATCCGCATCTACGGCCAGATCCCTGCGGCGGCGAAGAACCGCCACCGCAAGATCCGCCGCGAGTACACCGAGCTCTGGGACCGGCTGCTCGAAGATGCCTTGCAGCGTGGCGAGTTGCGCGCCGACATCGGCATGACGATCGTGCGCCTGTTCGTGATCGGCGCGCTGAACTGGACGGTCGAGTGGTACAACCCCCAGAAAGGCTCCTTCGAGGACTTCGTCAAGCAGATCACGACGATCGTCTTCGACGGCACCTTCGTGAAGGAATAGTCCCACGTGGCCGTGAAACCGGGCTGGGAGGGTCGTTTCTTCGAGGACTTCGAGGTCGGCGACGAGTACCGTCATCCGCTCGGACGCACGATCACGCAGCAGGACAACATCTGGTTCACGCTGCTCACGCAGAACGTGGCCAACGTGCACTTCGACGCGCACTACGCGGCCAAGACGGAGTTCGGCCGCCCGCTCGTCAACTCCTGCCTCACCCTCGCGCTGGTGACGGGCCAGACGGTGATCGACGTCTCCTACAACGTGTTCGCCAACCTCGGGTGGGACGAGGTGCGACTCCCGCGGCCGGTGTTCGAGGGCGACACGATCTACGCGCGCTCGACGGTGCTCGACAAGCGCGAATCGAAGTCGCGCCCGAATGTCGGCGTGGTCACGGTCGCCACCGAAGGCTTCAACCAGGACGGCGTGGTGGTCTGCACCTTCAAGCGCACGCTGATGGCGTACCGGCGCGGTCAGGGCCCGGATCGATCGCCGCCCGTGCCCCGGCCCACCGACTGACCCACACGGCGCCGCGCGCGCGCCGCCAGCCCACGTGAACCACCAGGACATCATCGAACGATTCGGGCCGCGCGAGGCCATGGAGTACGACGTGGTCGTCGTCGGCGCCGGCCCCGCGGGCCTCGCCACGGCGATCCGGCTCAAGCAGCTGCGCCCCGAGGCCTCGGTCGCCGTGCTCGAAAAGGGTTCCGAGCCCGGCGCGCACACGCTGTCGGGCGCGGTGATGGACCCCCGTGCGATCACTGAGCTGCTGCCCGACTGGCAGGCGAAGGGCGCACCGCTGCTGCAGCCCGTCACCGGCGACGACGTGCTGTTCCTGTCCGAGACCGGCTCGACGCGCACGCCCGACTGGCTGGTGCCGCGCAACCTGCACAACGACGGCTGCTACGTCGTCTCGCTCGGCAGCGTGGTGCGCTGGCTGGCGCAGCAGGCCGAAGCGCTCGGCGTGGAGATCTTCCCCGGCTTTGCCGCCGCGGAGGTGCTGTACGACGAGCAGGGCGCGGTGCGCGGCGTGGCCACCGGCAACATGGGCCTGGGCAAGGACGGCGAGCCGACCGCGTCGTTCCAGCTCGGCATGGAGTTGGTGGGCAGGTACACGGTGTTTGCCGAAGGCGCGCGCGGCCACCTCGGCAAGCAGCTGATCGCACGCTTCCGGCTCGACGAAGGGCGCGATCCGCAAAGCTTCGCCATCGGCATCAAGGAGCTGTGGGAGATCGAGCCGGCGCGCGCGAAGCCCGGGCTGGTGGTGCATACCGCCGGCTGGCCGATGACCGATTCCACCTTCGGCGGCGGCTTCCTCTACCACCTCGAGGGCAGCAAGGTCACGCTCGGCTTCGTGATCGGGCTCGACTACCGCAACCCCTTCCTCAGCCCCTTCGACGAGATGCAGCGCTGGAAGACGCATCCGGCGATCCGCGCGCACATCGAAGGCGGCAAGCGGCTCGGCTACGGCGCACGCGCCATCAACAACGGCACGCCGCAGGCGCTGCCGAAGACGGTGTTCCCCGGCGGCGCCCTGGTCGGCTGCGACGCCGGCTACCTGAACGCCGCGCGCATCAAGGGCAGCCACGCGGCGATCAAGAGCGGCATGCTGTGCGCCGAGGCGCTGGCACCGGCCCTCGCCGCGGGCCGCCAGCGCGACGAGCTGAGCGCCTACCCCGAAGCCTTCGAGAAGAGCTGGCTGCACGACGAGTTGCGGCAGACGCGCAACTTCAAGCTCTGGTTCAAGAAGGGCAAGTGGGTCGGCAACCTGATGACCGGCATCGAGCAGTGGCTGCTGCCCAAGCTCGGCGTCGCCACCCCGCCATGGACGCTGCACGCCACGAAGCGCGACCACGAGTGGCTGCTGCCGGCCGACCAGGCCAAGCCGATCGCCTACCCCAAGCCCGACGGCAAGCTCGCCTTCGACCGCCTCGCCTCGGTGTTCGTCAGCAACACCAACCACGAGGAGAACCAGCCGGCGCACCTGACGTTGAAGAACGCGGCCGTGCCGGTGGCGACCAACCTCGCCAAGTACGCCGGCCCCGAAAGCCGCTACTGCCCGGCCGGCGTGTACGAGTTCGTGCGCGACGACGACGGCTGCGACCGCCTGCAGATCAACGCGCAGAACTGCGTGCACTGCAAGACCTGCGACATCAAGGACCCGACGCAGAGCATCGTCTGGGTCACGCCCGAGGGCGGCGGCGGGCCGAACTATGCGGGCATGTGAAGCGGCAGCACGATGAGCGAACCTACCTTCGGCCTGGACGACGCCGCGCTCGCGGCGTTGCCGCGCGTGTTCGACGCCGGCCTGTTCGACGGCCAGGTGGTGCTGGTCTCGGGCGCCGGCAGCGGCATCGGCAAGGCCATCGCCTTCCTCTACGCGCGGCTCGGCGCGCGGCTGGTGATCTGCGGCCGCGACCGCGCCAAGCTCGACGCCTGCGAGCCCTGGCTGAAAAAGCTCGGCAGCCCCGACGTGCTGGTGCAGGCCACGAACATCCGCGACAGCGCCGCGGTGACCGCGCTCATCGACGCCACCTGGGAACGCTTCGGCCGCCTCGACGTGCAGGTCAACAATGCCGGTGGCCAGTTCCCGAAGGCGGCGCTGGACATCAGCCCGAACGGCTGGAAGGCGGTGATCGACAACAACCTCAACGGCACCTGGTACATGATGCATGCGGCCGCGCAGCGCTGGCGCGACACCGGGCAGCCGGGCAGCATCGTCAACATCGTGCTCACCTTCCAGCGCGGCTTCCCCGGCGTCGCGCACAGCTGCGCGGCGCGCGCGGCCGTCACCTACCTGTCGAAGACGGTGGCGGTCGAGTGGGCGCAGCACGGCATCCGCGTCAACTGCGTGGCGCCGGGCGTGATCGAGAGCAGCGGCTTCCAGCACTACTCCGACGAGGCGCGCCGCAACTTCTCGCGCGGCAACCCGATGCTGCGGCACGGCAGCGTGCAGGACATCGCGCACGCGGTGATCTACCTCACCGGCCCGAGCGGCAACTTCGTCAACGGCGAGCTGCTCAATGTCGACGGCGGCGGCATCCTCTGGGGCGATCTGTGGACGATCCCGCAGCCGGCCTACTTCACCGAGGGGCGGCTGGCATGAAGGCGAGCGAGGCCCAGCCACGCTTCGGCCCCGGCGACACCGCGCTGTCGCAACTCCCCACCGTCTACCGCGACGATCTCTACGCCGGCAAGGTGGTGCTGGTGTCGGGCGCGGGCAGCGGCATCGGCAAGGCCATTGCCTTCCTGATGGCACGTCTGGGCGCCACGCTCGTGGTCTGCGGCCGCAAGGCCGAGGCGCTGGAAGACTGCGCCGACAAGCTGCGCGCGCTGTCCGGGCGCGAGGTGATGACGCACGCGATGACGATTCGCGACCCCGCGCAGGTGGAAGGCCTGTTCGACGCCGCGTGGGAGCGCTTCGGCACCATCGACGTGCTGGTCAACAACGCCGGCGGCCAGTTCGCTGCGCACGCGATGGACTTCACCGACAAGGGTTGGAACGCCGTCATCGACACCAACCTCAACGGCACGTGGTACATGATGCAGAACGCGGCGCGGCGCTGGGTGCAGCAGGGCAAGCGCGACGGCAGCATCGTCACCATTGCCGCGGCGGTGGACCGCGGCCTGACGGGCATGGCGCACACCGCCGCTTCGCGGGCCGGGGTGATCGCGCTGTCCAAGACGCTGGCGGTGGAATGGGCCGAGCACGGCATCCGCGTCAACTGCATCGGCGCGGGCGCGATCGAGAGCAACGGCTTCAACAACTACAAGGAAGAGAACATCGGCGGTCTCTTCCGCACCAACCCGATGAAGCGCGCCGGCGACGTGCAGGACGTCGCCGAGGCGGTGGTCTACCTCACCTCGCCGTCGAGCAAGTACATCACCGGCGAGACCATCAACATCGACGGCGGCATGGTGCTGTGGGGCGACTTCTGGCCCGCCGGCATGCCCGACCACTTCAAGCCGCCGGCCACGGAGACATGATGTCGAGAAAGAGTGTGGCGGAGACCCGGGAGGGCCCGCTGGCGGGCGTGCGCGTGGTCGACCTGACCGGCGTGGTGATGGGGCCCTTCGCCTCGCAGATCCTCGGCGACTTCGGAGCCGACGTGATCAAGGTCGAGTCGCCCGAGGGCGACACCGTGCGCCACATCGGCCCGAGCCAGAGCAAGGGCATGGGGCCGATGTACCTGGCGCTCAACCGCAACAAGCGCAGCATCGTGCTCGACCTGCGCCACCCCGATGGACTGGCGGCGCTCAAACGCCTGATCGAGCGTGCCGACGTGCTGCTGTTCAACCTTCGCCCGGCGTCGATGGGGCGGCTGGGCCTGGCCTACGAGGAGGTGGCCAAGGTCAACCCGCGCATCGTCTACTGCGGCGCCTACGGCTTCGGCGAGGCGGGCCGCTACGCCGGCAAGCCCGCGCTGGACGACCTGATCCAGGGCGCGGTGTCGCTGCCCTCGCTGGTCGGCCGTGTGACCGGCGAGCCACGCTACCTGCCGACCAACCTGTGCGACCGCACCACCGGCCTGACCGCGGTGTACAGCGTGCTCGCCGCCTTGTACGCGCGCGAGAAGACCGGCCGCGGCCAGTCGATCGAGGTGCCGATGTTCGAGACGATGACGCAGTTCGTCCTCTCGGACCACATGTTCGGCCAGACCTTCGACCCGCCGCTGGCCGACGCCGGCTATGTGCGCCTGCTCGCCAAGGACCGCCGGCCCGCGAAGACCAAGGACGGCTACATCTGCGTGCTGATCTACATCGACAAGCACTGGAAGAACTTCTGCACCATGCTCGGCCGCGAGGACATGCTGGTGGACCCGCGCTTCCTGCGCATGTCCGACCGCACGCGCAACGTCGATGCGCTGTACGCCTTCGTGTCGGAGACGATGCTCACGCGCACCACCGCGCAGTGGATGGACGCGCTGACCGCCGCCGACATTCCGGTGACCCCGATGCACACGCCGACCAGCCTGATGGAGGATCCGCACCTGGCCGACGTCGGCCTGTTCGAGTGGATCGACCATCCGACCGAAGGCCGCATCCGGCAGATGAACGTGCCGGGCACCTGGTCGGACACGCCGCCGTCGGTGCGCCGCCCGGCACCGCTGCTCGGCGCAGACACGCGCGAGGTGCTGGCCGAGGCCGGCTACGGCACCGACGAGATCGAACGCTTGCTGAAGGGCGGCGCGGCGCGCGAGCCCGAGACGACGGCCGGCTAGTGTCGTGAGTTGGAAGTTCGCAAACAAAACCGCTCGACGCTGGCGAGGATGTCCTCAGCGGTCTTGGTCCACACGAACGGCTTGGGGTCGGCGTTGTTGACCTTCACGTAGTGCTTGATCGCGTCTTCGAGCTGTCGCGTCGAGCGATGCGTGCCGCGGCGGATGTAGCGTGTCGTTAGGGTGCTGAACCAGCGCTCGACCTGGTTGAGCCACGACGCCGAGGTGGGCGTGAAGTGGACGTGGAAGCGAGGATGCCTGGCAAACCAGGCCTTGATGGACGGCGTCTTGTGCGTGCCGTAGTTGTCCATGACCAGGTGGACATCCAGCATCGCAGGCACGTTGGCTTCGATGGTGCGCAGGAACTGCAGGAACTCGCCGCTGCGGTGCCGGCGATGGGTCTCACCGATCACCTGCCCGGTGGCGATATCCAGCGCCGCGAAGAGGGTCGTCGTGCCATGGCGCTCGTAGTCGTGCGTGCGACGCGCGGGCAGCCCGGGAGCCAAGGGCAACTGCGGCTGCGTGCGGTCCAGCGCCTGGATCTGGCTCTTCTCGTCCACGCACAGCACCATGGCCATCAGGGGTGGGGCCATGTACAGCCCGACGATGTCGCGCACCTTGTCCACGAACATCGGGTCGGTGGACAGCTTGAAAGTGTCCTGACGGTGCGGCTGCAGGCCAAACGCGCGCCAGATGCGCGACACCGCCGTCTGCGACAGGCCGGCCTCGCGCGCCATCGTGCGCGTGCTCCAGTGCGTGGCCCCTTCGGGAACGGACTCCAGCGTCTTGGCGATCACCGCATCAACACGCGAGTCATCGATCGTTCTGGGTGCTCCGCTGCGCGGCGCGTCCAGCAGTCCATCGAGGCGATACAGCACAAAACGCGCGCGCCATTTGCACACGGTCTGCTGCGACACGCGCTGCCGCGCTGCGACTACCTTGCTGTCTTGCCCCTCGGCACAGGCCAGCACGATGCGCGCGCGCAAGGCCAGCGCCTGCGCCGTCTTGCGCCGCAGCGTCAGCGCAGACAACTCCTCGCGTTCTGACTCGCTGAGCACCAACTCGACCTTGGGTCTTCCTCGCATCGCTGCCTCGTCGTGTGGACACGGTACACGACAGAGCCATGCGAACCATATTAGTTCAATGCACTTCTAACTCACGACACTAGGCGCTCAGCCCGTGGCGCGCGGACCGCCGGCGCGCAGGCGCCCGGCCGCCGCGAGGGCGTCGATGTCGTCGCTCGCGATGCCCCAGCGCCGCAGCTGCGCAAACGCTGCCGCATCGTCGCCGTGCGGCGGCCGCGGCAGCGGGTTCGGCGTGGCCGCGAAGCGCGGCGCCGGCGCCGGCTGGCGCACGCCGCCGACCTCGACGAACGCCGCGCGCGCGCGGTGGTGCGGATGCAGGTGCGCCTCCAGCGGCGACAGCACGGGCGCGAAACAGGCGTCGCTGCCTTCGAGCAGCTCGCACCAGGCCGCGCGCGTGCGCGTCGCGAAGATCGCCGCCAGCCGCGCCTTGTTGTCCGGCCAGCGCGCGCGGTCGTCGAAGTCGATCGCGTCGGGGGCCAGGCCCAGGCGCTCGAGCAGCACGGCGCGAAACTTGGTCTCGATCGGCGCGACGCTGACGTACTCGCCGTCGGCGCAGCGGTAGACGTCGTAATGCGGCGCGCCCGAATCGAGCAGGTTGGTGCCGCGCGGGCCGTCGTGCGTGCCGCTGGCCAGCAGGCCGTGCAGCGAGGCCATCAGCATCGACGCGCCGTCGACCATCGCCGCATCGATCACCTGCCCAGCACCGCCGCGCTGCACGTTCCACAGCGCGGCCAGCATTCCGAAGGCCAGCAGCAGGCCACCGCCGCCGAAATCGCCCACCAGGTTGAGCGGCGGCGTCGGCAGCGCGCCGGCGCGGCCGATGGCGTGCAGCGCGCCCGACAGCGCGATGTAGTTGAGGTCGTGCCCGGCTGCCGACGCCAGCGGCCCGGTCTGGCCGAAGCCGGTGACGCGGCCGTACACCAGCTTCGGGTGCTGCGCGAGACAAGGCTCGGGCCCCAGCCCGAGCCGCTCCATCGTGCCGGGGCGAAAGCCCTCGATCAGCGCGTCGCAGCAGGCGACGATGCCGCGGGCGAAGGCCATGCCCTCGCTCGACTTCAGGTCGACTGAGACGGTGCGCTTGCTCCGGTTGAGCAGGTCGTACCGGGGCGCGCGGTCGATGCCCAGGCCGCTGGGCACCATGCGGTCGACGCGCAGCACCTCGGCGCCCAGGTCGGCCAGCACCATGCCGCACATCGGCCCGGGGCCGATGCCGGCGAACTCCACCACCTTCAATCCCGCGAGCGGCCCCTGCCCCATCGTCCTGGCCTCCTCTTTCATCCCAGCAGTCGGTCCAGCCGCTCCTTGCACTCGGCGAGCTCGGCCAGCATGTCCTGCACGACCTGGCGCACCGAGGTCTCCTCGCGCAGGTCGGCGACGATCTGCCCGACAGGGTAGGTGAGGAAGTCCGTCGCGCGCACGCGTTCGACGCGCGTGCGCCCCTGCCCCCACCAGAGGATGGCCTGCAGCGGCGCCGGCAGCGGGGCCGGCGCGCCCGGCGCGTCCCAGGCGTCGGTGAACGCGCTGCGCAGCGTGCGGCACGGTTTGCCGGTGACGCTGCGCGTGAGCACCGCGTCGTCGGCGCCGGCGGCGAACAGGCGCGCCTTGATCTCGGGCGTCACCTCGCTCTGCACCGTCTTCAACCAGACCGAGCCGCACCACACGCCCTCGCAGCCGAGCGCCAGCGCCGCCGCGAGCTGGCGGCCGCGCCCGACGCCGCCGCCGCCGAGCACCGGCAGCGGCGCCACCGCGTCGACGATGCGCGGCCACAGCACCAGCGAAGTGGTCTCGCCGGTGTGGCCGCCGGCCTCGGTGCCGACCGCGATGACGAAGTCGCAGCCGGCTTCGCGGTGTCGGACCGCATGCTTGGGCGCGCCGGCCAGCGCCGCGACCTTGATGCCGCGCGCATGCGCCCGCTGCACCAGTTCGGGCGGCGGCGATCCGAGCGCGTTGACGATCAGGCGGATCGGGTGCTCGAACGCCTTGTCGAGCATCGCCGCGCTTTCGGCGCGTGTGAAGTTGAACGACGAGACGAGGTCGCGCTCGATGCGCGCGGCCTCCTGCGGCGGCAGCGGCGGCACGCCGGCGCGGTCGAGCAGCTCGCGGACGAAGTCCAGGTGCTCGGCGGGAAACAACTGCTCGGCGTCGTGCTTGGCCTCGCCCTCGGCGGCGGTGTCGAAAGTCGTGGGCATCAGCACGTCCACGCCGTAGGGCCGCCCGCCGATGTGCGCGTCGATCCAGCGCAGGTCTTCCTCGACCCGGTCGGGGTGCATGCGCGCGAGGCCGAGCACGCCGAGCCCGCCCGCCTTCGAGACTTCGACGACAACGTCGCGGCAGTGGGAGAACGCGAAGATCGGCGCATCGATGCCGAACATGGCGCACAGCAGGTTGTTGGCCATCGTCGTATGCGGGCCGTCGAGTTGCCCGGTGGTCGAACGCAGGGCTATCATACTTGCAAACGAGCCGCCTAACGGTTGACCGTTTGGTTGGCGAGCGACGATCGACCTCGGCGCGCGCATGATCCGCGCCGCGCGCCCCGAGTTCATTTAAGGAGCGAGGTGATCCCATGAACGTTGCAGCGCCCGTGTCGCGCCGCGCTCTGCTGGCCTTTCCCTTGGTCCTGACGGCAGGGGCCGCGCGTGCGGTCTACCCCGAGCAGCGGCTGCGGCTGGTGCTGCCGTTCGGCCCAGGCTCGGCCACCGACACGCTGCTGCGCATCGTCGCCGAACCGCTGCAGGCGGCGCTCGGCCAGAGCGTGGTCGTCGACAACAAGCCCGGCGCGCTGACCTCGCTGGCGCTGGCCGACGTGGCCAAGGCGCCGCCCGATGGCTACACCGTCGTCGCGGCGACGAACTCGATCGTGGCCAACCCGGCCGGCATCCAGCGCAGCCCCGGCTACGACGCGATGCGCGACTTCGCGCCGATCACGCGGATCGCGGTCACCTCCTACGTGCTCGTCGTCGCCAGCGACAAGCCCTGGAAGAACCTCGGCGAGCTGCTCGCGCACGCGCGGGCCCATTCCGGCAAGCTGAACTACGCCAGCGGCAACCTGGGCGGCCTGTTGTACGGCGGCATGTTCGCGCGCGCCGTCGGCGCCGAGATGACCCACGTGCCCTACAAGTCCACCCCGCCGGCGCTGGTGGATCTGCTGGCCGGGCACGTCGAGCTGATGTTCACCGACCTCGTCACCGCGGCGGGCCAGGCCAAGGCCGGCAAGTTGCGCGTGCTGCTGGCCACGGCGCCGCAGCGCACCGCGCTGTTCCCCGACGTGCCGACCATCGCCGAGTCGGGCCTGCGCGGCATCGCCGACATGCCGGCCTGGTGGTCGCTGTACGGCCCGGCCGGCATGCCGCGCACCGCCATCGACAGGCTCAACCGCGAGGTCGTCGCGATCCTGAGCAAGCCGGAGATCCGCGCGCGGCTGCAGGCGCTGGGGCTCGAGGCCACGCCCTCGACACCCGAGGAGCTGGCCGCGTTCACGCGCGAGCAGTCGCAGAACTACCTGCGGCTGGTCAAGGAGTTCGGCATCCAGCCGGAGTGAGGCGCATGCACGGCCGTACTCGTCCGTTGTGGCTCGGCGAAATCCGGCCCGGCATGCGCCTCGCGCTGCCGGCGTTCGATTGCAGCGCCGAGCTCGTGGCCGGCTACGCGGAGCTGCTCGACGCCCGCCACCCGGTGCACGTCGACGCCGAGTACGCGAAGACGACGCGCTATGGCCGCCTCATCGCCCACGGCCCGCTGGTCATCGCCAAGGTGCTGGCGATGCTCGGCGGGGTGTTTGGCGAGGCCTTGCAGGTACTGCTGGGTGTCGGCGCGTGGCGCTTCTACGGCCCGGTGTTCGTCGGCGACCGCGTGGCCGTCGAGTGCACCGTGCTCGACGTGGATGCGGCCAAGGGCGCCAGTGCGGGCTCGGTGGAGATCGAGTTCCGTGTGCTGGCCGCCGACGGCTCGCTCGCGCAGCGCGGCACGGCCAGCGTCCTGATCTCGCGCGCCGCGGCCGCAAGCGCCTGACCCGATCCTCTCCATCGGACCGCACCGCCCATGCCCCCAACCGAGCGCCGGGTCCCCGGCAATACCGTCGACCGCGAAGCCTTTCGCGACATGGCCCGCAAGTTCGCCGAGCGCGAGATCAAGCCGCGCTGGCAGCAGGCCGACCGCGAGGCGAAGTTTCCACGCGAGTTCTACGTCGCCGCCGCGAAGGCCGGGCTGATCGGCCTGCACATCCCGCAAGCGCTCGGCGGCGCCGACCTCGGCGTCACCGAGGAGGCGATCTCGATCGAGGAGCAGGCGAAGGCGAACCCCAACCTCGCCATCGTCGCGCTGATCCAGGGCGTGGCGGGTTCGCTGCTCGCCGAGCACGGCCACGAGCTGCACCACGCGATGGTGCGCGAGAACATCGCCGGCGACCGCCTGCTCGCGCTGGCCGTCACCGAGCCCGAGGCGGGCAGCGACGTGCAGAACCTCAAGACCACGGCGCGGCGCGACGGCGACGACTGGGTGCTCGACGGCATCAAGTCGTTCATCACGCTCGGCAGCGACTGCGACACGATGGCCGTGCTCGCCCGCACCGACCCGAGCAAGGGCCGCCACGGCATGCACTTCTTCGCCGTCGACCGCAAGACGCCGGGCCTGGAGACCTCGCAGATCAAGACCTACGCGAACCGCCCGGTGCCTACCTACCGTGTGATGCTCAACGACGTGCGCGTGCCCGAGTCGCGGCGGCTGACCGCCGGCTTCGGCGCCATCATGGAAGGCTTCAACCGCGAACGCGTGATGGTGGCGGCGCGCTGGCTCGGCCACATGCAGACGGCGCTCGCGTGGGCGATGGACTACGCCAAGGTGCGCCAGCAGTTCGGCAAGCCGATCGGCGCCAACCAGAGCATCGCGTTCAAGCTCGCGCAGGGCCATGTCGACGTCGAGGCCTCGCGCCACCTCACCTACCACGCCGCCGCGCGCTGGGACAGCGGCGCGCCGGTCAGGGACATCATCCTCGACGTCTCGTCGGCCAAGCTGTTCGTCACCCAGGCGGTCTACCGCGTGACGCAGGACGCGCTGCACATCGGCGGCGGCTGGGGCATCACCGAGGAGCTGCCGGCGATGCGCATGGCGCTGGACGCGCTCGTGGCGCCGGTCACGGTGGGCTCCTACGAGATCCAGCTGCGCGTCATCGCCAAGCAGCTCGGGCTGCCGTGCGAATGATGCGCCGCGCGATCCGGCAGGGAGGGCCCTGCGCTTGAAACCACTCGACCGCTCGCTCGGCCGCGTCGCCGCCGTGCTCGGCATGGGCGACGCCTACGCCGACAAGCAGAACGTGAAAGACCCGCTGCAGCTCGCCACCGAGGCGAGCTGGGCCGCGTTCCGCGACGCCGGCATCCGCAAGGACCAGATCGACATCCTGCTGACCGGCCGTTCGCCGTGGGCCGACCGCCGGCCGCAGTGGAACAACATCTTCGCCTCGCACCTGCAGATGCCGGTGCGCATGACGACCGAGATCACCTTCCACGGCGCAGGCGTCAACGCCCTGCTCGGCCAAGCGGCGCTGGCCATCGCCGCCGGCGCGGCCGACCACGTGCTGTGTGTGCAGGCCGACGCGGTGGAGCTGTTCATCGATGCCACCGCCGTCGGCGCGGCGACGGACGCCTGCCCGCAGTTCGAGTTTCCCTACGGCCCGACGATCCCGACCATCTACGCCCAGCTCGCCAGCCGCTACATGCACGAGTTCGGCGTCACCGAGGAGGACTTCGCCGAGGTGGCGGTGCAGCGCCAGGAATGGGCCGTGCACCACCCGAAGGCGGCCAAGCGCCGGCACGGCCTGATCACGGTCGAGCAGGTGATGGCCTCGCCGTACATCTCGTCGCCGCTGCGGCGCTGGATGTGCGCGACCTGGGGCCCCGGCGGCACGGCCGGCGCGTTCGTCGTCACGAGCGCCGAGCGCGCGCAGGCCGCCGCGCGCGCGAACCCGGCGATCCGGCCGCTGTACACCCGCGGCTTCGGCACCTGCACCACGCACGAGTACCTGTGCGAACGCATCAACCTGCGCAAGAGCACGGTGCCGCTCGGCCCGCTGCCGGCGATCACCACCACCGGCGCCGCGCATGCCGCGCGCGAGGCCTATGCGATGGCCGACATGACGCCCGCCGACATGCAGATGGCGCAGCTCGCGGGCAACTTCTCGCACACCGTGCTGGTGCAGCTGGAGGACCTCGGCTTCGCGCCCAAGGGCCGCGCGATGGACCTGGTGCGCAGCGGGCGCATGCGCCCTGGCGGCGACTTCCCCGTCGACACCAATGGCGGCTGGATGGGCTTCGGCCAGCCGGGCATCTCGGTCGCCGCCGACTCGCTGGTGGAGACCGTGCGCCAGCTGCGCGGCGATCCGCTCGGGCTGAAGGCGGCGAGCGCACCGCAGCGCGCGATGACCTACTCCGCCGGCGGCATGCTGGCCTGCCACAGCGCGGTGATCCTGGACACCCAGGCAGCCTGAGCCCCGACGCACATCGCCCACCGGAGACCGCAATTGCTCGAGCAAGGCGAATTCGCCGACTACACCGAATCGTTCCCCGTGCCGCGGGTGACGCAGGACGCCCTGCCCTACTGGGCCGGCGTGAAGCAGGGGCGGCTGCTGTTCCAGCGCTGCCCGGCCTGCCGCGGCGCGATCTTCCCGCCGCGCTCGATCTGCCCGATGTGCGACGCCGGAGCGGCGCCGGTGTGGGAGCAGTCCGCCGGCGCGGGCAGCATCTACAGCTTCTCGGTCGTGCACCGGCCGCCGTCGAAGGTGTGGCAGTCGAGTGCGCCCTACACCATCGGCCTCGTGCGCCTGGACGAGGACTGGTTCCTGTTCGCCGAGATCGAGGGCAGGCCCGAAGACATGGCGATCGACCGCCGCGTGCAGGTGGGCTTCCCCGAGCGCGAGGTGCCGCTGCCGGTGTTCCGCCTGGCACTGCCGTGAACACGCCGTGAACAACCCGAAACGCCGGCTGTGGGACGCCGCCACCGAGGCGATGGCGCCGGACGCGCGCGCCGCGCTGCAGCTGCGCGGCCTGCGTTCGCTGCTGGCGTGGGCCACGGCGCGCTCGCCGATGTACCGCGAGCGGCTGGCCGGCATCGACGCGCGCGCGGTGCGCACGCTCGCCGACTACGCCGCCGCGGTACCGCTGACGACCAAGGACGACCTGCGCGCCGCGATGCGGCAGCACGGCAGCGCGCTGCCACACCTGTGCGTGCCGCGCGAGACGCTGGTGCTGGCGGGGCCGTCGGCCGGCACCAGCGGCCGCCAGACCTACCAGGCCTTCGACGCGCAGGACCTCGACCGCAACGTCGAGATGCTCGCCCGCCTCTACTGGGCCGCCGGCATGCGGCGCGGCGACGTGATGCACCTGCTGGTGACACCCTTCACGCCAGCGGCCGACATCTTCCGCGAGGCAGCGCAGCGCGTCGGCGTGCGCTGGGTCGTGCGCGACAACCACGAACCCGCGCAGGTGGCGCGCTATGTCGACGCCGCGCGCGCGCTCGAGCCGAGCTTTCTGCAGGCCGGCGTCTCGACGCTGCGGGCGATGACGCAGCATGCGCGCGCGCACCCCGCGGCCGGCGCGCGCGCGCTGCCCTACCGGCGCGCGATCCTGATGGGTGCGGCGCTGGGGCCCGAGGCGCGGGCGCAGTTCCAGACCGAGCTCGGCATCGAGGTGGCGACGCTCTCGGGCCAGGGCTCGGATTTCAACCTCTTCGCCGGCGAGTGCGAGGCGCACGACGGCGAGCACTGGCACGGCGAGGACCTGACCTGGGTCGAGGTCATCGACCCGGCGAACGGCCGCGCGGTGGCCGACGGCGGAGTCGGCGAGATGGTCATCACCGACTTCTACCGCCGCGCCACGCCGCACCTGCGCTGGCGCACCGAGGACATGGTGCGCGTGCACCCGGGCAGCTGCCGCTGCGGCCGCACGTCGCGCCGCTTCACGCTGCTCGACCGCGTGGCCAACCGCGTGGCGGTCGGCGACGGCGCGGTCTACCCGTACCAGGTCGAGACCGCCCTGTCGGGCAGCGACGATGGCCGCAACCTGGAGTTCTCGCTCGTGCGCACGCGCCCGGCGGCCCCGGTGCCTCCGGTCTTGGAGGTGCGCCTGCTGCGGCCGACCACCCTGGCCGGCGCGGACGCCGCCGCCCTCGCGCGGCGCCTGCAGGGCCACCTTGACGCCACGCTCGGCGTGCCCACTCGCGTGAGCCTGCACGACGACCTGCCCCGCGTGGGCTACAAGACCGTGCGTGTGATCGAAGACGCCCCCGCCTGAAACCACACTGCCCAGAGGAAACGAGATGGACTTCGAGTTGAGCCCCGAGCAGCGCGCGATCGCCGAGACGACGCGCCGCTTCGTCGAGAAGGAAATGCCGCGCCAGAAGGTGCTGCAGTGGGTGCGCGAAAAGGTCGAGCCTCCGCAGGAGCTGTTCAAGAAACTCGGCGAGCTCGGCTACTACGGCTTCCTGCTGCCCGAAACCTACAGCGGCCTTGAGAAACCCGACCCGATGGGCATGCTCGCCTTCGTCGAGCAGTTCGCGCGCGCCTCCTCGGCCGTCACCACCGCGTGGGGCCGCGTTGCGGTGATCCTCGCCCCGCTCGTTGCCCGCTTCGGCACCCAGGCGCAGAAGGACCTGGTGCTGCCGCGCGTGATGCGTGGCGAGGTGTTCATGGCGCTCGGCCTCACCGAACCCGGCTCGGGCAGCGACGCCGCGTCGCTGCGCACCACCGCCGTGCGCCGCGCCGACGGCCACTGGGTGATCAACGGCGAGAAGCTGTACTGCTCGCAAGTCAAGTCGGCCGGCTTCCTGATCCTGGCCGCGCGCACCGACCCGCAGGCGGTCAAACAGGAAGGCATCACCACCTTCCTGATTCCCGACCCGGGTCGCAACCCGGCCATTGAGCTGACGCGCATCGAAACCATGGGTCTCGGCCCGGTGCCGACGTTCTCCGCGCACTTCAAGGACCTGGTGCTGCCGCCCGACGCGGTGGTCGGCCAGGTCAACAAGGGCTGGCAATGCGTGCTCGGCGGCCTGGACAACGAGCGTCTGTACCACGGCGCGATCGGCGTCGGCGCCTCGCAGGCGATCATCGACGAGGTCAGTGCCTACGTGAAGCAGCGCGTGCAGTTCGGCAAGCCGCTGTCCAAGTTGCAGTCGGTGCGGCACAAGATCGTCGACATGCAGCTGCGCGTGGAGGCGGCGCGCCTGCTCGTCTACCGCGGCGGCAGCGTGCTCGAGAAGACCGGCGCCTGCCACAACGAGGCCTCCTTCGCCAAGGTGGCCGGCGCGGAGTGCTACATGCACTGCGCCTACACCGGGCTGCACCTGCTGGGCGGCTATGGCTACACGGTCGACTCCGGCCTGCCGATGCACTTCCAGGACGCCAAGCTGTTCGAGATCGGCGGCGGCGCGATGGAGGTGCAGCGCGACATCATCGCGCGCGGGCTCGGCCTGTAGGCTGCAGCACGGCCGATGAGCAAGGTGCTGACGCTCGCCGAGGCCGCCGCGCTGGCCGACGGCGCGGCGCGTGTCGCGCTCGGTGGCTGGAGCTTCAGCCGCCGGCCGCTGGCGGCGGCGCTGCACTGGGCCGCGCACGGCACGCGCTTCGACGAACTGGTGGTGCTGACGGGCGGCGTCGAGACCGACCTGCTGGTGGCCGCCGGCGTGCCGCGCCGGGTTCGCTCGTTCTACCTCGGGCTGGAGGCGCTGGGCCTCGGGCCCGGGCTGAAGGGCGCCTGCGAGGTCGTCGAGGAGACCGAGACCTCGCTGATGCTCGGCCTGAACGCGGCCGTCGCACACGCAAGCTTCCTGCCGCTGGCGCTGCGCCACGCGCGCGCGCTGGCCGAGCTGCGGCCGGACCTGAAGCGCATCACCTGCCCGTACACCGGCGACGAGCAGCTCGCGATCCCGCCGCTGGCCATCGACGTGGCCTACGTGCACGCCTGGCGGGCCGACGCGCGCGGCAACGCGGTCTGGCACGGCCACAAAGGCGCCGACCGGCTGCTCGCGCTCGCCGCGCGCCGGGTGGTGGTGCTGTGCGAGGAGCTGGTGGACGACGTCGGTGAACTCGGCGACGGCGGCGCCCCGGCCGACCTGACCGAGCCGCTCGTCAGCCACGTCGTGCATGCGCCGCGCGGCGCGGCCCCGGGCGCCTGCCTGCCCTGCTACGAAGCCGACTGGCCCGTGCTGCTCGACTACACCGCGCTGGAGCGCAAGGCCGTCGCCGGCTGGGCGCGCGCGCGGCTGCAGGGGCTGCGATGCTGAGGTCCGACCCTCTCGACGCGCCGCCCGACATTGCCGAGGCGATGGTCTTCGCGATGAGCGAGTGGCTGCTCGACGCCGAGGTGGTGCAGCTCGGGCTGGCGTCGGCGCTGAACCAGGTGGCGGCGCTGCTCGCGCAGGCGCGTGCCGGCGAGGGCGGCCCGGCGCTCGAGGACCCGGCCGCGCTGACGCTGATGCGACGCCCGCGCCAGGCCTTCCTCGCGCGCAGCGAGCGCGCCGCGCTGGCCGGCGCGACGCGCCGCTTCGAGGCGCCCGAGTGGATCGAGCAGATGATGCCCCGCCTGGCCGGCCGCGTGCGCCAGTTCGTGCGCCCGCTGCAGATCGACGCACGCGGCCGCATCAAAACCTTGCGCGTGGCGGGCCGCCACGGAGGCCACCGCCGCTTCGCCGGACTCGCGGGCCTGGCCGAGCTGGCCGAGATCGCGCAGCCCTTTCTTGCCTACCTGCCGCAGCAGGACCGGCGCAGCTTCGTCGATGCAGTGGATTTCGTCGTTGCCGACCCGGTCGCGATGCACGCGGCGGGTGAAGACCGCGCAGGCCGGGTGATCCTGGTCACCGACCTCGCGGTCTTCGAGTTCGCGAGCGGCGGTGCGCGCGCGCTGAGCGTGCATGCAGGCGTCGATGCGGCGGCGCTGCGCGAGCGCACGCCGGCCGCCGTGAGGCTGGACGCCGCGCCGCCCACGCCCACGCCCGACCCCGCGCTGCTGCGGCTCTTGCGCACCGCCATCGACCCGCGCCGCGTGCGCGACATCGAGTTCGCCAGCGGCGCCGCGCGCCGCGAGGCGCTGCTGCGGCTGCATGCGGCCGAGGCTGCCTGCACGCAGCCCTGACCTGCCCCGACACGCCATGGACACGACCATGCATCGACGCACCCTCGGCCTCGCCGCCCTCGCCGCCCTCGCCGCTATCGCCGCCCTCGCTACGACAGCCGCTCCGCGCCCCGCGCGCGCCGAGACCTATCCCTCGCGCCCGATCAAGGTGATCGTGCCGTTCAGCGCCGCCAGCGCCACCGACACGTTGGCACGCGAGGTCGGCGCGCGGCTCGCCGAAGCCTGGGGCCAGCCGGTGGTCGTCGAGAACCGCCCCGGCGCGAGCGGCATGCTTGCCGCGGCCGCCGCCGCCAAGGCGCCCGCCGACGGCTACACGCTGTTCTTCACCAGCAACACGACGCAGGCCGCCAACCCCGGCCTGTACGTGAAGCTGCCTTACGACCCGGTGAAGGACTTCGCCCCGGTGGCACCGCTGGCGGCCGCCGCCAACCTGCTCGTCGTCAGCCCGGCGCTCGGGCCGGCGACGCTGGCCGAGCTGCTCGCGCTGGCGAAGGCGCAGCCGGGCAAGCTGAGCTTCGCGCACGGCAGCAGCCTGTCTCGCATGAACGGCGAGATGCTGCGCTCGATGGCCGGCATTCACATCGTCCCGGTGGCCTACAAGAGCAACCCGCAGGGCGTCACCGATCTGCTCGGCGGCCACGTGCAGCTGATGTTCGCCGACACCATCACCGCGCTGCCGCACGTCAAGGCCGGCAAGCTGCGCGCGCTGGCCATCGGCAGCGCGCGGCGCTCGGCGCTGTTGCCCGACGTGCCCAGCGTCGCCGAGGCCGGCGTTCCCGGCTACGAGCTGACCGGCTGGCTGGCGGTGTTCGCGCCCGCCGGCACGCCCGAGCCGGTGCTCGACCGGCTGCACGACGAGATCGCGCGCATCCTCGCGCTGCCGGCGATGCGCGAGCGCCTGCAGCAGCTCGGCGTCGATGCGCTGCCGGGCTCGCGCGCACAACTCGGCGAGCTGGTGCGCACCGAGATTCCGAAGTGGGCCCGCCTCGTCAAGGACGCGGGCATCCAGCCCGAGTGAAGCAACGCCGGGGCACAGGCAGGGACACCATGATCGACATCCTGAAGGGCATCACCGTCCTCGACCTGACGCAGAACATCGCCGGCCCCTACTGCACGCAGCTGCTGGGCGACTTCGGCGCCGACGTGATCAAGGTCGAGCGGCCCGGCAGCGGCGACGACGCGCGGCGCTGGGTGCCGCCGGCCAGCCACGGCGTCGGCACGGCCTTCCTGGCGGTGAACCGCAACAAGCGCAGCGTCGGCATCGACATCGGCGTGCCGCAGGGCCGCGACGTCGTGCGCCGGCTGGCCGACCGCGCCGACGTGCTGGTGCACGCGGTGCGTCCGGGCAGCCTCGAGGCGCGGGGCCTGGGCTACGACGACCTGGCGGCGACCAATCCGCGCCTGGTGTACTGCGCGATCAGCGCCTTCGGCGAGAGCGGGCCGCTGGCACGCGAACCTGGCTACGACCCGCTCATCCAGGCCTTCACCGGCATCATGAGCGTCACCGGCCATGCCGACCGACCGCCGGCGCGCGTGGGCGTGTCGGTGATCGACATGGGCACCGCGCTGTGGGCCTTCATCGGCACGCTGGCCGCGCTCTATCGCCGCCAGGAGACCGGCCGCGGCGGCCGTGTCTCGACCAGCCTGATGGAGACCGGCGTCAACTGGATGTCGTTGTTCCTCACGCACTACATGGGCGCGGGCTTCGTCGGCCAGCGGCTGGGCGACGTCACGCCGATGACCTCGCCCTACGAGTCCTTTGCCACGCGCGACGGCGCGGTGCTCATCACCGCGGCCAACGACAAGCTGTTCGCGGCCGTGTGCAGCGCGCTCGGCATCCCCGACGTGGTGGCCGACGCTCGCTTCGCGAGCAATGCGTTGCGGGTGGCCAACCGCCCTGCGCTGCATGCGCTGCTCGAGGCGCGCACTGCGACCTACGCCACGACCGAATGCGTGGAGCGGCTGCGCGCGGCCGGCGCGCCGTGCTCGCCGATCAACACCGTGGTCGAGGTGCACGACGACGCGCAGGTGGCCGCGATGCGCATGATCAAGCCGCTGCCGGCGCCGCACCTGCCCGACTTGCGCGTCGTCGACGTGCCGGTGGCCATCGACGGCGAGAAGGCCAGCCTGCGCCAGGCTCCGCCGCTGCTCGGCGCGCACACCGACGAGGTACTGCGCTGGGCCGGCTACGCGGCGGCAGAGATCGCCGCGCTGAAGGCGTGCAAGGCGGTGGGCTGACGACGATGGCGCTGCCCGACTCGCTCACGCGCGGCCTTCGCCTTCCGCTCATCGCCGCGCCGATGCTGCGCGTGTCGGGCGCCGAGCTGGTGTCGGCGGCCTGCTGCGCAGGCGTGATCGGCGCCTTCCCCACCGTCAACGCACGCTCGCCGCAGGAGCTGGATGCGTGGCTGGCGCGCATCGCCGCCGACCGCGAGCGCGCCGGGCGGCCGACCGCGCCGCCCTGCCCCAACCTCATCATGCGGCGCGACCCCGAGGCCATCGCCGAGGACGTGCGCGTGCTGGTGCGGCAGCGCGTCGCGATGGTGATCGTGAGCGTGGGATCGCCGGCCACGGTGGTGGGCCCGCTGCACGACGCGGGCTGCCGCGTGTTCGCCGACGTCGCCTCGCTGCGCCACGCCGAGAAGGCGCTCGCTGCCGGCGCCGACGGCCTGGTACTGCTCAGCGCCGGCGCCGGCGGCCAGACCGGCTGGGTCAACGGCTTGTCGTTCGTGCGTGCGCTGCGCGCTTTCTACGACGGCCCACTGGTGCTGGCCGGCGGCATGCACGACGGCGCCGCGCTGTGGGCCGCGCGCGTGCTCGGCTGCGACCTCGGCATGATGGGCACGCGCTTCATTGCCACGCCGGAGAGCATGGCGAGCGACGCCTACCGCCGCATGCTGGTCGACAGCCGCCTCGACGACGTGCTGCTGACGCGCGCCTTCACCGGGCTCGACACCAACATGCTGCGCCCGTCGATCCTGGCCGCCGGGCTGGACCCCGCGGCGCTGCCGGCGTCGACGCCCGAAGACGCGCGCAAGGTCTTCGGCCCCGACGGTTCTGCGCATGTGCGCCGCTGGGTCGACGTCTGGAGCGCCGGGCACACGGTGTCGGGCGTCGACGCGGTGCGGCCGGCGGCCGAGCTGATCGAACACATCGCCGCCGAATACGCCGCGGCGCGGCGCGACACCGCCGCGCTGCTCGCCGGCAGCGGCGCGGGGCATCCGGCATGAATGCCTGCGCGCGGCCGGCGGTGCGCGCCCGCCGGCAGGTCCGCCAAGGAACCCCGACCCTTGCGAGCCCTCGCCGCACACGCTGAGCGCCTGCCGCGCCGCGTCAAGGGCATGGCGCTCGGCCTCGTCGCCGCGGTGGCGTTCACGCTGCTGCACGCCTCGGTGCGCTACGCGTCACGCGAACTGCACGTGTTCGAGATCACCTTCTTCCGCTATTTCTTCGCGCTGTTCTTCATGTTGCCGGGGCTCCTCCGCTCGCGCGGCGCGGTGCTGAAGACCGAGCGGCTGCACCTGCACCTGATCCGCTGCGTGATGCTGATGATCTCGATGCTCGGGCTGTTCTCGGCGCTGACGCTGACGCCGATCGCCACGGTGACGGCACTGAGCTTCATCTCGCCGGTGTTCGCGTCGGTCGCGGCCATCGTGCTGCTGCGCGAGCGCTCCAGCCTCGCGCGCTGGCTGGCGGTGGCCGGCGGCGTCATCGGCATGCTGCTGATCGTGCGCCCGGGCGTCATCCCGTTGTCGGCGGGGCCGGTGCTGGCCATCTGCGGCGCGCTGGCCTGGGCGGTGTCGATCATCGTCATCAAGCTGATGTCGAGCACCGAGTCGAGCACCACGCAGGTCACCTACATGTCGATCGTCGTCACGCCGCTGACCTTGCTGCTGGCCGTGTGGGTGTGGAAGTGGCCGAGCCTGCAGATGATTCCGGTGCTGCTGTTCATGGCGGGCATCGCCACGGTCGGGCAGTTCGCCTACACCAAGTCGTTCCTGTACGCCGAGGCCACCGCGCTGATGCCGTTGGACTTTACGCGGCTGATGTGGGCCTCGCTGATCGGCTACCTGGTGTTCGGCGAGGTGCCGGACATCTGGAGCTGGATCGGCGGCACGGTCATCTTCCTGAGCGCGGCCTACATCACCTTGCGCGAGTCGAGCGGGCGCGCGGCTCAGCCGCCGGCGACACCGCCGGGCACGGACACGGCCGCCGCGCCGGCGGCGCCGCCCGGCGCGCGACGGTTTCGTTAGTCAAGCGCACTTGTGCGGACGGTCGCACGGGCAAGCAACGGCGTCTTCATTCATTGCGGCTGGGCCTGATTGGCGACGAACCCCATCCGTCACTCCGGCTTCAGCCCAGAGGCTTTCACCACCTTGCCCCACTTCGCATGGTCCGCGCGGATGAAGGTCTTGAACTCGCCGGGTGGCATGGTCCAGGGCTCGTAGCCCATCGTCCTGATGGTCTCGAGCATGTCCCTGGAGCGCACGACCTTCACCGTCTCCGCGTAGATGCGCTCCACGAGTGCGGCCGGCATCTGCGCGGGCGCCACCAAACCGAACCAAAGGTCGCTGCCTGCTTCCTCGAAGCCGGGGTACCCCGCTTCGCGCAGGGTCGGCACGTCCGGCAGCACCGAGCTGCGGCGTGAGCTCAGGATGGCCAACGCACGGATGCGGCCGGCCTTCAGCTGCGGCAGCACGGTGACCGGGATGTCGAACATGCAGGGCACGTGGCCCGCCATCACGTCGTTCAGCGCCGGGCCGCTGCCCTTGTACGGCACGTGCACCAGGGGCGCGCCGGTGAGCGTCTTGAGCAGTTCGCCGGCGAGATGATTGGTGGCGCCGTTGCCGCCCGAGGCAAATGTGGCGGCGGCCGGATTGGCCTTTGCCCACTCCACGAACTCCGCCACGGTCCTGGCGGGCACATTGGCATTCACCACGAGCACATTCGCATAGGACACGATCGGCGTGATCGGCGCCAGATCGGTCAGCGGGTCGTAGGGCATGCGCTGGGTGGCATGCGGGTTGATCGCCGTCGTGCCGGTATGAGCGAAGCCCAGCGTGTAGCCGTCGGGCATCGCCTTGGCGGCGATGTCGATGCCGATCGATCCCCCTGCGCCCGCGCGGTTGTCGACCACGACGGGCTGCCCGACCGCCGCGCCCAACTGCTTGGCAAAGGCGCGCGCCAGCACATCGCTGGGGCCCCCGGCGGCGAAGGGCACGATCAGCCGTACAGGCTTTTGCGGCCAGTGGTCCTGCGCAAAGGCCGAGCACGGCGGCAGCGCCAGCGGCGAAACGAGCGCGGCCTTGAGCAGCGTCCTGCGGGTTGGGGTCATTGCTGTCTCCTTTGCGTCATGGCTGCGCCTGGCTGGCGGCGCCTGAATTTACGAGTGCCTCGATCTCATCCGAGGCAATGCCGAATTCCCGCAGCACCTCGCGTGTGTTCTCGCCGGGCAGCGGCGCGTGAGACCGGTGCTGCGGCACGGATTCGGACCATTCGGTCGGGATCGCCGTCACGCGCAACCTCCCCTCGGTGGGGTGATCGACTTCGCGCACGAAACCGGTGGCTTGCACATGCTCGTCGGCGAGCATGTCCTCGATGCCGGCCATGCGCGCGGCCGGGATGTCGGCCCGCTCGAACAGGCGCAGCCACTCGCCACACGTGCGTGTCGCCAGCACGTCGGCAAGGAAGCCGTAGACGTGATCGATGTGCGTGAGCCGGGCATCCTGGCTGTGGAAGCGCTCGTCGTTGGCGAACACCTCGGGCCGGCCGATGGCGTCGAAAAAGGTCCGCCACTGCTTGTCGTTGTAGACCATGGCGCACAGCCACCCGTCCTTCGTGCGGTAGGGCCGGCGGTCCCGCGCCAGGCTGCGCTGGTACCCCGCAGGACCCACCGCCGGTTCGAACTGGCGGCCGGCCAGGTGCTCGCCGAGCACGACCGACAGCATGCCCTCGAACATCGGCACATCGATGCGCTGCCCGCGCCCGCTGCGCTCGCGGTGGTACAGGCCGGTGGCAATGACATTGGCCAGTTGCAGGCCGACCATGCGGTCCACCAGCACCATCGGCGCGTAGCGCGGCTGGTCCGCGCCGGCCTGCTGCGACAGCCACGGAATCCCCACCATGCCCTGGATCAAGTCGTCGTACGCCGGCCGCGCCGCGTACGGCCCCTTCTGGCTGAAACCATATGCGCCGACGTACAGCAACCGCGGGTTGGCCACGCGCAGCCTCTCGTAGCCAAGGCCCAGCCGCTCCATCGCCTGGGGGCGGATGTTGTAGACCAGCACGTCGCTTGCAGCCGCCATGCGAAGCAGCACCTGGCGCGCTTCCTCGCGCTTGAGATCAAGCACCACGGACCGCTTGTTGCGGTTGATGGCCAGATAGAAGTGGCCCATGTCCGCATGCCGCATCGGCCCGGACTTGCGCATCACCTCGCCCCCCGGCGGTTCGATCTTCACGACGTCGGCGCCGAACTCGGCCAGGATGGAGGTGGCGTACGGGCCCATGACCACGCTGGTCAGGTCCAGCACGCGCACGCGGTCCAGCGGCCCGGCCATCGCGCCGTACCTCTCAGAGCCCGGCTTCGCGCAGCATCTCGCGCGCGGTGATGACCTGCAGGATCTGGCTGGTGCCCTCGTAGATGCGCAGCAGCCGCACGTCGCGGTAGAGGCGCTCGATGGGGTACTCCTTGATGTAGCCGTTGCCACCGTGGATCTGCAGCACGCGGTCGGCGATGCGGCCGGCCGTCTCGGTGGCGAAATACTTGGAGCAGGCCGCTTCCATCGTCGTCTTGCGGCCTGCATCCCGGTCGCGCGCCGACTGCTCGACCAGCGCCCTGGCCGCCAGGTACTCGGCCTGGCTGTCGGCCAGCATGGCCTGGATCATCTGGAACTTGCCGATCGGCTGGCCGAACTGATGGCGCTCGACCGCGTACTTCGTTCCCTCGTGGAGCAGGCGCCGGCACAGGCCGACGGCCACGCCAGCCATGTGCAATCTGCCGTGGTCCAGCGATTTCATCGCGTTCTTGAAGCCCGTGCCCTCGGGGCCGAGCATGGCGCTGGCCGGCACGCGCACCTCGTCGAAGTTGACGTCGGATTCGTGCGAGCCCGCGAAGCCCATCTTCGCGTACGGCTTGGCCACCGACAGCCCGGGCGTGCCGCGATCGACCAGAAACGCCGAGATGCCGTTGGCGCCGGAGTCCTTGCCGCCGGTACGCGCGAAGACGGTGAACACGCCGGCGTGGATCGCGTTCGTGATGAAGCGCTTGGCGCCGCTGATCACCCAGTGGTCGCCCTGGCGCACCGCCCTGGTCACGAGCGACGCGGCATCCGAGCCGCTGTCCGGCTCGGTGAGCGCGAAGGACGCCAGCATCTCGCCCGACGCCAGCCGGGGCAGGTACTTGCGCTTCTGCTCCTCGGTGCCAAAGTTGATGATGCCCAGCGTGCCGACGCCGTTGGTGGTGCCGAAGTACGAGCGGAAGGCCGGCTGCGCCCAGCAGATTTCCTGCACCACGCGGACCTCCTCGTAGACCGAGAGGCCCAGGCCGCCATAGGCCTCGGGGATGGTCATGCCGAACAGGCCGAGATCGCGCAGCCCCTGCACCACGCGCGGCGGGATCTCGCCGGTGGCTTCGACCTCGGGTTCAGCCGGCACCAGCATCTCGCGCGCGAAGCGCCGCGCGGCCTCGACCAGCAGTTCCAGTGTCTCTTCGCGTTCGCTCATGCTTCGCTCGCTGTTGGCGGAACTGTAGGAAGCGCCGCCGATACCCGTCCAATACTCTCTTGAGTGGTTGTGATATCTTTTTGTCGTGAACCTGCAGCAGATGAAGCAGCTCGCGGCCTTGGCGGAGACACTGAACTTCCGGCGCGCGGCCGAACGCCTGCACATGGCGCAACCGCCCCTGTCGGTATCGATCCGGCGCCTGGAGGAGGAACTGGGAACGGACCTGGTGGCGCGCGAGCGGAGCGGCGTCCGCCTCACGGCGGCCGGCGAAGCGGTGCTCGCGCATGCGCGGCAGGTCGTGTTCCACTGCGAGCAGGTCAGGCGCGCAGCGGCCAGCGCGATCGGCGGCACATCGGGGCGGCTGCGCATCGCCTTCGTCGGCTCGGCAGCGTATTCGCTCTTCCCGCGCGTGCTGCCGGTCTTCCGCCAGCGCTTTCCGAACGTCGAGTTGGAGTTGCGCGAGGGCACCACGACGCAAATGCTGCGGCAGGTCGAGCGAGGCGACGTCGACTTAGCACTGGTGCGATATCCGGTGATCGAGGCAACCACCGCACAGCTGCGCCCGGTAGAACACGACCTGCTCGTCGCCGCGCTGCCGCCAGGCTCTGCGCTGGCGCTGAAGCGCAGACTGCGCCTGGGCGACCTGGCCGGCGAGCCCTTCGTCGCCTATTCCGCGACGGCGGCGATGAACCTGCGCACTCAGGTTGTCACGGCCTGCCAAGCCGCCGGCTTCACGCCGCGCATCGTGCAGGAGGCGGTCCAGGTGCAGACCGTCCTCAGCTTGGTTGGCAGCGGCGTCGGGGTCGCGCTGGTTCCTTCCCTCAGCCGCATGCAGGCACCGGCCGGCATGGAGTTCCGCAAGCTCGCCGACACGGACAAGCGGCTCCAGACCGCGCTGGCCGTTGCCACGCACCCGCAGTACGAGCCGGCGGCCGCGCTGCGGTTCCGGGAAGTGCTGGCGCACATGGGCGGCGCGCCGACGAGCCGGTCAGAGACCGAGCGGGAACGGGAAGATGCCGCTCAGGCCTTCGCGCATGTCGGCAGGGCCGCAAAGGCCTCCAACACCGCCGCGACGCCCGCCCGCTCCGGCGCGCGCGCGAAAGCCTCGATCAACTCGTAGGCCCGGGGCGGCACGCCGGTTTCCGCGCCGATGCGGCGCACCATGCCCGAGGTCGTGTCCCAGTCGTACGAGAAGTCGGCCACCGTCATGCGCTGGTCCTGCACCAGCCGCGCGCCGTCGGCCGTCTCGGCCTCGATCACGCACGACAGCACCGGCACGGCGGCGTCGGTGACGAGTTCGATGCGGCTGCTCAGCGCATTGACATCGGCGTCGTCGTAGGTCGTCATCGCGGCCATGCTCGGCGTGCCGCGCACGAGCGTGAGCGCGATGCAGAACGGGATGCTCATCAGCGTGCCGGAGATCGAGTCGAACGGGCCCTTGGCGTCCATGCCGGCGTAGCCGGTCTCGAAGGGGTTCATGCGCACGCGCACGCGCACGAGCGACCGGCCGGCGATGCGCTCGCGCAAGACCAGCGCGCCGGTCACCGGCGTCTGGTTGAAGGCGCACACCGGGAACGGCTTGAAGGCGACGCGCATCACCGACCACTCGCGGCCCAGCCGCGCGAGCAGCGCCGGCACGTCGCAGTCGGTGCGTGCGAAGGCACGCACGAAGCCCGAACGGCCTTCGAACGCGCCCGGCGCCGAGCGCGAGCCGGCGCGTGCCAGCTCCGCCGCGGCCAGGCCGTTGCGGCTGGCGATGCCGACCTGGTAGCGCCACTCGTCGGTGCCGTCGGCGAAAGACTGCAGCATGCCGCCGGTGAACGAGGCGGCGTTGGCCAGCGCCGCGCCGCTGCGTTCGGCGTCGAGCCCGAGCAGGTGCGAAGCCGCCGCCGCGGCGGCGATCGTGCCGTACAGCGGCGACGAGCGCAGTCCCGCAGGCGTCGTCTGCGGCCCATGAGCCTGCTCGAGCAGCCCGCCGACCTCGTAGCCCGCGATCAGCGCCGGCAGCAGGCGCGCAACCGGCGCACCCCGCGCCTCGACCAGCGCCGTCAGCAGCGGGATCATGATGGTGCCGAAGTGACCGGCGCCGCAGGTGTCCTCCTGGGCGCGGCCGTGGAACAGCGCCGCGTTGGCGAGCAGCGCGCCGTCCACCGAGGTCTTGCGGCCGTCGCCGAGCAGCGTCGCGCCTTCAAGGCGCTCGCCGTCCATCGCCAGCACGGCGCGGCGCGCCACCGACGCGAAGGGCGTGGCGTGCCCGCCGAGCGCGATGCCGTAGCCGTTGAGCAGGCAGGTGCGCGCCTTCTCCACCACCGCAGCCGGCACCGCCGCCAGATCGAGGCCGGCGACGAAACGGCCGAGTTCGCGGGCGAGCGTCATGGTCGATGCCTGCGGACGACTTGCGCTACAGGCCCAGGTCCTTTGCGATGGAGTTTCGCATCACCTCGCTGGAGCCGCCGCCGATGCGCATGATGCGCGAGTCGCGGTAGTGGCGCTCCATCGCGAAGTCGGGCGTCTGCGAGTAGCCGCCGAGGATCTGCATGCCTTCGTCGGCGACGCGGAAGTACGCCTCCGCGCAGGCCACCTTGGCGATCGACGCCTCCTTGCGGCATTCGATGTCGGCGTCGAGCCGGCGCGCGAGGTCGTAGGTCAGCATGCGCGAGGTGTGCACCGCGATCTGCATGTCGGCGAGCTTGTGCTGGATCGCCTGGAACTTGCCGATCGGCTGGCCGAACTGCACGCGGTCCTTCGCGTACTGCAGCGCGCAGTCCAGCGCCGCCTGCGCCGCGCCCGTGACCTGCGCGGCGAGCGAGAAGCGCTCCTTGTTCAGATTGCTCATCAGGTGCTTCCAGCCGCCGTTGAGGTCGCCCAGCAGGTCGTCCTGGTGAACGCGCACGTCTTCGTAGGTGACGCGGTTGGTGCCGACGGCACGGAAGGCGAGCGTCTCGAGCCGCTCGATCGTCACGCCATTGCTCTTCGGGTCGACGAAGAACAGGCTGATGCCCTTGTGCGGCGGCGCTGAAGGGTCGGTGCGGGTGACGAGAACGGTGCGGTCGGCCAGGTCGATCTGCGAGTTGAAGACCTTGGCGCCGTTGATCACGAAGTGCTCGCCGTCGCGCACCGCGCGCGTGCGCACGGCCGACGCATCCGATCCGGCGTTCGGCTCGGTCAGGCTCATCGACGACTTGAACTTGCCTGCCGCGAACAGCGGCAGGTACTTGCGCCGTTGCACCTCGCTGCCGTAGGTGAGCAGAGAGTGCGCGCCATGCACGGTGGCGCGGTAGAACAGCACCGCCAGCTCGAGCAGCCCGTAGGACAGCTCCTCCTGGATGATGCCGAGCTCGATGAAGCCGAGGCCCGAGCCGCCGTACTCCTCGGGGATGGCCACGCCGAGCCATCCGAGCGCCGCCATCTTGTCGAAGGCGGCCAGCGGCGCGATCTTGTCGTGGTCGTGCCGGCGTGCCTCGGCATCCGGCATCTCCTTGCGCACGAAGGCGCGCACCGCGTCGCGCAGCATCTGCTGCTCGTCGGTGAAGCCGAAGTCGCGATCGCCTTGCATGTCTGTCGCTCCTGGAACGGCACCGGGGAACCTATCGCTGGGAGAAGCGCCGTCCGACCAACTCGCCCGCGATGTTGACCTTCTGCAGGTCGATGTGGCCGCCGCCGATGCCCCACAGCCAGGCGTCGCGCATCTTCTGCTCCATCGGATAGTCCTTCGAATAGCCCACCGCGCCCATCACCTGCGCACCGTTGGCGACGACGCGGCGCACCGCTTCGTTGGCGAAGCACTTGGCGACGCTGGTGTCCAGCAGCGACGGCAGCCCGTTCTCGGCCGCCTGCGCAGCACGGTGGATGAGCAGGCGCGCCGCCTCGACGTCGATCTTCATCTCCGCCAGGCGCATCTGCACGGCCTGGAAGTCGACCAGCGGCTTGCCGAACTGCTGGCGCTCCTGCGTGTAGGCCAGTGCGATGTCGAGCGCGCCGGCCGCCACGCCGAGCGCACAGGTGGAGTTGCCGAGCCGTTCCATGTTGAAGCTGCGCATCAGGTCCTTGATGCCGCCGGCGGGCACGATGATGTTCTCGACCGGAACCTCCACGTCGTCTAGGTAGACCTCGGCGTTGTGGAAGCCGCGCACGCCCATGAAGTTCTCGGGCTTGCCGAACGACAGGCCCTTGGCGCCCTTCTCGAGGTAGACCGCGCCGACGCCGGCCGCGCCCGGCTTGTCGGCGAGCCGGCAGTACAGCACGTAGCCCTGCGCGTGGCCGGCGCCGCTGCACCAGCGCTTGACGCCGTTGATGACGATGCGGTCGCCGTTGATGACCGCGCGCGTCTTCAGATCGGTCATCGCGGTGCCGGTGTCGGGCTCGGACATCGACACCGAGACCATGATCTCGCCGCTGCACACCTTGGGCAGCACGCGCCGGCGGATCGGCTCGGGCGCGCAGTACAGCAGGGTCTGCGTCGGCCCGCAGTTCGACTCGAACACCGGGAACGCGACCGCCGGCGAGACCTTGGCCAGCTCTTCGAGCACGATCAGCGCGTCGACCTTGCCGGCGCCGAGGCCGCCGTATTCCTGCGGAATGTCGACGCCCAGGAAGCCGAGTTCCCCCATGCGCAGGCGCACGGCGTCGGGCACCGGCTCGGCGGTGCGCTCGCATTCCTTGGCCACCGCGGTCAGCTCCTGCTGGGCGAACCGCCGCGCGGCCTGCTGGAACTCGCGCTGCTGGTCGTTCAGCTCGAAGTCCATGCCGCCCGCCTCGAGTCACCAGTCATGCTGCTTCTCGAGCCGCGTCCCTCGTCCGACAACGCCTTGCCGGCCGGGGGCGTCATTACGAATCTTCGGCTCTTCACCACCCATGGACGCCATCGCGATGAACGCGCTTGCGTACTTCATCCTGTCGGGGAACATCCCTGTTGCACTGCGGGCCAAGCCTCCGCCCGCCCTCGCGGCCGCACGGGAAGCCTCCGTCCGCGCCCCTCCCCCGAGCCGCCGCCGGTCACGATCGCACGCTCGTTCTTCGAACTCATGGGTCTGGGACGGGAGAGTCGAGCTGGGATCGCGAATCGACTTTCGAACGCTAGTTAGACAATCGTTGCGCTAACCCTACACGCCGCAGATGGCTGCATCGACTCGGGTATTCCCTCACCAACCTGCCCAAAAGCCGCGTCGGCCAACTTGTAGCTGGTGAAAGGCTCGATTGACTCTAGATCGAACGCTTGTTAGAAACGCGATCTCACGCAAACTGTCGAGGCAAAGCGTCCGAGTAGGACGGTTTACACACAGTACCCCGATAGCGCCGTACGCAGGCCTGTGCGGCGCTGCCTTCCCCTAACGTTAGACAGCCCCACGCTCGCCGCCCCGCATGAACCAGCCGCTCCAGCCTTCGGCCACACCGGTCCTCGAATGCCAGGGCCTCGAGCGCCGTTTCGGCGGCCTGGTAGCCGTCACCGGCGTCGACGTGCGTATCGCCAAGGGAGAGATCTTCGGCCTGGTCGGGCCCAACGGCAGCGGCAAGACGACCCTGGTGAACGCCATCATGGGCTTCTACCCGCCGCAGAAGGGCCGGATCGTCCTCGACGGCGTCGACATCACCGGCATGAAGCCGCACGTCGTCGCACGCCGGCACGTGGCGCGCACGTTCCAAAACCTGGCGCTCTTCAACGGCATGTCCGTGCTCGACAACATCCTGCTCGGGCGCCACGTGCACCTGGCGCCCGGGGTGCTGAAGACGGCGCTGTACTGGTGGCTCGGCCAGCCGCAGGAAATCCGCCACCGGCGCGTCTGCGAGGAAATCATCGAGTTCCTGCAACTGCAGGGCGTGCGCGACGAACCGGTGGAGTCGTTGCCGATCGGGCTGAAGAAGCGCGTCGAGCTCGCGCGTGCGCTGGTGGCCGAGCCCAACTTCCTGATCCTGGACGAGCCGATGGCAGGCATGAACCAGGAGGAGAAGGAGTACATGGCGCGCTTCGTCCTCGACGCCCGCGAGGAGCGCGGCATCACCGTGCTGCTGATCGAACACCACATGGACGTGGTCACCGGCATCTGCGACCGCATCATGGCGCTGAACTACGGCGAGGTCATCGGCACCGGGCTGCCGCGCGAGGTGGTGGCGAACCCGCGGGTCGTCGAGGCCTACCTGGGCAAGGGGCATCAGCATGCGGCGTGACGAGCTGGCCTCCGCGGCATCCGCCGCAACGCAGTGGGACCTGAACCCCCAGACCACGCTGGCGCGGTTGCTGGCCGTCAACGCGCAGCACCACGGCAAGCAGGTGGCGATGCGCGAGAAGGCGCTGGGCATCTGGCAGGAAACCACCTGGGCCGGCCTGCTCGACGAAGTGCTGGCCGTGGCGGCCGGGCTCGAGCAGCACGGCTTCGTCGATGGCGACTCGATGCTCGTGCTGGGCGACAACCGGGCCCGGCTGTACATGGGCATGCTGGCCGTCGGCGCGCTCGGTGGCTACGCGATGCCGGTCTACCCCGACGCCACGCCGGACGAAGTGCTGCACTTCGCCAGCGAGGCCAACGCGCGCTTTGCCCTGGCCGAAGACCAAGAGCAGGTCGACAAGCTGCTCGAGCTGCGCGAGAAGGCACCCTCGCTGCGCTGCATCGTCTACGACGACCCGCGCGGCCTGAACCACTACAAGGTGGACGGCCTGATGGGCTGGGAGGCGCTGCGCGAGGCGGGCGAGAAGCGCCTTGCCGCGGAGCCGGCGCTGCGCGAGTCGATCATCGGGCGGTCGCGGCCGGAAGGCCCGGCGGTGTTCGTGCATTCCTCCGGCACCACGGGCAAGCCCAAGGGCGTGGTGCTGCAGCAGCGCAACGTGCTGGCCGGCGTGCGCAACGGCTTCAAGGGTGATGTCTTCCACTGGGAAGAGAGCATCCTCGCCTACCTGCCGATGGCCTGGATCGGCGACTTCGCCGTCACCATGGCCGCCGGCGTCGCGCTGCGCTTCACGATCAACATCCCCGAGCGCTCGGAGACGGTGCTGCGCAACCTGCGCGAGATTGCGCCGACGCTGTACCTCGCCGCGCCGCGCAGCTGGGACAACATGCTCACCACCATCCGCGTGCGCATGGAGGACTCGACGCCGCTGAAGAAGCGCGTGTTCGACCATTTCGTCGACGTCGGCGTCGCGGTCGAGCGGCTCAAGCTCGACGGCAAGTCACCATCCGCATGGCAGCGCCTGCAGTGCCAGCTCGGCGAGTGGCTGGTGTTCGGGCCGGTGAAGGACCAGCTCGGGCTGAACCGCATGCGCGTGGCGCTGACCGGCGGCGAGGCGATGGGCGAGGACACGTTCCTCTTCTACCGCGCCCTCGGCATCAACCTGCGCCAGCTGTACGGCCAGACGGAGAGCAGCGCCTTCAATGCGGTACAGGCGGCCGACGAGGTGCGCCTGCACACCGTGGGCCGGCCGCTGCCGGGCGTGGAGTGCCGCATCGCCGACGACGGCGAGATCCTGCTGCGTTCGGAAAGTGTCTTCAGCGGCTACTTCCAGAACGAGGAAGCCACCCGCAAGACGCTGATCGACGGTTGGCTGCAAAGCGGCGACGCCGGTTATGTCGAACCGGACGGGCACCTGGTGGTGCTCGGGCGAGTGGCCGAGGTCGTGCACACCGCCAAGGGCGAGCGCTTCATTCCGAACTACATCGAGAACCGGCTCAAGTTCAGCCCGTACGTCAAGGACGTCGCGGTGCTGGGCACCGGGCGCGACTACCTGTGCGCGATGGTCTGCATCGACATCGAGGCCGTAGGCCACTGGGCCGAGGTGCGGGGCATTCCGTACATCAGCTACGCCGACCTGTCGCAGAAGCCCGAGGTCTACGAGCTGGTCGCCAGCGCGATCCGGCGCGTCAATGAGGCGCTGCCCGAGGGGCTGCGCATCCGCCGCTTCGCGGATCTGCACAAGGAGTTCGACCCCGACGACGGCGAGATCACGCGCACGCGCAAGCTGCGCCGCAACGTCATCGAGGATCGCTACCGCGTGGTCATCGACGCGCTGTACGGCGGCGCCGAGACGGTTGTGATGAAGGCGCAGATCACCTACGACACCGGTGACACCGGCGTCATCGAGCGCACGCTCGCACTGAGAAATCTCTGACCATGGACTGGGCCCTCTTCCTCGAACTGGCGATCAACGGCGCCCTCTCCGGGCTGATGTACTCGCTCGTCGCGCTCGGCATCGTGCTGATCTACAAGTCGTCTTCGGTGCCGAACCTCGCGCAAGGGGCGCTGGCGATGCTCGGCTCCTACGTCGTCCTGGCGGTCTTCGAAGCCACCAAGATGCCCATCCTGCTGGCGCTGCCGGTGGCGATGGCGGTGATGTTCGGCATCGGCATGGGCATCGAGCGCACCGCGCTGCGGCGGCTGGCCGGACGGCCGCTGGTGATGATCCTGATGATGACGCTGGCGCTGGACATCTTCGTGCGCGCCGCCACGCTGGTGGCCTGGGGCGGCACCAACCGCGTGCTGCCGCTGCCGATCTCGGTGGATCCGCTGTTCATCGGCCCGGTGCTGATCAACCGCAGCTACGTCGCGGGCGGGGCGGTGGCGCTGCTGCTGTTCGGCTTCTTCGTCGTGTTCTTCCGCACCCGCATGGGCATCGTGCTGCGCGCGATCTCGGACGACTACACCGCCTCGTGGTCGGTCGGCATCTCGGTCGAACGTGGCGTGGCCTTGTCTTGGGCGATGTCGTCTGCAGTCGCCACGCTGGCCGGCGCGCTCTGGGGCTCGATCCAGGGCGTGGACCAGTCGCTGTCGCAGCTCCTGCTGATGGGCATCACAGTGGCCGTGCTCGGCGGGCTTGACAGTATCGGTGGCGCCATTCTGGCCGGCGTGCTCCTGGGCGTGTTCCAAGGCGTGGCCTCGGGCTACCTCGACCGCCTGGTCGGCGGCGGCAGCCGCGAGCTGGTGGTCGCCGCGACCCTGGTGCTGACCATCCTGATCCGGCCGCACGGACTGTTCGGTCGGGAAGACATCCAGAGAATCTGAGAGCGCCATGTTCTACCGTCAAGCCGGCACGTATCACACCAACTACCGCAGCGACCGCCAGCTGTTCGCGATCCCGTTCGACCGCTGGCAGATCGGCGTGCTGCTGGTCGCCGCGCTGGTGCTGCCCGCCGTCGTCGGCTCCCTGTACATGAAGAGCTACGTCCTGCCGTGGCTCATCTGGACGGCGGCCGCACTCGGGCTCAACCTGATCCTCGGCTGGGCCGGGCAGTTCCACTTCGGCTATGCGGCGATCATGGGCATCGGGGCCTACACGGCGGTGCACGCGACGCTCAATCGCATCCCGTTCGAGATCGCGCTGGTGCTGGCCGGCGCGATGGCCACGATCATCGGCTGCGCCTTCGCGATCACGGCGCTGCGCGTGCGCGGCCTGTACCTCGCGCTGAGCACGCTGGCCCTGCAGTTCGTGATGGACTGGGTCATCAACAAGGTGCCGGCGGTCAGCGGCGGCACGCAGGCCACGATCCAGGCGCCGCCGCTGCGGCTGCTCGGCACGCCGGTCACCTCGGACGCAGGGCTGTACTACGTCGCGCTGGTGTGGTGCGTGCTGGTCACCGTCTTCATGCTCAACCTGCGCCGCACCGGCCTCGGCCGGGCACTGGTGGCGGTGCGCGAGAAGGACTTCGCCGCCGCGGTCATCGGCGTCAACAGCTTCTATTACAAGCTGGTCGCGTTCGCGATGTCGTCCTTCATCGGCGGCATCAGCGGCGCGATCCTGGTGTTCTGCTTCTATCACGCGGTGACGCCGGAACAGTTCGCCGTCAACGTGTCGATCCAGGTGCTGGCGATGGTCATCGTCGGCGGCCTCGGCAGCGTTATCGGCTGCTACTTCGGCGTCGCCTTCATCCTGCTGCTGCCCGGCATCGTCTCCAACCTCATCTACGCCGGCGCGCAGGCGATGAACCTGAAGATCGGCATCGAGCTGCTGGCGCACATCCCGGCGTTCCTCTACGGGATCCTGATCATCGGGTTTCTCCTGTTCGAACCGCTCGGCCTGGCCAAGATCTACAACAACCTGCGCAACTACTTCATCTTCTGGCCCTTCGGGTATGCGCGGAAGTAGCGTCAGGCGTTCTGTCGTCGGGTTTCTTTCCTTCCCCAAACTCCATTCGAGGAGCGAACCATGTACCACAAGCTGAAACTGCTGCTCGGCGCCGCGGCGCTGGCGCTGACCGCGCAAGCGTCGTCCGCGGCGGAGCCCCTCCGCTTCGCGCTCTGCTACGACCTCACCAAGGCCTACACCTTCATCACGCCGCAAGTGGCGCAGGCGGTGAAGGACTACGCCGCGCTGCTCAACCTGAAAGGCGGCATCGAAGGCAATCCGATCGAGATCGTCGTGCAGGACCACGGCAACGAGCCGCAACGCGGCATCGAGTGCTACGAGCGTGTGAAGGGCCAGGCGATCACTGTCGATCTGTTGTCAACGCCGGTTTCGCGCGCGGTCCTGCCACGTGCGATGAAGGACGGCAAGGTCATGATCCAGGCACTCGTCGGTCGCGGCGATGCGGTCGACGGCGACGTCTTCAAGTGGGTCTATCCGCTCGGTCCCACGTACTGGGGCCAGGCTGCGAACATCGTCGGCAGCTTCAAGAAGCAGGCCGGCGGCAACCTCAAGGGCAAGAAGATCGCCTTCCTGTACATCGACTATCCATTCGGCCAGGAGCCTATCCCGGTGATGAAGGAGTTGCAGAAGCGCGAAGGCTTCGAACTCGAGCTGTTCCCGTACCCCCTGCCGGGCAGCGACCAGTCGTCGGCGTGGTCGCAAATCCGCCGGTTCCAGCCGGACCTCATCGTCCATTGGGGGTTCTCGGCGATGCATGTGGTTGCCGCCAAGGAAGCCAAGCGCAACGGCGTGCCGCTCGACCGCCTCGTCAGCGTCAACTGGTTCAACGAGGTCGACCTGAACAACATCGGCCTGGAGGCCGCCAAGGGAATCCGCCGTTCCACGACGGTCGTCAGCGGCACCGACCACCCGCTGGTGAAGGACATCCTGGCGCAACTCTACGACAAGGGCAAGGGCAACGGCGACCGCAAGTTCGTCAGCGACATCTACTACACGACCGGCCTCGCCATCTACGCGCCGATCTTCGAGGCGGCGCGCCTCGCGCTCAAGGCCGACAAGAGTGCCCTGACCGCCGAGCGCATGCGCAAGTCGCTCGAGAGTCTGCGCGACTACGACGCCGGTGGCCTGCTGCCGCCGCTCACCGTCACTGCCAAGGATCATGGCGGCGGCGGCAAGACGCGCATCGAGAGATGGGACGGCACGAAGTGGGTGGTCGAGTCCGACTGGGGCGCTGACTACACCGACGTTGTCTGGAGCACCGTCAAGCAGCACTCTGCCGAGTTCGCCAAGTCCACCGGACAGTGAGATCGAACAACCAAGCACCGGCACGAGCCGGTGCCCGAACCAGGAGCACCTGACATGCGTTCCACCTTGACCCGGGCGCTCGCTTCGGCGGCGCTGATGCTGGCTTCGCTGAGCACCCAAGCGGCCGACCCGGTGAAGTTCGGCCTCTGCTACGACATCACCAAGATCTACGTCGCGGCCGTTCCGCAGCTCGCCCAGGCAGTCAAGGACTATGCCGATCTGCTGAACTCTCGCGGCGGCATCGAGGGCCACCCGATCGAGGTGACGCTGGTCGACCACGGCAACGAGCCGCAGCGCGGCATCGACTGCTACGAACGCCTGAAGCGCGAGGGCGTGATGGTGTTCGACTTCTTCTCGACGCCGGTGTCGCGCGCGGCACTGCCCCGCATCATGCAGGACGGCAACATCCTGCTGCAGCCCTTGGTCGGCCGCGGCGACGCGGTCGACGGCGAGGTGTTCAAGAACGTGTTCGTGATGGCGCCCACCTACTGGGGCCAGGCGGCCAACATCATCAGCTACTTCAAGAAGCAGGCCAAGGGCGACTTGCAGGGCAAGAAGATCGCCTTCCTGTACCTGGACACGCCTTTCGGTCGCGAGCCCATCCCGGTTTTCGAGGCGCTGAAGCGCCTCGAGCGCTTCGAGTTCCAGACCTTCCCGTTTCCGGTGCCGGGCAACGACCAGAGCGCGGCGTTCGCGCAGATCCGCCGTTTCCAGCCCGACTTGATCATGCTGTGGTCGTTCTCGCCGCTGAATCCGATCACCTTCCGCGAGATGCAGCGCAACGGCATCCCGATGGACAAGATGATCACGGTGAACTGGATCAACGAGGTCGACCTCAACAACTTCGGCCTTGCAGCCGCGAAGGGCCTGAAGCGCTCGACCGTGGTGGTCGGGGGCGCCGAACACCCGCTGGTCAAGGACATCCTGTCGCAGCTCTACGACAAGGGCAAGGGCAACGGCGACCGCAAGATGGTCGGCGACTCGTACTACAACACCGGCCTGGCGGTGTACTCCTCGGCCTTCGAGGGCATTCGCCTGGCGATCAAGACCCAGGGCTGGCCGCTGACACCCGACAAGATCCGCCAGGGCATGTACGGCATCAAGAACTTCGACGCCAAGGGCTTCATGGCGCCGATCACGGTGACACCGAAGGACCACGGCGGCGGCGGCAAGACCCGCATCGACATGTGGGACGGCAGCAAGTGGGTGCCGCAGACCGACTGGTTCGCCGACTACACGGGGCTGGTCAACACGCTCGTGAAGGCGAACTCGGCCGATTTCGCCAAGGCCAGCGCGACGGGCAAGTGAATCCAGGCGGCCGGCGGTCCGCCTTCTGCCGTCGAGCCGAACTCATCCCACACCAGCCTGGCACGTGATGACCAACGCACTGACACTCAACAACATCGAGGTCATCTACGACCGCGTCTTTCTCGCCATCAAAGGCGTGTCCATCGACGTCCCGCAGGGCGGCATGGTGGCACTGCTCGGCGCCAACGGCGCCGGCAAGAGCACCACGCTGAAGGCCGTGAGCGGGTTGCTCAAGTCCGAGCGCGGCGAAATCACCCGCGGTGACGTGCAGTTTCTCGGTCAGGACATCGGCAAGCTGCCGCCTCAAGACCGCGTGAAGCTCGGCATTGCGCAGGTGCTCGAAGGCCGGCGCGTGTTCGAGCACCTGACGCCCGACGAGAACCTGATCGCCGCGTCGGCCGTGCGCGGCGGCAAGGATTTCGAACGGAACCGGGATCGCGTCTACGAATATTTCCCTCGCCTGCGCCAGCGCCGCACCGCCAAGTCCGGCTACCTGTCGGGCGGCGAGCAGCAGATGCTGGCCATCGGCCGCGCGCTGATGACGCGGCCCAAGCTGCTGATGCTCGACGAGCCGAGCCTGGGCCTGGCCCCGGTGATCGTGGCCGAGATCTTCGACATCCTGCGCCGCATCAACCGCGACGAGGGCATGTCGATCCTGCTCGTCGAGCAGAACGCCATCGCCGCGCTCGATGTCGTCTCGCACGGCTATTTGATCGAGAACGGCCGCGTCGTGATGCACGACAAGGCCGAGGTGCTGAAGAACAACCCCGACATCCGCGAGGCCTACCTTGGCGGCGCCGAAGGGCGCGACTTCAAGGAGATCAAGCACTACCGGCGGCGCAAGCGCTGGCTGGCGTGAGTGCCGCGAAGGTGCCGGGCGAGCGCACCTACGAGCGCCTGCTCGGGCGGCTTGCCGCGCTGCCCAAGCAGACTTCGCTGACGCTCGACGAACTGCGCACGCAGTACGACAGTGCGGAGCGCGCGTTCCGGGTCGATCCCGGGTGCGTGGTCGAGATCGTCGACGAAGCGCCATTCCGAGGCGAGTGCCTGCGCCCCGGCCAGGCCGGCGAGGCGGCGATGCTTTATCTGCACGGCGGCGGCTACGTCATAGGCTCGCCGCGCTCGCACCGCCACCTCGTCGCCGACCTCGCGGCCGCAACGCGGCTCACGGGCTATCTGTTGGACTACCGCCTCGCGCCCGAGCACCCCTACCCCGCGGCACGCGACGACGCGGTGGCCGCGGTGCGTTGGTTGCTGGACACCGGCCGCACCCGAGCCGACCGCCTGGTGCTCGCGGGCGACTCCGCCGGCGGCGGCCTCGTCGTGGCCACTCTCGTGGCGCTGCGCGAAGCGGGCCTGCCGATGCCTGCGGCGGCCATCTGCCTGTCGCCTTGGGTGGACCTGAGCTGCAGCCTTCCGTCGTGCGCCTCGAATCGACCACCGGACCCGGTGATCGACGGCGAGGTGCTGCGTGCCATGGCGCACGCCTACCTCGGCCAGCGCAGCCCGCGCACGCCGGGCGCGTCACCGCTATTCGCCGACTTGCGGGGACTGCCGCCGCTGCTGGTTCAGGCTGCGGCGGACGAGATGCTGACCGACGAGGCCGTGGAGCTGGCCCGCGCGGCGGCGGGTGCCGAGGTGGCGGTCACGCTCGAACTGTGGCCGCGCTTCGTGCATGTCGGCCCGTGGTACGCGCGGGTGCTCGATGACGGGCGCCGCGCGATAGACCACGCAGCGCGGTTCGTGAGCGCCGCCCTGGAACTGGCGTCCCCCGGGAGGGCGCCACGGCTCTCGCGTCGGCTCAGCGCGCGACGCCGCTAACCCAGGCCTGACGAATCAGGCGACCGCACTGCACCGACTGATAGCTCGGCATCGCGCTCAGCAGGAACGACTCCCGCGCCACCACGCCGTACAGGCTTCGGTTCACATCGATCCACGGATAGAAACCGAACGCACCGGGGCTGCTGAAGGCGCCATCCCCCACGCCCGGGTCGGTCTCGACCCAATGCCCGATGCTGTAGTCCCAGCGCTCGGTGCTCGGAATCGGCGTCGACACGGCCTGGCTCGGGCAGGCGGTGGGGCTGGCACACACCGCATCACGCCCGAGCTGCGCACCGAGCCGCAAGGTTCCGTCCAGCAGCTTGCGCAGGAAGCGGGCGTAGTCGGCCGCCGTGCTGATGCCGCCGCCGGCCAGTTGCGGCTGGCTGTAGCTCAAGCCCACGTCCGTGCCGAGTTGTGAGCGGATCTCGGCGGCGAGCGCGGCGTTCACCAGCGGGCCCAGGCCCAGCAGGCTGGCATGCTTCTGCATGTGGCCGCCGTCGTAGAAGAAGAGGCCGTCGTTGGCGGAGGTGTAGGTGCCGTTGCTTCCGGTGGCGAGGCACCCGTCCACCGTCTGCCCGCTCAGGCACAGGTTGAAGTTGGTGTAGCCGCTGCGAAAGCTCAGGAACTTCACGTCCTCGGCAGTCGGCCCGGCCGCGCCCCTGCGTTGAACCACGTAGGCGGCGTACAACCACTTCGATGCCGACGCGATGTTCATCGACGTGGCGGCGGTGTAGGTCGGTGCGCCGCCGGCGCCGAGCTCGACCGATCCCGAGGCGAGCGCCGCGGTGCGGTCGCCGATCTCCCAGTAGAAGGGGCGGATGGGGTTGCAGGCGTTGGTGGCGCTCTGGGCAGTGGCGGTGGCCGCGGCAATGCGCTGGCTTTCGGTGAGTGAGGGTGGGGTGGGCGCGGGCGGCGCCCCGGAGTCGCCACCACACGCCGTCAGCAGCAGTGACGTGGCCACGGCGCAAACGCTCTCGAGCCAGCCGAAGCGGTGTCGTTCGATGTTCGGACTGTTCATCGCGCGGGAGCATATCTTCCACCGGCCGCCTGCCCATGTCGCGATCTGCCGGCTCAATGCAAACATTCGTGACGCCGTGGGGCGGCGCGGCCGGACAATCTGCGCATCGACAACACACCCCCGGCCGACCGCCGCCGTCCTTCCATGAGCTTCACCGACATCGTTCTCGCCGCCGGCGCCCGCACCCCCTTCGGCGACTTCGGCAAGTCGCTGCGCGACCTGCCGCTCACCCAACTCGGCGTGCATGTCGTCAAGGCCAGCCTGGGGCGTGCCGGCATCAGCGCCACGCAGGCCGATCACCTCGTCTTCGGCAACACCGCGCCGGTCGATCACGACGGCCTGTTCGTCAGTCGCAAGGTCGCTCTGCTCGCGGGCCTGCCGGAGGAGAGCTCGGCGCTCGGCGTCATCCGCGCCTGCGGCACCGGCTCGCAGGCGATCGTCAGCGCCGCGCAGCAGATCCAGAGCGGCCACAGCCGCATCGCCATCGCCGCTGGCGGCGAGAACTTCTCGCGCATTCCCTACCTCGCCCCGCAAATGCGCTGGGGTGCGGTGCGCGGGCCGGTCGAGTTCGTCGACGGGCTGGACCACGTCTATCGCTGCCCCTTCACCCAGGAGCTGATGGGCGAGACGGCCGAAAGCCTCACCGCGCGCTTCGGCTATGCGCGCGAGGCCATGGACGCCTGGGGCCTGATGAGCCAGCAACGCGCCGGCGCCGCGATGGCAAGCGGCTTCCTCGCCCGGCAGATCGTGCCGATCGACGTGCCGCAGGGCGGCAAGGGCGGCGCGCGCCGCTTCGAGCACGACGAGTTTCCGCGGCCGCAGGTCACGGCCGAGAAGCTGGCCTCCCTGAAGCCCGTGTTCCGCAAGGACGGCAAGGGCAGCGTCACCGCGGGCAACTCGAGCGGCGTCACCGACGGTGCGGCTGCCCTTGTCGTGGCCAGCGGCGACGCGGCCCGTGCCGCCGGCATCCGGCCCGAGGCAATGCTGGTGGACTGGGCCGTGGTCGGCGTCGCGCCCGAGATCATGGGCGCGGGGCCGGTGCCGGCGATCCGCAAGCTGCTTGAGCGCAACCGCCTGCGCGTCGACGACATCGACTACTTCGAGATCAACGAGGCGTTCGCGGTGGTGAACCTGCACGCCGAGAGCGAACTGGGCACGCCGCGCGACCGCACCAACCTGTACGGCGGCGGCATCAGCATCGGCCATCCTCCGGGCGCGACAGGCCTGCGCATGACCATCACCGCGATGCACCACCTGGCCGACACGCGCGGCCGCTACGCGGTGATCAGCATGTGTCTCGGTTCGGGCATGGGCATGGCGACGCTGATCGAGCGCGCCGGCTGAGCGAGGAGGCTGCGCCCGCGACACGCCGCCGCCCCTCGGCGACAACAACGCCAGCGCGCTACAGCAGCGCCAGCGAGATCGCCGGCACGTAGCTGATCAGCGCCAGCGCGACCAGCCGCACGCCGTAGAACGGCGCGACGCCGCGCACCACCTCGTGCACCGGCAGCTTGGTCACGCCGCTCATGACGAACAGGTTCAGCCCGACCGGCGGTGTCAGCGTCGCGATCTCGACGTTGGCGACCATGATCACCGCGAAGTGGACCGGGTTGATCCCGAGCGAGGTCGCCACCGGAAACAGCAGCGGCGAGGTCAGCACGATCATCGCCACGCCGTCGATGAACATGCCGAGGATCAGCAGGATCACGTTGGCCAGCAGCAGGAACTGCCACGGCGTCATCCTGGCCTCGACGATCGCGTCGACGATCGCCGCCGAGACGCCCATGCGCGCCATCATGAAGCCGACCAGGCTGCCGCCCATGACGATGGCGAAGATCATGGTCGTCTGCAGCAGCGACTCCTGCACCACGCTCCAGGCGCCGCGCAGGTTCACGCTGCGGTAGACCAGCAGGCACAGCAGCGCCGCATAGGCAGCCGCGAAGGCCGACACCTCGGTCGGCGTGAGGTAGCCGGTGTAGATGCTGCCGATCACCAGCACCGGCATCACGATCACCGGTGCGGCCTTGGGCACACGCGCCGCGAACCCGCGCCAGTCGGGGCGGGCGATCGTGCGGCCGTAGCCGTGCCGCCGCGTCAGGTAGGCCACCGCCAGCATCAGCATGGCCGCCTCCATCAAGCCGGGCAGCACACCGGCGATGAACAGCCGGTCCACCGGCAGGCCGACGATCGAGCCGATGAGGATGAAGCCGAGCGACGGCGGGATCATCAGGCCGAGCGTGCCGCCCACCGCGACGATGCCCGCGGCGAAGCGCGCGGGATAGCCGTCATCCTTCAGGCCGCTGACCACTGCCGAGCCGATCGCCGCCGCCGAGCCGACGCTCGAGCCGGAGATCGCGGCGAAGAACACGGAGGCGATCATCACCGTCAGCGCAAGCCCGCCGCGCGCCGCGCGCACCAGCGTGCCGATCAGGTCGATCAGCATGCCGGCGATGTTGCCGCGCATCATCAGGTTGCCGGCCAGCACGAACAGCGGAATCGCCATCAGCGCATAGCTGTTGACCGACTTGAACGCGGTCTGCGCGATCACCGCCATCGGCACGCCCTGCACCAGCAGCACGAGCGCGGTGGTGACGATGCCCATCGCCACCGCCACGTGCGAGCCCACCGCCAGCAGCGCCAGCATGGCGGCGAAGGTGAAGAACATCAGCATCGGGCTCTTTTCACGCCGCTCAGACCTGCGCGCCGGAGGAGGCGTCCGGCGGCGCCGCGGCGAACGCGTCGCCGCCGCGGGCCCAGACCACCAGGCACTGCGCGTAGTAGCCGAACCATGCGACCGCGCCGAGCGGCATCGCCAGGAAGACCACCCACTGCGGAATGTCGAGCGACGACTCCGACATCATGCCCATCGAGTGGTAGCGCAGCAGCTGTGGCAACGAGGCACCGAACAGCACCGCCGCGAACGCGAGCCCGGCGATGAGCGCCACCAGGTGCATCGCGCGCCGCACCCGCGGCGGCATCGCATCGACGAGCAGTTCCGTGCGGATGTGCAGCCCGCGGCGCCCGGCCAGGCCGAGCGTGAGGAAGAAGGCCCAGATCATCAGGAAGCGCACCGCCTCCTCGGCCCAGAAGTAGCTCACACCGGCGAGCGAGCGGCTGAAGCCCTCGAACAGCATCACCAGTGCGGAGGCTAGGAACAGCGCCGACGAGACGGTCAGCAGAGGCCCCGATTCGAAGCGCGACCACCACGACACGCGCCGGGATTTGCCAGCGCGCTCAGGATCGGGGCGCACCGGCTACTTCTTCGCGCCGCAGCGCGCCCCCAGCGCCGACAGCGCCTGCGCCGCGTCCGGGTGCTTGTCGACGAACGCCTTGTTGCCGACGGCGGCGCGGTCCTTCCAGCGGCGTGTCTCGTCGGCCGACGCGGTGCGGAACACCGCGCCCTGGGCCTTCATCTTCTCGACGATCTGCGCGTCGGCGTCGATGGCCTCCTTCCATTGCCGCGAGGCGATCGCGTCGATCGCGTCGACCACGGCCTTGCGCTGGGCCTCGGGCAGCGCGTCGAACCACTTGCCGTCCACCAGCACCGCGTAGGTGCCGAGCGACATGCCCGGCACGTACCAGGCGTACTTCGCCGAGATGCCGATGTTCTCGGACCAGCCGGCGGGCGACGTGAACACGCCGTCGATCGCGCCCTGCGAAAGCGCCGTGCCCATCTCGGAGGCGGGCATCGACACCGCGCTGGCGTCCAGCGCCTTGACCATGTCGAGCAGCACGCGGCCGCCGGTCACGCGCACCTTCATGCCCTTCATGTCCTCGAGCTTCTGCACGTCCTTGCTCTTGAACACGAACAGGAGGTCGGCGGTGCGCAGCAGGCCAAGCATGCGCAGCCCGCGCGGCGCGAGGTAACCCGACAGCAGGTCGGTCATGCCCCGGGAGAAGCAGCGGTCCTGCATCTGCGCGTCGGCCAGCGTGAACGGCAAGGTGACGATGCCGGCGCGCGGGTCGATGGTCTCCAGCCGCGCAGCCAGCGGCCACACCATGTGCACGGCGCCGGTGCCGAGCGCGGCCACCGCGTCCTGGTCGTTGTAGAGCTGGCTGGCGGGGAACAGCTTGCCGGTGAGCGCGCCGCCGCTGCGCTTCTTGATGTCTTCGGCGAACTCGGCCATGTAGCGCGTCTTCCAGTGGGTGACGGCGATTTCGCTCGTCAGCACCATCTCGGCGGCACGGGTGGGCAGGGCAAGGGCGATCAGCGCCGCCACGAAGGTCCATGCGGCCGCCCGGCGGCCGGTAAGGAAAGCAGGCACGACAGGTCTCCTCGCGGTTCGTTCGGAAAGCCGGGGCTCGCGAGCCGGCGATGCCCGGCACTCGGCCCGCTCCAGGCCATTTGTTATGATATTACATCCTATGATCGGAGATCTGTCCAGCACTGCCATTCCCGGCGCGAGCCCGTTGCCCCGGCACGCCCTCGTGGCGCGCGCGCTCGTCGAGCAGATCGGCGCCGAGCGCTATCGCGTCGGCGAGTTGTTGCCGACCGAAGCCCAGCTCTGCCGGCAGTTCGGCGTGTCGCGCACCACGCTGCGCGAGGCGGTGAGATGGCTGCGCGCCCACGGCATGGTGTCGGCGCGTGCCGGCGTAGGCACCAAGGTGCTCGCCCGCGAGCCGAATGTGCGTTACGTGCACGCCATCAACTCCATCGCCGACGTGTTCCAGTACGCCAAGGACTCGCGCGCGCCGGTGGTGCTGGCCAGCCAGGAGTTCGACACCGGCCCGCAGGATGCCGAACTCCTGCGCTGCCCTCCCGGCCAGCGCTGGCTGCGCATCGAGCTGACGCGTGCGTTTCGCGGTGACGACACGCCGATCCTGCACGCCGTGGCCTGGGTTCCGCAGGCCTACCAGGGTATCGCCCGGCTGGTGCCGCTGCGCAGCAGCCCGATCTACAAGCTGCTCGAATCCGAGTATCAGGAGCCGGTGCTCCGCGTCGATCAGGAGTTCAAGGCCGCACGCCTGAGCGCCCGGATCGCACGCCTGCTCGGCGCGGCGCGCGCCGGGGCACCGGCGCTGTGCGTTGTGCGGCACTACTACGGCCGCGGCGAGCGGTTGCTGTTGGTGACGCAGAGCCACTACCGAGCCGACCGCTACAGCTATCGCATCGGGCTGCGCTTCGACGCGAGCGGCACCGAGGCGGCGGCGCGCAGGTAGCCGCAGGAGCGCGCATCGATGCCGATCACCCTCGCCGTGGACTTCGGCAGCACCTACACCAAGCTGGTCGCCATCGACGCCGAGGGCGAAACGCTGGTGGGCACCGCGCAGTCGCCGACGACGGTGCAGGAAGGCATCGACGTCGGGCTCGACCGGGCGCTCGAGGCGCTGCGGTCGTCGTGCGGCGTGCGGCGCAGCGACATCGCGCGCACCTTCGCCTCGTCGAGCGCGGCCGGCGGGCTGCGCATGGTGGCCATCGGTCTGGTGCCCGACCTCACCGCCGAGGCCGCGCGACGCGCGGCGCTCGGTGCCGGCGCGAAGGTGCTGCGCGTGTGCTCCTACGACCTTTCGCAGCGCGACCTGGCCGAACTGGCCGCCCTCGCGCCCGACATGCTCCTGCTGTGCGGCGGCACCGACGGCGGCGAGCGCCGCACGATCCTGCGCAACGCCGCGGCACTGGCCGGCTCGACGCTGCGCGTGCCGGTGGTGGTGGCCGGCAACCGCGCGGTGCAAGACGAGGTCGAGGCCACGCTGCGCGGCGCCGGCGTCGAGTGCGTGGTCGTCGGCAACGTGCTGCCCGAGCTCGACCGGCTCGATGTCGAGCCGGCACGCAGCGCCATCCGCGCGATCTTCATGCAGCGCATCACGCAGGCCAAGGGGCTGGACCGGGCGCGCGCCTTCGTCGGCGACATCGTGATGCCGACACCGATGGCGGTGCTCGAAGGCGCGCGGCTGTTGGCCTCGCCCGAAGGCGGCGGGCTCGGCGAGCTGCTCGTGGTCGACGTCGGCGGCGCGACGACCGACGTGCATTCGGTGGCGAGCGGCGCGCCGTCGTCGCCCGGACTGGTGCCGCGTGGCCTGCCGGAGCCGCACGCCAAGCGCACCGTCGAAGGCGATCTCGGCATCCGCGTCAACGCCGCCACCATCCTGGAGTCCGTCGGCGCGGCGCGCGTTGCCGCCGCGTTGGGTGCGGGCGCGGGCGAGGCCGACATGGCCGCGGTCGCCGAGCGCGTGCGCGCGCTCGCCGCCGACGTGACGCGCGTGCCCCCCGACGCCGCCGCGCACGCGCTGGACGCCGCGCTGGCCGCATTGGCGGTCGACACCGCACTCGAGCGCCATGCCGGGCAGGTGAGCACCGCCTACACCCCCACCGGCGCGGTGCAGCTGCTGCACGGCAAGGACCTGTCGAACGTCTCGATGGTCATCGGCACCGGCGGCGTGTTCGCGCACGGCCGCCATCCGCGGCGCATCCTCGAGGCGGCCTGCCGCAGCGAACGCTCGCCGACCTCGCTGCGCCCGCGTGCGCCGGCGCTGCGCGTCGATTCGCGCTACACGCTGTTCGCCGCCGGCCTGCTGGCGCCTTCAGCCCCTCGCGCGGCGGCCGCGGTCGCTGCGCGCCATCTCCAACCCGCGGAGGACGACGCCCATGACGTCTGACGACCCCACCCTCGTGCTCGGTGTGATCGGCGCCGACATCCACAACATCGGCATCACGATCCTCGGCTCGGCGCTGCGCGCAGCCGGGTTCCGCGTGGTGAGCCTGGGCATCCTGGTGTCGCAGGAGGAGTTCGTGAAGGCCGCCGTGGAGACGGCCGCCGACGCGATCCTCGTGTCCTCGCTGTGCGGCCACGGCGAGCTCGACTGCCCCGGCCTGCGCGCCCGCTGCATCGAAGCCGGCATCGGCGGCATCGTGCTCTACGCCGGCGGCAACCTCGTCGTCGGCAAGCAGGACTGGGCGCCGGTCGAGGCGCGCTTCGTCGCGATGGGCTACGACCGCGCCTACCCGCCGGGCACGACGCCGCAGCAGGTGATCGCCGCGCTGCGCGCCGACATCGCCGCGCGCGCCGACGCGGCCCGCACCGGAGCCGACGCATGAGCCGCGCCGACGCCAGCCCGCCCTCGATGCGACGCTGGAGCGACGACCGCTTCGATGCGATGCGCCGGCAGGTGCTCGCCGCCTGGCCCACCGGCGCCGAGGTGGATCTCGACGAGGCCGCCGCCTATCACCGCGCACAGCCGCCGGGCAAGAACACGGCCCACGTGCTGGCGCAGGCGCGCGAGCAGCGCCGCACGCTGGTGCAGCCGCGCGCCGGCGTGGCCGAGATCGAGCCGCAGATCGCGCTGCTGTCGAGGCTGCGCGCGGCGGGCGCCGACCTGCTGCCGACCACCGTCGACTCCTACACGCGCGAATGCCGCTACGCCGAAGCCGAGCGCGGCCTCGCGCAAAGCCGCGAGGCTGGCCGTTCGATGCTCAACGGCCTGCCGGCGGTGAACCACGGCGTGCGCGGCTGCCGCCGCATCGCCGACGCCGTCGACGCGCCGCTGTTCGCGCGCACCGCCTCGCCCGACTGCCGGCTGACGCACGAGGTGATGTACGCCGGCGGCTACACCTCGTGCACCGCCGGGCCCGTCGTCTTCTCCCTCGGCTACGCCAAGGACTACCCGCTCGCGCGCGCCATCGAGTGCTGGCAGTACTCCTACCGCATGATGGGCGCCTACCACGAGCGCGGCGTGACGCTGAGCGTCGAGCACTACCTGCCGATCTCGACGCTCGTGCCGCAGTCGATGTCGATGGCCTGCGTGATCCTCGACTCGCTGATCGCCGCGGCGCAGGGCGTGCGCTGCATCTCGCTGGGCATCGGCCAGCAGTGCCAGCTGGCACAGGACGCGGCGGCGCTGCGTGCCTATCCGCGGCTGGGCCGCCACTACCTCGACCGCTTCGGCTTCCGCGACGTGGCGCTGTCGACCGTAATGTCGCAATGGATGGGCGGCTTCCCGCCCGACGAGGGCCAGGCCTTCGGCGTGATCTGCATGGCCGCGCTCGCCGGCTACCTGGGCGGCGTGACCTACATGATTTCCAAGTCGCCGCACGAGGCCTTCGGCGTGCCCACCGCGGAGGCCAACATCCACGGCCTGACCGCCTCGAAGATGGTGCTGCGCATGCTGGCCGACCAGCGCCTCGCGCCGATCGCCGAGATCGCCGCCGAGCAGGAGATCGTCGAAGCCGAAGTGCGCGCGATCGTCGACGCCGCGCTCGACCTCGGCGACGGCGACGCCGCCGCGGCGGCGGTGCGCGCCGTCGAGGCCGGCGTGATCGACGTGCCGTTCTCGCCGCACCGCTCGAACGCGAACCGCGCGCTGCCGGCGCGCGACTGGCGCGGCGCGGTGCGCTTGGCCGAGTTCGGCAACGTGCCGATCCCTGAGCCGGTGCGCGCCTACCACCGCGAGCAGCTCGCGCGGCGCAGCGCCGGGCGCGCGCCGCGCGAGCCGTGGGAGCTACTGCTGGCCGACGTGAACGCGATCGCCGACGGGGTGCTGTTGCCGGAGTGAGCCGGCGGGGCGCCGCCGTGAGGCGACGCGCAGGGGCTCAGACGGCCTTCGTGTGCGAGCCGTCGCACAGCGGCGCCTTGCCGCTGGCCTTGCAGCCGCAGAAGTAGACGGTGGTGCTCTCGGCAGCGGTGTACTTAACCGGCGTGAACTGGCCGGCGGCCTTGTGCGAACCGTCGCAGAAGGGCTGGTTCTTGCTGGCGCCGCAGGAACACCACCAGTAGTCCTTGCCGGCCTCGACGGCGACGGGATACGGTGCGTTGCTGGCGCGAACGGGGGTGGGCATGCAATCCTCCTTGCGATTCGGTCGATTCACGAACCCCGCGACCTGTCGCGCAAGCCCCACCGGGGGACCCGCTCGCACGGCGGGGGCCTGCGCTGCGCTCAGGCCGGCACGAACACCGGCAACGGCGGCCCGCCGTCGCTCGGCTGGAAGCGCACCACCACGCGCTGGCCGATGCGGATCGTGTCCGCATCCGCATCGACGATGTTGGTCATCATCGTCGGCCCCTCGGCGAGCGTCACGTAGGCCACGACGTACGGCACCTCGGCGCGGCGCATGATGCTGAAGCTGTAGACGTTGCCCTCGCCCTTGGCGGGCCGCCACTGCGTGTTCAGGCTGCCGCAGAACGGGCAGCCGTCGCGCGGGTAGTGGTGGTGCTCGCCGCAGTCGTCGCAGCGCTTGACGAGCAGCTTGCCCTCGGCGGCGGCGTCCCAGAACGGCTTGGCCTCGGGGTAGACGGTGGGCGCCGGCATCTGGCGCCGGCCAATGGTGAGACTCATGCGCGCTCCAGGATGAGGGTGGCACTGCCGTGCCGGGTGCCCAGCGATCCGCCGGTGCCATGTGCCAGCGCCAGCCGGCAGTTCGGCACCTGCACCTTCGGATGAGCTTCGCCGCGCAGCTGGCGCACGGCCTCGATGACCTTGGTCATGCCGCCGCGATTGCCCGGGTGGTTGTTGCACAGGCCGCCGCCGTCGGTGTTGAACGGCAGCTTGCCGGTGCCGGCGATCAGGTTGCCGTCGCTGACGAAGCGCCCGCCCTGGCCCTTGGCGCAGAAGCCCAGGTCCTCCAGCGTCAGCAGCACGGTGATCGTGAAGCTGTCGTAGATCGACGCGTACTGGATGTCCGCCGGCTTCACGCCGGCCTCGGCGAACGCCGCCTTGCCGGTCCAGGCGGCGCCGGTGGTCAGCAGGTCGACCTTGCCGCCGCTCTGGTTGCGCAGGTACTCGCCGGTGCCGATGACGTTGACCACCGGGCGCTTCAGGCTGCGCGCGATCTCCGGCCGCACGACGACCAGCGCGCCGCCGCCGTCGCTGATGACGCAGCAGTCCAGGCGGTGAAGCGGGTCGGCGATCATCGGCGAGCCGACCACGTCCTTCACCGTGACCACCTCGCGCACCATCGCGTGCGGGTTGTGCTGCGCATGGTGCGACGCCGCGACGCGGATCCACGCCAGCTGCTCGCTCGTCGTGCCGTGCTCGTGCATGTGGCGCATCGCCGCCATGCCGTACATGTTCACCGTGGTCGGCGCGTACGGCAGCTCGAAGGGCACGTCGGGCGCGGCGCCGTAGTTGCGCGGCGCGGTGCCGGTGGCCATGCCCTCGGCCTTGGGCCGGCCGGCCAGCGTGATCAGCGCCACGTTGCAGCGCCCGGCGGCGATGGCGGCCGCGGCGTGCGCGACGTGCACGACGTACGAGGAGCCGCCGGTCTCGGTGCTGTCGACATGGCGCAGCTTGAGCCCCAGGTAGTCGACCATCGACATCGCGCCCAGCCCCGGCGCGTCGCCGGCACAGAAGTAGCCGTCGACGTCCTTGATCGTCAGCCCGGCATCGGCGAGCGCGCCGCGCGCGACCTCGGCGTGCAGCTGCGCCACCGACTTGTCGTCGGCGCGGCGGATCGGGTGCTCGTAGGCGCCGGCGATGCAGGCGGTGTTCTTCAAGCTCATGTCAGCTTCCTTGCGGCTTCAGGGTCGCCGTGCCCTTGATGACGTCCTGGCCCTTGGCATTGCGCACCCAGACCTCGTAGACCGGCGGCTCGCTGCCCATGCGCAACTCGCCGCCGCCGGTGACGTCGTCGTCGATCCGCACCGGCTGCACGAACTTGATCTCCAGGTGGATTCGATTCAGCGCCTGCACGCCGAGCGTGTTCTTCAGCGCCTGCCAGATGAGCGCCACCGACATCGTGCCGTGGGCGATGATGCCGCCCATCGGGCTCTTGGCGGCGAAGGCCTTGTCGACGTGGATCGGGTTGTAGTCGTTCGTCACCGCCGCGTACTTCATGATGGTGTCGAAGTCGACGTGCTTGGTCGACGGCTTGAGCTGGGCATGCATCGCGCGCTCCTTGGTCACTGTGCGACGAGCGTCGTCATCACGCCGGCAAACAGCAGTTCGTTCGAACCGGCGGCGCGGGTTTCGCTGCGCACGCGCACCCATTTGCGGTCCTTCTTGATTTCCTTGTCGAGGCACCACACGTCGGTGCGGATCGTCTCGCCGATGCGCGGCATGCGCTTGACGTCGAAGGTCTGGCCGCCGTGCACGCCGCCGGGCGGGCGCGGCGAGTTGAGCGTCAGCACGGCATCGATGACGATCATCGCAAGCATGCCGGCCGGCATCACGCCGGGGTCGTCGTCGTCGGGGTAGACGCTGCGCCACTTCGAGACGGTGGATTCGTCGACCACGAAGTCACGCGCACCGTAGTGCCTGCCGGGCTCGTAGTGAGCGTAGTCGAAGACCGGTCCTTCGCTCATGCGGGCTCCACTTGAGGAATCGTCTGCTCGCTGCCGGGGCGCGACTCGAAACACACGCGCACCGGCATGCCGATGCGCACCTGCGCCGGGTCGCAGCGCAGCACGTTGCACATGAAGCGCAAGCCCTCGTCCAGATCGACCAGCGCCAGCACGTAGGGCACGTCGCCGGCGAACGCGGGCAGCGGCGCGCGGTGGATGACGGAGAAGCTGGCGATCCGGCCGCCGCCGCCGGCCTTCTGCCATTGCAATTGCGTCGCGTGGCAATGCACGCAGGCCGAGCGGGCGTAGAACTGCGCCTTGCCGCAGGCGCCGCAGCGTTGGTAGCGGAACTCGCCGAGGTTGGCGCCTTCCCAATAGTGGCGGCTGATGCCGTCGGGCACCGGCACCGGCTTGGCGCGCACGTCGGCCATCGTCAGGCCCTCCCCAGCAGGATCGAGCAGTGGCCCGAGAAGATGCCGCCCAGCGTGTGTGCGAACGCCACTTCGGCGTCCTTCACCTGGCGTGGCCCGCATTCGCCGCGCAGCTGGCGCACCGCCTCGACGACGTGGAACATGCCGCCGGCCGCGCCCGACGAGCCGTAGGACAGCAAGCCACCGTTGGTGTTGACCGGGAACTTGCCGCCGATGGCGAACTCGCCGGCCAGCGCCGCCGGCCCGGCGGCGCCGCGCTCGTAGAAGCCCATCGACTCGAGCTGGATCAGCAGCGTGCTCGTGAAGCAGTCGTAGATGTGGGCGCAGTCGACGTCGGCATGCTTCAGCCCGGCGCGGCCCAGCGCGTCGGCCACCGACTCGCGGCAGCCGAAGTCCACCAGCGAGGGCGCGGCGAAGATGTGCTCGTGGGTGTGGCCCTCGCCGGTGGCGAGCAACTCGACGGCGCGCTTCGGCCGGTCGCGCCCGGTCTCGGCGGCGCTCACGATGACCGCGGCCGCGCCGTCGGAGACGAGGCAGCAGTCGAGCATGCGCAGCGGCGAGGCGATCACCTTGGACTTGCGCACGTCGTCAATCGTGATCGGCTTCTTCATGTGCGACTGCGGGTGCAGCGCCGCGTTGGCGCGCTGGTTCACCGCCACCGCCGCGAGGTGGTCGCCGTTCAGCCAGCCCTCGTGGAAGTAGACCTGCGCGGCCATCGCGAACGCCGCGGGCACGCTCATGCCGTAGGGCTGCTCGTACTGCGCGTGGCCCACGTCGGCCAGCGCCGCCTGCACCTTCTCGCCCATGCCGCTCAAGCGGTTGTCGCCCGTCACGCACAGCACATGGCGGCACATGCCCGAGCGCACCAGCGACTCGGCATGCCGCACCAGCAGCCCGCCGGTCATGCCGCCCATGCAGATGGAGGCGTTGACCTTCGGGCGGATGCCGAGGTATTCGGCGAGCACGCCGCCGAGCATCAGCTGCGGCGACGCGAACGAGTAGGCGGTGAGCAGGCCGTCGATGTCCGACAGCTTCAGGCCCGCATCGGCGAGCGCGCCGAGGCTGGCCTCGGTGTGCAGCGACATGCAGGTGCTCTCGGGCAGCGCGCCGACCTGGGTGTCGTGAACGCCGCTGACGATGGCTTTGCTGGCCATGCTTCTCCTCGATGATCCGTTTCAGGGCAGGCTGACGACGAGGTCGCGCTGCAAGCGGCGCATCTGCTCGACGGCGCCGTCGACCAGCTCGGCCATGATGTCCTTCGCCGGCCGCCGCGCCTTGACCAGGCCGCCCGCCTGGCCGGCGATGTTGTAGAAGAGGTCGTGGCGCCCGGCCGCCAGCGCCGCGGCGAGGAAGTCCTCCATCAGGATGCGCTGGTGCGGCGTCTCCAGCGTCGGCAGCCCCGACTCGGCCCAGGCCTGCGAAATCTCGCCGTGGAAGGCGCGCACCGTCTTGCCCGTCCAGACCTTGCTGATGCGGAAGGCCTCCGAGTCGGAGGCGACGATCTGGTCCTTGCAGGCGCTGAACAACTGCCCTTCGTCGGCGACGAGGAAGGCGGTGCCGATCCACACCGCCTGCGCCCCGAGCGCGAGCGCGGCGACGATGCCGCGGCCGTCGGCGATGCCGCCCGCGGCGAGCACCGGCGTCGGGCTCACCGCGTCGACCACCTGCGGGATCAGCGGCAGCGACGCCACCGTGCCGGTGTGGCCGCCGGCCTCGGTGCCCTGCGCCACGATGGCATCGACGCCGCTCTTCTTCTGCCGCACCGCGTTGCGCACCGAGCCCGACAGGCCGATCAGCTTCATGCCCTGCGCACGGGCGCGCTCGAGCAGGAAGTCGGGGTCGCCGAGGCCGGCGGCGAAGACCGGCACGCGCTCGTCGAAGATGACTTCGAGGACCGACTTCGCGTACTCGAGGTTGACCACCGTCTCGTCGGCCGGCTTCACGTCGGGCAGGCCGTGGCGGCGAATCAGCTCCTGCACGAACGCGGCATGCTTCGGGAAGCGCGCGCGGATCTCCTCGCGCACCGCCGTGCGGGTGGGCGGCGCGTCGGCGATGCGCGCCGGCAGCAGCAGGTCGACGCCGAAGGGCTTGTCGGTCAGCGTGCGTACCTCGCGGATGCGCCGGCGCGTCTCCTCCGGCGACAGCCCCGAGCAGCCGAGCACGCCCAGGCCACCCGCCTGCGACACCGCGGCCACCAGCGCCGGCGGCGTGGCGCGGCCGCCGACGCCCATGCCGGCCAGGAAGATCGGCACCTCGATGCCCCAGGCATCGGAGAAGGCGTTGTGCAGCAAGGCCCGGCTCACGGCGCCGCGGTCACCTGAAGACCGGCTTGCGCTTGGCTCGGAAGGCGGCGACGCCTTCCTTCACGTCGTCGGTCTGAAACAGGAACGGAAAGGCGTCGATCGCATAGCGCATGTCGTCGCCGCCGATGCCCTTGTTGTAGAACGACTTGGCCATCTGCAGCGCCATCTGCGGCTTGCCCGCGAGCTTCTCGGCGAAGGCCGTTGCTTCGTCCATCAGCTTCTCGGGTGGCACCGTGCGCAGCGCGATGCCCAGGCTCACCGCCTCGGCGGCCGGGATGGGCTCGCCGAGCATGCTCATCTCCTTGGCCTTGGGGCGGCCAACGATCTGGTGCAGCCTCAGCAGCGCGAAGCCGGGCAGCAGCCCGAGCTGGATCTCGGGTACGCCGAACTTGGCGCGTTCGGAGGCGAGGATGAAGTCGCAGGCGATCGCCAGCTCGAAGCCGCCGCCGAAGGCGATGCCGTTGACCGCCGCGATCAGCGGCTTGCGGCAGCGCTCGGGCGCCTCCAGAACCGGCAGCACGCTGGCGATGAAGTCGCGTGCCTGCTCCGGCGTCTCGGGAAAGCTGCTGATGTCGGCGCCGGCGCAGAAAGCCTTGTCGCCGCGCCCGGTGAGGATGCCGACGCGAAGCTCCGGGTCGGCATCGACCATCGCGAGGCCTTCGGTGACACCCTGGCGGATGCCGACGGAGATGGCGTTGAGCTTGGTGGGCTCGTCCAGGGTCAGGACCGCGACGCGGCCCTTCTTCTCGAATTCGACGCTGCCGATGCGCATGGGATGCTCCTCGATGAACGGTGGTGATCGCGCGAAGCTTCGCCTGCGCGCCGGGCCACTCTGCTCGGGGGAGTGGGCGCGCCGCGGGCCGCACAGCCAGACTGATCACCGTGGCGGTCGTCAGCGTCGGGCAGCCACCCATCTCCGGCATCGGAAGCCTAACAAACGTTTGGCTGCCGGTCAACGAGCAATGAGCCAGAGCGACAAGCCAGCCGTTCGGCGGCTCGTCGGCGGCGCGAGGATCGCGCCGGGTCATCCGGCGCGCGCCCGCATTCAACGCCCGTACACCAGCCCCGGCAGCCACAGCGACAGCGCCGGCACGTAGGTCACGGCCGCCAGCAGCAGCAGCAGCAGCACGAGGAACGGCGTCGTGCCGCGGATCGCCTCGCCGATCGGCGCCTTGGCGACGCCGGCGATCACGTACAGGTTCAGCCCGACCGGCGGCGTGATCAGCGCGATTTCCATGTTGATCGTCATCACCACGGCGAAGTGCACCGGGTCGATGCCCAGCGGCCCGAGCAACGGCACCAGGATCGGCAGCGTGATGAGCATGATCGACGCCACCTCGAGGAACATGCCCAGCACCAGCAGCACGACGTTGATGATCAGCAGGAACTGCCACGCCGTCAGCCCGAGTCCGCTCATGGCTTCGACGAGCCGGGCGGGCAGCCCGGATTCGGTGACCCACTGACCGAAGGCCAGGGCGGTGGCCACGATGAGCATGACGACGGCGGCATTCTTGACCGAGTCGCCGACGACGCCGAACACCTCGCCCCAGCCGAAGCCGCGGTAGACGAGCAGCGATACCGCCAGCGCGACGAGCGCGGCCAGCGCGGCCGCCTCCGTGACTGTCACCAGCCCGCCGTAGATGCCGACGGCGATGACCAGCGGCACGGCCAGCGCCGGCAGCGCGATGAGGTTGACGCGCACGAACTGCGCGCGCGGCGCGGCGGCCTGGCGCGGATAGCCGTGGCTGCGTGCGTGCCACATGACCCACAGCGCGAAGATCAGCGCCTGCAGCAGCCCGGGAACGACGCCGGCCAGGAACAGCCGCGGAATCGACTGCTCGGCGAGGATGCCGTAGAGGATCAGCGGCAGGCTCGGCGGGATGAGGATGCCCAGCGTGCCCGCGGCGCCGACGAGGCCGAGCGCGAACGGGCGCGCGTAGCCCTTGTCGACCATCGCCGGAATCATGATCGTGCCGATGGCCAGCGCGGTGGCGACGCTGGAGCCGCAGATCGCCGCGAACAGCATGCACGCGGCGACGGTCACCACGCCCAGGCCGCCGTGCAGGCGCCCGAGCCAGGCGTTGGAAACGTCGATCAGCGCCTTCGAGATGCCGCCGCGCAGCATGAAGTTGGCCGCCATCACGAAGAACGGCACGGCCACCAGCGTCGGCGAATTCAGCTCGTCGAGGATCTTCTGCGCGATGCCGACCAGCGGCCGCCCTTCGGCGGCCGTCAGCACACCGGCCGAGATGCCCAGCACGAGGAAGATCGGCAGCCCCGCCGCCAGCAGGACGAGGAAGACGAGCAGCAGCAGCGTGCCCACGCGTTCAGCTCTCGTGGCCGCTGCGCGGCGCCATCGTCGCGGCGTCGTAGTGCCACAGCCAGCGCGCGAGGCGCCGCAGGTAGCGCAGGGTCATCAGAGCGGCACCCAGCGGCAGGCTGGCGTAGTACAGCCACATCGGAAACGCCAGCGGCGTCAGGCTGCGTTCGTTGAGCCGCCAGGCATCGCGCGCCACCTCGAAGCCGAACCATGCCAGCAGCGCGCAGAAGACGATCGCCAGCGTGCAGTTGAGCACCTCCACCGCCCGCACGGCGGCGGGCGGCAGCAGACGCAGCACGAGGTCGGCGCGCACGTGGGAGTCCTCCTCGACGAGCAGGCTGCCCGCGACGAAGGTCGCGCCGATCAGTCCGTAGACGAGCACCTCGTCGGACCACGTCACCGCCCAATCGGTGGCGACGTAGCGCGTGAGGATGCGATGCGCGGCCAGCGCCAGCGCGAGCAGGCCGAGCGCGCCGATGAACCCGCGTTCGAGCCGGTCCCACCAATGCAGGCCGCGATGGCCCGGTCGGGCTTGCATGTGCCGGGTGGCCGGTTTGCGCTACTTGGCGGCCAGCAGCGCGGCGGTCTTCTCCACCATCACCGGGTCGACGTTCATCTGCCGTGCCAGTTCGGCCTGGTTGGGCAGCAGGCGCGCGCGGATCTCAGCCAGCGTCTCGGGCCTCGGCGTGACGAAGGCGACGCCGTGGCTGGCCAGCGTGGCCTTGGCCTCTGCCTGCGCGCGCGCGCCCTCGGCGCGCATGCCGGGCAGCATCTCGGCCCAGGTCTGCTCGACGATGCGGCGCTGCTCGGCCGAGAGCTTGCTCCAGAACGCCTCGGAGACCATCGGGATGTACTGGCCGAAGAACTGGTTGTCCTCGAACGCGTGGCGCACGCCGGCGTCCCACAGCTTGGCGCTCGTCAGGCTTTCGTTGGTCGAGACCAGGGCGTCGAAGTTGCCCTGCGACAGCGCCAGCGGCACGTCCGGCCAGGCGGTCATGTTGGGCACGCCGCCGAGCTGTTGGATGCGCGCGATCAGCCCCTTGCCGCCGGGCGTGCGCACGGTGAGCCTGGCCATGTCGGCCACGCCGTTGATCGGGCGCTTGGTGGTGAAGGTGTTGGCCGGGCCGAGGTCGAGCCAGGCGCCGAGCACCTTGACGCCGGCCTTGGCCTCGAGCGACTTCGCCAAGGCCTGCCCGACCTCGCCGTCGGCCACCCTGTGCACCGCCGCCGCCGACAGGCCATAAAACATCGGCAGCTGGAACAGGTCGAGCCCGGGCTCCACCGCGGCCAGCTGCCAGGTGCCCGGCACCGCCATCTCGACCCCGCCCTGGCGCAGCGCCTTGAGCACGTCGCGGTCGCGGAACAGCTGCGCGCTGTGGTAGAGCGTCGGCTCGATCTGGCCCTTGGAGCGTTCCTTCACGGCCTCGAGGAAGCGCTCGATGGCCTTGGTGCGGAAGTGCGCCGCCGTGGTGTCGAGCGAGACGCGCATTTTCACCGGCTGCGCCTGCGCCCGCGCCGCCGCAACCGCGGCAAGGCAGCCGAGCGCTAGGCCGGCGCGGATGAGGAGCCTGCGGCTTGCGCTCGCGATCGTCTGCATGTTCGTCTCCTGTTGTTCGTGTCGCTCGTGTCGGTCGGGTCCGTCCTCAGAGCTCGAGGATCTCGGCGCGCTTGAGGATGTTGCCCACCAGCCGCACCGAAGCGGCGTCGACGAGGTTGCCGTCGACGTTGATCGCCCCCAGGCCTTGCCTTTCGGCCTCGGCGTAGGCGGCGGCGAGCTTGCGCGCCGCGAGCACGTCTTCCATCTTCGGCGTGAAGGCTTCGCGCGCGATCTCGATCTGCGAGGGATGGATCGCCCACTTGCCGACGCAGCCGAGGATGCGCGCGCGCTCGCACTCGACGCGGTAGCCCTCGGCGTCGCGGAAGTTGCCGAAGGGCCCGTCGATGGCCTCGATGCCGGCGGCGCGGCAGGCGATGATCATCTTGAAGCGGCAGTAGTGCCACAGGTCGCCCGGGTAGCTGCTGCTGCCGCCGATGGCCTTCAGGTCGATGCCCTGCGAGGCCGAGTAGTCGCCCATGCCGAGGATGAGCGCCTCGAGCCGGTCGCTGGAGCGGGCGATCTCCTCGACGTTGATCATCGCCTCGACTTCCTCGATCAGCGCCTCGAGGCCGACGCGGCGAGTGAGCTTCTTCTTCTTCTCGATCTGCGTCAGCAGCGTGTCGACGAAGTACACGTCGCGCGCCGCCATCACCTTGGGCACGATGATCACGTCGACGTATTCGGCGGCGTGCTCCATGACGTGGATGATGTCCTCGTAGGCGTAGGGCGTGGTCAGGTCGTTGATGCGCACGGCGCGCGTCTTGCCGGTCCAGTCGAGGTGCTTCAGCGCATCGACGATGCGGCTGCGCGCCTCGACCTTGGCGCTCGGCGCCACCGCATCCTCGAGGTCGAGGAACACCAGGTCGGCGGCGCTCTGCGCGGCCTTGGCCATCATCTTCTCGCTGTTGCCGGGCACGGCAAGTTCCACCCGGCGGGCGCGCTGCGGACGAGTCTTCATCTTTGCTTCCTGGGAAAGGTTGGCTGTGGTGTCATGCATTGCCGCCGCGCACGCGTGCGAAGTGCCAGGCCAGGCCGAGCCCGGCCAGCACCGCGCCGAGCCACAGGGCGATAAAGCCGGCGCTGTCGTCGAGGCCCAGCCCGTCGGCGAGGCGCAGCAGCGCCCAGCCGATGGCCAGGTTCACGCCGCCCCACAGCACGTTGACGATCGGCGACGATTCGCCGACGCCCGGCGGGCGCGCGAACGGGCTCTGGAAGCGCCGCCCGCCGATGCCGGCGACCCAGTGCGGCACGGCGTTGGCGAGGAACACTCCGGCGAGGAACAGCCACAGCAGGCGCATCGGGTCCATCGGCGTTGTCCTCCGCTTTCACTTCACCAGGCCGGCATCGCGCCAGCGGCGCACTTCGTCGGCCGCCGCGCCGAAGCCGGCGAGCACGTCATCGGTGTCCTCGCCGAGCAGCGGCGCGCGCCGCCGCACCGCGCCCGGCGTGCCGGTCATGCGCACGGCGATGCCGGCGATCTGCACCGGCGTCGCGCTGCCCGGCTGCTCGACCGCGGGCAGCATGTCGTGCGCGGCGAAGTGCGGGTCGGCGTAGACGTCGCGCACGTCGTAGACCGGGCCGAAGGGGATGCGCCCGCCGAGCGCCTCGGTTAGCTCGCGCTTGGTGCGCGGCCGCGTGAAGGCATGGATCGCCTCGTCGACGCGGTCGTGCTGGCGCTGGCGGCCGTCGTTGCCGCGGAAGGCCGGGTCGGTGCCGAGCTCGGTGCGGCCGATCAGCTCGCACAGCTGCTTCCAGAACGCGTCGGTCGGGCAGGCGATGGTCACCCAGCCGTCCTTGCAGGCGAACATGCCGAAGGGGCACAGGATCGGATGGCGGTTGCCTTCGGGCCCCGGCACCTTGCCCTCGTAGGAGTGCTGGTAGACCATGCGCTCGCACAGCGACAGCACGGCATCGACCATCGGCACGTCGACGAACTGCCCGCGCCCGGTCTTCTGCGCGCGGTAGATGCCGGCCATGATGCCGAAGGCCATGTGCACCGCCGGCACCAGGTCGCCGACGCCCGGCCCCACCTTCAGCGGCGTGTGCGCGTCCGGCCCGGTGATGGCCATGATGCCGCCCATCGCCTGCGCAACGACGTCGAAAGCGGGCCATTCCTGATACGGCGTGGCGCCGCCGCGCGGATCGCCGAAGCCGCGCAGCGCGGCGTAGACGAGCCGCGGATTGCGCTCGGCCAATGTCTCGTAGCCGAGCCCGAGGCGGTCCATCGCGCCGACGCGCATGTTCTCGACCACCACGTCGGCACCCTCGACCAGGCGCAGGAAGATGGCTTTCGCCTGCGGCTGCTTGAGGTCGATGCACAGGCTCTTCTTGTTGCGGTTGATGCTCTGGAAGTAGCCCCCCCACAGGCGCCGGCCGTCGTCGGCGCGGAACGGGCCCATCGCGCGCGTCATGTCGCCTTCGGGCGGCTCGATCTTCACCACCTCGGCGCCCTGGTCGGCGAGCAGCTGGGTGCAGTACGGGCCGGCGAGCATCTGCGTCAGGTCGAGGACCTTCAGCCCTTCGAGCGCGCCGGGGGAGATGCCGCTCATCGCGTCGTCCCGACCTAGCGGTCGCCCCAATGGCTGCGGCGCTTGACGAGCACCGTGCGCTCGCCTTCGAAGACGACCTTGTCGGACTGGTTCACGCCCCAGTGCTTGAAGCGCACGACGCCGGCGTCGGCGCGCCCGGCGTCGGCCACCGACAGCACCTCGGTGTAGGCGGTGAGCGTGTCACCGTGCAGCACCGGCGCCTTGAAGCGGATCTTGTCCAGACCCAGCTCGGCGAGGCTGTTCTCGGCCGTGTCCTGGCTCGCCAGCCCGATGACGAGCGAGGCGGTGATTCCGCCGAAGGTGATGCGGTGCCCGAACGGCGTGGCGCGCATTGCCTCCTCGTTGAAGTGGCCCTCGGCGGTGTTCATCACCAGGTTGGTGAGGATGACGTTCTCGATCGCCTCGACCGTCTTGCCGCGCGCGTGGCGGTAGACCGCGCCGACGGCGAAGTCCTCGAAGTAGTTGTCGCGCCCGGTGCGCTCGCTGATCTTCATGCCTCGCTCCTGCCTAGCAGGTGGTCGGAGATGATGCGCTGCTGGATCTCCGAGGTGCCCTCGAAGATCTTGGTCAGCCGCGCGTCGCGCCAGTGGCGCTCCACCGCGTACAGCTTGGTGTAGCCGGCGCCGCCGTGGATCTGCAGCGCCTCGCTGGTGACGCGCTCGGCCATCTCGCTGGCGAAGAGCTTGCACATCGCCGCCTCCTGGTCGCAGCGGCGCCCGCAGTCGATGGCGTCGCAGACGAAGTACATCAGCTGGCGCGCCGCCTCGATCTCGGTGGCCATCTGCGCGATCTTGAAGCGGATCGCCTGGAACTCGCCGATCGGCCGGCCGAACTGCTCGCGCTGCTTGGCGTACGCGATGGCGTCCTCCAGCGCGCCGCGGGCCAGCCCGATGGCACGCGCCGCCGTGTGCGCGCGCGCCTTCTCCAGGCCCTGCGAGACCATGTAGAAGGCCTTGCCCTCTTCGCCGACCATGCAGGAAGCCGGCACGCGGCAGTCGTCGAAGGCGAGTTCGTAGGTGCGCCAGCCGAAGTAGCCGATCTTCGGGATCGGGTTGCCGCGCACGCCCGGCGGCAGCTGGCCGCGCGGCTTCTCGATCAGGAAGGCGCTGATGCCCAGGTGCTTGCGCGCCGGGTCGATCGTCTCGCCCGTGCGCACCAGCACCATGATGAAGTCGGCCCCGTCGGCGAAGGTGCACCAGTACTTCGAGCCGTTGAGCACCCAGTGCTCGCCGTCGCGGCGCGCGCGGCAGGTGATGTTGGCGACGTCGGAGCCGGCATTCGGCTCCGACAGCGAGAACGCGCCCAGGAACTCGCCGCGCGCCATGCGCCGCAGCCACTGCTCGCGCTGCGCCGCGTTCATGTTGCGGCTCGAGCCGATCAGGCCGTTGCCGCGCGCGATCAGGCTGGCCACGCTCATCCAGCAGCGCGCCAGCTCCTCGGTGACCAGGCAGTACTCGAAGCAGCCGAGCCCCATGCCGCCGAATTCCTCGGGGATCATGATGCCGAAGTAGCCCATCGCGGCGAGCTTGTCGCGCAGCGCCATCGGCATGTCGCCCTGCACCGGGTCGAGCTCGTTGGCGACCGGCAGCACCTCCTTCATCGCGAACTTGCGCGCCGTGTCCTGGATCAGGCGGCGCTCCTCGGTCAGGTAGGTCATGACTGGTGCTCCCGCCGCGCGATCATGTTGGTGCGCTTGAAGTCGACGACCTTTTCGCCGCGCTGGTTGAAGCCGCGCGTGTGCCAGGTGGCGATGCCCATGCCGGCGTGCGTCGACGACGGGCGCCGGTCGACCACCGTGCTGCGCGCCTCGAGCGTGTCGCCGGGGTAGACGGGCACGCCGAACTCCAGCCCCTCGACGCCGAGGAAGGCACCGCCGCTTTCGGAGAGGTCCTGCACCGACAGCCCGAACACGGTGGTGAACACCAGGAACGGGTTGACGACGACGCCGGCATGCCCGTGCGCCTTCGCGAACTCGGCGTTGAAGCACAGCGGGTTGAAGTACATCGTCAGCGTCGTGAACAGCGAGTTGTCGCCCTCGTTGATCGTGCGGCCCCAGTGGTGCACGAACTCGCGACCGGGCTCGAAGTCCTCGTAGTAGCGGCACTTGGGGCGCGCGACGGCGCGCTGCACGAACTCGGGTGGCATCGCAGGGACTCTCGAAGGGTGCGGTGAAGGACGTGACGCGCGCGGCCGTCAGCCGAGCAGCCGGGCGAATTCGCCGACGTCGCGCAACCCGTCGAGGCGCTGCACGCGTTCGAGCACCTCGCGCGCGCGCGCGGCGCCGAGCGCCGGCGACGCAAGGCTCGTGAACTTGGCCTCCAGCAGCCGGCCCTGCTCGCGCAGGTCGGACGCCGGCACGCCGGCGTCGTGGCGTTGCAGGTGTCGCGCGCCGCCCGCGATCTCGACCTCGACTTCCGATTCGGTAATCGAGAAGCCGCGCCCGCCGGCGAGGTCGATGCGGATCTTCTCGCGCAGGGCGACCAGCCGCGGGGCGACGGCGTTGGCATCGCTGTAGGACTCGAGCCCGGCGGTATCGACACCGGCCAGCGCCATCGCCACCGTCTGCCGCAGGCTGAATTTCGACTCCAGCCCGGTGCGCGGATCGCCGATGTTGCACACCTTGTCGCTGGCCGGATCGACGCGCACGGTGACGCCGCGGATGGCGTCGTCGTCGAGGCGGTGCGCGCGGCGCAGGCGGCGCGCGGCCTCGATGGCGGCGTGCGTGCCGTAGCACGCGGCGTGGTACTTGAACAGATTGCCGCGCAGGTGATAGCCGCCGGGCGGCTCGGCAAGCGCGGCCTCGGGGTGGAAGTCGTCGCTCTGCGTGGCGGCGAAACCCTGCGCGCATTCGAGCACGTCGGTGCGCGCCGTGAAGCCGCGCTGCGCCAGGCGCGCGGCCAGCAGCCCGTTGGCGCACGCCTTGCCGGCGTGCAACGGCTTGCACATCGTGCCGAACTGCGACTTCAGCCCGGCCGCCTGCGTGCCGGCGATGCCGAGCGCGGTGGCCAGCGTCGCCGCGTCGGCGCCGAGCAGGTGCGCGCACGCGGTGGCCGCGCCGAAGGTGCCGATGGTGGCGGTCGAATGGAAGCCGCGCTCGTAGTGCCCGGGAGCGACCAAGAGGCCGATGCGGCAGATCGTCTCGCAGCCGGCGACGAACGCCGCCACGAACTGCCGCCCGCTCGCACCGCGCGCTTGCGCCAGCGCCAGCAGCGCGCCGACGACGGCCACCGTCGGATGACCGGTGAAGGCGATATTGACGTCGTCGTAGTCGAGCGCGTGCGAGGCCGCGCCGTTGACCAGCGCCGCCTGCAGCACCGAGGCCTCGAAGCCGTGGCCGACGACGGTGGCCTGCGGCCGCGACGCCTCTTCGCGCACCTCGTCGACGAGCATGCGCGTCAGCGGCTCGCGCGCGCCGGCCACGGTCACGGCGGCCCAGTCGAGCACGCACTGGCGCGCGAGCAGGCCGATGTCGTCGGGCAGGTCCTCCCAGCGCAGCCGCGCGGCGCGCTCGGCCAGGCGCAGCGTGAGCCCGGCGGAGGATGGATGCTTTGCTTCGGTCATCGGCTCGGGGTCTGCATGTCGCGGCGCCGCAGGCCGGACGCACGCGCAGAGCACGAACAGTACGCAGCAGCGAGAAGGGACATGGCCGGACGGTGATGGCGTGCTTGTGGTCGCGCCCGGGAATTCGCCCGGCGACCGAGCTACGCTAACAAACGCTCGATAGTGCGTCAAGGCGCGCGGCCATGCCACGTGCCGGCCCCGCCGCCTCTGCGCAGCGGCGGGTTGCCGGGGGGCGCCTCAGCGGCTACGATGCAGCGGTCATCTTCTAACAAACATTCGGCAGCGGGCCGCCCGCGAGCGCGCCCCGCCTGACGAACCAGACCCCGACCGCATGACCGCGCCCTCCCCGCTGCCGCTCGAAGGCCTGCGCGTCCTCGACCTGTCGCGCGTGCTCGCCGGGCCGTTGTGCACGCAGTACCTCGGCGACATGGGCGCCGAAGTGATCAAGGTCGAGGCGCCCGAAGGCGGCGACGAGACCCGCGGCTGGCCGGTGCTGCTGCGCTCACCCGAGGGCCGGCGCACGTCTTCGGGCTTCCTCAGCGTCAACCGCAACAAGCGCAGCATCGCGCTGGACATGAAGTCGCCCGAAGGCCGCGACGTCGTCCTGCGCCTGGCGCGGCGCGCCGACGTCGTCGTCGAAAGCTTCGCGCCCGGCGTGGCCGCCAAGCTCGGCATCGATGCGGCCACGCTGCGCGCGCTCGAGCCGCGGCTGGTGTACTGCAGCATCAGCGGCTTCGGCAGCGTCGGCCCGCTGGCCCACGGCAAGGGCTACGACGTCATCCTGCAGGCCTTCAGCGGCATGCTCGAGATCACCGGCGACCCCGGCAGCCCGCCGATGCGCAGCCCGTTCTCGCCGGTCGACCAGGGCACCGGGCTGCATGCGCTCATCGGCATCCTCGCCGCGCTGCAGGCGCGCGAGCGCAGCGGCACCGGCTGCAGCGTCGAGGCCTCGCTGTTCGACACCGCCGCGGGCTTTCTCGGCAACTTCCTGCAGACCTACTGGGAGACCTCGACCGAGCCGGTCAAGGCCGGCGTCGGCCACAGCGCGCTGTGCCCCTACGGCATCTTCGAGACGGCCGACAAGCCGATCATCATCGGTGTGGCCAACGACGCGCTGTGGCAGCGCTTCTGCGCCGTCGCCGGGCTCGGCGAGCTGCCCGATCCGGCGCGTTTCGCGACCACCGCGCAGCGCGTCGCGCAGCGCGGCGAGGTCGAGGCGATCGTGCAGGCGGTGCTGCGCCGCAAGCCGCGCGCCCACTGGTTCACCGTGCTCGACGATGCCGGCATCCCGGTCTCGCCGGTGCACACGCTCGGCGAGTTCGCCGCGCATCCGCACAGCGCGGCCTCGGGCATGCTCACGCACTACGACGATCCGCACTTCGGCGCCCTGCGCGGCGTCGCGCAGCCGCTGCGCTTCGACGGCCGGCGCACGCCGCAGCGGCGCCCGCCGCCGCTGCTGGGCGAGCACAGCGTCGAGGTGCTGCGCGAGGCCGGCCTCGATGCCGCGGCCATCACGCGGCTGCTCGAGCGCGGCGTCGTGCTCGCCGCGGCGCCGACGCCGCTCCCCTGACCCTCCCTCTCCCCCGGAGTCCCCGCGATGAATTTCGACCTCAGCGACGACCAGCGCGCCATCCGCGAGGCGGTGGCGGCGATCTGCAGGCCCTTCGACAAGACCTACTGGCTGCGCCGCGACTCCGAGGGCGGCTTCCCACACGAGTTCCACGCCGCCATCGCCAAGGCGGGCTGGCTCGGCGTGGCCATGCCCCAGCAGTACGGCGGCGCGGGCCTGGGCATCACCGAGGCGGCGATCATGCTCGAGACGGTGAGCGCCTCGGGCGCGGGGCTCTCGGGCTGCTCGTCGATCCACATGAACATCTTCGGCTTGAACCCGGTGGTGGTGTTCGGCAGCGAGGAGCAGAAGGGGCAGTGGCTGCCGCCGCTGATCCGCGGCGAGCACAAGGCCTGCTTCGGCGTCACCGAGCCGAACACCGGCCTCAACACGCTCAAGCTGAAGACGCGCGCGGTGCGCCAGGGCGACCGCTACGTCGTGCATGGCCAGAAGATCTGGATCTCGACGGCGCAGGTCGCCAACAAGATCCTGCTGCTGGCGCGCACCACCCCGGCCGAGCAGGTCAAGCGCAAGACCGAGGGCTTGAGCCTGTTCTACACCGACCTCGACCGCAGCAAGGTCGAGGTGCGCGAGATCGAGAAGATGGGGCGCAAGGCGGTGGACTCCAACCAGCTCTTCATCGACGGCCTGGAGATCCCGGTCGAGAACCGCGTCGGCGAGGAAGGCCGCGGCTTCGAATACATCCTGCACGGCATGAACCCCGAGCGCGTGTTCGGCGCCGCGGCCGCCGTCGGCCTGGGCAAGGTGGCGCTGAAGACCGCGGCCGAGTACGCCAAGGAGCGCATCGTCTTCGAGCGGCCGATCGGCCAGAACCAGGGCATCCAGCACCCGCTGTCCAAGGCCTGGATCGACCTCGAGGCGGCCACGCTGCTGTACACCAAGGCGGCCTGGCTGTACGACAGCAACCGGCCCTGCGGGGCCGAGGCCGACGCCGCCAAGTACTTCGCCGGCGAGGCCGCGTTCCGCGCCTGCGAGACCGCGGTGCTCACGCACGGCGGCATGGGCTACGCGAAGGACTTCCACGTCGAGCGCTACTTCCGCGAGTCGATGCTGCCGCGCATCGCCCCGGTCTCGCGCGAGCTGGTGCTGTGCTTCATCGCCGAGAAGGTGCTGGGGCTGCCCAAGTCGTATTGACCGCCCACCCCGATACCCCGATACCCCGATACCCCGAGACCCCGAGACCCCGAGACCCCGAACACCGCAGCAACAGGCATCCACTCCATGAACACCCTCCTTCGAGCAGCGCACAGGGCGCGCCTCATTGCGTTCACCTGCCTCGTCGCGCTTGCCGCCCCGGGCGCGCTGGCGCAGCCGGCCGCCACCCGGGTCGTGCTGCCGTTCGGCCCGGGCAGCGGCACCGACACGATCGCGCGCGCGCTGTTCGAAATTCTTGCGCGCGACCTGAACCAGACCTTCGTCATCGAAAGCAAGCCCGGCGCCAGCGGCTCCCTGGCCGCGGCGGAGGTGGCGCGCTCGGCCCCCGACGGCAAGACGCTGCTGTTCACGGCCACCACCACCCACTCGCTGAACCCGCTGCTGTTCAAGAAGCTGCCCTACGACCCGGTGAAGGACTTCCGGCCGGTCAGCTCGCTGACCACGGCGTTCTACTTCCTCGCCGTGCGCAAGGAGCTGCCGGTCAACACCGTGCCCGAGCTGATCGCCTGGCTCAAGGCCAACCAGGCCGGTGCCTCCTACGGCTGGGGCGCGGCGGTGGCCCAGATGGCCGGGGCCGACTTCGTCAAGCGCATCGGCGTTCCCGTCGTCGGCGTGCCATACAAGAGCAGCCCGCCCGCGATGACCGACCTGGTCGGCGGGCAGCTGACGTTCATGTTCGTCGACATGGTGGCCGGCATGCCGCTGCTCCAGAGTGGCCGCCTGAAGGCGCTGGCCACCACAGCGCCGCAGCGGGTGGCCCTGTTCCCCGATGTGCCGACCATGGCCGAGATCGGCATGGCCGACATCGACGTGTTTGCCTGGACGGGCCTCTTCGCGCCCGCCGGCACGCCCGACGACGTGGTCAGGCGCCTGGCCGAAGCCGTCAAGCGCGCCGCCGCCACGCCGGAGATGCAAAAGCGCCTCGAGCAGTGCTGCACGCCGATGCCCATCGTCACCGGTGCCGAGTTCGAGGCCTACCTGGCCCGCGACAAGGCCGCATGGGCCCGGCGTGCCGCCATCGCGGGCATCGTTCCCGAGTAGCGGGCCCGACGCGGGAGCTGCCCGGCCGGCCTCACCGAGCGGGAGCCGGTGCGGGCAAAGGCCGCGCTGCCCTACTGCGCGCCCGCATAGCGCGCAGCCCGCTTCGCGCGGAACGCGGCAACACCCTCCTGCATGTACGGGCCGAAGCACAGGACCTGCCCGCGGTCTTCCAATGCAATGGCGGCCTCCAGGCTGGGGGCGTCGGCGGCGAGGGCGATACCCTCCTTGGTCAATCGCAACCCGAGCGGCGACATGCCGATCATCTCGCCGGACAGCGCGTCGGCCTTCGCCTCGAGCGCATCGAAGGCAACGACATCCGAGACCAGCCCGATGCGAAGCGCGCGCTCGGCGTCGATGAATCTTCCGCTCATCATCAGCTCGGCGGCGTTGGAACCTCCCACCGACCGCGTCAGGAAGTAGCTGATGCCCATGTCGCATCCGGTCAAGCCGATGCGAGCCATCGCCACGTTTATCCGGGCATCGGGAGCCGCATAGCGCACGTCTGCGGCGAGCACGAGCGCGAAGCCGGCCCCGCAGGCAGCACCGTGCACCAAGGCGACGATCGGCTGCGGGCAGCGGCGCATCCTGAGCACGATCTGCGACATCTGCCGCTGAATCCTGAGGCCGTCGGGAACGTTGGCCGACAAGGCGTCGGCCGTGGCCAAGTCGATGCCGGCACAGAAGTGCCGCCCTGCCGCCCGCATGACCACGACCCTGACTTCGTCGCGCACCGAAAGGCGCCCGAAGTAGTCGAGCAGCTCGTCCGCCATGACGGGGTCGATGGCATTGAGTTGCCGCGGCCGATCGAGAGTGAGCCACTCCACGCCGCCGCGGCGATGGAGCGCCAGTGAGCGATAGGGCCGCTGGCCGCCGGCCCCCTGCCGGCCGGCCGCCTTGCGCGCGGTGCGCCCGGTCAACGCCTTCTTCTGCATGACGCAGTGCCCCTCGATCGCTCGATGTCGGTCAACGGGTATGAATCGGAGATCAAACCGGATTGAGGCCCAGATTGCGCATGGTCTTGCGCAGGCTCTCGTTGCTGCTGCGGATGTACTCGAGGAATTGCTCCGGGGTGTCGTCGAGGATTGGAAGCAATCCGTTGTTCACGATGCGCTGGTTCACCGCGGGATCGCGCAGAGCCGCCTGCACTGCGGTCCAGACCTGTTTCGCCAGCGGTGCCGGCGTCCCCAGCGGCAGAAAGACGCCGCCCCAGGTGCTGAACACGAGATGGGGGTATCCGGACGCCGCAACCGTCGGAACCCCTTGAATCGTGGAGGTGGCCCCGAACCCGGCCAATATCCTGACTCGTCCATTTTCGGCCTGCTGCTTGGCAAGAAGTGTGGAAACCACTGCGGCATCGAGACGGCCACCGATCAGGTCGGGGAGGATCGGCGTCTCGCCCTGGTAGGCCACCGGGACCATGTCGAAGCCGGCGCGGTGTTTGAGTTCCTCGAACGCGAGGTGCAGGACTCCGTTCGCGCCGGTGTGGCCGAAAGCGCCGCCCTTTTGCTTGGCCCCTGCAACCAGGTCGGCGAGCGTCTTGTACGGCGAGTCCGCCGCCACGATGATCATCGGCATCAACTCGTATGCGCGTGTCACCGGAATGACGTTGTCCACCGTATACGTCTGCTTGGTCGTGGACGGACTCGTGAACGTGCTGCAAAAGCAGATCGTGTAGCCGTCCGGCGCAGAGGTGGCGACGACGCCGGCACCGAGCACGCCGTTCGCGCCGGTCTTGTTCTCGACGGTGATCGTCTGTCCGAGCGCCGTCGACATGGATTGTGCGAGCGCGCGCGCCACCTGATCGGTCGCGCCTGCGACCGAGGCGGAAACGACGATCTTGATGGGTTTCGATGGATAGGCGCTCTGAGCCAGCGCCCCCGCGGCGGTCGTGACGCCGACAGCAAGCGCGGTTGCCATGAGGCGCAACGAATGTTTCATGATGGATTCCCTCGCGATGTGGATCGATCGAATCGGCCGCTCCGGGGAGGCCGGGTTGAATGCATCACTTTCATGCCGGGTTCGATGCCCTCGGATCAACAATCGAGCAGCTTGGCCATGATGTTTCTCTGGATCTCGTTCGATCCGCCGCCGATCGGGCCGACCCGCGCATCACGGAAGAACATCTCCATGTCGTACGCGCAGGTGTAGCCGGCGCCGCCCATGATCTGCAGCCCGAGATTGGCGCAATTGAAATTGGCATCGGTGGCGACGATCTTGGCCATCGACGTCTCCAGCACGCAGGGCTGGCCGTTGTCGATGAGTTCGGCGACACGGTAGGTCAGCAGCCTCGCGTTCTCGGCCATGATGCGCATGTCGGCCAGCTTGTGCTGGATCGACTGGAGCTTGGAGATCGGCTTGCCGAATGCCGACCGGTTCCTTGCGTAGTCGAGCGTGTAGTCGAGCACCTTGAAGGAGTTGCCGGTTCCCACGGCCGCCATCCCCAGCCGCTCGACGTTCAGACAAGCCATCAGGCAGTGCCAGCCCTTGTTCTCCTCGCCGATCAGCCAATCGGCAGGCGTCGTCACGTTGTCGAGGAAGACCTCGTTCGTGTGTGACGTGTGGCGCCCGAGCATGTCCATCGGCCGTATCGTCACGCCCGGCTGGCGCGCGTCGACGATGAAGATGGAGATTCCCGCCTGACCGGCATCGGGGCGGGTCTTGGCCACGACGATCAGATAGTCGGCGACATGGGCACAGGTGGTGTAGAGCTTCTGCCCCGTGATGACGTACTCGGCGCCTCGCCGGACGGCGCGCGTTTCGATGGATGCCACATCGGAGCCCGCCCCGGGCTCGGAGATGCCGAGCGCGAACTTCGCTTCACCACGGATGACCCGCGGCAGGAACTGCGCGCGCTGAGCCTCGTTGCCGTTCTTGAAGATGTGACTCGCGCAGTAGATGGCACTGACCAGATAGGCCTGCGCGACCCCTGCATAGTGGTAGGCGATCGCTTCGACGAGGACCGCGAAGTCCTTGTAGCTGCCACCCATGCCGCCGTACTTCTCCGGGTACAGCAAGCCCATCCAGCCGCCATCGGCCAACGCCCGGTAGGCTTCGGCGGGGTACTCGCAGGCCTTGTCCATCGCCTTGATCCTCTCGCGCGGCAACACGCGGCCGAGGAGGTCGAGGATGCTCTCGCGAATCATCCTTTGCTCGGGCGTCAGCCCGAAGAGGTTGACTGTCTCCAATTCGAACTCCTCGTTATCCGTGGTGGCTGCCGCGGGAGCGGACCATGGTCGTGAGGATCCCGGTCTGGACGACGACTCCGTCCTGGTTGACGAGCTCCATGCGGCGCTTGAGCACCCCCCGATCAGGCTTGGCGCTCACACGCGCTTCGAGCACGGTGGTGCGAAGGTGCACCGTATCGCCGATGAACACCGGCGCAGGAAAGCGCCATTCGTCCAGGCCCAGCAAAGCCATGCCCGTGCCGTCGACCTGGCCGATGCGGTGGCTCATGCCGGTCACGACCGACAGGCCCAGCGCCCCGTGGGCCAGCCGCTTGCCGAACGGCGACTGTTCGGCGAACACCGCGTCGGTATGCGCCTGATTGGTGTCGCCCGACACCCAGGAGAACATCACCACATCGGTCTCGGTGATGGTCCGCCCGGGACTGACGGCCTGCTCGCCCACCGCAAAGTCCTCGATGTACTTGCCCATGTCGCTTCGGCCCTTGTCGATCAGTGGGCCGGAACGATCAGCGCATCGACGCAGATGCAGCTGGAACCGTCGACGACGAGCGGGTTGACATCCACCTCGCGCAGCAGCGAGGCGTTGTCGGCAACGAACTCCGAGAACCGCGCAATGGCCTGTGCAAGGGCGCCCAGGTCCGCCTTCGCGCCGCCGCGGTAGCCCTGGAGCAGCCTGAACCCCTCCAGCGACTCCAGCATCTCCCTGGCTTCGGCCGCCTGCACCGGCGCCAGGCGCACAACCGTGTCGCGCAGGAGCTCGACCAGCACGCCGCCGAAGCCGACGAGCAGCAGCGGCCCGAAGTGCGGATCGATGCGCGCACCCAGCACCAGCTCGACGCCGCGCGCGATCATCTGCTGCACGACGACTCCCTCCAATCGGGCGCCGGGATCATGGCGGTTGGCATTGGCCATCACACGGTCGAATGCGGCACGCACGGCCTGCGCATCGGCCAGCTGAAGCGCCACACCGCCGGCCTCGGTCTTGTGCGCGATGTCGGGCGAGACGATCTTCAGCGCCACCGGGAAGCCGATGGCCTCGGCAGCCTGCACCGCCTGGGCGGCGGTGGCAGCCCGCCGCTCCTTGGGCGTGCCCAGGCCATACCCGGAAAGGATCTGCTTCGAGGCCACTTCGTCGAGGCCGGGTCCGCGGGGCGGCCGCTCCCGCAGCAGGGCCCGCGCGCCGCTGAGGGCGGCGGGGTCGCTCAGCCTGACGGCCGGCACACGCGCTGCGCGCCGCTTCGTTCGCTCATGCCAGCGCATCCAGTGCGAGATGGCCTCGAAACAATGATCCGCCGATCGAAACAGCGAAGCGTGCGAGTCGCCATCGAGCACTTCGCTGCCCGGCCCCGAGAGCCATTCGGTCAGCCACACACCCACGATCGGCAGGCCGGTGCGCCGGGCCACCTCGCAGATCAAGGGTGCGCGCGGGCGCGTCGATTCCGGGCCGGCCAGCACGAAAGGGACGACGAGGGCGTCGAACGATGGATCCTGCGCAAACGCCTCCAGGCAGCCGACGAACGATTCCTTGGTCTTCAGGACCTCGGCGGTCAGGTCGGCGGGATTGGCGATCGAGCCGAAATCCGGGATGCTGGCGTGCAGGCGCCGGGACGTCTCCTCGGCCAGCGCCGGCAGCCGCACCCCGTGCTGCTCGGCCTTGTCGGCCATGGACACGGCCGCCCCACCCGACGTGGCCATCACCCCCACGCCCTTCCCGGCCCGGGGCGCGCCCGAGCGCGCCAGGAGATTCGCCGTGTCGAGCAGCCCGTCCATGTGGTCGAGCGCGATCACGTCGGCACGCTCGAACGCGGCCGTGAAGGCCGCCTTCGAGCCGACCAGGGTGCCCGTGTGCGACAGCGCCGCCTGCCTTGCGGTTTCGCTGCTGCCGACCTTGTAGACGACCAGGGGCTTGCCGTGGTCACGAGCGAGCTCGGCCGCCTGCAGGAAGCGCTCGCCGTCGCGCACGCCCTCGAACATGCAGGCGATCGCGCCCACCTGTGGATCCTCGGCCAGATAGGCGATGAAGTCGCAGATGTCGACATCTGCCGAATTGCCGGGCGACAGGAAGTGACCGATGCCGATGCCCCGCTCCATGCCCTGCATCAGCGCGTAGCCGAAACCACCGCCCTGGGAAACGATGGACACCGGCCCGTCGATGAGTTTCATCTGGGCAAAGCCGGGTATGAAGAGCATGCCCGCGCCGAGCCGCGTATTGACGAGCCCGATGCTGTTGGGGCCGACGATGGGCATGCCGCCGGCCCGCCCGATCGCCGCGATGCGCTCCTGGGACGCCAGGCCCTCGGCGGTGCCGAGCTCGGCGAAACCCGAGGCGTAGACGATCGCCCCTCCGACCCCCCGCTCGGCGCACTCCTCCAGCACTTGCGGGATCAGATCGGCTCCCACGGCCAGGATGGCGCAATCGGGCGTCTCGGGCAGATCGCGCACCGTCGGGAAGCACGGCACGCCGCCCAGATCGCCCTGGTGCTTGACGTTGACCGCGTAGGTGCGCCCACCGTAGCGGCCGAGGTTGTCCAGGGTTCGCCGACCGAAGGAACCGGCCCTGGTGGAAGCCCCGACAACGGCCACGACTTGCGGCTCGACGAGGCGTCGCAGCTCAGCGTGGCGATAAATCTGACCGGCCTGGCGGGAGCAAGCCATGGTGCGTTCGTGCCCTCGATGTCCTTCTTGACTGAATGATCAGCCACTGGCCCCACGGCTGTCAACAGGAACGGGCCGAAGCCCTCGGCGCCAAGCTCCTTCCCTCAACACTTCAGGAAGTGATAGTCTCCGCCGGCGAAGGCCGATCACCAACCTGCCTTGCTTGAACCATGGTTCATCATTTGTCATCTTGGTTGATGGTTGTCAAGTTCTCTGAATTGCGGATCAATCACTTCCGCGACCACAAGCGAGCTTGCCGGTGGAGGTGTCATGGGTAGCGTGCCCGTTCTCCTGGGGGTCAGCGCGATACCGGTCGGCAGGCACCAGAGCCGTGCCGATGCCGAACAGCATGTGCTCGAGCACGAGGTGCTGGCGCGCCTGGTCGTGCAGGCGGTGGAGCAGGCAGGCATCACCAAGCACGACGTGCACAGCCTCGTGCTGGCTCAGTGCCGCCCCTACACGATGCAGAAGTACTTCTGCACCTTCATGGCCCACTACCTGCGCCTGCCGTCATCGGCCACGGTCATGGAGGTTCTCGGAAACGGCTGCACCGGAGGCCTCGCGCTCGAGCACGCGATTCGCGATGTCGAAAGCGGTCGCGCGCGGGCCGCGCTCGCGCTGGGCGTCAACTTCGAGACCGCCACTGCCTCGGCGGAGCACATGAACAGCAGCATGCGCGCCACGGGAGATGTCGACTTCCATGTTCCTTTCGGGCTCACGCCGATCTCGTGGTACGCCATGGACGCCACGCGCTACATGCATGAATTCGGCGTCACGCGCGACATGCTGGCCAGCGTCGCCGTGAAGAACCGCTCTCATGCGTCGCTCAACCCATTGGCCCAGTATCGCCAGCCCATCACGTTGCACGACGTGCTCGCGCAGCGGCCCATCGTGGAACCCCTCGGCCTGTACGAGGTCTCGCCGCGCGGCGACGGCGCCGCCTGCGTGGTCGTCGCATCCGAAGATGTCGCGAAGGCGACGGGGCAACCCTATGTGCGCATTCGCGGGCGCGGCTTCCACCACGAGGGCGCCCATCAGATCAGCGAGATTCCGAACGACATGATCGCGCTCGGCGCGCTGCAGGCCGCAAGTCGCACCGCCTACGAGACCGCCGGCATCGGGCCGGGCGACCTGGACTTCGCGGAGATCTATGCCCCCTGCACCATCGTCGAGGTGCTGGCAGGCGAGGCCATGGGCTTGACGCCGCGCGGCCAGGGTGCGCGGCAGGCCGTCGAAGGCCAGACCACGCTGGGCGGACGCATCCCGATCTCGACCTCCGGCAGCTTGCTCTCCCGCGGCCACCCGGCCTACGTGACGCCCCTTTACAACGTCATCGAGGCGTTCGAGCAACTCGTCGGCCGTGCCGGCGCGCGGCAGGTCGGGAGTGCCCGGCTCGGCGCATCCAGCTGCGAGCTCGGCAACTACAACGCCGCGCTGGTGCACATCCTGGAGGCCGCGCGATGAGCATGGACATCATCCCGGTCGGTCGCCGACGCGCCTGGCCTCCCCGGGTGACCGAAGCGACCCGGCCGTTCTGGGGTGCACTCGCGCTCGGCCGCATGACGACGACGCGGTGCGACAACTGCGCGCGATACACGTTCCCGCCCAAGCCGATTTGCCCGCACTGCTGGTCGAGCAAGCTGGCGTGGACCGACCTTGGCGGCCGGGGCATGCTCTATTCGCGGACCGTGATCCACGCACCACCCAAGGTGTTCGAAGGAGTGGGCCCGCTTCACGTGGGGATCGTCGATCTCGACGAAGGCGTGCGGATCTGCTGCGGGCTCCTCGAGGACGACGCGCCGATCCCGCTGGACAGCCGCGTCGAGCTGGTCACGCTGCTGTACGCCGATGGCCCGCTCTTCTCGGCGCGCCGCCAGGTCAGCGCGCGCGAAGCAAGCGGCGCCCACACCCAGACCCGGTAGCCGGTGCGAAGACCGCGATGGCAAGCAAGACCCGTGGAGCATCGGATCCGCCGCGCCTGGAAGGCAGGGCCCGGAACGACGAAGCCGAGTTCGCGGCCGGCCGCAGAGCTGCGATCCTCGATGTGGCCACCGATCTCTTCGGCCGCAACGGCTACCACGAAACGACCATCAAGGACATCGCTGCCGCGGCCGGCATCAGTTCGGGGCTCGTCTACTCCTATGTCCAGAACAAGGACGATCTGCTGTTCCAGATCATCGCGCGCAGCCTCGAGGGCTACTGCACCGAGATGACCCGCGCCATGGCCGGGGTTCGCGATCCGGTGAACCGGTTCAAGGTCGCCTACCGAACCTACTGCCTGGGCGTGCTGAACAATACCCACCAGACACTGCTCGCCTTCAGGCACGTGGTGTCGTTGCCGAAGGATGTCCGCGACAGGATCAAGGCCCTGGACGCCAAGTCCATCGTCACGCTCGAGGCCGAGATCCGCGCGTGCATCGACGCGGGGCACTTTCGCGAGGTCGATCCGTTCACCGCCGGGGCGATGGCTGCGCATCTGGCTCAGGCGTGGCCGCTGAAGAAGTGGCTGCTGTCGACTCACACCAGCGCGACGGAGTTCGTCGAGCTGGCACTGGACATGGTGCTCGGCAGTCTGAGCGCCCACAAGGTCGGCCCTGCAGGCCCTGCCGCTGCGACCCGCGGGCGCGCGCGCGCCCGCAGACCGTAGCATCGATCAAGGAGGCTCGAGATGCGTGTTCTCGTCACCGGCGCCAGCCGCGGCATCGGCGCTGCGATCTGCGTTCGGCTCGCGCACTCGGGCGCCGAGATCGCCGCGTGCGGCTCTTCGCATCGGGCGGAACTTCAAGCGGTGGTGGCGCAGATCGCGTCCGCCGGCGGCAAGGCGCACGCCCTGCACGGTGACCTGTCCGAGCCGGCGGTGCCGGCACAACTGGTCGACGCGGCCGTCTCGGCCATGGGCGGGCTCGATGCGCTCGTCAGCAACGCGGGCATCGCCTTCCCCGGATCGCTCGCGCAAACGCAGGTGCAGGATTGGGACCGGGTGCACGCCGTCAACGTGCGCGCGCCCTGGCTGCTCGCCAAGGCGGCCTATCCGCACCTGCGGGCCACCCAGGGCTGCGTCGCCGTCGTGGCGTCGATCTCGGGCATGCATCCCTATGCCGGCGCCGGCGGCTACTCCGCGTCCAAGGCCGCGCTGCTGATGCTGGTGCGCCAGCTGGCGCAGGAGTGGGCCGCCGACGGCCTGCGCGTGAACGCCGTCTCGCCGGGCATGGTGCGCACGCCGCTGACCGAGGCCATCTATGCCGACGAGGCATCCCGGCGGCAGCGCGAAGCGCTCGTGCCGATGCACCGCATCGGCACACCCGAGGAGATCGCGCGCATCGTCGAGTTCCTCCTCAGCCCCGCCGGCGCCTACATGACCGGCCAGAACATCGCGGTGGACGGCGGCGTCGGCGATGCCATCCACGGGCTCTTCTCCGGCCGACCGGATACGGGGTCCAAGACGTGATCGCGCTTCGACCCCGGCCCGAGTGGGCGGCGCGCTGGCACGCCGCCGGACATTGGCGGGAGCAATCGATACTCGACCGGGTCGCGGACAGGATCGCCGCCACGCCGGGCAAGAGCGCCGTCATCGACGCACGCGGTACCCGCCTGAGCTACGCAGAGCTGGATCACCAGTCATCACGACTTGCGGGGTACCTGCGCTCGCAGGGCTTCGCCGAAGGCGACGTGCTCACGCTGCACCTGCCGAACTGGTGCTGCACCGCCGTCGTGATGCTCGCGGTCTACAAGCTGGGCGGGGTGCTGCACACCGCGCCGCCGACCTACGGCTGGAGCGACCTCGCGTACGTGCTGGCCAGGTGCAGCTCCAAGGCCATCGTGGCGGCCGGCCGCTTCCGCAGCACCGACTACGGCCGCCACCTCGAGGCGATTCGCCGGCAGCAGGCGCTGCCGCCGATCTGCCTGCTCGTCGGCGACGGCGGCGCCGCGGGCGGGACGGCGGTCGGCACGGCGTTCGAGCGCGCACTCGAAGCCGAGCCCCTCGCAGCGGCCGCACGCTGCGACCCCGACGCGCCGGCGGCCGTCCTCTTCACCTCGGGCACCGAGAGCAAGCCCAAGGGCGTTGTCCACACGCACAACACGCTGCTTTTCGGCGAGCGCGTGTTCGCCGAGCGGCTCGGGCTCGGCGCCGACGACGCCTGCTTCATCGCGACCCCCGTCTCGCACGCCACCGGGCTGCTGCACGGGCTCGTGCTGAACCTCACGCTGGGCTGCACGCTCGTGCTGCAGGACATCTTCGACGCCCGGCGTGCGGTGCAGGTGATGCGTCTAGAGGGGGTCACCTGGACGGTCGGTGCGACGCCCTTCCTGCACGACACGATCGAGGCCCTCGAGGCCGCGGGGGCCGGCCTGCCGGCGTTGAAGTTCTTCGTCTGCGGCGGCGCGCCCTTGCCGGAAGCAACCGTCCGGCGGGCCCATGCTGCCGGCGTGACGGTGCTACCGCTGTACGGCTCGACCGAGAGCCCGCCGCACGCGCTGCTGCGCCCCGACGCACCGTTGCAGCAACGCTGGGAGACCGACGGCGAGGCCCTGCCCCACATCGAGATCGGCGTCATCGGCGCCGACGGTGCTCTGCTCGGGCCGGGCATCGAAGGCGAGGAAGTGTCGCGCGGCCCGAACCTGTTCATCGGCTATCTCGACGAACCCGGGCTGACGGCGCGCGCGATCGACGACCAGGGCTGGTATCGCTCGGGCGACCTCGCCGTGGTGCGCTCCGACCGCACGCTCGAGATCAGCGGGCGCATCAAGGACATCATCATCCGTGGCGGGCAGAACGTTTCCGCGCGCGAGGTGGAAGACCTGCTGGTCGAGCACCCGGCCGTGCGCCGCGTCGCCCTCGTCGGGCAGCCGCACGAGCGCCTGGGCGAAACCGCCGTGGCCGTGGTCGTCTTGCACGACGGTGCGCAACTGAGCCTGGCCGACATCGTCGAGTTTCTCGCTCAGCGGGGCGTGAGCCGCTACAAGCTGCCCGAGAGGCTCGTCATCCGGCCCGAGCTGCCCCAGACACCCAGCGGCAAGATCCAGAAGTACCTGATTCGCGAATCCCTCTCCCATGCCGCGCCTGACGGCATCGAACGCCCACTCGGCAGCGGGACGACATGAACGAGATCTACTTCGACGCCGACATCCTCGCCATCCGGGAATCGGTCCGCCAATTCCGCGACAAGCACGTCGCGCCGCTGGTCGAGGATTGCGACGCGAATGAGCGCTTTCCGATCGAACTGCTGGAGCCTTTGCTGGAGGCGGGCATCCTGCGCATGCCCTTGCCCCAGGAATACGGCGGCATGGACGCCAATTGCCAGACCCTCTCGGTCGTGATCGAGGAAATATCCGTCGCGATGCCCGCGCTGGGCTCCGTGCTGTTGTCGTGCTTCTCGCCGATGCGCATCGTCGGCGCGGTGGCCAAGCCGCATCAACGCGAGGCCTTCCATCGCCTGATCACGAGCAAACCGATGGTGCTGGCGTTCTGCCTGTCCGAGCCGGAGGTCGGCTCGGACGCACGCGCGATGCACACGCGTGCCCACCGGCGCGGCGGCGGCTGGGTGCTCAACGGGCGCAAGCGCTGGATCTCCAGCGCCACGGTCTCGGGCTGCTACCTGGTCTTCGCGCGCACGGGCGCGGGGCGGGAAGACATCTCGTGCTTCGTGGTTCCCGGTGATGCCAAGGGCCTGAGTTTCGGCAAGCCGGAGCGCAAGATGGGCTTCAGGGCCCAGGTGCTGGCCGACGTCGTCTTCGACGAGGTCGAGATCGCCGACGACTGCCTGATCGGCAACGTGGGCGAGGGCTGGCGGGCGCTGACGATGGTCGCCAACACGATGCGCTGCTGGGGCGCGGCCGCCATCGCCACGGGCCTGGCGCGCGCGGCGCTCGACGCCGCCACGCTCTATGCCAACCAGCGCGAGGCCTTCGGCCGCAAGATCGGCAAGTTCCAGGGCGTGAGCTTCAAGCTCGCCGACATGGCCATCGCGCTCAGGCAGTCCCAGCTGCTGCTGCGCGACACCAACTGGCGCGTCGACAACGAGCTGCCCGACGTGAGCGCCCGGACGCAGGCCCAGGTCTCGATGGCCAAGTGCCACGCCGCCGATGCAGCCATGCGGGTGACCACGGAGGCGGTCCAGATCCTCGGCGGCTGCGGCTACATGCGCGAGTACCAAGTGGAGCGAATGATGCGCGACGCCAAGGCGATCCAGATCTTCGACGGCTCCAACGAGATCCAGCGCGTGATCATCGGCAAGTACCTCCTGGACACCTCTTGACCGGCCACAAGCCGGTGCCCGGCCTCAACCCGCCTGCCGCAGCCCACCGTAGCTGGCCCAGGGCGTGGCCACGAGGCAGCCCGCATCGACCGGCAGGTTGATGCCGGTGATCGCCGAAGCCTGCGTCGAGGCCAGAAAGGCCACCGCATGGGCGATCTCGCGCGGCTGGATCAGCCGGCCGAGCGCGCTGTTGCCCGCCATGTCGTCCGCGGCGAGCGTGCGCGTGGTGATGCCCTTCTCGAGCGCCGGCGTGTGCGTGAACCCGGGCGACACGGCGTTCACGCGCACGCCCTTCGACCCCCATTCGGCCGCCAGGCACTCGGTGAGGTTGATGACGCCGGCCTTGGCCGGACCGTACGAATGCAGCGGGCCAGAGCCCATCCCGGCCACCGACGCGATGTTGACGATGGCCCCGCCGCCTGCGCGCGCCATCGCCGCGCCGAAACGCGCGCAGCACAGGTAGGTACCGCGCAGGTCGATGCGCGCGACGAAGTCCCACTCGCGCAGCGTCAGCTCCTCGGGCGGCAGCGTGCGCTGCAGCACGCCGGCGCTGTTGACGAGCACCTGCGGCACGCCGCACTGCGCCTCGACGGCCGCCACGGCGGCGTCGACCGACGCGTCATCTCCCACGTCGAGCGCGACCGCGATGCCGCCCGTGGCCGCTGCCACCGCCTGCGCGGCAGCGAGGTTGCGGTCGGCCACCACCACGCGCGCCCCGGCCGCGGCCAGCACCTGCGCGCAGGCCTCGCCGATGCCGCTGGCGCCGCCGGTCACCACGGCCACCTGGCCGGAGAAGTCGAGCTTCATTTCAGTTCTCCGTTGGATGGGCCGCCAGTTCCGCGCGCAGCACCCGCTTGAGCACCTTGCCCGAAGGCAGACGCGGCAGCGACTCGCGCAGCACGAGCTGGCGCGGCAGCTTGAAGCCGCCGAGCTTGCCGCGGCAGAACGCCTGCACTTCCTGCAGCAAGAGCGTCGTGCCGGGCCGCAGCACGACCACGGCCGCAACGCGCTCGCCCCACTGCGCGTCGGGCAGGCCGACGGCCGCGGCCTCGAGCACTTGCGGCAGTTGATAGAGCACACGCTCGACCTCGCTCGAGGCGATGTTCTCGCCGCCGCTGATGATCATGTCCTTCTTGCGGTCGGTGAGGAACAGGAAACCCTCGGCGTCGAGGTGGCCGACATCGCCGGTGCGGAACCAGCAGCCGGCATGGAAGCTCGCCGCCGTCTTGCCCGCGTCGCGCCAGTAGCCGGACGTGACCTTGGGCCCGCGCAAGCAGATCTCGCCGGCCTCCCCGGCTGGCAGCGGCCGGCCGTCGTCGTCGCACACACGCAGTTCCACGTGCGGCAGCGCGCGCCCGGTCGAGCCGATCTTCTCGATCTCGCGGCCGGCCTCCATCAGCGTGTCGCCCGAGCAGCTTTCGGTCAGGCCGTAGCCGTCGATGTAGCGCCCGTTGGGGAACAGCGAGCGGAACTCGCGGATGCGCTCCTCGGGCGTGCGCTCGCCTCCGCCGATCTGCCAGCGCAGGCTGCTCAGGTCGAAGCGCTCGCGCCCGGGCAGCGCGAGCAAGCGGTTCAGCATCACCGGCGCCATCCAGGCGGCGGTGAGCCTCTCGCGCTCGATCAACGCCAGCGTCGCCTCCGGCTCGAACTCGCGCATCACCGCGAGCAGGCCGCCCATCTGCAGCACCGCAAGCCCGGGCAGGTCGAACGCGCCCACGTGGTAGAGCGGCCCGACGACGAGCAGCCGCTCGTTGCCGTGCAGGCCGAGCACGGCGATGTGGTCGAGGCACTTCCAGTGGTAGTTGGCGTAGCTGTGGATCACGCCCTTGGGCCGGTCGGTGGTGCCCGACGTGTACATCAGGCGGAACAGGTCGTCGGGCCGCCGCACGCAGGGCTCGGGCAAGGGCTCGGCCGCGGGCCCGATGCGGCGACTGTCCGACTGCGCCGCCTCGTCCACGACCACCACGCCCGCGAAATCACCGGCCAGCGCGCGCAGCTCGTCGTCAACGAGCAGCAGCTTCACGCCCGCGTGGCCGACGATGTAGGCCACCTCGTCGGCGCCGAGCCGGTAGTTGATCGGCAGCAGCACCGCGCCGAGGTGGCTCACCGCGAGCGCGATCTCGATGAAGGCGGCGCTGTTCTTCATCAGCAGCGCGACGTTGTCGCCCTCGCCGATGCCGCGCGCGCGCAGGCTGCCGGCGGTGGCGGCCAGGCGCGCGGCGAGATCGCCGTAGCTCAGTCGCTGATCGCCGTAGAGCAGTGCCGACCGCGCCGGCTCGGCGCGCGCCCAGCGCAGCACGGCGGCACTCAGGTTCACCATCACAGGCTCCCTGGCGAGTCTTCAGTAGGACCGCGGCATGCCGAGGTCGTGGTTGGCCACGTAGTTGAGGATCATCTCCTCGGACACCGGCGCGAATCGGAACAGCCGCGCGTCACGCCACAACCGTTCGACGTGGAACTCGCTCGCGTAGCCCATGCCGCCCATGGTCTGCATCGCGCGCTCGGTGGCGCGCGCCACCGCCTGCGCGGCCAGCAGCTTGGCGGCGTTGGCCTCGCTGCCGTAGGGCAGGCCCATGTCGCAGTTGGTCGCGGCCTTCAGGTTGAGCAGCTTCGCTGCCTCGATCTCCACATGGCACTGCGCGAGCGGGAACTGCAGGCCCTGGTAGCTCGACACGGGCTTGTCGCCGAACACCTTGCGCTCGTTGGCGTAGTTCACGGCCAGCCGGATCGCCAGCGCGCCGGTTCCGGCGAGCGCTGCGGTGGTGACGATGCGCTCGGTGTTGAGCACGTCCAGCAGCTCGTGCCAGCCGCGATGCACGGTGCCCACCAGCTCGTCGGCACCGACGCGCACGTCGTCGAAGAACACACTGCTGGAGGCCAGCGTGCGCGTGCCGACCTTGTCGATCGCGGTGTGCGTGAGCCCCTGGCGCTCGACGTCGATCATGAACATCGACAGGCCGTCGCTGCGCGACTTGCACTCCGAGAGCTTCTTCGTGCGCGCGACGACGAGCATCTTGGCCGCGTCGGGCACGCCGGTGATCCAGATCTTGCGGCCGTTGAGCCGCCAGCCGTCACCGTCGGCTGCGGCGAAGCTGCGCAGCTCGAGCGTGTTGGTGCCGGCGTCGGGCTCGGTCAGCGCCATGCAGCAGTTGATCTCGCCGGAGACGATCTTCGGCAACAGCTCGGCCTTCATCGTCGGCGTGCCGAACTTCGACAGCGCCACGCCGCCGAAGATCGGGTTGATCATGAACAGCTGGCCGACGGTGGCGCCACCGCCGCAGGCGGCGAGCGTCTCGACCACCAGCGCGAGTTCGAGCATGCCGAGCCCGGCGCCGCCCACCGCCACGGGCAGCGCCGCGCCGCACAGCCCGGCCTCGCAGACGGCGAGCCAGAACTCCTTCGGGAACTGTTTGGCCGCGTCCTGCTTGCGCCAGTACTCGGTGCCGAAACGGTCGCCCACCTTTCGGGCGGCTTCGATCATGAGGTTCTGTTCGTCGGTGAGTCTGAAGTCCATGGATGTGCTCTGTCGGCGGTGTCAGTCGAACAGCAGCCGCGTGGGGTGCGCCAGGGCATCGACCACGGCCGCCAGCAGCGCGGCGCCCTCCACGCCGTCGAGCACGCGGTGGTCCAGCGAGAGGGTCAGCACGATCTCGCGCCGCAGCGCCGGGGCGCCGGCGGCGTCGGGCCTGAAGAGCTCGCGCACGGCGCCCACGCCGAGGATCATCGACTGGCCCGGCACGATGATCGAGGCCATCGCGGCCAGGCCGTGCATGCCGGCGTTGGACACGGTGATGGCGGCGCCCGCCATCTCGTCCGCGGAGAGGCGGCCCTTGCATGCGCGCTCGACCAGCGCTCCGGCCTGCCGCGCCAGCGTGCCGACGCCCAGGCGGCCCGCGTTGCGCAGCACCGGCACGACGAGGCCGCGCTCGGTATGCACCGCGACGCCGACATCGGGTGCGTCGAGCCGCAGTGCGCCCTCCTCGCACCAGACGCGGTTGAGTTCCGGATGCGCGACGAGCGCCCGGCCGACCGCCGCGACGATGAAGTGGTTGAGCGTGAGGCGCGGCGCGGCCTCGGGATCCTTCAGCCGCTTGTGCAGGTCGAGCAGCGCCGAGACTTCCACCTCACGCGCGAGGTAGAAGTGGGGGATCTGCTGCTTGGCTGCGACGAGACGCCGCGCGACGGCGTGCCGGAGCGCGCTGAACGGCTGCACCGTGCCGCCGGGCAATGGCACGAGGGGCAGCGGCGTTGCGGGCAACACCCGCGCAGTCCCGGCGTCGGGCTGCGGCGCATACACGGGTGCCTGCACGGGCGCATGCTCGGGCGCATGCTCGGGCGCATGCACAGGCGCATGCACAGGCGCACGCGCGGGCGCACCCGCGGGCGCATGCACGGCAGCACCGCCAGCCGCCGCCGGCATTGCCGATGCGGCCTTCTCGACGTCGCGCCCCCGCACACGCCCGCCGGGGCCCGAGCCGGCGACCGCAGCCAGATCGACGCCATGGCGGTTGGCCAGCTTGCGCGCCCACGGCGTGACCGGGCGGCGACCACCGGGCGGCGCAGCGTCGGACTGCCGCGCTTCGCTTCCCGCCCGGCGCCCGGCGGATGGCTCAGCCGCGGGCTGCCGCGCGCCGCTTCCCGCCGGTGCTGCCGCCGCGGGCGCGGCATCGAGCCCGTCGTCCCAATGCCCGATCACCGTGCCCACGGCCACCGTGTCGCCCACCTGCACCAGCGGGGCTTCCATCACGCCGTCGTGCTCCGCCGCCACCTCGCTGGCGGCCTTGTCGTTCTCGACGACGAAGACGCAGTCGCCGGCCTTGAAGCGTGCGCCGGGCGCCACCGTCCACTCGGCCAGCACGCCCTCGGTCATCGTGAGGCCGAGCTTGGGCAACAGCCAGGCGTGGCGCACGCGCTCAGGCCCCGGTGAAGTTCGCCTTGCGCTTTTCGAGGAAGGCGCGGCAGCCCTCGTGCGCGTCGCGGCTGTCGAGTACCAGGCCGATCATGGCCTGCTCATGCGCCAGCGCCTGCGGCAGCGGCATCTCGAGGCCGTCGCGCAGCGTGCGCTTGAGCAGCTTGAGCACCAGCGGCGACTTCTCGGCGATGCGCGCGGCCAGCGCGAGCGTCTCGTCGAGCAGCCCGGCTCGCGGCACCGCGCGGTTCACGAGGCCGAGCGCCACCGCCTCGGCGGCGGTGATCTGGTCGCCGGTGAACATCAGCTCCTTCGCGCGGCACAGCGGGATCTGCCGGATCAGCCGCTGCGTGCCGCCGGCGCCCGGGAACAGGCCGAGCGTGATCTCGGGCAGGCCGAGCTTCGCCTCCTCGGCCACGAGGCGGATGTCCAGCGCGAGCAGCAGCTCGGTGCCGCCGCCGAGCGCCCAGCCATTGATCGCGCCCAGCGTGGGTTTGTCGCAGCGTTCGAAGCGGCCGATCAGTTTGTGGATCACCTCGGCGAACTGCTGGTAGTGCGCCAGACCCTGGCGGCTGTCGAGGTCGGCGATGTCGCCGCCGGCGACGAACGCGCGCTCGCCCGCGCCGGTGACGACGATCGCGCGCACCGCGTCGTCGGCCTCGAACGCGGCGAGCGCCGCGTCGAGCTCGTGCATCGTCGCCACGTCGAGCGCGTTCAGCGTCTTCGGGCGGTTGATCGTCAGCAGGCCGACGGGGCCGCGCTTCTCGCTCAGGATGTTGGACATGGCGTTCGCTTCCGCGGGTTCATTCGAGGGTGCGCCGCAGCGCGGCGACGATGCCGGCCGCGCCGACGTTGTAGCCCTGCTCCAGGGACTTGGCGAATGGCACCGGCATGAAGGGCGCGCCGACGCGCACCACCGGCGCGTCGAGATCGTCGAAACCCTCGTCGGCCAGCGTCGCAGCGATCTCGGCGCCGACGCCGAAGGCCTGCACCGCCTCGTGCACGACCACCGCGCGATGGGTGCGCGCGAGCGAGCCCAGCACGGTGGCGCGGTCCCACGGCTGCAGGCTGCGCAGGTCGATCACCTCGACCTCGACACCCTCGCCGGCAAGCTGGCGCGCAGCTTCGAGCGACGCGGCGACGGTGGCCCCGTAGGTCACGACGGTGGCGTCGCGGCCGGCACGCACGATGCGCGCCTTGCCGATCGGGTCGACGGCCGTGCGATCGACGAGGCCCTTGGCGCCGTACAGGCCCTTGTGCTCGACGAACACCACCGGGTCGGGGTCGCGGATCGCCGCGCGCAGCAGCGCGTAGGCATCGCCCGGCGTCGCCGCGCAGACGACCTTCAGCCCCGGCACGTGGGCGAGCCAGACTTCGAGGCACTGCGAGTGCTGCGGCCCGGCGTTGAGGCCGCCGCCGTGCGGCGTGCGCAGCACCATCGGCACGCTGCATTGGCCGCCGAACATGAAGCGCGCCTTGGCCGCCTGGTTCACAAGCGCGTCCATCGCCAGGGTGACGAAGTCCATGAACATGATCTCGACCACCGGGCGCAGCCCCGACAGCGCGGCGCCGACCGCGGCAGAGACGATCGAAGCCTCGGAGATCGGCGTGTCGATCACGCGCCGCGGGCCGAATTCGTCGAGCAGCCCGCGCGTGGCCCTGAACGAACCGCCGGGTGCGCCGATGTCCTCGCCCATCACGACGACGCGCGGGTCGTCGGCCATCGCGTCGCGCAGCGCCATCGCCACGGCGGCCATGGTCTTCATCTCGACGGCCGGCGGGGTGGCCTGGGCAACGGCGTTCATCGCGCCTCCGCGGTGTGGACCGCGGCATAGACATCCGCCAGCGCCGGCTCCCAAGCCGGCGCCGCGTCGGCGCGCGCGGCCGCGATGGCAGCCTCGATTTGCGCCGCCACCGCCTGCGCGGCCGCGTCCAGCGTGGTGGGCGGCATGCCCGCGGCCGCGAGCGCGGCGCGCGCACGGTCGAGCGGATCGCCCTTCGCGCCGGGGTCGAGTTCGTCGGCGCTGCGGTACTTCTGCGGGTCGCCCTCGAAGTGGCCGCGCACGCGGTGCGTCATGCACTCGAGCACGCGCGGTCCGCCATCGCCGCGAATGGCCGCGACGGCGCGCGCCGCGGCGTCGGCCACCTCGAGCGCATCGTTGCCGTCGACGCGCTCGTGGGCGATGCCGAACGCCGCCGCGAGACCTTCGAGCCGCGCGGCGAACTGGCGCGCGGTGGGCGAGAACTCGCTCCAGCCGTTGTTCTCGCACACCAGCAGCAAGGGCGACTTCCACAGCGCGGCCATGTTCAGCGTCTCGTGTAGCACGCCTTCGGCCATGGCGCCGTCGCCGAAGAACACGACCGCCAGGCCATCGGTGCCGAGCACCGACTGCGCCATCGCGCTGCCGAGCGCGATCGGGATGCCTGCGCCGACGATGCCGTTGGCGCCCAGGATGCCCAGGCTCGTGTCTGCCACGTGCATCGAACCACCGCGCCCACCGCAGATGCCCCCGGCGCGGCCCATCACCTCCTTGAAGAAGGGGGCGAGCGCGAGGCCGCGCGCGAGCACATGGCCGTGGCCGCGGTGCGTGGTGGCCAGCGTGTCGGCCGGCCCGAGCGCCGAAGCGACACCCGCGGCGATCGCCTCCTGGCCGATGCTGAGGTGGATGAAGCCGGGAACCTCGCCGTCGGCGAAGAGGCGCGCGAGCGCCGTCTCGGCGTGGCGCACCAGCAGCATGGTCCGGTACAGCGCGAGGAGCCGGTCGCGCTCGGCCGGCGCGATCGGCGCGATCGGCGCGCTCACCGGTCCGCGCCCGGGCTGCGCTTGGCCGGCCACTCGAAGGCGCGCGGCCGCTTGTTCAGAAACCGCGACACCGCGTCGTGGTGATACTCGGTCTTCATCACCATCGCCTGCGCGGCGGCTTCCAGCTCGGCCAGCGTGTCCTGGTCGAGGTTGAACGAGCGATTGAGGATGTTCTTCGAGATGCCGATCGCCTGCGTGGCGGCGCTGTGGAAGCGCGCCGCCATCGCGAGCGCCTCGTCGAGCAGGCTCTCTTCGGGAACGACCTCGTAGACGATGCCGAGCGACTGCGCCTCGCTGGCGTCCACCTCGCGCGCCGAGAACACGAGCTCTTTCGCCCGCTGCAGGCCGATGATGCGCGGCAGCAGGAAGTACGCGCCGAGGTCCGGCACCAGGCCGACGCGGGTGAACACCGCGCAGAAGCGCGCGCTCGGCGCGGCGAGCACGAAGTCGCTCGCCAGCGCGAGGATGAAGCCCGCGCCGTAGGCGGGGCCGTGCACCGCGGCGATGACGGGCTTCTCGAGGTTGGTCAGCTCGCGGAACCAGACGTGCAGCCGGCGGATGCGGTCGCGGTCGGCGAACACCGGGCGCTGCTCCGACGACAGCGACTTCAGGTCGCCGCCGGCGCAGAAGGCCTTGCCCGACCCGGTGATGACGACGGCGCGCACATCGGCGCTGTCGCGCGCCTCGTAGACCGCCTCGGCGATGCCCTGGCGCATCTCCAGGTCGAACGCATTGCGCAGTTCGGGCTTGTTCAGGCGGATCACGAGCGTGGCGCCGTGGCGCTCGCGCAGGACGGAGGTTGCGCTGGTCGTCATGTCTTGAAGTCCGGATGCCGCGGATGGTCCGTCACGCCGCCGCCCGACAGAGCGCGCGACACGAGCTGCGCGCGCTCGCGAAGGCTCTCGCCGAGCAGCTTGACCTTGGCGCGCGGGAGCTGTGCGGTGAAACCGGTCCCGCTGATCGCCATCACCGGCCGGCCGGACGAGTCGAGCACGGCCGAGGAGACGCTCGTCACGCCCCTGACATAACAACCGCCATCGACGCCATAGCCCCTTCGCCCGGCTTCATCGACGCTGCGCAGATAGGCCTCGAAGTCGGGAGGATCGTCCCAGCGCAGTGCGTCGAAGCGGCGGCGCAACTCCGTGCGCGGCAGGCCCGCGTGCGCCGCGATCGTGCGGCCGAGAGCGGAAACGAACATCGGAAGGCGCTGCCCGATGTTCATGTGCACACGCATCGTCGCGTCGTTATCGGCACGATCGACGAGCACCACGCGATCGTCGGAAGCGCGCTGCCAGAGGGTTGCCGTGACCTTGTGGCCGACCGCCACCGCTTCCAGATGCGGATGCACCAGGCGCGCGTACGAGGCACTCTCGAGCGCACCCTTGGCGAGTTCGACCAGCCCGAGCCCGATGCGGTAGGTCTTGGTCGACTCGTCGAACTCGACCAGTCGCTCATGCACCAGCGTCTTGAGCAGATTGAAGCAGGTGCTCGAGTTCAAGTCCAAATGACGTGCGATGCGGCTGACGCCGACCGGCGCTCCGGCGATCGAAAGGTAGCGCACGACAGCCAGTCCGCTGGCAAGCGCACCAACGACCTTTCCTGCCGTGACCGGCAAGTCATCGACGTCCGACTGCATAGGATCAGGGCCTCCAACAAAGACCTGAAGTGCTGGCTCGAAGTCGAAGGCTTCGCGCCGTTTCCGGCCATTCTCTATGAAGATGGGTCTTCTGCATAGAGAGAGTCGCGATGCCTCTGCTAAGCATTGCCGATGCCCCGCCCCGCCGCCGGGTGACTGGGTTGCGCGCCGACGCCCGATCGAGTCCGCGGCAGAGGCGCCCCCCTCGGGAAAACGCCCGATCCGCGTCGCCCCCCTCTAACTAACATCCGTTCGGCGCACCTGCTGCCGGTCCGTTTGCCGGTCCGGCGCTCGCCAGCGTGTTGTTCACATCCTCAACAACCGAACGATGGAGGCAGCAATGTCCCTACGCAACATCATCATCGGCGCGCTGGCCACGATGGCAGGCGCCGCAGCACCGGCCCAGACGTCCGTCACCCTCTATGGTCTGCTCGACGTGGCTCCGGCGAGGTTCAGCCGAACCGCCACCGCCGACGATCGCCTGTTCAAGCTGAACACCGACACCGGCAGTTCGTCTCGCTTCGGCCTGCGCGGCACCGAGGATCTTGGCGGCGGCCTGGCAGCGTTCTTCATTCTCGAGTCGCCAATCGACCCCAAGAGCGGGGCGGTTGCCGGCGGTGCCAGCTCTGGAGCCTGCAACGCGGCAGCCGGATGCGCCGCCGCGACAACGGCAGCTTTCTGGCGCCGCAACTCCTTCGTCGGGCTCAAGGGAGGGTTCGGCGAAGTGACGCTCGGCCGCAACTACACCGCGGCCGTCATCAAGCAGGCGGCCACGCTCAGCGCCACACCCTCGGGCATCAACACCGGCATGGGCCTGACCCTGTTGTCACAAGGCATCAGCAACGACTTCTGGAACAACAACCAGATCCGCTACGACAGCCCCCGGTTCGGGCCCATCGACTTCTCCGTCCACGGGGCGCTCGGCGAAGGTGTCACGGGCCGGAACGTCGGCGGCAACCTTCGGTTCATCCAGGGGCCCGCAGCCGTTTCCGTGAGCATGCAGAAGGACAAGAATCTCGCCGGCCGCGCGGTCACCTGGACCATGGCATCAGGTTCGTACGACTTCGGCAGCTTCAAGCTCCATGCCGGCGCCGACAAGGTCGACAACGGTGAAGGCGTCGTCGGGTTCGTCGACTCGACGTTGTGGACGGTCGGCGGCAGCTTCAAGGCGACACCGTTGCTGACCCTGGCGGTTCAGTACTGGACCGTGAAAGAGAAGGTCGGCACATCGACCTCCAGCAAGCTGCTCGTGCTGAACGCCGACTACGCCCTCTCAAAGAGGACGTTTCTCTACGCTCTGTTCGGCAGCGTCGACAACAAGGACCTCGGACTCGCGCCCCTGTGGGGCAACGGAAACTTCGCCGGCAGCGGCAACGTGATCGTGGCGAACGACAAGGCCAACGGGCTCGCGGTCGGCATGCGGCATTTGTTCTGACATCGATCTCCTGGGTTGCCGGCCGTTCGGCCGGAGAACCCCTTCTCGCGGCGGGAGCCAACTCCCGCCGCGCTTCTTTCCAGGGCCGGCCTGCGCTCGCGCGCCGCCGACGTGAGCGCGGTCACCGTCGGGGCATCGCGGCGGCCTCGGACGCAGAACCGATGCGGACACATCCCTCCGATCGTTCACGGGCGAACCAGAACTCCGCCTGTCCCAACCTGGCCAGGGCGCGGGCGAACAAGTAGTCGCGGCGGGTCGCATCGTTCAGCGCATTGAGGTCGACGTGGCCGTGCGGGTCACAAGGGAACGAGACGGTGTCGCGCGGGAACGCTGCAGGCCGTCGAAACCGCACCTCGAGGGCGTAATCCGATGGCTGGCCGCCCTCTCCGGCGCGGCGGCCGTGGGCCAACAGCGTCGTCATCGCGTCGCCGGTCGGAAACGGGGCAGAACCGTGCCGCCGTCGATCGGATCACACACGAGTGCCACCGGCATGTCGAAGACGACGGACATCGGGTCCGCGTCCATGAGTGAGCTGATCATGCGCGGCCCTTCCTCCAGTTCCACGAGCAGTACCGCGTAGGGCGTGTCCTGCTTGAATGCGGGCCCCGGGGCGCGGTGCACGACGCTGAACGAGTGCACCGTGCCGCGGCCGCTGGCTGGCTCGAGCACCAGTTCTTCAGCGCCGCAATGGCGGCAGATCGCTTGCGGATAGACCTGCTTGTGGCCGCACGCGCGGCAGTGCTGGAGCATCAGGCGCCCTTCCTTCAAGGCATCCCAGTAGGCCTGGGAGTCCGCGTCGGGGGTGGGCAGCGGCTTGACGTGCGCTTCGCGCGGATCGATCCGTCTCACAGCGTGGCCTCCGTGCCGAGAATGGTGGTCGCCTGCGTCGCGAAGCCCGCACCCAGGCTGTGGACGAGGCCGAGTTCGGCACCCGCCACCTGACGCTCACCGCACTGCCCGCGCAACTGCTGCACGACCTCGAGGAAGTGGAGCAGCGAGCCCGGCATGCCCGGGTGCGCGTATGACAGCAACCCTCCATGGGTGTTGCAGGGAATGCTGCCGCCGTAGGTGATCTGCCGATCATCGACGAAGCGCCCCCCCTCGCCCTTGGGGCAAAAGCCCAGATCCTCGAGCATCATGATCACCGTACCGGTGAAGCAGTCGTAGACGCCCGCGACGTCGATGTCCTTCGGCGAGCACCCGGCCATCGCGTAGGCCTTGGCACTGGACTGCACCGCACCGGTGGTCGTCAATGAAGGCATCAGGAAGATGTGCTCGTGCGTGTAGCACTCTCCCGCCCCGAGGATGAACACCGGCTTGCTCTTGAACTCGCCGACGCGATCGGCGGCGCTGACGATGAACGCCGCGGCACCGTCGGAGATCAACGAGCAGTCGAGCTTGTGGTAGGGGGTCGTGACCCAACCGGAATTCAACACGTCGTCGACCGTGATCGGCTCGGTCATCTGCGCGCCGGGCGTGCGCAAGGCGTGTTCCCGATGGATCACCGCGACACGGGCGAACTGCTCGGCGGTGGTGCCGAACTCCTTCATGTGCCGATGCGCGGTCATCGCGAAGGTGTTGGCGACCGGGATCCCGAAAGGCATCTCGTACTGCTGGTCGCGGCTCTCGGTCATCGAACGCAGCGCGAGGTCGGGCGAGAGCCCGGTCAGCAGGCTGTCGGCGCCCAGCACGAGCACGTTTTCGGCCAGCCCGCCGGCGACCGCCGCCGCAGCGATGTTGAACATCGTCGCCGCCGTCGCGCCGGACACCTGCAGCGTGTTCGAGAACGTCGGCACGATGCCGAAGTACTCGCTGAACGCCACGCTGAACCGATGGAAGGGCGCGGCGAACGCGACGCTGGTGAGCACGCCGTCGATGGCTCCGCGCTCGAGGCCCGCATCCGCAAGCGCCGCCTTCGCGGCGTCGCTTGCGAGCGCCATCACACTGCGGCCCTGGACGCGGCCGACCGCCGATCGCCCCGCCCCGCTGATCGCGGCCCGGCCGCGCAACGTGCGCGCCGCCAACTTTGACCGACTTGAAGCCATGTCGTCGAACCTCACACTCCATCGATGGCGAACTGGAGCATTCTATACCTACCAATCGTTCGTTCGACTGAGCGTTCGTTCGACTGAGCCGTTCGGCATGCGCGGCTCGGTCCGGGGTGGCCGCGCAGACACCGCCAGGATCCCTCGAGAGGCCGCGGGCGCAACCATCGTGGCGCGGAGAGTCACTCAGCACTGCGTCCAGACCATCACATGCCCGAGCTCAAAACCGCCATGCGTATCGAACCTGTCCAAAGTCCTCGCCAGGATTCGGCCTTCGCAGTCCGGCGTTGGAGAAGTGTTCGACGCGCACCTGCAACTCGTGACGCCCCCTTTCGCCGAACCTCACCCCCAACGCGATGTGGTCTCCGAAGTTCAAGCGAGTGCTGAACCGTCGATCACCACCGCGATAGCGGGGCGTCACGACGTTCAGCCCGATACCTGCCTCGAGAAACCACCCGGGCCCAAACGCCCATCGAGCCGACGGCTTCAGCCCGAGCTGAAGGCTGAAATGCGGTTCGCCGGCTTGGGCCGACGCGAGCGAGCGCCAGGCGCCCACGGTTGCCTCGATCTGCCAGGTCAGCCGGCCGGGCCACAGAGGAGGCGCATCGATCCAGGGCCACAGCACGCCCGCCGCGAAGGCTTCCGAGCGGTTGGATCGCGACCACTGCCCGAATCCGTACGCGGGACACTCCCCAGGCGTCTGCTGCGCGCCTTCTTCGGCGCCGGGCCAGAGGCACAGCGCCCGCGCACCTGGGGCACAGATCAAGGCGAGCGCAAGCAGCGCCGCTGAAATTGCGGACGACCAGCGGCACCGCGCTGCACCGATCGACATCCCATCGGCCCCATCAGGGATGGCACATGCCTGTGGCGCCGCCCACAGCTGCTTGGCGACGCGCGGACGCCCTGCGTTGCGCTACTGCACGCCACCGCCCAGGGCGCGGTACATCGCGATGCGGCTTTGCTGCTCGGCCAGCCGCGTCTGCACTTCGGCCTGGGCGGCGGCGAACAGCGACCGCTCCGCGTCCAGCAATTCCAGCGTCGTGCCCACGCCGTTGTCCACGCGAACCTGAACGAGTTGCAGGCGCGCCGCTTCCGCCTGCCTTTGCAGCTCGAGGGCGCGCAGCTGATCCATCAGCGTCGCGCGGCCTGCCAGGGCATCTGCCACGTCGCGGAATGCGGCCTGGATGGCGCGCTCGTATTGGGCCAGCGCGATGTCGCGCTGCGCCATCGCTCCTTGGACAAGGGACTCGGTCCTGCCGGCATCGAAGATGGGCATCAGCAGCTGCGCCGCGAAGCTCCAGGCGCCGTCCTTGAACAGGTCGCCGAGCTGCGTACTTGCCGTCCCCAGACTGCCGGTCAGCGAGATGCGGGGCCAATAGGCGGCCCGCGCCGCGCCGATGTTGGCGTTGGCCGCAACGAGCAAATGCTCGGCCTGCCGGACGTCCGGGCGCTGCAGCAGCACCTCGGAAGGCAGCCCCGTCGGAACCTCCGCGAAAGCCAGGGACCGGATGCGGGGCAGCGTCGTCACCGCCTGCGGCTGGCCTACCAGCAAGGTCAGCGCGTTCAGATCCAGTTCACGCTGCCGGGTGAACTGTGCCAGCGCCGCCTGGGCGGAGGCCGCGAGGGATTGCGCCTGGCGCAGGTCCAGCTCCGAGGCAGTGCCGTGCTGGTAACGCAACTGCGTCAGCTGCAGCGACTGCTCGCGCGATGTCACGGTGTTGCGGGCGATCTCGAGCAGTTCGTCGTCCGCGCACAGTGCCAGCCAGGCCTGCGCGACGGACGCCACGAGCGCGACCCGTGCGGCGCGACGCCCTTCCTCGCTGGCCGCCAGCTGCGCGGCCGCCGCGTCGCTGCCGGCGCGGATGCGGCCGAACAGATCCAGTTCCCAGGCCGGTACCGTCAACCCTGCGGTATAGGTGCCTGCGACATTGCCGTTGCTGCCGGTGCCGCGCGCGGCCGACGCGCCGGCATTCAGGGTGGGCCACAGGTCGGCGCCCCGCTGCCCCAGCACGGCCCTCGCCGCTTCGATGTTGAGAACGGCCGCGCGCAGATCGCGGTTGTTCGCAAGCGCCTGCGCGATGACCTCGCGCAGCGACGGATCGGGGAAATACTCCTGCCAACCGGTGGCCGACGCTGCCTTGAGGTCGCTCGGCGGCGACGATGCCGCATTCGGGAAGGCCGGTGCCACCGGCGCCGCGGGAAGCGCCAGCGGCGGCGTCGGCGAGGCACAACCCCACAGGCCACCCACCGCTGTCGCCAGGAGACCCCATCGCCTGAATGTCGCGCCTTTCATGCCTGCTCTCCATGTCCCTTGGTCACAGGGGCCGCCGCATCGCCCAGTTCATGCGCATAGAACCTGCGCTGCCGCTCGCTGCCCTTGAACAGGCGGCGCACCACCACGAAGAACACCGGCACGAACAGCACCGACAAGGCCACCGCGCTGACCATGCCCCCCATCACACCGGTGCCGATCGAGCGCTGGCTTGCCGACCCCGCCCCGGAAGCGATGGCCAGCGGCAGCACGCCCAGGATGAACGCCATCGACGTCATCACGATCGGTCGGAAGCGCAGGTGTGCCGCTTCGAGCACGGCCTGCAGCACGCTGCGGCCTTGGGCCTGCAGGTCCTTGGCGAACTCGATGATCAGCACCGCATTCTTGGCCGACAGCCCGATGATGGTGATCAGGCCGATCTTGAAGTACACGTCGTTGGAGAAGCCCCGCCCCATCGTCGCCAGGACCACGCCGAGCACGCCGAGCGGCACGACCAGGATGACCGCCAGAGGGATCGACCAGCTCTCGTAGAGGGCAGCCAGGCACAGGAACACGGCCAGCAGCGAGAAGCCGAACAGGAACACGGCAGTGGCCCCTGCCAACCGCTCCTCGCGCGACTGGCCGGTCCACTCGAAGCCGAATCCCGGTGGCAACCGGGCCGCCAGACGCTCCATCTCGGCCATCGCCTCGCCGCTGCTGACGCCGGGCGCCGCGTCGCCGGCGATGCGCATGGTCGGGTAGCCGTTGTAGCGGATGGACTGCATGGCGCCGGTCACCCAGCGGGTGGTCGTGAAGGTGGTCAGCGGCACGGGCTGTCCCCGAGAGTTCGGGGCGGTCAGCCGCAGCAGGTCCTCCGGCTGCATGCGAGCCTGCGCGTCGGCCTGCACCACGACCCGCTGCAGGCGCTCGCCGCTCTGGAAGTCGTTCACGTAGGCCGAACCGATCGCCGTCGAGATCGTCGCATTGATCACCTCGAAGCCGACGCCCAGGGCGCTGGCCTTGTCGCGGTCGATCACCAGTTGCAGCTGCGGCGCGTCTTCGAGTCCGTCGGGTCGGACGCCGGCCAGCAGCTTGCTCTGCGAGGCCATGCCCAGCATCTGGTTGCGCGCTGCGATGAGCGCCTCACGCCCGTTGCCGCCGCGGTCCTGCAGCCGGAATGCGAATCCGGTGGCCGAACCGAGTTCGGGAATCGGCGGCGGACTGAGCGGAAAGATGAAGGCGTCCTTCACTCCCATCAGCGCCCCGAAGGTGCGGCGGGCCAGCGCCTGGGCACTCTGGGCCTCCGCCTTGCGCTCGTCCCAGTCCTTCAGGGTGACGAAGGCAATCGCTGAATTCTGGCCCTGGCCCGAGAAGTTGAAGCCGAGCACGCCGACCATGCTGCGCACCTCCGGTTGCTGGAGCACGAAGCCCTCCACCTGCTGCATCACCTGCAAGGTGCGGTTGGCGGTAGCGCCCGGCGGCAGCTGGATGTTGACGAGGATGTAGCCCTGGTCCTCGTTGGGCAGGAAGGACGTAGGCAGCCGGTAGGTCAGCCAGCCCACACCTGCCACGATCGCCACGTAGACGATCAACATGCGGCCGGTGCGGTTGAGAAGGCGCACGAGGAACCCTTCGTAGCGCTTGGCCGTGCCGGCGAAGCCCCGGTTGAACCAGCCGTAGAAGCCGGTCTTGGCGTGCGCGTGACCGGCTTCGACCTGCTTGAGCAGCGTCGCGCACAGCGCCGGCGAAAGCGACAGCGCCATGAAGGCCGAGAAGGAGATCGAGGCCACCATCACGGCCGAGAACTGCCGGTAGATGTTGCCCACCGCGCCGGTGAAGAAGGCCAGCGGCACGAACACCGAGATCAGCACCACCGTCACGCCGATGATCGCACCGGAGATCTGCCCCATGGCCTTGCGCGTGGCCTCGCGCGGGGGCAGGCCCTCTTCGCTCATGATGCGCTCGACGTTCTCGACCACGACGATGGCGTCGTCCACCACGATGCCGACCACGAGCACCATGCCGAACATGGTCAGCACGTTGATCGAGAACCCGAGCGTCAGCAGCACGCCGAAGGTGCCCAGCAGCGCCACGGGCACCACGATCGTGGGGATGACGGTAAAGCGCCAGTTCTGCAGGAACAGGAACATCACCAGGAAGACCAGCACCACCGCCTCGATCAGGGTCTCGACGACCTTGCCGATCGAGATGTCGACGAAGCGCGAGGTGTCATAGGGCACGGCGTAGCTCATGCCCTGGGGGAAGTAGCGCTTGAGTTCCTCCATGCGCGCATGCACGAGCCTGGCGGTCTCCAGCGCGTTGCCGCTCGGAGACAGCTGGATGCCGATGCCGGCGGACGGCTTGCCGTCGAGCCGCGCCGACGTGGCATAGGTCTGCGCGCCGAGCTCGATGCGCGCCACGTCGCGCAGGCGCACCGACGAGCCGTCGGTGTTGGCGCGCAGCACGATGCCGCCGAACTGCTCGATGCTCGCCAGCTGGCCCTCCACCTGCACGGTCGCCGAGATGGCCTGGTCCACCGGGTTGGGCAGGTCGCCGATCGTGCCGGAGGAGACCTGCGCGTTCTGTGCACGGATCGCGGCGTTCACGTCGTTGGCGGACAGGTTGAAGCTGCGCAGCTTCGCGGGGTCGATCCAGATGCGCATCGCGCGCTCGGTGCCGAACAGCTGCGCCGTGCCGACGCCCGGCACCCGCTGCAGTTCGGGCAGCACGTTGCGTGCCGCGTAGTCGCCGAGCGCGATCGGATCCCACTTCGGGTCGTCCGAACTGAGGATCGTGAACATCAGGAAGTTGGAGCGCGCCTTGTCGACCCGCACCCCCTGCTGGGTCACGGCCGCGGGCAGGCGCGGCGTGGCGCGCGACAGGCGGTTCTGCACGTCCACCTGCGCCAGGTCCGGATCGGTGTTCGGCGTAAAGGTCAGCGTGAGCGTGCCGGTGCCGTTGGCCTGCGCCACCGACTCCATGTAGGCCAGGCCCGGCGAGCCGTTCATCTCCTGCTCGATGACCGACAGCGTGCTGTTTTCCAGGGTCTTGGCCGACGCTCCGGGGTAGGTGGCGGTGACGACGATGGAGGGCGGCGCAACCGTGGGGTACTGTGCCACGGGCAACTGCGTGATGGACACGACACCTGCCACCACGACGAACAGCGCGATGACCCACGCGAAGATGGGCCGGTCGATGAAGAACTTGGCCATGGGCGCTGCACCCTCAGCGGCTGGCAGACGCAGCCGCCGGGGTGGCGGCGCTGGCAGGAGAGGCCGCGGCCGATGCCGGCGTGACCGGCGACCAGGGCACCGGCTTGACCGGCGCGTTCGGACGGATCTTCTGGAACCCTTCGACGATGACCTGCTCGCCGGCCGCCAAGCCCTGCGTCACGATCCACTGCTTGCCGGTGGATCCAGCCACCTTGACCGGGCGTGGTCCGGGCTTGCCTCCCTCGCCGACGACGAGCACGGTATCGCCCTGCGCCGTTCTCGTCACCGCTTGCTGAGGCAGCAGCACGGCTCCTGCGATCTCGCCCTGGACGAGTCGGGCACGCACGTACATCCCGGGCAGCAGACGGCCCGATGGATTGGGCACTTCGGCGCGCAAGGTCACCTGCTCGGTGGTCGGATCGACGCTCAGATCCGCAAACAGCAAGCGCCCCTTGTGCGGCAGTTCGCTGCCGTCGTCGAGTACCACCCGCACCGGGGTCGAGTCCGCGGGCGGCTTACCGGCGACCGACAATTGCTGCCGCAACCGATCCACCTCGACGACGGATTGGGTGGCATTGACGAACACCGGATCGATCTGCTGGATCAGCGCCATCTGCGTTGCCTCGGCCTGCGATACCAGTGCACCCTCGGTGACCAGCGCGCGCCCGATGCGCCCGGCGATCGGCGCCGTCACCGTCGCATAGCCCAGGTTCAGCTCGGCCGTACGCAGGGCGGCCCTGGCGGCAGCCACGTCGGCCTCGGCCTGAGCCTGCGCCGCCTGCGCGTTCACGAAGTCCTGCTGGCTGACCGCGTTGGCCGCACGCAGCGGCGTGTAGCGCGCCACCGTTGCGCCGGCCTGCATCAGGTTGGCCTGGGCCCTGGCCAACGCCGCCTTGGCGCTGTCTGCGGCTGCCTCGTACGGCGCGCGGTCGATCTCGAACAGCGCTTGGCCAGCCTTGACCTGAGAGCCTTCGTTGAACAGGCGCTTGTGCACGATGCCGCTGACTCGGGCCCGCACCTGCGCCACGCGCACGGGCTCGACACGACCCGGCAACTCGGCCGTCAACGGCGCCGTCTGGAGTGCCACGGCCACCACCGAGACCTCAGGTGGCGGGGGCGCGGAGGGCGCCCCCGCGGGCGGCTTTCCCGTGCTGCCTCCGCCGCATCCGACCAGTTGCAGAGCCAAGGCGACCGAAGCGCCCGATACGGTCCAACGTCTCGCACGGCCCGCTGGTTCATGGCCGCGGTGCAGGAAGTTCGCGATGGCTCGATGCATGGGGATACCTTCCGGCAACGGGTGCGCAAAGAACATACAAGCGGGAATGTATAATAATCGGTGCACTGGGCAGGCACGGCCCGGATTCACGCCGCCATGGTTCGCCGCACCAAGGAAGAAGCCCTCCAGACCCGCCAGGCGCTGCTCGATGCCGCGGAAGTCGTCTTCGACGCGCGCGGCGTCAGCGAGGCATCCTTGCAGGAGATCGCCGCGCTCGCCGGTGTGACGCGCGGCGCGGTGTACTGGCACTTTCGCGACAAGGCCGATCTGTTCAACGCATTGATGGATCGCGCCATCCTGCCCTTCGAGCAGCGCTGGCTGGACGACCGGGCGACCCCGTTGGCGCCATTGGCCGAATTGGTCGCGATCGCGGCCGACATGCTGCGCGCGACCAGCCGGGACGGAAGGCTGCAACGCGCCGTGTCGATCTCGAGCCAGAAGACGTCCTATGTCGGCGAACTGGGCGCGATCCGCGAACGACGGCTGGCAGTGCTGGCGCGAGCGCGCAAGCGCTTCGCGATGCTGCTGCGCCAAGCCCAGCGCGCGGGTGAGTTGCCGCAGGATGCCCGGCCCGCCGACGTGGCCCGTGCGCTGGTGGCCTTGATCGACGGCCTGGTCATCCACTGGCTGCTCGATGGCCGCCGCTTCAATCTGTGCAAGGTCGGGGGCGCAGCTGTGCGGCACCAGCTGGCCGGCATCTCGAAGTGTTCTGGTTGACCCTCGATCCCGCTCCGGGGCTAGACCTGGGCTAGGCTTGGCGGCCCGGCCCCGTGCAGGCCTGTGTCAAGCTTTCCGGAACGCCGCCGCGTGATCCTTGGCGAACTCGGCAAACGTGCGCGCCGGTCGCCCCGTGACCGTCTGCACCGTGTCGAGCACGCCGGCAAGGTGGCCCGGGGGCGCAAGGGCATACAGCTCGTTCATCGCATCGGCCAGCGATTCGGGCATGCCCATGCCGGTCATCGCCTGTTTGGCCTGCTGCAGCGTGATCGCGACATAGTGCACCGCTCGGCCCGCTGCCGCGCTCAGGGCTGCGGCGACCTCCGACCCGCTCAACGCCTGCGGCCCCGTCACCGGATAGGCCCGGTTCTCATGCCCCGGCATGGTGAGCGCCCGCGCGGCCACCGCGGCAATGTCGCGCGCATCGATCCAGCCGACCTTGCCTTCGCCCAGCGGCATGTAGAACTCGCCCTTGTCGCGGATGGACTGTGCGTACATGAGCAGGTTCTGCATGAAGAAGCCGGGCTGGACGAAGGTCCACGCCATGCCGGACTCCTGCACCTGCTTCTGGTTCTCTCCGTGCCAGCGGCCGATCTGCACCGGCGAATCCGGGGCCGCGCCGATGCCGGTGGACATGACGAAATGCTTGACGCCAGCGGCCTTGGCCGCCGCGATGAGCGCGGAGCGCATCCGCACCTGGTCGGGCACGAGCGGCGTGACGACGAAGACCTTGTCGACGCCGCGCAGCGCAGCGGGCAGCGTCTGCGGCTCGCGCAGGTCGCCGGCGACGGTTTCCACCCCGCGTGCGCTCAACTCGCGCGCCTTGGCAGCGTCGCGCACCAATGCCTTGAGCGGCACCTTGGACTCCCGCAGCAGCCGCACCACTTCGCTGCCGATCGTTCCTGTTCCTCCGACCACCAGAATCATCTTTCATCCCCTTTCGATTGGATGTGCGACGCACGCCGTCGCGCCGACGGCCGGCCACGGCTGCGTCCGACCGGAGGCATTCTCGGATCACCGGTTACCATGAGCAAGTAGCTACCTTGAGGTAACCACCGATGCCGCGCCAACCGCCGCCGCCCGTGTGCCCCGTCGACGCGCTGCTGCGCATGCTGATGGGGTCGTGGACCAGCTACATCCTCTGGCACCTGCGACGCGACGGACCGATGCGTTTCGGCGCGCTGCAGCGCGCCATTCCCGGCCTGTCGTCGAAGGTGCTGACGCAGCGGCTGCGCATGCTCGAGGAGCGCGGCATCGTGTATCGCGACCATGTGCCGTCGATCCCGCCGGCGGTCTCCTACGGCCTGACCGCGCAGGGCAGCGAACTCGGGGGCGTCTTCGACGCCCTCGAAGACGTCTCGAGCCGCTGGCTGTCCAGGGCGCGCCGAGCCGGCGGACCGGCGCCTGCGCCTGAGCCCGCGCGGGCACCTGGCCGCCCCGCGGCCCGCTCGCAAGCGGGCTACTCGAGGATGCGGCGCTCCTGAATGAGCGTGGACCACAGCCTGGTTTCGCGCGCGAGCCAAGCCTGTGCCTCTTCGGCGGTGGAGTTCAAGACCACGAATCCGTTGGCCTGCAGGTGATTCTGGATCTGCGCCGCCTGCATGGCCTCGCGCACCAGCTTGGCCAGCGCGGCCCGGGTTTCCGGCGGCGTGGCCGCCGGCACCGCCAGCACCACGCCACCCACTGCAGAGAAGCCCGCATGGCCCGACTCCGCGACGGTCGGCACGTCCGGCAGTTGCGGCAGGCGCTTCGCCGACGACACCGCAATGGGCACCAGCCTGCCGGCACGCACGTGAGGCAAGACGTTGCCGGCGATGATGAAGGCCGCATCGACCTGCCCGCCGATCACCGCGTTGATCGCGGGCGCGCCACCGGCAAAGGGCACATGCGTGAGCTTCATCCCCGGCACCACGCTGCCGAGGTAGCCGGTGGCCAGGTGGCTGGTCGAGCCGATGCCGGCCGACGAGTAGCTGACACCGCCACCGCGCGCCTTGCGCACGAAGTCTTCCAGCGTGCGCATGCCCGTTCCGGCGTGCGTGACGAGCACCGCCGCCTGTTCGCCGAGCAGCGAAATGGGCACTAGATCCGAAGGCTCGTAGCGCATCGCGGCCTTGAACAGCAGCGGATTGACCGTGGCATAGGCCTCGGAGGTGATGAGCATCGTCTTGCCGTCGGCCGGCGCCCGTGCCGCAGCGGCGGTGCCGATGCTGCCGTTGGCGCCGACGATGTTCTCGACGACGACCGTGTGGCCCGTCTGCTCGCGCAGCTTGTCGGCGATCATGCGCGCCAGCACGTCGGTGGCGCCCCCGGCGGCGAAGGGCATGATGACGCGCCAGGTTTCGGCGGCGCGCGATGCAGCAGGCAGTCCGAGCCCCAGCAGGGCCGCGGCGAAGGCGAGGTGGCGTCGATTCAGATTCATCCGGTGTCTCCTTGGCGGGTGGGGTCGCGTTTCAGGCAGCCGCGGCGGCGCGCGGCAGGCGGTAGCGTTCGAAGATCTCCTGCGGGGCGTCGTGCCGCGCCATCGCCACGCCGGCTGCCGCGAGCAGCCGCGCCACGACGTCGGGCCGCTCGATTGGGTGGTTCTGCGCGTAGTCGGCATCGAGGTCGAAGAGCATGCTGCGTGCATCGAGAAAGCCGCCGTTCAGCTCGGGGCGCTCGCCTTCGCGCAGGGCCGGGATGCGCAACGGCCGCACGCCCTGGGTGAAGTCGAAGGCGCGGCCGAGCGTCGCGCCCAGCAGCTGCGAGACCGGGAACATGCGGTTCATGTGCGTGGGCATCAGCGTGTACTCGTACAGCCCCTCGCCCGACAGCTCGGCCGGATAGTGGAAAAAGGTGTAGCGGCCGTCGGTGACGTTGAGGCTGCCGCCGAAGATACCGTACAGGGCAACCTCGCGCAGCGCGCGGTCCTCGGCCAGCAGCGGCAGCAGCGAGCAGCCGGTGGTCTGCGCTTCGGGCTCCAGCCCGAAGCAGCCCAGCAGCGTCGGCGCCAGATCGATGGTCTGCGTCAGGCTCGCACAGCGCCGCCCGGCATACGCCCGCGAGGCCGGCGTGTGGATCATCAGCGGAATGTGCGCGACCTCGTTGTAGAACGGCATGCGGCACTTGCCCCACCAGTCGTGCTCCGACAGCAGGAAGCCATGGTCGGTGCTCAGCACCAGCGCGGTGTCGTCCCACATCGCGTGCCGGTCCATGTAGTCGAGCAGTTCGCCGAAGTAGTGGTCGCACATGCGCACCAATGCGCCGAAATTGGCGCGCATCTGCTCGCAGGCCAACGCGTCCTCGACCACGGCGTCGTAGCGCGGCCAGTCGAGGATCGGGTGGCTGTCGTCCACGCCGGCGGCGTCGCGGAAGCGCCTGGGCGCGAAGAAGGGCTCGTGCGGATCGAAGCACTCGATCTGCAGCAGCCACTGGTCGGCGTGGCGGTTGCGGTCGAGGAACTCGAGCCCGCCGCGGAAGCACTTGACGCAGGGGAAGTCCTCTTCGTCCTTGATGAACTCGCGGGTGATGCAATGCATCATCCGCTTGCGGTCCCCGGGAATGGTGTAGTTGCGCGGGTCGTACATCTTCCTGAAGCGTTCGATCGGCGGCTGGACCATCGCCTTCCACTTGTCGTTCTCCTGGCCGCGGATGAAGTCCCACGAGTCGTAGCGTTGGTGATAGGTCGCGCCACCGTCCTCGAAGTAGTGGAAGTGGTCGCTGACCAGATGGGTGTAAACACCCGCCGCCCCGAGCCGCGCGAAGCACGAGCGGTCGAACGGTTCGAGCGGCCCCCAGCCGCGGTGCAGGAAGTTGTAGCGGCCGGTGTGCATCTCGCGCCGCGCCGGCATGCACGGCAGGCTGCCGGCCCAGTGGTTGTCGAACACCACCGCGCGCCGCGCGAAGCGGTCGAAGTTCGGCGTCGGCACCCAGCGGCTGCCGTACGCACCCAGCGCGTTGCGCACGAGCGAGTCGAACAGAACGAAGATGAGCTTCATGGTGCCGCGCAGTCTAGGCAGCCGCACCGATCACCGAAAGCGCCAGAATCTCATCGGTCGATAACCCACGGGAGTCCCCCTTTGCGCCTGCTCTACTCGCGCCACCTCGAGCACTTCCTTGCGGTGTGCCAGGCGCGCAGCCTGCGCAAGGCCGCCCAGGGCTGCGGGGTGACTCAGCCGGCCCTGAGCAAGAGCATCCGCGTGCTCGAGACGGCACTGTCGGTCAGCCTGTTCGAGCGCCGCAGCGCCGGCGTGGTGCCGACGCCGGCCGGCGAGATCCTGCGGCGCCACGCCGTGCACATCGTCGACAGCGCGCGCTGCCTCGAAGCCGAGATCGGCGCGCTGCTCGGCGGCGAAGCCGGCGTGCTGCGCATCGGCGCCGGCATGGTGTGGAGCGTGACGCACCTGCCGCAGTGGCTGGCCCGCCTGCACGCGCGCTTCCCGAAGCTGCAGATCGCGACGCGAAGCGGCGTGTCGGAGCAGCTCGTTCCCCTGCTGCTCGACGGCGAGCTCGATGTCCTGGTGGCGTCGCTGTCGCGCGAGCCGCTGCCGCAGGGCTTTCGCACCGTGCGGCTGCCCGATGCCGACATGCTCGCCTACGGCCGGCGCGGCCATCCCCTGGCCCGGCGCCGCGGCGTCAGGCTCGCCGACCTGAGCGGCTGCGATTTCGTCGGCTTCGCCGACGACCCACAGTGGCACCGGCACGCCGAAGCGGCCTTTGCCGCTGCGGGCCTCGACGCACCGCGCGTGCTGCTGCACAGCTCCTCGCTCGAGACGCTGCTCGCCACCGTGGCCGCATCGGACAGTCTGGCGATCCTGCCGGCCTCGCTCGGCGAGCGCGCTGCGGCCGCCGGGCTGACCCCGGTGCGCCTGCCGGCGCCGGTGTGGCGCATCGGCATGGGGATCAGCCACCGCGAGCACAGCGCCGAGCTGGCACCGCTGCGCGAGCTGGTGGCGATGGCCTGCGAGCCGGCGCGGGCCGCCATGCGGACAGCGGGCGCGCGCGGCACGGCGCGGGGTCAGCGCGGGCGCTGAAGGCCGATGCGGCCGAAGGCCTCGGCCGGCGCGTCCAGCTGCGCCAGCTTGTCGGCCAGCGTGCGCAGCAGGCGCTGCTCGACCTGCTCATCGGCGATCGGCTGCAGCTGCCCCGGGTCGGCCTGGAGATCGAACAGCACGGTGGTGCAGTCCTCGTAGGTGCCCATCGCCGCGACCTGCCCGTCCGCAAGCCGACGCGCCGGGATCCTGAGCACCGGGATCTCCTGCGTGAAGCCGAACGGCGGCACGAGCTGCGCCTGCCTCAAGGTGGCCGCCGAGAAGAAGCTGCGCAGGTGCGTGGGCATCAGGGTGTATTCGTACAGCTCCTGCTTGCGCATGTCCGGCGGATAGCGGAAGTAGGTGTAGCGGCCATCGGTGATGTTGGTGGCCGCACCGAACATGCCGTACAGCACGGCGTCGTGGTGCACCGTGCCGCCTTCGAGCAGGTGGCGCAGCGGCCGCCCGAGCACCGTGGCCGGCGGCCGCACGCCGTGGAAATCCAGCAGCGTGGGCATCAGGTCGGTGGTCTGCGTCAGCGCCGCCACACGCGTGCCGCCGCGGTGTGCATGGTCCGGGTGGTAGACGATGAGCGGCAGGTGCGCGATCTCGTTGAACATCGGGCAACGGTTCTTGGCCCACCAGTCGTGCTCGCCGAGCAGGAAGCCGTGGTCGGTGGTCAGCACCAGCGCGGTGTCGCGCCACAGGTCGTGCGCGTCGAAGTAGTCGAGCAGCCGCCCGAGGTAGGCGTCGCACATCGTCACCAGGGCCGCGTAGTTGGCGCGCAACTCGGCCACCTCGTGCGGCGACTCGCGCACCCGCGCGTACAGCGGCCAGTCGAGCACCGGGCCGCGGTAGTCGGTGGGGTAGCGCTCGCGGTAGGGCGCCGGCGCCGTGAACGGTTCGTGCGGGTCGAAGCATTCCAGGTGCAGCAGCCAGCCGTCGTGCCGGCGGTTGCGGTCCAGGAACTCGAAAGCCGAGCGAAAGCAGCCGGCGACCGGGTAGTCCTGCTCGTCGCGGATGAACTCGCGGTTGACGAGGTTGGGCAGGTAGCGCCGGTCCTCGTCGAAGCGGGTCTGGATCGCGTGGTACATCTCGCGGAAGCGTTCGATGGGCGGCTTGACCATCGCCTTCCACTGGTCGGACTCCTGGCCGCGGATGAAGTCGAAGCTGTTGTACTGGGTGTGGTAGGTGGCCCCGCCTTCCTCGAAGTAGTGGTAGTGGTCGGAGACGAGATGCGTGTACACGCCGCCCTGGCGCAGGAGGGCGGCCACCGAGGCATCGAAGGGCTCCAGCGGCCCCCATGATCGATGCAGGAACGACAGGCGGCCGGTGTGCAGGTCGCGCCGCGCCGGCATGCACGGCAGGCTGCCGGCGAAGTGGCGGTCGAAACAGACCGCACGCTCGGCCAGGCGGCGCGAGTTCGGACTCGCGATCTCGAGGCCACCGAAGGCCTCGAGTGCCAGGTAGTTCAGCGAATCGAACAGGAGGAAGACGGTCTTCATGGGCTTGGTACTCGTCAAGGGTACAGCGCGCGCTCGGACTGAGGATCGAACCAGTGCAGCGTTGCGGGATCGACGGCCAGTTCCAGTGCATCACCCTCGCTCGGCAGGCTGCGTCCGTGCAGGCGGGCGGTCAGCTCGAGCGGGCCCGCGCCGAGCGTGACGATGCACTCGCTGCCCATCGGCTCCACCACCTTGGCCGCGGCCGTGAGGCGCGGCCAGTGGACTGGGGCCCCGGCCGCCGGCCGCAGGTCGTCCGGGCGGATGCCGAGCACGGCACGCTGCAGCGAGCGCGCCGGCGCAGGGGCGAGCTCGGCAGCCATCCGCAGCGTGTCATCGCCGAGCGTGAACGCACCGTCGTGCCGCTCCACCGCACGCAGGTTCATCGCCGGCGAGCCGATGAAGCCGGCCACGAACAGATTGGCCGGCCGTTCGAACACTTCGGCTGGCGAACCCGCCTGTTCGATGCGCCCGGTGCGCATCACAACGATGATGTCGGCCAGCGTCATCGCTTCGACCTGATCGTGTGTGACGTACACCAGCGTGCGCCCGTTGCGTCGGTGCAGCTTCTTGATCTCCACGCGCATCGATGCCCGCAACTGTGCGTCCAGGTTGGACAACGGTTCGTCGAACAGGAACGCCTGCGGCTGGCGCACCATGGCCCGCCCCATCGCGACGCGCTGCCGTTGCCCGCCGGAGAGCTGCGCCGGCTTGCGCTCGAGCAGCTCCGTCAACTCGAGCACGCGCGCCGCTTCGTCCACGCGCGCGGCGATCTGCCCCGGCGGCACGCGCAGGTTCTCCAGGCCGAAAGCCAGGTTGCGCCGCACCGTCATGTGCGGGTAGAGGGAATAGTTCTGGAACACCATCGCCACGTCGCGCTCGGCCGGACCGAGGTCGTTGACGACACGACCGTTCATCAGGACCTGGCCCGCGCTCGGCTGGTCGAGCCCGGCGACGAGCCGCAGCAGCGTCGACTTGCCGCAGCCCGATGGGCCGACGAGCACGACGAAGGCACCGTCGGCGATCTCGAGATCGATGCCGTGCAGCGTGGTCACGGCACCGAAGCGCCTGACGAGGCCGCGCAGAGCGATGGAGGACATGCAGAAAGCCCGTGTTCGGCGCGTCGGCTACTTGAGCGCGCCTTGCGTCAGGCCGCGCACGAGACTGCGCGTGGCAAGCAGCAGCAGCAGCAGCGCGGGCAGCAACGAGAGCGTGGCCGCCGCCGCCATCGCACCGTACTTCATGTCGAAGTCCTGCGCGAACTTGGCCAGCGCCACGGGCACCGTGGCGGTCTCGTTGCGGGTGAGCGCCAGCGATACCGCAAACTCGTTCCAGCTGAAGATGAACAGCAGCGCCCCGGTGGCCAGCAGCCCCGGGCGCAACAGCGGCAGCACGACGTGGGTGAAGGTCTTGACCGGTCCGCAGGCGTCCACACGCGCCGCCTCCTCCAGCTCGACCGGCACGTCGCGCAGGAAAGCGCCCATCAGCCACAGCGCCATCGGCAGATTCATGACCGTGTGCGTGAGCACCAACGCGGTGTAGCTCTCGCCCAGGCCCACTTGCCGGAACAGGACGTACCATGAGCCCACCAGCGTCATCTGCGGCGTCATGTAGTACAGCATCGACCAGCCCAGCAGCGCGTGCCGCAGCCAGGCCGGCGTGTCGAGCCGATCCAGCGCGTAGGCACCCAGCGTGCCGGCGCTCAGGCACAGGGCCGTCGAGACCAGCGCCACGCCGAAGCTGTTGGCGTAGTTGCGCAGGAAGTCCGAGCCGCGCGAGAACAGCAGCTCGTCGAAGTGCACGATCGTGGGCGAGAAGACCAGGCGGCCCATCGTGATGTCGATCTCGTACTTGAACGAGGCGGCCACGATCCACACGAACGGCAGCAGCACCGCCAGCGCTGCCAGCGTCAGTGCCGCCAGTCGCGCACCGGCGGCGATGCGCATGCGCGGCCTCATGCGGGCCTCCTTGCAAGACGGGCCTGCAGGTTGAGCGCGAGCACCACGACCATGGCGATGAGCATCATCGTCACCAGGGAGACGGCGGCACCGTAGCCCGCGCGCCCCTGGACGAAGAAGGTGCGGTAGATCGAGAAGCTGATGACCTCGGTCGCGGTGCCCGGCCCGCCGCTGGTGAGCAGGTAGATCTCGTCGAAGACCTTGAAGGCCATGATGCTGCGGAACACCAGCGTCACGACGATGGTGGGCAGCATCAGCGGCAGCGTGATCCGGGTGAGTTCGCGCCACCAGGGCGTCGCATCGACGCGGGCCGCTTCGAACACCTCCGGCGGCAGCGACTGCAAGCCCGCGAGCATCAACAGGAACACGAACGGCGTCCAATGCCACACATCTACCGCGATGATGGAGGCCATCGCCAACTCGGGAGAGCCCGTCCAATCGCGTGCGCGCGCGCCGAACCAGGCCAGCACCTGGTTGATGACGCCGAAGTCGGCGTCGTACATCAGCTTCCAGATCGCGCCGATGACGATGCCCGGCATCAGGATCGGCAGCAGGAACACCATGCGCCACAGCGTCGAGCCGCGCGTCGTGCGCGACACCAGCAGCGCGAGCGTGAATCCCAGCAGCATCTGGATCGACACCGACACCGCCGCGAACCACGCGGTGTTGCGCACACCGGCGCGATACACGGCGTCATCGGCCACCCGCGCGAGGTGCTCGGCGCCCACGAAGCTCCAGTGCGAGCGGCCCGCGGCCCAGCTCACGTCGCTGACGCTCATTGCCGCGAGGTTGAGCACCGGCAGCAGCGTCAACAACACGTAGAACAGGACCAGCGGCGCCAAGCTGCCGGCCCGCCACAGGCGCAGGCTGGGCCAGCGCCGAGCCATGTCAGCGCAGATCCGGCAGGCGGCCGGCCTTCATGCCGGCGCGCGCCATCAGCGCCTCGATGTCGCGCGCCATCTGGTTCAAGGCCGCCGCGGGCTGCGCCTCGCCCACCAGCACCTTGTTCAGCTGCAGTTCCATCGCGTCGGCGATCTCCGCGGCCTGCGGCACCGGCAGCATCAGCCGTGTGTTGCCCGACGAGGCCGCCACTGCCGGCAGCAGGCGATACTTGGGATCGGGCCCCGGGTCGGCGAGCAGCACGTCCTGGCGGATCGGTACCGCTCCGGTATCGCGGTACTGTTGCTGCGTGGCCTTCTGCTGGAACCAGTCGAGGTAGCCCAACGCGGCCTTCTTGCGCTCGCTCGGCAGGTTCTTGGGCACAGCGGCGATCCAGTGCCCGAGCGTCGTCACCACCTTGCCCGAAGGCCCGGCCGGCAACGGCGCCACGTTCACCTTGCCCACCACCGCCGAGCGCTGCGGGTCGTCCATCTGCGGCCAGGCCGCAGCGACCAGCACCGCCTGCGCCAGCTTGCCGCCGGTGAGCAGCTGGATCAGCCGCGCCTGCGTCAGGCTGCCCACGCCGGCCGGGCCGGCCTCCTTGGCGAGCTGCTGCACGAACTGCAGCGCCTTCAGCGCCTCGGGGCTGTTGATCACGACGGTGCAGTCGCCGCCGGCGGCATTGCGGAAGATGTCGCCGCCGAAGCTGGCCAGCAGCGGATAGAAGTCGTAGCTCGCCTCGAAGAAGCCGCGGTTACCGCGCAGGCCGAAGCCGGCCACGTCCGGGCCGTGCAGTGCGCGGGCGTTGGCCGCCAGTTCGTCCCAGGTCCGAGGCACCTTCAGGCCCTTGGCCGCGTACAGGTCGGCGCGGTAGTACAGCAGCTGGATGTTGCCGTTAACCGGCACCGCCATCACCTCCCCCTTGGCATCGAACACCTTGCGCACGGCGTCCCAACGCAGCGTGTTGTCGTAGGCGATGACTTCGGGCTGCAGCTTGAAGCGCGGGTCGATCTTCGCCAGCGGCTCAAGAAAGCCACCAGCATAGAACTCCGGGATGAACTGGGAGTTGATGCAGATCAGATCGAAGGGCGATTGCCCCGAGCGCACCGCGTTGCGCGTCTTCTCGAGCAGGCCGGTGAACGGGCTCACGTCGAACGCCACCTTGGCCGCATGGATGCGCTCGAACACGGTGGTCAGCCGCTCGAAGCTCGGATACCAGGGCGCCTGCGGCACGGCGATGCGCAGCGGCTGCGCGGCGGTCTGTGCCCACAACCGCAACGGCGAGCCCGAAGCGAGGGCCGCTCCGGCAAGCAGCCAGCGGCGCCGTTGGGGTTGCGAGCGGTTCGGGCGGGTCATCGGTCGTCTCCTTGGGCTGTTGTCGCGGGGCGTTCGTCGGTCTCGGCCAAGCCGATCTCGACGCGGTAGCACCGGCTTTCGCCGGGCTCGAGATGCGGGGGGCAGGCGCTGCGCCCGCCGGCCAGGCGCTCGCTGGTGCACGGCTCGATGCACAGCAGGCCGCGGCGCGGCCGCAGGTCGTGCCACAGTTGCAGCCACGGCAGCGCGGACGCGTCGCAGGTGAACGTGATCGCGAGCCCAGGGCCATCGGGTCCGGGCGTGCGCACGGCAACGGCCGCGCCATCGGCGGGCAGGCACGACGCCTCGCCGCACGCCTGCGCCAGCGGCATCGCGAACGGACCGGCCAGCGTGCGCCCGTCGCGTACCACCCGCGTGCCCGGCCCGATCGCCGGGTGGCCGAGGTTGAAGTGGTACAGCAACTCGTGCGCCTGGCTCTGCGGCCCCTCGTTGGTGACGCGGTCTTCCAGGCGCAGCGTGCTGCCGCCGATCGGCACGTGCACACGGCGGCGCAGCAGCAGCGATTCGCCGCCGAGGCGGTACTGCACGGTCTCGGCGACGACCTCGATGACCGGCTCGTCGCGATCCCAGTGCTCACCAGCGGCCAGCACACGCGCCGGCGCGCAGCCCAGGCGGCCGTGCAGCGGCTCGATCGCGTCGCCCCGGCGGATGCGGTCGAGCCCGCAGGTCGTGAGGAAACCCGACAGCAGGCGTTGCAAGCCGTGCCCGACGTCGCGATCAGGCGCCGACAGTGCCGGGTGCGCATAGCCCGGCGGGGCCTGCCACGCCACGGGCCGGCCGCGGAACCACAGCGGCCCGATGTCCAGGCAGCGCCCCGCGAGCAGCCACAGATCCAGGCCACCGCCGCTGCTGAGGGCGAGCACCGGCACGCCGCGCTCGGGCCCATCGTCGAGCACCAACCGGCGCACGCCCGCGAACTGCCGCAGATCGCCGACGAGCGGGCGCAGGGCAGCAGCGCGGGGAGACGGCATCGTTCGATCGGGCGGAGTCGGGCACCGAACGGTAGGTACAGTACCCTATACCCGCAACTTGTACCCAGTCGAATGGACGCACGCGCCCTCGAGGCCCTGCTGCGCGACCGTGTGGCCGCCGCGGAGCACGGCGAGCGCCTGCCCACCGTGCGGACGATGATGCGCGAGTACCGGGTCGGGCAGGCAACGATCCAGGCCGCCCTCGCCCGCCTTGCGCGACAAGGGCTGCTGCAACTTCAGGTCGGCCGCGGCACCTTCGTGCAAAGGCCGGTGCCGCGCGCACGCGCGGGATTCGACGGCGCGCGTGTGCTGCTGCTCTCGCCGCGCCGGCAGACCGAACGCAGCTACGCCGTCGCGCGGCGACTGCAGGCCGAGTTCGCCGCGCGGGGTGCGCGCTGCGTGCAGATCATCTACGAGCGCATCGACGAAGCGCTGGGACTGCTCGACCCCGACCGCCGTTTCGACGCGTGCGTGCTCCAGTCGTACTTCGACCCGCTTCCCCTGCGCCTGATCGCGTTCCTGCGCGAACGCACGGGCGCCCTGTGCGTCGACGGCGCACGCCTGGCCGGTGTCGATGTCGACGCCGTCGCCTCCGACTGGCGCGGCGCGATCGACCTGGCGATGGAACGCCTGCGAGCGGCAGGCCACCAGCGCATCGGGCTCGTGGCTTGGCCCGGTGCGGTACCGCCCCTTCAGGGCGTGCGACAGCACTTCGCGAGCCTTCGCCGATGCCTGGACGGCAGCCCGCAGACGATGCCGACCGTCGAACTGGAGTCCGCGCCCCAGCCCGGTCACGCAGTACGCGCCGAGATGGCTGCCGCGTTGAAGCGAATCGTCATGCCTCGCGCGGGCGGCCCCACGGCGCTGCTGATCTGGGGCGGCGGGGCACATGCGGGGGAACTGCGGCACGCCCTGAAGACGGCCGGCCGCGGGCCTCGCAGCGCGAGCAGCGTGCTGCTTCTGTGCCATGTCGATCGCCCGGAAGAGCACGGCGACCACTTTGCCTGCGCCGGGTCGGTCAGCGCACAAGCGGCCGACGAGATCGTTGGACTCATCGCCTGGCGCTTCGAGCATCCGGCTGCCGAGCCGCGCACCGTGTTGCTGCCCAGTCGCTTCGATGGCCGCGCGAGCCTGGATCGTGTGCGCCTCGGCGCGCCGGGCTGATGCGCCAGCGCAGCGTCAGCCCGCCGCCAGCGCCGAGCGCACCCGTCGCAGCGTGCCGGCGAAGAACGCAGCGCCGATGGCCAACAGCGCCAGCAGCGTCGGCCACACCATCTCGATCCCCGCGCCGCGGTAGAGGATGGCCTGGGCCAGGCTCACGAAGTGCGTCGTCGGCGCCGCCAGCATGACGTGGCGCAGCAGTTCGGGCATGCTTTCGCGCGGCGTGGCGCCGCCGGACAGCATCTGCAGCGGCAGCAGCACGAGGATGATCAGCAGCGCGAGTTGCGGCATCGAGCGGGCCACGGCGCCGAAGTAGATGCCCATCGAGGTGGTGGCAAACAGATGCAGCGCCACCCCGGCCATGAACAGCGCCCCCGAACCGGCGATCGGCAGCGCGAGCACGCCGCCCACCACGAGGTACAAGGAAAGCAGGCAGGCCACGAAGACGACGGCGCCCATGGCCAGCACCTTCGCGAGCATGACCTCCACCGGCCGCAGCGGCAGCGTCATCAGGTGCTCCAGCGTGCCCTGCTCGCGCTCGCGGATCAGCGCCGCGCCGGCCAGGATGATCGACAGCATGGTGACCATGTTGATCAGCTCCATCACGGCCGCGAAGCGCGCGCTGTCCGAGCTGGGGTTGAAGCGCATGCGATAGGCCAGCTCCACCAGCGTGCGCTGCGGGACCCGCTCGCGCGCCAGGAACTCCTGGACCTCCTGCTGCAGGATCGCCTGCACTTGCCCGGCGCCCAGAAACGACTGGCGCATCTGCGTGGCATCGACGTTGAGCTGCAATGCAGGCCGCCGCCCGGCCAGCATGTCCCGTTGGAAACCCGGCGGGATGTCGAGCACGAAGCTGTAGCGGCCGGTGTCCAGGCCGGCGTCCATCTCCGCCAGCGAGATGAGCGTCGGCGGCAGGAAGTCCGGCGGGTAGAACGCGCCGACGAGCCGCTGCGACAGCGCCGTGCCGTCTTCGTCCACCACGGCGATCGGCACGCGCACCAGACGGTCCGGCACCACCTTGGCCGCGACGACGACGGCGCCGCTGAAAGCCCAGACCACGAACACCAGCAGCAGCCGGTCGCGCCACAGGCTGCGCAACTCCTTCAGCGCCAGCTGCGCCACCGCGCGCCACGACGGCAGGGGCGAGGTCCTCAACGCTCCCATCACCGCTCCTGCTTGCGCAGCAGCAGCACGCTGGCGCCGAGCAGCACCGGGCCCGACAGGACGAGCGGCCAGAACAGCGCGGCAAGGTCCGCGAAGCCGAGCGCCTTGGAAAACGTGCCGCGGCTGATGGTGACGAACGACGCGGTCGGATAGACCTGCGCGATCAGTGCCGAGGCCCCTTCGAGGGACGACACCGGATTGAGGATGCCGGAGAACTGGATGGCCGGCAGCATCGTGGCCAGCGCCGTGCCGAACAGCGCCGCAAGCTGGCTGCGCGTGAACGAGGACATCAGCAGACCCAGCGCCGTGGCCCCGAAGACATAGAGCAGCGCCGCCAGCGTGAACGTAGCGAGACTGCCGGTGAATGGCACGCCGAACACGGTGACGGCCATCGCGGTCAGCATCGCGAAGTTGACCATGCCGGCGCCGACGTAGGGCAACTGCTTGCCGAGCATGAACTCGAGCTTGGTGACCGGCGTGACGTGGAGATTGGTGATCGAACCCAGCTCCTTCTCGCGCACCACCGCCAGCGCCGGCAGCATCGACGGGATGAAGATCAGCAGGATCGGGATCACCGCCGGCACCATCGACACGATGCTGCGCACGCCGGGGTTGTAGCGGTAGCGCACTTCCACGCTGGCGGGGGGCCGGGTGTCGATGCCGGCCTCGGCCGCGCGCTGGGCCACGAAGCCGGCATGCAGCGCCTGCACGTAGCCGGCGACGATCTCCGCGCGCATCGGCATCGCGCCGTCGATCCAGACACCCACCGTGGTCGGCCGCCGGCGCGCGAGGTCGGCCTCGAATCCGGGCGGGATCTCGACCGCCAGCGCGAGTTCGCCGCTGCGCATGCGCCGGTCGATGTCGGCATGGCCGCCCAGCGCGGGCTGCTCGAGGAAATAGGGCGAACCGGACAGTTCGAGCGCGTAGGCGCGGCTCGACGGGCTGTGGTCGCGGTCGAGCACGGCAAAACGCAGGTCCTCGACATCCAGGCTGATCCCGTAGCCCATGATCAGCATCAGCAGCACCGAGCCGATCAGCGACATCGCCAGCCGGATGGGGTCGCGCAGCAGTTCCAGGGTTTCGCGGCGCGCGCAGCTGAGCATGCGGTGGCGGCTGAAGCGCCGCCGCGTGCGGGCCTCGGCCTTGGCCGCCGCACCGGCCGCAGGCACAGACGATGGGGCCACCGCCGAGGCTTCACCTCGCTGCTCCGCCGCGAGCCGGCCGACAAAGCCGTCTTCGAGCGTGCCCCCGGCGCTGGCGCGCGCCAGGTCTGCCGGCGATCCCTCGGCCAGCACGCGCCCGGCGTGCATCAGCGACACACGATCGCAGCGCTCGGCCTCGTCCATGAAGTGCGTGGACAGGAAGATCGTCACGCCGTCGCGGCGCGACAGTTCGATGAGCACCGCCCAGAAGGCATCGCGCGCCACCGGGTCCACGCCCGAGGTCGGCTCGTCGAGGATCAGCAGCTCCGGCCCGTGCACCAGCGCCGCGGCCAGCTGCAGGCGCTGGCGCATGCCGAGTGGCAGCGTCATCGGCAGCGACGCGGCGGCGCCGTCCAGGCCGAAGCGCTGCAGCAGCGCATCGACGCGACCGGCGATGGCCTGCCGGTCCATGCCGAACAATTGCGCCTGCAGCTCGAGGTTCTGACGCGCCGTCAGGTCTCGGTACAGCGAAAACCCCTGCGACATGTAGCCCACGCGCCTTCGCACCGCCAGGTCCGCAGCGTCCAGCGGCCGGCCGAACAGCCGCACGCTGCCGGCGCTGGCCGGCAGCAGGCCCGTCAGCATCTTCATCGTCGTCGTCTTGCCGCAGCCGTTGGAGCCGAGGAAGCCGAAGATCTCGCCGCGGCCGATGCGAAAGCTCACGCGGTCCACCGCCGTGAAGGCGCCGAAACGGCAGGTCAGACCTTCGGCCTCGATCGCGGCATCTTCCGCCTGCGCCGCACGCGGCGGCAGCACCGGCGCGCGGTGCTGCTCGCGCCTTTCCTGCGGCAGCAGCGCAATGAAGGCGGCCTGGAGCGTGGCGCAGCCTGTTCGTTCGAGCAGATCGGCCGGCTTGCCGGTGGCGAGCACATGCCCGTCGTCCATGGCCACGAGTTGGGCGAAGCGGCCCGCCTCCTCCATGTACGCCGTGGCCACCAGCACCGTCATCCCCGGCCGGCGCTCACGGATGCCGCCCACCAGTTCCCAGAACTGGCGGCGCGACAGCGGATCCACGCCCGTGGTCGGTTCGTCCAGGATCAGCAGGTCCGGATCGTGGATCAGCGCGCAGCACAGGCCGAGCTTCTGCATCATGCCGCCCGAGAGCTTGCCCACCGGCCGCGCGGCGAAAGGCAGCAGCCCGGTGCTGCCGAGCAACTCGCCGATGCGCGCCGAACGCTCGCGCGCGCCATGCCCGAACAGGCGGCCGAAGTAGTCCAGGTTCTCGCGCACCGAGAGCGTCGGGTACAGGTTGCGGCCGAGGCCCTGCGGGTTGTAGGCGATGCGCGGACAGATGTGCCGCCGGTGCGAGGCCTTGCGCATGTCGCCACCCAGGACCGTGATCTCGCCATCCTGGATGCGACGCGCCCCTGCGACCAGCGACAGCAGCGTCGACTTGCCGACGCCATCAGGGCCGATGAACCCGGTGACGGCTCCCGCCGAGACGTCCAGGTCGATGCGCTCCAGCGCAAGCGTGCCGCCGAAGCGGTGCGCCACCCCGCGCAGCCGGATCGCAGGTTCGTCGCGTGTCATCGCGCGGCGGAAGCGGCGGCGCCAGGCAAGGCCGCGGCGGCAGGCGCGGACGTGGCCGATGCGGCGGGCACCGGCAGGGTGACCGCCAACCGTACCGGCCAGGGCTCCTCGCCGATGCGCACATAGGCCATGCCCGGCAGCCCCGTCTTCACCTGGTCGCGGTAGCGCTCCAGCAACTCGGGGGCAACACGAGCCTGCACCTTGAACACCATCTTCTGGCGCTCCGACTCCGTCTCCACCGTCTTGGGCGTGAACTGCGCGACGCTGGCGACGAAGTCCACCCTGGCCGGGATCACGACGCCGGGGGCGGCATCGAGGACCAGGCGTGCTTCCGAGCCGATGGCCACACGGCCCGCCGCGCGCTCGGGAAGAAAGAAGCTCATCGTCACGTCGGTCAGGTCGACCAGCGTCGCCACCCGCCCCCCGGGCGCCAGCACCTCGCCGGCATGCGCCAACACCGTCTGCACGCGGCCGGCACGCGGCGCGCGCAGCACCGCGTCGGCGATCTCCACCTGCACGCGCTCGACCGCGGCCCGGGCCGACTCGATCGCGGCGTTGGCTTCAGCCAGCTGCGAGCGTGTGGCCGCCACGGCCGCCTCCGCCTCGAGGCGCTGTGAACGAACCGCCTCCAGCGCGGCGCGGCTCGCGCGCACGCGCGACTCGGCGGCATCGAGCTGCTGCGGCGAGATGAAGTTCTGCGCCACCAGCTCGGAAACGCGCCGCAACTCACGCTCGGCCAGCGCCGCTTCGGCCGCGCGCTGGGTTGCCAGGGCCTCGACCGTGCGCACCGCCTGCTCGCGCTGGCGCACCACCGACGCCAGCGTCGCCACCGCGGCTTGCGCCTGCCGCGACTGCGCCTGCGCGCTGCGCAGTTGCGCCTGCAGCGTCTGCGTGTCCATGCGGCCGACCTCGTCGCCCGCGGCGACCGTGTCGCCTTCGCGCACGTTCACAGCGAGCAGCCTGCCGCCGCTCTTGGTCGCGATGTCGATGGACTCCGCTTCCAGGCGGCCGTTGCCGGCGGCGATCGATGGCGGCAACTCGTCGTCGCCCCACCGGCCCCAGGCGACGGCGAGAATCACGGCCACCACCGCCACTGGGGCAAGCAGTGTCAGTCGGGGGCGCATGTCGGTCCATTTCATCGGTTGGTCGCATCGGACTTCGAATGACCCAGCGCCACCACGTCCGCCTTCCGCACTCGACGATCGCAGCTTTCCGGAGCGGGAGGCTTGATGAAGATCATGTTCGTCGGCGCGGCCCACCACGAAGCAGGCCACCGGAGGGCTCGAGCATCCGCTTCACCAAGTGCGTTGAACGAGTCGATGGTACTCAACCGGCCCAAGGCGGGTGGCATCGTCAATGCCGCCAGCGGCATGTGCGACGCGGGGCGCATCAAAGCACCACCTGCGACACAGCCTCTGCCGCCCGGAATGGGCAATCGTGATCATCGGTGTTCGGGCCGAGGGAACGCTCGGTCAGCGTCTGGTCAATGGCGAGAAGCAGGTGCGACTGTTTGGTGAGGAACAACCCGTGGGCGCCGGCGTGCACACGATCGGCGGGCTGTTCGCGCACGCTGACCGCGACGCGCTGCTCGGCTGGCTGCGCCGCCAGCGTCACCTGCCGCAGCGGACCTTCGTGGTGCACGGCGAAGCAGCGACCGCCTGTGGCCTTGCCGACCGCATCGCCGATGATTTCGGCTGGACCACGGAAGCGCCAGTCGCGCTCGGCAACGTGGACGTCAGCCACTGTCCGCTTCGGCGAGGCGAGCGCGCATGGCTTCGAGCTCACTGGCGTAGCGCTGCGCATCGCCATTGTCGAAGAACTGCTCATAGCGATCGTGGGGCCCGCTCAGCCGGCGCGCGTGCTTGATCGGGCACCAGTATTGCTCGGTGCGGGCGATGATCTCTCGGCCATAGGCCATCAAGCCGTTCGCATAGGAGCAGTACCAGCAATTGAATTGCTCGATGCGGTTCAGGTATGGCAGCAGCACACGGTCGACCACAAAGCGGTCGCGCGTGGCAAGCCACACCATTGATCTCAATACCCAGCTCGCCGCAACGCTGGCGATCTGGCATCGCTTCAATGCGCGACCCTGCCGCCGGTGTCAGTCGGTCGTACACGGTTGCCCCAAGCGACGCTGCTCCAATGCACGCTCACAGGCGAATCTCCGATGCGCATGCACACCGCGCCGAAGAGCCGCCTTCTGCACCGTCGTCGGGCGCTTCCCTTCCCGGTGCTCGAATGCAACGAGACGCTCGCACGCGCCCATCTGCGACAGCGCGGACGCGCTGACGTCTGTTTCGCCTTGCACCAGCGGACCATCAGTCGCCTGCCGCGTCGTTGCCGACCTGGAACGCCTGACCGGTCTGGCGCGGCTGGCCACTTCGTGCTCCTTCATGCTCGTTTGGAAATCGACGACTCATGCTCTCGCGCGAACGGCCCGCGTCAACCCGGATTGTCGGGCTTGGGCAGCGACGGCATCGGCTGATCGGTCTCCCAGACCCAGGCGTCCTGCGCGGCTTGCTCGATAGCCCGCCGCTTGGCCGCGCGGCTGCGCTCGTCCATGTATGGGCTGATCAGGTGCAAGAGACAGGGTCGGGCCCCGACATCCACGAGCAGCGCATTGGCGAACGCTTCGACGTTGGTCGCGTCGTAGCGCAGAGGCTTGATGAAGCGGCGCCCCTCCCGCACCAGCGCATCGATCAGCGGCAGCTCGTGCACACCCTCCGCGGGGATCCACTGGTCGCTGGTCATCATCAGGCTGGCGGCGTCGATCTCGTAGGTGAGTTCGCGCCGCGCCTTGATCAGTGCGGCGATCACCAGGCGCACACGAAGGCCGGTGTCCGCGTCCCTTGCCTCGAACAGGGGCGCGTAGCTCCGGGCGAACCGAGCCCAGAGTCGACCTTCGATGAGCAACGGCGCGTCGGGCATGTGCCGGATCCAGATCCTCCGCCCCTCCTCCACCACCTCTATCGCCTTGAACTCTCCTATCACGAGCGCAAGCGGTGTCGCACCGTCGCGGGGTCTGAGCACGGCCAGCTTCTCTCGGCGCCGGCGCGCAGCCTCCACCTTCGCTGATTCGCTGAAGGTCTCGGGGACGAACAGCCGATCGGCGAGCGGGCTGCTGGCCACATCGATCGACTCGGCGGCCTCCAGCAGGTACTTTCGGACGACAGCCTGGTTGCGGCGCCCGGCCATCGCGGGCGTCCAGCGATTGAAGCCAGCCCGCTCGAACAGGAAGTGCAACACCGCGCGCAGGCTCATACGCCGGGCCGTTGCACCGACCTGACCGGGGTTCGCGATGATGTCGTGCGCCGCACTCCGGCCGGGTCTCCTCGTCCACGGAAAGTCCACGCGAACTTCCGTCCGCCCGGTTTCGAGCTCACGGATCGCGCCGCCCGCCAACGGTCCGAGCCCCGACATTGCGCTCTCGGGCTCGAACGAGACGCAGCGGGGATGGTGCCGACTGCCGCCGTTCGGTAGGCGCTTGACGACGTAGTGCCGCAGGTGCGCGACGTACATCTCGACGCCGCCAGGCACGCAGAGGCAGCGGGGTCTCTCGGGCGTCCCGTGGATAGCAGCCAGCGCCTCTTGGAGCCCCGCGTCGCCACCCAGCCAGACCCTGCCTCGGATCGCGAGGCTTTGACCTTCCGACTCAGCACGAGTTTGCGTCGCAGCCTCCACGGTCACACCAGCTCGTCGGTCAGCTCATCGAGCGAGGGCAGCCGCCTCGGAAACATCTCGCGGACCGCTGCACGCTCGCTGATGCCGAGCAACACGCCCACCTGCATCTCGTCAGCTCCACGCGCGTAGAGCCGATCGGCCACGGTGTGACGAACGGCCAGAGTCGTCAGGCTCCTGAATCCAGCGTTGCGCCAGATCGCCCGATACGTCTCCTGAATGGCGCGACACCGAAAGCGACGCTGGCCTTCCGCGCCGTAGGCAAGAATTTCGAAGCCCTTTCCGGTCGGGGAGAGAAACAGCCTGCTCAGCGGATCGAGGCCTCTGTACTGCCCATCCGGCCCAATGCCATGCTTCAGGTGCACTCGACCAGCCAGGTACTCACCGATGGCGGCGTTCAGCCTTCCGCTGCGAAAGTGCAGCGGACGTGATCGACCGGTAATCGCCACGTCGGCACGAAGCTCGGATGCAGTCCTCACCGAACCATCCGGCGCAAGGTAGTCGAACACCCTCAGCCGTGCAATCTCGAGCGGCCGCGCCCCCGTCGCCAGCATCAGGTAGTACAAAGCGAGATCCTCCTGAGCATGCAGGCTTCGTGTGCGCAAACGGGTCGCACCAACCGCTATCTCGTCCTCGCTCAGGATACGAATCCGGCAGGGCGCAATCGCAGGCGCGTCGTTGTCGACACCGAGACTGGCGAGCGCTGCAAGCACTGCCTCTCGATTCGCGCGAAGCCTGCGCACGAATGAGACGCCGTCGACGTTCAGGCCGGCAATCGACACGCTCGCCGCGGCTCGCGCCGCGAGAGACTTGATCCTGCGCTCGACCCCGGTTCGAGTGATCCCGTGTCTGGAGGCGACCACGTCGTACGTGTCCCCAGCCAGCACTTCTCGCAGCATGGCCTCCGCATCGTCTGCTCGGGAGCACGCGGGGCTTGTCACGGACTCCTCGTCCGGTCGAGGATCGACCACTTGCCACCTTCCTTGCCCGCGCTCAAGTTCCTCCGATTTTCTCCACGCGGTCGCCTCGACGCTGGGCGAAAGCGCCCGCAAAGTGCGGAGGTTTCAGACTCAGGTCCACAAGTGACGCATGGTCACCAAGTCGGCGCGCCCGCGCCATTGTCCCCATGCGTCGACAGCACCAGGATGGGCGGCGTCGGCCGTTCGGCCTAGCTAGACCTGCCGCACCAGACCCACGTCGCTGCGCCCGAGCATGGCAAGGTCGGGCGATGGTCGAGCCAGGCGGGCCTGAGCAGGGCCTGGGGCTCTACTCGCCGAGTAGGTCACCGCCGTGGACGTCGATCCGGCGGTCCTGGGTTCCCATGCCCGCACCGGCCTCGCGCGCTTCAATGCTTCGCAGCACCGCGGAGAGCTTCCTGCACGCGCTGGACTGCGACACCTTGGTCGTTCGCCCGCCCAGGTAGCCGAGACACGGCGCTCGACCACATCGGCCTGCGGATTGACCGGGCCTGCCACTCGACGTGCGCTAGACCCTTCCGGCGATCCAATGATGAATCTCCTCGGCGCGCCAAGCCGTCACGCCGGCCGACAAGCGTATGGGCGCGGGAAAGTCTCCCGCCTTGACTCGTCTCCACAGAGTCGACTTCGAAAACGGAACAATGCGCAACAACAGTCGCTGCCGCACGAACCCGGTTTGCGGAAGGATGATGTCGCTGTCGGATCGCCTGGCAGTGCCAGCGACAAGGCTCGCGCCTAGTTCGGCGGCGGTTTGGGCTTTGGGCATGATCAAGCCTCGAGCCTGGCAGCGTGCCAGGCGGTTGGATGGGCATGACCCTCTCAGTCTCGACCACGCGCGGTCACAGGTGCGTTGATCGATCAGGAACGCGCGAACTCTTGATCTGCTGCCGGCGTTCCATCGGGGCGGCAGATGTGAGTAGAAGCAGAAGTTTGGAGGCCCATCCGCTTCGGGGCCTGCGGCAGGTCGTTCCGACGGTCTCGGGCGACTTGCCGACGCAAGTCGCGATGCAGGTGACGACTGCGACGCACCGGTCGGGTGGATGAGCCTTCGACGGCTCGCACACAGCCTATCTCGCGTTGACGCCAGTCTCAAGCAGCCACGCGGGGTCACCCAGAAGAGCCCCAGGGCATGCCGTCGCTCTTGCGTGACGACGCATGCGCCGGTGGTCGTTGGGTTGCTCTCAGGTCGGCGTTGCGCTCAGCGCCGGGCTGGCGCTTGGAGTGGCAAGCTCTACGACATCAACCGTGGATGTCGCATCGCCACGGGCATCGCCGTTGCTCTCATGCGGTGACAAACCGCCATCGGGCTCCTCCGCCGCCCCCATCTCGCCGCTCGCGACGGTGCCCGCTCTATCCGAAAGCGTCAATGAACGCCGTTCGTCGAACGTATTCATCACCCGACGCATGCGTGTCGCCAAGCTTCTCGCTCCGTTTGCCACATCGCGAACCTTGCGCTTCAGTCCCGCGCGCTCGATGTCCACTACCTGCGTCGTGATGATCCTGAAGATCTCGAGAGTCTGCAGCATCGGCATCGCCTGATCCAACTTCTGCAGCAGTTCGAGGTAGCGAAGTCCGAACGACGAGAGGACGCCGACTTCGACCTCGAGGGGCAACGTGTCGTACGTCGCAGGAGCGGCGATGCCATGGGCAGAGAACAGCGCCTCGGCGCCATCGATGGCTTTGTCGAGCGCCGCGCCCACCTTGTCCATCTGCTCCTGCATCACGGCTTCGACTCTCGCGACATCGGCATGGTCGACACGCGTCCGGGCGATGACCGAGATGAAGTGCGCGCTGAGCTGCAGCGTGTTGAAGTAGCGGACGAACATGCGCTTACCCTCCGCGCTACGGAACGTCGCCTTCATCTTGACGCTCGCGGCTTCGATGCGCCTGAAGTCGGCCTTGTTCTCCTTCGCCAGGATCCTGGCGTTCACGCCCCCTTGGTCGTGCCTCACGATGTCTGCTTCCGCCATGATCGTCCTCAGCGGTATCACCCGCGCTCCAACGATCTTCGAGTCCGCCCTCCGGACTCGCCACGCGAAACGGACCTTGGATAGCGTCGCTTTCGGGTTTGGATGCGCGTGCAACGCGGTGAGCCGTTGACGCATGGCGTCGCCGCCGATACCTTGCCGGCAAGCGGTTGCTGGCCCGCTACCGAACCATGCCAGCCCTGGAGTTCCGTCGCGTGCTGGCTTTCGTGGAGAGGTTGGACAGCCTCTGACCGCGCCTCCCCGCCAAAGCCTTCTCCGACCGGTCGCTGACATACCGGCCCGTGCAGCCCACGCTGCACGTTCAAGTCAGCCCTAGAGCACATCGTCTGCGCGACACGCCGTCGCCGGATCTGACCCATTCCACCCCACGGGGCACTCGCCCCGCAGGAGGAGCGTGGCCCTCTTTTCCAGGAGACCACGATGCTGGGACACCATCCTGTTTCCGAAGCCCATCGCCCGCGCTTCGCATGCTCTGACCCGTTGTACGCGGCGACATGGCTGCCGCAGCGGGATAGCCAACCGCAGCCCGCGCATGGCGCTGAGCCTGATCGCCATGCCGCCGAGGCAGTGGACCTCGACGACGCAGCCACCGAGTGGAGCGAGGAGGACGTCGTCCACCTCCATTGGCGCCTGCTTCAAGAGGTGAATCGCCTGGCCGACCCGGCGACACCGATCGAAGAGAAGTTCGACACGCTGCGCTGGGTGTTCACGGAGCCCACCAAGGACGGCTTGCCGTTCTCGTTCGCTTCGTGCCTGCGCGTGGTCGGCTGTAGTCCGATGTCGCCGATCCCCTATTGCGGACTGGTCGATGTCGACGAAGTGCGTGAGCGGATTCGCCTGTCGCTGCGGTGCTGGCTGCCGGCCACGCTGCTTCGCTACCCCCCGTGGGTTCGCGATGCCGTCATCGACAACCCCGAGTGGGTTCAAGCGCGACTCGAGCGGAACCCGCAGTGGATCAACGAGCAGCTCAAGCGCATGGCCGACGAGGGTGACCTCTTCGCCTGACTCAACCACCTGTGGCCTCGCAATCGCATGCGAGGCCGCAACTGTTCAAGGAACCGATCATGTCCAACGTTCGCGTCGCTCTCTACGTGGTCGCCTTGCTGGCGACCTACGCCCTCGCCGCAAAGCTCGACGAGCCGGAGGGCTCTCCCGCAGATCGCACCGCGCGGCAGTCACCTGCCGCTGGCTGCTGAGGAGCGACCATGCAAGCCATTCCACTCCTTCGAAGCACCGCGCCGCTGCAACGCGTAGGCCGCATCGAAGACCTCGAGTTCCTGGTCAAGGAGAGCGAGGTCATCACCGGCCGCAGCCGCCGACGGTTTGTGATCGCGAGCGCAGACCGCCTGCACTACTTGGTGCATTGGCGTTCGCCGGCCCTCGTTGTCGAACGCATCGATGACAACGGGCTCGTCTGTGATCGCCAGCTCCTGCTCCCATGGGAGTTCGAGCACCACCCGTTGGCCGAGGCGATGAACTCGCAGCAACTGTTCGCAACCGCCGTCGGGCCTGAGCCTGGAGAAGGGGCGAACCATGCACGATCATGAGTACGCCGCGCGCGTGGAAGCGGTCAAGCAGCGCGCCTATGGGCGCTGGACCGAGATCCTGGCGAACCTCGGCGTCGACGAACGCATTCTGAAGCGGCGGCCGTTGCCGTGCCCGGTGTGCAGCAGCGGCGTCGATCGCTTCCAGTACACCGACCGCTTCGGCCAGGGCAACTACCACTGCCGCAAGTGCGGCCCCGGCGGCGGCTTCAAGCTGCTGCAGGCGGTGCGCGGCATCGACTTCAACACCGCGCTCTGCGACGTGGAGCGCATGCTGGGCGTCCTGCCGGCCGTCCCTGCGCTGATAGACAGCACGCCGACGCCGGATCGCATGAAGAAGCTGGTTCAGCACATCTGGGACGAGGCCCGTCCGGTGGTGCCGGGCGACGATGTAGACCGCTACCTCAAGGGCAGAGGCCTGGCCCTCCAAAACTACCCAAACGCGCTGCGTTGCCATCCAGCCCTCGGCTACTTCCAGAGAGAGGGCGTCGGCAAGGCGAAGAAGGTTGCTGAGTATCCGGCGATGCTGGCCCGGGTCCGTGCCGCGAACGGAGACGCCGTGACGCTGCATCGAACCTACCTCCATGAAGGTCGCAAACTGATGGCGCCCGACGCGAAGAAGGTGCTGTGCGCCGGCTTCTCGGGGGCTGCCGTCCGGCTCGGCGAGCCTGGCGATGAACTGGCCCTGTGTGAGGGCATCGAGACCGGCCTTGCCGTGATGCTGGCCACCGGCAAGCCCGTGTGGTCGGCCCTGAGCGCGGGCAACCTCGAGAAGGTCGTCGTACCAGACGCGGTGAAGCAGATCTGCATCTACGCCGACAACGACGCCGACGGTGACTTCACCGGTCAGGCCAGCGCGTTCTCTCTGGCGCGGCGGCTCATGCGCGAGGGGAACAAGGACGCGGCAGCACGCAGCGTTCGCGTCTTCTTGCCCAGGAACCCAGGTGCCGACTGGGCTGACGTGTGGCAACAGCGTCAAGCGGTGGCGCTGCGGCATGCGGCATGAGTCAGCTTGCGAGGTGCGGTCTTCGACCGCACCCGCCTTTTCAGCGCAGGTGCGAGATCACCCCTGCGGCGAAAAGGCTCTCTTCCCCTGGTCGCAGCCGCTACCAGGCCGTGCACTGCACGGCGAAGGCTGCCTTGAAGGCTTGGGCGCGCTCGATCGCGCTCGTTTCCGCCCGCACTCGTTGCGGGCAATCGTCAACCCACGCGGGGACACGCTCCCCGCCCCGGGATGCGTCGTCTTCGCCTCCCATTGGAGTTTTCTCATGAAGACAGGACGTACCCTGGTGAGCCTGGCCGAAGAACTCACGCGCCAGCTCGGCACGAAGAAGGACCTGATCGTGCCGTCGATGCTGGTGCGCCACACGACGACCGAAGGCGCGACGCGCCTCACCGTCGAAGAACCGAGCGGTCCGAACCACTACGGCATCATGCCGCTGGCTCGCCGCCAACTGGCCGACAAGCTGGGCATCCCGTATGCGTACTTCGAGCGCATGCGCGAGCAGCAGCCGCAACTGCTCGACAGCAACGTCAACACGTGGCTGCAGAGCGAGCCCGACCGCCGCATGCTTCGCACGCTGGACGGCAACGTCCGCGCGGTACTGTCGGACCGTTACCGCCGGCTCGACAACTTCGACCTCGCCGAACACGTGCTGCCGATCCTGCGGCAGTTGCCCGATGTGATCTTCGAGTCGGTCGAATTGACCGAAACGAAGATGTACATGAAGTGCGTGACTCCGCGCGTGAGCCTCGAAGTCGCGCCCGGCGACGTCGTGCAGGGCGGCGTCGTGATCTCCAACAGCGAGGTTGGTCAAGGCACGTTGTCGGTACAGCCCTTGCTGTTCCGCCTGCTGTGCCGCAACGGGCTGATCGCAGCCGACAGTACGCTACGCAAGACGCACGTCGGCCGCTCGCTGGCCACCGAGGAAGCGGGCGTGATCGCGTTTCAGGACGACACGCTCCAAGCGGACGACAGGGCCTTCTTCCTCAAGGTTCGCGACTTCGTCCAGGCCGCAGTGTCCGAGGTGACGTTCCTGCAGACCGCGCACAAGCTGCAGCGAACGCTCGGCATCCGTCTGACCGGCGACCCCATCAAGACGGTCGAGATCCTGGCGCAGCGCTACACGCTGAACGACGACGAGCGCACAGGCGTGCTGCGTCACCTGATCGAGGATGGCGAGCTGTCGGGCTACGGACTGGTGAATGCCGTGACCCACTACAGCCAGGATGTGGACAACTACGACCGCGCGACGGACCTCGAAGCGCTCGGCGGCCGGCTGCTCGAGCTGCCGGCGCAGGAGTGGAAGGCTCTGGCCGAAGCGGCCTAGAGCCCGGCGCAAAGCGAACGAGAAAGGGGGCTTCGGCCCCCTTCCTATTGCCGGCACCCGGCACCGCTGCGCCTCATCAATACACGCGCAGCGCGATCGTGCCCCGCACCTTGCCGAGCAGGCGCAGCCCTCGCCTGCTTGCAGATGCGAACTCGCTGAACTCGTTGTCGCTGTAGGCGCGGTTGTCGCACTTCAGCAGCCACCCATGTCCTGAGCGCCTCTCGGCCCGACGAATAACGACTTCGCCGCGGCACTCGAACGCGTACAGACCATTACCCACGAACCCGCTGCCTCTATCCACGAATGCAAGATCACCTTCGCGCAGCCGTGGCGCCATCTCATCGCCCGGCACCACAACCGGTTCGCTCTTCCGGCCAGGTCGTTGAAGGCTTTCCGCCATGTCGTGCACGCATCGCGCGACGTCGATCAACAGCCGGTGCTCGACGTCCTGTCCGCTTTGCGAAGTGAGCCCCACGAGTTCATTAGCGCCCAGATGCAGTTCACGACACAAGGTCGAGAACGACTTCAGGTCGGGCAAACCGGGATCGCTGTCCGCAAGCCATCGCCGCACCGTTTGGGGCGCACACCCGGTGAGACCGGCCAGGAAGGAGGCCCGCTTGTCCGTGGGCAACCCGAGCGCTACCAAGCGCGCGATGAGTCGGTCGCGCACACCTGGAACTAAGCCAGCACCCGCCTTTGCAGCAGGGTCAACTGCTTTGCCGTTGGTCGCCATCTCATCGCATCTCGCTCGTTGGTAAGCAGTCCTGCTTCTACCGTGACTTTCGTAACCGGGTGTCCTTCTGTTCGAGAGCGACCGAATTCGCGGGGCCTTTTCGGTGGCGAATCGAGCGGTGTTGTGAAGCGACAGCAATTCCTGTCGAAGTGACGGCGAGGCTCAACATATGCTGCGCCAGACGTGTTGTCAGCACGCAGCCAGTGAGAACCCTTCCAAGACCAAGACCAACACCCAACCCACGGGGATCTCGGAGGACCCGACCATGCACGACTCGCCTCTGACCGAAGTTCAAGACGCCAATCTGCGCACCCTGATCACGATCCGCGTCGGCCTCGAGCGCGACACCGTCGACACCTGCCGTATGTTCGCGCTGGATCCACGCACTGCCGAGAGGCTGCGAACGCTGCCACTCGACCGACTGTGGGCCCTTGTCCATTCGATCGGGCAAGTCAGCCTCTTCATCGCACGCGACGATCTCGGCACCCTTCTGGATTCCCCGCCGAGCGTGGCCGGTGCGCTGGCCGCCGCTCACGCCCCACGGCCTGCATCGATGTCCGCGGTCCGATGAGCGGCCTTTATGGAGTCCTCCAAACGGATCGAGCAGCGCATGCGAGCGCTGGCGCTGGCTCGGGACTGCGCTGAACTGGGCGCTCGGGTTCGGACGATCCATCACATCACGGGCATCAGCACGCGCGAGCTGGTGCGCCTCCTGTTCACCCAGCGCGAGCAGCCACCGCGCGGCCGCGCGCCCGACACCCGCGAGTGGTACCACTCGGCCAACTTGCTGTGCAGGACCGAGGCCTCGGTGATCGCATCGAACTTCCGTCGTCTGCGGTCCATGGGCATCGCCGCCGGAGAGGCCCTGGTCTGTGCCTACCGCTACTACCAGTCCGTTTATCAGCCGCCGCCCAGGATCAGCTTCGATCGAGCGTTCGACCTCGCATCCCACACGGAGGCACTGTGGATCGCCAAGGCCAGCAGTTTCACAATGGTCGAGTGCAAGACCTGCGGCAGCGAGTACCTCGACGCGATCGGTTCGATCGCCATCGAAGCCCGGCACTGCCCGTTTTGCCGCCTCGTTCGGCGTGTCGAGGTCGATCCGCGCATTCGAGGCTCCTTCCCGCACTCCGCGCCGATGGACCCGCAGATCGCCGCCAGGTTTCTGCGACAGCTCGACTCGCAGCCTGATCGCGAGAGCCCGCCGAACTCATCGCCTTTCAAGGTCGACCCGACGAAGCCTTGACCGAAGAATGTGCCATCGGCGCCCCGAGGGTCAAACGATGGTGTCAGGTGTCGCGGCGAGCATGGACGGCGCTGCAGGTTTTGCGTCGGCCGACCCCGGCTTCGACGTGCTTCCTGTCGAGGCGCTGCTCGCCCCGCATGAAGCCCTGCTGGGCCGCATCAAGCTCTGCTACGGCGCCGACCGCGCGACCTTCGAACGCGACCTGATGCCGCTGGCGCGCAGCTACGCGGCGTTCGTGCATCTGCTGCCGGCGACGCCCGACAACTACTTCAAGACACCGGGCGGATTGCTCCGCCTCGGACTGGAGACAGCCTTCTTCGCGCTGCAGGGAACCGACGCGCACATCTTCTCAAGCAAGGCGACGATCAGCGCGCGCCGCGAGCTGGAGCCGCGCTGGCGCACCGCGACCTTCGTCGGCGGCTTGTGCTGCGAGGTACACCGCGTCCTCAGCCACCTGATCGTCACCACGCCGGAGGGCGACGAGTGGCCCTCGTTCCTGATGCCGTTGTGCGACTGGCTGCAACAGCATCGAGCGCTGCGGTACTTCATACGTTGGCGACCGCGTGCGTCCGAGGTTCGTGGACTCGGGCTCTACGCGCTGCCGATGATCGTTCCGCCCACCCTGCTGGAAGCCCTTCGCCACGACGACGGCGCCATCGTGCGACAGCTGTTCGCCAGCGTCGGTGGCGTGCCGCAGTATCGGGAGCACAACGTCCTCGATGATCTCGTGCGCCGCTCGCTGGCCCTGGTCATCGACCGGAACTTGCTGGCCAGCGCCGATCGCTACGGTTCGCCGCAGTACGGCTCCCATCTCGAGCGCTACCTGGTCGATGCGATGCGCCGGCTGGCAGCGAGCCACTCGGCATGGACGGTCAATCGCGACAAGGGTCGCCTCTGGTTCGGCGAAGACGGACTGTTTCTGGTCTGGCCCGCTGCGGCGCAGGACATGCTCGCGATGCTGGAGGCAGACCAGCTAGCCGGCATCCCCAAGGCCCCCGACACCTTGCTCGACATCCTGCTCGACGCCGGCGTGCTGCTCGCCCAGGCGGATGGGAGTCGTACATGGAAAGTATTTCCATCCGATGCGCCACTGGAGGCAGTGAAGCTCAGCGCGCCAGCGATCCTGCTTGCCGGCATCGAGCCGGCGCCCGTCGCACTGGCCCGACCCGTGCAGCGCCACGAACGCGAACTCGTCGCTCAGGTGCCCGCACCTCCACCGAAGCCATGGCGCGAGGCCACCAAGCGGCCGGAGTCACCACCCGCGTCCTCGCCGCAGCTGTCCCTCATTGAAGTCGACGATGCAGATGCCGCGGTGCAGGAAGAGGTTTCCGGGCCAAGCACGCATGCGGCCGCGTTACCGGAGGGACCAGTCGATGCTCGACCCATTCGTCTTCGCGCACCGATGCGGCTGAATCCGGCCGTGCGCCAGTCCCTGCACGAGGCGATCGACGCTCTCAACGACCCGCCTGCAACAACGCCGGTCTTCACCGTGCGCGAAGGGGTTTTCGTGCCGCTGACGGAGTTCGAACGCCGGTCCATCCAGCCGGCGGTTGCCGTTCGGTCGCTCAACGATGTCGGCATGCTGCACAAGCCGTCCCAGGCCGGGCCACCGACCCTGTCACGGGACGTGCAAGGCGTACCGGCCGTCGGCGTCGTGATCCTCGCCGCCCATGTCGAAGGTCTCGATCCCGAGGCCTTCATCAGCGAGTCCGGCACAACCACGCCGGGAGCTTGACATGTTGGTTCGGAAGTTCGAGATGCCGTGGCGCCGCGCCTATGAGGCTGCCGCCGGAATCGCCTGGCTTGCCTCGGCGATCTACTTCGGCGCGGTCGGCGCGACCGGAGCGTTGCCGGGCGTGCTGGCCTGGCCGCTCTGCGCGCTCTGCGTCCTGATGTCGCACCGAAGGTTCGGTCAGGCAAAGGAAATCCTGCGCGTTCGCAGTGCACTGGGTGGCAGAGGCATCGAGGTGATGAGCGTCGAGCAACTGCGGCGGCATTGCTCAGACCCGACAGAGATCTTCCTGGGCTTCGGCTTCGAGTGGCGTCCGGTCCACGCACAACGCCTCTACGAACTGGCCAAGGTCGACTACCGCGAGTTCACGGTGCCACCGTGGCTGCGGTGCCTGCTCGGGCAGAGTTCGACGCCCCAGCCCGATGCCGAGATCGGCCTGCCCTACATCCACGGCGTCGAACCGGTCGAGGTGCCGCTGCACCGGCCCTTGCAGAACTTCGAGGGCGGAACGCTGCTCGTCGGCACCACGCAGTCCGGCAAGGGCGTGGCACTCGCCACCTTGATCACGCAGGCCGTCCGACGCGGCGACGTCGTGGTCGTGATCGATCCGAAGAACAGCCACCGCCTCAAGCGCGTCGTCGAACGGGCTTGCGCCGACTACCGCGACGCAGACACGTTCATGGAGTTTCACCCGGCGTTTCCCGAGCGCGGCGTCAGGCTGGACTTCACCTTCAACTGGCAGAAGCCGACCGAGGTCGCGTCGCGCATCCAGTCGATCATGCCGCCCGACACCGCTGGGGCCTTCTCCGCCTTCGGCTGGGATGCCGTGAACGTCGTCGTTCAGGCACTCGTTGAGCTGGAGGAGCGCCCGAACCTGATCAAGCTGACGAAGTACATCGAGGGCGGGATCGAGCCCGTTCTCGAAGCCTCGCTGCGGCGCTATTTCGACAAGCTCCTGGGCTCAGGCTGGCGCGAGCAGCCCGAGATGCGCAAGCTGCTGCACGAGGCCCAGCGCGGCAACATGAAGCGCCCCTCGGAGGCGGCCAGCACCGACCTGATGGCGTTCGTGTCGTACTACGAACACCGGGTTCCGCAGAACCAGCGCAGCAAGGTGCTTGACGCCCAGGTGCGGACCTTCAGGCACAACAGGGAGCACTACCAGAAGATCACGGCCAACTTGCTTCCGGTCCTGTCGATGCTGACCTCGGGCGATCTCGGGCGCAGCCTTTCGCCGGACCCCTTCGACGCCGACGACCTGAGGCCCATCATCAACTTCGAGAAGGTCGAACGTGGCAGCCATGTGCTCTACATGTGCCTCGACTCGCTGCCGGACCCATCGGTGGCTTCCGCGATCGGCGCGTTGGCCTTGGCCGACCTCGCTGCGCGGGCCGGCATGCGCTACAACCAAGGCGTCTACCGGCGCATCGCTCTCTTCGTCGACGAGGCGAGCAACGTCATCAACCTGCCCCTGATCGAGATCCTGAACAAGGGGGCGGAAGGCGGACTCTTCGCCACCTGCGCGATGCAGACGCTGGCCGACCTGGCCAAGCGCCTCGGCTCCGAGGATGCGGCACGGATGGCGCTCGGCAACCTGAACAACCTGATCGCGCTGCGAACGAAGGACCGGCCTACGCAGGACTTCGTGGTCGAGACCTTCGGCAAGACGGCGATCCACACGGTGCGCGTCGGCTTGAGCAGCGGCAGTGATGCTCACCTGGGCGACTTCTCGTCGAGCTACTCGACTCAACTGACGGAGAGTTTCGAGGAAGTGGTGCCGGCCGACGTGCTGGGCAAGCTGCCGAACCTGCAGTACTTCGCATCGGTGTCCGGCGGCCGGATCATCAAGGGGAGGTTTCCCATCATCGAGCCCGATGCCGGGAAGTCACTGCCCCGGGTCACCCACTCGCCCACACCGCTGGCCGAGCGCGGCGCGACATGATCCGCGTCGTCAGCGTCGTCTCGCTGCTGTGCTTGCTTGTGCTGGTCCTGTACCTGCCCTCGGCGCACTCGCCCGATCGGTTCATCGAGCTGGTTCGGCAAGAGCAGCAAGCCATCGAACGGTTCTGGGGTCCCGACGCGTCGGTACGCATCCTGGCGCGATCCCTGGCAATCGCCGACACGGCGCAGCAATCCTCGCCGGTCCCTCAGCCATCGGCGGCGCTAGCCGCAGATCCGTTGAACGGCGCGATCGCGGTCGAGATGGCGTCGGTCAATCGGCGCCTCTTCAACAGCGCGTACTTCCGCTCCATCGATGCACTGCTCCTGCTCGCCGCCTTCAGGCTCGCGACCCTGCTGCAGTGGCTTCCATGGCTGCTCGTCTTCACAGCCGCCACGCTGATCGACGGCTTCTCGGTTCGCTGGGTGAAGGCGAAGGAGTTTCGTCAGCACGACCCGGAGTGGTTCGCAGCGTTCGCGTCCTTGGCGGTCATCGCCGTCTGCGCGACGGTGATCGGCTTCGTCGTACCCGTAGCGCTTCACCCGCTGTTGATGCCGTGCGCTCCGTTGCTGCTCAGCCTCTTCATCTCAAGCGCTGTGGGGAGTTTCCACCTCAGGGCCTGAGCCGGCGCGAGAGCCACGCCGCGGCACAACCGGGATCAGACTCATTTCAGTCGATAAGTACGGATGGCCGCGCCCATCATGACGACCTCCCTTCTCTTGTCAGCTACGAAACACATCCTCAGCCATGCCATCCAACCTCTGTTTCAGGGCTGGCCATGCCGGCATGTGCTTGTTCAAGGTTCGATAGAAGGCCGGGCTGTGGTTGTGATGGAGCAGGTGAACGAGCTCATGCAGCAAGACGTAGTCGATGCACTCGCGCGGCACCTTCACCAGCATCGGATTCAGCGTGATGCGGCCGGCCGGGGAGCAACTGCCCCACTGCACCGTCATGTTCCGCAGCCGCATCCCCGGCACAGTTCGCACCCAGCGTAAGGTCGTCGCCACGGCCTCGAGCCGAGCCGCGAGCACTTCCTTGGCCCGTTGCCGATACCAGGCATCCAGCCCATCGCGGATCGACGCAGGTGACCGCTGGGGGGTCGTGACAACGAGGTATGCACCGCAGAGTGCCGCATGCACCGGCGCTGACGGTTCCACCGTCACCTTCAGCCGATAGCGCCGCCCAAGGTAGCTCAGCGACTCGCCGCTGACGTACTCGCGTGGTTGCGTGCCTGCGCGTCGGGCGCGGGCAGCATCGACGTGCTGACCGATCCAGCGCGCCCGCTTGCGCACCGCAGCCAACACGCTGGCCGGCGAGGCATCGGCCGGCGTGTCGACCAGCACGCGACCGTCGGGCTCGACATGAATCGCCACGCGCGACACCCGACGCTCGGCCTGGACCCGCACCCGAAACCGGATGATCTGGTCGCCGTAGCGGATGCGCTGCTCTTCGGCGAATGACACAGCCTCATCCATCATTTCCGGCTCAGCCCGATGCGGGTGATCTGGATCACCTGCTCCACCACCTGCCTCGCGTTCTCCAGGCCAAGGGCGCCGAACAGCATCGGCAACAGGCCCTTACGGATCGCGGCTTCGATGCTCTGCGGGTTCAGCGAGTGCTCGGCCACCGCGTCGCGCACCACGGTGTCGATCGCCGTGGCGTGCGCCACCAGCTCGTTGCGCCGCGTGTCGTCCATGCCGTCGCAGACCGCCTCGCCCAGCACCAGCCGGATCGCTCCGAAATACGCCTTCGCGTGCGGGTTGGCATCCAGCGTGGCCGGAACGCCCGGCGTCTGTCGCGCCGCCAACTGTTCCTCGAAGTCCTTGAACAACGCGTACTGCTTCAGCGGGTGGTCGAACATGGCCTCCGCTTCGGCAATCGCCTGGCGAAGCAGTTCGCCGAACACCTTCTGCGCATACGGGTCCTCGGCCAGCTCCTGCTCGATGGTCTTGCGCAGCCGGGTGCGGATCAGGTCGGTCTCGTTGCGCGTCTTCTCCGCCGACCACTGCGCCGGGTCCTCGGCCTGGCCGAGCTGGTGCACGAGGTACACGCCGTCGGGCTCGCGCACCTCCTTGCCGATCACTTGCTTGTCCACCAGGCGGCGGATCTGCTCTTCGTAGCTGCTGTAGTCCACCGTCTCCATTGCGTCGCGGCGGGCGGTCTGGCGCAGCTCGGTGAAGAAGCGCAGGTCGCTCTTGTAGCGCGCGATCAACGCTTCGGAAAAGCTCTTGTCCTCGAAGAAGCTGCGGCTGGACAGCGCCGTCTGCAGGCACAGGCCGAACTCGGTCAAGGCCGCGTAGAAGTCGTCGCGCAGCTTCTGGCGCTCGTCGTATTCCTCCCCGTCGGGCGCGGTCACGAACTTCGGCGTCAGCACCTGGCGGAACTGCTCGCGGTCGAGCTTGTTGACCACACCCTTGAAGAACGACCACAGGTGTTCGTGCAAAGCCGGCAGGCGCTTGTACTCGGTGCCAAAGTTGCGGTACAGGCCCTCGATGTCGGCCACGTCGAAGCCGCCCTGGGTGCGCGTCTCCAGGTCCTGGTAGGCGCGGATCGCGGTGTCCAGTTCCTTCAGGATGCCGCGGTAGTCCACCAGCACGCCGTAGCGCTTGTCGTCGTGCAGTCGGTTCACGCGCGCCACCGCCTGGATCAGGTTGTGGCCCTTCAGCGGCTTATCGATGTACAGCACGGTGTTGCGCGGCTCGTCAAAGCCGGTGAGCAGCTTGTCCACCACGATCAGCAGGTCGGGCCCGTCGTCGGTGCCGAAGTCGGCCACGATCTGCTTCTCGTAGCCTTCGGCGTCCAGGCCCTCCCGGTGCATGGCTGCCAGCGCGGTCTGCTTCCACCACTTCTGCACCTCGGGCAGGCTCTCCTCGTCGACCTCGGCGTTGCCTTCGCGCGTGTCCGGCGGCGACATCACGATGGCGCTGGTGACCAGGCCCGTGTCGTCCAGCGCCTTCTTGTAGCGAATGGCGTCGAGCTTGCTGTCGGTGGCCACCTGGCCCTTCAAGTCCAGGCCGAGCTTCTGGATGTTCTCGCTGAAGTGGGTGGCGATGTCCCACGCGATCAGCTCGATGCGGCCCGACGCGCCGTAGATCGCCCCCTTCTTGGCGAACTTCTTCTTCAGGTCGCCGCGCTGGGCATCGCTCAGGCCCGCGGTGATCTTGTCGAACCAGCGGTTGACGGCCTCTTCGTTGATCGTCAGCTCGGGCACCCGCTCTTCGTAGAGCAGCGGGGCCACCGTCTCGTCTTCCACCGCGCGCTGCATGGTGTAGGCGTGCACGATGGGGCCGAACTTGTTCGAGGTCTTCTCGTCCTTCAGCAGCGGCGTGCCGGTGAAGGCGATGTAGGCCGCGCGCGGCAGCGCCTTCTTCATGCGTTCGTGCGTCTCGCCGCCGTGGCTGCGGTGGCCCTCGTCCACCAGCACGATCAGGTTGGCGGAGTCGTTGCGGCACTCCGCCAGCTTGGACGCCGAGTTGAACTTGTGCACCAGCGTGAAGGTGATGCGCTCGGTGCCGCTACCGATACGCCGGGCCAGGTCACGGCCGGTCAGCGCGCGGCTCTTCTCGCCGTCCTTCTGCGACGCGATGGCCGAGCCGAAGGCGCCGCCGGAGATGAAGTTGCGTGCCAACTGCCCTTCCAGGTCCACCCGGTCGGTCACCACCACCACGCGGCATTCGGCCAGCGAATCGACGAGCAGCAGCGCCTTGGTCAGGAACACCATCGTGAAACTCTTGCCCGAGCCGGTGGTGTGCCAAACCACGCCGCCCTCGCGCCCACCGTCCGGCCGCACCTGGCCGATGCGCGCCAGCAGCGCCCGGATGCCGAAGAACTGCTGGTAGCGCGCGACGATCTTGCCGACCTTGCGGTCGAACAGCACGTAGCTGCGCAGGAACTCGAGCAGCCGTGCCGGCGTGAGCAGGCTGATCAGCAAGCGGTCCTGGTCGGTCGGCTCCATCGGCAGGGCCCACAGCGCATCGAAGTGCGCGGCAAGCGCGGCGGGCTTACCTTCGAGCAAGCGGCTCCGCACCGCCGCGGGCAGCGCCGCGTTCTTCACGGTGGCTAGATGCGCCGCATCGAACGCTTCCTCGCGCCAGCGCGCCCAGAACTTGGCGGCGGTGGCGGTGGTGCCGTAGCGGCCCTCGGTCTGGCTCACCGCCATCAGCAGCTGGGCATAGCCGAAGAGCTGCGGAATCTCGTCGGGCCGCTGGTTGCGCAGGTGCTGGCTGATGCCCTCGGCCACCATCGACTTGCCCACGTGCGTGGACTCTGGCCGCTTGGCTTCGATCACCACCAGCGGCAGGCCGTTGACGAATCCCACCACGTCCGGCGTGCGGTGGTGCGTGCCCTGGGCCGACAGCACCTCCAGTTCCTCCGTCACGTCCCAGCGGTTGGCGGCGGGGTCGGCCCAGTCGATGACGGCAATCGTCGGCTGGTGCTTCTTGCCGTCGGGCATGAATTCGGTGACCGTGATGCCCAGCGCCAGCTTGCCGTAGAGCCGCTCGTTGGCCGGCAGCAGGCCTTCGGCCAGGCTCACCGCCGACAGTTCGCGCACCACCTGCTCGATGCCGCTGCTGGACAGCGGGTACAACTGGCCCTTGTACTCGTAGCGCCGGGTCTGCAGCACCTCCACCAGTCGTGACCGCAGGATGACCTCGCGCGTGTTGCCTCGCAGCGCCAGCGCCTGGGCGGTGGTCAGGAAGTTCCAGCCCAGGTTGCACAGCAGGTGCAGCGCCGGCAGGTGCGCGGCGTACTGCTCCATCGAGTTGGGCGCGGCGGCGATCATGGCGTGGTCTCGGCGGGGGGAAGGCGGACGCGGCGTTTGCCGGTGAGCAGGTCGGCCATCAGCGCCGCCTTCTCCTGCTTGAGCCGATCGATCTGTGCGGCGATGAGTTCGACTTCACGGCGCGCGGTATCCAGCACCTCGACGATGCGATGCTGAACCGGCAGCGGCGGGATGTTGAATGGCCACTTCAGCCAACGCTCCGTCTTGAAGATCATCTTCTCGACGTGCACGCCGATGCTCGAGTGAAAGCAGGTCTGCTGGAAGTAACGCGACTCAGAGAGGTAGCGGAGGAAGCGCAGATCGATCTGCCCTTCGCTGTTCAGCACCGCGTACTCGTTGGAGACCACGGCGCCGTCCAGTTCGGGCGGAACAATGCCGCAAGCACCGTGCACGATCTGGCGCTTGGAGATCAGGAAGTCACCGGCACGGACGTAGAACTGCGTTGGCGTCTTGATCTCGCGGCCGGTCAAGGTCTCGCGCAACGCGACGCCGCCGCGGGAGCGCTTGACGGTCACGAGGCGGTAGGTGTCGTCGGCGTTCAACGATGCTGGACGGCGTACTTCGGTCAGGTGGCGCGCGAGCGGGACGCGATGCCAGCCGTCAGGCGTGGCCGGAAGATTGGGAATCCCCGGCTGCACGGAGGCGGGGTAACCGCCGTTGTCGGCGTTGCCGTCAGTGCTTGGATTCGCCGGTGGCAGATGCAGCGTTAACGCAAGCAGGGCCTGCCATTGCACGGTGCGATTGACGAGCAGCGCCCGCATCCGGTTGATCGCGCAGTCCCAGACATCCAGAATCTCGGCAACTCGCGTCTGCTCAGCAATGGGAGCGACCGGTACGCCAATCAACTGCAACAGGCCCGCGTTCAGATGCGACACGCCTCCCGAGTGCCCAAAGTCCCGAATCTCGTCGTACTTCCAGGAAAGAAATTGAAAGTAGAAGTCGGGATCGTGGCCTTCGTTGAGGATGATCGCAGCTGAGTTCTGGTTGGTACTGGCCTGGATCGCCAGCTTCGCCACCTGCCCCCGCGTCTTGCCCTGGCCATACATCGCCATCAGCAGCGTGCCCGGCGGAAACAGCTTGGCCGACGAGTTCTTCAGCCCCGCCTCGGTGATCTTCTCGGCGGAATCGGTGATGGTGTTGAACTGAATCTCGCCCGTGGTCACCCACGGCACACTGCCCCCCCAGTACCTTGGTTCCGCGCGATCCGGCGTGCCGCCGGAAGTGATGCGGGCGATCTCGCCGAGCGTGCTGCGGTGCCATCCCTCAGGCAGCATCTCCGCCTCCCTTGCCGGACTTGCGCCCGGGTTTCAGGTCGTCCTCGGCGGTGCAGTGAACGAGCTCGCCGGTCTCGTCGCCCTGGAACATCGCAGGCTCACTCAAACCCCAGCTCCTTCAAGTAAGCGTCCATCTGCACCTCCAGCCGGGCCAGCTCTTCCTTGAGCTGCTGCCGCTCGCGGCGCACGGCCATGAGGTCGACCTCGGCCTCTTCCTCGAAGGTGTCGACGTAGCGCGGGATGTTGAGATTGAAGTCGTTCCCGGCAATCTCGGTCGGCGTGGCCAGGTGGGCGTAGCGCGCCACGGGTTGGCGCGCGGCGGCGGCGTCGAGGATGCGCTGCAGGTCTACATCGCGCAGCAAGTTCTGGTTCTTGCCGGCCTCGAAGTTGCGGCTGGCATCGATGAACAGCACCTTGTCGTCGGCCTTGTGCTTGCGGAACACCAGCACCGCCGCGGGAATGCCGGTGCCGTAGAACAGCTTCTCGGGCAGGCCGATCACCACGTCGAGCAGGTTCTCTTCGATCAGCTTCTGGCGGATGCGCCCTTCGGCCGCGCCGCGGAACAGCACACCATGCGGCACCACGACGGCCATGCGGCCGGTGCCGGGCTTCATGGTCTCGACCATGTGCAGGATGAAGGCGTAGTCGCCCTTGGTGCGCGGCGGCACGCCGCGGCGGAAGCGGCTGAACTTGTCGGCCTCGGCGCCTTCGAAGCCCCACTTCTCCAAGCTGAACGGCGGATTGGCGACGACGATGTCGAAGTGCTTGAGGCTCGCCGCACCGTCCAGCAGCTTGGGGTTGCGGATGGTGTCGCCCCACTCGATGCGGTGGTTGTCCTCGCCGTGCAGGAACATGTTCATCTTGGCCAGCGCCCAGGTGCTGCCGATGGCCTCCTGCCCGTACAGCGCGTACTTGCGCGCGCCAGTGCGATGGCGGATCAGCCGGCCGCACTTCATGAGCAGCGAGCCCGAGCCGCAGGTGGGGTCACAGACCTCGTCGCCGGGCTGCGGGTCCATCAGCCGGGCCAGCAGCGTGGACACCTCGGGCGGCGTGTAGAACTCGCCGGCCTTTTTGCCGCTGGTGGACGCGAAGTTCTTGATCAGGAACTCGTAGGCGTTGCCGATCACGTCGAGCTGGCCGACGCGGCTCTCGCGCAGGTTCAGCTCGGGCTTGGCGAAGTCCTCCAGCAGGTGGCGCAGGATGTCGTTCTTCTGCTGCTCGTCGCCCAGCTTGTTGCTGTTGAAGCTGATGTCCTGGAACACGTCGCGCAGCTTGGCAAGGTTGGCTTCTTCGATCGCATGCAGCGCCTTGTCGATGCGCTCGCCGTTGCCGGCGGTGTGGCGCTGCGCGTGCAGGGCATAGAAGCTCGCGCTTGCAGGCAGCACGAAGCGCTCGTTCTTGAGCATCTCCTCGATCAGATCGCGGTGGTCGCCGTACTGCCGCTTGTAGCTGTCGTAGTGGTCCTGCCAGACGTCGGAGACGTACTTGAGGAACAGCATCGTCAGGACGTAGTCCTTGTAGATGCTGGGGTCCACCGTGCCGCGGAAGGTGTCGCAGGCGGCCCAGACGGCGGCATTGATGTCGTCCTGGCTCACGCTCGACATGCTCTCGACGAGGTCGTTCATTTCTTGTCCTGCATGCGGGTTTTTGATGCGGGGGCGCTCAGGTCTTCGGCGATTGCCTGAAGCTGCTGTTCGCGGTTGCTGATGAGGCGCTGCAAGGCGCGGCGCTCCAGTTGTGCCAACTCGGCGAGCGCGGCGATACGCCGTTGTTCGTCGAAGGCCGGAATGGAGAGCGTCAGTCGCTCCAGCACGGGCCGGCGAAGGCTCAACTGGCTGCTGCCCTCGGCAGCCTGCAGCAGCTGGCGCTGGCAAGGAGGCTGGTTGATCTGCCAGACCAGGAACTGGGGGTCGACCTGGGCGCCAGCGCGAACGCGGAGATGGAAGAACGCAGGCACGCACACGGCGCGCCCTGGCGGGGCCAGGGCACACACCGCGTAGAACCGGGCACCCTTTGCCGCGAAAAGGATGTCTCCGTCCTGGATCCAATCGGGCTGCTTGCGCCCGGCGAGTCGGGTTCGGACCGTATTCGCCCACTGGACGCCGGCATCGACGTCGACATCCTTCATCTGTACAACGAGCACATCGCCATTCGCCGCCTGCCCCACCGTCGTGCGAAAGGGGTAGCCGGCCTGCAGCGAAGCGACTTCGTTCAGCTCAACAATCTGTGCATCAACAGCCATTCCGCAATCATAACGCGGCCGCCTAGACTCGTGCTAGAATTGATTGCAGTTTTCTGAATGATGCAGATAGATGCCAAGATCCAGCCAAGAAACACTGTTGGGGTTCAGAACGCGCGTCCACGCTCTTTGTCCTGCGTACCTGCTCCGGTACGAGAAGGGCTGGGCTGCGCGCGGTCTTTCACGGTGTGGCCGGTCGCGCCCGGCGTCCTGAATTCCATCGGCTCGCCAACGACTGCATCCAACTGCTGATGGCCTTTCACGTTCCGGCCGCTGACGAGGGCCTCTTCGAGGAGGTTGAGAGTCGGTTTCGCCTGCTGCTCGCCAAGCACATCGTCACGGGAATCACCGAGTTCCAGTTCAACAAATGGCTGACCAACTTCCTCACGGACGAGGACAGGTATCTCGCCGCGCGCCTGCTGGAGAACCTTACCTTCCGTTCGCAGGAGATGGTGGGTAGCGCGATCGCCCACATCCTGCAGTGCATCCTGCCCGCCGAACTCCGGCGCGTAGGGCTTCGCTTTCCCAGCATCGAGGACTTCATGCAGGCGGTATCGGCAGGCGGAGCACACCACCCCGTGCGGTTCGTCGAGGTCGAAGGCGGCAACCAGCCGGGCAAGAGCGGGGCTGTGCTCATGCGCGAGCTTCATCGGCTCGGCAACGTGCACAACGGGCTGCTCATCAAGGCCCAGGACATCAAGGGCCTGACCGGATCGGTTAAAGCGCTCGTCTTTGTCGACGACATGCTGGGCACCGGAACGCAGTTCATCGCCTTCGCCAAGGCCAACCATCTGGCCGATGAAACTGGGAAGCGCAAGCTGATCTATTGCCCACTGGCGGCCTATTCAGACGGGCTGAAGAATTTGGCCAACGAGTGCCCGTGGCTCGTCGTCTGTCCGGTCGAGGTCTTCGGCCCGAAGCACCGATTCTTTCGCGGGGAGGACGCACGGCCCGAGGTCTGGTCCATCGATCGGGTCAACCTCGTCGCCGAGGTACGGGCTCATATGGAAATGATGTGCAAACGCGGGGGTATCTCGAGCAGCGGGTACGGTTTGGAGCTGTTGATCGGCTTTCATCACGCCACGCCGAACAACACGCTGCCAGTCATGTACGCGAAGACCCCTTGGAACCACCTACTCGTGCGATGAGGTTTCCGTGACCGCGATTGCTGACGCCTTCCTGAACATCCGGGCCGATCACTTGGCGTCGGACGCCCTGTTCTCGCAGTTCATCGTGCCGCCCTTCTTCAAGCGCAAGAGCATCTTCGCGGATCGGCGTTCGGTGCGAATCCTCGGTGGGCGCGGCTGTGGCAAGACGATGTTCCTGCGCTACTTCAACCACGGCTCGTCGCTCAACCCCATACGAGAGGAGATCCCCGAGTCGGAACTGGAGTCAATCGGCTTGTACCTGCGGCCCGACACGGGTTTCTGCGGCTTGATGACCGCGCCCTGGCTGGGCGAGCAGCGCGCCAAGCTTGCTTTCTCCCACTACGTCGCGCTGAACCTCCTGGTGGACGCCTGCCGTGCGGTTAGTTCGATCAACCAGGCGAACTTCGCCCTCGGGCGCCTGAACCTCGGCGACCCCGGGTTGAGTGCCGCCCTGGCGCACCAACTGCGGCTCAAAGAGCCGAAGGTCAGCGCGCTGGAAGCCGAGCTGGAAATGCGCTTAGTCGAACTGGAAGACTGGGTGCGCAATCCGAAGGCCAATGCTGAGCCGACGCTTGTCTCATTTGCATCGGTGCTCCCGCGGCTTGCGGGTGACCTGGCCAAGGCGCACCCGCGCATGGCCAGAGTCGGCTTCCGCGCCTTCATCGACGAGTTCGAGAATCTGCCGGGTGCCCATCGCGAGGTGATCTGCGACGCCATCAAGCATCCCAGCCTGCAGATGGCCGTTCACATCGCCTACAAGAAGCACGCGGTGATCGACCTGAAGACGAGCAGCGACGAGCGGATAGTCGAGTTCCATGACCTTACGACCATCGACCTCGAGGCCGAGCTGGCAACCGGCGGGGAGTTTGAGCTCTTGGCCGCCGAACTGTTCCTGCTGCGCGCCCACCAGGCGGACACGCCGTACAACTGTCCCGTCTTCAAGCCCGAGAAGCTGCACGACGCCCGGCACCTTGAATATCGCCTGTCCAAGCAGTATCGAGAGCAGGTGCTGCGCTGCGTACGCGAGATCCTACCGAGCCCGAGCGCCACGGACATCTCGAAAGGCGTCGTGGCGGATGCGCCGCTACGCAAGCGCCTGACCGACATGATCCAGAAGGGGCTCGCCCTTCAAGGGCTGGAAGGCGAGGTGCAGGCTGCCGACCTGATCGACGACAAGTACCCACAGGCCAGCATCGTGCTAGGTGCGGTGCTCAACCGGCGCAGTCAAGCCAAGTCGGACATCGTCGGCGCGTACCGAAAGGCGATCGACGCGGGCCCTTCCGACACCGACCCGTTCTTCAAGGTTGGTGGCTGGATCGATAACAACCTCTACGGCAGCCTCTTCTACCTGTACGCGGGGCTGCCGCGGCGCCCCAACGTCATGTACGCGGGGTTCGATCGCTTCTGCATGTTGGCCGACCCCAACCTGCGCTTCTTCCAGGCGCTGTGCCACGCGGCGCTGCTGCTGGCTTTCGAACGCACGAACGGCAAGGACATGCAAGGCCAGCTTCGCGTCGACGTCGACGTGCAGGCCAAGGCGGCGCGTCAGGTCTCCGACAAGATCTACCAGGACATCCTGCAGCTGGGCTCGCACGGCGTCGACTTGCTCGAAGTGGCCGGCCGCCTCGGCCGCCTCTTCCAGGCCTTTAATCGTCGTCGCAGCCAGAGCGAACCCGAGGTCAACCACTTCTCCATCGACCACGCCGAGCGGCATCAACTCTCGCCCCAGGCCGAGAGGATCTTGCGTGAGGCCAAGATCTGGTCGGTCCTGTACGAGGAGACGGACACGAAGAACAAGTCCGACTACGACATCGCCCAGACCGACCTGATCCTCAACCCGATCTACGCGCCACACTTCAGCATCAGCTACCGCAAGCGGCGCAAGGTCACCTTGAGCGCGTCGCACACCGATGTGCTGTTGTCCAAGTCGGCGCAGCACTACGAAGCGGTGCTGAAAGAACTCGTCAATTTTGGCGACCAGGATCCGGGTCAGGCCGAGGACCGGCCGGGCCTCTTCGGACAAGGTCGCTTGTGAGATTCCTACGCCAGGACATCGTGAGCGAAGGAGAAGCCGCCCATGTGGGGCAGTTCGACGTCGCGTTCTTCGGCCGGGACGACCTGGATGACCGCAGCCGGCACTCGGCAGCGTTGAGCCGCGCAGTCGCTCGCCGGCACTGCCCCGTCAGGTACGACGCCGCTGCGTTCACCCTTACGGTGGATGGCCAGACAGTGAGCGTGAACGACCTAGAGGACTTGTTCCGGAGCATTCGGGCGCAGTCGATCTTGCTGGATGCGACTACCTTGGAGTTCCCCGAGATCCTCTACGTCCTGGCCGCCTACAGGATGCAGTCGCCGCGGCCGCACTGCGGCTTCTTCTACGTGGAGCCTGATGGCTACAAGTTGAAGGAGGCCGGCGCGCACGTCGTGCCGGGCAGTGCGTTTGACCTGAGCCAAGGCTTCAAGGAGCGCAATAGCCTGCCGCTGTTCGCTCGACTGCTCAGCGACACGAATAAGGCACACCTCATCGCCTTCCTGGGCTTCGAGGGTGACCGGCTCATGCGCGAACTCGATGGCGACGATGGCCACTTCTATCGCCGCGTCAGCATCGTCTTCGGCATCCCGCCGTTCCAGCCCAGCTGGGACCTCCATGCACTGATGGCGAACTCCAGCCTGCTCGAGCGCCAGAACACCAACGTGCTGTACTGCGGCGCGAACAACCCGCTGTCGGCCTATCGGCTCCTGCATGAGGCGCACGCGGGCATTGCGGCCGGGGATCTCAATCGCTTGGTCGTCGCACCTTTCGGGACCAAACCCATGGCCCTGGGCGTCGCGCTGTACTGCCTCGACAACGAGGTCCTCTCACCGATCTACGACCATCCGGTGAGAAAGCCCGATCGCACGTTCGGCGTGAACCGTCGCCACTGGTATGAGGTCGACCTGGCGCGTTGATCGTCGGTCGCTTTCGATCAATGTCAGGCCGCCGTTGCCGAGGGCACCGGCATCGCGAGCAAGGAAGCCACCGTGAGGTGCTTGGCGCAGGATCCCTTGGCCGCGGCTTGTCTCCACCGGGTGCAGGTTTCGCCAAAGATCCAATCAACGACCCGAGCGTGGTGGCGCGGCGCCACGCGAAGGCGGTAGACGGCCTCCGTGTAGTGGCGCTGTCCCTCGGTGACTAGGGCTTGCTTGTCCAGGCAGCGCGTGCCCACGCGAGGCAGCAGGAGGTCGCCGGCGGCGGCGAACTGGAATCCGTGGTCCCGGTCCCTACTGAAGCTCACCTCTTTGCCATCTGGCGGGAAGTCCGTTGTGTGAAAGTGGGGGATCCCCAGTTCGTGAAACTGCCAGCGTGTGCGGCTTCCGCGCACGATCGAGGCACCAAGCTCTCGAAGAGCGGACATTCCTGCTCGTTTCTTGAGCTCGGAGGTGAGTTCCTCTAACTCATGGAAGCCGAAATCGAGCCGCGCCTGTGCCTTCTCCATGGGGATCCAGCGCTGTGCCTCGACGCGCAGGTCCGTACCCGCAAGACGACCCACCAAGGCCTTCTTCAGGCGCGCCTGCCCAAAGCGCGAGACCAGCAAGTAGGACTGCACCTCGGCCTTCTTGTCGAACACGTCCTTGGGTAGCTCGTAGCACTCGACCTCGCTGGCCGAAGCCAGCAAGGCGCGGCGGAACGCCACGAGGCGAGCGTCCTGCGCAATCGGCGCCCCCACGATGAAGGCCGCTTCGCTTGGTCGGCGCAACCGTGCGAGCGATTCGAGGATGAAGTAGAGGTCGAGTTGGACCCAGTCCAGGACCTGTGGGATCCCGGGGCAGAGATCGGCGACCCGGCGCTGAGCCTCAAGAGGCATCGCCTGCATGCCATAGGGCGGGTTGCCCGTGGCTCGCGAGTAGAGCTGTCCGCCGAGCTGGGCTGCCAGCCCCGAAGGCGACAGGACGTCCCCATGGACGTAGCGGGCGCAAGGGTGTACCGGGCTCGCGAGCAGCAGTTGGTCGTCAAGCTCGACGCCGACGAACTCGGACGGCTCCCGCATCTCCAGGCATGCCTGCGCGATTCGCCCGTCGCCCGACCCCAGCTCGAGCCACGAGTGCCCGTCTCCCGGCAGGAAATCGAGCAGCCGCCGCGCCAGGCGCGGCGGTGTCATGACTTGCGCGCGACGCTGGCGTGCGGATCGGGTGAGCCGGTATCGCATAACGGTGTTCTTGGGACTCGGTGGCGACGAACCCAGGGCAGTTGTTTGTCGTTTGACTTGTCGCTATGCTATGCCACTATGCCAAGATTTGCAATGAAGCACCCCCCGGTCGACGTGGCTCACGCTCGAACCATGTTGGCGGCTTACTTCGAGCGTCCGGGCAAGAGTGAGATGCAACTTTCGCGGGAAAGTGGTGTGCCTCAGTACACCATCTCGAGATTCATGACCGGCCGCACAAAGTCGGTGACGCCGGATGTTGGTAAGGCGCTACAGCATGCCAAGAATGGCATAGGCTTGAGGGTCGGCAAGTTGGCAGCTGATCCTCGCATTCAGCGGGCATTGGGCAGCGCATGGGACGGGACCGAACAGGGCACGGCACTGCTGGCAAGCGCAATCGATGCTCTGGCGCCTGTGATTCGGAGTGCGCGGCCCAAGTAGTCGGCGACCCGCCTGCACAGCCGCCTGGGTCTTCAGGCCTCGGGACATCATGACTGCCGTCGGATCTCCGTCAGGAGGTGTGCGGCGGCGTCTGCCAACGGTTGACCCTTCCGCACGACGATCCGCGCCTTTGCCTTTCTGCTCAGGGGAGGGCAAGGTCCACGCATCAGCTTGTCGTTCTTGCAGCACGCGGTGGCATTCAGACTCCCGATGCCGAAACCCTCCCCACTTCGCCCGCAATCCGCGGCGACGCGAGCGAGGCGCGAACCTACGCTTCCCCCATGCCTCAAGACGAGCGCATCGCATCTTCGGAGACCGACATGCTGGAAGCCGCCACATCGACCCAAGAACCGCCGCTGGCTGTGCACCCAGCGGTGGACGCCATCGACACCGCGGAGACCATGCTCTGGTTGCCCGAGCACGACTGGCTGTACCAACTGCTGCGCAGCGACCGCAACGTGGCGCCACGGTTCCGGATGCCAGACCTCATCAGCGCCTGCGTATCGCAGATGTTCGCCAAGGGTGACGCCAGCCACGGGCTGTTCGCGTATCTCGGCTCCGAGTTGATGCTGCGCGAGCCCGCCACCATCCGGCGGCGCGAGGCCATGTGGCGTCCTCAATACGCTCAGCTGCACGCCCTGCAGCTCTCCGCGGCGAACCGCTACCCGAATCCTCAGTTCCAGCTTGACCAGCTGACCACCGGCTGTGTCGCGCTGGCCCGATTGGATGACCCGACCGGCGTGTGCACGCTGCGGCATGCCCGCATCAACATCGTGCGTCGTTCGGCCACCACCAAGGCCGTCCTGCCCTCCTGATCAGATCCTTTGCCGGACAGTCCGGCAACGCTGCTTCGGCAGCCTCACCCGCTCGCCACCGTCTCAGTGACCCGCATCAGCGCCTTCGCGAACTGAAGGCGACGAACCCATAGCTCGCGTCGCGCTTCCTGCGCGGCCTCACCCGCTGCGAGCCGCCCCTTCTCGGGGTCGGCCTCGCCACCCGCTCCGCCGCCGGGCTCCGTGCCCTGGCGATCCCAAGGGTTCCAAGTGAGGTGAGTCATGCGAGCGGTCTGGCTCTTCGGCGCCATCGCGATCCTGTTGCTTCCCTGCGTCGCGAGCGCGTGCTGGGAGCAGGCCGGCCAGCGCTACGGCGTGTCGCCGCAGCTGCTGTATGCGATGGCCCGCGTCGAGTCGGGCCTCGACATCCGCGCCGTCAACCGCTCGCATGTGCAGCGTACGGGCAGCTACGACATCGGCCTGTTGCAGATCAACAGCTCTCATCTGCCGGCGCTCCAGCGCCACGGCATCGCCGAGCGTGACCTCTACGACCCCTGCACCAGCATCCATGTCGGCGCTTGGCTGCTCGCGCACAACTTCTCCCGGCATGGGGTGAGCTGGGAAGGCGTCGGCGCCTACAACGCCGCCTGCAGCCAGCTCAAGGGTGAAGCCTGCCGCGCCGCGCGCAGCCGCTATGCGTGGTCTGTGTACAGGCGCCTGCCCGCGGGCAGCGCGGTGACATCAGCAGGCGCGGCCGCTCCCCTTGCATCGCCCGCGCTGCGGCTCGCCGTCAGGGTGGCACCGTGAGCTGGCGCACCTTTGTCATCGGGCTGCTCGCCTGCGCGCTCGGTGCCTGCGCACTGTTGCGCAGCAAGGAGGAGACGCTCTCCACACCGCTGCCCGCAACTTCGCACGAGCGCGCGGAGCGCCGCCTCGCCCCACTCGCCTTCGGTCGGCACGCGCACTTTGCCGAGTGCATCGAGCCTGGCTGCCCGTCCCGCACGCCAAAGACGGTCGCAGCTACGGCTGCTCCCGCGTCACAACCTGTCGCCGCCCTTGAGCCACCCCACCTGCGGCGGCCTTCGAGCGCTCGTCTGCCCGTCACGACCGATTCACCGCCGGCCTCCGTCAAGACCACCGGGCAGCGCCTGACGCTCCTCTTCGCTCTCGGCAGCTCCACGCTGACCGGTGAGCACAGAACGCGACTGCGCCGCGCCTTGCCCGATCTGCGGCACAGCGACCGCATCGTCGTCGCCGGCCGCACCGATGACCTCGGCTCCGAATCATTGAACCAGTCGTTGGCGCTGGCCCGCGGCCTCGCGGTCCGCGACTACCTGCTCGACCTCGACCCGCAACTGCCAGGCCGCATCGCCATTGATGCCCGCGGCCGCTGCTGCTACGCCGCGCCGAACATCAACGAGCGTTCGCGCTCGCTCAACCGTCGCGTCGAGGTTGCCTATGCAGGCGATTCGGGGGCCGCTCCATGAAGTGCCTCTGCCGCCTTGCAGCCGGGCAGCCGCCTGCACTGCCACCGAGGTGGCAACTGCGCGCTACGGCCCGCCCTCCGCCTGTCTCGCGTCGCGCCAACGCCCTCGCTCGAACCATCGCCCTGAACACGTCCCTCTTGGAGTCACTCATGACCACCGCCGCCCTTCGTCCCTTCACGCCTTCCTTCACCACCCGCCGCAAGCCGTTTGCAGCGATCGCGCTGCTGGCCTTGCTCGCCATCGGCCTCTGCATCGCGATGCCGGGCTACGCGCTCGATCTGGTGGCCTTCACGGGCATCACCGGTCCGCTGGTTTCGGCGTTGACGCAGATCTCTGCGCTCGGCCCGGGCATCAAGGCGCTGGTCGGGTTCGTCGGTTTCGTCGTCGCGCTGATCTCGCTGGCCGCGCTGCGCAACTTCGGGCCGGTGCTGTTCTATGTCGGGCTCGCCATCTTCGGCGCCGTCGGTCTCGTGATCGCCGGCGCGATCATGGGCGCGGTCGTCTGACGCCGCCGGCAGCTACTGCTCGCAGAGGCCACCGATGCGCGCGAACACCTACATCCCGCGGCGGCTGGACGACCCCTGGAAGATCGGCTTCTGGGACATGGACGTGGCGGCCCCATTCCTCTTCGGCCTGTTCCTCGGCTACATGTCCGGCTCGAAGTGGTCCTTCGCGCTGTGCACGGTGGTCGGTTTCGTGACCGCGCGCTGGATCGCGCGCATCAAGGCCGACAAGCACCCGGCCTTCGCCGTGCACTGGCTGTACTGGCATCTGCCGACGAACCCGCTGACCGCGATGGGCGCGACGCCGCCGTCGCATCTTCGTCGCATGGTCGGCTGAGGCCGCGAGGGTCACGATGGAATTCGACCGGCTCAGCAACGATCTCAAGGAGCTACGCAAGCGCAACCGCGGGCTCGCGTTGGCGCTCGGCGGTTTGGTCCTGGGCCAGTTGCTGTCGCTCGTGATCATCCTGAACCTGCTGGGCTCGGTGCGCACGCTGGTCGTGCCGCCGTCGATCAACAAGTCCTTCTGGGTCGAGCGCGACAAGGCCAGTGCCGAGTACCTCGAGCAGATGGGCAGCTTCATCGCCTGGCTGGTGCTCGACGTGACGCCTTCTTCCGTCGACTGGAAGAAGGACGTGCTGCTCGGCTACGTCGAGCCCGATCAGCACGGCGCGTTCCGGGTCCGCCAGGAGATCGAGGCCGCCCGGCTCAAGCGCATCAATGCGAGCACGGCCTTCATGCCGCAGCAGCTCGTCCCGAGCGAAGACACGCAAAGCGTCGTCGTTCGCGGTCGCCTGCGAACCCTGGTCAACGCCCAGGAAACCAGCAACGAGGCGAAGACCTACCTGGTCGAGTTCAGCTACGCCGGCGGGCGCATGCATCTCAAGACGTTCAAGGAGGTGCCGCATGCGGCTCCCTGACCATGCCCGGGTGATCCTCGCGGTGTTCACTGTGCTGGCAGCAGCGCTCATCGAGCCGGCCCACGCGCTCCAGGTCGTCGAGGGTCGCGACGGCATCGCGATTGAAGCCATCGTCTCGATCAAGGAGCCCACCCGCATCCGCATCGAAGGCGCACCGATCACCGACGTGTTCGGCAACATCTACTCGAGCAACTGCGGTGGCCCGTTGCCGGCGCCGGCCAACAGCACGCCGCTCGCAGGCGGCTCGACCATCGCGCCCTTGCCGGTGCCGCTCGTCAACCCGACGGGCGAAGTCGTCCTCGAATGCGACCGCGACAAGGGCGAGATCTACATCCGCCCCGTCGGCGAGTCCGGCAAGCCGGTCAACCTGTTCGTCTCGTCGGCGCACGCGACGTACACGCTGGTCTTGCGCCGCGCCGACACACCGGCCGACACGATCGTGATCCGCGACCGGACGATCAAGGCTTCCGCGTCACCGAGCGGTGCGGGCAGCTCGATTACCAGTTCGGCGCCGCTCGGCACATCGGCCCATCACGTTCGCGCGCTGAAGGCGCTGCTCGTGGCGATGGCGTCGGACCGAACGCCGTCCGACGTCCGCATCGATGAACTGGATCAGCCGATCCAGCTCTGGGCCGAGGCCAAGTTTTGGTTGGTGCGGCGTTTCGAGGGCCGCAACCTAATCGGCGAGCGCTACCTGCTGACGAACATCAGCAGCTCGATCATGGTGCTGGCCGAGCAGGAGTTCGATCGGCCCGACGCCGCCGATGGCGGCCAGGTGCTCGCGGTCGCGATCGAGAACCACAACCTGCGCCCGGGCGAAAGCACCGGCGTCTACGTGATCCGCCGCGGAGGCACGCGATGAACGCGCCCTCGCAACGCATGCTGTCCGGCCTCCGCGAGAACGCGCGCGCCGTGATCGACCGGTTGTCGCCGCGGCAGCGGCAGTTCGCGATGCTTGGCGGCATCCTGACGGTCGGTGTCGGGCTGCTGTGGCTGGTGTTCGCTTCAGGCAGCTCCACGCCGACGGACATTGCCGCCAAGCGCGCCGGTGGCACGCCCAGTGCGGTCACGAACATCGGCGTGATGCCCTCGGGGCAGCAGGTCAATCCTGTCGACCAATGGGTCGGCACCGCCGGCAGCAAGCTGGCTCAGTACGAAGCCGAGCGCGAGGAGCAGTCTCGCCTGAACAGGGATCGCCAGACCTTCGAAGCGCAGACGATGAAGCGCTTCACCGAGCTGGAGCAGCGCCTGACCTCGGCGGTTCAAGCGGCAGCCGCAGCGCCGGCTCCAGTGCCAGTCGTGCCGGCGCCGCCAGCGCCCGTGCAGCCCGCGATACCGACGCTGGCGATGCGACCGGCAGCCGCCTTGCCACCTCCACCGGCGCGAGGTAGCACCAGCGGCATGCCACCCGGCGTTCCGGGTCTGGCACCCACCATGCCATTGGTGCCGCCAACTCCCGTGGTGCCCGCGCTCACGCGCATCACGGTGACGGCCAGGCAACCCGCTGACGCAGCGTCGCCCACCACGGCATCGGCAGGATCTTCGACGAGCGGCGAACCACGGACGGTCTCGACCTTCCTGCCGGTGTCGTTCACCCGCGGTGTGCTGCTCGGCGGGCTCGACGCGCCGACGGGCGGCCAGGCGCAATCGAACCCGCACCCGGTGCTGATCCGCCTGTCGGACAACTCGGTCCTGCCCAACCGATTCCGAGGCGAGTACCGCGAGTGCTTCGTCATCGCAGCCGGATACGGCGACATCAGCTCGGAGCGAGCGTACCTGCGCACCGAGAGCTTGTCGTGCGTTCGGTCGGACGGAGCGGCCCTCGAGGTCAAGCTCCAAGGCAGCGTCTACGGCGAGGACGGCAAGGTCGGCATGCGTGGCCGACTGGTGACCAAGCAAGGCCAGATGCTCGCCAACGCCCTGCTGGCCGGTGTCGTCAGCGGCATCGGGCAAGGCGTCTCCACGGCCTCGACGACATACAGCACGTCGGCGCTCGGAACGATCGCCAGCGCCAGCGGCGCCGACGCGTACCGCGCCGGCATCGGCAGCGGCGTCGGCAAGGCCCTTGATCGCCTGGCCAGCTACTACATCAAGCTCGCCGAGAACACCTTCCCGGTGATCGAGGTCGATGCCGGCCGCGAGATCGACGTCGTTATCACGAAGGGCGTGCGCATCGAGGTGCCGCTCACCGCTTCGGCGTCAGCCGTTGCTCCGGCCCAACCCTCCCGAACTCGTCTGCAGGAGCCCTCCGATGACGGCAATTACTGAAGCGCTGCGCCTTGCGCGCCGGGCGATGCAAGCCCTGCTGCTTGTCGGCAGCCTGGCCGCGACTCTTCTGGTCACGCCCCACGCGAATGCAGCAAGTCCGGATGAAACCAGGTTGCTCCAGCGCCTTCGCAAGGCGCATCCCGGTACCACCTTCACGCAGGTTCAGCGGTCCCCGGTCGAAGGTCTCTACGAAGTCTGGATGAACGGCAACGTGGCCTTCGTCTCGGCGAAGAGCCCGCGCTACTTCGTCTTCGGGCGCGTCTTCGACACGCAGACCATGCGCGACCTGACCGGACCCAAGCTGGCCGCAGCGATACCCGCTTCTCGCTCGGTTGTGAACGCCGAGCCGGAGAAGGTGGACTTCGCGCAGCTACCACTGTCCGACGCCATCAAGACCGTGCATGGCAACGGCCAGCGCAAGCTCGCCGTGTTCAGCGACCCCGGTTGCGGCTACTGCCGGCAACTCGAGCCCGAGCTGGCTCGCCTCGACGACGTCACGATCTACACCTTCCTCGTGCCATTCCAGGGCGCCGCGACGCCGATCGCACTGTGGTGTTCGACCGACCGCGCACAGGCGTGGCAGCGCTACATGCTGCAAGGCGACACCACCGCGCTCCGGACGCAGGCGTGCGATCACCCTATCGAGCGCAACCTGGCGCTCGCCAGGCAGCTTGGCGTGCAGGGCACTCCGACGCTGTTCTGGGCCGATGGCGGTCGCACCGACGGCTACGTCGGTCATGCGGTGCTCGATGCACGCCTGAAGCAATCCGCGGTGTCGTCGGAGGTGCGGCCATGAATCGCTTCGCTGCGATGGCGGCACTGCTTGCGCTGCTGCTGGCTGGGTGTTCCAGCATGTCCGGGCTCAGCGGCAGCTCGAGCTACGCCTGCAAGGCGCCCGAGGGCGTGGCCTGCGACTCGGTGTCCGGCACCTATGCCAACGCAGTGCAGAACAACCTGCCGAGCCAGCAAGGACGCGCGATCGACAAGCCGAGTGTCGCCCGCCCCGAACGGATGACGGACCCGCCCAGACTCGCCCCGCGTCTCGGCAACACAGCCACCCCGCCCGCGGCTGTCGGCCTGCCGCCGACACCGGTCGCATTGCGCTCGGCACCACGGGTCCTTCGCCTGTGGTTCAAGCCCTGGGAGGACGCCGACAACGACCTGTACGACCAGGGCTACGTCTACGTGCAGATCGACCCCGGGCGGTGGCAGGTCGATCACGTGCAACGCCAGATCCGCGAGGCGTACGCGCCGCTCAAGCCGCCGCCGCGCGCGAGTGGCGCTGGCGACACGACAACGGGCGCGAACGCACTCCGGCCTGTGCCGCACCCCGGGATGCCCATCCCGCTGGTTCCGGCTGCATCAAGGCCAAGCGAAGGCGACGTTCGCCCCGCAGACGCGCGTGTCCCGACGCTGCGCGACCCCAGCGACGACCGCGACGACGGCAACGAATAGAGGGGCACGCAATGACACCGTTGCCCGCCTCCAGCGCGCCGCTTCGCTCGCGGCCCGTCCTCTTCGGACTCGGCCAGACGCCGGACTCGCCCGCCGAACAGTTCGCGTCCTGGTTGCCGTACTCCGCCTACCTGCCGGCCGAGCAGCTCTTCGTCAACCGCGACAGCCTCGGCTTCCTGCTCGAGCTGATGCCCCAGTCTGGCGCCGACGAGCGCATGGCCGAGGTGCTGGTCTCGCTGTACGCCAACTGCCCGGCCGGCACAGGCATCCAGTTCCACCTGTTCGGCTCGCCGCACATCCGCGAACAGTTGCGCCGCTATGCCAATCTGCGGGTCGAGGATGTGGACCAGGCCGACAAGGCGCACCACTGGGGCCGGCCGGCTCGCAACGACAACCTCTTCCGCCGCCTCGGGCGGCAGCGGGTCGGCCACCTTCTGGCCGGCGCGCAGCAGTCGCTGACGACGGGGTTCCACTACACGCTGCGGGATTTCCGGCTCATGCTCAGCGTCACCTCGCCCGGCGACGCCGACAACCTGACGCGTCGCGACCAGGTGCTGATGCTGCGCGAGTCGATGTCCTCGACGCTGCGCTCGGCGCTGCTGCCGAACCAGGTCTGCGACTGCGCGGCGCTGATCAACTGGTGCGCGCTGTTCACCAACCCCGACCGCATCTCGCAGACGGATGCGCCGAACCTGCATTACGACGATGGCCGCGAGATCCGCGACCAGATCGTCGACTTCGACACCATCCAGGACGTCGTGCCCGGCGGGCTGCGGCTGTGGAAGGAGAGCTCGGCCGACATCCTCGAAGCGCGCTTCTACTCGATCAAGAGCTTTCCGGAGCACTTCGCGCTCTGGCAGATGGGCTCACTGATCGGCGACCTGATGCAGCCGGCGCTGCAGTACACGGCGCCCTTCCTGCTGACGATGGGCGCGCACGTGCTCGACCCCAACGTCACGCGCTCGGTGGTCACCGCCAACCACGTGCGCGCCACGCAGAACGCCAAGAGCAAGATGGCCGACGTGATGCCCGATGTGGGCAAGAAGCTGCAGGACTGGACTGCAGCGGCCGACGCGATCGACACCGGCGGCAGTCTGGTGAGCCTGTACCACCAGCTCGCGATCTTCTCGCCGCCGGGGCTCGCGGTCTCAGCGCACGAGACCGCCAACGCGATCTGGCGCGGCCGGGGCTTCCAGCTCAACGCCGATACCTACATGCACCGCCAGGCGCTGCTCGCAAGCCTGCCGATGACGCTGTCGGAGCGTTTCCACCGCGACCTGGCCAAGATGCGCCGCGTCTCGCGCAAGACGATGGCCAATGCGATCCACCTCGCGCCCTTGATCGGCGAGTGGCGCGGTACACGAACGCCGGCACTGGTCTTCGGCGGCAGGCGCGGCCAGCTGATGACGCTGGACCTGTTCGACAACGACCTCGGCAACTACAACTTCGCGATCATCGGCGCGCCGGGATCGGGCAAGTCGGTGCTGATGAACGAGATGGCCTGGTCGTACCGCGCGATCGGTGCCCGGGTCTGGATGCTGGACCTCGGCCGCAGCTTCGAGAAGCTGTGCCGCAAAGCCAACGGCACCTACATCGAGTTCAGGCCCGATGTCGCGATCTGCCTGAACCCATTCACGCATGTCGCCGACATCCAGGAAGACATCGACATGCTGGTGCCGGCGATCTCGAAGATGGCCTCGATGTCGCGCCCGCTGGACGAGGTTCAGTACAAGGCCATCTCGGCGATGGTGCTGCGCTTGTTCCGCCAGTACGGCAACGAGCTGACGGTCACCGCGCTGCGCGACGCTTTCAAGACCGGAACGATCGAAGAACTCGGCGTGCGCGACGACCCGCGCATCCGCGACCTGGCGGTGATGCTGAACCCGTACGCCAGCGGCGGCCAGTACGAGCGCTTCTTCGAGGGCCGCAACAGCGTCGACTTCTCGAACGACTTCATCGTCGTCGAGAACGAGGAGCTCAAGCGCCGCCCGGACCTGCACGCCGTCGTCAACATCCTGCTGCTGCACCAGATCACCGGCGAGATGTACCTGACGCGCAACCGGCGCAAGGTACTCTTCATCGACGAGTTGAAGCAGCAGCTCGGCGACATCGGCGCCGACGATCCGGTGAAGGCGGCCGTGGTCGAGGAAGCCGCCCGGCGCGCGCGCAAGTACGGCGGCTCGCTCGGCACCGCGACGCAGAGTGCCGACGATTACTACGGCTCGGCGCAGATGGAGGCCGCCTTCAACTGCTCGGACTGGGTGTTCCTGCTGCGGCAGAAGCCCGAATCGATCGAGATGCTCGATCGCAAGGGCCGATTGTCGATGGACGAGCCGAAGAAGCGGCTGCTGAACTCGCTGCGCACCGAGCCCGGCGTGTTCTCGGAGCTGTACATCTCTTCGCCGGTGGGCGAAGGCGTGGCCCGCAACATCCTCGACCCGGCCACGCACCTCTTGTTCTCGAACAAGCTCGAGGACAACGCGCCGATCGACGAGCTGCGGGCGCAGGGCTACAGCATCGACGACGCGATCGCCGAGCTGCTGCGGCGCCGAGGGCATGCCGTATGAATGCCCTCGTGCTCCACGGCGCCGTGAGCATGCTGATCGCGGCGGCATCGCTCGCCGCATACGACCACTGGGTCGTGCGCCCGGCATTGCGCGTGGGCATCGTCGATGTCGGCGAGGTCTACCGACAGAAGGAAGCCGAGTTCACGCTGATCCTCACCAAGGCCAGCTCCGATGAGGATCGGCAGAGGGCGATGGCCCTGGCGCGCCGCTTCGCGCAACGGCTGCCTGCGGCGCTGGATGAACTGCCGCGCGACTGCGGTTGCCTGGTGGTGCTGAAAAGCGCTGTTGCGGGGGCAACGCCGCGCACGTTCGATCTGACGGCTCACCTCAAGCAGAAGGTGGAGGAGCGCCCGGATCGCCCAGCGACGCTGAAGGGAGAAGCCCCATGACGCTGCGCGAGTCACGGCCGGTCCGTGCGTTGGTGCTGCTGTTTGCTGACATGCGCAGGCGCTGGTACCTGTTCCTCCCGGTCTTCGGCATCTGGGCCATCGCCTACCTGCGGCTCTTCGCCGATCCGACGCCGCGCGTGCCGGTGCTCTTCAACTGGACCGGCAGCCTGCCTTGCCATGTGGCATGGCTGCAGTTTGGGCTGGGCGATCGAGCGAACGATCTGCGGCGCGGCGACTACATCGTCTTCGCGTTCGATGGTGAGGCGCAGGCAGCGTTTCCCGGGCTGCGCGGGCAACCGTTCTTCAAGATCGTGCGTGGTCTGCCCGGCGACCGGGTGACCGTGAGCGAGCGCGTCGTCTTCGTCAACGGCGAGGTGGTCGGCGTGGCGAAGACACACGCTTTCAACCGCCAGCCGTTGGAGCCCATTGCCGAGGTCGTCATCCCGGCGGGGCACTACTACGTCCAGGGCACCAGTCCTGACTCCTTCGACTCGCGCTACCGCGCGAGCGGGTTGGTGCGTGCCGGCCAGGTGCTGGGCACCGTGGTGCCCTTGTTCTGACGGAGGCCACGATGGTTCTCTCCCGAGCTTCGCGAGCTTCACTTCTCATCCTGCTGTGCGGGCTTGCGCAGGCCCAGCCCGCGTCCTCGCCGACTTCGGAGGTTCCGATGGGCGACTACCTCGCGCTGCTGGAGCAGATCGCGCCTGCAGCGCGCGCCGGGGCGGACGCCTACCTTCGGGCCTACGAGCAGCACTGCCGTCGCCCGCTCACCTCGGCCGCACTGCGTCGTGCCATGTCCGAAGGCAGCGGCGATCCCGTGCTGATGGGCATGATCCGGGCCAGCGAGTTGCGCGATGCGAGCGGCGTTGCTGACCTGGCCCGGCGCGTCGACTGCAGGAGGCAGCCGTGAAGCGCTGCGTTCTGATCGCTTCTCTGGCGTGTCTTGCTGCGCCGAGCGCGCTTGCGGTCAACCTCGGCACCATCGGTCCGACCTACGGCATTGCCGAGCCGCACCTGCTGGCCGACATCGAGCGGCGGCTGCGCGAGAAGGAGCGCACCGGAGAGCTGCAGCGACTGATCGACGAAGCGCGTTCACGCGGCGTCGAGTCGGTGCGCCAACCGGCGCCCGTCCCAGGCCTTCGCGCCACCGAGGCCGCGCGCACCTTCTACGTTGACCCAAGCTTCACGCTCGACCGCAACGTCGTCGATGCGCAGGGGCGGCTGCTGTTCGCGGCCGGCACGCGCAAGAACCCGCTCGAAGTGGTTTCGCTCACGCGCAAGCTGCTGTTCTTCGATGCACGAGACGCGAAGCAGGTGCGACGAGCCGGCGAGCTGATGGCTTCGACGGCGGCCAACACGCCCGTCAAACCGATCCTCACCGGTGGCTCGTACCTCGATCTGATGCGCGCCTGGCGCGTGCCGGTGTACTACGACCAGCAAGGTGCGTTGAGCCGCCGCCTGGGCATCCAGCAGGTTCCGGCGTTGGTATCGCAGGAAGGCGCTCGCCTTCGCATCGACGAGCTGAGTCTGCGATGAGACCTGATGCTGCACTCCTCGTTCGCATGAGGGCACTCTTGGTGACTGCGTTCGCTGCGGCACTGCTGGCCGCGCCAAGCCTGACGAACCAGGCTCATGCCGCTGACAGCGTGACCTGCACCGGCCGCTTCCCGAACCCGATCACCGACATCTGCTGGTCCTGCATCCTTCCGATCAGCATCGGCAGCGCGACGATCGCCAACTTCGGCGGCCAGGAAGACATCCTGAACCCGTCGAGCCCGGTGTGCACCTGCGGGGTCAACCCGACGATCGGGTTGTCGATCGGCTTCTGGGAGCCTGCGCGACACGTCGAGGTCGTGAGGAAGCCCTTCTGCCTGACATCGCTCGGCGGCGTCGATCTCGACCCCGGCATCGCTGCGCCATCGGCTGCCCGCTTCACCCGCTCGGAGGGCGATGGCGACGGCGGCAGCTTCTACCAGGCGCACTTCTACGTGAACCCGGTGCTGTACTGGCTCGAGGTCGTGACCGATTTCCCCTGCCTGGAGCGCGGGTCCTTCGACCTCGCCTACATGACCGAGGTCGATCCACTTTGGGGTGACGACGAACTGACGCTGATCCTCAACCCGGAGGCGGTGCTCTTCGCCAACCCTGTCGCGGTGGCCGCCTGCGCCGCCGACTGCGTGGCCGCGACGGTGGGCTTCGGGTTTCCCGAGATGTTCTGGTGCGCGGGCTGCCAGGGCGGGCTGTACCCGATGAACGGCCGCGTGCCATACCACGTGGGAGGGGTGCGCACCGCGGCGCTGCTGGCGCAGCGCTTGACCGCCAAGATGCACCGCGAACTGCTGGCCTGGGGCTGGCACGGGCAGGCGGGTCTGTGCGGGCCGTACTTCATGCCCGCGATGGACAAGACCGCCTACAAGACCCAGCTCACCTACCCGGTGCCCAACACCGCCAAGGACGGAGGCCGCTGCTGCCAGCCCTTCGGCCGCTCGACCATCGTCTGGGGCGCTGGCAAGGAGTACCCAGTGCGCGGCGAGGACTTCGCCTTCATGTTGTTCAGGAAAAGGAACTGCTGTGTGGGGTACTGAACGACTTCGCGCGGGCGTGTTCATCGCATCGCTCGTTGGCTTGCCCTTCGTGCAGGCGCAAACGGTCACTGACGCCGACATCGAGCGAGCCAAACGTGCCCAGCCCGCGGTGACGGAAGCGGACATCCAACGTGCTCGCGAGCGACACCGCGCGCCGACCGATGCCGAGCTTCGGCAAAGCCCGGTGCCATCAGCGCCAAGGATCGACGCGCTGCCGCAGCCGGCCAGCCGAGCACCGATCGATCTGGAGGCCTTGGCGCGGGGTTTCCAGAGCGGCGAAGAGGCTCGGATGCTGAAGAACCAGTCGGGCCCGGCCTTTCTCGTGTTCGTGAGCTTCGCGATGCCGGAGGCAGCGCTCTCGCGCCTGCTCGACCAGGCCGAGCGCGCCCGCGCATCGCTGGTGTTGCGCGGGCTCGTCGACGGGTCGCTGGTGCGCACGGTCGCGCGCGTGCAGCAGCTGATCGGCAGCCGGCGCGTCGCCGTGCAGATCGACCCGCAGGCCTTCGACCGCTACGCGATCACGCAGACGCCCTCGTTCGTGCTCGTGCGCGATGGAGCCACCGCAGCGCCGTGCGCCAACGGGCTGTGCATACCGGCCGACGGCTACGTGATGGCCGCCGGCGACGTGACTCTCGACTACGCCCTCGCATTCATTCAGCGCTCGGCCCCGGCCTTCTCGAAAGATGCGGACGCGTTCCTCAAGCGCCTGAAGGCGCCGGCCGGCTGAGGAGCGAACCATGCGCAAGCTGATCGTCTGGTTCACGATCTTCTGCTTCGTCACGACGCAGACTGCGGCGGTCGCCGGCCCGCACGAAGAAGGCGTCGCCGCCGGCCAGGCCGCCAACCCGGTGGCGCGCAGCAGCGTCACGACGCAAAGCGCCAGCACCGTGGTGCCCGGCTACACCACGGCGCCTTCGGAGTCGACGTACTACCGGCAGCCCAACCTCGCCTCCCAGGGCAATGCACGCCTGGCGCTGTGCGCGACGATGCCCAACGACCCGGTATGCCAGGCACAGCGCGGCGCGATGACTTCCGCGAACATCCCTCGCGCCACCGTCGGCTCGAACGACCCGGCGGTGGCAGCCGCGGAAGGCATCATGCGCAGCCCATCGTCGGTGCTCGACAGCCTGGCCTCGTACTACAGCGGCTGCACGACCACCACCACCACGGTGCCCGCCGGCACGCAGCCACGCAGTTGCCTGCGCTACGTCGGCGTCGGCAACTACCGCTGCTCGCGCACGCTGTCGGTCGGCATCACCCGTTCGGTGAACTGCACGCCCGGCGACTGGTTCGCCCATGCGCAGTCCGGCAACACCGGCCTCGATGCGCAGTGCGTGCCGGACCGCCCGGAGACGGCCCAGCACTTCCGGGTCACCGAAAGCGGCGCGCCGCTCGCGTACTTCGACGTGGACATGACCACGCCCGTCGTGTTCCCGCAGATGGTCGCCGTGCTGAGCACCTCCTACTCCTACATGACCGGCCAACCGATCCGCACCGGCGTGTGGGTCGCCGACAAGTCCTGCGCCGGGTCGGGCTGCAGCCTCACCGCGATGATCGCCGCCGAGGTTCAGGAGGTCTGCAGCGGCGGTGGCGACTCCGGCTACAGCTGCACCAGCGTCGAGCCGTTCCTCAAGCGCTACGCCGCTTGCCGCGCCGGCACGCAAAGCGGCGACAACATCCAGAACACCGTCTGCATGGGCGACAGCGGTTGCACGACCACCGTGCTCGACGGCGGCAAGTGCTACGCACCGGCCAGCGGCTGGACCTCTCTCGAGGGCATCGACATCACCGGTGCGGTGGCCGGCAACTACTGGAACATCGACAGCGACCGTCCGGTGATCGGCTGGGATCCGAACCCCGCGTATGGCCCGATCCCGACGATGCGGCTGACCTATGCGAAGCCGCAGACGAGCTACGCAGCGGCTGATCGATGGGACGACCAGTGCCCGACACTGGCCAGCGGCGGCCGTTGCAGCGTCAACTCGACCGCGGTGTGCGTCGATGGCCCATCGACCAAGGTGATCGACGGCCTCGCTGTCACCCGCCCCTGCTGGCAGTACGAGAGCACGATGAGCTGCAGCAGCGGCACACCGCCCGACCAGTGCGCACCGCTCGTCGCGCAGGGTTGCGCGCCGACCGGCTCGACCTGCCGCCGAACGAACGCCACGACAGGCGTCTGCGAAGTGTTCGAGGACGGGTATAGCTGCCCGGTGGCGGGTGGCACGACGACCAGCGCGAGCAACTGCCCGTCCAACGTCTTCTGCTTCCAGGGCAACTGCTTCAACATCACCTCGCCCAACGACGCCGACTTCGGCCGCAGCATGTCGATGCTCGAAGCCGCGCGCGAAGCCGGCGTGTACCTCGACACCGACCGGATGCAGGTCTTCAAGGGCGAGCAGAACCGCTGCCGCGACCGGCTGCTGAAGAACTGCTGCTACAGCGACGGCGCTGGATCCGGGCTGAGCAACCAGAGCGTCTTCGGCACTGGGTCTCGTCTGGTCTACGACATCCTGATGAACTCTGAGAACCGGCAGTTCATCTACCAGGGCATGTCGGCATTGCTGCTGGGTGGCGGGTTCAGCGGCACCTTCACGAGCTACGGCATCACGATCGCGGTCAATGGCGCCGCGCTGCCGGCGGGGTCGGTCGCCGTCTACAGCGGCCAGAGCATCGTGGTTGCCTTCGACCCGTGGTCGCTCGTAATTGCAGTGATCATCTACATCATCCTCTCGATGATGTCGTGCAACGAGGAAGAGGGGAAGCTGGCGATGAAGGAAGGCGCCAGGCTGTGCCACACCGTCGGCACCTGGTGCTCTTCGTGTTTCCGCGTCCTGGGCAGCTGCGTCTCGTGCATCGAGCACACGACCTCGAAGTGCTGCTTCAACTCGATGCTGGCGCGCATCGTCAACGAACAGGGCCGCGCGCAGATCGGCAAGGGCTGGGGCGGTGCGCAGAGTCCTGACTGCTCGGGCTTCACGGTGGCTCAGTTGCAGTCGCTGGACTTCGCGCGCATGGACCTGTCGGAGTTCTATGCGTCACTGGTGCCGACGCTGCCGAACGTGGGCGCCTTGCAAGGCACCAGCGCGGGGCGCGTGCCGACTTGCTACTACGGCCAGGGGAGATGCCAGTGATGGCCCCGGCTCCTTCGTTGGTGGCGGCTCTCGGCTTCGTGCTGGGCATCTCCGGAACTGCCCTCGCGCAGCAGCGTGTCGCAGTGCCCGACGCGCGGCAGCTCCTGATCGCGGCGATCGACGCCCCGGATGGAACGGCGCGCGGCATCCTGAGCGGCCAGCTCGCCGACGCGATCACTGAGCGATTCAAAGCCACGACCCCGATTCACATCGACGTCAGCACGGAGCGGCGCTACGCGCAGGACGGATGTCGACGCCTCAAGGTGAGTTTCTGGCAGGACGGTGTGTTGCTTCCCGGTGCGCCTGCGCCTCGGCGACAAACGATCGACTTCGGCATCGACTACTGCCGCGACGGGATGCCGCCGAAATCGCTCAAGGAAGCGCCGTGAAGTCGCCCGTCTCTGTCCGAGCGATGGCGACGCTGCTGCTTTGCGTCTTTGGAACCGCCGGCGGCGTCACCGCCCAGGAAGCACCGAAGCGCTACTGGTCCGACACCTGGCGCGGCTGGCACTTCTACGAGGATCCCGAACTTGAGTTGCCGCCGGCGAAGCCGCCGTCTCCAACAGCCAAGGCAACGCCGGTCAGCCCGGCCCGCGCCCCCGAGCTGATCGAGTTCGAGCGGCTGCAGAAGGCGCTCGAGGAACGCCGGAACATCGCGATCATGCGGCCGACCGAGGCCAATGTGCGCCGCTACATGGAACTCGAGTCGCAGGTCGTTGCGCGGGCTTCGACCTTCGCTGATGTGGCGCAGCGCGTGGCGTGGGCGACGCCCGAACTCGATCCAAGCACCCAAGGGCGGCCGGTGAACGCCAAGGCGCTCGAAGTCTTCGAACAGCAGCAACTGGCTGACCGTTCGCGCTCTGTCGCCGACCTCGGGCGCGACCACGTGCTGATCTTCTTCTTCCGCGGTGACTGCCCGTACTGCCACGCGTTCGCGCCGGTCCTGGCGGCTTTTCAGGCGCGCTATGGCATCAGGGTCGAAGCGGTCAGCACCGATGGCGGCACGTTGCCGGGGTTCGCCGAAGCCAGGCCCGACAACGGCATCGCGACCGCGCTGCGCGTGACGCAGGTGCCCGCCGTTTACCTCGCTCAACCCTTCACCGGAAAGATCACCCCGATCGGCTTCGGCGTGTTGTCCGAGGCGCAGCTCCTCGAGCGAATCACTGCCGTATCGGCGCCCGGCTACGAGACGCTGCTCCCGGGCGCTGCCCGACGGCTCGACCCGCAGCTCGAGCCCGCGCTCGCCCGTCGCTGATGGGCGCTTGCCCACGTCCACAGGGAGACTCCGATGCCACGATCCCTTCGCCTTCTTCGACGTCGATCCGTTGTTGCAGCGGCCGCTGCCTCGCTGGCCCTGCAGCCGATGGCGCTGCGCGCGGGTGACCTCAACACCGAGGTGAACAACATGTTCAACGCCCTCGGCGCGATCGGCAACTACACGGCACCGGGTGCGTTCAAGGGCCAGACCTTCAACACCTACACCGGCGGCTCGTTCTTCATGAGGTCCCCGAACAAGGTCTACCAGCTCGCGGCGATCCAGTTCCCCAGCGCCAAGGCCGGCTGCGGCGGCATCGACGTGTTCGGCGGCTCGTTCTCGCACATCTCCGCGGCCGAGTTCAAGAACATGCTGCGCAACATCACCGCGGCGCTGCCCGGCATCGCGTTTCAGCTCGCGCTGGAGGCCGTCTCGCCCTTGCTGGGTGGGCTGACCAAGTGGGCCAAGGGTCTGGAGACCTGGATCAACAACGCGCGCATCAACTCCTGCGAGACCGCCAAGGCGATCGTCAGCACCGCCGCCGAAGCAGCAGGCTACAGCTCGCAAGAGGCCTGCTCCGACCTCGCGATCGAGATGGGGCTGGAGAGCGACCGCGACGCCGCGCGCCGGCGTTGCTCGACCGACCGGCCCAGCATCCTCGCCTCGGCCCGTTCGTCGGGCGACGCGAACGTTCGCAACAAGGCGCCTTTCGTCGGCAACCTGACCTGGAAGGCGCTGCAGTACACCGGCAGCGCTCTGGATGACCAGGAGCGTGAACTCATCATGAGCCTCGTCGGCACAGTGATCTTCTACGCCGAAGACGCCACTCGCGACCCCGAGCCGATCGCGCCGACCATCACGTCGATCAGCCAACTGCTCTACGGCCAGGCCGCCGGCACCGGCACCAACGTGACGCAGCACCTGCTGCGGTGCAACGACTACACGAACTGCGACGCCGTGTCGCTGAACACCAGCTACACGCACACCCCGTTCACCGCGCGCGTCGAGACGATGATGCGCTCGATCGCCGACAAGATCGCCACGCGCACCGCGATCCCCAACAACTCCGCCGAGGTCGGCTTCGTCAACCAGACCACCGAACCGGTCTACAAGATGCTGTCGATCGGCGCAACGATTCCGGGCTCGGGCCTGGCCGACAGCCTGATCGCCCAGTACCGCGACGTGATCGCGGCCGACTACGCCTACGTCTTCCTCGAGCGCAACCTGCGGCTTGGCATGGCGGCGCTGGAGAAGGACTACATGCTGCAGCAGGGGCAGCGCGAGCGCGCGCAGCAGGTCCGGCAGCGCGCGCAGGCCGTGCTCTTGCAGATCTCGCAGGAGAAGGCCGCGCTGTACCAGAAGGTCGGCTCCTTCCGCGCGGTGGCCAGCCACCTGGAACAGCTCGAGCGTCAGCTGCGTACCAGCATGCCTCAGCACGTGATGGACATGCTCGGGCAGCAGGCGGCCTACTTCGGCCGCTGAAGCGGGCTTCTTGCCGATCGGCTTAACCGCTTTCCCCGCGCCATGTGGGACATCTACGCCTACCAGAACGCCGACAGCCTGTTCGGCATCTTCAACGCGGCTGCGGCGATCCATGCCTCCGGCGACTACGCCGCCGCGCTCGCAGCAGTGGCGTTCTGCGGGTTCGTCGCGGCGTTTCTGGCGTACGCGTTCGCGCCGGAGAAGCTGCAGGGCTGGAAGTGGCTGGCGACAGTGCTGCTGGTCTTCGGCGTCCTCATCGTGCCGAAGGTGACGGTGGGCATCGTCGACAAGACGGGCGGTTCGGCCGTCAAGGTGGTGGCCAACGTGCCGTTCGGTCTGGCCGTGCTGGGGAGCCTCACCAGCACCATCGGCCACACGCTGACCGGCCTCTTCGAGACCGCCTTCCAGGTCATCCCCGGCATCGGTGGGCTGCCTAGTGAGCTGACCTACGAGCAGCATGGGTTGATGTTCGGCAACCGGATGATCCGCGAGACCGGCAAGGTGGTGTTCCAGGACCCGAGCTTCCGCACCGACCTGATCAACTACATCCACAACTGCACGATGTACGACCTGATCGACGGCACGCTCGATCCGGCAACGTTCTCGGCATCGGACGACGTGTGGGCCTTAATGGCGTCGCCCAACCCAGCACGGTTCACGACGCTGACGAGCGGCGGCACGGTGAGTGTCGCCACCTGTCCGAGCGCTTACAGCAACCTCAACGGTCGGTTGCCGGCGCAGATCACGCGGCTTCAGGGGAAGCTGGCGTTCACGATGAATCCGACGCTGCCGGCGGCGACGGCGGCCGGAGTCATCGCCGCGCAGATCCAGCAGGCCTACCTGAAGAACAGCATCGCAAGCGCCGCGGCGACCGCGGCCGACCTGATCCGCCAGAACGCCGTGATCAACGCGATCAACGACACCAGCAACATCGTCGGACAGAAGGTCAACGATCCGGCGGCAATGGTGCTCGCCGTCGGCCGCGCTCAGGCCACCGCCCAGCAGAACGCGACTTGGCTCAACTACGGCAAGGTGGCCGAGCAGGCGCTGCCGGTCTTCCGCAACGTGATCGAGGCGATCGCGTATGCGCTGTTTCCGCTGCTGGTGCTGCTGCTCCTCCTGACCAGTGGGCGGGAGACGATGCTGGCGTTCAAGGGCTACGCGGCGATCTTGATCTGGATCCAGCTGTGGCCGCCTCTGTACGCGGTGCTGAACTACATGGCGTCGATCTACGCGGCCTACGACCTGGCCGCGGCGGCCGACCTCGGAACTGGGGCGAAGGCGCTGGCGCTGCAGACGGCATCGACCATCTACTCCGGGGCGATTTCGGGCGAGGCGATCGTCGGGTACTTGGCCATCAGCATCCCCTTCATCGCCTGGGCGGCGATCAAGCGGATGGAGACCTTCGGTACGGCGCTGGTCGGTGGCTTGTCGGGGTTGCAGGGGACGCTGTCAGGGAGCACCGGATCGGCCGCGACGGGCAACGTCAGCCTGGGCAACGTGGCGATGGATCAGATGCAACTCGCGCCGAACCGCACGTCGGCGTTCATGAGCAACTGGCAGAACGACCTCAGTGGCAACACGTTCTCGGCCAACGCGCTGACGGGGCGGACGGCGGTGAGCCTGCTCAGAAACCAAGGCTACGCCTCGCGGGTGGTCTCCATGCGCGTGAGCGAACAGGACGTGCAGGACGCCAGCCGTGAGGTCAGCGCCGCCCGGGGAGAGGCGGTGGCCGCCAGCAATGAGCGCTCGGCGGTGCTTGCGGAGGCGTTCAGCAAGGGCGTGGCCAAGCTGAAGTCGACACGAAGCAGCGCGGGGTCGGCAACCAGCAGCTTCGAGGAGTTGGGGCAGTCGCTCAATCGCCTTGATCAGATCACGAAGGGCGTCGCCCAGACCACCGGGCTGTCTCAGTCGCAGGTCGCGAACGTGGCGTTCGGAGCAGCGGCCCACCTCGGACTCAACACCGCGGTTGCCGGCGGGCGACTCAACGCCACCGTTGACAGAAGCTACTTGTCTGGCCTTTCCGCGCAGGAGCAGAAGATCCTGGGCAGCATGAGCAGCGAACAGCTCAGCGAGTTCCGGCAGTTTGGCGATCGCATCTCCCGCGATGCCAGCTTCTCCAGCGTCGTGGCCTCGGACGCCCGTGAGGCCCGCGAGTTGGCATCTCGCTTGAGTTCAAGTGCTGCGCGCAGCGCCCGCGCCGACGCCAGCTTGTCCGATCGAGTCTCCTACTCGGAGCGCGTAGGTTCAGCGTTCGAGCGCGGCGAGGTCATCTCGATCGACCTTGCCCAGGATCCCCACAACCTTGCAATGTTCACGAGGTACGCGGAGCAGTACGGCGGTACGAGCGCGGCCGCGCGCGCGCTCATGGAAGCTGAACTTGCGCGGCGGTCGCTCGGGCCCAATCGCGCTTTCTCGGATGGGACTGCGGTTCCGATCACGTTCGAACCGATGCGACAGGAGTACCTGCGACAGGCTGGCACCGTTGATGCTTCGCTCGATGTGGACGCGCGCCGACGTGCAGGCGACGCCGAAGTAGCCAAGGGCCTGCGTCTGCGGCAGCCGGATCAGGCTGCGGGGACCGCTTCCTCCGGAACTCGAGAAGAGATTCGATCGCGCGGCGCGGCTGTAAGGAGTGAGGCTGAGGGCCGCAGTGAGAGGTTTGATCGAGAGTCCCAGGTCAGTCGGGCCGAGGACGGCACGCTCGTGTCGAGACAATCCCTCCTGAAGCGGTCCGCCAAGCAGGTTGGCAGCGATGCAAGTGCATCCCTCGAGAGCGCCAAGGATGCAGTCAAGGATCTGCTGAAGCGAAAGTGATCAGGCCTGGCGGTCGGGATCGAACATGTGCCGGTCCGGTTCAGCCTCTGACGGCTTCATGAACGGGGGGTGGCCCTTGTCGCGCCAGTAGTTGCTAGCCAGCGCACGCGGCGAAGTCGAGCCGCTCGTCTCGATCGGCCCGTCGGGCAACGGCGTTGCGCCGGTCGGCTTGCGCCGGCGAGTCAGGACGGCGCCGATCGGGGCTGCAAACAGTGCGCCGACCACCGCCATCACCGCCCGCGTCCAAGCATCGTCGTCGGCCGCCGACAGCAGCCCTACCGAAGCTCCCAGCGTGACGATGATGAGGAAGATGAGCTTTCGCATCGCCTCAAGCTCCTGGCAGCGATCCATCCGCTGCTCCCAACGCGCAGTCTCGCCGACAACGCCCGAACGCGCAGCTACAAGCTGTTCCGATCATCCTGTGCAGTCTTCGCATTGGTCTCATTTCACCTCAGACAGACACGACGTGCCGGCGGACATGCGCAGAGGTCGTGGGGGCCGCAATCGGCTGTTCGCCCGCCGCGGACCGACCGAGCTTGGACGTCGACGCACCGACCGCCTGCTTCTTCGGCGGTCGGTCCCTCAGCTCCTTCAGATAGTCCGACCACGTCTTCATCATGGTGCGACGCTGCTCCAGGAACTCAGCGCGGTCGTAGGCGGCCCCGAGTGGACCGGACTTTCCGTGTGCCAGCTGGGCCTCGATCACATCCGGCGGTACGTTCAAGCGTTCCACCATCAGTGTGCGCGCCATTGCACGAAACCCATGAGGTGTCATGGTTTCGTTGTCAAAGCCGAGCCGTCGAAGAGCGACCCGAACGGTGTTCTCGCTCATCGGTCGCTTGGCGGTGGTCAGTGCAGGAAACACAAAGCGCCCGGCTCCGGTCAGCGGCTGCAGGTCCTTCAGCGCCGTGACCACCAACGGCGCGAGCGGCACCAGATGGGGCCGACCGTTGAGCTTCTCGCGCTTCGTGCGCTTCATCTTCGCCGACGGGATGGACCACATGCCCGAGTCGAGATCCAGCTCGGCCCACTCCATATGTCGGATGTTTCCTGGCCGTTGGAACAGCAGCGCGGACAACAGCAAGGCGACACGAGTGACCGGCTGGCCGTGGTAGCTGTCGATTGCTCGCATGAGGTCGCCCACCTGGTCAGGCTCCACCACGGCGGACACATGCCGAGTGAGAACCGGCTTCAAAGCGCCACGAAGGTCTGCCGCCGGGTTGCGCTCGCACCGCCCCGTCGACACACCGTAGCGAAACACCTGGCTGCATGCCTCAAGCAAGGAATGCGGAAGCTCGCGGGCACCTCGCGCCTCCACCCTTCGCAGCGTCTGAAGCAGCATCGGCGCGCCGATCTGGGGTAGCGGCAGCTTGCCAAGCCACGGGAAGACATCCTTGCCCAGGCGTTCGAGCCAGCGCTTGGCGTAGTGATCGCTCCAGCCAACCTTCCTGGTCGCATGGAACTCGCGCGCGGTTGCCTCAAAGGTAGCGTTGGCGTCGAAGCGGCAAGCCAGTCGTTCGACTTGCCTTGCCAGCACCGGATCCTCGCCGCGTTGCTGCTGCCTCCGTGCGTCGTCGCGCGCTCCGCGCGCCTCCTTGAGGCCCAGGTCGGGGTAGCCGCCGAGGGCAAGGCGCTTCTCCTTGCCGTCGAACCGGTACTTCCAGAACCAGCGCTTGGATCCGGAGGGCGCGACCTCCAAGTAGAGACCGCCTGAGTCGGCCAAGCGGACACGCGGCTTTGCTGCATCGCAGCTCGCGTTCTTGCAGTGCTTGTCGGTGAGCATGGGGGAACAAAACTCCAAATGGCTTCAGGACTGCCATTTGTTCCCCCAGATGTTCCCCCACCTGCGCTGGTCTGCCGTGAGACGGCAGGAAAGCTCCTGCAACCTTCGACCGGTTAAGTCGTTGATTTTCCGAGGAGTTTGGTCCTGAGTGGGACCAGGTGAAGCGCTTAGGTGGGGTGGCTGATGGGACTCGAACCCACGACGACCAGAATCACAATCTGGGACTCTACCAACTGAGCTACAGCCACCGTAGAAGCTCGGAAGTATAGCGGGCGGGCCCCCGCGCTGCGGCCCCTGCGGCCCGCCTCCCCTTCGTTCAGAACCCGGTCGCGGCCGACGCGGCGGCGGAGGCGGCGGCCACCTTGGCTGCCGGCTTGATCTCGAGCTTGTAGCGCTTCTTCAGCGCGGCCAGATAGGCCTCGGTCTCGGCCATCGCGAAGGCCTGCGCGTACTGGTCGCGCAGCGGGTCGGGGCCGCCGGGCGCGGCCCCGAGGGGCAGTTCGCGCGGCAGCACCTTGGTGACGCGCAGCACGGCGTAGCCCGCGGCGCCGAGGTCGACGCCGCGCACTTGCGGCACCTGGGGCAGCTGCGTCGCATCGGCGCGCATCGCTGCGTCCAGCAGCGCCGGCGGCAGCACGCGCGCCTGCAGGCGCGAGACGGTCAGCGTCTCGCCGAGTGGCGCCGCGGGCGCGGCACGCACGGCAGCCAGGCGTGCCTCGCCTTCCTTGCGCGCCAGCGCCGCCGACTGCTCGGCGATGACGCGCTCGCGCACGGTGTCGCGCACCTCGGCCAACGGCTGCACGCGCGCCGGCTGGTGCTGCACGACGCGGGCGGCGGCGAGCTGGTTCGGACCCACCTCCACCGCGTCGGTGTTGCGCTTGTCGCGCACCGCATCGTTGGAGAACACGGCGCCCAGCAGCTTGGCCGAGGCGAGCGCGCCGCTCGCGCCCGGCGTCGGCGCGCGTGTCACGCTGGCCGTCTTCTTGTCGAGCTTGAACTTGTCCTCGAGCGGCTTGAGGCTGTCCGGCTGCTCGTAGGCCATGTTGGTGAACTGCTCGGCGGCGGCCGGCCACTCCTTGGCCACCTTGCTCTTGCGCAGCTCGGCGGCGATCTCGGCCCTCGCGTCGTCGAACGGCCGCGCCTTGCCGCCGCGCACCGCGGTGACCGTCACGACGTGGTAGCCGAACTCGCTCTCCACCGGGCCGCCCACCTGGCCGGGTGCGAGCGAGAACACGGCGTCCTCGAGCGCCTTGCTCGCCATCGAGCCGCGGCGCGAGAACTCGAGGTCGCCGCCGAGCGGCGCCGAAGCGGTGTCCTGCGAGTTCTTCTTCGCCAGTTCGGCGAAGGCGGCGGGCTTCGCCTTGGCCTGCTCGTACAGCGCCGTCGCCTTGGCCTTGGCGGCCGCCTTCTGCTCGGTGCTCGCCGACGCGTCGGCCTGGATCAGGATGTGGCTCGCGCGGCGCTCCTCGGGCTCGGTGAAGCGCGCGAGGTTACCGTCGTAGAACTTGCGCAGCTCGTCGTCGCCGAGCTTCAGGCCCTGCGCGAGCGCCTCGGCATCGAGCACGACATATTCGATCTGCGCCTGCTCGGGCGTGCGGAAGAGCGCCTGGTTGGCCTTGTAGAAGGCCTCCAGCTCGGCCTCGGTGGGACTGACCTTCGCGCGATAGGCGATGGGGTCGAAGCGCTGCACCTGGATCTCGCGCCGCTGCAGCAGCGCGTCGAGCGATTGCGCGGCCGTCGAAGCGGGCGCGAAGCCCGAGCCGGCCACGCCGGCCAGCACCTGGCGCATGCCGTAGTCCTGGCGCAGGCGCTGGTCGAACAGCTCGGGCGTCATGCCCAGCTGCGCCAGCAGCTCGCGGCTGAGCTTGCCGTCGGGGCCGCGCAGGCCGGCGTATTGCGGGTCGGCGTCGAACAGGCGTGCCATGCGCTGCACGGGCGGGAAGAGGTGCAGGTCGGTGGCGGCGGCCATCAGCACGCGCTCGCGCAGCAGGTTGTCCAGCGTCTCGACGCGCGCCTGCTCGCTCTTCAGCGGCTCGGCGGCCTCGGGGCTCTGGCGGCGCGCACGGTCGATGAGGCGATCGTGCGCCTGCTCCCATTCGCCGCGCGTCACCGACTGCCCGGCCACCTTGGCCACCGTCTCGTTGCCGGCGGACTGGAAGCGCGAGTAGCCCTCGATGCCGAAGACGACGAACGAAGGAATGATGAGCAGCAGCAGGAACCCCAGCGTCAGGCGCGAGTGGTTGCGGACAAAGTCGAACATGGGGCGGTTCCTCGGGCTGCCCGCCCTGGGAGGGCGGCGGCGCGAAAAAGAAAGAGCGAACCGCGGTTCGCTCGTCTTGTGGCGGGGCGAGATTCTAGCGAAGCTGGTCTTCGAAATCCGGCCCGGGGTCCTGGTGGGTGCTGACGGTCTCGAACCGCCGACCTACGCCTTGTAAGGGCGCCGCTCTACCAACTGAGCTAAGCACCCGCTCCGCTGCCGGCCCTGCAGGGCGCAGGGGCGGCACCGGCTCGGTGATCAGAGTGCGTCGCGCAAAGCCTTGCCGGGCTTGAACTTGGGCACCTTGGCCGCCTTGATCTTGATGGCCGCGCCGGTGCGCGGATTGCGGCCGGTGCGGGCGGCCCGCTTCGTGACGGCGAATGTGCCGAAGCCGGTGATGGTGACCGAACTGCCTTTCTTCAAGGCCGTGCGCACCGCGCCGGTGAGGGCGTCGAGCGCGCGGCCCGCAGCGGCCTTGGACAGGTCGGCCTGCGTGGCGATGTGTTCGATCAGTTCACTCTTGTTCACTTCGCTTCCTCCTCTGAAGGTATGCCGGTGTGAGGTGCGGTGGTCAGGGCCTGCCCGTCGGCGAGAGGCGCGATTCTAGGCCTCGACCCGAGGCCGCTGTCAGCAGGCAACGCGTGTGCCGCGCGCGTGCTTCCACCGTTGACAAGCGTCGGCACCCGGCCGTACGACAAGTGCGGCGTTACACCTCGGAGGCGCCGTTCGCGGCGCGCGCCGCACGCCCGGGAATATGCACGACGAGCCAGACGCCAGTGGCCGTCAGCGCCAGGCCGGCGAGTACGAGCGCGCCCAGCGGCTCGTCGAACAACGCCCAGGCCATCACCGCCGTGCAGGGCGGCACGAGGTAGAGCAGGCTCGTCACGCGCGTCGCCGCGCCGCGCTGGATGAGCAGGAACAGCAGCGAGCTGCCACCCAGCGTCAGGCCGAGCACCGACCAGGCCATCGCGCCGATCAGCTCCGGGTGCCAGTGGAACGGCACTTCCTCGAGCCAGGCGAGCGGCGCCGTCACGACCAGCGCCGCCATGAGCTGCACCGTGTTGGCCGTGCGCACGTCGCACGGCTGGACGTAGCGCTTCTGGTACAGCGTACCGGTGGTGATGGCCAGGAGCGCCATCACGCACAGCGAAAGGTTGAACGCCGTCACCTCGCCGGCGCCGAGCTTGCGCCACACGACCAGCGCGAGGCCGGCGAGGCCGAGCGCAAGGCCGCACCACTGCCGCGGCGCCACGCGGTGCTCGCGGCCCTGAACGGCGCTCACCCACAGCGCCGTCAGCACCGGCTGCAGGCCCACGACGAGCGCCGATGTGCCCGCGCCGATGCCGGAACGCACCGCGCCCCAGATGCCGCCGAGGTAGAGCGCGTGCATCAGGAGGCCGGTGGCGGCCAGGTGCAGCCACTGCGCACGCCCGCGCGGCCAAGGCGCGCGCACAAGCGCGATCCAGACCAGGAACGCGGCGATGGAGAGGACGTAGCGCCAGGCGAGAAACCACATCGGCCCCGCATGCGGCATGCCGTAGCGTGCCACCACGAAGCCGGTGCTCCAGATGAGCACGAAGACGGCGGGCATGGCAGCGATCCAGGCACTGCCGGTGCCCGCGGCGCCCGCGACGTCCACGTGCGCCCCGCCGGCGGCCGACCCGCCGCGCACGTCCGGGCCGGTCATGCAGGCGTCCGGCCGCCCATGCCGGCTACTTCGCCTTGGCGCGGATCTCGGGGATCGCGCGCCTCAGGTAGTAGACCATCGACCAGATCGTCAGCACGGCCGCCACCCAGATCAGCGTCGTGCCCCACAGGCGCGTGTCGACCACCCCGAACAGCGCGCCGTCGTAGAGCAGGAACGGGATCGCCACCATCTGCACCACCGTCTTCGCCTTGCCCACCATGTGCACGGCGACGCTGCGGCTGGCGCCGATGTGCGCCATCCACTCGCGCAGCGCCGAGATGGCGATCTCGCGGCCGATGATGATGAGAGCGACGAAGACATCGGCGCGCTTGAGGTGCACGAGCACGAGCACGCAGGCACAGACGAGGAACTTGTCGGCCACCGGGTCGAGGAAGGCGCCGAACGAGGAGGTCTGGTTCAGCTTGCGCGCCAGGTAGCCGTCGAGCCAGTCGGTGAGTGCGAACAGCACGAAGAGCACGGTGGCGATGAGATTGCGCAGCTCGGCCGGCCAGGGCAGGTAGAACACGCCCACGATGAGCGGGATCGCGGCGATGCGCGCCCAGGTCAGCAGCGTGGGGACGGTGAGGAACATGGGGTTCGGTCGGTCGGCCGGTGGGCTGGGTCGCTTTGCCGGTTCGTTCGGCGCGGCGGCATTCTCGCCGCAACCGCCGGTCACCCGGCCGATGCGGCTTCTCAATGCAGGGCGCGGTAGATCTCCTCGGCCAGTTCGCGCGAGATGCCCTCCACGCCCGCGAGATCGTCGACGCCGGCGTTGACGACGCCGCGCACGCCGCCGAAGCGCTGCAGCAGGCGGGCGCGCTTGCGCGGCCCGACGCCCGGGATCTCCTCCAGCCGGCTGCCGCCCGTGCGCACGCTGGCGCGGCGCGCGCGCATGCCGGTGATGGCGAAGCGGTGTGCCTCGTCGCGGATCTGCGCCACCAGCATCAGCGCCGCCGAGTCGTGGCCGAGCGCCACCTTGGCGCGGCCATCGGCGAAGACCAGTTCCTCCAGGCCCACCTTGCGCCCCTCGCCCTTCTCGACGCCGGCGATGAGACCGATGTCGAGGCCGATCTCCTCGAACACCTCGCGCGCCACCGCCACCTGGCCGCGACCGCCGTCGACGAGCACGAGGTCGGGCAGGCGTGCCGACTTGCTGCTCGCAGCGCGCGCCGGCAACGGGGGTGGCGGCACGGGCCCGCCGGCTGCCGGCGGTGCTTCGGCCCGGGCGGGCGCGGCCGGCTCGGCGCCTGCACCTGCCGCGCTCTCGGCGGCGGGCACCTCCGGGCGCTCGGCGCTCTCGCTGCTCTCCGCGCTCTCCACGCTCTCGGTGCTCTCCGCGCGGCCCGCGGCCACCGCCTCGGCCAGGCGCGCATAGCGGCGCGTCAGCACCTGGCGCATTGCCGCGTAGTCGTCGCCGCCGGTGATGCCCTCGATGTTGAAGCGCCGGTACAGCGAGGGCTGCATGCGGTGTCCTTCGTAGACGACGCAGCTCGCCTGCGTGGCTTCGCCGGCGGTGTGGCTGATGTCGAAGCACTCGATGCGCAGCGCCGCCGGGTCCTCGATGTCGATGTCGAGTGCCTCGACCAGCACCCGCGTGCGCTGCTGTTGCGAGCCCTCCTCGGCGAGCAGGCGCGCCAGGGCCAGGTCGGCACCGCGCACGGCCATCTCGAGCCAGATGCGCCGTTGCTCGCGCGGCTGGTGCGTGGCGCGCACCTTCACGCCGCCGGCGGCGGCGAGCGCATCGAGCAGCGCCGCATCGAGCGCATGGCTGGTGATGAGCTGCGGCGGCACCGGCTGGCCGAGGTAGTGCTGCGCCACGAAGGCCTCGAGCACGGCCACCTCCGGCGCGGGTGCGCGCGCCGATGCCGCCGCGGCCTCGGAATCGGCACGGACGTCGGAGATGTCGGCCTCCTCGTCTTCGCTGCCGGCCATCGCCGCGCCTTCGTCGACATGCGTCGGGAAGTAGGCGCGGTCGCCGAGGTGCCGGCTGCCGCGCACCATCGCCAGGTTGACGCAGGCGCGGCCGCCGGCCACCTTGACGGCGAGGATGTCGACGTCCTTGTCCGCCGCCGAGAGGCTGCTCGCCTCCACCGCCTGCTGGTGCAGCACGCGCGAGAGCGAGCCGATGCGGTCGCGCACCTGCGCCGCCTTCTCGAAGGCCAGCGCCTCGGCGTGGCCCATCATCTGCGCCTGCAGGTCCTCGATCACCGCCTGCGCCTCGCCGCGCAGGAAGCGCTCGGCATCGTGCACGTCACGTGCATAGTCGGCCACGCTCACCAGGCGCACGCAGGGCGCCGAGCAGCGCTCGATCTGGTGCAGGAGGCAGGGCCGGCTGCGGTTGCGGAACACCGTGTCCTCGCAGGTGCGCAGACGGAAGACCTTCTGCACGAGCTGGATGGTCTGCTTCACCGCCCAGGCGTTGGGGTAAGGCCCGAAGTAGCGGTGCCTGCGGTCGACGGCGCCGCGGAAGTACGCCACGCGCGGGTACTTGAGCTCGGCGGGCGCGCTCTCGGCAGCGGCCCCCTCCTTGCGGCCCGGGACACCGGTGATCTTCAGGTACGGGTAGCTCTTGTCGTCGCGGAAGAGGATGTTGAAGCGCGGTGCCAGCGCCTTGATGAGGTTGTTCTCCAGCAGCAGCGCCTCGGCCTCGCTGCGCACGACGGTCGTCTCGAGCCGTGCGATGCGCGCCACCATCGAGCCGATGCGCGTGCCGTCGTGCTGGCGGTGCAGGTAGCTCGAGACGCGCTTCTTCAGGTCGCGCGCCTTGCCGACGTAGAGCACCTGGTCGTGGGCGTCGATCCAGCGATAGACGCCGGGCAGGCCGCGCAGCGCAGCGACCTCGGACAGGAGGCGCTCGCGCGTGGCGTCGGGTGTCGCCGGCGCCGCTGCGGACCGCGCCGATGCCGCAGCCCCTTCGGTCCGCGCAGCGGGCATGTCGGGCAAACCGGGCTCGGTGGGCTCGGCGGGCCCGGCGCGCTCGGTGAGCTCAGTGTGCGCCTGCGTGGCACGCTTGTTCATCGCGCCGGCATTCTGCCGGCTTCGATAATCCCGTCATGGCGCCGGTCCGTCGCGAGCTCCGCTGGGACATCTTCTGCCGTGTCGTCGACAACTTCGGCGACATCGGCGTGTGCTGGCGGCTCGCCGCGCAGCTCGCGGCGCTGGGCGACGTGGTGCGCCTCGTCGTCGACGATGCTTCGGCACTGGCCTGGATGGCGCCGCAGCGCGCACGCACGGCGCCCGACGTGGACGTGCTGCCGTGGCCGGGGCCGCCGCGCCACGGCGACGGCGCCGACGTCGTCGTCGAAGCCTTCGGTTGCGACCTGCCCGAGGCCTGCGTGCACGCCATGCGGGCCACCGACCCCGTATGGATCAATCTCGAGTACCTGAGCGCCGAGCCCTATGTCGAGCGCTCGCACGGCCTGCCTTCGCCTCGAGCCGACGGCCTGCGCAAGTGGTTCTACTACCCCGGCTTCAGCGAGCGCACCGGTGGCCTGCTGCGCGAGCCCGACCTGATGCAGCGGCGCGAGCACTTCGACCGCGAAGCCTGGCTCGCGGCGCAAGGCATCGCGCGCCGGCGCGATGAGCGGGTCGTGAGCCTCTTCTGCTACGACAACGCCGCTATCGGCGCCTGGCTCGAGTCGCTGGCCGGTGCCCCGACCTTGCTGCTGCTGACGCCCGGCACACCCGGCCCGGCGCAGCGCCAGGTGCAGGCAGCGCCGGACGCGGTGCGCGTGGTGCGCCTGCCGTGGCTCGACCAGGAAGGGTTCGACCATCTCCTGTGGTCGGCGGACCTCAATGCCGTGCGCGGCGAGGACTCGCTCGTGCGCGCCCTCTGGGCAGGCGCGCCGTTCCTCTGGCAGGCCTACCCGCAGCACGACGGCGCGCACGCCGCGAAGCTGCGCGCGCTGCTGGGCACGCTCGCCCTGCCCGCCGGGGCCGCTGCGGCCAACGAAGCCTGGAACGGCCTCGCTCCCTGGGCAGGCCTGCCGGACCTCGAGCCCTGGCGCACCGGCACGGTCGCGGCACGCACGCGCCTGCTGCGGCAGGACGACCTCGCCACGCAGTTGCGCCGCTTCGCCGTCGAGCGGCTTCGGCCGTGGCCGGCGGCCCCTGCGGCCGCCAAGGCCTGAGCGCTGTCGCCCTCGGGGGGCATGGGCCGGTCAGGCCGGTTCGGGCTCACCGTCGGCCTGGTCGTCAGGCAGGTGAACCGCCGCCGAACAGGTCGGCCAGTTCCTTCAGCATCGCGGCGTGCACACGGTCGGCCTCGCTGCGCGGCAAGCGAGCTTCCCCGGCGTCGAAGAGATAGTCGGCCGGCCGCGGCTCCCGCTTCTTCAACCGCAAGTGGAAGATGTTCTCGGCGGCGATATTGGCTTCGCGCCGCTCGTAGCCGCGCATCAGCGCCTCGCCGATGTACTCGCCGATGGAGCGGATGGGGTGGTCGATGGTCATCTTCTCGCCGGCCGCGTCGCGCGTGAACCCGCGCACGCGGTAGTCGATGACCACCACGTCGGAACGGAAGGCGCCGATCAGCTGGTCCAACGCGGCCAGCGGCGAGATCGTGCCGCAGGTGGCGATGTCCAGGTCCACGCGGCAGCAGACGAAACCCGAAGCGCGGTGCCGTTCCGGATAGGTGTGGAAGGTGATGTGGCTCTTGTCGAGGTGGCCGACGACGGATCGGCCGGTGTGGCCCGACGGCTCCGATCGACCCGCTTGTCCCGTTTGCTCCGTATTCGCCGTCTGCCCCGATCGCCCCGCCGGCGTCGGCGCGTGCTCGTTCAGCAGCGCCACCAGGCTCGCGCCGTGCGGGTCGTAGCCCTGCGTGCTCACGTTCACCAGGCGGGCGTTGATGACGGCGGCCACATCGGCCAGCACGCGTTCGAGGGCCGCGACGCCGTAGAGGCGGTCCAGCGCCTGCAGGCAACGCCGCTGGGCCGCCTCCGACGCGGCGTAGCGCACGTCGAAGATGTTGAAGCTCAGCGACTTCGTGAGGTTGTTGAAGCCCGCCAGCTGCAGCCGCCGGCCCGGCGCCTCATGTGCCTCGCTCGTCATCGTTCGACTCCCTTCTTCCTCTTCGTCGCCATCCTCTGCCTCGCATCCTTCCTGCATGAGCAAGCCTGCTAAAATTCGCCGTTTCCCGTGGCAGCCGATTCCGATCAGCGACCACCGATGAAAGCCCACTGATCACGACCGATCGCCCGGCCTTGACCGGCCGGGGCTGCCGGGCCATGCCGCTGGTGCCACCGCCAGCCGCAGCATCGCCAGGGCCCCGCAAGCGGCGGGCCCCCCACCGATTACCACCTCCGCCCCGTCTTCGGGGACCCTGACCACCATGAAACTCGCTCAAGAAATCCGCGCCGGCAACGTCATCATGCAGGGCAAGGACCCGATGGTCGTGCTCAAGACCGAATACAGCCGCGGCGGCCGCAACGCGGCCACCGTGCGCATGAAGATGAAGAACCTGCTCAACGGCGGCGGCGCCGAGGGTGTGTTCAAGGCCGACGACAAGATGGACCAGATCATGCTCGACAAGAAGGAGTGCACCTACTCCTACTTCGCCGACCCGATGTATGTGTTCATGGACACCGAGTACAACCAGTACGAGGTCGAGGCCGAGAACATGGGCGACGCCATCCAGTATCTGGAAGACGGCATGCCCGTGGAAGTGACCTTCTACGACGGCAAAGCGATCAGCGTCGAGCTGCCCACCACCGTGGCACGCCAGATCAGCACCGAACCCGCCGTCAAGGGCGACACCTCGGGCAAGGTGATGAAGCCCGCCAAGCTCGTGGGCACCGGCTTCGAGATCGCCGTGCCGCTGTTCGTCGAAGACGGCGACAAGGTCGAGATCGACACGCGCACGCACGAGTACCGCAAGCGGGTCTGACAGCGGGTCCGACGCCGCGGGCTCCTTCGGGGCCGACGGGCGACACGTCCTGCCCAGGATGCGCGGCGCGCGCACTGCGCCCTGGCCAACCCCATGCCGTTCGACTTCGACGCCGCCGTCCAGGCCCCCTTTCGCATGCAGCCGGGGCTGCGGCGCATGGCGCCGGGCGCGGCACACCTGACACCGCTCGCGCCGGGGTCGCGCCATCAGCGCGAGAAACTGGCCGTGCTCTCGGCCTTCGCGCCGCAGGCGCTGCTGCGGCGGGCAGGCTTCGACGCCCGGCCTGCCCTGCATGCGCTGGCGCGTCATGCGGCCGCCGAGCACCCTCAGGCCTTCAGCTGGGATGGCCGGCGCGCCGAGGCGTTGCTGCTGTCCACGGCCGTGGAATGCGACGCGGGCGAGGCCGATGATCGGATGGGCGAGGCAGTGGAGGCGCAAAACGCGGCCGAGACGGTCCGGGTCGTGCAGATGGCCCCCGGCCGCTTCGGCCTCGGCGACGAGGTTGCCCGCTGCCTGCAAGGCCTGCCGGCCGGCTGGCGGCTGGCCGGCCTCGTCGCGCTCGCCTTCGCCGAAGACTTCGCGATCGTCGACGCGCGCGACGGCACCGTGCCCTGGCTGGCCGTGACCCTGCCGAGCCACTGGGCGCCGGAAGAGAAGGTCGGGCGCCACTTCGCCGCCGTGCATGCGCCGGTGGCCGACAACGCCCTGCTGCTGAAGGCCTCCGACTCTCTCGTGCGGCTGGTCAGCGGCGCCGACGCCGGGGCGCGCTGGGAGCGCTTCGTCTGGACCGTCACCGACCACCCGCGGCTGCACGCCCACCCGGCGCGCCTGGCACATCCGCGCTGGCGCGACACGCCCGTCGAGCGAGCATGGTGGCGCACCGAACGGCAGACGTTCATCCCCCTGCCCGAGATGGCGCAGGCGATCTTCACGATCGAGGTCGCGCTGACACCGCTGGCCGAGGCCGTAGCCGATCCGGCACGTGCGCGCGCGTTGCACGCGGCGATCGCCAGCATGAGCGAAGCCGTGCTCGCCTATCGCGGCCTCGCCGGCGTGCGCGAGCCGCTGCTCGCCTGCCTCGCCGAGCGCGCCTGCACGGCACAGACACCGGCAGAAACACCGGCAACGGCACCGGGAGAGACGACGGCCGCGACGGCGGACGACACATCGGCGCACGCATCGACCCACGCCTCAGCCACCACGCCTGCCGGCCCTGCGACGAATTGACGCCGGCGTGAAGACCGCCCCCATCACGCCGGCCACGATCGAGTTCGACGCCGAGGGCGTGCCCTGCGCACCCGCCTTCGGCGACCGCTACCACGCGCGCGCCGGCGCCCTGGCGCAGGCCGCGCATGTCTTCCTGGGCGGCAACGGCCTGCCGCAGCGCTGGGCCGGGCGGCGGCGCTTCGTGATCCTCGAGACCGGCTTCGGCGTCGGTTTCAACTTTCTCGCCACCTGGGCGGCGTGGCGGCGCGAAGCGTCCGGCTGCGAGCGGCTGCACTTCGTCTCGATCGACAAGCACCCGCCCAGGCGCGAAGACCTGGCGCGCGTGCACGCGGCCGCGCTCGGCGCGCCGGGCGGCACGAGCGTGGCGACCGAGGCAACCGAGATCGCCGGGCTCGCGGCGCAGTTGCGCGCCGCCTGGCCGCCGCTCACCGGCGACCTGCATCGGCTGGCTTTCGATGCCGGGCGCGTCGAGCTGCTGCTGGCGCTCGGCGATGCCGCCACCTGGTTGCGCCGCCTGCAGCTGCAGGCAGATGCGATCTATCTCGACGGCTTCGCACCCGAGCGCAATGCCGAGATGTGGTCGGCGACCGTCTTCGCGGCCCTGCCCGCTCTCTGCGCGCCCGGGGCCACGGCCGCCACGTGGAGCGTCGCACGCGCCGTGCGCGACGGCCTCGTGCAGCACGGCTTCGAAGTCGAGCAGGCGCCGGGCTTCGCCGGCAAACGCGAGATGACCGTGGCGCGCTTCGCACCACGGCACCGGCGCGCGCCGGCGGCGCGCCGGCAGTCGGCCCTGCCCGATGCCCGCGATGCCATCGTCGTCGGTGCCGGGCTGGCCGGTGCCGCGGCCGCGCAGGCGCTCGCCGGGCAGGGCCTCGCCGTCACCGTGCTCGAGGCCGGCCCGGCCGCCGCCGGCGGTGCCTCGGGCAACGCCGCCGGGCTCGTGCGCGGCCTCGTGGCGCGCGACGACGGTGCGCATGCACGCTGGCACCGCGCCGCGGCGCTCGAGGCGCAGAGGCAGCTCGCGCCGTGGCTCGCGATCGCCGCCGTGCCCGGCCGCCTCGAAGGCGTGCTGCACCTGGCCGACGACGTGGCCGAGATGCGCCGGCGCATCGAAGCCGCCGCCTGGCCCGCCGACTACGTGCAGGCGCTCGATGCCGACGCCGCCGCGGCGCTGTCCGGCGTGGCCGCCACCGGCCCGGCCTGGTGGTTCCCCGGCGGTGGCTGGGTCGACCCCGCGGCGCTCGTGCGGCACGCGCTCGCCGACAGCGGGGCTGCCCTGCGCACGGATTGCCGCGTCGAGCACCTGCAGCGGCGCGGCGCGCGCTGGCTCGCCTGCGACGTGCGCGGCCAGCCGTGGGCCGAGGCCGATCTCGTGGTGCTGGCCAACGCGGCGGACGCGGCCAGGCTGGCACCGGGCGACTGGCGGATCGGCCGCTCGCGTGGCCAGGTGACCCGCCTGACCGCAGAGCTTTTCGCCTCGGCGCACCTGCCGCATCTGCCGCATCTCCCGCACCTGCCATTGGCGCGCCACGGCTACGTCATTCCGCTGCCCGACGGCAGCCTGCTCTGCGGCGCGACGCAATCGATCGACGACGACGAAGCCGGTCTGCGCGCCCAGGACCACGCGCACAACCTCGCGGTGCTGCGGCGGCTGACCGGCACGGCGCCGTCGTTGCCCGATGCCGGCGCACTGCCCGGGCGCGTGGGCTGGCGCTGCCACACCGACGACCGCCTGCCGCTCGTCGGCGCGCTGCCGGCCGACGAGAGCTCGATCGCCGCCGGTGCCTCGCGCGCTTCCCGCCTGGCGCAGCCGCGCCACGTGCCGCGCGAGGCGGGGCTGTTCGCGCTCGCCGCGCTCGGCTCGCGCGGCATCACGAGCGCGGCGCTCGGCGCGCGCCTGCTCGCCGCCTGGGTGTGTGCCGCGCCACTGCCGGTGGACACCGACCTGCTCGACGCCGTCGACGCGGCGCGCTACCGCGCCCGGGCCGCGCGGTAAGGGCAAGGGGCAGGACCCGGCGCCGAGCCGTCAGGGGCCCGGGCCGATGGGCGGATGGGCGGATGGGCGGGCGGCAGGGAGCGGACGGCGCGGCGGTGGCGGCGCTCAGTAGTGCAGCGTCAGCACGCCCTGCGGCGTGCCGAGCAGGCACACCTGCGCGCGGTGGCGCGCGAAGATGCCCACCGTCACGACGCCGGGCCACTGGTTGATCTCGGCCTCCAGCGCCAGCGGATCGGTGATCGCGAGGCCACGCACGTCGAGGAGCGGGTGGCCGTTGTCGGTGAGCACGCCGGCACGCTGCGTCGCCACGCCACCGAGCGCGGCGAAGCGCCGCGCCACCTGCGGCAGCGCCATCGCGATCACCTCCACCGGCAGCGGATAGCCACCGAGCACCTCGACGCGCTTGCTCGCGTCGGCGATGCAGACGAAGCGCTCGGCCAGGTCGGCGACGATCTTCTCGCGCGTGAGCGCGGCCCCGCCGCCCTTGATCATGCAGCCGCGCGGGTCGATCTCGTCGGCGCCGTCGACGTAGACCGGCAGCCGCTCGACCTCGCCGGCCTCGAACACGCGGATGCCGCGCGCCACGAGGCGTTCGGTGCTCGCGTTGCTGCTGCTCACGGCGCCTGCCACCGGCACCTTCATCGTCGCCAGTGCGTCGATGAAGTGGTTGACGGTGCTGCCCGTGCCCACGCCGACGAGGGCGCCGGGGATCACCTGCTCCAGCGCGGCACGGCCGACCAGGGCCTTCAGCGCATCGACTGCCTTCGCCGCGTTCTCTTCGTCTCGTGTCATGGCCGCGATTATCCGGAAGCGGCGGGAGCCGCTGAGACAATGCCTTCATGCCGCTGCCGCGCCTGCCGACCTTCCCCGCCCTGCCCTACGGCCTCGCCCGGCCCTTCCTCTTCGGCCTCGACCCCGAGGCGGCGCACGAGCTCACGCTGCAGACGCTGGCGCGGCTGCAGAACACGCCGGCCATGTGCCTGTGGGCACGCGAGCGCGTGAGCGACCCCGTCACCGTCGCGGGTCTGGCCTTCCCCAACCGCATCGGCCTGGCCGCCGGCCTGGACAAGAACGGCCGCTGCATCGACGGCCTCGGCGCGATGGGCTTCGGCTTCATCGAGGTGGGCACGGTGACGCCGAAGCCGCAGCCGGGCAACCCGAAGCCGCGCATGTTCCGCCTCAAGGAGGCCGAGGCACTGATCAACCGGCTCGGCTTCAACAACGAGGGCCTCGAGGCCTTCGTCGCCAACGTGCAGCGCTCGCGGAGCTTTCGCGCCGGCGGCGGGATCGTCGGGCTGAACATCGGCAAGAACGCCGCCACGCCGATCGAGCGTGCCGCCGACGACTACCTGCTCGCGCTCGCCGGCGTGTACCCGTTCGCCGACTACGTCACCATCAACATCTCGAGCCCGAACACGAAGAACCTGCGTGCACTGCAGGGCGACGAAGCGCTCGACGCCCTGCTCGCCGCGCTGCGCACGCGCCGCGACGAACTGGCCACGCAGTTCGACCGCCACGTGCCGATGTTCCTGAAGATCGCGCCCGACCTCGACGAGGCGCAGATCGACCTCATCGCGGCCACGCTCGTGCGGCACGGCATCGACGGCGTCGTCGCCACCAACACCACCCTCGCGCGTGAAGCGGTGCAGGGCCTGGCGCACGCCGAAGAAGGCGGTGGCCTCTCGGGCCGGCCGGTGTTCGAGGCGAGCAACCGCGTCATCCGCCGGTTGCGCGCGGCGCTGCCGGTGCCCTTCCCGATCATCGGTGTCGGCGGTGTGTTGAGCGGTGCCGATGCGCTCGCCAAGCGCGAGGCCGGCGCCGACCTCGTGCAGATCTACACCGGGCTGATCTACAAGGGGCCGGCGCTGGTGCCCGAAGCAGCGCGTGCACTGCTGCCGGTGGCCGCGCGCGCGATGCGTTCAGCGGCCGGCGCCGGCGCGGGGCGCGCATGAACCCGCCGGGCCATCGAACCGAAGGCGACGCCTGCGGCGCGCCGCCCGAAGGCAGCCCCGGCGCCGGCACGAGCGTCGCGAGCGTCGATCGCGGCGGCACCTTGCAGGGCGTGCGGGTCGTCGAACTCGCGAGCATCGGGCCGGGGCCCTTCGCGGCGATGCTGCTCGCCGACCATGGCGCCGAAGTACTGCGCATCGAACGCCCGGGCCCCGAGGGCCGCGACGATGTGCGCCACGACCCGGTCACGACGCGCGGCCGCGCCGGGCGCCTCGTGCTCGACCTGAAGTCGGCCGCCGGGCGCGAGGCGCTGCTGCGCGAGGTCGAGCGCGCCGACATCCTGCTCGAGGGCTTCCGGCCCGGCGTCATGGAGCGCCTCGGCCTCGGCCCCGCGGACTGCCATGCGCGCAACCCGCGTCTCGTCTACGGCCGCATGACCGGCTGGGGTCAGCAGGGGCCGCTGGCGCCGCGCGCCGGGCACGACATCAACTACATCGCGCTCGCCGGCGCGCTGCACGCGATCGGAACCGGCGGCAAGCCCGTGCCACCACTCAACCTGATCGGCGACTTCGGCGGCGGCGCCCTGTACCTCGCGTTCGGGGTGCTGGCCGCCCTGCTGCGCGCGCGCACCACCGGCCGCGGCCAGGTGGTCGATGCCGCGATGGTCGACGGCGCGCTGTCGCTGATGGCGATGATCTTCGGCCGCATCGCCACGGGCCATTGGCGCGACGGCCAGCGCGCCGCCAACTCGCTCGACGGCGGCCGCCCCTGGTACGACACCTATGCCACGGCCGACGGGCGCCACGTCGCCGTGGGCGCGAACGAGCCGCAGTTCTATCGCCTGCTCTGCGAAGGGCTCGGCCTCGCGCCGCACGAGGCCGCCCTGCGCGACGACCCCGGCGCCTGGCCGGCCCTGCGCGCCTGCATCGCCGCCCGCTTCGCGACGCGCACGCGCGACGAGTGGGCGGCGCAATTCGAGGGCACCGACGCCTGCGTCAGCCCCGTCCTGACGCTGGCCGAAGCCGAAGCCCATGCGCACAACCGCGCGCGCGCCAACGTGCGGCGCGTCGACGGCGTCGCGCAGCCCGCGGTGGCGCCGCGCATCTCGCCGGCCGCGGGCGATCGTTCCTGACACCGGGCGTCGTCGCGGCGCGAAGATCTGCGCGCCCGTTGCGGCCGCATTGCTGCGCGAGCCGACAACGCGCCGACAACCTAGGGGGAAGCGGGCCTCAAGAGCCCGCGAAGTTGCAACTCGTCACGGACGACCGCTCCAATGGACTCGAAAGGGTCATGCTCGCCGTCGAGAATCCCACCCGTTCGCCGCCCGGTCCGTGATCTGCTTCACGCCCCGGTTCAGCCTCCGCCCGAACCACGGGGTTGATTGCCATGCAAGAACGTCTCCCCAATCTTCCGAGCACCCCTGACTTGACGACATGGACATCGGCGCCGGCCAACGGCGCGATCCCCGACCTGGTGGCCCAGGTCTACGAAACCGCGCCGCAGGAAGAGCGGCGGGCGTTGCTGGCGATGCTGCTGCGCCCGCTCGGCCTGCTGTCGCTGGCCGCCATCGGCAATGGCATCTTCGCGCACCTGCGCCTGCATGGCGGCTGGCCGGAGTTCCAGCCGGGTGTCGAGGACTTGAAGCGCGTGCGCAGCAGCGACGTGGTGGCACTGGTGCACCACGTGCAGCAGGTGAGCGTGGAGACCGTGCACGGCATCGCCGAGCTCGTGAAAGGTTCGCCCGTGCTCGCCGGCTCGGCCACGGCGGCGATGCTGCTCGCCCTGCTCGTGCAGCACTCGCGCCGCCGGCGCGGCGAGCCGGTGATGCGCGCGGAGGACGGCGAGGCGCGCGCCGCCTGAACGCCGCGACCCGCTCGCTCACTCGCCGACCACTACCCCTTCGCGCCGCGGATCGGCGGCGCCGTGCCAGCCGCTGGCGGTACGCTGCAGCGCCTGCGCGCCGCTCGTCAGTTCGCTCTCGGCAACGGTGTGCCCGCGCGCGCGCAGCGCTGCCGCGGTGGCGGCCGGAAAGCGTCCTGCCTCGAGCACCGTCGCCGGCCCGTTGAAGGCGGCGAAATTGGGCAGATCGATGGCCCGTTGCGCATCGAGCCCCCATTGCAGCGAGCCGACCAGCGCCTTCGCGGCGTAGTGGATGATGGCCGCGCCGCCCGGCGAGCCGAGCGTCATCAGCAGGCGGCCGCTTCCGGCTTCGAAGACGAGCGTCGGGCTCATGCTCGAGCGCGGACGCTTGCCCGCCTGCACGCGGTTGGCGACCGGGCGGCCCGACGCATCGGCGGGCGTGAACGAGAAGTCGGTGAGCTGGTTGTTGAGCAGGTAGCCGCCGGCGAGCCCGGTGCCGCCATCGGCCATGAGGCGCGCGCCGAACACCGCTTCGATGCTGGTGGTGAGCGCGAGCGCATGGCCTTCGGCATCGACCACGCTGACGTGGCTCGTGCCGCCTTCGGGTTGCGGCGGCATCGGCGCCCAGGCGATCGGCGCCGTGCCTGGTGAGCCTGGCTGCCCGGGCAGGCGGCGCCCGGCACTGAGCTCGCCGACGAGCGCGGCGCGCCGGGCGAGGTAGGCGCCGTCGAGCAGTGAGCGCCAGTCGCCGCCCGGCGCGGCGGCGAAGGCAGGATCGGCGATGTACTGGTCGCGGTCGGCGAAGGCGAGCCGCGCCGCCTCGGTGTACGCGTGCAGCCAGTCGGCGCCCGGGATGCCTTCGACGAGACCGGTGCCTGCCGTGCCTGCCGTACCCGCCGCATCGCGCCGCGGCAGCTTCTCCAGCAGGCCGAGGATCTGCATCAGCGTCAGGTGGCCCGAAGAGGGCGGCGGGAAACCGCAAACGCGGTAGGCGGCGAGCCAGTCGGTGCAGATCGGCGCGCGGCGCAGCGGCACGTAGCCGGCGAGATCGGCTGCGGCGAGCCGCCCCGGCCGTGCCGCATGGCCGCGCACGCGTGCCGCGAGGTCGGCGGCGATCGGGCCCTCGTGCAGCGCGGCGCTGCCGCGCGCTGCGATGGCGCGCAGCACCTCGGCGAGTGCCGGGTTGCGTAGCAGATGGCCGACCGCATGCGGGCGACCATCAGCGGCAAAGAAGTAGGCCCGTGCCTGCGCATCGGCCGCCAGCGTGCCCGAGGCGGCTTCGGTGGCGAGCAAGGTGTGCAGCCGCTGGCCGACGGGAAAGCCTCGCTCGGCCAGGTCGATCGCCGGCTCGAACAACCTCGCCCAGGGCAGGCGGCCGTGCACGCGGTGCGCCGCCTCGAGCATGCGCACCGCCCCCGGCACGCCGACCGCCAGGCCGCCGCTCACCGCTTGCGCCATTGGCATCGGCTTGCCGTCCGGCTGCATGAAGAGCCGCTCGTCGGCGGCTGCCGGCGCCGTTTCGCGGCCATCCCAGGCCGCGACCTCGCGCCCGTCCCAGTGCATCAGGAAGGCACCGCCACCGATGCCGCTGCTCTGCGGCTCGACGAGCGCCAGCACCATCTGCACGGCGATGGCGGCATCGAGCGCGTTGCCGCCGGCCTTCAGCACGCGCCAGCCGGCCTCGGCCGCGAGCGGGTGGGCGGCGGCCACCGCGGCGCGCGCGAACTGCCAGCCGGGCTTGCGCTGCAGGCCCGAGGCGCCCTCGGGCTGCACCGCGCCGGCGGGTGCGCGCGAATCGGCGGGCGGGACGAGCGGCGCAGCGCAACCGATCAGCGCGAGCGCGACCGCGCAGCGCAGGCCCTTCGCGCAAGGGCGCAGCCATGCCGAAGGACGCGCCGCCCTGTCGCCGCTCAGGTGCTGCTGTTCCTCGTTCATTTGCGCCGATCTCCGCCGGCCCGCGCCGAACGCGCGCCGCGACGTGCGCTCACCAGCGCTCGCACCAGGGCCGCAGATCCATCTCGAACGTCCACGCCGAGCGCGGCTGCCGGTGCAGCCACCAGTAGTTCTCGGCGATGGCGTCGGGCTGCAGGATGCCGTCCTGGGCCTTCAGCGCATAGCGCTCGGGAAAGTTGTCGCGGATGAAGGCGGTGTCGATGGCGCCGTCGATGACGACGTGCGCGACGTGGATGCCCTTGGGCCCCAGTTCGCGCGCCATGCTCTGCGCCAGCGCGCGCAGGGCGTGCTTGGCACCGGCGAAGGCGGCGAAGTGGGCGCCGCCGCGCAGGCTGGCCGTGGCGCCGGTGAAGACGAGGGTGCCGCGGCCGCGCGGCACCATGCGCAGAGCCACTTCACGCCCGACGAGGAAGCCGGCCTGGGCGCCGAGCTCCCACACCTTGCGGTACTTGCGCGGGGTTTCCTCGAGGATGGAGGCTGGCACGTTGGCGCCGACGTTGAATACCGCCACCTCGATCGGCCCGATGTCCTGCTCGATCTCGCGCACGAGCGCGGCCACCGCCGCCTCGTCGCGTGCATCGGCCCCGAAGGCGCGGGCACGGCCGCCGGCGGCCTCGACCTCAGCGACGAGCGCCGCCAGCTTGTCGCCGCTGCGCCGCGCCACGCAGGCGAAGTAGCCCTCGCGCGCGAAGCGGCGCGCCACCGCGCCGCCGGTGGACTCGCCGGCGCCGACCACGAGCGCGACCGGCGGCCGCGTGTCGGGCGTGCTCATCGCGGCGACGGCATCGCTGCCGATCAGATCAACGCGACGCCCGTCTTGCTCTGCAGCTCTTCGCGCGTGACGCCGGGCGCCAGCTCGACGATCTTGAGCCCGTGCGGCGTCACGTCCATCACCGCGAGGTCGGTGATGATGCGGTCGACCACCGCCACGCCGGTGAGCGGCAGCGTGCACCTGGGCAGGATCTTGAGGTCGAAGCCGCCGTCCTTCTTCCTGGCCACATGCTCCATCAGCACGACGACGTTCTTGACGCCGCCGACGAGGTCCATCGCACCGCCCATGCCCTTGACCATCTTGCCCGGGATCATCCAGTTGGCGATGTCGCCCTTCTCGCTCACCTGCATGGCGCCGAGGATGCTGAGGTTGATCTTGCCGCCGCGGATCATCGCGAAGCTGTCGTGGCTGCCGAAGATGGAGGAGCCCGGGATCGTCGTCACCGTCTGCTTGCCGGCGTTGATGAGGTCGGCGTCGATCTCGTCCTCGGTCGGGAAGGGGCCGATGCCGAGCATGCCGTTCTCGCTTTGCAGCCAGACCTCGATGTCCTTGGGCACGTAGTTGGCCACCAGCGTCGGGATGCCGATGCCGAGGTTGACGTAGTAGCCGTCCTGCAGCTCCTGCGCGGCGCGCTGCGCCATCTGGTCCTGGGTCCAGGGCATGGGTGTTTGCTCCTTGATTCGTTCGGCGGCGGGATCAGGTGCGTGTCAGGCGGCCGTCTTCTCACGCACCGTGCGCTTCTCGATGCGCTTCTCGGGTTTGGCGTTGAGCACCAGCCGGTGCACGTAGATGCCGGCCAGGTGCACCGCATCGGGGTCGAAGGTGCCGGTGGGCACGATCTCCTCGACCTCGACGACGCTGACCTTGCCGGCCATGATGACCGCCGGGTTGAAGTTGCGCGCGGTCCTGCGGAAGATGAGGTTGCCGCTCTCGTCGGCCTTCCAGGCCTTGCCGAGCGCGACCTCGGGCACGAGGGCGCGCTCCATCACGTAGGGCTTGCCGTCGAACTCGCGCGTCTCCTTGCCCTCGGCGACCAGGGTGCCGTAGCCGGTGCGCGTGAAGAACGCCGGGATGCCGGCGCCGCCGGCGCGCAGCTTCTCGGCCAGCGTGCCCTGCGGCGTGAACTCGAGCTCGAGCTCGCCGGCCAGGTACTGCCGTTCGAACTCCTTGTTCTCGCCGACATAGCTGGAGATCATCTTCCTGATCTGCCGCGTCTCGAGCAGCTTGCCGAGGCCGAAGCCGTCGACGCCGGCGTTGTTGGAGATGACCGTGAGGTTCTTGCAGCCCGTGTCGCGCAGCGCGTCGATCAGCGCCTCGGGGATGCCGCACAGCCCGAAGCCGCCCACCGCGAGCAGCTGGCCGTCCTTGACGATGCCGTCGAGCGCGGCGGCAGCACTGGGGTAGATCTTGCGCATGGGGCTTTGGTCTCCTGCTGAGCCGCGAAGCGTACTACCTAAGGCATTAAGTAGGCGTTACGTAGAATTCACTAAGGAGCGCCCCCACGATGAACACGCCGGACCCGATGGCCTCGCTGGCCGACACCGAGATGCTGAATCACGCCCTGGCGCGGCTCTTCGCGCCCTGGGTGCGCGAGCTCGACCTGCGCGTGCTCGAGGCCCGGAACGGCGAGGTGACGCTGACGCTGCCGGTGACGAGCCGGCACGTGCACGAGGGCGGCGTGCTCTGCGGGCAGACGATGATGGCCGCCGCCGACACGGCGATGGTGCTGGCCGTGATGACCAAGCTCGGCGGCTTCAAGCCGATGACCACCGTGCAGCTGCAGACGAGCTTCCTGCGCCAGGTGGCCGGCACCAGCGGCACGGCGCACGTGGTGGCGCGCGTGCTGCGCATGGGGAAGAGCCTCGTCTTCGGCGAGGTCCAGATCCTCAATGCCGACGATGAACTCGCCGCGCACGCGACGACCACGTACGCGCTGCTCTGACGCGGCGCCGGCGTGGCCGGGAAAGCCGTCGGTGCAGTGGGTACCGTCAGTGCGGTCCGCGCCGCCAGCGCCGTGAGCGCGGCGAGCACCAGCGAGGGCGACGCCGCCCTCGACCACCGCATCGCCTTCGAGCTCGCGCCGGTCGGGCTCGTGATCTCGCGCGAGCGGCTGATGATCGACGTCAACCGCGAGGTGCTGAGGATGTTCGGCGCCACGCGCGAAATGCTGGTGGGTCGCAGTTTCGAGCTGCTCTACCCCACGACGGTCGAGTTCGAGCGCACGGGCGAGCGCATCGCCGCCAGCATCACCGCCCAGCTCGACCACACCGGCCGCTACAGCGACGAGCGCGTGATGAAGCGCCTGGGCAATGCCGGCGGCACCGTCGCCGGCGAGCTCTTCTGGTGCCATGTCTCGGGGCGCGCGCTCGATCCGCACAAGCCGCACGCGCAAGGCATCTGGGCCTTCGAGGACCTCTCGTCGCGGCGCGTGCTGCGCCTGGAGTTCACGCCGCGCGAGCGCGAGATCGCCGCCCTGCTGATCGAGGGGCTGACGAGCAAGGGCATCGGCCGCAAGCTCGGTGTGAGCCCGCGCACGGTGGACGTCTACCGCGCCCGCCTGATGCGCAAGACCGGCGCGGCGACCACCACCGAGCTCGTGCACCGGCTGCTCGCCGGCAGCACCTGAATGCATCACCGAATGCGTCACCTCCATACCTCCGTATGGCGGCCCGTCATTTCTCCTCCAATACCATCGCGTGGGTCCCAAGGGAGGGGCATGCCCCACGGCCACCAAGCGCCCCGGGCATGCGCCGCTGACAAGAGTCAACAGGAGGAGCAGCGATGGAGACGACAGCGAACGAGGCGATCAGCCGCGCGGCCGAACAACGAGCGAAGCCCTTGCGGGTCTTCGTCATCGACGACCACCCGATGATCCGGCACGGCCTGCACGCGATGATCCAGGCCGAACGCGAGTTCGAGTGGGTCGGCGAAGCAGACGACGGCGACGATGCCCTGCGCCTGGCGCCTGCGCTGGCGCCCGACCTCCTGCTCGTCGACATGGTGATGCCGCGCCTGGACGGCGTGGCCACGATCCGCGCGCTGAAGCCGCTGCTGCCGAAGGCGCACTTCGTCGTGCTGACGAGCGTGCTCGACCCGTTCGAGGTGAAGCGGGCGATGGAGGCCGGCGCCGGCGCCTACCTGCTGAAGAACGCCTCGACGCAGGAACTGGTGACCGTGATGCGCACCGCCGCGCGCGGCCAGCGCGTGCTGGCCCCCGAGGTGAGCGACGCCCTCATTGCCGGCGACCGCACGCCCTCGCCCGGCTCGGACCTCACGCAGCGCGAGCGCGAACTGCTCGGCCTGATGGCACGCGGCCTGTCGAACCAGGAGATCAGCAACCGCCTGGGCATCGCCATGCCGACGGTGAAGTTCCACGTCACCAACATCCTCGCCAAGCTGCACGCCGACAACCGCACCGAGGCGGTGTTGACGGCGCTGAAGCACCGCTTGGTGACGCTCGAGTGACGCTCGACTGACGCGCGAGTGAAGCTCGCGTAGCGGCCTGCGCGGGACCGTGGCCGCGTGGGCACGCGGCAGGGCACGGCCGGCGGCATCGGACAATGCGCCGCATGCCCTTGCCGCTCGCCTGACATGCCGATGGCGCCGCCGGCCCCGCCGCCACCGCCGCCACCGCCGCTGGCTGCGCCGCGCGCTCCTCTTCGCCTCGCCCTGCGCGGCACGCCGACCTGCACGGGCGCCGATGGGCGGCAACACGTGCTCGAGCGCAAGGATGCCGCCCTGCTCGCCAAGCTGGCGCTCGATGGGCCGACCGCGCGCGCCGAACTCGCCGCGCTGCTGTGGCCGGCGGCGACACCGGCGCAGGCCCGCTCGCATCTGCGCCAGCGCCTGTCGCGGCTTCGAAGACGCATCGGCGCGGGCCTGGTTGACGGCGCCGACCCGGTCGGCCTGGAGGCCGGCTGCCGGCACGACCTCGAACCAACCGCGCCCGAGGCCGCGGCGGCGGCGACCTCGCCGCCGGGCCTGCTCTCGGCCTACGACTACGACGACTGCGCGACGCTGCGGGCCTGGATTGCCCGGCGTGCCGAGGCGATGGCGGCGCGGCAGCGCCAGGTCGCCGCCGACCTCGCGGCCACGGCCGAAGAGCGCGGCGACGCCGGCACGGCGCGCTGGCTGCGCGAGGCGGCGCTGGCGGCCGATCCGCTGGACGAGCCGGCCCTGCTGGCGCTGATGCGCCTGCACCACCGATGCGGCGACCGCGCCGCGGCGCTGGCCGCCTACCGCCGGCACGCGGCGGCGCTCCACGAGATGATCGGCGCGCAGCCCGGGGCGGCCACGCGCAGGCTGCTGGCCGAGATCGCCGGGACCGAAGCGGAGCCCGGCGAAGGACCCGGGGACGATGGAATTGGCGGGGCCAGGGCGCGTACGGCCGGTCAGGCCGGTCAGGTCCGTACTGCCAAGCAGGCCAAGCAGGCCAAGCAGGCCATCGAGGCCCGCGAGGCCACCGTGCCCCAGCGCACCGACGCCTCCCTCGACACCACGGCCGGCGCGCTGGGGACCGACGCCGTGGTGAGCCTGGCGCTGATGCGCCCGCCGCAACTCGTGGGCCGCGCGGTTGACCTTGCGGCACTGCAGGAGGTGTTGCGCGGCGAGCGAGTCGCCGTCCTGATGGGCGAGCCCGGCGTGGGCAAGTCGCGCGTGCTCGCCGCCCTTGCGGCGATGGAGCAGGCCGACCCGAGTACCTTCACTGCCTTCAATGACTCCACCCAGCGCGCTCCGGGATTCCCCCTCGAGGCGGCCCCGCGGGCTCATGGCGACCGCCAGTCGCTGCAGGTGCAGTGCCGCCCCGGCGACGACGCCGTCCCCTACGCGCTCGTGCTGCGCCTGGCGCGTGCCGTGTCACCCGCGCTCGCCGGCGCGGATCAGTGGCCGCCCGAGCTGGCCCGCCTGGCCGCCGTCGCCGATGGCCGCGAGTCCGCCGCGGCGCCGGTGCACCCGCTGCGGCTGCGTGACACCTTGTGGCGCCTGCTCGATGCGGCCGCCTCGTCGCGCCGCCTCACGGTGCTCGTCGACGATCTGCAGTTCGCCGACCTCGCCAGCCTCGAGCTGCTGCCCTTGCTCCTCGACGAGGGCCGGCAACGAAACACCGGCACGCCGCCGCGCTGGGTGCTTGCGCTGCGCACGGCCGAGGTGCCGGCAACCGTGCAGGGCTGGCTGCAGCGCGCCGTGCCGCACGATGCCGGCGTGGTGCACCTGCCGCCGCTGGACGCGGCGCAGGTGCGCCAGCTGCTGGCATCGCTCGCGGCCTGCCTGCCGCCAGGGGCGGCGATGGACGGCAGCGATGCCGCGCTGGCCGACTCCTCGCGCCGCCTGCACCGGCATACCGGCGGCAACCCGCTCTTCCTGCTGCAGACGCTGCTCGAGATGCAGCGCCATGGCGGCCTGGAGTCCGCCGCGGTACTGCAGCAGGCCGGCGCCAGGCTGCCCGCATCCGGCAAGGTGCGCGACCTGCTCGCCCGGCGGCTCGCGCAACTGGGTGCGCCGGCGGCCGAGCTGCTGCATGTCGCGGCACTCGCGGGCCAGGACTTCGGCGTCGAGCTGGCCGCCTTCGTGCTCGAGCGGCACACAGTGGATCTTGCCGACGCCTGGCACGAGCTCGAAAGCGCCTCGGTGATGGACGGCGCGCGTTTCGCGCACGACCTCATCGCCGAGGCAGCGCGCCACGCCGTACCGGCGGCGCAGGCGCCGCATTGGCATGCGCGCATCGCAGAGCACCTCGTGGGCCACGGCGGCGCGCCGGCGCGCATCGCCGGCCATTGGCGCGCCGCCGGCCGTTTTGCCGAGGCCGGCGATACCTTTGCCACGGCCGCCGCGGCGATCCGCAAGCTGCTGCGTCAGTACGAGGAGGCCGAGCTGCTCGAGGCAGCCGCTGATTGCCATGCCCGCGCCGGCCGGCCGGAAGCCGTCGCCGAAGACCTCTTCAACCTCTTTCTCGCGCAATGGTCGCGCAAGCAGCGCCAGGGCATGCGCGATGCCGAGCAGCGGCTGCAGGCGCTGCGCGAGACGCCGCGCGGCGCGCTGCTGGCCGACATCGCACGCGGCACGCTCGGCTTCGACGAACGGGCCGACGAGGCCTCGCTGGCCCTGCTCATCGGTGCCCAGGAGGCCGCGCCGCGGCTGGCTGGCGAGAACATGCTGCTGTGGTTGCTCGGCTGGGAAGCCAGCTGCTGGTCGCTGCTCAACGAGCCCGAGCGTGCGCTACGGGCTGCCGAGCGCGGGGCCGCGATCGGCGAGGTGCGCACCTTCGACTACTTCGCGACCGGCGGCTTGCTGATGATCGCCGGCACGCACGAGGTCTGCGCCCAGGTGCGCAAGGCGCGGGATCTGTTGCGCAAGGTCGTGCAGGTGAGCCGAGCCGCCGGCGACTACGCCTACGAGAACGATTCAACGTGCCACCTCAGCCTGTCCGAGTACCACCTCGGCCACGTCGACGTGGCGAGCGAGTTGCTGCAGGCCGGCCGCCGCGGCCTGGCCGAACTCAACGGCGGCCGCGCCGAGCCGCATACCACCGACTTCTACCAGTCGCGTTACTGGCGCGACCAGGGCCGCTATGCCGAGGCGATGGCGCTGATGGCGGAGAACCATCGCCGCACCGAACAGGGCGGCGAGGTGAACCTGCACGCCATCTGCGGCCACGAACTGGCGCTGAGCTACGTGGCCCTCGGCCAGCCCGAACGCGCGCGCGCCTATCTCGACAAGCCACGCCAGGTGCCGAAGAAGCAGGCGCATCTCGAGTCGCTGGTGCTGGAGGCGGAGCTCGAGCGCCTGGCCGGCCGCGCCGGCACGCCGGCGCTGCAGGCGGCGCTGGCGCTGGTGCCGCGCTGCCCGCGGCCCGAGCGCCACCGCTGGCGCATCGAGCTCGAGCTGGCGCGCGAGATGGACCCCGCGGCGGCCGTCGCGCTGCTCGAACGCAGCCTGCACGCGGCCGAGGCGCTGGAGATCTGGTCGGCCGCCGGCCCGTTGCGCGTGGTGTGCATCCAGGCCCGCCTGCGCGCCGGCGATACCGCGGCCGCGGCGCGCGAGGCGCATGTCCTGCGCGAGCGCTTGCGCACGCTGGCGCCGATGACGCTTTACCCGCTCGAATATGCGCTGACGCTGTGGCGCGCCTTCGACGCCGCCGGCGAGGCCGAGGCCGCCGGTGAAGTGGCCGCGCAGGCGCTCGCCTGGATGGACCGCGTCGCGCGCGAGCATGTGCCGGCCGAGTTCCGCCAGTCCTTCCTGGAACGCAACCCGGTCAACCGGCAACTGCGCGCGCTGGCGCAACGCCAGCCGGCCTGAAGAGCCGCCGACCCCCTGACATGCGGGGTGCAGCGAGCCCTGCAGGCGCGCGCAAAGGTCCTGCGCCGTAACGGCCCGGTCACGCCCGCTCTCGAAGAATCGCTGCACACACGGCCGGTATGCCGAGCCCGGCCCGCACAGGCGAATGTGTGCAGGCGATTGAAGCGGAGAGTGCAGATGGACGCGATGGCACGAGTGGGCGGGACGAAGCAAACGGGAACCCGCCGGGCGGCCTGCACATTGGCACTCTTGTTCGCATGGGCCCTGGGGGCCTGTGGCGGCAGCGGAGGTGGGGGGGAAAGCGGCGACGGCAGCGCCGGTGGCGGGGGCGGCGGCAGCGCCGTCGCCCCCACCATCACGGCGCAGCCGCAGAGCGCGGCGGTCATCGCCGGCGCGGCGGCCAGCTTCTCGGTCGCTGCGGGCGGCACGGCGCCGCTCGCCTACCAGTGGCGGCGCAACGGCGCCGATATCGGCGGCGCGACCGCCACCACCTTCACGCTCGCAACCACCGCGCTCGGCGACGACGGTGCGCAGTTCAATGTCGTCGTCAGCAATGCCGCCGGCAGCGTGACCAGCGCCGCGGCGACGCTCGGCGTCACCGCACCGGCGAGCGCGCCCGCGATCACGACGCAGCCGCAGAACGTGACCGTGACGGCGGGACAGGCCGCCACCTTCAGCGTGGCCGCGATCGGCACGGCGCCGCTGGCCTACCAATGGCTGCGCAACGGCATCGACATCGCCGGGGCCACGGCGGCCAGCTACACGATCGGCGCCGCCGCCATCGGCGACAGCGGCGCCACGTTCTCGGTGCGCGTGTCCAACAGCGTCAACTCGGTGACGAGCGCCGCGGCCACGCTCACCGTGAGCCCGGCCGCGGCCGCACCGTACCCGTACTACATCGCCGTCTGGTCGAGCAACGACCTCACGGCCGGCAGCGGCAGCTACACGCTGAGCGTCGTCGACCCCGCCTCGCCTGGGACCATGACGGCGGTGGACACGGTGCCGGCGGCCGCCGAGAACGTGCGCAACATCCTGCGCATCCGCGGTGGCGCCTACGACGCGGCGAGCGGCGAACTCAGCGATCCCGGCGTGCGCCATATCGTCTACGTCAAGGGCGGCAGCCTGTACCGGCTGAGCCTCGACAAGGGCGCGAGCATTCCGGCACCGGCGCGCCTGTCGAGCGAGACCGGCGCCAACGGCGTGGTGCTCGACGTGGCGGCACGCAGCCAGGCCGGCGACGATGCGCTCATCGTCTACGGCACCAGCGCCGGCAGCACGCGCTATGTCGGCTTGCACGCCGCCGCGGACGCCGCGCCGCGCGCAGCGCCCACCTTCCCCGGTGACCTGCCGACCTTCGCGTTGGCGAGCTGGACCACGCATCCATCCACTGGTGCGATGACCTCACTCATCTGGCGCAATGTCCAGGCGAGCGGCGGCAGCCGCCTCTTCAGCACCGACCCGCAGTTCGCCAATCCGAGCTCGCTCGCCACCTTCGCCAGCGCCATCGCCGCCGTCGGCGCGCAAAGCGGCGTGATCGGTGGCAGCCGCATGCGCGCTGGCATGCTGTTCGTTGCCGACGACAAGCTGCACCGCCTCGATCTCGTCAACGGCACCGGCCTGCGCGAGCTGCGCGCGGGCGTCGGCACGCTGATGTCGGGCACCGTCTACGACGACACGCATGTCTACCTGCGCACCTCGGTGGGCGGCACCATGCAGATCCTGCGCGCGCCCGACGCCGACACCGGTGCCGCCGAGCTCATCGCCAGCGGCGCCGCCGCAGGTGGCGCCAACGACATCGTCGAGCAGACGCGCGACTACCTCGTGCTGATCTCGGGTGCGACCGGCGAGAACGCGGTGAGCGTGCGCAAGACCGACGGCCTCGTGACGCCGCTGCCGCCCGCGCCGCCGAACGGCATCTTCACCACCAGCTGGAGCGTGCTGACGCCGGCGTTCCACGAGATCACGGCCGGCAACCGGGTCTTCTACAGCATCGGCCTGCGCCTGGGCAGCGTGCTCGCCGACGGCACCGACCGCAAGGAATATGCGGGCAGCTTCATCCTCACGGGCGCGCTGCCCCAGCGCGTGCGGCCGCACATGCTGCAGGCGGGCGACCTGCACACGCCGGCGGCGCGCGGCCTCATGCAGAGCGGCAATGCGCTGCGCTGGATCGATTTCGCCACCGGCGATCTCGGCGTCAGCGTGGGCACCGCGCCGGGCACGGGCACCTTCGGCAATTCCGCGAGCCCCTTCAAGGACTGGTCGATCGGCGCCGCCGGCTACATCGGGTGGCAGAAGACGGTGCAGGTGAGCCCGGGCGTGCTTGTCGGGCGCCTGGATGCCCTCTACCTCGCCGAAGAGGCCGACAGCCTGCGGCGATTGACGAACTTCATTCCCTGAGACGAAGGAGGACCGACATGGCCTATACGAAGAATGAACAAGGGCAATCCACGACTTTCGTGACGCAACCCGAAGCGGTTCCGGTTCCCTGGGGATTGGCTGCGCTCGGGGTGCTGCCAGTCGTCATCTTCCTGTTCATCAGCATCCCTGCAGCCTTTGTGTTTGCAGCGATCTTCGCTGCGCTGGTCTGGGCTCGAATGAAAGTCGGCCCGGCCGCCCGCAAGCATCGATTGCCGTCGACCTTCAGCGTTTCTTCCGACGGGGTGAGCATCGAAGGCCGATCGATTCGACAGAAAGACATTCATCGGGCGATCATCAGGAATCACGTGCTTTCAGGAGACAACCCATCCGACGTCATCACGCTCCATCACGGCCTCGGCGCGATGCATGCAGCCGCCAGCGGAGCAGCAAAGGCGAAGTTCAAGGGGCAGCTTGCCGACATCTCGTATCGAGTTGACGTGGAGGCAGGCGGCGTTCCCTACACCCTCGCCGGCGGCCTGAACGAGTCAACCGCATTTGCGATCCTGTCCGATGTCTCCGGCATTCTCGGACTGCAGCACGCTTGACCCCAGCAGAGGCCCGCCGCGCGTCGGTTCGCGGCACAGCGCCGGCGCCAAGGCCTCGAACGCCGCGGAAATGCCGAATCGCCGCGTGCCGGAGCCTCAGCTCACGATCGCACGCAGCCAGGCCGGCATCGGCTTGCTCTTCTTCGCCGCATAGTCGCTCCACACCGTCGTCGCGCCGCCTTCGGCATAGAGCACGCCGGGCTCGTCGCTGCGCTCCATGGTGAGGTAGGTGTCGAAGCTGCTGCGCCCGACCTCGGCCACGTAGAGCTTGGTGATCACGTCGCCCGGAAACTCGAGCTGGCGGATGAAGTTGCAGAAGGCGTTGACGATGATGACGCCCTCGCCGCTGAGCGAGGTGATGCCGTGCGGCGCCGCGGCGCGGAAGAACCAGTCCAGGCGCACGATCTCGAAGTAGCGGAAGTAGATGGTGTTGTTGACATGGCCCATCGCGTCCATGTCGCCCCAGCGGATGGGGACGGTCATCTCGTGCACGAGCTTCTTCTCGGCGGGCAGGTTGAATCGCATCGGGACAGTGCGGTGGGCCAGCAGCTCGGTCTCAGGTCGCCACGCCGAGTTCGCGGGCCATGCGATGCACGAGCTCCTTCAGCTGTTCGAGCTCGGTGGCCAGCCGCGTCTGCTCGGCCTTCAGCGCGGCCAGCTCACCGGCGCTCACGTCCAGGCCCGCCACGGCGCCACCGGCGTGGCGCGGCGCAGCGCCGGCGGGCTGCGGCGGCGGCTCGCCGGTGAGCAGCTGCGCCCAGCGAGCCTCGCGCTCGCTGGGCGCACGCGCCAGCTTCACGGCGCGCGGCGGCTCCTTGGAGGCCAGCTCCTCGAGAAAACCCTCGACCGAGGAGATGTCGGCAAAGCGGTGCAGGCGCTCGCAGTTCAGGCGCAGCTCGGCCGCCGTCTGCGGGCCGCGCAGCATCAGCACCGCCAGCAGTGCCACGGCGGCGCCGGGCAGCTGCAGCACGCGCGCCATGTTGTGCTCGTACTTGACGACGCGGCTGCCGCTGCCCTCGAAGGCGAGCGAGAGCGACTTCAGCCCGTCCAGCGCCACCAGCACCTCGGCCTCGCTGGCTTCGATCACCGGGTCGCGCGCCGTCTTCTGGTTGCAGCCGTTGACGAGCGCGTTCAGGCTCAGCGGATACGTGTCGGGCACCGTCGCCTGCTTCTCCACCAGCACGCCGAGCACGCGCGCCTCCAGCGGGGTCAGGTGGCGCATGCGCTCGCCTCCCGTGGCAATCGCGACACCCCTGCCTTCAGATCGCCTGGCCGTCGTCGGCCGAGATGACGGCGCCGTTGATGAAGTGGCTCTGGTTGGCGCACAGCATCAGCAGCGCCACGTCGAGGTCCTCGGGCTTGCCGACGCGCTTGCGCGGCATGCTCGCCACCAGCTTCTGCCCGGCCTCGGTCTGCCAGACATGGTGGTTGATCTCGGTGTCGATGTAGCCCGGGCACAGCGCGTTGACGTTGATGCCGTGGCGGCCCCACTCGAGCGCCATCGCCTTCGTCATCTGCACGACGGCGGCCTTGCTGATGCAGTACACGCCGATGCCGGGCGAGACGCGCAGCCCGGCCATCGAGGCGATGTTGACGATGCGCCCGCCGGTGAAGGTGCCCGGCGCCTCGCCCTTGCTGCGCGCGATCATGCGCTTGGCCACCTCCTGCGCCACGAAGAACGCGCCGCGCGTGTTGGTGCCCATCACGTGGTCGAACGATTCGGGCGAGACCTCGGTGAGCTTCTGCGTCGAGCCGACGCCCGAGTTGTTGACGAGGATGTCGATGGCGCCCATCTCCGTCTCGGCATGGGCGACGGCGGCGCGGATGCTCGCCGGGTCGGTGACGTCGAGCCCGACGACATGCGCGTCGCCGCCTTCGGCCTCGAGCTCGGCGCGCAGCGTCTTCAGCCGTTCGATGCGGCGCGCGGCGAGCACCACGCCGGCGCCGGCGCGGCTCAGCACGCGCGCGAACTGCGCGCCCAGGCCGCTGGAGGCGCCGGTGATGAAGGCCACGCGGCCGGAGAGGTCGATGTCGTAGCCCATGGGCGGGCCCTCCCTTGCGTTGCATCGGTGGATGCGTTCGACGTTCGGCACGGCACGCGCCCGCGCCGCCGGCCGACCACTGCAAACGACGATAGCACGCAGCCATCGGCGCTCGGCCTTCGCGGCCCGTGCGTTGCGGCATCATCGATGCGTCCATGCTGCAGATCCATGACCTGGCCAAGCGCTACGGCGAGAACACCGTCTTCAGCCAGGTGTCGCTGGCGCTGCGTGCCGGCGAGTTCGTGGCCCTGGTCGGCGAGAGCGGGGTCGGCAAGTCGACACTGCTCAACTGCATCGCCGGCCTCGACCGCGCCGACGCCGGGCGCATCATGCTCGCCGGCACCGACCTCGCGACGCTCGACGACGACGGTTGCGCACTTCTCAGGCGCGAGCGCGTCGGCTTCGTCTTCCAGGCCTTCCACGTGCTGCCGCACCTGCCGGTGGCCGAGAACGTCGCCCTGCCGCTCTGGCTGGCCGGGCACGGCCGCGGCGCCGGCATCGAGCGCGCCGAGGCCGCACTCGCGGCGGTGGGGCTGCACGGCTTCGGCGCGCGCTGGCCGGCCGAGCTCTCGGGCGGGCAGTTGCAGCGTGTCGCCATCGCACGCGCCGTCGTGCACGGGCCGCAGCTCATCCTCGCCGACGAACCCACGGGCAACCTCGACCCCGGCACCGCCGGTGTCGTGCTCGAGGTGCTGCGCCGCCAGGTGCGCGAGGCCGGCGCGACCTGCCTGCTCGTCACGCACTCGGCGGCAGCGGCGGCGCTGGCCGACCGCACGCTGCGCCTGACACCGGCGGGCATCGTTGCGGGCGGGGCATGAGGCGCGCAGCGAGACGCGCAGCGAGACGCACATGAGGCACGCGCGCGTGTTCACGGCCCTGTGGCCTCTCGTGTGGCGCGAGTGGCGCCACCACCCCTGGCGGCACGCGGTGGCGCTGCTCGCGGTGAGCCTCGGCGTCGCGCTCGCGTGGTCGGTGCACCTCATCAACCGCTCGGCCCTCGGCGAGTTCGCCGCCGCCGTGCGCAGCGCCAACGGCGAGCCGGACCTCAGCCTGCACGGCCAGCACGAGGGGTTTGCCGATGCGTTGTTCGAACGGGTGCTCGACGACGAAGCGGTGACGCACGCGAGCGCCGTGGTCGAGCTCGAGACGTACGGCCGCGCCAGTGGCCGTACCGGTGGCCGCGCCGGTGGCCGCACCGATGGCCGCGCCGGCGAAGCCGCGCCGCGGCAGGCCGTGCGTGTACTCGGCATCGATGCGCTGCGCATCGCGCCGCTGGCCCCGGCGCTGCTGCCGCTGCCGGCGCGCGGCGAGCCGCCGCAGGTGTTTCTCGATGGCGGCGTGGTCTTCGTCAATCGCGCCGCGCGCGAGCGGCTCCTCGCTGCCGCGGGCCCTGACCGAGAGGCCGCGAGTGCACCGGGCGGTCGGACACCCGAAGCCGAGCCGCGACCACGGTTCCTGCAACTGCAGGCCGGGCCGCATTGGCAGACGCTGCGCGTGGCCGGCGACGTGGCGGTCGGCGGCGCGCCGCTGGTGGTGATGGACATCGCGGCCGCGCAGCAGCTCTTCGGCTTCGACGGGCGGGTCTCGCGCATCGACCTGCGCCTCGCCCCCGGCAGCGACGCGGCCCAGCTCGTGGCGCGCCTGGCGCTTCCGCCCACGGTGCGCGCGGTGGCGCCCGTGGCGGCCGAGCAGCGCGTCTCCAACCTCTCGCGCGCCTATCGCATCAACCTCACCGTGCTGGCGCTGGTGGCGCTGTTCGTCGGCGCCTTTCTCGTCTACTCCGTCGTCTCGCTGTCGGTGGCGCAGCGCACGCCGGCGCTGGCGCTGCTCGGCGTGCTCGGCCTGACGGCGCGCGGGCGGCGCGCGCTCGTGCTCGCCGAGTGCGCGCTCGTCGGTCTCGCCGGCGGCGTGGCCGGCATGGCCGCGGGCACGGCGATGGCCGCGATCGCCCTGCGCGCACTGGCCGGCGATCTCGGCGGCGGCTACTTCCCCGGCGTGCAGCCGGCGCTGCACTGGAGCACGCCGGCGGCGGCGGTGTTCGTCGCGCTCGGCGTGGCGTCGGCGATGGCCGGCGGCTGGTTCCCGGCGCGCGCCGCCGAGCGCCTGCGCCCGGCCGTGGCCCTGAAAGGCCTCGGCGACCCCGGCGGCCGCGCGCCGCCGGCCTGGCCCGCACTCGCGTTGCTGGCGCTCGGTGCCGCGCTCGCCTTCGTGCCGGCGGTGTGGGGCCTGCCGCTGGCCGCTTATCTCTCGGTGGCCGCCCTGCTGTGCGGCGGCATCGTGTGGGTGCCCTCGGTCGTGCACGCACTGACCTCGCTTCGCACGCAGGCGCTGTCGACCGGCCGGCCCGGCCCGCTCGGCTGGCTCGCCTGGCGGCGCGCGTCGTATCACCGTGCCACCGCCACCGCGGCCACGGCCGGCGTGGTGGCGAGCCTCGCGCTCTCGGTCGCGCTCACGGTGATGGTGGCGAGCTTTCGCACGGCCGTCTCCGACTGGCTCGACCAGGTGCTGCCGGCCGACCTGTATGCCCGCGCCGCCGCCAGCGCGGCGATGGCCGAGACGGCCTGGCTGCCGCCCGAGTTCGAGGCGCGCGTGCGACAACTGCCGGGCGTGCAGCGCGTGAGCGCCTCGCGCGTGCGCTCGCTGCAGCTCGAGCCCGGCCGGCCCGCGGTGACGTTGATGGCGAGGCCGCTGCACACGCTGGACGCCGATGCCGCCGACAAGGGCTCCACCGTCGCCGCCGCAACCACCCCCCCGCTGGCGCTGGTCGAGCGCGCCCTGCCGCCGCACGGCACGCTGCCCGACATCTTCGTGAGCGAGGCGGTGCAGGCCTTGTACGGTGCCCGGCCCGGCGACCGCCTCGAGCTGCCGATCGGGCGCGTCGCAGGGGCACGCGGGGCGGACGAGAGCGCGGCGGGCATGGCCACCGCACCACCGGCCACACCGCCCGCCGCACCGCCCACCAAACCGCCCGCCACGGCGCCCACCACGCCCGTCACGACGCCGATCACCACGCCGATCACCACGCCGATCACCACGCCGATCACCACGCCGATCACCACGCCGATCACCACGCATGTGCGCGGCGTCTACCGCGACTTCGCGCGCCAGTTCGGCTCCGTGGCGATGGACCGCGCGCTGTACCAGCGGCTCACCGGCGACGAGCGCGCGAGCGACCTCGCGCTGTGGCTCGCGCCCGGGGCCACGCCGGCCGCGCTGATGGAGGCGATGCGCGCGCTGCTGCCCGACCCGGCGATGCTCGACTTCGCGACCACCGGCGAGCTGCGCACGGTCTCGCTGCGCATCTTCGACCGCAGCTTCGCCGTCACCTACTACCTGCAGGCGGTGGCCATCGCCATCGGCCTCGTCGGCATCGCGGCCAGCCTGTCGGCGCAGGTGCTGGCGCGGCGCAAGGAGTTCGGGCTGCTCACGCACCTGGGCTTCACGCGCCGGCAGCTGCTCGTGCTCGTCACGGTGGAGGCGGCGGCCTGGGTCGCGGCGGGCGTGGGTGTCGGCCTGCTGCTCGGCCTCGCGGTGAGCGCGGTGCTCGTGCACGTCGTCAACCCGCAGAGCTTTCACTGGACGATGGAGATGGTGCTGCCGGCCGGCCGCCTGGCGGCGCTTTGCGCCGCCGTCTTTGCCGCCGGCACGCTGACCTCGGCCTGGGCGGCACGTGGCGCCACCGCGCGCAGCGCGGTGCTGTCGGTGAAGGAGGACTGGTGAGCCGGGCGCCCCTCGCGGGTCCGACGCGCCGGGCCTGGCTTATGAGCCTCTCGGGGCTTGCGTCGCTGGCCGAGGCCGCCGGTGCGCGCGCAGCGCCAGCGGCAGCGGCAGCAGCCGCGCCCGCGTCGACCGCCTCGGCATCGACACCGCCTCCATCGCCATCTCCGTCCACGCACGAGGGCGTCCGGCGCGGCCGGCCGCTGCAGTTCCCGCGCGACCATGGCGCCCATCTCGGCACGCGCACCGAGTGGTGGTACCTGACCGGCTGGCTCGCGCCCGAACAGGCCGCCGACAGCGCGCCGACGCACGGCTTCCAGGTCACCTTCTTCCGCAGCCAGGTCGCCGCGACAGATCGCGCGGACGCGGCTGCCGCACGCGGCGGCCCCGGCCTGCCCGGTCGCTTCGCGCCGCGCCACCTGCTCTTCGCGCATGCGGCCGTCACCGACCTCGCGGCCGGCCGCCACCAGCATGCGCAGCGCCTGGCGCGCTGGAACGGCGACCCGGCCACCGGGCCCGATCGCGCCCTCACCACGGACGCCGATGTCCGGCTCGCCCGCTGGCACCTGGCCCGCGAGACGTCGAGCCCATGGCAAGCCGCGCGCTGGCGCGCCGGGCTGCGCAGCGACGCCTTCTCGCTGCAGGGCACGCTGCTCGCCGTGCAACCGCCGTTGCTCCAGGGCGATGCCGGCTTCTCGCGCAAGGGCCCCGAAGAGCGCCAGGCCAGCCACTACTACAGCGTGCCGCAGCTGCAGGCGCAGCTGACGCTCGAAGTGCGCGGCCAGCGCCAGCAGCTGCACGGCCGGGCCTGGCTCGACCACGAGTGGAGCGACGAACTGCTGCATCCGCACGCCGTCGGCTGGGACTGGATCGGCATGAACCTGCTCGACGGCAGCGCGCTCACCGCCTTCCGGCTGCGCCGCGCCGACGGCAGCACGCTGTGGGCGGGCGGCAGCCACCGTCACGCCGCACCCGGCGCGGCGCCGCGCGCCTTCGAACCCGGCGAGGTGGCGTTCGAGCCCGGCTCACGCTGGCGCAGCGCGGCCACGAGCGCGATGTACCCGGTACGCTGGCAGGTGCGCACGCCCGCCGGCCGCCACACCGTGCGTGCGCTGCTCGATGCGCAGGAACTCGACGGCCGCACCGGCACCGGCACCGTGTACTGGGAAGGCGTGGCCGAACTGCTCGACGAGGGCGGGCGGCGGGTCGGCCTCGGGTACCTCGAGATGACGGGCTATGCCGCGCCGGTCAAGCTCGGCTGAGAGGGTGCCGCGGCGTGCACCGGGCGGGCGCTCGAAGGGCCCCGGCAGGCGCCGGGCTGCGCACGCGGCAGCGTCGCGTGCAGCTTCAGTTCTTGTCGGCGCGCGAGCCGTCGCGCGCTGCGCCTGGCGCCGGGCGCTGTCCGGCGTCCACCGGCGCTGCGCGCACGCAGTTGCCGCCGACCGCGCGCGCCACCGCGAGCGCCTCGCTGACGTCGTCGACGAGCGCCTGCAGGTGCAGATGGGCCGGCCGCAGGTGGGCCACGCCAAGGGCGACCGTGAAGCGAACGCGCCGCGGCGGCACGGCCACTTCCATCTGCTCGGCGCGCTCGCGGATGCGCTCGGCCACGTCGAGCGCGCCGGTGGCGTCGGCATGGGCAAGGAAGACGGCGAACTGGCCGGCCTCGTAGCGGGTGAGCGCATCGGCGCCACGCAAGGTCGGCGCGGTGGCGGCGATGAGGTCGGCCAGCACCTTCTCGCCGGCCGCGTCGCCGAGCGCATCGACGAGACGCGCATAGCGGTCGACCTCCACCAGCAGCAGCGCCGCACCGGTGCCGTAGCGGCGTGCCCGCGCCCACTCGCGCCCCACCATGTCGGTGAAGTGCTCGCGGCCCAGCACCAGCCCCTGCGGCACGACGCGCACGCCAGTGGCGGCCGGCGCCGGCTGCGGTGCCGCGGCTGCCGGCGGCAAGCCCGGTGCCGCCGCCTTGCGCGCCAGGCCGAGCAGCGCCACGCCGAGCGGCAAGGCCGTGCAGACCACCCCCACCGCCGAGGCGAGCCCCACCATCCAGGGCGACACCGGCTGCAGCCAGGCCGCGAGGCCCCAGCCGAGCAGCGCCGCCACGCCCACGGAGGCGACGACGAAGGCGAGCGTGAGCGAGCCGAGCGGCACGCTCAGCGGCACGCCGCCGCTGACCGGCTCGGCCGTCAGTGCCGGCCCGGCCCGGGGTGCGGACAAGGGCGTGGGCAGGGTCGACGGATCGATCGGGTGCGGCATGGGGCCAGTGAAGCCGGGGAGCCTGCGCCGGCGCGGGCCAGCCCGGCGCGCGGCAGCAGGAGGGTGGAACGAACGTGCGGGAGCGGAGCGGCCGGGGTCCGCGTGCAGGGCGGCCGCAGCCTGCGTGTTATTCGACCACAACCGCCCGAACTTTTGCCCCCGCTGTGTTGCGTATCGTGACGCACCCCCCGGAAAAAGGGCGGCTGCCGGCCCTTGCGGCCACTCCACGGCCGCACGGGCCTGCCGCCACACCGCCGCCCCACGGGCCGCACGCCCTGCGGCGCGGCCGGCGCGCGCCCGGTCCGGGCGTGGCGGGTCCGGGCGTGGCACGGCGCCGCATAGACTTGCGCCCCATGCCCATCCCTGAAGCACAGCGGGCCGCGGCCACGACGCCGCGATCGCTGAGCGGCCTCGCGCCCTATCTGAAACCCTACCGCGGCCGCATCGCGCTGGCATTGGCCTTCCTGCTGCTGGCCGCGCTGTCGACGCTGCTCTTTCCGGTGGCGCTGAAGCTGCTCATCGACCAGGGCCTCGTCGCGGCCGACCCCGGCCAGCGCGTGCTCGCCCTGCGCGACCACTTCGTGGCCCTGTTCGGCGTCGGCGCGGCGCTCGGCGTCTTCTCGGCAGCGCGCTTCTACATGGTGACCTGGCTCGGCGAACGCATCACCGCCGACCTGCGCAACGCCGTCTATGCCCACGTGGTGCGGCAGAGCCCCGAGTTCTTCGAGGCCACGCAGACAGGCGAGGTGCTGTCGCGCCTGACCACCGACACCACCGTCGTGCAGACGGTGGTGGGCTCGTCGCTCAGCATGGGCCTGCGCAACGCGGTGATGGGCGTCGGCGCGCTCATCGCCCTCATCGTCACCAACCCCTACGTGATGGCGCAGGTGCTGGCCATGCTCGTGCTGGTGGTGCTGCCGAGCCTGTACTTCGGGCAGCGCGTGCGCAAGCTCAGCCGCGCCAGCCAGGACCGCGTCGCCGATTCGAGTGCCATCGCCGCCGAGGTGCTCAACGCCATCCCCGTGGTGCAGGGCTTCGTGCAGGAGCGGCGCGAGGCCGAGCGCTTCGCCGACAGCACCGAACGCGCCTTCGACACCGCGCGCAAGCGCACGCGCGTGCGCTCGCTGCTCGTCGCCTTCATCATCACCGCCACCTTCGGCACGCTGCTGTGGGGGCTGTACCAGGGCACGCAGGCGGTGCTGGCCGGGCAGATCACGGCCGGGCACCTGGGGCAGACGGTCGTCTTCGTCATCATCCTCGTGAGCTCGGTGGCGGTGCTGGCCGAGGTCTACGGCGACCTGCTGCGCGCCGCCGGCGCGACCGAGCGGCTGATGGAACTGCTCGCCTCGCGCTCGCCAGTGGCCGAGCCGGCGGCGCCGCGCGCGCTGCCGCCGGCGGTGCCGGGGCGCGGCGCCTCGGTGTCGCTCGCGCATGTCACCTTCCACTACCCCTCGCGCCCGAAGCAGGCCGCGCTCGCCGACTTCTCGCTGCAGGTGCGGCCGGGCGAGACGGTGGCACTGGTGGGGCCGAGCGGTGCCGGCAAGAGCACGGTCTTCCAGCTGCTGATGCGCTTCTACGATGCGTCGCACGGCCGCATCGAGGTCGACGGCGTGCCGGTGCGCGAGGCCTCGCTCGGCGCGCTGCGTGCGCGCATCGGCCTCGTGCCGCAGGACAGCACGGTCTTCTCGACCTCGGCGCTCGAGAACATCCGCTACGGCCGGCCTGACGCCGGCGACGACGAGGTCGTCGCCGCCGCCAAGGCCGCCTTCGCGCACGAGTTCATCACCGCGCTGCCCGAGGGCTACGGCACCTATCTCGGCGAGCGCGGCGTGCGCCTGTCGGGCGGGCAGCGCCAGCGCATCGCCATCGCCCGCGCGATGCTGAAGAACCCGCCGCTGCTGCTGCTCGACGAGGCCACGAGCGCGCTCGACGCCGAGAGCGAGCGCATGGTGCAGGCGGCACTGGAAGCGGCGATGAAGGACCGCACGACGCTCGTCATCGCGCACCGCCTGGCCACCGTGCAGCGCGCCGACCGTATCGTCGTGCTGGAGGCTGCGCGCATCGTCGACGTCGGCACGCACGACGAGCTGGTGGCACGCGGCGGGCTCTACGCGCGCCTGGCGGCGATGCAGTTCGACCTCGAGCCGGCGGCCTAGGACCTCGCGGGCACCGGCCCGAAGAGCGTCCTGGAGCAGCGATCGGCCACCGACGCTGCGCGCATAATCGATGCGCATGCTTCGTGGAGTGTCCAGATGCGCCGCCTCGCCAATGCCGCCAAACGACCGACCAACCTCAGCCTCAATGCGAAGGTACTCGACATGGCCCGTGAACTGGGCATGAACGTCTCGGCCACCGTCGACGCCTTGCTCACCGAGGAGGTGAAGCGCCGCTACTGGGAGCGCTGGAACGAAGAGAACAAGGAGGCAATCGAGCACTACAACGCCCGCATCGCCAGGGAAGGCCTGCCGCTGGCGCGCTACCGCACCTTCATGAAGGGCCGCTGATGGGGCGGCTCGACGTCTATGCCAATCCCGATGCTGCCGAACGCAAGCACACTCCCTACTTCCTGGACGTGCAGAATGACTACATCGCGGGCCTGGAGACCCGCGTCGTGATTCCCCTGCGGCGCGAGACGGCGTTCGGGCCGCGGGCCCGCGCCCTGCATCCCCTCGTGACGTTGCGCGGCGAGAAGTTCGTGCTCGATACGGCCGCCATCGGCGCCGTGCCGACCGCGGAGCTGCGTAAAGTGGTCGGCCACCTCGCCGATGCGCGGGCCGAGATCCAGGAAGCCCTCGATGCCCTGTTCGGAGCGTATTGACGTGACCCGCCCTTCCCCGAGCTTGCGCCCCGCGCGCCGCACCTACGAGGACTTCATGCGCCATGTCTTCGTGCATGGCGTGCCCAAGACCGACCGCACCGGCACGGGCACGAAGAGCGTCTTCGGCTACCAGATGCGCTTCGACCTCGCCGAGGGCTTTCCGCTGATCACGACGAAGAAGGTGCACTGGAAGAGCATCGCGCTCGAGCTCCTGTGGTTCCTGCGTGGCGAGCGCAACGCGCGCTGGCTGCAGGAGCGCGGCGTGACGATCTGGGACGAGTGGGCCAAGGCCGACGGCGACCTGGGTCCGGTGTACGGCGTGCAGTGGCGCAGTTGGCCCAAGCCCAGTGCCGACGATCCGGGCGGACACATCGACCAGATCGCCGAGGTCGTGCAGCAGCTCAAGACCAACCCCGACAGCCGCCGCATCATCGTCAGTGCCTGGAACGTCGCCGAGCTGCCGAAGATGGCGCTGGCGCCCTGCCACGCGTTCTTCCAGTTCTACGTGGCGCCCGGCGAGTCGCCATCGGCTCCAGGAAAGCTGAGCTGCCAGCTCTACCAGCGCAGCGCCGACATCTTCCTCGGCGTGCCGTTCAACATCGCCAGCTACGCGCTGCTCACGCACATGCTGGCGCAGCAATGCGACCTCGCACCCGGCGACTTCGTGTGGACCGGCGGCGACTGCCACATCTACCGCAACCACGAGGCGCAGGTGCGCACGCAGCTCGAACGCGCTCCGTACCCGTTCCCGACGCTCGCCATCAAGCGCCGCCCGCCCTCCATCTTCGACTACGAGTACGACGACTTCGAGATCGTCGGCTACCAGCACCACTCGGCCATCAAGGCGCCGGTGGCCGTATGAAGTCCACGCATGAGGCTCGTTCCTTGAAGCTCGTTCTCGTCGCCGCCGTGGCTGCCGATGGCGGCATCGGCCGCCGCAACGGGCTGCTCTTCACCGACGTCGCCGACCAGCGCCACTTCCGTGCCGTGACGCTCGGCAAGCCGGTGGTGATGGGGCGCAAGACCTGGCTCTCGCTGCCCGAGCGCTTCCGCCCGCTGCCGGGCCGGCGCAACGTGGTGCTGAGCCGCGACGCCGGCTTCGAAGCCCCCGGCGCGGAGACGGCGCGTTCGCTCGACGAGGCGCTCGAACGCCTGGCCGACGAGCCCGAGGTGTGCGTCGTGGGCGGCGCCGAGATCTACGCGCAGGCCCTGCCGCGCGCCGACGAACTGCGCCTCACCGAGGTCGCGCGCCGCTGGCCCGAGGCGGAGGTCTTCTTCCCCGCGCTGGACCGCACCTTGTTCGAGGAAGTCGCGCGCACCGAGGCGCAGGCGACGGACGGCACGCTCATGGCCTTCGTCACCTATCGGCGGCGGGCAGACGTCACGCCCCCCACCACGCCCGCCCCGGCCGTGTCCGGATCAGCCACCGCGGCGCAATGAACGGCGACGCTGCCGCTTCAGCCGCTTCGGCGGCTTCTGCGGCTTCGGGTCGCACGACCGACTCGCGCTACGCGTGGATGCGCCTGTCGGTGACGCTGGCGCTGATGACGCTGGGCAGCAGCGCGATGTACGTCGTCTCGGTGGTGCTGCCCACGGTGCAGGCCGAGTTCGGCACGGCGCGCGCCGACGCCTCGCTGCCCTACACGCTGCTGATGGTCGGCTTCGGCCTCGGCGGCGTGCTGATGGGCAGGCTCGCCGACCGCTACGGCCTGATGACGGTGGTGATGATCGGCGCCGGCGGGCTCGGTGCCGGCTACATCGGCGCCGGGCTGGCGGGCAACGTGTGGGTCTTCGCGCTCGTGCACGGCGTGCTGCTCGGCGCGCTCGGCAGCGCCGCGACCTTCGCGCCGCTGGTAGCCGATGCGTCGCTGTGGTTCGTGCGCCGGCGCGGCATCGCCGTGGCGGTGTGCGCGAGCGGCAACTACGTCGCCGGGGCGATCTGGCCGCCGGTCGTGCAGCACTTCGTCGGCACCGTCGGCTGGCGGCCCACGTTCATCGGCCTGGGCGTGCTGTGCGCGGTGGTCATGCCGCTGCTGGCGCTGTTGCTGCGGCCGCGCCCGCCCGCGGCCGCCGCGCCGGCCACCGCGCCGGCGGGCGGCGCGATGCCGTCGTCGATGCCCTTCGGCCTCTCGCTCAACCAGGCGCAGGGGCTGCTGTGCATCGCCGGCGTCGCCTGTTGCGTGGCGATGAGCATGCCGCAGGTGCACATCGTCGCCTACTGCACCGACCTCGGCTACGGCGCGGCGCGCGGCGCCGAGATGCTCTCGCTGATGCTCGCCTGCGGCATCGTCAGCCGCCTCGTCTCGGGCGCCATCTGCGACCGCATCGGCGGCCTGCGCACTCTGCTGCTCGGCTCGGTGCTGCAGGGCATCGCGCTGCTGCTCTTCCTGCCGTTCGACGGGCTCGTGTCGCTGTACCTGGTGTCGGCGCTGTTCGGCCTCTTCCAGGGCGGCATCGTGCCGAGCTACGCCATCATCGTGCGCGAGCACTTCCCGCCGCACGAGGCCGGCGCACGCGTGGGCATGGTGCTGATGTGCACGCTCTTCGGCATGGCGCTCGGCGGCTGGATGTCGGGCAAGGTCTTCGACCTCACCGGCTCGTACGAGGCCGCCTTCGTCAACGGCATCGCCTGGAACCTGCTCAACGGCGGCATCGTCGCGTGGCTGCTGTGGCGGGTGACGGCGCGGCGCCGCCACGGCCCGCCGAGCGAGGCCGTGGCGGGCCGCTGATCCGCCGCGCGGCGGGGCGGAAGGCCTGTGTCGCAGGCGGCTGCGCATGCAATGTGTTGTATGGTGCACGGCATGCGGAAGCCCGCCACCGACCTGGAGCAGTACCTCGAAGGCCTGGCGCGCCAGGCCGCACCGGGTGACCGGCTGCCGCCGATCCGCGAGCTGATGCGCCGCTACGGCGCCTCGCAGATGGTGGTGCAGCGCGCCTTCGAGCAGCTCAAGGGCCGCGGGCTCATCGCCTCGCAGGTGGGTCGCGGCACGTTCTTCCGCGGCCACGGCCAGGCCGCCGCACCGGCCTCATCGGCGGCGGACCGTGCGGCACGCGATGCAGCGGGCGCACGGGTGCCCGCCGTGCGTTCGGTGCTGCTGCTGCGCCGCTCGATCAGCATCGTGCGCGGCCGCGTGCTCGTCGAAGGCCTGCAGCGCCGCTTCGCCGCCGAAGGGCAACGCGTGCTCGAGGTGTCGTACACCGACCCCGACCACGCGCTCACCGTGCTGAAGGGCCTGCCGCGCTTCGATGCCTGCGTCATCCAGTCCACCTACAAGACGATCACCGTCGACGTGCTGGCGGCGCTGCGCGAGAAGAGCGACGTGCTGGCGGTGGACGGCGCGGCACTCGTCGGCGCCGACGTCGAGTCGGTGGGCACCGAGTGGGGCGAGCCGCTCGCCGTCGCCGTGGAACGCCTGCGCCGCAGCTGGCACCGCCGCTTCGCCTATGCCACCACGTCGCAGTCGTTCCTCGCCAGCGAGCTCGGCCGCCGCCGCCTCGAGCAGCTGAAGGTCGCGCTGCCCGATTGCACATTCGAACTGATCTCGGTCGCGCGCCTGCCCGACGAAGACTACGACGCGGCTCTGGTGCAGTGGCTGCGCGAGCGCATGGACGCCTCTGGGCGCCTGCCCTTCACGGCGCTGGTGGCCTGGGGCATCGAGGACGGCGTGCGCTTCCGCCGCCTGCTCACCGGAGCCGGCCTCGAAGTGCCGGCCGCGCTGAGCGTCGTGCTGCTCGGCCGCACCGACCTCGCCAACGAGCATGCCGACTTCTTCGACATCGTCGGTTGCCGCGTCGCCGACCAGGTGGAGCAACTGCACCGCGCCATCACCACGCGCTGGGCCGACCCGGCTGCGCCGTATGGCGTGCACCTCGTTCCCGTCACCACGCGCGAAGGCCACTCCGTGGCCGCGCCGCCGTCAGCGCCGCAGCTGCGCGGCGCCCCCGGCAAGCGCGCCGGGCGCCACGCCGGTGCTCACGCGGCCGGCCGCTGAGCGGTGGCGCGCGCCACCACCTCTTCGGTGATCGCCGCCGAGGCGCCGACGTAGGCGCTCGGCTCGAGCGCCTGCTTCAGGCCGGGTGGCACCCCTTCGGCCGCCAGGCGCGGATGCTCGGCGATGGCCACCATGAACGGCAGGCCCTCGGACTGCGCGCGCTGCGCCGCCTCGTAGAGCAGGCGATGCGCCTCGTGCCGCCCCATGAGCCGGGTCAGCTGCATCATCGCCGCCTCGGCGACGATGAGCCCCTGCGTGAGGTCGAGGTTGCGGCGCATCGCCGCCCGGTGCACGACGAGCCCCTCGGCGAGGCGGGCCAGCGTCTCGGCCACCGAGGTGGCGATGATGGCGATCTCCGGCAGCAGCGTGTCGGTGACGTTGGTCGCCGATGAGTCGCCCTCGTCCATGCGCACCATCGCCTCGAGCGCCGGCGGCACGCGCGCGCGCAGCAAACGCGCCAGGCTGGCCAGCAGCAGCGCGGTGGAAGGGTTTCGCTTCTGCGCCATCGTCGAGCTGCCCACCTTGCCCATGTGGAAGGCTTCGGCCGCCTCGCCGATCTCGGTGCGTTGCATGAACGCCAGGTCCTGGGCGATCTTCTGCGCCGTGCCGGCGAGCAGCGCGAGCGAGGCGATGTAGTCGCTCGCGCGGTCATACGACGAGCGCGCCGGCAGCCCGGCCGGCTGCAGCTTCAGCAGCGCCGCCAGGCGCGCCTCGACCTCGCGGCCAGCCTCGCCCATGGCGGCGAAGGTGCCGATCGCACCGCCCATGCAGGCGACGAATGAAGGAGCGAGGCGTTCGTGCAGCCGCCGGCGGTCGCGGTCGAGCTCGTCAATCCAGCCCGCGAGCTTGAAGCCGAAGGTCATTGGCAGCGCATGCTGGCCGTGCGTGCGGCCGGCCATCGGCGTGTCGCGTTCGGCCAGCGCCAGGCGGCCGAGCGCGGCGATGGCGGCGTCGAGGTGACCGGCCAGCAGGCGGTGCGTGCGCCGCATCTGCAGCGCGCTCGCGGTGTCGAAGATGTTCTGCGTCGTCGCGCCCCAGTGGATGTAGCCGGCCGCAGGTTCACCGCACAGGCCCTCGAACTGGTGCAGCACCGGCACCAGCGGGTGCTGCGCGAAGGCGATGTCGTGCGCCAGCCGCGGCAGGTCGAACAGGCGCGCGTCGGCCTTCGTGGCGATGGTCGCGGCCGCGTCGGCGGGCACGATGCCGAGACCGGCTTGCGCACGGGCCAGCGCCGCCTCGACGTCGAGCCAGGCCTGCAGCGTGGCGACATCGCTCCACAGGCGCTTGGCCTCGCTGCTGAACCAGTGCCCGGTGACAAACGATTCGAACATGCCGATGTTCATGGCTGCGAGTCCCGGGTCGGTGGTGGCGGCGCCCGGCGGTGGATTCGCCGGACGAGTCAGTACATATTGTATTTGACCGACGCCCGCTCCGACAAGCTCGCCGGCCGGCCGAGCCCACGTGATCGCACCCGAAGACTTCGCGGTGGCGCGGACCGGCACGCTGCGCACTCTTGCGCAGTTGCATATTGTATTGCTACACTTCATACATACGCCGATCATCGGCGACGGGCCACCACGGAGACAAACCTTGAACAAAGCCTTTGCGCATCGCACCTCGGCGCTTGCATCCCCGCTGCTGGCGGCCCTGGTCGCCTTGGCCCCGGCGGCCAAGGCGCAGTCGTCGGTCACGATCTACGGCATCATCGACCAGGGTGTCGTCAAGGCGAACAACGGCACCACTCCGGCGGCGCTGCTGCCGGGGCGCGGCGTGTCGCCCGACACCTGGAACATCAAGGCCGGCAACACTTCGCGCCTGGGCTTTCGCGGCCTGGAGGACCTCGGCGACGGCGCCTATGCGCGTTTCCAGATCGAGCACCGCTTCGCCGCCGACACCGGCACGCCGAGCAACGCCAGCGTCTTCTGGCTTGGCCGCTCGGTAGTGGCGCTCGGCAGCAAGACGCTCGGCGAGGTCTATGCGGGGCGCGAGTACTCGGCCGCCTACTGGGTGGCGCTGTATGCCGACCCGACGCTGTGGAGCTACGTCAGCCAGCTCGGTTCGGCCTACACCTACGCCAACTACACGCCGGTGGCGACGACGATCGAGGCGTCCAACATCCGCTGGGCGAATTCGATCGGCTACAAGACGCCGGCGCTCGGCGGCTTCAACGCCGAGTTCGCCATGGCGCTCGGCGAGGGCCAGCGCAAGCGCGCCTCGTCGGGCAACGTGCAGTTCAGGCGCGGGCCGGTCTGGGCCGGTGCCGGCTTCGACCGCCTGGACAGCAGCACCAACCTCATGCTCCTGGCCGGCGGCTACGACTTCGGCGTCGTCTTGCCCAGAGCCAGCTACAGCCGCGCCGAAGGTGGGCTCAACGGCAAGGCCACCTCCTACTCCATCTCGGCCCTCGTGCCCACGGGCTTCGGCCGCCTCTACGCCTCCTTTGGCGCCTACCGGCCGGCCACCCACCTCGACTCCAACATGGTCGGCGCCGGCGCGCAGTACGACCTGAGCAAGCGCACGCTGCTGTACACCAACGCCGGCACCGCCCGGCGCGACGGCCTGACGCGAACGACGGCGTTCGACCTCGGCATCAAGCACACCTTCTGAGCGAGGAGCAAACCATGACACGCACACGGTCGACGCGGCGCGCCGTCCTCGCCGCCCTCAGCACCCTCGCCCCGATCGTCGCCGCAGTTGCCCTCGCGGCGCAGCCCTCCGGTCCGGCGCTGGCGCAGCCGGGCAAGCCCGTGACCCTGGTCGTCGGCTACTCGGCCGGCGGCAGCGCCGACTTCGTCGCGCGCGTCGTCGGCGAGGCGATGGCCAAGCGCCTCGGGCGCCAGGTCATCGTCGAGAACGTCGCCGGCGCCAGCGGCATGCTCGCCGTGCAGAAGGTGATCAACGCGCCGGCCGACGGCAACCTCGTCTACATGGGCGGCACCGACACCGTGCTCGTGCCCATGGTCAACACCAAGGTCAAGCTCGACTGGGAGCGCGACCTCCTGCCGCTCGGGCGCATGACGACGCTGCCGATGGTGTTCGCGGTGCCGGCCGCATCGCCGTACGGCAACCTCGGCGATCTCGTGGCCGCGCTGCGCAAGGGTGGCAAGGAGTTCAACTACGCCATCCCCGGCATCGGCACGATGCAGCACCTGTACGGCGCGCTCATCAACAAGCAGGCGAAGGTGAACATGGTGCACGTGCCCTACCGCGGCGGGGCGCAGATCGCCAACGACCTCGTCGGCGGCCAGGTCGACGGCGCCGTGCTCGTGCTGTCCACCGCCATGCCCTTCCTCAAGGACGGCAAGATCAAGGCGCTGTCGGTGTCCGACGTGAGCCGCGTGCCGCTGCTCCCCGACGTGCGCCGCCTCGGCGAGGAGGAGGGCTTCCAGGGCCTGTCGCTGCCGCTGTGGCAAGGCCTGTTCGTCAAGGCCGGCACGCCGGCGGCCACCGCGGCGGCGCTCGAGAAGGCGCTGCTCGAAGCACTGGCGCAGCCCGACCTGCGCGCCAAGCTCGCAGACTCCGGCATCAGCGCCGCGCCGCTCAACGGCCGCGAGCTGGGCGCCTTCGTCGCGCCGCAGGCAGCGCTGTACCGCGAGGTCGTGAAAGCGGCGAGGATCTCGATGGAGTGAGCGGTAGCCGGCGGTGGCGGCCGGCTACCGCCCATCACCTACCATCGGCCGCCGGGGCCGTGCCCATGGCCGGCCGCGCTCGCCGCGCAGACGAAGCTCGACGCCGTCTCGATGCTCCCGTGCCCCTTGTAGCGCGCGACACTCGGATACGGACACAGCGGCCGCGTGCGCGTTGCCGACCAGTCGGCCGGCACCTCGGGATTGGGGCCGCCGGCGTTGCCCGCGCCGCGCGCCCGGGCGACGATGCCCGACGGCGCCTTGCCCTGCTCCACCCACTCCACCAGCGGCGTGATGAAGTCGGCCTGGTCGGTGGCCGGCCCGCCCGCGCAGTGGCCCATGCCGGGCACGTTGTACAGGCGCGCGAACTGCTCGGCGCGCCCGCCGCTGCGATGGTCGACGCCGCGGTACCAGGCCTCGCTGTCCTGCACCGAGAAGATCGGATCGCTGACGCCGTGGTAGACGATCACCTTGGCGCCGCGCCGGCGCAAGTCGTTCAGCTCGGTGGCGTCGGGCGGGGTCATGAAGCTCATCGCCGACTCGGTGTACAGCGCATCGGTGGCGAACAGCTCGGCCAGTGTCTGGTCGATGTCCAGGTTCAGCGCGAACTGCGCTCCGTTGGCGAGCGCCGCCACCGAAGGCGGCACCTTGAAGATCACGCCCACCGCGCCCGAGTCGAGCGCCAGCGGCGCCGTGAACTCCCAGAACGGGATGCCGCCGGCGCCGATGCCGCTGTCGTACGGGAACCCGGCATAGAAGCGCTCGCCGTTGCTCGTCGTCGCGCCCCGGAAGATCGGGGCGATGGCCAGCTTCTGCGCCTGCGAGAGGCAGGTGCCGTCGCGCGCACTGGTGCAGGTGGGCACGTCGCGGAAGAGGTTGAAGCGGTGCTGGCAGGCGCGCGTGTCCTGGACGAGGCCGTCGACCGCGCCGTCGATCGCGTCGCAACGCGCGAGCACGGCGCTCGCCACCGTCTGGCGCTCTGCCGCGGTGAAGGCGGTCTCGAGCCCGGCGGGCGTGCTCGGGTCGGCGGTGGCGACGCTCGCATAGCGCTGCGCGCCGAAGATGTTGGCCAGCGCCGCCAGCGGCAGGTTGTAGCCCGGCGCACCGGCGAGGAAGCCGTCGTACTGGTCGGCATAGCGGGCCGCGGCCACCAGCGTGTGCCGCCCGCCGTTGGAGCAGCCGCCGAAGTACGAGCGGTCGGGCCCCTTGCCGTAGGCCTCGGCGATCGCCTGCCTGGCCATCGGCGTGAGCTTGCCCACGGCCTGGTAGCCGTAGTCCAGTCGGGCCTGCGGATCGAAGCCGAAGGCCGGCCCGCCCTGGGCCAGCGTGTGCCCGGCATCGGAGCTGAGCACGGCAAAGCCCTGCAGCAGCGCACTCGTGGTCGGCCCGCCGCCGAACGTGCCCGAGGCGGTGACGACGCTGCCGTCGATGCCGCCATTGCCCTGGTGCCAGAAGCGGCCGTTCCAGACCACCGGCAGGCGCATCTCGAAGCCGATGGCGTAGGTCTTGCCGTCGACCGCGCTCACGCGCTCGTGCATGCGGCCGGTGACGCGGCAGTGCGCGGGCACCGGCTGTCCTGCCACGACGAGCGTGCCGGCGGCCACCGTGGAGGCCGAGGTGACGACCGTGTTCGCAAGGCCCGCGAGCCGCGCCAAGAGGGACTCGCAGGTGCCGACGAGCGCCGCCGGCACCGCCGGGCTGAGCTGCGGCAAGTCGTGCCGGCGGCCCCCGTCGTGCGCCAAGGTGGCCCACGACAGCGAGGCGGCGGTGAGGGTCAGGGCAGCGGTGCGGGCGCGGCGCAGGGCCGGTGAGCGGACAGGCATCGTGTCTCCTTTGGTTGTGTTCCGGAATCAATCCAGGCGTCGTCGAGCAGTCGATGCCCAGGACGGACGTCCATCTTGGTTATGTTAGTTAACGATCAGCGGCCGCCGGCCAGGGTTTCCCTGGCCCCTCGTTGATGGGGTGCGGCCGCGCCGGTGCAGACCCCCGGCGGCGCGACCCCTGGCCGGGTGCGCCGCCGAGCGCGTCACTGGGCGCGTCACCGGGCGCGTCACTGGGCGCGTCACTGGGCGCGTCACTGGGCGCGCCACTGGGCGCGCCACTGAGCGCGCCACTGAGCGCGTCACTGAGTGCACCACTGAGTGCGAGCACGCGGCGGGAGTTGGCTACAGTGCCCCCGGTCCCCCATCGCCTGCGCCTTCATGCCCCACAGCCCCTCTGCCCCTCCCGCGGCGCGCGAGCATGCGCCGCTCTCGCGCCTCGCCGAAGGCGAGCTGCACGGCGTGCTCGGCTATCAGATTGCGCAGGCGTCGATTGCCACCAACGCCGTCTTCGACCATGAGGTCGGCCACCCGGAGACGCTGCGCCGGCTCGAGTACACGGTGCTGGCGCTGGTGCATGCCAACCCCGGCTGCACGGCGCGCCAGCTGGCGCGCGGGCTGGCCGTGACGCCGCCCAACATCACGGTGTGCATCGACCGCCTGACGGCGCGCGGCCTCGTGCTGCGCAGCCGCGGCGAGGCCGACGCGCGCGTGCAGCACCTGCGCACGACGGCGGCCGGCGGAACGCTGGCGCGCCGCTGCACGCAGCGGCTGGTTGCCGGCGAGGCGAGCGCGCTGGCCGCCTTGAGCGTGGCCGAGCGCGCCATGCTCGCCGAGCTGCTGCACAAGGTGGCGTTGACGCGCGCGCGCGCCGCGGCCCGCTGAAGCAGGCCTCGCGGGCCGGCGAGGTCCTGCCGAACGGCTCGACGCGCACGGGGCGGCGCCGACGCCGCCCGCGGCGGCCCTCAGCGCGGCACGCCGGCCAGCAGCAGGTGCAGGAAGGCCTCGGGCTTCATGAACCCCTTGCCGTAGCGCTCGTCCAGGTCGGCCAGCGGCTTGGCGGCGCGGATCTCGTCGTCGCTCTTGCCGGCGCGCCGCGCCTCCTTCACCCGCTGCACGGCGGTGGCCAGCACCTGGCGGTACTCGGCCAGGTCGGCCTTGCTGGCGAGCGGACCGTGGCCGGGAATGATCTTCGTCCTGTCGCCGGCCAGCGCGAGCACGCGGTCGACGGCGGCGATGACGCCTTCGGGCGAGCCGCCGCTGCCGACGTCGATGAAGGGGTAGAAGCCGTTGAAGTAGACGTCGCCCATGTGCACGACATCGCCCTTGCGGAAGTGCACGACGAGGTCGCCGTCGGTGTGCGCGCGCGGCACGTGGAAGGCGTGCACCTCCTCGCCGTTGATGTGGAAGGTGATCTCGCCGGCCACCGTCACCACCGGCAGCGCCGCCTTCGGCGAGGCCGCCTGGCGCGCGGTGTTGCTGACCAGGCTGATGAGCTGGTCGCTCGTCATGCGCTTGCGGGCGTTGTCGTGCGCGACGATGAGCGCGCCGTCCTTGCCGAAGGCCTCGTTGCCGCCGGTGTGGTCGAAGTGGAAGTGCGTGTTGAGCACGAACTGCACGGGCTTGGGCGTGAGGCGCGCGATCGCCGCCTTGATCTTCGGCGCCAGCGGGGCGAACTGGTCGTCGATGACGAAGACCGCGTCGTCGCCGACGGCCAGGCCGATGTTGCCGCCGGCACCGGTGAGCACGTACAGCCCTGGCGCGAGCGCCTGGGCCTGGATCTCGACCTTGCTGAAGTCCTGGCCCTGGGCGCGCGCCGGCACAGGCAGGGCGAGCGGGACGGCCAGCGATAGAGACAGAGAAAGCGAGAAAGCCAGGCAGGGCGCCGGCCGCCGGGCCGCCATCGTCCCCGGGCCCGGCATCGCCGCGGCGCGCATGAAGAACCGTCTCATCTGCGAAGCCTCCTGAGCATGGTGGGCCGCCTTTGCGGCCCGGGCGGCCGAGCATACTGGAGGGCCTCGCGCGCACCTGCCCGCTCGCCTACCCGCTCGACCCGCCCGCTCGACCTGCCCGCTCCCCTGCCCATTCACCCGCCTGCCCACCCGCCGCCATGATCATCGATGCCTGGGCCCAGCACCCGACCCTGCGCCACCTGCGCGATCCGATGTTCGAGTCGCTGCGCCGCTGGACGAAGGCGCAGGTGCCCACGGCCGAGCTGCCGGTGGCGGCGACGCTGGCGGCGATGCAGGCCGGCGGCGTCGCCCAGGCCCTCATCAGCGCCTGGGTGGCACCGCGCCACGTCATGATCTCCAACGACGAGGTGGCGAGCTTCGTCGCGCAGTCCGGCGGCCGCCTCGTCGGCGTCGGCTCGGTCGACATCGGCCGGCCGATGGCCGCCATGCGCGAGGTGCGACGCTGCGTGCAGGAGCTCGGCTTCAAGGGCATCCGCGTCCTGCCCTGGCTGTGGGAGCTGCCGCCCACCGACCGCCGCTTCTACCCCGTGTATGCCGCCTGCTGCGAGATGGGCGTGCCCTTCTGCACGCAGATCGGCCACGCCGGCCCGCTGATGCCGAGCGAGGTCGGGCGGCCCATCTACCTCGACCCCGTGGCGATCGACTTCCCCGAGCTCACCATCGTCGGCGGCCACATCGGCTACCCGTGGACCGACGAGGCCATTGCCGTGGCCACCAAGCACGAGCGCTTCTTCATCGACACCTCGGCCTACACGGTGCAGCGCTATCCCGCCGCGCTCGTCGAGTTCATGCGCGGGCACGGGCGGCACAAGGTGCTGTTCGGCAGCAACTACCCGATGATCCTGCCCGGCAAGGCGCTCGAGGGCCTCGACACACTCGGCCTCGACGACGAGGCGCGCGCGCTCTTCCTGGCCGGCAACGCGGCACGCGTCTACGGCCTCGCTAACCTCGCGAACCTCGCGAACCTCGCGAATGGCTGATGCCGCCGGCGCCGGATCGGCGCACCGGCGCCGACCTGCGGCATGATCGTCGCGAGTGAACGCCACCTCCTCCAACCTCCCCAGCGGAACGACCGAAATGATGCCCGCCATGAACGTCGACGACCTCATCGCCATCGACATCCACACGCACCTCGAGGTGTCGTGCCGCAACCCCTTCGACAGCTACGGCGAGGAGTACGACCGCGCCGCCGACAAGTACTTCCGCTCCTCGAAGCGGCCGACGATGGACGAGACCGTCGCCTACTACCGCGACAAGAAGATCGGCTTCGTCAACTTCACCGTCGACGCCGAGACGCAGCTCGGCCGCCGGCGCATCCCGAACGAGGAGATCGCCGACGCGGCCCGGGCCAACCCCGACATCATGATCGCCTTCGCCAGCGTCGACCCGCACAAGGGCAGGTTCGGCGCGCGCGAGGTGCGCCGCCTGATCGAGGAGCATGGCGTGCGCGGCTTCAAGTTCCACCCCACCGTGCAAGGCTTCGAGCCGGCCGACAAGATGGCCTGGCCGCTGTACGAGGTGATCGCCGAGCACAAGCTGCCGGCCATCTTCCACAGCGGCCATTCGGGCATCGGCAGCGGCATGCGCTGCGGCGGCGGCCTGCGCCTGCAGAACAGCAACCCGATGCTGCTGGAAGACGTGGCCATCGCCTTCCCCGACATGCAGATCGTGATTGCGCATCCCTCGTGGCCGTGGCAGGACGAGGCGCTGTCGCTGGCCATGCACAAGCCCAACATCTGGATCGACCTGTCGGGCTGGAGCCCGAAGTACTTTCCGCCGCAGCTCGTGCAGTACGCCAACACCCTGCTCAAGGACCGCATGCTCTTCGGCAGCGACTTCCCGCTCATCCAGCCCGACCGCTGGCTGAAGGACTTCGAGGAAGCGGGCTTCCGCGACGAGGTGAAGCCGCTGATCCTGAAGAAGAACGCGATGCGCCTGCTCGGGCTCGGCACGCCGGCCTGAGGGCCGGCGGCAGCCCCCGTTACAACGCGTGCGTCACGAGCCTGAAGTCCGGATCCTCCGCGAACGGCTTCACCGCGAAGCCGAGGCTCCTCATCAGCTTGAGCATGCTGGCGTTCTGCGTCAGCACCAGCCCTTCCACCTCCGAGAGGCCCTTGTCGCGCGCCACGTCCATGATGTTCTCCATCAGGCGTGAGCCGAGGCCCTTGCCGGCAAAGTCGTCGGCCACCAGCAGGCTGAACTCGCAGCTCGCCTGGTCGGGGTTGGTGATCATGCGGCTGACGCCGACGATGCGTTCGGTCTCGGTCAGTTCGCCGTCGGCGCCGGCGCGGCGTTCGCGCATCACCGCCACGAGGGCCATCTCGCGGTCGTAGTCGATCAGCGTCAGGCGCGCCAGCAGCGTCGTGGGCAGCTCGCTCATCGACGAGACGAAGCGGTAGTAGCGGCTCTCGGGGCTGAGACCGCGCACCAGCTCCTGCAGCATCTGCGCATCGTCGGGCTGGATCGGGCGCACGGTGTATTCGCCGCCGCCGCGCAGCGGGTAGACCTGCTCGTAGCGCGCCGGGTAGGGCAGGATGGCGAGGTGGTGGTAGTCCGGTGTGCGCAGGCCGCCGCCGTCGACCATGCCGCCGGCCCGGGGAACCTGGGCCACGCCGTGCAGCACGATGCGCGCGTCCACCGCCACCGCGCCGCGCTCGTCGACGATGAGCGGGTTGATGTCCATCTCGCGCAGCTGCGGGAACTCGCACACCATCTCGCTCACGCGCAGCAGCACCTGCTCGATGGCCTCGGTGTCCGCGGCCTCGGCGCCGTGCCAGCGCTCGAGCGTCTCGGCGACGCGCGAGCGTTCGATGAGCCGGCGCGCCAGGAACTGGTTGAGCGGCGGCAGTTCCATGGCGCGGTCGGCGATCAGCTCGATCATCGTGCCGCCGGCGCCGAACACGACCACGGGGCCGAAGGGCTCGTCGGTGACCATGCCGACGTACACCTCGCGCCCGCGGCGCGCCGCCGCCATCTTCTGCACCGTGACGCCGTTGATGCGCGAGCGCGGCTGCAGGCGCCGCACCTGCTCGACCATGTCGGTGAAGGTGTCGCGCGCCGCGGCGCCGCTGGCGATGTTCAGCGCCACGCCCAGCACGTCGCTCTTGTGCGCGATGTCGGGCGAGTCGATCTTCAGCGCCACCGGGAAGCCCAGCTGCGTGGCGATCATCATCGCCTCGGTGGCGTTGCGCGCGAGCACGGTCTGCGTCACCGGGATGTGGAAGGCCGACAGCAGCGTCTTGCTCTCCATCTCGGTGAGCGTGCTGCGGCGCTCGGCGAGCACGCTCTCGATGACCAGGCGCGCGCCTTCGATGTCGGGCTTGGCGAGGGTGGACAGCGGCGGCGGCGTCTGCTGCAGCAGCAACTGGTTCTGGTAGAACGACGCGATGTTCGCGAAGGCCCCCACGCCCGCCTCGGGCGTGCGGAAGCTCGGGATGCCGGCTTCGTCGATGAGCCGGCGCGCCGCGCCGACGGTGGCGTCGCCCATCCAGCAGGCGAGCACGGGCTTGCCGGCATGGGCCTTGGCGGCGACGAGCGCACGTGCGCATTCGTCGGGGTCGGCGCCGACCTGCGGCGCGAAGAGCGCGAGCACGCCGTCCACGGCGGTGTCGCGCGCGGCGGCCTGCACGGCGGCGCCGTAGTGCGCCGGCGTCGCCTCGGCCGAGAGATCGACGAGCTCGCTCATCGAGGCGAGCGGCGCGAGCTGCGGCTGCAGCGCCTGCACCACCGCCGGCGACAGGTGCGCGAGCTGCAGGCCGAGCTCGCTGATGCTGTCGGCGGCGAGCACGCCCGGGCCGCCGCCGTTGGTGACGACGGCCAGGCGCCGGCCCACCGGCCGGTAGCGCGAGGCCAGGCATCTGGCGGCCGAGAACAGCTCGACGAACGTGCGCACGCGCACGGCACCGGCGCGGCGCAGCGCCGCATCGAAGACCTCGTCGCTGCCGACGATGGCGCGGCAATGCGTCTGCGCCGCCTCGTTGCCGGCCGGGCGGCGGCCGGCCTTCAGCACCACCACCGGCTTGGCATGGGCCGCGGTGCGCAGCGCGCTCATGAAGCGGCGCGCGTTGGCGATGCCTTCGAGGTAGACGAGGATGCCCTGCGTGCGCGCGTCGCTGGCCAGGAAGTCGAGCACCTGCGCCAGGTCGACGGCCGCGTTCTGGCCGAGCGAGACGACGGCCGAGAAGCCCACCGCGTTCGCGCGCGCCCAGTCGAGCATGGCCGTGGTGAGCGCGCCCGACTGCGACACCAGCGCCAGCGAACCCTCGGCCGCCAGCGGGCCGGCCGCGCTCGCGTTGAGGTTGAGGTGCGGGCGCTGGAAGCCCAGGCAGTTGGGGCCGAGCAGGTACAGGCCCTCGCGGCGCGCGATCTTCTTCAGCTGCAGCGCCTGCTCGGCCGCGATGCCCGGCGTCGCGATCAGCGCCGAGCGGCAGGCGATGCGTCCGGCCACCTCGAGCGCCGCCGTCACCTCGTCGGGCGGCAGCGCGATGACGGCGAGGTCGGCGCGTGACTGCGCGAGCTCGGCCAGCGTGCCGGTCGTCTCGATCTCCAGGTATTGCGGCGGATGCGCGCCGGGGTGGGCGGCGAGCGCGGCACGCAGAGCGCGCGCCTGCGGCGTCTGGCGTTCCGGATCATCCGCGGGGCCGGCAAAGGCGACGATCGACGCGGGCGAGAACAGGGGCGTGAGGTAGTGTTTGTCCATGGAAGGGGCGGCAGCAGGGCGCCGGTCGTCGGGATCTCGAGGGGGTGACCGGCCTGTCGGTGCGGCGGGGGTCGCGGGATGGTGGGCCGTGCCGGGCCGGCGGCGGCTGTCAGTCGGCACCGATGAGCACCTTGACATGCGCGGCCACGCAGCGCGCCAGCGGCGCGAGCACGTAGCCGCCTTCGAGGCAGGAGACGACGCGGCCCTTCGCGTGGCGCGTCGCCACGCGCATCAGCTGCCGCGTCACCCATTCGTAGTCGGCGTCGACGAGGCCGAGGTTGCCCATGTCGTCCTCGCGGTGCGCGTCGAAGCCGGCGCTGACGACGATCAGCTCGGGCCGGAAGGCCTCGAGCGCCGGCAGCCAGTGCTCGGTGACGGCGGCGCGGAAGGCCTCGCTGCCGCTGCGCGCGGGCAGGCCGACGTTGACCATGTTCGGCGCGTCCTTGAGGCTGCGCGCGTCGTTGCCGTTGAACGGGTACAGGCCGATCTCGAAGATGCCGCACATCAGCACGCGATCGTCGCCGGCGAGGATGTCCTCGCTGCCGTTGCCGTGGTGCACGTCGAAGTCGACGAGCGCCACGCGCGCCAGCCCGTGCACGTCGAGCGCGTGGCGCACGGCGACGGCGGCGTTGTTGAAGAAGCAGAAGCCCATCGTCGCGGCGCGCTCGGCATGATGGCCGGGTGGGCGCACGGCGCAGAAGGCCACCGGCACCTGGCCCGCAAGGACCAGGTCGGTCGCGTGCACCGCGGCGCCGGCGGCGCGCAGCGCGGCGGGCACCGTGTGCGGGTTCATGCGCGTGTCGGGGTCCACCTGCAGGTAGCCCTCGGCCGGCGCGCTGTCATGCACCTGGCGCACATACAGCGCGCTGTGCGCGCGCTGCAGCTGCTCTGGCGTGGCGAGCGGCGCCTCGCAAGGCAGCATGTAGTCGAGCAGGCCGCAGGCGAGCAGGCGGTCCTGGATGGCCGCGAGACGGCCGGGACATTCGGGGTGGCCGGGGCCCATTTCGTGGCGGCTGCAGTCGGGGTGGGTGACGAAGGCGGCAAGCATGGATGTCTCCTTGCCGGGCACCGCATCGTGACTTCGCGCAATGTCCCGCGACACCAGGCATCCTAGGCTCGGCCGCGCCGCGCGGGCTTGACGAAGGGCAAGGCCGGGGCACGCCACGCGTCGCGCGGGAGGGTCCGTTCCCGCGCGGCGGCCGTTCGCGGACCGTTCGGGTCGCAGCGGCCGCGCGGCGATCGCGGGTATCGCGAGTACCGATCGCGAGTGCCGATCGCGAGTACCGATCACGCGTATCGATCACGCGTATGCTGGCGCGCATGGAAATCAGCCACTTCGACGACCTGCTCGCCGCCGCCCGCGCCCAGCCCGAACCTCAGCGGCTGCTGCTGGTCTTCACCGGCGCCAGCCTGCCCGCCGATGCGACGGCCGAGCAGCGGGGCCGCTTCGATGCCGGCGAGGCTGGCGAGCTGGCGCCGTTGATGTGCGTGGACAAGGACCCGCGCGCGTTGGCCGACTTCGCCGCCCTGGTGGGCGAGGCCGCAGAGCTCGGCCCGCACTGGGCTCTCGTGTTCGCCGCCGCCCTTCCCGGCCGCGGCGGGCAGCCCCCGACCGACTCCCAGGTGGACGCGGCGTTGCAGCGCATGGTCGAGGCCGTGAAGTCCGGCGGCGTGGGCGGGCTGATTCCCTTCGACCGCGAAGGCCACGCCGTCCACCTGAGCTGAAACGTCGGCGCGCACGCGCACGGCGCCTTGGCGGCGCATGCCGGCACGCCAGCGCGCCCTTCACTTCGCCAGGCGTGGCGTCCCGCGGCGTGGCGTTCAGGCCGCCGCGCGACGCAGCATGCGCCCGGCACGCGCCGGCGCGCGCGGCGCGTCGTTGCCGCCGTCGGTGTCGCCCTCGCTGTCGCCCTCGGTGTCGCCCTCGGTGTCGCCGTCGCCGTCCTGGCGGTAGGCACATTCGCCGTTCACGAAGACCGCGCGCACGCCGACGCTGGCCTGCATCGGCGCGTCGTAGGTCGCGCGGTCGGCGATGCGTGCGGCATCGAAGACCACGACGTCGGCCATGTGGCCCGCCTGCAGCAGCCCGCGCCCGGCGATGCGGAAGGTGCGCGCCGTGAGGCCCGTCATCTTGTGCACCGCCTGCTCGAGCGTGAGCAGGCCCTTGTCGCGCCAGTAGCGCGCGAAGACGCGCGGGAAGGTGCCCCACAGCCGCGGGTGCGGGTGGCGGTCGTGCGGCAGGCCGTCGCTGCCGATCATCGAGCGCGGATGAGCGAGCACGCGCTCCATGTCGCTCTCGTCGATCTGGAAGTAGCAGGCACCGCCCGGTTGCAGGCGGCGCAGGGCGGCGAGCTGTTCCACCCCCCAGTCGGCGGCGACGGCGGCCAGCAGGCGGCCCGCCTGCTCGGGGTGCGGGTCGCTCCAGGTGACGAGCACGTCGATGACGCCGTCGACGAGGTCTTCGCGCAGCACGGTGGAGCCGGCGAGGTAGGGGTAGACGTCCATCGCGACCGGCTGGCGCGCCGCCAGTGCGTCGATGAGCGGCAGCGTCTCGCTCGTGCGGCCCCAGTTGGCCGGGCCGGCGCACTTGTGGTGCGAGATGACGAGCGGCAGCCCGGCCTCGAAGGCGCAGTCGCCGGCCTCGTGCAGTGCCTCGATGATGGCCGCCATCTCGCTGCGCAGGTGCGTGGCGTAGATGCCGCCGTGGCGGGCGGCGATGCGCGCGAGCGCGGTCACCTCGTCGGCCGGCGCGGCATGCGCCTCGGCGTAGAAGAGGCCGGAGGAGAGGCCATGCGCGCCGCAGCACATGGCTTCTTCCAGCAGCGCGGCCATGCGCGCGCGTTCGTCGGTGGTGGCGGCGCGCGTCAGGTCGCTCATCGTCGCGTAGCGCAGCGTCGTGTGGCCGGCCAGCGCCACGACGTTCAGCGCCGGCCGCGCCGCCTCGACGGCCTGCATGTAGGCGCCCATGCCGGCGTAGCGGAACGAGCCGGCGCCCAGCAGGTTGAGCGGCGGCCCGGCCGAAGCGGCGGCGTAGGGCGCAAGGGAGATGCCGCAGTTGCCCGCCACCACCGTCGTCACGCCCTGTGTCAGCTTGGGCAGCATCGCGGGCTCGTGCAGCACGATCGCGTCGTCGTGCGTGTGCGCATCGATGAAGCCGGGCGCCACCACGAGGCCGCGGCAGTCGAGCACGCGCAGGTCTTCGATCTTCAGGCCGGCAGGGAGGCGGCCGCGCAGACCCTCGCCGAGGCGCGCGATGCGCTCGCCCTGCAGCAGCAGGTCGCCGGTCCACGCCGGGCCGCCGCTGCCGTCGACGATGAGGCCGCCCTCGAGCAGCGTGGCGCGGGTCGTCATCGCTTCTTCTTCCCTTCGCTGCCGGTGGTGCCCGGGTCCCAGTGCAACGGCGGATGGTGCTGCATGTCCACGCCGCGTGTCTCCAGCGTGCGCTGGATGTTGGCCAAACGGTCGACGGCCTTGTCGCCCAGGCGCTGTGCGACCAGCACGGTGAGGATCTCGATCACCGTCAGGTGCGCCAGGTAGGCCTCCGGGCCGACCGGCATCACCGGGTCGGGTGCCACCTCGATCGCGAGCAGGATGTCGGCCCTCTTCGCCAGCGGCGAGCCGCCTTGCGTCAGCGCGACCACCGTCGCGCCGCGCGAGCGCGCCACGTCCACGGCCTCCAGCAGCGAAGGCATGCCGCCGACGTGCGTGATGGCCATCACGACGCCGCGGTGATCGATGGTGGCGGCAGAGATCAGCTGCACGTGCGGGTCGAGGTAGCTGTTGGACACCAGGCCCAGCCGGAACAGCCGCGCCTGCACGTCCATGGCCATGAAGTTGGAGGTCACGCCGACACCGTAGCAGTCCACCCGCGACGCCTTCACCAGGGCGTCGGCCGCCGAGCACACCGCGTCGGCAGACAGCTGCGCCTGCACGCCGTTGACCACTGCGACGGCGCCGCGCGTGACCTTGTCGATCACCTGCCGCGCATCGTCGTCGATGCGCACACGCCGGTTCAGCGGCGAGCCGCCGACGGCGAGGTCCTGCGCGAGCGCGAGCTTGAATTCGCGCAGGCCGGCGTAGCCGAGGTCACGGCAGGTGCGCATGATCGTCGGCACCGAGCTGTGCGCCCGCCGCGCCAGCATCTCGAAAGTCTCGTCGAGCACGCGTTGCGGGTCCTCGAGGATCAGCGCCAGCACCGTGCGCCGCGCCGCCGGCGCGCGGTCGATGATCACGGCCGCTCTTTCGAGCACACGGGGGGTCATGGCGTCGTCAGCCCGTCGATGTCACGTCGACCTGCGCAGCCGTGGGTCGAGCAGGTCGCGCACGCCATCGCCCAGAAGCTGCAGCGACAGCGCCGTGCCGACGATGGCCAGCCCCGGGAACAGCACGATCCACAGCGCCTGGTGCGCGTATTGCTGGCTGCCGGCGACCATGGTGCCCCAGGTGGGGATCTCGGGCGGCACGCCGACACCGAGGAACGACAGCGCCGCCTCGGCCAGGATGGCGTAGGCGAAGATGAACGTGCCCTGCACGGTGATGGGCGACACGAGGTTGGGCAGCACGTGCCGCCAGAGGATGCGCCAGGCGGAGGCGCCGAGCGCCCTGGCTGCTTCCACGAACGCGAGCTCGCGCACCACCAGCGTCGAGGCGCGCACGACGCGCGCGACGCGCGGGGTGTACACCAGCACGAGTGCCACCACGACGTTGAGCATCGACGCGCCGAGGATGCCCACCAGCGCAATGGCCAGCAGGATGTCGGGGAACGACATCATCGCGTCGACCACGCGCATCAGCGGCGCGTCGAAGCGGCGAAAGACGCCCGCCACCAGGCCCATCAGCGTGCCGGTGGCGACCGCGCCGAGCGCGGTGAGCGCGGCGATGGTCAGCGAGTAGCGGCCGCCGAAGGCGATGCGGGCGAAGAGGTCGCGGCCCAGCTCGTCGGTGCCCAGCCAATGCGCGCTCGACGGCCGCGCCAGCCGCTGCGCCACCGCCGTCTCGTTGGGGTCGAGCCCGCTCAGCGGGCCGGCGAACAGCGCCGCCAGCACGACGATCGCCAACAGCACCGCAGCCGCCAGCACGATGCGGCGGCGGAACAGTTTGCGCACGACGAGCGGCACCGCCACGGCGCGTTCAGAGGCTGAGAGTTTTTCGAGCGTGCCCGAGCAGCGCGCCAGAAGGTGTCCGATCGAGGCGCAAATGCGAGCCATAGCGGGCGCTATGGCGAGCATTTGCAACGACGAGCGGGCACCTTCTGGCGTGATGAGCGGGCATGTTCGAAAGACTCTCAGCCTCTCAGGCCTTCAAGCGCGGATCGACCACGGTGTAGAGCAGGTCGATCAGGAAGTTGATGACCACGTAGATCGCGGCCACGACCAGCAGCGCGCCCTGGATGACGGGGTAGTCGCGCCGCGTCACCGCGCTGACCACGAGGTTGCCCACGCCGGGCAGGCCGAACACCGTCTCGGTGACCACCGCGCCGCCGATCATCAGCGCCACCGTGAGGCCGATCACGGTGACGATGGGCACCAGCGCGTTGCGCAGCGCGTGCTTGAGCACCACGCGGATCTCGGGCAGGCCCTTGGCGCGCGCCGTGCGCACGTAGTCCTCGCCGAGCACGTCGAGCATCGAGGCGCGCGTGAAGCGGACGATGAGCGCCGAGTTCAGCACGCCCAGCACCGTGGCCGGCAGCACCAGGCAGTGCAGCCGCGCGACCAGCGAGGCACCGGGCTCGCCGTAGCCCGACACCGGGAACCAACCGAGCGAGACCGCGAAGATCTGCATCAGCACGAGGCCGAACCAGAAGCTCGGCACGCTCGCGCCCAGCATCGCGAAGCCCGTGAACACCTGGTCGACGGCGCGGCCGCGAAAGACGGCCGACACGATGCCGCAGGGCAGCCCGATCAGCGCGGCGATGGCCACCGCCATCAGGGAGAGCAAGGTGGTGGGCTCGGCGCGCTCCCACAGCGCCTGCGTCACCGGTCGCTGAAGGAAGATCGATTCACCCAGATTGCCGCGCGCCACCTCGCGCAGCCAGAGCGCGAACTGCTCGGGCAAGGAACGATCGAGCCCGTAGACCTTCTGCACGCGGGCGATGTCTTCGGCGGTGGCCTGGTCGCCCAGCAGCACGGCCACCGGGTCGCCCGGCGCCGCGCGCGTGAGGATGAACACCAGCACCGCCACCAGCGACAGGACGACCGCCATGCCGCCCAGGCGGGCGAGGAGAAAGCGCCACAAGGTCGAACGCAGCCGGATCGGGTCTGGGGCTCGGCCCTAGTTCTTCAGGCTCGTGTTCCAGAAGAACGGGTAGGTGTGCGGCGTGTAGCCTTCCAGCGCCGGCGCGCGCGCCGACAGGCTGGCGAACTTGCCGACGTGGATGTAGGGCACCTCGTCGTACACCACCTGCTGCACCTTGGCCCACAGGGCGCCGCGCCTGGCCGGATTGGGCTCCTGGTTCAGCGCGGCCAGCGCCTGCTGCTTGGCCGGCGAGCTCCACCAGCCCGGCGCGCCGTCGCCCAGCTGCGGCGGCGACAGCATCGGCTCGGGAAACAGGCCCGAGTGCGTGATGTAGATGTCCCACAGCTTCGGGTCGGCACGGCGTTGCAGCAGCGTCGCCCACTCGACGACGTTGAGCTCGGCCTTGAAGCCGGCGCGCTTGAGCTGCTCAGCCATGATCAGCGCCATGTTGTGGTGGAAGTCGTACTGCCGGCTCGTCAGGATGCGCACCGGCTCGCCCTTGTAGCCCGCCTGCTCGGCCTGGGCCCTCGACTTGCGCGCGTCGCGCTCGTTGTAGTTCGCCGTGCCGGCGTCGGAGTAGAACGGCGTGCCCTTCGGAAAGTGGTTGCCTTCGGCAATGAACGAGCGCGTGTCGCCGAAGCCCGCGGCCAGCATCTCGCCCGGGCCGAGCGCGGTCTGCGCGGCCTTGCGGATGGCCTGGCGTGCCATCGAGCCCTCCTTGGTGTTGAACACCAGGTAGGGGAATCCGAACGAAGGCGTCAGCAGCGGCACCACCTTGTCCGCGGCCTTCTCCAGGCGGCCCAGCGCCTCGATGGGCAGCAGGTCGGCATAGTGGAACTGGCCGGCCAGTGCGCCCTCGACCCGCGTGTTGGCGTTGGGCACCGGCACGAAGCGCAGCTCCTCCATCGTGGCCGTGCGCCTGCCGCTGTAGCCGCTCGGCGCTTCCTTGCGTGCCGCGTAGTCGGCAAAGCGCGTCAGCAGCACGTACTGGTCGGGCCGGCGCTCCTTGAACCGGTACGGGCCGGTGCCGATGAACTCGCGCAGCGGCTGGGCGATGGACTCCTTCGCCATGATGGCCGCCATGCCCGAGGGCATGGCCAGCTGCGCTAGCAACGGCGCGTAGCCGTTCTTGAGCGTGATCTCGACACCCAGCGGCCCTTTGGCAACCAGGCTCTCGACCTGCGCATTCACCGACTTGCCGCGCGGCGACACTTCCATCCAGCGCTTGAGGCTGGCGACCACGTCTTCGGCATCGAGCTCGCGCCCGCTGTGCAGCTTGACGCCCTTGCGCAGCGTGATGCCGTACTGCCTGCCGTCGGCCGACACCTTGGGCATGCCCTCGGCCAGCATCGGCACCAGGTTCGACTTGGCATCGAAGGTGTAGAGCGTCTCGAAGACGTGCTGCATGATGATGCACACGAGATCGGCCGGCGTGGACTGCACGTCCAGCGTCGGCGGCTCGCCGATCATGGCCAGGTTGAGGGCCGACTTGCTCTGGGCCTGGCCCGCCCCGGGCAACGCGAGGCCGATGGTCCCTGCGGCGGCCGCCACCAGCGTGGCGCGGCGGCGGATGGGTACGACGTGCATGCAGCGTCCTCCGGGTGAAAGTTTTTTTCAGGGCGACCAAGCGTAAGACACGACGCCCGCCTCATGCGACCCGGGAGAACCCGAATGCGGAGGCGAAGTGAAAGCGGCTTTCACACATTTCGTGCGCGCGTTCAGCGTTCAGAAGAAGGTGCGCACCGCATCGACGACGCGATAGTCGTCCTCGACGATGGGCATCCACTGCCACTTGTCGAAGGTGGTGCAGGGATGCGCGATGCCGAGCCCCACGCGCTCGCCCACCGCCGGTGCGGCCGCCTCGTCGGCGCCATCCCAGCGCAGATAGGCGTGCTGGTCGTTCAAGGCCGTGATGCGCCAGCTGGCCGGCACGCCGGCGGGCTGCAACGCGCCGCGCGGTGCGCGGGCGAACGGCGTCGGCAGCGCGACGTCGAAGGAGACGTCGCGCCTGCCGGCGGCGAGGATGGCCAGCCCCGGCTCCGGGCGGCTTTGCACGAGCGTCCAGACCTCGAGCGCCGGCCGCAGCGTACTGCCCGCCGCAGAGCCGAGGCGCTCTTCGACGACGCCGACCAGCCGCTTGTAGTGGCCATGGTCGTGCGTGATGTAGCAGCCCGAGCGCAGCAACCCGCGCACCGGCCGCGACCCCGCCTCTGAGCGCGCCCCTGAGAGCGCCGGCCGCAGGCGCGGTGCAACGAGGTCGAAGATGGCCGAGCCGCCGGCCGACACCAGCACCTCGTCGGCCTCGAACCAGCCACGCGCATGGCACTGCCGCGCCACGGCCTCGACGCGGTCCATCAGCGCCTGGGCATAGGCGGCGTCGGTGTCGGTGCGCCCTTGCGCCGCCAGGCCCTCGTAGCACTCGATGCCGACGAGCCGCACGGCGGCGCTGGCATGCAGGCGCTCAGCCAGTGCCAGCGCCGTGGCTTCGTCGCGGCAGCCGGTGCGCCCGCCCGGCACGCCGACCTCGAGCAGCACCTCGAAGGGCCGGGTGTCGCCGCCGCTGGCGGCGGCCTCGCCGGACGCCCACTGCTCGATGAGCGCCAGCTGCGCCGTCGAGTCGACGAGGAAGATCACGCGCAGGTCGCCATGCAGCGCGCGCAGCCGCTGCAGGCCGGCCAGGTCGGCATCGCTCACAACCTGGTTGGCGATGAGCGCGCGGCGCACGCCGGCGGCGACGCCGATGCCGAGCTGCGTCACCGTCGCGAAGGTCATGCCCCAGGCACCGGCGTCGAGCTGGCGCGCGAAGAGCTGCGGCGACATCGTCGTCTTACCGTGCGGCGCGAGGTCGATGCCCCAGGCACGCACCTGCTGCTGCATCCACGCGAGGTTGTGCTCGAGCGCCTCGCGCTTGATCACGGCCAGCGGCAGCGGCAGGTCGCCGGCGAGCACGTTCCATTTCAACGCCGCCAGCTCGTGCGCATGGCGCGCCGGCTCGCCGTGCGGGTAGCCCTTCATGCCGGGCTCGATGAGCGCGGCGGTGGTTCGCGGGTCGGGTGGCGAGGTCAAGGGAGTCCCTTCAGTCGCGGGCGGGCCAGGGCGCGCGCGCGGCCCGGCCGCAACCAACCGAAGCGGCTCAAGTCGCCCCGTCCGTCTTCTTCAGCATGCCCGACAGCGCCTGCGCGACGCCGCTGATGCCCTCGTTGGCCAGCCCAGCGTCCTTCATCACCGCGTCGACGATGGGCTTGGCCAGTTGATATTGAAGAGCCGAGTTCATAACCTGCTCCGGAAACGTCGCACCGGCCGAAGCTCCTTCGAGGGCGGCGCCGTTCGCCGGCACACCCGGCATGCCGCTGACCTGGAAGATCCGGATCGAATCGATCTTCTCCATCGGCCGCACGGCTTGTTCGAGGATCTGGGGCAGCTGTTGCAGCAGCAAGGTGCGCAACTGCAGATCGATCTGCGCCGCCGACAAGGTGTTGAGTGCCTCGTTGATCGCCCGCTTGCCCTCGGCTTCAGCCACCGCCGCGGACTGGCGCGCCTTGGCCTCGATCGTGATCGCCTCGGCATGGTCCAACGCGGCCTCCTTCTCGGCCGACGCAGCCACCTTCACGGCGATGGCGTTCTGTTCGGCCTCCTTCGCAGCGTCGATGAGCTGGATGGCTTTCTCGCGTTCGGCCACCGCCACCTGACGCGCGGTGTTCACGCCCTCCTCGGCCTTCACCGCCTCGGCGCGCGCCACGTTGGCAGCGGCATCGGCATCCGACTGTTCGCGTGACTTGGTTGCGATGGCGATCTGCGTCTCCTGGCGCGCGATCTCGACCTGTTTGCGTTGCTCTGCGCGCTGCATCTCGGTCTTGCGCTCCAGCTCGATCTCGCGCGTCTGCAGCACGAGGTTCTTGTCGATCTCGGCCGCCTTGATCTCGCGGTCGGCTTCGATGCGCTTCTGGCTGACCTGGCGTTCAGCCTCGATCTTGGCCGCCTCGGCCTCGCGGCTGCGTTCGGCTTGCTGAGTGGCGATGAGGGCCGCTTGTTCGGCGCGCGTAGTCTCAATCTCGCGCCGCTGCGAGAGCGTGGCGAACTCCTGGTCCTTCTCGATCGTGAGCTTCTGTCGCGTGGCATCGAGGTTCTTGGTCCGCACCTGGACTTCGGTGTCCTGCTCGACATCGTTGCGCTGCTTGCGCCGCGCTTCGGTCTGTTCGGTCAGGCGGGTCAGGCCTTCGGCGTCGAACGCATTGTTCGGATTGAAGAACTGCTTGTCGGTCTGATCCAGGCTGGTCAGCGACACCGACTCCAGCTCAAGGCCGTTCTTCTCCAGGTCTTCGGCGACAGCGTTCTGCACCGCCTGCACGAAGTCGCGCCGCTTGTCCTGCAGTTCCTGGATCGTCATCGTGGCGGCCGTGGCGCGCAGCGAGTCGACGAACTTGTCCTCGACCAAGGCCTTCAATTCGTCGGGACTCATCGTGCGCGCGCCCAGTGTCTGCGCCGCGATGCTCACGGCCTCTTCGGTCTGCTTGACACGCACGAAGAACGCGGCCGTCACGTCGACGCGCATGCGGTCCTTGGTGATCAGGCTCTCGCGTTCACGCCTGACGACCTCGAGCTTCAGCGTGTTCATGTTCACGAGCACGCGCTCGTGGAAAACGGGCAGCACGATGGCGCCGCCGTCCATGATGACCTTCTGCCCACCCAGTCCGGTGCGAACGAAGGCGGTCTCCTTGGTGGATCGCTTGTACAGGCGCGCAAAGACGATGCCAATGGTCAGCAAGGCGAGCAGTGCGATGCCCGCGAGACCTGCCACTTCGATCAACGATGTCATGTCCTGAGTTCTCCCTCTGTGAGCGTAGCTCTTCGTGTGCGCGGCGGCGGCTGCCTACATCAGGCTGGGATGCGGATTCGCGATGCAACGGTAGAACGCCCCGCTCTTGCGGACGATAAGCACCTGGGCACCCTCCTCGAAGATCTCGTCGTCGAAGTCGGGCTCGACCATCAGGTAGTGCGAGCGGCCGTGACCGTCCTTCACGCGCGCCTGTGCCGCCAGGCCTCGGCGCGCCGCTCCGCCAACGATGACCGCGACACGGCCGACCAGGGTCTGTTCGCTGACGGCGCTGGTCTCGTCTCGCGGCACGATGTGCGCGATCAGCGAGCCGAGGCCGCGCACGGTCGCCAGACCGGCCGGTACCGCCAGCGGCACGGCCAGCCAGACGGGCAGATAGGCACCGACGAGTCCGTGCGCCACCAGCTGCAACGCATAGCCGAACAGCGTGTACCCGGCCAGGAACAGCAACAGCAGCACGAGCGCGGGCACCTTCCCCAGGTGCAGCCAGCCGAGCACGCGATCCAGACCCCCGTCGGCCTCGAACTCCGGCAGCAGGTGATCCAGGAAGTTGCTGGGGCTCAGCGAGACAAGCATGCCCAGGCCCTCAAGCAGCGCGATGCCGACGATCAGCGCCAAGCCGATGCCGAATGGCGTCGTCTCCGGCACGGTAAAGAGGCTCACGCCTTGCCCGCCTTCAGCTGAGCAATGCGTTCGGCAATCTTGTTCTCGCGCACCAGGTCATCCAGTTCCTTGAGTTGGGCGGCTTGCTGCAGCGTGGTGCTGCGCGCGATCCCCGACAGCCCGGTCTGCCGCTCGTACAGTCGGTCGAAGGCGCCGGTGACTGTACCCATGCGCTGTTCGGCCGATCCGCCTGCACCCGCCGGAGCTGCCGCCGAAACAGCGGCGGCGCGGCTCTGGCGGAACTGCACAAGGGCTTCCTCCATCTCGCGCTTCTTGGCCAGGAGCGCGGCAACGTATCCCTGCAGTTCGTTCTCCTGCCGCGCCAGCTCGGCCAACGTGCTCTCCAGCACAGGTAGTTGTGCTTCGATGTCGAGCTGGCGCGCAACCGCCGCGCGCACCAGGTCATCGCGCCCCTGCCCCAGCGCTTGCTCGACCTGCGCGGCCAGCTTGGCGTGCTGCCCGTTCAAGCTGGCGTGCTGCTGCTGCGAGAGGTGTCTGTTGGCCGTGACGATGCCCAGTTCGTGGCGCACGTCGGCGACGACCGAGTCGGCGTCGCGGATCGACTGCTCCATCATCGCTTCTGGCGCCTGGTCTTCGATGCGGTCCAGCAAGGCATGCACGCCACCGGCGATGACGCGGCCCACGCGGGTCTTCAGGGTGTCAGCCATCTCAGGCTCCTTTCGAGGGGTGAAGTGCGGCAGTCAGCTCCAGCACGCCCGCCATGTGCCGGCGGACGACAGCCGGGTCGTAGGCGGCGGCCGCTGTCGTCGTCGCCTGGCGCAGCAGCGTTTCGAAGAGGGCGAAGCTGCGCCGCACCAGGGCGTCTTCCAGCCTGGCAGCCTGCGCGTCGTCAGTCGGGGCCTGGCTCATCATCACCGCCAGGGTTGCAGTCGCGTGCTCAAGCAAGGCCGCCATAACCTCGGAATGGCGACCGGACAGCCCCTCGATGCGAACGAGGGCCTCGCGCAGCCGCCCGGTGAGGTCGCGTGCCCAGGCATGGGCAGCAACATAGTCGAAGGCGCCGTCGTGCTGCCGCTTCAACTGCCCCAGCAGCACGCGCAGCTTGTCGCTGTTCGTTGCGGCACCCTCCACCTGCAATTGCGCCAGCCAGATGTAGATGTCACTCGGAATGCGCGCCGACAGCGGTTCCATCGTCGCGGCTTGGGTCACCATCGTTGCACCGGGATTGAGTTCGATTGAACGCGATCGTATTCTAATGAGTGCGTTTGTCAACACCTGGGCCACGAGTGGGCCACGAGTCGTTGTGGGACGCGGTCCACCGGCACATGTGTGCGGATGCTCGCCCGAGATCCGGCGCCCGTCGACCCCCGCCGGCGTGCCGGCGGTCGTCCTTCTCGACTTTGCCGAGGTGGTGGCGCTCCACTCGGCCAGCCGGCCACCGAAGCGGCTGCGCGAAAGCCGCCCCGACCACCGCGCCTGCTCGTCGCCTCGTCCCTCGGCGAGCGGCCGATTTGCTGCGCCGCCGACGATCGACGGCGGAGCATGTAGGCTTGCCGATCTGCATCGAGAGCGTTGTTCGCGAAAACGGGACCCACGATGAGACTCGCTACCTGGAACGTCAATTCGCTCGCCGTGCGCCTGCCGCAGGTGCTGGAGTGGTTGGCCGCGCATCCGCAGGACGCGATGGTGCTGCAGGAAACCAAGCTCACCGACGACAAGTTCCCGCACGCCGAGTTCGAGGCGGCCGGCTACGACGCGAAGTGGTTCGGGCAGCGGACCTACAACGGCGTCGCGCTGCTGACACGCGGCGACGGGCCGGCGGACCTGCTGCGCAACATCCCGGGCTTCGAGGACGAGCAGGCGCGTGTCATCGCCGGCACGGTGGGTGGTGCCGGCGGCTTGCGCGTCATCGGCGCCTACTTCCCGAACGGGCAGGAGCCGGGCAGCGACAAGTTCGCCTACAAGCTGCGCTGGATGGAGGCGCTGCGCGACTGGGTCCGCGCCGAGCTGGCCACTCACCCGAACCTCGTGCTGATGGGCGACTTCAACATCGCGCCCGAGGACCGTGACGTGTACGACCCCATGCTGTGGGCCGGCCAGATCCATTGCACGCCCGAGGAGCGCGCGCACTTCCGGCAACTGCTGGAGCTCGGCCTCGCCGACGCCTTTCGGCTGTTCGAGCAGCCGCCCAAGAGCTGGAGCTGGTGGGACTACCGCAACCTGGCGTTCCGCAAGAACCAGGGGCTGCGCATCGATCACATCCTGGTCAGCGATGCGCTCAAGGGGCAGGTGCGGGCATGCGGCATCGACAAACTGCCGCGCAAGAACGAGCGGCCGAGCGACCACGCACCGGTGTTCGTCGAGCTGACCTGAGCGGCCACGCCGGCCGGCACAGGCGCGGCACACGGCGGCGTGGAACCGCCGTGCACGCCGACGGTGGCCCGGCGCCCGACACTAGGCTTCACACCTTCAGCTCGAGCTCCTTGATCTTGCGCGTGAGCGTGTTGCGCCCGATGCCGAGCTTCACCGCCGCCTCGATGCGCCGGCCGTGCGTGACGTCCAGCGCCGTCGTGATGAGGCAGCCCTCGAAGAGTTCGCACAGCGTCTCCCACACATCGGCCTCGCCCGACTCGAGCCGGCGGCGCGCCTCGCGCTGCAGGTCCGCGACCCAGGCCATCTCGCCTGCGCCGCCGGCGGCCGGGGCGGCCTGGCCTGCCGCCGCGCGCGGCGCCGCGGCGGCACCGTCGGGGCCCGCGGCCGAGGCCGACGCATCCGCGCCCGGGCCAGCGCCGGCGGTGCCGCTCGCGGCGGCCGCGTGGCCGACGCCGGCCAGCGCCGGTGCCAGCACCTCGCGCGGCAGGTCCTGCACCTGCACCACCTGGGCCGGCGCCATCACCGTGAGCCAGTGGCACAGGTTCTCGAGCTGGCGCACGTTGCCCGGGAAGTCGAACCCGGTGAGCGCATGCATCGCGCTCTCGCTCAGACGCTTGGCCTCGACGCCGAGCTCCTTGGCGCTCTTGGCGAGGAACGACTGCGCGAGCATCGGGATGTCCTCGCGCCGCTCGCGCAGTGGCGGCAGGCGCAGGCGGATGACGTTGAGGCGGTGGTACAGGTCCTCGCGGAAGGCGCCCTGGCGCACGCGCTCCTCGAGGTTCTGGTGCGTGGCGGCGATGACGCGCACGTTGGTCTTGATGGGCTGGTGGCCGCCGACGCGATAGAACTGCCCGTCGGAGAGTACGCGCAGCAGGCGCGTCTGCAGGTCGAACGGCATGTCGCCGATCTCGTCGAGGAAGAGCGTGCCGCCGTCGGCCTGCTCGAAGCGGCCGCGCCGCGTCGCCTGCGCGCCGGTGAAGGCGCCGCGCTCGTGGCCGAAGAGCTCGCTCTCGAGCAGGTCCTTCGGGATGGCGGCCGTGTTGATGGCGATGAAGGGCCCGCCCGCCCCTGCCCCACCTGCCCCGCCCGCCGCGCCGGCCTTGCCCGCTTCGCCGCGCGGGCTGTGCTTGTGCAGCGCGCGCGCGACGAGCTCCTTGCCGGTGCCGCTCTCGCCGGTGATGAGCACGGTGACGTTGCTCTGCGAGAGCCGCCCGATGGCACGGAAGACGTCCTGCATCGCGCTCGCCTGGCCGAGCATCTCGGGCATCTCGCCCGGCCGCGCCTCGCCCTCGTCCTCGCGCAGGCTCTCGTCGACGGCGCGACGGATCAGCTCCACCGCCGTGGTGATGTCGAAGGGCTTGGGCAGGTACTCGAAGGCGCCGCCCTGGAAGGCCGACACCGCGCTGTCGAGGTCCGAGAACGCGGTCATGATGATCACCGGCAGGCCCGGCAGGCGCTGCTTGACCTCGGAGAGCAGGTCGATGCCACTGCCGCCGGGCATGCGGATGTCGCTCACCAGGACCTGCGGCGCGTCACCGCCGGCCATCGCGCTCAGCACGTCGCGCGGGCTGCCGAAACTGCGCACCGCGAACTGCTCGCGCGCCAGGGCCTTCTCGAGCACGAAGCGGATGGACTGGTCGTCGTCCACGACCCAGATGGGTTTCATGCGCGGCTCCTCGTCAGGCCCAAGGACGGGATCAGGGCAATGGAATCACGATCTTGAAGACGGTACGTCCCGGCGCGCTTTCGCATTCGATGATGCCCTGGTGTTGTTGCACGAACGTCTGGGCCAGCGTGAGGCCGAGCCCCGAACCGCCCTCGCGCCCCGAGACGAGGGGCTGGAAGATGCGGTCGCGGATCGCCTCGGGCACGCCGGGCCCGTTGTCCTGGATATGCAATTCCAGTGCCAGACGGAAGCGCTGGCGCCCCACCGTGGCCTGCCGCGCCACACGGGTGCGCAGCTCGATGCGTGCATTGCCGGCGGCAATGCGCCCGGCCAGTGCCTGGGCCGCGTTGTGCACGATATTGAGCACGGCCTGGATGAGCTGCTCGCGGTCGCCGCGGAACTCCGGGATCGAGGTGTCGTAGTCGCGCTGCACCGTCAGGCCGCGCGGGAACTCGGCCAGCACGAGCGCGCGCACGCGCTCGCAGACCTCGTGGATGTTGACGTCGCCCACGATCGGCACACGCCGGTGCGGTGCGAGCAGGCGGTCGACGAGCGCCTGCAGGCGGTCGGCCTCGTGCACGATGACGCGCGTGTATTCCTTGAGCTCCCGCCCTTCGATCTCGAGTTCGAGCAGCTGCGCCGCGCCGCGGATGCCGCCCAGCGGGTTGCGGATCTCGTGCGCGAGGTTGCGCACGAGCTCCCGGTGCGCGGTGACGAGCTCCTGCACGCGCTCCTCGCGGTCCTGGCGCGTCTGCTGCTCGATCTCGATCATCTCGAGCAGCACGGCGTCGCCGCGGGTGCCGCCGCCGGCGCCCTCGGCCGCGATCTGGCTCAGGATGACATGCACCGGCAGCTCCTGGCCGTGCTGCGCATGCCGGCGCAGCATGGCGTCGAAGCGGCTGGTGGCCACCAGGTTGGCGGCGACGCGCTGCGCGTGCTCGGCCAGCGGGGCCGCGTCGGCCAGCCACTCGAAGGCATTGGAGCGCTGCAGCGCGCGCCGCGACAGGCCGATGACGTTCTCGAGCGCGGAATTGGCGAGCAGGCAGCGCCCGTCGGGGCGCACGATGGCCACCATGGTGGCGAGCTGGTCGAAGGCCTCGAAGCCGGGCACCACGTCGCCCGGCTTGACCATGGCCGCGAGGGCCTTACGCAGGCTGCGCGAAGGCATGGTCAGGTGCGGTTTCGACGGCTGACCGCAGGCTCACCGCGGGCGTCGCCGGTGAGCCGGTGTTCGGACGCGCGCGTTCGCCGATACGAGGGCGCCGCGGCGCCCGGGCTGCTCAGGGCGGCGGCAGCGGCAGCTTGGCCAGTTCGCGCCGGATGGCCGCGAGGTCGGCCTCCTTGCGCTGGATGGCCGCGCGCATCTGCGCCACGCGCTCCTGGTAGCGCGCGTAGTTGCGCTCGTCGCCACGGCGCTCGGGTTCGCCGTTGTTGAACTCGCGCACCATCTCCGCCAAGCGCGCTTCCTCGCGCCGCAGCTCGTCGCTGAGGATGCGCCTGGCGTCGCTGTCGCGCGCGCGCTGTTCGGCCGGGTCGACACGGCCCTCGCCGCTGCGCGCCACCGCCCCGGAGGCCGGCGCCGAGGCCGCCACCGGCCGCGGGCGCACCCCCTGCACGATGGTGATGGGCGCGCCTTCGATCGTGCGGCAGCCCTTGTCCTTCGCTTCCTGCGCGGAGAGCTGGTCCGTGTAGAGCACCGGCGGGCCGGGACAGCGAAACACCGTGCCCTGTTGCGCTTGGGCCGCGGGGGACAGCGCCAGCCCCGCCAGCAGGGCAGCGGCAGCGACGATCGACGGCCGATGTGCGATGGGGCCACCTTCGCGCCGAAGCGCTCCGGGATTCGCCTTGCGAACGGCCCTGCGGCTCATGGCACCACCTCCGCGCCGCAGCGCCGCGGGATCTGCCCTGGGAACGGCCCTTCGGCTCATGCACTGTCCTTGCGCCGTGCGCAGTGTCGCGGTGGTGCATTCTCGCTCAGCCCCGGTCGACGTGTCGCGATGAAAAAGGGGCGGTCGCCCGCCCCTTCTGACTGCCGCGGAGGGAGCCCCTCACAGCGAGTAGTACATCTCGAACTCGAGCGGATGCGTGGTCATGCGGAAGCGGGTCACCTCCTGCATCTTCAGCTCGATGTAGGCGTCGATGTAGCCGTCGGTGAAGACGCCGCCCTTGGTCAGGAAGGCACGGCCCTTGTCGAGGTAGTCGAGCGCCTGGTCGAGGCTGTGGCACACGGTGGGGATCTTCGCGTCCTCTTCGGGCGGCAGGTGGTACAGGTCCTTGGTCGCTGCCTCGCCCGGGTGGATCTTGTTCTCGACGCCGTCCAGGCCCGCCATCAGCATCGCCGCGAACGAGAGGTACGGGTTGCAGGTGGGATCGGGGAAGCGCACCTCGATGCGGCGGCCCTTCGGGTTGGGCACGTAGGGGATGCGGATCGAAGCCGAGCGGTTGCGCGAGCTGTAGGCCAGCTTCACCGGCGCCTCGAAGCCGGGCACGAGGCGCTTGTAGCTGTTGGTGCCCGGGTTCGTGATGGCATTCAGCGCGCGCGCGTGCTTGATGATGCCGCCGATGTAGTACAGGGCGAACTCGCTCAGGCCGGCATAACCGTCGCCGGCGAAGAGGTTCTTGCCGTCCTTCCACACGCTCTGGTGCACGTGCATGCCGCTGCCGTTGTCGCCGACCACAGGCTTGGGCATGAAGGTCGCCGTCTTGCCGTAGGCGTGCGCGACGTTGTGGATGATGTACTTCTGCAGCTGCAGCCAGTCGGCGCGCTGCACGAGCGTGCTGAACTTCGTGCCGATCTCGCATTGGCCGGGCGCCGCCACCTCGTGGTGATGCACCTCGACCGGGATGCCCATCTGCTCGAGCAGCAGGCACATCTCGCTGCGCATGTCCTGGAAGCTGTCGACCGGCGGCACCGGGAAATACCCGCCCTTGACGGCCGGGCGGTGCGCGAGGTTGCCGCCTTCGAAGTCCTTGCCCGAGCTCCAGGGCGCCTCTTCCGAGGTGATCTTGTAGAAGGCGCCGGCCATGTCGACGTTCCACTGCACCTGGTCGAAGATGAAGAACTCGGGCTCGGGGCCGAAGTAGGCCGCGTCGCCGACGCCGCTGCTCTTGAGGTAGGCCTCGGCGCGCTTGGCGAGCGAACGCGGGTCGCGCTCGTAGGGCTTGCCGTCACCGGGCTCGAGCACGTCGCAGCTCAGCAGCAGCGTCGGCTCCTCGAAGAAGGGGTCGATGTTGGCAGTGTTCGGGTCGGGCATCAGCAGCATGTCCGACGCCTCGATGCCCTTCCAGCCGGCGATCGAGCTGCCGTCGAAGGCGTGGCCCGAGGTGAACTTGTCCTCGTCGAACGCGGACACCGGCACGCTCACGTGCTGTTCCTTGCCGCGGGTGTCGGTGAAGCGGAAGTCGACGAACTTGACTTCGTTCTCCTTCACCATCTTCATCACGTCGGCAACGGTCTTTGCCATTCAGTCTCTCCTAGCGGGGCAGTGGTTGTTGGGGGTTTGGGGAATGGTGGGCAGGTGAATGCGTTGCGGGAAGACGGAGACCTCCTGCAGTCCTCCGTCCGCCCCACAAAGGCGCGGCGAATCTAGCAGAAAGCATGCCGATGGCCCGCGGCGCCGCTCCCAAGAGCTGGATGAGCCGGCTCCGACCTGGGCGCACCGCATTGAGGCATTCGGCAGGCCCACGACGGCACTGTCTTGGTGCGCTCAACGCACCATTTCGGGCCCGAGTCGAGTATCGAGGGCGGCGAGGCCAGCCTTGAGCGCCTCGAAGGCAGGCGTCGGGTCGCCACGACCCTTGACGCCGAGCTCGATGTGGCGGCCCCACTGCGGGTGGTCCACGCTCGGCAGGCTGAAGACCTTGAAGCCGGGAAAGCACGCCTCGACCTCCTCCATCAAAGGCGTCAGCGCCGCCTCCATCGAGCCGAACACGATCACCGAGCGCTCGCTGGTGCGGCCGCCGCCGTGCAGGTGGGCGTAGCGCTGGTCGAGCACCCACTCGATCATCGGCCAGGCCATGACCGGGAAGCCGGGCACGAAGTGCACGTGCTGCACGCTGAAGCCGGCGATCTTGTTGAAAGGGTTCGGGATGATCGTGGCGCCCTCGGGGAAGACGCCCATGTTGAGCCGGTGCACGTTGTCGGGCCGTTCGGGCTCGAAGGGCACGCCCTGCTCGCGCGCCACGTCGCGCATGCGCTCGAAGATGAGTTCGCGCGCCTGCGGGTGCAGCGCAAGCCCGCGCCCGAGCGCGGCGGCTGCCGCCTGGCGCGTGTGGTCGTCGGGCGTGGCGCCGATGCCGCCGGTGCAGATGACGAGGTCGCCGCTCGCGAAGGCGTCCTTCAGCGTCGCGGTGATGCGCTCGCGCTCGTCGCCCACATAACGCGCCCACGAGAGCGCCAGGCCACGCGCCGCCAGCAGCGCGATGACGCGCGGCAGGTGCTTGTCCTCGCGCTTGCCGGAGAGGATCTCGTCGCCGACGATGACGAGGCCGATGTTCACGGGCGATGTTCAGGGGTTTGTGCCGGCGGGCTCGGCGAGCGGGCCACCGCCATCGGCGCCAGCGGCGGCGTCGTCACCGCCCCGAGAGCGGCACGATGGCGGTCGAGCTTGTCGAGCGCGTAGTGCGCGAACCACAGCGCCGCGAACGCGAAGACGAGCGTGTACAGCCACACCGAGGCGACGAGGAAGAACGGGGCGAAGATCAGCGCCGCCGTCCCCAGCGTCCAGACGAGCGCCGGCAAGGCGCCGAGCAGCCCCGAGCACACGCCCATCGCCAGCAGCGGCCAGCGGTGCACGTGCATCAGGTGCCGCCGCTCCTCGGCGCTGGCATGCAGGGCGAGCACGTCGAAGGCAAAGACGCGGTAGGTGAGCCAGCCCCAGATGAGCGGCGGCAGCACCAGCGCCAGCGGCGGGATCAGCCACAGCGGCAGGCTCGCCACCAGCGCCAGCAGCGCCGCCAGGGCGCACAGCAGCGACCAGCCCAGCGCCTGCCACCAGCGCGCGCCGCGGTGCTGCTCGAGCGCCGGGAAACGCCGCCGCGCCACGAGCTGCACGATCAACGGCGTCACCGTCCAGCCGACGAGCAGCAGCGTGCCCATCACGACAACGGGCACGGCCAGCGCCACGACGATGATCGGCGCCAGCACCGCGCGCAGGCTGTTCGCGCCCACCGAGTCGAGCCACTGCATGGCCGCGTTCGAGAGGTCGAAGCGCTGCAGCGTCTCGCGCACGCCGTCGACCGCGCCCTCCCAGCCGAGCCAGGCCGCGACGACGATGGCCAGCCCCATCACCAGCAGCGGCAGGAGCGTTCGCACCAGCACGCGCGGATGCACCAGCTGCACGAGGGCACGCCAGAACGCTTCGAACATCGGACGGGTCTCAGGTCCCGGAGGCGCTGGGGCCGGCAGGCGCGCCGCTCCCGCCCCGGCGCTCTCTCTCACGGGCCCCGACGAGCCGCTGCACGCCACGCCATTGCTGCGCCCAGAAGCCGCGCCCGTAGTCGCGCCCACCGAACTCGGGCAGCTGGTCGCGGATGCCCGTGGGCCCGGGGGCGTCGTACCAGCGCCCAGTGCCGAAGATCGCGTCCCACACCGGGAACAGCACGGCGAAGTTGTGGCCGCCGAGGCTGCCCGGCCCGGCCGACTCGTGCCCGACGCCGATGCCGTGGTGCACGCGGTGGAAGCGCGGGCTCACGAGCAGCCGCTCGCCGAGGCTGCCGAACGAGAGGCGCACGTTCGCGTGCGCCAGGCTCTCGACCAGCTGCGCCACCGCCACGACGGCGATGAACTGGCCCGGCGGTATGCCCACCGCCAGCGCGACGAGCACGAAGAGGCTGTCGCGCAGCAGGTCGTCGAGCAGGTGGTTGCGGTTGTCGCTCCACATCGTCATCTGGCGCTGGCTGTGGTGCACGGCGTGCAGCTGCCACCACCAGTCGAAGCGATGCTGCGCGCGGTGCAATCCGTAGTCGACGAAATCGAACAGCACGAGGTACAGCAGGAAGCTGACCAGCGCGATGTCGGTGACGCCGGGCCACAGGCCGTCGAGCGACCACGTCGGCAACCCGGCGACGCGCAGCGCGCCGACGAGCGTGTCCCACAGCGGGTCCACGGTGAAGAACATCACGACGCGGAAGAGCCCCAGCCGGTGCAGCAGCGTGTAGGCGATATCCACGCGCACCGCGGCGCGGTCGGTCACCGGCTCCACCGGCCGCCAGCGCTCGAGCGCCCGGAAGAACGTCAGCATCACCACGATCTGCAGCAGCCCGACGAGCAGCCAGCCGGTGGCGTGAAAGCCCTCCGCGAGGATGCCGGCCTGGCCGAACTCGAACATCAGCGGCTGCACCACGGCCTCGAAGAGCGCCTGCTGCGCGGCGTCGAACCAGTGCATCGGGTTCATCGGTTTGCCCGCTCCACTACTTCGGCTTCTGCGCGGCGAGCGCAAACTGCGGGTGCTCGCGCAGCGTCGCGAAGCAGAAGCCGCGCTGCTTGAGGCCCGCGATCAATGGCTCGAGCACCGCCGGCGCCCACGCCTCCTTGCGCGACCAGATGCCCAGGTGCGCGAGCAGCACGTCGCCGGTGCGGATGTCGCGCAGCGCCTGCGCGAGCAGCGTCGCGTTCGGGAAGCGCTCGCTCGGCAGTTCGTCGCCGAGAAAGCCGGCCGGCGCCCAGCCCACGTGCGTCCAGCCGCAGCCGGCCGCGGCCTCGAGCAGCGCTGCAGAGGTCTTGCCGCCGGGCGCGCGGAAGATCGCGCCCATCTTCTGCCCCGTCATGGCCTCGAAGCGGCGCGCCGGGCGCTCCAGGGCCTGGCAGTAGCCGGCGGTATCGAGCCGGCGCGGCTTGAAGGCCGCCGGCCCGGTGGTGGGGCGCATGCGGAAAGCCACCTCGCCACCGCTGCGCTCGTCGCCGCGCCAGACATCGTGGTCCCAGGTGTGCGAGCCGAAGGCGTGGCCCTCGGCCGCGCGTGCCTTCCACCACGCCGCCCAGGCGTCGTCGAGGCTGCTGCCGCCGCCCAGCGTGCGTTCGTTGGCGAGGAAGAAGGTGGCCTTCACCTGCTGCCGATTCAGCACCTCGGCAACGAGCGGCGCCACGCCCATGTGGCCGGTGTCGAAGGTGAGGTAGACCGGCTTGTCGCAGGCCGACGCGGCGGCGCACACGAGCGCCAGCGCCACCACGGCGGCGCGCGGGCGGCGCGCCGCTGCGCTGCCGGTGGCCCTGCCGGGAGCGCCGTGTGGAGCGCCGTGTGGAGCGCCGTGTGGAGCGCCGTGTGGAGCGCCGTTTGGAGCGCCGTTTGGAGCGCCGTTTGGAGCCGTGCCGCGAGCGCTACTGCCGAGGTGCATGGTCCAGCGTCCACACGCCATGCGGTGAGCGGCCGACACTCACCTGGCGCACGACCTGCCGCGAGGGCACGTCGATGACCGTCAGCTTGCGCGCCCAGCGCGAGCTCAGCAGCAGCGTGCGGCCATCGGCCATCAGCTCCATGCAGTCGGGCCCGCCCGGGCCGGGCAGTTCGGACACCACCGTCAGCGTCTGCGCATCGATGAGGCTCAGCGTGTTGGCGACGCGGTTGCTCACGAAGACATGGCGCCGGTCGCCCATGGCGCGAAAGGCATGCGCGCCGGCGCCGGTGGCGATGCGCTTGCCGAGCACCGGGGCCGGCCCGCGCACGTCCCAGGCCTCGACGAAGCGGTCGCCGGTGAGGCCGACGAGCAGCGTGCGGTCGTCGGCGGTGAGGAAGATGTCGGCCGGCGTCTTGCCCACCTTCACCGTCCAGCGCGGCTGCTGCGTCGCCAGCTCGATGGCCATCAGCTCGTCGCTGTCCTGCAGGCTGACGTAGGCCACCGTGCTCTTGCTGTCGATGGCCAGGTGACTCGGCACCTTGCCCGCCGGGATGCGGCGCGCCAGCGCCAGCGGCGGCTCGGCCGCCGGGTTCCAGCGATAGATGTCGACATGGTCGAGACGGTTCGCCGCGATCACGAGCCACTTCATGTCCGGCGAGAAGCGAAGGTGGTAAGGGTCGGCGATGTTGCGCAGCGTGCGCTGCACCTCGCCTGTCAGCGGGTCGAGGAAGGTGAGCGTGTTGCCCGCCGCATTGGCGACGATGACGCTCTTCTCGTCGGGCGTGAGGTACAGGTGGTGCGGCTCCTTGCCGGTGGGCACGCGCCGGCTCACCTGCCACGTGACGGGGTCGACGATGCTCACGTCGGCGTCCTGCGAGTTGAGCACGAAGATCGGCCGCGGCGCTCTCGAGGCCGGGCCGGGCGCGGCCACCGCGGGTGCGGGTGCCGCGGGCGCCGCGGACGCCGCGGGTGCGGCCGGCCCCGCGCTCTGCGCCAGCACGGGACCGGCCAGCCACGCCGCGGCGGCCTGCACGAGCAGCGCGCGGCGCCGGGGCACTGTGCAGCCGTTCGTCATGCGTCGTCGTCCCCGCCGAGCACGCCGCCGAGCAGGCCGCCGGCCGGCAGCAGGCCGCCGAGCGCCGACTCCTCGCGCCGGCCGCCCATCTGCGGCGCGGCCGCGAAGACGCGCGAGGCCAGGCGCGAGAACGGCAGGCTCTGCATCCACACCGTGCCCGGCCCGCTGAGCTTGGCGAAGAACAGGCCCTCGCCGCCGAAGAGCGCCGTCTTGATCTTGCCCACGTACTGGATCTCGAAGTTCACGGTCTGCGTGTAGGCGACGACGCAGCCGGTGTCCACCATCAGCGTCTGCCCCGGCTGCAGCTCGCGCTTGGCGATGCTGCCGCCGGCGTGCACGAAGGCGAGGCCGTCGCCCTCGAGCTTCTGCATGATGAAGCCCTCGCCGCCGAAGAAGCCGGTGGACAGCTTGCGCTGGAAGGCGATGCCGAGCGAGACGCCGCGCGCCGCGCAGAGGAAGGCGTCGCGCTGGCAGATGAGCGTGCCGCCGAGCTGCCGCAGGTCCATGGCCAGGATCTTGCCCGGATACGGCGCCGCGAAGGCAACGCGCTGCTTGCTGCCCGACTGGTTGGTGTAGACGGTCGTGAAGAGCGACTCGCCGGTGATGAGCCGCTTGCCGGCGCCGAGCAGCTTGCCGAAGATGCCGCCGCTCTGGCTGCCGGCGCTGCCGTCGCCGAACACCGTGTCCATGCCGATGCCGGCATCCATGAACATCAGGCTGCCGGCCTCGCCGACGGCCGCCTCGCCGGGGTCGAGCTCGACCTCGACGTACTGCATCTCGGCGCCCCTGATGTCGTAGTCCACCACGTCCATGGCCATTGTCGTGTCCGTCCTGCCGGGTCTTGCCCCGCGCGCTGATGTGACTCCGGGGATGGTACCCAAGCGAAGCCCCCGCTTTCCCGGGGCCGCGGCGTAGCAATGGGTTGCAATGCCAACGCGCCCCTAACGCCCTGTGCCGGCGGTGGCCTCGTGCAGCCACAACAATCGCCGTCCATGCCCACCGCCCCGCTCGATGCGCTGCAAGTGGCTGCCGCGACTGCCGGCGTCGCCGCCGCATCGCTCACCGGGTTCGGCTGGCGCCATGCCGGCCAGCGCGGATGGCGGTGGTGGATGGCGGCGGTCTGGCTGGCGGCGCTGGGCAGCGTGCTGGCCGCGGCATCGGCGCAGGTGCCGGTGCGCTTCCTGGCCGAGGTGCTGCTGCTGCAGTGGCCGCTCACCCTGCTCATCGGCCTCAGGCGCTTCCATGCGCGCGACGCGCTGCCGCTGCACGCGAGCCTCGACTTCGGCGCGCTGCTGCTCGCGGTGCCGGTGCTCGCCGCCGCCTTTGCGGCCACGCCGGCGCAGGCGCCCTGGGTGGCCGCGACGGCGGGCTCGCTGCTCCTGCTCTACGCCGCCACGGTGGCGCTGCGCACGCCGGCCGGCCACGCCACGCCGCCGCTGCAGGCGCTGGCGGCAACGCAGTGCCTGCTCGCCTTCGCGCCGCTGGTGGCGTGGCCGCTGGGCGGTGGCTTCGGGCCGATCGGTTCCATCGATCCGCTCGTACCGCGCGCCGTCGCCGCCGCGCTCGGCCTCACCGTCGCCGCCTTCGTGCTGCTGACGATGGTGGGCCAGCGCACCGAGCAGCAGCTGCGCGAGTCACGCCAGCGCCTGCGCACGCTCGCCAACATGGACGCGCTGACGCAGGTGCCCAACCGGCGCCACTTCAACGACCTGGCGGGGCTGGCGCTGCGCAACGACCCGCCCGGCAGCGCCGTGCTGCTGATGTTCGACGTCGACCACTTCAAGGGCATCAACGACAGCCTCGGCCACGCCGCCGGCGACCGCGCGCTCACGCTCGTCGCCAGCAGCATGCTCGAGCACCTGCGCGCCGAAGACGTGCCCGGCCGCCTGGGCGGCGACGAGTTCGCGCTGCTGCTGCGCGGCGCCGGCGTGCCGGCGGCCATCGGCGTGGCCGGGCGCATCGTGCATGCCGTGCAGCGGCGCACCGCGCTGCAGCAGCTGCCGCGCCTGACACTCAGCTTCGGGCTCGTGCAGGTGCTCGCCAACGAGCCGCTGGACGACGCACTGCGCCGCGCCGACCAGGCGCTCTTCGAGGCCAAGCGGCAGGGCCGCAACTGCGCCGTCGCCGCCGAGGGCGACGAGGCGCACCCGGTGTTCAGCGAGAGCCAGCGGCTGGGCCTGGCGGCGGCCTGAAGTCCGGACGCGTTCACGACGCCGCGAAGGTTCGAGGGTACGAAGCTTCGGCGCAGCGGCGCCTCCAAGCGCGTCGGGCAAGCGGCGAGGCACCCGATAATCCGCGCCCTCGCATGGACCACGCCTCGCCGCAGCTGTCGCAGTTCGTCTCCGCCGCCCTCGCGGTGGCCCTGGGCGCCGTGCTCGGCGCCTGGCTGCGCTGGGGCCTGGCGGTGTGGCTCAACGGCCAGTTCCCCTCGCTGCCGCCGGGCACGCTCATCGCCAACCTCGCCGGCGGCTACCTCATCGGTGTCGTCATCGCGCTGCTCGCGCAGCAGCCCGCGCTGCCGCCCGAGTGGCGGCTCTTCCTCGTCACCGGCTTCCTCGGCGCGCTCACCACCTTCTCCACCTTCTCGGCCGAGGTGGTGGGCCTGCTGCACCAGGGTCGGCTCGGCTGGGCGCTGCTGACGGTGACCACGCATGTGCTGGGCTCGCTGGCGATGACGCTGGCGGGCCTGGCGACACCGATGCTGCTGCGGCGCTGAGCCGGTCGTCGTACGGAGCGCCGCGAGAGGCGACTCTTAGAATGCCTCGCCCCTGGAGGAGAACATGACGCCGCAGCAGATCCTCGAGCAATACGGCCCGCGCGAGGCGATGGAGTACGACGTGGTCGTGGTCGGCGCCGGACCGGCGGGCCTGGCCACCGCCATCCGCCTGAAGCAGCTGAACGCCGACATCAGCGTCGTCGTCCTCGAGAAGGGCAGCGAGCCGGGCGCGCACATCCTCAGCGGCGCGGTCATGGACCCGCGCGCCATCACCGAGCTGTTCCCCGACTGGAAGGAGCGCGGCGCGCCGCTCAACCAGCCGGTCACCGCCGACGACATCCTCTTCCTGCGCGCCGACTCGGCCTTGCGCACGCCCGACTGGCTCGTCCCCGGCATCCTGCACAACCACGGCAACTACGTCATCAGCCTCGGCGCCGTGGTCAAGTGGCTGGGCGAGCAGGCCGAGGCGCTCGGCGTCGAGGTCTTTGCCGGCTTCACTGCCGCCGAGGTGCTCTACACCGACGACGGCAAGGTGCGCGGCGTGGCCACCGGCAACCTCGGCGTCGGCAAGGACGGCGAGCCGCACGAGGGCTTCCAGCTCGGCATGGAGCTCACGGCCAGGTACACGGTGTTTGCCGAGGGCGCGCGCGGGCACCTCGGCCGGCAGCTCATCGAGCGCTACGACCTGCTCGCCGGGCGCGACGCGCAGAGCTTCTCCATCGGCATCAAGGAGCTGTGGGAAGTGCCGCCCGCGCAGGCCCGGCCCGGCCTCGTCGTGCACACCGCCGGCTGGCCGATGGACGAGCACACCTTCGGCGGCGGCTTCCTGTACCACCTCGAGGGCAACCGCGTCACGCTCGGCCTCGTCGTCGGCCTCGACTACCAGAACCCCTGGCTCAACCCGTTCGAGGAGATGCAGCGCTGGAAGACGCACCCCGCCATCCGCGCGCACATCGAGGGCGGCAAGCGCATCGGCTACGGCGCGCGCGCCATCAACAACGGCAGCCCGCAGAGCCTGCCGAAGATGGTGTTCCAAGGGGGCATGCTCGTCGGCTGCGATGCCGGCACGATGAACGCCGCGCGCATCAAGGGCAGCCACGCGGCCATCAAGAGCGGCATGCTCGCCGCCGAGGCCCTGGCGCCGGCGCTGAAGGCGGGCCGCGCGCACGACGAGCTCGAGGCCTACCCGGCGGCCTTCGAGCAAAGCTGGCTGCACGAGGAGCTGCAGGCCACGCGAAACTTCAAGCACTGGTTCAAACAGGGCAACACGGTCGGCGCGCTGATGACCGGCGTCGAGCAATGGCTGCTGCCCAGGCTCGGCTTCAAGAGCCCGCCGTGGACGAAGCACCGGCACACACCCGACCACGAGCGGCTGCATGCGGCCGGCCAGGTGGAGCCGATCCGCTACCCCAGGCCCGACGGCAAGCTGACCTTCGACCGCCTCTCCTCGGTGTTCATCAGCAACACCAACCACGAGGAGAACCAGCCCGCGCACCTGACGCTCAAGGACGCGGCCGTGCCGGTGGTCGTGAACCTCGCGCGCTATGCCGGGCCCGAGAGCCGCTACTGCCCGGCGGGCGTGTACGAGTTCGTCAACACCGACGGCGAGGACAGGCTCGTCATCAACGCGCAGAACTGCGTGCACTGCAAGACCTGCGACATCAAGGACCCGACGCAGAACATCGTCTGGGTCACGCCCGAAGGCGGCGGCGGGCCGAACTACGCCGGCATGTAGGGCCGCGCACCCCCAGGCCTGCGGCGCCGGGCCTGCGGGCGCCCGGGCGGGCACAGGCCCGGCAGGCTCACTGGAGTACCTTCGGGCGGCCGGGCGGGCTCATGCGGCGAGCGCGCCGTGTCTCACCGCCGTCGCCGCCTGATCCGCGGCCGCCAGCGGGCTGCGGATCAGGTGGTCGAAGGCCGAGAGCGCCGCCTTCGAGCCCTCGCCGCTGGCGATGATGATCTGCTTGTACGGCACCGTCGTCGCATCGCCGGCGGCGAAGACGCCGGGCACGCTCGTCGCGCCGCGCTCGTCGACGACGATCTCGCCGTGCCTGGACAGCGCCACCGTGCCGCGCAGCCACTCGGTGTTGGGCACGAGCCCGATCTGCACGAACACGCCGGCGAGCGCCACGCGGTGTTCCTCGCCGCTGGCGCGGTCCTTGTAGACGAGGCCGGTCACCTTGCTGCCGTCGCCGGTGATCTCGGTGGTCTGCGCGTTCGTGTGCACAGCCACGTTGGGCAGGCTCTTCAGCTTGGCCACGAGTACGGCGTCGGCCTTGAGCTGGTCGGCAAATTCGACCAGCGTCACGTGTTCAACCACGCCGGCCAGGTCGATGGCCGCCTCGACGCCCGAGTTGCCGCCGCCGATGACGGCGACGCGCTTGCCCTTGAAGAGCGGCCCGTCGCAGTGCGGGCAGTAGGCCACCCCCTTGTTCTTGTACTCCTGCTCGCCGGGCACGTTGACGTTGCGCCAGCGCGCACCGGTGGCGAGCACGACGGAGCGGCTCCGCAGCGCCGCGCCGCCGGCAAGCTTCAAGGTGATCTCGCCGCCGGGCTTCTCGGCCGGCTCAATGCCCAGCACGCGCTGCTGGTTCATGATGTCCACGCCGTAGCTGCGCACCTGCGTCTCCAGCGCGGCGGCGAACTTCTGGCCGGTGGTCTCGGGCACGGAGATGAAGTTCTCGATGCCGAGCGTATCGAGCGTCTGGCCGCCGAAGCGCTCGGCCACAACACCCGTGCGGATGCCCTTGCGCGCCGCATACACGGCTGCAGCCGCGCCGGCCGGCCCGCCGCCGACGATGAGCATGTCGAAGGCCTCCTTCGCGGCGAGCTTCGCCGCGCCGCGCGCCGCGGCACCGGTGTCGACCTTGGCCAGGATGTCGGCCAGCTCCATGCGGCCCGAGCTGAACGGCTGCCCGTTCAGGAACACGGTCGGCACGGCCATGACCCGGCGCGCCTCGACCTCGGCCTGGAAGAGAGCACCGTCGATGGCCACGTGGCGCACGCGCGGGTTGAGCACCGCCATCAGATTGAGCGCCTGCACCACGTCCGGGCAGTTGTGGCAGGTGAGCGACATGTAGGTCTCGAAGACGAGGTCGCCCGCATCGGCGCCGAGGGAACGGATCAGCTCGACCACCTCGCCTTCCACCTTGGGCGGGTGGCCACCGGCCTGCAGCAGCGCCAGCACGAGCGAAGTGAACTCATGCCCCATCGGGATGGCCGCGAAGCGCACGCCCATGTCGTGGCCGGCGCGGCTGACGGAAAACGAGGGCCGGCGCGCATCGGTGCCGTCGAAGCGGGCAGTGATCCGGTCGCTGAGCCCGGCGATCTCCTCGAGCAGCTCACGCATCTCGCGCGAGGCGGGGCGCTCGTCGAGCGAGGCCACCAGTTGCACGGGCTGGGTCAGGCGCTCGAGTAAGGCCCTGAGCTGGTCTTGGAGGTTGGCGTCCAACATGGCGGCGTTCCTTCTGGTGGCTGCTCGAAGAGAGTGCAAGAGCGGAGAGCGGTGGCTCAGATCTTGCCGACGAGGTCGAGCGAAGGCTTCAGCGTCGCCGCGCCCTCCTGCCACTTGGCCGGGCACACCTGGCCGGGGTTCTGGGCCACGTACTGCGCCGCCTGCAGCTTGCGCAGCGTCTCCTTCACGTCACGCGCGATGGCGTTGTCGTGCACCTCGGCGGTCTTGACGACGCCCTCGGGGTTGACGACGAACGTGCCGCGCAGCGCCAGGCCTTCCTCCTCGATGTGCACGCCGAACATGCGGGTCAGTGTGTGCGTCGGGTCGCCGACGAGCGGAAAGCGCGCCTTGCCGACGGCCGGGCTCGTCTCGTGCCACACCTTGTGCGCGAAGTGCGTGTCGGTGGTGACGATGTAGACCTCGGCGCCCATGTCCTTGAACCTGGCGTAGTGGTCGGCAGCGTCTTCCACCTCGGTCGGGCAGTTGAAGGTGAAGGCGGCGGGCATGAAGATCAGCACCGACCACTTGCCCGCGAGGCTCTGCTCGGTCACTTCGACGAACTTGCCGTTGTGGAAGGCCTGGGTCTTGAAGGGCTGGACGCGGGTGTTGATGAGGGACAAGAGGAACTCCTTGGTTGGGCGGTGGGAAGGAAGGATCGGATTCGACGGAGCGAAGTATTGCTGCGTCGCATCATTGCGTGTGTTGATTGCATCGATCGATGCAATGGACCATGGCTATTGAAGGTGGGGCCGGGCTTGCCAGAGGTCGATCGAAGCGCTGGAATCGCGCCACGTCGGCGGCCGTAAACAACGGCGCCGGGCCGGGCAGCGTTTTGCAGGGCGGCTCGTCCGGCAGTCGCGCGTCGTCACAGGGCGCCGCAGCGCGACGGGGACGTACGGGCCGTGCCCGCCGACAGTCTCATCACACCGCGCCCTGCCGGGAGCCGGCATGGACGAGACCCTCACGCGCAAGCACTTCTGCGGCAACCTGCTCGCCGCCTGGGCGGCCCTGGCGCTGCCCGGTTGCGGCGGCGGCGGCGACTACGGCAGCACGCCGGCGCCGCCTCCGGTTCCGCCCGGAGCGACCTGCGGCAGCGTCATCAGCGACAACCACGGCCACGTGCTCGAGATCGAACGCGCCGACCTCGACTCGACCACCGACAAGACCTACGACATCCGCGGCTCCTCTGGGCACACGCACCAGGTCGTGCTCACCCCGACGCAACTCTCGACGCTGAAGGCAGGAGGCACCATCAGCGTGTTCTCGTCGGTGGCCGAGCTGCACGCGCACGCGGTCTCGGTGGCCTGCGTCTGAAGGCGCGACGCCGCCGAGGCCCCGGCCGGTGCCGGCGCACGCGTTCGCAGGGCGTCAGGCCGCCTTGTCCTGCGCGCGGAGCGAAGCGAGGACGGCGAGCGCGGTCGACGCGGCCATCGCCAGCGCGGCATGCCACGCGTCCAGCAGGGCCAGCGTCGCGGCACTCGACAGGCAGTAGGCGAGCGCCATGCACCAGGCACCACGCCACAGCCACAGGACCGGCCCGGGTCCGGCCACCGAGCCGGCCAGCAGCCAGGCGAGGATAGCGATCATCGTCGGGTCGGGCGCGAGCCCGAAGACCTCGGCCTGGGCGAGCGGCCGCCCCGCGAGCGGCGCCAGCAGCGGCTGGCCGAACAGGGCCCACAGCGCCAGCACGGCGGCCGCGCGCTGGCGGCGAACGCCTGTCGCCACACGCACGCCGCGGCTCGCCGCCAGCGCGAGCAGCAGCAGGCCGAGCGTGATCCACAGCACCGCGAGGCCCTTCGCCGCCCAGTTGATGGCGGCATAGCGCTCGAGCACGAACTCAAAGCCCACGAAGGCCGCGGCAGCAGCGAGCCCCAAGGCGCTGCCGCGCTGCGCCGCGGCGCCGCCGCGCCACGACCAGCCGGCCAGCGCCGCCAGCCCGATGCCGGGCAGCATCAGCGGCAGCGGCCACCAGGCCTCGTTGTGCAGTTCGAACAGCCGCCAGTACGTGCGCGGCGCGAACATGAGGAAGTCGCTCGGCGCGTAGGTGCCGAGATCGCGCAGCCATTCGAGCCAGCGCGCGAAGGCGCCGTCGCTCATCGACCCGGCCTGTTCGGTTTGATCGGCCCGATCGGCCCCATCGACGCACGCCGCATCACGCCAGCGCTGCCACGTCGGCGGCCATGCGCGCACGCAGTGCCGCATCGGGCATCGGCCCGCGCGCCGCACCCAGGTTCTGCACCACGTGCGCCACCTGGCTCGTCGCCGGGATGGCGCAGGTCACCGCCGGATGCGAGACGATGAACTTCAGCGCCGCCTGGGCCCAGCCATCGCAGCCGAGCTCCGCGGCCCAGCCCGGCAGCTTGTGGCGCTGCAACGCGCGCAGCAGTTCACCCTCGCGGAAGGGCCGGTTGGCAAGCACGGCGATGCGCCGCTCGGCGGCCAGCGGCAGCAGCCGCTCCTCGACCTCGCGGTCGACGAGGTTGTAGGTGAACTGCACGAAGTCGATCGGCTGCGTCTTCATGATCCGCTCGACTTCGCCGTGCCGCCGCCCCTCGCTGGTGGTGATGCCCACGTAGCGCAGCCGGCCCTCGGCCTTCATGGCCAGCAGGCGCGGCAGGTGGGCTTCCCAGGCCAGCAGGTTGTGCACCTGCATCAGGTCGAAGCGCGGCACGCCCCAGTGCGCGCGCGAGGCTTCCATCTGCGCGGCCCCGCGCGCACCGTCGCCGGTCCACACCTTCTCGGCCGAGAACAACGAGGCCAGCCGCCCGAGCTTGCCCAGGGCATGGCCGATCACCGGCTGCGAGCTGCCGTACATCGGTGAGCTGTCGATGAGGCGCCCGCCGTTCGCGAAGAACGCTCGCACGACCTCGGCGCAGGCGTCGCGGGCCCGCGCATCGTTGCCGACGTTGAAGGTGATCCAGGTGCCGAGGCCGACGAGCGGAATGGCCTCGCCGCTTGCGGGGATGCGGCGAGTGAGCGGCGTTGTCGTCGGCGCGGCGGCCGCGGCGGCCGCGGCGGCCGCGGCGGCTGCGGCGGCTGCGGCGAACGCCGGCGCGGGCATCGGCGCGATCGCCCCCAGCACGCTCAGGGACATGCCCAGGGAGGCCTGCTGCGCCAGCCATCGCCGGCGCGCGAGGTCGGGCTTCGCAGGGAGGCTCACAGTGGTCAATGTAAACGCGGTCGTGAACGCTGTCGCCGACGCGGCCGCCGACCTTGGCGCGACCAGGTCAGCGCAGCAGGCGCCGCTCCAGAAAATCGAGCCGGTCCTGACCCCAGAAGATCTCGCCGTCGACCACATAGCTCGGCGCGCCGAAGATGCCGCCGGCAATGGCGCGCTGCGTGTTCGCGTCGTAGCGCGCGGCCACGTCCGGGGTCTCGGACTCCGCCAGCAGCACGGCGGCGAGCGTGTTCTCGGCCAGCAGCGCCGCGAGCGTCTCGCGCTCGGCGAGATCGCGCTCCTCGGCCCACACGGCGCGCATCATGGCGCCGGCCAGCGTCAGCGCGGCCGGCGGGCCGGCCGCCATCTGGGTGGCGATGATGAGCCTGGCCGCCGGGCCTGCGTCCACCGGAAAGAACTTCGGTTGCAGGTTCAGCGGCACCCCGAGCCACTCGCTGAAACGCCTGAGCTCGACCAGGCGATAGGCCTGCCGCTGCGGTGCGCGCTTGGCCAGCGGCAGGCCACCGGAGACCGGGAAGATCGCGCCATAGTCCACCGGCAGCACCTCGACACGCGCATCGGCGGCCTTGGCGACGGCGCGAAAGCGCTCGTGCCCGAGGTAGGTCCACGGCGAGACAGGGGTGAAGTAGTACTGGATGTCCATGCTGTGCACGCTGTCCTCACGAAGGGTGTCGACGGGATGGGCGGCGCCTTACAGCACGCGCCCCTGCACGGCGACGCTGGCATTGCGCCAGATGTCGTCGGGGCTGATGTAGTTGTCGGGCCGCGTGAACCTCACGCCGGCGGCGCGGAAGCACTCGTCGACGAGCTCGGAGCAGATGAACTTGCGGTCGCGCGTGCGCCGGCCAACCTTGAAGAGGATGCGCATGGCGATGCGGATGATCTCCCAGTTGTCGTAGGGCTTGGTGAGCAGGTCCATGCCGAAGCTCACCGCGCGCCGCACCTGGCCCTGCTCGAGCCCCGGCTCGATGCGGCCGATGACGATCTGCCCGCGGTAGGGGCGACGGCGGCCGTGGTAGTCGCGCAGGTACTTCGACAGCGGCACCAGGCGCACGCCGATGCCGGTCTCGCTCTCGAGGATGAAGACGCGGCCGAGCGTCTCGTCGCGGTAGATGATGCCGACGTGGCTCCACACCGAGCCGGTGAACTTCTGGATCAGGCCCGAGAAGGCGTACGAGCCCGAGCAGAAGACGAGATCGCCAGAGCGCAGCACGTCGCGCAGCCCTTCGTAGGCCTGCACGGGCAGGCGCTTGATCTCGGGTTTCTTGATCGCTGCGGCCATGCGGTGTTCTCTCCTCCTGCTGCGTCGTCATGGCACCGGCCCGGCGCCGGCCGCCACGCTCAGCTCAGCTCAGCGCCAATCCGGCAGGCGCTTGTCGATGAAGGCCTGCACGCCCTCGAGCGCACCGTCGTCCATCATGTTGCAGGCCATCGTGTGCGCCGCGTCGTCGTAGGCGGCGGCGATGCCGCGCTCGAGCTGGCGGTAGAAGAGCTGCTTGCCCATGGCGATGGCGACGCGCGGCTTGTGCACGATGCGCTCGAGCAGCCGCTCGATCTCGGCATCGAGCTCGTCGGCCGGCACGACGCGGTTGACGAGACCCTTCTCGCGCGCCTCGGCGGCGCCGATGAAGTCGCCCGTCACCAGCATCTCGAAGGCGAACTTGCGCGGCACGTTGCGCGACAGCGCCACGCTCGGCGTGCTGCAGAAGAGGCCGAGATTGACGCCGCTGACGGCAAAGCGTGCGTCGGCGGCAGCCACCGCCAGGTCGCACATCGCCACCAGCTGGCAGCCGGCAGCGGTGGCGATGCCCTGCACGCGCGCGATCACCGGCACCGGCAGCGCCTGGATCGCCATCATCATGCGGCCGCACTGCGCGAAGAGGCGCTCGTAGTAGCCCTGCGAGGGCTCGGCGCGCATCTCCTTCAAGTCGTGCCCGGCGCAGAAGGCGCGGCCGGCAGCGGCGACGACCACAGCGCGCGCCATCTCGTCGCCGGCAATGCTGTCGAGCGCCGCCTGCAGCGCCTCGAGCATGCCTTCGGAGAGCGAGTTGAAGGCGGCCGGGCGGTTGAGCGTCAGGCGCACGACGCCACGCGCGTCCTTGTCGGTCAGCACCAGGGGTTCGGTCGACATCGGGTCTCTTGCTCCTGGGGTGGCTGCGCGCGCGGTCGCGGGATGCTTGCGAGAGCTCGGGGCGTCAGCGCTGGGCGCGATCGGCCGCGTTCTGCGCCTCGATGCGCTCGCGCGCCTGGCGCCAGTCGTCGTCGCTCCAGCGGCGCAGCTCGTAGAAGTTGCCGCCGGTGGCCAGTGCATTGCCGCCGTCCATCATGATGCTCTGGCCGGTGAGCCAGTCGCAGCGGCCCGGCGCCATCAGGAAGGCGGCGAGGTTGGCCAGTTCGTCCATGGTGCCGGTGCGCGCCATCGGGTTGTGCTCGCGGCTGCGCGCACCCGGCTCCTCGCCGGGGTTCAGGCGCTTGCTCATGCCCTCGGTCGGGATCTCGCCCGGCCCCACGGCGTTGAGGCGCACGCCGTAGGGTGCCCACTCGACGGCCAGCGACTTCGTCATCGCCTCGATGCCGGCCTTGCTCATCGCGCTCGGCACGACGAACGGGCTGCCGTTGTCGACCCAGGTCGTGATGATGCTGATGACGCTGCGCATCGGCGCCGCCTTCGTCCAGGTGCCGGCCTTGGCCTCGGCCACCCAGCGCCGGCCGATCGCCTGCGTGACATAGAAGCTGCCGTGGAAGACGATGTTGGCGATGGCGTCGAAGGCGCGCGGCGACAGGCTCTCGGTGGGCGCGATTAAGTTGCCGGCGGCGTTGTTGACGAGGCCGGTGAGGCCACCGCCGACCCACAGCTCGTCGACCATCTCCTGCACCGCCTGCGCGACGCGGATGTCGACGCCGAAGGTGCGAATGCGCCGGCCCGGAAAGCGCTCGCGCCAGCCGGCGGCCGTCTCGTCACACACCCCCTTGCGCCGGCCGCAGATGGCGACCTCGGCACCGAGCTCGAGGAAGCGCTCGGCCATCGCCTTGCCCAGCCCCGTGCCGCCACCAGTGACAAGCACGCGCTGGCCCTTCATCAGATCGGTTTGGTACATGATTCCGGTGCCCTCCGGCTGCACCTCCGGCCGCCACTGCCGAGTTCGCGTCGAGTTTGAACGGTATCGCAGTTTCGCGCGTCGCCGTGCGGGTGGATTGAGTAGTCGCCCGAGGGCGCTGTCCCTATGCTGGCCCGGCCACCTCAGGAGAACGGCCATGACCGAAAAGCGTTGGCGCAAGCGGACCCTCGCGGGACGCGCGTTGGCCCCCGAGACCTTGATGATGGGCTACGGCTACGACCCGCGCCTCTCTGAAGGGTCGTTGAAGGAGCCGCTGTTCCAGACCTCGACCTTCGTCTTCCCCTCGGCGCAGGCGGGCAAGGACTTCTTCGCCACCATGCAGGGCCGGCGCAAGCTTGGCCCCGACGAGGAGCCGGGGCTCGTCTACTCGCGCTTCAACAACCCCAACCTCGAGGTGCTCGAGGACCGCCTCGCCCTGTGGGACGGGGCCGAGGCGAGCCTCGCCTTCGCCTCCGGCATGGCCGCCATCTCGACCTGCCTGTGGGCGTACCTCCGCCCCGGCGACGTGGTGCTGCAGAGCCAGCCGATCTACGGTGGCACCGAGACGCTCATCCACTCCATCCTGCCCGAGTTCGGCGTGCGCCAGGTCGGCTTCGAGGTCGAGGGCGGCACCGCGGCGATGCAGGCAGCGGCCGCGGTGGCGCGCAAGGCGAGTGAGGGCGGCAAGGTGGCGGCGATCTACCTCGAGACGCCCGCCAACCCGACCAACGGCCTCGTCGACATCGCCGCCGCGCGCGCCATCTCGGAGTCGATGGCCCTGCAGCCCGGTAGGGAGGGCAAGCGCCCGCCGGTGATCGTCGACAACACGATGCTGGGCCCGATCTACTGCAAGCCGCTCGCGCAGGGCGCCGATCTCGTCGTCACCTCGCTCACGAAATACGTCGGCGGCCACTCCGACCTCATCGGCGGCGGTGCCAGCGGCGCCAAGGCCATGCTGGCACCGGTGCGGCGCATGCGCTCGACGCTCGGCACGATGTGCGACCCGCACACCGCCTGGCTGCTGATGCGCTCGCTCGAGACGCTGAAGCTGCGCATGGCCGCCGCCTCCGATGGCGCGCGCCGCGTCGCGCAGTTCCTGCGCGCGCATCCGAAGATCGAGAACGTCTGGTACCTCGACTTCCTGCCCGAGAACCATCCCGACCGGCCCTTGCACCAGCGGCAGAACCTGAGCGCCGGCTCGACCTTCAGCTTCGAGGTGCGCGGTGGCGAGGCCGGCGCCTTTGCGCTGCTCGACCGCCTCGAGGTCATCAAGCTCGCCGTGAGCCTGGGCGGCACCGAGACGCTCGCTTCGCACCCGGCCTCGACGACACACTCGGCGATGCCGCCGGACGAGCTGAAGCGCTTCTCGATCACGCCGGCGCTGATCCGCATCTCGATCGGCGTCGAGGACCCCACCGACCTGATCGCCGACCTCGAGCAGGCGCTCGCCGGGGTGCCGTAGATCCGGAGCGCGCGCCCGGCACGCCGCGGTCCTTCACTCGATCGCCGAAGCGCTCTTCGCCCGCTCGCGCAGCTGGAACTTCTGGATCTTGCCGGTGCTCGTCTTCGGGATCGGCTCGAAGCGCACCTCGCGCGGCACCTTGTAGCCGGCGAGCAGGCCGCGGCAATGCGCCACGAGGTCGGCGGCGCTGACCTCGGCGCCCGCCTTCAGCTCGACGAAGGCAAGCGGCGTCTCGCCCCACTTGGCGTCGGGCTTGGCGACGACGGCACAGGCGAGCACCGCCGGGTGGCGGTACAGCGCATCCTCGACCTCGATGGAGCTGATGTTCTCGCCGCCGCTGATGATGATGTCCTTGCTGCGGTCCTTGATCTTCACGTAGCGGTCGCTCTCCATCACCGCGAGATCGCCGGTGTGGAACCAGCCGCCGGCGAAGGCCTTGTCGGTGGCCGCCGGATTCTTCAGGTAGCCCTTCATGACGATGTTGCCGCGGAACATGATCTCGCCCATCGTCTGGCCGTCGGCGGGCGTCTCGGCCATCGCCTCGGGGTCGAGCACGGTCATGCCCTCCTGCAGCACGTAGCGCACGCCCTGGCGGCCGTTCAGGCGCGTCTGCTCCGAGAGGGTCTCGTCGGCCCACGATTCGCGCTTCACGGCGACGGATGCCGGGCCGTAGACCTCGGTGAGGCCGTAGACATGCGTGATGTCGAAGCCGATACCCGCCATGCCTTCGATCATCGCGGCCGGCGGCGCGGCGCCGGCGACCATGCCGCGCACCTTCTGCGTGATGCCTTCGCGCATCGCCGGCGGCGCGTTGACGATGAGGTTGTGCACGATGGGCGCGGCGCAGTAGTGGTCGACGCCATGCGTGCGCATCGCCGCGAGGATGGCCTCGGCTTCGACACGGCGCAGGCACACGTGCGTACCGCCGAGCATGGCCACCGTCCACGGGAAACACCAGCCGTTGCAGTGGAACATCGGCAGCGTCCACAGGTACTTCGGGAAGTGCGGCATCGTCCAGGTGGCGGCGTTGCACACGGCATTGAGGTAGGCGCCGCGGTGGTGCGTGACCACGCCCTTCGGGTCGCCGGTGGTGCCGCTCGTGTAGCTCACGGCGATGGCGTCCCACTCGTCGGCCGGTCCGTCCAGGCGCGGCAGCGGCGCGTGCGCGGCGAGCAGCGCCTCGTACTCGTGCGCGCCGAGGCGATCGCCGGGGCCGGTGTATTCGCTGTCGCAGACGTCGATGACGACCGGGCGACGCCCATGTTCGCGCTCGAGCGCGGCGAGTGCCTCGCGCATCACCGGCGCGAATTCGCGGTCGGTGATCAGCACGGCCGCTTCGCAGTGGTTCATCTGCCAGGCGAGCAGCGGCGCGTCGAGGCGCGTGTTGAGCGTGTTCAGCACCGCATTGAGCGCCGGCACCGCGTAGTGCGCCTCCACCATCTCCGGTGTGTTGGGCAGCATCACGCTCACCGTACCGCCGCGCCCGACCCCGAGCGACTTCAGCGCCGCCGCCAGCCGCGCCGTGCGCTCGCGCACCTGGCGCCAGTTCAGGCGCCGGGCGCCGTGCACCACCGCCGGCAGGTCGCCGAAGACCTCGGCGCTGCGCTCGACGAAGCTCACCGGGCTGAGCGCGACGAAGTTGGCCGCGTTGCGGCCCAGGTGCTGTTCGTAGATGCTCATCGCGACACTCCATGACGGCCGGGCCCGGCCCGGCAACGATGCGAACGATGGTAGAGCAGGCGAACGAAGGTCGAGCAGGCGAACATGGGTCGCGCAGGTGAACATGGGTCGCGCAGGCTCGTGCCCGGGCACCGGCCGTGCCACCTTGCCGTACCCGCGAAATCCCGTACGCTCCGCGCCGATGACTGCCCCGCCGTCCTCGGCGCCCCCGGCCGCCACCGAAGTCTCGCCCGCCGTCGAGCTCCAGGTGCGGCGCGCGCAGGCGCAGATGACCTTCGACCGCTCGCGCGGCTCGAACATGATCGGCGCGCCAGTCGGGTTGCTGATTTCCTGGGTGCTCTGGCCCTGGGCCGCGCACGGGATGCTCGTGGCGTGGGTGGTGGCCAAGTGCGCGACGATGCTCGTGCGCCTGTGGCTGATCCGCCGCAACCTCCGGGACGGCCCGGCGCGCACGCTGCATTGGCTGCGCCGCTACGAGGCCGCGCTCTTCGTCGACGGCGCCCTCTACGGCCTGCTGGCCACCGTGCTGCAGCCGCGCGAGCCGCCGCTGCTCGGCATGGCCATGCTCGCCACCGTCATCGCCATCGGCGCGGTCGGGCTCGTCGTGCTGTCGACGAACCAGCGCGCCACGCTGGCCTTCACGGTGCCGGCGATCCTGCCCGGCGCGTTGTGGCAGCTCGCGCTCGGCGAGACGGTCACCGTCTACGGCGGGCTCGGCATGCTGCTCTTTCTCGCCCTCGTCGTCGCCGAGGGCCGGCGCGCCTCGGAGCACACGCTGTCGATGCTGCGCGTGCGCTTCAGGCTGGACGAGCTGGCGCACGAGCGCGAGCAGGCGCTGCAGCTGGCCGAGCGCAGCAACGCCGCGAAGGACCAGTTCATCGCCACCATCAGCCACGAGGTGCGCACGCCGCTGCACGGCATCCTCGGGCTGACGCGGCTGCTGCAGCGCGATGCCGCCGGCGACGGCGATGCTGCCGGCGAGGTGCCGGCCGCAGCGGGCTCGGCGGCGGGCTCGGCGGCGGGTGCGCCCGCGTCGCCCTCCTCGACGAACCGGCGCCGCCGTGCCGAGCGGCTGCGCACCATCGAGCGCAGCGGCGAGCACCTGCTGGCCATCATCAACGACGTGCTCGACCACAACCGCATCGAGGGCGGGCAGCTGCGCCTGTACGAAGAGCCCTTCGATCTCGTCGCGCTCGTCGGCGAGTCGGTGGAGCTGCAGCGCGCGGCCGCGCAGGACAAGGGCCTGTACCTCTCCTGGCTCGCCGACATGCCCTCGCCTCGCTGGGTGCGCGGCGACGCGGCGCGCGTGCGCCAGGTGCTGCTCAACCTGCTCAGCAACGCGGTCAAGTTCAGCGAGCGCGGCGGCGTCGACCTGCGCGTGGCGCACACCGCCGACGGACAGATGCAGGTCGAGGTCTGCGACAGCGGCCCCGGCGTGCCGCCGGCCGACCGCGAGCGCATCTTCCTGCCCTTCGAGCAGCTCGACGGCTCGTTCGCGCGCCGGCACGGCGGCACCGGGCTCGGCCTCGCCATCTCGCGCCAGCTGGCGCGCGCGATGCAAGGCGACATCGAATGCCGCGCCGCGCCGGGCGGTGGCGCCCTCTTCCGCCTGCGCCTCGTGCTGCCGCTGTGCGAAGCGCCCGACGCACCACCGCTGCGCGTGCTGGCCGACGCGCCGCCCTCGGTGCTGGCGCGCCCGGGGCCGCTGCTCAGCGGGCATGTGCTGCTGGTGGAGGACAACGCCGTCAACGCCATCGTCGCCGAGACGAGCCTGGAGCACATGGGCCTGGACGTCACCACGGTCGGCGACGGGCAGGCCGCCGTCTCGGCCTGCTCGCTCAGGCGCTACGACCTCGTGCTGATGGACTGCCAGCTGCCCGGGATCGACGGCTTCGAGGCGACGCGACGCATCCGCGCCGAGGAGAAGCGGCGTTCGCTGCCGCCGATGCCCATCGTCGCGCTCACCGCCAACGCGCTGGCCGGCGATCGCGAGCGCTGCCTGGCCGCCGGCATGGACGACCACCTGGCCAAGCCGTTCACCGAGGTGGACCTGCACGCTCTGCTGCGGCAGCACCTCACGGGCGCGGGTGGCGGCTGACGCGCCCGCCCGGCCGCGGGAGGCGTGACGCCTCGGCGCCGGCAGGCGCGACGGCTCGACCTGCGCTTCAGGCGCCGAGCAGCACGCGCAGGCGCCGCACCGCCGAATCGGGCGTCGTGAGCACGGGCCGCGCCAGTGCAGCCTGCACCCCGGGCCGTGCGCGCGCCATGCTGAACTGCGCCAGTGCGATGACGGCGCACCCGGCCTGCACCAGGCTCTCGGCAGCGCGCAGCACGGCCGCGTCGTGCGCCTCGACGTCGCCACGGTCCAGCGCGGCCATGGCGCCTTCGGCCAGCAGCGTGCGCACGCGGGCGCCGGCCGGAAACTCGGCCGGCATCGAAGCGAGGGTGGGCCCGAAACTGGCTACCAGGCCGATCTCACCGCCCTGCGCGCCTACCCCTCGCGTCAGCGCCACCGCCTCGTCGATCATCGCCTCGTTCGGCTTGAGCACCGGCCGGTCGGCATGGCGGCGCTTGACGGCGTCGATGCAGGGTCCGAAGGCCGAGCAGGTGAAGAGGATGGCATCGGCGCCGGTGCCCACCGCGTAGTCCGCGAGCGCGACGAAGCGCGCCGTCATCGCTTCGTCCAGGCGGCCGCTCCTCGCCAGGTCGGCCGAGAGGCTGTCGTCGAGCAGGTTCATGCGCTCGGCCTCGGGCCAGGCCTGGGCCAACGCGGCATTGATCGGCGGCGGCGAGTGCGCGAGCGCGTGGATGAGTGCGATGCGCGGCATGCGGCGCCTGCGGATCAGCTGGCGGCCTTCGCCATGCGCCGCCCCTGCGTGAACCAGACGAGCGCCACCAGCAGCAGCGCCGGCAGGTAGAACCAGTGCTCGCTCGGCCGCTCGCTGCGCTGCTTCACGGCCTTCACCTCCCAGCCCTGCTCGAAGCCGGCCTTCTTGGCGCGGCTGCCGAACTTGACGCCGCCGATCTGCACGTTGGCGCCGAGCGCCGTGACCGTGAGGCCGCCGTCGGCCAGGCGCTTGCGCGCTTCGTCGCCCTTCACGCCCGGCAGCTGCAGCGCCACGGTCTTGCTCACGTCCTCGCCTTCGATGGTGGTGCCGGCGATCACGAGCACCAGCCGGTCGTCCGTTTCGGTGTCCTGGGTCACCGCCAGCAGCTGCGCCGGCGGCACGTCGCGGTACTCGGGCGCGATGCGGTCCATGAAGGCATCGGGGCGGAAAAGCAGGGCCACGGCGATGGCCAGCAGCACCCCCTCCCACCAGCGCATGCGGATGCGGAACCAGGCCATCGTCAGCGCCGCGAAGACCAGCATGGCCAGCGTGCTGGCGAGCACCACGAGCACGAGGTCGAAGCCCGAGCGCACGTCGATGAGCAGCAGCGTCGGGTTGAAGATCCAGATGAAGGGCAGGATCACCGTGCGCAACGCATAGACCGAGCCCTGGATGCCGGTGGCGATGGCGTCCTCGCCCGAGATCGCCGCCGCGGCGAAGGTGGCCAGCCCCACCGGCGGCGTGATGTCGCCCATGATGCCGTAGTAGAAAACGAACAGATGCACGGCGATGAGCGGGATCACGAGCCCGCTCTGCGCGCCGAGCTCCACCACCACCGGCGCCATCAGCGTCGCCACGAGCACGTAGTTGGCCGTCGTCGGCACGCCCAGGCCGAGCACCAGGCAGACGAAGGCAATGAAGAGCAGCATGGCGATGACGTTGCCCTGGCTCACGAACTCGACGAACTCGGTCATGCGCAGGCCCAGGCCCGTGAGCGTGATGCCGCCGACGATGACGCCGGCGGTGGCGGTGGCCACGCCGATGCCGATCATGTTGCGCGAGCCGTCGGCGAAGCCGCCGAGCACGTCGCGCACGCCGCGCATCCAGGCCTCGCCGGGCGGCTGCCTGCGCAGCGCGAGGATGAGCGGGCGCTGCGTCAGCATCAGCGCCACCAGCACGACGATGGCCCAGAAGGCGGCGAGCGACGGCGACATCTCCTCGACCATCAGGCACCAGATGAGCGTGCCGATGGGCAGCAGGAAGTGCAGCCCGGCACGCACCGTGGGCCAGGTGTCCAGCGGCTTGGGGTTGTCGACGTCGATGTCCTCGGGCAGGTCGGGGCAGCGCGCGGCCTGGTGGATGCTGACGGCATAGAGCGCCAGCACGACGGCGCCGATGGCCCATGGCGCCGCGGCACCGAGCATCGACTTCAGCGCCGCGAACAGGTAGTAAAGCAGCGCGCAGACGACGATGCTGCCCGAGAGGCCGAGGCCGAAGCGCATCGCCTTGGTCGCCAGCGGCCGCGGTTCGCGGTTGATGATGGGCATCATGCCCAGCTTCAGCGCCTCGAGGTGCACGATGTACAGCAGGCCGATGTACGACAGCGTCGCCGGCAGGATCGCGTGCTTGACGATGTCGGAGTAGGGGATGCCCACGTACTCGACCATCAGGAAGGCGGCGGCGCCCATCACCGGCGGCATGATCTGGCCGTTGACCGAGCTCATGGTCTCGATGGCGCCGGCCTTGACGCCGCCGTAGCCGGACTTCTTCATGAGCGGGATCGTGAAGATGCCGCCGCTGACGACGTTGCTCACCGAGCTGCCGCTGATCATGCCGTTGAGCGCCGAGCTCACCACGGCCACCTTGGCCGGCCCGCCGCGCAGGTGGCCGAGCGCCGCGAAGCTCACCTGCATCATGTAGTTGCCGCCGCCGGCGCGGTCGAGCAGCGTGCCGAAGAGCACGTAGACGAAGATGGCGCCGGTGGAGACGCCGAGCGCGATGCCGAACACGCCCTCGGTGGTGAGCCACAGGTGCGACATCAGGCGGTTGAGGCTCGCACCCTTGTGCTGCAGCACCTCGGGCATCCAGGGCCCGAGCATCGAGTAGCCGATGAACAGCACCGCCAGCACCGCCATCGGCCAGCCGACCGCGCGCCGCGTGGCCTCCAGCAGCAGCAAGAGGCCCGCCAGCGCCACGGCGATGTCGGCCGGCGTCGGCTGGCCAGGGCGCGTGGCGAGCTCCCTGTAGAACAACAGCAGGTAGGCGCCGGCGAAGGCCCCGGCGAGCGCCAGCGCGATGTCCTGCAGCGGCACGCGGTCGCGCGGCGAATTGCGCAGCGCCGGCCAGGCCATGAAGGCGAGGAACAGCGCGAACGCCAGGTGCAGCGAGCGCGCCTCGGTGTCGTTGAGGATGCCGAAGCCGAACGTGAACGGCAGCGGCGAGGCGTACCAGAGCTGGAAGAACGCCCAGGCGAGGCTGACGAGCGCGATCGCCCGGCCCGCCAGGCCACCCGCCTTGCGCGCGCCGGTGTCGGCCTGCGCGACCAGTTCCTGCAGCGCTTCGGGCGCCTTCTCGATGTCGGTGGCCATTCGTCGCTCTCCTCCAGATGGAACAACGGCGGCCCGGGACCTTCCCCGTGGCCGCCGCGGCGGGTGCGAGCCAGCCTCAGGCCGACCGTTGCCCGCGCATCACTTCACCCAGCCCTTCTCGCGATAGAAGCGCAGCGCGCCTTCGTGCAGAGGGGCGGAGAGCCCGTCCTTCACCATGTTCTCGGGCTTCAGGTTGGCGAGCGCCGGGTGCAGGCGCTTGAACTCCTCGAAGTTGTCGAACACCGCCTTCACGACCTGGTACACCGTGTCGGCCGGCGCCTTGCTCGAGGCGACGACGGTGGCGAGCACGCCGTAGGTCTGCGTCGCATTGGGGTTGTTCGGGTACAGGCCGCCCGGGATCGTCGCCTTGGCGTAGTAGGGCTTGTCGGCGACCAGCTTGTCGATGGCCGGGCCGGTGAGCGAGACGAGTTGCGCGCCGCACGAGGTGGTGGGGTCCTGGATATTGGCGCTCGGGTGGCCGACGGCGTAGTAGAAGCCGTCGATCTTGCCGTCGCACAGCGCCGGGCCGTGCTCGTCGGCCTTCAATTCCGAGGCGAGCGAGAAGTCCGAGAGCTTCCAGCCCATCGCGCCCAGCATCTCCTCAGCCGAGGCGCGCGTACCCGAGCCGGGGTTACCGACGTTGAAGCGCTTGCCCTTGAAGTCGGCGAAGGACTTGACACCGGCCTCCTTGCGCGCCACCACCGTGAACGGCTCGGGGTGCACCGAGAACACCGCACGCAGGTCGCCGAAGGCGGCGTCCTTGAACTGCGCCACCCCCTTGGCGGCGTTGAACTGCACGTCGCTCTGCGCGAAGCCGAGGTCGAGCTCGCCGGCCTTGATGGTGTTGACGTTGAACACCGAGCCGCCGGTCGACTCGACCGAGCAGCGGATGCCGTGCTTGGCGCGGTCCTTGTTGACGAGGCGGCAGATGGCGCCGCCGGCGGCGTAATAGACCCCGGTGACGCCGCCGGTGCCGACGGTGATGAACTTCTGCTGCGCGAAGGCCGCGGGCGCAGCCAGCGTGCACGAGAGCAGCGCGGCAGCGGCGGTGGAAGCGAAGGTGAATCGCATGAGAACTTCTCCTGGCAGGAATGGCTGATGAAGGAACGGTACAGGGTGAGGAGTAACACCGAGAGAGCGACGGCGACCTCAGCGTGGCAGCACGGCCTCGACGGCGGCGCCCAGCTTGTCGGTCAGTTCCTCGAGGTGGGCGATCGTGCAGGTGAAGGGAGGGGCGAGCAATACGTGATCGCCCTGTGAACCGTCCACCGTGCCCCCCATCGGGTAACACAGCAGCCCGCGTTCCATGGCCGCGGCCTTGATGCGGGCATGCGTGCGGTCGGCCGCCGGCAGCGGCGCGCGGCTGGCGCGATCGGCGACGAGCTCGATGCCCCGGAAGAGGCCGCGCCCGCGGATGTCGCCGACGTTCGGGTGCGTGCCCAGGCGCTCGTGCAGCAGGGCCGCCAGGCGTGCGCCGTGCGCGCGCACCTGCGGCAGCAGCGCGCGGATCTCGCCCTGCACGGCGAGCGCGGCGGCGCATGCCACCGGGTGGCCGAGGTAAGTGTGGCCGTGTTGGAAGAAGCCGCTGCCGGCCCGGATGGCCTCGACGATGCGCCCGTTGACGAGCACCGCGCCGATCGGCTGGTAGCCCGCGCCCAGGCCCTTGGCGATGACCTCGAGGTCGGGGCGCACCGCATCCTGCTCGCAGGCGTGCAGCGTGCCGGTGCGACCCATGCCGCACATCACCTCGTCGAGGATGAGCAGGACGCCGTGGCGGTCGCAGATCTCGCGGATGCGCGGCCAGTAGCCGGGCGCGGCAGGGACCGCGCCCAGTGTCGCGCCGACCACCGGCTCGGCGATGAAGGCGGCGACGTTCTCGGCACCGAGGCGCAAGATGGCCGCTTCGAGCTCGTCGGCCATGCGCCGGCCGTACTGCTCGGAGCTCTCGCCCGCGCGGCGGCCGCGGTACTCGTAGCACTCGCCGATGTGCTCGATCTGCTCGAGCAGCAGCGAGGGGAACTGCGCCCGCCGCCAGCGGTTGCCGCCGGCCGACAGCGCCCCGAGCGTGTTGCCGTGGTAGCTCTGCCAGCGGGCGATGACGCGGTTCTTCTGCGGCAGGCCGATCTCGTGGAAGTACTGCACCGCCATCTTCAGCGCTGCCTCCACGCCCTCGCTGCCGCCGCTGACGAAATACACCTGCGTCAGGCCCTGGGGTGCATGCGCCACGAGGTCATCGGCCAATGCCTCGGCCGGCGCGCTGGTGAGGAACGAGGTGTGCGCGTACTCGAGCTTGTGCACCTGCTCGACCACCGCGCTGACGATAACCGGGTGGCCGTGGCCGAGGCAGGAGACGGCGGCACCGCCGCTGCCGTCGAGGTAGCGCCTGCCCTCGCTGTCGATGAGGTAGGGGCCGTCGCCGGCGACGGCCACCGGGTAGCGCTGGCGCAGGTGGCGATGGAAGACATGGGACACAGGCAAACCCTCGCGGAAACATTTGTTTCCCGCATCGAGTGTACGTCTCGAACGATTCAGCGACAAGGCAGCGGATGGAGGGTGTGGACCGAGGAGTGCGGATAGCTCGACCGACGGGCTCGAGCGACAGCCTCGACCGACGGACCGAACCGATGGCCTCGGCCGTCTACGAGCCGCGCCGACCCTGCGGCAGCACGTAGGCGCCGGCATCGACGAGTTGCTGCTCGGCGCGCTCGATCTGCGCCACCACGGGTCGTCCGCCCTCGGCCACCAGGCGCTCCAGCAGGGCCTCGCTCAGTGCCACCGCGCAGGCCACCGAAGGGAAGAACGACGGGCTGTCGGCCGCGAACAGCAGCACCTGCCGCGCTGCCAGCGCCAGCGGCGAGGCATCGCTGTCGGTCAAGGCCAGCACCGCAGCACCCGCGCTGCGCGCCCGCTCGAGCACCTGCATCGACTCTCGCGAGTAGGGCGCGAAGCCGATCACGAGCACGACATCGCCGCGGCGAAGCGGCCGCAGTTGCGCCTCGATGCCACCGGCCACGCCGTCGACCAGGTGCACGCTGTCGCGGAACAGCCGGTAGCCGTAGTACAGCGCGTAGGCCACGGGGTGGCTGGCGCGAAATCCGGCCACGTAGACGGCGCGTGCACGCCGCAGCATCGCCGCCGCGGCCGGCAAGGCGGCCGTGCTGCGCCGCTGCGTCGCCTCCAGGTTGTGGCGATGGGCGGCAAACAGCTCGCCGGCCAGGTCGGCCCGGCGCGCACGCGTGGCGAGACGGCCGGCGCGCGCACCGTAGCCGGCGCTGTGCAACCCCAGGTCGGCGACGAAGCCGGCCTTCAGCGCCGGCCAGCCCGCGTAACCGAGCCGCTGCGCCAGGCGCACCAGCGTCGCCGGCTGCACGCCGGCGCGTGCAGCCAGCGATCGCATCGAGCCGGTGACCACTTCGTTGGGGTGATCGACGACAAAGCGCGCGGCGCCTTGCAGCGCCGGGCTCAGTTCGGCGAACGTTTCCAGAATGTGCTCACGCGCCGACATGGGATGCCTGCCTGCAACACGGCTGCCTTGGACGCATCAAGTGTTGCACAGGCCCCCGGGGTCGGGCCGCCGAACACGGCGAACGCGGGGCCCACGGTGCGCACGGAGCGCACCGCCCGCCCGCGCCTTGCCGCCGGCGCTCGCGCAAGGCCCCCGCGCAAGGCCCGTTGCGCGTTGGGCAGGAAAGCGGGACATTGCGCCACCCACCCCGCGGCAACGGATGGCGCCGCCACGCGCCGCCCCGCCACTGCCGCCCGGCTCCCATGTTGCCCATGAAGTCCTTGTCGCTGCGACTGCTGTCCTGCCTGTTCTCGGCCTTCGTCCTGATGGCTGCGCCCGCCGCTGCGCACGCGCAGGTCGCCTCGCCGCACGCCATCGACATCCCGCGCTGGTTCAGCGACAGCTTCCTCGACTTCAAGGACGAGGTCGCCGAAGCCGCGCGCGCGGGCAGGCGCGTGATGGTCTATTTCGGCCAGGACGGTTGCCCCTACTGCAAGGCGCTGATGGTGGCCAACTTCGGCCGCGGGCCCGTGGCCGAGAAGATCACGGCGAAGACGCGCGCGCACTTCGTCGCCATCGCGCTCAACATCTGGGGCGACCGCGAGGTGCTGTGGCTCGACGGCACACGCGCCAGCGAGAAGGAGCTGGCGCGCCGCCTGGGCGTGCAGTTCACGCCGACGCTGCTGTTCCTGGACGGTGACGGGCGCATCGTGCTGCGCCTGAACGGGTACCAGCCGCCCGAACGCTTCGGGCCCATCGTTGATTGGGTGTCCGAGCGGCGCGACCGCCGCGAATCGCTGGCCGAGTACCTGGCTGCGCGCGACGCGAGCGCGCCCATCACGCCCGCGCCCACCGGCGCGTACCTGATGCGCGACCCCTCGGCTCTCGCGCGGCGGCCCGGCGGCAAACCGCTGGCGGTGCTGTTCGAGTCCGCGCGCTGCGCCGCTTGCGCCGAGATGCACCGCGAGGCGTTCCAGCGCGCGACGATGCAGCCGCTGCTCGCTCGCGTTGACGTCGCGCGCCTCTTGCCGGGCCGTCCGGCGCGCCTCGTCACGCCCGCGGGCCAGCCGGCAGAGGCGCGCGCCTTCGCGCGCGACCTGCAGATCACGCTGCACCCGACCGTGGTGTTCTTCGACGAGCGCGGCCGCGAGGTCTTCCGCTTCGACGGCGCGCTGCGTCCGTTTCATATCGAAAGCGCCTTCGACTATGTGGCCAGCGGTGCCTACGGCCGCGAGCCGCAGTTCCAGCGCTTCGTGCAGCAGCGGGCCGAGGCCCTGCGCCGGGCCGGCCAGCCTGTGGACTTGTGGCGTTAGCACTCCGCCGCAGGTGCCAAACGGCACACGGCACCTGGCGCGCGGCACCGCGGCCCGATCGCGGCCGCAGACGGCGACACGTCGACTGCTTCGGACTGTTCGAAGCAATCGTCGCAGGCCACAATGAAAACATGGATGCCACGGCCTTTGCCGCCGCCTTCGGCCAGATCTACCGCGAGACCTACCACCGCGCCGTGCGCCGCATCGGCGATGGCCGCCAAGCCTTGTCGGCTGAAACCACGGCGCTGATGCTGCACCTGTCGCAGGCCGGACCCATGACCCTGTCGGAGCTGGCCCGGCACTTCGGGCGCGCCTTGTCCACCCTCAGCGCCAAGATCGCGGCGCTCGAGGCCGAGGGATTGCTCGCCCGCCAACGCGACGAAGGCGATGGCCGGCGCGCGCTGGTCTGGCTCAGCGCCGCCGGCCGCCAGGCGCTCATGCAGGCGCTGCAGGTGCTGGACACCGAGCGCCTGGCAGTGGCAGCGCAAGCACTGCCGCCAGCCGAGCGGGCGCAGTTGCTCGCCACCTTGAACACCCTGATCGCGGCGCTGCCGCCCCACCACCGAGAGACCGCATCCCCATGAGCCATGCCTGCGAGAGCTGCGGCCTGCCGATCGCCAACGGCCACTACTGCTCCCATTGTGTCGATGCCGACGGCCGGCTGCAGGACTTCGACACCCGCTTCGAACGCATGGTGCAGTGGGCACTGCGCGAGACGCCAGACCTCGCCAGGGCCGAGGCCGAGGCGCGCACGCTGGCCTACATGGCGACCATGCCGGCCTGGGCGCAGCACGAGCGCGTGCTCGCGCAGGGCCGCTAGTCGGCGCCCGCCACCGCAAGCGCCTGGCCGCGACGCACTCGCCACGGCGAGTGTTGATCGCTACGCGCTCGCGGCAGCGAGTGCCCAGTCGCTGCGCGCTCGCGGCAGCGAGTGCCTGGTCGTTACACGCTCGCAGCTGCCAGCGCCTGGTCGATATCCCACAGGATGTCGTCGATGTGCTCCAGCCCCACCGAGATGCGCACCATGTCCGGCGTCACGCCGGCGGCACGCTGCTGCGCCTCGTCGAGCTGGCGGTGCGTGGTGCTGGCCGGGTGGCTGATGAGCGTGCGCGTATCGCCGATATTGACGAGGTGGCTCATGAACTGCGCGCTCTCGATGAACTTCACGCCCGCGGCTTCGCCGGCCCCGCCGCCTTCGCCCTTCGCGGCCTTCTCGCCCGACGCGCCCTTCCCGCCCTTCACACCGAAAGCGAGCAGGCCCGAAGCGCCCTTCATCTGCCGCTTCAGCAGCGCATGCTGCGGGTGGCTCTCGAGGCCGGGGTAGTTGACGAAGCTCACGCGCGGGTCGGCCTGCAGGAACTTCGCCACCGCCAGCGCGTTGGCACAGTGGCGCTCCATGCGCAGCGGCAGCGTTTCCACGCCCTGCAGGATGAGCCAGGCGCTCATCGGTGACAGCGCGGCGCCGTAGACGCGCAGCGTCTCCATGCGGCAGCGCATCGTGAAGCCGAAGTCGCCGAAAGTCTCGAAGAACTTGACGCCGTGGTAGCCGGGCGAGGGCTCGGTCATGCCGGGGAACTTGCCGTTGTCCCACGGGAACCTGCCGCTCTCGACGATGACGCCGCCCAGCGTGGTGCCGTGCCCGGCCAGGTACTTGGTGGCGCTGTGCACGACGATGTCGGCGCCGAGCGCACAGGGGTTGCACAGCGCCGGGCTCGGCACCGTGTTGTCGACGATCAGCGGCACGCCGTGCGCATGCGCCACCTCGGCCACCGCGGCGATGTCGAGCACGATGAGGCTCGGGTTGCCGAGCGTCTCGGCGAACACGGCGCGCGTGTTCGGCCGCATCGCCGCGGCGAAAGCCTCGGGCTTCGTTGCATCGACGAAGGTCGTCTCGATGCCGAACTTCCTCAGGTTCACGGCCAGCATCGTCACGCTGCCGCCGTAGAGCGCGCCGGCGGCGACGACATGGTCGCCCGCTTGCAGGATGGTCATCAGCGCCATCGACTCGGCCGCCATGCCCGAGGCGCTGGCCACGGCGGCGCGGCCGCCCTCGAGCGCGGCGACGCGCTCCTCCAGCGCCGCCACCGTGGGGTTGGCCAGGCGCGAGTAGATGTTGCCGAAGGTCTGCAGGTTGAACAGGTGCGCGGCGTGTTCGGCGCTGTCGAAGACGAAGCTCGTCGTCTGGTAGATCGGCAGGGCGCGCGCACCAGTGGCCGAATCGGGGATCTGGCCGGCGTGGATGGCGAGCGTCTCGGGCTTGAAGGCATGGTCGGCCATGCGGGCATCCTAAGCCCACTGCCGGGCGCGCGGGCTTCACCGCCGGCGTTGCCGCGGGCGAGCCCCGGGCCGGCCTCTTAGAAGAGAGCGCCGCCGCCTGGCCGCACCCGGCGCAGCCATTGCTCGAGCATCATCAGGATCCACACCATCTCGCCGTAGTAGCCCGGGTGCTCGGGCAGGCGCTTCTCGACGAGGGTGGTGATGAACCCGGGCCGCACGATGCCGCGGCCGGAGAGGCTGGCCAGCGAGTCGAGCGCGAGTGCCTTCAACGCCGCATGCTTCGTCGCCCAGACGCCGAAGGGCAGGCCGAAGCCCTGCTTCTTCTTCGTGATGATCTCGTCGGGCAGGAAGCCGCGCAGCGCCTCCTTGAAGAACCAGCGCAGCTTCAGGCCCCTGAGCTTGTAGTCGGCGGGCAGCCTGAGCGAGAAGGCGAGCACCTCGTCGGCGAGGAACGGAAAGCGCACGCCGACGCCGGCCAGCGCCGTCGTGACGCGCACCTTGGGCAGGTCGCTGTCGGCGAGGGTGAAGCGCCAGTCGAAGGCGAGCGTGCGGTTGACCTCACTGCCGGTCTTGGCCATCTCCCACACCTGGCGGCGCAGGCGCGCGGGTGCACGCTCGTCGATGCGCGCGAGGAATTCGGGCATCAGCACATCAGCCAGGCCGAGCCGCAGCACGAGGTTGTAGAGCTCGTCGCGCTCGGGCATCGGCACCTTGGCCTGCTCGATGTAGCTCTTGCCCTTTTTCAGCAGCGGCAGGTTGCCGAGCGGTGTGCGTTCGAGCAGGGGCTCCAACAAGCCCGTGCGCAGCGGCGCCGGCACACCCTGGTACCAGCCGAAGATGCGCTGCTTGGCATAGCGGCTGTTGCCGCCGAAGAGCTCGTCGCCGCCGTCGCCGGCGAGCATGCGCGTGACGCCGTTGCCGCGCGCCACCTTGGCGCAGTAGTAGGCCGGCAGCGCCGAGCTGTTGCCGAACGGCTGGTCGTAGCTCTGGGCCACCTCGGCGATGCTCTTCACGAGATCGTCCGGCGTCACGTAGTACTCGTGGTGCACGGTGCCGAAGTGTTTGGCCGCGATGCGCGCGAAGGCCATCTCGTCGTAGCCCTGCGCCTCGAAGCCGATGGAGTAGGTGTGCGCCGGCTGGCCGGCCGCCTTGCCGATCATGCCGGCGACGGTGGAGCTGTCGGTGCCGCCGGAGAGGAAGCAGGCGGGGATGCCGCCGGCATCGCCGTCGAGATCACGCTTCACCGCCGCTTCGAGCGTGGCGCGGAACTCGCCCTGCAGCGCATCGAACGACACCGGCGCGCGGCCGGCGTCCTCGAAGCTCGCGGTCCAGTATGGCGCCACGGTGAGCTCGCCGCGCTCGAACCAGGCCATGTGGCCGGCAGGCAGGCGCAGCACGTCCCTGAAGACGGTCCGCGGCGAAGGGATGCAGTGGAAGTAGAGGTAGTCGAAGATCGCCTGCGGGTCGAGCGCATCGTCGCTCGCGACGAGCTCGTCGGCGCGCTCGCCGAAGCGCAGCGCGCCCTCCTGCAGGCGATAGCAAAGCGTGCGCATCGCGAAGCGGTCGACGGCCAGCAGCGTGCGGCCGCTCGCGGCGTCGCGGTGGCCGAAGGCAAAGGCGCCGGTCAGCGCCGCTACCGCGGCCATCGCGGCTTCGCGACCTTGCGCCACGGCGGCGGCGATGCCGGCGGGGACATCGGTGAGCGCGGCCGCGCCGGCTGCCGGTGCGCCGGCGGTGACACGGCCTGTGGTGGCGAGCCGTTCGTTGGCCGAATGGATGAGAGATGACATGGGAACGTGGCGCGCGCAGGTGGAGGCGGCGCGCATTGTGGTGCAGCACCTGCGATGCGGCGCCCACGGGCCGCAGCGGCCGAGGCGGGCCGGTGATGCCTTTCACAACCGGGCAGGTCGGAATGCACGAACGGCCCACGAAGGGCCGCCCGCCTCGGGACGTGCCCGCCTCTGACGGCAGCGCAACGGCGGCAACAGGCCGCCGCGCCGCGCCTCAGCCCGGATTCGTGCGCTTGAACTGCGGCGGCGGCGCGAACTGCGAGTCCCGCGTCGGCTCGACGCGCCAGCTCTTCACTTCCTGCGTGAACGACAGCAGCGGCCGTTCGGCGCCGCCCGCCGCGCCGCCGGAGGCCGAGCCGCCGCCGCCGAAGAGGCTCGAGAGCGCGCCGGCCACGCCTGTCGGGCTCGTCGGACTCGCACCCGCTCCACCCTCGGCGGCCGCGCCGCCGCAGGCATTGCCGCGGTAGAAGAGCTTCAGCTGCGTGAGGATCGGCTGCCCCTTCACGCGCTCCATCTGCCGCCCGATGTTGAACAGCGCCGTGCGGTCGGCCGCCGACATCGACTGCGCGAAGTAGCGGTTCATCATCTCCATGAACTGCGGCGGAATCACGGCCGCGCGAGCGACGCTCGCGGCGGCGGCGCGCGCGTACTGCGCCTCCATCGCCATCGCGTCGCGCATGGCCGGCGTGCCCGGCGTCGTCCACAGGTCGATGGTCAGCTGCAGCGTCGAGCGGCGCTTCTCGGGGTCCTCGAAGGCGACGCTCCAGTCCACCGCGTACTGCTCGGTGTCGAAGCCGTTGATCGCCTTGCGTTGCGCCGTCGGCTTGACGTTGAACGTGTTGCTCGCCACGCGCATCGTGCAGCCGGGGTCGCGCGTCGAACGCGGCGGCTCCTGCTGGCGCGGCGGCTGCTGCTGCGCCGGCGGCGCGGGGCAGCCGGTGAGCGGGCACTCGGTGTACTCGGCGCGCGGAATGTCCAGTGCGTAGACGAGCCGGCGATCGAGCCGCGTGATGGTGGCGCTGCCGGTGTTGGACATCAGGAAGCGCGACACCGTGCCCGTGCCCTTGATCGAACTCTCCTCGCGCCGGCGGTCGGCGCGTGTCCAGGTGCTGCTCGTGCCTTCGAAGGGGAAGAAGCCGGCCAGGCCTTCGCTCGCCAGCGACACGACCTGCACGGCGGTGGGCAAGGCGGGCGACGTATCGGCCGCCGCGGCGGCGGGCGGCGTCGACGACGCGCCGGACCCGCCGAACGGGCCCAGCGGCATGTTGGGCATGCTGCCGCATGCTGCCAGCCCACCGGCACCGGCGACAGCCGTCAGCGCGCCGATGCGAACGGTCCTTGCCATCCCGCGCAACCTGCTCACCACGCCCATCACACGCATCACGCTCTCCTCATTCGACGGCATTCGAGGATCGCGCGCAGGCGCCGCGAAGTCAACCCGCGGCGCCGCCCCCGGCGCGGCGCCGCGGCCGCATCTCGATCCATGCGAAGAGGCCGGCCGCGAGCGCGAGCGGCGCGAGATAGTAGACAGCCCGGTAGGCCAGCAGCGCGGCCAGCAGCGGCGCCTCGCCGACACGCTGCGCGAGCAGCATCACGAACACCGCCTCCAGCACGCCGAGCCCGGCCGGCACGTGCGTGACGACGCCGGCCACCGCGGCCAGCAGCAGCACGCCGAGCACGCCGGGGTAGTCGGCGCGCCCTTGCAGCAGCGCGTGCACCACCGCGCCGATCAGCAGCCAGTTGGCCGACGCGAGAGCCAGTTGAAGCAGCGCCAGCGGCCCCGAGGGCAGGTGCACCTCGTGGCCGCGCACGCGCCAGCTGCGCCGCAAGTGCCCCTCTCGCCCTTCTCGCCCTTCTCGCCCTTCTCGCCCCTCTCGCCCCTCTCCCCTCTGCGCGAGGAAGCAAAGCACCACGTACCCCACCGCGCCGAGGCACAGGCCGAGCCCCGCGAAGCGCAGCCCCGTGCCGCCGAGCGCCCATGCCGCCGGCAGCTCCGGCGGCGACGAAAGCAGCAGGCCGCCAGCCACGGCGGCATAGCCCAGCCAGTTGGTCATGAGGCTCAGCACCAGCACCTGCGAGGTGGTGGCCAAGTCGAGGCCCAGGCGCGCGTAGAGCCGGTAACGCACGGCGACGCCGCCGACGATGGCGCCCAGGTTGAGGTTGAACACATAGGAGACGAAGGTGACGCCCAGCACCTGCAGCGTCTTCAACCGGTGGCCGGTGTGCCGCCTGCCGACGAGGTCGAAGGTCGCATAGAGGGCATGGCTGGCCAGCGCCAGGCCCGCGGCGGTGAGCACGGCGTGCAGCGGCAGGGCACGCAAGGCCGCGAGCACCGCCGAGTAGTCGATCGACCGCGCGTGGTTCAGCAGCAGCGCGACGACGATGACCGCGAAGAGGACCGCGAGCACGCGCCGGGCGCGGCCCCAGCGGGTGCGGGTGGCGGCGGGCCGGCCGGGCGGGCCGGCCGCGTCGCGCTCGCCGGCAGGCGGCTGTCCTGCCTGCCCTGCCTGCCTTGCCGTTCTTGCCGCTCTTGCCGCTCTGTCCTTCGCCGCCGCGCTGCCACGGTGACGTACGCGCTCAGCGGACGTCTCAGGGGACATGTGCGTTCTCGAGGGCCGAGGTATCGGGCACGCGCTCGCTGGCCTCGAGCCTCGGTTCGTGGCGCGGCAGGTAGCTGGCCCACGAGGAGAAGCGGCGCAGGAAGTGGAAGATGACCGTCGTGCGCAGCGCCTGCCACCACTCGAAGCGCACGCGGCCCTGCGGCTCGACCTCGCGGCAATGGTGCTCGATCAGGTGCTGCAGGCGCGCGCGCAACTGCTCGGCAAAGGTGCTGCCGCGCAGGATGACATTGGCTTCGAGGTTGAGCGAGAGGCTCAGCGGGTCGAGGTTGCTCGAGCCCACGGTGGACCAGTCGTCGTCGATCACGGCCACCTTGCCGTGCAGCGGCCGCTCGCGGTACTCGTGCACCTTCACGCCGTGGCGCTGCAGGTAGCCGTACAGCGTCGACGCGGCCCGCCGCGCGATCGGCATGTCGGGCTCGCCCTGCAGGATGAGCCGCACGTCGACGCCGCGCCGGGCCGCGCGACCGAGCTGGCGCAGCACCTGGTAGCCCGGGAAGAAGTAGGCGTTGGCGATGAGCACCTGCTTGCGCGCGCTGCGGATGGCGGCGCAGTAGTGGCGCTCGATGTCGTTGCGGTGCTCGAGGTTGTCGCGCGTGACGAAGAGCGCCTCGGTCTCGCCGGCCGCCGTCGGGCCCGCTGTGCCCACTGTGCCCGCTGTGCCCGCTGTGCCCGTTGCGCCCATTGCGCCCGGCGCGGCCACGGCGGCCGGCAGCGCCGGCGGCAAGGTGCCGCGCGGGTGGCCGGCGCCGATGGCCGCCATGGCGAAGCGGTGAATGTCGGCGACGATCGGGCCCTCGAGCTCCACCGCGAAGTCCTGCTTGGCCAGCGGCCCGAAATCGGCCAGGTGGTCCGAGGAGAAGTTGATGCCGCCCACGAACGCGCGGCGGCCGTCGATGACGACCAGCTTGCGGTGCATGCGGCGCAGCACGTTCAGGCGCAGCCCCAGCGGTCGCGCCTGGGGGTCGAAGGTGCGCAGGAACACGCCGGCGTCGACGAGCGCGTTCCTGAACGCCGCGCTGAGCCCGGCCGAGCCGTAGCCGTCGACCATCACGTCGACGCGCACGCCGCGGCGGGCGGCGTCGATCAGCACCCGCTGCAGCTCGCGGCCGACCTTGTCCTCGTAGACGATGAAGGTCTCGACGATGACCTCGTGCCGCGCGGCGCCGATGGCACTGAAGACCGCCGGGTAGTAGGCCTCGCCGTTTTCCAGCAGCAAGGCGCGGTTGCCCCCCTTCCAGCGCGACTTCACAACCCGATCTCCGCGGCCAGCGGCGCGTGGTCCGACAGGCGCGCCCACGGATGGCGCGGCAGCGCCAGCGGCCGGTGCGAGCGCGCGTTGCGCACGTAGATGCGGTCCAGCGGCAGCAGCGGCAGCAGCGCCGGGAAGGTCGGCGCGACGCGGCCATTGGCACAGGCGAACACCTCGCGCAGCGACGCATCGCGCACGAGGACGCGGTCGGCGCGCCGGCGCCAGTCGTTGAAGTCGCCCGCCACCAGCAGCGGCACCGCCGCCGGAACGCGCTCGCCGACGAGCCCGCACAGCAGCGCCAGCTGGCGCTGGCGATGCGCTTCGCGCAGGCCCAGGTGCACGCAGATGGCATGCAGCTCGATCTCGTGGCCGGGGATGCGCACGATGCAATGCAGCAGGCCACGGCCCTCGCGCCCGCCGAACGAGACGTCGTGGTTGTCGAAGCCGACGATGGGGTACTTGGACAGCACGGCATTGCCGTGGTGGCCGGCCGGATACACGGCGTTGCGGCCGTAGGCGAACTGCGGCCAGATGCGATCGGCCAGGAACTCGTAATGCGGAGTCTCGGGCCACGCCGCGACGCGCACCGAATGGCCCTCGTGGATGCCTTGCACCTCCTGCAGGAAGACGAGATCGGCGTCGACGCTGCGGATCGCGTGGCGCAGTTCCTCGAGCACGAAGCGGCGGTTGAACCACGTGAAGCCCTTGTGCGTGTTCACTGTCAGCACCCGCATCGAAGGCGCCGCGGCGGTGCGCTGCGGCACCGTGGCGCCGGCCGCGCCGGCCGCGGCCTCGGTGCCCGGCTCCGGCACGGCCGCCAGTGGCTCCTCCGACCGCACCGGCGCGTCGTCGTCAGCCCAGCTCGACATACCTCACCAGGCGGTCTCCATGCTCGTCGGTGCCGTCGAACAACGTCGTCGCGCTGGCCGGCACGCGCGTGCCGGGCCCGTAGACCTCGTGCACCGAGGCGCGCACCGTGTGCAGGCGCGGGTCGTCCAGGAGCGCCTGCAGCGCCGCGATTTCCGCGCCGCTCGCGCCATTGATGTGCCACGACGGCTCCAGCACGCCCGAGTGCCAGCGGCCCTGTTCGTCCAGCCCCTGCACGACGTCGTAGCTGCATCGCGACACCATCAGGCCGGGGTAGCAGTGCAGGGCCGCGCGGTGGTAGGCGAGCGCCTGCTCGACGGCGAAGTACATGCGGTCGGACAGGCGCAGATCGAACAGCGCCTCCATGTCGCCGAGCACGACGTCGATCGTGCAGCCGCCGTGCAGTTCCTGGCCGCGGCCGTTGAAGGTCAGGTGCCGGGTGCCGACGCACGAAGCGAGCCACGGGCCCAGCTGCACCTGGCTCACGCTGCAGGTGCGCGCCTGCTGCAGGTTCTGCTCGAGCACGAGTCCCTGCGCGAGCAGGGCGCGCACATCGATGTCGGCGAGCAGCCGGTCGAGCTCGTCGCGGTGGGCGATGACTTGTTGGCCGGCGTGGATGCCCGCCGGCACCTTCACGCGCACCCTGCCCCGGCGAAGCAGCTCGTCGGCCGCGGCGCGCGCGTCGGCCGGCGTGAACACCGAACGCCCCGCGAGCACGGCCTGCCGCGTCTGCGCCGCCATCTCACGCGACCAGCCTTGCGGGGCGCGCGCTTCGGGGCTCACCAGCGGATGCGTGATCAATCGCGTGGCGATGAACGGATGCGGCACGAAGCCGCCGTAGAAGTCGTCCGCGTTCCCGACGAAGGCGGCCAGCTCGTCTTCGGGGCCCAGCGTGCGGCTGGGGACGAAGTAGGCCGGGCCGTCGAGAAAGGGCAGCGCCGAGAGGCCCTCGACGTAGTCGACGCCCAGCAGCGCCGCGATGCCGCGCGCGACGTTGGCGTGCGTGCGCAGGTCGTGGTCGCGGCCGTGGCTGCGGTCGGCCTGGAACAGCACCGCCACCGGTGCCGGCGCGCCCGAAGTCGTGTCGGGCGGCGGCGGCCACGACATCGGCAGGGAGCCGGCGCGTCGCAGCAGGTCGTTCACGGTCTTCTGGCGTTCGTCCATGCGGACCTCCTGTGAGGCTGTGAGGCTGTGAGGCTGTGAGGTGGGAACCTCCACCGCAGTCTGCTCAGAAGATCGCCGGCGCCTGTCGGCCCGCGTCACGGCCCGCTGTAGGAGCGCGCCGCAAACGTGAGGGCCCCGCACGGGCGCTGTGGGGCGCGCCGCCGGGCACCGTAGGCCCCGTCCTACGCGCCTGCCCGCTACCGGCCGACACCCACCGGGCGCGGATCGCTTGACACTGGTTGCCGGCTTTGTGTTGCAGGAGTACCGGCCATGCAACAGGTCTTGCTGCCATCGCATTCCTGGATCGCGCTGTTCACGCAGGCATTGCTGCAGTTGCGGCCGGAGCTCTCCCGTGCCAAGGCGGTGCACCGCGCCATCGCGCAGTGCGGCACGTCGCAGCACCTCGACCCGCGCGCCGTGGCGCTGGTGTCGTCCAAGGAGGCGCGGCTGGCGCGGGGCGGCAGACACCGCGCGCCGGATCGGCCGGCGCCTGCAACGCGTTGAAGCAGCTTGCCGAGAGCGCGCCGGTGCGCCCGGGTGGCGTCAGGGAGATCCCCGCATGAAGCATCTGTCACACCGCGCCGCACCGTCGACGACGACGGCCACGCACTCGCGCTGGCGCGAGCCGCGCCTGCCGCATGAGCACGACCAGTCGAGCGACGCGCAGACGCCGATGACCGAGGAGGCGCGCAAGGTCGGCGAGCAGGCGGCGAACGATCTCGAGCGCGGCCTTGTCGACACCGACCGCGGCCCGGTCTTCGAACGGTTGAGCGCCGAACACTTCAACTCGGTCCCCCGCCTGTCGCGCAGGCGCCGGCGGTGAGGACGCGGCAACACCGTGTGGCCGTGACGGCGCGGCGCTGAATCGCGCCGCGGCGCCACCGATGTCGGCGCTCTCCGACAACCAAAACACCTCAGCGCCTATCGCTGCCGTCGCAGGCGCGCCCTAGGCTGGCCACGTCCGGCACCGCCCTCGGGGGAGCCGGAGATCGGAAGTCAGGAAGTCCGCGAATCAGGAAGGGGCCTTCATGTCGACACCGCAACGCACAGCGCCGAAGACGCGGGTGCTGCTGCTCGCCGTCGCGGCCGCGGCCGCGGTCTCGACACTCGCCGTCTGCAGCCCCGATGTCGCCGATGCCGACGGGCAGAAGGTCGACAGCGCCAGCGCCACCGGCCGGCGCCAGGCCGACGAGGCCCGCACCGAGGCCGTCGCTGCCGGTGCGCAGGCCGTGAAGACCTCGGCCGATGAGACGGAGGCCGTGGTCAACAAGACCCGCGACGCAGCGATCACCGCGTCCATCAGAAGCGAGTTCTCCAAGGACCGCCAACTCAGGGCGCAGGTCATCGACGTCGACACGGCCGGCGGCCGCGTGCTGTTGCGCGGCGAGGCGCCTGACGACGCGGCCCGCGAGCGCGCCACGCGCCTGGCCGCCGGTGTCGACGGCGTGCGCTCGGTCGACAACCTGCTCTCCGTGACCCCGAAGGACTGAAGAGCCTGTGAACGAATCATCCACCCGCTCTCGCCACCACCTCAAGAAGGAACCACCATGAACATCCGAAGCCTCCAACCGCGTCTCATCCTCGTCGCCGCCATGTCGGTGGCCACCGTCGCCGTCGGCGCCGGCTGCGCCGTAGCGCGCGACCAGCAGAGCGTCGGCTCGTACGTCGACGACGCGACGCTGACCGCCCGCGTCAAGTCCAAGTTCGCCGCCGACAAGACGGTGGGCGCGATGTCCATCACCGTCGAGACCATGCGGGGCGTGGTGCAGCTGTCGGGCTTCGCCAAGAGCCCCGAAGAGAAGGCGGCCGCCGAGAACCTGGCCCGTTCGACCTCCGGGGTGCGCGACGTGCTGAACGACATCGTCGTGCGCGCTTGATGGGCACCTGATGCGCACCTGAGGCGCACCCGATGCGCACCCGAGGCCCGCCGGTGCCTGACGAGCCGCTGCGCGCGCGCCGCGAGAACCCCTTGCGGGCGTTCGTCGTCGAGGACAGCCCGCTCATTCTCGAGCGGCTCGTCACCACGCTCGAAGAGCTGGCGCCGGTGCGCGTCGTCGGCACGGCCGCCGACGAGGCTTCTGCCGTGGCCTGGCTCGAACGCGACGGCCGGCGATGCGACCTCGTGCTCGTCGACATCTTCCTGAGGTCGGGCACGGGCCTGGGGGTGCTGCGCGCCGCCACGAACCTGAGCGTGTCGGGCCGGCGCGTCGTGCTCACGAACTACGCCACCGCCGACATCCGCGAAGCCTGCGGTTCTCTCGGCGCCGACCGCGTCTTCGACAAGTCCGCCGAGATCGAAGGCCTGCTCGACTACTGCGAACGGCTGCATCAACGTGGCGGGCCAGCCACCGGCACAGGACCATGGACTTCGAGCGCCTGACCCGTGGCCTGACCCGCCTCACCCACCTGCGCCGTGGCGCCTTCGCGCTGCCGCTGGCCGTGCTGGCCACGCTGGCCGTGGTGGCCCTCAACGAAATCGGCTACCGCCACGCCGTCGACGCGCTGTCGGGGATGGTCGATCGCGGCGACGCCCGCCTGCACGTGCAGTCGCTGCTGCGCGGGCTGGCCGATGCAGAGACGGCGCAGCGCGGCTTCCTGCTGACGGCACGCGCGAGCTACCTCGAACCCTACGCGTCCGGCGTGCGGCTGGCCAACGAGTCGCTGGCCGAGCTGCGCCGTCTGCACGCCGGCGATGCAGTGGCGCTCGGGCAGGTGGACGCCATCGACAGGAAGGTGCGCGAAAAGCGCTCGGAGATGGTGACGACGCTGGAGATGCACGCGCGTGGCCGCCACGACCTGTGGCTGGAGCTGCTGCTGTCCGACATCGGCAAGGACAAGATGGACGAGGTGCGCAAGGCCGCCGCCGCGCTGCGCGCCGAAGGCGAAGCACGCCTGGGCACGCCTGCCGTCGACGACGCCTTGGCGCTCGCGCGCTGGGCCGTGAACCTCATGGCCGCCGTCGCGCTGGCGGCGATCGGCGCCTTGCTGCTGTCGCTGCGCAGAACCCTCGCGCCCGAGGACGCGGACCCCGCGAAGCCTGAGATCGCGCACCGCGCCACCGAACTGACCGAGCTGGCGCACTGACATCAATGCGGCCGCGTGGCCCGGGTGCCGGCGGCCTTCTTTCCGGGTGTGGGCAGGGTGGCCCCCGTGGCTTCGGCGGCGCCGTCTTCGACGGCGTCGTCCTTGGCCAGCACCGGCGAGACCGTGATGCCCGGGCCGCCTTCGGGCAGGGCGCCGCCCTCGCCTTCCCACCGCTGGAGGACTTCGGGCTTCGCACGCGGGCGCGCGGCAAGGCGCTGCCGTTGCCTCCTGCGATGCAGCATCCAGGCGGCGAGCGACAGCGCGGTCGTCGCGAGCAAGGCGAGGGTGCGTCGCATGAGCATCTCCCGAGATGAACGTCGGGCCCGGGCCAGGCCGTGGCCGCGGCGCCGGTCAGAAGCGGTAGACGTAGCCCAGGCTCGTGGCGTTGGCCGCCTTGCGCCCGACGCCGGCGAACTCGAAGTCCTGGCGCGTGTATTCGAGGACGACGCTCGAGTTGCGGCCGAAGTCGTAGCCGACACCGCCGCCGTAGGCCGCGCCCCAGCCGCTGGCCTTGCCGGTGGGCACGCCGGACAGCGCGTTCGCCGTGACTTCGGTGCGGCTGTAGGTGCCACCGCCCTTGGCAAACAGGTTCACCGGGCCGACCGGCACGCGGGCCACGGCGCTGAGGTTGATGCCCTGCGCGCGCGTGCGGCCGCCGGCCCGCTCGGCGCGACCGAAGTTGAGGTAGCCGACCTCGAGCCCCAGCCACTGGTTGAACATCGCGCCCGTGTAGAGGTGCACCGAGGCGTCGCCATCGTCGCAGCCGAAGCCGCCGAGGCCGCAGTCGTTGCCGAGCTCGGGCTTGCCGACGTTGATGCCGACGTAGCCCTGCTGGGCCCATGGCAGGAGCGACGAGCCCGAGGACGGACTGGACTGCGCCCGCGCATCGAGCGCGGCAGCGGCGGCGAGCACGCCGGCGAGCGCCAGCGTGGCGACAACGGTCGGTCGCAGGCGGGCGAGCGAAGCAGACGAAGAACGGGGATGGATCATGGGAACCTCCTGAGAGCGGGTTGCGGATGGAATCGCAGGCCCGCTGCATGGGGCAAGCGCCGTGCCGTGCCGACCGCCCGCGTCGCCTGCTGCAACCCAAGGGCTGCATCCTTTCGGCAAGAAAGGCGGCAAGTTTTGGACGGCAGTACCCTGGACAGCAGGGACTTGGACGAACGGACCTACACGCGCGCCGAAGGCGGCAGCTCGTCCAGCGCGCTGCCTGGGTCTTCTTCACCGGCGGCCGACTGCCATCCCGGCTCCCATCCGTCGTCCTGCGGCCGCGGCCTCAGAGCCGCGCCCGCATCGGCAGCGAGGCTCGCCGCCACCTGCAGCAGCAAGGACAGGTCGGTCTCGACGGCGCGGCCGCAAACGTCGTCGAAGAGGCACAGCGACGCATGCAGCTTGCCGTCGCAGTCGATCACGGGGACGCAACGGCACAAGCCGCGCGACAGGTCGCGCGCGTCGCGGGCATCACGGGCAGCGGCCGCAGCCCCTGCTTCGCGCACGCAACCGTCGCGCCCTTGCACGAAGCACGCGGCACGAACGCTGTCCAGCCACAGGTCGGGGCGCTGCAGCTCGGGCCGATCGCGATCGAAGTACGCGAGGGCCTGCGGTTCGGCCCCGGCGAGGCGCATCACGGCCACGCAGCGCCAGCCCGTGAACGCGCCGAGGTAACCCAGTGCGGCGCGCAGCCCGGCATCGGCGCGGATGCGACAGAAGCGTTCGAAGGCCGTGTCGGTTCCGGCGCTGGAGGCGCTCGAACCCATCACGGCCGTGGCCGATGGCGACATCTCGACTCTTCCCTCCACGATTGAACTGCACGTTTCCCCGACACGACGGGCAATGCGCATGCCTGTCGGGCGGTCGGTGCTGGCGCGACTACGCACCTCGCATTCGTTTGATCCCACCGCCGCCTGCTCGTTTGTAGGACGGCTCCTGAAACCGATGCCGGCGGCCGCGCAACTGCACGGCCACCTACGTTTCGCATCGGCGTGTTCCGACACCCTTCCTCGAGGCTTTCCGACAGAAGCGGCGCGCGCGCTGCGCTAGGTTCGGCTGACCTGCAATCCACTTTGGATAACACATCGTGGACACGTCCCCTCATCCCCAGGACCTCCAAGAGTTCGAAATCCGTTTCGACGACCTGTTCGACAGCGGTCGCTCGCTCGTCTTCCCTTGCGATGCGATGGGCCACGTGAACATCGACGCGCTGTCGGACCGGGCGCGGGCCAACTACCTGTACGCGCGCGCCATGGTCGGGCGCGAGTACTCGCTGCCCACGGTGTGCCCGCCGGCGCATACCGAGCCCGCACCGGCCCACTGAATCGGGTCCGACTCGGGGAGTCGAACCGAAGGTGCGACGACAGGGCGCTGCCACGGGCGGCCGCCCCGTGGCGCGCCCCTCGGCCGTGGCGGGCACGTCGCATGCCTCGGGAGGAGGATCCCCACTTCCCTCCGCCCCGTTTGTTCTTTGTGCTCTTTCGCCAGGAGGACCGCACCATCATGGAACTCAAGGTCATCGACACCTTCAACGACCTCATCGAAACCTGCAAGGACGGTGAGTACGGTTTTCGCGCCAGCGCCGAGCACGCCAAGTCGCCGGCGCTGCGCACGCTCTTCGAGCGCCGCGCCCTCGACTGCGCGTTGGCCGCCGAGCAGCTGGCCCAGCGCGTGCTCGCGGCCGGCGGCCGCCCCGAGACCGGCGGCACGGCCAGCGGCGCTTTGCACCGCGGCTGGATTGCGGTGCGCGGCCAGCTCGCCGGCTACAGCGACCTGGCCCTGCTCGAATCGTGCGAGCGCGGCGAGGACATCGCGCTCGACAGCTATCGCAATGCACTCGCCGCCGACCTGCCCGCCGCGGACCGCGAGCTCGTGGCGATGCAGTTCGAAGCCGTCAAGCGCAGCCACCAGCAGATCCGCGAGCTGCGCAACGACGAGCGGGTGCGCTCGCTCTGAGTCGCCGCGGATTGACCGGCACCGCGCCACGGGTGGCAGGTGACGAACGAGGCGTGCGCGCTGTTCGCTGCGTTCGCGCTGCTCGCGCCGTTCGCGCCGTTCGCGCCTCTCGAGAAGGCACCGTAGCGCCGCGCTTCGCAGGACCATCGGCATGGATGGCGAGCACGCTGAGGCGCGGCGCCCCGCCCGCGCCGGCCGGCGGCGACGCCGGATCGCCGCTGCGTTCGGCGGCGCCGTGCTCGCCTTCGCAGCCGGCCTCGTCGCTTGCGAGCAGGCCGGCTGGCCGTTCCTGCGCGCGCCCTTGCAGGGCCTGGCGTTGCGCGCCACCGGCGTGCCGCTGCTGCTGGAGGGCGAGTTCCGCCTGCGGCTGCTGCGCGCGCCGCAGCTCGAGGTCGGCCACCTGAAGATCGGGCCGGCGCATGCGCTAGCCGTGCCGCACCTGCTCGAAGCCGGCGCCGTGCATCTCGCGTGGCGCTGGAGCGATCTGTGGCGGTGGCAGCGCGGCGCCGCACTGCGGCTGCGCGCGCTCGACGCTGAGACGCTCGATGCGCACCTCGTGCGCCAGGGCGACGGGCGCGCGAGCTGGCAGGTGCTGGCGGCCAGGAGGCCTGCCGACACGGCCCGCGCGCCGGCGCCCTGGGTGCCGCCGAGCGTCGATTCGTTCTCCATCGGCCGCGCGCGCGTGTCGCTCGACGACCGCATCGAGCAGGTGCGCATCCAGTTCACCCTGCGCGGCAGCGAAGGCGCGGCACGCGTGCGCGACGGCGTCGCGGCAACCTCACAAGGGCCGCATGGGACGCAAGGGTCGCATGGGCCGCAAGGGCCGCAAGGCCCGCAAGGCCCGCAAGGCCCGCAAGGGCCACAAGGGCCACAAGGGCCACAAGGCCCGCCTGGCCCGCCCGGCCACCCCGACAGCGGCTTCGACGCCACGGCCACCGGCCAGTACCGGCAGTGGCCGGTGCAGCTGAAGCTGCGCGCCGGCGCGGCACAGCCGCTGCTGCAGTCGGCGTCCGAATCGCACACGCCGTGGGTGCCGCTGCGGCTGGAGGGCCAGGTCGGCGAGACGCGCCTTCGCTTCGACGGCCGCCGCGGCCCTGCCGACCGCGCGGCTGCTCGACGGCGCCCTCGACCTCGCCGGCCCGTCGCTGGCCGCTCTCGGGGGCCCGCTCGGCATGACGCTGCCGCGCACGCCGGCCTTCGCGCTGCAGGGCCGCCTGGGGCACGAAGGCGGCGGCGTGTGGCGGCTTGCGGCGCGGCAGGCGTCGATCGGCGGCAGCCTGCTGGCCGGCAACTTCCTGTACGACCCGCGCCGGCAGCCTGCGATGCTCTCCGGCCGCCTGAGCGGCGCGCGGCTCTTGCTGTCGGACCTCGGCCCGGCCGTCGGCACGCCGGGCGAGGGCGCGGCGTCGGCGCAGGCGCCGGCCGGCGAGCGCGTGCTGCCGCAGCGCGAGTTCGACTTCCGGGCGCTGCGCAGCATGGATGCCGATGTCGACGTCGCCGTCGACATGCTCGACCTCGGCAGCGAGGCGCTGGCGCCGCTGCGCGAGCTGCGCACGCGCATCGTGCTCGAAGGCGGCGTGCTGCAGTTGCGCCCGCTCAGTGCGCGCGTCGTCGACGGCCGGCTGACCGGCTTCACGCAACTGGACGGGCGCGAGCGCCCGGCGCGTTGGTCGGCCCGGCTCGAACTGGCGGACATGGACCTCGCGGGCTGGATCCGTTCGGTGCGCAAGCCGCCGGCACGCGCCGCGAGCGAAAGCCCAGCGGCACTGCAGCAGCGTCGCGACGAGGCGCGGCACACCCCCGCCGCTGCGGCGCAGGCTTACCTCACCGGGCTGCTCAACGCCACCTTCGACGTCACCGGCACGGGCGGATCGACGGCGCAGATCCTGGGCTCGCTCGAGGGTCGCGCCGAGGCGCATCTGCGCGAAGGCTCGATCTCGCACCTGGTGACCGAGCTGGCGGGCGCGGACCTGGCGCAGACGCTGGGTGTGGTCGTGCGCGGCGACCGGCCGCTGCCGCTGCGTTGTGCCCGCGTGCGCGCGCAGGTGCACGAGGGTGTGCTCGTCACCAGCAGCGCGGTGCTCGACAGCCGCGACAGCACGCTGCGCGCCAGCGGCCGCGTGAGCCTGCGCGAGGAGACGCTGGCCATGCGCGTCACGGCGCGGCCCAAGGACTTCTCGCCACTCGCGCTGCGCGTGCCCGTCCTCGTCGCCGGCCCGTGGCGCAACCCCGAGTTCGGCATCGAAGGCCGCGGCCTCGCGCGGCGCTCCGCCGCCGCCGTCGCGCTGGGCGCGCTGGTGGCGCCGGCGGCGGCGCTGCTGCCGCTCATCGAACGCGGCCGCGCCGAGGTCACCGACCCCTGCGCCCCCTGACCCGCCTTGAGCGGGGACGAGCGCGCAATGCGCTCGGAGAGGCGTCGCGACCGCGGTCGCGCCAAGAAACTGGTGGGGCATGGCCCCGCCCGACGAGTTGGGAGGGACGAATTCGACGTCGCCCGGCGAGGAGCGCACGCCCCAGGCCGTAAAGGCAAGCGGCGTGCCCGCCTTGCGCTCCCGCGAGCCGGCCTCAGCGTGCCGGAGGCGTGTCGCCTTCGGGGGCGTCGCCTTCGGCCGCGTACTCCTTCAGTCGGTTGTACAGGGTCTTGAGGCTGATGCCCAAGGTCGCCGCGGTGCGCTCCTTGTGCTGACGGAAGTGGTTCAGCGTCGCGAGGATGAGGGTGCGCTCGGCCTGGGCCATCGAGACGCCCAACGGCAGCGTCACCGATCCGGCCGCGGCCAGCCCCGGGTCGTGGGCCGTGAATGCAGGCACGCCGGCGCGCGAGCCACCGTGAGAGGCACCGTGAGAGGCACCGTTGGAGGCACCGTGGGGCGCGCCGTGAGACGCGCCGTTGGGGGCATCGCGAGAAGCATCGCGAGACACGGTGTGCGGCGCCGGGCGCGGCACGCTCGTGCCTGCCATCGCCTTCGCGTCCACGGCGGCGGGCGCAGCGCCCGGCACGGCATCGGCCACGGCAGCGGGTGCGGCAGCGTATGCCGCAACCGGTGCCGCAACGGGTGCCGTCTCGGGTGCCGCGGCGCGCGCCGGCGCGAGCTCGGCCGGCGCCGATGCCCTCGCCGTCGCGCCGGCGGCGGCGGCGCCGCCTTCGCCGGTTCTCGGCAACCAGCACTCTTCGATGCGGCTGCCGGCGGCCATCACGTACGCCCGCTGCACGGCGTTGCGCAGCTCACGCACGTTGCCGGGCCAGCGATAGCCCTGCAGCTGCGCCAATGCCTCGGCGGTGAAGGTCTTGCGCCGGCCCTCCTGCTGGCCGATGCGGGCGAGAAAGTGCTCCGCCAGCAGCGGCACGTCGCCGAGCCGCTCGCGCAGCGGCGGCAGCTCGATGGGAAAGACGTTGAGCCGGTACAGCAGGTCCTCGCGCAGCTTGCCCATCTGCACCGCCTGCGCCGCCGGCCGGTTCGTCGCGGCGATCACGCGCACGTCGGCCTCCTGGCTGTCGACCGAGCCGACGCGCATGAAGCGGCCGGTCTCCAGCACGCGCAGCAGCTTCACCTGCAGGTCCGGCGGCATCTCGCAGATCTCGTCGAGGAACAGCGTGCCGCCGCTGGCACGCTCGAAGAAGCCCGGGTGCATGCGCTCGGCACCGGTGAAGCTGCCCTTCTCGTGGCCGAAGATCTCGCTCTCGATCAGCTGCGGCGAGATGGCGCCGCAGTTGACGGCCAGGAACGGCTGCTTGCGCCGGCGCGAGAGGTCGTGCACCGTCTGCGCCACGACCTCCTTGCCGCTGCCGCTTTCGCCGCTGATGAAGACGGTGACACCGGTAGCGGCCACGCGCGAGATCTGGTCGTAGACGCGCTGCATCGCCGGCGCCCGGCCCCACAGGTGGCCGAAATGGCCGCTCTCGGCCAGCGTGGCGTTCAGGCCCGCCACCTCCGAGCGCAACTCGGCCGGCCGCATGACACGCGCCAGCACGCCTTGCAACAGGCGCTGGTTGACGGGCTTGACGATGTAGTCGGCGGCGCCCAGGCGAAGCGCCTGGATCGACGTCTCGAGGCTGGCCTGCCCGGTGATGAGCGCGATCTCGGCATTGGCCACGAGCTGCGGATCGGCGAACAGCTCCATGCCGTTGCCGTCGGGCAGCGTCAGGTCCAGCAGCACGAGGTCGGGCTGCTGCAGCGCGATCTGGCGCCGCGCGTCGCGCAGGGTGTGCGCGACGGCGACCGTGCAGCCCTCGGCGGCGATCATCTCGCGCAGCCTGGGGACCGATTCGACGTCGTCGTCGACGATCAGGGTGTGCGTCATCGGAGCCCCCTTCTTGTTCCGCTTCGTCTTCCTCTTCGCAGATTCGCGGGTGCGCAGCTTCGCGCGCCAGGGGCGGCACGCGCCTTGCCCCGTGGGAGTCCGGTTCTTCTTCGAGGCGCAGACATTGCAGACATCGGACTCGAACTTCCTCGTCGTGCGGCGCTCAGGCGTGCCGCCGGCGCCGGTCCACCGCCTCCAGCTTGAGCAGCTGGCGGTACTTGGTGACCGTGCGTCGCGCCACCCTCAGGCCCTGCTGCGCGAGCTGGCGCGCGATCTCGGCGTCGGACAGCGGCGCGTGCGGGTTCTCGGTCTCGACGATGTCGCGGATGAGGCCGCGCACCGCCGTGCCCGAGAACGTCCTGCCGTTGGCGCTGACCATCGCGCGCGAGAAGAAGCGCTTGAGCTCGAACACGCCGGCCGGCGTGGCCAGGTACTTGTTGTTGGTGACGCGCGAGACGGTGGACTCGTGCACGCCCACCTCGTCGGCGATCTCGCGCAGGCCGAGCGGCTTCATGGCCATCTCGCCGTATTCGAGGAAATGCTGCTGCCGGCGCACGATGGCGCCGGCCACGTCGAGGATGGTGGCGAAACGCTGCTCGATGTTGCGCAGCGTCCAGCGCGCCTCGTGCAGGTGCTCGGCCATCTCGCCGTTGATCGCGCCGTTGCCGGCCGCGCCATGGCGCCGGAAGAGCTCGGCATAGACCTTGTTCAGCCGCACGCGCGGCACCACCGCCGGGTTGAGCTGCACGCCCCAGCGCCCGCGCGTCTTCCTGGCCACCACGTCGGGCACGACGTAGGCGATCTGCGCGCCGCCCAGTTGCCACCCGGGGTGGGGGTCGAGGCGGCGGATGCGGTCGCAGGCCGCCTCGACCTTCGCGGGTGCTTCGCCCAGCGCGCGGCTGAGGGCGGCGATGTCGCGCGCCGCCAGGGCCTGCAGGTGCTCGCCGACGATGGCACGCGCCAGCTCGCGCGTGGCCGCGCAGGCGATGGTCGGCAACTGCAGCAGCAGGCACTCGCCGACGCTGCGCGCGCCCACGCCCGCCGGATCGAGCGATTGCACGAGGTTCAGCGCCACGCGCATCTCGGGCAGCGTCGGTGGCGGCTCGAGGCCGGTCACGCCGAGCAGCTCCTCCAGCGGCGTGCGCAGGTAGCCGTCGTCGTCGAGCGACTCGACCACCGCGCGCGCCAGCAGCAGGTCGCGCTCGGAAAGCGGCAGCAGCTTCAGCTGGTTGTCCAGGTGGGCATTGAGCCGCGTCTCCACGGCCATCGTGTCCAGCGCCGAGGTCTCGCCGTCGTCGTCGTGCGCGCGGCCGCTGCCGCCCGCATCGGCCTGCCAGAGGTCGCGGTCGTCGCCCGCGGCGATGTAGTCGTCGGTCTCGGCGATGGCGGCGATGCCGTCGCTTGCGCCGTTCAGGTCGGCGCTCGGATCGATGCCCAGGTCGGCACTCAGGTCGGCACTCAGGTCGGCGGTCCGGTCGCCGCTCAGGTCGCCGCTCAGGTTGCCGGTGAGCGTGGGCTCGAGCCCGCCAGCGGCGAACGTCGCGAGCGGCGGCTCGGCGTCGTCACCTTCTTCGCTTTCCAGAAAGGGGTTGCGGTCGAGCTTGTCGCGCAGCAGCGCCGCGAAGTCGAGAGAGGACATCTGCAGCAGCCGCACCGCGTGCTGCTGGCGGGGTGACAGGACGGCGCTTTGCCGCTGCTCGGTGCGCAGCTCGAGAGTTCCCACGGGCCTTCTCCTGGCGGTGATTCGTCTGTGCCACGACGCGCCGGGCGGGCGCGGTCGCCGGTTTGGAGGCAGGTATTCCCGCCCTGCCGCTGCCCATGGCAGCAGCGTTGCCGCCCGCGCTCGGGGGTGAATTCACGGCAGCACCTCGTCCAAGGCTGTTGTGACGGGTGCAGTCTCGTGCGCCCGGGCACCCTGCGGCATCGGCTTGCACCGATTGCCGATGTAGGACGGCGCCTGTAAGGAAGTCGGCGCAACCCTGCCGCCCCCTCCCGCCACGCCCAGCGGCACCCTGCGTCCCGTCGCCGCCCTCCTCGGGCCGGGCGTCCCGGCCCGAAGGGGTGGCGGCATGCCGCTTGCCGGTCCGGTGGCGAAGGTGACAAAGGGGCCCACACCATGCTCGAAGCTCACACCCCCGAACTGCCGCCGACCGCGCCGCCTCCGCCCACCCCTGCCGACCCGCCGAGAGTGCCCATCGGGGATCCGCCCGCCCCCCGGCCGCCCGTGCCGCAGGAGCCACCACCCGGTGCACTCGAACTATCGCCGGCGACACCCGGGCCGGTGGTCAGAGCCGTCAGAGCCGTCGGAGTGGCCGCAGTGGTCGGCCCGCCCGGCGTGCTCGAACGCAATGAGGACTGGCCGTGCCACGCATTGCCATCGCGGCCGCTTCGCCGCTCGGCGTTGCACTGAGCGCCGACAACGACCGCCTCGCACTGGAGGGCGCACTCGACCTGCGCTCGCTCGCCGAGGCCGCCGCGTTGTTCGAGCGGTGGCTCGACGAGTCGACGGGGCAGCCGGAGCGGCCACACGCCCACGCCCACGCTCACGCACGCGCCCGCGCCCTCGACCTGCGCCGATTGAGTGCGCTCGACACCTCCGGTGCGTTGCTGCTGTGCGGGCTGCGCGAGCGCGGCGTGCAGTTCCGCGGCGTGCGCCCCGAGCACCAGGCGCTGTTCGACCTGGTCGGCGGCCTCGCGCACGAGCCACTGCCGGCACCGAGGCCGGTGGCGCGCTGGCGGCAGCTCGTGCTCGATCTCGGCCGGGGCGCCGACGTGGCCTGGCACGACGCCCGCGACGTCGCCAGCTTCATCGGCCGTTCGGTGCGCGCCATCGGCCAGGCCCTGCGGCATCCGCGCGAGTGGAGGGGGCCGTCGCTGTCGCGCCATGTCGCCGAGACCGGCATCAATGCGCTGCCGATCGTCGCCCTGATGGCGGTGATGATCAGCGTCGTCATCGGCTACCAGGGCGTGGCGCAGCTGCGCCCGCTCGGTGGCGAGGACTTCACGATCAACCTCGTCGCCGTCTCGGTGCTGCGCGAGATGGGCGTGCTGATCACCGCGATCATGGTCGCCGGCCGCTCGGGCTGCGCCTTCACCGCCGAGATCGGCGTCATGAAGGCGCGCGACGAGGTCGACGCGCTGCAGGCGATGGGCCTGGACGCGATGCAGCTGCTCGTCGTGCCGCGGCTCCTCGCGCTCGTGCTGACGCTGCCGCTCCTGACCTTCTTCGCCGATTTGATGGGCCTCGCCGGCGGCGGCCTGATCGCGCTCGTGCAGCTCGACGTCGCGCCGCTGCAGTACCTGGACCGCGTGCGCACGGCGGTCGATGCTGGCGACCTCGCGGCCGGCCTCATCAAGGCACCGGTGTTCGCCTTCCTGATCGGCGTCATCGGCTGCATGCACGGCCTGCGCGTGCACGGTTCGGCCGAGAGCGTGGGCCGGGAGACGACACGCGCCGTCGTGAAGGCGATCTTCGTCGTCATCGTGCTCGACGCGCTGTTCTCGGTGCTGTTCGAGAAGGCCGGGCTGTGAGCGCGAGCACCGAACGGCCGTTGATCCGGGCACGCGGCATCGTCAACCGCTTCGGTGCGCAGCGCGTGCACGACGGCATCGGCCTGGACATCGCGGCGGGCGAGATCGTCGGCATCGCCGGCGGCTCGGGCTCGGGCAAGTCGGTGCTGCTGAAGACACTGACCGGGCTGCACCGGCCCGATGCCGGCGAGGTGCTTCTCGAAGGACGGCCGGTCGATGCCATCGAGCGCTCGCGCAAGGCGTCGCTGTTCGGCGTGCTGTTCCAGCAGGGGGCGCTCTTCTCGTCGCTGACCCTGGCGCAGAACGTCATGCTGCCGCTGCGCGAGCACACCGACCTGCCCGACGCGCTGCAGCAGAGGATCGCGGCGATGAAGCTCGAGCTGGCGGGCCTGCCGGCCGCCAGCGGCGCCAAGGTGCCGGCCGAGCTGTCGGGCGGCATGGTCAAGCGCGCCGCGCTGGCGCGCGCGTTGGCGCTCGACCCGCGCATCCTGTTCCTCGACGAGCCGACCGCCAACCTCGACCCGCCGACGGCGGCCGGCATCGACGCCTTGATCGAGCAGCTCAACCGCGGCCTCGGCATCACCGTGGTCGTCGTCACGCACGACCTCGACACGCTCGTCGACGTCTGCCACCGCGTGGCGGTGCTGCACGACGGCCGCGTCGTCGTCGACACGGTCGCCGCGCTGATGCATTCGGAGCAGCCGTGGCTCCGCGAGCTCCTGCACCGACCGCGCGCGCACGACGCAGCGACAGCAAGGAGGGCAGCCCATGGAATCGGATAGGCGCTACTTCCTCGAAGGCCTGTTCGTCATCGGCCTCGCGCTCGCGACGGCACTGTTCTTCGTCTGGCTCGCCGGCGCCGGGCACCGCAACGACGTCATCTACCGCATCCACTTCGTCGAATCGGTGAGCGGCCTGTCGCTCGGAGATTCGGTGAAGTACCACGGTGTCGATGTCGGCACCGTCGAGGCGATGGCGCTCGACGCGGCCGATCCGCGCCGCGTGCGCGTCGACGTCAAGCTGCGCGGGGAAGCGCCGGTCAAGATCAACACCCGGGCCAGCCTGCACCTGAAGGGACTGACCGGCATCGTCTTCATCGAGCTGCACGGCGGCACGCCGGGCGCGCCGGCGCTGCGGGCCGGCACGCCGAGCGGGCAGGTCCCCGAGATCGTCGCGGAGAAGAGCACGCTGTCGAGCGTGCTCGACCAGCTGCCCGAGGTGATCGAGCGTTTGTCGGCGCTCGAAGAGCGGGCGGACAAGGTGCTCGGCGAGGTCACCGGCGTGACGAAGGAGGTGAAGGAAGACCCCTCGGTGCTGATCTGGGGGCCGAAGGACAAGGCGAAGGGCAAGGGGCGGGAGGACAGCAATGCCGCCCGCAGGTCCACGCCGCGAAGCGGCCCCCCTTGAGCCCGCCCCGAGTTGCACATGAGCGCCGTGAGCGCCGTGAGCGCCATGAGCGCCATGAGCGCCCCATGAGCACCCGATAAGCCTCACATCGCGCGGCGGCATGGCCAAGAAAGCGAAGTGCTCCTACGTCCTGCCCCGGGTTTTGCCGACGGCGCCAGCCGGCACGGGCTGCTAGCTTTGCTGCATCGCCTGCCATCAGGGACGACGAACCATCACGCTCCAAGGAGGGCATCATGCACGCGCCCCTCGCTCCCGCGGTTCTCGCTTCGGTTCTCGCTTCGGTTTTCGCTCTTGCGGCGTCTGTCCCCTTCCCCGCCGCCGCTGCGCCCATCCTCGTGGCGCGCGCACCGGACGGGACGTCGATCACGCTCACCGACGAAGTGGGGCCCTGCGAGGGGGCGGCAAAGAAAGCAGTCTGGACGAGCCCGGACGCCAAGCGCAAGGTCGTGGGCTGCTACGTCCTCACCGATCGCGGCGCGTTCGTGTCGTTCCTGGACGCCGACCGCATGGACATCCCGCTGCAGGTGCTGGCGAAGCCGACAGGGGCCTAGAAGCCGGGCCCGGGCGCTGGCGGAAAGGGAGGGATTCGAACCCTCGGTACGGTAAAACCGTACACCGGATTTCGAGTCCGGCGCATTCGACCACTCTGCCACCTTTCCTGGACCACACCCGCTTGCGCGGGGCCCCGGGGTCGTCGGGGAGGCGCATTGTAGGGGCGCCGCCGCACCCCCCGGCAACCCCGCGCAGCCCCTTTGCGGCGCCCTTCAGGCTTGCGTGTGCAGCGTCAAGCCGCGCAGCGGGGAATCCGACAGGCGCGTGCTCCAGCGCTGGCCCGGAACGAGCGGCCAAGCGTCGGTGATGGTGCCGGTGGTGACGCAATCGCCGGCCCGGATGGACCAATGCGGCGTCGTGCGAGCCATCGCATCGACCATCGCCTGCAACGCCTGCAGCGGCCCGTCGAGCACGATGGCGCCCTGGCCGCGGTCCTTGACCTCGCCGTCGCATGAGAGCTCCACCTGCAGCGCGGCAAGATCGGCGGCCAGGCCGGCACCGCCGGCCGGCCAATCGCGCAGGGGCACGCGCGGGCCTACGCGCAGGCGGCCGTGCAGCGCGAAGTCGGCAGCCGTGTCCGGTGCCGTGAAACGCCAGCCCTCGAAGTGCGTGTGCACGACCTCGAAGCCGTGCGCCACCCACTCGACGCAGGCGCGCAGTTCGTCCAGCGTCATGCCCGGGCGCGGCGTCTGCGCCAGGCCGAAGACCACTTCGGGCTCCAGGCGCGGCTGGCTCAGGCCGGCCAGCGAGAGGCGGCATTCGGCGCCGGCGAGCAGCTCGGTCGTCGTGTCCCACACCGGCGCCCACATCGGCTCGCAGACACCGTAGCGCTCCCAGATGCCGCGGTTGGTGAAGCCGATCTTCCAGCCCACGGTGCGCTCGCCGCGCGCCACGCGCATCTGGCGCAGGCGCTCGGAAACGGCGTAGGCCGTGGCCGTGTCGATGCCGCCCGCGGCCGCCGAGGGCAGCGGCACGCATCGTGCCGAGTCCCAGGCCGCCAGCAGGGAGGCCGCCAGCCGCTCGACCTCCGTCACGCGTTCGGCCGTCGGCCCAGGCGTCTTGCTGCCGTCGCCGCTCATGGCTTCATCACCTCCATGCCGCCGAGATAGGGCCTGAGCGCCGCCGGGATGCGCACGCTGCCGTCGGCGTTCTGGTGGTTCTCGAGCACGGCCACGAGCGTGCGGCCGACCGCGAGGCCCGAGCCGTTGAGGGTGTGCACGAACTCGGGCTTGCCCTGCCGACCATCGACCATCGGGCGAAAGCGCGCCTTCATGCGCCGCGCCTGGAAGGCCTCGCAGTTGCTGCACGAGCTGATCTCGCGGTAGGTGTCCTGCGCCGGCAGCCACACCTCGAGGTCGTAGGTCTTGGCCGCGCCGAAGCCCATGTCGCCGGTGCACAGCGTGACGACACGGTAGGGCAGCTCGAGCTTCTTCAGGATCGCCTCGGCGTGGCCGACCATCTGCTCGAGCGTCTCGTAGCTCTTCTCGGGATGCGTGATCTGCACCATCTCGACCTTGTCGAACTGGTGCTGGCGGATCATGCCGCGCGTGTCGCGCCCGGCGCTGCCGGCCTCGCTGCGAAAGCACGGGCTGTGCGCGGTGAGGCGGATGGGGAGTTGCGCCGCATCGAGGATCTGCTCGCGCACGGTGTTGGTGAGCGAGATCTCGCTGGTCGAGATGAGGTACTGCTCCGCCGCCGCGGCTTCACCGTCGCTGCCGTCGCTGCCCCCCGCGGCGGCGGAGCCGTCGCTGCCTCGGAAGACCCAGAACATGTCCTGCTTGAACTTGGGCAGCTGCCCGGTGCCCTCGAGGATCTCGCGGTTGACGATGTAGGGCGTGTAGCACTCGGTGTAGCCGTGCTCTTGCGTCTGCACATCGAGCATGAGCTGCGCGAGCGCGCGATGCAGCCGCGCCACCGGGCCGCGCATGAAGGTGAAGCGCGAGCCGGCGAGCAATGCACCGGTCTCGAACTCGAGGCCGAGCGCGGCACCGAGCTCGACATGGTCGCGCGGCGAGAAGGCGAACGTGGGCGGCGTGCCCCAGCGCCGCACCTCGACGTTGCCGGTCTCGTCGGCGCCATCGGGCACGCTCGCGTGCGGCAGGTTGGGCAGCGACATCAGCATCTCGTGGAGCTCGTCCTGGATGCGCTCCAGCCGCTCGGCCCCGGCCTGCTGCTCTGCTGCGAGGCCGCTCACCTGCGCCATCAGCGCCGCGGCATCCTCGCCTTTCGCTTTCGCCTGGCCGATCTGCTTGCTCAAGGCATTGCGGCGCGCCTGCGAAGCCTCGGTGGCGGTCTGGATCTGCTTGCGCTCGGCCTCCAGCGCCTCGAAGCGCGGCACGTCGAGAACGGGGTGCGGGTCCTGGCGCCGCGCCAGTTGCGCGACGACGCCGGCGAGATCGCGGCGAAGCTGCTGGATGTCGAGCATGGGAGTCTTTCGATCGATGGTGAGTCGAGGGTTTCGATGGGAACGACGTGATGTGGCATCGGCGCCGGTCGAGCCTGGTCGGGTCCGGTCGGCTCAATTCGGCCGGAGCATCGTCTGCGGTGGGCCCTGTACCGCCTGGCGGCGCGGCCTGGCACGACGGTCAGGGTCCGGTCAAGATCGCGACGCAGCCACTTCGCTCATGCTGCGATCGCCCAGCCCGCGCGGCAGCGGGAAGTGCACGTCCTCGCTGACGCCGCTCATGTGCCGCACCGAGACCGCGCCGAGCTCGCGCAGGCGAGCAATGACCTGCTGCACGAGGATATCCGGGGCCGAGGCGCCGGCCGTGAGGCCGACGCGCGCGCCGCGGTCCAGGCGCTCGAACCAGGCGCTCTGCAGATCGTCGGCGCTGTCGACCATGTAGGCCGGCGTGCCCAGGCGGCCGGCCAGCTCGCGCAGGCGGTTGCTGTTGCTGCTCGTCGGGCTGCCGACCACCACCACCACGTCGACCGCCGGCGCAAGCACCTTCACGGCGTCCTGGCGGTTCTGCGTCGCATAGCAGATGTCCTGCTTCTTCGGCTCGCGCACGCGGGGGAAGCGCGCCTTCACCGCGGCCAGGATCTCGGCCGCGTCGTCCACCGAGAGCGTCGTCTGCGTCACCACCGCGAGCTTGTCGCCGCGCGGCGCCACGCGCGCCACGTCGGCCACTTCTTCGACGAGGTAGATGCCCTTGGAGAGCTGGCCCATCGTGCCTTCGACCTCGGGGTGGCCCTTGTGGCCGATCATCACGAACTCGTAGCCTTCCTTCGCGAGCTTGGCCACCTCGACGTGCACCTTGGTCACGAGCGGGCAGGTGGCGTCGAAGACCTGGAAGCCGCGCTGCGCGGCCTCGCTGCGCACGGCCTTGCTCACGCCGTGCGCGCTGAAGACGAGGGTGGCCCCGGCGGGCACCTCGTCCAGGTCCTCGATGAAGATGGCACCCTTGGCCTTCAGGTCGTTGACCACGTAGGTGTTGTGCACGATCTCGTGGCGCACGTAGATCGGCGCGCCGAAGCGCTTGAGGGCGCGCTCGACGATCTCGATGGCGCGGTCGACGCCGGCACAGAAGCCGCGCGGCTCGGCCAGCACGACTTCGCCGATCGGGCCCGTGGCGGCGCTCACAACACCCCCAGCAGCTTGACGTCGAAGCGCACGGCCTGCCCCGCGAGGGGGTGGTTGAAGTCGAACAGCAGCCAGTCGGGCCCGCACTCGCGCACGACGCCGGCGTAGCGGCCCTGGCCGTCGGGGGTGGGGAACTCGACGACATCGCCGACGACGTAGTCGGCGTCGGGGTCGCCGAGATCGCGCAGCAGCGCGAGCTTCACGCGCTGCACGAGCTCGGGGTTGCGCTCGCCGAACGCGGCGCCGGCGGGCAGCTCGAAGCTCGCCGCCGCGCCCTCCTCCAGGCCGAGCAGATGGGCCTCGATGGCCGGCGCGAGCTGGCCGGCGCCGAGCGAGAGCGTCGCCGGCTTGTCGGCGAAGGTGTCCACCACCGGCTGGCCATCGGGCCCGGCGAGGCGGTAGTGCAGGGTCAGGAACGACCCCGGTTCGACACGTTGCGGGTGGGCCATCGAAAGGGGGTGCGAGGGTGCGCGGCGGGCCGGCTTCCGAGGGCCGCCGGGATGGGGTGTTCCGGCGCGCCGACGAGGCGTGGGCCTCACATAGACTGGCGCGGATTCTAGCGAGGGGGGCGGTGAGCGCCCTTGGGGCGCCGGGCACTTCCCCTCTGCGTTCTCGTCACGTTCCCCGTCGCGTTCCCCCGTCACGGTCCGCCGCCACGTTCCCCTCCGGTCCCCCTCCCCACATGCTCAAGCAGATCCCCGTCGAGGAGCGCCCGCGCGAGAAGCTGCTCGCGCGCGGCAGCCAGGCGCTCGCCGACCCCGAGCTGCTGGCGCTGCTGCTGCGCACGGGCTCGCGTGGCGTCGGCGTGCTCGAGCTCGCCCGCCAGGTGCTCGAGCAGTGCCAGGGCTTCGCCGGGCTGCTCGGCGCGACGCCGCAGCGCCTCGCCTCGCTCAAGGCGTTGAAAGGGATCAAGGGGCTGGGGCCGGCCAAGCGCGCCGAGCTGCTGGCGGTGATGGAGATCGCGCGGCGCGCCCTCGCGCAGCCGCTGGCCGCGGCGCCGGTGTTCGACTCGCCGGCCCGGCTCAAGGACTACGTGGCGCTGCATCTCGGCGGCCTCGAGCGCGAGGTGTTCGCCGTCGTCTTTCTCGACAACCAGCACCGGCTGGTGGCCATGGAGCACCTGTTTCACGGCACGATCAACCAGACCGGCGTGCACCCGCGCGAAGTGGTGCGCCGCGCCATCGAGCTCAATGCCGCGGCGGTGGTGCTGGCGCACAACCATCCTTCCGGCCTTGCCGAGCCCTCGCGCGCCGACGAGTTCGTCACGCAGTCGCTGAAGTCGGCGCTGCAGCTCGTGGACGTGCGCGTGCTCGACCACCTGGTGGTCGGGCGCGGGCAGGTGGTGTCGTTTGCCGAGCGGGGCCTGCTGTGAGCCGCCGGCCGCTCCCAAGGCGAACACCGGAGCGCTTCAGCGCGAAGGTTCTCTCGTCACCCGCCGGGCCGCTCCCAAGGCGAACACCGGAGCGCTTCGGCGCGAAGGTTCTCTCGTGAGCCGCGGCCGCGGGCTGGACACGCTCGCCCGGTTGCGCGACGACCTGCGCGCGCGCGAGCAGCGCGAGACGGCGCAGCGCGCGCTCGAGGCGGCCCGGCGGCGCGCCGAAGAATCCGAGCGGCGCGTCTTCGCCGATGCCGTGGGACCGGTGACGCCCATCGATGCCGGCAACCGCCGGCCGCACGACCCGCCGCAAGCCACGCCCGAACCGCGCCAGCGCGAACTCGACGAACAGGCGGCGCTGCGCGAGGCCTGGTCCGACACCGTGGACATCGAGTCGCTGCTGCTCACCGACGACGGCCTCGGCTTTCGCCGCGAGGGCGTGCCGCCCGACGTGCTCGCCCGGCTGCGCCGCGGGCAGTGGGCCATCCAGGGCCAGCTCGACCTGCACGGCCTGCGCCGCGACGAGGCGCGCGAGGCGCTCGGCGCCTTCCTCGCCGGCGCGCGCCGCCAGGGCTGGCGCTGCCTGCGCGTGGTGCACGGCAAGGGCCTCGGTTCGCCCGGCCGCGAGCCCGTGCTCAAGGCCAAGGTGCAGCGCTGGCTGGCGCAAAGCGATGCGGTGATCGCCTTCGCGCAGGCCAGTGGCCCGCGCGGCGGCGCCGGGGCGCTGATCGTGCTGCTCGGCGGCGCGCCGCGCTGAAGCGCGCTGCGCGACCTGCGGGTCTAGGTGGCGGCACCCGTGCCGGTCGGGCCGGCCGGGACCGCCGGGCCAGGCGTGGCTGGCGGATCCAGCTTCGTGCCCGGCGCCGCGGGCGGCGCCGGCGCGGCCGGCGCATTGCGCCGCCGGCAGTTCGCCTCGTGCTCCAGCCAGTAGACGGCGTTGCCCACCACGGCCAGGCTGCCGCTGACGACGAGCGTGGCCGCACTCACCACGCCCAGCGTGGCGAGCAGCGCCGCGCATTCCTGCCCCGAGCAGCTGTGGAACTGGCCGAGCACGGCCGCCTCCAGCGTCACCTCGCGCCGCATGAGGCGGCAATCGGGGTCGTAGACGTCGCGCGTCACGGGCACGACGACGCAACCGGCGAGCGCACCGGCCGTCAGGGCCGTCAGTGCCGTCACGGCCGCCACGGCTGCAAGCCCGGCACCGCAGCGGCCGCGCCGCGTGCCGCCGCTCATCGGTTGCGCATCCAGTCGGCGGTGCCGAAGAAGGCCTCGGCCAGGCGCGCGGCGAGGCCAGGGTCGACCTGCACCTCGCGCAGCGCCTGCACCATGCAGGCCATCCACTGGTCGCGTTCGGTGGCGCCGATCGCATAGGGCAGGTGGCGGGCGCGCAGGCGTGGGTGGCCGAAGCGTTCGATGTAGTGATTGGGGCCGCCGAGCCAGCCGCAGAGGTACCAGTGGAGCTTGTCGCGCGAGCCCTCGAGCGTGCTCGGGTGCAGGCGGCGGATGCCGGCGTAGTCCGGCTCGAGGTCCATGAGGTCGTAGAAGCGCTCGACCAGCGCGCGCACGCCGGGCTCGCCGCCGAGGCGCTCGAAGGGCGTGCCCGCGGGCGCGGCGTCACCGCCTTCGGGCTCGGCGGCCTCGGCGCCGGCGTTCGATGTCGGCGAAACGGTGGACGAAGCGGTGGACGTACCGTTGGACGAAACGGCAGGCGAAGCGGCGGACGCGCCGGTGCCCGGGTCGGTGGGGAGGCTGCTCACACCGGCATTCTGATCGCCGCGTTGATGAGTGCGATCGCGGCGGCGGTGCCGGGCATGGTTTCCATGAGGAGCTGGCGGCGCTGCACCGCCTCGCGCACGGCCGGATCGACCGGGATCTCACCCATGATCTCCAGGCGCACGGACCCCGAACCTGCTTCGAGCGTCGGATTCACGTAGCGGTCCACCACCTGCTGCAGCTGTGCCCGCACGGCGCGGCCTTCGCCGGGCTTGCGCACCTGGTTGACGAGCAGGTGCACGCGGCGGCGGCCCTGCGTCATGGCCAGCACCTTGATGGTCGCGTAGGCGTCGGTGAGCGAGGTCGGCTCGGGCGTCGCGACGACGAGCACCTCGGCGGCGAGCGAGACGGTGTAGAGCACGACATCGGAGATGCCGGCGCCGGTGTCGAGCAGCACATGGTCGAACTTCGGCGAGACCTCGGCGACGAGTGCCTGCAGCTGCTCGCGCACCTCGGCCGTCATGCGCGAGTACTCGACCATGCCCGAGCCGGCGAGCAGCACCGAGAAACCGCCCGGCGCCGGCAGGATCGCCTCGGCCAGCGTGTTCTTGCCGGTGAACACGTCGTGCAGCGTGATCTTCGGGTAGAGGTTCAGCACCACGTCGAGGTTGGCCAGGCCGAGGTCGGCGTCGAGCACGAGCACGCGCTTGCCGGTGCGCGCCAGCGCCGCGGCGAGGTTGGCGGCGATGAAGGTCTTGCCCACGCCGCCCTTGCCGCTCGTGATGGCGGCAATGTTGGGCAGGGGCGCGCCGGCGCCCGCCGCGCCGCCCTTCGGGGCCGGTGCGGCGGCAGGATTCAGGGCCGCGGGCGGTGCGAGGCTCATTCGTGGTCCGTCATCGGGAAGGTGTCGAACAGCAGGCGCTTCTCTTCGCTGCTCACCACCGAGATGGCGGCCGGCTCGAGCTGCACGAGGTTGCGGCCTTGGGCCTTGGCGCGGTAGAGCTGCTGGTCGGCGCGCTCCAGCCACAGGCCCGGCGTGCAGCGCACCCACTGCGGCGCGAACGCACCGCCGACGCTGGCTGTCACCGGCACCTGCAGCGAGTGCGACACCTGCACCGGCGTCGATTCGATGCGCCGGCGCACGCGCTCGGCGACCGTCTGTCCGAAAGCGCTGCCGCAGTTGGGCAGGATGATCGCGAACTCCTCGCCGCCCACGCGGGCCACCAGGTCCATCGGGCGCACGCTGTCCAGCAGCGCCAGCGCGACGGCGCGGATCACCTCGTCGCCAGCGGCGTGGCCGTGGCCGTCGTTGACGCGCTTGAAGTGGTCGATGTCGAGCACGAGCAGCAGGGCCGGCTCGCCGCTGCGCGCGACGCGGTCGGCCTCGCGCGCCAAGGCCATCTCGAAGGCACGGCGGTTGGCCAGGCCCGTGAGCGCGTCGCGGCTCGAGAGCTCGACGAGCGCGTCGATCAAGCCTTGCACCCAGGGCGCGCTGCCGGGCACGCCCGCGGGCGGCGTGCGACCCGATTGCGCGAGCAGTTGCAGGGCTTGCTCGAGCTGGAGCGGGCCGGGCAGCGGGGGGGCAGGTTGGCTCTTCAAGAGCGGAGGGTGCCCATCGAGGGGCGTTCGGACGTCCACGGTACGAATTTCAGTCTAGCAGCGCGACGACGGCGCTCGCCGCAGAACAACGGGCGCTTGCCGGCCTTGTTCGGGTCTTGATTTGGTCCCGATCCGGCCGAAAACAGCGGTGGGGCCAACGGGCCCCGACGCTTTCTCCGACACGTCCCCGACCCTGAACGAGCGCCCTCGGCGCAGGTCCCGAAGCGCGCCACCGACTCTCCTGCCATGTCCGAATCGACCGCCATTGCGCCGATGACCCAGGCGCACACCACCTTCGGCCTCGCCCCCGGCATGCCCCCGGCCGGCGAGAACGAATTCGTCATGACGCGGGCCGACTTCGACCTCGTGCGCCGCCTCATCCACCGCCATGCCGGCATCCACCTCGCCGACGGCAAGGAGGCGATGGTCTACGGGCGCCTGGCGCGCCGGCTGCGCGAAACCGGCCATGGCAGCTTCGCCGACTACCTGCAGCAGCTCGAGCGGGCCGTCGGCGCCGGTGGCTCAGCCGCCGAGTCGGAGATGCAACAGTTCGTCAACTGCCTGACGACCAACCTGACCTCGTTCTTCCGCGAGGAGCATCACTTCCCGGCGCTGGCCGCGGACCTGCGCGCTCGCGCAGCGCAAGCGGGACTGGCGGGCCAGGCGGGATCGGGCCTGCGCATCTGGTGCAGCGCGGCCAGCACGGGCGAGGAGCCGTACTCGATCGCCATCACCGCCGTGGAAGCGCTCGGCGCCTCGGCGCGCGTGGAGATCCTCGCCAGCGACATCGACACCCAGGTGCTCGCTACGGCCGAGCGAGGCGTCTACGCCGCCGACGCCCGCGGCCTCTCGGAGCAGCGCCTGCGTGCGCACTTCCAGCGCGGCACCGGCGCCAACAGCGGCCGCATCCGCGTGCGGCCCGAGCTCGCCCGGCTGACGCGCTTCATGCCGTTCAACCTCATCAACGGCGACTGGGCGCGGCTGGGCCCGCCGATCGACATCATCTTCTGCCGCAACGTCATGATCTACTTCGACGCGCCCACGCAGCGGCGCGTGCTGCAGCGCATGCACGGCGTGCTCAAGCCCGGTGGCCTGCTCTACGTGGGGCACTCGGAGAACTTCACCGACGCACGCGAGCTCTTCCGCCTGCGCGGCAAGACCGTGTACGAACGCGTCTGAGGAGCCCCAAGCGTGTCGGCCATCCTCGCCCCCGCCGGCGCCAGCCCGGTCGCGCAGCAGCAGGCTCACCAACAGGCGCGGCTGGAGCGGCTGCGTTCGCGCCAGCGCAAGCACGGCGAGGCTTCGTTCTTCTACTGGGACGCGCATTTCGGCAAGGAAGCCGTGAAGGTGCTGCCCGGCGAATTCTTCGTCTACGACGAGGACGTGCTCGTGATGACGACGCTCGGCTCGTGCATCGCCGCCTGCCTGTGGGACCGCGAGCGGCGGGTCGGCGGCATGAACCATTTCCTGCTGCCCGACTCGGGCACGCCGGGCGGCGCCGGCGGTGGCGACGCCAGTGGCCGCTACGGCTCCTTCGCGATGGACCAGCTGATCGGCGAGCTCGTCAAGCGCGGCGCCAATCGCTCGACCATGGAGGCCAAGGTCTTCGGCGGCGGCGCCGTGATCGGCGGCATGAGCAGCCTCAACGTCGGCGAGCGGAACACGCAATTCGTGCTCGAATACCTGCGTACCGAACGCGTCACCGTCGTCAGCAAGGACGTGATGGACGTCTACCCTCGCAAGGTGTGCTTCCTGCCGGCGAGCGGCAAGGCGATGGTCAAGCGACTGGCCACGACCAACACCGACGCCCTGCTGGCGCAGGAGCGCAGCGCTGCACAACGCGTGGCCGCGAGCGGCGCAGCGGGCGGCGCGGGCGGCACGGTGGATCTGTTCTGAAAGAGCGCGCAGGCGCGGCAAGAGAAGTTGGCGACTGGGAACCGGCGATGAAGACTCGTGTGGTGGTTGTGGACGACTCGGCACTGGTGCGCAGCCTGCTCACCGAGATCATCAACCGGCAGTCCGACATGCAGTGCGTCGGCGCGGCCAGCGACCCGCTGGTGGCGCGCGAGATGATCCGCGACCTCAACCCCGACGTCATCACGCTCGATGTCGAGATGCCGCGCATGGACGGGCTGGACTTCCTGGCGCGGCTCATGCGCCTGCGACCCATGCCGGTGGTGATGGTCTCCACGCTCACCGAGCGTGGCGCCGACGTGACGCTGCGTGCGCTCGAGCTGGGCGCGGTGGACTTCGTCGCCAAGCCGAAGATCGGCATCAGCGACGGCCTGCGCCAGCTCGGCGACGAGATCACGGAGAAGGTGCGCATCGCCTCGCGTGCGCGGGTGCAGAGGCACCTGACGCCGCCGCCCGCCGTCTACGCGCAGGAGGGCGGCGCTGTGGTCACCGACGGCCCGCCGGCCAGCACCGCCACCCCGGGCGGCGGTCAGGCGTCGGCGCTAGCGTCGGCGTCGGCGTCGGCGTCGGCGGGCGTCGGCCTGCTCGGGCGCCTCTCCACCGAGAAGCTCATCTTCATCGGCGCCTCCACCGGCGGCACCGAGGCCACGCGCGAGCTGCTGATGCGCCTGCCGCCGGACGCGCCCGGCGTGCTGATCACGCAGCACATGCCGCCCGGCTTCACGCGCAGCTACGCGCTCAGGCTCGACGGGCTGTGCAAGGTCGCGGTGGCCGAGGCGCAGGACGGCGAGCGCGTCCTTCCGGGCCATGCCTACATCGCCCCCGGCGGCCGCCACCTCGCCGTGGAGCGCTCGGGCGCCAACTACATCGCACGCGTCTTCGACGGCGAACCGGTCAACCGCCACAAGCCCTCGGTGGAGGTGCTGTTCGAATCGGCGGCGCGCGTGGTCGGGCGCAATGCGCTCGGCGTGATGCTCACCGGCATGGGCGCCGACGGCGCCGCGGCGATGCGCAAGATGCGCGACGCCGGCAGCTGGAACATCTGCCAGGACGAGGCGACCTGCGTCGTCTTCGGCATGCCGCGCGAAGCCATCGCGCATGGCGCGGCCGACGAGGTGCTGCCGCTGCAGCAGATCGCGCCGCGCCTGCTCGAGCGGCTGCGCAGCACGGTCGGCCTGGCCACGTCGCGCGTCTAGGCGGCGCTCGGGCGTCGTTCACGCGCCGTCTGGGCCGAAGACCCAGGCGGGGTCCAGGCGGGCACAGGCGGGCCCAGGTGGGCACAGGTGGGCATAGGCCGGCACGTTCGCTCGCGCCGGCTGCCACCCCACTACCAGCGCGCGCGCTCGATCTCCTGCCAGGAAGGCGAGAGGCGCGGCGGCGCGAGTTCGTCCAGGCCGACGTCACGCAGCACATGACGGTCCAGGCGCGCCAACGCCTGCAGTTCGGCGCGCCGCCGCGCGGCCGCGCGCCAGCCCGACCACGACTCGAGCAGCGCGAGCCAGGCGCGCGACCATGCGGGGCGGTGCAGTCGGATCGGGCCGGCGCCGGCAGGGCGCAAGGTACCGGCACTCTCGACACCCGGCAGCGTTCTCGGCATCGGCAGCGTGGCCGGCAGGGCCGAGATGGCGGGTACGAGCGTAGGGACGCAGCAGGCGGCAGTGGTCATGACGGGCTCCAGTGCGAGGTCGAATGGATGCGGTGCTGGTCAATATATGTTGCACCGATTGGCATTGGAAGCGATGATTCATGGCCGTCCTGTGCAGCCACGCTGACCAGCATCGTCACCAGCGCCGCCGAACAGCGCTGCCGAAGTCGACACCACCATGAGTCGCCTGCCCCTGTCCACGCTGCCCACCTTTCGCGAAGCGGCCCGCACCGAGAACCTGCGCGCCACGGCCGAACGCCTGCACCTGACGCACAGCGCCGTCAGCCAGCAGATGCGCCAACTCGAGCAGCAGCTCGGCTTCTCGCTCTTCGAGCGCCGCGGCCGCAGCCTCGCGCTAAACGCGGCCGGCGCGGCGCTGCAGCGTTCGGTCGAGGCGGCGCTGGACCTGCTCGACGAAGGCGTGCGCGCCGCTGGCCTGGCCGCCGAAGGCAAGGTGCAGACGCTGCGCCTCACGGTGCTGCCGTCCTTCGCGCAGCGCTGGCTGCTGCCGCGCATGGCGCGCTGGCGCGAGCGCCACCCCGGCATCACGTTGGAGATCCACGCCTCGCAGGCCATCGTCGACCTGCAGCGCGAGGGCTTCCACGCGGCGGTGCGCGCGGGCACCGGGCCCTGGCGCGGGCTCGAGGGCGAGCAGCTGGTCACCTCGCGCTTCGTCGCCGTCGGCGCGCCGGGTCGAGCGGCGCGGGTGCGCTTCGGTGACCACGCGGCACTCGCCGCCGAGCCGCTGCTCGGGCACGCGGAGAAGTGGAGCAAGTTCCTGTCGCTGTGCGGCTGCAAGCTGCGCGGCAAGACGGTGGCGGAGTTCAACGATGCGGGCCTGTTGCTGCAGGCGGCCGAGCAGGACCTCGGCGTTGCGCTGGCCAGCGAGTTGCTCGCCGCCGACGCGCTGCAAGGCGGCAGGCTCGTGCGACTGTCGCCGCTGACGCTGACCGACGTCGAGCCTGCGCCCTACTGGTTCGTCTATCCGCCTCAGCACGCGGAGCTGCCGCCGCTGTGTGCGCTGAGGCAGTGGCTGCAGGAGGAGATGGCGCTGTCGCGCGCGATGCTGGCGGAGTCGGGCCGATGAGGGCGGGGCTGCTGACCACCGCCATCGTCGTCGTGGCGGCGGCAAGCGCGGGCCTCGGCTGCACACCACGAGACGCCGCCCCATCCGACCCGCGCGCGGCCGTGCTCGCGACCGCGACCTCGGCCGCCTCGGAGATCCACGCCGCCCTGCCGCGCCACCGCCCCGGCTTCGGCACCACCGACTACCCCGGCCACGCCGAAGGCGACGTGCCCAAAGCCTACGCGATGGTGCTGCTCGCCGAGCTCCAGCGCCGCGGCCGCGCCTGGCGCAGCGGCGAAGCCGACCTCGCGCGCGTCGCCGGCGACTGGCTGCTCGCCAACGCCGACAGCAACGGCGACGGCGTCATCGGCTGGGGCCTGCCGGTGGCCTGGGACGCCTACGACGACGGCTCCGTCAACCCGGCGCACACCGAGTACACGATCACCACCGCCATCGTCATCGACGCGCTGCTCACCTGGGCCGAGCGCGACGCGCTGGCGCCGCACGCGCGCATCCGCGAGCTCGTGCACGCTGCCGTGTCGCCCTATCTCGACGGCCGGATCGCATCGCCTTCGGGCATTGCGCCCTACTCGCTGGCGGCGGCCGACCGTCGCTATGACACCTTCAACCCGGCCGCCTACCTGGCCGGGCAGGTGCAGCGCGCCAGCCTCGGGGTCGCCGACCCACGCGAGCGCGAGCGCTACCTCGCCGCCGCCGACGCGACGATGCGCGCGCTGCTCAAGCATCGCCAACTGGCGCCGGGCAGCGGCCACTGGTACTGGAACTACTCGGTGCAGCAGGCCCTGCCCAACGACCTGCCGCATGCCGGCTACATGATCGCCGGCATCCGCGCCTACCTCGAGCATGGCGGGCGGCTGGCCGAACAGTTCGACTGGTACGCGGTGCTGCAGCACCTCGCCGACTTCCGCGGCGCGGCGGGTGAGGTGCGCGCGTTCCCGACCTTCCGCCCCGGCCTGAAGCTCGCCGCGCGCTCGTACGACCTCGGCTTCGCGTTGCACCTGGCCTGCACCGAGACGCGCACGGCGCCGCTGGTGCCGTGGTTGATGGCGGCGGTCGAGGGCTACCGGACACCGGCGAAGCGGTATCTCAAATACCCGCACGGCGGCGCGTCGGCAGCGGCTGCGACGCCCGCCTCGACGCCGGCGCTCGTCATCAACGAGTACGAGGCCTATCTCTATCGCGGCCTGAGCTCCTGTGCGCTCGCGCCGATGGGTCCGACGGCTGTCTCGACATCCGGATCGACATCCGGCCTCGCATCCGTGCCACTACCCGGACCGGCACCTTCGCCCTCGGCGGAAGTGCGCCTCGCCAGTTCGCCCGAGACCTCGGCCCTCGCGCGGCGGCTCGCGGGTGCCTCCGCGAGTGCCTCCACGAGCGCGTCCGCGGGTGCCTCCTCGAATGCCACCGATGCACGGGCCCAGGCCGGCGCACCGGGACCGGTGGTGCCGCTCCTGCCGGCCGAGGCCGGCCTCGTGAGCTTCGACGCCTCGCGGCGGCCGCTGCTCGTGCGCGCCGACGGCACGGTCCTGGCCATCGTGACGCCCGGCGTGCCGGTGAAGGTGCTGGCGCGCGGCCGCGCGACCTATGTGTTCCACCGTCGCTATCCCGACGACCGCCTCGCGCTGCTGCAGTACGAAGGCGAGCGCCTCGTCTGCCGCCTGGAGGTGGAGCACGGCGACGACCCCACCGCGGTGGCGAGCCTGCGCGCAGCCACGCTGCACGGCCAGCGGCTGCACGCTGTCGTCTATCACAACCCGAGCCAGGCCAACTGGCATCTGGCCTGGCACATCGCCCCGGCATCGGCCGCGCACGGCACCGTGGCCGCAGCCGCGGCCCAGCAGCCGGCCGGCGCCTGCCCCGTGCGCACGGGCGTTACCGCGAAGCTGCCCTCGCTGGAGGAACCGGCCGGCTCCACGTACGAGATGATCCCGTCGCTGCACTTCCACGTCGTCGCCGGCGCGGCGGGTGAGCGGCTCTGGCTTGCCGGCGGCAACATGCAGCTGGAGATCGGCACCGCCGGGCCGATGGAGCCGCGGCGCATCCCGGGCTGCCGCCACATCGTCGAGTCGGCGCCGACGCCGGCCGGGCTCGCGCACCTGTGCGTGGCCGCGGCCGTCGATCCGCACTCGGGCGCGCGGGCACTCGTCGTCGTCGCACCCGAAGGCGTGCAGCCGCCGCCGCTCGACCCGGCGCTCGGCGTGCCCGGGAACCTGCGCTGGTCGCTCGGCGCGCTGCAGATCGACCACGCGCGCAGCGCCGCGCAGCTGCGTCGGCTGCTGCGCCGCGACCTCGCAGCGACGGCGCCGGGCGGCTGGATGGAGTTCGGCATCAACAACGAGGAAGGCCGCATCCCCTGGTCGCAGATCTACTACCTGAACGGCCTGCTGGACCTGCTGGACCTGGCACGGCGCGATGCCGCGCTGCTCGAGCTCTTCGGCCCGCTGCTGGCCGAGGTGCGCTTGCGGCTGGACGTGGAGATGCGCTGGCTCGACGCGCAGGTGGCCGCCGGCCGGCACCGCACGCGCGCCTTCACCGTGGACCGCAGCCGCGCGCTCTTCGGCGTGCAGACCGCGCGCTTCCTGCTCGTCATGCACCGCTACCTGAGGGAGGTGCCCGACGCAGCCGCGCTCGCCAGCTACGCGGACCTGAAGCGTGCCGTGCAGCGCCTCGAAGGCCACATCGAAGTGCTCGCCACCGAGGGCGAGGAGCCGAAGTGGATCCGCCCCGGCCTGCACCACCTGCGCTGGCCCAAGGGCAGCGCGTTCCACTTCGACGGCATGCCCGTGCCCTACAACCACCAGAACGAATGGGCCTATGCGGTGCTCGCCACCGCCGACGAGCACACGACAGCGCCGACGTTGCAGGCCGCCACCGACGTCATCGGCCACTTCACCGACCGCATCGCGCCCGCGGGCGCGCTGCCAGCCTCGGGCGCCTGGGACTACTGGTGGGGCCGCGCCTACGACGGCTGGGACGAGCCCGGCCGCCATTCGATGCACGTGCCGCGCTATGGCGGCGACAAGATCAAGGCGTGGATCTCGTTTCGCACCATCGATGCCATGTCCCTCGTCGCCGGCGCGGCGCGCCTGGGGCCGCAGGAGGCGGCCAACGCACGCGCCTCGGCGCAGGCACTGGCGGCGCGCGGGCTGCTCTACCCCTTTGCCAATCATGCGTGGGTGAACGAGGCGACGGCCATCCACCTCGGCGCACCGGCGGCGCACGAATACGCGCGTGTCAGCGCGCCGTGGGAACTCGGCAGTGCGGTGTGGAGCGCGGCGGCGCTCGGCAAGCGATGGCGCGGCGACTGAAGAGCCGGCCAGGACTACGGACCGCGCGGCGGGTCGCCGCCCGACCCGGCCGCCGGCTGCGTGCGCGCCGCCGGCAGGAACAATGCCTGCAGGTCGCTCAGGAAGTCGAAGCCGCGCGCCGAAGGGCGGACGACCTCGCCATCGCGCTCGACGAGGCCGCGCGCATGCGCACGCGCGAGCGCCGGCTCGACAGCCGACCACGGCAGCCCGGTGCGCTCGACGAAACGCGCGGGCTCGAAGCCCTCGGCGAGCCGCAGCTGGTTGATCATGAACTCGAACGGCAGGTCGCGGCGGCCCACCTCGTGCTGGTTGGAGACGGCGCGCTCGGGCGTGGCCGACAGCGCTTCTCGCATGTAGCGCGCCGGCTCGCGCCAGCGCACCTGGCGCACGATGCGGTGCGGGAAGCTCAGCTTGCCGTGCGCACCGGCGCCGATGCCGAGGTAGTCGCCGAACTGCCAGTAGTTGAGGTTGTGGCGGCAGCGGTGGCCGGCGCGCGCGTAGGCCGAGACCTCGTAGCGATCGAGCCCCGCCGCGGCCAGCCGGGCGGTGACCAGGTCGAGCATGTCGCTTGCCAGGTCGTCGTCCGGCAGCACCGGCGGGTTGGCCGCGAAGGCGGTGTTCGGCTCGAGCGTGAGGTGGTAAACGGACAAGTGCGGCGGCGAGAACGACAGCGCGATGTCGAGGTCCGCCTGCAGCTGTTCGAGCCGCTGTCCGGGCAGGGCATACATCAGGTCGATGTTGAAGGTGTCGAAGGCAGACGCCGCCTCCTCGAGCGCGGCGCGCGCCTGCGCGCCGTCATGCACGCGGCCGATGCGCTGCAGCAGCGCATCGTCGAAGCTCTGCGCGCCCACCGAAAGGCGCGTCACGCCGGCAGCGCGAAAGGCACGGAAACGCTCGCGCTCGAAGGTTCCAGGGTTGGCCTCGAGCGTGATCTCGGCGGCGGGCACGAGCGGCAGCCGCGCGCGCACGGCCGCGAGCAGCCGGTCGATGCCTTCGGGCGAGAACAGGCTCGGCGTGCCGCCGCCGATGAAGACGGTATGCACGGGCCGGCCCCAGACGAGCGGCAAGGTCGCATCGAGGTCGGCCACGAGCGCGTCGAGGTAACGTGCCTCGGGCAGCGCGTCGGCAACGACGGCATGCGAGTTGAAGTCGCAGTACGGGCACTTGCGCAGGCACCACGGCAGGTGCACGTAGAGCGCGAGCGGCGGCAGGCTCGCCAGCTGCAGCGTGCCCGGACGCATGAGGTGCGCGAGCGTCGTGGCGACGTCGGCCGCGGTGTCGGCCTCGGTGTCTGCGTGGCCGTCGGCCGGTGTGGTGCGACCGGGGCGATCGGTGCGATCGGTGCGATCGGTGCGGTCGGTCCGATTGCCGCGGCCGGACACGATCTCGATCGGCTGCATGGCCGGCGGCACCCTCATGGCTGCCACACCGTGGCGATCAACTCGCGCATCTGGCGCGCGGCCAGCGCACGGTGGCTGTGCCGGTTCTTCACGTCGGCGTCGAGCTCGGCCACCGAGCACGAAAGCGACGGGATGAACATCAGCGGGTCGTAGCCGAAGCCGCCCGCGCCGCGCGGCGCGCTCAGCAGCGTGCCCGGCCAGCGGCCGGTGGCGACCAGCGGCTCGGGGTCTTCGGCGTGGCGCAGGGCCACGAGGGTGCAGGCGAAGTAGGCGCGCCGCGCCGCCTCACCGCCTGTCTCGCCTGTCTCGCCCGTCTTGCCGCTCTCGCCGGTTCCGCCGGTCTGCGCCGCCAGGCGCTGCAGCAGCAGCGCGTTGTTCGCCGCGTCCTGCGCGCGGCGTTGCGCCTCGCGGTCGCCGGATGCGACTGGCACCGCGCCGGCGAAGACGGCCGAGTGCACCCCCGGCTCGCCACCGAGCGCCGGCACGCACAGGCCCGAGTCGTCGGCGATGGCCGCGCCGCCGGCGGCGCGCGCCGCGTGACGCGCCTTGGCCAGCGCGTTCTCGATGAAGGTGTCGTGCGGCTCCTCGGCCTCGGCGATGCCGAGCTCGCCCTGCGGCACGAGCTCGACCGCGAGAGCGCCGAGGAGCTCGCGCAGCTCGGCGAGCTTCTTCGCGTTGTTGGAGGCGAGCACGAGACGCATCGCTGCTCGGCGGGGCGCGCAGTGGCTGGCGGGCGTCGTCAGGCCAGGGGCAGGCCGAGCACGCGCCGCTGCGCGGCCACGAGTTCGCGGATGCCGCGTTCGGCCAGCACCAGCAGGCGGTCCATGTCGGCACGGGCGAATGGCTCGCCTTCCGCCGTGCCCTGGATCTCGACGAAGCCGCCGCGGCCCGTCATGACGACATTCATGTCGGTGTCGCAGGTGCTGTCCTCGACGTACTCGAGGTCGAGCAGGGCCGCGCCCTCGAGCAGCCCGACGGAAACCGCGGCAACGTGGTCGCGGATGGGGCCCTTGCCGGGCGCATCGTCGATGCGCCCCTGCGCTGCCAGCCAGCTGACCGCATCGTGCGCAGCCACGAAGGCGCCGGTGATGGCCGCGGTGCGCGTGCCGCCGTCGGCCTGCAGCACGTCGCAGTCGAGGTGGATCGTGCGTTCGCCGAGCGCCGGCAGATCGAACACGGCGCGCAGCGAGCGGCCGATGAGGCGCTGGATCTCCTGCGTGCGGCCGCTTTGCTTGCCGCGGGCGGCCTCGCGGTCGCTGCGCGTGTGCGTGCTGCGCGGGAGCATGCCGTACTCGGCCGTCACCCAGCCCTCGCCGCTGCCGCGCTTGTGCGGCGGCACCTTCTCCTCCACCGACGCGGTGCACAGCACCTGCGTGGCGCCGAAGCACACCAGCACGGAACCCTCGGCATGCTTCGTGTAGCCGCGTTGCAGCTTCACCGCGCGCAGCGCGTCATGGGCGCGATCGCCCGGTCGTTGATAGCTCATTGGCGCATTGTCGGCCGGAATTCCGGCCGCATCGGCGACCTGCCCGGCCGGCGGTGCGGCCTCGGCGGCTGCCAGGCGGCGGTCAGCGCCGCTTGCCGGAGCTGCGCTGGATGGCCTCGTTGATCTCGCGGATCGAGCGCTCGATCTCGGCGTCGTCGAGCTCGTCGGCACCGCCTTCGCCGCCGCCCAGGCTTGCCTGGATGGTGGAGGCGAACACCTCCTCGCCGAGCGAGAGGGTGGAGATGCCGCCGCTGTCCACGTCTTCCTGGCCGTCCCACTCGACCGAGAGCACGGTGACGTTGTCGCTCTTCTCGCCGGCCACCCGCAACGCGCGCTCGACGAGCTCGGGCACCGCCTCGGCGATCGGGTAGGCCGTGAGCACCTCGGTGATCTCGGCGTCGGTGACGCTGCTCCACAGGCCGTCGCTGCACAGCAGCAGGCGGTCGTGCGGCTGCATGCGCAACGGCCCGGCCGTGTCGACCACCGGCTTGCCCGGGCTGCCGAGGCACGTGAAGAGCACGTTGCGGTTGACGCGGTCGCCCATCGGCACCACCTGCGACAGCGTCTCCTGCAGCTCGGAGTAGCTGTGGTCGCGCGTGCGCGCGACGAGCTTGTCGCCGCGCACGAGATAGAGGCGCGAATCGCCGCAGTGCGCCCAGTAGGCCGAGTTGCCCTGCAGCACACAGGCGACGACTGTCGTGCGCGGCGTGTCGACGAGGCCCTTCTCGGTGGCGTAGCGCAGCAGCTGGTGGTGCGCGGCGACGATGGACTCGTGCAGGAAGCGCAGCGGGTCGGGCAGGCGCGGCTTGGCGTCGCGCTGGAACATCGCCGCCAGCGCCTGCAGCGCCATCTGCGAGGCGACCTCGCCTTCGGGGTGGCCGCCCATGCCGTCGGCCAGGGCGAAAAGGCCGGCGTCCCGCGTATAGCAGTAGCCCATGCGGTCTTCGTTCTTCTCCCGGCCACCCTTGCGGCTGACCTGGTAGACGGCGAACCTCATGGCCACGCTCAGCCGCCTGGCCGCAGGGCGGCACCAGGCGCAGGCGCCCTCCCCGGGGAGCAGCGAGTGGAGCGAGCCTGGGCGCTCACGTCTTCGCGCCGGTCTTGAGGGTTTCGAGCTGCAGCTTCAGGCGTTCGCCGAAGCTGAGCTTGGTGTAGCGGCGTTCGGTCTCGCGCGCGAGTTCCTTCTGCAACGCGAAGACGCTTTGCGGGCGGCTGAGGGGATCGAGCGACATGCACCACTCCGTGACTTCGATCAGATTGTCGGAGTACACGTTGCGCAGGCGCGAGAGGGAAAGCGCGAGTCGGTCCTTCTCGAGGCGCTGCGGCGCGTCGTTGGGCGGGTAGCCCTGCATGCAGGCGTAGATGCAGGCCCCGATGGCGTAGATGTCGGTCCAGGGGCCGAGCGTGCCGTCGCGGCGGTACATCTCGGGCGCCGCGAAGCCCGGCGTGTACATCGGGCGGATGAAGTTGCCTTCCTTGCTCAGCACCTCGCGCGCGGCACCGAAATCGAGCATCACCGCCTTGTTGTCGTTGGTGACGAAGATGTTGGCCGGCTTGATGTCCAGGTGCAGCATCTTGTGCTGGTGCACGATGCGCAGGCCGCGCAGGATCTCGTCGAAGAGGCTGCGGATCGAGCTCTCGCGAAACACCTTGTCACGTTTGAGGTCGCGCGCGGTGACGATGAAGTCCTGCAGGGTGTCGCCCTGCAGGTAGTTCATCACCATGTACACGGTCTCGTTCTCGCGGAAGAAGTTCAGCACCGAGACGACGCTCGGATGGCTGATCTGGGCGAGCGAACGGCCCTCTTCGAAGAAGCTCTTGAGGCCGAGGCGGTACAGCGGCTGCTTGTCGGGCTTGACGCGCGGCGTCAGTTCGCCCGGAGAGCGCTCGGCCAGCGAGGCTGGCAGGTACTCCTTGATGGCGACGAACTGCCGGTCTTCACCCTCGGCCAGATAGACGACGCCGAAGCCGCCCGCCGCGAGCTTCTTGACGACCTGGTAGCCCCCGACCACGGTGCCCGACGGCAACGGTGCTGGCTTGGGCTTTGACATAATCGTTTGGGGGTGTGGCAGGAGTGCCCGAAGCGGCCCGCACAATACTCATCAGGGCAGGCCGATCAGGGAAAGCAGAGGGCGCGCGCGCTATGGCGGTTTATAGCATGACGGGTTACGCCAGCGCAGCTGTCGAACTAGGCCCGGCGTTGGGCAGCGTGAACGTCGAAGCCCGGTCGGTGAACGGTCGCTTCCTCGACCTGAACCTGCGCCTAACCGACGAACTGAGGTCACTCGAGCCCGCGCTGCGCGAGATGCTGGCGGCCGCCTGCCGGCGCGGCAAGATCGAGGTGCGCGCAGGCACCACGCGCGGCGGCGAGGACGGCCTGCCGCAGGCGAGCTCCGAGCAGCTCAACCGGCTGGCGCGGCTGCAGGGCACGGTGCAGTCGTGGTTGCCCGAGGCGCGCGGGCTGTCGGTCAACGAAGCGCTGGCGCTGTGCCGCGGTGGCGGTGGCGGTGCCCAGTGGGAGGCCCCCGCCCTCGAGGCGGCGCGCCGCTGCGTCGAGGGCCTGCGCGAGGCGCGCGAACGCGAAGGCGCGCGCCTGGCCGCCTCGCTCACCGAGCGCACCGCCCGCCTGCGCGAGCTCGCGCGCCAGGCCGAGCCGCTCGTGCCCGCCGTGGTGCAGAAGCAGCAGCAGCGCTTCCTGGAGCGCTGGCGAGAAGCCCTGGCCACGGCGCAGGTCGGCACCGCCATCCCCGAGAGCGCGCTGCAGGAGCGCGCGCTCACCGAGGCGGCCGCGCACGCCATCCGCATCGACGTGGCCGAGGAGCTGACGCGCCTGGCCTCGCACCTGGACGAGGTCGACCGGCTGCTCGCCAAGGGCGGCGAGCTGGGCAAGCGGCTCGACTTCCTGATCCAGGAACTGCACCGCGAGGCCAACACGCTCGGCTCCAAGTCGGCGGCGCTCGAGCTCTCGGCCATTGCCGTGGACATGAAGGTGCTGATCGAGCAGATGCGCGAGCAGGTGCAGAACATCGAGTAGCCTCCTGCGCAGGACCGACCACAGGACCGACGAACGACGATGGAGACCCCGGGCAACCTCTTCTGCGTCGCCGCCCCGAGCGGAGCGGGCAAGTCGAGCCTCGTGAAGGCCCTGCTCGAACTCGACTCGCACCTGGTGGTGTCGGTGTCGCACACGACGCGCTTACCGCGCGGCCAGGAGGTGCACGGCCGCGAGTACTGGTTCGTCGACGAGCCCGCCTTCCGCGGCATGATCGACCGCGGCGAGTTCTTCGAATGGGCGCAGGTGCACGGCCATCTCTACGGCACTTCGCGCACGGCGATCGAGGAGCGGCTGATGCGCGGCGAGGATGTCGTGCTCGAGATCGACTGGCAGGGCGCCCTGCAGATCAAGCAGCTGTTCCCGCATGCCGTGCTCATCTTCATCCTGCCGCCCAGCTGGCAGGAGCTCGAGCAGCGGCTGCGCCGCCGCGGCGAGGACGGTCCCGAGGTCATCGCCACGCGCCTGGAGAATGCCCGCATCGAGGTGGCGCAGGCGAAGCACTTCGACTTCGTCATCGTCAACAGTCTGTTCGAGACGGCGCTGTTCGACCTCAAGGCCGTGGTGCACTCGCAGCGGTTGAAGTTTGCCGCGCAGCGGCGCGCCCGTTCGCAGGTGTTCACCGCCCTCGGCCTGGCCTGAGGGACGGCGCGCGCCGCGTCGCGCCCGGCTGCGAGCGAGCCGCGGCGGCCGCTCAGCGCGTGGCCAGCGTGAAGCCGACGCGCGTGAGCCCGGCGTCGCTCTCGACCACCGTGCGCCCCGCGTGCATGCGCGCGATCGCGGCGACGATGGCGAGCCCGAGGCCGTGATGCTGCTCTTCGGGGCAGCAGCGCGAGTCGTCGCCGCGGAAGAAGCGGTCGAACAGGCGCGGCAGCAGCTGCGGCGCGATCGACTGGCCGTGGTTCTGCACCACCACCTGCACTTGCTCGGCCGTCTGCGCCAGCTCGGCCGAGATGCGCACGATCACGGTCGAACCGTGGTCGGCAAAGCGCGTGGCATTGCCGAGCAGGTTGGACAGCGCGCGCTTGAACAGCGGCTCGTCCACCGGCACCGTGGCGTCCCCTTCGATGCGCAGCGCGAGGCCGGAGTCCTCCAGCGCCGCCTCGTGGAACTCGACCACCTGCTGCGCCAGCTCGGCCAGGCTGACCGGCGCGCCGCGGCGTGCCACGGCGCCGCGGTCGGCCTGGGCGAGGAAGAGCATGTCGTTGACCATCGCCGAGAGGCGCTGCATCTCCTCGAGATTGGACACCAGCGTCTCGCGCAGCGCCTCGTTGCTGCGCTCGCGCGACAGCGCGACTTCGGTCTCGCCGATGAGGGTGGCCAGCGGCGTGCGCAGTTCGTGCGCGACGTCGGCGTTGAACGCCTCCAGTTGCGAGTAGGCGCGCTCCAGCCGCTCCATCAGCGCATTGAATTGCGCGATCCACGGCTGCAGCTCCTCGGCCGGGTCGTCGAGCGTCAGGCGATGGTGCAGCTTCTGCGGCGAGATCGCGCGCGTCTGCGCGGCGATCTGGCGCAGCGGCCGCAAGGCACGGCGCACGTGCCACTGCGCACCGCCGGCGACCAGGGCGCCAGCGCCGAGAGTGACGGCAATGAGGATGAAAGCCCAGGTCTGGCCCGAGTTCGCATCGAGCGTGTAGTCGCAGGTCAGCCGCGCGCGCAGCTCGCCGCCAGGCAACGAGGGCGTCTCCACCTGGAAGTGCAGCGCCTTCAGGTGCACCGATGCGGCGATGGCGTCGCTCGCCGCATCCGCATACAGCAGGGTGCCATCGGCGCGCCACACCTCGAGCCGGGCATGCTTGCGCATCGGCGCATCGCTCTTCAGGCGCGCGAGCACCGCCGCTTCGCCGCCGCTCTTGGCTTCGAGCGCCAACACGTCGGCGATCAGCTCGGTGCGCGCTGCCAGGTCCTGCAGGCTGCGCTGCTTCATCATCGTGGCCACCGAGAACCAGCTCGTCGCCGACAGGGCCCCGAGCACGAGCATCGTGAACAGCGCCAGCTTGCGCGACAGGCGTGCGCCGATCGAGTGGCTGCAGATCGGCCCGCAGGCGGCCTCGAGTACATCGGCACGCGGCTTCATGACGAGCGCTCCTCGAGCACGTAGCCCATGCCGCGCACCGTGTGCAGCAGCTTGGCGTCGAACGGGTCGTCCAGCTTGGCGCGCAGGCGGCGCACCGCGACCTCGACGACGTTGGTGTCTGAATCGAAGTTCATGTCCCACACCTGCTCGGCCAGCGTGGTGCGCGAGAGGATCTGGCCGCGCCGGCGCAGCAGCAGCGCCAGCAGGTTGAACTCCTTGGCCGTCAGGTCCAGGCGGTGCTGCGCCCGCTGCGCCTTGCGGCTGATGAGGTCGACCTCGAGGTCGGCAAGGCGAAGCTGCGTCGCCGGCTGCGCCGACCCGTTGGCGCCGCGGCGCGCCAGCGCGACGATGCGCGCCTGCAGTTCGGAGAAGGCGAAGGGCTTGACGAGGTAGTCGTCGGCCCCCTGCTCGAGCCCGCGCACGCGGTCTTCGACCTTGTCGCGTGCCGTGAGCATGAGCACCGGCGTGCGCTTGCCGCTGCCGCGCATGGCCGTGAGCACGCCGAAGCCGTCGATGCCGGGCAGCATCAGGTCGAGCAGCACGACGTCGTACTCGCCGCCGGTGGCAAGCCGCCGGCCGTCGATGCCGTCGTTCGCGACGTCGACGACATGGCCGCTTTCGCTCAGGCCCTTGTGCAGGTACTGAGCCAGCTTGACTTCGTCTTCGATGACCAGGAGTCGCATGGCGCGAACGGCGAGGCTGTGCGCAAGGATATGACTGCTGCAATCGTCGCATTTCCGGCCCCGCGTCGGGATTACGAATTTGTCATCTGGCGGTTCGCTGGCGGTCCGGCTCGGTGTTCACAGTTCGTTCCGTGGTCGGTGTCGAACCGGTCCGCAGCGCAACCCGCAACCACCGTCCCGGTCCCGCTTCTTTCGAGGAATCCCACATGAACGCCATCCGCCGCAACACCGTCGCCATCGCCATCGCCACCGCTGCCTTCGGCGGCTTCGGCGGCCAGGCCTTCGCTCAGGAGGCGACCTACGAACTGCCACAACCCGCCGTCTCGACCAAGACGCGCGCCGAAGTCCGGGCTGAACTGCTGCAGGCGCGCCAGGAAGGCACGGTGCTCGCCACCGAGGCCGACTTCCAGCGTCAACCCGCCTTCGTGGCCGCGAAGAGCCGCGCCGAGGTCGCCGCCGAGTCGCGCGCCGACGTCGTTGCCTCGCGGGCCTTGACGGCCGAGCCGTACGGCTTCGACGCGCCGCAGGTCGCCGTGCTCCAGGGTTCGGCACGGGTCGTGGCCTCCGCTGCCCGCTGAAGCCGCACCAACCCCCGGCGGGGCCGGCGGCTTCGGCCGGCCCGCCCGACGAAGGGCGCCGGCTATAATCCGCGGCTTCGCCCCCAGCTGGGACGCGCCCCTGGCGCGGCCCCCCGACCGACATGGCCCGCATCACCGTCGAAGACTGCCTCGCCAAGGTGCCCAACCGCTTCCAGCTCGTGTTGGCAGCGACCTACCGCGCGCGGATGCTGAGCCAGGGGCACGCACCCAAGGTGGAAACCAAGAACAAGCCAGGCGTCACCGCCTTGCGTGAGGTGGCCGCCGGCGAAGTCGGCCTGGAGATGCTGCGTAAGGTCCCGGTGTAAGGATACGGTCTGACCCGGGCCGCGTGCAGCGGGTCGCGGCGGCGGGCGCCTTCGGTTTCCGGGGGCGCCCGCCGGCGTTTGCGGCGCGGCAAACGGGGTCCGCGCGCGTTCTCCGCTAAATTCCGGCCATGAGCCTGCGCTCTCTGGCCGCCGAGTTTCTGCCTTCCGCCCTGCAGGGCCTGCAAGGACTGCAGCGCGCGAGCGTGCCGGCGACGACGCCCGCCGACGCCGGCCACGAAGAGGCGTCTTCGTTCCAGGCGCTGGCCGACAAGCTCGGCTACCTCTCCAAGGCCGACGTCAAGCTCGTGCGCGAGGCCTACCGCTTCGCCGACGCCGCCCATCTCGGCCAGTTCCGCGCCGACGGCAAGCCCTACATCACGCACCCGCTGGCCGTGGCCGGCCTCGTGGCCGACTGGAAGCTCGACGCGCAGGCCGTGATGGCCGCGCTCATGCACGACACCATCGAGGACCAGGGGGTCACCAAGGCCGAGCTGATCGAGAAGTTCGGCGCGCCGACGGCCGACCTCGTCGACGGCCTCACCAAGCTCGACAAGCTGCAGTTCAGCACGCGCGAGGAGGGCCAGGCCGAGAGCTTCCGCAAGATGCTGCTGGCGATGGCGCGCGACGTGCGCGTCGTGCTCGTCAAGCTCGGCGACCGCCTGCACAACATGCGCACGCTGGGAGCGCTCGCGCCCGACCGGCGCCGCCGCATCGCCCGCGAGACGCTCGAGATCTACGCGCCCATCGCGCACCGCCTCGGCCTGAACCAGATCTATCGCGAATTGCAGGAGCTGGCCTTCGAGCTGCTGCATCCGTGGCGCCACGCCGCCCTGGCCAAGGCGCTGGTGCGCGCGCGCGGGCACCGGCGCGACATCGTCGAGCGCGTCCGCAAGGAGGTCGAGCGCGCGTTCGCGCAGCACAAGCTGAAGGTGCAGGTGAGCGGGCGCGAGAAGACCGTCTACTCCATCTACCGCAAGATGCGCGACAAGCATGCCGGCTTCGCGCAGGTGAACGACCTGTTCGGCTTTCGCATCGTCGTGGGCTCGCTGACCGACTGCTACGTCGCGCTCGGCGTGCTGCACCAGCTGTACAAGCCGGTGCCCGGCCGCTTCAAGGACTACATCGCCATCCCCAAGGCCAACGGCTACCAGAGCCTGCACACCACGTTGGTGAGCCCGCTTGGCACGGCCGTCGAGTTCCAGGTGCGCACCGAGGCCATGCACGCGGTGGCCGAGGCCGGCATCGCCGCGCACTGGTTGTACAAGCAGCGCGGCGACAAGCAGGCGGCGGCCGAGGCGCAGCGCCTGAGCTCGATGTGGCTGCAAAGCCTGCTCGACATCCAGGACGAGACGCGCGACTCCTCGGAGTTCCTCGAGCACGTGAAGATCGACCTGCACCCCGAGGCGGTATATGTCTTCACGCCGCGCAGCAAGATCCTGGCGCTGCCGCGCGGCGCCACGCCGGTCGACTTCGCCTACGCCATCCACTCCGACGTCGGCCAGCACATGGTGGCGGCCAAGGTCAACGGCGAGCCGGCCGCGCTGCGCACCGAACTGAAGAGCGGCGACGTCGTCGAGGTCATCACGGCGCCCGGCGCGCGCCCGAATCCGGCCTGGCTGTCGATGGTGCGCACCGGCCGCGCGCGCAGCAAGATCCGCCACTTCCTGAAGAACATGGAGGCCGAGGAGTCGCGCGCGCTCGGCGAGAAGATGCTGGCCCAGGCGTTGCGCGCCGAAGGCCTGGCGATGCCCTCGGCCGACCCGACCGACGGCGACGCGGCGGCGTTGTGGCAGCAACTCGCGCGCTGGGGAGGCAACCGCCATCGCGGCGAGTTGCTCGTCGACATCGGCCTCGGCCGGAAGGTGGCCACCATCGTCGCCAAGCGCATGGCGCACATGATGGGCGAGCGCGGCATCAAGCCCGACGCCGTCTCGCTGACCCTCGGCCGCTACGCCGCCGAGGACGCCGCCACGGCCCAGGGCGTGGTCTTCGTCGACGGCAGCGAGGGCGGCTCGGTGCAGTTCGCCACCTGCTGCCGGCCGATCCCGGGCGACGCGGTCACCGGCTACCTCGGCCGCGGCGAGGGCCTGCTCGTGCACACGGTCGAGTGCCCCACCGGCAAGCGCCTGTACGAGCGCGACAGCGAGCGCTGGATGCACGTCGAATGGGCCGACGAACTGACGCGCCCGTTCGAAACCACGGTGCACGTGCTCGTCAACAACGGCAAGGGCGTGCTGGCGCAGGTGGCCGCGGCGATCAGCGCCGCCGAGGCCGACATCACGCACCTGGACATGGACTCCGGTCGTGGCAGCGACGTCGTCGAGCTGCGCCTGATGGTGAGCGTGCGCGACCGCGTGCACCTCGCCGACGTGCTGCGCGCGCTCAGGCGCTCGGCGACGGTGCAGCGGGTGTCGCGGTATCGCGCCACCTGAACACCCGCCTCGGCACCTGAGCGCTTTCAGCCCTCGGGCGGGCCGCCCGGCGCCGGGTAGCTCACCGCCAGCACCTCGATGCGCTCGATGCCGCCGGGCGTCGGCAGCGTCACCTCGTCGCCTTCGCGCGCCTTCAGCAGAGCGCGCGCGATCGGTGCCACCCAGCTCACGTCGCCTTTCAGGCTGTCGGCCTCGTCGATGCCCTTGATCGTGATCGTGCGTTCCTCGCCGAGTGCGTTGGCATAGGTGACGGTGGCACCGAAGAAGACCTGATCGCTGCCGTGATGCACGCTCGGGTCGGCGACCTCGGCGATGTCAAGGCGGCGCGTGAGGAAGCGGATGCGGCGGTCGATCTCGCGCAGCCGCTTCTTGCCGTAGAGGTAGTCGCCGTTCTCGGAGCGGTCGCCGTTGCCGGCGGCCCAGGACACCACCTCCACGACCTTGGGCCGCTCCACGTCGAGCAGCGTCATCAGCTCTTCGCGCAGGCGCCGGTAGCCTTGCGGCGTCATGTAGTTGCGCGCGCCGGCGGGCAGCGCGGGCAGGCCGGGGGCCTCGCCGTCGTCGTCGGCGGCGGCGTCGGATTCGCGAACGAAGGCCTTGTTCACGGACAAACCGTCCGCGGCGACGACTTCAGCGTACGGTCTCGTAGCGCAACTGCACGGCGCCGTATTCGGTGCTGCACGGCGCGGCGCTGGAGCAGCGTACCTGTCCGGCCAGGACCGGCTGCGCGCCCCTGTGCTGCGCGGCGAGCGCCGCCGCCTCGGCGCCGGTGGGCAGCAGCGCAATCGGGTCCTGCTCGCGAAGCCGCAGGGCCGCGTAGTCGCGCGGTTCCGAAGAGACGATCGCCAGCAGCCGCGTCGAGCCGATGGGCTCCGCGGCCGGCAGGTAGAAGCCGTCCTTGCCCGGGAAGGCGAACGGCCGCCCCTTTTGAACCCGCACCGGTCCGCTGAGCTTGTTCGGAAGGAGGATGGCAAACGTGCCGTCGCTGCCGACGCCCAGCACGTACAGGTAACCATCGCGCTCGCTCGTGAGGCGGAACTTGATCTCGTCCTTGCGCGCGACCGACAGCTGCACCTTCGGCGCCTCGGCACGGACCGTGAAACCCGGCGTCTGTGCCTGCGCGACACGATCGAACTCCGCCGCAGGTTCGAACGCCGCGGCTGCGACGGGTGCCAGGGTCGGTGCCGGGGTCGGTGTGGGTATCGGCCCGGGGGTCGGCACCGGCGTCGGCGCAGGCGTTGCAGGCGGCAGCGTGGAGACGGTCACATCGTTCTTCGGCCGCGTCAGCAGATAGCCGCCGATCCCGAGGGCCACCACGGCCGCACCGGCGGCGCCCAAGACGAGGCCTCGACGACCGGAGCCCTCGCCTTCGCCGGTGCGCGCCCCGCGTTGCTCGGCATGGCCTTCGCCCGGAGGCGGTGCGCGCCGCGGCGCCATGCGCGTCGGTTCGCCGTCCTGCGCCGGTGCCGCAGGCATGCGCGTCTGCATGGGCATGGCGGCCGGTGCCTGGTAGGTCGGCTGCTGCGGCATCAGCGTCTGCGGCGCCGGTGTGCGCATCTGCGTGTCAGGCGCGCGGGTCTGGCGCGCCAACGTCGGTGGCGCGATGCGCGTCACGTCGTCGGCCGGGCCGCGCATCATCGTCGTCGCGCCACCCATGCCCGTGTGCGGATGCGAGAGCCCGAGGTCGTCGCGGAAGGCCTCGATGTTCGGCGTGCGCTGCTCGGGCCGCACCACGAGCGCGCGGTCCACGGCCTCCAGGAACTGCGGCGAGTACCTTCCGGCCGCCACCTGCGCCAGCGGCTGGTAGCTGTCGCTGAGCATGCGCCCCACCGAGACCGGCGGCGTCTTGCCCGTGATGGCGAAATAGACCACCGCGGCCAGCGCATAGACATCGGTCCACGGGCCCTGGCGCATGCCGGGGATCTCGGCATATTGCTCGATCGGCGCATATCCGGGCTTGAGGATCACCGTCAGCGCCTGTGTCATGTCGCCGATGACGCGCCGCGCGGCGCCGAAGTCGAGCAGCAGCGGCCGCTGAGTGCCGGCCAGCATCATGACGTTGTCGGGCGCGATGTCGCGGTGATAGCACTGCTCGGCATGGATGACGCGCAGCGCCTCGCAAAGCGGCGACAGCAGCGTGCGCAGCCAGGCTTCATCAGGCGGGGCACCGTGGGCGGCCATCATCTCGCGCAGCGTGTCGCGCAGGTTCTTGCCTTCGTAGAACGGCATCGCCATGTAGGCGGTGCCGTTGGCCTCCCAGAAGCGGTAGACCTTGACGAGCGACGGGTGGTCGAACTGTGCCAGCAGGCGCGCCTCGTTGACGAAGCTCTTGCGGCCGGCCTCGAAGGTTTCGCGGTGCCGCTCGCTCTTGACCTGCACGCCACCCTCGGTGCGCGCGGCCAGCGACGTGGGCATGTACTCCTTCAGCGCCACGCGGCGTCCGAGCGAGGTGTCGTTGGCGAGGTACACGATGCCGAAGCCGCCCTCGCCGATCAGCGAGGTGATCTCGAACTCGCCCAGTTGTGTCCCTACCGGCAGCACGTTGTCCATCTGGACCGACCGGGTCGACGGCGGCGCCGTGATCTCGGTGCGCTCGACCGGCGCCGTGGGCGCGAAGTTGGTCGGCTCGAACCCACCGCCGGCCCGCCCGGCGTCGCGCGGCGTGAAGGCGGTCTTGTCGTCGTCGGCGGCGGGCGTCATGTCCGGCGGTCAGGTGCGGCTCGGGGGCGGGAGCCCCGATTGTGGACGCAGTCGGGCCCCGATCACGCCGCCGGCGCGTCCGTCATTCAAGTGACGGCCTGCACGGTCGATACCGTGATGAGGCCCTCGTGTCCGCCTTGTCCCATCTCGCTGCGAATCCATCACCGCCCGGCCCATGCTGCCCGCAACGCTGAAGCCCCTTCTCACCCGGCCCGGCCGCTGGCTCGCCTTGCTCGTCGTGCTGGGCATGGTGGTCGTCGTCACGCCCCTGGTCGAGATCTGGCGCCGGCACGGCCTCGAGATGCAGACCGCCTTCGATGCCCGCCGCGCCCTCGAAGCGGTGGCCGGCGCGGTGCAGACACAACGGGCGCTGTCGGCGCACCGCCCCTACGCCGCCGCGGTGCTGGCCGGCCGCAGCGAGCAGGAACCCGAGCGGCTGCGCCGCCAGCAGGCGGTGGACAGCGAGGTGGGCGCCCTCGTCGCCACGCTGGAGGCACGCCGCCTGCACCGGGCACTGGACGAGGCCGACCAGCTTCGCAACGACTGGTCGAACCTGCTCGAGGGCATCGGTGGCCGGCGGATGCACGTCATGGCCAGTGACCTCGCGCACGCCCTGCTGGTCGAGCAGGCCTTCGTGATCATGGATCTCGCGGCCAGTGCCGGCGCCCTGCACGGGCAGGTCGGGCGCGCGTTCGGCGCCGAAGAGTGGACCCTGGCGCTGCACACCCTGCCGCGCTTTGCCCTGGCGCTCGCGGCATGGGGTGACGAGGCAGAGCCTGCCGCCGCTCTCCCTGTCGGATCGCCGGCCGGATCAGTGGCCGGATCGCCGGCCGCAGGCCCGACAGCGGCGCCGGCCCTCGCGCTGCACCCGCGCCTCGCTGCAGATGCCCGCCGGGCCACCAAGGCGGCGGCCGAGCTGCTCGCCTCGCTCGACGCCGCCGGGGCCGACGAGCCGGCCCCGGACCCCGCCCTCGTGCGCTCGCTGGTCGCGCTGCGCCAAAGCGCCTCGCAGCTTTCCGAGATGAGGTCGACCACGATGGCGGCCGCGCGGCGGGCCCAGGCGGCTGGCCTCGAGGCCAGCGCGGCACTGTTCGGCCGCTTCGATGCGGGGCTCGCCGAGTCGGTTTCGGTGCTTCAGCGCGAGCGCCAGATAGTCGCGGCGGCCGGCCTCCTCGCCATGCTCGTCGCGGCTCTTGCGGCGGCGCTGGCAATGCCGCGCACGGCGGCGCCGCAGGAGCAGGCCGACGGGGACGACGCGGCCGACGCACCCGACGGCAGCGCTCAGGCGAGCGAGCCGGCACCAGGCATCACGGCCACCAGCGCCGGCAGCGCCGAGAGTCGCGGCCCGGCCAGCGACCTGCTGCATCGGCTGCGTCGCGGAGAGATCGATGCGGACTCCGACAGCCCCGTCCGCCCCAAGCCGCCGGCCGCGCGCTGATCGACGCACCGGCCGCTGGGCCGCGCTCATCTGCGCGAGCGCTCAGGTGTCCGGCTCGTACATCGCCTCGAACTTCTCGGCCCCGACCGCGTAGGCGTCGCTGCCGTCCTCGTGGTTGCTCACCAGCCAGTCGCCGGCGGCATAGGCCGTGCGGCCCTCGCGGGTGATGACGCTGCCGGCCTCGCGCGCCTGCTCCGCCCACACCGGCGTGCTCTTGACGTAGGTGCCGCGACCCACCTCGCGGTACGTGCGCGCGAATGACTCGGCCGCGACGGTGTAGACGTCGCCGTCGTTGTCGACCAGCCAGTCGCCGGCCCGCGCCTGCTGCTCGTGGCCCCACTTGCGATAGCGCAGGCCCTCGGTCTCGAGGCGCAGCTGCACCGCGACCACGGCCTGGTCGGGCTTGCGGCGGTAGCGCTGGCGAAGGCTCATGCTCATGCGGGCCGGGAAGGAAAAACGGCTCAGAGGCCGAAGCTTCTGAGCCGTTGATCCCGGAATCTGGCGCGGCTGGCAGGATTCGAACCCACGACCCCTTGGTTCGTAGCCAAGTACTCTATCCAACTGAGCTACAGCCGCGCGACAGCCGCAAAGTATATCGCAGCATGCTTGCGCCGCCGGCCGGCGGCCATGGCCGCTTGCGTTCAGTCCAGCGTCGCGGCGGCGCGGTCGCACGAGGCCGCGCGCACTTCGTCGCCCTGCGTGCGTGCCATCTGCGCCAGCCGGCGCCAGGCGGCGCGGCGCGCGCGCGCGGGCAGCGTCGGCGCCCCGGCGGCCTGCTCGAGCAGCAGGCGTGCCTTGCCATACAGGCCGCTCGCCGCATACGAGGCCCCGACCGCGGCGAGCACGGCGCTGTCGTGGCCGAAGGCCTGCGCGGCGCTCTCGAGCGCCGGCAGCCAGTCGGAGGTGATGCCGTCGGTCGCCTCGGCCAGCGTGAGGGCGATCGCCTCGCGATCGCCGCGCTCGAGCTCGCCGAGGCGGTCCCAGAACGGGCGCAGCCATTGGCGCGCCTGCTCGGCCGCACCGAGGTCGATGGCGCGGCGCGCAGCGCGCGCCGCGATGCGCGGGTCGCGCCGGTCGGCGCCGTCGAACTGCTGCCACAGGCGGCGCAGCTGCTGCATGTCGTGCGCCTGCGCCAGCGTCTCCTCGGCGAGGGCGCGCAGCAAACCCTGCGCCACCGTGGCCGAGAAGGCCTGGTGGTTGGCGAGCAGGCGCGCCATGTGCAACGCCTGCAGCGGTACGCGCGCGGCACGCGCCGCGTGCATGCGCAGGTGCAACGCGTGCGTGCGGCGCGCCGCGCCGGGCGACAGCACAGCCAGCGCTTCCATCGCCTGCTCGGCGTCGTGGTCGTCGAGTGCCCACTGCGCGGCCATCAGCTGTGCGCCGTCGTCCAGGCCGCGCGCACTGCCGCCTTGCCGCGCTGCCGCCAGCGCCTTGCCCAACGACTCCTGGCGGCCGCTTCGGTCCTGCATGCGATGCGCGCCGTTGGCGGCCAGGAGGTGGCCGATGACGGCGAAGTCGGGCGCCGCACCCAGCGCAGGCAGGTCGGCCTGCAATGCCAGCGCGCGATGCGCCGCCTTGCGCGCGCGGCCATAGCGCGCGTTGGCCAGCTCGGCGATCGCCTCGCGCAGCGCCGCATGCGCGGCCTGCTCCTTTCGCTGCTCGCGCCATTCGCGCGCGCGGCGCGGCAGGCTCACGATGCGCGCCAGCGCGTGCGCCGAGAGCACCAGCACCGCGCACACCACGAGTACCGCGAGCACGAAGAAGTTGAGCGAGACATCGGTGCGCCAGCCCGCAAAGAAGATCGACACGAGGCCGTCGTTGCGCCCGAACGTCGTCGCCGCCAGCACCGCCACCACGAAGAGCAGGACGACCCAGATCAGCCCGCGCATCGAACGGCTCGGTCGGCGTGAGTTGCGGGCTGCAGCACGGGCCGTCGCACGCCGGGTCAGCGGCCGGCGGAAGCGGCGGCGATGGCCGCCAGCGTGGCGTCGGGTCGCGGCAGCGTCACCGTGCGCGCCTGCACGATGACCTGGCGCAACGCCTCCATCGCCACCGTCGTTCGGCGCACGCTGCGATCGAAATAGCGCTCCAGTGCCGCCTGGGAGGCGCGCAGGTCCGACTGCGCCACGTCGAACTGCCGCGACAGCAGCGCCAGCCGCGCATTGAGCAGGCGCAGCTTGACGTTCTCGCGCAGGAAGTAGGCCTGCTCGGGGGCGATGAACATCGCCTGCGGGTCGTCGATGCGCGTCACGCGCAGCAGCGCACGAGTCTCGTTCCAGGCCTGCGCGGTCAGGCGCTGCCAGGCTTGGCGCAGCGAGCCGATGAGTTCACCGCCCGGCTCGGCCGGGGCGGGCGTCGACGCCGCCTTGGCCGCGGCCGGCGCCGATGCGGCGGCCGGTGCCGCCCCCGTGCCCGCCTCGGCGGCGGGCGAGACCGACGCCGTGCTGCGCCGCGCCGCCGGGTGCTGCGGCACGACCAGCAGCGGCAACTCGTCGATCTGCCGCATCACGTCGTCGAGCCGACTCGCGAGCACCGACAGATCCGTGCTGCCGGCGGCGCGGGTGCGCTCCAGGTCCTGGGCGATGGCGCGGCGCACGCGTTCGAGCCGCGGCTGCGCGTAGCGCGCCAGGCGCTCCTCGGCCTGGCGCAGCACCAGCAGCAACGGCTCGGCGCTGCCGGTGATCGCCGACTGCTGCTGCGCCACGCGCACCGCGGCCTCGACGTCGGCGAGCACGTTCTCGTCGCGCGAGCGCGCCATCGATTGCAGCAGGTCCTCGAACTGCGAGCGATGCATCGCCGTCTCGGCCACGCGCGCCTCGAGCAGCGCCATCTTCGCCGCCACCTCGCGCGAGGCCGTCTCGGCCTGGCGCGCGAGCGCGCGCGCCTCGCCGGCGGCCAACGTGGTGTCCTGCTGTCGCCGCACCAGCTCGGCCTCGAGCACCTTCACGCGCTGCTGCGCCGAATAGGCCAGGGCGAGCGCACCGGCGGCAAGCGCCGTCAGCAGCACGGCCACGGGCAGCAGGCCTCGCCACACCCACGCCGGTGTCGTGCCGGCCGGGTGTGCCGCGGCCTCGGGCCGCGACGCATCGGGCGCGGGCGCCGTTGCCTCGGCGGCCGGCTGGACTTCGGCCGCGGCCGGCGTCGGTTCCGGCGCCGAAGAAGACGGGGGCGTGGCTTGGCTCACAGGGGGCGGGATTGTATCGGCGCACCCTCGGCAGCCCCGCCCTGCGCGGCGCCTTGCAGCAACGCCGACCAGGCCTGCCGCAACGCCGGCAGGCCCGGCGACAGGACCTGCACGTGCACGAACCCGACGGCGCGCGCCGCCTCGCCGATGCGCGGATGCGTGGCGAAGGCGAACGAGGCGCGCCAGGCGCTGGCGGGCGCCAGCCTGGGCAGGTTGTGCACCGCCTCGCTGCTGCTGAAGAGCCAGGCATGGCCGCCGGGGTCCGCCTCGGCGGCGGCCAGCAGCGCCGCCTCGGCGGGGCCGAGGCGCGGCAGCGTGCGCCGATAGGCAGCCACCTGCTCCACCTGCGCCCCGGCAGCGCGCAGGGTGTCGGCAAGCCAGTCGCGGCCGCCTTCGCCGCGCACGATGAGCACCTTCGATCCGCGCCAATCGAGATCACGCAGCCGTTGCCACAAGGCTTCGCTGTCCAGCCGCCCGGCTTCGGGCCCCGGCTCGCGCACCCGGGCCGGCGGCACGCCCGCCGCAAGCAACGCGGCCGTCGTGCCCGGGCCGGTGGAACCGGCGAGCGCTTGCGGCGGCCAGGCGGCCCCGCCGGCGGCGGCGAAAAAGTGCATCACCGCATTGGCGCTCACGAACATCACGAGCCGCCGGTCGGCCAGCGTCGCCCAGCAGCGCCGCAACGCCGCCGAGGGTTGCGCGCCGCCCTCGCCTTGCGGCGCCTGCGGCAGCGCTTCGATGCCGATCAGCGGCAGCGCATGTGCGTCCACGCCGTGCGCCCGCAGCTCCGCCACCGCAGGCTCGGCTTGCTCGATGGGCCGCGTAACGAGGAGTCGCATCGGTGTGCTTCCCGCGCTTCCTGTCGCGGCGATGCTCGCTGTTCAGGGCTCGGGCGACAGGGCTCGGCGACGCGGGCCGCTCGGCCGGTCAGGCCGGCCCGAGGTACTCGGCCGCGCCTGCGGCGAGCAGCCTGGCCGCCGCCGCCTGCCCGAGCGCCTGCGCCGCCGCGGCATCGCTGACCACGGCCTCGAGGGCGGCATGCAGCAGCGGCCGGCGGACGTCGCCGGTGTGGCCGAGCGCCACCTCGATGAGCAGGCGCTCGCCGGCCCAGCGCGCGTGCGCGGCGAGCGGCATGCTGCAGCTCCCGCCGAGCGTGCGCGACACGGCGCGCTCGGCCAGCGCCGCGAATTCGGTGGCGTGGTGCGAGGTCTGCGCGAGCAGGGCCCGCAGCGCCGTCGCGTCCTCGCGCACCTCGAGGCCGAGCGCACCCTGGCCGGCGGCCGGGATCATCTGCCGCACGTCGAATGCGGCGCGGATGCGCGCCGCGAGCCCGAGCCGCGTCAACCCAGCGGCGGCGAGCACGATGGCGTCGTAGCCGCCCTCGTCGAGCTTGCGCAGGCGGGTGTCGAGATTGCCGCGCAGCGGCTGGATGTCCAGGTCCGGTCGCAGCGCCAGCAACTGCGCCTGGCGGCGCAGGCTCGAGGTGCCCACGCGTGCGCCCGGCGGCAGATCGGCGAGCGAGGCATGGCGATTGGAGACGAAGGCGTCGCGCGGGTCCTCGCGCTCCCACACGGCGGCGAGCACGAAGCCGGGCGGCAGGTCCATCGGCACGTCCTTCAGCGAATGCACCGCAAGCTGCGCGCGCCCCTCCTCGAGCGCCGTCTCGAGCTCCTTCACGAACAGGCCCTTGCCGCCCACCTTCGACAACGTACGGTCGAGGATCTGGTCGCCGCGCGTCGTCATGCCCAGCAACTCGACCTCGAGGCCGAAGCGCTCGGCGAGCACGCCGCGCACATGCTCGGCCTGCCACAGCGCGAGCCGGCTTTCGCGCGTGGCGATGATGGTGCGGGACATGCCGGCCTGATTCATGCATCGATTATCGCCAGCGCCTGCCGGCGCTCCGCGCTGGTGCGCCGCCGCCCCGGAAGAGCTCGGCTTCGGGTGCAGAATTGGTAATCCGATTACACAGGAGGGAGCCACGTGATGCCGAAGAACTCGCGGCCAGCCAAGAAGACCGTGCGTCGCCGGGAGCCCGATCCGCTCTCCGCGCAAGCCGATGCTGCCGCGAAGAACCGGCCGCTCGTCGAGGATATCCGGTTACTCGGCCGCATCCTGGGCGACGTCATCCGCGAGCAGGAAGGCGTGGCCGCCTTCGAGCTCATCGAGCGCATCCGCCAGCTCTCGGTGGCCTTCCGGCTGAAGGCCGACGCGAGCGCCGGCCGCGTGCTCGACCGGCTGCTGAAGAACCTGAGCGCCGACCAGACCGTCACCGTCATCCGCGCCTTCAGCTACTTCAGCCACCTGGCCAACATCGCCGAGGACCGCCACCACCTGCGCCGCCGCGCCGTGCACGAGCGCGAGGGTCATCAGCAGGAGGGCTCGCTGGCGCTCGCCTTCGAGCGCCTGCAACGCGCCGGCGTGCGCGCCGCCGAGGTGGCCGAGATGCTGGCGCATGCGCACATCTCGCCCGTGCTCACCGCCCACCCAACAGAGGTGCAGCGCAAGAGCATCCTCGACGCCGAGCGCGCCATCGCGCAGCTGGTGGCCGAGCGCGAGGATCGGCTTGCGACGCCCGAGAGGCTGGCCGAGAACGAGGCGCACATCCGCGCCCGCGTCACGCAGCTGTGGCAGACGCGCATGCTGCGCACGACGCGGCTGGACGTTGCCGACGAGATCGAGAACGCGCTGTCGTACTACCCGGTCACCTTCCTGCGCGAGTTGCCGCGCCTGTATCGCGAGATCGAGCGCATGTTGCCCGGGCACCCGGTGGGCAGCTTCCTGCGCATGGGCCACTGGATCGGCGGCGACCGCGACGGCAACCCGAACGTCGGCGCCGCCACCCTGAAGCGCGCGCTCGCCCGCCAGGCCGAGGTGGCGTTGCGCTTCTACCTGACCGAGGTGCACGAGCTCGGCGCCGAGCTGTCGATATCCGGCATGCTGGCCAGCGTGTCGCCGGCGCTCGCGGCGCTGGCCGCCCGCTCGCCCGACGCCAACCCGCACCGCGAGGACGAGCCCTATCGTCGCGCCCTCGTCGGCGTCTACGCCCGCCTGGCGGCGACGCTCGAGCGCCTCACCGGCACCGAGGCGCTGCGGCACGCGGTGGCACCGCAGGACCCCTACCCCGATGCCGAGGCGCTGCTCGCCGACCTGGAAGTCGTGGCTGCCTCGCTCGCCGGCCATCATGCCGGCGCGCTGGTCGCCCCCCGCCTGGCGCCGCTGATGCGCGCCGTGCAGGTGTTCGGCTTCCACCTCGCGACGCTCGACCTGCGCCAGAGCTCCGACAAGCACGAGGCGGTGGTCGCCGAGCTGCTGCGCGCGGCGCGCATCGAGCCCGACTATGCGGCGCTGCCCGAGCCGGCCCGTCGCGCGCGGCTGCTCGCCGCGCTCGCCGATGCGCGCGGCCTGCGCGTGCGTGCGCACGAGCATTCGGAGCTCACGCGCGCCGAACTCGACGTCTTCGAGACGGCGCGCGAGTCGCTCGCGCGCTACGGCCGCGGCGCCATCCGCCACTACATCATCAGCCACACCGAGGAGGTGAGCGACCTGCTCGAGGTGCTGGTACTGCAGAAGGAGTGCGGCCTGCTGGAGGGCCTCGTCGAGAGCTCGGTGGAGAGCCCGGTCGGCGAGGACGCCGGCGCGAAGGCAGCCCTCATCGTCGTGCCGCTCTTCGAGACCATCGGCGACCTGCGCCGATGCGAAGCCATCATGCGCGAGTTCTATGCGCTGCCCGGCATCACCGAACTGGTCGTGCGCAGCGGCGCCGAGCAGGACGTGATGCTCGGCTACAGCGACAGCAACAAGGACGGCGGCTTCTTCACCAGCAACTGGGAGCTCTACCGGGCCGAGACGGCGCTCGTGCAGCTCTTCGCCGGCCTGCGCGAGCACCACGGCATCACGCTGCGCCTCTTCCACGGCCGCGGCGGCACCGTGGGGCGCGGTGGCGGGCCGAGTTATCAAGCCATCCTGGCGCAGCCACCGGGCACGGTGAACGGGCAGATCCGCCTCACCGAGCAGGGCGAGGTGATCGGCTCCAAGTACGCCAACCCCGAGATCGGCCGGCGCAACCTCGAGACGCTCGTCGCCGCCACCGTGGAGGCGACGCTGCTGCACCCCACGCGCGCAGCACCACGCGCCTTTCTCGAAGCCGCGGCCGAGATCAGCGCCGCCAGCATGGCCGGCTACCGCAAGCTCGTCTACGAGACGCCGGGCTTCGTCGACTACTTCTTCGCCGCCACGCCGATCCGCGAGATCGCCGAGTTGCACATCGGCTCACGCCCGGCCATCCGGCCGAAGGACGGGCCGGACGGCAAGGCCGCGCGGGCGATCGAGAACCTGCGCGCCATCCCGTGGAGCTTCTCGTGGGGCCAGGCACGCATGGCGCTGCCCGGCTGGCTCGGCTTCGGCAGCGCCATCGAGGCCTTCGTCGGCGACCTCGATGCGCCGCAGGCCGAGCGGCTCGAGCTGCTGCAGCGCATGTGCCGGCAGTGGCCCTTCTTCCGCACGCTGCTGTCCAACCTCGACATGGTGCTGGCCAAGAGCGACCTGCGCATCGCCGCGCGCTATGTCGAGCTGGTCGAGGACCGCGCGCTCGGCCGGCGCATCTTCGCGCAGCTCAAGGGCGAATGGCAGCGCGCGGTGAGCGCGCTCACGCTGATCACGGGCGAGGCGACGCGGCTGCAATCCAACCCGACGCTGGCGCGCTCGATCGCGCACCGCTTCCCCTACCTCGACCCGCTCAACCACCTGCAGGTGGAGCTGCTACGCCGCTACCGCAACCGGCGCGACGGCGCCGCCGCAGTCGAGCGGCTGCAGCGCGGCATCCATCTTTCCATCAACGGCATCGCGGCGGGGTTGCGCAACACCGGTTGATCGGCGTCCGGGCGCCGCCTGACCCCACGCCCCACGCGCGCGATCAACGGCGCACCGGTCACGCCTCGTGCCAGACGATGGCCCGCCCCAGCTTGGCCCAGCGCTCGAACTGCGGCGCGTAGAACTTCTCGACGATGTTGCGCTTGACCTTCAACGTCGGCGTGACGAAGCCGCTCTCCACCGTCCACTGTTCGTGCACGATGGCGACGAAATCCAGCCGCTCGTGCGGATCGAGCTGCGCATTGACCGCCTGCAGGTGCGCCTCGAGCTCCTCGGTGAACGCCTGGCGGACCTCGGCCTCCTGCAGCGCCTGCCATTGCTCGGGCGGCAGCATCGCCACCGCGAAGGGCTGCGGGAAGGCCATGCCCGTGACCATGCAGGCGTCGATGCGCGTGAACTCGCCGAGCTTGCTCTCGATGGGCGCGGGCGCCACGTACTTGCCCTTGCTCGTCTTGAACTGCTCCTTGGCGCGGCCGATGATCCGCAGGCGCCCGTCGCTGTCGAACTCGCCGATGTCGCCGGTCTTCAGCCAGCCGTCGTCGGTCATCGTCTCTTTCGTTTTGCCGGGCTCCTTGAAGTAACCCTGCATGTGCGCAGGGCCGCGCGTGAGCACCTCGCCGTCGCCGGACAGCTTCACCTCGCAGCAGCCGACGGCGTGCCCGACGTAGCCCACGCGCCCGCGGCCGGGCATCGTGCAGGTGGCCGTGCCGAACTGCTCGGTCATGCCGTAGGCCTCGAGCAGCTCGAGCCCGAGCCGGTGGTACCAGCTCAGCACCTCTGGCGGAATCGGCGCCGCCGCGGTACCGGCGAAGCGCACGGAGTCGAGGCCGAGCTGCCTGAGGATCTTCTTCTTGACGATGCCGCCGAGGATGGGGATGGCCATCAGCAGGTCAAGCTTGCGCGGCGGCATCTTGGCGAAGACGCCCTGCTGGAACTTCACCCACAGCCGCGGCACCGAGAAGAAGAAGGTCGGCCGCGCACGCTGCAGGTCGGCCAGGAAGGTGTGCAGCGACTCGGCGAAGAAGATGCGCGAGCCCACACGGATGCTCGGCCCCTCGACGATGCAGCGCTCGGCCACGTGCGCCAGCGGCAGGTACGACAGCGCACGGTCGTCGGCCGTCAGGTGGATGATCTCCTCCACCGTGCGCGCCGTGTAGGCGAACGACGCGAAGCCATGCACCGCCCCTTTCGGCATGCCCGTCGTGCCCGAGGTGTAGACGAGAGTGGCCACCGTGTCCGCGCTCGGCGTCGGGCTCTCCGCCAGCGGCGGCGTGTCGCGCACGATGTCCGCCCAGGCCGTGCAGCCCTCGGCTTCGCACAGCGGCGTCGCGACGCGCGGCAGCCCCTCGGGAATGCCGGGGCGCATCGCGCGCCAGTCGTCGAGCTTGCCGATGATGATGAGGCGGCTGTCCGAGTGCTCCAGGATCTGCCGCACCGTCTCGGCCACGAGGTTCGGGTACACCGGCACGCTCACGTAGCCGGCCATCCAGATGGCGAGGTCGGACATGATCCACCAGGCCGTGTTCTTGCTCATGATGGCGATGCGCGCACCGGGCTCGTAGCCCTGCGCCTTCAGCCACGCCGCCACGCGGCGCGCCTCGTCCATCGCCTGCGCCCAGGTCCAGTCGCGCACGGCGCCGCCTCCGGCCGGGCCCATGGGCTGGGTGAGGAAGATCTGATTGGCGCGCTCCTTCTCCCAGCGGTAGGCACGTTGCAGCGGCAGGTCGGCGGGCTGGATCGGGACGATGGCGGGCGGCATCGAGGTCATGGTCGTCCTCTGCGTGGTTGGGGCCAGTCGCGTGGGTCGCGGCAGTCGCACTGAGGCGCCTCAGCGCGACAGGAAGGCAAGCATGCGGTCGGCCAGTCGGCCGTAGGGCGGCGCCAGCAGCGACGTGCTCGCCCAGCGCGACTGGTGGAACACCGGGCGCAGCTTCGAGAAGGTCTCGAAGCCCTCGCGGCCGTGGTAGTGGCCCATGCCCGATTCGCCGATGCCGCCGAACGGCAGGTCGTGCTGCGCGACGTGGAAGAGCGCGTCGTTGATCGACACGCCGCCCGACATCACGTGCGTGACCAGCCGGTCGAGCGAGCGCCGGTCGTGGCTGAACGGGTACAGCGCCAGCGGCCGCGGCCCGGCGTTGATGCGCGCGATCACCTCGTCGAGCGAGTCGTAGCCGAGCACCGGCAGGATGGGGCCGAAGATCTCGCGCCGCATCAGCTCGCCATCGGCCGGGGCGTCGAGCACGAGATGCGGCGCGATCTTGCGCGTGCCGTCGTCCCAGGCGGGGCCGGGCAGCAGCGGCACGATGCGCGCGCCGCGCGCGCGCGCTTCCTCGAGCGCGGCGCGCAGCCGCTCGTAGGAACGCCTGTCGATGATGGACGTGAAGTCCGGCGAAGCGAGGCTCGCATAGTGCCGCGGCACGATGGCGGCGGCCAGGCGCGCGAACTCGTCGACCCGGCTGCGCGGCACGAAGACATGGTCCACCGTCGTGCAGATCTGCCCGGCGTTGAGGCACTTCACGTTGAGGATGCGCTCGGCGGCCGTCTCGAGCGGGAAGTCCTCGCACACGACGGCCGGCGCCTTGCCGCCGAGCTCGAGCGTCACCGGGCACAGGTTGCTGGCGGCCGCCGCCATGACGGCACGGCCGGTGGTGCCCGAGCCGGTGAAGAGCAGGTGGTCGAACGGCAGCTTCGAGAACTCGACGCCGACGCCGCCCGTTTCGTCGAAGAACTGCAACTGCTCGGGCGGCAGGTAGGCGGGCATGCGCTCGATCAGCAGTTGCGCGAGGTGGCGCGAGTTCTCGCTCATCTTCACCATCGCGCGGTTGCCGGCGGCGAGGATGGCCGTCAGCGGCACGAAGCTCAGGTTGAGCGGGAAGTTCCAGGGCACGATCACCCCCACCACGCCCACCGGCTGCGGGATGACGCGGTTGCTCGCGAGGCCGAAGACCAGGCGGTCGATGGGCCGGCGCTGCGGCTTCATCCAGCGGCGCAGGTGGCGGGCGGTGTGCTTGATGCCGTCGATCACCGGCACCACTTCGGCCAGCAGGGTCTCGTGGCGCGAGCGGTGGCCGTAGTCGGCGCTGATCGCATCGCAGATCGCCGCCTCATGCTCGTGCACGAAGCGCGCGAGTTGCCGCAGATGCGCCCGCCGCTCGACCAGCGTCGGGACCGGGTTCGCGCGATGGGCCTCGCGCTGCCGGCCGAGCATCGCGGCCAGGTCGACGGCCGGTGCCGGCGGCAGCGGCTCTGAGCGGGGTTGCAGCATGGGGGATCTCCTCGTGGTGCCGGCGACCGGCGCGCAATTCGGGGCTGGCGGCGGGCGGCCAGTTCTCGCCGCGACAACCTTCATAGCCACGACAGCTTATGCCCGCCGGCGAAGCCTTCGTTGCGCGAGAGCAAAGGCAGGCGCCTTGCGCGTCGCTCCTCGGGGCGTCGTCAGCCGCCGCCCGGGGCGGCCTGTGCCAGGGCAGCCTTCACCGAGGCCACCTGCCGGCGCGAGACCGCCAGCCACTCGTCGGCCGCGCCGGCGCCGCCGATGCGCACCGCCCAGCCGTCGCCACCCTCCTCGTCGAGACCCGGCCGCAACTCGAGCGCGCGGATGGCGGTGAGCGCGACGAGCGCGTTGCGGTGCACGCGCAGGAAACCCGGGCCCAGGCGCTGCTCGAGTTCGTTCAGCGATTCGTCGACGACCAGCTGCTGGCGGGCCGTGCGCACGAACACCGCCTTGTGCTCGGCGCGCAGGCTCAGGATCTCGTCGTGCGGCAGGCGCAGCACACGGCCGCGCTCGTGCAGCAGGAGCACCGGCCGCACCGGCGCCGCACCGGCGGTGCGGCCGGGTGCGCCGGCCATGCCGAAGGCGGGCGCGGCCGCTGCCGCCTGCGCCCGCTGCGCGCCTACCCATTGCGCCACGCGCGCGAGCGCCTGCTGCAGGCGCTCGCGCCGCACCGGCTTGGTCAGGTAGTCCAATGCCTGCAGGTCGAAGGCTTGCAGCGCATGGCCGGCATGGGCGGTGACGAACACCACCGCCGGCGGCCGCGGCAGGCCGCGCAGCGTGGCGGCGAGCGCCAGGCCGCTCGGCCCGGGCAGGCCGATGTCGAGCAGCACGGCGTCGATGCGCCCGCCCGCCCCTGCGCCTGCATCTTCGCCGCCCTCGCCGCCCCCGCCGGGCTCGCCGGCCCGCACCTGCCCAGCGGGCCCGGGATGCCCGGCAAGCCCTGCCAGCACCGCCTGCGCCGCGACGGCCGAGTCGGCCTCGGCGACGACGCGTGCCGTCGGCTCGGCCACCTCCTCGACGAGACTGCGCAGCCGCAGGCGTGCCGGCGCCTCGTCGTCGACGAGAAGCAGCCGTAGCGGCGCCGCCGCATCAGGGCCGGCCATGCCTCGCGACCCGGCCAAAGGGCGGTCAACGGGATCGGGTGTCGTCGTGGTCACCGCGGTGGCTCTCACGGTGCGGGCAGGATCACGCGCGCGCGGAACACCGGCACCGGCGCGCTGCCCTCGCTGCCACGTTCCTCGTCGCGCCAGACATCGCATTGCGCCGCCACGTCGTGCAGCAGCCGCAGGCGTTCGCGCAGGTTGTGCAGCGCCATGCCGTTGCCGGGCACGCCGGCCTCCTCGCCGAGGCTGTTGCTGACCATCACTTCCACCTGGCCGCGTTGCACCGTCGCCTGCACGCGCACCCAGCCGCCCGCGGCGAGCGGCTCGATGCCGTGGCGCACCGCGTTCTCCACCAGGGGCTGCAGCATCAGCGGCGGCACGCGCGCGCTCGCCGCCCGTGGGTCGATGCGCCACAGCACCGTCAGGCGCGAGCCGAAGCGCACCTGCTCGATGGCCAGGTAGCGGCGCGCCAGCTCGATCTCTTCGGCCAGCGACACCGAAGCGCCGGCATCGGCCAGCGCGACGCGGAAGAGCTCGGCCAGGTCCTCGAGCACCGCTTCGGCCTTGCCGGGATCGACACGCACGAGCGCGATGGCCGTGTTGAGGGCGTTGAACAGGAAGTGCGGGCGGATGCGCGACTGCAGCTCGGCCAGCCGGGCGTTGGCATAGGCCGGCTGCCACAGGCGCGCCCGCACGTCCAGCCACGACCAGAGCGCCGCCGAGAAGCCGAGGCCGGCCAGCGCCACGGCGGCAGCGCGCAGCGGCTCGGGCTGGGCCGCCAGGTCAACCCAGGTGAGCGGCAACCAGCCCGCCAGCGCCGCCGCCGCACCGAGTGCCAGCACGATGCCGGCGCGCAGCGACGGCCGCAGCCGGCGCAGCGGCCGGCCGAGCGCACAGACGATGACCAGCCACAGCACGGTGCCGACGACGCCCGCGAAGGCCAAAGCCGCGGTGCGCTCGCCCCAGTGCAGCACGGTGTTCGCGCCCGACAGCGCCACCAGCGCCAGCACCCCTTGCACGCCGAGCACCGCACGCAGGGCCAGCGCCGGGTGGCAGACGTCGAAGGCGGCCGCCGCCTGCTCGCGCAGCCGCGCCTGCTCTTCGGTGAGCGGGTCGAAGTGCGAGGCCGAGAAGCGCGCTGCGTCGGCGTCGCCCACGTTGCCCCACTGCGAGGTGTCCGGCCACAGGCTCGACGGGCGGCTCAGCGTGGACTGGAAGTCGCTGTCGGCGTCGCTCGTGGCGGTGGAGGGTCGCGCGGCGGTTGCCATCGGGGAGTGGGTTGGCCGGGCAGGCGGCGCCGGGATAATAAGAACATCGGCTCATCGTCCGGAGCTGCCCGGCACTATCCGGCACCATCCGGCACCATCCGGCACCATCCGGCACCATCCGGCACTACACGGCGCTGCCGATCAGAACATCGGCCGCACCCGGGCTCAATCCCCAAAGACCTCCTCCACCTCTGCACCGCCTTCGCTTCCCCATGTCCGCCCCCAACCCGCTCGCCAACAAGCACCAGGCCTGGTCTGCCCTCTTCTCCGAGCCGATGAGCGAGCTGGTGCAGCGCTACACGGCGAGCGTCGGCTTCGACAAGCGGCTGGCGCGCGCCGACATCCAGGGCAGCCTGGCGCACGCGCAGATGCTGGCCGCTGCCGGCATCATCGGCGCGCGCGACCTCGCCGACATCGAGCGCGGCATGACGCAGATCCGCGCCGAGATCGAGACCGGCCACTTCGCCTGGAAGCTCGAGCTCGAGGACGTGCACCTCAACATCGAGGCGCGGCTGACCGAGATCGTCGGCGATGCCGGCAAGCGGCTGCACACCGGCCGCAGCCGCAACGACCAGGTGGCGACCGACCTGCGCCTGTGGCTGCGCGGCGAGATCGACCGCATCGCCGTGCTGCTCACGCAGATGCAGCGCGCGCTCGTCGAGGTGGCCTCCCGGCACACCGAGACCGTGATGCCCGGCTTCACGCACATGCAGGTGGCGCAGCCGGTGAGCTTCGCACACCACCTGCTCGCCTACGTGGAGATGTTCGCGCGCGACGCCGAGCGCCTGACCGAGGTGCGCGCGCGCGTCAACCGCCTGCCGCTCGGCGCCGCGGCGCTGGCCGGCACGAGCTACCCGCTCGACCGCGAGAAGGTGGCTTCGCTGCTCGGCTTCGAGGGCTTGTGCCAGAACAGCCTGGACGCCGTGAGCGACCGCGACTTCGCGATCGAGTTCGCCGCCTTCGCGGCGATCGCCATGGTGCACGTCTCGCGCCTGGCCGAGGAGATCGTGCTCTGGATGAGCCAGAACTTCGGCTTCATCGACCTCGCCGACCGCTACTGCACCGGCAGTTCCATCATGCCGCAGAAGCGCAACCCGGATGTCGCCGAACTGGCGCGCGGCAAGAGCGGGCGCGTCGTCGGCCACCTGATGGGCCTCGTCACGTTGATGAAGGGCCAGCCGCTCACCTACAACAAGGACAACCAGGAAGACAAGGAGCCGCTGTTCGACACCGTCGACACGGTGGCCGACACGCTGCGCATCATGGCCGAGATGGTCGAGGGCATCGTCGTCAAGCCCGAGGCCATGGAGCGCGCCGCCCTGCGCGGCTACGCCACCGCCACGGACCTCGCCGACTACCTGGCGAAGAAGGGCGTGCCCTTCCGCGATGCGCACGAGGTGGTGGCGCACGCGGTGAAGGTGGCGATGCAGCGCGGGCTCGACTTGGCGGAGCTGCCGCTGGCCGACCTGCAATCCTTCCACGCGGAGATCGGCGCCGACGTGATGCAGGCGCTCACGCTGCGCGGCTCGATGCAGGCGCGGACGGTCACCGGCGGCACGGCGCCGGCGCAGGTGCACGTGCAGATCGAGAGGCACCGCGCGCGCCTGGCCTGAGGTTGGGGTCCTTTCTCCGCTCGCCGGTGCGAAATTGCCGCCGCGGGCGGGGCGCGGCGCGGGCGGCGGGGGCGTGACCTACATGCGCCGGTGCCACCGGTCGATATGGCGGGGGCTGTGGCCATCGTCCTGGCCCGTCCGGAGTCCTCATGCGCCTCGCCCGCCGCGGCTTCACGATCGTCGAGGTGATCGTCGTCGTCGTCGCCATCGGCCTCATCGCCGCCCTCGCCCTGCCCCACCTCGGAAGCCGCCAGCGCGAACAGCGCATCGCCAAGCTGCACTCGGCGCAGGTGGCCGTGCAGTCCGCCGCCGCGCTGATGCATGGCGTGGCGCGGGCCCGCCACAACCAGCCGCAACCGGCTTGCGCGGCCACCGGCTTCGGCGCCAACCCGCCGTGGCTGAACGTCTCGGGCAACGGCAACCTGTGTACCGACAGCGCTCGGGTGCAGGTGGCCCTGCTCTACCCCGCGCCGACGCTCGCCGGCATCGTGGCGAGCGCAGGCCTCGTGCCGGTGGCCGGCACGCCGAGCGCCGCGCAGCTCGCCGTCGAGGGCTACGAGGCCCACTCCGCGCCCGACGGCCTCCGCGTGCAGGTCAGCGGCGGCCAGGATGCGGCGCGCTGCGCCTTCGTCTATCGGGCGCCGCAGGCGCTCGGCGCTGCGCCGGCCGTGACCGGCGTCGAGACCAGCGGCTGCTGAGCGGCGGCCCGCGTCGTCAGCCCGCGCTGTGTGCCGCGGTGCCGGTCTCGTCGCTGAACCAGCTGAGCAGGATCAGCGCGGCCGCACCGCCCACCGGGAACAGCGCCACCGCCAACGCCACCCAGCCGAACGCCGAGCGGCGCATGCGGCGCGCACCGATGGCGAGGAAGATCCAGTGCAGCAGCAGCGCTGTCGCAAGCACGAGCGCATTGCCGACGACAAAGGCCACCGCGGTGAGATAGCGCTCGGAGAACGGCGGCAGAAAGAGCAGCAGCGAGGCCACCGCCACCACCAGGGCCACGGTGGACGCGGTGAGCGCGCGCTGGGCGGGGGTCTCTCGAGGCATGGCCGCTCCCGGGCAGCTGGGCAAAGCAGAATCGATCGCATGGAGCCACCGTGCCACGCCGGCACGAGGCGCCATTCACTCGCCCGCAGTGTAGGAGCTCGCCGGCCTCGGTGGCCTCGGTGGCCTCGGTGGCCTGGGTGGCCTTGATCCCGCCTCGATCCCGCCGTGATCCCCCGCCTTGACCCCGATGCTTGTCCGGCTGCACAAGGCCAGGCCCGGCCGCCTGCCGCTAACCGCCCACACTCCGCTAGCGGAACCTCACCTCCAGCGCGTCCAGCCGCGCCCCGTTGCCCACCGAGAGGACACCGCGCACCTCCACCGCACGCCCGGCGACCAGGTCGGCGGGGCCGCCGTCCTTGAATTCCAGGCCCGGCCGCGTCAGGCCCACCGCGATGCCGCGCAGCACCAGGCTCGTGCGATCGGCGGCCACCGACTCGATGGGGCCGCGCAGTTCGAAGCCGCGTGCGCGCTCGAACTCGTCGCTGCGAACTTCCACGCGCGTCGCCACGAGCACGCCGGCGCGCAGGCTGCCGACCACCTCGACGCGGGCACCGAGCGCGAGCGTGCCGCCGTTGATGACGGCCGCGCTCGCGTCGACCGGCCGCCCATCCACGCGCAGGCTGGCAAGCGTCGTGAACAGGCTGACGTGGCCCTTGATCGAAACGACGTCGAGATCGGGCAGCACGCGCTGGGCGGTGCCGAAGCGCAGCACCTGCCAGCGCCCGAGCAGGCCGGGCCCGTCGGTGGCGACGAAGAGGCGGACGAAGCTGCCGACGGCCAGGTCCGACGGCGTCGCCGCGGCCGAGCCGTAGGCGAACAACGCCGTGCCGACGCGCAGCGTGCGGTTGCCCTCGTCGAGCGCGTTGACGACACCACGCAGGCGGTACACGGCCACCGACGCGCGGCGCTCCACGCGCGTGGCGCGCAGGCGGGCGAGGCCGGCGTCGTAGAGGCCGTAGACCTCGACCACCTGCCCGGGGGCGAGAGCCGTCAGGCCGGCGGCGGTCGTGGCGTCGAAGACGGTGGTCTGGTCGACCGCGACGCGCTGGCCGAGCACGACGAAGCCGTCCGCCTCGACGCTCTCCACCGGCCCGACGACGGCGCTGTCGAAGCGCACGCGGCTGGCGCGCGCGCCGCCGCCGACGATGGCGTCGCTCTCGATCTCGACGGTCATGCCCAGGCGCAGGTCGGCGCGCGTGCGCGCGCTGCTGTCGCCGTCCTCGACGACGGCCAGGCTGTCGTCGAAGACGATGCCGTTGACGATCACCGAGCCGAACCCGGTGATCGGGCCCGAGGCATAGCCCGTGCCGCCCTCGCCCACGCCGCCGCCGCAGCCCGACAGCGGCGCACAAGCGCCGAAGACGGCGAGAGTGGTCAGCAGGGCGGCGGCGCCACGGCGCTGCCTGGCCACCGGGGCGTGCGGGGCGAACGAGGCGAACCTGGTCAAGGGCGCCGAGATGGCCGCTGCCACAGCGCTGGCCGCCGAAGCTGACGCGGCCCAGGCATCGCGCAGGCGCGCCGGGATGGAGGAGAGGGGTGGCAGGTGGTTCATTTCTTGGGGTCCTTTGCGGCCGGCCCTTGGCGGCGCGCCGATGAGCGGCGGGCCCGCACCGGGCCCCGCGGGGCGTTGGGATCGCCGGGCGCCTGGGGCGTGCCCGGCACCTCCTGGTAGGCATAGAGGCCGAGGCGCACGCGCGAGCGCGGCCCCTGGGCGGCGGGATCGGCGGCATCGGCGGCGGCATCGGCGGCGATGCGCGCCTCCAGCGCCGGCACGAGGGCCTGGCGCAACGCCGCCCACTGCTCGCGCAACAGCGGCCGCAGCGCCTCGAGCGAGGCCGCACTCAGGCCCTCGGCGAAGAGCGCCTGCTCCAGATGCGGCGGGCGGCCCGAGGCGAGCACGTTGTCGACCGCTGCACGCAGGTGGTCGCCGACGTTCTCGCCGAGGAAGCCGAGCATGCGCACGCGGTCGCCACTGGGCACGAAGGCGTCGCCCTGCAGCGCCACCGTGTCGGCGGCTTCGTCCAGGCGCGCGAGCCCCAGGCGGCAGAGCTCGTCGAGCAGGCTGCGCGGATGCACGTCGCGCGTGATGTCCTGTGCCAGCGCCTCGAAGCTCGGCGCCGGCCCCAGGCGCGGCAGCACGCGCGGCTGGCCGGCCACGTCACGCCAGCCGGGATGCGTGCGCCAGTGCGCATAGACCTCGCCCGCCGCCGAGCGTGGCGGCCGCCGCGGCGCTGCCGGCCCGCCCCGCTGCGGTGCCGGTGCCGTGAGGCGCGTCACCTCGCGCCGGTTGATGCCGGTGGTGGTGGCGATGCGGCTGACCTTGCGATGCTCGGCGAGCCCGGGGTGGGCGGCCGATGCCGCCTCGACGAACGCCCTCTTCAGCATTTCCTGCGCTGCCGCGTAGGGCAGGCCGCGCGCGACGGCCAGCCGCGCCACCGGCGCGAGCAACTGCGCCAGCGCCTCGTGCAATGCACGCAGCTCGGGGCTGCCATCGCTGGCGGCCCCGAGCGGGTCGGCGTCCTTGTCGGCTGCGGGCTTGTCGGCGGCCATTCGGTGGGTTGGAGGGGCGGCCCGGGCCGCCCCTTGCACCTTACTTCACCTCACTTGAACTCGATGCGTCGGGCTTCGATGCGCGTGCGGTCGACCGAGATCACGCCCTTCACCTCGACGATCTTGCCATCGGCGAGCGTGGCTTCGGTGCCGTTGCGGTACTCGACCGTGCCGCCGTACCAGATGGTGAGGCCGCGCAGCGCGAAGGTCTTGGCCGTGGTGTCGAGGTTGCCCATCTCGCCGCGGAACTCGAGCAGGCGGCGGCCGAAGTCGCGCCGGTCCTCGATCTCGACCTTGGTGGCGACGAGCACGCCGCCCACGATGGCGCCTTCGACCTCGACGCGCGCGCCGAGCACGATGCCGGTGGTGCCGTCGGGGAAGGCGGCGTTCGAAGCGTCGACCTGGAGGCCGTTGATCTCGAACGACTGCGCCGACGTAAACACGGTGATCACGCCCTCGACATGCGCTTCGGGCCGCGGCTCGAACGTGCGCACGCTGTGGCGCAGGCGGATCGCCACCCAGGCGCCGTTGACCTGGGTGGTCTGCAGCAGCACGCGCACGAACTGGCCGTTGGCGAGGGTGCTCGGCACGTCGGCATTGGGCACGCCGGCGTAGTTGACGAGCTCGCTGCCGATCTTGAAGGTGCGGGCGGTGGTGTCGAGCTCCGAGATCACGCCGCGCAGGCGGTACTCGGTGGCGCCGGCCTTGGGGGCGATGCGCGTGGCGACGAAGCGGCTGTTCGCGCGGTCGAAGAGGCCGTGCACCTCGTAGACGCCACCCACCGTGATGCCGCCGATGCCGCCGGTGATGGCGGCATCGAACACGGTGCTCGTCGTCACGAGCACGGTCTGGCCGAGCAGCATCATCGTGTTGCTGGTGCCGTCGACCGCGCTCACCGGGCCGACGAGGGCGCCGCCGAGCATGATGCGCAGCGCCACCGCGCGCGCCTCGGCGCGGTTGATGTGGCCGGCATCGATGTCGATGACGCAGCCGAGCTTGAGGTCGCCGCGCGTCGAGAGGTTGCCGTCCTCGTCGACGATGAGGGCGAGCGTGTCGTCGAAGCGCACGCCGCCGACGATGACCGAGCCGAAGCCCGAGATCGGGCCGCTCGTGTAGCTGGCCGCGGTGGACGTGCCGGCATCGGTGCTGTCGCCGCCGCCGCCGCCGCAGGCGGCCAGCAGCGAGCTGGCGCCGAGCGAGGCAGCACCGAGCAGCAACTGGCGGCGGGTCGGCTGGGGCAGGCGTTGGATGGTTGAGAGTCGGGACATGGCGGGCTCCGGTTCGGGGTGCTCGTTCCTGCGGCAACCTCCCTGGCCACCGCTCGAGCCGCAGTATAAATGTGCAACTCGCACATTTCAATGTCGAATTGTTTCTGCCCGGAGAAGATTCCTTCGGCCAGGGGAGGCGCCCAAGCCGCGCCTGGCGGGTCGATCGGCGTCGATCGGGGCCGGCCGCCGCCAGGAGGCCGCGCTAACCTCGCGCCGCTCGCCCCCTAGCACTTGCCTCGCCCCGCATGCCGCGCCGCTGGATCGCCCACCTCGACATGGACGCCTTCTACGCGTCGGTCGAACTGCTACGCTACCCCGAGCTGGCCGCGCAGCCGGTGGTCATCGGCGGTGGCCGGCGGCACCAGCCGCAGCTGCAGGCGGACGGGACGCGCCGCTTCGCCACGCTGGCGGGCTACGCCGGCCGCGGCGTCGTCACCACGGCCACCTACGCCGCGCGCGACTACGGCGTGCATTCCGGCATGGGGCTGATGAAGGCGGCGCTGCGGGCGCCCAACGCCATCCTGCTGCCCACCGACTTCGAGCGCTACCGCCACTTCTCGCGCGCCTTCAAGGCCGCGGTGGCGGAGGTGGCGCCGGTGATCGAGGACCGCGGCATCGACGAGATCTACATCGACCTCACCGACGTGCCCGGCGCGCAGGACGCGGTCGGCCACGACGCCACCGGCGGCGTGCGCGCGGTGGCGCAGGAGATCCGCAACAACGTGCGGCGCGCCACCGGCCTCACCTGCTCGGTAGGCGTGACGCCGAACAAGCTGCTGTCGAAGATCGCCAGCGAGCTCGACAAGCCCGACGGCCTCACCGTGCTCACCGAGAACGATCTGCCGGCCCGCATCTGGCCGCTGCCGGTGCGGCGCATCAACGGCATCGGGCCCAAGGCCGGCGCGCGCCTGCTGGCCCTCGGCATCCACACCGTCGGCGCGCTCGCGGCGCGCGAGCGCGCATTCCTCGTCGAGCATTTCGGCCGCGCCTACGGCCGCTGGCTGCACGACGCCGCGCACGGCCGCGACGACCGCGCGGTGGAGACGCGCGGCGAGCCGGTGAGCATGAGCCGCGAGACCACCTTCGACCGCGACCTGCACGCCGTGCGCGACCGCGACGAGCTGTCGCGCATCTTCACCGAGCTGGCCGCGCAGGTGGCGACCGACCTGCAGCGGCGCGGCTACGCCGGCCGCACCATCGGCATCAAGCTGCGCTTCGAGGACTTCAGGACCGTGACGCGCGACCTCACGCTGCCGCAGGCCGTGAGCGACGCGGCGGCCATCCGGCATGCGGCCGGCCTGTGCCTCAAGCGCGTGGACCTGGGCCGGCGGCTGCGCCTGCTGGGCGTGCGCGCCGGCTCGCTCGTCCGGCTTTGAACGGGCGCGGCGCACCGGACGGTGGGCCGCCAACGGTGCCGCGACCTATGATGACCCGGCGATCACAGCACCCACGGGGAGAACTGCGATGACCCACCCCTGCACCCGACCCGGCCACGCGTGTCGCTCGAACGCGAAGCCCCTCGTGCCCCTCGCGCCCCTCGCGCCTCTCGTCGCGGTCTTGCTCGCCTGCGGCATGGTGAGCGGCCCGGCAGCGCAGGCTGCCACGCTGCATGTCACGGTCACCAGCGCCGACGGCCGCCCGGCCGCCGATGCCGTGGTGCTGGTGCAGCCGGCCCCGGGCGCGCAGGCGGTGATCCCGGCGCCCGGCACCGTCGCCATCGAGCAGCGTGACTTCCGCTTCGTGCCCTACGTGACGGTGCTAGCGCCGGGTGGTGCCGTGCGCTTCGTCAACAAGGATCCATACGACCACCACATCCGCACGCTGGCCGGCGGGCCGCTCGGCAACGTGGCACCGATCAAGACCTTCGAGTTCCGCCTGGCCGCCGGCGGGCGCAGCGGCGACACGAGCGAGCCGGTGAAACTCGACCTGCCCGGCTCCATCCTGCTCGGCTGCCACCTGCACGGCTCCATGCGCGGCCATGTGCTGGTGTCGGCGACGCCCTGGTTCGCCGTCACCGACGAGCGCGGCCGTGCGCGGGTGGAGGGCCTGCCCGAAGGCGCCGTCGAGATGAAGGTGTGGCACCCCGACCAGCTCACCGAGCAGCCCGTGCAGCGCCTGCAGCTCGGGCCTTCGCTCGGCACCGACGTGAAGCTCAACTTCACGCCGCGCCGGCGGCCGGCGCCGCGCCCGGCCGATCCTTCGTACGGGCCGCCCGGCGCCACGAATTGACTTCGTTCAAAGCGGCGCGGCCGGCCGGCTGGTAAACCTTGCCCGGTCCGCGGCACCTGCCGCGCCACGTCGCGGCCAGCCGCGCACGCCCGAGTCACCACCGTACCCATGAACACCCTCACCTGGTTACCCGAGTTCACGCTGCAGCAGCCGCGCATGGACCGCACGCATCAAGAGTTCGTCGACCTGCTCGCCGCCGTCGAGGCCGCCGCCCCCGGCGAGGCCGCCGATGCGGCGCTGCAGACGTTGCTCGCACACACCGAGGCCCACTTCGAGCAGGAGGAGGATTGGATGGCCCGCCTCGGCTTTGCGGGCGAGAACTGCCACTCGATGCAGCACGAGAGCGTGCTGCAGGTGCTGCGCGAGGTGGTGCGCAGGCATGGCCTGGCCGCCGACGCTGCGCTGGTCGGCCATCTCGTCGCCGCGCTCGCCCAGTGGTTCCCGGTGCACGCGTCGATGATGGACGCGGCCTTGGCCATGACGATGGCCGAGCGCGGCCTCGACCCCGAGACCGGCACGCTGCTGCAACCGCAGGCCGCCGGCGCCGCGGCAATCACCGGCTGCGGCGGATCGCGCTGCGGCTGACGGCGCCTGTCTGGCATGCGGCAACCGCCGCCGGCGCCCACGCTTTCCCTCTCGGCCGGCGCACCGCCCGCGTGTAGCCTGCGCCGGTGAACACGCCCGCGGACCTGCGCTTCCCGTCGATCGACGGCCTGCGCGCCTTCGAGGCGGCGGCGCGCCTGGGTACCTTCGAGCGCGCCGCCGATGAGTTGAACGTCACGGCCAGCGCCATCGGCAAGCGCATCGGCACGGTCGAGGAGCTGCTGGGCGGCGCCCTCTTCGTGCGCAGCGGCAAGGCCCTCGCGCTCACCGCCGCGGGCCGCGAGTACCTGCAGCAGGTGGCCCCCGCCCTCTCGCTGTTTGCGGCGATGCCGCAGCACCGCCGCACCGCGCAGCGCCATCAACGCCTGCGCATCTCGGCACCGCCGACGTTCGCACGGCAGATCCTCGTGCCCTCGCTCGAGTCGTTCACCGCCGCGCATCCGCGCCTCGAGCTAGAGATCGTGCTGTCCATCCCCTTCCTCGACCACGAGGTGGGCGACGCCGACCTTTCCGTCAGGCTGGCCGAGCCGCAGGCCGGTGGCCGCCTGCTGATGCGCGACCGCCTCGTGCCGATGGCCGCGCCGGCGCTGCTGGCGCGGCTGCCGCCGCTGCGCCGGCCCGATGACCTGCGGCACGCGGCGCTGCTGCGCACGCCCCTCGATCCGTGGACGCCGTGGTTTCGTGCCGCCGGCCTCGACTGGCCCGAGCCGGCCAGCGGGCCGAAGTTCGTCGACCTCGGCCTCACGCTGGAGGCGGCGGTGGCCGGCCAGGGCGTGGCGCTGGCGCGGCCGGCGCTCGCGCGGCACTGGCTCGCGGCCGGCAGCCTGCGGCCCCTGTTCGCGTCATCCGATCCGTCGTTCGAGCCAGCGCGGCAGTACCGCCTGCAGGGCGAGCCCGCCGCGGCCACCGGCGACTCGCCCGAGCGGCATTTCGCCGACTGGCTGATCACCACCTGCGCCTCGATCGAGGCGGAAGCGCTGGCCGTTCTTTCCGGCCGCGCCTGACGTTCTTTCCGGCGTTGCCCTCGCGACGGCCGCTAGCATGCGGGCGCGAGGAGACCCACCCCAATGACCGCAATCACCAACATCGAAGACCTGCGCGTGCTCGCACAACGGCGCGTGCCGCGCATGTTCTACGACTATGCCGACAGCGGCAGCTGGACCGAGAGCACCTACCGCGCCAACCAGAGCGACTTCCAGAAGATCTTGCTGCGCCAGCGGGTGGCGGTGAACATGGAGAACCGCAGCACGGTGGCGAGCATGGTCGGTATCCCGCTGAAGATGCCGGTGGTCATCGCCCCCGTGGGCCTGACCGGCATGCAGCATGCCGACGGCGAGATCCTCGCCGCGCGCGCCGCCGAGAAGGCCGGCATCCGCTTCACGCTCAGCACGATGAGCATCTGCTCGATCGAGGACGTGGCGGCGGCGACGACGCAGCCGTTCTGGTTCCAGCTCTACGTGATGCGCGACCGCGATTTCATCGAGCGCCTGATCGACCGCGCCAAGGCGGCCAGGTGCGACGCGCTCGTGCTGACGCTGGACCTGCAGATCCTCGGCCAGCGCCACAAGGACATCAAGAACGGCCTCTCGGCGCCGCCCAAGCCGACGCTGGCCAACATGATCAACCTGCTGACCAAGCCGCGCTGGTGCCTCGGCATGGCGGCCACGAGGCGGCGTCAGTTCGGCAACATCGTCGGCCATGTCAAGGGCGTCACCGACATGGCCAATCTCGGCGCCTGGACGGCGCAGCAGTTCGACCCGCGCCTGAACTGGGGCGACGTCGAGTGGATCAAGAAGCGCTGGGGCGGCAAGCTCATCCTCAAGGGCATCCAGGACGTCGAGGACGCGAAGCTCGCCGTCGCCTCCGGTGCCGACGCACTCATCGTCAGCAACCATGGCGGCCGCCAGCTCGACGGCGCGCAGAGCTCGATCGAGGCGCTGCCGGCCATCGTCGCCGCCGTCGGAGACAGGATCGAAGTGCACATGGACGGCGGCATCCGCAGCGGCCAGGACGTGCTCAAGGCCTGGGCGCTCGGCGCGCGCGGCACCTACATCGGCCGTGCCATGGTGTGGGGCCTGGGCGCGATGGGCGAAGAAGGCGTGAGCAAGGCGCTCGAGATCATCCGCAACGAGCTCGACCTGACGATGGCCTTCTGCGGCCACACGCAGATCGGCACGGTGGACCGCAGCATCCTGCTGCCGGGAACAGCACCCGGCTGAGGGGTACCAGGCGCGGATCGAGGCGCGCGGAGATCGAGGCGCGCGTCTCAGGCGCCGCCGCCACCGCCACGCATGCCGAGCTTGAACGCGATCATCGCGCGCAGCTTGCCCGGCAGCACGGGCTTGATCAGCAGGTGATAGTCGTGCGTGATCGCCTCGTCCTCGTGGCCGACGAGGCTCGAGCCGGTGATGAGGATGGCGGGAATGCGGCGCTCGCCGCCCGGCGCGGACGGCCCCGGGGCCAGAGCAGCCGCAGTTGCGAAACGGCTGCGCACGGCCACCAGCGCCTCGATGCCGGTGTGGCCCTCCTGCAGCCGGTAGTCCACGAGCATGAGGTCCGGCGCCTCGGCCGCGGGCGCCTGCAGCCAGTGGCGCAACCCCTCGATGCTCTCGAACGCCACGACGCGCGCGCCCCAGGCCTGCAGCAGCACCACGAGGCCCTCGCGCACCGCCGCCTCGTCCTCGACGACGACGAAGAGCCGGCCCTCGAGCGTGAGGCCGAGCGGCGTCTGCGTCGAGGGCCCGCTGATGCCGGTGGTGAAGGTGCGCGGCGCGCGTCCCACGGGCACCTCGAGGCTGAAGACAGTGCCGTGGCCCACGCGCGAGCGCACCGAGATCGGCGCGCCCATCAGGCCCGCCAGGCGCTTGACGATGGCCAGGCCGAGGCCGAGCCCCTTGCGGTGGTGCGCCTCCAGCGGCTTGTTGCTCTGCACCTGGTAGAACTCGTCGAAGATGCGCGGCAGCGCCGATTCGGCGATGCCGATGCCGCTGTCCCACACCTGCAGCAGCAGGCGCGCGCCGCCTTCGCTGCCGGGTGCGGAGATGACGCTGCCCGTCGCGTTGTACGTGCCGCCGCGCAACCGCGCGCTGACGATGACGCCGCCGTCGTCGGTGTAGCGGATGGCGTTGCTGACGAGGTTGCGCAGCACGCGCTCGATCAGCACGGGGTCGGCCTGCGCCACATGCTGCTCGCCGTGGAAGCTGAGCATCAGCCCCTTCTCGAAGGCGATCGGCTCGAAGTGCAGGCGCAGCCGCGCGAACAGCTCGCGCAGGCGCACCGGCGCCGGATGCACGTCGACACCGCCGGTGTCGATGCGCGTGATGTCGAGCAGCTCGCCGAACAGGCCCTCGAGCGCGTCGACCGACTCGTTGATGCTGTTGACGAGCGAGGCCACCTCGGGGTCGCGGCTCTTCTGGCGCAGCGCCTCGGCGAACAGGCCCATCGCGTGCAGCGGCTGGCGCAGGTCGTGGCTGGCGGCGGCGAAGAACTGCGTCTTCGCCTGGCTCGCCGCCTCGGCGGCGCGGCGGGCGTCCTCGGCCAGCTTGCGCGCCTCCTCGGTGGTGGTCATCTCCTGGCGCAGGCGGGCGGCGAGCTCGTCGGTGCGCGCCTTCAGCGAGATCGCCAGGCCGAGCGCATTGCCGAAGGTGCGCACCATCAGCACCGTCGAGCAGAAGAGGATGGTGGCGATGACGGCCAGTTGCACGTGCCCGGGCTGCGTGGTGTCGCTGGCGATGCGCACGATGGCCGGCGCGAAGACGAGCGTGATGAAGCCGAGGAAGACCTTCGGCTGCGTGGCGAGCAGTTGCACCGAGCTGACGCAGTAGCTGTAGACGACGAGGATGAGCGCGAGGCGCTGGTACGGCGTGCCCAGGCCCCAGAACATCCAGCCGGCGACCCCCCAGAGGCTGCCTTGCAGCAGCACGAGCACGCGCCAGCTGCGCCGCCACTTCAGCAGCGTGGCGTCGTCGGCGCGCGGGTTGCGCAGGAAGCGCAGGTAGTGCGCGAGCCGCACGAACCACAGCACCGCGAGCGCCCCAAGCCAGCCGAGCATCTGTGCCGAAGGCGCCAGCGCCCAGAAGAGCCAGGTGATGACGCCGGCGCCGAGCAGATAGCCGATGAGCGTAGCCGGCGTCTGCACGAACAGCGCGCGCAGGTGATCGGCATCGCCGCGCGGCCGGGTGGCGACACCTGCCGGTGCAGCCGCCGCGCTGGCCGAAGCACGCGTCGCCGGGTCGGGCACCGGCCCGATCGGGACGGACGGCACGGCCACGGCGTCGAGCGCCATCGCGGGGCCGATGCCTCAGAGGCTGAGAGTTTTTCGAGCGTGCCCGAGCAGCGCGCCAGAAGGGGTCCGATCGAGGCGCAAATGCGAGCCATAGCGCGGGCTATAGCGAGCATTTGCAACGACGAGCGGGCGCCTTCTGGCGTGATGAGCGGGCATGATCGAAAGACTCTCAGCCTCTTTAGACCCCGGCCGTGGGCCGGCGCGGGAAGAAGCCGCCCTGCCCCTGCGTCATCTGGCTCACCGCCAGCACCGCCTGCGTGCGCGAGCTGACGTTGAGCGCGCGCAGCACGGCGGCGACATGGTCCTTCACCGTCTCCACCGAGAGGTTGAGCTGGCGGGCGATGAGCTTGTTCGGCAGTCCCTGCAGCAGCAGGCCCAGCACCTCGGCCTGGCGCGGCGTGAGGCCCAGGTCCTGCATCGAAGGCACTTTCTGGTGCGGCTCGGCACGTGCCGCGGCGCCGAGCGGCGCGCCGCTCGCGGCGAGCGCCACGCTGGCCGCCTCGGCCTCGGCCTGCATGTCGCGCCGCACGCGCGCGAAGTCGATGCCCAGCATCGACGGCGGCACGTACATCGAGCCCGTCATCACCATGCGCAGCGCCTCGTGCAGCTCGGCATGCGAGGTGCTCTTCGGCACGAAGCCCATGGCCCCGAGGTCGATGGCGCGGATCACGTCGCTGGCGCGTTCGGAGGCCGACACCACCACCACCGGCACGGCGGGGTAGGCGTTGCGCAGCTCGGCGAGCAGGTCGAAGCCGTCGGCGTCGCCGAGCGCGAGATCGAGCAGCACGAGATCGCGTTCGGGGTCGGCCACCATCGCCTGCCGCGCGGCTGCGGCGCTGGCGACGCCGGCCACCTGGATGTCGCTGCCGATGTTGCCGATCACCGCCTGCAGCGCGGTCAGCACGAGCGGGTGGTCGTCGACAAGCAGTACCTTCATAGGGGGCTCCCAACGCGGCAGGTGGCACGACGGAGCAGCATGACGGCAGCGAGCGGCCCCAACCGGCCGGCGCATTGTCATCCCGGGCAGCGGCGCGGCCCCTGTCCCTCGTTTGGGGGCGAAGGGCGCGGCGTTGCAGTGGAAACCCGAACCCGCCCGCCCGCCGGACGGGCGCGGGCCGCCGCCCCTGGCACTTACAGTCAGTTACCCCCGAGTCGGGGTCTGCGCACGGTGCTGCCGTTCGGCAAGTATCGGCGCGACGAAGGGCGCTCGATGCGGTGCGAGGGAGGCGCCGCATTGACCACTCGCCCAATCACCGTGTGGGAGGCTGCCGTGATTCCTCTGACTTGCCCGCAGTGCAAGCTGCCGAGTGCGGCCGAGGCCAGGTTTTGCAGCGGCTGCGGCGCGGCGTTGCAGCGGCAGGAATGCCCGTCGTGCAACGCGGTCAACGACGGTGCCGCCAGGCATTGCCACGCTTGCGGTGTGCAGGTGCGCTCGCAGGCAGGGGAGACGCCCACCACCGCAGTCGTTCAGGCCGCCGAGGCGGCTGAGGCGGCCGCGACACAGCAGGCGGCGCAAGCCATGCTCGCTGCCGTCGCCGTGGAACTCGCGCCGGGCACAGGGGCCGCCTCGCCGGTCGAGGAGACCACAGCGGTCGAAGAGGCCAGGCCAGTCGAGCCCAGCCAGTCAGGCGCGGCCCTTCAGCCCGTCGAAACGGTCGCGTCCGTCGCGTCCGCTGAATCGGCCGAAGAGGGACATGTCGAACTGGCCGCCGCCGCCGCGCCGGAGCCGCCACGAAGTGCTGCCATGCCCCTGCAGCAACTCGCCGATCGGGGCGCGTTGCGCTCGGTGCCGACGATGGCGAGGGCCATCGCCCCGCCGGACGCGGACACCCCTTCGATCGAAACGATCACGCTCACGACCCTGCCTTCCAGCCTGCCGGCCACCCTGCCCGTCGCGCTGTCGGTCTCGCGGCCCACGGCAATGGCGGTCGGGCCACCGGACACAGCTGCCGGCAGCTTCCCGGGCAGCGTGTGGCAGGAATCGGTGCAGCCCGCTGACCCGCCCCGCGCGAACTGGATCGGACCCTTCTTCGTCGGCCTCGGTACCGTGAGCGTGGTCACGCTGGCCATCACGGCCCTCATGATCTGGCCCCACCAGGCGCCGCCGGTCCCCAAGCGACAGGACACGCCGGTGCTCGCGGGGACCGGCAAGGTCACGCCGGGCCCGGCCGCCGATGCGGCCGCCGACGCCGCCGCCGAGGCCGCAGCGCGGCTGCTGGGCGCGACGACGCAGCCTGCCGCACGCGCGCCCGACGGCCGGGCCGCGGACCCGCTCGTCCCCTCGGCACAGACCGCGCGGCCACCGGCGCGTGCGGCAGCACCGCCGCGGGCCGCGGTGCGGCTGGCCGCCCAGGCACCCGAAGCCACGGCGACGGTCGGTCCAACCGTGGCACCCCCGCCGGCCGCCGAGGCGCCCAGACCACGCCCCGTCCGTCCGTCACCACCTCAACCATCCCTGCCCCGCGAGTGCACGGCGGCGATGGATGCGCTCGGCCTGTGTGCACCCGGTTCCAAACCAAGCGGGAGTTGATGCATGTTCCGGAAGGGTTCCAGATTCATCGTGCGAGCCGTTTTCGAGGCGGGGCTGCTGCTGGCCACGCTCGGCGCGGCCGCGCAGGCCACGACGCCTCGTGCACCGCAGGGCGCAACGCCGCAGGGCACATCGCCGGCGACGCCACGACCCACGGCGCAGGCGGCCCCTCCTTCGCCCGCAGCTTCGGCAGCGACGCGGCCCGCCGGAGCCCCGGTGGCGTACAAGATCGTCACCGCTTCCGAGCGCGGCACCTACATCCAGATCGGGCGTGACCTGGGCAAGTTCATTGCCCCGCAAGCGCAGATCGATCTGGAGGCCCTGCCCTCGGCAGGCTCGCCGGACAACATCCACCGGCTTCGCTATGAAGAAGGGGTCAAGCTGGCGCTCGTGCAGTCCGACGTCTACCAGGCCTTCATCAACCAGGGCCGGGCCGGCGACAAGACGGCCGACGCCATCATCCGGCCGCTGCGCGTGGTGCTGCCGCTCTACAACGAAGAGGTGTACTTCGTCGTGCGCGCCGATTCGCCGATGAACTTCGTGCACGAGATGCGCGACGCGCGCATCAACGTCGGCCCGATGCGCAGCGGCACGGCGATGACGACGACGACGATGTATCGGCTGATGTTCGACCAGGCGCTGCCGGACAGCAAGCTGACGTTCCTGACGCACGAGGAGGCACTCTTCAAGCTCACCGGCGACAAGAGCATCGATGTCGTCGCCATCGTGGCCGGGCAGCCGGCCAAGCTGCTGACGGACATGAAGGCCGAGGCGCGCTCGCTGATCAAGCTGCTCAAGCTCGACCCGGACAACCCGGCCAGCAAGGCAGCGCTGAAGACCTACTTCCAGAGCGCGGTGAAGGCGACCAACTATCCGAACCTGCTCACGGAAGACCTGCCCGGCATGGCGGTGAAGGCCTTCCTCGTCACCTACGACTACAACCTCGCCGGTACGCAGGCGCGGCTGGCGCAGTTCGCACGCTCGCTCTGCCTCAACTTCGACAACCTGCAGTCGCAGGGCCACCCGAAGTGGAAGGAAGTGTCACTGGACATGCCGCCGCTCGGCCAGGGCTGGACCTACTACCCGGCCACGGCACGCGAACTCGGCCGCTGCGCGGCCATGCGCCCGCCACCGAAGCCGGTGCGCGTCTGCACCACGGAGCAGAAGATCCTCGGCTTGTGCGACTGAGGCCGACGCAGGGCGTGCCGCGCCGGCGCGGCACCGCGACCACGCGGTCCACCGGCGCCCGCCGTTCGGGTCCGACCCGCCGATCTTCGCGTCATAAGCCCGGTGCGGTCGTGGACAGCGGGCCCGGCCGGCGCCGTCGGACCCCGTACAGTCGGGCGTGCCGCCGACGGAACGCGGGCGCCCAAGCGGCGCGCGCGAACGACGGCGACCCGGGGGACGATGCGAAGCGGGGAAGCGAGTGGGTTGGTGTCCGAAGTGCCATCACCATGCCGAGTCGGGCGGCAGGTTCTGCAGCCGGTGCGGCGCGGTGCTGCCGCACCGGCGTTGCGAAGCCTGCGGAACGGCCAATGACCTCGAGGCTCTGCGCTGCATCGAGTGCGGCCAGTCGCTGAGAGCGGCCCCCGGACCCATCGCGGCAAGCGATCGGGTCGAGTCGACGCCGATGCCGCAGGCCCTGGGGCCGTTGGCGCGGCTGGCCGAACGCGGTGCTTCGTTGGGCGCGCGCCCGACCCACCCGCCGCTGCCCGCCCCGGCCCCACAAGCCGCCCCGGCAGCACAGGCCGTGCCAGCCGCACCGGCCGCGGAGCCCACGATGGCGGCGGGCGCTGCAGCCGTTCCCGCCGGTCTTGCCGCTCCACCCGTTCAACTCACGCCACCTGCTTCGGCCGCGGAACTCGCCGCGAAGGTGCTCGCAACGCCGGCGCCGGCGCCCTTCCCAGCACCGCCGCTTGCGCCATGGGTGCCGACGGCCGCGCGCCCGGCGACATCGCATCTCGCGTCGACCATCGAATCGATCGCGCAGGCCGTGGCCAGCACCGCGATGACGGGACCGCCGCCGCCTGTGGACACCTCAGCGGCGGAGTCCGTCGACCTGTACATCGAGCTGGCGGCTCCGGCGGGGCCCGACATCGTGCTGCCGCTCGGCGAACCTGCGCTGTCACCGGCGGCAGCCCGAGGCGCGCGTGTCGATGTCCGTCCGGCACTGGCCGGCAGGCCGGCCCGCGGTGCGCCGACGGCTCGATTCGGGCGGCTCGGGCCGCTGGCGATCGGCGGCGCGGTCGGCCTGGCGACCGCCCTGGTGATCGGCCTTTCGGTCCAGTGGCGCCGCGCCGCCGCTCCGCAGCCGGACACCGAGGCGCCGAGGCCACCCTCGTTCACCGAGGGCGCGAACGACCGCCGGGGCCCGTCGGCCGCGGCAGTGCCTGCCGGCCGCGAGCCCGGGCCGCGGCTCGCTGCACCGTTGCCCGACCGGCCGTCGCCTGCCGCCCTGCCGCGGGCGCGGGGCGCGGCATCGGGTGCGATGGCGGACAGGCCGGACAAGGTGGATAAGGTGGACGCCGCGGCCGAGGCGGCGTTGGAGGCGGCCGAGCGAGCGCTGGGCGCGGCGCCGCCGCTGGCGCCGACACGCGCGAGCCCGCCCGCGGCGGGCCGCCGCGCCACGCCCGCGGCCGCAGTGCCCGAAACCGCGCCCTCGGGGCGCGCGCCAGACCCTCGGGTCCGGCGCGACCCGGTCCGGCCAGTCGGGCCGGGTCAGACGTAGCGCCGGGTGACCGACTCGGCCACGCAGGCCGGCTTGTCCGAGCCCTCGATCTCCACCGTGACCTCCACAGTCAGCTGCGCACCGCCCTCCAGCGGCTCGTAGGCGAGCAGCTTGAAGCGCGCACGCAGCCGGCTGCCGACGCGCACCGGGGCCGGGAAGCGCACGCGGTTCAGTCCGTAGTTGATGCCCATGCGGATGCCGTCGATGTGGAAACCGCTCGCGAAGAACGGCGGCAACAGGCTCAGCGTGAGGAAGCCATGCGCGACGGTGGCGCCGAAAGGCCCGGCCGCGGCGAGGGCCGGGTCGACATGGATCCACTGGTGGTCGTCGGTCGCTTCGGCGAAGAGATCGATGCGCCGCTGGTCGATCGCGATCCAGTCGCTCAGCCCGAGCTCCTGCCCGACCAGCGGCTGCAGGTCCGACAGGCGCTCGAAGTGGCGCGGGGCATGCGTCGTCACCGGCGCCGGCGCCTTCATGCCGCCCTGTCCTGCGACGAAGCGACCGGGCTGCCACGCAGCCAGGCCGTCAGCGGCACCCACTGCTCGAGGTCGCGCTCGACGCGGCCGGGGGCGACGTCGAAGAGCGTCAGCCCATGCGCGGCGAGCTGCACGTAGTTTTGCGTCTCGCGCAGCCAGGCGAGCACGGGCAGCGGCAGCGTGCCCAGATAACGATGCAGCTGTTCATTGGCGCGCGTGTGCTCGCGCACGCGGTTGCCGACGAGCACGGTCTCGATGGACGCGAAGCGCCGGTGCTCGCCCAGCTCGGCGAGGAAGCTGTGCGTGGCCTGGATGTCGAACAGGCTCGGCTGCAGCGGCACGATCAGGCGGTCGGCGATGCGCAGCACCGCCTCCAGGCGCTTGCCGTGCAGCGCCGCCGGCGTATCGAGCACCACGTGCGTGGTGCCCTTGGGCGGGCGCACGACCTCGTCGGCCGCCACGTCCCAGCCGGTGATGCGCGCCGCCTGCGGCGGGCGCAGGGCCAGCCACTGGCGCGCGCTTTGCTGGCGGTCGACGTCGCCCAGCATCACCGCGTGCCCGGCCGCTGCCAGGCAACCGGCCACGTTGGTGGCCAGCGTGCTCTTGCCGACGCCACCCTTGGGGTTGGCGATGACGATGACGGGCATGGTTCGCGCTCCCGGGTCTGTTCTGGTTGGCTTGTACCGGCGGCGGCGGCCGCGTTACCGTGGGGTATGGTAGCGGCCTATGCCCCAGGTCCGCCTCGAGGTCGCCACCGAGGTTCCCGCCGAGAACGCCGCCGAGATCGTGGTGATCGCCGCCCACCCGTCCCTGCAGCACTCGCGCGTGGCGCGCCGCCTGCTGCATGAACTGGCGCGCGGGGCCGGCGTGCGCAGCGGCCGCATCGACGTGCGCGACTTGTATGCGCTGTATCCCGACTACTTCATCGACGTGGCCGCCGAGCAGGCGGCGCTGCAGGCAGCGAGGCTCCTCGTCTGGCTGCAGCCGATCCTCTGGTACTCGATGCCGCCGCTGCTCAAGCTCTGGCTGGACGAGGTGTTCGCCTTCGGCTGGGCCTACGGGCCCGGCGGCACGGCGCTGCGCGGCAAGGACTGGTGGCTGGTGGCCTCCACCGGCGGGCCGGAAGCCTCGTACCACCCGGCCGGCTACAACCGCTACTTCTTCGACGCCTTCCTGCCGCCTTATGAGCAGACGGCGCGCCTGACCGGCATGCGCTGGCTGCCGCCGCTCGTGCTGCACGGCGCGCACCGCGCCGACGAGGCGGCGCTCGACGAGCATGCGCGCGTCTTCGCCGAGCGGCTCGGCTCGTGGCCCGCCTGGCCCGAACTGGCCGAACTCGAGCCCGAGGCAGGCTGCGACGTACCGGCCGACGCGCGGCCGGCGCTGGCCACCGGCTGAGCGACGGCGAATCGACGAGCGCCGTCCACCCGATCGCGTCATGGAACACGGCAACGGCTGGCTCAACGCCACTCTCGTCTACCTCGCCGCCGCCGTGCTGGCCGTGCCGCTGGCGCGGCTTGCGGGCCTCGGCTCGATCATCGGCTACCTCGCCGCCGGCATCGCCATCGGCCCCTTCGGGTTGGCGCTGGTCACCGACGCGCAGACGATGCTGCACGTAGCCGAGTTCGGGGTCGTGCTCATGCTGTTCCTGGTCGGGCTCGAACTGGAGCCGCGGCGCCTGTGGAGCCTGCGCCGGCCGATCTTCGGCTGGGGCGGTGCGCAGCTGTTCGGCTCGGCGGCCGTCGTCGGCGCGTTCGCGCTCGCCTTCGGCGTCGAAGCCCGCGTGGCGCTGGTGGCGGCGCTGGCCCTGGCGATGTCGTCGACCGCCATCGGCCTGGCCGTGCTGAACGAGCGCAACCTGATGGCCACCGGGGCCGGGCAGACCGTGCTCAGCGTGGCCCTCTTTCAGGACATCGCCGCCATCCCCATCCTCGCGCTGCTGCCCTTGCTCGCTGCGGGCGCCGGCGAGCGGGCCGGCGGCGGCGGCTGGGCTGCGCTGCAGGCCGTCGCCGTGGTGGCAGGCATCGTCCTCGGCGGGCGAGCGCTGCTGCGCCCGGCGCTGCGCTGGATCGCCGGCAGCCGCACGCCGGAGATCTTCACGGCCGCCTCGCTGCTGCTCGTCGTGGCCACCGCGGCGCTGATGCGCAGTGTCGGGCTGTCGATGGCCCTTGGCGCCTTCCTGGCCGGCGTGCTGCTCGCCGAGAGCGAGTACCGGCGGGAGCTCGAGACGGACCTCGAGCCGTTCAAGGGCCTGCTGCTCGGCCTCTTCTTCATCGCCGTGGGCATGGGCATCGACTTCGCGGTCGTGCGCGAGCATCCGGCGATCGTCGCCGCCATCGTCGCCGGCTTCCTCGTCGTGAAGGCGGTCGTGCTCGCCGCGATGGCACGCATGATTCCGGTGCCGCTGGCCGAGCGGCCGGTCTTCGTGATCCTGCTCGCGCAGGGCGGCGAGTTCGGCTTCGTCGTGCTGCAGACCGCGCAGGGGGGCGGCGTCATCGCCGGCAGCGCGGCGCCGCTGCTGGTGGCGGCGATCGCCCTGTCGATGCTCGTCACGCCGCTGCTGCTGTTGCTGGCCGACCGCATCTGGCCGGCACACCTCGCGCGCCGTGCCGCGGCGGGCGGGCCGGCGGAGATCGCCGAGCCGCAGCAGGCACCCGTCATCATCGCCGGCTTCGGCCGCTACGGGCAGGTCATCGGCCGGCTGCTCGCCGCCAATGGCATGACGGCCACGGTGCTCGAACACAACGCCGAGCACATCGAGAGCCTGCGCCGTTTCGGCTGGAAGGCCTTCTACGGCGACGCCACGCGGCTGGACCTGTTGCGCATCGCCGGTGCCGGCCAGGCGCGCATCTTCGTGCTGGCCATCGACGATGTGGAGCAAAGCGTGGAATGCGCCACGCTCGTGCGCGAGCATTTTCCACAGTGCACCCTCGTCGCGAGGGCGCGCAATGCCGCGCACTATGCACGCCTGAGGCAGCTCGGGCTGGTGTATGTCGAGCGTGAAACGCTGGACAGTTCGCTGATGAGCGGCCGCACCGTGCTCGAGCTCGCCGGCATGCGCCCGCACGAGGCGCGCGTGCAGGCGATGAGGTTCCGCCGCCACAGCATCGACCTGCTCGAGGAGATGGTGCCGCACTTCGCCGACGAGGGGCGGCTGATCGCCATCGCCAAGCAGGGCCGGCGGCAGTTCGAGGAGACCTGGGCGCGCGAGCGCGAGCAAGGACGCAACGGCCCACGTGGGGCCTGGCAATCGCCCGAGGGCGATTGACCGGGGGCGCGACGACGGGGCTGCGACGTGGGCGAGGGGTGGCACGAGCGGGCGTCGCGGCGGACCGCCCGCCCCGTTCGCTGGCCGGGACCGTGTCGCTGCGGAGCGTGACCCCTTCAACTTCGGGGGTGCGGCGCGCCGCCCCATGCGGCCCGTCGGACCATTAGACTCGCGCCGATGATCAAGTACGGGGCAGCAACGATGCGACGTCTTCTCCTTCGGTCCTTCGCGGCCACGGCCCTGCTGGCGACGGCGGGACTCGCCCGCGCCCAGCAGCGCCCGGCGCCGGTGAGCGACTATGTGCTCGGCCCGGGCGACGTGATCAAGATCACGGTCTTCCAGAGCCCGGAGCTCTCTCTCGATACGCGCATTCCCGAGTCGGGCGTCATCAGCTATCCGCTGCTCGGCTCCGTGCAACTGGGCAACCTGACGGTCGCGGCGGCCGCGCAGCGCATCGCCGACGGCCTGCTCGCGGGCAAGTTCCTGAAGCAGCCGCAGGTCTCGATCCTCGTCATCACGCAAAAGGGCAGCCAGGCCACGGTGCTGGGGCATGTCGTGCGCCAGGGCCGGTACCCGCTGGAGCTGAGCAACACCAAGCTGTCCGACCTGCTGGCGATGGCCGGCGGCGTGGCGCCGGACGGGAGTGACACGCTCACCGTCGTCGGCACGCGCGACGGCAAGGCCTTCCGCAAGCAGGTGGACCTGCGCGTGTTGTTCCGCGGCGGCACCACCGAGGACATCGTGATCCAGCACAACGACGTCGTCTACGTCGACCGCATGCCGCAGATCTACGTCTACGGCGAGGTGCAGAAGCCGGGCGCGCTGCGCCTCGAACGAGGCATGACCGTGCTGCAGGCCGTGGCCGCCGCCGGCGGGCTCACGCTGCGTGGCACGCAGCGCGGCATCCGCGTGAACCGCCGCGGCCCCGACGGCGCGGTGAAGGAGCTGACCCCGGGGCTGCAGGAGACCTTGGAGCAGGACGACGTGGTCTTCGTCCGCGAGAGCCTTTTCTAAGCTAGGAGATGCGATGACGCTCGGTCAATTCCTGATCATCATGCGGGCGCGCTGGAAGGCTGCGCTCATGGTGCTGCTGCTGACGGTGGGCGGCGTGCTCGCGGTCAGCCTCGCGATGCCGCGGCAGTACACGGCCACGACGACATTGCTCGTCGACCAGTTCCGCCCCGACGTGGCCGGCTCGGCGGTCTACGCCGGCAGCCCTTCGCCGGTCTTCATGGCCACGCAGGTGGACGTGCTCAAGAGCGAGCGCGTGGCACTGTCGGTGGTGAAGGCGCTCAAGCTCGCCGACAACCCCGACCTGCGCGACGAGTGGAACCGCGACGCCAAGGGCGCCGGCAGCTTCGACGCCTGGCTCATCGAGTGGCTGCAGCGGGGCCTCGACGTGAAGCCTTCGCGCGACTCCACCGTCATCAGCATCAGCTACAAGGCGCCGGACGGGGCCACGGCGGCGCGCACGGCCAACCTCTTCGCGCAGGCCTTCCTCGACACGGCGCTGCAGTTCCGCGTCGACCCGGCCAAGCAGCACACCGCCGTCTTCGACGCGCGCGCCAAGGAGCTGCGCGCCCAGCTCGAGGCCGCGCAGGCCAGGCTCTCGGCCTACCAGCGCGACCGCGGCGTCGTCGTCGTCTCCGACGGCGCGCTCGACGTCGAGACCGCTCGGCTGAACGAGCTCTCCTCGCAGCTCGTCGTGCTGCAGTCGATGTCGGCCGAATCGGCCAGCCGGCAGGCGCAGGTTCGTGGCGCCGGTGACGGCATTTCCGAAGTCGTCAACAACCCGCTCATCATCACGCTGCGTGCGCAGTTGAGCACCGCCGAGGCCAAGCTGCAGGAGCTCGACTCGCGCCTGGGCAGCAACCACCCGCAGGTGATCGAGACGCGCGCCACGATCGACTCGCTGCGCGCGCGGCTCGACACCGAGTCGCGCCGCGTCTCCGGAACGGTGGGCGTGACGAACACCATCAATCGCCAGCGCGAGGCCGAGATCCGCGCCTCGCTGGAGGCGCAGCGCGCCCGCGTGCTGCGCCTGCGCGGTGCGCGCGAGGAGGGCATGGTGCTGGTGCGCGAAGTCGAGGCCGCGCAGCGTGCCTACGATGCCGTGCTCACCCGCCTGAGCCAGACCAACCTCGAGACCAAGACGACGCAGGGTGGTGCCTACGTGCTCTCCGACGCGAAGGAGCCGTCGCTGCCCAGCTCGCCGAACATCCTGCGCAATACGCTGCTCGCCGTCGTCATCGGCACCGTGCTGGCCATCGCCATGGCCATCGTGCGCGAGTACATCGACCGCCGCGTGCGCACGGTCGAGGAGCTGCCGCTGTCGCTCGGGCTGCCGTTGCTCGGCGTCTTGCCGCGGCCCGGCAGTGGCACGGCGCGCATCGCCGGCCTGCGCCCGCCGGTGCTGGCCGCCAGCACCGCATTCCGTAGCTTGCCCGCACCTCGAGAAGGAACGTGATGAACATGCCGTCTGATCTGAAGACGCTCGACGCAGCGCCGGGCCAGGGCGACTCCAGCCTGGTGCAGGGCCGCAGCGAAGAGAGCATCGTCAACGAGCGCCTCATCGGCGCCCTGCTCGACGCCAAGGCGGCCCTCGGCGCCGAGAAGGTGGAGCAGATCCTGGACTTCGCCCGCAACAAGGGGCTGCGCTTCGGCGAGGCCGCCGTGGCTCTCGGCCTGGTGTCGCAGGACCAGGTGCTGCACGCGCTGTCCGAGCAGTTCGGCTATGCCTATTCCAGCGAGGAGCGGCGCCAGCTGATGCCCGAGCTGGTGGGGCTGAACCAGCCGTTCTCGATGCAGGCGGAGGCCTTCCGCGAGATCCGAAGCCAGCTGATGGCGCGCCTGTACCACGGCAACACCGGCCAGGCCAAGCCGGCGCTGGCGGTGGTGAGCCCCTCGTCGGGCGACGGCAAGACCTTCTTCAGCGCCAATATCGCCGTGTCTCTCGCCCAGGTGGGCGGCCGCACGCTGCTGATCGACGCCGACCTGCGCGGGCCGCGCCAGCACGAACTGTTCAAGCTCGAGAACAAGACGGGCCTGTCCAGCGTGCTCGTCGGCCATGTCGCCGCCGACGTGATCCAGCCGGTGCCCGACGTGGCCAATCTGTTCGTCATGCCCGTGGGCATCGCGCCGCCCAATCCGCTCGAGCTGATCGAGCGGCCTGCCTTCGGCGTGCTGATGCGCGAGCTGGCCTCCAAGTTCGACCATGTCGTGGTCGACACGCCGGCGATGATGTACGGCGTCGACGCACAGGTCATCGCGGCGCGCTGCGGCGCGGCGCTGGTCGTCGCGCGCAAGGACCAGTCGCGCGTGGCCTCTCTGCAGCAACTCGTGGCTGCCCTGTCGCAGAGCCCGGCGCGCATTGCCGGCGTCATCCTCAACGAATACTGAAGCGGTCCGGCGGAGCGTCGGGGCGCGGGCACGCATGGCGCCCGACGGGCCCCGGCTGCCGCACGCGCGGCAGCCCGGCACGCCCTGGTGAATCGAGTCGGTCGCGGAAGAAGCGAGAAGTGAAGAAGACGGCGCTGATCACCGGCATCACGGGCCAGGACGGGGCGTACCTGGCCGAGTTGCTGCTGGGCAAGGGATACGTGGTGCACGGGATCAAGCGGCGTTCTTCGCTGTTCAACACCGACCGCATCGACCATCTGTA